>NZ_FQUE01000001.1 GCF_900128995.1 Loktanella atrilutea | reverse complement strand
TGGATCGGCTGGTAGTTCGCGATCATCGTGACGAACCCGTCGCGGCCGGGTTCGTAGCTGCGGAACATGTAAAAATCGGTGCCGTCGATCTTCGGTGTTTCCGTGATTGCGGGCGCCTCGCGGTGCGACGATGCACCGGCAAGGGTCGCCGTGATGCACAGCGCCAATGCGGTCGTGCCGCACAGCGTCTTGTTCATTCTCAAAATCATTGGTTGTACCCTCCCATTAAAATTATCATTCGTTACCTTTGGCATGGCGGCTTGCCACCCCAACGTGCGTTGAAACGCGACCAGTGCCGCGCCACAACATCCTGCAACTTAGTCACGGCACGGGACTGCTATAGTTTCGCCTTGCGATCTTTTTTCGCAAACTTCTTAAACCAGATGCTGACGGCAGCACTCACAGGCTCACATGTTTGAAATTCTCGCGACCGCCGGTCTGGGTGTCACGCTGCTCGTGTTGTCGGTGATCGACATCCGGACGTTTCGCCTGCCCGATGACCTGACCCTGCCGCTGATCCTTTCGGGGTGGCTCGTCAATCTTGTCCGCTCCGGTGCCTGGCCGTGGGACATGTTCGTCGCGGCGGCCGCGGGATATCTCGTCTTTGCCCTGATCGGCTGGATTCATTTCCGCCTGCGACACATGGAGGGTTTGGGTCTTGGCGATGCCAAGCTATTGGCCGCCGCAGGGGCGTGGGTCGGGCTGCATGCCTTGCCCGTGGTGGTGTTGCTGGCCGCACTGGGCGGCCTCGGTCACGCAGTCATGGCCGGGCCCACGTCAGGGCAGCGCATCCCGTTCGGACCGTGGCTCGCGGCATCGTTCTTCGGCGTCTGGCTGTTGACGATTCAATGAAACCTGCTGGGAATGGCCGGTCACCATCGCAAGCCGGACGATGAAACTGTCACGCTTCGCCGCAAAGTGATGCGGCCTGTTACAATTCGTTTGAACGACTTCCCCGCGACACTAAGGTACTGTTCAGCTTTGTTTGCACGCAGGGCCTGGATGACCACTTTTTTACACGTGTGCTCGGTTTTATTGGAAGGACTTCACCATGGCTCAGGCTCTTTATCCGCTTTCGTCCGCACGTCTTGCACTGGCGATACTGTGCGGTATGACCTCCGGCACATCCGCCGTCGCCGGTAGCATGGCCGAGCCGACGATAGACGTGGCCCCGACCATGGTCATGCCGGCCCCGACCGCCAGTCCCGCCGACTGGACCGGTGCGTATGTCGGTGGCAGTCTTGGATACGCGCGGATCGACGGCACCTTCAACGGAGCCGACCTGTTCGCCGGATCGCCCGACGGGACGGCCTACGGAATCCACGCGGGCTACAACCGCGATTTCGGCCGTGTCGTCGTGGGTGGGGAACTGCAGTACGAGGCAACGGACGTTCAGGAAGGGTCGTCCTTTCTACAGTTTGGCAGTATCGCACGCGCAAAACTGCGTGTCGGATATGACGCGGGGCGGTTCATGCCCTACGCGACGACCGGCGTCGCGAGGGCCTCGATCAGCAACAGCAGCTTCGCGGGCGAGGACACCGGTGCCTTCGCGGGCCTGGGCGTCGACTATCGCTACACGCCGTCCCTGTCCGTCGGCGCAGAAATTCTGCAACACAGGTTCGACGATTTCAACGGCAGCGGTGTCGAGCTTGACGCAACGACGATGGGTTTGAGGGCGTCGTTCAATTTTTGACTCTCGGACGAGGGGTGCCGCGGGCTCGGCAAGCCTCAAGACCTCGATGGATTGACCAGCGCTGCTGCCGGTTTCGTGGATACGAAGTTGAGATTGTGACCATTAAAATGGAGCCTGGATAGGACGAGACGCTCGTTCAGCCGTCCGTTGAAGATCGAGGCGGTGACGATGGTGACCGAGCAAGGCGTTATCGTGTTTTTTCACGGCCTCCAGGAGATGTCGGCAGCGGCTGAACTCTGCTTTAAAGCTGGGAATAGGCCTGTCTGTAGGGACTGGTCATCGGTCACGATGGCGGCGAACATCGGCTGAGGGCCTTTCTCGGCGAGATCGATCGCTTGCTTGGGCTTCGCCTACGCGACGATCAGGGAATTTTGCAGTTCGGCACGCGATGACCCGCCGACGAAGACATCGATCTCGGTGGCATCCTGTACCCAGTCGCGTGTGGCGGCACTCCAATAGCGCAAATGATCCGGTGTCAGATCGAAAGTGACAGTCCTTGTCTCGCCGGCCGCCAACGCGCCAACTGGCGTTGCCGAAAGTGCCCAGGATCAGGTCGATCAGTGGCAGGGCGAAAAAAGACGCTGCCGCGGTCGACGCCGCAGAACCCAAGCCTGCGGATGGAGAAGGCCATGCGTGACCGCGTTGCCCCGCGCGCAGAACGCGCGCGGGGCGGAAGTTCACCACTTCACCTCGCAAACCGTTCGCCAAAAACCAATTCCCTCTCCCGCAACCAATAAGAATTTTTTCTTTTTGCTACACAACTCGCTACACTTTCAATATAGACCAAGAGATTAAGACCCTGTCTTTATTAATTTAAAAGTTTGAGTGAGCAACTTTTGGCTGAATGAGCCTCCGCCACGAGAGTATGCGCTCATGCGTGGCTGCGGCCCGCAGGGCCGGCATTCCTGTTTACGGTCGCTTCGTGATCGACTGCCGCGCGTCGCGGTGCGCCATCGTTCCGCTTGCCGTTTTCCGTCTAGTCGCCATCGTCAGGCAGGTTTGCGAGGAAAGTCGCGAGGAGGGTGATGTTGGCGTCGGACAGGGCCTGTGCGACCTCGACCATCGCGGCCCGGTCCCCGACGCGGCGTTCGGCCTTGTAGTCGAGGAGCGACGCCTCGAGGTAGGCCGCGTGCTGGTTGCGCAGCGGCGGGATCTGGTCGCCGCCGCGGTAGTCGGCATTGTGGCAGATGTTGCAGCGATGCTCGGTCGCGAGCGCCTCGGCGGCCTTTGCATCGACCTCGGTCGGGTCCTCTGGCACCGGACTGGGGTCCAGCGAGGCGACCCAGGCGGCGGCGGCGCGCAGGTCGTCGTTGGAGAATTCGCCGACGATCGATGGCATCACGTCCCCCGGGCGATCGCCCTCGCGGAAGGCGACGAGCTGCAGAAGGGCATATTTCTCGTCGATCCCGCCCAGAAGCGGGGTTTCCGGCGCTGCGTCACCCGCCGCATGACACGCGACGCACTGGTCCTTCGTGTCATCGAAACCCTGCGCCGCGACCGGCCCCGCCAGACAGGCGAGGCCGATCATCATCCATGGCCTACTGACCATCGTAGCTGACGCGGTAGACGGCGCCGTTCCAGTCGTCCGATACCAGCATCGAGCCATCGGGCAGCCAGTCCACGTCGACCGGACGGCCGACATACCTGTTGTCCTGAATGAAGCCGGTCAGGAAAGGCTCGGTCCGCGCGATACCCGTCTCGCCGTCGAGGTAGGCGACGGCGACTTCGGCTCCGGCCTTCTCTGTCCGGTTCCACGGCCCGTGCTTGGCGATGAAGATCTGCCCGCGGTAATCTTCAGGGAAGGACTCCGCGGTATAGAAGCGCATGCCGAGGGGTGCCGTGTGCGGCCCCAGCAATGCGACGGGGTCCGCGAACTCGCTGCATTGGCGGCCCCAACCGAACTCCGGATCGGTGTAGAGCCCGTTGTGGCAATAGGGAAAGCCGAAGTCCTGTCCCTCTTCGGTCAGCACGTTCAGCTCGTCCTGCGGGATGTCCTCTGACAGCCAGTCGCGCTGGTTATCGGTGAACCACAGGTTGGCGGTCTCGGGGTGGAAGTCGAAACCGACGGTGTTGCGCATGCCCGTCAGAATCGGTTCCGCGCCCGTTCCGTCCAGTTCCATCCGGCGGATCTCGCCGAAGCCGTCCTCTCGGGCGCAGATGTTGCAGGGCGAGGAGTTCGAGACGTAGAGCTTTTCGTCGGGTCCGACGGCAAGGAACCGCCAACCATGCGGGCGCGGCTCGCCCAGTTCGCTGTAGATCTCCTTGAGCTCCGGCGGGTTGTCGAGGTTGTCCATGATGTCCTCGGCCACCGAGATCTTCGTGTGCTCTGCGATGTAGAGGTCGCCATCATGCAGGGCGAGACCGTTGGGCCAGTCGAGGCCTTCGTAGATCTTGCGTGGCTCGCCGCCGCCGGCGGGGATCACGTAGATGTCGTTGCCCTGCCAGTTGCCGACGAAGACGGTCCCGTCCTCGGCGACGCGCAGCGTTCGGGCGTTGTTGATGCCGCTTGCATAGACCTCGACGGTGAACCCGTCGGGGGCCTTCAGCATGTCGAGCGGCAAATCGGCCTCTTCGGTCGGTAGGGCCGGCGGGCTTTCCGGCGCCAGCTTCTGCGCGGCCTCGGTTTCCGGCCGGCCTTCGAGGGGGCTGCCCTTTTCGGGCGCGTCCTGCGCAAAGCCCGGGGCAGCGGCCAAGGTCAGTATCGTCGCAATCGCGGTTGTCGCACGTGTCATACAGATGTCCTCCCTAGGGCTTCACTAAAGAGCAAGACGGGACGTCTGGCAACTCTGGCGTGTCGCGGATTGCCGCAGGGGCACCTGAAACGGCGGCGATCGGCAGATCGCTGCGGCGATGCGGCGGGCCGAATTGGGTTTACACCCGATTCAGGACCGCCATAAATACCGCAATTGCGCACAAGGGACAGGGTTTTCGATGATCGCGATCTGCATCGCACGGGCCGCGCCATGACGGTCCTTCTGAAAATCGCCGCGGTCATCGACCGGGTCAACGGCCTGATCGGCCGGTGCCTCGCGTGGCTGGTGGTCGCGGCCATCGTGGTCAGCGCCGGCAACGCGATATTGCGCAAGACCCTCAACATGTCATCCAACGCCTGGCTGGAGGCACAGTGGTACCTGTTCGGCGCGGTCTTCATGCTGTGCGCCGCCTGGACCCTGCGCGACGACGAGCACGTCCGGGTCGACGTCGTTTCCAGCATGCTGTCGCCACGCAGTCGCGTCGTGGTCGACCTCGTGTGTCACATCCTCTTCCTCGTCCCCTTCGCCGTGGTGATGGTCTATCTGTCCTGGCCGTTCTTCGTCACTTCGTTCCTGTCGGGCGAACAGTCCGGCGACGCCGGTGGCCTGATCCGCTGGCCGGCAAAGTTCTTCATCCTCGCGGGATTCGTCCTTTTGCTGGTGCAGGCGGTGTCCGAGATCATCAAGTGCTGCGGCAAGCTGTCCGGCGCGATCCCGCTGCCGCCGGACACCCCGCCGGACAACCCCGTGGTCGAGGAGGCGGGCATCGCCACCGAGGGCCGGGGGGCCGGCGCATGATCGCCCTTGTGGAGCTTATCGCGCACAATCTGGCGCCGATCATGTTCATCAGCGTGATGGGCCTTCTGCTGCTGGGCTATCCGGTGGCGCTGACCTTGGCGGCGGGCGGGCTGTTCTTTTTCGTCGTCGGCGTCGGTCTGTCTGAATATTCCAGCGACATCAACCTGTTCTGGCCGCTTCTTCGCGCGATGCCCGAACGGGTCTTCGGCATCATGTCGAACGACACCTTGCTGGCGATCCCGTTCTTCACCTTCATGGGGCTGATCCTCGAACGGTCCGGCATGGCAGAGGATCTGCTCGACACCGTGGGGCAGCTCTTCGGGCCGCTGCGCGGCGGCGTGGCCTTTGCGGTTGTCCTCGTGGGGGCGCTGCTGGGGGCCACGACGGGGGTGGTCGCGGCCTCGGTGATCGCGATGGGCCTCATCTCTTTGCCGGTGATGCAGCGGTATCGCTACGACCAGTCGGTGGCGCTGGGCACCATCGCCGCCGCCGGCACGCTGGCGCAGATCGTGCCGCCGTCGCTGGTGCTGATCGTGATGGCCGACCAGCTGGGCGTGTCCGTGGGCGACATGTATCTTGGCGCGGTCTGGCCCGCGCTGATCGTGATCGGGGTCTATTGCCTTTACATCGGCGCGCTGGCGATCCTGCGCCCCGCCGCCGTGCCCGCCCTGCCGCCAGAGGAGCGGCGGCTAGGCAACGGCATCGCGTCGCTTCTGGTGATGTTAGTGCTGGCGGTCGCCCTCTACCTGCTGTGCGCGCGGATCTTCTTCGCCGACATGGTCTCCGGCTCTCGCGTGGTGTTTTCCAGCGCCGTCGCCGTCGGGGTCTGCTACGTCATCGCGCTGGCGAACAAGCACCTGCGCCTTGGCATCCTGTCGCGCCTGTCGGAGGCGGTGGTCATCGTCCTGATCCCGCCGCTCGCCCTGATCTTCCTCGTGCTCGGCACGATCTTTCTTGGCATCGCGACACCGACCGAGGGCGGCGCGATGGGGGCGGTGGGGGCCGTCCTGCTGGCGTTGGGCAGGCGGCGGTTGACGCTGCGCGCCTTCACCTCGGCGGTGGAATCGACGGCCAAGCTGTCGTCCTTCGTGCTGCTGATCCTGCTGGGCGCGCGGGTCTTCGGCCTGACCTTCTACGGCGTCAACGGGCAGGTCTGGATCGAGGAACTGCTGCTGGGGCTGCCGGGCGGCCAGATCGGTTTCCTGATCGTGGTGACGATCGTTATCTTCATCCTCGGCTGCTTCCTCGACTTCTTCGAGATCGCCTTCATCCTCGTGCCGCTGCTGGCGCCGGTGGCGGACAAGCTGGGGATCGACCTGATCTGGTTCGGGGTGATCCTGTCGCTGAACCTGCAGACGTCCTTTCTGACGCCGCCCTTCGGCTTTGCGCTGTTCTACCTGCGATCGGTCACGCCCACCCGGGACCGGGTAGACGACAGCACGGGGCGGACGCTGCCAAAGGTTCGCACGTCGGAAATCTACCGCGGCGTGCTGCCCTATATCGGGCTGCAGTTCGGGATCATCATGCTGGTGATCCTCGTACCCGGTCTCGTCACCCACTACGACGACAGCCGCCAGCGGGCGGTGGTGCCGGTGTCCGACGGTGCGGGCGGGTCCGGCCTGAATTTCGGCGCGCCGCCCGCGGCGGAGGGTCCGGCGACCGGTGGCGGCGGCGGCTTCAACTTCGGCCCCGCTGGCGGTGATGCGACCGCCCCGGCCAGCCCGCCCGCAGGCGATGGCGGCTTCAACTTCGGCGGTGGCGGCGGTCAGGCAGCGCCGACCGCGCCCGCGGCGGGCACCGGGGGCTTCAACTTCGGCGGAGATGCGAACTCGGCGCCGCCGTCCGCGCCGGCGGCGGAGGGTGGTGGGTTCAACTTCGGGAACGGCGCGGCAACGCCGCCTGCGGACGCCACCCCCACCGATCCCGCGCCCGCCGATTCCGCGCCCGCCGATCCGGCCACCGACGACGGGGCAGCGCCCGCGCCGGCTGGCAACGGCGGCTTCAACTTCGGCAACTGAACCGACAAGGAAAAAGCCCGGATCCGTGAGGGTCCGGGCTTCTTCCGACTTGTCAGGCAGGGCGGCCCCGCTGCGTCAGTTGCCGCCGCCGGTCTTCTGGCCCGGCAGCAGGTTGTTGCGCTGCTTGTCCATCATGAAGTTCTTGTAGGTGCTCTCGGCGACCTGCGTCCACAGGAAGTGGTCGACCTCGAAGGCCATCATGCTGTCGTAAATCGTCTTCCACTCCGGGTCCGACGCCAGCTCGTCATAAAGCGCCATGCCTGCCTCGTAGCTGGCATCCAGCACGTCCTGCGGGAAGGCGCGCAACTGTGCGCCCTTGCCGGCCAGCGACCGCAGCGCCGTCGGGTTCTTGTAGTCGTATTCGGCCATCATCTCGACATTGGCCGCCCGCGCAGCGGTCTGCAGCAGGCTTTGATAGGCGGGCGGCAGACCGTCCCAGGCGTCCTTGTTGATGAAGGAGCAGAGGGTCAGGTTCCCTTCCCACCAGCCGGGGTAGTAGTAGTAGGGGGCGACCTGATAGAAGCCCAGCTTCTCGTCGTCGTAGGGGCCGATCCATTCGGCCGCGTCGATGGTGCCGCGTTCCAGCGAGGGATAGATGTCGCCGCCGGCGATCTGCTGCGGCACGACGCCGATCCGTTCCATGATGCGCCCGGCCAGACCGGCGATCCGCATCTTCAGCCCGTTCATGTCGGCCAGCGAATTGATCTCGTTCCGGAACCAGCCGCCCATCTGTGTGCCGGTGTTGCCGGCGGGCAGATACTGCAGCCCCTGCTTGTTGTAAAAGGTATTCAGCAGGTTCATGCCGTCGCCGTAATACAGCCACGCATTCATGCCGCGCTGGTCGAGGCCGAAGGGAATGACGCCGCCCAGCGCCCATGTCGGCGATTTGCCGACGTAATAGTAGCTGGCGGTGTGGCACATCTCGACCGTGCCGTTCTGCACGGCGTCTGCGGCCTGCAGGCCCGGCACGATCTCTCCTGCCGCGAAGACCTGGATGTCGAAGGCGCCGTCGGTGGCCTCTCGGACGTAGGTGGCGAGGTCCGTCGCGCCGCCATAGATCGTGTCCAGCGACTGCGGGAAAGACGAGGTGCAGCGCCACTGGATCTTGTCGGTCGTCTGCGCGATGGCCGGGGCGGCCAGTGCAAGGCTACCGGCACTGGCGGCCGAGGCCGTCCTGAGGAATTTGCGTCGGTCCATTGGGTCCTCCATTCATGGCTCGATGCGGGCAGGATGACCGACAGCGGGGGAAGCTTCCAGACCGGTGGCGCACTTTTCTGACCTGAGGTCGGGGATAACCGCAACCGAAGGGGTTGATCGTGCTGTATCATTCCGCGAATCAAGGATAGCCGCCCCCGCTTGTCCGCCACGGTGCATGGTCTATGATGACCCGTCCCGGTCCGGAGCGTTCCATGACGCAGCATGCGCGCGGCCCGGCGCGCGGCATCGAACGGCTCTACCTCGACTTCGACAGTTTCTTTGCCTCCGCCGAGCAGCATTTCAATCCCGCCCTGCGCGGGCGCCCCGTTGGCGTGGTGCCGCTGGACGCGTTGCACACGGGTTGCATCGCGGTCAGCCGCGAGGCAAAGGCATTGGGCGTCAGGTCCGGCACCTCGGTCGTGAAGGCCCGCGCGATCATCCCCGACATGATCTTCGTCGTGGCGCGGCACGATGTCTACGTGCGCCTGCACAACCGCATTCTCGGTGTCATCGGCACCGTCGTCCCCGTGGCGCAGGTCCGGTCCATCGACGAGGTCGTCTGCCACCTGCTGCCGTCAGAGGGGGCGCAGGGCGAGGTGCTGGGGCAGCGGATCAAGGCGGCGCTGGCGGCCGCCTTCAGCGCGGGGCTGACCTGCTCGATCGGGATGGCCCCGACGGAGCTTCTGGCCAAGATCGCGGCGGAGCGGCACAAGCCCGACGGCTTCGCCCTGATCCGCGCCGCCGATCTGCCGCAGGCGCTGGCGGACGTGGACCTCGGCGATCTGCCCGGTATCTCTTCTGGCATGCGTGCGCGGCTGATGGCCGCGGGCGTGCATGATTTCACCACGCTCTGGGCGCTGGCGCCCAAGCAGGCCCGGGCAATCTGGCGCAGTGTCGAGGGCGAACGGTTCTGGAACGGGCTGCACGGCTATCACAGCGAACGGCCCGCCACCCGCAAGAGCGCCTTCGGCCACAGCCGCATCCTGCCGCGCGATTGGCGCAATCCCGAGAAGGTGAGGGTCTGCGCGCGGCTGCTGACCGAAAGCGCCGGACGCCGGGTGCGGCGGGCGGGCGTGCGGGTGACGCGGCTGACGCTGGCCCTGCGGGCGCGCGACCCCGGGGCGGAGCGTGACGCGCAATGGACGTGGGACGGATCCTTTGCGCCCGCGCGCGATGACCACAGTTTCCTGACTGCGCTGGAACAGGGTCTGACCGCCGCTGCGCGCGATCTGCCGTTCCGGCCGCGGTCGGTCAGCGTGATGCTGCACGGCCTGATCGCAGAGGCCGAGATGACGACGGACCTGTTCGGGGCCACGCCGGGTCAGTCCGGTGGCGCCCGCGACACAGCGCGACGGGCCAAGTGGGAAAAGGTCAGCGACTTGATGGATGGCCTGCGCGCGCGGATGGGCCCGCAGGCGCTGTCGCTGGGTCCTATGGCAGAGGTGCCCGGCGGCTATGTCGGAGCCAAGATCGCCTTTGGCCGCATCCCCGATGCCGCGGATTTCAGCGGTCCGGCGGTTGCCGACGCCGACACGCATTTCGTGACATTCTGACCGCAACCGGTGACAAGGGCACGCCCGGCGCCTAACCTGCGGGCACGACGCTGATGCCATTTCCCCGATCGAGGTTCCCATGCCCCCCGTCACAGAGGCCCACCTGACCGACAGCATCGCGGACGCGCTGCAGTACGTGGCCTGCTATCATCCGACCGACTTCATCACCGCGATGGGAGAGGCGTATCGCCGCGAGGAAAGCCCCGGTGCCCGCAACGCGATCGGCCAGATTCTGACCAATTCGCGGATGTGCGCCCTCGGACGGCGGCCGATCTGTCAGGATACCGGGGTGGCCAATGTCTTCGTCAGGGTCGGCGTGCAGGCGGTGACCGACTGGCGCCGCCCGCTGCAGGACATCGTCGACGACGCGGTGCGCCGCGCCTACACGCTGGACACGAACCCGCTCCGCGCCTCTGTCGTGCGCGACCCATTCGGGATGCGCGGCAACACCGGCGACAACACGCCCGCCATGCTGCATGTCGAGATGGTGGCCGGCGACCGGATCGACGTCACCGTCAGCGCCAAGGGCGGCGGGTCCGAGAACAAGACGAAGTTCGCGGTGCTGAATCCCTCGGCTTCCGTTGCCGACTGGGTGGTGAACACGGTCGAGACGCTGGGCGCCGGCTGGTGCCCGCCGGGGATGCTGGGGATCGGCGTCGGTGGCAGCGTCGACAAGGCGATGAGCATGGCCAAGATGGCGCTGAACGATCCCGTCGACATCTTCGACCTGATCGACCGCGGCCCGCAGGACCGGGTCGAGGAGCTGCGGCTGGAGATCTACGAGCGCGTCAATGCGCTGGGCATCGGTGCGCAAGGCTTGGGCGGGCTGACGACGGTGCTGGACGTGAAGATCAGGCACTTCCCGACCCACGCCGCATCACTGCCGGTGGCGCTGATCCCGAACTGCGCCGCGACCCGGCATGTGCATTTCACTTTGGACGGGCAGGGCCCTGCGACCTTCGATCCGCCGGACCTCTCGCTCTGGCCGCAGGTGACGCTGGATGCGGCGGCCTCTGACGCGCGCCGGATCGATCTCGATGCGCTGGATGATGCGACACTCGCCTCTCTGACGCCGGGCGATACGTTGCTGGTGTCGGGCACGCTCTACACCGGGCGCGACGCGGCGCACAAACGCATGGTCGACACGCTCGACCGGGGAGAGGCGCTGCCGGTCGACCTGAGGGGGCGCGCGATCTACTACGTCGGCCCCGTCGATCCGGTGGGGGACGAGGTGATCGGCCCGGCCGGTCCCACGACCTCGACCCGGATGGACAGGTTCACCGACCGCATCCTGTCGGAGACCGGCCTGAAGGTGATGATCGGCAAGGCCGAGCGCGGGCCGGAGGCGCTGAAGGCGATCGCGGCTCACGGCGCCGTCTACATGATCGCCGTCGGCGGTGCCGCCTATCTGGTGTCCAAGGCGATCCGCGAGGCGGAACCGGTCGCCTATCAGGACCTCGGGATGGAGGCGATCTATCGCCTGCGGGTGGAGGACATGCCGGTGACGCTGGCCGTCGACACCCGTGGCAACTCGATCCACGAAAGCGGCCCGAAGGCTTGGCGGCGGAGCGCCTGACGCGACAGACAAGGGCTTCTTGTGCATCCCCGCGGCGCGGACTACCTTCGCGCCGAAACACGGCGGGGGCAGCGGCATGGGCGATATTCAAGGCGAGATCCGGTTGCCGACGCAGGAACTGCGCGACGATATTCCGTTCTTTACCAAGACCCTGAAGATGCGGCTGGACATGATCTTTCCCGCCGACGACCCGGCGGTCGCGGTCTTCTCCGGGCACGGCCTGCGCCTGCGGATCGAGAAGGGGGCGCCGGAACCCGCGGGCACCCTGCGACTGTGCATGGACGACCCCGACGGCTTTGCCGATGGCGCGCGCGTCCTGACCGCGCCGAACGGCACGCGGATCGAGATCGCTGACCTGCACCCGCCGCTGGTCACGCCGGCGCCGGTCCATTCCTTCGTCGTCCGCCGCCTTGCGGATCAGGCGCCCTGGATCGTGGGCCGTGCGGGCATGCAGTACCGCGATCTGATCCCCGACCGGCTGGGCGGGTCGATCATCGCCAGCCACATCCGCATTCCCGACGGCGGCCCGGTGCCCGACATGGTGCATTACCACACCGTCGGGTTCCAGCTGATCTTCTGCTACCGCGGCTGGGTCGATCTGGTCTACGAGGATCAGGGCGAGCCGTTCCGCCTGCACGCGGGCAACTGCGTGATCCAGCCGCCGCAGATCCGGCACCGCGTCCTCTACGCCTCTGACAACATCGAGGTGATCGAGGTCGGCGTGCCGGCAGAGCATGTCACCACGATCGACCACGAGATGACCCTGCCCAACGGTCCCGCCAATCCCGACCGGATGTTCGGCGGCCAGCGCTTCGTCCACCACCGGGCGGAGGAGGCGACGTGGACGCCGTACCGTCTGCCCGGCTTCATCGTCCGCGACACCGGCATCGCGGCCAATACCGGCGACGTGGCCGGCGTCAGCGTCGTGCGGCGCGGGCAGGGAGAAACCGGCTGGGCGACCCATGACGCCGGCATCCTCTTTACCTTCGTGATGGAGGGCGGCCTCACTCTGGAAGGCGAGGGGCGCGACCCCTGCCGCCTTGCGCCGGGCGATGCCTTCGTCATTCCGCCGGGCCATGCGACCCGCTACGCCGATCCCACCGACGACGTCGAACTGCTGGAGGTCGCCCTGCCGGGCGCCTTCGCCACCGACCCGGTGTAGGACGCGCCACTTTCCCGCAATTCCAAAGGCGACCCCATGACCCAAAGCGTCACGCGCAAGCACCTTTTCGATCTGCCCGAGGGCGTGATCTACCTCGACGGCAACTCTTTGGGGTCGCTGCCCGCCGCGGTGCCGGGCCATGTCGCCGGCATGGTCGCGGACCAGTGGGGGCAGATGCTGATCAAGGGCTGGAACGACGCCGGCTGGTTCGCCCAGCCGGGCCGCGTCGGCGATAAGATCGCGGGGCTGATCGGGGCCCCGGCGGGGTCGGTGATGGCGGGCGACACGCTGTCGATCAAGGTCTATCAGGCGCTCGCCGCGGCACTGCGGATGAACCCTGACCGCCGGGTGGTGCTGTCCGACAGCGGCAATTTTCCGACCGACCTTTACATGGCGCAGGGGTTGCTGGACCTGATCGGGCAGGGCCACAGCCTGCGCGTGGTGGAACCGGAGGCGGTGGCGGAGGCCATCGACGAAGAGGTCGCCGCCGTCCTGCTGACGCAGGTCGACTATCGCACCGGGCGGCGGCACGACATGACGGCGCTGACGGGGGCGGCGCATGACGCGGGTGCCGTGATGATCTGGGACCTCGCCCACAGTGCCGGCGCCTTCGAGATCGACCTCGCCGGGTCGGGCTGCGCCTTTGCTGTCGGCTGCACCTACAAATACCTGAACGGCGGCCCCGGCGCGCCGGCCTTCATCTACGTCCGCCCGGATCTGGCGGATACGGCCCAGCCCGCGCTGCAGGGCTGGATGGGTCACAATGCGCCCTTCGCCTTCGACATGGACTACCAGCCGGCGGGCGGCATCGCCCGGATGCGGGTCGGCACGCCGCCGGTGATCCAGATGTCGGCGCTGGAACAGGCCCTGTCGGTCTGGGACGGCGTTTCGCTCGCCGATGTTCGCGCCGCCTCCGTCGCTTTGATGGAGCAGTTCATTGCAGAGGTCGAGGCGCGCTGCCCGCAGCTCACTCTCGCCAGTCCTCGCGATCCGGAGGCGCGCGGCTCACACGTCTCGTTCCGCTTCGCAGAGGGCTACGCCGCGATGCAGGCGCTGATCGACCGCGGTGTGATCGGCGACTTTCGCGCCCCCGACATCATGCGCTTCGGCTTCACGCCGCTTTACCTCGACGATGGCGACATCACGGGCGCCGTCGACATTCTGGCGGATATTCTGGCGACCGAGGCATGGCGCGATCCGAAGTATCAGGTACGCGGCGCGGTGACCTGAGGCGACAGGGGCGGGCGGCGGCCCAGCCGATGGATTGCCTGTCCGGTCCGATCCTTTAGGATGCCGTCTTGCCGGCAATTTGCCGGTGCAATGCAGAGACACGCCCGGCGACCCGGGCAGAGGTGGCGATGACCCGTGACGAAACGCAAGCGATGGCGCAGATCCTGCCCTTGGGACAGGACGGCATCCTCGTGCGCTTCGGCGACGGCTTTCGGGCGGCGCCTCAGCGGGCGCAGGCCTTTGGCGATAGGGTGCGCCGGGCCGACGTGTCGGGCGTGACAGAGGTCGCGACATCGCTGGCGTCGGTGCTGGTCCGGTTCAGGCCCGACGCCGTGTCCCGATCGAACCTGACTGCCCGACTGCAGGGCCTTTCGAGCGAGAACGACACCCGCGATGCGGCGGTGCCGACGCGCCTCTGGACGATCCCGGCGAGCTTTGGCGGCGATTCTGGCCCGCAATTGGCAGAGACCGCCGATCTGGCGGGCCTGTCCGAAGCCGCTGCGGTGGAGGCCCTGACTTCTGTCGAGGTCGGCGTGCTTGCCATCGGTTTCGCCCCCGGCCAGCCCTATCTGGGGTTCCTGCCGGAGGCGTGGGACATGCCCCGGCAGCGCGACCTGACCCCGCAGGTGCCGGCGGGGGCCCTCGTCGTGGCGCTGCGGCAACTGGTGCTCTTTGCCAATCCCAGTCCCACAGGCTGGCGCTGGATCGGATCATGCGCCTTCGCCCCGTTTCGGGCAGATCGGGCGGAGCCCTTCGCCCTGCGCGCCGGGGACCGCATCCGCTTTGCCCGGACCGACGCGTCGGAGATCGCGGCCCTGCGCGACGCCCCCGACGGCCTTGGCGGTGCGACCTGCGCGGATCCGGCATGAGCGCCGTGCTGACGATCGTGAAGGCAGGTCCCCTGATGACCGTGCAGGATTTGGGCCGACCGGGGCGCATCGGCGTCGGGTTGTCGCCCGGCGGGGCGATGGACCGGCAGGCGCTGATGGCCGGGGCTGCGCTGCTGGGGCTGGCGCAGCCCGGCGCCGCGGTCGAGATGGCGGGGCTGGGCGGGCAGTTCCGCTGCGATGCGCCCCTGCGCTTTGCCCTGACCGGCGCGGTGATGAGCGCGCGCATCGATGACAGCCCCCTGCGCTGGAACGCGACGCATTTGCTGATGCCCGGCCAGACACTGACGATCGGCGGGGCATCGGCGGGCACCTACGGCTATCTGACGCCGGCGGGCGGGATCACGGGGCCTGCCGCGCTGAAGAGTGTCGCGGCGCATCTGTCGGTCGGCCTTGGGGAGCGGCTGCAGGATGGTGCGACGCTGACGCTCGGGGACGACCCGCAGCCGGACAGGGCCCATCGCGGTCTGCCACCCGACGATCACCTGACCGGCGGCACGCTGCGGCTGATGCCCGGGCCGCAGACCGCGATGTTCGACGATGACACCCGCGCGCGGCTGGCGACCACCGCATTTACCCGCAGCCCGCGGGCCAGCCGCACCGGCGCGCCGCTGCTGCATGACGGCGCGCCATTCGCGGCCAAGAGCCCGAGCGGTCCGGTGTCCGACTTCGTGCGCGCCGGCGACGTGCAGATCACCGGGGACGGCACGCCCTTCGTCATGATGGCGGAATGTCAGACCATTGGCGGCTATCCCCGGATCGGTACGGTGATCGAGGCGGACATGGCGCGCGCCGTGCAGGCTCCGGTGGAGGCGGCGATAGGTTTCGACTGGCTGACGCTGGACACCGCGGATGCATTGCACCGGACCGACGCGCAGATCATGGCGACCCTGCGCGCGCGGACCTTTCCGTTGCTGCGCGATCCCGCCGGCATGTCCGACCTTCTGTCCTATCAACTGATCGGCGGCGTCACCGCCGGCGACGATCTGGAGCCTGCGCCATGACCAAGACCATCGACCTGAATGCCGACATGGGCGAAAGCTTCGGCCCCTGGCCGATGGGCAACGACGCGGCGCTGCTGAAGATCGTGAGTTCCGCCAACATCGCCTGCGGCTTTCACGCGGGCGATCCATCGACCATGGCGCGGACAATGGACCTGGCCCTTGCCGCTGGCGTGGCCCTTGGTGCGCATCCGGGCTTTGCCGATCTGCAGGGGTTCGGCCGCCGCCGGATCACCCTGTCAGGTGCGGAACTGACGCATATGATCCAGTACCAGCTGGGGGCCGCGATGGCGCTGGCGCAGGCGCGCGGTGCGCGGCTGGCGCACTTCAAGCTGCACGGGGCCCTGTCGAACATGGCCTGCGAGGATCTGGAGATGGCGACGACCTGCTACCGCGCGGCGCTGGCGGTGCAGCCCGACCTGCGGCTGGTCGTGATGCCGGAAACCGCGCTGGCGCAGGCGGCGACCGATCTGGGGGCCGCATGGGCGGCAGAGGTCTTTGCCGACCGCACCTATGCGGACGACGGCACCCTGACCGACCGCAACCGGCCCGATGCGATGATCCACGACCCCGCCGTCGCCGCCGCGCGAATCGTGGCCATGCTGCGCGACGGGGCGATCACCACGACGGGGGGCAAGCGCCTGCCGACGCGCATCGACACGATCTGCGTCCATGGCGACGGGGCAGAGGCGCTGGCGATCGCGGGACAGCTGGCCGCGGCGCTGGCCGACGCCGGCATCCGGATCGCGGCGCCGACGGCCTAGGCCGGTCGGGTCAGGCGCCGAACAGGCGCCCGCGTTCGGCCACCAGCACGCAGATCACCGACACCAGCGCCAGACCGACGAAACCGGATAGCAGCGGGATCAGCGTTCCGTTGTAAAGGTATCCGACGGCACCGCCCAGCAGGCCGCCCCCCAGCGTCTGCGCCGCCCCCAGCACCGAAGAGCCGACACCGGCGACACGGCCAAGAGGTTCCATCGCCATGGCGTTGAAGTTCGTCGGCACGAAACCGAAGAAGCACATCATCACGATGAAGAGCGTCAGGAACACCGGGAACGGCGTCGCCCCGCCGAAAACGATCGCCAGCGCCAGATGGATGGCTGCGATGGTCGTGAAGCCGATCAGCGCGCCGTGCGACAGTCGCTTGACCCCAAGGCGCGCGACGAGCCGCGAGTTGGCGAAGGACGAGGCGGCCATGAAGACCGCGACCAGCGAGAAGTAGATCGTGAAGTGCGGTCCGACGTTGTAGATGCCGGTATAGATCTGCTCTGCCTGACCGATGAAGGCGAAGAGCGCGCCGAAGAAGGCCGCCATCGCCAGCGTGTAGCAGGCGGCAATGCGGTTGGTCAGCACGAGGCGGAACGCTTCGAACACAGGCCTGATCCGCAGCTCGCGGCGGTCGGCGGGGTTCAGCGTCTCTGGCAGGCGCGCCCATGACCAGACCAGCGCGACAAGGCCGAACAGCACCATGAAGCCCGACAGTTCCCGCCAGTCGCCGAAATAGAGCACGGCGGATCCGATGTTGGGGGCAAAGACCGGCATGACCATGAAGACCATCATCACCAGCGACATGACGCTGGCCATGCGCGCGCCCGCAAAGCGGTCGCGCACCACCGATGTCGCGATCACGCGGGTCGCGGCGGCCCCGATGCCCTGCACCAGTCGGGTCAGCAACAGCGCCTCGAACGTGGGAACGAAGACGGCGGCGACCGCCCCCAGCAGATAGATGCCAAGCCCCGCGAACAGGACGGGGCGCCGGCCGAAGCGGTCCGACAGCGGGCCATAGAAGATCTGCGCGCCACCGAAACCGATGACATAGGCCGTGATGACGAATTGGCGCTTGTTCTCGTCCGTGACACCAAGGGCAGAACCGATATCCTGCAACGCCGGGATATAGACGTCGATCGCCGCGGCGTTCAGTGCCATCAGCAGGGCGATCATCGCGACGAATTCAAAATACGGCAGGACGGCAGGATCGCGCCTGTCGTCCGCGGTCAGGACGAAGCTCATTGGTTTTTTCCGGATCAAACTAGTTGCCTTGCTAATTATCCCACCGGTCCCATGCGGCAACCCTTCTGGCGTCATGGCCGCCATGCGCAGAAGGCATGGCTGCAACGGTCAGCCGGCAGCGTCCTGCGCGTCCAGCACCCTGCGGGCGGCGCGGAAACATTCCAGCGCCTGCGGCACGCCGCAATAGATCCCGATGACGTGGATGATCGCGCGCAGCTCGTCGCGGGTGACGCCGTTGGCCAGCGCGCCTTTGCAGTGCAGCTCCCATTCGTGCATCTTGCCCAGCGCGCCGATCATCGACAGGTTCATCATGCTGCGGGTCTTGGCGTCGATCACCTCGTCGCCCCAGCCGAAGCCCCAGCACCACGCGGTCATCGCCTCTTGAAAGGGCCGGGTGAAATCGTCGGCAGCGGCGAGGTTGGCGGTAACATAGTCCGCCCCCAGCGTTGCCTTGCGCTTCTCCAGCCCCTTCAGGAACAGGTCTTCGTCGAATGTGCCGGTCATGGTGTCCTCCCGTTTGAAGCGACGCTAGTGGAAGTCGCGGCTCTTGGGAATGATCCGCACGTCGCGCGGATGCTGGCGGCCGCCGTTGGGGGCCTGGGGATGCGTGACCTCGTCGCCGCGTCCCATCGTCTGGCGCATGGCGTCGGGGGCCAGCCGCAGCAGGGCGTCAGACCGGTCGGTCAGGCTTTGCGCCACGATGTGGATGATCTCGATGTCGCGCTGCACGTAGCCTTCGACGACCAGCAGGCGAGACTGCATGACGACCTTGCGGAACTGCTCCATCACCTTGGGCCAGACGACGAGGTTCGCGACCCCGAACTCGTCCTCTACCGTGATGAAGCAGACGCCCTTGGCGCTGCCGGGGCGCTGCCGGATCAGCACCAGCCCCGCCAGCCTGATCTTGCGCCCCTTGCTGTAGCCATTCAGGTCGGCGGTGCTGGCATAGCCCTGCCGCGTCAGGCTGCGGCGCAAAAAGGACATCGGATGCGCCTTCAGCGATAGGCGTAGGGTCTGGTAGTCGGCCACCACCTGCTCGCAGACCGGCATGACGGGCAGGGGCACCGGCACCTCTGCCCCCTCGTCGGACTGGTCGCGAAACAGCGGCAGGTCAGGGGCGTCGCGCAGGGCCTTCGCCTCCCACAGGGCCTGACGGCGGTCGATCCACATGGACCGCACGGCATCCGCCTCGGCCAGACGGCGCACGACGGGGGCGGTCAGGCGGGCGCGGGTCTTGAGCGCCACGAGGTCGTCGTAGGGTGCATCTCGGGCGTCCATGATCCGCGCGGCGGCATCGGCACGCAGCCCCCCGATCTGCCGCATCCCCAGCCGCACGGCAAAGCCGTTGCGGTAGGGTTCCAGCGTGGTGTCCCAGTCCGAAAAGTTCACGTCTACCGGCTGCACCGTCACGTCATGGTTCTGCGCGTCCCGGACCAGCTGCGCGGGGGCATAGAATCCCATGGGCTGGGAATTCAGCAGGGCGGCACAGAAGGCCGCCGGGTAATGGCACTTCAGCCAGCTTGACACATAGACCAGTTGCGCAAAGCTCGCCGCATGGCTTTCAGGAAAGCCGTAGTCGCCGAACCCCTTGATCTGGTTGAAGCATCTGCTGGCGAAATCCGCGTCATAGCCGCGCTTGACCATCCGGCCGACCATCTTTTCCTGCAACAGCTCGATCGTGCCGCGCGACCGGAAGGTCGCCATCGCCTTGCGCAGCTCGTTCGCCTCGGCACCGGAAAACTGCGCCGCGTCGATGGCGATCTTCATCGCCTGTTCCTGAAAGATCGGCACACCCAGCGTCCGACCGAGGATCTTCTTCAACTCCTCCGGGTCGTGGGGTTCGCCGGGGCTGGGGTAGCTGACCGGCTCCTCCCCCGACCGGCGGCGCAGGTAGGGATGCACCATGTCGCCCTGGATCGGGCCGGGGCGGACGATGGCGACCTCGATCACCAGATCGTAGAAGGTGCGCGGCCGCAGCCGCGGCAGCATGTTGATCTGGGCCCGGGATTCGACCTGGAAGACGCCGATGCTGTCGCCCTTGCACAGCATGTTGTAGACGCGCGGATCCTCCTGCGGGACGGATGCCAGCGTCCAGTCGTGGCCGTAATGTGCCCGTATCAGGTCGAAACACTTGCGGATACAGGTCAGCATCCCCAGCGCAAGGATGTCGACCTTCAGGATGCCCAGCGTGTCGATGTCGTCCTTGTCCCACTCGATGAAGGTCCGGTCCGGCATCGCCCCGTTGCCGATCGGCACGGTGCGGGTCAGCGCCCGTTCAGTCAGGATGAAGCCGCCGACGTGCTGGCCCAGATGCCGCGGCATGCCGATCAATTGGCGGGCCACGATCAGGGTCTTGCGCAACAGGGGGTCGGACAGGTCGACGCCGGCCTCCTTCGCGTGGCTCTCGCCGATGTCGGTGCCCCAGCTGCCCCAGACGGTCTTGGCCAGCGCCGCCGTCACATCCTCCGACAGGCCCATGACCTTGCCGACCTCGCGGATCGCCGACCGCGGGCGATAGTGGATGACGGTGGCACACAACCCCGCCCGGTCGCGGCCGTACTTCTTGTAGATGTGCTGGATCACCTCCTCGCGCCGCTCGTGTTCGAAATCGACGTCGATGTCGGGCGGCTCTTTCCGTTCCTCGCTGATGAAGCGTTCGAACAGCAGGGCGTGCTGGGCGGGGTCGACGGCGGTGATGCCAAGGACGTAGCAGACGGCGGAATTGGCCGCCGAGCCGCGGCCCTGGCACAGGATGCCGCGCGACCGGGCGAAGAGGACGATATCGTGGATCGTCAGGAAATACTGCGCGATGTCGAGCTTGGCGATCATCGCCAGTTCGCGACCCAGGGTCGCCCGCGTCTCCGGCGCTATCCCTTCGGGATAGCGGGTGGCCGCCCCCTCCCAGGTCAGTTTTTCCAGATGCGCCTGCGGCGTGCTGTCCTTCGGGATCACCTCCGATGGGTATTCGTAGGACAGCTCCCGCAGGTCGAAGAGGCAGGCATCGGCCACCGCCCGGGTCGCCGCGATCGCATGCGGCCATTCGGCAAAGAGCCGCTGCATCTCGGCCGGGGACTTCAGATGTCGCTCGGCATTCGCCTCCAGCAGATAGCCCGCGCGGGCGAGGGTCGTCTTTTCCCGGATGCAGGTCATCACGTCCTGCAGGGGCCGTCGGGCCGGGACGTGGTAGAGGACATCGTTGGTCGCCAGCAGGCGCAGCCCGTTCTGCCCGGCCATCCGGTCCAGCCGCGTGATCCGCGCCCGGTCGTCGCCACGGTAGAGGTAGCTGGCGGCCAGATGGCGCAACGTCGGCAGGGCCCGCACCAGCCGCGGCAGGGTCCGGGAGAAACCGCGCAAATCACGCGGGGGTACGGCAATCAGCTGCACCCCGTCGCTCTGTGCGGCCAGATCCGCCAGCGTCAGGTCACAGACGCCCTTGGCCTGCCAGGCCCCGTCGGGATCGTGCATGCGCCCCTTCGAGATCAGCGCGCTCAGATTGCCATAACCCGCCCGGTTGCGCGGATAGGCCAGAAAGGTCTCTCCCCCCACCAGCGCGATCCGGGCCCCGATCACCGGGCGCATGCCGGTCTTGCGCGCTTCCGCATGGATGCGCACGACGCCGGCCAGCGTGTTCAGGTCGGCGACCCCGATGGCGTCATACCCCAGCGCCCAAGCCTCGCCCGCCAGGTCGGCGGCGTCAGAAGCCCCCCGCAGGAACGAAAAACAGGTGAAGAGGCCGAGTTCGACGTAAGTCGCCTTGGGGTTCTTCGCATAGACCCCATCCTCCGGCAGGGTGTGCCGGGGATGGACGTGATCGTTCTCAGGCATCGGGGGCATCCCCCGCATCGGGGTCGCATGGGGGCTCTGCCCCCGCCGCCAGAGGCGGCCCCCCCGAGGTATTTGGGACGAGAAGAAGCCCAAATTGCCCGAGGTGGGTCCAGCGTTCCGCGACCTTGCGGGTCCACGGAACGCCTTCTCCTCGTGCGGTCATCGGCGCCTCCGCCTGTACCGCCAAATCAATATGCACGAAGGTAGTTAAGAAACCCTTGCTTCTTCTCGTCGAAAATACCTCGGGGGGGAGGGCCTTTGGCCCGGGGGGGCTGGCCCCCCCAGCGACAGGGGCCAACGGGCACATCAGCCGAACAGGCCGTGCACGAACCAGCGCGGCGGCTCCGGCCGGTCGTCGCCGTAGATGCCGTCGCGGTAGATCCACAGCCTGCGGCAGCTGTCATCCTCGATCCGGTAGTAGTCGCGCAGGCGGGTGCCGGGCCGGTCGTTCCACCATTCCGGCGCGATGCGTTCCGGTCCGACGAAACGGACGATGCGATGCGGCACCCGGCGCCAGCGGAACTGGACCGGCGGACCTTCGGGGACGGCATAGAGGACGTTGATCTCTTCCGGCGAGTCGAACAGGCGCAGGGGGCGGTCGGTGAAGACCGGCGATCCGGCGCCGCGGGGCGCCTGCGACAGGGCCAGCGCCCAGGCCAGGCTGCGTTCGGGGATGTGGCTTTCGTGCAGGGCCGGCGTGCGCACCGCCTGCGGCCCCAATCGCGCCGACAGCCGGTCCACCACCTGCGCCAGGGCCGCGCCATCGTCGGCCCGGCCTTCCAGGTCGGTCTGGGTCGCCGTGACATCCTCGGTCAGATCCGCAGAAAGCGTGATCAGCTCGAACCCGTATCCGGGATCGATCCGGTCGAGGCGATCGTCGAACAGGCGGCGCATGTGGGCGGGGTCGCGACTGGCGCGGGCGGTGGCGGCGGTGATTGTGCTGACCTCGGCGTCCGTGCGGTAGATCGTGACGGTCAGCCGCCGGGCGCCGCAGCCGGCCTCTGCCATCGCCGCGCAGAGGGTGGCGCAGAGATCGGGCAGATAGGGGGTGGGATCCTGAACAGGCTCCGGCAGGCGCACCTGTACCGCAAAGCGGTGCGGTTCCTGACCGGCACTGACCGGTTCGGCCAGACGGCCCTGCAGTTGGTCCAGCCGGGCCAGCGGGTTCTGCACAAGCGCTGCCCGGGCAAAGCGCCGGGTCAGGCTGAGGCGGGGCACGGCGGCGATGTCGCCCACGGATTTCAGGCCCAGCCTTTGCAGCAGCAGGACGGTATCCGACTCCAGCCGCAGGGCCCGCGCGGGCAGGGGGGCCGTCATCTGCGCCAGCGTGTCGGGTGTCGCGATGCTGCGCACCGGGCCGAACCGGGCCAGCGCCCAGGCCGCGCCGTGGGTCGGCGCCATCGCGAGGCGGCTGGAGAACCCCAGCGCGCCCAGCGTCCCCTCGATCTCTCGCAGGAGAGCATCCTCGCCCCCCCAGAGGTGGTCCGATCCGGTCGTGTCCATCACGATCCCGTCGGCCCCGTCCACGGCGGTCCAGGGGCACCAGCGCCGGGCCCAGAGCATCAGCTTGTCCAGTGCCGCGCGGTCGCCGTCGGGGTCGGCACGCACCACGCGCACGGTCGGACACAGGGCACGCATGTCGACCACCCGTGCGCCGGTTTGCAGCCCCGCCAGTGCAGCGGCCCGGTTCACGGCGGTCACCACGGGGCCATGCGGCCCTTCGCTGGCGAGGATCACGGGCAGGTTGTCGGGGGGCGCGTCGTGGCGCGCATGGCCCCAGCGCAGCCAGCGGGCCATGGCGAAATCCGTCAGCTGCAGGCTGACGATGCGGCGCGAGAGGGCCCTGCGATCCGGTCCCGGTCCGGACCCGGTGTCCCGGTCCGGACCGTCGCAGGAGGCGCGTCGCGCCGCAGGCTGGCGGGGCGGCGCGGGGCGACCGGCGCGCAGCGCCGGGACAGGCATCTGCAACGCGGGCATGACCGATGTTGGCTGCATCGGTCCTTGTCCCCCGGGGCATGACGGCCCCGCGTCGCCCGGCCGGGCGCGGTGCAAGTGACCGGACCCTGAAAGGCCCGCGTTCCGGGGTCCGGTCGCGACTTCGGCCAGTTGCAGGATATCGAGCGCCGCGGACAGGCGGGTCGGTCCCACGGGGTGCAGGCCCGCCTGTGCCACACGGGGCGCATGATCCTGCACCCCGCCGGCGCGGCGCGCGCGGGACAGGGGAAAGGGCAGAATCCGGGCGGAACGGTCTTGGGTCATTGTAAGCAGACTTCGAAGGGAAGGGGCGGCCGCCTATGCGACGGTCAGCCGGCGGCACGGATCGTCGGGCCGGGGGTGTGGCGGGTTCCATCGGAGAGGCCACCACCCCCGGCATCGTTCATATGGACAGCGTGCGACAGCAGGACACCGGTCTTGCCCGGACCCGCAACCCATTGTCCCGGCGGGCGCCCGCGGGCCCGGAACAGGTCCGCCTGCCAGAGCGGTGTGCCCGGCGCGCGGTTGTCATCGGGGTCCAGACGGGCGGGCAGGGACGTGATGCGCCACCGCTGCCGCGCCGCGCTGAGGTTCGGATGGCCCCCGCGCCGGATCAGCAGGGCGGGAATCGCCCGCGCCTCTGCCCGCAGGGCCAGACGCTTGGTCGCGGTGAAGTCGAGGGCGGGGGGATCGCCCCAGAGTTCGCCCAGAACCGCGCCGAGGGCATCGCAATGCAGGCCTTCCTCCATGCTCCATAACAGGTCGACGGCCCGGTTCACGGTCACGAGGATCAGTCGCAGCCCGGCGGGCAGGCCGGCAGGAAAGGGCTTGCCCGATTCGCGCTGCGTCACGCGGTCCTGCACCCACAGGATCGGCTTGCCCGAGGCCGCGATCTGCTTCAGCTGGGTGCAGGCGAAGGCCGTCACGGCGCCGTCGGCAGCATTGTCCGTGAAATATTCCGAAAGGGTCGGTTCCGCCACGCAGAGCGGGGCAAGATCCGCGTCCCGCCCGGTCCGGCGCGAGGCGGCATGGTCGTAAAACAGGGTTCCGGCGGTGCTGAGTGGCGTGTTCACGGGGCGTGTCCGATTCCATTTGTTCCTGATTTGTTCTATACCGCGACGGTGCTTTCGTCAAACCTTCAACATGCCTTCACAACTCTGAAAGGGCGCCCGCAGCCCCCGGACCGCAGGGATGGTTGCATGGTCCTTCACCGGTATGAAGGCCGGTCATGGAACGACATTGCGACGCCTCCCCGCTTCGGCCATTCTGCGCGGAACACGGCAGGTCGGCAGACCTGCACGGCATCGACGGGAGGAGGAGACCGGCGTGACACTGAAACGGATCATCGGGGTTCTGGGGATCCTGGCCGGCACGCAGGCCGCGGCAGAGACCACGGTCCAGCGGCATGTCCTGCCAGAGCCCCTTACCAACGCGGATTTCCTGCCGGTGGACCCGGACGCGGCAAAGCTGGGCCAGCTTCTGTTCTATGATCCCATCCTGTCGGGCGGGCGAGACGTGGCCTGCGCCACCTGTCATCACCCAAAATTCGGCACCGGCGACGGCCTGTCGCTGGGGCTGGGCGACGGCGGGCGGGGGCTCGGGCCGGACCGGATCGCCGATCCCGCCAACCTGCCGGAGGAGCGGGTGCCGCGCAACGCGCCCGCGCTGTTCAACCTCGGCCTGCGCGACCTGACGGTCCTCTTCGACGACGGCCGGATCAGCGTCGATCCGAACCGCCCCGGCGGCATCCGCACCCCGCTGGAGGACGAGATGGTGACCGGCTTCGCCTCCCTGCTGTCGGCGCAGACCATGTTCCCGGTTCTCAGTCCCGACGAGATGGCGGGCCATTACGCCGAAAGCGATGTCGCGCGCGCCGTGCGGCAGGGGTTGCTGACCGGACCCGGCGGGGCATGGGACCTGATCGCGCGCCGCGTGGCGGCCATTCCCGTCTATGCGCGGATGTTCCAGACGGTCTATCCGCACCTGACCGGACCGGACGACATCGGGTTCACCGACATCTCGAATGCCATCGCCGCCTTCATGGAACTGGAATGGCGGTCCGACACCGCGCCCTTCGATGCGGTGCTGCGGGGCGAGGCGACACTGCCGGAGCCCGCGGCGACGGGGATGGACCTGTTTTACGGCCGCGCCGGCTGCGGCACTTGCCACAGCGGCCCGTTGCTGACCGATCAGGGCTATCATGCGATGGGCGCGCCGCAGATCGGACCGGGCAAGGGCGCGCGGTTCGAAGCCTCCAACCGTGACGAGGGGCGGTTCGAGGTCACGGGGCAACCGGAGGACCTGTTTGCCTTCCGCACGCCATCCTTGCGCAACGTGGCCTTGACGGGCCCCTACGGCCATGCGGGCAGTCACGCGACGCTGGCGGGCTTCGTGGCGGATCATGCCGATCCGGTCGCGGCCCTGTCGCGCTATGACATCGCGCAGGCCGTGCTGCCCCGCCTCGATGTCCGCGACGACGCGATCATGTCGGACCCGGCCGAGGTGGCGGCGATCGCCGCCGCGGTGACGACGCCGCCGGTTGCCCTGTCGGACGAGGATGTGACGGCGCTTGTGGCCTTTCTCGATAGCCTGACCGATCCCACCGCGATCAAGGGGCGGATGGGCGTGCCGACAGCGGTTCCCAGCGGGTTGCCCGTGCCCTGACAGCCCCGAATTTTCGGCGAAAATTCGAAAGATGGCCTGCTGCGACCTGACGTCGGCCTGCGGGGGGCGCCGAATTTTCGGCGAAAATTCGCACAGCCTTGCCGCAGGCGGCAAGGCGCCTCCGGCGGGAGTATTTGGAAAAAAGCGAGGGGGTCGCACTTAGTCGTTTGAAAGCCGTGTCACTGTGTCAGCCTGCAGGGTCTGCGTGGTGGTCGTGCCGTCAGGCCAAGTGACGGTGACATCCGCGGCGGTGGCAGGCCCGAGGCCGATGTGCAACGGCAGGGCCTGACCGCCGGCATGGCCGCCGCCGATGCGCACCTCTCGGGTCTGGGTCAGATCGGGCGTGGTGACGGTGACGCGGGCGCCGACCGCCTGCGTGTTGCCGTCGGGTTGTGTCAGCGACAAGCCGAGCCAGTGGCCGGTGGCGGGCGTTTCGTTGCGGTAGAGCAGCATGGGCGCGCGGCGGTTCACCACCACGAGGTCGAGGCGGCCGTCGCCGTCGAAATCCGCCAGCGCCGCACCCCGTGCCCGGTGCGGATCGGCCAGACCGGCGGCGGGGGCGACCTCCTGAAACGTGCCGTCAGTGCGTTGCATCAGCAGGTTGTTGGGGTCGGCCATGGCGTTGGTCGGCATCTGGTCGACGTTACCCTTGGCGATGAACAGATCGAGACGGCCGTCGTTGTCGACGTCGCCGAATTCCGAATGCCAGCCGGTCGAGGGGCGGCCGTCGTCGCCCTGATAGGGCCGCTGCGCATAGGTGCCGATGCCGTAGGGGGCGGGGGCGTAGGTACCGTCGGGCTGCGCCAGCTGCAGCAGCTGGTCGCCCATCGATGTCAGCATCACGTCGTCACGCCCGTCCCCCGTGACGTCGGCACTGGCGATGCCCATGCCCCAGAGCGAAACCTTGCCCCAGCCGTCGGCCTCGGTGAGGAAGCGGCGGTCGGCGATGTCCCACATCTGCTCGTACCCGCCGCGGACGTAGTATTGCCGGTCGTTGGACAGGCGCAGGGTCATGCGGCCACGGGCGTCGGTCGCTGCGAGCATCGACAGGGGGCAGAAGCCCGGTTCCAGGATTTCTGCCGCATAGCCAGTGGCGGCGGGCCGCAGTATCGTGTTGGTGTCGCATGCAAAGAAGGGGCCGTCTGGGTTGCTGCGGTCGACGTAGTGGCCCACTGCCATGACCGGGCGGTCGCTGTCAGGCTCCCACCAGGCGGTGAAGGCGGTGGTCCACTGGTCCGTTTGCGGGATGCCCCAGTCCGCCGTTGCATCGGTGAAGCTGCAGTCGGGCCCGCCCTGCAATGCCACGTCGGGACCGACGCGCATGACGTAGAGATCCAGCAGCCCGTCGCCGTCGATGTCGATGGGGTAGGCCCCCGTCGTCTCACTCAGGTCGGGCAGGGGGGCCGGGTCGAAGCGGAAGTCGCCACGGTTGATCCAAAGGGCGGCGGGCGTCGTGCCACCGGCGGCGAAAATGTCTGGCCGTGCGTCATCGTTGCAATCCATGACGGCGACACCGCCGCCGACGAAATGCTCCCACCCGCCGGCATACTGATGATCGCCCAGCGCTGCGGACCGGTCGGTAAAGCTGACCTGTGCCGCGGCCGGGCCCGTCGTCAGCGCCAGAAGCAGGGCAAGGCGCATCATGCCCCCAGCACCGCGTCGGTCGCATCGGCCAGCGCCAGCGCCGCCGCACCCTGTGCCCAGACGAGATCGCCCCAGACATGGGTCGCGATCTCGCAGGTGGTGCGGCCTTCGGCCAGCGTCAGGGCCTGCATCTCGCGCAGGACGGCGTCGGAATAGAGGTAGTCGTAGCGCATGCGTTCCCCGGCAAGGATGATGAGGGCAGGATCGAAGAGCTGCACAACGTTCGCAAGCCCCAAGGCGAGATAGCGGCCGGCGCGGCGAAATATGGTTGCGGCGGCGGCATTGCCTGCCTTGGCTTCGGCGAAGAGGGCATCGATCACGGCGGCATTGCCCGCGTCGCGGGCCGGCCGGTCGAGGGCGGTCGCGGCCTCGCGCGCGAGGGCGTAGTCGGCGAGATAGGCCTCCAGACAACCGCGCTGGCCGCAGCGGCAGAGCGCGCCATCGAGCGCCACCTTGGTATGGCCAAGCTCCATCCCCATGCCGCGGCTGCCGCGAAACAGGCGGTTGTCGAGCACGAGGCCCATGCCGACGCCATGCTCCACCGTGACCACCGCGAAATCCGACCGGGCCCGCCCGCTGCCGAACCAGAGCTCTGCCAGCGTCAGCACATTGGCATCGTTGTCGATCCGGACCGGAACGCCCAGCCGGTCCGCCAGCAGCGCCGCTAGGGCCGTGTCGCGCCCGGCGATCAGCGGGGACCAGGGGACCTGTCCGGTGTCGTGTTCGACGATGCCCGAAATGCCCAGACCCAGCCCCGCAACGCAGGCGATGTCCTGTCCGGCCTCTGTCAGCAGGCGATCGACGAGGGTGCCGACCTCCTCGACCAGCGCAGCGACCGGCTTGCGCGCGCCCGCGGTGGGCAGGGTCACGTCGGCAACGGTCTGGCCGGACAGGTCGACCAGCACGGCGGAATGACGCGCGTCGGCCAGCTTGATGCCGATCACGCAGCGGGTGCCGCGCACGACGCGCAGGGCGACAGGCGGGCGGCCGCGGCCGGCCTCGCGCGGCGTGTCCTCGACCTCTTCCAGAAAGCCGCTTTGGATCAGGTCCGACGTCAGGGCCGAGACACTGCCGGCGCTGATGCCCAGACCGCGGGCGATGTCGGCCCGGCTGCTTTGCCCCGTGGCGCGGACATGGACGAAGACCTGCTGGCGCAGCCCCCCCGTCCGGTCGGACTGGGACGGCTGCAGCGGGCCGCAGCCCCGCACGCCCGCCGCTGCGGCCGACCCTGCGTCATACATAACTTCATCCCCCAAAGATAATGCTGCACCTGCGAACGCGACTCGCGGTCCCGTTCGCCCTCCCGGCAACGTCATCGTGGCGCATTACGCCTCTGCCGCCCTGTTTTGGCAAGATTATTCCACGGCGGCCCGTAAATTATTTTGACAACTGAATTAATATCGGCATTTTGAGCGTCACAGGGCCAGGAGGCTCCGAATCCCCGCCACGCGGGACATTCTGTCTGGGAGGACACCATGAACAAGCACATCCTCGCCGCCGTCATCGCGACGGTCGGTTTCAGTTCTGCCGCCTACGCGCAGGACGGTCTGACCGTTGGCGTCAGCTGGTCGAACTTTCAGGAAGAGCGCTGGAAGACGGACGAAGCCGCGATCAAGGAAGCCCTGGAAGCCGCTGGCGCGACTTACATTTCCTCTGACGCGCAGGCCTCTGCCGCCAAGCAGCTAACCGACATCGAAGCGCTGATCGCCCAGGGCGCCGACGCGCTGATCATCCTTGCGATGGACAAGGACGCGATCACCCCGGCGCTCGACCAGGCTGCAGCCGAAGGCATCCCGGTGGTCGGCTACGACCGCCTGATCGAGGACGACCGCGCCTTCTATCTGACCTTCGACAACAAGGGCGTCGGCACGATCATCGCGCAGACCGTCATGGATGCGGACCCCGATGGCGGCAACATCGCCATCATCAAGGGCGACCCCGGTGACCCCAACGCGCAGTTCCTGCTGGACGGCATGATGGAAGTGCTGCAGCCGATGATCGACGCGGGCGACGTGAAGATCGCGGGCGAGGCGTTCTCTGACGGCTGGAAGCCCGAGAACGGCCAGAAGAACATGGAGCAGATCCTGACCTCGAACAACAACGAGATCGATGCGGTCCTGGCCGAGAACGACGGTCTGGCCGGCGGTGCGATCGCGGCGCTGTCCGCGCAGGGCCTTGACGTGCCGGTGGGCGGTCAGGACGGCGACCTCGCCGCGCTGAACCGCGTGGCGCGCGGCACGCAGACCGTGTCGGTGTGGAAGAACTCCCGCGATCTGGGCAAGCGCGCGGCGGAAATCGCCGTAGCACTGGCCGACGGCACCGCGATGGACGCGATCCCCGAGGCGCAGAAATGGGCCGGCGGCGAGAAGGGTGTGGAGATGGATGCGATCTTCCTGCAGCCCACGCCGATCACCGTCGATAACCTGAACCTCGTCATCGACGCCGGCCATATCTCCAAGGAGCAGGCCTGCGAAGGTGCGATGGACAGCGTCGCGGCCTGCAAGTAAGGCATGACACAGACCGGCGCGGGATAGCCTGCGCCGGTTTTTCCTATTGTACGCAGCTGTTTGCAGTACGTTCTTATGGCGGATGATCCGAGAGCGTCGAGCCTCGTGACCGCCGCCCTCCTCTTCGCCCCAGTCGCGCAGGACCTGCCATGACCGACACCACGAATGCCCCCGCGGCCCCGTCGAACCCGCCGCCCAGCCGCGCCATGAACAAGGGCGCTTGGTCGCGGTTCCTGACCGCGACGGAGCTTGATACCCGCCTCATCGGCATGGTCGCCGCGCTGATCCTGATCTGGGGCGGCTTTCACATGTACGGCGTGCTGGTGAACGGCCAGGGCTTCTTTCTGACACCGCGCAACCTGTGGAACCTCAGCGTTCAGACGGCATCGATCGGGATCATGGCGACGGGAATGGTGCTGGTCATCATCACCCGCCACATCGACCTGAGCGTCGGGTCGATCCTCGGCTTCACCGCGATCCTGATGGGGATGATGCAGGTCAACATCCTGCCGCAGTACCTTGGCCTTGGCCATCCGCTGATCTGGGTCATCACGGTGATCTTCGGCATCCTATGCGGCGTGCTGATCGGCGGGTTTCAGGGTTTCCTGATCGCCTATGGCGGCATCCCGGCCTTCATCGTCACCCTGGGCGGCCTGCTGGTCTGGCGCGGCTGCGCCTTCCTCGTCGCCCGCGGAGAGACGATCTCGCCCGTGGACAGCACCTTTTCGCTGCTGGGCGGCGGGCCCTACGGGTCCGTCGGTTTCATCGGATCGTGGATCGTGGGCGCGATCATCTGTGCCGGCGTGATCTTCATGATCGTGAACGGCCGCCGCCAGCGCACGAAATTCAAGTTCGCCAAGCGCCCCTATTGGGCCGATGCCTTTCTTGCGATCCTCGGCTGCGCCGCGGCCATCGGTGCCGTGCTGCTGGTCAACAGCTATCCCTGGCCCCGGGGCATCGTGCGGCAGTACATCGCCGCGAACAACCTGACCGCAGAGCCGTCGGAGCTGTTCATCAGCCACGGTTTCGCGATCCCGGTGCTGATCCTGATGGTCGTGGCCGTCACGATGAACTTCGTGATGAACCGCACCCGCTTCGGTCGCTACGTCTTCGCCATCGGCGGCAACCCAGAGGCCGCGGCGCTGGCGGGCATCGACACCAAGTGGATGACGGTCAAGATCTTCGCGATCATGGGGGGCCTCGCCGGTCTGTCGGCGGTTGTCGCCTCGGCCCGCCTGAACTCTGCCACCAACGCGCTGGGCACGCTGGACGAGCTTTACGTCATCGCCGCCGCCGTCATCGGGGGCACATCGCTGGCCGGGGGCGTCGGCACGATTTTCGGCGCGATCCTCGGCGCGCTGGTCATGCAATCGCTGCAGTCGGGCATGGTGCTGATCGGCTTCGACGCCGGGATGCAGCAGGTCGTCGTCGGCTCTGTGCTGGTGCTGGCCGTCTTCCTCGACATCCTCTACCGCCGCAAATCGAAGTAAGGGCCCGATCATGAGCGAGAAACCATACATCGACCGCACCGGCACCCCGCTTGTCGAGATGCGCAACATGTCGATTTCCTTCGGCGGGATCCAGGCCGTAGATGACGTGAGCATCGACCTTTATCCCGGTGAAGTCGTTGGCCTTTTGGGCCACAACGGTGCCGGCAAGTCGACGCTGATCAAGATCCTGTCTGGTGCCTATCACGCCGACAGCGGAGAGATCTTCGTCAACGGGGAGAAGGCCACGATCGCCAATCCCCGCGACGCGCGGACCTACAACATCGAGACGATCTATCAGACGCTGGCGTTGGCGGACAATCTGGATGCGGCGTCGAACCTGTTTCTGGGGCGGGAACTGACGACGAAGATGGGGATGGTCGACGACGCTCAGATGGAAGCGGAATGCCGCAAGATCATGCATCGCCTGAACCCCAACTTCAAAAAATTCGCGGAACCGGTCAGCGCCCTGTCCGGCGGTCAGCGCCAGTCCGTCGCGATCGCCCGCGCGGTCTATTTTGACGCCAAGATCCTGATCATGGACGAACCGACCGCCGCGCTCGGCCCGCAGGAAACCCAGATGGTCGCAGAGCTGGTGCAGGAGCTGAAGCGGCAGGGTCTTGGCATCTTCCTGATCTCTCACGACATCGCCGACGTGATGGAGCTGTGCGACCGCGTATCGGTGATGAAGAACGGCCAACTGGTCGGCACCGAGAAGGTCGAGGACGTGACGGACGACGACATCCTCGGCATGATCATCCTCGGCAAGAAACCCGGCCAAAAGGCAGCTTAGATGTATATCGGACTCGACCTCGGCACCTCCGGGGTGAAGGGCATCGTCATCGACGACACCCAGACCGTGCTGGCAGAGGCGACGGCCCCGCTGACGGTCCAGCGGCCCCATGACGGCTGGTCCGAACAGGACCCCGCATCATGGATCACGGCGACAGAGGCGGTGCTCGACAGCCTTGCCGGGCAGGTCGACATGGGTGCCGTCCGCGGCATCGGACTGTCGGGGCACATGCACGGCGCAACCCTGCTGGACAGCGCGGATCAGGTGCTGCGGCCCTGCATCCTGTGGAACGACACGCGGTCCGCGTCAGAGGCCGCCGTTCTCGATGACAATCCCGACTTCCGTCGCCTGACCGGCAACATCGTCTTTCCGGGCTTCACCGCGCCGAAACTGGCTTGGGTCCGTAACCACGAGCCCGAGACCTTCGCACAGGTCGCGAAGGTGCTGCTGCCGAAGGATTACCTCCGCCTCTGGCTGACCGGAGAACACGTCTCCGAGATGTCGGACGCCGCCGGCACCGCCTGGCTGGACGTGGCCAACCGTGACTGGTCCGACGACCTGCTGGCGGCGACCGGGCTCGACCGGGACGCCATGCCGCGGCTGGTCGAAGGCTCTGCCGTGTCCGGCAAGGTCCGTCAGGCGCTGACGTCGCGCTGGGGCATGGGCGATGTCGTCGTGGCCGGTGGCGGTGGCGATAACGCCGCCAGCGCCGTGGGCGTGGGCATCGTGAAGCCGGGGCAGGCCTTCGTGTCGCTTGGCACCTCCGGCGTGCTTTTCGCCGCCTCGGACGCCTACCAGCCCGACGCGGCCTCTGCCGTGCATACCTTCTGTCACGCGCTGCCGGACACATGGCACCAGATGGGCGTGATCCTTGCCGCCGCCGATGCACTGAACTGGTGGGCCGGTGTCGCGGGCGAAAGCTCTGCCGCGCTGACCGGCGGTCTTGGCGCGCTGCAGGCGCCGGGCCGGGCGCTGTTCCTGCCTTATCTGGGCGGAGAGCGGACGCCGCACAACGATGCCCGCGTGCGGGCGCAGTTCCTGCACCTCGACCACGCGATGGACCGCGCCGCGATGACCCGTGCGGTGCTGGAAGGGGTGACGCATGCCTTCCGCGACAGCTTCGACGCGCTGACCGGCACCGGGACGCGCATCGACCGCCTGATCGGCGTCGGCGGCGGCTCGCGGTCCGACTACTGGGTGCAGGCCATCGCCACATCGCTGGGTCTGCCCGTCGATCTGCCCGTCGCCGGCGATTTCGGTGGCGCATTCGGCGCGGCACGTCTGGGCCTGATGGCGGCGACCGGGGCAGGGGTGGAGGTTTGCAACACGCCCCCCATCGCCGGCACGGTGGAGCCCGTGGCCGCCCTGCAGGACGCCTTCAAGGACGCGCACCAGCGGTATCGTGCCGCCTATCCGGCGGTCATGTCGCTCGCCTGACCGGGGTCCGGTTCGGGTGGCGCCGGTGGAGGGGGCTCTGCCCCCGGCGCTTCGCGCCTCCCCGAGGTATTATCAACCAGACGAAGGGTGGCGCGGTCCTAGTCCGCGTCGGCGAACCGCCCGTAACGGCCGGCGTGGAACACCAGCGGATCGCCGCCCGTGTGATGCGCCTTGGTCACCCGGCCGACGACGATGACGTGGTCGCCCGCGTCATGCGTGGCTTCGAGATTGCATTCGAAGGTCGCCAAGGCGCCCTCGATCAGCGGCATGCCGCAGTGGGACAGGTGCATCGGCACCTTCGTGATTGCGGTCTTCGACCCGATGATCGCGGCGCAGACGTCGCGCTGATCGGCGGACAGGACGTGGACCGCGAAGCGGCGGGAGCCCGCGAAATGTTCGAACCGCTTGCTGGCCTTGGCGGGCGACCACAGGACCAGCGGCGGGTCGAGCGACACGCTGGCGAAGCTGTTGGCGACCATGGCCACCGGCCCGTCGGGGCCATCCGTGGTAACGACCGTGACGCCGGTGACGAAGCTGCCGAGCGCGCCGCGAAAGCTGTCGGCGTCGGCGGAAGGGTCGAACGACTGGATCGTGCCTGCGTCCATCTCAGGGAACCTCGTGTCCGCGGGCCGCGGTATAGAGCTGATACCACGCCTGACGGCTCATGTCGACTTTCAGGGCGTCGGACAGCGTTGCGATCCGGCTCAGGGTATTGGTGCCCATGACGGGCAGGATGTGCGCAGGATGCGCCAGCAGCCAGGCGACCGCAATGGCGGCATTGTCGACGCCTTGGTCTTCGGCCATCTGTGTCATCAGGTCGTGCAGAAGAGGGCCACCGGCACTGTCCATCAGCCGCCCGCCGCCCAGCGGCGACCATGCCATGACCGGGATGCCGTGCTGCTGCAGATGCGCCAGATCGCCGTTCGTGAAGGGATCGAGCGCGGCGAGCGACAGTTCGATCTGGTTGGTGGCGAGTGTCGTGTCCATCGCCGATTGCAGCAGCGCCCAGTCCCAAGGCCGGAAGTTCGAGACGCCAACGGCGCGAACCTTGCCAGAGGCCACGAGGTCGTCGAGGGTGCGCCCCGTCTCGTGATGGTCCATCAAGGGATCAGGACGGTGAATCAGCAGCATGTCGATTTTGTCGAGCCCCATCAGGCGGAGCGAGGCGTCGACGGAGGCCTCGATATGCGCGCGGGAGGTGTCGTAGTATTTGACCGGCGCGCCCGCATGGCGGCCGGCGTCGATGACGATGTCGCATTTGGTCACGACCTCGATCCGGTCGCGCAGGGCGGGAGCCTGCTTCAGGGCGGCGCCCATGATCTCTTCCGCCCGATAGCCGCCGTAGATGTCGGCCTGATCCATGGTTGTGATGCCCTGATCGAGGCAGGCCTCGATCTTGGCCTGCACGCGGGCGGGCGAGGTGTCTTCGTCGTCGCCCAGCCGCCACATGCCATAGACGATGCGGCTGAAGGAAAGGTCGTCGGCGATCGTGATGCGGTTCATCGGCGGGGTCCTGCGCCAAGGGGCGTCTGCGGGGTGGTCGTCGGCACGCGGCCATAGGCCTGCGGCAGTGAACAGGTCTTCAGGTGCGGCATGACCTTTTCGCCGAAGTGGCGGCATTCGTCGAGATGCGGATAGCCCGAGAAGATGAAGGACCGGATGCCCATCTTCTGATAGGTCTCGATCTTCGACATGATCTGGTCAGTCGACCCCACGAGTGCTGCACCGCAGCCAGACCGGGCGCGGCCAATCCCGGTCCAAAGGCCCGGCTCGGTATAGCCGAACTGGTCCGCCAGTTCCCGCGCGCGGGCCTGATGGGCAACGCCGAGGCTGATGCTGTCATGCGCCCGGTCGCGGATCAGCTTGCCGTATTCGTCATCGAGTTTTGACGCGATGTGCTCGGCATACTCTTTCGCTTCCGCTTCCGTGTCGCGCACGATCATGTGGACGCGCAGGCCGTAGTCGAGAGTGCGGCCGTGGGCCTCGGCCCGGGCGTGGACGTCCTGCATCCGCTGGGCGAGGACGTCCTGCGTTTCGGGCCACATCAGGTAGACGTCGCATTGCGCGCCGCAGAGTTCCAGCGCATCGGGAGAGTAGCCGCCGAAGTAGAGCAGCGGCCCGCCGGTCTGGTAAGGCTTGGCGGGGTCGGTGGAAACGCCCTTGAAATCATAGACTTCGCCGGCGAAGTTGATCTCGTCCCGGGTCCAGGCCTGGCGCAGGATCTCGACCACCTCGTGGCTGCGGCGGTAGCGGAAGGCGCTGTCGGCCTTCTCTCCGGGGAAGTCGGAGGAAATGACGTTCAGGGTCAGCCGCCCCTGAAGCATGTGGTCGAGCGTCGCCACCGTGCGGGCCAGCATGATCGGCTGCATCTCGCCGCAGCGGATCGCGGCGAGGAAGTTGATCGCCTTGGTCAGCGGGGCCATCGCGGCGACGTAGGACAGCGTGTCCTGCCCCACTTGGTAGGAGGAGGGGGCGAGGATGTTGCGAAAGCCCTGACGCTCCGCCTCGAGCCCGATGTCGCGGCAGTGGTCCCAGCTTGACCGCAGTTCGCCGTCGGGGACGCCGAGGAACCGGTAGTCGTCGGAGCACAGCGCAGAGAACCACGAGACCTCTGCCGCGTCCAGATCGGCGCTGGTGACGGGTACGATGGTATCGGTCATGGCGCCCCTCCCGCGGGCCTGTTCGTCGGCACTTGCGTAGCACGCGGGGCCGGGTGTAACAATAGTGTATCAATCTGGACCGCACCGTGCCCGCACCCACCGCCCTGCCGAAATACATTCAGGTCAGCGAACGGCTGATCCGGGAAATCGCCGCCGGTCATCTGGCAGACGGTGCACGCCTGCCGGGAGAGCGCGAGATGGCACGCGATCTGGAACTGTCGGTCGGCACATTACGCAAGGCGCTGGCGGTGCTGGCGGACAAGGGATTGCTGCACCGGGTGCAGGGGTCCGGCAACTACGTGCGGCACCGCGCGGGCGTCACTTCGGTCTATGGGTTCTTCCGGCTGGAACTGCGCCGCGGCGGCGGTCTGCCGACGGCGCGGGTGCTTGACGTGGTGCGGCGGAACAAGCCTGCGGATGCGCCGGATTTCGGCCCCGCGGCGACCGGGTGGCGGATCCGCCGCCTGCGCCGGCTGGACGACACCGCCGTCGCGGTCGAGGAGATCTGGCTTGACGGCGACCGGGCCGAGACGCTGTCGGCGCAGGATCTGTCGGAATCGCTCTATCAGCATTACCGTGACCGGCTGGGCCTGACCATCGCGACGGTCGAGGACCGTCTGGGCGTCGCACCGGTGCCGGTCTGGGTGCCGGCAGACTTCGGTCTGGCGCCCGGCGTGCCGGCGGGTCACATCTCGCGCCTTGGACGCGACGCCGCCGGCGCGCGGGTCGAGTTTTCAAGGACGTGGTTCGATTACACGAAGGCGCGCTACGTGTCGCGCATGGGCAGGGGCTGAGGACGTGAAGACATTGCAATACGGGGTAATCGGGTGCGGCATGATGGCCCGGGAACACATCCGCAACATCACCCTGCTGCCCGATGCCCGCGTCGCCGTGGTCTTCGACCCGGTGGCCGACCTCGCGCAGTCGGCGGCGACGCTCGCGGGTGGCGCGCGGGTTGCAGCCTCGCTCGACGATCTGCTGGCGGAACCCTTGCTGGACGCGTTGGTGATCGTCAGCCCGAACGACTGCCACGTCCCGCAATTGCGCCGGATCGTGGCGCAGCGACCCTTGCCGATCCTGTGCGAAAAGCCGCTGTTCACGACCGATGCCGAAGCCTCCGAGGTCGCCGCGCTCTTCGACGACTATCCGCATCCGGTCTGGGTGGCGATGGAATACCGCTACATGCCGCCCGTGGCCGCCTTGCTGGCGCAGGCCGCGGCGGCGACGGGAGGCATCCGGATGCTGACGATCCGCGAGCACCGCTTTCCGTTCCTGCCCAAGATCGGCGACTGGAACCGGTTCAACGCCCGCTCCGGCGGGACACTGGTCGAAAAATGCTGCCATTTCTTCGACCTTATGCGCCTGATCCTGCAGTCCGAGGCGGTGCGCGTCATGGCCAGTGCGGCGCAGGACGTGAATCACAAGGCCGAGCGTTACGACGGCCGGGTCCCCGACATCTGGGACAATGCCTACGTGATCGTCGATTTCGCCTCCGGCGCGCGGGCGATGCTGGAACTTTGCATGTTCGCCGAAGGCGCGCGCTATCAGGAGGAGATCAGCGCGATCGGACCTGCGGGCAAGATCGAGGCGCAGGTGCCGGGTCCGGGCCGGTTCTGGCCGGCGACCCTCGGTCCCGCGCCGACTCCGTTGCTGACGGTCAGCCCGCGCAGCCCCAAGGGGCCCTATACGGTCGAGGTCCCGGTCGATCCGCAGCTGCTGGAGGCGGGCGACCACAACGGATCGACCTTCTATCAGCACCAGCGTTTCGCCGGCGTGCTGCGCAACGGCGGAAGGGTCGAGGTCACGGTGGCGGACGGCACGCGCGCCGTGCAGATCGGTCTGGCCGCACAACAATCGGTGCTGACCGGTCAGGCGGTAACGCTGGCCTGAGGCGCCGACCAAATTTTCGACGAAAATTTGGAGACTCCGATTTTTCTAGAAAAATCGGCTTAACTGGGCTGGCCCTTCGCCCAGTCCCGCGCGATCTTGTTGGCCAGCGACCATTTGTGCACTTCGGTCGGGCCGTCGTAGATCCGGAACGCCCGGATCTCGCGGAACACCTTCTCGACGATCGTGTCCGCGGTGACGCCCTGACCCCCCATGACCTGCACGCAGTTGTCCGCGACCCGCATCAGCGCCTCGGACACGGCGACCTTTGTCATCGAGGATTCGGTCGTGCCATAGGCCCCGCTGTCCAGCACGTCGGCGCACCAGTAGGTCATCAGCTCTGCCTGCTTCAGGTCGATCCGGTTCTGCGCCAGCATGAAGCCGACGCCCTCGTGTGCGATCAGTGGCTTGCCGAAGGCATGGCGGCGGTTGGCGTAGTCCACCGCGATTTCCTGCGCGCGCACGCAGGCCCCCAGCCAGCGCATGCAGTGCGACAGGCGGGCAGGGGCGAGGCGCACCTGCGCGTAGCGGAAGCCTTCGCCCGGTTCGCCCAGCATCTGGTCGGCAGGCAGGCGCAGGTCCTCGATCGCGATCTGGGCGTGGCCGCCGGGCATGGAGTTGTCGATGGTGTCGAGGATGCGGACCGTGCGGATCGCCGGGTGCGGCAGGTCGACGAGGAACATGCAGGCCCCGGTCTCGGACTTCGCCATGACGATGCCGACCTTCGCGCCTTCGGCCCCGGTGATGTAGGTCTTGGCCCCATTGATGACCCAGTGGTTGCCGTCCGGCACGCAGGACGTCTTCATCATCGCGGGATCCGACCCCGCGCCGCCGTCCGGTTCGGTCATGAAGAAGGCCGACCGGGCCTCTCCGGTCAGCAAAGGCGCCAGGAACCGGGCCTTCAGGCCGTCGCTCGCGACCTTGCCGAGCAGGAACATGTTGCCTTCGTCCGGGGCGGCGGTGTTCAGGGCCAGCGGACCGAGCGGCGACAGGCCGGAGCGGATCAGCACGGCGGCCGTCTCGCGCTGGGTCAGGTGATCGCCGTCCTTCAGAATGTGCGGCGTCATCAGGTCGGCGGCGCGGGCCCTGGCGCGCAGGTCCGCGACCAATTCTTCGGAAGGGCCGTGGGCGTCCTTGCGCGGGTCCTTCTCGAAGGGGGCCACGACGTCACGCACGAAGGCCTCCACCCGGTCCGCCAGGTCGAGCGCGCGGTCGCTGATCCCGCGGCGTTCCAGCAGGGCGCTCATTTCGGGGCCATGCGGATCGCGCCGTCGAGGCGGATGACCTCGCCGTTCAGCATCGGGTTGTCCACGATCGCCAGCGCCAGTTTCGCGTATTCCTCCGGATGGCCAAGGCGCGAAGGGAAGGGAACCTGACGCCCGAGGCTGTCCTGCGCCTCTTGCGGGAGGCTTTCCAGAAGGGGCGTCAGGAAGAGGCCCGGAGCAATCGTCATCACCCGGATGCCGAAGCGCGCCATCTCGCGCGCCACCGGCAGGGTCATCGCGACGATCCCGCCCTTGGAAGCCGCATAGGCTGCCTGCCCGATCTGGCCGTCGTAGGCGGCGACGGAGGCGGTGTTGATGATGATCCCGCGCTCTTCTCCCACCGGGTCGAGGCGCTGCATCGCTGCCGCCGCCTGGCTGAGGACGTTGAAGCTGCCGGCAAGGTTCACGTTGATGACATGCATGAAGTCCGCCAGCGGCAGCGGGTCGCCGTCGCGGCTGACCACCTTGGCGGGCGGCCCGATGCCGGCGCAGTTCACGACAATGCGGGCGGCGCCGTGAAGACCCTCTGCATCCTTCAGCGCCTGTGCCACGCTGTCGGGATCGGTCACGTTCACCGCGTGGAAGTTGCCGCCGATCTCCTCCGCCACGGCCTTGCCGCGCGCGGCGTTCATGTCGAAGATCGCGACCCTTGCGCCGCCTGCGGCAAGCGCGCGCGCGGTCGCGGCCCCCAGCCCCGAGGCGCCGCCCGTCACGATGGCGGATTGTCCTGCGATGTCCATGTCGTCTCTCCCCTTGGCGGCCCCGGCGGGGCCCTTGGCGGCACCTTGGCACCGGGATGCGGGCAAGGTCCAGACCTCCCTGCGGGCGGATCGTTGGTTGGACCGAAGTCAGGGGGCCAGCCCCCCGCCGCCTGCGGCTGCGCCCCCCGAGGTATTTTTCGACGAGAAGAAGGGGGGCCTCAGCCCTTTGGCGTGGCGGCGTCGTGCAGGATGGCGTCGATGGCGGGTTGTGTCAGTCCATAGGACCTTCGCGCGGCGTCGGCGGTGATGTAGCCCAGTGCCAGATCGCGGGCGACGGCGGCGGGGTCGCGTGCGGCGGGGTCGCCATAGCCGGCGCCGCCGGGAAAGGCGAGCATGACGCGGGCGCCCTCCGGGACCGGCTGGCGGCCCTTGCCGTGCAGGCGGGTGCCGTCGTCCAGTGCCACCGTGGTGGGCGCCCCGTCCGCCCCGCCATGGCGTCCGCGGGGCGGATGATCGACGCGGTCGAACATTGCGGAAAAATCGGCGCGGTAGCCGGGTCGGGCGCCGACCTCCATCACCTGACCCAGCCCGCCGCGAAACTGGCCGGCACCGCCGGAGTCGGGCCGCAGCTCCTTGCGCCAGACGATGATCGGGCCCGCATGCTCCGTCGCCTCGACCGGCATCGTCATGACGCCCGAGGGGAAGGCGGTGGCTGACAATCCGTCGAGGGCCGGCCGGGCGCCTGCGCCGCCGGAGTTGAAGGTCAGCACCTCTGACCGGCGCGCGCCCGCGGGGGCGGCGGCGCCGGGGCGCAGGGACAGCTGGAAATTGCACAGGCAGCCCGCGCCTTCCGCCGGGACGACGCCGGGCAGAAGCTGATCGAGGGCCGCGAAGATCGTGTCGGGCACCAGATGGCCGATGACATGGCGCAGGGCCACGGGCGCGGGATGGACGGCGTTGACGATCGTGTCCGCAGGGGCGGTGATGCTGAACGGCGCGAGGCTGGCGGCGTTGTTGGGGATATCGGGGGCGATGGCGCATTTCAGGGCGTAGCAGGCGTAGGCCTTGGTATAGACCAAGGGCACGTTGATCCCCTTGGGATCGAGGCCCGAGGTGCCGGTCCAGTCGCAGAGCAGATGATCTCCGTTGAAGCTGACGGTGACCTGCAGGTCGACCGGTGCGGCGTAGCCGTCGATCCGCATGTGACCGGTGGCGGTTGCCTGCGGCAGCGCCGCGATGCGCGCCAGCGTGGCGTCGCGGGAATGGCCGAGGATGAAGCCTGCCACCTCCGTCAGATCCGGCAGGGCGAATTCGGTCAGCATCTCGACCAGACGGCGCTGGCCGATCTCGTTGCAGGTGGACAGGGCGAAGAGGTCGCCGATCAGCTGGTCGGGTTCGCGGACGTTGGCGCGGATCAGCCGGATCAGGGTCTGGTCGACGCGGCCTGCGTCGGCAAAGCGCATGATCGGCAGCTGCAGCCCTTCCTCGTAGATGGAATTGCCGTCGGCGCCGAAGCCGCGGCCGCCGATATCCACGACATGGGCAGTGCAGGCGAAGAAGCCGACCAGCGCGCCCTTGTGGAACGTCGGCGTGACCACCGTGATGTCGTGCAGGTGGCCGGTGCCCATCCAGGGGTCGTTGGTCAGGTAGACGTCGCCCTCGCGCATCGTCTCGCGCCCGATCTCGCGGATGAAATGCGGCACCGCGTCGGCCATGGCGTTGACGTGGCCCGGTGTGCCGGTGACCGCCTGCGCCAGCATGGCGCCCTCGGCGTCGTAGACTCCCGCTGACAGATCGCCGGCTTCGCGGACGGAGGTCGAGAAGGCGGTGCGAACGAGGGCCTGCGCCTGCTCCTCCACCACCGAGATCAGGCGTGTCCACATCACCTGATATTGCACCTGGGAGAGGGTCATGACGGATCCTTCGAGTCGAGCGCGATGCAGCCGTCCGACAGGGCGGTGGCATGGCGGCTGGCGGGAACGATGATCGTGGTCTCGTCCTCGGTGATCGCGGCGGGGCCGGGCAGGTGGGTGCCCGGCGTCAGTGTGGCGCGGGCGTAAACTGCGGCCTCGGCGGACTGGCCCAAGGCTGCATCGAAAAGCGCGCGGGTGCCGGTGGGGGCGGGGGCGGGTTGTGCGGTGACGGGGGCGGCCGGGCTGGCGGGTGCGGTGGGGGTCTGGGCGTTTACCGACCAGACGGTGATTTCCGCCGTCATGCCCTGCACGGTGCGGCCGAAGAGGGCGGCATAGTCGGCCTCGAACCGCGCAAGGATCGCGTCCCTGTCGGCGGCTTCGGCCATCTCGCGGCTAAGCGGCACGGGGATTTCCCAGCCTTGGCCTTTGTAGCGCATGAAGACCTTGTAGTCGCAGGTGATCGGCGCTGTCGCATCGCAGGACCGCACGAAGGCCGTCGCCTCCTCCTGCATCTCGGCGAAGAGCGCCCGCACTGTGCAGGCGTCGAAGGCGTCAAGCGGCATGAACACGCTGCGGTTCGCCTCGAAACTGAAGGGCGCGCGCAGGAAACCGATGGCGGACCCGACACCGGCACCGGGCGGGATCAGGCAGCGGCGGATGCCCAGCTTCTCGCACAGGCGCGCGGCGTGCAGGGGGGCGGCCCCGCCGAAGGCGATCATGGTGTAGTCGGACAGATCCTCGCCGTTTTCGACCGCGTGGACGCGGGCGGCGTTGGCCATGGTCTCATCCACGACCTCTGCCAGTCCCCAGGCGGACTCGAGCGCATCCATGCCCAGTGCATCACCCAGATGCGTCATCAGCGCGGTGGCGGAGGCCTGCGAATCGAGGGGGATGCTGCCGCCCGCGAAGGTGGCAGGGTCGAGCTTGCCCAGCGTCAGGTCCGCATCGGTGACGGCGGGGCGGGTGCCGCCGCGACCGTAGCAGGCGGGGCCAGGTTCGGACCCTGCACTTTCCGGGCCGACGCGGATCTGGTTCAGGGCGTCGACATGCGCGAGCGACCCGCCGCCCGCGCCGATCTCGACCATGTCGATCACGGGGATCGAGATCGGCATGCCGGAGCCCTTCTTGAAGCGGTAGGAGCGGGCGACCTCGAACACGCGGGCGGTCTTGGGGGTCTGGTCGCGGATCAGGCAGATCTTGGCCGTGGTGCCGCCCATATCAAAAGACAGCACACGGTCCAGACCGTGACGCGCCGCGATATCGGCGGCGAAGACGGCGCCGCCGGCGGGACCGGATTCGACCAGCCGCACCGGAAAATCGGCAGCGGTGGCGATATCCATGATCCCGCCGCCGGAGTGCATCAGGAACACCGGACAATCCGCCCCCTCTGCGGCCAGCCTGTCGGCCAGACGGTGCAGGTAGCTGGCGATGAGGGGCTGGATGTAGGCGTTGGCGACGGTCGTGTTGAACCGCTCGTATTCACGCATCTGAGGGCTGACGTTAGAGGAGAGCGAGACCATGACACCGGGCAGTTCCGCGGCCAGCACCTCGCGGATCAGGCGCTCATGGGCCGGGTTGGCGTAGGAATGCAGCAGCCCCACGGCAATCGACTGGTAGTCGTGCTGGCGCAGCGTGTCACACAACGCCACGATGTCGGCCCGGTCGAGCGGGATCAGCACGCCGCCGTCGGCGTCCATGCGCTCCACCAGCGTATGGCGATGGTTGCGGGCCAACAGGGGCAGGGGCAGGGTCAGATTCAGGTCATATTGCTCGAACCGGGATTCGGAGCGCATCTCGATCACGTCGCGAAAGCCGTCCGTGGTGATCAGCGCCGTGCGCGCGCCGCGCCGTTCGATCAGCGCGTTGGTGGCCAGCGTGGTGCCGTGGATGATCTGGTCGATGCGGTCTGGCGCGACGCCCGCCTTGGCGCAGACCTGATGCAGGCCGGTGACGATGGCCTCTTCCGGTGCGGCATAGGTGGTCAGCACCTTGGTCGAGAACCGGTCGCTGCCGACCTCCAGCACAACGTCCGTGAAGGTGCCGCCGATGTCGGCGCCCAGCCGGATCTGCCTGTCTGTCATGGTCTTGCCCCGCGTGATCTTGCGCGACGCTAGCAAGGGCGGGGGGCGAGGGAAACCGGAATGTGCGGCGCCGCGTGGTGCGATGACTCTCCGATTTTTCTAGAAAAATCGGCCGGGGGGCCAGCCCCCCGACCCCCGAGGTATGTCCGACGAGAAGAAGTGGGACCCCGGCGTCTAGCGTGCGAGCCGGCGGGCGATGCCTTCTGCAAGCTGCGTGACAGCGGCGGTCTGTGCGACGACGGCCCCGGGAATGTCCGGCGTGGGCATCGGCACCGTATAGGCGAAGGTGCGCGAGCTGTTTGGATAGTCGATGCCGTCACCGCCGATGTAGTATTGCCCCGCGAGACGGAACTGGCCGGTCACGGCGCTGCCCAGCATTTCGGAGATGCGGATGTCGACGGCGACGTCCGGCAGACCGGCGAAGGGCCAGGGATCGGGGCCCACCGTTGCATTCAGGATCTCGTCGAGAGATTGCGTGAGCGCCAGCGTGACCGCCCGGCTGGGATCATCGGCGGCAAGGAGGTCGCCGTCGGAGGTGATCACGCCGGGCGCCGTTTCCAGCGCGATTTCCTCGGCCGCCGCATAGGTCGGCAGCGACACGGTGCGGATCATCACCGAATCCACGGCGGCGGGGATCTGCAACGTCGAGGCAGCGGGCGGCGCGTCGAGCCGGGTGATCGTGCTGCCGCAGGCGACGAGGGCGGTCAGCGCGAGGAGAGAGAGTGTGGTTCTGGTCATGTTAACGCCCTGTGATCAGTGAACTGGGATTGCGCTGGATCGCCTTGGCGAGGCTGCTGACCGCGTCCGCGGCCTCTTGGATGTCGCGCAGTGTGGACAGGGTTTCCGCGTTGAACCGCGACCGGTCGCCGTAGGTCGACAGCACCGCCCCGGTGTTCGTCACCAGCGCGCCCGCCTGCCGCGACAGCTCTGGCAGGGTGCGGGCCGCGTCCTCGATCGCCTGTGCGGCGTTGTTCGCCGACAGCAGCGCCGCGTTCACATTTTCCACCGCGCCGCCTTCGCGGATGTCGTTGAGGAAGAGCTGCACCTCGTCCAGCGCCGATGACAGCGAGGCGGGGAGGGCCTGCGCGCTGGGCGTGCCCACGAGCGCGTCGATGCTGTCGAGCGTATTCTCCGCCGCCTGCGCCAGGCTTTGCAGATCCATCTGCGCCGCGTTCGCCGACAGCGTGTTCAGCTGCTCGGTGATCGCCGGGAGTTGCTGCGAGGCGGTATCGATGCTTTCCGCAGCGGAGGCCGCGGCGGCGATCGCATTGGTCAACTGGCCGCTGACGTTCTGGGCCGTCAGGTCGGTCAGGATCTGGTTGGCGCTGTCGGCCACGTTGCGCAACTCGCCCGGCAGGGCCTGCACGTCGCCGTTGGCGATCAGGCCGCGGGTTTCGTCCAGCAGCTGGGTCAGCGACACCGGAACCTGTGCAAGGTCCGGGTTCTCGGCCAGGACCTGCAGCGAATCGATGGCCGCACTCGCCTGCGACAGCAGCGCCTCGACCTGCAGGGCGTTGACCTTGTCCAGCAGCGACTGGGCCGAGGCCGAGATCTCGCCGAGGTTCCGCGTGCCATCCTCGACGTTGGCGACGGTGCGGGTGACGCTGCCGACCAGATCGGCGTTGCCGACCATGGTCATGACGCCGCTGACCTGTCCCAGGATCGTCCGGGCCTGTTCCACCACGGCGGCGATCTGGTCCGGGACCGCCTGAAGGGCGGGCGAGCCGATCAGGCCGCGGGCGTCCGCCAGCAGGCCGGCGACCTGTTCCGGCGTCTGCATCACGCCGTCGGACCGGACCAGCGCGTTGGCGCTGTCCATCAGGTCGATGGCAGAGGTCATGATCTCTTCGATCGGAAGGTTGTTGATGCGGTTCAGCACGCCCTGCGCCTGATCGGCGACATCGGTGATGTTGCTGACCGTCGTGGGGATGACCGGAAAGGGCTTGGCGCTGACATCGAGGATCGCCTCCGGCGCGTCGGCGACCTCGACCAGTTCGACCACCAGAGAGCCGGACAGGATGTTGCCGGTCACGAGGCGGGCACGCAGGCCCTGACCCACGAAGTCCGCCAGCAGATCGAGCGCGTCCTGCGGTGTCGCATCCTCGCCAAGGCCCAGCCGGCCGGGTTCGATGGCCAACACGGTGCGCAGCTCGACCCGCGCCTCGTCCGGATCGTCGATCACGACGGCGCCCAGTTCGGCCACCTGACCGACACGCAGGCCCTGGAACCGGACTTCCGATCCGACGGACAGGCCGCTGACCGACCCGTCGAACAGGACGGCGACGTTCAGCTTGGGCCGGCCGGCGTCGTTGAACAGGCTGTTGCGGGCGGTTTCTTCGTCGCTGAAGAGGTCGAAGACCTGCAGGTCCTTCATCGGCGCCCCGCCGGACACGACGGTGTCGAAGGCGACGCCCCCTTCCAGCAGCGACGCCAGAGAGCCCACGTTCAGCGACACACCGGCGGCGCCGAGCGAGACGCTGAAGCCGGCGGTGTCCCAGAACCGGGTGTTGGTGGTGATAAGCTTGTCGTAGGGCGCATTGATGAAGGCATCGACAAGCACGGTCAGGCCGTCGTCCTGCAGTTCCGGCGAGCCCAGCACGCCGACCTCGATCCCCTGATGCAGGATGGGCGCGCCGGCGGACAGGGCGCTGCCGTCGTTGGTGCGCAGCACGATGGCGCTGCCGTCCTGGTCGGCGAGCGTGATCGGCGCGGTTTCAAGGCCGACGAAGGCGGTCTGGGCGACCTGCGGGTCGCGGTTCCAGTCGCCTTCGATGTAGACGCCGGACAGCACCGTATCGAGGCCGCTGACACCGCGCAGGCCGACCTCTGGCCGGACGACCCAGAACTTGGCGTCCGCGTCGAGGAAGGGCGCGATGTTCTTATCCACCCGGGCGTAGACCAGCACCTCCTGCAGGTCGGGCGAGAATTCCACACGCTCCACCTGTCCCACGTCGACGTCGCGGTACTTGATCGCGGTTTCACCGGCCGTGACGCCGCTCGCGTTGTTGAAACTGATCTCGATCTCGACGCCGCGGTTGGCGAAGGACTGCCATGCCACAGTGACCGAGACGATCAGCGCGAGGATCGGCACGATCCAGACGAAGGACAGGCGGCGCCAGATGCTCGGCTTCGCCTGACGCACGTCGAGATCTGCCGGGCGCTGGGAATTCTCGTCACTCATGAAGCGGTCCTGTCAGCATCCCAGATCAAACGGGGGTCGAAGGCCAGCGCCGACAGCATCGTGAAAACCACCGACAGGGCAAAACTCATCGCGGCCACGCCGGGATTGATCGTGGCGACACCGCCCAACTGCACCAGAGCGGACAAAATAGCAACGACGAAGACGTCGATCATCGACCATCTGCCAATGAATTCCACGACATCGTAGAGCCTGTGGCGCTGGTGCATCTTCAGGATCTGATGACGATGAACGCTGATCGCCAGATAGGCGATGGCGATGAACTTGCCGATCGGAATCATGATCGAGGCGACGAAGACGATCGCGGCGATGCCGTAGTTGTGGTGCTCTACCAGCTGGATCGCGCCGCCGACGATGGTGCTTTCGGTATGCTCCAGCAGGGTGCTGGTGATCAGCATCGGATAGATATTGGCCGGAATGAAGGCGACGATCCCCGCGATCAGCCAGGCCCAGACCTTTTGCAGGCTCTGCCGGTCTCGGCTTTCCAGCGGCCCGTGGCAGCGCTTGCACCGCACGGCGCCGCCGGCGTGCACCTGACCGCAGCGGGTGCAGGCGACGAGTCCCGCCTCGCGGGCGGTGATCAGGCCCGGAAGCCCGTGTCGAGTGCTTTCCAAATCGAATACCTGTTCATGATCTGATCATTGAGGACGGTGATGACGACGAGGGCGACGAAGGCCCAGAAGGCGGGGCCGACGGTCACCGTGGCAAGCCCCGCGACCTTGACCAGTGCGACGCTGACGCCGACCATGAAGATTTCCGCCATGGCCCACGGCCGCAGCTGTTCGGTCAGTGCAAAGGCCACGCGGGCGCTGCGGTGCGGCCTGGCCCCGCGGACCAGTGGCCCCAGCGCATGGATCAGCGCCAGCAGGCGGACCACCGGAAGCACCACGATGAAAAGCGCCACCGCGATGGCGAGCGGGATGCCCTTGCCGGAACTGAAGGCCATGATCGCGTGCAGGACGGATGTCGCGTTGTGCTGGCCCTGCACGTCGAGGTCGAGGAACGGAAACGAGATCGCCGCGATCATCAGCACGACACCGGCGCTGGCGAAGCTGACCATGCGCACGATGGCACCGGGTTCCGACGTCAGCAGCAGGACGCCGCAGCGCCGGCAATAGGCGCGCGCGCCGTCCGGCAGGTCCTGTTCCATGTAAAGCGTGTCGCAGTGCGGACAGGCAATCATGTCGTCCAGCGGGGGCAGGGCGTCCGGGTCGATGGTCATGGTGCGATTGTCATGCGGTGTGGTCTTGACTTTGTGCGGGATGGGATAGCTGCTGCGGGGACTGCCGGACGGATACTAGACGCAAGTTGCGATCTTGGCCACGCCTGCTTGAGGACCCGATGACGACATATTCATTTCCCGCCCCCGCACAACCCGATCTGCCGATCGCAGGGTCCGAGGACCGCTTTCCCGTGCGCCGCATCTTCTGCGTCGGCCGCAACTACGAGGCCCATGCCGCAGAGATGGGCAACACGGTGGACCGGGCCGCGCCCTTCTACTTCACCAAGTCCGGTCATGCGATCCTGCAGTCCGGGCAGGACATGACCTATCCGCAGGCCACGTCCGACCTGCACCACGAGATCGAGCTGGTGGTGGCGATCGGACCGTCCGTCGGCCTGTCGCACGCGCCTGCGAGCGAGGTCGAGATCTTCGGCTATGCCGTCGGCCTCGACATGACGCGGCGCGATCTGCAGGCGGTGGCCAAGGACGGGCGCAAGCCTTGGGACACCGGAAAGGATTTCGAGCAGTCTGCGATCATCGGTGCGATCACGCCCGCCGCGGACGCGCTGCTGGACAGCGCGCATATCCGGCTGGACGTGAATGGCGAGACCCGCCAGTCGGCGCCGCTGTCCGACATGGTCCACGATGTGAGAGAGATCATCGCGCATCTGTCGACGCTTTACCGGCTGCGATCCGGCGACCTGATCATGACGGGCACGCCGGCCGGCGTGGGGGCCGTGGGCGTTGGCGACGAACTTGTCGGCAGCGTCGACGGTCTGGAACCGGTCAGGACGAAGATCGTGGCCTGACACGGCTGTCGGCGGGCGCCCGGGGAACGGGCGCCCGCCGTTGGATCAGAACCCGGCCTTGATCAGCTCGAAGGTCTCGTTCTGGCGTTCACGCAGTTCGTTGCTCATCGGCAGCTGCGCCAGCACGGGGGCGTCGATCGGCTCCAGCCCCGCGGCCTTCAGCTCGTCCTCGGTGATCTCGGAGGTCAGGGCCGCCTTGTTCGAGGTGCCAAAGCCGTTTTCCAGCAGCGGCATCGCGGACGAGGGCGCCAGCATTGCGTTGATATAGTCGTAGGCCTTGTCCTCCGACCCCTGACCGTCCTTGAGGTTCACGTAACCGCACAGCCAGAGCGAGGAGCCTTCCTTGGCCGTCCGCTGGAAGGCGAAGGGGCGCTTTTCCGCGACCATGGTCGGGAAGGTCTCGTTCCAGGCCCAGCTGATCAGGATCTCGCCGGACGCCATCAGCTGCGCCAGCTCCGCCGGATCGGTCCAGTAGGTGCGCAGGTTCGGATGCACCTCCCGCAGCCAGTTCGATGCGGCTTCGAACTGTGCGTCAGTCGCCTCGGTCCAATTGGTGACGCCGGTCGCGAGGTAGGCCAGCGCATAGGCGTCGTCGACGTTGTCGGGCAGGGACATGCGGCCCGTGTACTTCGGGTTCTTGAAGACCTCGAGGGAGGCGACATCCTCGGCCGGGACCTCGTCCGGGTTGTAGCCGATGGCGGTCGATCCGAAATCGGTCGGGATGAAGTACACGCCGTCGGTGGCGGCCACGTCGGTGCCGGTCAGGTTGCTGTCCAGATCGTCGTAGGCGTCGATCTTAGACGTATCCCATTCCTCGAGGATCCCACTCTCTGCCCATTTCGTGACCGAGCCCGCGCAGATGTGCGCGATGTCGGCGCGGAAACCCGAGCGGATCTTCTGAAAGGCCTCGTCCTCGTCACCGAAGAAGCTGAAGGTCGGCTCGTCCCCGTTCTTTTCAAGATAGGCGGTGTGATAGGCCGGTTCCTCGAACCCCGGGTAGTCCAGCACCAGAAGGCCGCTGTCCTGCGCCAGGGTGGAGGTGGCCATCAGGGCGAGGGCGGTGCCCGCCAGAAGGGTCTTGGTGTTCATCGTCGATAACTCCCGTTTTGATCGCGTCCGGACGACGTTAGGGCGGGGTTTCATAGGGAACAAGACCGAATTGCCCGCACTGGCACAGGCCAGCCCGATATGCCGTTTTCGCAGGCAACGGCGGCGGTTACGGGGTTTGCAGGGACACGGTTTGTATGCCAGCATGAAAGGCGTGACACGGGCGAAAGGGGGGCATGGCAATGACGACGGCAGCGCTGCGCCCGGCCGGGCGGACCTTGTCATGGCTGCTGGTTTTCGGCGCGATCCTTCTGGCATGGATCACGATGTTCGCCATGGCACGAATGGCGGGCGTCGATGTGCTGGGCCGGCCCGTGGGCATGAACATGATGCCGATGACGCGTTTCGGCGCGCTGTTTCCGATGTGGGCGATCATGATGGCCGCGATGATGTTGCCGACCATGGTGCCGACGCTGGCGGATTACGAGCGTCTGATGACTGCCGCCGACGGCACCCGCGCGGGCTGGTGGGGCGTCCTGCTGGGCTATGGCGTCGCGTGGATCGGCTTTGCCGCCTTGATCGCACTGGCGCAGGTGGGGTTGATGGCCATGGGCTGGCTCGACGGCCTCGGGGCCGCGACGTCCGGCCTGCTGACCGCAGGGTTGCTGCTGGCGGTCGGCGGGTTTCAGTTCAGCCGCACCAAGGCGGTCTGCCACGGGCGCTGCCACGCGCCGATGACCTTCTTTCTGGGCCACTGGCGGACCGGTTTCGCCGGCGGAATCGACATGGGCCTGCGGCTGGGCGGCTACTGCGTGGTCTGCTGCTGGGGGTTCATGGCGCTGGGCTTCGTCGGCGGCGTCATGTCGCTCTTGTGGATGGGACTGGCGACGCTGTTCATGGTCTTTGAAAAACTGCCCGTCGTCGGGCATCGTCTGATCAGGCCGGCGGGTGCCGTGCTGATCGCCGCCGGTCTGATCGCCGCCGCGCTGGCATTTGCATGAAGGATCCCGCCATGGCCGCACCGACGCCCGCCACTGCCCACCCGATGCGCCGCACCGCGACCCCGGCGGACTGGGCAATCAGGGGAGAACTGTTCTTGAACTGCTCTTGCACCGTGTTCTGTCCCTGCGTGGTCAGCCTCGGCGCCTATCCCCCGACCGAAGGCTATTGCCACGCGTGGATGGCGATCGCCATCGATGCGGGCCATTTCGAGGGCGAGGACTTGTCCGGTCTGAACGTCGGCCTGCTGGTCGACATCCCCGGCCGCATGGCAGAGGGCAACTGGAAGGTCGCGGCCTATGTCGACGAGCGTGCGACGGACAAGGCTTATGACGGCTTGCTGCAGATCTTCTCGGGTCAGGCGGGGGGTACGACGGGGCTGTTCACGATGCTGGTGTCCGAAATTATCGGAGCGGAGCGCGAAAAGGTCGAGATCGTGCGCGAGGGCACGAAGCGCGGCATCTATATCGGCCGCAAGATCCAGGGCGAGATCGAGATGATGAAGGGGCTGGACGCGGATCATCCGGTGATGATCAGCAACTCGAAATACTGGATGGGGCCCGACATCATCGCCGCCGCGGGGGTGAAATCGAAGGTCCGCGACTACGGCCGGGTCTGGGACTTCGGCGGCAAGTCCGCCGAAATCTGCCCGATCGACTGGAAAGGGACGAAAGGGTGATCGACCGCGCCTACTGCCGCACCATGAGCCGCTACAATGCGTGGCAGAACAGGCTCTTGTGGGAAGTTCTTGAACCGATGGACGGTGACGCGCTGCGCCGCGACGCAGGCTTGCCGCAGGGGTCCGTCCTGACGACGCTGACGCATCTTCTGTGGCTTGACCAGATGTGGCTGTCGCGGCTGTTCCGGGTAAAGGCGCCCCATTCGGATTTCGAACGTGCGGCGGCAGAGACGCCTTCGCCCGCGACATGGTGGGCGGCGCGGTTCCGGGCGGACGGGGCGCTGCGCATGTGGGCGGATACCCTGTCCAGCGTGGACCTGACCGGCGATATCGCCTTCTATTCGCTTAGCAGCGAAAGCGATGTCATCGTGCCGCGCGCCACCTGCGTGATGCACATGTTCAACCAGCAGACCGATCAGCGCGCGCGGGTGCGTCAGGTTCTGTCGCAATCGGGACAGACGCTGCCGCCGACGGCGCTGTTCCTGATGCCACGCGACTAGGACCCATCCCGCAACCCCTCAGGCAGGCTGACCGACATGGCAACCATTTCCCCCTCGCGCCGGGTGCGGCGCACACCCTTTACCGACGGCGTAGAGGCGGCGGGGGTCAAGGGCTATACCGTCTACAACCGGATGCTGCTGCCGACCGTGTTCCGGTCGGTGGTGGAGGATTATCATCACCTCAAGCGGGCGGTGCAGGTCTGGGATGTCGCCTGCGAGCGCCAGATCGAGATCCGCGGTCCGGACGCCGGGCGCCTGATGCAGATGCTGACACCGCGTGACCTGCGGGGGATGCTGCCGGGGCAATGCTATTACGTGCCCATCGTGGACGAGACGGGCGGCATGCTGAACGATCCCGTGGCGCTGAAACTGGCAGAGGACCGCTGGTGGATCTCGATCGCCGACAGCGACCTGCTGCTTTGGGTCAAGGGGATCGTCTATGGCTTCCGCCTCGACGTGCTGGTGGACGAACCCGATGTGCATCCCCTCGCGGTGCAGGGGCCGAAGGCGGATCAACTGATGGCGCGGGTCTTTGGCGATCAGGTGCGCAACCTGCGGTTCTTTCGCTTCGGCGGGTTCGATTTTCAGGGGACAGCGATGGTGGTCGCCCGGTCGGGATATTCCAAACAGGGCGGGTTCGAGATCTACTGCGACGGCACCGCCAACGGCATGCCGCTCTGGCACGCTTTGATGGAGGCGGGGGCCGATCTGGACGTCCACGCGGGTTGCCCCAACCTGATCGAACGGGTGGAGGGCGGTCTGCTGTCCTATGGCAACGACATGACCCGGGACAACACGCCCCACGAAGCGGGGCTGGGGCGGTTCTGTTCCACGCAGACCGCGATCGGCTGTGTCGGACGCGACGCCCTGCTGCGGGTGGCGAAGGAGGGGCCGCTGCAACAGATCCGCGCCATTGCCATCGCGGGCGACGTGCCGCCCTGCGACCGGGCCTGGCCGCTGTTGGCGGGCGACGCCCGGGTCGGGCAGGTGACCTCCGCCGCCGCCTCGCCCGACTTTGACACCGGCGTGGCGATCGGCATGGTACGCATGACGCATTGGGATGCGGGCACCGTGTTGCAGGTGCGGACCCCGGATGGCATGCGTGAAGCCACGGTGCGGGAGAAATTCTGGATCTGAGGCGACGTGGGCGGGGGCCGGAGCCTCCGGCGGGAGTATTTGGAAAAAAGCGAGGACCGGAGTCCCGCGCAAGGAGGACGACATGTTCAATGCAATGATCGTGGAGAAGGGCGAAGACGGCAAGACTCATGCTGCTGTCCAGCAGATCGACACGGATCGTTTGCCCGCGGGCGAGGTGACGGTCGCGGTCGACTTTTCGACCGTGAACTACAAGGACGGGCTGTGCATCGGGCCGGGGGGCGGGCTGGTGCGGACCTATCCCCACGTGCCGGGGATCGATTTCGCGGGCACGGTCGAAGCCTCTGACGATGACCGCTACAAGGCGGGTGACAAGGTCGTGCTGACCGGCTGGCGGGTGGGCGAGGCACACTGGGGCGGCTACGCGCAGAAGGCGCGCGTCAAGGCCGACTGGCTGGTGCCGCTGCCCGAAGGTCTGACGACACGTCAGGCGATGGCCGTGGGCACGGCCGGTTTCACAGCGATGCTGGCTGTCATGGCGCTGGAGGATCACGGCATCACGGCAGGCCCGGTGCTGGTGACCGGCGCCTCTGGCGGTGTGGGGTCCGTGGCGACGGCGATCCTGAGCAAACTGGGTCACCGGGTCGCCGCGGTGACCGGGCGGCCTGAAGGGGCGGATTACCTGCGCGACCTTGGCGCGACGGAGATCGTCGCGCGGGGGGAGCTTGCCGAGACCGTCAAGAAACCGCTGGAGGCCGAGCGCTGGGGGGGCTGCATCGATGCGGTGGGCGGCGCGATGCTGGCGCGGGTGCTGGGGCAGATGGAATACGGCGCCTCCGTCGCCGCGGTGGGGCTGGCCGGGGGGGCGAACCTGCCCGCCACGGTCATCCCGTTCCTGCTGCGCGGCGTGAACCTGCTGGGCATCGACAGCGTGATGCAGCCCTATGACAATCGGGTGCGTGCGTGGTCGCGGATTGCCACCGACCTGCCGATGGACAAGCTGGAGGCGATGATCACGCCCGCCACCCTGTCGGACCTGCCGCGCCTTGGCGCCGAGATCCTGCAGGGGCAGGTGCGCGGACGGGTCGTGGTCGACGTCAACGGCTGACGCCGGCGCAGCGGTCGCGAATCCCGCAGGGAACACGGTGCGGACGGCGGGCCGCCTGTGGACTGGTTCCGCCGGTCGGCTCGCGGTCGCGGCCACTCTTAATTTCGAGTAATCCAAAGGCCTTGCGGCATGACCGTAAAGCATCGGTGGGATTCCGCCGACGAACGTGATACAGGCGCTCTGTCAATCAACAAGAAAGGATGTGTGCATGAGCGACATGTCGAGCGAGGGGATACCGGCCCCGGACGGCAAGGCCGACCTGATCGATACGGACTACACGATCGGTCAGGACAACTTCGAAGGCAAGGTCGCAGGCCTTGGCTTCGACATCCACAACCCGGTGTTCGGCATCTCGGCGACCGCCGTCGTGGCGTTCGTCTTCTATACGCTGGCCCTGCCGGAGCAATCCGGCGCGGTGTTCAGCTGGCTGTTTTCCAGTGTCACGAAAGGCTTCGACTGGTTTTTCCTGACCGCCGCCAACATCTTCGTGCTGTTCTGCCTGTTTCTGATCGTCTCGCCGCTGGGCAAGGTGCGTCTGGGCGGCAAGGCAGCAACGGCTGACTATACCTACCTCGGCTGGTTCTCGATGCTGTTCGCCGCGGGCATGGGCATCGGCCTGATGTTCTACGGCGTGTCGGAACCGCTGACCCACTTCTCGACCGCGCTGGGCGGCACGACGGCCGAAGGCGGTGTACGCACCGACTGGGCGCCGCTGGGTGCCGCGGCGGGCAACGCGGCGGAGGCGGCGCGCCTTGGCATGGCGGCGACCATCTTCCACTGGGGTCTGCACCCTTGGGCGATCTATGCGGTCGTGGGTCTGGCGCTGGCGCTCTTCAGCTACAACAAGGGTCTGCCGCTGACGATGCGGTCCGCCTTCTACCCGCTGCTGGGCGAGCGGGTCTGGGGCTGGCCGGGTCACATCATCGACACGCTGGCGGTCTTCGCCACGCTCTTCGGTCTGGCCACCTCGCTGGGCTTTGGTGCCACACAGGCGAACGCCGGCCTGAACGAGGTCTTCGGCTTGCCGATCGGCAACACGACAGAGGTCCTGCTGATCACCGGCATCACCTCGATCGCGCTGATCTCGGTGCTGCGGGGCCTCGACGGTGGGGTCAAGATCCTGTCCGAGATCAACATGGGGCTCGCCTTCCTGCTGCTGGTCTTCGTGCTGCTGGTCGGGCCGACGCTGGCAATCCTGACGACCTTCGGGTCAAGCCTGCTGGCTTATGTCGAGTACCTGCCGGCGCTGGCCAACCCGATCGGCCGGGCCGACACCAACTTCGTCCAGGGCTGGACGTCCTTCTACTGGGCGTGGTGGATCAGCTGGTCGCCCTTCGTCGGCATGTTCATCGCCCGCGTCAGCCGTGGCCGCACGGTGCGCGAGTTCATCACCTGCGTTCTGCTGATCCCCAGCCTCGTCTGCGTGCTGTGGATGAGCGTCTTCGGCGGCGTGGCGATCAGCCAGGTCGTGCAGGACGGCTACACGCTTGCGCAGGATGCGGAACTGCCGCGCCAGCTGTTCAAGATGCTGGAGGCGCTGCCCCTGACCACGATCACCTCGCTGATCGGCGTGGTGCTGGTGATCGTGTTTTTCGTGACCTCGTCGGACTCCGGCTCTCTGGTCATCGACACGATCACCGCGGGCGGCAAGGTCGACGCCCCGGTGCCGCAGCGGGTGTTCTGGTGCCTGTTCGAAGGCGCCGTGGCCATCGTGCTGCTGCTGTCGGCCGGTGGCCTGCAGTCGCTGCAATCCATGGTCATCTCGACCGGGCTGCCGTTCACGATCGTGCTGCTGGTCATGTGCGTGGCGATCTATCGCGGGTTGCAGTCGGAACGCGCGAATACCTGAAGACCCCGGGCGGGCGGCATTTTTGCCGCCCGCCTGCCGTTGATCCCCGCCGCCGCGCACTAGGTTCGGGGCATGAGCGACAAAACCCCCATCATCATGTGGTTCCGGCGCGATCTGCGCCTTGGCGACCATCCCGCCCTGACCGAAGCGTGCAAGACCGGCCGCCCGGTCATTCCGCTGTTCATCCATGACGAGGTCGTGGCCGGGCAGGGCGCTGCCCCCCGGTTCCGGCTTGGCCTGTCGGTCGCGGCGCTGCACGAGAGTCTTGCCGACAAGGGGTCACGCCTGATCCTGCGCAAGGGCCGCGCGCTTGACGTTCTGCGCGATGTCATCGCAGAGACGGGTGCGACCGCCGTCTACTGGTCGCGCCTTTACGATCCTGACGCCAAGGGGCGGGATACCACCGTGAAATCCGGGCTGAAGGACGATGGCATCGACGCCCAAAGCTTCGCGGGTCATCTGCTGTTCGAGCCTTGGACGGTCGAGACCCAGACCGGAGGCTTCTACAAGGTCTATACGCCGATGTGGAAGGCGGTGCGTGACCGTGACCTTCCCGGCACGCTGAGCGCACCGTCAAAGGTTCCGGCACCCGATGCGTGGCCCGCGTCCGGCGATCTGGACGACTGGCGAATGGGGGCCGACATGCAGCGCGGGCACGACGTGGTGCTGCCCCGCTGCACCGTGGGCGAAAGCGCGGCCAGCCACCGGCTGGGCGCCTTCATCGCCCACCGGATCGACGACTACAAGGCGGCCCGGGACATTCCGGGCGTCGACGGCACCTCTGGCCTGTCGGAAAATCTGACCTACGGAGAGATCAGCCCGCTGGCCTGCTGGCATGCGGGCTGGCGTGCCCTGCACGATGGCAAGTCGGATGCGGAGACGTTCCTGAAGGAGCTTGTCTGGCGTGAGTTCGCCTACCACCTGATCCACCATACGCCGCGCCTGACCAGCGGCAACTGGCGCGAGGACTGGGACAGTTTTCCGTGGAAAACCGACGAACGTCTGGCAGAGGTCAAGGCCTGGAAGCAGGCACGCACGGGTATCCGCTTCGTCGACGCGGCGATGCGAGAGCTGCAGGTCACGGGACGGATGCACAACCGGGGCCGGATGATCGTCGCCAGTTATCTGACCAAGCACCTGATGTGCCACTGGAAGATCGGGCTCGACTGGTTCGCGGACCAGTTGATCGACTGGGACCCGGCGAACAACGCGCTGGGCTGGCAATGGTCCGCGGGGTCGGGGCCCGATGCCACGCCCTACTTCCGGGTGTTCAATCCGGTGACGCAGCTCGACAAGTTCGACAAGGACCGCGACTACGTCAAGGCGTGGCTGGCCGAGGAGTACGAAAACCCGTCGAAGACCGCGCTGGCTTTTTACGACGCGATCCCGCTGCACTGGAACATGTCGCCCGACGACGCCTATCCCGATCCGGTCGTCACGGCCGAGGATGGCCGCAAGGCCGCGCTGGAGGCCTACGAAAACCGCGACTTCTAGGCCGCGTGGGCCTGCCGGAACGAGATCAGGCGGTTGCTGTCGGCGTCCCACAGGTCGAGCGAGGCGCATTTCAGACTTTCGCGCAGGGTCATGCGGCTGACCTCCACCAGTTCGCGATGATCGCGCAGCACGTCGGGCAGGCGATAGAAGGGGATGCGGCTGTACAGGTGATGCACGTGGTGGATGCCGATGTTGGCGGTCATCCAGCGCAGGACCAGTGGCAGGTCGTAGTGCGAACTGCCATGCAGGGCCGCCTCGTGCAGCTGCCAGTCGGGGTCCTGTTCCCAATGCGTCGTCTCGAACTGGTGCTGGACGTAAAACAGCCAGACACCCGCCGAGGCGGCCACCAGCGTCGGCGGGAAAAACACGCAGGCCAGCGCCAGCCAGCCGCCGAACCAGACGATCAGCACCAGTGCCGCGGCAATGGCGAGGTTCGTCACCATGGCCGATACCCAGTAGCTGCGCCCGGCGGTCATCAGACCCAGCGGCAGGCGGTTCTGGACAAAGAACAACCACGTGGGCCCAAGGCCGAACATCACCAGCGGGTGGCGATAGACCCGGTACATGAAGGCCTGAAATGGCGACAGCGCGCGGTATTCCGCCAGTGTCAGCGTATGCACGTCGCCGATCCCGCGCCGGTCGAGGTTGCCCGCGTGGCTGTGGTGCAGCGCATGGGTGCGACGCCAGACATCGTAGGGCGTCAGCGTCACGATCCCGAGAATGCGGCCTGTCCAGTCGCTGAGGTGTCGGTTGGTGAAAAAGGACCCGTGCCCGCAGTCGTGCTGGATCGCGAACAACCGCACGAGGAAGCCGCCGTTGACGATGCCGAGCGCCACGGCAAGCGGCCAGCTGACCTGAACCGCGAACCAGGCTGCAACCCAGAGCGTCACGAAGCCCGCGACGGTGATCGCAAGTTCGAAGCTGCTGCGCCGGATGTCGGGATCGCGATAGGCGGCAAGGATGCGCACCCAATCGCGCGCAGCGGTAGCATCGGGCGGCAGAGAGGTCGTCCGTGACATTGTCTTGTGACTGTCCATTGGGTCAATGTGCCTGCGATAAACGAGATATGGTTGGAAACAAGTAAATTCGACGGCATGATCCGGAATGGCCCACGCCGCGCGACCTTCCGTCACGGCGGGTCGGATGGTGCAACTTTCTGAACCGTGCGGCGTGACTTCCCACGGCAAAACATTAAAACCGAACAAGATATCCGCCGCAGAGATGTCACAGGACAGACAGGACCACGCATGATTTTGACGACCACCGAAGGCCAGACCGGCCTGCCGCGCTATTTTCCGGCGGTTTTCAAGATGATGGATTCGCTGAAGCGTGGCCGGATCGACGTGATCCTGCCGGACGGTCGGCACTTTCGGGCCGAAGGACGCGACGCCGGGCACGTGGCGGAAATCACGGTCCATAACCCCGATCTTTTCGCCCGCATCGTGCGCGAGGGGGATCTGGGGTTCTGCGACGCCTACCTTGACGGCTGGTGGTCGACGCCGGACCTGATGGCCTTCATGGACCTGATCCACGACGATGCAGAGGAGATCTATGACGGCTTTCCCGGCCAGTTCCTCGTCCGCACTTTCGAGCGCATCCGCTTCTGGCTGCAGAGCAATTCCAAGAAGCAGGCCCGCAGGAACATCGAATATCACTACGATCTGGGCAACGATTTCTACGGCCTCTGGCTCGACGACACGATGACCTATTCTTCGGCGATCTTCGACACCGGTCAGGAAAGCATGGAGAAGGCCCAGATCGCCAAATATGCCTCCATGGTCGACCAGATGGACGTGCGGCCGGGCGATCATGTCCTCGAGATCGGCTGCGGCTGGGGTGGTTTCGCCGAATATGCCGCGGCAGAGCGGGGGCTGCATGTGACCGGCCTGACCATCAGCAAGGAGCAGTTCAATTACGCGGTGGACCGCATTGAAAAGGCAGGGCTTTCAGACCGCGTCACCTTCAAGCTGCAGGATTATCGGGACGAGACCGGGACCTACGACGGCATTGCCAGCATTGAGATGTTCGAGGCGGTGGGCGAGCAGTATTGGCCGGTCTATTTCAAGGCGGTGCGCGACCGGTTGAAGCCGGGGCGCAATGCCACCTTGCAGATCATCACCGTCGCCGATCGCCGGTGGGAGGTCTACAAGCGTGGCCCCGACTTCATCCAGAAATACATCTTTCCGGGCGGCATGCTGCCCAGCCCCGGCAAGCTGCGCGAGGTCATCGCGCGCAACGGCCTGTCGGTCGTCAAATCGATCGAGTTCGGTCACAGCTACGACCAGACCCTGCGGCGCTGGCACGAGACCTTCAACGCGCGGTGGGACAAGGTCGCGGCGCTCGGCTTCGACGAGAGGTTCCGGCGCATGTGGAACTTCTACCTGACCTCTTGTGCCGCGACCTTCGCCAGTGAAAACTGCGACGTGACGCAGATCACGATCACGCGCGCCGCCTGACGCGCGCGGAAAGGGAACGTACATGCCCACCTTCGGGCGCCTCGCGGGGGCGATATCCTTCGGCATCCTAGCGGGCATTCTGTCTGTCCTGCTGCTGCCGTTCTTCGGTGACTCGCCGGTTCCGAAATTCTGGTTCGCCCTGTGCGGCGGCGTGGGCGTGCTGACCGGCTGGATCTTTGCCGGACCCCGGACCGGGCAGGGGACGGGTGTTGCCATCGGGACCGGCCTGAGCTCCGCCGCGCTGCTGGCCTTCTGGGTCATCTTCGCGCTGTCGGGGCATGAGATGGTGAGGGCATCCATGCGGGGCCGTTACGACGGGCCGATGGACGCGGTGATTTCGACCTTCGGGATCATGGTGGATTATGCCGCGCAGTTCTACGCGCCCCTGACGTTGATCGTCCTGCTGGGCGGCGGCATCGTGGCGGGGGTGCTGACGGATGCCCTCGGCAAGCGGTATCGCTGAATGGATGTCTTCGTCTACGGCACGCTGCGCGATCCGGCGCTGCGGCAGGCGGTCGCCGGTGACGCGGGGCATGTGACGCCGGCCATCCTGCGGGGCCATGCGGTGCGCCCCGTGGCCGATGACGTCATCCCGATGATCGTCAGCCAGTCGGATGCGGTGGCCACCGGTCTGCTTTGGCGCGACCTGACCCCTGACCAGATGGACCGGCTGGCGCTTTACGAGGGCGCCCATGACTATGCGCTGATCACGGTCACCGTGGCGCTGCCGGACGGCACCGATGCCGAGGCGCTGATGTGGCAGCCGCCCGCGACGCTGATGGCGGCGCCGGGGGAGTGGTCGTTCGAGGTGTGGCAGGTCCGCTGCGGCACGGTCTGCGTGGCGGCGGCGACCGAGATCTTTGCGCAAGAGACCCGCCCGAGTCCCGCCAACCTGCGCTGGCAGTATCCTGTCATGCTGAAACGCGCCTGGGCGCGGCATCTGGCGGCCATGGACCGGCGGCCTGCCGACCTGCGCCACGCGGCCGGGCCCGGCGATGTCAGCGTCGCAAACCGGGCCGCGCCGCTGGGCCGCTTCTTTCGCCTGCAGGGCTTCGACGTCACCCACAGCCGTTTCGACGGGGGCCGGCAGGGGCCCTTGCCGCGAGAGGTCATGGTCGGCGTCGATGCGGTGATGGTGATGCCCTACGATCCGGTCCGCGACCGTGTCGTGCTGGTCGAGCAGATCCGCATGGGCGTGCTGGAACGCGGCGATCCGAACCCGTGGATGCTGGAACCCGTCGCCGGCATGATCGACGCCTTCGAGACGCCAACGGACAGCGCCCTACGCGAAACGCGGGAGGAGGCGGGGCTGGACGTGACCCTGCGGCACGTCACGTCGCACTATCCGTCGCCGGGAAATGCCACCGACTACTTTCACTGTTTCGTGGGGTTCTGCGATCTGCCGGACCTGCAGCGCTACACCGGTGGACTGGACAGCGAGCACGAGGATCTGGCGCTGCACGTTCTGACGCTGGATCAGGCGCTTGGCCACGTCGCCTCGGGCGAAATTGCCGTCGGTCCGGGGATCACGCTGCTCTATTGGCTGGCGCTGAATCGGGATGCCCTGCGGCTTGAGTTTGCCGGCGCCGCACCCTAGACAGATTGCAACACGCGCATCCGAAGGGCCCCTGTCATGCACATCAAATCCGATCTGGCCGACGCGGTCGGCAACACGCCTCTGATCCGCCTGCGCGCCGCCTCCGAGGCGACCGGCTGCGAGATTCTGGGCAAGGCCGAGTTCCTGAACCCCGGCCAGTCGGTCAAGGACCGCGCCGCCCTCTACATCATCCAGGACGCGGTGGCGAAGGGCCTGCTGAAGCCCGGTGGCACCATCGTCGAGGGCACCGCCGGCAACACCGGCATCGGTCTTGCTCTGGTCGGGGCATCGATGGGGTTCAAGACCGTCATCGTGATCCCGGAAACCCAGTCCGAGGAAAAGAAGGACATGCTGCGGCTGGCCGGCGCCGAATTGGTGCAGGTACCCGCTGCGCCCTACAAGAACCCCAACAACTACGTCCGCTATTCGGGCCGTCTGGCCGAGGAACTGGCCAAGACCACCCCCGGCGGCGTGATCTGGGCGAACCAGTTCGACAACACGGCGAACCGGCAGGCGCATATCGAGACGACGGGCCCCGAGATCTGGGACCAGACCGACGGCAAGGTCGACGGCTTCATCTGCGCCGTGGGCTCCGGCGGGACATTGGCCGGCGTGGCGATGGCGTTGCAGCCAAAGGGGGTCAAGATCGGTCTGGCCGACCCGGACGGCGCCGCGCTTTATAATTTCTACGAACACGGAGAGATGAAGTCCGAGGGCGACAGCATCACCGAAGGCATCGGGCAGGGGCGGATCACCGCGAACCTCGAAGGCTTCACGCCGGACATGAACTACAACATCCCGGACGCCGAGGCGCTGCCGATCGTCTTCGACCTGCTGCAACACGAAGGCCTGTGCCTTGGCGGATCGTCGGGCATCAACGTCGCGGGCGCGATCCGCATGGCGCGCGACATGGGGCCGGGGCATACCATCGTCACCATCCTGTGCGACTATGGCAGCCGGTACCAGTCGAAGCTCTGGAACCCTGAATTCCTGCGGTCCAAGGGGCTGCCGGTGCCGGAATGGCTGACCACCGGCCCGCAATCGATTCCCGGCGTCTTCGAGGACGCATGATCCGGGCGCTTCCGACAGCGCTCGCGCTGCTGCTTGTGGTGGCGCAGGGCACGTCGGCGCAGGTGTCGCTCGACGGTCTGATCGGTGCGCCGACCCCGACCGAGGAACCGACGACGGAGGCGGGGGACCCGCCGTCGGAGGAGGCCGAAACAGCCTCTCCGAAGGAGGCCGAAGCCGACACCGAAGCACTGACGGACGCGCAGCAGGCACTGTCCCAGGCGGTGCCGGACCTTGACGAATGGAAGACCCGCGTCGACCAGGCAGAGACGCTGCTTCAGGCCGGCAGCGGCTCGACGCTGGCCCTGACTCGCACGCGAGAGACACTGTTCGGCTGGCGCGACCGATTTCAGTCGCTGGGGTCGCTGAACGCCGGTCGCATCGCGACCGTGCAGTCCCAGATCGAGGCGCTGGGGCCGGTGCCTGAAGGCGGTGAAGAACAGCCCGCGATTGCGGCCCGCCGGGCAGAGCTGAACCGCCAGCTTGACGTGCTGCGCGCGCCTGCCATCCTTGCGAAAGAAGCCTATGCCCGCGCCGACGGCCTGATCTCCGAGGTCGACAGCCAGTTGCGCGCGCGCGAGACAACGCGCCTGACCGCCCGCGGGCCGTCGCCCCTCAACCCGGCGAACTGGCCGGCGGCGCTGGAAGGCGGTCGTGACGCCCTTGGCGGTGTCTTGTCCGCCGCGATGGCGCGGGTGGACCGCAACCTGTCGTCGGGCACCCTGCTGCGGACGCTGCCGCTGGCGGTCCTTTACATGGTGGCTGCGCTGGTCCTGTTGCTGCGGTCGCGCCAGTGGGTCTGGCTGTTGCAGGACCGGGTGGAGCGGAGCCACGCGCGCGGTCGCGCGGTCTGGTCGTTCCTTCTGTCGCTGTGGGTGATCGTGCTGCCGACGCTGGGCCTGTCGGCCTTGATCCTTGCCTTGCGCCAGATCGGCGTGCTGGCCCGGTCGGGCGATACGCTGTCGCAGGCGATCTTCGGCGCAGGCTTTACCATCATCATCGCGCGCTGGCTGAACGGTCAGCTGTTTCCCGTCGGCGAACACGGCGGCCCCTTGGGCTATCCCCCCGACATCCGCGCCAAGATCCGCCGCAACGGTGTGGCGCTGGGGGTCGGGCTGGCGGCGATCATCGTGGTCAGCGCCCTGATGCACAGCGCCGGCGCGTCCGACGCCGCCATCGGTGTCATGGTCCTTCCATTGCAGGTCTTGCTGGCGGTCGTGCTATTTCGGCTGGGCTACCTGCTGCGCCACGCCCCGATGGAACGTGACGGGCGCGAGATCTCTTCCGGGCGGGTCCGTACCACCGTCGGCCTGTTGTGCATGATCGTGGCCATCGTCACGCCGATTCTTGCGGCCGCGGGCTACGCCGCGGCGTCCGATGCGCTCTTTGCGCCCGCGGTGATGACTTTGGCGATTTTCGGCGTGATCATCGTGCTGCAGCGGCTGGTTTACGACATCTATGCCCCCACCACCGACAGCACCGACACCGGTCCGCTGATGCCCGTTGTCATCGGCGCCGTCCTGTTCCTGCTGGCGGTGCCAGTGCTGGCACTGGTCTGGGGTGCCCGCGTGACCGACTTGCTGGAAGTCTGGGCCCAATTCCGCGCCGGTTTCCAGATCGGAGAGACCACGATCTCGCCCACCGATTTCATGACCTTCGTCCTGATCTTCGGTGGCGGCTACCTGCTGACCCAGTTCGTGAAACGTCAGCTCAAGACCTCGGTCCTGCCACGCACGCGGATGGACCTCGGCGGGCAGAACGCCGTGGCCGCGGGCGTGGCCTATATCGGCATCATCGTTTCGGCGCTGGTGGCGATCACCACGGCGGGGATCGACCTGTCGAGCCTCGCCATCGTCGCCGGTGCCCTGTCCGTCGGCATCGGTTTCGGCCTGCAGACCATCGTGCAGAACTTCGTGTCCGGCATCATCCTTCTGATCGAACGGCCCATCGGCGAAGGCGACATGATCGAGGTGAACGGGCAGGTGGGCTTCGTGCGCGACATCTCCGTGCGGTCCACCCGGATCGAGACCTTCGACCGCACCGACGTCATCATTCCGAATGCCGACCTCGTTTCCGGGCAGGTGACGAACTGGACGCGCGGCAACCTCGTCGGGCGGCTGATCATTCCCGTCGGCGTCGCCTATGGCAGCGACGTCGAACAGGTTCGCAGGATCCTGTTGGAGGTGGGCGAATCGCAGCCGATGGTGCTGGCCGATCCGGGGCCGCAGGCGCTTTTCATGGCCTTCGGGGCCAGTTCGCTGGATTTCGAACTGCGGGTGATCCTGCGCGACGTGAACTGGAAGGTCATCGTCACCGACGAGATGAACCGCGACATCGACCGCCGCTTTGCCGAGGCGGGAATCGAGATTCCCTTCGCCCAGCAGGACATCTGGTTGCGCAATCCCGAGGCGCTGCACGCGCCGCGCACCTCTGCTCCGGCTGAGCCCTCCGCCGACACGGCGGCCCCCGACGACGACCGTCCCGATACGGCGCGGGAGGCCAGTGCGATGATGGATGCGGGCGACCTGCACGATGGCGACGCGGCACCCGAGGCGGAAACCCAGTGACCCGCGCGCTCTATCACGACGACGCCTACCTGCGCGAGGCGCAGGGTCAGGTCGTGGCGCACACCTTCGAGGGCGGCATCGTGCTCGACGCCTCGATCTTCTATCCCACCTCCGGCGGGCAGCCGGGCGATGCGGGACGGCTGGTCTGGGACGGCGGTGCCATCGATATCGCGACCACCGTGAAAGGGCAGGGGACCGATATCGTGCTGGTCCCGGCAGAGCCCTCGGCCCTGCCGCCCCTGGGCACCCGCGTCCGGCAGATCCTTGTCTGGGATCGCCGCCACCGGATGATGCGCGTCCATACGGCGCTGCACCTGCTGTCGGCGGTCATCCCGCGCCCCGTCACCGGCGGCCAGATCGCCGTTGACAAGGGGCGCCTCGATTTCGACATGGACCAGGCGCCGCAGGACAAGGCGGCGCTGGAAACGGCGCTGAACGACCTGATCGCGCGCGACCTGCCCGTACTGACCGAATGGATCACCGAGGCGGTTCTTGACGCGCAACCCGGCCTCGTGAAGACACTGACGGTGAAGCCACCGCGCGGGCAGGGCCAGATCCGGCTGATCCGGATCGGCGAGGGCGATGCGACCGCCGACCTGCAGCCCTGCGGCGGCACCCACGTCGGCTGGACCTCGGAGGTGGGACGCATCCACATCGGACGGATCGAGAAGAAGGGCCGCCAGAACCGTCGCGTCTACCTGCATCTGGACGACGCCTGATAGCGACCGCGCCGTGCATGGCGCAGAGGCCGAATGCAGGATTTCAGAAGGGCTTTCTGGGTGCGACGCATAGGGATCGCGACAGGCAGACGACCCAAGCGCTCTACCGCAGGTCGCGCGCGGTATCCCGGTCGAGCAGGCCTTCGCTTTCCGGCAACCCCTCGCGCGACAGCAAGATCGCGATGGGGCGCAGGGCCTGCACATGGCTGCAGACCACCAGCAGCATCACCATGATCGGCACCGACAGGAACATCCCCGGCACACCCCAGACCGCGCCCCAGAACGCGAGGCTCAGCAGGATGCCGAAGGACGACAACCGCAGGGCGCGTCCCATCAGCATCGGGTCGATGATCGACCCGTTCACAAACTGGATCCCCCCCGCGATGGCAAAGATCACGCCGGTCAGCCAGGGGTCGCCGAACTGCACGTAGGCGGCCAGCGCCACCAGCCCGGTCGCCACGATCGACCCCACGTTGGGGATGAAGTTCAGCACGAAGGTAATGACACCCAGTGGCATCGCGACCTCCATCCCGAAGGCCCGTGCCAGCCCCCATGTCATCGCACCGGTGACGAGGCTGATACCGGTCTTCACCAGCAGGTAATAGTTCACACGGTGAATGATCGAGGAGATGATCCGCCCGACCCGCACCGCCTGCGCCGGGCTGCCGGTGAAGTTCAGCAGCTTGGTCTGGAACCAGACCCGCTCGGCAAAGAGGAAGCCCACGAAGAGGATCACCAGCACCGTGCCCTGCGTCAGGCTGGTCGCACCGCCCGCGGCCCCGCGCAGGTAGCCCGACAGTTCGATCGTCCGCATGGAATTGAGCACGGCAGCCTGCGTGTCCGCCCCCGCCCAGGCGAAGAGGGCGGCGATGGCGTCCGGTGCCCGTTCGGCGTAGGCCAGCGTGATCTGCAGGATCGTGTTCACCTGCGCCGCGATGATCGAGGTCACGCTGAGCAGCGCCGCACCGATCAAGAGAAGCGCCACGATGCTGGCGATCCAGTTCGGGATCCGCACCGGCCCGATGCGCTGGCGCGCGATGAAGCTGATGATGTCGGCGGTCAGCGAGAAGAGGATGATGGCGACCGCGAGCGAGATCAGGATGAACCGCGCCTGCACCAGCAGGAAGAGCACCACGGCAAAGGCGATGATGACCAGCGCGGCGGTCTGTACGCGGGCCAGTTCGAACCGGCGGTCGGTGGTATCCTCTGGCAGGGGCGTGTGTTTCATGGCACCGGATGGCTTTGCGCGACCCGTCGTTTATGCGCAGGCCGCGACCGGGTTTCAATGCCGGTCAGAGGATTTTCGCGTTCGCCCCTTGCACCCCGCCGGACCCTTGGCTAAAGACCCCGTCAACGGACAGGTGGCCGAGTGGTCGAAGGCGCACGCCTGGAAAGTGTGTAGGCGGGGAACCGTCTCCAGGGTTCGAATCCCTGTCTGTCCGCCACTTGCACATTGCAAACCCGAAAACAGGTCCCTCGCGGGGCCTTTTTCTTTATGTGCCAAAGGGGTTTGCAGGGACCATCCGCCCTTCGAAGACTGGCCGCCTGCGCGAGATCGGTCTCCGAGCGCTCTCCGTCTCTTTCCACCCGCCCTTCGCTCTCGGCGAGACGGATTCAAAATCCCCATATTTTTCAGTGAACTGACGGGATAGCGTTGCGCATGCGTTTCGCTGGTTTCGGCTTGTTTCGATGCAGATGGAGACGCGACACGGGCGGCGTGGTCGTTGGTATGTCTTAGGAGACTTGCGCGAAGTCCCTGATGACAAACGCAGTTTCCGCCCTTAGCCTAGCGTGATGTCAAACGGGGCCTGGACAGATAAAGAGAACAACTGATCTCCCTCTCGGCGATTGCATGCAATCGCCTTCCGGCAATGGATGAACGGGCGCGGGAACTGCTACGACAACGCGATGGTGGAAACGTTCTTCAAGACCATCAAGTCCGAGCTGATCTGGCCCGTCGTCTGGCAATCCCGCCAGCAGGCCGCAAACGCCATCGCCAGATACATCGACGGGTTCTATAACGCCGTCAGGCGGCATTCGTCGCCCGGCTTCCAAAGCCCCGTCGCGTTCGAGTGAAAGGCCCCGGAAGTGAGCTAAGCGCTCTCCACACTTTCCGGGCAAGTCCACTTCGTCCTGATCATCACCTCGATCACACTGGGACGGCATCTGGGCGTTCTGGATCGCCTACATCTTCACCCGCCCCCTTGGTGCATCCTTTGGCGACCTGCTGTCGCAACCCGCGGACTCCGGGGGCATCGGCCTCGGTACGATCTTGACCAGCGCGATCTTCCTCGCGGCGATCATCGGGATTGTGATCTACATGTCGGCGATGCGAAGAGGGCCGCACAGCAGGACCGCAATCAATGATCCGCACAAAAGCCCGGACAGCATATCCGGGCGCGCCTCGGACGGCGCGCCCGGGGCGTCTTATTTCTGGAGCTCGGTCCAGATCGCCGTATAGTATTCCAGCGATTTGGCAGAGCAGGTGGGCAGGAATTCACCGGCCTCGGCCAGTTCGGGCGGGATGTTCACCATCGGAGAGGTCTTCATCTCCTCGTCCATGAATTCCTCCGACCCGGCAATGCCGTTGGCATAGCGCGCGAATTCGGAGATCAGGGCGGCATTCTCGGGCAGCATGATGAAGTTCATGAACTGATAGGCCTCTTCCACGTTCTGTGCATCAGACAGCAGGGCGACCGAGTCCATGAACAGCGGGAAGCCTTCCTGCGGATAGCCGAACTTGACCTTGTCGTTCTGCAGGGACGCCCGGAACACGGCGCCGTTCCAGTAGACCGAGGACATCACATCGTTTGCCGCGAGCTTCTCTGACATGCCGTAGTCCATCGACTGCCAGTTCGGCTTGGCCTTGATCAGCGCGTCGCGGGCGGCCTTCAGCTTCTCGGTGTCCTCGGTGCAGGGCTCGCCGCCGACGTACCACAGCGCCAGCGACATGATGTCGTTCATCTCTGGCGTGACATTGACCTTGCCGACAAGCTCTTCCGGCGTGTCGAGGAAGATCGCGCTGGTGTTGATGTCGCCGTCGTAGGCGTCGCTGTTCACGGCGATGCCCGTCGCGCCGATCTGCCACGGGATCGAGAACTTGCGGCCCGGATCGAAGGCGACGTCGACCCACTGTGGCGCGATGTTGCCGTGGTTCGACAGCTTCGACAGGTCGAGTTCCTGGATCAGGCCCTTCTCGCGCCATATCGGGATGTAGTTCGCCGAAGGCACGACGAGGTCGAAACCATGGCCGCCCGCCTCGACCTTGGCGAGCGCGGTATCGTTGCTGTCGTAGTCGGTGACGGTGACCTTGATGCCGGTCTCCTCCTCGAACTTCGTCAGCAGTTCGGGGCTGGTGTAGTCGCCCCAGTTGTAAAGCTGCAGTTCCTGCGCCTGCAGGGCGCCGGCGCAGAGGATCGCGACGGTGGATAGCAATGTTTTCATTTTCTCTCTCCTTGTTGGTGGTTCAGGTGCGCTTGCGCGTCAGCAGGAAGAAGGCGGTCAGCAGGACCACCGTCAGCAGCAGCAGCAGGGTCGAGATCGCGTTGACCTCTGCGCTGACCGACCGCCTGATCTGCGCCAGCATGTAGGTGGGCAGCGTATCCTGCCCGGCGGATTTCACGAAGAGCGTGATCACCACATCGTCGAGTGAGGTTACGAAAGCCAGCATCAGCCCCGCGATGGCGCCCGGCATCACCAGCGGCAGGGTGACATGGCGGAACGTCTGCCAGCGGGTCGCGTAAAGGTCTGCGCTCGCGGTCTCGAGGCTCAGGTCCATGCCTTCCAGCCGGGCGCGGATCGGCAGGTAGGCGAAGGGAATGCAGAAGGCGGCGTGGGCGAGGATCAGGTAGCCGAGGCCCTGATAGCCGGTGGCGACCTTGATCGACGAGAAAAAGATCAGCAGCGCCACGGCGGTCACGATTTCCGGCACCATCAGCGGCTGGTTGATCATCAGGTAGACGAAGCTTTGCCCCCGCGTCTGCCGGCGGCGCGTCGTCCCGAGGGCGGCCATCGTCGCGACCGTCGTGGCGATGATCGCGGCGCAGGTGGCGATCTGCAGGGACCGCCATGTGGCCTGCTTCACCGCTTCGTTCGCCCAGGCCTCGGGGTACCAGCGCAGAGAGAAACCTTCCCAGATTGCGACGTTGTCGCCGGCGTTGAACGAGAAGATCACCAGCATCGCGATCGGCAGATACAGCAGCACGAAGATCGTCACGGCGATTGTGGCAAAGCCGGGCAGGCGGGCGATGTCGAAGCTGCGGTCAGCCATGGGACTTACCCTCGCTGCCGGTGGCAAAGCGCGTATAGACGATCAGTGCGAGGCTGACGACGACCAGCAGCACGACCGACAGGGCGGCCCCAAGCGGCCAGTTGCGGCCCTGCCCGAACTGCAGCTCGATGAAGTTGCCGATCATCATGTTGCGCCCGCCGCCCAGGATGCGCGGCGTCACGTAGGCGCCAAGGGCGGGAATGAACACGAGGATCGAGCCCGAGATGATGCCCGGCTTTACCACCGGCACAATGACGTGGCGCAAGAGCTGCCAGCGGCTGGCGTAAAGGTCGTAGCCCGCCTGTAGCAGCCGCATGTCGAAGCGGTCGATGGCGGCGAACAGGGGCAGGACCATCAGCGGCAGGTAGACGTAGGTCATGCCGATGAAAACCGCGAAATCGGTGTACAGCATGACGATGGGCGTATCGATGATTCCGGTCCAGAGCAGAAAGGTATTCAGGAAACCTTCGTTGCGGATGATCTGGTTGATCGCGAAGGTGCGGATCAGCAGGTTCGTCCAGAAGGGAATCGTGATCAGGAACAGTAGCGCCGTGCGCAGCCCCGGGCTGCGGGTGGCGATGAACCATGCGGTAGGAAAGCCGGTCAGGAAGGCGAAGAGCGTCGTCAGCAGCGCGAGCTTGGCCGAGCGCCAGAAGATCGACAGGTGCGCATCGGCGAAGGTGAGCGTGCCGTCGAAAATGTCGCGCTGCATGACGACGTTGAACCACGCCTTGAAGGACAGCGCCCATTCGACATTGCCGTACTGGCCCGGTTCCAGAAAGGAATAGACCAGCATGATCAGCAACGGACCCGTGGCCCCGACCGCCAGCAAGACCAGCGCCGGGGCCGACAGCCACCAGCCGCGGCGGGCGGCGGCGGTGACCTGCGGATCGGCGCTCATGCGGCCTTCGGCAGAAGGATCAGCGCGCCGGGCTCGAACTTCAGCGTGACCTCCGACCCCGGGTGCAGGCCGACGTCGCCCGAGGCGGGGCTTTGCAGGCGGACGGTGATTTCGGTGCCGTCGGCAAGTGCGACACGGCAATGGGTGTCGGTGCCGAAATAGACGGTCTGCGTCACCGTGGCGGGGATGCCGTCGCCCAGCGTGGCGCTGGTGATGCGGATCTGCTCTGGCCGGATCGCTGCAGTGACCTTGCCGGTCGCGGGGGCGCCGTCGGTCTGGCCGACCTCCATCCGTGGCCCCGCGTCCAGCGTGAAAACGTTGCCGTCCACCGTGCCGGTCAGGAAATTGGATTCGCCGATGAAGGACGCGACGAAGCGGTTGGCAGGCCGGGTATAGATCGTGCGCGGATCGCCGACCTGCAGCAGGTGACCGGACTGCATCACGCCGATCCGGTCGGACATGGTCAGCGCCTCTTCCTGATCGTGGGTGACGAAGACGAAGGTGATCCCGGTCTCGATCTGCAGCCGCTTCAGCTCGATCTGCATCTCCTTGCGCAGCTGCAGGTCCAGCGCCGACAGAGGTTCATCCAGCAGCAGCACCTTGGGGGAGGGGGCGAGCGCGCGGGCGAGGGCCACACGCTGTTGCTGCCCGCCCGACAACTGCCCCGGCTTGCGGTCGGCCATCGCATCGAGGCGCACCAGCGCCAGCATCCGGGTCACGGTCTCGCTGATCTCGGACTTGGGACGTCCCTGCATTTTCAGGCCGAAACCGATGTTGTCCGCGACGCTCAGGTGCGGAAACAGCGCGTAGGACTGAAAGACCGTGTTCACCGGGCGCAGGTTCGGCGGATCGAAGGTGATGTCGCTGCCGTGCAGCAGGATCTGCCCGGTCGTGGGGCTTTCGAACCCGGCGATGAGCTTCAGCAGGGTCGTCTTGCCGCAACCCGACGGGCCCAGCAAGGTGAAGAATTCCGACTTGCGGATACCGAGAGAGACCCCGTCCAGCGCCGTTACGGCGCCCGCCCCCTGACCGTAGACCTTTCGGGCGTCACGAACCTCTACGGCGGTGTCTTCTGGCATCGGCATCCTCCGGACTTTGCCTCAACAGAGCCAAAGACCGGGGGGATTGCAAGTCAGCTCCGGGTGAAACCTGCTCTTTCCGGCGGCAAACGATGAAACCATGGGCGCGCGCGTTCCAGATCGGCGCAAAGCGCCATCAGCACCTCGTCCGCGCCGAAGCGCGCCGCCAGATGGATGCCGATCGGCAGGCCCTCTGCCCAATAAAGCGGGACGGAGGCAGCAGGCTGGCCACTGGCGTTGAACGCCGCGGCATAGGGCGAATAGGGAAAGACCCGGTCCATACGGTAGCCGACGTAATCGGTCGCGTCGTGGGCCAGCCGTCCGATCGCGGCGGGCGGTTCCGCCAGCGTCGGCGTCAGCAGGATGTCGTAGTCCTGAAAGAACGCAGCCATCTGGCGGCCGTAGAGGTGGATGGTGTCGATGCAGGCGATGTAGTCGGCGCCGCTGATGGTCGCCGCATGGGCAATGGCGCCGCGCGTCACACCCTCCACATCGTCGTCGGCAAGGGGCCGGCCCAGCTTGCGCAGTTTCGTCTGGACGGATTCGGCGGTGCCGCAGGCGACGATGTCGGTCCAGGCCTGCATCATGGCGACGGTATCGGCCTGCGCCGGGCGGGCCGGTTCGACGTGGTGGCCCATGTCCGCCAGCAGGCGGGCGGCGTCGTGGACCGCATCGCGGCAGGTGTCGGTGATCGCCTCGCCGGTCAGCGTGGTGTCGCACAGCGCAATCCGCAGCGGCTGCACGGGACGGTCGATCGCCTGCATGAAGCTGCCGGACAGGGCAGGGGCGGCATAGGGCGCCCCAAGGTCGGGCCCGGCGCAGATGTCGGTCAGCAGCGCCGTGTCGCGGACGGATCGCGTCAGGAATCCCTCGATCGCCATGCCGGCCCAGCCTTCGCCGGCGTAGGGGCCGTCGGGCAGGCGCGCACGGGTCGCCTTGAACCCGAAGAGACCGCAGTTCGACGCAGGCACCCGCACCGATCCGCCGCCATCGGACCCATGTGCCGCCGGCACGATCCCCGCTGCCACCGCCGCCGCCGCCCCGCCTGACGATCCGCCGGGCGTGCGGTCGAGGTTCCATGGATTGCGGGTGGGACCGCCGTAGACCACAGCCTCCGTCGCCGTGCCGATGCCCATTTCCGGCGCCGTGGTACGGGCGAATGGCACCAGACCCGCCCCCGCCAGCCGGTCGAACATGGCAGAGTTGCGGGTGTAGGTCGTGCTTTTGAACAGCCGCGATCCGACGTCGCAGGGGTAGTCCACCGCCTCGCAGCCCAGATCCTTCAGCAGGAAGGGCACGCCGCGCAGAGGGCCATCGGGCAGGCCGTCCGCGATGCGGCGCCGCGCCGCGTCCTCTGCCATGTTCACCACCGCGTTGATCGCGGGATTGACGGCCGAGGTGCGGGCCAGTGCGGTATCCAGCAACGCCGTCGGGCTCACCTCGCCCTGAGCCACGAGGGCGGCGAGGCCGATGGCGTCATAAGTGTCGTAATCGTCCATCATGCGGTCTTCCGTCGTAAGGGTCACGCCTGATAGCGGCGCAGCAAGCGCTCCAGCGCGGCGTCGGAGAACGGCTTTTCCAGCCGCTCGGTGATCAGGGCGTGGCCGCCCTCCGGCATGTCGGCATAGCCTGTCGCAAGGATGATCGGCATGTCGGGGCGGGTGTCCCGGATGCGGCGGGCCAGATCGACGCCTGTCATCTTGGGCATCGCCTGATCGGTCAGCACGAGGTCGATGTCTGGGCGTTCCGCGAGAATGTCGAGGGCGGCAGCGCCGGAATGGGCGGACAGGACCTCGTGACCCAGATCCTCCAGCACGCCGACGGTGCCCAGCGAAACCAGAACGTCGTCGTCGACGGCGAGGATGACCAGCCGCGGCTTTTGCAGCGTCGCGTCGTCGGGGGCGGGGGCAGACAGGTCCGGGATGCTGACCGCGGCACTCGGCGCTGCCGCGGGCAGGTACAGCGTGGCCGTGGTGCCGACGCCGACGCGACTGTCGAGGGTGAAGGTGCCCCCCGACTGGACCGCGAGGCCATGCACCATCGACAGGCCGAGGCCGGTGCCCTTGCCGACGCCCTTGGTGGTAAAAAAGGGCTCTGCCGCATGGGCCAGCGTCGTGTCGTCCATGCCGCAGCCGGTGTCGGAGACCGCGACGCGCACGTAGGACCCGGGCTTCAGGTCCGGCCGGTCGCGCCCGTCCGCCGCGTCGACGGTGATGGTCAGATGCCCCGCGCCGTCCATCGCGTCGCGACCGTTTACGGCGAGGTTCAGCAGCGCCATCTCGAACTGGTTCAGGTCGATGTCCGCCAGCGGCAGATCGGGGGCCACGGAAATGCCGACCTCGATCTGCGGGCCGATGCTGCGACGGATCAGGTCGGTCATGCCCGGGATGGCAGCCCCCATGTCGACGGCGACGGAATGCAGGTCCTGCTTGCGGGCGAATGCCAGCATCCGCTGCGTCAGGGCCGCGCCGCGTTCGATCGCATGGGTCGCGTTGCCGATCAGCGCCAGCGTCCGGTCATCGGCTTGCCCCAGATGGCGGCGCAGCAGGTCGAGGCTGGCGCGGGTCGCCATCAGCAGGTTGTTGAAGTCATGGGCCACGCCGCCCGTCAGTTGGCCGATCATCTCGAGTTTCTGGCTTTGCCGCAGGGCGGCCTCGGTCGCCGCGAGTCGCTCGGCCCGCGCGATCCGTTCGGTCACGTCGCGGCCCACCGCATAGACCTGACCGTCCTGCGCCGAGGCGGTCCAGGCGAACCAGCGGTAGCTGCCGTCGGCGTGACGCAGCCGGAACTCGAAGGGATCGGTGAGCGGTGTATCGAAGACGGTCGCGAAGGTCTCGGCGGTGCGGGTGACGTCGTCGGGGTGGGTCAGGGTCAGGAAGTCGCGGCCCAGCGTGTCCCCGATCGACCAGCCCAGGATGCGGGTCCAGGCGCTGTTCAGCCGGTCGAGCGTCGCATCCGCGTTCACCACGGCGATCAGGTCGACGGTCATGTCCCAGGCGACATCACGCTGACGGGTCAGGTCGGTGACCGTCGCCTCGCGGGCGCGCACCTCATCGTCGATGTCGGTGCAGGTCCCGTACCAGCGCAGGATCGTGCCGTCGGGCGCCCGCACGGGCTGCGCCCGGCCAAGCACCCAGCGGTACTGGCCGGAATGGTGCCGCAGGCGGTATTCGATCTCGTAGATTTCGCCGGTAACAAGCGACTGGCGCCATACCTTCCACGCGTGGTCCTGATCCTCGGGATGGAACATGCCGTTCCATGCCTCGCCGTCCGTCGATCCTTCCGGCATCCCGGTGAATTCGTACCAACGACGGTTATAATAGTCGTGAAAGCCGTCCGGGCGCGTGGACCAGATCATCTGGTCGACCGAATCGGCAATGGCGTGGAATTTGGCCTCGCTGTCGCGGAGCTCCGCTTCTCTCTGCCGCAGGGCGGCCAGTTGCGCCCGCGACTGGTGCTGGCGACGGCGGGCGATCAGGGCGGTCCGCACCGCACGCGCCAGATCGTCGGGGCAGACCGGATGCGGCAGGCGCACTGCCGTGGCCAGACGACCGGCGTCGAGGCCCGATCCCGCAGGCCCGGTCTGTCCGGCAAGCAGGATGACGGGCACGTCCGACCAGGACGGCTGCCGGTCCAGCGCGGCCAAGAGCGCTGCACGATCCGAGGGGTCCAGACCATCCTCCGACACCAGCACCACGTCGATGCAGGTATCCAGCGCCTCGGCCAGCGCCGCGACGGTCGCATGGTGGACCGTGGGAATGTTCAGGTCTGACAGCATGCGGACGAGTCCCTCCGCCTGCTGCGCGTCGGTGGCCAGTATCGCGATCGTCGGCCCGTCCGGGCCGGCGTCACGTGTTGAAAACGTGTCGAGATCGGTCAACTGTCGTCTTTCGGATCATCGCGGGGGCGGTGCGTTGCGTCGTGCGGCGACCATAGCGGGTTGGCCGGCGGATCGTAAGATGCAGAAAGCGACGGCGCAGGGGAATGGCTGCCGGGGTAGGGCGCGCATGGACCAAGGGCGCTGGTCTAAGGGTCAGGCGAGCCGGGGGGCCAGCCCCTCGGACCCCCCGAGGTATTTGTGACGAGAAGAAGAGGGCCGGTCGCGCTGCGTCCAGCGTCGGTTTGGTCACCGAAAGATGGGGACCGCCAGTGAGGCAGGTCCGTTCCGCATGTACGACGCTCTGTCTTGACGAAGGCCGCGCCGGGATGACGCGGCCCTCAGGCTTTTCGAGGGGTGCGGCGGTTCAGGACGCCTTGGCCAAGTCGCGCAGCACGTAGTGCAGCACACCGCCGTGCTCGATGTACTCGATCTCGATCGCGGTATCGATGCGGCACTTGATGTCGATGTCCTTGGTGGACCCGTCGGCCATCGTGATGTGCGCCTTCACCACTTCCAGCGGCTTGATCGTGTCGAGGCCGTCGATGCTGACGGTCTCCTCACCGGTCAGGCCCAGCGTCTTGCGGGTGTCGCCGCCCGTGAACTCGAACGGAATGACGCCCATGCCGACGAGGTTGGACCGGTGAATCCGCTCGAAGTTCTCGGCGATGACCGCCTTCACGCCCAGCAGCGCCGTTCCCTTGGCCGCCCAGTCGCGGGAAGAGCCCGCGCCATACTGTTCGCCGGCAAAGATCACCAACGGCGTGCCCTGTTCCTCGTAGGCCATGGCAGCGTCGAAGATCGAGGTCTGCTGGCCGTCCGGCCCCTTGGTGTAGCCGCCCTCGACCCCGTCCAGCATCTCGTTGCGGATGCGGATGTTGGCGAAGGTGCCACGCATCATCACCTCGTGGTTGCCGCGGCGCGAGCCGTAGGAGTTGAACTCGCGCACCGGCACCTGGTGTTCGTTCAGGTATTTGCCGGCGGGGCTGCTTTCCTTGAACGACCCGGCGGGGCTGATGTGGTCGGTCGTGACCATGTCGCCCAGCACTGCCAGCACCTTCGCGTCCTTGATGTTGTGGATCGTGCCGGCGTCCTTCGACATGTCCCGGAAATAGGGCGGGTTCTGGACATAGGTCGACTGCGGCGGCCAGTTGTAGGTCTCGGAGTCCGTGACCTCGACCGCCTGCCAACGTTCGTCACCCTTGAAGACGTCGGCGTATTTCGACTGGAACGCCGCGCGGGTCACGGTCTGCTCGACAAGGTCCGCGATTTCCTTCTGGGACGGCCAGATATCCTTGAGGAAGACATCGTTGCCGTCCTTGTCCTGGCCCAGCGGGTCCTTCGTGATGTCGACGTTCATGTCGCCCACGAGGCTGTAGGCCACCACAAGCGGCGGGGAGGCGAGGTAGTTCGCCCGCACGTCAGGGCTGATACGGCCCTCGAAGTTGCGGTTGCCCGACAGGACCGACACGCCGATCACGTCGTAGTCGTTGATCGCCTTGCTGATCGCCGGGTCGAGCGGGCCGGAGTTGCCGATGCAAGTCGTGCAGCCGTAGCCCACGAGGTTGAAGTCGAGCGCGTCCAGATCCTCCTGCAGGCCTGCGGCCTCCAGATACTCTGTCACGACCTGCGACCCGGGAGCGAGCGAGGTCTTGACCCAGGGCTTGCGGGTCAGACCGAGGGAGCGCGCCTTGCGGGCCACAAGGCCGGCACCGATCATCACGTAGGGGTTCGACGTGTTGGTGCAGGAGGTGATCGAGGCGATCACGATGCTGCCGTCGTGGATCTGGTAGTTGCCGTCATCCGTGGCCACGTAGCCCCGCTGGTGGTGGCCCTCGTCGCCGGGGATGTCGCGCGGTTCGGGCTGGCCGCCCTCACCCTCCCAGCGGACTTCCGCGTTCTTCGTGACATCCTTGCCGGCGCGCACGCCCTTGACATATTCGCCGAAGGCGCTGCCCGCCTTGTCGAGGTCGATGTGGTCCTGCGGCCGCTTGGGACCGGAGATTGCGGGCACGACCGTGCCCATGTCCAGTTCCAGCGTGTCGGTGTAGGTCGGCGCGTAGTCCGCCCCGCGCCAGAAGCCGTTCTCCTTGGCATAGGCTTCGACCAGCGCGATGCGGTCCTCGTCGCGGCCGGTCAGGCGCAGATACTTCAGTGTCTCGTCGTCGATCGGGAAGTAACCGCAGGTGGCACCGTATTCCGGGGCCATGTTGCCGATCGTGGCGCGGTCGGCCAGCGGCAGGTGGTCGAGGCCGGGGCCGTAGAATTCCACGAACTTGTTGACGACGCCCTTCTTGCGCAGCATCTCGACCACGCGCAGGACGAGGTCAGTGGCGGTGGTGCCTTCGGTCATCGCGCCGGTCAGCTTGAAGCCCACGACTTCCGGGATCAGCATCGAGATCGGCTGGCCCAGCATCGCGGCCTCGGCCTCGATCCCGCCGACGCCCCAGCCAAGGACGGCGAGGCCGTTGACCATCGTCGTGTGACTGTCGGTGCCGACGAGGGTGTCGGGATAGGCGATCATCTCGCCGTTCTGGTCGGTATCGGTCCAGACGGTCTGGGCCAGGTATTCAAGGTTCACCTGATGGCAGATGCCGGTGCCCGGGGGGACGACCCGGAAATTGTTGAAGGCGTTCTGGCCCCATTTCAGGAACTGGTAGCGTTCCATGTTCCGCTCGTACTCGCGGTCGACGTTCATCTGAAACGCGCGGGGGTTGCCGAATTCGTCGATCATCACCGAGTGGTCGATCACGAGGTCGACCGGGTTCAGCGGGTTGATCTGCTGCGCGTCGCCACCCAGTGCAACGATCCCGTCGCGCATGGCGGCGAGGTCGACGACGGCCGGCACGCCGGTGAAGTCCTGCATCAGCACGCGGGCGGGGCGGTATGCGATCTCGATCGGGTTCTTGCCACCCTGCTCGGCCCACTTGGCGAAGGCCTTGATGTCGTCGGTGGTGACGGTCTTGCCGTCTTCGAACCGCAGCATGTTTTCCAGCACGACCTTCAGCGCGGCGGGCAGCTTGCTGAAATCGCCCAGACCGGCCTTGGTGGCCGCGTCGATGGAATAATAGGCGACGGACTGGTCGCCCACTGTCAGGGTCTTGCGGGTCTGCGCGGTGTCTTTGCCGACGGTGACGGTCATGGCGGGTCCTTCAGGTTGAGGAAAGAGGGCTTGCATCGCTTTTGCCCCATGCCGCAGGTGCGATCAAGGGGCGATCCGATAAAATGTATGCAACGGTATACAATAAATGACCGACCTTGCGGGATGGTGTGCCAAAAGTCACGTTTTCGGATTGTCGCGATTGCTTGATTGGTCATTTCAGGGCGGCCTGTTTAGACGGATGCCATCATAACAACCCGGATGACACGTCAGATGCGCCATGCCTTCGCCGCCTTCGCCTTCGGTGCCCTTGTCGGAGCATCGCCTGTCGTGGCGCAGGACCGGGGCACGGTGGTCGAGCTCTTCACGTCGCAGGGATGTTCAAGCTGCCCGCCGGCGGACCGGATCCTTGCCCAACTGGCGGATCGGGACGATGTGATCGCGCTGGCGCTGCACGTCGACTACTGGGACTACATCGGCTGGGCCGACGATCTGGGCAATGCCGCCTTCACCCAGCGCCAGCGCGCCTATGCGCAGACCTGGGCAGCCCGGCAGGTCTATACGCCGCAGATGGTGGTGGCGGGGGTCGACGAATTCGTCGGCTCTCACCCCGTGGTGGCCATGGACCGCGTCGCAGCCCACCCTGCGGCGGCCGATCCGGTCCGGGTCGATCTGTCCCGTGCGGGTGACACGCTGACGATCACGGCAGAGGTGCAGGGTCCGGTGCCGCCGACGGCGCTGGTGCAGCTCGTGCGCTACGAGCCGGAGGTCGTGCGCGATATCGCCAAGGGTGAAAATGCGGGGCAGACCATCGTCTATCGCAACGTCGTCACCAGCTGGGCAGAGGTCGGCGCATGGTCGACGGAACAGCCGCTGCGGCTGGACGTCAGCGCGCCGGGCGACCAACCTGCGGTCGTGATCGTGCAGGACGGCGCCAGCGGCCCGATCCTCGGCGCGGTCCGCCTGCGCTAGGCCGGGTCGCGCCAGCGCCGGTGCACCCAGAACCACTGTGACGGGTCTGCTGTGACGCGGGCCGCGAGCCGGTCCGTCGCTTCTGTCATCATCGTGACCGGATCGCTGTGGGGGATCGGTGCCTCCACGGCGACGTCGAAGGACAGGCCGTCGGGCCTGCGGGTGCCGAAGTAGGGGATCAGAAGCGCGTCGAAGCGCAGCGCCATCTCTGCCGCGGCAAGGGACGTCAGCGCCGGGCGGCCGAGGAACGGGATCGGCGTCGCCCGAAAGACGTGCACGTCGAAGAGCAGCGTGCCCATGCCGCCGCCCTTGATGTGCCGGGCAAAGCCAATGGTGCCGCGCGATCCCTGGGCAAAGACCGGACCGCCCCAGCTGGTCATCGTCTCGCGGTAGTGGCTGTCGACGAATTCATTCGCCATCGGACGGTAGAGCCCGCCGATCGTCAGGCCGCCCTGGGTCAGGACGTGCCGCGGCACCTCGAAGTTGCCGAAGTGGCCGGTGACGAAGATCACGGGACGCCCTTCGGCCCGGGCCTGCGCCAGCGGTTCCAGCCCGTCACCGGTTGGCGTCGTGTCCGCCAGATGCGCGGCAAAGTCGCGGTTGGCGTAGTTTTCCATCAAGGTCCGGCCGAAGTTGTCGCAGACCCGGATCGCCAGATCGCGCCGGGTGGCGGCGTCCATGTCCGGATGGATCAGCGCCAGCTGGTTCATCGCGCGTCGCCGGTAGCCGGCAAGCGGTCCGGCGGCGCGGGCCATCACGGCGCCCATCGTCCTGACGCGGGTCTTGTAGGGCAGACGGTTCATCGACGCGATCAGCCCGCGCAGGATACGGTCCTGCAGCCATTCGCTGCGGCTGCCCTGCGGCGCGGCCTCTGAAACGTCGGTCTGGGTCATGGCCGTCAGGTAACGTCACGCCGCCGTTTTGGGAAGCCCCGTGCCGATCATGCTGTCGCGGGTCACGAGGGTCGCCAGCCGTGCCGCGTCCCAGCCGTCCGTGCCGGCAGGCCGCTGCGGCAGCACGATGTAACGCATGTCCGCAGTGCTGTCGTGGACGCGGACCTGCACATGTTCGGGCAGTGTCACGCCGAACTCTGCCAGCACGCGCCGCGGTTCGCGGACGGTGCGTGCGCGGTAGGCGCGGGACTTGTACCAGTCCGGCGGCAGGCCCAGCAGGTTGCGTGGATAGCAAGAACATAAGGTGCAGACGATGATGTTGTGCAGCGTGTCGGTGTTGGGCAGGGCGATCAGGTGCATCGGCCCAAGATCGAATCCCATTTCTTTCACCGTTGTCGTGCCGTCGGCAAGCAGCGCTGCGGCAAAGCCCGGATCGGTCCAGTAGCGCGCCACCACGGCGGCACCGTTGGCGGGGCTGCGGGCGTCCATCGCCTCGATCTGTGCCGCGATCCGGGCCGCCGTCAGCACGCCCTTGTCGATCAGCAGTTCCCTCACCGCGATTTCCATCGTTTGCCAATAGGACAGGCCGGTGTCCTGATCGGGCCGGTAGGGATGACCCGAGGGCGACAGGCCGTCATGGTCGTGGTCGTGATGATCGTGCGGCATCAGGCATCCTCCAGCCAATGGGCATAGATCTCGGCCTCCAGCGTGTCGCCGGGCGTGGCATCGGGCCAAAGGTCCGATGCGGCAAAGCGCACGCGGTAGAGGGGCAGGGGCGCGCCCGGCCTGCGATAGGCCAGATCTTCGGGATTTGGGAAGGGGCCGAGCACCCGCTCCACCGTGCCGATGTGCCCGCGCAGGTAGGCGGGGGTGCGGATGTGACCCGGCGGCGCCCAGTCGCGCACGCGCACCCGCGTGCCCGGTTCAGCGTGCAGCGGCGTCGGCATAGGTCTGTCCCCGCGCCTCGACCTCGGCCATGCGCTCCGCCAGTTCGGCGGTGGTGAAGGTGCCGGCCTCGATCAGGTTCTGGCTGATCGCGGCGATCCAGCGGTCATAGTAGCTGCGGCTGGCAAAGGCGTCCGGTCCCATATCCTCCAGCACGCGGCGCAACCCGTCCACGGTAAAGAGGCCAAGACCCGAGCACAGCACCATCAGTGCGTCCACGCGCTTTTCCCACAGGGCGAAGTCGTGGCTGGCGTCGGGCACCGGGCCGGCGGCTGTGCCGCCCATGTCGTGCCACCGGTGGGCGGGGTGGGTGTCATCTTGGATCATGGCGAAATGCTAGGACAGTTGAAGCATCCGGTCCAGTGGGTCGCGCGGCGCGGCGATAAAGCCTGCGCAACCGACGCGCGAAATAATTTGTGACCTGCGACATTTGCGCTAACATCACGGACAGGCAGGGATGTCCGTGCGACCTCGGGCGGTCCGACTGCACAGTATGTCAGGCCCGCACGGGCCGCAGAGACCGGAGGGGAAGATGAGAGATACCGCACCCAAGGCCCTTGGAATCCTGCTGATCGCCGCTGTTTTCGGCTTCATCGGCGGTGCCGTGGGCTTCGTCATGTACGGCTACGGGATCGCATGGTCGTTTTTCATCATGCTGATCGTTGGCACGATCGTTGCGGTGGCGCTGGCGCTGGGCTGGCGGGAGCCCAAGGTCCGCCCTATGGGCCATGGCATCGGCCCGGTGACACCGCGGCCCGCCTATGAAGGCGGCCGTGATCGGCCCGGCAGCCCTGCACCGCGCGCCGCGACAGGCGGCAGCGCGCCTGCCTCGTCCACGGCGTCAAGGGTCGCTGAAGCGGAGAACGCGCCTGCGACACCCACCCGCGCCCGGACGACGGACACCTCGACCGCCGGGTCGGACACGACCACGCCTGCGCAGCCCTACGACGTGTCCCATGGCGAGGCGGTAGTGCAGACGCCTTCCGGCGCGGCGGTGACGCATTCCGCCGGGGGTGCCAAGCCGGCGGAGCCTGCCACAGCACCCGCCGATGCGGCGCCGACCGATCGCACGGTCAAGCCATCTGCCCGGCTGGCAGGGCAGGAGGATCTGGCCGCGCGCAAAGGCAACTGGCGTTACACTGGCGACAGGGGCGCCTCTGAAGTCGAGGCCATGCCCGATGCCGACACCGGCGCCACCGCGCATCCGGGTGCGGCCGGCAGGTCCGAGGCGGAGGCCCGGCAACCCGGCGCATCGGCCGCCGACAAGCCGCCGGTTCTCTCGGCCCCGCGTGACGGCGGGCCGGATGACCTCAAGCAGATCAAGGGCGTCGGGCCGCGGCTGGAAGAGACCCTGCACGAGATGGGCATCTATCACTTCGACCAGATCGCCGCATGGTCAGCGACCGAGATCGCATGGATGGACGACAACCTGAAAGGCTTCAAGGGGCGGGTGACCCGCGACGACTGGATCCCGCAAGCGCGCACCCTTGCGGACGGCGGCGAGACGGAGTTCTCGCGTCGGGCTGACAGGGACGGTACCTACGACTCATGACGGACCGACAGGACATGGAATACGCGCGACAGGGGCGCATCGCCGCTGTCGTGATCGCGTCTGCCGGGGTACTGGCGATGCTGGCGCCCTGGATCGTGGCGCGGCTGGGGCTTGCGCCGAAATACGAGATCCTGATGTATCTGGTGTCGATGGCTGCGTTCATTTGGTCACTGGTTGTCACGCTCAGAATCTGGCAGAAGACCCGGCAATAGGGGTGTGTCGCCACATTCCCGCCGTCTGGGGGCTTGTCCCCCGCCCCAGCTTTCAAGGGATGATCCAATGCTGAAAGACCAGGACCGCATCTTCACCAACCTCTACGGGATGCACGACCGCACGCTGAAGGGCGCGCAGGCGCGTGGACACTGGGACGGAACGAAGGACATCCTGGGCAAGGGTGCCGCCTGGATCGTGGACGAGATGAAGGCGTCCGGTCTGCGCGGACGCGGCGGTGCCGGTTTCCCGACCGGGCTGAAGTGGTCCTTCATGCCCAAGGAAAGCGACGGGCGGCCCAGCTACCTTGTCGTGAACGCCGACGAATCGGAACCGGGCACCTGTAAGGACCGGGAGATCATGCGCCACGATCCGCACACGCTGATCGAAGGCTGCCTGATCGCCAGCTTCGCGATGCAGGCGCATGCCTGCTACATCTACATTCGCGGCGAATACATCCGCGAGAAAGAGGCGCTGCAGAACGCCATCGACGAAGCCTATGACGCCGGTCTGGTCGGCAAGAACGCCTGCGGCTCCGGCTGGGATTTCGACATCTACCTCGCCCACGGCGCCGGTGCCTATATCTGCGGCGAGGAAACCGCGTTGCTCGAAAGCCTCGAAGGCAAGAAGGGCATGCCGCGGATGAAGCCGCCGTTCCCGGCGGGGGCGGGCCTCTATGGTTGCCCGACCACGGTGAACAACGTGGAATCCATCGCCGTCGTGCCGACGATCCTGCGCCGCGGCGGCGCCTGGTTTGCAGGCATGGGGCGGCCCAACAACGCGGGCACGAAGCTTTTCGCCATCTCCGGCCACGTCAACAACCCCTGCGTGGTCGAGGAGGAAATGTCGATCCCCTTCAAGGAGCTGATCGACAAGCATTGCGGCGGCATCCGCGGCGGGTGGAAGAACCTCAAGGCCGTTATTCCCGGCGGATCCTCCGTGCCCTGCCTGACGGCAGAACAGATGGAGGGAGCGATCATGGACTTCGACTGGCTGCGCGAACAGCGCTCTGGCCTTGGCACCGCGGCGGTGATCGTGATGGATCAGAGCACCGACATGATCAAGGCGATCTGGCGGCTGTCCAAATTCTACAAGCACGAAAGCTGCGGTCAGTGTACGCCCTGCCGCGAAGGCACCGGCTGGATGATGCGCGTGATGGAACGGCTGGTTCACGGCAACGCCAGCGTCGAAGAAATCGACATGCTGCTCGACGTGACCAAACAGGTCGAAGGCCACACCATCTGCGCGCTGGGCGACGCCGCCGCATGGCCGATCCAAGGCCTGATCCGCAACTTCCGCGGAGAGATCGAAGACCGGATCAAGCACAAGCGCGCTCCGATCGCGGCGGAATAGGCGGCTGTTGCAGGCCCGTTGAACCTTTGCGACCGGCGGAAATCCGCCGGGACAGGCTGGCTGAAACGACACGCCTTGGGGTCCATGACCTCCGGCCGGATCGACAAGCCTGCATCGCGCTTTCATCCTGACCGCAGCACGGGCGTGATCGCCGGTGCCAGTGTGGCGGGCGGTGGCCCAGTCGGTCCGGCCGCACTTTTCGCATCGACCGGGTCAAAAGGATGAAGCTGATGAAATTCGTGATGATGGCCGCCGTTCTCGTCGCCGCCTCTGCCTGCGCCAAGAAACCGGAACCGATGGAACCGATGATGGTCGCACCGGTGCAGGAACCCGTCTACGACACCACCTCCAAGTAACTGCAAAGGGTGCCGCATGCCCATTGCGGAATTCAACTTCGGCACCCTGAAGCATCCGTTCGGCGATCCGCGCATCGCGGATTTCGAGACGGCCATCGGACGGGTCAATGCACTGGCACAGCGCAGTCCGGGCTTCGTCTGGATGCTGGACGATGCCGGCATGGACGCCGTGCAGCGCGACCCGCAGGGACCGCTTTCGGATCGGCCGAACACCGCTTCGACGCTGTCTGTCTGGACGGACGCGGACAGCCTCTGGCGCTTCGTCCACCGGACGCTGCACAGTCGCTTCCTTGCCCGCGGGGCGGAGTGGTATGTGCGTGACGACCGCAGCCACCTCGTGATCTGGGACATTGCCGACGGTCACCGTCCCACGGTTGCGGAAGGCATGGCGCGCTGGCGCAACCTGCAGCGAAGTGGCGAGACGGACACCGTCTTCGGCGCGCGAGGCTTGCTTGACCGGATATCGCAATGACCCATCTGGCAGAACTGAACGTCGGGCGGCTGGTCGCCCCCACCGACGATCCTCGCGTGGCGGAGTTCATGGCGAACCTCGACCGGATCAATGGTCTGGGCAAGCGAATGCCGGGCTTCGTCTGGATGATGGAAGGCTCCGGCGCGCCGGGGACCGGCAACACCGAGGTCAAGATCGGCGGCGACCCGCAGTTCGTCAGCAACCTGACGGTCTGGCAGGACCTCGCCAGCCTAGACGCGTTCGTTCACAGGACGCTGCACGCCCGGTTCATGGGGCGCCGTCGGGAATGGTTCGAAATGATAACGGAGCTGCATTTCGTCATGTGGCCGGTCGCCGAAGGCCACAGGCCGACGCTGGACGAGGCGCTGTCGCGGCTGGACCTGCGCCGCCGCGACGGCGACACGGCGCAGGCCTTCGGCTGGGACTGGGCGCGGGCGAACCTTGCCTAGTCCTTCATGGTCTTCTTCAGCGTCTTTTTGTCGCCTTCGGTCATGTTCTCGGTGACATGGGCACTGGTATCGGCGGTATGATCCTCGTGCGCCTGACCGGTCTTGCGAAACTTCTCGGTCTGGGCGTCGGCGGTGTCGGCGGTCTTGTGCAGATCGGTCTTCTTCACGTCGGTCATGGCGGTCTCCTCCTCGATGACGCGTGGTCAACCCGTGGCGAGGCACGGCGGTTCCGGAACCCGATGCGGCACCGCCTTGTTAGGCACCGACCGGCGGGCGTTATTGCATAACCGGCAGGGTGCACCGATCTAGCACCCCAAGGGATGAAAACGTCCCGCAGACAGGAGCAGACACGATGCGCACTTCCCTATTCATCGCCGCGGCACTGGCCGCGAGCCTTGGCCAGACCGCACAGGCCGCCGGCCTCAAGGACGAGGCGGAGATTCGCGATGGCCTGCTGGTCGTCGGCATGGCCTACGAGATCAGCGAGAAGTGCGGCAGCATCGACGCCCGCAAGCTGCGCGGCATCACGACCCTGCTGAACCTGAAAAGCCGCGCCCGCGATCTGGGTTATTCGAGCGAGGAGATCGACACCTACGTCGACGACAAGGCCGAGAAGAAGCGCCTCGAGGGGATCGCACGGGCACAGCTTGTGCAGCTCGGCGTCGTTCCGGGCGAGGAAGAGACCTATTGCGCCGTCGGTCGCGACCAGATCGCGAAGGGCACGGGCGTCGGCCGGCTGCTGCGCTAGGCCGCAGGACTGGGGCCGAAAAAAGCGCCGCACCGTCTGGCATCCTTGCGGGCAAAGGGTTAGAACGCCACTCAAACGTCCGGACCTCGCGCCCGGGCAAGGGTCCGGAAGCCGGAGGCGTTCATGTCCGATCTGCGCAAAATCAACATCGATGGACAGGTGATCGAGGTCGAGGGGGCGATGACGCTCATCCAGGCCTGCGAGGTCGCCGGCATCGAGATTCCGCGCTTCTGCTACCACGAACGGCTAAGCATCGCGGGCAACTGCCGCATGTGTCTGGTCGAAGTTGTTGGCGGCCCGCCGAAGCCGACCGCAAGCTGCGCGATGCAGGTCAAGGACCTGCGTCCCGGCAAGGACGGCGAGCCGCCGGTGGTGAAGACCAACTCCCCCATGGTCAAGAAGGCCCGCGAGGGGGTGATGGAGTTCCTGCTCATCAACCACCCGCTGGATTGCCCGATCTGCGATCAGGGTGGCGAGTGCGACCTGCAGGATCAGGCGATGGCCTATGGTGTCGACTTCTCCCGTTTCCGCGAGCCCAAGCGCGCGACCGAGGACCTGAACCTTGGACCGCTGGTCGAGACGCACATGACGCGCTGCATTTCCTGCACCCGCTGCGTGCGCTTTACGACCGAGGTCGCCGGCATCCACCAGATGGGCCAGACCGGCCGGGGCGAGGATGCCGAGATCACGTCCTATCTGGGCGAGACGCTGTCCTCGAACATGCAGGGCAACATCATCGACCTGTGCCCGGTCGGCGCACTGGTCAGCAAACCCTACAGCTTCACCGCCCGTCCGTGGGAGCTGTCCAAGACCGAATCCATCGACGTGATGGATGCGCTGGGGTCCAACATCCGCGTCGACACCAAGGGTCGCGACGTCATGCGCATCCTGCCGCGCAACCACGACGGCGTGAACGAGGAGTGGATCAACGACAAGACCCGCTTCGTCTTCGATGGCCTGCGCCGCCAGCGTCTGGACACACCCTACATCCGCGAGAACGGCAAGCTGCGCAAAGCCGACTGGCCCGAGGCGCTCGCCAAGGTCGCATCCGCCATGAAGGGCAGGAAGGTCGCCGGCCTTGTCGGCGATCTGGCCCCGGTGGAGGCCGCATTTGCGCTGAAGCAGCTGATCGAGGGGCAGGGCGGTCACGTTGAATGCCGCACGGACGGCGCCAAACTGCCAATCGGCAACCGCAGCGGCTATGTCGGAACGGCGACCATCGCCGACATCGATCAGGCGACGATGATTCAGTTGATCGGCACCAACCCGCGCGCCGAGGCGCCCGTACTGAACAGCCGCATCCGCCGCGCGTGGAGCCGTGGCGCAGACATCGGCCTGATCGGCGAAGCCGTCGATCTGACCTATGACGCCTATCACATGGGCAGCGACCGCGCTGCATTGTCCAAGGTGCTGGACAACAAGTTCAGCAAGGTGCTGGAGCAGGAGTCGCTCGTCATCGTAGGGCAGGGCGCGCTGACCGGCGACGATGGCGCCGCCGTGCTGAGCAAGGCGATGACGCTGGCAGAGCGGACGAAATCCAGATTCCTGGTGCTGCACACCGCCGCGTCCCGCGTGGGTGCGATGGACGTCGGCGCCGTGACCGAGGGTGGCATGGAGGTCGCGCTGGACGGGGCAGAGGTCATCTTCAACATGGGTGCCGACGAGGTCGACATCGCACCCGGCGCCTTCGTGATTTATCAGGGCAGCCACGGCGACCGTGGCGCTCACCGCGCCGACGTGATCCTGCCCGCCGCGGCCTATACCGAGGAAAACGGCCTTTTCGTGAATACCGAAGGCCGCCCGCAGCTGGCCCTGCGCGCCAGCTTCCCGCCGGGACAGGCCAAGGAGAACTGGGCGATCCTGCGTGCGCTGAGCGCAGAGCTGGGTGCGACGCTGTCGTTCGATTCGCTGGCACAACTGCGTCGGAAGCTGATCGAGATGCATCCGCATCTGGGCAAGATCGACGTCGTTGCCGAAAACGACTGGACGCTGGCCGAAGGCGGCGATCTGGGGGACGGCGATTTCACCAATGCGGTCACCGACTTCTATCTCTCGAACCCGATCGCCCGCGCCTCGACCCTGATGGCGGAACTGAGCGCAAATGCAAAGATGCGCGTGATGGACAAGATCGCGGCGGAGTGATCCCGGTGCGGTGGGTCTGTGCGGCCGCCGTCGTTTTGGCGGGGTGCAGCGCGACGCAGGATGCGTCGCCGTCCGGACAGGTGCAGCGGCCGGAGTATCTGGGCGTTCGCACCGAACTGCTGGACGGGGATCTGGTGAACTTCAAGGTCGCCCTCCGGGGGACCGATACACCGGAGGCGGTGGAAAAATATGCAGAGTGTGCTGCGGCGCAGTACGCTCTGATCCGGGGTTACGGTTTCGCCCGTCTGGTGCGGACGAACGTGACCGAAGAGGGTGGCACTTGGGCCGCGGATGCTGTTTACACCATCTCGCCGGACCTGCCGCGCGGGTTGGTGACCATCGACGCGGTGGTGACTGTTGCAGATTGCGGCGCGTCGGGCATACCGACGGTCTGAAGGCGAAGGGTCAGAGGAAACCATGGTCAACTTTTTCACCACGACGAACACGGGGATCATCCTTCTGATCCTGGGACAGTGTCTTCTGGTCCTGATTCCGTTGCTGCTGGGTCTTGCCATGCTGATGTACGCGGACCGCAAGGTCTGGGCCGCCGTGCAGATGCGCCGCGGACCCAACGTCGTCGGCCCCTGGGGCGTCTTGCAATCCTTTGCCGACTTCCTGAAATACATCGTCAAGGAAATCGTCGTCCCCGCCGGGGCCGACAAGGCGGTCTACTTCATCGCGCCGCTGCTGTCCTTCATCCTGCCGGTGATCGCGTGGTCTGTGATTCCCTTCAACACCGGCTGGGTGTTGTCCGACATCAACGTTGCCATCCTCTTCGTCTTCGCGGTGTCGTCGCTGGAGGTCTACGGCGTCATCATGGGCGGCTGGGCCTCGAACTCCAAATACCCGTTCCTCGGCTCGCTGCGGTCGGCCGCGCAGATGATCTCCTACGAAGTGTCGCTCGGTCTCATCATTGTCGGCATCATCATCTCGACGGGCTCGATGAACTTCGGCGACATCGTCGAGGCGCAGCGCGGCGCTGGCTTGCTGTCGTGGTACTGGGTCGCCCACTTCCCGATGCTGTTCCTGTTCTTCATCTCGGCGCTGGCCGAAACCAACCGCCCGCCGTTCGACCTGCCAGAGGCCGAGTCGGAACTGGTCGCGGGCTATCAGGTCGAATACTCCTCCACCCCGTTCCTGCTGTTCATGATCGGCGAACTGATGGCCGTCGTGCTGATGTGCGCGCTGGTGTCGCTGCTGTTCCTCGGCGGCTGGCTTTCCCCGATCCCCGGTCTGCCGGACGGCATCCTGTGGATGGTGCTCAAGATGCTGGCCTGCTTCTTCATGTTCGCCATGGTGAAGGCGATCACGCCGCGCTACCGCTACGACCAGCTGATGCGGATCGGCTGGAAGGTCTTCCTGCCGCTCAGCCTCGTCTGGGTCGTGCTGATTGCCTTCCTCGCCAAGTTCGAGGTGCTGGGCGGCTTCTGGGCGCGCTGGACATGGGGCATCTGACCGTGACACGCGCTGCCAACATTCATCTAACCGCCCCGTCAGGGCTGGAGGTCTAGATCTCATGGACTATACCCGCGCCGCAAAATACTTTCTGCTGTCGGACTTCTGGAAGGGGTTCGGTCTGGGCATGAAGTACTTCTTCGCCCCCAAGGCCACCGTGAACTACCCGCACGAAAAGGGGCCTTTGTCGCCTCGCTTCCGCGGTGAACACGCCCTGCGCCGCTATCCCAACGGCGAGGAACGCTGCATCGCCTGCAAGCTGTGCGAGGCGATCTGCCCCGCGCAGGCGATTACCATCGACGCGGCGCCGCGCACCGACGACGGCAGCCGCCGCACCACGCGTTACGACATCGACATGACCAAGTGCATTTACTGCGGCTTCTGTCAGGAAGCCTGCCCGGTCGATGCCATTGTCGAGGGGCCGAACTTCGAATTCAGCACCGAGACGCGCGAAGAGCTCTACTATGACAAGGAAAAGCTGCTGGCGAACGGCGACCGCTGGGAATCGGAAATCGCCCGCAACCTCGAGATGGATGCGCCCTACAGATGACCGACGCCAAGAACCCCTTCGAGGCCATGATGACCATGGGGCAGGACTGGGTGAAACAGCTCAACCCTGCGATGGAATCCTTCACGCCCAAGGGGTTCGAGGCGCTGTGGCCGACGATGCCCAAGGAAATGATGGAAACCTTCTTTGGCAAGGGGTTGAATCCGGACGGACTTGACGCCAAGACGCGGCTGTTGATGACGCTGATGGGTCTGACAATCATGGGCGCGCAGGCGGAGGCGCAGTTGCGCCTGACCGTGCGCCATCTGGTCGAGGCGGGCGCCACCCAGAAGGAAGTCGCCGAGACGATCGCCATGGCCGCGATGTTCGGCGGCGTGCCGGCGATGACCAAGGCGATGGAAATCGCGAACGACGTGATGAAAAAGGACGATCAGGCATGACCCCTTTCGTGTTCACTTTCTACCTGTTCGCGATCACCACGATCATGGGCGGATTGATGACGGTCCTGTCGCGCAACCCGGTCCATTCGGTGTTGTGGCTGATCCTCGCGTTCCTGTCCTCGGCTGGCCTGTTCGTCACGCTGGGCGCCGAATTCGTCGCCATGCTGCTGATCATCGTCTATGTCGGCGCCGTCGCGGTGCTGTTCCTCTTCGTCGTGATGATGCTCGACGTCGATTTTGCAGAGTTGAAGGCCGAGATGTCGAAATACCTGCCGCTCGGCCTGCTGATCGGCGTCGTCGTCCTGATGCAGCTGGCCATCGCCATGGGCGCGTGGACCTTCTCCGACGATATCGCCACGCGGCTCGCGGCTCCGGTGCCGGACAGCTACAACACCACCGGCCTCGGTATGCTGATCTATGACCGCTACATCATCCTGTTCCAGCTGGCGGGTCTGATCCTGCTGGTGGCGATGATCGGTGCCATCGTGCTGACCCTGCGCCACCGCGTCGACATCAAGCGTCAGAACGTCATCAAGCAGATGCACCGCGACCCGGCGCTGGCGATGGAACTCAAGGACGTGAAACCGGGGCAGGGCCTGTAACGGCCACCCTCAAAAGGAAACAAGCCATGTCGAACACCACCATTGCCGCGCTGATCATCGTGCTGATCCTCGTCTTCGGCGGCGGCTACACGTTTTTCGGCTAAGACCAGAACAAGACGGGCGAACCGCCCAGAGGGACCAAGCGCATGATCGGACTGGAACATTATCTTGTGGTGGCGGCGGCGCTCTTCGTCATCGGCATCTTCGGGCTGTTTCTCAACCGCAAGAACGTGATCATCCTGCTGATGAGCATCGAGCTGATGCTGCTGGCGGTGAACATCAATTTCGTCGCGTTTTCCAGTTTTCTGAACGATCTCGTGGGGCAGGTCTTTACCCTCTTCGTCCTGACCGTCGCCGCGGCCGAGGCCGCGATCGGGTTGGCCATTCTGGTCTGCTTCTTCCGCAACCGCGGGACCATCGACGTTGAAGACGTCAACGTGATGAAGGGCTAAGGCACATGGAAACGATCATCCTGTTCGCACCGCTGGTCGGCGCCCTGATCTGCGGCTTCACCTGGCGTATGATCGGCGAGAAGCCGGCCCAATGGGTCGCCACATCGCTGCTGTTCCTGGCCGCGTTCCTGTCCTGGATCGTGTTCCTGGGCTTCGACGGCGTCACCCGCGACATCACCGTCCTGCGCTGGATCGAGAGCGGGTCGCTCGCCACCGACTGGGCGATCCGTCTGGACCGGCTGACCGCGATCATGCTGATCGTCATCACCACAGTCTCGGCGCTCGTACACCTCTATTCCTTCGGCTACATGGCCCACGACGACAATTTCAAGGACGGCACGCCCTACCGCGCCCGCTTCTTTGCCTATCTGTCGTTCTTCACCTTCGCCATGCTGATGCTGGTGACCGCCGACAACCTGATCCAGATGTTCTTCGGCTGGGAAGGCGTGGGCGTCGCGTCCTACCTGCTGATCGGCTTCTACTACCGCAAGCCAAGCGCCAATGCCGCAGCGATCAAGGCGTTCGTGGTCAACCGCGTCGGCGACTTCGGATTCGCGCTGGGGATCTTCGGCCTCTTCTACCTGACCGACTCGGTGAAGTTCGCCGACATCTTCCCGCAGACGCCCGAGATTGCGCAGACCCAGATCGCCTTCCTCTGGACCGAATGGAATGCCGCGAACCTGATCGGCGTCCTGCTCTTCATCGGTGCCATGGGCAAGTCGGCGCAGCTGTTCCTGCACACCTGGCTGCCCGACGCCATGGAAGGCCCGACGCCTGTGTCGGCGTTGATCCACGCGGCCACCATGGTCACCGCCGGCGTCTTCCTCGTGTGCCGCATGTCGCCGCTGTTTGAATACGCGCCAGAGGCCAAGCAGATGATCGTCTTCATCGGCGCCTCCACCGCCTTCTTTGCCGCGACGGTGGGTCTGGTGCAGACCGACATCAAGCGCGTCATCGCCTATTCGACCTGTTCGCAGCTCGGCTACATGTTCGTGGCCGCCGGCGTCGGGGTCTATTCCGTTGCCATGTTCCACCTGCTGACCCATGCCTTCTTCAAGGCGATGCTGTTCCTCGGCGCGGGTTCGGTGATCCACGGGATGCACCACGAGCAGGACATGCGGAACTACGGCGGGCTGCGCAAGAAGCTGCCCTATACCTTCTATGCCATGCTGATCGGCACGCTCGCCATCACCGGCGTCGGCATCCCGCTGACCCACATCGGCTTCGCCGGGTTCCTGTCCAAGGACGCCGTGATCGAGTCCGCCTGGGCCGGCGGCACGGGCTACAGCTTTTGGCTGCTGGTCATCGCGGCGCTCTTCACCAGCTTCTACAGCTGGCGCCTGATGTTCCTGACCTTCTACGGCACGCCGCGCGGCGACCACCATACCCACGACCATGCGCATGAATCGCCCATGGTCATGCTGGTCCCGCTCGGCGTCCTCAGCCTCGGCGCGGTCTTCGCCGGGATGATCTGGTACGGGCCGATGTTCGGCGAGACGCAGAAGGTCGCGTCCTTCTTTGCCATCCCCGCCGCCGGCGAGGTCGAGGCCGAGGAGGGCGCGCCAGCAACCGACGAGGCACACGGCGAAGGCCCCGCTGTCGCAATCGAACAGGCCGCAGAGGGCGACGCGGAAGGTGCCGTCGAGGCGATCACCGCCGAGGGTCACGACGGCGACGATCCCGACACCGAAGGTCACCACTTCGTCTTCGGCGGAGAGCCCGGCGACGGCGCGATCTTCATCGGCCCGGACAACCACACCATCGACGGCGCGCATGAAAGCCCGATCTGGGTCAAGATCAGCCCCTTCATCGCCATGCTGATCGGCTTCCTGACCGCCTACCAGATGTATATCCGGCGCCCCGATCTGCCGGGCAAGCTGGCGGCGAACCAGTCGCACCTCTACCAGTTCCTGCTGAACAAGTGGTACTTCGACGAGATCTACAATTTCGTCTTCGTGCGCCCCGCGCTGGCCATCGGCCGCTTCCTCTGGCACCGCGGTGACGAGGGCACGATCGACGGCGGCATCAACGGTCTGGCATTGGGTATCGTGCCGTTCCTGACCCGCGCCGCCGGGCGCATGCAGTCGGGCTACGTCTTTACCTATGCCTTCGCCATGGTCGCCGGCATCGCGCTTCTGCTGACCTGGATCACGCTCACCGGAGGGGCCAACTGATGGGCAACCTGCTTTCACTCACCACGTTCATTCCGCTGATCGGGGCCGTCATCCTGGCGCTGTTCCTGCGCGGCAATGACGTGGCGGCCCAGCGGAATGCGAAGTGGGTGGCCCTCGCCGCGACGTCCGCCACTTTCCTCGTCTCGCTCTTCATCCTCTTCGGCTTCGACCCGGCAAATACCGACTTTCAGATGGTCGAGGAACACTCCTGGCTGCTGGGGCTGAACTACAAGATGGGTGTCGATGGCATCTCTGTGCTCTTCGTCATGCTGACGACCTTCCTGATGCCGCTGGTGATCGGCGCCTGCTGGAACGTCGAGACGCGGGTCAAGGAATACATGATCGCCTTCCTCGTGCTGGAAACACTGATGCTGGGCGTCTTCATGGCGCTGGATCTGGTGCTGTTCTACATGTTCTTCGAGGCAGGGCTGATCCCGATGTTCCTGATCATCGGGATCTGGGGCGGGGTGAACCGCATCTACGCCAGCTTCAAGTTCTTCCTCTACACCTTCCTCGGGTCTGTCCTGATGCTGGTGGCGATGGTCGCGATGTTCTCGATCGCGGGCACGACCGACATCCCGACGCTGATGGCCACGGATTTCCCCGCGACCGACTTCACGGTTCTGGGCCTGACCATCGTCGGCGGCGCGCAGACGCTGATGTTCATCGCCTTCTTCGCCAGCTTCGCAGTCAAGATGCCGATGTGGCCGGTCCACACCTGGCTGCCGGACGCCCACGTGCAGGCGCCGACCGCAGGCTCCGTCGTGCTGGCGGCGATCCTGCTCAAGATGGGCGGCTACGGCTTCCTGCGCTTCAGTCTGCCGATGTTCCCGGTGGGATCCGAAATCATGGGCCCGCTGGTCCTGTGGCTTTCGGCCATCGCAATCGTCTACACTTCTCTTGTGGCGTTGGTGCAGAAGGACATGAAGAAGCTGATCGCCTATTCCTCCGTCGCGCACATGGGTTACGTGACCATGGGCATCTTCACCGTGAACCAGCAGGGGCTGGACGGCGCGATCTTCCAGATGCTGTCGCACGGCTTCATTTCCGGTGCGATGTTCCTCTGTGTCGGCGTGATCTACGACCGGATGCACACCCGAGAGATCGAGGCCTACGGCGGCCTCGTGAACCGGATGCCCGCTTATGCGATGGTCTTCATGTTCTTCACGATGGCGAACGTCGGTCTGCCGGGGACCTCTGGCTTCGTCGGCGAATTCCTGACCCTGATGGGGATCTTTCAGGAAAATACCTGGGTCGCCGTTGTCGCCACATCCGGGGTGATCCTGTCGGCGGCCTACGGCCTCTGGCTCTATCGCCGGGTCGTCATGGGCGACCTGATCAAGGAAAGCCTGAAGTCGATCACCGACATGAACGGACGAGAGCGGGCGATCTTCGCCCCGCTGGTGGCGATGACCCTGCTGCTGGGCGTCTATCCCAGCCTCGTCACCGATATCATCGGCCCGTCGGTCGGCGCCCTGATCGGTCAATACGATACGGCACAGGCGGCCTACGAGGCTGCGACCCAAGTCGCTGCGAACTAAGGAAACGGACCCATGATTTCTGCCGATATCCAGACCATCCTGCCAGAGATCGCCCTGTCGGTCTATGCGATGGTCGCTTTGCTGGGCGCCGTCTACACGATCAAGGACGGGGCGGCCTCGACGCTGGTCTGGCTGACCTCCGGCGTGTTCCTGCTGCTTGCGGCCTGGATTGCGACGCGGCAGGGTGCCGCCGTCCCGGCCTTCGACGGCATGTTCGTATCCGACAGCTTCTCGCGGTTTGCCAAGGTCACGATCCTGACCTCCGCCGCCGCCGTACTGGTGATGAGCGAGACCTACATGGCCCGCCGCAACCTGCTGCGGTTCGAATATCCGCTGCTGGTGGCGCTGGCCGTCGTCGGCATGATGGTCATGGTCTCCGCCGGGGATCTCATGACGCTCTACATGGGGCTGGAGCTGCAGTCGCTGGCGCTCTACGTTGTCGCTTCACTGCGCCGTGACAGCATCCGCTCGACCGAGGCCGGCCTGAAGTACTTCGTCCTTGGGGCACTGTCCTCGGGCCTGCTGCTTTATGGCGCATCGCTGACCTACGGCTTCACCGGCACCACACTCTTCTCGGGCATCATAACAGGCGTGCAGGACCAGCCGTCGCTGGCTCTGCTGTTCGGTCTGGTCTTCCTGATCGCCGGCCTCGCGTTCAAGGTGTCTGCAGCGCCATTCCACATGTGGACACCGGACGTCTACGAAGGCTCGCCCACGCCGGTCACCGCGTTCTTTGCCACCGCCCCCAAGGTGGCGGCCATGGCGCTGTTCGCGCGGCTGATGTTCGACGCCTTCGGCGGCATCACCGGTGACTGGCAGCAGATCGTGGCCTTCCTGTCGCTGGTGTCGATGTTCCTCGGCTCCATCGCCGCGATTGGCCAGCGCGACATCAAGCGCCTGATGGCCTACTCATCCATCGCGCACATGGGCTACGCCCTGATGGGCCTGGCCGCCGGGACCGCTTTCGGCGTGCAGGCCATGCTGATCTACATGGCGATCTACGTCACGATGAACGTCGGCACCTTCGCCTTCATCCTCGGCATGGAACGCGACGGCCGCCCGGTCACCGACATCCTTGCCCTGCGCATGTACGCCAAGGATCAGCCGACCCGTGCGCTCGCCATGCTCGTCCTGATGTTCAGCCTTGCCGGTGTGCCCCCGATGGTCGGCTTCTTCGGCAAGCTCTACGTGTTGCGTGCGGCATACGACGGTGGCTTGGCCTGGTTGGCGGTCGCCGGTGTCGTCGCATCGGTCATTGGCGCCTACTACTACCTGCGGATCGTCTATTACATGTACTTCGGCGAAGAGGGCGAGAAGCTGGACGCCCCGACCCAGCCGATCCTCGGCGGCTTCCTTCTGGTCTCCGCTGCCATGATGGTGATCGGCGTCGTCAACCTCTTCGGCATAGAGCCGATCGCGGCATCCGCCGCTGCCTCACTTGTCAACTGATCCCACCACGCACGCCCTCTGGCCAGAGGGCGTGCTGTGCCGTCACCTGACCACCGTCGACAGCACCATGGCAGAGGCCGCGCGGATCGCCCCGACGCTGGAGGCGCCGACTTGGATCGTCGCCGATGAACAGACCGGCGCACGCGGGCGGCGCGGTCGCGACTGGCAGACGCCGACGGGCAACTTTGCCGCCACCCTGATCTACAAGCCGAACTGCACCGCGCAGCAGGCCGGGCTGCGGTCCTTCATGGCCGCCGTCGCCCTGTTCGAGGCGCTGGCGATGTATGTCGACCGCACCAAGCTCTCGCTCAAATGGCCGAACGACGTGCTGCTGAACGGCGGCAAGGTCGCCGGCATCCTGCTCGAAACCAGCGGGCAGGGACCATATGTCGACTGGCTCGCCGTCGGTATCGGAGTCAACCTCAGCCACGTCCCCCCGGGCATCCGCGACGCTTCCTTCCCACCGGTCTCGCTTGCGGACGAAGGCGAGCGGGTGCCGACGCCCAAGGATTTCCTGATCCGCCTCGCCTCCGACTATGCCACGCAGGAAGCAAAGCTGTGGGAGTTCGATTTCGAGATCATCCGCCGCGACTGGCTTCGCCACGCCGCCCGGCTGGGAGAGGTCATCACCGCCCGCACCGCGCGGGACGAGGTCACCGGCACCTTCGAGACCGTCGACAACGACGGCAACCTTGTCCTGATCACGCCGGAGGGGCGACGCGTCATACCCGCGGCCGACATCTACTTCTAGAAGGGGGCGAACATGCTGTTGGCCATCGACTGCGGCAACACGAACACCGTCTTCTCGATCTGGGATGGGTCGCGGTTCCTCACCACCTGGCGGACCAAGACCGACTGGCAGCGCACCGCGGACCAGTATTTCGTCTGGCTGACCTCTCTGATGCAGTCACAGAAGGTCGACGTGAAGATAGACGAGGTCATCGTCAGCGCCACCGTGCCGCGCGTCGTCTTCAACCTGCGGGTCTTGGCTGACCGTTACTTCAACTGCCGCCCGATGGTGGTGGGCAAGCCTGAATGCCTGTTGCCGACCCCGCCGCGCGTCGATCCCGGCACCGCGGTCGGCCCCGACCGGCTGGTGAACACCGCCGGCGCCTTCGACCGGCACGGCGGCAACCTCATCGTGGTGGATTTCGGCACGGCGACGACGCTCGACGTTGTGGACGACGATGGCGCCTACGTCGGCGGCGTCATCGCCCCCGGCGTGAACGTCAGCCTCGAGGCCTTCCACATGGCCGCCGCCGCCCTACCTCATGTCGATGTCACCCGGCCGGAGCGCGTGATCGGGACGAATACCGTCGCCTGCATGCAGTCCGGTGCGTTCTGGGGTTACATCGGCCTCGTGAAAGAGATAACCGCACGGATCAAAGCCGAACGCGGCCGAGAGATGACCGTCATCGGGACCGGTGGACTGGCCTCACTCTTCGCCACAGGCGACCAATTATTTGACCGGGTCGAGGATGACCTGACGATGCACGGGCTGACCGTCATCCACCAATACAACAAGGACCATACATGAGTGCTGCAAAAGCAAACGACCGCCTGATCTACATGCCGCTTGGCGGCGCCGGAGAGATCGGGATGAACTGCTACGTCTACGGCTACGGCCCGAAAGGCAAGGAGCGTCTGATCGTTGTCGATCTTGGCGTGACCTTCCCCGACATGGACGGGACTCCGGGCCTCGACCTGATCTTTCCCGACATCACCTGGCTCAAGGAGCGTCGCGACCGGATCGACGGCATCTTCATCACCCACGCGCACGAGGATCACGTCGGCGCCGTCGGCCTGCTGTGGCAGCAACTTGGCGCGCCGATCTACGCGCGCAAATTCACTGCAAACATCGCGCGGCGCAAGCTGCAGGAACATGGGCTGTCCGACAACACCGTGACGGTGGTCGAACCCTATCCGGCGGTCATCGACTGCGGGCCGTTCAAGGTCTCCTACGTGCCGATCAGCCACTCGATCCCCGAAAGCGCGGGTCTGGTGATCGACAGCGCCGGCGGCCGCATTGTCCACACCGGCGACTTCAAGATCGACATGACGCCGGTCTGCGGCGATCCTTTCAACACCGAAGTCTGGCAGGAGATCGCGAAGGACGGCGTCAAGGCGCTGGTCTGCGACAGCACCAACATCTTCTCGCCCAACCCCGGCCGGTCGGAGGTTTCCATCGGCCCCGCGATCACCGAGCTGATGCGCGACGCCGCCGGTATGATGGTCGCCACGACCTTCGCGTCGAACATCGCCCGGCTCAAGACACTGGCCGATGCCGCCGTGGCGGCCGGACGCAAGGTCTGCCTGCTGGGCCGGTCGATGAACCGCATGGTCGAAGCGGCCAAGGAAACCGGCCTGCTGACCGACTTTCCGCACACGATTCCACCCGAAGAAGCGGCGAACCTGCCCCGCAATCAAGTTCTGCTGCTGGTCACCGGCAGCCAGGGCGAACGCCGCGCGGCCTCGGCCCAGCTCAGCCAAGGCAGCTACCTCGGGCTCAGCCTGAAGGAAGGCGACACATTCCTCTTCTCCTCGCGTGTGATTCCGGGCAACGAGCGTGGCGTCATTCGCATCATGAACCAGCTCAGCGAACTGGGTGTGGACATCGTCGACGACGAGGATGGCCGCTACCACGTGTCGGGCCACGCGAATCGCCCGGACCTCGAGACGATGCACGCGCTGATCCAGCCGCAGTTCCTAATTCCGATGCACGGCGAACACCGCCACCTGCGCGAGCACGTGAAGGTCGCGGGCCTCCGCGGGTTGCCGGGGATCGTTGCCGTGAACGGCATGATGATCGACCTGTCCGGCAACCAGCCCACGGTTGCCGAATACGTCGAGACCGGGCGCACCTATCTGGACGGCTCTGTCCAGATCGGCGCGATGGACGGCGTTGTCCGCGACCGCATCCGCATGGCGCTGAACGGCGTCGCGGTGGTCACGCTCATCATCGACGAGAACGACGAACCGCTGGGCGACCCTTGGGTCGAAATCTCGGGCCTGGCCGAGGTCGGACGCTCGGACACGGCTTTGGCCGAGGTCATGGAGGCAGATCTCGCACAATTCATCGGCCGCGCTGACCCCAAAACGATCCGCGACGATGTGAAGCTGGAAAAAGAGCTGAAGAACATCGCGCGTCGCTCCGCCCAAGGCGAGATCGGCAAGAAGCCGGAAGTCATCGTGGTCATCAGCCGCCTAGGCTGATCCACGAGAGACCAAACCGCTGAAAGGGCGCCGTCCGAAAGGACCGGCGCCCTTCATTCATTATGACATGGACAACGTCCGGTCCGCCTTCTTTTCATCAGAAATATATTGAGGTGCGGGGGCAGCGCCCCCATGGATCGGCCCGGTCATGGCCGGCTCGATCCTCATTCCGAACAGACCCAGACCGCACCGCCGACGGCAACGGCAGTCGCGGCCGCCGCCCCGATCGCGACGGGCGCGCTCACGACGCCGGCGGCGCTGGTGGCTGCCGTGCCAAGCGCACTCGTGATCGAGGCGTGCGATCCTGACAGCAGCACGGCGCCTGAACTGTGGGTCACCTTGCTCAGCGTCGAATCGCCCGTGCCGAGAACCGTGCCAACCACGGCGCCCGTCGCATGGGTCAGGGCGTCCTTCGTGCCGTTGACCTTGGTGCAGACGCCACCACCCGTGCAGCGCCCGCGAAAATTGCGCGCGCCGGGGACCAGCACGAATCCGGTTTCGGCGTCGGTATATTGCAGGCACATGTCATCGACCGGCTCGATCTCGCTGATGAAGGCAAAGACCTCCTCGCTGGTGCAGGACCGCTGGTCGCCAGTCAGCCAGTCGAAAGACCGCGCCGGAAAGTTCAGCAGCCGCTCGCGTCGGGTCGTGGGGGCGGGTGATACGGTCAAGGTCTCGGTGTCGATCTGCAATGCGATCGATTCGACGGTGCTCTGGCAGACGTCTGCGCTGGCTGCATGGCCCAGCAGGGCCATTGGGAAGAGGAAGGTTTTCAGCATGGTTCTGGCCCCTGTCTTTTCAGGAACCATGCCGCAGCCGCGGCGGCCCGTCGACGTGAAAGCGATCACATCGGCGGGAGAAGCGCGCCGTCAGGAGGCGCCACGCTCCGCGAAGCTCTTGGCAATGAAGTCAGGTGTGTCGTCGCCCATGCCGACCACCTCGGCCTGACGACCGCCGCCGGAGCGGTCGTTGCGGCCGCGCCCCCGGTCGTTCCCGTCGCGCTGTGAACCATTGTCCTGCGGGCCGCGGTCGCTGCGCTCGCCGTTGTTCCCACGATCGTTGCCACGCGCCCCGCGGTCCTGATCGCGCCGCGGGCGGCGTCCGGTCGCGGAAGCATCCGACGAAGCGCGGGGACTACGGTCATCCTGATCCGGTCCGGCCTGCGCCGTATCGGGCTGCGCCGCGCTATCGGTCACCGGGCTCTCCACTGGTTTTGCGGGCTTGGCGGCCGGCTCTGCCGTCGCCACCTCGGGCGTCGCATCTGCGGCCTGCGGCGCGGCATCCGCGGCGTCCTTCGGCGCAGCCTTGCGGCGGGTCCGCTGGCGGCGGGGCTTGTCCTCTCGCGGGGAATCGACATCGTCGATGGGTGCGGTGGTGGTCGGCGGCGTTGCAGCGCCGAGCGGATTGTCCAGACGCGGGATCGCGTTCTGCACCAGCCGTTCCACGTCGCCGAGGTTCTTTTCGTCCCGCGGCGCACAGATCATGATCGCGGTACCGGTGCGGCCCGCGCGACCGGTGCGGCCAATGCGGTGGACGTAATCTTCTGCATGGCTGGGCACGTCGAAGTTGAACACGTGCGTCACCGCCGGGATATCCAGACCGCGTGCCGCCACGTCAGAGGCGACGAGGAACCGGATCGACCCGTCGCGAAAGCCGTCCAGCGTGCGCGTGCGGTGCGACTGGTCAAGGTCGCCGTGGATCGGCTCGGCGTTCAACCCGTGCTTCTTCAGCGACTTCGCCACCACGTCCACGTCGGATTTGCGGTTGCAGAAGATGATCGCGTTGGAACAGGCGTCGCCCTCGGCGGCGATCAGGCGACGCAGCAGGTCGCGTTTCTCGCCGTCGGCCTTGGTCTTGTTGGTGCCCTGGAACATCACCACGCCCTGCTTGATGTTCTCGCCCGTCGTGGCGGCGCGGGCCACCTCGATCTTGGCGGGGTTGGACAGGAAGGTGTTGGTGATCCGCTCGATCTCTGGTGCCATCGTGGCGCTGAAGAACAGCGTCTGGCGGGTGAAGGGCGTCATCTGGAAGATGCGCTCGATATCCGGGATGAACCCCATGTCGAGCATCCGGTCCGCCTCGTCCACGACCATGATCTTGACGTCGGACAGGATCAGCTTGCCGCGCTCGAAATGGTCGATCAGGCGACCGGGGGTGGCGATCAGCACGTCCACGCCCTTGTCGATCAGCTGGTCCTGCTCCTTGAACGACGTGCCGCCGATCAGCAGGGCCTTGGTCAGCTTTGTATATTTGGCATATGCGTCGAAATTCTCTGCCACCTGTGCCGCCAGTTCGCGCGTCGGCGCCAGCACGAGGCTTCGCGGCATCCGCGCCCGCGCCCGGCCGCGGCCCAGCATCGTGATCATCGGCAGGGTGAAGCTTGCGGTCTTGCCGGTGCCGGTCTGGGCGATGCCCAGCACGTCGCGGCCTTCGAGGGCCGGGGGAATCGCCCCGGCCTGGATCGGTGTCGGGGTTTCATACCCGGTATCGATGATCGCCTTGAGGACCTTGGGGTCGAGGTTCAGGTCGGAAAACTTTGTCATGGAGCCCTTTCGCAGATGCGGCTTTGTTGGCCGCAGAACTGCGCGGCCCGCCCGACCATATTGTCGGAGCGTTCGACTGGCATGCCGTTACGCCATAGTTCAGCAATCGTCAAGGTTTAGGCGGAACAGGCGGCGGAGCCGCGGCGTTTACTACCGAATACCACGAAAGGATAAGACATGATCAAGAAGCATGGCACAGCGAACTGGCAGGGCACGCTGAAGGACGGGATCGGCAAGGTCTCGACCCAGACCAAGGCATTGACCGACCACCCCTACGGCTTCAAGGCCCGTTTCGAGGACGGCAACGGCACCAACCCGGAGGAACTGGTTGGCGCCGCGCATGCTGCCTGCTTCGCCATGGCGATGTCGCTTAATCTTGGCGAGAAGGGCTATACTGCCGATAACATCGACGCCAAGTCGACCGTGTCGCTGGAAGAAGTCGACGGCGGCTTTGCCGTGACCAAGGCGCATATCGAGGTGACGGCCACGATCCCCGGCATCAGCGAGGCGGACTTCATGGACGTGGCGCGCGCGACGGAAAAGGGCTGCCCGATCAGCAAACTGCTGAACGCGGAAATCACCATGGACGCCAAGCTGGCCTGACGTCAGACCACCGCCGTCTCGTGCAGCAGCGGCCGGTAGCCGGCGCGCAGGACGGCGACAAGCGGGGCAGGGGTCAGGACCGTGACCTCTGCCCCGCTCTGCTTCGGCGCCGCAGGGCGATAGCCGCCGGTGGTGTAGGCCTGCAATCCCTGCGCGCCGACAAGATGCGCCTCGCCTGCCCACAAGATGCAGGTTCCCGGTGGCAGCGTCGCAAGCTCCTCAGTATGGCGTCGCTGCGCCTTCGTTCCCGCCACAATCCGGGCGGCGTGCAGCGCAGCATCGATGTCCGGCGCGCGCGCATGTTCGCCAGTCGCACTCCTCCACACTTGCTGGAATGCCAGCCAAGCCGTTCTACGGCATGTCGCACAGGGCCTGTGACCCGCGGCCATGGCCACTGCCTCGTCCAGAAAGAAAAGTTCCGTCCACTTGCGCCCCGTCATCGGCTGCCGTCGCCGGTTCTTGTAGTCGAGGGTGCAGGAAATCCACGCCTTGTGCCGCCACCGCGCCGGTCCCAGAACCCCGTCCGCCACGTGCAGAATACCCCGGTTGCCGGTCAGCGTGCCGCGACCGGAGTCGGCCACGATTTCTCCCGTCGGCAAAAGGCGGTTCTGCAGGGTCATGGTTCCAGCCTAAGGCGGGCGTTCGACCATGGCCAGCACCCGTGCGAAGGCTTCTGCCGGCACCGTCCCCTCGTACCAGCCGCGCCGGCCCCAGACCCGCAGCGGCAGACCGGTCACCGCGGCCAGACGAAAGGCGCGCGCGTTCAGGGTGATTGCACCGACCTCCGCCCGCTGGCACCCGTCGATGCAATGAGTGAACAGCCGGTCGTGCGGCACATAGTCCAGTATGACGTTGCCGGATGTCATGCGGTCGACAACGGGCCCGTTCGTGTCGCGGCGCCGTACGTTCGTCAGGACCCCATAGGCGCGCCCCTGCGGCCCCGTGACGATGACCGGACGCGCCGTCATCAGGCCCTTGCCGTCGTCGCCGCGAAAGATTTCCCGTTCCTGTGTCGTGAACGACGTCGTTCCCAACCATGCGTCGTAGGTCTGCAAAACCTCCTCCCCGACGGGGATGCAGGCGGTCAGGCAGACACTCAGCAAAAGGACGATCCAGCGCATGGCCGATCGTACTCCAGTTCGCTTAACGGAAGATGGAGATCAGACCATCATTTCCTTGGTCGCCGACAGGGTGATGTCCGGATAATCGCGGCCCACCCGGTCGATGTCCCACTGCAGGCGGGTCAGAAAGACCGTGTCCCCGTCGTTGTCCAGCGCGATGTGCTGCTTGTTAGCGGCGGCGAACTTGTCCACCGCCTCCTTCTTGCCGTGCACCCACCGGGCAGAGGTGAACTGCGACCCTTCGAAGCGCACCGGCAGGCCGTATTCCATCTCGATCCGGCTGGCGAGCACCTCGAACTGCAGGGCACCCACGACGCCCACGATGAAACCCGACCCGAAGGTCGGCTTGAAAACCTTGGCGGCACCTTCCTCGGCGAACTGCATCAGCGCCTTTTCAAGATGCTTGGCCTTCATCGGATCGCCCGCGCGGGCAGTCTGCAGTAATTCCGGCGCGAAGGACGGGATGCCGGTGACCTTCAGGTTCTCGCCCTCCGTCAGCGTATCGCCGATGCGCAGCTGCCCGTGGTTCGGGATGCCGATGATGTCGCCGGCCCAGGCTTCCTCGGCCAGCTCCCGGTCAGCGGCAAGGAACATAACCGGGTTGGTCACGGCCATCTGCTTCTTCGACCGGACGTGCGTCAGCTTCATCCCCCGCTCGAAATGCCCGGATGCCATGCGGACGAAGGCCACACGGTCGCGGTGCTTGGGGTCCATGTTGGCCTGCACCTTGAAGACGAAGCCGGTGACGGTCTCCTCCTCCGGCGCGATCTGGCGCGGTTCGGCCTTCTGCACCTGCGGTTCCGGGCCGAAGTTGCCGATGCCGTCCATCAATTCCTTCACCCCGAAAGAGTTGATCGCAGACCCAAACCAGATCGGCGTCATGGTGCCCGCCAGCATCGCGTCGTGGTCGAGCTTCGGCATCAGCTCCTGCGCCATCTCGATTTCCTCGAGGAAGGTGCCCAGCAGGTCGGCGGGGATGTGCTCTCGCAGCTTGGGATCGCTTAGCCCGCTGATCCGCACCGACTGCGCCACCTTGTTGCGGTCGGCGCGGTCCATCAGGTCCAGCCTGTCGTTCAGGATATCGTAGGTGCCGATGAAGTCGCGCCCCTTGCCGATGGGCCATGACGCCGGGGTCACGTCGATCGCCAGGTTCTCCTGGATCTCGTCGATGATCTCGAAGGTGTCGCGGCTTTCCCGGTCCATCTTGTTGCAGAAGGTCAGGATCGGCAGATCGCGCAGGCGGCAGACTTCGAACAGCTTCTGCGTCTGGGATTCCACGCCCTTCGCCCCGTCGATCACCATCACTGCGGCATCGACCGCCGTCAGCGTGCGGTAGGTGTCCTCGGAGAAATCCGAGTGGCCGGGCGTGTCCACCAGATTGAACCGGTATCCGTCGAAGTCGAACGACATGGCCGAGGCCGAGACCGAGATGCCCCGGTCCTTTTCCATCTGCATGAAGTCCGACCGCGTGCGCCGCGCCTCGCCCTTGGCGCGGACCTGTCCGGCCATCTGGATCGCGCCGCCATACAGCAGGAACTTTTCCGTCAGCGTCGTCTTGCCGGCGTCCGGGTGCGAGATGATCGCAAAGGTCCGGCGGCGGGCGATCTCGGGGGGCAGTTGGGGGCGATTTGTCATGGCCCTGCCTTAGCGCGGCGCCGTGACAAGGGCAATGCGGACTGCAGCGACCGGGGCATAAGGACCGTGCCACAACAGCCGATAACGCGCTTGCTATCCTATAACACCGCCAGTGCGCTTGCCTAGCGATGCGGCCAGATCATCTGATTACATCAGACCGCCGCACCATGCCGTGGCCGACTCTCATTGAAAGGATCCTGCCATGATCTCGATCACCCGAAACAGCCTTCTGGCCCTCGCGCTCGGCGCCCTTGCGGCCTGCGGCGGCACGACGGTGCCGCTACCGGCACCCGGCGGCAACGCCTATCCCGGCGACAACCTGCTGTCCTCCGGCGGGGCGGGACGCCTGTCGCTGCGCGAGATCCAGACCGTCGGCGAAAGGCTGGCGCCGGGATACAACGCCGCAGGCGTCACGACGAAGGCCGCGGTCCCGGTCAGCGGGCGAGCCAACTATCTGGGCTACGTGTCAGGCAACATGCAGGCCGCCAACCTGAACAGCGGTCAGCCCGTCGGCCTGAACGGCCTGACGGAGCTTGGCGTCGATTTCGGATCCCAGCGCGTCGGCGGCACCGTCGGCAACTTCGTCACGTCCAGCGGCAACCAGATCGCCGGCAACCTGAACATCGACGGCACACTGAACCGGTCGATCAATCGCTCTCAGGTCACGATCCTTGGCGACGTGAACGGCACGATCAACGGCGGAACCATCGGTGTCGACGGCACGATCACCGACAATCAGGGACGCGCCGGCGGGTTCAAGGGCAACTCGGCCCAGTACATCGGCCTGCCGATGCGCGGCGCGATCAATGCCAATGGCCGACCGGGCACCTTTGCATTGGACGGCGTGCTGGGCAGGACGTCTCGCTGACGGACGCGGCGCATCGGGACATTTCTTTACCCGAAATTAACTGTGTATTGCGAGTCTGGGGACGTCCAAACGGAGGTTCCCATGCGCGCCAGCGGTCTGATCCTGTCACTGACGCTTCTTGCCGGATGCGGCGGGGGTGGTGGCACCGGCAGCCCTGCCGGGCTGACGCCCGCGAATATCGACGATGGCCTGAATGGCCTTCCGGTCAGCGATCCGACCCTTTTGCCGGTCAGCGGGCGGGCGGAATACAACGGCTACATGCGGGCGCGGCTGCCGACGGGGCCGGATGGCGCGCGGGTCGAGCATTTGGGCGACCTGCGGCTCGACGTGAACTTCGCCGCCGCCTTCGACCAGATCAGGGGCGAGGCCTCGGGGTTCGAGGCCCGTGATGCAATCCCGCTCGACGGCACGCTCGCCATCACCAAGGGCAACATCTATCGCGACACCGACCCCACGGCCGCCTACAGCTTCGACGGCGATGTCGATGGCACGTTGCGGCAGGGCACGACACCCTACCGGATCGATGCGTCGATCGAGGGGGAGTTTCTAGGCACCGGGCAGACGGCGGTCAGCGGCCTTCTGTTTGGCGACGTGACGGGGCCAGAGGGTCTCGACGTGTTCGACGGCAGCTTTGCGGGCACCCGCCGCGCCGACTGACCAGAGGTCAGTTTGAAGAGGCGCGGCGCAGCAGGGCGACCGCATCACCGATGCTGAGCAGTGATTCGCGCACCTCGTAATCGAGGTGGTGGCGGTGGCCGTGACCCCGGCGCACGCTTTCGTCCAGATGGTCGGGCAGCGCGGACCGGGTGCGCGGGTCGATCAGCAGCGATTCCGCGGCGATCCCCTCGGCATAGATGATCTGATGCTGATCGAACAGCAGCTGGAAATAGTCGACGAAGCCGCCGTCCTGCTGATAGACGGTGTCGCCGTTGATCAGATGGCGCACCTTGACCAGCACCTCGTGCCGGCCCGCGCCCAGACGGTCCTGCCGCTGGTAGACAAAGAGCCTGTGATCCGGGCTGAGTATCAGGTCGTTGGCGTTGTGCAGCGCCCCTTTTGCAATGACGACCGGAGCGAAATCGCCCACGGCCCTCAAGGTCGTGTGGCCGACCCAGCGCACGACCTGCGGACCGTCGTCGCGGGTCAGCACCCGGTCGCCCACGCGCACATCCTCGATGGCGACCTGCGCACCGGACGCCATGGTGATCCGGGTGCCCCGGGTGAACGACACGCTCGCCATTTCGGCAAAGCGGATCGTGGCGATCTGCCGGTCGACGCCGACAAGGCGGTAGGGCTGGTTGGGCGCAAGGTTGGCCAGCGGCAGCAGGTGCACCCCCTCGACCCCGCCGGAGACGACCTCGACCAGGATCAGGGCCTCGTAGGTCTTGCCGTCGATCGCCATCAGCGTGATGCAGCAGTCAAGAAAGACGTCGCTGCCCGGCATCCCTGTCTGCCCGCCGGGCGCCACCCGGAATTGCCCCGCATCGGCCTGCGGTTCCAGCGCAAGCACCAGTGGCCGTGTGGGCGCTGTCAGCTCGTAGACATCGTCCAGCACAAGCTCGTCGGCAAAAGTCATAGGCTCGCCAAAGGCCACGCCGTCGGTGACCCGCAAGGCATCCGCGGGCAGGACATGCACGCTCTGGCTTTTAGGGGCGCGCGGCGGCATCGTGTTCCTTTATGAGCGAGGACGACGGTGTCACTCGCTTGCTGCACGGTTCGGACCTTGTCAATCCATGACCTAGTAGGGTTAACACGTCGTCAATCGTCAAGAGGCAGCAGCCGTCACATCTGAAGGAGGACAATCATGGATCTGGGGATCAAGGGACGCAGGGCGCTGGTCTGCGCAGGATCAAAAGGACTGGGCCGCGGCTGCGCCATGGCACTGGCAGAGGCCGGTGTCGACATCGTGCTGAACGCCCGCGGCGCCGAGGCGCTGGAGCGGACGGCAGACGAAATCCGCACCGCCCATGGCGTGACGGTCACGACCGTCGCCGCCGACGTGGCCGATGCAGACGACCGGGCGCGCCTGCTGGACGCGGCCGGGCAGATCGACATCCTCGTGAACAACGCCGGCGGCCCGCCGCCGGGCGTGTGGTCGGACTGGGACCGGGCGGATTTCATCAAGGCGCTGGATGCCAACATGCTGGCGCCGATCGCGCTGATGACGGCGCTGCTGCCCGGCATGATCGACCGCGGCTGGGGCCGGGTGGTCAATATCACTTCGGGCTCCGTCAAGGCGCCGATCGCGCAGCTGGGCCTGTCGAACAGCGCCCGTGCCGGCCTGACCGGCTATGTCGCGGGCACGTCGCGGCAGGTGGCGCCGCACGGTGTCACGATCAATAACCTGTTGCCCGGCATCCATGCCACCGACCGGGCAGACTCGCTGGACGGCAACGTGGCGCGGGCACAGAACATCTCTGTAGAGGATGCCAAGGCGCAGCGGATCGCCACGATCCCCGCCCGCCGCTACGGCGAGGCGGCGGATTTCGGCGCCATGTGCGCCTTCCTCTGTTCCGAGAGGGCGGCCTTCATTGTGGGTCAGAACATCCTGCTGGACGGCGGCGCGATCAACGCGACGCTTTGACGGCGCCTTGTGATCGCGGGCGGGTGTTGCTAGGTCGAAGCCCGAGCGTTTTGATAGAGTAATCCATGCCCGCGATCCCGCGCCTCGAAATCTCCGGTCTGGCCAAGCGGTTGGGCGACCATCAGGTCGTCGATGACGTCAGCCTGTCGGTAATGCCGGGGCAGGTGACCTGCCTGCTTGGCCCCTCGGGCTGCGGCAAGTCCACGACCCTGCGCATGATCGCGGGGGTCGAGGACCCGGATGCGGGCCGGATCGACGTGGATGGCCGGACGCTGTGGCAGGACGGGCGCAGCGTGCCGCCGGAACAGCGCTCAATCGGCCTGATGTTTCAGGACTTCGCCCTGTTTCCGCACCTGAGTGTCGCCCAGAACGTCGCCTTCGGCCTGAAGCTGGATCGCGCAGCCGCAAGGGCGCGGGTCGTCGATCTGCTGGCCAAGGTCGGCATGAGCCGCCATATCGACCGCTTTCCGCACGAGCTGTCGGGCGGCGAACAGCAGCGTGTGGCCCTTGCCCGCGCCCTTGCACCGCGCCCAAAGGTCATGCTGATGGACGAGCCGTTTTCCGGCCTCGACGACCGTCTGCGCGACGACATCCGGGACGAGACGCTCGACGTGCTGAAGGCCGAGGGCACCGCCGTCCTGCTGGTCACGCACGAGCCCGGAGAGGCGATGCGCATGGCCGACGAGATCGCGCTGATGCGCGGCGGACGGATCGTGCAGCGTGGCGCGCCCTACAACATCTATAACACGCCGGTGGACCTGCAGGCCGCGGCGTTCTTCAGTGATATCAACGTGATCCGCGGCGTTGTTCATGGGGCGCTGACGGACACGCCCTTTGGCCAGTTCCTCGCCCCCGGCGTGCCGGACGGGACCGCCGTTGACATCTGCATCCGCCCGCAGCACTTGAAGATCGACTTCGACCGCGCCGGGCGCGGGCCGCATCCAACGCCGATAGAAGGCACGCCTGCCCGCGGTGTCGTGCAGCGGGCGCGGTTCATGGGATCGGAATCGCTGGTCGAGTTCCGCATGGACTACGACGGCACGATTCTGCGGGCCCAGATCCCCTCCGTCTTCCTGCCGAAACCCGGCACGCCGCTTTGGATCATGATCCGGCGCGACCGGTGCTTCGTTTTTCCGGCCGTGGCCTGATTTCATCCCGAAAACAAGAGCTTCCGGCTTCTAGTTGTCCTTGCTCAGCCGTGCCGCACGCCCGCCGCGCCGGCGGGTGATCTGGCCGGCCCGCGCGGGCAGTTCCGCCATGACCGCACGCCGTGCCTCCGGTGTCATCCGCGACCAGGCACCGATCTCGTCGATGGTGCGCAGGCAGCCGGTGCAGAGCCGGCTTTCGGAATGGATCACGCAGACCTTCACGCAGGGGCTGTCGATCTCGTCACGCTTCCAGACGTTGTCGGTGCTGTCGGTCATGGATTGGCCTTCAAGTGACGGATGCGGTCGAGTGCCCCTTGCAGGATATAGGCGGCGGCGACGTGGTCGATCACCTCGGCGCGACGTTTGCGGGACGTATCCGCCTCCAGCAGCGCACGCGTCGCGGCGACGGTGGACAGACGCTCGTCCCAATAGGTGATCGGCAGCGGCGTCAGCCGTTCGAGGTTACGGGCAAAGGCGCGCGTCGCCTGACAGCGCGGCCCTTCGCTGCCATCCATGTTCAGCGGCAGGCCCAGCACAAGCCCGGTGATCTGGCGCTTTTCGCACAAGTTCAGCAGGGCGGCGGCATCGACCCCGAATTTCTTGCGCTTGATGGTTTCCATAGGGGTGGCCACCCCGCGCAAGACGTCGGACACGGCGACGCCGATGGTCACGGTCCCAAGGTCGAGCCCCGCCAGCGGCCCCAGCGGCGGCACCTCGGTCAGAAAGGACGCAACGTCTTCGCGGATCATTCGGCGACGCCTGCGGATTTCGCAGCCGCTTCAAGCACCTGCATGCCGACGCTGTCATCGGCAAAGGTGGTCTGCGCCTCGGCCCAGACCATACCGGCCTTGTCCGTATCACCCAGCACGCCGTAGGCGGTGATCAGGCGCGCCCAGTCCGACGCCGGCCCGCCCTGGGACCCCAGCCGCTCTGCCAGTTGCGCCACCATGCCGCCGATCATCGCCTCGCGGTCTTCCGGCGACATGTCCTGTGCAGCGGCCATCTCGGCCATGCCGGGGCCCTTGACCTCCGGCAGGCGATACTCGACCCCGGCGCGGGCGGCCGCATCCTCGATCTGCGCGCGGGCCAGATCGGCGTGGAAGGACGCATCCCCGCTTTCCACGATCGGCCGCCAGAAGCGGAAGGCGACATCGGGCCGGCCGGTCTGGTTGTAGAGCGCACCCATGTAGTAGCGCCCGGCGACATTCGCGTCGTCGCGGGCCAGCAGATCGCGGGCTTTTGCCTCGGCCTCTGGCGACACGACGCCGTTCGCGGCGGCAACCATCAGGTCGAGCTGGCGCTGCAGGTCGTCCATCGTCGCCGCGTCGCCCTTCAGCGCGACGACGCGGTCCTGCGCGGTCAGTGCCGCGGCATAGTTGCCGAGCCGCGTCTCGTGGAACGACAGCAGCGTCCAGCCTTCCAGATCGTCTGGCCGTGTCGGCACCACGGCCCGCAGTTGTGCGATCTGGTCGAGGTAATCCTGCGGCGCATCGACGGGCGGAGGGGCGGGGGCCGCCGCCTGCAGCGCGGCCTGATCGGGGCGGTTGGCGCGCATCTCCTCGGCCTGTGCCAGACGGGCGGCGATGGGCTGGTCCGGCTCTCCCGGCGCACCGAGGTCGAGGTAGGTCAGTGCCCCCAGACCCAGCAGCACCACGGCGATCACCCCGGCCACGGCCCGGCTGGCCCATGCGGGCGCGGTGCCGCTGGCCTGTTCCGTGCGGCTGACGCTCAGCAACCGGCGCGAGATCTCGGCACGGGCGCGGTCCGCCTCCGCCGGGTTCAGCACCCCGCGGGCGACGTCGCGGTCGACCTCCTCCAGCTGGCCCTTGTAGAGTGCGATCTGCGGATGCGCGACGGGCGCTGGCGCCGGACGCAGCAGGGGCGCGGCCAGCAGAAGGGCGATGCCCAGTGCCATGACGATACAGATGATCCAGAACACGTTGCTTCCCCCGCAGTTCCGCACCTACCTAGTCGCCCGCGCGCGCCCTGAAAACCCCGCATGCCGCAGGCTGCGACGCGCGACCGCAGGGCGATGTCGCAAAACCCCGCTGTCTTGCCGCTGCCAGTATCCTCCTTTATGCCCGGACCCGTCAGGAAAGGCGTGCAGACCCGCGCGCAGCCGCTTGAGGATTCACGCCAGATGAAACGCTATTCCGCCTTTGCCATCGCCCGCGAAGCGTTCCGCCAGCACACCGGCTGGACCCGCGCCTGGGGGCAGGCGGAACCCAAGCCGCGCTATGACGTGATCGTCGTGGGTGCTGGCGGGCACGGCCTCGCGACGGCCTATTATCTTGGCAAGAATTTCGGCATCACCAACGTCGCGGTGCTGGAAAAAGGCTGGCTGGGCGGCGGCAACACCGGGCGCAACACGACCATCATCCGAAGCAACTATCTGCAGGACCCTTCCGCCGCGATCTACGAAAAATCCCGCAGCCTGTACGAGACACTGAGCCAGGACCTGAACTACAACGTCATGTTCAGCCCCCGCGGCGTGATGATGCTGGCCCAGACCCAGCACGAGATCCGCGGCTATCAGCGCACCGCCCATGCCAACAGCCTGCAGGGTGTCACGACGGAATTCATTACGCCCCAGCGGGTCAAGGAACTGTGCCCGATCATGAACATCGACGGGCCGCGCTATCCGGTTCTCGGCGCATTGTGGCAGGCCCGCGGCGGCACGGCGCGGCACGACGCCGTCGCCTGGGGCTATGCCCGCGCCTGCGCCGACATGGGCATGGACATCATCCAGCAGTGCGAGGTCACGGGGGTCGTGACCGAGGGTGGCAAGGTCACCGGCGTCAACACCTCGCGCGGCGACATCAAGTGCAACAAGCTGGCCATGGTCGTGGCAGGCCATGCCTCCGTTCTGGCACAGAAGGCCGGTTTCCAGCTGCCGATCGAAAGCGTGGCACTGCAGGCGCTGGTGTCAGAGCCGATCAAGCCCTGCATGGACGTCGTCGTCATGGCGAATACCGTCCACGGCTACATGTCCCAGTCGGACAAGGGCGAGATGGTGATTGGCGGCGGCACCGACGGCTACAACAACTACACCCAGCGCGGCAGCTTCCATCATATCGAGGAAACCGTCCGCGCCCTGGTCGAAACCTTCCCCATCGTCGGACGGCTTAAAATGCTGCGCCAATGGGGCGGCATCGTGGATGTGACCGGCGACCGGTCGCCGATCCTGTCGAAGACTCCGGTAGATGGCATCTTCGTCAACTGTGGTTGGGGCACCGGCGGGTTCAAGGCGATCCCCGGATCAGGTTGGGCGATGGCGGAACTCGTGGCCAAGGGACAGTCGCCCCTGACCGAAGAATTCAGCATGAACCGTTTCCGCCACGGCAAGTTCATCGACGAAAGCGTGGCGGCGGGGGTGGCTCACTGATGGGCGGCAAATCGCGCATCGTCATCATCTTCGTCGGGGCCGGGAACCGGACGGCGGCTTGCGACGTTTTGTCGCCAAGTAACACATTGATGGAGCACGCCCCATGTCCGATCGCAACACCGACCCGAACCGCGTCAACACCGATCCCGACCGCGTCAGGACCGATCCGAACCGGCCCAACACCACGAACATCCACAACACGACGACCCCGGCGGTCGAGCGTCGCAGCGGCGGCAGCTCTGCGCTGGTCATTGGTATCGTCATCGTCGTTCTGGCCGTGCTGGCTTACCTGTTCCTTGGCGGCAATGATGGCGGCACCGTCGCCACGACCGATACGACGACCGAGGCGCCTGCCGCCGATGCCGTCGGCGACGCCGCAAGCGATACTGCAACAGCCGTCGGCAACGCGGCCGAGAACGCTGCCGAAGCGACCGGCGATGCAGCCGAAAACGCAGCGGATGCAACCGGTGACGCCGTCGGCGATGCGACCGACGCACCCACAGCCGACGCGCCTGCGGCCAACAACTAAGCGGTCTTCACCGTCCGACCTTCGGGCCGTCCGATCCCTGCGGGGATCGGGCGGCCCTTTCGCGTTTTCATGCCCCCTGCCAAAGGCCGTCCCATGCTGATCCTGCATTGTCCCCATTGCGACCGCATGGTCGATGAAACCGATCTTCACCCGGGCGGCGAAGCACATCTCAAGCGTCACGGGCCAGAGGCGGACGCCGAGGCATTCGAGAACTATCTTTTCATGCGCGAGAACCCCAAGGGTGTGCACTTTGAACGCTGGCGGCATGTCTACGGCTGCGGCAAGTGGTTTCTGGCCGCGCGCAACACCGCCACGCTGGAGGTCTATGGCACCTATCCCGCCCAGACACACCAGCCGCCGCAGACCATCCGAGACACGATCACAGAACGGCAGCCCGGTTGGGCATGGGGAGATTTTCGATGAGGCTGCGCACCAACGGACGGCTGGTCCGCAAGAACCGGCCGGTGCATTTCTCGTTCAACGGCAAGGCGATGCAGGGCTATGCGGGCGATACGCTGGCGAGCGCGCTGTTGGCAAACGACCAGATCCTGGTCGGCCGGTCGTTCAAGTACCATCGCCCGCGCGGCATCGTCGCCGCCGGGACGGAAGAGCCGAATGCGCTCGTCGAACTGGGTCGCGGGGACCGGCAGGAACCCAATGTGCGGGTCACGCAGGTCGACCTTTACGAAGGTCTTGTCGCGCGCAGCCAGAACCACTGGCCCAGCCTCGAATTCGACGTGGGCGTGATCAACGCGAAGCTTTCGCGCTTTCTGCCCGCCGGTTTCTACTACAAGACGTTCATTCAGCCGCGTGCCTTCTGGAAGCATGTCTACGAGCCCATCATCCGCCGGTCGGCGGGTCTGGGGGCGGCGCCGGAAACGGCTGATGACAATACCTACGAGCACTTTAACGTCACCGTCGATGTCCTTGTGATCGGAGGCGGAATTGCCGGTCTCGCGGCAGCGCTGGCGGCGGGTCGGGCCGGTGCGCGGGTGCTGTTGTTGGAACAGACCTCTGGCTGGGGCGGACGCGCCGTCGTCGACCGTCCGATGATCGAAGGACAGTCGGCGCAGGATTGGGTCAACGTCACCTTGGGCGAGCTTCACGCGATGCCGAATGTCGACATGCGCGTGCGCTGTCAGGGCGCCGGCGTCTATGACCATGGCTATGCGCTGGCACACGAGCGTCTGACGGACCACGCGCCGAAACAGGGTGGCCCGCGCCAGCGGCTGTGGCGGATCCGGGCGGGACAGATCGTCACCGCGACGGGCGCCATCGAACGACCCTTGTCCTTTGCTTACAATGATGTGCCGGGCGTTCTTCTGGCGGCATCCTTGCGCGATTACGTCGTGAACTACGGCGTCGCCGTGGGACAGCGCACCGTGATCGTAACGAATAACGACGATGCCTACCGCACGGCGCTGGCATTGCACGCCGCCGGGCTGGACGTGCCAGCGGTCATCGACGCGCGCCCCGCGGCGCAGGGCGCGCTGCCGGAACAGGTCAGGGCCCTTGGCATCCGCGTGCTGGCGAACAGCGCCATCGGCGCGGTCGAGGGCGGCAAGCGCGTGACCGGCGTCAGCATCTGCGCGCAGGACGGCACGGGCGGGCAGACCGAACAGATCGCCTGCGACTGCGTCGCCATGTCCGGCGGCTGGTCGCCCGTCGTGCACCTGTGGTCGCACTGCGGTGGCAAGCTGGTCTGGGACGAGGCGCAGGCCATGTTCCGCCCCGACGCCGACCGCCCGCCCACGGGCGCGGACGGTGCCGGCTTCGTCACGGCGGCGGGCACGGCGAACGGCCACCTGTTCACGGCAGAGGCGATCGCCGACGGTTTCGGCGCCGGCCGCAAGGCCGCATCGACCGCAGGACACGTCAAAAAGCCCGGTCAGGCCCCGATGGGCGACGACGCGGCAGAGGATCCGATGGCCCCGGTCTGGATCATGCCCGCGCAGGCACCCTACGACATGCGCGCCAAGATGTGGCTGGATTATCAGAACGATGTGAAGGTCAGCGACGTGCAGCTGGCGGCACAGGAAGGCTTCCGGTCCGTCGAGCACACGAAGCGCTACACCACGCTCGGCATGGCCACGGATCAGGGAAAACTGAGCAACGTCAACGGACTCGCCGTGCTTTCGGATGCACTGGGTGAAGCGATCCCGCAGGTCGGCACCACGACCTTTCGCCCGCCCTATACGCCGTTGCCGCTGGCCGCGATCGCCGGTGTCGCACGGGACGAGCTGTTCCAGCCGGTGCGCCGCACGCCGGTGCAGGACTGGCACGAGGATCACGACGCCGACTTCGAACCCGTCGGCCAGTGGCGCAGGCCCTATGCCTATCCGCGCGGCGACGAGTCCAGTCACGACGCCGTCACACGAGAAGTAAAGAACACCCGCGAAGCCGTCGGCCTCCTTGATGCGTCCACACTGGGCAAGATCATCGTGAAGGGGCCCGACGCGGGCCGGTTCCTCGACATGATCTATACCAACATGATGTCGACGTTGCCGGTGGGCAGTTGCCGCTACGGCCTGATGTGTTCCGAAAACGGTTTCCTGATGGACGACGGCGTCGTCGCCCGCATGGATGACGACACATGGCTGTGCCACACCACGACCGGCGGCGCCGACCGCATCCACGCGCATATGGAGGACTGGCTGCAAACCGAATGGTACGACTGGCAGGTCTACACCGCAAACGTGACAGAGCAATACGCCCAGTTCGCCGTCGTCGGCCCCAAGGCGCGCGACCTGCTGCAGGACATCGGCGGCATGGACCTGACGCAGGAGGCGCTGCCCTTCATGCGCTGGACCACGGGCACCCTCGGTGGCTTCGACGTGCGGATCTTCCGCATCAGCTTCTCGGGCGAGCTGTCGTTCGAGATCGCGGTGCGAGCCGGGCAGGGTGCGGCCTTCTGGGACCTGCTGGTCAAACATGGTGAACCGCTTGGCCTGATGCCCTACGGCACAGAGGCACTGCACGTCCTGCGGGCCGAGAAGGGCTTCATCATGATCGGGGACGAGACCGACGGAACGGTGATCCCGCAGGACCTGAACCTCGACTGGGCGATTTCGAAGAAGAAGGACGACTTCCTGGGCAAGCGGGGCCAGATGCGGACGCACATGCAGGACCCCGACCGCTGGAAGCTCGTAGGTCTGGAAACGCTTGACGGGTCCGTCCTGCCGGACGGCGCCTACGCGGTGGACACGGGCGAGAACGTGAACGGGCAGCGCAATACGCAGGGGCGCGTGACCTCGACCTACTATTCGCCGACGCTGGGCAAGGGAATCGCGATGGGTCTGGTGCGGCGCGGACCGGAACGTATGGGCGAGGTGATCGCCTTTACCAAAACGGGCGGCGGCACGGTCGATGCCCGCATCTGCGACCCGGTGTTCTATGACAAGGAAGGGAAGAAGCAGAATGTCTGAGCCCGTCAGCGCCCTGCGGGGCCGTGCCACATCCGGCAGCGTTCAGGTCAGCGACATGGGCCTGCAGGGCATGATCAGCCTGCGTTGCGACCTGTCCTTCGGCAAGCTGAAGGCGTTGTCGAAGGATCTGGTCGGCGCCCCGGTCCCCGCCCTGCGCGAGGCGCAGGTGCGCAACGACCGCGCCGCGCTGTGGATGTCGCCGGACGAACTGCTGTTCCTGATGCCCCATACCGAGGTCGACGACGCGCTGTCCCGGATCGCCAAGGCGATGAAGGACCAGCATCATCTGGCGCTTGACGTGTCGGACGCGCGGGCCCTGCTGCGGGTGGAGGGGCCCTTTGCGCGCGAGGTCATCGCAAAGCTGGCCCCGGTCGATCTGCATCCCGATGTCTTCGGTCCCGGTCAGGTGCTGCGCACACGGCTGGGCCAGATCGCGGCGGCGTTCTGGATGACGGATGCGCAGACCTTTCAGGTGATCTGCTTTCGCTCGGTCGCGCACTACGCCTTCGACCTGCTGGAAGCCTCGGCCAAGGCGGGGCCGGTCGGGCACTTTCCACGCGGAACCTGACCTGCTTTCAGGGGTTGACCCGGTGAGCAATCGCGCATCCATTCGCACGAACGAACCACAATAGAAAAGGGGTCACACCATGGCTTTCGAACTTCCCGATCTTCCCTATGCCCACGACGCGCTGGCAGCAAAGGGCATGTCCAAGGAAACGCTGGAATATCACCATGATATCCACCACAACGCCTATGTGACCAACGGCAACAAGGCGATCGCCGGCACCGAGTGGGAGGGCAAGTCCCTCGAAGAGATCATCAAGGGCACCTACGACAAGAACGCCGTGGCGCAGTCCGGGATCTTCAACAACATCAGCCAGCTGTGGAACCACAACCAGTTCTGGGAAATGATGTCGCCCAACGACAGCAAGATGCCGTCCGAACTGGAGAAGGCGATCACCGACAGCTTCGGCTCCGTCGACAAGTTCAAGGAAGAGTTCTCTGCCGCTGGCGGCGGTCAGTTCGGGTCCGGCTGGGCCTGGCTGGTCAAGGATACGGACGGCGGTCTGAAGGTCACCAAGACCGAAAACGGCGTCAATCCCGTCTGCTTCGGTCAGACTGCGCTGCTGGGCTGCGACGTGTGGGAACATTCCTATTACATCGACTTCCGCAACAAGCGTCCCGCCTACCTGACCAACTTCCTCGACAATCTGGTCAACTGGGAAAACGTCGCGAGCCGGATGTAATCCCGCCAGCGATTGATCTAAACGAGGGCCCGTGCGATCTGCGCGGGCCCTTTTGCATCGGATGACGCCATGACCTTGCCGACCAACGACGACATCGCGCGTGCCGCGCGGGCGATTGCCGCCCAGACCATTCGCACGCCGGTGTTGTCCCTGTCCTCCGACCGTTGGCGGGACATCCTGCCGGACGCGGCCAGCGTCACGATCAAGCTGGAGCTGTTCCAGCAGGCGGGGTCGTTCAAGGCACGCGGCGGGCTGCTGGGCATCCGGGCGCTGGACGCCGCGCAGCGGCGCGCGGGGGTGGTTGCGGCCAGCGGCGGGAATCACGCGCTGGCGGTCAGCTGGGCGGCGCAGGCGGCGGGCGTTAGCGCACGGATCACGATGCCCGATACCGTCGATTCCCTGCGCATCGACGGCTGCCGCGCGATGGGGGCAGAGGTGACGCTTTGCGCCGACATGCCCGCCGCCTTTGCCGAGATGGACCGCGTCGTGGCGGAGGAGGGGCGTGCGATCCTACATCCCTTTGAGGGCGATCACATGACGCTGGGCGCCGCCGTCTGCGGTGCGGAATATGCGGCCCAAGCGCCGCAGGTTGATACGCTGGTCGTCCCCGTCGGCGGTGGCGGTCTGATCGGCGGCATGGGGGCGGCCTTCAAACGGGCAAGGCCCGACTGCACCGTGATCGGTGTCGAACCGACCGGTGCCGACAGCATGACCCGCAGCCTTGCCGCCGGGCATCCCGTGGCCCTCGACCGGATCACCACGATCGCCGACAGCCTCAGCGCACCGCGGGCGATGCCGCAGTCCTTTGCGGTGGCGCAGGCGGTGGTCGACCGGATGGTGCATGTCACCGACGATCAGATGCGGGCGGGCATGGGGCACTACATGGACGTGCTGCGGATCCTTGCGGAACCCGCCTGCGCCGCGTCCCTTGCTGCGATCTGCGGACCGCTGCGCGACGATCTGGCGGGACGGCACGTCGGCATCATCGCCTGCGGATCGAACATCTCTGTCGCCCGGTGGCGCGCGCTGATGGCCAGCTAGGCGGAACAATCGCCGTGCCGGCCCGTTGGTTTCCCAAGCGAAACAGACGACAGGAGAGCACCATGGCAGAGCGCAAACGCTCCACCGACGGCGGGTCCGAAACGGAGGCGCTGATCGGCAATCCCCCCGCGGCACCGGATCAAAGCGGCACCGCAGGCGGTGCACTGGCCGAGAGGGTCGCTAGCCGCGACTCGGAGAAACGTGTCACCGAGAGTCCCGATAGCCATACCGATGCCACCAAATCCGACAAGATCGCCACCAATCAGGATGTTCGCAATGACTAGGATCAAGAATGGCACATGGGTCGTCGTTGCCGACGGCGAGAAGGCACTTTTCCTGCGAAACATAACTGATGGCGAGGATCCGAACCTCGAGGTCATCCGTAAAGAAGAGCAGGATAATCCCAAAGACATCGACCAGTCCGCCAACCGGCCCGGTCGCGTCGGCCAGTCTGCCAACCCCGGCAAGTCGGCCTATGACGACACCGACTGGCACGAGCTGGCGAAGGACCGCTTCGCCGCCGATCTGGCGGACATCCTTTACGAGCGGGCCCACAAGGGCAAGTTCGACTCCGTCGTGCTGGTCGCCTCGCCCAACGTTCTGGGCGAATTGCGCGACAAGCTGCATCAGGAGGTGACGGACAAGGTCGTGGGCGAGATCCCAAAGACGCTGACCAATCACCCGATCAAGGATATCGAGGATATCGTGAAATCCGACCTCGCTGCCTGAGGGCCGCGCACGTTGGGGACAGGGGCCACGTCGCAGGGCGTGGCCCTTTTTCGTGACTTGCAGAGGGGGCGGATTTGGGATCACAACGGCGGCACCCTTCATAGGAAGCCCCATGCCAGTGTCGCCCGGTGCCAAAGGTATCCTCGCCCTGATCGTCACCTGCACGATCTGGGGCCTGTCGTCGCTCTACTATCACCTGCTGGCTCATGTCCCCTCGCTGGAGGTGCTGTGTTACCGCACCCTGTGGTCGCTGATCTTCTTTGCCGCTCTGCTGGCCGCCCAAGGTCGCCTGTCAGAGGTGCGTGACGCCCTGCGCAACTGGCGCACCCTGCGGGTCATCGTGGCGGCCGCGGTGATGATTTCGCTCAACTGGTTCGGCTTCATCCACAGCATTTCGATCGGCAACGCGCTTGAGGCGTCGCTGGGCTACTACATCTTCCCGCTCGTCGCCGTGGTGATGGGGGCGGTCGTGTTCAAGGAAAAACTGAGCGCCGCGCAGATCGCGGCGGTGCTGCTGGCGGCTCTCGCGGTGCTGGTTCTGACCATCGGCCTCGGCGTGGCGCCCTGGATCGCGCTCTTCCTTGCCGGCACCTTCGGCGCCTACGGGGTGCTGAAGAAGGGGCTCGATCTGGGCGGCGTCGTGTCGGTGACGGCAGAGGTCACGGTCCTGGCGCCCTTCGCCATGCTGTGGCTGATCTTTCAAGGGACGGAACTGGGCCCCCACGCGATCGACTGGTCCGACATGGCGCTGCTGGCGCTGTCCGGCATCCTGACGGGACTGCCGCTGATCCTGTTCAGCTTTGCGGCACGACGCGTGCGGCTGTCGACGGTGGGGCTGGTGCAATATCTGAACCCCACGCTGCAGTTCGCTTGCGCGGTGCTGTTCTTTGGCAATCCGCTGACGCCGTGGCACGCCATCGCCTTTCCGATGATCTGGTCTGCGCTGGCACTCTATTCCCTGTCGTCGATCAACGCGGACCGGGCCGCGCGGCGACGCGCAAGGGCCGCGGCCTGAACCCACCTGTGTTCGCCAAGCCATCGTCGCGGCTCAGGATATCGTAATCGAGACCGGCGGACTTGCCCGCAGCGCCGGTTTGCGCCAGCCTGTGCGCCATGCGGGCCCGGCGGGGCCCGGATTACACCCGGGGGGGTCTGGAATGGCGCAAGACAGGGCGCGGATGGTGGGCGGTGCGGTTCTGGCTGCGGCTTTGGCCGTGGCTGTCGTTGCGCTGCTGCCGCGGGTCAGCCCCGATCTGGCGCCACAGGGCACACCCGTCGCAAGCGCCGCAACCGGCGCGACCCTTGAGTCGAGTGCCGCCCCTCTGCCCGATCCCGTGCCGCAGACGACCCCCGCGGCACCGCAGGACGGACCGCGGGTCGATACCTTCCTTCTGGGACCGGATGGCGTTGCGGTGGTGGCCGGCAAGGCGACGCCCGGCGCCCGCGTGACGATCCTTCTCGACGGTGCGCCCCTGACCGAGGCGCTGGCCGACGGCAGCGGTGGCTTTGCCGCGACGACGCAGATCGCGGCCTCCGACCTGCCGCGCAGCCTGACCTTCGCCGAAAACGACGAAGCGGCCAGCGGCGAGGCCGTATTGGTGCGCCCCGGCGCCGGATCACCGCCACCGGATAACGTCGTCGCGATGGCGACCACATCCGACGCTATGCCGACCCCGGGGAAGACCGGAGCACCCAAGACAGACACGGTTCAGACAGAAGCCGACGCGGATGCAGTGGCTTCGGGTCCGACCGATGCAGAGGGCAAGGGGACGCGCGAAACCGCAATCGTGCCTGCTGACGAAGCTGCGGCAGATGGAACCGCAACCGCGCTTGCGGACGGGGCCGCGGCGGTTGACGCCCTCACCGCACCGGTCGACGGAAACGACGAGGCCAGCATCGCGCCCTCCGAGGGGGTCCAGTCGGCAGGAACCGGAACGGAACGTACGGCAGTCGGGTCGGTCGGGACCGCAGCCGCCGGGGAAATCCGGCAGCCGGGGACCGCGGCAGCGGCGCAAGCCATGACCGCCGAGGCGGTGGCGGGCGCCCCCGAGACCGGCAGCGCGCCGCAGGTCATGACAAAAGCCCCCGCCACCACCGCCCCCACCATCGTCGTCGATGCGGCTGGGGCCCGCGTGCTGGGGCAGGGGCCGCAGGTCATGGACCGCGTCGCCCTCGACGCGATCACCTACGACACGACCGGAGAGGTGCAGCTGGCCGGGCGCGCACCCACCGACGGCACGCTGCAGGTCTACATCGACAACCGCCCCGTCACCACGGCGCCGGTGAACACCGGCGGCGACTGGCGGGTGACGCTGCCGCAGGTCGATGCGGGCACCTACACGCTGCGGATCGACGCGCTCGACGCGCAGGGTCAGGTCGCCAGCCGGGTCGAGACACCGTTCCGCCGCGAAACGCCGGAGACGGTGCAGGCCGCGACCGATGCGGGTGCGGCCATGGGCGCCCTGACCCAGACGGTGCAGCCGGGCTCGACGCTCTGGGCGATCGCCCGCGACCATCTGGGCGAGGGAATGCTTTATGTCGCAGTCTTCAACGCCAATGCCGACCAGATTCGCGACCCGGATCTGATCTATCCCGGGCAGGTCTTCGTCATCCCGGACCGCGTGCCCGACCGGTGACGGACTGGCCATCGGCCGGGGCGGCCCTTAGGTAGGGGCATCAGCCAAGGGAACGCCATGCGCCGCCTGTCCAAGACCGAAGCCAATTTCGACCCCAACGCCCGGATCGAGGGGTGGAACGTTATCCGCAAGGTGGCGCCCTACCTCTGGCCCAAGGGCGACCGGAACACGCAGATCCGCGTTCTCGCGGCGATCAGCGTGCTTCTGCTGGCCAACGCGATCGCCGTCGGCACGCCATTCCTCTACAAGGCGGCGGTTGATTCGCTCGCGGCAGAGGCGCGGGACGACACATGGCTGATCGCCCTCGGCGCCGTGTGGCTGACGGTGCTTTACGGGCTGTCACGGCTGGCGACGACGGGACTGACGCAGTTGCGCGACGTGATCTTCACCCCCGTCGGGCAACGCGCGCTGCGGACGCTGGCGCTGGAAACCTTCACCCACATCCACCGCCTGTCGATGCGCTATCACATCACGCGCAAGACCGGTGGCCTGTCCCGCATCATCGAGCGCGGTGTGAAGGGCGTCGATTTCCTGATGCGCTTCCTGATCTTCTCGATGGGGCCGCTGGTGCTGCAGCTTCTGATGATCTCCGTCGTGCTCTTCTTCAATTTCGACGTCTGGTACATGGTCGTCGTGGTCGTCACCATCGCCCTTTACGTCTGGTTTACCTTCACCGTGACCGAATGGCGGGTGAAGATCCGCAAGGTGATGAACGAGCAGGACACCGACGCCAACCAGAAGGCCATCGACAGCCTGCTGAACTTCGAGACGGTGAAGTATTTCGGCGCCGAGAAATGGGAGGCCGGGCGCTACGACAGCGCCATGCGGCTGTACGAGACCGCGGCGGTGCGGACGAACTACTCGCTCGCCTTCCTGAACTTCGGTCAGTCGCTGATCATCACGGCGGGGCTGGTGATCGTCATGGTCATGGCCGCCATCGGCGCGCGGGCCGGCACGCTGACCGTGGGCGATTTCGTCATGGTCAACGCCTACATGATCCAGATCACCATGCCGCTGAACTTCCTCGGCACGGTCTACCGCGAGATCCGGCAGGCGCTGATCGACATGGGCGACATGTTCAACCTGCTCGAACAGCCCGCAGAGGTGACGGACAAGCCCGGCGCGGTGCCGCTTAAGGTCATGGGGGGCCGGATCGAACTTGCCGACGTCCATTTCGGGTATGACAAGGCGCGGCCGATCCTGAAAGGCGTCGACCTGACCGTGCAGCCGGGGCAGACGGTGGCGATCGTCGGTTCCTCGGGTTCCGGCAAGTCGACAATCGGGCGGCTGCTGTTCCGGTTCTACGACGTGACGGGCGGGGCGGTGCGGATCGACGGGCAGGACGTGCGCGACGTCACGCAGGACTCGCTTCACGCGCAGATCGGCGTGGTGCCGCAGGACACGGTGCTGTTCAACGACACCATCCATTACAACATCGCCTACGGCCGGCCCGACGCGACCGAGGCCGAGATCCGAGAAGCCGCGCGCGCCGCCAACATCCACGACTTCGTCATGTCGTTGCCCGACGGCTACGACACCACCGTGGGCGAACGCGGGCTGAAGCTGTCGGGCGGCGAGAAGCAGCGCGTCGGCATTGCGCGGACCCTGCTGAAGAACCCGCCGATCCTGCTGCTGGACGAGGCGACCAGCGCCCTCGACACCGACACGGAACGCGAGATCCAGCGCGAGCTGCGGATGATGGGGCATGGGCGCACGGTCATCACCATCGCCCACCGCCTGTCAACCATTCAGGACGCCGACCGAATCGTCGTGCTGGAAAACGGAGAGATCGTCGAAAGCGGCACCCACGACGCCCTGCTGGCCGCGCCCGGACGCTATGCCCAGCTATGGAATCGGCAAAGCGAGGAGGAAGAGGCCGCGTGAGCAAGGACTATCCGCGTACGCCGGACGGGCGGTATTTCGTATCGAAAGGGCGACTCTGGCGCTGCACCAACCCCACGCTCGACGACACGACGCGCCGCGCGGCGGTCAAGGCGCTGATGCGGGCCCGTCGGGCCGTCGGGCAGGCGACAGGGGACGCGGCGATCCGTGCTGCCCGCGACCGAGTGGATGCGGCCAAGCGCGACCTTGGCGAACGCGGTCCGGTCTGGTGGAACGACGGCGCGCCGGACGAGGGCGGCAAGCACCCGAAGAACACGTCCTACGCCGACTGGTGGGCCCGTCTTGACCCCGAGACACAGGCGCGTGGCAGCTGAAAGGTGCGCCAGCGCGCAGCGTGACAGCGCAGCAGCGCGGATTGTCATGCTGCCGGTCCCGCTGTAGCGTGCCGCCGAACTTCAGCAGATCAGGTCCCCCACGATGTCACTTTTCCGCATGGCCCTGATTCTGGGCCTTCTGTCGGCCGTCGGCCCCTTTGCCATCGACATGTACCTGCCGGCGATGCCTGCGCTGGCTGCATCGCTCGGCGTCAGCGAGACGGCGGCGCAGATGACCTTGACCAGCTATTTCGTGGCCTTCGGTCTGGCGCAGCTGGCCTATGGCCCGTGGTCCGATCAGGCCGGGCGCAAACGGCCGCTCTTCGTGGGCCTTGCGATCTTCATCCTCGGCAGCGTCACCGCTGCCATGGCGCCGACGATCGGCGTCCTCGTCGCCGCCCGCGCGGTGCAGGGGATCGGCGGCGCGGTCCTGATGGTGGTGCCGCGCGCCGTCATCCGCGACACGGCGACCGGCACGGCAGGGACGAAGATGATGGCCATGGTGATGCTGGTGATCTCGGTCTCGCCCATGCTGGCGCCGCTGGCGGGTTCCGGCCTGATCCAGCTGGGCGACTGGCGGCTGATCTTCTGGGTGCTGTGCGGGGCCGCCGCGGTCGGCCTGCTGATCACGGGCTTTGCGCTGCCGGAAACCCTCGCGGCCGAGAATCGGCAGAAGGTCCATGTCGGATCGCTGCTGGCGGGGGCCAGGGTGCTGCTGACCGACCCGGTCTTCATGGGTCTGACCTTCATCGGTGGCTTCGGCATGGCGAGCTTCTTCGTCTTCATCGCCAGCGCGGCCTTCGTCTATGTCCAGCAGTTCGGACTCTCGCCCACCGGCTTCTCGCTCGCCTTCGCGATCAATGCGGTCGGCTTCTTCTCGGCCAGTCAGGCCGCCGGCCCGTTGGGAGAGCGGTTCGGCATCGTGCCGCTGATGCGCTGGGGCGTAATAGGGTTCGCGGGCTTCACGCTGGCACTTCTGGCGTTGACGCTCGCGGGTTTCGTGTCGCTGCCGCTGATCGTGGCGATGCTGTTTCTGGCGAACGCCTGCCTTGGCGTGGTGATCCCGACGACAATGGTCATGGCACTGGATGCCCACGGCCGCATCGCGGGGCTGGCGTCGAGCCTTGGCGGCACGCTGCAGATGCTGGCGGGGGGCGTGATGATCGCGCTCACGGGCCTTTTCTTCGACGGCACCGCCTTGCCGATGGTCGCGGCGATCGCGCTTTGCGCGGTCTGCGCGCTGGCGCTGGCACTGGCGACACTGGGTCGCGTCGCCCGCAGCCAGACCACCCCCGCCTGATCCGGCGGCACAATCCGGCGGGGACGGGGGGGCGGGCCTTGGCAATCCTTGCCGCTTCACGTTAAGAAGCGCACAAAGGCGGCCCCACCACGCAGGGGGCCGCAGGCGGGGGACGAACATGAGCGATTCGGACAGTTTCATCAACGAAGTCAGCGAAGAGGTCCGCCGCGACCGCCTTTTCGCGACTATGAAGAAATACGGCTGGATCGCGATCCTTGCCGTCGTGCTGCTGGTCGCCGGTGCCGCCTGGACCGAATACCGCGCGGCACAGACCCGCGCCGCCGCCGAGGCGACGGGCGATGCGCTGCTGTCCGCCCTTGCCACCAACGATCCCGAAGCCCGCGCCGCGGCGCTGGAGGGGCTGCCCCAGACCGGTGAATCCGCCGCCGCCGGCCTGCTGATCACCGCCGCCGCCCAGCAGGAGGCGGGCGATACCGCCGCCGCGACGCAGACGCTTGACGCGCTGGCCGCCCGTGCCGAAGTGCCCGCGATCTACCGCGACCTCGCCGCCTTCAAAGCCGCGATGCTGGACGCGGGCAACGATGTCGCGGCCCGCCGCGCCCGGCTGGAGCCTCTGGCCGCGCCCGGCCAGCCCTTTGCCCTTCTGGCGCAGGAACAGTTGGCGCTGGCGGATCTGGCTGCGGATGACCGCGACAGCGCCGTGACGCGTCTGACCGCGATCCTGAACGATGCCGGTGTCACGCAGGGCTTGCGTGACCGCGTGCAAACCCTGATGGTGGCGCTGGGTGAAACCCTGCCCGAAGCCGCCGCAAACGATGCGGCGGCGCCTGCCGACGTGACACCGACCAATCCCTGAAAGGGCGCCTTGCCGTGACTTCCAAGACCCTTTCCTTCGGCCTGCTGGCCCTCGCCGCCCTGACTGCCTGCACCGAAAAGGACATCATCCTGCCGGGGCAGAGAGAGCCGATCCGCAGCGACATGACCGAGGTCAATCGCGCCCTGCCGATCAGCTTGCCGTCGCCGCAGGTCAACGCGTCATGGACCCATCGGAACGGTGCTTCGGATCATACGGTGACGCAGCCGGCCCTTGGCGCACAACTGACGCAGGTCTTTGCCGTCAACATCGGCATGGGGGACGACAAGGCCGCCCGCATCACCGCCGACCCGGTGGTGGCGAACGGCCTGGTCTACACCCTTGACGCACGGTCGCATGTCACCGCCACGACGACGGGCGGCGCCCTGGTCTGGACAGCCGACATCACGCCGCCGACGGACATGACGACCGACGCCTCCGGCGGCGGCCTTGCGGTCGGGTCGGGTCTGCTCGTCGTCTCGACCGGCTACGGCACGCTGACGGCGCTCGACCCCGCGACCGGCGGCACCGTCTGGGTGCAGGAACTGAACGCGCCCGGCACCTCTGCCCCCACCGTGGTGGGCGATCTGGTCTATGTGGTCAGCCGCGACAGCACCGCCTGGGCGATCGAGACCACGAACGGGCGCATCCGCTACCAGTTGAACGGCATCCCGTCCGATACCTCATTCGGCGGTGGCGCCGGTCCCGCGGTCAGCGCCGATCTTGCGGTCTTCCCTTTCCCCTCGGGAGAGGTGCTGGGCGTCTTTCCGCAGGGCGGTATCCAACGCTGGTCGCAGATCGTCAGCGGCGACCGGCCCGGTCAGGCGCTGGGTGACCTGAGCGACATCGCCGGCGACCCCGTGATCGACGGCGATCGCGTCTACGTCGGCAACTTCTCTGGCGTGACCGTGGCGATCGACGCCGCATCGGGCGAACGGATCTGGACCGCCGGCGAAGGCGCCTCGGGTCCGGTCTGGCCCGCGGGCGGGTCGATCTTCATGGTCAACGACCTGAACGAGCTGGTGCGCCTCGACGCTGCGGACGGCAGCTCCATCTGGCGCACGGCCCTGCCGGACCTGCAAGAGCAGAAGGGCTTCTTCAATCGCAAGAGCACGGTCTTCGCCAACTACGGCCCGACACTCGCGGGCGGGTGGCTGATCGTCGCCTCATCCGACGGGCTGCTGCGGTCCTTCGATCCGACGTCGGGCGCGCTGGTCGGCTCGGTGCCGCTGCCGGGCGGGGCGGCGTCCGCACCCGCCGTGGCAGGCGGTATGCTTTATGTTGTGACGAAGACCGGGCAACTGCTGGCTTTCCGTTAAGGCAAAAGCGGTGTATGGCCGCTCTCTGACCTGCCGGAGCGTGCTGCATGACCTTTACCCTTGCCCTTGTGGGCCGACCCAATGTCGGCAAGTCCACCCTGTTCAACCGTCTGGTGGGTAAGAAGCTGGCGCTGGTGGACGATCAGCCCGGTGTGACGCGCGACCTGCGTGAAGGCCCCGGCCGGATCGCCGACATTAAGTTCACCGTGATCGACACCGCCGGTCTGGAAATGGCCACGGACGAATCGCTGCAGGGCCGGATGCGCAAGCTGACGGAACGTGCGGTGGAAATGGCGGACGTCTGCCTGTTCATGATCGATGCCCGCGTGGGCGTCCTGCCCGCCGACCGCGTCTTTGCCGATATCCTGCGCAAGAAGAACGCCCATGTCATTCTTGCCGCCAACAAGGGCGAGGGGAAGGCGGCGGACGTGACCATCCTCGAAGCCTATGCGCTGGGACTGGGCGAGCCGATCCGCATGTCGGCCGAGCATGGCGAGGGCATGGGCGAGCTGATGGACGTGCTGCGCCCGCTGTCGGAACAGTTCGAGGAGCGCGCCATGGCCGATGCCCCCGACACCGATGTGGCCGTCGATGACGAGGACCCGGATGCGCCGCGCGTCCCGACGAAGGGCAAGCCGCTGCAGATCGCCGTCGTCGGTCGCCCGAACGCGGGAAAATCCACGCTGATCAACAAGATCATCGGCGAGGAACGTCTGCTGACCGGGCCGGAGGCGGGGATCACCCGCGACGCCATTTCCGTGATGACGGAATGGGGCGACGTGCCGATGCGGATCTTCGACACCGCCGGCATGCGCAAGAAGGCCCGGATCAACGAGAAGCTGGAAAAATTGTCGGTCAGCGACGGCCTGCGCGCGGTGAAGTTCGCCGAGGTCGTGGTCGTCCTGCTGGACGTGGACATCCCCTTCGAACAACAGGACCTGCGCATCGCAGATCTGGCAGAGCGCGAAGGCCGGGCGGTCGTGATCGGCGTCAACAAGTGGGACACCGAAGACGACAAGCAGGACAAGCTGCGCGAGTTGCGCGAGGAGTTTGCCCGGCTTCTGCCGCAGCTGCGCGGCGCGCCACTGGTGACCGTCTCGGCCAAGACCGGCAAGGGGCTGGACCGGCTGCAGCAGGCGATCATGAAAGCCTACGACGTCTGGAACCGCCGCGTGACGACGGCGCAGCTCAATCGCTGGCTGACGGGGATGCTGGAACAGCACCCGCCACCCGCACCGGGCGGCAAGCGGATCAAGATGCGCTATGCCACGCAGGTCAAGACGCGGCCACCGGGTTTCGTGGTGATGACATCCCACCCCGACCTCGTGCCCGAAAGCTATAAACGTTATCTCGTTAACGGGTTGCGGGACGACTTTGACATGCCGGGCGCTCCGATCAGGCTGACGTTGCGCGATCAGGGGGACAAGAACCCTTACAAGGACAAGAAGTCATCGCAGCCTTCACGCCTGAGCAAGCACAAGAAGGCGCCGGGCAGCGACCGCTAGGTCTGCTGGTTGATCCGGGGGGCCCACATGGCCATGATGCAGATCAGCACGACGATCCCGGTCAGCGCCGTGGCGGTGACAAGGAAGTTCTGCATCCCGTTATTGGCACAGATCCCGATCAGGGCCCAGATCACCGCAAATAGATAGACCGGCGTGGCCGCGCGAGCATAGGTCGCGATCGTCACGGCCAAGGCTCCAATGATGCCGACAAAGGCCCAGTGGTAGCCATTCAGAAGCACGTCGTAGCCCGCCAGCGTGGTGCACAGCGACACGAAGCTCGCTGCGGTCAGCCACCCGGAATAGAGCGCCACGGGGCCGCGCAGCCATCGCCTGTCGCGGGCGGGCGTGCGGATCAAAGCCAGGATCGCGCTGGCGGTCATGATGAAGATCGTGATCGTGGCCCAGACGGCGCTGACCTGCGCGATCAGCAACCACGGCACCCCGACGCCGAGGCTGATGCACAGCGGCACCCGGACCGCGTCCCACGCGGGATCGGCTGCGCGATAGATCACGCCGTAGATGGCAGAGATTGCAAGCCACAGGTAAATCGGCCCCCAGATCGCAAAGGCGTAGCTTGCTGGCTGGATCGGTGGATCGATCTGGGGCACAGGCAGTTGATCGGCGGTGAAGCCCGCAAAATCCCCGGACCAGAGCGGCGATGCCGCAAAGGCGAGGGTCAGGACGAGCGTCAGATATCCGAGTGCTTTTGTCATGCGAGCCAACGCGGCCCGGATGACCAAAGTTCACCCTTGTTTTACTTTAATTCGCCGGTTGCCGTGATCGTGTTGCGGCCACCCAGATAGGGCTTCAGGACATCTGGCAAAACGACCGAACCGTCGGCCTGCTGGCCGTTTTCCAGCACGGCGATCAGGCAGCGTCCGACGGCCAGACCGGAGCCGTTCAGGGTGTGTACGAACTCCGGCTTGCCGCCGCCCGCAGGTTTGAAGCGCGCGTTCATCCGTCGTGCCTGATAGTCGCCGCACGTCGAGATGCTGGAAATCTCGCGATAGGTGTCCTGACCGGGCAGCCAGACTTCCAGATCACAGGTGCGGCGCGCACCGGCGCCCATGTCGCCGGCGCAGAGCAGCATGGTGCGATAGGGCAGCCCCAGTTTTTCGAGGATCGCCTCGGCGCAGCGAGTCATGCGGGCGTGTTCGGCGTCGCTGTCGTCCGGGTGGGTGATGCTGACCATCTCCACCTTTTCGAACTGGTGCTGGCGCAGCATGCCGCTGGTGTCGCGGCCTGCGCTGCCGGCTTCAGACCGGAAGCACTGGGTATGGGCGACGTAGCGGCGGGGCAGGGTGTCCGCCTCCACCGTCTCGCCGTTGACGAGGTTGGTCAACGTGACCTCTGCCGTCGGAATCAGCCACCAGCCGTTCGTGGTCTGATAGCTGTCCTCGCCGAACTTGGGCAGCTGGCCGGTGCCATACATCATCTCTTCCTTGACCAGCACGGGCGTAATGGTCTCGGTCAGGCCGTGGTCTTCGGTATGCGTGTCCAGCATGAACTGCGCCAGCGCCCGGTGCAGGCGCGCCACGGCACCGCGCAACACGACAAAGCGCGAGCCCGACAGCTTTGCCCCGGCGGCGAAGTCCATGCCCGCCTGCACGGCGGGGATGTCGTAATGCTCGAGTGGTTGAAAGTTGAACTGGCGCGGGGTGCCGGTGCGCTTCTGCTCGACGTTGTCCGCCTCGTTGCGGCCTGCGGGCACGTCGTCATAGGGCAGGTTCGGCAGCGTCAGCAGCAGGTCGTTCAACTGGCTGTCTAGGTCCTTGGCCCGTTCGTTCAGTGCCGCGATCTCGGCCTTCTTGTCGGCCATCAGCGTGCGAAGGCGTTCAAATTCCGCGTCGTCGCCGCTGGCCTTTGCGCGACCGACGTCCTTGGCGGCCGCATTGGCGGCGGCCTGGGCGTCCTCGGCCTGCTTGATTGCCTGCCGCCGCGCGGTGTCAAGATCAAGGATCGCGGGCGAAACGGGGTCCAGCCCGCGCCGGGACAGGGCGGCGTCGAAGGCGTCTGGCGTGTCTCGGATCATGCGGATGTCGTGCATGGGGCTGGTCCTTCCTGTCGCGGGCGTATCTCGGGGCGGTATGCACCAACCGGCGCGCGCATTGAAGGGGGGAAAGCGGCCCTCACTTGCGTGAATGTGACCGGCGACGCCCGCGATTTGCCGTCCTCCCATTGACGCCCCGTCGCATCCCCCCGATATCGCGGGGGCACGGGGCGGGGACGGTTGCCAATCGCCACCCCCAGACCTAATGTGCCGCGACTTTGACGGGGGGCCTCTCGCACCCTGCGACTGACTTTGGAAGGAACCGCCATGCAGGGCACCCAATCGCTCATTTTGATGCTGATCATCTTCGGCATCATGTACTTCCTGTTGATCCGCCCCCAGCAGAAGAAGCTGAAGGAGCATCAGGCGATGGTGAACGCGCTGCGCCGGGGTGACCGCGTGATCACGCAGGGCGGGATTGTGGGCAAGGTGACGGCGGTGAACGACGCCGACAAGGAAGTCGAGGTCGAGATCGCGCAGGGCGTCAAGATCCGCGTGATCCGGTCCACCATCGCGACCGTCGTGAACAAGACCGAACCGGCGAAGTAAGCCATAATACCTCTGGCCCAAGGGGCTTACTCTCCATGCTGCACATCTCTGCCTTCAAGCAGGCCGCGATCTGGCTGACGGTCATCGTCGGTCTAGCGCTGGCGCTGCCCAATGCCTTCTACAGCCGGGTCGAGACCCATAATGACGCCATAGCGCAGGGTCAGGTCGACACGACATGGCCATCGTTCCTGCCGTCGGGCCTCGTGAACCTTGGCCTCGACCTGCGCGGCGGCGCGCATCTGCTGGCAGAGGTGCAGACGACGGACGTCTATGCCACGATCATGGATGCCACATGGCCCGAGGTGCGGGACGCGCTGGCGCAGGAGCGCGATACCGTGGGCTTCGTCACCCGCGAGACGAGCGCGCCAGACGAGCTGATCGTCCGCATCTCGGAACCCGCGGGCGCCAACCGCGCACTGGAGATCGTGCGCGGTCTGGCACGGCCGATCACCTCGCTGACCGGTGCCGGGTCCACCGACATCGAGGTGACGGGCAACGGCCCGCTGCTGACGATTCGCCTGTCGGACGCGGAAAAGCTGGCGGTCGACGACCGCACCATGCAGCAAAGCCTCGAGATCATCCGCCGCCGCATCGACGAGGTCGGCACCCGCGAACCGACAATCCAGCGGCAGGGCGAGACCCGGATCCTTGTCGAGGTGCCCGGTGTCGGGTCCGCGCAAGAGGTCAAGGACATCATCGGCACCACGGCGCAGCTGACGTTCCAGCCTGTCGTCGGCCGCGCCGCCAGCGCCACCGAACAGGCGGGCGTGGGGCAGGAGGTTCTGCCCTCCGTCGATCAGCAGGGCGTGTTCTACGTCCTCGACACCGCCCCGGTCGTGACCGGAGAGGAGCTTGTCGACGCTCAGCCCGCCTTTGACCAGAACGGACAGCCGGCGGTCAATTTCCGTTTCAACGTGACCGGCGCGCGCAAGTTCGGGGATTATACCCTCGATCATATCGGCGAACCCTTCGCCATCGTGCTGGATAACGAGGTCATCAGCGCCCCCACGATCCAGAGCCACATTCCGGGCGGGTCGGGCATCATTACCGGCAACTTCACGGTCGAGGAATCGACCAACCTTGCCGTGCTGCTGCGCGCCGGTGCGCTGCCGGCCAAGCTGAACTTCCTCGAAGAACGCACCATCGGCCCGCAGCTGGGGCAGGACAGCATCGACGCGGGCAAGCAGGCCGCCGTCGTGGGCTCCGCCCTCGTGGTGATCTTCATGCTGGTGACCTACGGTCTGTTCGGCCTCTTCGCCAACATCGCCCTGATGATCAACATGGGCCTGATCTTCGGTGGCCTGTCGCTGCTGGGGGCTACGCTCACCCTGCCGGGCATCGCGGGCATCGTGCTGACCGTCGGCATGGCGGTGGACGCCAACGTGCTGGTGTTCGAACGCATCCGAGAGGAATTGCGCACCGACAAGGGCCCGGCCCGCGCGATCGAGCTAGGGTATGAGCGCGCCCTGTCGGCCATCGTGGACTCCAACGTCACGACGCTGATCACGGCGGGCATCCTGTTCTACATGGGTTCCGGTCCGGTACGCGGCTTCGCGGTGACGCTGGGTCTGGGCATCATCACGTCGATCTTCACCGCGATCTTCGTCACGCGGTCGCTGATCGTCATCTGGTTCGCCTGGCGGCGGCCGAAAACAATCGAGGTCTGATCCCATGCGTCTGCGTCTTGTTCCCGACGATACCAAGATCAACTTCTTCGGGTTGTCGAAAATCACCTTCGGCGGGTCCATCGTGCTACTGGTCCTGTCGATCGTGGCCTATCTGGCCTTCGGCCTGAACTACGGCATCGACTTCAAGGGCGGCACCACGATCCGCACCGAAAGCACGCAGTCCGTCGACGTGGGTGCCTACCGTGCCGCTCTCGACCCGCTGGGGCTGGGCGACGTCGCGATCACCGAGGTCTTCGACCCTGGCTTCGGCCCCGACCGCAACGTGGCAGAGATCCGCATTCAAGCGCAGGGCGATGCGGAAAGCATCCAGCCCGCGACCATGACCGCGATCGAGAGCGCCCTGACCGCCGTGGACCCGAACGTGCAGTTCGCCTCCGTCGAAAGCGTCGGGCCCAAGGTGTCGGGAGAATTGATCCGCTCTGCCGTGCTGTCGGTGCTGGGGGCGATCACGGCGATCGTCATCTACATCTGGTTGCGCTTCGAATGGCAGTTCGCCGTGGGCGGCATCGTGGCACTGGTGCATGACGTGGGTCTGACCATCGGCCTATTCGCGCTGCTGCAGATCAAGTTCGATCTGGCGATCATCGCAGCCCTGCTGACCATTGTCGGCTATTCGATCAACGATACCGTCGTCGTCTTCGACCGGGTGCGGGAAAACTTGCGCAAGTACAAGGTGATGCCGCTGATCGACGTGCTGAACCTGTCGGCCAATGAAACCCTCAGCCGGACGCTGATGACCTCCGGCACCACGATCCTCGCGCTGCTGGCCCTGCTTTTTCTGGGTGGCGACGTGATCCGGGGCTTTGTCTTTGCCATCACTTGGGGAATCGTGGTCGGCACCTATTCGTCGATCTACATCGCCAAGAACATCGTGCTGATGCTGGGGGTAAAGCGGGACTGGTCCAAGAAGGACCCGCGCACGGTCGGCAAATACGCGGACGTGGAAAGCAAGTGACATGCGCCTGACCGAGATCACCTACGACAACGCGAAACCGATCGACGGCTACGGCCCCGGCTTCTTTCGCATCGGCGGTCAGGTGATCGAGGGGCCGGTGACGGTCATGCCTTCCGGCGTGGCAGGCTGGGGCGGCTATGACGACACGGCAGCGCTGATCGCCGCCGCCGACAAGGTCGACGTCGTCTTCGTCGGCACGGGGGCCGAGATCGCCCATCCCCCCGCTGCCTTCCGGCAAGTGTTGGAGGCCGCGGGCCTTGGGGTCGAGAGCATGGCATCCCCCGCCGCCTGCCGCACCTACAACGTGTTGCTGAGCGAAGGGCGCCGCGTCGCGCTCGCCCTGTTCCCGGTCTGACCGGGATGCTGCAGGTCCGCGACCTGCGTTGCGCGCGCGGCGGCGTGCCGGTGCTGGAAGGCGTGACCTTTGACCTGAACGCGGGCGAGGCGCTGATCCTGCGGGGACCGAACGGCGTCGGCAAGACGACGTTGTTACGCACCTTGGCCGGTCTGCAGCCGCCACTGGACGGCACGGTGGACTACCCCGAGGCGACCGGTGCCTACGCCAGCCACGCGGACGGGATCAAGACGGCGCTGACCGTGACCGAAAACCTGACGTTCTGGGCGCAGGTCTACGGGCTGACCGTGCCGGACACGGTTTTTGCGGCCTTCGATCTCGACGGGCTGCGCAGTCGCGCCGCCGGAACATTGTCGGCCGGGCAGAAGCGGCGCCTGGGGCTGGCACGGCTGGGCGTCATCGGTCGTAAGGTGCTGTTCCTCGACGAGCCGACCGTCAGCCTCGACGCGTTTTCCGTGCGCAATTTCGCGGGCTGGATGCGCGACGTGCATCTGGCGCAGGGCGGCTGCGCCGTCATCGCCACGCATATCGACCTTGGCCTTGACGTGCCGACGCTTGACCTGACGCCCTTCGTCGCACAGGCGGATGCCACCGGCGGGTCGGACGAGGCGTTCCTGTGAAAGCCCTGCTCTGGCGCGATCTGGCGCTTGCGGTGCGGGCGGGGGGCGGCTTCGGTCTTGGCCTCGCGTTCTTCCTGATCGTCGTCGTCCTGGTGCCCTTCGGCGTCGGCCCCGACCGCAGCGTGCTGGCGCTGATCGCGCCGGGCATCCTTTGGGTCGCAGCCTTGCTGGCGGCGCTCCTGTCGCTCGACCGGATCTTCGCGCTGGATTTCGAGGACGGGTCGCTGGCGTTACTGGCGACGGCCCCCCTGCCGTTGGAAGGCGTGGCGCTCATCAAGGCCTTCGCTCACTGGATCACGACGGGCCTGCCACTGACGCTTGTGGCGCCTGCGCTGGGGTTCTTTCTGAATATGCAGCCTGCCGCCTATGCCTATCTACTGGTCAGCCTCGCGATCGGGACACCTGCGCTGTCGATGATCGGCAGTTTTGGCGCGGCCTTGACCGTCGGCCTGCGACGCGGTGGCCTGTTGCTGTCGCTGCTGGTCCTGCCACTCTATGTGCCGACGCTGATCTTCGGGGCAGAGGCGGTGCGCCGGGGCGTCGACGGCACCGGGGCTGCGGCGCCGCTGATGCTGATGGGGGCGATCACGTTGGGATGTTTCGCGCTTTTGCCCTTCGCCGCGGCGGCGGTGCTGCGTATCAACCTGCGGTGAACGGGGATTGAGGGGCGCCATGCGCCGGGGTAGGGATAAGCCATGTCGATCTGGGAATACGCCAATCCGAAAAGGTTCATGGACTGGACCGCGCCCGTCATGCGGGTCGCCTTTGCCGTGGCCGCCGCCTGTCTGGCCATCGGCCTGATCTGGGGCTTCTTCTTCACGCCGGAGGAGGCGCGGCAGGGCTCGACCGTCAAGATCATCTATCTGCACGTCCCATCCGCCCTGATGGCGATCAACGCGTGGTTCATGATGCTGGTGGCCTCGCTCATCTGGCTGGTCCGTCGCCACCACGTCAGCGCGCTGGCCGCCCGCGCCGCGGCCCCGGTCGGGCTGGCGATGACCGTGATCGCGCTGATCACCGGGGCGATCTGGGGCAGCCCGATGTGGGGCACCTACTGGGCATGGGATCCGCGGCTGACGTCCTTCCTGATCCTGTTCCTTTTCTACCTCGGCTACATCGCCCTCTGGGCCGCGATCGAGGATGCGGATACCGCCGCCGACCTGACCTCGGTGCTTTGTCTCGTCGGGTCGGTCTTCGCGATCCTGTCGCGCTACGCGGTGAACTTCTGGAATCAGGGGCTGCATCAGGGCGCGTCCCTGTCCCTCGACAAGGAGGAGAACGTGGCAAACGTCTTCTACATCCCGCTGCTGGTCTGCATCGCGGGCTTCGTGGCGCTGTTTCTGGCACTGGTGCTGCTGCGGACCCGCACGGAAATCCGTGTGCGCCGGACGCAGGCCCTGCTGGCGAGGGCGCAGCGTGCCTGATCTGGGAAAATACGCCTTCGAGGTGCTGACCGCCTATGCCGCCAGTATCGCCGTTCTGACGGTCCTTGTCTGGCTGAGCGTGCGCCGCGCCCGGCGGGTCAAGCGCGCGCTGGAGGCTGTCGAGCGTGGCTAGGGTCTCGCCTTTGCTGATCGTGCCGCCGGTGATCTTTGCCGCGCTGGCAGGGCTGTTCTGGGGTGGCCTGATGCGCGACAACGCGGGCGAGCTGCCGTCGCAGTTCATCGGCCAGCCCGCCCCCGCGCTACCGACCGAGGCCGTTGCAGGCACGACACAGCTGACCCCTGCAGACCTGTCGGCCGGAGAGATCACCATCGTCAACTTCTGGGCCAGCTGGTGCCCGCCCTGCCGGGCAGAGCATCCGACGCTGGAAGCGCTGAGCGAGCAAGGCTACCGCGTCGCCGGCGTCAACTTTCGTGATCAGGCGGACGACGCCAGCGGCTACCTTTCCGACAACGGCAACCCGTTCTTCGCCACGGGCTTCGATCCGCGCGGCCGTTCGGCGATCGACTGGGGCGTCACCGCCCCGCCGGAAACCTTCATCGTCGGTCCGGATGGCACGGTGTTGAACCGCTTCATCGGCCCTCTGATCGGGTCCGACTACGAACAGCGGTTCCTGCCGATGCTGCAGGCTGCGACGCAATAACCGTTAGCCCCGGCTGAAATCGGCCAGCGTCGCCCCTGATATCCGCAGCAGATCAGCGGGCGCCACGGCAAAGATGTGGCGCGGCGTGCCCGCCGCCGCCCAGACCGTGTCGAATATCATCAAGGTTGTATCCATGTAGGTCGCCACTGGTGCCAGATGCCCGACGGGAGAGACGCCACCGATCGCGAATCCGGTCCGGCCCCGCACCGCATCGGCATCGGCCCGCACCAGCGCCGTGCCCGCCACCTGCGCCGCGCGGTCGGGATCCACCTGCCGCCCGCCCGCGGTGATGAACAGGACAACGTCACCGCTGTCCGCCCTCTGGAACACGATGGACTTCGCGATCTGGTCCACCGTGCAGTCTGCCGCGGCGGCAGCCTGTGCCGCCGTGCGGGTCTCTGCCGCCATCTCCAGCGGCACGATGTCCAGACCGGCCGCCTGCAAAGCGGCGGTGACGCGCCGCAAACTCTTGCTCATCGGGTATCCTCCTGCGATCCTTCAAGGATTGCAGATCGGCCCAGCAGGCACCAGCCCGCCGGGATACCTTTGGTTGGACCTCGGAAAGGCCCCCATGACCTTGACCGCCCGCATGACCCGCAGCCCGCGCCCCTTCGATGCCGAACGGGCCGCCGGCGCGCTGGACGCGGCGCCATGGGCCAAGGACGGGCTGCGCGACCTGATCGCAGGGACCGCCGGCTGCAGTCCCTACCTCGCCGGCCTGATCGCGGCAGAGTCGGACTGGCTGCAAGGCGCCACCGAAGATCCGGAGGCGGCATTGGCCGCGACCCTTCGCGAGATACCTGCGATTCCTTTCGCCGACCTGGGCCCCGGCCTGCGGCAGGCCAAACGGCGCGTCGCCCTGCTGACGGCGCTTTGCGATCTGGCGGGCATCTGGCCGCTGGCCACGGTCACGCAAGCCCTGACCGACCTCGCCGTCGCCGCCGTGCAGGCCTGCATCGTCCCGCTGGTCGACGCCGAGATCGCTCGCGGCAAGCTGCCCGGCCTGATCGCCGACGACGCGGGCGAAGCCGGCGGCATGGTCGTCCTCGCGATGGGGAAACAGGGTGCGGGAGAGTTGAACTACTCCTCCGACATTGATTTGATCTGCCTCTTCGACGACGACCGCTTCGCACCGGAGGACACGGCGGCGGCCCGTGCCGCCTTCGTCCGCGTCACGCGGCGGATGTGCGCGCTGCTGTCTGACAACACGGCGGAGGGCTATGTTTTCCGCACCGACCTGCGGCTGCGCCCAGATGCCAGCGTCATGCCGGTCTGCCTGTCGATGACCGCGGCGGAACGCTACTACGAAAGCGTCGGCCGCACGTGGGAAAGGGCGGCCTACATCAAGGCTGCGCCTTGTGCCGGGGACATCGCGGCGGGGCAGCGCTTCCTCGAGACCTTGCGACCCTTCGTCTGGCGCAAGCACCTCGACTTCGCCGCGATCCAGGACGCCCACGACATGCGCCTGCGGATCCGCGATCACAAGGGACTGGGCGGCAAGCTGTCGCTGCCGGGCCACGACATGAAGCTGGGCCGCGGCGGCATCCGGGAAATCGAGTTCTTCACCCAGACCCATCAGTTGATCGCCGGCGGCCGCGATGCCAGCCTGCGGGTGCGTGGGACGGTCGAGGGGCTGTCGCGGCTGGCTGCGGCCGGCTGGATCCCCGGCGACCTGCGCGACGCGCTGACGGATCACTACATCGCCCACCGCACCGTCGAACATCGCCTGCAGATGATCAACGATGCCCAGACCCACAGCCTGCCACAGGACGACGCGGGCTTCGACCGGCTGGCGGCCTTCATGGACACCGATGCGGCCAGCCTGCGTGCCGATCTCACGGACCGGCTGACGCAGGTCCATGCGAAGACCGAAGGCTTCTTCGCCCCCGACGTTGCCGCTCCGCCGGCAGAGGCCGACTGGGGCAGCACCGTCACCGCCCGCTGGCCCGACTATCCGGCCCTGCGGAGTGCCCGCGCGGCGCAGATCTTTCGCCGCCTGCGCCCCGGCATCCTGTCCCGTCTGGCAGAGGCGGCCAAGCCGGACGAGGCGCTGAACACCTTCGATGCCTTCCTTGCCGGTCTGCCCGCCGGTGTGCAGCTGTTCGCCCTGTTCGAGGCGAACCCCGCCCTGACGCAACTGATCGTCGACATCTGCGCCACGGCGCCGGCGCTGGCGCAATACCTGTCGCGTAACGCAGGCGTTCTGGACGCGGTGATCGTCGGTGATTTCTTCGCGCCCTGGCCCGGTGTCACCGTCCTGTCGCAGGGCCTGACCGACATCGTCTCGCAGGCCGCCGACTACGAGACGGCGATGAACGCCGCCCGCCGCTGGGCGCGCGAGTGGCATTTTCGGATCGGCGTGCACCACCTGCGCGGCCTGACCGATGCGGCCACCGCCGGGCAGCACTACGCCGATCTGGCAGAGGCGGTGATCGCCGGAATCTGGCCCGTCGTCGTGGCGGATTTCGCCCGCCGCCACGGCCCGCCGCCGGGACAGGGTGCTACGGTTCTCGGCATGGGGTCGCTGGGGGCAGGGCGGCTCAACGCGCTGTCGGACGTCGACCTGATCGTGATCTACGACGCCGACATCTGGGGCAACTCCAGCGGCCCCCGACCGCTTCCGGTGCGCAGCTACTACGCGCGGCTGACGCAGGCACTGGTCACGGCCCTGTCTGCGCCGATGGCGGACGGACGGCTCTACGAGGTCGACATGCGCCTGCGTCCTTCGGGCAAGCAGGGCCCCGTCGCCACCTCCTGGGCCGCCTTCCGCGGCTATCAGCAGGACGAGGCCTGGACCTGGGAGCATCTGGCCCTGACCCGCGCCCGTCCCATCGCCGGCGCCCGCGTGCTCGCCTCCGGCATCGAGGCCTTCCGCCGCAGCCTGCTGAAGGCCAAGGGGCGCGGCGACACGGTCGCCGCCGACGTGGCCGACATGCGCGCAAGACTGGCGGGCGCCAAGCCCGCACAGGGGGTCTGGGACGCCAAGATGGGACCGGGACGCCTGATGGACGTCGAACTGACGGCGCAGACGGCGGCCCTTGTCACCGGGTCCGATCTGCGCGATCTGTCTGACCAGATCGCCGCGGGCGTTGCGGGCGGCTGGCTTTCGGCCAAGGATGGCGCGGCCCTGACGCGTGCGGCGGATCTCTTCTGGCGGCTGCAGTCCGCGGGTCGCCTGCTGACCGGCGGCGTGCTCGACCCGGATGCCCTGGGCGAAGGCGGCCGTCGCTTCGTGCTGAGAGAGACCGGATGCGCCACCATGCAGGAGCTGGAAACCGCCATGACGACCGCCGCCGCCGCCGCCGATAGCGTCATCACCCGCCGATTGCAGGATGCATCGTGAAGGGCGATCCCCTCGATCCCGCCGGCCTGATCCGAGAGGCCTACCGGATCCCCGAGATCACTGCGCGCGACTGTCGGGTGATCTTCCTCGACTGGGCAATGAAGGGCGATGCCGCCTTCGATCTGCGCGAACGCGTCAAGGCGCTGCTGACCCGATACGCCGATCAGCCCGTCGACCACCCCATGACGCAGACCCTGCTCGCAGGCCTTCAGGATGCGCCGCCACCGCGCCGCCGCGGCGGCCGTGCGGGGCGCACGGACCGGGTCTGATCACGGCACGGGTCCCGCACCGGTCCTTCTTCTCGTCTCAAATACCTCGGGGGTGCGGGGGCTGGCCCCCGCGGATCGGATTGCGCCGCAATCCGATATCGCTCAACGCGGCAGGCCGGCCGCCTCGCGTGCGAGGGCTTCGATCCCGGCCCAGTCGCCGGCCAGCATCATGTCCTTCGGCGCGACCCAGCTGCCACCGACGCACAGCGTGTTGGACAGCGCGAGGTAGTCCGGCGCGTTTTTCAGGCTGACCCCCCCCGTGGGGCAGAACCGGACCTGCGGGATCGGCGCGCCGATCGCCTTCAGCGCAGGCACGCCGCCGTTGGCCTCGGCCGGAAAGAACTTCTGTACCGTGTAGCCGCGCTCCAGCAGGCGCATCGCCTCCGACGCGGTGGCGGTACCGGGCAGCAGCGGCAGGTCGTTGTCCTCGCAGGCGTCCAGGATCAGGTCCGTCGCCCCGGGCGAGACGCCGAACTTCGCGCCCGCCTTCTTGGCGTTCTCGACATCCTTCGGCGTCAGCAACGTGCCTGCGCCCACCACGCCGCCGGGGATATCGGCCATCTCGCGGATCGCGTCGAGGGCGGCTGGCGTGCGCAGCGTGACCTCCAGCGCGGGCAGGCCGCCGGCGACCAGCGCGCGGGCGAGGTCGGCGGCAAGTGCCGCATCGTCGAGCACCAGCACCGGGATCACCGGTGCCAGCAGGCAGAGGTCGTGGTTCAGTTCGGAAGCTTGTTCAGGTGTCATGAGGGATTGCCTATGGGTGTGCGTGAAGCAGGGGGCGGATGCCTCCGGCGGGAGTATTTCAGAAAAAGCGAGGACGAACCCCTAGACCGCGACACCGGCGCCGTCGGTCACCAGACCCACGTTGCGGCGGAAGACCTCGAAGAGTTCGCGGCCGACGCCGGTGCCGTTGCCGGTCAGGTCGGCGGTCGCCACGGTGCGGTTGTCGAGGTCGACTCCCAGCACGTCGATGGTGCCGTTGACCGCATCCAGACGGATCACGTCGCCGTCGTTGATCCGCGCGATGGGGCCGCCATCGGCGGCTTCGGGGCAGACGTGGATGGCCGACGGCACCTTGCCGGAGGCGCCCGACATACGCCCGTCGGTCACCAGCGCCACCTTGAGCCCGCGGTCCTGCAGCACGGCCAGCGTTGGCGTCAGCCCGTGCAGTTCCGGCATTCCGTTCGATTTCGGTCCCTGGAACCGTACGACGATAATCGTGTCGCCGGTGAACTCGCCGGCCTTGAAGGCCGCCTTGACACTGTCCTGATCGTGAAAGATGCGACAGGGCGCCTCGACGATGTGACGCTCCTCCGCCACGGCGGAGGTCTTCATCACGCCGCGGCCGAGGTTGCCGCTAAGCTGCTGCAGCCCGCCGTGTTTCTGGAAGGGTTCGGAGGCGGGGCGCAGAATCTTGGTGTTCAGACTCTCGCCTGCGCCCTTGGCATAGGTCACGCGGCCATCGGACAACTTGGGTTCCTGGGTGTAGAGGTCCAGCCCGTCGCCGGCGACGGTCTTGACGTCGTCGTGCAGCAGGCCTGCGTTCAGCAACTCCCCGATCATGTAGCCGAGGCCGCCGGCCGCGTGGAAATGGTTCACGTCCGCAAGGCCGTTGGGATAGACCTTGGCCATCAGCGGCGTCACGTCCGAGATGTCGCTGAAATCCTGAAGGTCGAGGATGATGCCCGCCGCCCGCGCCATGGCGGGCAGGTGGATCACGAGGTTCGTCGACCCCCCCGTCGCCATCAACCCCACTAGGCCGTTCACGAAGGCCCGTTCGTCGAGAATGTCGCTGACCGGCGTGAACTGGTTCCCCAGCGCCGTGATCTGCGCCGCCCGTTCCGTGCCCGCCACGGTCAACGCATCGCGTAGCGGCGTGTTCGGGTTCACGAAGGACGCGCCCGGCAGGTGCAGGCCCATGAACTCCATCAGCATCTGGTTGCTGTTGGCGGTGCCGTAGAAGGTGCAGGTGCCCGGCCCATGGTAGGACGCCATCTCCGATGCCATCAGTGCGTCGCGCCCGACCTCGCCGGTGGCGAACTGCTGGCGGACCTTCGACTTCTCGTCGTTGGGCAGGCCCGAGGTCATGGGGCCGGCGGGCAGGAAAATGGAGGGAATGTAGCCGAAGGTCGCGGCGGCCATGACGAGGCCGGGCACGATCTTGTCGCAGACGCCGAGGTAGATCGCCGCGTCGAAGGTATTGTGCGACAGGCCCACCGCCGCCGACAGGGCGATGACGTCGCGCGAGAAGAGCGACAGTTCCATCCCCGTCTGCCCCTGCGTCACGCCGTCGCACATGGCGGGCACGCCGCCCGCGACCTGCGCGGTGGCGCCCGCGGCGATGGCAGCGCGCTTGATCAGGGCAGGATAGGTCTCGAACGGCTGGTGCGCGCTCAGCATGTCGTTGTAGGCGGTGATGATGCCGATGTTGGGCGCGGCCTCGGCCACGAGGGCGTCCTTCTGGTCGCCCATCGCCGCATAGGCATGGGCCTGGTTGCCGCAGGTCAGATGCGCCCGGCGCGGGCCCGCGGCGGCGGCGCGGGCCATCGTGTCCAGATACCGGCGACGCGGTGCCTCTGACCGGGCACGGATGCGGTCGGTGACTTCGGCGATCTTGGGATGCAGGGCCATCGGGCTCCCCCTTCGACTACGGGTGTTGCCCCTTTCTACCACGTCAGGTTAGCGCTAACAACGGTATGCCCGGCGGAAACCGGCGGTTTTCGGCGGTGGGCGGTCGACAGGCGCCCGAAGGGGCGAACTGGCCACTGGCGGCGACGGACGCAGGACGTTAGAGGAGGTGTCATGAACATGCCCCCATATCCCACCGTCCGCCTGATGCCCAAGGGCGACGCCCGCGCGATCCGCCACGGCTATCCCTGGGTCTACGCCAACGAACTGGTCACCGACCGCCGCACCAAGGGTCTGACCCCCGGCGCGCTGGCCGTGCTGGAGGATGCGAACCGGGTCCCGCTCGGCCTCGTGACCGTGAATCCGGCCTCTAAGATCATCTGCCGGATGCTGGACCGCGACCCCGAGGCGGTGATCGACACCGACTGGTTCACGGCGAAGCTTTCCCGCGCGCTGGCGCATCGCGCGCGACTCTACGCCCAGCCGTTCTATCGTCTTGTCCATGCCGAGGCGGATGGCCTGCCCGGCGTGGTCATCGACCGCTTCGGAGATGTGGCGGTAATCCAGCCCAACGCGGCCTGGGCCGACGCGCTGATCGAACCGCTGACGGAAGCGCTGGTGCAGGTCACGGGGGTCTCGACCGTGATCCTGAACGCGAGCGGCAGGGCGCGCAGCCTTGAAGGTCTCGACGACCGCATGGCCGTGCTGCGGGGCACTGCGCCGGAGGCGCCGATCCCGGTGCCGATGAACGGCGCCACCTACATGGCCGACGTGACTGGCGGGCAGAAGACCGGCCTGTTCTTCGACCAGCGGCCGAACCACGCCTTTGCCGCCGGCCTTGCCCGCGACGCGCGGGTGCTGGACATGTTCAGCCACGTCGGCGGCTTCGGTCTTGCGGCGCTGGCAGGGGGTGCGGCCTCCGTACTGGCCGTGGACGGGTCAGAGCCCGCACTGACACTGGCCGCGCAAGGCGCCGCGGCCATGGGCGTCACCGACCGCTTCACGACCCGCAAGGGCGATGCCTTCGCCGTGCTGGAGGCGCTGGCGGAGGAGGGCGAGACCTTCGATTTGGTGGTGTGCGACCCGCCTGCCTTCGCCCCCGGCAAGTCTGCGCTGGAAGCGGGTCTGCGGGCCTACGAGCGTGTCGCGCGGCTGGCGGCGGCCCTTGTCACCGACGGCGGCTACCTGATGCTCTGTTCCTGCAGCCATGCGGCGGACCTGACCCGGTTCCGCAATGCCTCTGCCCGCGGTATCGGGCGGGCCGGGCGGCGCGGGCAGGTGATTCAGACCGGCTTCGCCGGGCCGGACCATCCGTTGCTGCCGCATCTGGCGGAAAGCGGCTACCTCAAGGCGGTGACGTTCCGCCTGTGAAGGTCCTGATCGACGCCTGCGTGCTCTACCCGACCGTCATGCGCGAGGTGCTGACCGGCTGCGCCGCCGCGGGACTTTTCGCGCCCTGCTGGTCGCCCCGCATCCTCGAGGAATGGGCCCGGGCAACGGTCAAGCTGGGGCCGGAGGCGGAGGTCTTCGCCCGGGGCGAGATTGCGGCGCTGCAGGCACGGTTTCCGCGGGCCTGCGTGACGCCGGACGACGGGCTGCTGCGGCGGCTGTGGCTGCCGGATGCGGATGACATCCACGTGCTCGCCGCGGCGGTCGCAGGGCACTGCGACGCGATCCTGACGTTGAACGCCAAGGATTTCCCGGGCAACCTGCTGGCGGACGAGGATCTTTTCCGTGCCGATCCCGACGGTTTCATGCTGCGGATGCACGACGAGGCGCCTGAGGTGGTCGAGCGTATCTGCGACGAAGTGCTGCGCGAGGCGAACCGCCTGTCGCCCCAACCGTGGACGATCCGCGCGCTGATGAAGAAGGCCCGCATGCCCCGTCTGGGCAAGCGGCTGATGTAGCCGATTTTTCGACGAAAAATCGGAACTCCAAATTTTCTAGAAAATTTGGCGCCTAGGTCGACCAACGCGCCTCGTTCGCGGCGATGGCGGCGATCCGCAGCTCGGTCTTCGGGTGGCTCAGCAGCCAGGCCGGCGTGCCGCCGCCCCTGGCGCCCGTCAAATGCTCCAGCTTGCGGAACAGCGACTGCTGCGGGCCGGTGCCGATGCCGGCCTTCACCAGCAGGGCAGAGGCATAGGCGTCCGCCTCGAACTCGTCGGCCCGGCTCAGCCGCGCGGCCAGCAGCGACATCAGCCCGTTGCCGATCAGCGCCCCGATGCCGGGCAGCAGCCGGTTCAGCACCATGGCGATCGCGGTCCGCATCGCGTTCTGCGCGGCGAAGTCCGTCATCCGGCGGCGGGAATGGCCCAGCGCCACATGCCCCATCTCGTGCGCGATGACGCTGGCCAGCTCTTCGGCGCTCACCTCTCCAGCACGATAGCGGTCGAAGAAGCCGCGGGTGATGAAGATGCGTCCGTCGGGCGCCGCAAGCCCGTTCACCATCGCGACCTCGTAGATATGGACGCGGATCCGCGCGATATCGAGCGCCCGCGCCATCCGGTCGGTCAGGGCGCGCAGGGTGGGGTCCGCCAGTTCCGTCGATGCGGCATCCAGCTCTCGCCGCGTCCGCCAGGCCGAGAAGTGATACATGGCGAGCCCGTAGGCGATGGCGATCAGGATGGGGGTGAACTTCAGCATGGTCCGTATATGGGGCGGCAGAGGTCGGAATGCCACCACACCCGGCGCGGTGCCGTGCTCAGGCCAGCAGCTTCATCGCGGCACCGATGCCCGACAGGGTCATCGGCTGCATCCGTTCCGCGCCGAAGATCTGCCGGATCATCTGGATCGACTGGGTGTGCGTCCAGTAGTGCGCGGGCAGGGGGTTGATCCAGACATGGGCGGGCCACTGGTCGCGGGCGCGGGCGAGCCAGGTCGACCCCGCCTCGGCGTTCCAGTGTTCGTTGGCGCCGCCGGGGGCGGCCACCTCGTAGGGCGACATGCTGGCGTCGCCCACGAAGATGCACTTGTAGTCGCTGCCGTACTTGCGCAGCACGTCCCACGTTGGCGTCTGTGCGTTCCAGCGGCGGCGGTTGTCGGTCCAGACGCCTTCGTAGAGGCAGTTGTGGAAGTAGAAGTGCTGCATGTGCTTGAACTCGGCACGGGCGGCGCTGAACAGCTCCTCCACCACCTTGATGTGGGGGTCCATGCTGCCGCCGATGTCGAGGAACAGCAGCACCTTCACTGCATTGCGCCGCTCTGCCCGCGTCTGCACGTCGAGGTAGCCGTGTTCCGCCGTCTTTCGGATCGTGCCGTCGAGGTCCAGTTCCTCTGCCGCCCCGTCGCGAGCCCATTTGCGCAGACGTTTCAGGGCAACCTTGATGTTGCGGGTGCCCAGGTCGACGGTGTCGTCCAGATCGCGGAATTCGCGCTTGTCCCAGACCTTGACCGCGCGCTGGTGGCGAGATTCGGATTGCCCGATCCGCACGCCCTCGGGATTGTATCCATAGGCGCCGAAGGGCGAGGTGCCGGCAGTTCCGACCCACTTGCTGCCGCCCTGATGGCGGCCCTTCTGCTCGGCCAGCCGCTGCTTCAGCCGCTCCATCAGGGCCTCGAAACCGCCGGAGGCTTCGATTTCAGCTTTCTCGGCCTCGGTCAGGTGCTTCTCAGCCAGCTTCTCCAGCCAGTCGGCGGGGATATCGACGGCGTCCAGCACGTCCTGATCGGGAATACGCTCCAGCCCCGCGAAACTTGCGGCGAAGGCGCGGTCGTAGCGGTCGATGTGGCGTTCGTCCTTGACCATGATCGTGCGGCCGAGGTGATAGAAGGCATCGACGTCATAAGTCGCCAGCCCCGCCCGCATGCCCTCGAGGAAGGCCAGGAATTCGCGGATCGACACCGGCACGCCGTGCTGGCGCAGGTTGTCGAAGAACCGCAGGAACACGCCTTAGACCACGGCGGTGCGCTGGATGAAGACCAGCACGAACAGGCCGACGATGGCGAGGATCACACCGAAGGCCGCCCCCCATTGCAGCATGTCGAGAACCTTGCCCCCGCGCATCCGGGCGCGAAGGGCGCCGATCAGGGCGCCGAGGGCGAAGCCGCCGAGGGGTAGGATCATGGGACCGCCTTCAGTAGGTGCGCAGCCCTTTGACCTCTGCCATGCGGGCGCGCACGTTATCATCACTGCCAAAGCCGTATCGCGCCCACCCCAGACTGTCCACCCGCACCGCCTTGGCCGCGACCTTGTTACCCTGCATGTCCAGCGCCTCGGCCTTGAACATCATCAGGGTGGCCATGAGGGCGGCGTTCTGGTGGCGGGACGCGACAGGGATCGCCTTGTCCGCCAGACGGATGACGGTCACGGCGTCGCCCGCCGACAGGGCGAAGGCCGCCTTCTGCACGGCGATATGCGCCGCATGGATCTGCATCAGCGGCGAGGCGGAATAGATCGCGTCGGCGCTGTTGAAGGCCGCCAGAGCCGCGACGGAATCGTAGCCCACCTGCAGACGACCCATCGCGTAGTAGGAGAACCCCTCGCGCGGGCCACCCCAGCGGAACTGGTGCGCGATCCGCACCGCCCGGTTCACCGCGTCGCGGCGGGTGGCGGGGCTCGACCCGCTGGTCAGCGCCGTCTCGATCGCGCTGATCCAGTCGCGCGAGGTGTCGGCAAACACCCCGTTGCCGCGCCGTTCACCGCGCGGGTTCAGCCGCGCCAGAAGCGGGCCGATGGCTGCGGCCGCCTGCTGGCGGCTCATGCCGTTGCGCATTTCCGGCGCATAGATCGCCCGCAGCATCAGCATGTCGAAGCCGGTCAGCACCGCGTGGATGTTGTCGTCGTTGAAGACCGAATCCGGCAGGCGGTAAAGGTCGTTCAGCGGTCCCAGCGTCTGGGCCAGCTCCTCGTGCAGGCAATCGCGCACTTCTTGCGGGGCGGCATCGCCGGGGATGAAGATCGTGGCGCTGTCACGCACGGTCAGTGTGGACCAGTCCACCGCCTTCGACTTGCGCATCTTCAGGTATTCGCCCCACTCGTGGACGCGCGGCACCGTAAAGCAGGCAGCCTGCGGCACGGCGCGCTGCAGGGCCTTCTGCGGCACCGCCTCGACCGTGATGTTGGCGGGGCCGCCGGTGCGGGTGATGTCGATCCCGGCTTCGCGGCGCAGCCGCGCCAGCAGGGCGTCAAGGTCCGGGGCCAGCGTTGCCGGCGCACCGGGGGCCACGCGCACGGTGATCGGACCCGCAAAACGCGTCAGCGCCGGAAGCGCGCGGCCGCTTTCAAGGCGAAAGGTCAGGTCGAGGAAATCCTGCGCCATCTCGGCGTTGCTGCGCGTAACAGGCACCACAGTGGTGTCGGCAAAGCTGCGCATCGCGGGCAGCGCCGTGGTATCGGTGGCCGCACGTGTGGGCGGCGGGGCCACGGTGGCCGGCGCGCAGGAGGCAAGGCAGGCCGCCACGACGAGAGCGCTGACGCGGTTCATCGGTGACCCTCCGCCTGCGACGGGCGCGCGGCAGGGCAAGGGGCGATCGCGCTGCTCGCTGGAATCAGGGCGGCACGGTGCCGAATGCAGCGGGCGACGGGCGACTTTGCCATGGTCAAGACGGCTCTCCTTTTTAACGTCCCGTTAACCATGTCGCCGGACTTCGTCGCGATCTGGACCCCAATGCGGCAATCTCGGGATCTTTGTTGCACATCCTGGACTCAGTTGGCGCAGGCGGCAGCTAACGACGGCGCGGGACCGGTGGACGAGAGGCAAGAGAGGTCGCGCTCCGCTTTGCTGAAGGCCGTTGCACGGAAAGCGCGGTCGTTTGGGGCCGTGCGCGCCGTGGCCACAAGATCTGGTCAGCGCTGCGCGCGCGCCATGAAGGCCAGCCGCTCGAACAGATGCACGTCCTGTTCGTTCTTCAGCAGCGCGCCGTGCAGGCGCGGCAGCGCGGATTTCCCGTCGCGCCTGAGGTCTTCCGGAGACAGATCCTCGGCCAGCAGCAGCTTCAGCCAATCCAATACCTCGGACGTGGAGGGCTTCTTCTTCAGCCCGGCCGTGTCGCGCAGTTCGTAGAATTGCGTCAAGGCCGTGGTGAGCAGCGCGTCCTTGATGCCCGGATGGTGGACGGCGACGATCTTGCGCATCGTCTCCATGTCGGGAAAGCGGATGTAGTGAAAGAAGCAGCGCCGCAGGAAGGCGTCCGGCAGCTCCTTTTCATTGTTCGAGGTTATGATGACGATGGGGCGGATCCGTGCCTTCACCGTCTCGCCCGTCTCGTAGACGTGGAATTCCATCCGGTCGAGTTCCTGCAGCAGGTCGTTCGGAAACTCGATATCGGCCTTGTCGATCTCGTCGATCAGCAGGACGGAGCGCTCGGTCGCGGTGAAGGCCTGCCACAGCTTGCCGCGCCGGATGTAGTTCGACACGTCGTTGACCCGCGCGTCGCCCAGCTGGCTGTCACGCAACCGGCTGACGGCGTCGTATTCGTAAAGCCCCTGCTGCGCGCGCGTCGTGGACTTGATGTGCCATTCGATCATCGGCATGCCCAACCCCGCGCTGACCTGCCGGGCCAGTTCCGTCTTGCCGGTCCCCGGCTCTCCCTTCACCAGAAGGGGACGTTCCAGCGTGATCGCCGCATTGACCGCCATGGTCAGGTCATCGGTCGCGACATAGGCATCGGTGCCGGTGAAGGGGGTGGTCATGGGTAATCTCCTGTCGTTTGGACGCAGGGTGTGGCCATGGCCTGCCAAGGGCAAGCGGAAACCGCGTTAGAACCAGATAAGCAAAGGTTAAAATCCCCCCGTTTATGGGGGTGACAGCCTCGCCCTATGGGCGTAAATGTCCGCCAATCAAGAGGAGACGGCCAGATGTCCGGGGATGCTTTTTTCAAGATGACTGGCACACATGGGGAACGTGAAATGAAAGCCGAGACCTTTCTGCCGGACGACTACCGCCCAGCCGAGGACGAGCCGTTCATGAACGAGCGGCAGGTCGAATACTTCCGCCGCAAACTGCTGAACTGGAAGGCCGATCTGCTGGAAGACAGCCGCGACACCGTCGCCGGGATGAAGGACCAGACCCGCAACATTCCCGACGTGGCCGATCGCGCCAGCGAGGAGACCGACCGGTCGATCGAACTGCGCACCCGCGACCGTCAGCGCAAGCTAGTCAGCAAGATCGACGCCGCTTTGCGTCGCATCGAAGAAGGCGAGTTCGGCTATTGCGTCATTTCCGGTGAGCCGATCAGCCTCAAGCGTCTCGACGCGCGCCCCATCGCCACCATGACGCTGGAGGCGCAAGAGCGTCACGAACGACGCGAGAAGGTGCACCGCGACGACTGACATGATCGCGCGATCCCATGTCGCCGTGATCGGCGGCGGAATCGGCGGACTTGCATCAGCGCTGGCCCTTGCAAAGCAAGGCGCCAGCGTTTGTGTTTTCGAACAGGCCCCCCGCATCGCAGAGGTCGGCGCCGGCCTGCAGATCACGCCGAACGGCGCCCGCGTGCTGGATTGGCTCGGTCTGGGGGATGCGTTGCAGATCAATGGCGTGCAGGCCGAAGCTGTCGTGCCGACCGATGGTCTGACCGGCCACGCCATCACCCGGTTCGACTTGTCGCGGCAGGTACCGCCCTACCGCTTCGTCGCCCGGTCTGACCTGATCGACAGTCTGGCTACCGCCTGCCGCAACCGCGGGGTGGAGATCATCCTCGGCCACCGGGCCGAGGAATTGCCGGATGCCGACCTTGTGGTCGGGGCAGACGGCATCCGGTCGGTGACGCGGGACCTGTTGAACGGCGCGGCAGCGCCGCAGTTCACCGGTCAGGTCGCATGGCGCGCGACGATTCCCGGCGATCATCCGCCGGAGGCGCGGATCTGGATGCTGCCGCTTCGTCACATCGTGACCTATCCGCTTCGCGGGGGGCTGGTGAACATCGTGGCAGTGCAGGAACGTAGCCACTGGGCGGACGAGGGATGGCATCACGCCGACGATCCCGCGAACCTGCGCGACGCCTTCGCCGACGCCTGCGGACCGCTTCAGACCCTGCTGATGCAGGTCGAGCGACCACACCTCTGGGGCTTGTTCCAGCATCCCGTGGCGCTGCGCTGGGTCACGGACCGGGTCGCACTGGTTGGCGATGCGGCTCATCCGACTCTGCCTTTCCTCGCGCAGGGCGCCAACCTCGCGCTGGAGGATGCGGCCGTGCTGGCGCGGCTTCTGGCGCTGCACGGCCTGGCAGAGGGGTTGCCGCGCTATCAGGCCGTGCGCCAGCCGCGCGTATCCCGCGCGATCCGGGCGGCCAGTGCCAATGCCGCGAACTATCACCTGCGGGGACCGCGCCGGATGGTAGCGCACTTGGGATTGCGCGGACTGGGGCGGATCGCGCCGGATGCCTTCATCGGACGAATGAACTGGCTTTACGGCTTCGACGCCACGGCCTAGGGCCAGTTGCGACCAGCCTGAGCCGTGACGTTTTCCAGAACCTCAAGCGTCAGATAGTCGACACGGAACACGTCGCGCCCGATGCGGTAGTAGACCCAGCCGTCCCTGACCGGGGGCAGACCGTACCATGTGGCGTCCATAACCATGGAATAGGTGCCCGGTTCGAGCTTGTCGCCGATCTTGACTAATGGGGGTGGCGGTGCGGGTGCCTTGACCGTCTTGGCGCCCGAGACGCCTTGACCGAAAGCCACGCCGCAACCTGCACCTGTGATCGCCATAGCACATTGCGCCCCGGACTGCGATGCACAAGCGGCAAAAGCGATCGCAAGCAGGACGTTACGAGGCGACGTGCAGGTCATGCGGCAAGATCGACCCAGACCGGCACGTGATCGCTCGGCTTTTCGCGACCGCGCACCTCCTTCTGGATCGAGCAGTCGCGCAACAGGTCGGCACATTGCGGCGTCAGCAGCATGTGGTCGATCCGGATGCCGTCGTTCTTGTCCCAGGCCCCGGCCTGATAGTCCCAGAAAGAATAATGCCCGGGTCCGGCGGTGCGGCTGCGGAACGCCTCGGTGAAGCCGAGGTTCATGATCCGGCGGAACGCCGCACGGCTGTCGGGGCGAAACAGTGCATCCTCACGCCATGCATCGGGACGGGCCGCATCTTCGGCCTGCGGAATGATGTTGTAGTCGCCTGCCATCAGCGCCGGCATTTCCTCGGCCAGCAGCGCCACAGCCCGAGCATGCAGTCTGTCCATCCACGCGAGCTTGTAGTCGAACTTCGGCCCCGGTGCCGGATTGCCGTTGGGCAAATACAGACAGCAGATTCGCACGGCGGTGTCGCCTACCACGGTCGCCTCGATCCAGCGGGCCTGTTCGTCGGCGTCGTCGCCGGGCAGTCCGCGAGTCACGTCCTCCAGCGGCAGCTTCGACAGGATGGCGACGCCGTTGAAACCTTTCTGACCGTGGGTCGCGACGTTGTAGCCGAGGTCTTCGATGATCTGTCTGGGAAAGCCGTCGTCGACGGATTTGATCTCCTGCAAAAGCGCCACATCCGGGGCGCTGTCCTGCAGCCAATGGGTAAGGCCCTCGATCCGGGCCTTCACGCCGTTGATGTTGAATGTCGCGATCTTCATGTGCCGTCCCTTTTTGCCGCCACGCTAGGCCGGCGGGCCGGGCGGCACAAGGTCAGCGCTTGTCCCGGACCCGGACGGCGACGCGCACCGGCTGATCCGCCATCTGACCGGCGGCGACGGCCGCAATGCCGGCAAGGATGGTGATGGCGATGATGGCAGTCATGGCAGTCTCCGTCTGGTCAGATTATGTTGTAGCAACGGGAATCGGGGAAAGATAGTTCCACAGTGCCGTTCACGTCAGATTGAAAACGATGTCCCGCAGCCGCAGGATGATGTGGCATTCGGGTTCTCGATCACGAAACGGGCGCCGATCAGTTCCTCGGAAAAGTCGATGACGGCAGAGGCGAGGAACGGCAGCGACACGGAATCTATGACCACCGTCTCACCCTCGGCCTGCAGTTTCAGGTCGTCGTCCTTGGGGTCGTCGAGGGCGATCTCGTACTGAAAGCCGGAGCATCCGCCGCCTTCCACGGCGATCCGCAAAGCCTTGCCCTGGGCGGCAGCGCCGATCTCGGACAGGCGGCCGAAGGCGCGCGGTGTGACAGTCGGGGGAAGGGTGAGCATCTTGCACCTATCGGTTGCGGATCGAGTCCAATATAGGAAGGCAAACCGCAGGTCACAAGCAGGCAAGACATGGCAGCCCCCTACGCGACAGACCCCGCCACCGCGCGCGGGCGGCTTTATCCTGAAGAGGAGAGCCATTTCCGCTCGCCCTTTCAACGGGATCGCGACCGGATCATTCACGCGAGCGCGTTCCGGCGGCTGAAGCACAAGACGCAGGTCTTCATCGAGCACGAGGGCGATTATTTCCGCACCCGGCTGACCCATTCGATAGAGGTGGCGCAGGTGGCGCGCACCGTGGCCGCAGCGCTCGACCTGAATGTCGAACTGACCGAGGCCGTGGCGTTGGCGCACGACCTTGGCCACACGCCCTTCGGTCATACGGGAGAGGAGGCGCTCGACCGACTGATGCAGCCCTACGGCGGCTTCGATCACAACGCGCAGGCACTGCGCATCGTGACGGAGCTGGAGCGGCACTACGCCGAATGGGATGGCCTGAACCTGACGTGGGAAACACTCGAGGGCATCGCCAAGCACAACGGCCCGGTGCCGAAGCCCTATCCCTGGGCGCTGACCGCATACAATGCGCGTCACGATCTGGAACTGGACACTCATGCGAGTGCCGAGGCACAGGTTGCGGCCCTGTCCGACGACATCGCCTACAATAACCATGACTTGCACGACGGTCTTCGCGCAGAACTCTTCAGCACGGACGAGCTGGCGGACCTGCCGGTGCTGAAGGACTGCTTTGCCCGCGTCGATGCGAAATACCCCGGCCTGAACTATTATCGCCGCCGACACGAGGCCCTGCGCCGGTTCTTCGGCGTGCTGGTGGAGGATGTCATCGACGTCAGCCGCGCGAACCTTTCGGCGTTCGATCCGAAATCGGTGTCCGACATCCGCCATGCCGGGCGCATGATGATCCAGTTCACGCCCGCGCTGTGGTCCGATCTGAAGGTGATCCGCCAGTTCCTCTTCGAACGGATGTACCGCGCGCCTGCCGTGGTGGACATGCGGATCGCGGTCACGCAGATGATCGACGAGCTGTTTCCTTTCTACCTGCATAATCCGGGCGAGCTGCCGAAGCAATGGCGCAAGGAAGTTGCGGAAGCGCGTGACGATTTGACCTTGGCACGGATCGTCGCGGACTACATCGCCGGGATGACCGACCGTTTTGCAATTCAGGAACATGCCCGTCTGATCGGCGGCACCGACGTTCCGCCAGGAGTGACCGATGGCCATTGAAACCGCACCGGGCGCCTTGTCCCCGGTGATCGCGATCGCCCTCGTGGGCGGTCTGGGTGTGGGCAGCCAGTGGCTCGCCTGGCGCCTGAGGATGCCCGCCATCGTGCTGATGCTGGTCGCGGGCATCGTGATCGGCCCGGTGCTGGGCGTCTTCGACCCCGCCCGCGACATCGGTCCGCTGATGGAGCCGATCATCGCCATCGCCGTGGCGATCATCCTGTTCGAGGGTGGTCTGACGCTGAACTTCCACCAGCTGCGCGATGCCGCCGTCGGCGTGCGGCGCCTTGTCTTCGTAGGCGCGCCGCTGGGCTGGCTGCTGTCGGCGCTGACGCTGCATTTCGGGGCAGGGCTGTCATGGTCATCGTCCTGGGTCTTCGGCGGCATCTTGATCGTCACCGGCCCCACGGTCATCGCACCGCTGCTGCGCACGGCACGCCTGTCGAAGCGCCCCGCGAAGCTGCTTCAATGGGAGGCGATCGTGAACGATCCCCTCGGCGCCATGGCCGCCGTGCTGGCATTCGAGGTCGTGCTGGTCCTGAACCGGGCAGAGACGATGGGCAGCGCGCTGCTGGATCTGGTCGTCGGCATCGCCGTCTCCATCGCGATGGGGCTGGCGGCGGGCTACGGTCTGGCCGCGGCGTTCCGGCGCGGCTATGTGCCTGAATACATGAAGGTGTCGATCCTGTTTGCGTTGCTGCTGGGGATCTTCGGAATTTCCGATGCCGTCCTTCACGAAAGCGGCCTGCTGGCCGTGACTGTCATGGGCATCGTGATCGCCAATGCCAACCTGCCCAGCTACGAGGAACTGCGCAGGTTCAAGGAGCATGCGACGATCCTGCTGGTGTCCGGCGTGTTCATCCTGCTGGCGGCGAATCTCGACTTCGCGGCGCTGGAACTGCTGACGTGGCGGGCGGCGATCTTCCTCGTGCTGATCATTTGCGTCGCGCGGCCTTTGACGGTTTTCGCCTCATTGCTGGGGTCGGGCGTGCCGTGGCGCGAACAACTGCTGATTGCCTTCACCGGCCCGCGCGGTGTGGTGCTGGTCGCAGTGGCCGGCCTCTTTGCCGAACGTCTGCTGGATCTGGGGTTCGAGGATGCGGCGCTGATCGGGCCGCTGGCTTTCGTGCTGGTGGCGGCCACGGTCGTGCTGCACGGCTTCACCCTGAAACCCTTCGCCCGGTTTCTGGGGCTGGCGGGGGCGGACAATCCCGGCGTGGTCATCATCGGCGGATCGTCATGGACGACAGCGCTGGCAGAGGCGCTGGTCAAGGCAGAGGTTCCGGTCCTGATGACCGACCCGAACTTCGGTCACCTGCGGGCGGCGCGGTCGGCAGGCATCGCCACCTATTCCGGCGACATCCTGTCCGAAGGGGCTGAACAGCGGCTGGAACTTGTCAGCTATGCCACGCTTCTGGCGGCAACGGACAACGATGCCTACAACACGCTCGTCGCCACTGACCTTGCTCCGGAATTCGGCCGCGAGAACGTGTTCCAGATCGCGCGGACCAAGACGGACTCGGCCCGGCACATGCTGCCTGCGACGCTGGGCGGCCGCCCCTTCGGCCATGGTGCCACCTTCGACGAGATGACCCGCCACATCGCGGAGGGATGGACATTCCGCGTGACCCGTCTGACCGAGGAGTTCGGGTTGAAGGAATGGTCGGAGAAGCGTCCCGCCTCTCACCTCATGGCGCGTATTTCTCCGGCCGGAGAGTTCAAGATGGTGAACGACATCGCAGAGATGCGTGGGTTGCCCGACACCCGCATCATCGCCCTGCGCCCGCCAGAGGTCGAAGGCGGCGTGACCTTGCCGCAGCCGCCTGCGTCGACCTGACGCGGCGCGCCGTTGACCTCTGCGGTGGCGGTGGTATGACCGCCGCACACCTGAACGGAAGCCCTGTGCCATGAACATCTTCGCCGATCTGCGCGCCCTCGTCATCGCCACCCTTGGCGAGATGGAGCGAGACGGCCTGCTGCCGGCGGGGCTGTCCACGGACGCGGTGTCGGTGGAACCGCCTCGCGACGCGGGCCTCGGCGACATGGCGACCAACGCCGCGATGGTGCTGGCGAAACCCGCGGGCATGAAACCGCGCGAGATCGCCGACGCGCTGGCGACCCGCCTGACCGCCGATCCGCGCGTTGTGAGCGCAGAGGTCGCAGGCCCCGGTTTCCTGAACCTCCGGCTGGCCGATACGGTCTGGCAGGCGCTCATCGTGGACGCCCTGACTGACCCCGGTTTCGGGCGCGGCACGCTGGGCGCCAATCAGAAGGTGCTGGTCGAATACGTCTCTGCCAATCCCACCGGGCCGCTGCATGTCGGCCATACGCGGGGTGCCGTCTTTGGCGACGCGCTGGCCAGCCTGCTGGACTACGCGGGCTACGACGTGACCCGGGAATACTACATCAACGACGGCGGCGCGCAGGTCGATGTCCTCGCCCGGTCCGTCTACCTGCGCTACCAGGAGGCGCACGACCTCAGCGTCGACTGGCCCGAGGGCACATATCCCGGCGACTACCTGATCGAGGTGGGCGAGGCTTTGAAGGCCAAGGTCGGCGACATCTGGCTGGACCAGCCGGAGGACGTCTGGCTGGAAGAGGTCCGGCTGTTCGCGACCGAGGCGATGATGGACCTGATCCGCAAGGATCTGGCCAAGCTGAACATCACCATGGACAACTCCTATTCCGAGAAGTCGCTTTACGGCACCGGCAAGATCGAGAAGGCGATCGGACGGCTGGATCAGGCTGGTCTGATCTATCGCGGCACGCTGGAACCGCCCAAGGGCAAGATGCCCGAGGACTGGGAGCCGCGCGAGCAGACGCTGTTCAAGTCGACCGAACACGGCGACGACGTGGACCGCCCGGTGCAGAAATCCGACGGCGCCTGGACCTATTTCGCGCCCGACATCGCCTATCACTACGACAAGATCGAACGCGGGTTCGACGCGCTCATCGACGTCTTCGGTGCCGACCACGGCGGCTACGTCAAGCGGATGAAGGCCGCCGTTTCGGCCCTGTCCGACGGTCGCGTGCCGCTGGATGTCAAGCTGACGCAACTGGTGAAGCTTTACCAGAACGGCGAGCCGTTCAAGATGTCCAAGCGGGCAGGGACCTTCATCACCCTGTCTGACGTCGTGGACGAGGTCGGCGCCGACGTCACCCGGTTCCACATGCTGACGCGCAAGAACGACGCGCCGCTGGATTTCGACTTTGCCAAGGTCACGGAACAGTCCAAGGACAACCCGGTCTTCTACGTGCAGTACGCCCATGCACGTGTGAATTCCGTCCTGCGCAAGGCGGCAGAGGCGGGGATCGCCGTGGACGATGCGACGCTGGCGGGCGCCGACCTGTCCGGCCTGACCCACCCGGCAGAGCTTGCGATCGCGCGGAAAGTGGCCGAATGGCCCCGCATGGTCGAGATCGCGGCCCGTGGTCACGAGCCGCACAAGATCGCGTTCTACCTCTACGATCTGGCGTCCGACCTGCACGGACTCTGGAACCTCGGCAACAGCGACACAAGCCTACGGTTCATTCAGGATGGCGACAATGCCACATCACAATCCAAGATCGCCCTGATCCGGGCCGTGCAGGTTGTGATCGCCGCTGGTCTGGGTATTCTTGGCGTCACACCGGTCGAAGAGATGCGCTAAGCATCCAGGATGACCAGAGGCACAAGCGGGTCGCGCGAACCCGCGAAAAAGACGAGGCAGTAATGGCAGCTTTTGACGAGGTGAATGCACCCGGCCGTCTGACGGACGTGGCTGGTCGCTATACGCAATACGCCGGCGCTGCCGTCAGCCTGACGCTGATGATCGGTGTCGCCGTCTGGGGCACCCAGACCATCCTGCGCGACGTCAGCGGCGTGCCCGTCGTGCGCGCGATGCAGGGCGACATGCGCGTCGCACCCGAGGATCCGGGCGGCGATGTCGCCGACCACCGCGGCCTTGCCGTCAACACCGTTGCCGCCGTGGGCGAGGCGGCAGCCCCCGAGGATACGCTCACCCTCGCGCCGCGGACCTTCGATCTGGCCGAGGAGGATCTGGAAACCGCACCCCTGACCGCCGCCACCCCCGACCCGGTAGAGACCGCTCAGGCCACCGCCGCAGCACCCGCGGCGCCCACCGGTCCGATGACCGCTGACGATATTCTGGCACTGGCCGACCAGATTTCTGCCGGGATCACGCCGATGGCTGCGTTGGAGCCGGTTGCCGACGAGGATACCGAAAGCCCCGTGATGACCGTCGACGGTGAAGAGGTCGATGGCACCGACATCGAGAACATCGATGCCGAAGATCCGATCGCGCTGGCCCTGGCCGAGGCTATGAACGCCGATGTCGCCGCCCCCGCAGCCGACGTGCCTGCCGGCGGATTGCAGTCCGTCATCCGTCCGATGGCCCGCCCCCTGCGCGCCATGCCCGCCGTGGCGACGGCCAGCGATCTTGCGCCCGCCGTCGTGACCGTTGCCGCCGTTACCCCGCAGGACACGGCAGCCCTCGTCGTCACCGATCCCGCCACACCGGCGGCCCTGCCGTCAGAGGCTCTGCTGACCGACGCGATGCCTGTGGGCACGAAGCTGGTGCAGCTCGGCGCCTTTCCCTCGCCCGCGGATGCGGCGCAGGAATGGGATCGCCTTGTCGGCCGTTTCGGCGAGGTTCTGGCAGCCAAGACCCGCGTGATCGAACCTGCCACGACCGGCGGCTCGACCTTCTACCGCCTGCGCGCCAGCGGGTTCGACGCGCTGGAGGATGCGCGCGCCTTCTGCGAGACGATGGAAGCGGGCCGCACGGTCTGCACTCCGGTCGTTGTCCGCTAACGCCACGATCTTCGGCCTGTCCGGTCCGGTCCTGACCGGGGCTGAACGCGCGTTCTTTCGCGACGTGGACCCCTGGGGCTTCATTCTCTTCGCCCGCAACGTGGAAAGCCCCGACCAGCTGCGCGCGCTGACCGCAAGCCTGCGCGAGGCCGTGGGCCGGAATGCGCCCGTGTTGATCGATCAGGAAGGCGGCCGTGTGCAGCGCCTGCGCAGCCCGCACTGGCGCGAATACCTTCCGGCCCTCGATCAGATGGCCCGTGCCAGCGATTCGATGCGGGCCCACTGGTTGCGCAACCGCCTGATCGCCGCCGAACTGCACAACGTCGGCATCGACGTGAACTGTGCCCCTCTCGCCGATCTGGTAGAGGCGCAGACCCACCCCGTCCTGCGCAACCGCCTGTCCGGCGAAACAGCCCCCGTGGTGATCGAGGCGGCGCGCGTTTGCGCCAGTGCCTTCGTCGCCGGCGGCGTGCTGCCGGTGCTGAAGCATATCCCCGGCTATGGTCGGGCCAGCGTGGACAGCCACCTGAGCCTGCCCACCGTCACCGCCCCGCGCGCGGATCTGGAGTCGCGTGATTTCGCGCCCTTCAAGGCGCTGTCCGACATCCGCATGGGCATGACCGCGCATATCGTCTTTTCCGACATCGACCCGAACGCGCCCGCCACGACATCCGCCCCGATGATGCGGGCGATCCGCGAAGACATCGGCTTTGGCGGTCTGATCATGACCGACGACATCGGGATGGAGGCGCTGTCCGGCACCCCCGCCGCCCGCGCCGCGGCCAGCATCGCCGCTGGATGCGACATCGTCCTGCATTGCAACGGCGATTTGTCGGAAATGCCCGCGGTGGCCGAGGCCGCGGGCCCCCTGACCCCCACGGCGCAGGCCCGCGCCCTTCATGCGCTGGCGGAACGCCAGCCCCCCCAGCCGATTGACATCGACGCCGCCGTCCGCGAACTTGAAACGCTTCTTAGCTAAGGTCGGAACGGATGGCACAGGGTCAGGACGAAGCGGGGCGCGACAGCGTCGCCGACCGCATCGCCGAAGAGGCGCTGATCGTCGACGTCGGTGCCTACGAGGGGCCGCTCGACCTGCTGCTGACCCTGTCGCGGACGCAGAAGGTCGATCTGCGCAAGATTTCGATCCTCGAACTGGCCCGGCAATATCTGGCCTTCGTCGAACAGGCCAAGCGGCTGCGGCTGGAACTGGCCGCCGACTACCTTGTCATGGCCGCCTGGCTCGCCTTTCTGAAATCCCGCCTGCTGCTGCCCCCGGATTCCGCGGACGAGGGGCCGACGGGCGAGGAACTGGCAGCGCACCTCGCCTTTCAGCTGGAACGGCTGGAGGCGATGCGCAACGTCGCCGCGCGGCTGATGGCCCGCGACCAGCTGGGCCGCGACATCTTTGCCCGCGGCATCACGCAGGACGTGACCCGTGTGCGCCGCGTGACCTATACGGCGACTCTGCTCGACCTGATGCAGGGCTATGCCCGAATTCGCACCCGCGACGATTTCCGCCCCTTCGTCATGGACCGCGACAACCTGATGACGATGGAGCAGGCGCTGGACCGGATGCGGCACCTGATCGGCTTCGCCGGCGAATGGACGGATATCGCCAGCTATCTGCCGCCGGAATGGGATCACGATCCCGTCCGTCGCCGCACCGCCACCGCGGCGCATTTCGCGGCCTCGCTGGAACTCGCCAAGGAAGGCCGGATCGAGATTCGGCAGGGCGACACCTTCGCCCCGATCCATATCCGCAAGCGGCTGCCGCGCGATGTCTGAACCCCGCGACAGCCTGTTCGAGGCACCGCCCATGGCCGAGCAGGAGCGCATGGTCGAGGCAATCCTGTTCGCCACTGCCGAGCCGGTGACCCTGCCGCAGCTCGCGGGCCGGATGCCGCACGGTTGCGACCCCGCCGCGGCGCTGGCGCTGGTGCGCAAGCGGTTTGCCGGGCGGGGCGTACATCTGGTCCGCGTCGGCGAGGCCTGGGCCTTTCGCACCGCTCCCGACCTCGGCTTTCTGATGAGCCACGAAATCGTCGAGACCCGCAAGCTTTCCCGCGCAGCGATTGAGACGCTGGCCATCGTCGCCTATCACCAGCCCGCTACCCGCGCCGAAATCGAGGAGATTCGCGGCGTCAGCGTCAGCCGCGGCACGCTCGACCAGCTGATCGAGCTTGACTGGATCCGCCTTGGCCGCCGCCGGATGACGCCGGGCCGGCCCGTCACCTTCATCGTGACGCAACACTTCCTCGACCATTTCGGTCTGGAGTCCGCGCGCGACCTGCCGGGGCTGAAGGAACTGCGCGCCGCGGGCTTGCTGGACAGCCGTCCGCAACCCGGCACCGAGGTCGAGGACGCCGATCAGGCCGGTCAAAACGACCTCTTCGAGGACGACGCCTGACACGGATTCATCTGTGCCAATACGACGCAAAATTAAATGGCATTTTATCTGTTAAATCTGTCTTGACCAAATCGACGCATCGTCCCGGGACCGACCACCGAGGAGGCGCGACCGATGTCCAGACTGAACGAACCTTTCGACCCGGCCCACGACCGCGCCGGCGCGGTGCGATGGGTGCAGGCCCGCAAGTTCACATGGGCCGCCGCCATGGCCGCCTTTGCGTTTGCCGGCCTGATCGTGAACCTCGGCCTGCAGGCTCACTGGACATCCTTCGACCGCGTCACCTCTGCCGCGACGCATCCCGCAACGGCACTTGGCCTGATCATGCTGGCAGCGGCGATGGTGCAGACGCCCTTTGCCAACGGCAAACCGGGGCAGGCGACGTGGCTGACCGCCGGCGCCGCTGCCGTCGTCCTGACGTGGCTGGTGTTCGGGATCAGGGGGGCGGATCCTCTGTCCGGCTGGCTGCCGATGCGGGGCAGGGTCAGCGTGGATACCGCAACCGCGATCCTGCTGCTGTGCCTGTCCACGATCCTGCGCCACCGCACCCCACGCATCGGGATCGGCTGTCTGGTGTGCTTTCTGGCGATCCTGCTGAACGCAATCGTGGCGATGACCTATGGTGTCAGGCATTTCGGCGGTCAGATGGCGCCGCCGACGCTGGCGTCACTGTGCAGCGGGGCGGTCTGCGCCATCGCCCTCTACGCCGTACACCCGGTCGTGCGCATTCTCATGCTGACCTCTCAGGTCGGCGTGCGGACGCGGTACATGGCGGCTGTCGGCACCTGCGTGCCATGGCTGGCCGGCATGTTCCTCTATCACGTCTGGGGTGTCACGCGTGACGGCTACCAGATCGAGGCGATACTGATCGCCCTCATCATCGCATCCACGATCCTGCTGTCCATCGCCTCTGGCTACCAGCACCAGATCGCCGACGAGTTGCGTCGCGCCGCGGAACTGCGGCTGGCGGAACAGGCGGTGACCGACGGTCTGACAGGGCTGCGCAACCGGGCCGGCCTGACCCAGATCCTGCGCCGTCGCATGGCTGACCTGCGCGCCACCGGCAAGACGGCCTGCATCGTGCTCTTCGACCTCGACCATTTCAAGACGATCAACGACACTCACGGCCACGATCAGGGCGACCGTGTGCTGCAAAGCATCGCCCGCGCCCTGCCGCCCTTGCTGCGACAGGGCGACGTGCTGGGCCGCTGGGGCGGCGAAGAATTTCTGCTGATCGCCGACGCCCGTCAGGAGGAGGAGCTGAAGCAACTGGTGGAGCGGTTGCGCATCGCCATCTCCGACCTGTCGCGCCAGAAATCCGCGAACTGCAAGACCGGTGGCTTCCGTATCAGCGCGTCCTTCGGTGTCAGCGCGCTCCGCGACACGGATACGAGTTTCGAACAGGCGGTGAAGCGCGCCGACGAGGCGCTTTATGCGGCGAAGGACGGCGGGCGCAACTGCATCGCCTTCGCGCTCGCTTACGACAAGGTGGCCTAGGCCGTCAGCGCGGCGCGAAGTGCTTGGACAGTTTCAGGCCCTGACCCTGATAGTTCGACGCGATTCCCGCACCGTATAGCGCGTGGGGATGCGACGACATCCGTTCGTAGACCAGACGTCCGACGATCTGGCCATGCTCCAGCACGAAGGGGGCCTCGTGGCAGCGCACCTCCAGAACACCACGCGACCCGGTGCCGCCCGCATCCGCCCAGCCGAAGCCGGGATCGAAGAAGCCGGCATAGTGGACGCGGAATTCGCCGACCATCGCCAGATAGGGCGCCATCTCGGCCGCCTGCAGGGGTGGGATGGCGATCGCCTCGCGACTGACAAGGATGTAGAAGGCGCCGGGGTCGAGGATGATCCAGCCGGTGTCGGTATGGACCTCCTCCCAGTAGTCGCTCGGGGCGTAGTGTCCCAGCTTCGACAGGTCGACGACGCCCGTATGCGGCTTGGCGCGGTAACCGATCAGCGTGCCGGTGGCGGGGCGCAGATCGACGGAAAAGCCCAGACCGTCCGAAATCACCGGATCGGTGTCGACGATGGGGGTCTTTTCGTGCAGCGCCAGCAGATCGGCGTCCGACATCACCGTCTGGCCCTGCCGAAAGATCATCTGGTTCAGCATCTGCCCCGGCTGTGCCACGACGGAAAAGCTGCGCGGACAGATCTCCACATACAGCGGTCCGGTATAGCCTGCCGGTACCCGGTCGAAGGCGGTGCCACGGTCGGTGATAATGCGTGTCAGCAGATCGAGGCGCCCTATCGAGGACTTGGCGCTGGCGGCGGCGGTCATGCCGGGCGGCAGGGCCAAAGCCTCTTGCAGGGGCACGACATAGACGCAGCCCTTTTCCAGAACCGCGCCGCCGGTCAGGGGAACCGCATGCATGGTGAAATCGGCCAGTCGCTCCTCGACCGTGCGGGTGCCGCCCGCAAGGAACGACGCGCGCACCCGGTAGGCCACGTCGCCCAACCGCAGGTCGAGGGAGGCGGGCTGGATCTGTCCCTGCGCAATGGGCTGGCGTGCGGTGATGGCACCCGCATCGATCAGTTGTGCGATCTGGTGATCGGCCAGTACGCCGGATGCAAAATCAGTCATGCGCCATTCCCCTGCATCACATAGCAAAACGCCCGCGGCGCGGGGCCAGCGGGCGGTTTGTTTGGTCGGGCTAGCAGGACTCGAACCTGCGACCTTCCGTCCCCCAGACGGACGCGCTACCAGGCTGCGCTATAGCCCGACTGAGGGCTGTTTACCCGATATGGGGCAGAGGGCAAGGGCCGATTTGCGCCGGCGCGCGGGTATTTTCAGCCCGCGGTCATCGCGGCGTGGACACGCCCCAGCCGGTCCACCACCGGCGCCAGAGCGGCCCTGCGCGCCGCCGACAGGTCGCGGTTCATCCGCCCCAGATCGGCGAGGACGCGAGAGGGCACGTCCGTCCGCGGCGCCGGATCGGGCGGCAGGTCAAGGGAGGGCGCCGTCTCTTCGATTGGGGCGAGAGATGCAGATTCCCCGTCGTCGGCGGGTGCGACCTCGTCATAAAGCTGCGACCCGGTCTCTTCAGATGGGTTCGCATCCGGCAGATGAGCGTCCACCGGCTCCGGCGCGTCGAAGTCCGGCGCATCTGGTTCCACCAGTTCGGGCTCGCCCATGTCGGGCAAAGCCGTGTCCGGCGTTTCTTGTCTGGCGGGTACCTCGAAGGGCAGCGGCACCACATTGTCCGAAGCGTCGGTGCCCTCCGCCGAAGGCGCGTCGCGCAACGCGTCCGCTTCGGTCATGCGGGGGGCGGTCGGCGGTGCGGCGACGGCATCGATGACCTCGCCCGTCTCCGCATCCTCGGGCTGGCCCATGGCCATCACGACCTTCACGCCGCGTTCGCGCAACATCTTTTGCGCGCCCTTGATGGTCATGCCCTGATCGTGCAGCAGCGCCTTGATGCCGCCCAGCAGCGCCACGTCGTCGGGACGATAATAGCGGCGCCCGCCGGCCCGTTTCACCGGTTTCACCTGCGTGAACTTGCTTTCCCAGAAGCGCAGGACATGCGCTGGCGTATCAAGCTGGTCGGCGACTTCTGATATGGTGCGAAAGGCGTCTGGGGCCTTGGCCACGCGCGTCTCCCTCAGGTCTTGTTGCCGGCGGCAACCTTGTCCTTCATCAGGTGGCTGGGACGGAACGTCAGCACACGCCGGGGGTGGATCGGCACTTCTTCGCCGGTCTTCGGATTGCGACCCACGCGAGCCGCCTTGTCGCGGATCGAGAAGGTGCCGAAGGAGCTGATCTTCACCTGCTCGCCAGCGACCAGCGCATCGGACATGTGCTGCAGGACGCTCTCGACCAGCTCGGCACTTTCGTTGCGGGACAGGCCCACCTGCGTGTGCACGGCGTCGGACAGATCCATCCGGGTCAGTGTCTTGTCGGTCATGGCTTCCCCCAAAGATTTCGTGAACAGTATGTGAGAGCCAAATTGAAAGTCAATATCAGGCGGTTGCGGGACGTTGGTGACAGGCGGGAATCACCAGCGCAAAACAACCGATCCCCAGGCCAGCCCGCCGCCGATCGCCTCTGTCACCACAAGGTCGCCGCGCTTGATCTGGCCGCGGTCGCGCCCGACGGACAGCGCCAGAGGAATCGATGCGGCAGAGGTGTTGCCATGATCCTGCACGGTCACGACGACCCGGTCCATGCCGACGCCCAACTTCTTGGCGGTGGACTGGATGATGCGGATATTGGCCTGATGCGGCACGACCCAGGCGACGTCGTCGGGACCAAGACCCGCCTTCGTCAGCGCCGCCTCAGCGGTGGCGGCCAGCTTCTCGACCGCGTGACGAAAGACTTCCTTGCCCTCCATCCGCAACTTGCCGGTGTTCTGCGTGGCGACACCCCCGTCGACATAGAGCAGGTCGCGGTAGCGCCCGTCGGAATTCAGGTCGGTTGCGAGGATGCCGCGGTCGGCTGGCGTGCCTGCGCCGTCGTCTGCCCCGAGGATCAGCGCCCCCGCGCCGTCGCCGAACAGCACGCAGGTGCTGCGGTCGGTCCAGTCCATGATCCGGCTGAATGTTTCCGCCCCGATCACCAGCACCCGCCGCGCTTGACCCGAGATGATCAGTGCGTTGGCGTTGGCCAGTGCATAGACGAATCCCGCGCAGACGGCCTGCACGTCATAGGCGAATCCGGTCGTGTTGCCGATCGCCTCCTGCACCATGGTCGCGGCAGAGGGGAAGGTCATGTCGGCGGTCGAGGTGGCGAGGATGATCGCGTCGATGTCTGACCCCTGCATTCCCGCGTCGGCGAGTGCGGCCTTGGCCGCGCGCGACGCGAGATCGGAGGTGGTCTGCCCTTCGGCAGCAAAATGGCGGCGCTCGATCCCGGACCGGCTCTTGATCCACTCGTCGCTCGTGTCCAGCGTTTCGGCGAACCAGCTGTTCGGCACGATCCGGTCCGGCAGGTAGTGCCCGACCCCCAGAACGACGGCGCGGCGGGTCATGCGGGCTCTCCTCGTGTCGGCGCGGTGCCGGTATCATGGGGCAGGGCGCCCGCCAGCCGCGCCGCCAGCTTTTCGGAAAAGCCCTGATCCGCCAGCCGGTGCGCGAGGGAAATCGCTGCCGCGACGCCGGTGGCGTCGGCGGACCCGTGGCTCTTGATCACGGTCTTGGACAGGCCAAGGAACACGCCGCCGTTGACCCGGCGCGGATCGACGCGCTTTTTTAGTGCGTTCAGTGCGCCGCGGGCCATTAGGGCGCCCAGCATCGACAGCGGCGTCCGGCGCAGAGAGGCGCGCAGCAGGCCGGAGATCAGGTTCGCGATTCCTTCGCCGGTCTTCAGGGCGACGTTCCCGGTGAAACCGTCGGTCACGATCACATCGCAGACGTCACCGGGCAGGTCGCCACCCTCGACGAAGCCGACGTATTCGAAATCGCCCTTGGTGGCGGCGGATCCGATCAGTTCATGCGCGACCTTCAGTTCGGCCCGGCCCTTGTGTTCTTCCGTGCCGACGTTCAGCAGGCCGACGCGGGGGCGCTTGAGGTCGAAGGCATTGCGGGCGTAGGACGTGCCCATCAGCGCATAGATCAGCAGGTCGTCCTGATCGGCGCGGATATCGGCCCCGGCATCCAGCATGACATTGAAGCCCTGCGGATTGCGTGATGGCCAGAGGCAGGCAATGGCCGGGCGGTTCACGCCGTCGACCTTGCGCAGGCGCAGCATCGACATCGCCATCAGGCCGCCGGTATTGCCGCAGCTGACGACGACGCCCGCCTCGCCGTTGCGGACGGCGTCGATGGCCGACCACATGGACGTGGCCTTGCCCTGACGCACCACGAGGCTGGGCTTGTCGTGCATCGTCACCACGTCGGTCGCGTCGCGCAGCGTGACCTTGTCCGTCAGACCGTGACGGTCAAGCAGCGGCGTCAACTCTGCTGCGCGGCCGTGCAGGATGACCTGCGTGCCGGGTTTCTTCTTCAGAAACAGCGCAAGGCCCGCAACCACGGTTGCAGGCCCATTGTCGCCGCCCATGGCGTCGATCGACAGAACGCGCGACGCATCGGTCCCGTTCAGGGTCGTCCCCGTCTGGGTCATGGTCACGCCTTTCCGCTGGTCAGGGTCGTTACGCGGCCTCAGGCGGCGTCTTCATCCATCTCGACGGCGTCGGCCACGATCACTTCGCGGGTCGCGTAGTGGCCGCAGGACGGGCAGATGTGGTGCGGACGCTTCTGCTCGCCGCAGTTGGTGCACTCGTTGGGGTTCGCAGCCGACAGCGAATCGTGGGCACGACGCATGTTACGGCGGGATTTGGAGACTTTGTTCTGCTGGACGGCCATGTCGCAACCTATCTGTTAATGATGGGCGCGAATGGCCCGTGTTTCATGTTCTCGCTGGGCACCTATGCCATCACGGCGGCCCTGTCGAGGGGGTGTCGAAGAGGTCGCGAACATACTGCGAAAGCGTATTTGTGCAACCCTTTTATGACGCGCCCGTCACGCGTCGCCGGACGGGTCCTTCGTCAGCCGGTCGCGCAGCGCGCCAAGGCCCGCAAAGGGCTTTGCGTCGTCATCCGTCATCGGCGCGATGCCGTCCTCCGCGGCCAGCACCTGACCCAGTTCCGCACCCTCCGCGCGGGGAAAGGGCGGCAGGCCAAGGCTCAGCGCCTCGACCATGACGGTGCCAAGGTCGAGGGTCTGGGGCAGCGGTTCCACGGCGTCGTCCTCCGGCATCTCGACCTCGGCCCCTTCGGGGTAGGTAAAGTCGCGGGCGTAGACGCGGCGCACATCCTCGTCCAGCCGCGTCGTCACCGGTTCCAGCGTGGCGACGCAGGCCTGCACGACCGTGGCGCCAAGCCTGCCGGTCAGTTGCCAATCGCCGCGCCCCTGCGGCACGATCTCTCCCGCAAAGGTCAGCTTCTTCACGCCGAGGATGTCCAGATGCGCCGCCACGGCATCGCGTTCCGCCGGTGTCGTCGTCAGGTCGAATGTCGTTGCGTGGCGGTTGGTCAGGTCGGCCAGCCGCAGGATCTTGGTCGGTAAGTCGCTGTGACCTGTCATCGGGCGGTTCCATTCTTGAACAAGGGGCATCGCATGTTGTAGGTGAGTTAAAAGGCGTATCGCGCCAAGGCAAGGGCCGCGGGTCCGAAGAAGACGGGGAAGAGCGGTCCATGACAGACAGCATCACGGGTGGCGTGCGCGGCCTGATCGTGGCGGGCGGACTGGCCCTGACCATGGCCTGCACGCCGATCGTGCGCAATCACGGCTATGTCCCGACCGAGGGCGATCTGGCGCAGATCACCGTGGGACAGGACACTCGAGAGACGGTGACGACCCTGATCGGCCCGCCGACGGCGACCGGCATGCTGGGGACCGACGCCTTTTTCTACGTCCAAAGCCGGTTCGAGACGGTAGGCGCCCGCGCACCGGTCGAGGTCGACCGTCAGGTGCTGGCCGTCAGCTTCGCCCCGAGCGGCACCGTGTCGAATGTCGAACGGTTTACCCTGCAGGACGGCCGCGTCATCGCCCTGTCGCGCCGCGTCACCACCGACAACGTCCGCGACAGCACGTTCCTGCGGCAGCTGCTGGGCAGCGTCGGCCGGTTCGACGCCTCCAACTTCATCGGCGGCGGCGACGACGGTCCGCGCTAGACCGGGGACCGTCGGGCCGGACGGACAGGATCAGGACTGGTCCGGTTCGAACGTCATGGCCACGCCGTTCATGCAGTAGCGCAGGCCGGTCGGGGCCGGGCCGTCGGGAAAGACGTGTCCAAGATGCCCGTCGCAGCGCGCGCAGTGGACTTCCGTCCGTCGCATGAACAGGCTGCGGTCGGTCTGTTCGCCCACCGCGTCGGCGTCGATGGGCGCATAGAACGACGGCCAGCCGGTGCCGGATTCGAACTTCGTGTCCTGCGTGAACAGCGGATTGCCGCAGCCCTTGCACAGGAACGTGCCGGCATCCTTCGGAAAATCGTCGTGGGTGCCTGCCCGTTCGGTGCCGTGCTTGCGCAGCACCTTGAACGCCTCGGGCGAGAGTTCTTCCTTCCACTCGGCGTCGGTTTTGTTGACTTTGTCCATGATTGTCATCTTTCCTGCAATGTGTTGGTTGACATGTAGGGCGGCGGTCACGGGTCGCCAAGGCGAGGTCCGATGACGGCATCATTCCACAAGGGTCGCCTTGGCGTCCGGCTGGCGCAGGATGCCGCCGACCTTGCGGCCTGTCAGGCGCTGCGCCACGCCTGCTTCTTCGGCCGCCCCGGCGTCGATGCGGATGCCTTCGATGCCGCCTGCCAGCACATCATGATCGGCGGTGAGGGCGGTCTGGTCGGCACCTGCCGTGTCATGGTGCTGCCCCACGGCGACGCCCTGAGCACAAGCTACGCCGCCACCGCCTACGACCTGTCGCCACTGGCCACCTTTGAACGCCCGGTCATCGAGATCGGGCGGTTCTGCGTGGCCCCAACGGCCGGGGCCGTCGACGTGTTGCGTCTGGCCTGGGGCGCGCTGACCGCCCTCGTCGATACCCATGGCGCGGGGCTGCTGATCGGCTGCTCCAGCTTTGCCGGCGCCGATCCGCAGCGCCACGCCGCCGCGCTGGCCCTGTTGGGCCGCCATCATCAGGGGCCGGAGGGGCTGCGGCCGGGGCGCCGGGCGGACCGGGTCGTGCCGCTGGCGGGGCCGGTGCCGGACCGTCGGGCGGCACTGGCGGGGCTGCCGCCGCTGTTGCGCAGCTACCTCGGGATGGGTGGCTGGGTCGGAGATCATGCGGTGGTGGATGACGTGATGGACACGGTGCATGTCTTCACCGCCGTCGCCGTCGATGCGGTCCCGCCGGCACGGGCGCGGGCGTTGCGCGCGCTGGCGGGCTGATTTGCCGTGCAGGGCACGGCAAGCCTCCGGCGGGAGTATTTGGAAAAAAGCGAGGACTTCAGTCGGCGTCGGTCGTCAGGCGGAAGCGCTGCATCTCGTCGGGGGTCAGCAGGTAGATCTCGTCCGGCGGGGTGGCGAGGGCCGGGCGCATGATCAGCGGATCGATGCCCATGTCCGCAAGATATTCCATCACCTCGCCCTGGCCGCGCTGGATGTCGGAGACGGCCATGAAGGCGGGCAGGGCAGTGTTTTCGCCGAAGTAGTGCTGGTGGATGCCCACGAGGGCGCCGTCCTCGACGCTGCGGGTCGTGCCGGCGGCCAGCAGGTAGGGGCAGGCGGAGAGGCAGATGTCGCTGGCGGTCATCCGGGTCGCGAGGCCGAGATCGCGCAGGACGCGGCCCATCGCGAGCGCGTCCTGCACCGATCCGCCAGGGGAATTGAGGAAGGCCTGCGTGGGTGCCGGGTCCACGGTCGTCAGGAAATCGGTCAGGCGGTCCGCGTCGCCCGGCGCGATGCGGCCGGTGAGGGTGATCGTCGGTTCGCCCTGCCAGACCGTATCGCTGAAATCGAGGCGCGAGGGCATGTCAGTGCTCGCAGGGATCGGGCGCGAGCCGGGGCGGGCGGGGCGCTGATCGATCCGCGCGGGATCGTAGCGGCGGGTCTGGTCGCCGGGACCGAGGGGCTGCGTGATCGCCGGCGCGCTGGAGGGCATCGCGACCTGCGGCAGGATGCGGGCGATGTCCGATCCCAGCAACACCGCGCCGAAGACCAACTGCAGGCCGAAGATCCAGCGCAGCAGACGGCCTGCGGACCAGCGGGCAGGGGCCGTCGTCATTCGGCGGGGGTCTTCTGGCGATCGAGGCGGGTCACCACCGCCTCCGTCCGGTCGAGGGAGGTTTCCATCTCGCGCATCGCGTTCACGGCGGCGCGCAGTTCCGACAGGGTCATTGAATCCTCGGCCGCAGTGCCGTCGCGGCCCGCCCGGATCGCGGCCTGCGTGACGGCGAGGATGAGCACCAGCACGGCGGGCAGCAGGTCGATGGCAATGGCGCCGGCCCAGGAGGGAATGAAGTTTCCGGCGTAGAGGATCACCGCGTCGGCGGCGCTGATCGGGGTGTAGCTGATATCGGCGGGGGGCGTCATCGCCAGCACGTCCTGCGCCGCCGCCTGCAGGGTGGTCGCCCGCTGCTGCAGCACGCCGAGGACCGAATCGATTGTCGCCTGCTGACCCGCGCGGGTGTCGCTGTCGGACCCATCGAGGCTGGGCAGGACCACCGCATCGGCCAGATCGGTGGCGGCGCGGTTCACCAGCGGTGCCACGGACAGCTGGCGCAGTTGCGTGATGACGTTGGCCAGCCGGACCGCCTCCTCGCTGAAGGGCACGGTGCGGGCCTCGATCGAGCCCTGGTCAACGGTCAGGGCGCGCATCCGCGACAGGATCGCGTTCCCTTCGGTGAAGGCCTGCTCGACCAGCGGCTGCTGGGCGGTGATCTGCGCCTCGAGCGCGGCGAGTTCATCGGATTTCTGGCGCAGCAGGCGGAAGACGGCGCCTTGCCCGGCGAAGCCCGACAGCTGGCCGGTTGCCTCCTGCTCGCTCAGATCGTCGAAGGACTGGCGGACGCGGGCGACGTCGCGCGACAGGCTTTGCGCCGACTGGGTGATCTCGTCCGCGCGTTCGAGGGCCGTCTGATATTGCTGCACCGTTTCGGCCAGATGCTGTTCGACGGCGGCGGCACCCGCGAGGGCCGCGGCGTTCAGCCAGGACGACATGGCGATGATGGCAAGGCTGCCCAGCACCATGGACAGACCGAGGCCGATGCGCGCCGTGGCCGTATGCACCGCTGGCAGCAGGCGCATCATGTAGGACCAGAAGACGTAGATCCCCACGGAGACGGCGACCGAATAGGCCAGCGCGGCAAAGACCGACAGGGCGCCGTTGTCGTCAAGCAGCGAGGAGACGCCGAGGTAGGTATAGATGCCCGATGCCACCGCGAGCACGCCAAGAGCGGTGCCGGTGATGCTTTCCAGCCAGACGACGTGGGATTCGAGGTCGCGGGCGTTGCGGATGTTGCGCGCCTCTGTCCGGGATACGCTGGCAGAGGTCGGGCGGGGCTCATCGGTCATGGGGACCCTTTCACTGGCTCTCACCAAGATAGGGGTATGGCGGCAGGTTGCAAATGACAGCGCCGTGGGCGGGCCGTGCCGTCCCGCGTGGAGGTTTTGCACCTCCACGCCTCCGCAAGGTATTTCCGACGAGAAGAAGGGGCGGGCCCCGCCCGATGAGGTCCAGAGCCATGGGCGCCGGACCGAAGAGGGACGCGGGTCTAGAAACCGACGTCGCCGCCGGCGCCGCCGTCCTGCTGCCAGGGCTTCACAAGATTGCCGAAGCGGGTGAAACGGCCCTCGAAGCTGAGTTCGACCGTGCCGATGGGGCCGTGGCGCTGCTTGCCGATGACGACCTCGGCCTTGCCGCGCAGGCGCTCCATCTCTTCCTGCCAGATGGCGATCTTGTCCATCTCGTGATCGCCCGGCTTTTCGCGTTCCTTGTAGTATTCCTCGCGGAACACGAACATCACCACGTCGGCGTCCTGCTCGATCGAGCCGGATTCCCGCAGGTCCGACAGTTGCGGGCGCTTGTCTTCGCGGTTTTCCACCTGACGCGACAGCTGCGACAGGGCGATGACCGGGATCATCAGTTCCTTGGCGATGGCCTTCAGGCCCATGGTGATCTCGGAGATCTCGTTCACGCGGTTTTCCGACCGCCCGGTGCCGCGCACCAGTTGCAGGTAGTCCACGACCAGAACGTCCAGACCATGCGTCCGCTTCAGACGCCGCGCGCGGGCGGCCAGCTGGCTGATCGGCAGGGCGGGCGTGTCGTCGATGAAGAGCGGACAGGATTCGAGCTGCTTGGCGGCATGGACGAAGCGGCGGAATTCGACCTCTGTCATGTCGCCGCGGCGAATCTGTTCGCTTGGCACCTCTGCCGCTTCCGACAGGATCCGGGCAGCCAGCTGTTCGGCGGACATTTCCAGCGAATAGAAGCCCACGACGCCGCCGTTCACAGCGCCTTCGGTGCCGTCGTGCAGGGTGCCCTTCTTGTAGGCCTTGGCGATGTTGTAGGCGATGTTGGTCGCAAGCGACGTCTTGCCCATGGACGGGCGGCCCGCAAGGATCAGAAGGTCGGACTTGTGCAACCCGCCCAGTTTCTTGTCGAGATCGACGAGACCGGTCGAGACGCCGGCCAGCCCCCCATCGCGCTGATAGGCGGCGTTGGCGACGTTCACCGCGTCGGTCACCGCCCGCAGGAAGGACTGAAAGCCGCTCTCGCTGGTGCCGCTTTCGGCCAGCGCATAAAGTGCCTGTTCCGCCTCGACGATCTGGTCCTTGGGTTCGGAGGCCACGTCGACCTTGGACGCCTTGGAAGAGATCGTCTGCCCGACCTGGATCAGCTGACGGCGGATCGCGAGGTCGTAGATCATCTGCGCGTAGTCGCGCGCGGCAAAGGCGGAGGTGGCCGAGGCCGCCAGCCGCACGAGGTAGGCGCCGCCGCCGAGTTCGGCGAGGCCCTCGTCATCCTCCATGTAGGATTTCAGCGTTACCGGGCTGGCCAGCGCGTTCTTGGACAGGCGCGCGGCGCAGCAATCGAAGATGCGGGCGTGGACGGGATCGTAGAAATGCTGCGGGCCCACGACAGAGGCGATCCGGTCGAAGATGTCGTTGTTGGTCAGGATCGCGCCCAGCAACTGCTGTTCCGCCTCGATCGAATGCGGCATCGTGTCGACGCTCGCCTCGGCGGTGCCGGTCGCATTGAAAATGCTGATCTCGTTCATCGGATGCCTGTCCCCTCGGTCGGTTGCCACGTGCGGCGTGGCTTGCGCCGGTCATAGACCAGCGGCGGCGCGGACCCAAATTGTATATTTCTGTGGATAGGTCGCCTGCGGCGAGCTTACCACAAGATGGCGCACATCGCTACCAGAAGCCTCAAGATATGGTGGTCTGATCGGCGGCAGACATCCGCCGGCGCAGCGTCAGACCATGACGCCCGGGGTCCATCCGGCCGGGTTGCGCAGGTAGGCCTCTACCGCGTCGAGCGTCCTGTCGTCGAATGCGCCGCGGGCGCGGGCGACCGCCAGCACATCCCACCAGGTGCACAGGTGCAGCAGCTGCACGCCGTGGTCGGCAAGTCGCGCCTCCACCCCTTCGAAGATGCCGTAGAAGAAGATGACCGCCGTCGCGCCGCAGGTGGCGCCGGTCTCGCGGATCGCGTCCACGAAGGACAGCTTGGACCCGCCGTCGGTGGTCAGATCCTCCACCAGCAGGACGCGCTGGCCTTCGGTCATCACGCCCTCGATGCGGGCATTGCGGCCGTAGCCCTTGGGCTTCTTGCGCACGTAGGTCATCGGCAGCGCCATGCGTTCGGCCACCATCGCGGCAAAGGGGATGCCCGCCGTCTCGCCGCCGGCGATGTTGTCGAAGGCCTCGAAACCGGCCTCTCGCATGATCGTGACGGTCAGGAAATCCATCAGCGTCGCGCGGATGCGGGGGTAGGAGATCAGCTTGCGGCAATCGACGTAGGTCGGCGCCTGCTTGCCGCTGGCATGGGTAAAGGGGGTCGTTGTGTTGAAATCCACCGCGCCGATTTCCAGCAGCATGCCGGCGGTCAGGCGGGCGATCTCGTCCTTGGCGGGAAAACCGGTGGGGATCATCGGGTGGAACCTTTCGTTCGGGGCACGGGGACGGTCCGCGTCAGGTGACGCGCCAGTGCAGGGGGAAACCGGGGTCGAAGACCGTCACCGGCCCCTCGCCGGTGTCGATCCGCGCAGGATATGCGACGGGATCGCCCCGCGTCAGGGTGATCGTGTCGGCATTGGGTTCCATCCGGTAGAAGGCCGGACCGTTCAGAGAGGTGAAGGCCTCCAGCTGGCGCAGGGCGCCCGCGGCCTCGAAGACCTCTGCAAGGCAGGACATCGTATTGGTCGCGGTGAAGATGCCGGCGCAGCCGCAGGCCTGCAGCTTGCCGGCCTCCGTATGGGGGGCGGAATCGGTGCCGAGGAAGAACCGCTTGTCGCCCGACACCGCCGCCTGCACCAGTGCCACGCGGTGCGTCTCGCGCTTGGCCACCGGGAGGCAATAGAAGTGCGGGCGGATACCGCCGGCGAGGATGTGGTTGCGGTTGATGATCAGGTGATGGGTCGTGATCGTCGCGGCAAGGTTGCGGGCCGCGTCGCGGACGTAGTCCACGGCGTTCTGCGTCGTCACATGCTCCATCACGATGCGCAGGTCGGGGTTCTTCTTGCGCATCGGCCGCAGGATCTTGTCGATGAACACCGCCTCGCGGTCGAAGATGTCGATGCTGGGATCGGTCACCTCGCCGTGGACACACAGCGGCAGGCCGATCTCTGCCATGCGGTCGAGCACCGGGCGCACCTTGTCGAAATCGCGCACGCCGCTGGCGGAATTGGTCGTGGCGCCCGCGGGATAGAGTTTCACCGCGGTGATGATCCCTGCCGCATGGGCCGCCGTCACGTCATCGGGGTCGGTATCCTCGGTCAGGTAGAGCGTCATCAGTGGCGTGAAATCGGCGCCGGCGGGCAGGGCCGCCATGATCCGGTCGCGATAGGCCATGGCCTGCGCACCGGTCACCACCGGCGGCACGAGGTTCGGCATCACGATGGCCCGCGCGAAATGGCGGGCGGTTTCCGGCAGCACGGCCTCCAGCATCGCGCCATCGCGCAGGTGCAGGTGCCAGTCGTCGGGGCGGCGCAGGGTCAGTTCTGTGATCTGTCGGTCGGGCATGACCGTCCATTACACGCGAACGGCGGCGCTGACCAGTCACGCCGCCCCGGGCGCACGTCAGATCGGGACCGTCCTATTCCGCGGCGTCCTGCTGCGGCACCGGTTGGCCCATCTGTTCCAGTTGCCGCGCGAAATGGCTGTCAGGGCCGCGCGCCAGCACCGCGCGGCAGGCCAGTGCTGCCAGATCGTCGTGGCCGCGGTCGCGGGCCCGCCGCACGAGGTTCCGCAGGTAGGGGCTGTAGGTCTTGCGCGCCGCGAGGGCACGGATGAATCGCTGCACCGTCAGGTCGCCCGCCATCGCGTCGCGCAGCAGCGTGTCGAGGGCGCCGAGGCTGTCGAAAGCTGCGTCCAGCCGGCCGACGATCCCGCTGATTCGCAGCATCTGCACGTTGGGCCGGGTAAAGAGGCTGGCGTGCATCGCGTCGAACCGCTGCTGCGGCGCGTAGGCGATCCAGACCTGACGGGCCGCGTCGATCATGTCGGGCGCATAGGCGTAGCGCCCGGTGAAGTTCAGCCGCCGCTGCGCCATGTAGCGCGTATCCCAGCCGGTGACGGTCGGGTCCAGCGTCGCCTGCGGCCGCAGCGCCAGCACCCGCGCGCCTGGGGCCGCGACACTGTAGGCCGCCGCCGCATATCCGCCCGCGCCGCTGCCGAAGAACAGCACGCTTTCGAAATCCTCGAAGAAACCGTCGTCGATCAGCCGGTCGACGTGCCGGTAGATCGCGGGATCGCGGAACCAGCTCTCCTCTCTGCCGATGATCGCCAGATGCGACCAGCCCTCGCGCCGGGCGAAGGCAAAGCCGCGGGGGGCCGCGTCGGGCAGGGCCCGGATATCCGCCGCGTTCTCGAAGGTGACCAGCAGCTGCGGCCCGGCGTCGAGGAAGGTCGCCACATGGTCGGGTCCCAGCGGCGTAAAGGACCCGTTCTCCTCCACGACCTCTTCCAGCGCCGCCAGCCAGTCGTCCGGCTCCAGCCCCTTCAGGTCGGTCGTGAAGTGCAACGCATGGTCCGTCATTTCGGCTCTCCTGTCCTGTCGCGGCCCGACCCACGTCTGCGGGCAAGGTGCGGGGCCAATGCGGCAGAATTGGGCAAGGGTCTGGTTCCTTTTGCGACCCCGCCGCCCGCCCGGTCCGGCCGGAGGCTACGACCTTCGGCGCGTGCCGACAATGTCCGCCTTGACGCGGGCGCCCCGGGGTGCAGGTTGAACGCACAGGCGACCCGGGGGGAGAGTGGTTCCATGACATTCGACAGCATCGACGCGGTGCAGACGGCGCTGGCCGCCGAACGCTACATCTGCCCGCGCCCGCTGGCCACGGTGGTCTTCCTCGCCCTGAAACTGGGCCGCCCCCTGTTCCTCGAAGGCGAGGCCGGCACCGGCAAGACAGAGATTGCCAAGGCGCTCTCCGCCGCCCTCGGCCGCCGCCTGATCCGCCTGCAGTGCTACGAGGGGCTCGATGCCGCCTCTGCCGTCTATGAGTGGAACTTCGCCGAACAGATGATCGCGATCCGCACGGCAGAGGCGGCGGGCGGCACCGACCGCACCGCCCTGAAGGCGGAGCTCTTTACCGAAGACTACCTGATCGAACGCCCGCTGCTGCAGGCGATGCGCCCGCAGCCCGGCGGCGCGCCGGTCCTGCTGATCGACGAACTGGACCGCACCGATGCCCCCTTCGAGGCCTTCCTGCTCGAGGCGCTGTCGGACTTCCAGGTCACGATCCCCGAACTCGGCACCATCAAGGCCCCCACGCCGCCCATCGTGATCCTGACCAGTAACCGCACGCGCGAGGTTCACGACGCCCTGAAACGCCGCTGCCTCTATCACTGGGTCGACTATCCCGATTTCGACCGCGAACTCGACATCCTGCACGCCCGCGCGCCAGAGGCCGCCGAGACCCTCAGCCGCGAGGTCGTGGCCTTCGTCCAGCGCCTGCGGTCCGAGGATCTGTTCAAGAAGCCCGGCGTCGCCGAGACCATCGACTGGGCGAAGTGCCTGCTCGCCCTCGACGTCATCGACCTGTCACCCGCCGTCATCGCCGACACGCTGGGCGCGATCCTGAAGTATCAGGACGACATACAGAAGATCGAAGGCGCGAAGGCCAGGAAGATCCTCGACGACGCGCGCGCCGCGATCCCCGCGTGACCGGCGCCCGTCCTCTCTGTCTTCCAAATATCCTCGGGGGGAGGGCGCAGCCCGGGGGGCAGACAGCCCCCCTGCGACGCCGGCCATGGTAGACCTCGCCGACCTCGACCTCCCCGAGAACCCGAAGCTTGCCAGCAACATCGCCCATTTCGCCCGCGCCTTGCGCCGCGCGGGGCTGCCGATCGGGCCGGGCCGCGTCGTCGACGCGATCCGCGCGGTCGAGGCCGCGGGCTTCACCGAACGGCGCGACTTCTACTGGACCCTGCACGCCTGCTTCGTGTCCAAACGCGAGGAATCCACCGTCTTCGCGCAGCTCTTCCGGCTTTACTGGCGCGATCCGCGCTTTCTCGAACAGATGATGTCCTTCATGTCGCCGATGGTCCGCGGCGTGGCCGAGGCGCGCAGCGCGCAGGCTGCCGAGAAGCGAGCGGCCGAGGCGCTGCTCGACGGGCAGGAGCGCGACACGCCGGAACAGGACGAGGCGAAGGAGGACGAGATCGTCCTCGATATCGACGCCAGCCAGACGATCTCTGCGCAGGAACGCCTGCGGACCCTCGATTTCGAGCAGATGAGCATTGCCGAGATGCAGGCCGCGCGGCGCATCCTGTCGCAGCTGACATTGCCCGTAAAGCCGCTGCGCTCGCGCCGCACGCAGGCCCTGCCGGGCCGCATCCCCGATTGGCGCGGCACGCAGGCGCAGGCCATGCGGCGCGGCGGCGAGGTCATGGATTTCGCCACCAAGCGCCGGCGCATCCGCTATCCCAACCTCGTCGTGCTTTGCGACATCTCGGGCTCCATGTCGCAGTATTCCCGCGCCGTGCTGCATTTCGTCCACGGGGTCGCCAATGCGCAGGGACAGGACTGGGCGCGGGTCCATGCCTTCACCTTCGGCACGCGTCTGACCAACGTCACCCGCCACCTGCGCACCCGCGACGTCGATGCGGCGCTGAAGGCCGCAGGGGCAGAGGCGCAGGACTGGGAAGGCGGCACGCGCATCGCCGCCTGCCTGCACGCCTTCAATCGTGACTGGTCGCGGCGGGTCATGGGGCAGGGGGCCGTGGTGCTGCTGATCACCGACGGCCTCGACCGCGACGCGGCGGCCGATCTGGGGCAGGAGATGCAGCGCCTTGCGCTGAGCGCGCGGCAGCTGATCTGGCTGAACCCCCTGCTGCGCTGGGACGGCTTCGCGCCCAAGGCCCGCGGTATCGCCGCCATGCTGCCCCATGTCACCAGCCTGCGGGCCGGCCACAACATCGCAGCACTCGAGGGGCTTGCAGAGGCGCTGTCGCGGCCCGATGATGGGGGGGAGAAGACGCGCCTGCTGGCCGCAATGCGTGACGCAGAAGCCGCGCCCGACACCAGCCCCTTCGCCTTTACCCGCGCCGCACATACCCAGACCTGAGGCCCTCCGATGACCGACCATCTGCTGCAGACCGCTCGCGACTGGCACCGCGCCGGTCAACCCGTTGCCGTCGCCACCGTGATCGAGACGTGGGGTTCTGCCCCGCGCGGCGTCGGATCGCTTTTGATCATCGACGGCGAGGGCCGGATGGAAGGCTCCGTTTCTGGCGGCTGCGTCGAGGGCGCCGTCATCATGGAGGCGCTGGACGCGATCCCGACCGGAGAGGCGCGCCTGCTGGATTACGGCGTCAGCGACGACGAGGCCTTTGCCGTGGGTCTGGCCTGCGGTGGGCGCATCCGGGTGCTGGTCGAACCGGTGGGTGGTGCGATGCCCGTGGCGCTTCTGGATCAGCTCGTGGCTGCCATCGCCGAAAAGCAGCCCGTCGCCTATGTCATCGACCTCGACTCGGACGCCCGCCGCGTGGCGGACCCGGCCGACTACCCCGACCGGTTCCGCCTCGACCGGTCGGGGGTGGAGGAGGACGGCCGGACCTTCGTCGCCGTCCACAACCCGCCCCTGCGGATGATCGTTGTCGGTGCCGTGCATATCGCGCAGGCGTTGCTGCCGATGGCGCGGGCCTGCGGCTTCGATCCCGTGCTGATCGATCCGCGCGGGGCTTTCGGCTCTGCTGATCGTTTTCCGGGCGAGACGATCGTCGAGGACTGGCCCGACGAGGCGATGACGGCGCTTGCCCCCGACAGCCGGACGGCGGTCGTGACCCTGACCCACGACCCCAAGCTCGACGATCCCGCAATCACGCAGACGCTGACATCGCGGGCCTTCTACCTCGGCTGCCTCGGATCGACGCGCACCCATGCCAAGCGCGTCACGCGCCTGACCGAGGCCGGTTTCACGGAGGACGACATCGCCCGGATCCATGCCCCCATCGGACTCGACCTCGGTGGGCGGGCCCCGGCAGAAATCGCCGTCAGCATCATGGCGCAGGTCATCGCCACCCTGCGCCGCAACCGATGAGGTTCGGGCCCGTCCCGGTCGCTGACGCGCAGGGCGCGATTCTCGCCCACCGCGAGACCCTGCCCGACGGCACCCTGTCGAAAGGCCATGTGCTGACCGCCGCCGACCTCGATCGTCTGGCGACGGCGGGACTGGATCGCGTCACCGTCGCCCGCCTTGATCCCGGCGACGTGGACGAGGACCGCGCCGCCGCTGATCTGGCTGAAACGCTGGTGGCGGGGGCGCCGGGCCTGCGGCTTGGCGTCGCGGCCACGGGGCGCGTCAACGTGATCGCGGACGCGCCGGGGCTGGCCGCCCTGCAGGTCGCGGCGCTGCAGGCGGTCAACCGGATCGACCCGATGATCACCGTGGCGACCGTGCCGGACCTTCACCGGATGGAGGCGGGCGGACTGGTCGCCACGGTCAAGATCATCTCTTACGCCGTGGGGCAGGAGCCGCTGCGGGCGGCCTGCGACGCGGGGCGCGCCGCCATCGCCCTGCACCGCCCGTCCATCGACCGCGTCGCCCTGATCGAGACCCGCGCCGGGCGCGACCTTGGCGACAAGGGGGTGCGGTCCCTGCGCACACGCCTTGACCGGCTGGGCGTCGGATTTGCCGGTCGCAGCCTCGTGGACCATGACGCACAGGCCATTGCGCAGGCGCTGATCGCGACCGATGCGCCGCTGGTCTGCATCCTGACCGGGTCCGCCACGTCGGACCTGAACGATACCGCGCCAGAGGGGGTGCGGCTGGCGGGCGGCACTGTCGATCACTTCGGCATGCCCGTCGATCCGGGCAACCTGCTGTTCCTTGGCCACCACGCCGGGCGACCGGTCGTGGGGCTGCCGGGCTGCGCCCGGTCACCCGCGCTGAACGGGGCGGACTGGGTGCTGGAACGGCTGCTGTGCGGTCTGGATGTGACGCCCGCCGCCATCGCCGACATGGGCGTCGGCGGCCTGCTGAAGGAAATCCCCTCGCGCCCGCGCCCCCGCCGCGCCACGGATTGACGCGGCGCGTCGCGGGTCCTTCGCACCTGCAGCGAAAGACGGTCCTTCCCAGAGCGGGTTGCGCGTGTTTAACTTCCGCCATGATCGATGCGTTCGAGGGAGGAACGATGATGCGTGTGACGATGGATGTGAACGGACGTTCGGTGAGCGGTGAGGTCGAGGGGCGAACGCTGCTGGTGGATTTCCTGCGCGAAGGCCTGCACCTGACGGGAACGCATGTCGGCTGCGACACCTCGCAGTGCGGGGCCTGCACGGTGCATGTGGACGGCCTGCTGGTGAAGGCCTGCACGATGTTCGCGGCTGAGGCGGAAGGCGCCGCGGTCACGACGATCGAGGGGATCGCCGCACCGGACGGCACGCTGAGCGTCGTGCAGCAGGCGTTCCAGGATCACCACGGCCTGCAGTGCGGCTTCTGCACCCCGGGGATGGTGATGGCGGCGACCGCCTTGCTGAAGGACAATCCCAAGCCTTCGGAGGCGGAGATCCGGCACCACCTCGACGGCAACATCTGTCGCTGCACGGGCTACCACAACATCGTCAAGGCGATCATGGCGGCGTCGGGGCAGGAGATGCCGGCGCTGGCGGCGGAGTGAGTGTGCCGGGGTGAGGGTGGAGGGGGGCTCTGCCCCCCGGCTTCGCCTCCCCCCGAGGTATTTGGAACGAGAAGAAGCAGGGGACCGTGCGGCGACGTCGGACCTGCACACTCTGGGAGGAGAGTAAAATGCCCAAGGACAGCGGAATCGGCGCCAGCAGCAAGCGGCGCGAGGATGTGCGGTTCCTGACCGGAGCCGGGAACTACACGGACGACATCAACATCCACGGCCAGCTGCACGTGCATTTCCTGCGCGCCGACGTGGCCCATGCGACGCTGAACGGCGTGGATACCAGCGCGGCGGAGGGGATGCCGGGGGTGCACCGGATCTTTACGGCGGCGGACTTCGCCGCGGTCGGCGGTCTGCCCTGCGGCTGGCTGATCACGGACCGGCATGGGCAGCCGATGCAGGAGCCCAAGCATCCGATCCTCGCCGAAGGCAAGATCCGCCACGTGGGCGAACCGGTGGCGGCGGTCGTGGCCGACACGCTGGCACAGGCCCGCGATGCGGCGGAGGCGATCGTGCTGGACTATGACGTGCTGCCGGCGGTCATCGACATGAAGGCGGCGCTGCAGGACGGTGCCGGACGGGTCCACGACGACCTGACCTCCAACCTGTGCTACGACTGGGGCTTCGTGGAGGACAACAAGCAGGCCGTCGACGATGCCATCAAGGGCGCGGCCCATGTGACGACGCTGGAACTAGTGAACAACCGCCTCGTCGCCAACCCGATGGAGCCGCGGGTGGCGGTGGGCGAATACAACCGCTCTGACGACATGCACACGCTGCACACCACCAGCCAGAACCCGCATGTGATCCGCCTGCTGATGGGCGCCTTCGTGCTGGGCATTCCCGAGCACAAGCTGCGGGTCGTGGCGCCCGACGTGGGCGGCGGCTTCGGCACCAAGATCTTTCACTACGCGGAGGAAGCCTTCTGCACCTTTGCGGCCAAGGCGCTGAACCGGCCGGTGAAGTGGACCTCCACCCGATCGGAGGCCTTCATGTCGGACGCCCACGGGCGCGACCACGTGACCAAGATCGAGCTGGCGCTGGATGCGGACAACAACTTCGTGGCTGTCCGCACCGAGACCCTCGCCAACATGGGCGCGTATCTCTCGACCTTCGCGTCCTCGGTGCCCACCTGGCTGCACGGCACGCTGATGGCCGGCAACTACAAGACGCCGCATATCTATGTGAACGTGAAGGCGGTCTTTACAAATACCGTGCCCGTCGACGCCTACCGCGGCGCCGGCCGGCCGGAGGCGACGTTCCAGCTGGAGCGGGTGATCGACAAGGCCGCGCGCGAGCTCGGCGTCGATCCGATCAAGCTGCGGCGGCAGAACTTCATCACCGAATTCCCCTACGCGACGCCCGTCGCCGTCGAGTATGACACCGGGGACTACGTCGCCACGATGGACAAGCTCGAGGAGATCGCAGACCTCGCGGGCTTTGCCGCGCGGCGCAAGGAGTCGGAGGCGAAAGGCAAGCTGCGGGGCCTTGGCGTGAACTGCTACATCGAGGCCTGTGGCATCGCGCCGTCGAACCTCGTCGGTCAGCTTGGCGCGCGGGCGGGGCTTTACGATGCGGCGACCGTGCGGGTGAACGCGACCGGGTCGATCAGCGTCATGGTGGGCGCGCACAGCCACGGGCAGGGGCACGAGACCTCCTTCCCGCAGGTGATCTCGGAGATGATCGGCATCCCCGAGGACCAGATCGACATCGTGCACGGCGACACCTCGAAGATCCCCTTCGGGATGGGCACCTACGGCTCGCGCAGCCTCGCGGTCTGCGGCTCCGCCATGGTGCGGGCCGCCGAGAAGGTGATCAACAAGGCCAAGAAGATCGCGGCGCACCTGATGGAGGCCAGCGAGGGCGACATCGAGCTGAAGAACGGAAGGTTCTCGGTCGCGGGGACGGACAAGTCCGTGGCCTGGGGCGACGTGACGCTGGCGGCCTATGTGCCGCACAACTACCCGCTGACGGATATCGAGCCGGGGCTGGAGGAGACGGCCTTCTATGACCCCGCGAATTTCACTTATCCGTCCGGCGCCTATGCCTGCGAGGTGGAGCTGGATCCCGAGACGGGCCATGTGAAGATCGAGCGGTTCAGTGCGGCGGACGACTTCGGCAACATCATCAACCCGATGATCGTGTCCGGTCAGGTCCACGGCGGGATTGCGCAGGGCATCGGACAGGCGATGCTGGAGGGCTGCGTCTACGACGCCGACGGTCAGCTGCTGAGTGCCTCCTACATGGATTACGCCATGCCGCGGGCGGAGGATGTGCCGTTCTATACGGTGGACCATTCGTGCCAGACCCCCTGCACCCACAACCCGCTGGGGGTGAAGGGCTGCGGCGAGGCCGGGGCGATCGGCTCTCCGCCGTCGGTGGTGAACGCGGTGCTGGATGCGATCAATTCCGGTTCGGGCAAGAAGGTGGCGCATATCGACATGCCGCTGACGCCGGCGCGGGTCTGGGCAGCGATGCAATAAGCGACAAAGGGCGTTCCGGGGGCCAGCCCCCGGACCCCCGAGGTATTTTTGACCAGAAGAAGGGGGGACCCGGTGCTTCTGATCACAGGGAAAGGACGAGAGAGATGTATGCATTCGAGATCGAACGGCCCACGACGCTGCAGGATGCGGTGGCGGCGATTGCGGGCGGCGGGCAGGCGCTGAGCGGTGGGCAGACGCTGATCCCGACGCTGAAGGCGCGGCTGGCGGATCCGGGCAAGCTGGTCAGCCTGCATGGCGTGGCCGAGCTGAAGGGCGTTTGCACCGACGACGATGGCCGTATCTGCATCGGCGCGGCGACAACGCATGCCACCGTGGCGCGGGAACTGGCCGGCTCCTATCCGGGGCTCGCCTCGCTGGCCGCCCGGATCGGTGATCCGGCAGTCCGCAACCGCGGCACCATCGGCGGGAGCCTTGCGAACAACGATCCCTCTGCCTGCTACCCGGCGGGGGCGCTGGCGTCCGGCGCCACGATCGTGACCAATACCCGGGAGATCGCCGCGGACGACTACTTTCACGGAATGTTCGCCACGGCGCTGGAGGAGGACGAGATCATTACCGAAGTGAAGTTTCCGGTCCCCCGCGCCGCGGCCTACGAGAAGTTCATCCAGCCCGCGTCACGTTTTCCGCTGGTGGCGGTCTTTGTGGCGAAGTTTGACGACGGCGTGCGAGTGGCGATCACTGGCGCGTCGGAAACCGGGGTGTTCCGCTGGACGGAAGCCGAAGCGGCGCTGTCCTCCGACTTTTCTGCCGGCGCTTTGGACGGGCTGCGCGTCGATCCGGATCACATGATTGCCGACCTGCATGGCGACAAGGCCTATCGCGCGCACCTGTGCGCCGTCATGACAAAGCGCGCCGTTACCGCCGCGGCCTGAGGGCCCGACCGGGACGGGAGGGAGGGGACCGGGCGACCGGTCCCCTTTTCATTTCGCGCGGGCGGGGGCAGAAGGGGTCGACCTGCAAGGACACCCACGATGACGGCCCGTTTCACTTTCGACCTGACTGCCACCGACGGCATGGCGCGGACCGGCGTCATCCACACGCCGCGCGGCGACATCCGCACGCCGGCCTTCATGCCCGTCGGCACCGCCGCCACGGTCAAGGCGATGATGCCCGAAAGCGTCGCCGCCACCGGGGCCGACATCCTGCTGGGCAATACCTATCACCTGATGCTGCGCCCCACGGCGGAACGGATCGCGCGTCTGGGCGGGCTGCACAGGTTCATGAACTGGGACAAGCCGATCCTGACCGACTCCGGCGGGTTTCAGGTGATGAGCCTTGCCGATCTGCGCAAGCTGACCGAGGCGGGGGTCACGTTCAAATCCCATATCGACGGCAGCAAGCACGTGCTCTCGCCCGAGCGGAGCATGGAGATTCAGAAACTCCTCGGCTCTGACATCGTCATGTGCTTCGACGAATGTCCCGCGTTGCCCGCGGACCGCGACCGGATCGCCGAGAGCATGCGCCTGTCGATGCGGTGGGCGCAGCGGTCGCGCGACGCCTTCGGCGACCGGCCCGGCCACGCGCTGTTCGGCATCCAGCAGGGCGGGCTGGAACGGGACTTTCGCGAGGAATCGGCCAAGGCGCTGACCCGGATCGGCTTCGACGGCTACGCCGTCGGCGGGCTGGCGGTCGGCGAGGGGCAGGCGGCGATGTTCGGCTGTCTGGATTTCGCCACCGACATGCTGCCGCGGGACAAGCCGCGTTATCTGATGGGTGTGGGCAAGCCCGACGATATCGTCGGCGCCGTGAAGCGGGGCATCGACATGATGGACTGCGTGCTGCCGTCGCGATCAGGCCGCACGGGTCAGGGGTTCACCCGCCACGGCGTCGTGAACATCAAGAACGCCCGCCACGCCGACGATCCCCGCCCGCTGGACGAGGCCTGTACCTGTCCCGCCTGCCGCAATTACTCGCGCGCCTATCTGCACCACGTCTTTCGCGCGCAGGAGATGATTTCCGGCATGCTGCTGACCTGGCACAACCTGCACTACTTTCAGCAGATCATGGGAGAGATGCGCGATGCGATCGCGCAGAACCGTTTTGCCGCATGGGAATCAGGATTTCACGCCATGCGGGCGGAGGGTGATATCGCACCCCTGTGACGGACCGGTTCGCCTCGGTTTTCGTGCCGGACCGGACATGTGCCGATTTCGGCGAAAAAGGCCCTGAAAGGGCGGTTCACCCGTGGCAAAACCCGCTTTGTCACGGTTTTATGACGGTTGCGCGGGGTCAAGCCTTGTGATGCTGGCCGCACGCGGGCAATGTGTGGCGGTGACGGACATAAACGTGGTTGAAACATATCCGCGGCACCCCCAGATATTGTGACACGAGGAGGCGTTCGCACGGTTGCCGACAGAGGGGCCGGAACGTCTTGCCAAACAAAGGAACAGAGCATGCAAGAGCCACTTGCCCCATCCTACCCGGTCCTGCCCCTGCGGGACATCGTGGTCTTTCCGCACATGATCGTGCCGCTGTTCGTGGGGCGCGAGAAGTCGGTCCGCGCACTGGAAGAAGTCATGCGCGACGACAAGCAGATCCTGCTGTCCAGCCAGATCGACCCCGGCGAGGATGATCCCGCCGAAGGCGGCATCTACAAGGCCGGCGTGCTGGCCAACGTGCTGCAACTGCTGAAATTGCCCGACGGCACCGTGAAAGTGTTGGTCGAAGGCCGCGCCCGTGTGCGGATCGTGGACTTTATCGCGAACGACAGCTTCTTCGAGGCGTCCGCCGAATATCTGACCGAAATGCCCGGCAACGAGGACGAGATCGAGGCGCTGGTGCGCACGGTCGCGGCGGAGTTCGAGCGTTACGCCAAGATCAAGAAGAACATCCCCGAGGAAGCCATGTCCGCCGTCAGCGAGACGACGGAACCGGCGAAGCTTGCCGACCTCGTGGCCGGCCATCTGGGGATTGAGGTCGCCGAGAAGCAGGGCCTGCTGGAAACGCTAAGCGTCAGCGAGCGGCTGGAGAAGGTCTATGGCCTGATGCAGGGCGAGATGTCCGTGCTGCAGGTCGAGAAGAAGATCAAGACCCGCGTGAAGTCACAGATGGAGCGCACCCAGCGCGAATACTATCTGAACGAACAGATGAAGGCGATCCAGAAGGAACTGGGCGACGGCGAGGACGGCCAGAACGAGGTCGCCGAACTGGAAGCCAAGATCGCCGAGACCAAGCTGAGCAAGGAAGCGCGTGAAAAGGTCGACGCGGAACTCAAGAAGCTCAAGAACATGAGCCCGATGAGTGCCGAGGCGACCGTGGTGCGCAACTACCTCGACTGGATTCTGGCCGTGCCATGGGGCGTCAAATCGCGCACCAAGAAGAACCTTGTCCATGCACAGAAGGTGCTGGACGACGACCACTTCGGGCTGGAGAAGGTCAAGGAGCGGATCGTCGAGTATCTGGCCGTGCAAAGCCGCAGCGCCAAGCTGAAGGGGCCGATCATGTGCCTCGTCGGTCCTCCGGGCGTCGGCAAGACGTCGCTGGGCAAGTCGGTGGCGAAGGCCACGGGGCGCGAGTTCATCCGCATCTCCTTGGGTGGCGTGCGTGACGAATCGGAGATCCGCGGCCACCGCCGGACCTACATCGGGTCCATGCCCGGCAAGATCATCCAGGCGCTGAAGAAGGCCAAGACCACGAACCCGCTCATCCTGCTCGACGAGATCGACAAGATGGGTCAGGACTTCCGTGGCGATCCGGCTTCCGCGATGCTCGAGGTGCTCGACCCGGAACAGAACGGCAGCTTCGTGGACCACTATCTCGAGGTGGAATACGACCTGTCGAACGTCATGTTCCTGACCACGGCAAACTCCTACAACATGCCGGGGCCGCTGCTGGACCGGATGGAGATCATCAGCCTGTCCGGCTACACCGAGGACGAGAAGCGCGAGATCGCGAAGGGTCACCTGCTGCCCAAGGTCATGAAGAACCATGGCCTGAAGCCGAAGGAATTTTCGGTCGAGGACAGCGCCCTGACGGACATCGCGCGGTATTACACCCGCGAGGCCGGCGTACGGAACTTCGAGCGTGAGCTGGCCAAGATCGCCCGCAAGGCGGTGACCCAGATCGCCAAGAAGACCTACGACCACGTCACGGTGACGGCGGACAACCTCGACGACTTCCTCGGCGTGCGCAAGCATCGCTACGGGTTGGCGGAGAAGGACGACCAGGTCGGTGTCGTGACCGGACTGGCGTGGACCTCCGTCGGCGGCGAACTCCTGTCGATCGAGGCGCTGCGGCTGCCGGGCAAGGGCCGGATGAAGACCACTGGCAAGCTGGGCGACGTGATGAAGGAATCCATCGACGCGGCCTCCAGCTATGTCCGGTCGATCAGCCCGAAGATCGGTGTGAAACCGCCGAAGTTCGACACGATCGACATCCACGTCCACGTCCCTGACGGGGCGACGCCGAAGGACGGTCCGAGCGCGGGTCTGGCGATGGTGACCTCCATCGTCTCGGTCCTGACGCAGATTCCCGTCCGCAAGGACATCGCCATGACCGGCGAGGTCAGCTTGCGCGGCAACGCCATGCCGATCGGCGGGTTGAAAGAGAAACTGCTGGCCGCCCTGCGCGGCGGTATCAAGACGGTGCTGATCCCCGAGGAGAACGAGAAGGACCTCGCGGACATTCCGGACAACGTGAAGGAAGGTCTGACGATCATTCCCGTCACCCACGTGTCGGAGGTGCTGGAACACGCGCTGATCCGGCAGCCCGATCCCGTCGAATGGGACGAGGCCGCCGAGGAGGCTGCCGCCGCCGCGACGCTGGCCGAACAGCGGGCCCGGCTGACAGGCGGTGCCGGGGTCCACTGACCGGCCCTATGACGACAGGGGGCGCACCGCAGGGTGCGCCCCTTTTTTCGGAATGACGTCATCTTGCGGCCCCGATCCCCTCCGATACCGCGCCGTAGCGACCTGTATCTTGCCCCCCATCCCTCAGGAATCTTCCATGACCGACAAGCCCGCACCCGACGCCGATGGCACTGTCCGCCTCACCCCGGCCACCCCCCGGGTCAAGGTGAAACCCGCGCCTGCTGCCGCGACCAAGGCGCCGGCACCGCGCGTCGTCGCCCCCGCCGCTGATGCGCCCGGTGGTGGGACGGTGAAGAAGGCCGACTTCATCGACCGCGTCGTGGCGCGATCCGGTGTGAAAAAGAAAGACGCCAAGCCCGCGATCGAGGCCACGCTGGCAGAGATCGCGGCGATCATGGCGGACGGCGGAGAGCTGATCCTGCCGCCGGTCGGAAAGCTGAAGACCGTGAAGGTCAAGGATGTGGGCGAGGGGGCGCAGATGCTGACGTTGAAACTGCGCACGACCAAGGACCCGGCGACGCCTGCGGCCATGGGAAATACGAAATCCGGGGTTGCAGAGGACGCCGACGACAGCTAAATCACCGCCCAAGGGTGATTAGCTCAGTGGTAGAGCGCTTCGTTCACATCGAAGATGTCAGGAGTTCAAATCTCTTATCACCCACCATTTCCTCTCGCTTTATGAGCTACCAACCCCTCGATATCGGCTGACCAGTCTGTGGCACCCGGTAAAGGCCCTTCTCCAGAATTGACGCAGCCCTTGCCAGAGGTATCATCGGTCCGGATGTGCGGGCGGATACGGTAATCTTAGGGGCATGTTCACGGTTTGCCCCCATCCTGGACGTCCCGAGGTTGATGAGGGTTTTGCAGATGGCACGACGGATTGCAGCGCGCGAGATACCGAACAGGGGCTGCACATGCGGCCGCACCATTCCAGCCTCTGACTGTTCCTGCGTGAGGTTTCATGCGACCCGCGATACACGCGATGACCCCGATCCGACTGTCGAGGAAGCCGTGATGCGTATCGTATGGCAGGACCGTTTCAACGACACGAACAAATCCTGACGCGCGCCACCCAATACGAAAAGCCGGGACATTCATATTCCTCGATTCGCGCTGCTCGAGAATCGTTCTGCCTTCAGAAGCGGCAGGTGCGATCGAATGCCCGTCACCTGTGCAGAAGTGATGCAGCCGGCGCACACCACAAGATAGCCGACCTGATCGGAAGGGCCGTCAGGGACGGATGCACCCTAAGTCGGCGACCCGCCGTGATTTTCCGTCGATCAGGGGCGGTTGCAGACTGTGGACAACCACCGGGATGAATCACCCGCACCCGTAGCAGCGTGTCAGTCAAGCGCAATTACCTGCCTCAACCCTGCAAAATCGAGTTGACCCCCTCGGCCCAGATACGTCAGTTTGTGGAGGTCGAGCAAACCGATACAAGATGTAGTGTGGCCGAACGTGATTGCTGATCGCGACAGGTCCTGATCGTGCTCGCACCGATCAACCGGCCGCGCAGACGGCATATGACAGGGGACAGAGATGAAATTCGACCGCACGTTCACGCGCGAGGGGGCCGATGCCTACGCCGACATCGCCTTTCGCAGCGCCACATCCGAGATTCGCAACCCGGATGGCACGGTCGTCTTCAAGCTCGAGGATTGCGAGATTCCCGCGGAGTGGAGCCAGGTCGCATCCGACGTCATCGCGCAGAAATACTTCCGCAAGGCGGGTGTGCCTTCGGCGGTGAAGCGGATCAAGGAGAAGGGCGTGCCGTCCTTCCTGTGGCGGGCCGAACCGGCAGAGGGTGCCACCTTTGGCGGCGAGACCAGCGCGCGGCAGGTCTTCGACCGGCTGGCAGGCGCATGGACCTACTGGGGCTGGAAGGGCGGCTACTTCACGACCGAGGCCGACGCCCGCGCCTATTTCGACGAGATGCGCTACATGCTGGCGACCCAGCGCGCGGCCCCGAACAGCCCGCAGTGGTTCAACACTGGCCTGCATTGGGCCTACGGCATCGATGGCCCGGCGCAGGGCCACTACTATGTCGACTACAAGACGGGCGAGCTGACGAAATCGACCAGCAGCTACGAGCATCCCCAGCCGCACGCCTGCTTCATCCAGTCCGTGCAGGACGATCTGGTGAACGACGGCGGCATCATGGACCTCTGGGTCCGCGAGGCGCGGCTGTTCAAGTATGGCTCGGGCACGGGCACCAACTTTTCATCGCTCCGCGGAGAGGGCGAGAAGCTGTCGGGCGGCGGCAAGTCGTCGGGCTTGATGGGTTTCCTGAAGATCGGCGATCGTGCCGCAGGGGCCATCAAGTCCGGCGGCACCACCCGCCGCGCGGCCAAGATGGTCATCGTCGACGCCGACCACCCGGATATCGAGCAGTTCATCAACTGGAAGGTCATCGAGGAACAGAAGGTCGCCTCCATCGTCGCCGGATCGAAGATGCATGAGCGTTACCTCAACGCCATCTTTGCCGCGATCAAGGCCTGGGACGGCACCGCCGAGGACGCCTGTGATCCCAAGGCGAACGCCACTCTCGCGACGGCGATCAAGGAAGCTAAGCGCTCTGCCATTCCGGAAACCTACATCAAGCGCGTGCTGGACTATGCCAAGCAGGGTCACACGGGCATCGAATTCCCGACCTACGACACCGACTGGGATTCGGAGGCCTACTCCTCCGTCTCCGGCCAGAACTCCAACAACTCCATTCGGGTCACTGACGCCTTCCTGAAGGCGGTAGAGGCCGATGGCGACTGGAAGCTGATCAACCGCAAGAACGGCGAGGTTGCGCGCATCATCAAGGCCCGCGACCTGTGGGATCAGGTGGGTCACGCCGCCTGGGCCTGCGCCGATCCGGGCATCCAGTACCACGACACCGTCAACGCCTGGCACACCTGCCCCGAAGACGGCGCGATCCGCGGGTCGAACCCCTGCTCGGAATACATGTTCCTCGACGACACGGCCTGCAACCTGGCCTCGCTGAACCTGTTGACCTTCTACACCGACGGCACCTTTCAGGCCGAGGACTACATCCACGCCTGCCGCCTCTGGACCGTGACGCTGGAGATCAGCGTGATGATGGCGCAGTTTCCCAGCAAGGAGATCGCGCAGCGGTCCTACGACTTCCGCACGCTGGGTCTGGGCTATGCCAACATCGGCGGTCTGCTGATGAACATGGGTCTGGGCTACGACAGCGACGAGGGCCGCAGCCTCTGTGCCGCGCTGACCGCGATCCTGACCGGCACCGCCTATGCCACCTCGGCAGAGATGGCCGGAGAGTTGGGGGCATTTCCGGGGCACGCCCGCAATGCCGCGCACATGATGCGTGTGATCCGCAACCATCGCCTTGCCGCCGAAGGCCTGTCCGAAGGCTACGAAGACCTGGACATCAAGCCGGTCCCGCTCGATCACAACAACTGCCCGGACCAGCGCCTGATCGCCCTTGCCACGAAGGCGTGGGAAGAGGCGCTGGCGTTGGGCGGAATCCACGGCTTCCGCAACGCGCAGGTCAGTGTCATCGCGCCCACCGGCACCATCGGTCTGGTCATGGACTGCGACACCACCGGAATCGAGCCCGACTTCGCGCTGGTGAAGTTCAAGAAGCTGGCCGGGGGCGGCTACTTCAAGATCATCAACCAGTCGGTGCCGGCGGCGCTTGCGAAACTGGGCTACGGCTCTGCCCAGATCGAGGAGATCATCGCCTACGCCGTGGGTCACGGCTCTCTCGGGCAGGCACCCGGCATCAATCACACCTCGCTGATCGGCCACGGATTCGGGTCAGAGGAGATCGCCAAGGTCGAGGCCGCGCTGAAGGCCGCCTTCGACATCCGCTTCGTCTTCAACCAGTGGACGCTGGGCGAGGATTTCTGCCGCAAGTCGCTGGGCATCCCGTCGGAAAAGCTGTCAGATCCGTCCTTCGACCTGCTGCGCCATCTCGGCTACACCAAGGCCGAGATCGACGCCGCCAACATGCACGTCTGCGGGACGATGACGCTGGAAGGCGCGCCGCACCTGAAGGCCGCGCACTACAACGTCTTCGACTGCGCCAACCCCTGCGGCAAGATCGGCAAGCGGTATCTCTCCGTCGACAGCCACATTCACATGATGGCAGCTGCGCAGTCGTTCATTTCGGGCGCGATCTCCAAGACGATCAACATGCCCAACGATGCGACGATCGAGGATTGCCAGAAGGCCTATGAGCTGTCGTGGTCGCTGGGCATCAAGGCCAACGCGCTCTACCGCGACGGGTCCAAGCTGTCACAACCGCTGGCAAGCGCTTTGGTCGAGGATGACGAGGAGGCGGCAGAGATCCTGTCGACCGGGTCGCAGCACGAAAAGGCCGCCGTGTTGGCCGAGAAGATCGTCGAGAAGATCATCATCAAGGAGATCGCCAAGTCCCAGCGCGACAAGCTTCCCGAACGGCGCAAGGGTTACACCCAGAAGGCCATCGTCGGCGGTCACAAGGTCTACCTGAGGACCGGCGAATACCAGGACGGCAAGCTGGGCGAGATCTTCATCGACATGCACAAGGAAGGCGCGGGCTTTCGTGCCATGATGAACAACTTCGCCATCGCGGTGTCCGTCGGCCTGCAGTACGGCGTCCCGCTGGAGGAGTTCGTCGACGCCTTCACCTTCACCAAGTTCGAACCGGCGGGCGGTGTGCAGGGCAACGACAGCATCAAGAACGCGACCTCGATCCTCGACTACATCTTCCGCGAACTGGCGGTCTCTTACCTCGACCGCACCGATCTGGCCCATGTAAAGCCCGAAGGCCACGCCTTCGACGACATCGGTCGCGGGGTGGAGGAAGGCGTCGCGAATGTCGCGACCCCGTCGGAAGCAGCAGCGTCGCGCTCGCTGGAGGTGCTCAAGCAGATCAGCTCCACCGGGTATCTGCGCAAGCGGATGCCGCAGGATCTGGTCGTGCTGCAGGGCGGCCTGAACACCCTGACCGACACGATGGAGGCGCTGCAGGCCATTGCCCCGCAGGTCGCGATGGGGCAGGGGACGGCGACGTCCCTGTCGTCCGGCACCATGGCTGCCACAGGCGGCCTGACTGCCCGCGACAAGGCCAAGATGCAGGGCTACGAAGGCGACCCCTGCGGCGAATGCCAGAACTACACGCTGGTCCGCAACGGCACCTGCATGAAGTGCAACACCTGCGGCGGCACCAGCGGCTGCAGCTGAGGGACGAAGCGACGGGTGGTGTGGCGGGCCATGGACATTGGACAGGCCCGCCGCGCTGACTGATGAAGCGGGAATGTTCGTGGTCAGAGGGGCGGTCACCAGATACCAACCCTCTGAATGAAGGCGGCCGGGAGGTTCGATTCTCCTTGCTACAGGCCACCATTGATCATCCACCCAAGCTGGTCGTATTCGCGTGTCGCATGATGAGAAGCGTCAAGGCCACGAATCGCGAAGGGCTGGCACGCTTGCACTTCTTCCCCACCCTCAGGTGTTGGCGCTTTAAGGCTGCATGATGCCCAGAGCCCGCTCCGGGGCTGGGGATCATGCTAAAAAAAATGGCACCCGCAGGTGCCATTTCTCGGTCTCATGTCTGGCGAGGAACCGATCTCACGCCTTGTCTGCCGAAGACGATTTGGCGGCGTCGTTGACCGTCTTGTCGGCAAGGTCTGTCAGGTCGGCGTCGGTCTTCCACTCCTGCTGCAGCGTCTCGTCCAGAAGCTTGGCGGCATCGGTCATGCCGAGTTCGTTGGCCCAGCGGTGCAGGGTGCCGTAGCGGGTGATCTCGTAATGCTCTACGGCCTGCGCCGACGAGATCAGGCCGGCATCCAGCGCCGGGCTGTCCTTGAACTCGTCGATGATGTCCTCGGCTTCCGCAAGGATGCCCTCGATCGCGTCGCAGGTCTTGCCGCGGGCGGGCTTGCCCAGAATCTCGAACACCTTCTGCAGGCGCTCGATCTGCTCTTCCGTCTCGGCGTGGTGCTTGTCGAAGGCGGCGACCAGCGTTTCGTTCTGAGCAGCGCGCTTCATCTTCGGCAGGGCCTTCAGGATCTTGCGCTCGGCGTAGTAGACGTCCTTCAGCGTGTCGAGGAACAGGTCGTCGAGGGTCTTCATCTTGGCCATGGGGGTCGTCCTTGCTGGCCCGGCAGGACACCTGTCCTGCGCAGTGCGGGCTCGCATGACAACCGACGGCCCGGCAGTCCGTTCCCGCGGGGGACCACTGAATCGGTTTTCGTTGCTCTGCCTGAGGTTTTACCGTGCGCCGTGCCGTCACGCGCTGTCGCGGATCACCATCCTGCCCTGAAACAGGCTCAGGTCGGCAGACTCCGTTTCGCCCTTCAGCACGCTGACAAGCCCTTCGACCATCGCGGTCAGCGGCTGCCGGTAGGTCGTCAGCCGGTAGTTCGGGCTGGTCGTCTGCGGCACGTCGTCAAAGCCGGTGACGGCGATGTCGTCCGGCGTGCGCAGACCGAATTCATAGCGGATCGCATCGATGGCGCCCATCGCCAGCGCGTCGTTCTCGCAGACGATGACATCGGGCCGCCTGTCCGCCGACAGCCCTGTCAGATGGGTCGTCACGGTCGCATAGGCCAGCGTCGGGTCGTAGCGTGCGACAGAGGTGAATGCAGCGATGGTGCCCGTTGCCGCCTGCCAGCGGGCCAGAAACGTTTCCTTGCGCATCAGATGCGCGGACAGGGTCTGCGGACCGGCCAGGAAGAGGGGCCGGCGGTAGCCCTTGCCAATGACATGATCCGTCATCTGCAGCATCGCCGCCCGGTCATCGCAACAGATCGAGATCGTGTTCGGATTGGCCGAGAAACGCGCGAAGACGATCAGCTTGCGGATCCGGCGGGCGCCCAGGGCGGTTTCCAGCTCTTGATCGTCGAAGTTGACGCCGATCAGCACGGCGGCGTCGACCCTGCGCTGGCTGGCGTTCATCAGGGCCACCGTGGCGTCGTTCCGGTCCAGCGTGTTGACCAGAAGCGTATCCCACCCGTGTTGCCGCAGGATGCGGGTCAGGCGTTCCATCATCACCAGCTTGTGCGGGTTGGCGAAATCATCGACCAGCAGCGCGACGAGGTTGCTGCGGTCCGACGCAAGGCTTGCCGCCAGCAGGTCGGGGGCATAGCCCAGCTGGCCCGCGGCCTCCATCACCCGCGCACGGGTGGCGGCAGAGATCGAGGCATCCTTCTTGAAGGCACGATTGACTGTCCAGCGCGAGACGCCAGCGACACGCGCGACGTCGTCGGCGGTGATGTTGTCGTTCGCGCGATCCGCCATCGTGGCCCTCCGGTGTGCGAGCATATCGGAAAACCGGGGACAGACCAGTCCGCTTGCACGCGGGTGCATAATTTTCTTGCACGCGCGTGCAGGGCGGGAGTAGCGTCGGTTCAGTAACGGGATTCGGGGGGAATCATGCTTCATGTCGGTCTACTGGGCGCGGGGCGCATCGGCACGGTCCATGCGCAGGCGATTACGTCCCATCCCGGCAGCCAGCTGACCGCCGTGTCCGATGTTATGTCAGAGGCCGCGCAGAAGCTGGCCGCGGAACATGGCGCCACGGCGCGCCCGTCGGCCGAGATCATCGCCGATCCCTTGATCGACGCCGTGCTGATCGCCACATCGACCGACACCCATTCCGACCTGATCGAGGCCGCGATCGCGGCGGGCAAGGCGGTGCTGTGCGAAAAGCCCGTGGACCTGAGCCTTGCACGCGCGCGGGCCTGTCAGAAAGCGGTCGCCGGCTCCGGCCACCCGGTGATGATCGGCTTCAACCGCCGCTTCGATCCCAGCTTCGGCGCGCTCAAGGCGGCACTCGATGCGGGCGACATCGGCCGTGCAGAGCTGCTGTCGATCACGTCCTTCGATCCGGCGCCGCCGCCGGTCAGCTACGTCAAGGTCTCCGGCGGGCTGTTCCGGGATATGATGATCCACGATTTCGACATGGCGAACTTCATCATGGGCGACGCGCCCGAAACCGTCATGGCGGTGGGGTCGTCCATCGTCGATCCGGCGATCGGGGCGGCGGGCGATGTCGATACCGCCGTGGTCACGCTGACCTATGCCGACGGGCGGATCGCTGTGATCAAGAACTCGCGCCGTGCCGTCTATGGCTACGACCAGCGCGTCGAACTTCTGGGGTCCGAAGGCCTGTTGCAGGCCCAGAACGTGCCGGAAAACACACTCGTGAAATCGACGACCGCGGGCGTGACGGGGGCGAAGCCCACCTACTTCTTCCTCGAACGCTACATGCCCGCCTACCGCGCCGAATGGGCGGCCTTCGTGGCCGCGGTGACCGATGGGACGCCTGTGCCGGTGACGCTCGACGACGGCGTCGCGGCACTGGCCATGGCAGAGGCCGCGACGCTGTCGCGCCAGTCCGGTGCCGCGGTCAGGCTGGCCGACGTGATGTAAGGTTTCGGGCCGCGCGTCCCGCGGCCCCACGCTGCGATGCCAGACTGAGGAGGCTGGCAAGACGCCATCCGGTTCACGCCGGATGATGCGGTGACCGGGCGCCGCCCGGCACCTGATGACATCGAAAGGGAGGAACACAATGCAGACATTTCTCAAGGGCGCACTGGCCGCCGGTGCCGTGACGCTGGCCTCGCCGGTTCTGGCGCAGGACATCGTCGTCGTGGCGCACGGTCAGGCCAACGATCCGTTCTGGTCCGTGGTCAAGAACGGCGTCGAGGAAGCGGGCAAGGACACCGGCGTCAATGTCGACTACCGCTCGCCCGAGACCTTCGACATGGTCGCCATGGCGCAGCTGATCGACGCCGCCGTGAACCAGGAACCCGATGGCCTCGTGGTCTCGATCCCCGATGCGGACGCGCTCGGGCCGTCGATCGAGCGTGCGGTGGCCGCCGGCATCCCCGTGATCTCGATCAACTCCGGCTCTGACGTGTCGAATGAGCTGGGCGCGCTGCTGCACGTCGGTCAGGACGAGCGTGACGCGGGCGTCGCGGCGGGCGAGAAACTGGCCGAGATGGGCGGCACCAATGCGATCTGCGTGAACCAGGAGGTCGGCAACGTCTCTCTCGACCTGCGCTGCGAGGGCTTCGCCGAAGGCTTCGGCGGCACCGTGACCGTCCTGCCGACGTCCAACGACCCGACCGAAATCCAGTCCAAGGTCGCCGCCGCCCTGTCCTCGGACGAGGGCATCGACACCATTATGGCACTGGGGGCCGGCACCGCCGGAGAGCCCTCCGTCGCCGCCGCCAAGGCATCGGGCCGTGACATCAAGGTGGCAACCTTTGATCTGTCCGCCAGCTTTCTGCAGTCCGTCGTCGACGGCGACGCGGCTTTCGCGATCGACCAGCAGCAGTTCCTGCAGGGCTACCTCGCCGTCGATTTCCTCGCGCTCAACGCTAAATACGGCCTGATGCCCGGTGGCAACGTGCCGTCGGGTCCGAACCTGATCACCGCTGACAAGGCGGCGCAGGTCATCGACCTGTCGTCGAAGGGTATCCGCTAGGACCGGACTGACACCACAAAGCAAAGGGGCGGCGCGGGGGATGCGCCGCCTCTTTCAGACGGGGGAGGAGATCACATCATGAACGCATCCGACGGCGCCCTTGAAGACGAACGCGTGAAGGCCGAATCCTTTCTGTCGCGCCTGATGCGGCGGCCGGAACTGGGGGCCATCGCCGGCGTGATCCTCGTGGTGATCTTCTTCGCGATCACCGCTGACGGGTCGATGTTCACCCTGTCCGGCTTCATGAACTTCATGTCACCCGCGTCGCAACTGGGCATTCTCGCCATCGGCGCGGCCATGCTGATGATCGGCGGAGAGTTCGACCTGTCCATCGGATCGATGGTCGCCTTCGCCGGACTTTTTTTCGCGATCTGCGCGGTGAACTGGGGCCTGCCGCTGGTCGTCACCATCCCGCTGACCTTCGTCTTCGCCGCCTGCGTCGGGGCGGTCAACGGCACCATCGTGATCCGGTCCGGCCTGCCGTCCTTCATCGTGACGCTGGCGTTCCTGTTCATCCTGCGGGGCCTGTCGCTGGTCGGTCTGAAATGGGCCACCGGCGGATCGACCCAACTGCGCGGCGTGCGCGAGGCGACGGAGGGCGATATCCTGACGCCCTTCTTCTCGGGTGACGCATTCCCGGGCCTTTTTGCCCGGCTGGCCGAGATGGGTCTGGTCGAGACCTTCGGCAACGGCGCGCCCAAGGTCCCCGGCATCCCGGTCGAGATCCTGTGGTTCGTCGTCATCGCCGCACTGGCAACCTACGTCCTGCTGCGCACGCCTGCGGGCAACTGGATCTTTGCCGCGGGCGGCGACACCAACGCCGCCAGCAACTCGGGCGTGCCGGTCGCGCGCGTGAAGGTGTCGCTGTTCATGCTGACGGCAGCTTGCGCTGCGCTGGTCGCAATCATCACCGTGATCGACGCAGGCTCCACCGATGCCCGCCGCGGCTTTCAGAAGGAATTCGAGGCGATCATCGCCGCCGTCATCGGCGGCTGCCTGCTGACAGGCGGCTACGGGTCCGCCATCGGGGCCTTCTTCGGCGCGATCATCTTCGGCATGGTGGTGATCGGTTTGACCTATACGAACTTCGATCAGGACTGGTTTCAGGTGTTCCTTGGCGCGATGCTGCTGATCGCCGTTCTGTTCAATAACGCCATCCGCAAGCGCGTGACGGGAGAGCGTTGAGATGACCGACAGCACCTTCCACCACGGCGAGGCCGCCACCGCGCAGGCGCCCATCGTCGAGATGAGGAACATCGAAAAGCACTTCGGCAACATCATCGCACTGGCCGGTGTCAGCTTCGACGTGCGGCCCGGCGAATGCCACTGCCTGCTGGGCGACAACGGCGCGGGCAAGTCGACTTTCATCAAGACGATGTCCGGCGTCCACAAGCCCACGAAGGGAGAGATCCTGTTCGAAGGCACGCCCATGAAGTTCGACACCCCCCGCGACGCGATGGAGGCGGGGATCGCCACGGTGTTTCAGGACCTCGCCATGATCCCGCTGATGAGCGTGGCGCGCAACTTCTTCATGGGGCGCGAGCCGACGAAGGGCAGGGGACTCTTCAAGCGGTTCGACGTCGACCGTGCGAACGAGATCACGATGACCGAGATGCGCAAGATGGGCATCAACCTGCGCGGGCCCGATCAGGCGGTCGGTACGCTGTCGGGCGGCGAACGCCAGACGGTCGCGATTGCGCGGGCCGTTCATTTCGGTGCCAAGGTGCTGATCCTCGACGAGCCGACCTCGGCCCTTGGCGTGCGCCAGACCTCGAACGTGCTGGCGACCATCGACAAGGTCCGCAATCAGGGCATCGGCGTCGTCTTCATCAGCCATAACGTGCGGCACGCGCTGGCCGTGGGCGACCGCTTTACGGTGCTGAACCGGGGCAAGACCCTCGGCACCGCCACGCGAGGCGAGATCAGCCCCGAAGAGCTGCAGGACCTGATGGCCGGCGGACAGGAAATGGCGCAGCTTGAAGGATCGCTCGGCGGGACCGTCTAGTCCGCGGGGTGAGGGAAGATTGATGAATAGCACCGACATGCCCGATAAGCCCCTCGGCATCGCCTTGATCGGCACCGGCTTCATGGGCAAGTGCCACGCGATGGCCTGGGGATCGGTCGCCACCGTCTTCGGCGGCGCGCACCCTCGGCGCGAGGTGCTCTGCGACGCGACGGAGGAGGCGTCGGACGCCTTCGCCCGGCAGTTCGGCTTTGCCCGTGGCACGACGGACTGGCAGGCGGCGGTCGCCGATCCCGCCGTCGACGTGGTGTCCATCACCACCCCCAACGGGCTGCACCGCCCGATGGCAGAGGCGGCATTGCGCGCGGGCAAGCATGTCTGGCTGGAAAAGCCGATGGCGGTGACGCTGGCGGATGCGCAGGCCATGGCCGACCTTGCCGCAGCACACCCCGGGCAGGTCACGATCCTGGGCTACAATTACACCCGCAGCCCCGCCTATCAGGCGGCCGTGCGGATGGTGCGCGATGGCGTGATAGGCTTGCCCCACGCCTTTCGCGGCGTCTATGACGAGGATTACGCTGCCAATCCCGACCTGCCGTGGACCTGGCGCATGACGCGGGAAAAGGGCGGTCTTGGCGCGCTCGGCGATCTGGGCTGCCACCTCGTCAGCCAGATGGTCGGCCTGATGGGCGACGTGTCCGAGGTGACGGGAATCACCCAGACCTCCGTCCCGATGCGCCCCTCCCCCGACGGCCCGCGCGCGGTCGAGAACGACGATTCCGCGCTGGCGCTGATCCGCTTCGCCTCCGGCGCGCAGGGGTCCTTCGCCACCTCCCGCGTGGCATCGGGCCGCAAATGCCGCCTGCAGTGGGAATTGCACGGCAGTGACGGCACGCTGGTCTTCGACCAGGAGAACATGAACGAACTCTGGCTCCACCGGCGCGGAGAGGCCGGGTTCACTCGTCACCTGACCGGCCCAGACCAGCCCGACTTCGCCGCCTTCTGCCCCGGACCGGGGCACAATTTCGGCTTCAACGAGCAAAAGGTGATCGAGGCGCGCGACCTGATCCGCGCGATTCGTGGCGGCGCCCCCTGCTGGCCCGATTTCGCCGAAGGCCTGAAGATCGAGCGCGTGATCCACGCCGTCGCGACCTCCGAAGGCCGCTCCGTCACGCTGGAGGAGACACCATGAAGACCCTCGACCTCATCACCATCGGCCGCAGTTCCGTGGACCTGTACGGCGCGCAGGTGGGCGGGCGGCTGGAGGACATGGGGTCCTTCGACAAATACATCGGCGGCAGCCCGACGAACATTGCCTGCGGCACCGCGCGGCTGGGGCTGAAGTCGGGGCTGATTACCGGTGTGGGCGATGAACACATGGGGCGCTTCATCCGCGAGCAGTTGCAGTGCGAGGGGGTGGACACGCGCGGCGTCAAGACCGACCCCGACCGGCTGACGGCGCTGGTGCTGCTGGGGATCCGCGACGCGGACAGCTTTCCCCTGATCTTCTACCGCGAGAACTGCGCCGACATGGGACTGACGGTGGATGACATCGACGAAGGCTTCATCCGGTCCGCCCGTGCGGTGGTGGCGACGGGCACGCACCTGAGCCACCCCCGGGTGGAGGCGGCGACGCTGAAGGCGTTGAAGATCGCGCGCGCCGACGGGATGCTGACGGCCCTCGACATCGACTACCGCCCGAACCTCTGGGGCGTGGCGGGGCATGGCGACGGCGAGAGCCGCTTCGTCGAAAGCGCCGCCGTGACGGCGAAGCTGCAGGGCACGCTGCACCTTTTTGACCTGATCGTGGGGACGGAGGAGGAATTCCACATCGCCGGCGGCACCACCGACACGATTGCCGCACTGCGGGCCGTGCGGGCCGTGTCGGGTGCCACGCTGGTGTGCAAGCGCGGGGCGGCGGGGGCGGTGGCCTTTACCGGCGCGATCCCCGACTCGCTGGACGAGGGCGAGGCAGGCCCCGGTTTTCTCATCGAGGTCTTCAACGTGCTCGGCGCCGGCGATGGCTTCATGTCCGGCCTGCTGAAGGGCTGGCTGGACGGCGCGGACTGGCCTACGGCCCTGAAATACGCCAACGCCTGCGGCGCCTTCGCCGTCAGCCGCCACGGCTGCACCCCGGCCTATCCGAGCTGGGAGGAGCTGCAGTTCTTTTTCGACCGCGGCATCGAACGCCCCGATCTGCGGCACGACGCGGAGCTTGAGCAGGTGCATTGGGCGACGAACCGCTCCGGCGACTGGTCGTCGGTCAAGACCTTCGCCTTCGACCACCGCAGCCAGCTGGAGGAGATGGCGGGCTATACCCCGGCCAAGGGCGGGCGGTTCAAGGAGCTCTGCCTCGACGCCGCCCTGCGGGTGCAGGACGGGCGGCCGGGCTACGGCATCCTCTGTGACAACCGGATCGGGCGGTCGGCGCTGCACCGTGCCAGCGGATCGGGCCTCTGGATCGGGCGGCCCACCGAATTGCCCGGCTCACGCCCCGTCGACTTCGAGCCGGAGCTGGGCGAGGATCTGGGCCAGCTTCGCGAATGGGCGCGCGAGAACGTGGTCAAGCTGCTGGTCTTCTGCCACCCGGACGACGACGACAAGACCGCCAAGATGCAGGTCGCCCGCGTCAAGCGCCTCTTCACCGCCGCGCGGCGCAACGGGCTGGAATTCCTGCTCGAGATCATCCCGTCGAAGGTCGGCCCGGTGGACGACATGACCTCGGCCGCACTGATCCAGACCTTCTACGACGCCGGCGTCTTCCCCGACTGGTGGAAGCTGGAGCCGTTCAAGACGGAAGCCGCCTGGGCCAATGCCACAGCCGCCATCGAGCGCAATGATCCCCGCACCCGCGGCATCGTCGTGCTGGGCCTCGACGCGCCGCAGGCGGGGCTGGCGGAAAGCTTCGCGCTGGCCGCACGGCAGCCGCTGGTCAAGGGCTTCGCCGTGGGACGCACGATCTTCGGCGACGCGGCGCGGGCCTGGCTCGACGGCCAGATCACCGATGGAGAGGCCGTCGACATGATGGCAGAGAATTACGCCCGGCTGTGCGACACCTGGGACAGGGCGCGGGACGCCGTGCGGGAGGAGACGAGATGACCGGAACGATCCGACTGACGGCGGCGCAGGCCATGATCCGCTACGTCGCGGCGCAGCAGAACGACGATGGCGCGCCCTTCATCGCAGGCTGCTGGGCGATCTTCGGCCACGGCAACGTGGCGGGCATCGGCGAGGCGCTGCACGCCCACCGCGAGACCTTCGCCACCTGGCGCGGTCACAACGAGCAGACCATGGCCCATGCCGCCATCGCCTATGCCAAGCAACTCGGGCGCAGGCGTGCGATGATGGTGACATCCTCCATCGGGCCGGGGGCGCTGAACATGGTGACGGCGGCGGCACTCGCCCATGTGAACCGCCTGCCGGTCCTGCTGGTGCCGGGCGACGTCTTCGCCGACCGCGGCCCCGACCCGGTGCTGCAGCAGATCGAGGATTTCGGCGACGGCACGGTCAGCGCCAACGACTGCTTCCGCCCCGTCGTGCGCTACTTCGACCGGATCACCCGGCCCGAACAGCTGCTGACCGCCCTGCCACGCGCCTTCCGCACCATGACCGACCCCGCCGACTGCGGCCCGGTGTGCCTCGCCTTCTGCCAGGACGTGCAGGCCGAGGCCTTCGACTGGCCGGAGAGCTTCTTTGCGCCGAAGGTCTGGCGGCAGCGTCGCATCCGGCCCGACGAAGGTGAACTGGCGGCGATGGCCGATGCGATCCGGGCTGCGACGCGCCCGGTGATCGTGGCGGGCGGCGGCGTGCATTATTCCGGCGCGACGGAGGCGTTGCGCGCCTTCGCGGAAGCCTTCCACATCCCCGTCGTGGAAACCCAGGCCGGCAAATCGGCGCTGGGCTGGGATCATCCTCTGAACCTCGGCCCCGTGGGCGTCACCGGGGGCACCGCCGCGAACACGGTCTGCGCCGAGGCCGACCTCGTGCTGGGCATCGGCACCCGGTTCCAGGACTTCACGACCGGGTCATGGGGCCTCTTCGCCAACCCCTCCCGCCGGATCGCCTGCCTGAACGTCGCGGCCTACGACGCGGCAAAGCACGACGCCCTGCCGCTGGTCGCCGATGCCCGCGTGGGGCTGGAGGAGCTGACGGAGGCTCTCGGCCACCACTGCGCGCAGGGCAGCATCGACGGGTTGAAGGACGACTGGTTCGCCGTCGTCGATCCGTTGACCGCACCCCCGGGCGAGGGAAATGCCCTGCCCACCGACATGCAGGTGATCGGTGCCGTCCAGCGCGCGGCCACCCCCGACACGGTCGTCATGTGCGCCGCCGGGACCATGCCGGGCGAGCTGCACAAGCTGTGGAAGGCGGGCCGTCCCGGCAGCTACCACATGGAATACGGCTTCTCCTGCATGGGCTACGAGATCGCGGGGGCCATGGGCATCAAGATGGCGGAGCCGGAGCGTGACGTGATCTGCTTCACCGGCGACGGCACCTACATGATGGCCAACTCCGAACTGGCGACGGCGGCGATGATGGGCATCGCCTTCACCGTGGTCGTGACCGACAACCGGGGCTACGGCTGCATCAACCGCCTGCAGATGGCGACCGGCGGGGCGGAGTTCAACAACCTGTTGGACCACACGATCCACGTCCAACCCTCGGCCATCGACTTCGCCGCCCATGCCGCCGCCATGGGGGCCACGTCGGTCAAGGTCGGCTCCATCGCGGAACTCGAGGACGCGCTCACCCGCCGCCACGAGGCCACCGAGCCCTACGTCATCGTCATCGACACCGACCCCTATCCCAGTTCGGAACCGGGCGGGACATGGTGGGACGTGACCGTGCCAGAGGTGTCGGACCGCGACGCCGTGGCGCAGGCGCGCGAGACCTACGAGACCAACAAGCAAACCCAGAGGACCACCTGATGCCCGCCGACACCGCGAAGACCGTCAAGATCGGCATCTCCCTGATCGCCTGGCAGAACGACGACCTTCCGGACCTGACGGCGGCATTCACCACCGAAGGCGCGATGGAGGACGCGGCCCGCATCGGATACGCCGGTGTCGAACGCGGTCGCCGGATGCCTGCCGACACCGACGGCCTGCGCGCCTACCTCGACCGCTACGGCGTCAGCCTCTGCGGCGGCTGGTGTTCGGGCAACCTGCATGTCGCCACGGTCGAGGAGGAATTTGCCGCGATCCGCCAGCAGGTCGACCAGTTCACCACCCTGAACGCGCCCTGCATCGTCTACGCGGAATGTTCCAACACTGTGCAGGGCATGGTGAACACCCCCGTCAGCCAGCGCCCGAAGCTGAGCCGCGACGAGGTGACGGGCTACGCGAAGAAGCTCACAGAGCTGGCGAAGCGCGTGCGGGACGCCGGCATGACCCTGTCCTACCACCACCACATGGGCGCGATGATCGAGGACTCCCATGACATCGATTGGCTGATGGACGGCTCCGGACCGGAGGTCACGCTGCTCTACGACACTGGGCATCTGGTCTTTGCCGGGGCCGACCCGCTGGCGGTCCTGGATAAATGGGGCGACCGGGTGCATCACGTCCACTTCAAGGACGTGCGGCCCGACGTGCTGACGAGGGTCCGCGACGGCGACCGCAGCTTCCTCGACGGGGTGCGGGCGGGGGTCTACACCGTGCCGGGCGATCCCGAGGGCTGCACCGACTTCCAGGCGATCACCGACCGGCTGGCGGCGATGGACTACGCCGGCTGGATCGTGGTGGAGGCCGAACAGGACCCCGCCAAGTCCCCGCCCTATGACTACTCCAAGCTCGGGTTTGAGCACATCACGCAGATCTGCGGCCGCTCCGGCCTGCGCATCGAAAGGTAAGCCCATGCCGGACCTTCTGAGAAAACCCTTCGGCACCCGTGGCGAAGTGCATGCCATCACCCCCGAAAGCGCCGGCTGGCGCTACGTCGGATTCGCGCTGCACCGCCTGAGGGCCGGCGATACTGTCGCCAAGGCGACTGGCGACCGAGAGGTCATCATCGTGATGGTCGAGGGCAAGGCGCAGATCACCGGTGCCGGGCAGGACTGGGGCACGCTGGGCGACCGGATGGACGTCTTCGAGAAGGCGCCGCCCCATTGCCTCTACCTGCCGGACGGCACCGATTGGGAGGCAAGAGCCGAGACCGACTGCGTGATCGCCGTGTGCAGCGCCCCCGGCAAAGGCGGGCACGAGGCGCGCCGCATCGGGCCCGACGGAATCACTCTGACGGAACGCGGCAAGGGCACAAATACGCGCTATATCAACAACATCGCGATGGAGGCCGAGGATTATTGCGACAGCCTGCTGGTGACGGAGGTCTTCACCCCCGCCGGCCACTGGTCGTCCTTTCCCAGTCACCGCCACGACGAAGACGATTTCCCCCGGATCACCTATCTGGAGGAAACCTATTACCACCGCCTCAACCCCGCCACGGGCTTTGGCGTCCAGCGGGTCTATACGGACGACGGGTCACTCGACGAGACGATGGCGGTCAAGGATGGCGACGTGGTGCTGGTCCCCCGCGGCCACCACCCCTGCGGCGCGCCCTACGGGTTCGAGATGTATTACCTGAATGTCATGGCCGGTCCCCGCCGCAACTGGCGCTTTGTCGCGGCGCCAGAGGTGCAGTGGATCATGGACCGCGACGCGCCGTGACGACTCAGCCCTTCCGGTTCGCTGCCTGCGCCGAGATGCTCTGGCGCGACCGGCCGATCGACTGGCGCGCTGCGCGCCTGAAAGAGATGGGATTCGGCGTCGGCCTTTGGAACTGGCCGGATCATGACCTTGCGAAACTGGAGGCTGTCGGCGCGGATTACACGATCATGAACGGTTACCTGCGGGGCCGTCTGGCCGACGACGAAGGCGCCGACATGCTGCTCGCCTCCGCGCGCGAGACGGCGCAGGTCGGCAAGCGGCTGGGCGTCGACCGGCTGAACCTGCACGGCACGGGCCTTGGCGAGGGCGGCATCCCGATTCGGCAGCAAGAGGTCGTGACGGGGCCGATGTGGCTGAAGGCCCGCGATACCCTGCACCGCATCTGCGACATGGCCGAGGCGGAGGGCGTGACCTTCTGCCTCGAGAACCTCAACCCGCTGGACCATCCCGGCTGCCCCTTCGGGTCGACCGCGGACGTGCTGGCGCTGGTGTCATCCGTCGACCGCCCGCAGCTGCGCATCAACCTCGACCTCTATCACACCCAGATCGGAGAGGGCGACCTGATCCGCTGGTGCGAAAAATGCCTGCCCTGGATCGGCGAGGTGCAGGTCGCCGACAACCCCGGCCGCTGCGAGCCGGGGACCGGCGAGATCAACTATGCCGCCGTCGCGCGGGCGCTGCGGGACATGGGCTATGCCGGGCCGGTGGCGATGGAAGCCTACGCCGCGGGCGACCCGGTTGCGGCGCTGGAGGCGTTTCGGGGCGCCTTCACGGTCTGACGCGCGGGCAGGGCGGCGCCCTCAGGGACCGAAGCTGACCGAGGTATCCCATGTTTCCAGAAATTCCGCCTTCTTGCGGGCGTCGAGGTAGGTCAGCAGGCCGGGGCCGAGCTTGATGGGCAGGAAGCTGCCCGCGAAATCGCGCAGGTCGATATGGCCGCCGACGGGCACGTCCGCATAGGGCAGGATCGGGATCAGGTCGGATTCGGTGGACAGGACGCGCTGGCCTTCGGTCAGCAGGAAGGCGATGAACCGTTCGGCGATATCCGCGTGCGGCGCGTCGCGCGGCACGAAGGCGGTGCGCGCCATGACGAGGTTGTAGTCGCTCATGAAATGGACGCCCAGCCGGGGGTCCTTGGCCGCGGCCGCCAGCGCGTAGGACCCGATCGCGTTCATCGACAGCGCCAGATCGCCCCGCGCCGTCGCGGCGATCATCTCGAAGGTGCAGCAGAAGCGGCGCACGTTGGCGCGCGCCAGCACTTCCGTCATGCGGGACGCCTGCAGACCCTGCACCACGTCCTGCGTCGCGAAAAGGTATCCGATCCCGGATCGGCGCAGGTCGTAGATGCCGATCCGCCGGTTCAGCCGGACTTCGTTGCTGCGGATGTAGTTGGTCAGTTCGCGGTGTTCCTGCGGCAGCGTGCCAGGAGCGATCAGGTCGGTGTTGTAGATGATGACCGCCGGTTCGAAGGTGAAACCGAAGAGTTCCGACCGCCAGACCGCCCAGTCCGGCAGGCGCAGCGCCTCTGGGATCGCGAGCGGCAGGGCCAGCCCGCGGTTCACCAGATCGACCTGCATGTCCATCGCGGGGCTGATGACCACGTCGGGCATGTCCTCGGGTGCCGCGTTCAGGATCAGCCGGTGCAGGTCGACGGTCTGGTATTCGCGGTAGGCGATGGCGACGTCGGGGTTCAGCGTCTCGAAGCGGTCGATCAACGCCGTCATCACATCGGTGTCCGTCGCGCTGGCGATGGTGATCTGGGTCATGGCCTGCGCCGCACCCGGCGCAATGGTCAGCAGCAGCGCCACCACGGGCACGATCAGTGCCGTCACCGCCCGCCCGGCAGCCTGCGACAGAAGTCGTTTGAACTGCAGTTCCACGCGCAGCCCGCCGCGGGCCGACGTGCCGAGCATCAGGCGTGCGTCATGGCTTTCCGCCACCGCGCGCACGATCGACAGGCCCAGCCCCGATCCCGCCGTGGTGCGGGAAATCGAGGTGAAGCGCTCCGTCGCGCGGGCCCGGTCCGCCGGCGCGATGCCGGGGCCAGCGTCCTCGACGATCAGCGATACGGTGTCGGTGCCGCCGGGTTCCAGCGTGACGTCGATCGTGTTGTCGGCAGGACCGTGGCGGCGTGCGTTCTCCAGCAGGTTCGACAGCGCCTCGCGCAGGGAAATAGCATCGCCGCGCACCAGATCTTCGCCCGCCGCGATGTCGTCGGCGGACAGGGTCAGGGTAATCCCGCGCATGTCGCTGTCGCGCAGCAGATCGGTCAGGACCTCCGTCACGACCGGTTTCAGCGCGACGGGGCGCAGGGTGCCGGTATCGGCCCGGTGCGTGACCATCGCATGGGCCAGCAGCTGGTTGGTCAGTCGCACCGTGCGCCGCGCCTGACTGTCGGCCTTGTGCATCCGTGTCGTCATCTCGTCGAAGCTGGCCGCATCCGCCGCCAGTGACAGCTGCCCCTGCAACGCCGACAGAGACGTGCGGGTCTGGTGGGCGACATCGGCGATGAAGGTTTCCGTCAGCTGCCGGTTGGCATGCAGCCTGCGGATGAAGCCGTTGATCGCGTCGAAGAGCCCCCGGATCTCGCGCGGCGGGGCCCCCTCGATCTGCGACAGATCCCCGGGATCGCGCACGCGCAGGGTCTCTGCCAGTTGCCGCAGCGGGGCCAGCGCCACCCGGATCGCCAGCCAGACGAACCCCAGCCCGATCAGGGACACGACCGCAAGGCCGCCCATGCCGCTGAGGAACAGCGCCCGCTGCTGTGCGGCGCGCCCCGCGCGGGTCTGGCCGATCTGCACCCCGACCCAGACCCGCCCCGTCGGCGTCGTCAGCTGCCGGCCCTGCTGGACGAAGCGGAACGGCGCGTCGAGGTACGCGTCATAGAAGACGGGCACGCTGCCCAGCGTCGCATCGCGCGGCGCGGGCAGGCCGGGGGTGCCTGTCAGTTCTCCGTCCCGGTCTGAAAAGACGCGGTAGGCGATCCGGTCCTGCGGCGCGAGGGCGAGGATCTCCATCGCCGAATAGGGCAGGTCGACGGAAATGCCCGACGGCCCCGACGACACCCGGTCCAGCACCGCCAGCGCCGCCCCGGCCAGCAACAGGTCGTAGGTGCGGTTGGACGCGTCGCGGGCATAGCTCCACAGCAGGACCGAGATGATCAGCAGCAACGCCACGAAGCCCAGCGCCATCGACGCCAGCAGGCGGCGCTGCAGCGAGTAGGTCCGGTCAGTCTTCGGCCACATAGGCCATGTATCCCAAGCCCCGGGCCGTCTTGACCACCAGCGGCGTGCCCTCCAGCCGCTTGCGCAGACGCGCGACGATCTGCTCGACCGCGTTCAGGCTTGGCGCCTCGTCGAAGCTGTAAAGCTTGTCGGCGACCTCTTCCTTGGTCAGCATCCGGCCGAGGTTGTCGATCAGGATCTCCAGCAACTGGATCTCGCGCGCGCGCAGGTCGGCGTCCTGTCCGCGCACGGTGGCACGCTTGGCGGCCCGGTCGAAGACGAGGTCGCCGGCGGCGAAGACGTTGCTGGCGCTGCCCGCGCGGCGCCGCGCCAGCACCCGGCAGCGGGCCGAGAGTTCGCGGAAATCCACCGGCTTGACCATGTAATCGTCGGCACCCGCGTCCAGTCCCAGCACCCGGTCGTCGATCCGGCTGCGGGCGGTCAGGATGATGACCGGTGTTTCGTCTCCGCGCGCCCGCAAGGACCGCAGCACCTCGTAGCCGCTGCGCCCGGGCAGGTTGATATCCAGCAGCACGATGTCGAACCGCGCGTGGCGCAGCAGGCTGTTGGCCTGATCGCCGTCGGACTCGCGGTCGATGGAATGGCCTTCGGCCCGCAGACGATCCAGTATCGTCTCGGCCAGATCGTCGTTGTCTTCCACAAGCAGCATCCGCATGGGACCAACCTATCGCGTCGCGCCGCCCCGGCATAGCCGTGGCGGCGCGTGTCAGCTTCGGGTCAGGTCCGCGTCAGGTCCGCGAAAGCCACGCCTCAGCAAGGCGACAGACTGGCCCGCTAGGTGGGGACCGGGCGCACCGCGTCCCTTGAATCTTGTCTCAATGGGAGGAGACCCCGATGACCCTGAACCGTATGACCGGCGCTGCACTGCTGGCCGCGACACTGGCCTTGCCGACCCTTGCCTCTGCCGAAGTCACCAGCCCCGAATGCATCGCCCCGGCCCAGCCGGGCGGCGGTTTCGACGTGACCTGCCGCGTCGCGCAGACCGGCCTTGCCGATGCCTTCGGCGGCCCGATGCAGGTGACCTTCATGCCCGGCGGCATCGGCGCCGTGGCCTACAACCTGTTCAACACCACCCGCACCGACGATCCCAACGCCATCGTCGCCTTCTCGACCGGGTCGCTGCTGAACATCGCGACAGGCAAGTACGGCGATTTCGATGAAAACGACGTGCGCTGGCTGGGCACGGCGGGTGCCGACTTCGGTGCCGTCATCGTCAAGGCCGACAGCGAATACACCTCGCTGGAGCAGCTGATGACCGATCTGGGCAACGATCCGTCCTCCATCGTCGTGGGCGCAGGCGGCTCCGTCGGATCGCAGGACTGGATGAAGGCGGCGCTGCTGGTCCGTGAGACCGGCGCGTCCCCGATGGACATGCGCTACGTGGCCTTCGACGGCGGCGGCGACGCGATTGCCGCACTGCTCGGCGGGTCGATCGAAGTCTATACCGGCGACGTGGGTGAAATGGCGTCCCACATGGAAGCCGGCGACATGCGCGTGCTGGCGGTGATGTCCGACGAACGCCTCGACGGCGCCTTCGCCGAGATCCCGACCGCCAAGGAGCAGGGCTTCGACGTCGAATGGACGATCATGCGCGGCTTCTACATGGGCAAGGGCGTGTCCGACGCGGACTACAACACCTGGGTCGACGCCTTCAAGGCGGCCTACGCCACGCCGGAGTTCGAGCAGGTCCAGGCCGACAAGGGCCTGCTGCCCCTGAACCTCGCCGGTGACGAGCTGAAGGCCCGCGTCGACGAGAACATGGCCACCCTGCGCGAAATCGCGACCGAAGCCGGTCTGATCCAGCAGTAAGCCACCAAATCGGGACGGCACCCATACCCGGGTGCCGTCCCTGATCCATTTCCTGCAATCAAAGGTGCTGTCATGGCCGACCGGATCTTCGCCGGGCTGCTGTTGCTCGTCACGCTGGCCTACGGGTTCATCGCGTTCACGATCATCAAGGCCCCGTTCCAATACGACCCTCTCGGCCCCGAAAGCTGGCCGCAGATCCTGTCGGTCGTGGCGGTGCTGTGCATACTGGGCATCCTGTGGAAACCCGATACAGAGCATCTGCACGTCGCCGGCCGGACATGGTTCCGCCTTGGCGCGATGGTGGTCCTGCTCTTTGCCTACGCGGAACTTTACGAGCCGCTGGGCTTCATCGTCTCCACCATCCTCTTCGGCGCCATCGTGGCCCGGATGCTGGGGGCCGCATGGCTCCGCGCGGGACTTTTCGGCCTGTGCGCCGGCGTGCTTGGCTGGGTACTGTGCGTCGAGATCCTCGACCTGAACCTGCCGGACGCAGAGCTTCTGGCGAAGCCATACTCCAACACTGAAGGAACGAACTGATGGGCGACGTCCTCTCGGGGCTGGCGACCGGTTTCGGTGTCGCACTCATGCCCTTCAACCTGATGCTGGTGCTGCTGGGCTGCTTTGCCGGCACGCTGATCGGCGCGCTGCCGGGGCTTGGCCCGATCAACGGCGTGGCGATCCTGCTGCCCATCGCCTACGGCCTCGGCTTTCCGCCCGAAAGCGCGCTGATCCTGCTGGCGGGCATCTACTACGGCGCCGAATACGGCGGCCGCATCTCCTCGATCCTGCTGAACGTGCCGGGCGACTCCGGCGCCGTGATGACCACCCTCGACGGCCACCCCATGGCCCTGAACGGCGAGGCGGGACGCGCCCTGTCCCTGTCTGCCGTCGCCAGCTTCGTCGGCGGCACCATCGCCGTCGTGCTGATGTCGCTTTTCGGGCCGCTGCTGGCGCAGTTCGCCGTGACCTTCTCTCCCGCCAACTACGTGGCGCTGATGGTCTTCGCCTTCGCCTCGCTCGCCTCTCTTGTGGGCAAGAGCACGGTCAAGACACTGCTGGGCGCCCTGATCGGCCTGATGCTGGCCACCATCGGCATCGACAGCAACACCGGCGTCGCGCGCTACACCTTCGGGCTGCCAGACATCCTGGCGGGTATCGACTTCCTGATCGTCGTCGTCGGCCTCTTCGGCATGGCCGAGCTGCTGCACCTTGTCGAGCAGCAGGTCACCGGCAAGCTCAAGACCCTGCCGGTCGACAAGAGCTTCGTCCGCTGGGCCGACCTCGCCAAGACCAAGTGGACGATCCTGCGCTGTTCGCTGATCGGCTTCTTCATCGGCGTGTTGCCGGGGACGGGGGCATCCGTCGCATCTGCCGTGGCCTACGGCACCGAAAAGCGGATGGCGGGGGCAGAGGGGCAGCGCACCTTCGGCACCGGCGACGTGCGGGGCCTTGCGGCGCCGGAGGCCGCCAACAACGCGGCAGCGGGTGGCGCCATGGTGCCGATGCTGACGCTGGGCATCCCCGGATCCGGCACCACGGCGATCCTGCTGGGCGCGCTGCTGATGTTCAACATCCAGCCCGGCCCGCTGATGTTCGCCCAGCGACCAGAGATCGCATGGGGTCTGATCGCCTCGATGTACATCGGCAACGTCGCGCTGCTGGTCATCAACCTGCCGCTTGTGGGCCTCTTCGCCCGGATGCTGACGATCCCGCAGCACTACCTTACGCCGCTGATCGCGATCCTTGCCTTCGTCGGCATCTACTCCATCGTCGGCAATCCGTTCGACCTGTTCATGATCACATGGCTCGGCATCTTCGGGTGGTTCCTGCGCAAGCTCGATTTCTCGCTTGCCCCCGTGATCCTCGGCTTCGTGCTGGGCGGACTGTTCGAGAACAACCTGCGTCGCGCCCTGTCGATCTCTGGCGGGGACTGGTACATCCTGATCGACAACTGGAAGAGCCTCCTGCTGTACGGTCTGGCCCTGCTGGTCGTGGTCCTGCCGATCTGGATGGGACGCCGCGCCCGCAACATGGCCGAAGGCGACGCATGACCCTGCGCCGGCCGGGGGCTGCCTCGGCCGGCCACACGCACTGATCAAAAGAAGACCGATGACACGCACCACCCTTCGCGCCACGCCGATGGCGCAGGCCGCACCGCGGGGCAGGGACCTGCCGCACGGCGCGGCCCCGCACCGAACGGCACGGACATGCGCCGCCGTTCCGTATCCAAGTCAAGCAAGGGCGACGCGATGATCTCGGGTTTCAGAAAGGCGGCAACGGCGGCCGTAATCGGCCTTGCCGGTGCGACCTGCGCCGCGCTGATCGGCCTGCCGGCGGCGGGTCTGATCGGGTCCAGCATCGCGGTCGCCGTCGCCGCCACGCTGGGCGTCGCGATGGCCGTCCCGCAGCGGCTGCGCGACGTGGCCTTCGCCATCATCGGCATCTCGCTCGGCGCCGGGGTGCAGGCAGACGCGCTGTCGCAGGTGGGGTCCTGGTCCGTCAGTCTGCTGCTGCTGGCGCTGTCGCTTGTCGCGACACTGATGGGCGGGGCCACCCTGCTGCGCCGGGTCTTCGGCATGGACGTGGAAACCGCCTATCTGTCCAGCTCTCCCGGCACCATGTCGAACGCCATCGCGATCGCGCTGGACGGCCACGGCAACGTGACGACGATCACCATCCTGCAGGTGATGCGGCTTCTGGTGCTGGTCGCCGTCGTCCCGCCGCTCGCCACCGCACTTGACGCGCAGCCGGCGGCTTTGCGTGTCGTGCATCCGATGGGAGCGGTGGCTCTTGTGCTGCTGCTGGCGCTGACGCTGGGCGCCGGAACACTCGCCGCCCGGTGGAAGGTGCCGGCCGCCTGCCTGCTGATCGGCATGATCCTCAGCGCCAGCGCCCATGTCGCCGACCTCGCCCACGGTCCGGCGCCCGCTTGGGCGATCTTCGCCGCCTTCGTCGTGACCGGGACCGCCGCGGGCACGCGGCTGACTGCCATCACGCCGCGCCAGCTTCTTGGCATGGCGGGGGCAGGGACGGTGCTGATCGGCACGACGCTCGGCGTCTCGCTGGCCTTCGCCAGTGCCGCCGCGCTGCTGACCGGCCTGCCCTGGGGGCAAATCTGGATCGCCTATGCCCCCGGCGGGGTCGAGGCGATGGCGGCGATCGGCCTCGCCCTTGGCTACGATCCCGCCTTTGTAGCCATCCACCACTTCGCCCGCATCGTCATTCTCGTCATCATGGTCCCGATCCTGCTGCAATACGGGCGCCGCGGATCGGACTGACCTCGTGCAGGGCTATGGGCGCCATAGGATAATCCTGTTGCCCTTCAATTCCGGCGACGGGTAAACCGGTGGCATCGACAAGCACCAAGGAGCGGTCATGGCAGAGGCATACGACGACTGGATCGGCCGGACACGGGTGATGACCGACATCATCACCCCACGGCTGCTGGCGGAATTCCGCGTGATGCTGGGCGACCGCTGCGGGCCGGGGGAAGTGCCCGCCGGTTTCATATGGTGCCTGTCGCCGGACATTCACGACGTGGCCGACCTCGGCCGCGACGGGCATCCGCGCACCGGCCTCTTCCTGCCGAAGCTGCCCTTGCCGCGCCGCATGTGGGCAGGAGGAGAGGTGCGCACCCTCGCGCCCTTCGCCCTGCATGACGAGGTCACGCGGACCTCGACCATATCGGGCGTGGAATTCAAGCGCGGGCGCAGCGGCGATCTGGGTTTCGTGACCGTCGATCACGCCTACGACAGCCCGCGGGGCCCCTGCGTGACCGAACGCCACGACATCGTCTATCGCGCCGACCCCGACCCCGAACGCCCGGCGCCCGTGCCCGCCGCGGGCGACCCCTGGGCGGCACTTCACGCCTGGCACGTGACGCCGGATCCGGTCATGCTGTTCCGCTATTCCGCCATCACCTTCAACGGCCACCGCATCCACTACGACCGGCCCTATGCGCAGCAGGTCGAGGGCTATGGCGGCCTCGTCGTCCATGGGCCGATGCAGGCGACGTGGATGCAGAACCTCGCCGCCAGCATCTTCGGCGCCCCTGCCGCCGTCTTCCGCTACCGCGGCCTCGCGCCCCTGATCGCGGGCCAGCCCGTCACGGTCGAGGCGATCGACAGCGAGACCGGCCTCGACCTGCGGGTCCGGCGGGATGCGGACGGTGTCGTCACCATGCAGGCCAGCGCCGAGCGGGGCTGATGCCGCGACGTGCCATATCATTTCTTGATGGCCGTCAAAGGCAATCCCTATTTGGCAGCCGCACCCACCCGTGCCAGTTTCCGCGCACACCGACCACAGGAGGACGCCGATGAGCGATGATCTGAAGGGGCTGCTCGTCGTCTCGCTGGAGCAGGCGGTCGCCGCGCCCTATCTGTCCGGGCGTCTGGCCGAGGCCGGCGCCCGCGTCATCAAGATCGAGCGGGCCGAGGGCGATTTCGCCCGCGGCTATGACCACCTCGTGCACGGCGAAAGCGCCTATTTCGTCTGGCTGAACCGGGGCAAGGAATCCGTGGTGCTGGACTTGCGGCAAGAGGCTGACAAGGCGGTGATGGAGGCGATGCTGGCCGAGGCCGACATCTTCATCCAGAACCTCGCCCCCGGTGCGATCACCCGCCTTGGCTTCGATCCCGCCCGCCTGCGCGCGATGAACGACCGGCTGATCACCGTCTCGATCTCCGGCTACGGCGAGGAGGGGGCCTTTGCCGACCGCAAGGCCTATGACCTGCTGGTGCAGGCGGAAAGCGGGCTGTCCGCGATCACCGGTAACGCCGAAGGCTCCGCCCGCGTCGGCGTGTCGGTCTGCGACATCGCCTGCGGGATGACCGCGCATCAGGCGGTGCTGCAGGCGCTTTACGCCCGCCACACCACCGGCAAGGGGCGGCACATCGCGGTCAGCCTGTTTCACGCGCTGACCGACTGGATGAACGTGCCCTACCTGCAGTTCGCCTATGGCGGCAAGGCGCCCGACCGCAACGGCCTCAGCCATCCGACCATCGCGCCCTACGGCGCCTTCGCCTGCCGGGACGGCAAGCAGGTGCTGTTCTCGATCCAGAACGAGCGGGAATGGGCGCGGTTCTGCGCCGCCCTGCTGGGGAATGCGGACCTCGCCACCGATCCGCGTTTCGACAGCAACTCCCACCGGGTCGCCAATCGCCCGGCGCTGGATGCGCTGATCGAACAGGCTTTCCAGTCCGACGACCGCGATACCATCGCCGACCGGCTGGAGGCGGCGGGCATCGCCAACGGGCGCGTCAACAGCATGGACGATCTGGCGCGCCATCCCCAGAACCGTTTCGTCGAGGTCGAGACCCCGACCGGCCCCGTGCGCCTGCTGGCGCCGGGCGCCGTGGTCGATGGCCAGACCCCCGACTTCGGTCCGGTCCCCGCCCTCGACGCCCACGGCGACCGGGTGCGCGCGGAATTCGGACAGGGCTGACCCGATCCGGCGGCCCGTGCCGCTGACATTCCCATGACGCCGCGGCGGTCGGTCCGATCCGCCGCCGCGGCACTTCAACGACCCAACGACAGGACCGACCGACATGCCAGACCTTGAAAACCACGACGACATCCGCGATGGCGTCGCCCGCCTCTGCGCCGAATTCCCCGACAGCTACTGGCGCGAGCTCGACGCCGAACGCGCCTATCCGACCGCCTTCGTCAAGGCCCTGACCGAGGCGGGCTACCTCTCTGCCCTGATCCCGGAGGAATACGGCGGCTCGGGCCTGCCGCTCTCCGCCGCGGCCGTGATCCTGGAGGAGATTCATCGTCAAGGCGGCAACGCCGGGGCCTGTCACGCGCAGATGTATACGATGGGCACCCTGCTGCGGCACGGGTCCGAGGCGCAGAAGCAGCAATATCTGCCGCAGATCGCCGACGGCAGCCTGCGGCTGCAGTCCTTCGGCGTGACCGAACCGACAAGCGGCACCGACACCAGCGCCCTGCGCACGACGGCGGTGCGCGACGGCGACGACTTTGTGGTCAACGGCCAGAAGATCTGGATCTCGCGTTCCGAACACTCCGACCTGATGATCCTGCTGTGCCGCACCACGCCGCTCGACAAGGTCGAAAAACGCACTCAGGGCCTGTCCGTCCTGCTGGTCGACATGCGCGAGGCGAAGGAAAACGGCCTGACGATCCGCCCGATCCGCACCATGATGAACCACGCGACGACAGAGCTCTTCTTCGACAACGTCCGGGTGCCGGCGAAAAACCTGATCGGCGAAGAGGGCAAGGGCTTTCGCTACATCCTGTCGGGAATGAACGCCGAACGCATCCTGATCGCGGCGGAGTGCATCGGCGACGCCAAGTGGTTCATCCAGCGCGCGACGGCCTATGCCAACGACCGCGTCGTCTTTGGCCGCCCCATCGGTCAGAACCAGGGCATCCAGTTCCCGATCGCCAAGGCCTATGCCCGGATGCGCGCGGCAGAACTGATGCTGCACGAGGCGATCGCCATGTATCAGGCCGACAAGAACCCGGGGGCAGAGGCGAACATGGCCAAGATGCTGGCGGCAGAGGCGAGCTGGGAAGCCGCGGAGGCCTGCGTTCAGACCCACGGCGGCTTCGGCTTTGCCGAGGAATACGACGTGGAGCGCAAGTTCCGCGAGACGCGGCTTTATCAGGTGGCACCGATCTCGACCAACCTCATCCTGTCCTACCTCGCCGAACACGTCCTCGGCATGCCGCGGAGCTACTGAATGACCGTCACCGAAACCCTCGCCCGCTGGGCCGCCGCACCGGTCGACCTGCCGGACACGATGCGCGCCTCCGTCGGCGCATCGCTCTTCGACTGGGCCAGCGTCGGGCTTGCAGGCCGGTCAGAGCCGGTGGCGCAACGCAGCCGCGCCGCCGCGCTGGAGGAGGGCGGCACGCAGGCGGGGCTCTTCGGTGGCGGCACCGCGACCGCACGGGCGGCGGCGCTGGTGAACGGCGCGACCAGCCACGCGCTCGACTACGACGACACGCATTTCCTGCACATCGGCCACCCCTCTGTCGCCGTGACCCCCGCGGCGCTCGCCGTGGCGCAGTGGAAGGGTGCGACCGGTGCCGCCTTCCTCGACGCGCTGGCACTGGGGCTGGAGGCGTCCTGCCGGATCGGCGACTGGCTGGGCCGCGCCCATTACGAGGCCGGATTTCACCAGACCGGCACCGCCGGGGCCTTCGGCGCCACCGTCGCGGCGGGCCGCCTGCTCGGGCTGGATGCCGACCGGATGACGCACGCCCTTGCCCTGACCGCCACCCGGGCGGCCGGCCTGAAAAGCCAGTTCGGCACCATGGGCAAGCCCCTGAACGCCGGCTTCGCGGCAGAGGTCGGCGTGACCTGCGCCATGCTCGCGGCCCAGGGCGTCACATCCACCCACGACGCCATCGCCGGTTCGCAGGGCTTCGGCCCGACCCACGCCGGCATGGCGCGGGATCAGGCGTTCGATGGACTGGGGCAGGTGTGGGTCTTTCCCGATGTCTCCTACAAGTTCCACGCCTGCTGTCACGGGTTGCACGCGATGCTGGAGGCGGCGGGTCGCCTGCGCAACGCCGTCAGCGCCGATGCGATCGAGGCGATCACCATCCACACCCATCCCCGCTGGCTGGCGGTCTGCAACCAGCCGTCGCCGGACACCGGTTTGGGGGCTAAATTCAGCTATCGCCTGACCGCCGCCATGGCCCTTGCCGGCGTCGATACCGCAGCGCTCGACACCTATACCGACGCGATGACCCAAAGGCCCGACCTCGTCGCCCTGCGCGACCGTGTCACGGTCGTTGCCGACACTGCGCTGACCGACATGCAGGCGCGGGTCAGCGTCACGACGCGGGACGGCACGCAGGACGCCTTCCACGATCTGATGGCCACAGGCTCCGCCGCGGCCCTTCGCCAACGCCTGCAGGACAAGTCCGCCTCTCTGCTGGGGTCTGCGGTCGCGGAACCTCTCTGGCAAGCGGTAGAGGGCTTGGGCGCCGCCCCGGATTCCGCGGCGCTGACAGGACTGATCTTCGCCTGACCGACAGCGGCTTTTGGATGCAGTCATCGCGAAACCGCCCTATGCTGGCGTCGGGCGGCGCATGGGGAGAGCGGCGATTGGACATCCGTCAGCTGAAGTATTTCATCGCCATCGTCGAGGCGGGTTCGCTCTCGCTTGCCGCGCGACAGTTGCGCATCGCGCAACCGTCGCTGTCGCAGCATCTGGCGAACATGGAACGCGAACTGGGTGTCAGGCTGCTGACCCGCTCGCCCCGCGGATCCACCACCACGGCAGAGGGGCAGGTGCTGCTGCGCCACGCCAGAACCATCTGCGCTAGCCTCGACGACTGCCTGCGCGAGATGCGGGACCTGTCGGACGCGGTCGCGGGCGGCGTCCGCTTCGGCATGCCGCCTTCCGTCTCGATGGTCATGTCCGTGCCTCTGGCCGAGACGGTGCGCCTGGAACTGCCCGACATCCGCCTGCGCGTCAGCGAGGCGATGAGTGGCTTCATCAAGACATGGGTGGATGACGGCACGGTCGAGATCGGGTTCCTCTACGACCTGACCGGCGTCGCCCATTTCGAGATCACCCATGTGCTGAACGAACGGCTGTTCTTCTTTTCGGCTCCTGACAACTGGCCGCTGCAGACGCCTCCGGGCACGCCCGTTCCGTTGCGCGATCTAGCCGGCATCGAACTGGTCCTGCCCGGGGAACCCCACGGTCTGCGCCGTATTGTCGAGGCGGCGGCGGCAGAGGCTGACGTGCGGCTCAACGTCGTGACCGAATTGGACGCGATGACCCAGATCAAGGAACTGGTGGCGCGCGGGTCGGGGTGCTCGATCTTCGCGCCGGCAGCCTGCCACGACGTCGTGCAGGCCGGACGGATGATCAAGACGCCGATCATCGATCCCGTCATCTCACGCCCCGTCTACCTTGTCCGCAACCGCAGCGCCGGGCAAAGCCGCGCCTGCAGCGCCGTCGCCGCCGTCACGCTGAAAGTCGCCGCCGAGATGGTGCGCCGCGATATCTGGGAAGGCGATCTTGTCTGGACCGGGGGCTGAGGGGCCCATCCCGCGCATCGTCAGCGCCGTGCGCCGCGGTCTGGGCTGGCGTGACCGCAGGACAAAGGCCGACCTGCCGAACATGATGCCCGTCGGGGCGGCCCTGTCGCTTTGCTACGCCGCCGTCTGGACCGGGCTGCTGGCCGTTTCCGACACCGGCGGCGCGGCGCTGACCCTCGCGGCATTGCTGGCGCTGCCCTGCGTCTGGCTCAGCCTGCGGGATCTGGCGGCTTTCACCATCCCCGACGCGGCCAGCCTCAGCGTCGCGGTGCTCGGTCTTGTCAGTCAGTGGCTGTTTCACGAGGCGATGCTCATCATGTCCATTGCCGCCGCCATAACCGTCACGGCGGTCTTCTGGGGGGCCGGCGCGCTGCACTACCGCCTGCGCGGGCGAGAGGGGCTTGGCATCGGTGACGCAAAGCTGCTGGGGGCAGGGGTGCTGTGCGTCGGTCCCTTCGCGATCTGGTGGGTGATCCTGATCGCGGCCCTCGGCGGCATCGCCGCCGCCCTCATCCACCGGGCCCGCCGCCCCGCGGCGCCCGCCGGCATTCCCTTCGGCCCCTTCCTCGCCTTTGCCATCTACATCGTCTTCGCGATCCGGATGGGCCAGCTTTGACGCCGCCGCCTCAACCGCGCCCAAAGGCGCGCCTGCCTGCCGTGCGGGCCACCATCGCCGTGATCGCCCGGCCCGTGTCCACGATCTCTGTCCCGATCGGGTGCCGCACAAGGCGCAGGGCCGTCAGCCACCCCGCCGCCCCCAGCGCAAGGGCCGCAAGGGTCGGATAGACGCCAAGGCTGTATCCGTCCGGAGAAAACAGAAGAAGGAGCCCCAGCGGCCCGACCCCGGTGCCGAGTGCAAGCACGACACTGGCGCGAGACGCCTTTACGAGGTCTCGCCAGCGCAGGTCGATGGCACGCCGCACGACGACGAGGCTGACCAGCATCTGCCACGGTGCCACGACCAGCAGGCTTGCGGCGACGGCCCACAACCCGAAATGCGCCGCCGTGATCGTGATCGCGACGGACGGCGGCAGGCTGATCAGCGCGGTCAGCAGCGTATCGCGGATGCGGCCTGTCGCGACCAGCACCGGGTAGCTCATGAAATCCGGCGCCAGCGCCATGGTCCCCAGCGCGATCACCCGCACGAGGGGCGGCACCGCGTCCCACTGCGGTCCAAGAAGAACGCGCACCGCCGGTCCCGCCAGCAACGCCAGCATCAGAAGCGCGGGCCACTGGATCGCCGACATGATCGCATGACTGCGCAGATAGACCTCTCCCAGATGGCCGCCGTTGCGCCGGTGCGCCGCCATCGCCGGAAGCACGACCGGCTGCAGGGCCTGCACGATCGCCCGGTTCGGCAACTGGCAGATCGTCACGGCCCGGGCGTAAAGACCGACGGCGTCGAACCCGAGGAGCTTGCCGAAGACGAGGCGCGGCAGGAACTCCGACGCCAGATTGATGAAGGCGACGAAGGACGACACGGCACCGAAGGAGAAGAAGCCACCCACCTCGCGCAGCGACGGGCGAAAGACCCAGGGCTCCGGTCGCATGGCGAAGGCAAATGTCGCGCTGACCACGCCGAGCGCGACATAGCCCCAGACGTAGCTTGCGGCGCCGATACCGGACAGGCCAAGCCAGATGGTGACCACTGCGCTGGCGACGACGGCGGCGGTATTCACGACGGCAAGCCGGCCGAAGGCCAGATCGCGCTGCAGTAGGGCGATGCTGGGCCCACCGAACGGACCGGCCAGAAACCCGACGGCCGCGATCCGCAGCAGACCCGCCAGCGCGGGCTGGTCGTAGTAACGGCCGACGGCCTCTGCCGTCCCGAGGATCAGCGCGCACATCCCGAGGGAAATGAGCATCGTCAGCGTGAAGGCAGACCGCAGGGCAGTGCGGCTTAAGGTGTGGTGCTGCACGATGAAGGGCCCGATCCCGAAGGACCGCAGGCTGTCGGCCAGCATGATCAGCGTGTTGGCCATCAGGAACAGACCCGTCTCGGCCGGGGTCAGGATACGCGCCATGATCGCCGTCGTCACGACCAGCAGGATCTGGTTGATGTAGCGATCGATCGCCGAAAACAGGAGTGAGAGCCGAAGAGAGGTCATCGCACACCCATGATCGTCAAGCGGCGCAGTCCGCTCATGGCCGCGCCGCCGCCTGCGATGTCGCCGCATAGGGATCGTGGACAAGTCCCAGTTTCGCCGGCAGCCGTGTCGCATAATAGATTGGCTGCAGGTAATCCACGCCGACAGATGACAGGGCCCGGTCGAGACGATACTCGGCCCGCTGCAAAGGGCCCGCAAGCGGCGGCGTCGCATCGCGCCAGGGCGTCATGCGCTGATACCTCAGATAGTCGCGTTTCCGCGGTGTCCGCGACCGGAACAGCCACGGCTTCTGCGGTCCGGTGAAATGAAGGATCGCCGGATCGCGGCGCGCGGTCAGCGTCGCCGCGTGATCCTGCGGCCAGGATGCGCGGCGGCACAGGTAAAGCTTCGTCTGCACGTTCCAGCGACAGTCAAGAAGGCTGATGTCGTCGCACAGCACCGCGTTGATCGCGTCCTGATCGTGCAGGGCCAGTCGCGAACCCATGCGCGCGATGTAGTCGGCCAGACGGCGGGTCACGTCTTCGCGGCGCCAACGGATCAGGTCCATGACCAGCACGCCGGCATTGACGTAGGTCGACCCGGCGGGCATCCCGAGAAGGTCGAAACGCTCCGGCGAGATGACAGAGGCGATGCGCGGGTAGTCCGGCGCCGCCGCGAGTGTCCTGCCACCCAGATCGTGCCGCCACAGGTCACGCAGGTCATCCAGAACGATCAAATCGCAATCCAGATAGATGATCCTTTCGAAATCCCGTGGCAAGACATCCGGCGCCAGCAGACGCAGGTATGTTTCCTTCGTGATGTGCTGATCGACAAAGAAGTCACCGACGCGACCCGGATCAACGTGATGGATCGACAGCGTCGCGTTGGCATGGCCGGCAAAGCACTGCCGCAGCTTGTCTTCCGCTGCCGTGTCCCGGTCGCAGGTCATGACGTGAAAATCGAGCGTGGCACCCGGCGCGTTCGCGATGACGGAGGTCGCGGCAACCGCCAGCGGTTGAAAGAATTTCGGTTCCGCACAGAACAGGACGCGGATTGGCGCGCCTGCGCTCTTCGTCCTGCCGCGGGCCAATGCGTCATCCATCGATCGTCTCGCTCATGTGGATGCCAGGTTGTGTCGTGGAAGCGCCTGTGCTGCCCGCCAGCCGCAGCTTCGCCGGAAGGCGTCTGGCGTAATACAGTACCTGCAGGTAATCGATGCCGATGGACGACAGCGCCCGGTCGCACCGGTATTCGGCGCGCTGCCACCCGCTCGCAAGACGCGGTCCCGCGTCGGGCCAGGGCGTCATGGCCTGATACCGCCGAAATGCCCTCTTGCACGGTATGCGCGATCGGAACAGCCACGGCTTTTCTGATCCGGTATAGTGGATGATCGCAGGCGCGCGCCGCGCATCACGTGTGGCCCTGAATTCAGCCGGGTCCGACCTGCGGGAACACCGATAGATCCGGGCCTGCACGTTCCAGCGATAGTCCAGCAGGTTGATATCGTCCCACAGAACGGCGTTGATCGCGTCCTGGTCATGCAGGTCAAGGCGGGACCCCATGCGGTCGATGAAGGCGGCCAGCCGCTCCGCGACGGCCTCGCGGCGCCAGCGGTCGAGGTCCATGACAAGGACGCCGGAATTCACATAGGTGAAGGCCGCCGGTATCCCCAAGGCGGCCAGTCGCTCGCGCGACCGGACCTGCGGTATGAGCGGAAAATCCGGTGCAGCCGCCAGAAGTCTGCCGTTCAGGCCGTCAGACCAGAGGGACCGCAGGTCCGCCACGGCCACGACGTCGCAATCGAGGTAGATCACCTTCTTGACGGCATCCGGCAGAACCTGCGCAGCCAGAAGCCGCAGGTAGCATTCTTTCTTCAGGTAGCGGTCCACGAAGAACCCGTTCACCAGACCCGGATCGACGTGATGGACAGTCAGGGACACGCGCGGGCCATGCGCAAGGCATCGCGCCAATGCGCGCTCGGCGGCATCGTCATGGTCGCAGGTCAGCACGTGGAAATCGATCGCCGCCCCCGGGGCGTTCGCCACGACGGATGTCGCCGCGACCGCCAGCGGCTCGAAATATTTCGGCTCGGCGCAGAACAGGATTGCCATCGGCTCTGCCGCTCCCGCCGTCACCCCGCCGCAGGACACGCCCTGCATGTGGTCCTTTCCGATCCGTGTCATGACCGGTGCCGCAGCGCAAAAGATATCAAGGGCCGCCTGCGCAGGGTTCTCAGATTCCGGCGCAGATCGGCAAGCGGGCCGCCCAGCGGGCTCTTGCGCAGGATGGACCGCAGCTGCAGGCCGACGGATCGGAAATACCCGAATTCCGCCGCCGGGGGCACGTTGGGGCGCACGACGGCGGGGCCGATCGACAGGGCAAGGTCAAGGGCCCGCGCAGCGCCGCGCGACAGGGGCGCGGTCCGGCCGGCCACCCTTGCGGCAGCCACCGGGACAGGTGCGTGGGTGTCGAACAGTGCCGCCCATCCGTCCGGACTCGGCAAGAATGCGTCGTGAATGCTCAGACTCTGCCGCATCCCCGGTCCGGCAGCACGGGGCGGCAAAGAGGCCACGGCAAGGCGCTGCCACACCGCGTCGAGCGCCGGGTGGCGCAGCCGCGGATAGCTGTGGGCGATGCGGCGGGCCTCGCCGTCGCGACCCAGCCGCTGAAGTGCCGCCAGATAGACCGCCCATGCGACGGGATCGGGGTCGCGGGCGCCATATTGCACCGTCGTTTCCTGAATCAACGCGCCGGTGGTGGCGGCAGCCGCTGCCGGATCGCCAGTCCTCAGGTCGCACAGGGCGCGCCCCAGACGCGCCTCGGCGATGATCGGTGTCAGCGCGAGGCAGGCGTCGAACTGCTGCCGGGCTGTCGGAATGTCACGTTGTAGCAGGCGCGCATATCCCTGGGCGAGATACCCGCGATCAAGGCCCCCGGCCCGGCGGTGCGGCACCCGCGACGCGGTCCGGTCGACCGCTTCCAGATCGGCGAAGGGACCGTGCTGCACGATCATGCTGCCGGGGGACATCGCCTTCTGCAACCGGTACCACTGCAGGATCTGCGCCCGCTGCGCCATCGTATGCCGCGCGTGGACAAGGTCGTGGCCCGCCCGGGTGATCCGCTGCAACCGCGCCGGGTCGGCCATCAGGCTGTCCAGACTGTCGAGGATATCGCCATCATCGGCGAAAACGCAGTTTTCCATGTGGACGAAGCCTGCGGCCTCGACCATCGGCGTGCCTTCGGTCACGAGGCAGGCCCCCGCGCCGGGTATCTCCAGATGCTTGCGCACGACCTCCTTCGCCATGGTGCCGCAGGTGGGTGCAAAGAGGCTGGCATTCAGCGTCCGGGCATATCGCTCGCCCTGCAGCGCCCGCGCCGCGTTGGCATCAAGATAGCCGTGCGGCGGACTGACAAGGCAGGGATAGGCCTGTGTCAGAACCGGATGGACCCGCTGCCGCCAGGGATAGAGCGGGGCTTGCATGCCCGTCAGCATGACCGGAATGGACTTGTCCATGCCGTAATCGCGAAAGACCGCGGGATCGATGAAGTTCGGCCAGCAGTAAAGCGCGTCAAGCCCGTCCGGCATGTAATCGTGCACCGTCGTGCAGACCGAGAAGCCGACGCCGATGCCCCACCGGTCCATGTCCGACATCGCCCCCGTGCGCGTCCACGACCAGGAATCGCCGTTGAGGAGCGCGGCCTTGGGGACATGCGGATGGGCCGAGGTATTCCGGACCTCGATCCGATGGGACACGTGCGACTGGTAGCCGACCTCGAACAGCGCGAGGTCTGGCTGGTGAAGGTCGCAGACCTTGCCGAAATCGCAGTCGGCATTGATGACCACCACGTCGAAGAATTGCCGCAGGCATTGCACGTGTTCCTGCGTGTGCTTCAGCATGTAGCTGGCATAGCGGGCGTAGGGTGTGTGATCCCACTGGAAATAGACCAGCTTCGGCTTGTGCGCAGCGGTCGGGGCAGGGGCGGCGATCATCTGCGGCTCTCCGCTCCGGCAGGAATCGAACGGCAGGAAGATGCCGGGTCGGTCGTGGGGCTGGTCCTGCGCAAGATGCACGTTCCTTTCCTGCAGCCGCACCGTTGGCACCGCGTCGGTGCCCGTGGCGGCGATGTCGTGACGACTGTGCCATGCCGCGCGCTGGCCGACAGGACGACCATTCGACGGCGTGCGTCGGCAAAAGGGATAAGACCTGTCCGAATTGACGATCCTGCCGCCCGCATCGGTGACGGGTGGCAACTGACCGTCACGGCCGCGTGCCCTGCGGCGCAGGGGGGGCCGCACGGTCGATCCGGGTAGCGGCGGACAGAACCCTGCGCAGGTCGTGCCGGGCCTTGAACACCATGAACCCGGTCAGGGTCAGCGTCGGCCAACTGACAAGGACGCCGGCCCCCCGTTCGAGCGCGATCAGCACCGCAAGCCCGGCGAAAAGGTGCAACCGCAGCAGAGGCAGCGGCAGTTCCCAGCCGCCGCCCCGCAGGCGGTAGACGAGGTAGGGAATCCACTTCTCGATCACCAGCGCGCCGAGGGCCGCGGGCGCGATCGGCACCACCGGCACGACCGCCGCGAAGGCCGCGCAGCGCGCCAGCTGCAGGCCGGCATAGGGCCAGATGCGGGTCGCCTTGTCCAACCGGTTGAACAGGCGGAACAGCAGGACCGTCGCGACCAGCACGCCGCCCCACAGGATGGCATCCGACAGGCGGACCGGGCCGGGCCAGCGGCAGGCGGCAAGGCCCAAGGCCCCCGTCACCGCCGCCCAGGCCCACGGGGCCAGCAGCGGCGTCGCGACCTCGACCCTGCCGAAGGCGGCGGACAGCTGCGGACAAGCCTCGAAGCGCGCGCCGATGCGGTCGTTGTCCACGTAGCCCAGCTCGTAGACCGCCCAGAACGACACCAGCAGACCCAGAAGGCCCATCACGTGCAGGATCGGAAACGGCGCGAGCCAGACAGATGCGAGCACCCAGAGCGCAAAGTCGTCCTGCAGGATGCTGCGTCGGATGTACCGGGCACCGGGCCGCTTGATCCGGGTCAGGTAGAGACCGGGCAGGTAAAGGCCGGTGAACGCCGGACGATACCGCGCGCCCGGCCAGACCGTGCGCAACGGCCGGGCGCAGACCTCCAGAAGGCGCATGTCCTGCACCGAATCGGTGAGGCAGAGGCTTTGTTCTATGACGTCACGACCCAGCGTCGCGTCCAGCCGCGCCAGCTTGCCGTCGCGGCGGTCGGCCATGGTCCAGACCCGCGTCGCGACCACATTCACCTGCGCCAGACCCATGGCGCGCAGCAACGGCCTGACCACCGGCAGAAATCCCAGCGTGGCGACAACGGGTGTCCCGCGCATGGTGCGGACTGCCTGCAGAAGCGGCGCGTTCGCGAAGTCGTCGGAAAGCGCCTTGACCCGCCTGCGCCACACCAGGGCCGTCCAGGGAAAACAAAGCAGGATCAGGCGAACGCGGAACACATCCCGCGTCTCGGGCCCGGTCCACCGCCAGGGGCGCAGCAGGTCGAGCAGTTTCAGCAGCCCGCACGCGATCAGTGCAGGTCGTGCCGTATCGATGAAATCCTCGGTCGAACTGCGCAGATAGAGCGTTTCGTCGAGGTCCAGCAGCACCGGCCCGTCGTGAATGCTGACGGCCTGCAGCGCCGTCCCGGCACTGGCGTCGAAGCGCTGCGATGGCGGCGTGGGTGCGACCCGGGTGGCCGGCTCGATCGTGTCCAGCTTCATCGGCCCGGTCCCTTTCGCATCACATCACCCCCGGCGGCGCGCCGCGGGTCAGCCGCCGAAAGGGGCGCAAGAGCGTGCGATCACGCCGCAAGACGTTACCATGCAGGAGCGGAAACGCGGAACTTGACCATAGGGCGTAGACCGCTGGACCAAGGCCGCACCGATGGATCGCAGCAGCGGGAACGGTCACTTTCGCCCGACACCGCACAACGCAAGACGCCCGGCACCATGGTGCCGGGCGTCGTCAGATCGTCGGTCCCGCAGGATCAGCCGAAGACGGTATCGTGGTAGATCAGACCGGCATCCAGCGCAGCGAAGCCAATGGTTTCCGCGACATGCTGCACCTCGGCATCCTGCGACGTTTCTTCATGTACGAAAAAGTTCACGTGATCCGACGCGACCTCTGTCGACCGAATGACGGAGGTATTGCCGCCGTTCGTCGTCTGCGCATCCGCAAGGAAGACGAAATCGTCGGCGAACCCTTGTCCCGACAGATCGGCAGAGCTTCCCCTGTGGGTGACGCCGCCGATCGTGCCGCTGTGGATGCCGTCGCCGTGCTGCGACAGGGCGATCCAGTTCACCGTGCCAGCGTCGTGCTGGCCCCGCAGGCTTTCCTGTGCGACGAGCGCGACCTTGAAGCCGTCCTCGCTGACGTGCCTGACCTGTTCTGCCGTGACCACGTCGCCCTTGCTGGATGCGACCTGCGTCAGCACCACGGGCGCCGCAGAGAAATCGCCGGCATCGAACTTCACCGTCGCCGCCCGGCCTGTCGTGACGTTGCCCGCGCTGATCACCTGTCCGCTGTCCAGCGTATGGGTGCCTGCCTCGACCGCCATCCAGCTGATCTTCTCGGCGCCGTGAAAACCGTCCTGATAGTTCCACTCCGCGATGCGGAAATCGAATCCGGTGTCGGTGACATGATCGACCAGAACCGTCGCGGGCGCGCCGTCGTTCAGCGTCAATGGCCCCATGACGACCGAAGCATTGTCCAGTGTGGCGCCGAAATCGACCCGGTGCCAGCCATTGACCTCTGTCTGCTCCACCGTCACGGTGCCTGCCGCCCCGAAGGGATCGGCGTGGATGCCGCCTGTCGTGGGCGGCGTCTCCGTCACCGGGGGCGTGGCTGGCGAGGGGGTCTCGGGCGATGCTTCTGCTGTCGTGTCGGACAGGACGACATCGATCCAGTAGTTGCTGTTCTGGTAGGTCTGGGTCGGCAGGGCCGCCGTTTCGCCATACTGATAGACCCCGGCACCACGGGCGGTGGACACCGGACCGGCATCCTCTGCGGTGTCGAAATAGCCGGTCGTCACTGCATAGCCCCCGTTCGGCGCATGATAGGACACGGTATAGGTCTCACCCGCGGCCAGCGTGACCGGCGTGTCTAACGCAACCTCCTGCCAACCGGCATGGCCCGTATCCGCGAAGGTCGCGGTCGCGATCTTGTGGCCGGACGAATCCCACAGGGTCGCGGGCAGGTTGTCGTGATTGCCCTCGCCGCGGAAAAGCCGCAGCGCGCTGACGCTGCTGGTCGTGTCGGCCGTGAACCTCATACCAAGTTCGACGGAATGCGTGTCGTGGTCCGCCGCGGTCTGCGGCCTGTCAGCCGCGTCGAACAGACGGAAGGTATCGGTCCCAGGGGCCGAGGTGGGGTCCGGGGTCGTGTCCGGTGTGGGCGCAACGTCGACGGGCGGCTTCGGTGCCGGTGCCGGTGTCGGATCGGGACTTTCGACCGGCGCGGCGCCACTTTCCTGCGCGCCCATGTCGATCTGACCGACGATGCGCGCGTCCCCATCGTTGTCCGTGTGCGATATCGCCGCGCCGTTGTGGCCTTCGTCGATCGCCGGCGACCCGTCCGACAGGTCGAAGTTGCCCCGGGCGGGGTCCACGAATTGCGGGTCCACCCCGATCAGGTTGCCGTCGGCTGCCGTGGGAACGGAGTTGCCGCCGTCGTTGCTGGCCGACAGAACGCCGGGCCGGCCGTCGGTCACGAGGTTGTCCTGCCACACGACATTCTCGTTGACGTAACCGCCGTAGGAATTGTTGTCGATCGCCGTGTTGTTGCCGTTCACCGACGGGTCGGCCACGGCGATGTTGTTGACGAAGGTGTTGTTGCTGGACTGCGCGTTCGAGATCTCGCCGCGCCACGTTCCGGTGTTCGCGAGGTCGACGTTGTTGTGGTAGGCCGTATTGCCCGCCACGGTGACATGATCGCTCCACGTCACCTGAATGCCCTTGCCGCCATTGCCATGGGTGATGTTGCCTTCGACCAGCGTCGGAAAGTCGTAGGCGGGAAAGCCCGAGGTCTGCGTGCTTTGGAAATCGTCGATGATGATGCCGTTGCCGTCCGTATGGGCCCCGGATTCGGTGACGTTGTCGTGGGACACGTTGTTTCTGATGATGTTGCGGAATCCATCGGTCGACATATCGCCGGTGATATTCCGGTTCTGATACAGCGAAATGCCCGAAAACCAGCCCGAACTGGCGTTGCCGTATGTTTCGTTTCCTTCGATCGTGATGAAATCGGACCAGGCAAAGGATACGCCCGACTGGGCGTTGTCATGAGAGATGTTATTCGAAACAACGACATGGTGTGAATCGAATCCGGCAATTCCGTGGGTATCGCTGCCGTAGATTTCGAACCCGTCCACGGTCACGTAATTGGCGCGGATCGTGATGCCGTTGGGCCCGCCCGACGGTGCCGCAATCACCGCACCGCCCGGGACTTCGGACCGCAGGGTGATGTAATCGCTGCTGGTGCCGCTGTGATTGATGGATACCGACTCCGCATATGTGCCCGGGCGAACGATGACTTCATCGCCCGGCTGCAAATTCGAATTCATCGCCTGATTGATAGATCCCCACGGATTTTCCGATGTGCCGTTTCCAGAATCGCTTCCCGTCGTCGAAACGTAGTAAGATGTCATGCGTCTTGCCCTTTTGTTTTTTGAATGGGTCAACTGTCCGACGGTGTTATTGGCAGAGGGTCACCCTGTTGAAAACGGCACCCGGGCCAAGACCCATGTCATGGGCGATCGATTGCCCGCCGCTTCACCAAACCATTGACATGCCAATGTGACATGATGAGGAAAGCATATCTGATTCAAGGTATTGTCCGCCCAATACCAATATGCGGCAATCCGCCTGCCCAAAAGGCCCTAAATCAAGGCAAATCAGGCAATATACATTGCCGAGCGATCTATCGGATTGAGAACGCTTGCAATTTGCCGGCGCTTTAATTCTGCGCGCGGAAATCCGCTCCTGACGGCACGCAAGGACGGCTGCAGACCTAAAGCGGCGGCATCTCGCTGACCGATACGCCTTTCGGCGAGATGTCGCGGTCCAGACCCGCGCCGCGCGATCCGAAGATCGACCGCGCAGCATCAGATCGGTGGATGCGGACGCGGTTCCGGACTGCGATGTCAGATCGCCTCCACCGAAGGGTGAACCCCCCTCGGCCGAAGGACGGCACGGCGCGATCCCGCGATGCGCCATTCTGCATAGCCGCTGCACCGGAAAATGCAGTTCCCGCTCTGCGCCTTCACGCACAGGATCGCCGCAATACGACCGGGTTTTCACGGCCCGCGCGGCCGCCGTTTCAAGGAGCGTCAGGAATGCCGATCACGAATTGCGAACTTGGACCCGATGTAGCGATACCGCTTGGGGATCTCGTCAACCTTTACGGGTGCCGCATCGGCGCCGACAGCCGCATCGGACCCTTTGTCGAAATCCAGTCAGGCGCCACCGTGGGTGCGCGCTGCAAGATCTCCTCTCATGCCTTCATCTGCACCGGCGTCACGCTGGAGGACGAGGTCTTCGTCGGGCACGGAGTCATGTTCACCAATGATATGTATCCGGCCAGCACGAACGCCGATGGCCGCCTGAAGGGCGGTGACGACTGGGACTGCCTGCCGACCTTGGTGCAGCGGGGGGCGGCGATCGGATCGAACGCCACCATCCTTTGCGGCATTACGATCGGCGCCGGGGCGACCGTCGGGGCAGGGGCCGTCGTGACGCAGGACGTGGCCCCCGGCACCACCGTCGCGGGCAATCCCGCCCGCCGTATCGCATCGCGCGGGACCGCAAAGATTCGCATCGCAGCCGGAAGGGACGCATCATGATCGCCATCGGCATCGCCGGATATGGATACTGGGGGCCGAACCTCGCCCGGGCCGTCGCGGCTTCGGGCTGCGCCCGGGTCGAGATGATCGCCGACCGGATGGAATCGGCCTGCGGACGTGCCGCCCTGCATCACCCCGCGGCCCGGCTGACCGAGGACATCTACGCCATGATCGCGGACCCTGCGGTCGACGCGGTGATGATCGCGACGCCGGTCAGCACCCACTTCGACATGGCGATGGCAGCACTCAGGGCGGGCAAGCATGTGCTGGTCGAGAAGCCGATGGCAGATACGCCCGCCCGCGCGGCTCAGCTTGTGGACGAGGCGGCGCGCCGGAATCTCGTCCTGATGGTGGATCACACCTTCGTCTACACGGGTGCGGTGCAGAAGATCGCCGCCCTGATCGGGAACGGCGATCTGGGCGATCTCTACTACTACGACTCCACCCGTGTGAACCTCGGGATCTTTCAGCGGGACGTCGACGTGATCTGGGACCTTGCGGTGCATGATTTCGCCATCCTCGACCGGCTGATGCCATCGCAGCCCGTCGCCGTGTCCGCCAGTGCGGCCACCTGCATCGCGGGCAGCCCGGCGAACATGGCGCATCTGTCGGTCTACTACGACGACGGTGCGATGGCCTATCTGAACGTGAACTGGCTGTCGCCGGTCAAGATCCGCCAGACCGTGATCGGCGGCAGCAGGCAGATGGTCATCTACGACGACATGCAGACCAGCGAGAAGGTCAAGATCTACGACAGCGGGGCCACCGCCGGCACCGACCCGTACGAGCCGATGGTGTCCTACCGCATGGGTGACATGCACGCCCCGGCCTTGTCCACGAAAGAGGCCCTGCTGACCGAAGTGCAGGAATTCACCCGCTGCGTCGAAGAGAATGCCACCCCCCTGACCGACGGCATCAGCGGCCTGCGGGTGGTCGAGATTCTCGCCGCAGCCACCCTGTCCACGCAAAGCCGGGGTTTCCCCGTCGATCTTGTCCAGAAGAAAGTCGCCTGATGATCCCCTTTCTCGACCTCAAGGCCCAGTACCGCGCCATCGGCCCCGAGCTGGAAGACGCCGTCCTGTCGGTCTTGCGCAGCTGCTCCTACATCCTCGGTGAACCGGTCGAACGGTTCGAGGTGAACTTCGCCCGATACTGCGGCACCTCAGCGGCGGTGGCGGTGAACACCGGCACCTCGGCGCTGCACATGGCGCTTCTGGCGGCCGGCATAGGCCCGGGGGACGAGGTCATCACCACGCCCACCACCTTCGTCGCGACCACGGCCGCGATCCGCTATACCGGGGCCACGCCGGTCTTCGTCGATATCGATCCGGTGACGTGGTGCATCGATCCCGCCCTGATCCCCGATGCGATCACCGACCGGACCAGGGCGATCCTGCCGGTCCACCTGCACGGACGTCTGGCCGACATAGCCGCCATCCTGAAGATCGCGCGCGACTACGATCTGCTGGTGATCGAGGATGCGGCGCAGGCGCACGGGGCAGAGCGTGACGGCCTGCGCGCCGGCGCCTTCGGCGATATCGGCTGCTTCAGCTTCTACCCGGGCAAGAACCTTGGTGCCTGCGGCGAGGGCGGTGCGGTCGTCACCAGCAACCCGGTCTTCGCCGACACCCTGCGATGCCTGCGCGACTGGGGTCAGCAGGGGCGGCACAACCATGTCATGGACGGCTACAACACCCGCATGGACGCGCTGCAGGGTGCGGTGCTGGACGTGAAGTTGCGCCATCTGGAAGACTGGACCGACCGGCGCAGAGCCGTGGCCAATGCCTATCACGCGGGCCTGTCGCCGCAAATCATGCGCGCCGCCGGACCCTTCGGCCCCGACCACGTCGGCCACGTCTACGCGATCCGCAACGCGAACCCGGCAGGGTTGTCCGCCCGGCTGAACGCGGCAGGGGTGCCGACCAATACGCACTACCCCGTGCCGGTCCACCTGCAGCCCGCACACAGCGATCTGGGCTACGCCCGCGGCAGCCTTCCGGTGGCAGAAGCCTATGCCGACAGCACCCTGTCCCTGCCGATCCATCCGGACATGGCCCCCGCCGACATCGATTTCGTCATCGACACCGTGAACCGTCTGGCGCTTGCGCCGTCGCGTCTGACCGCCTGAAGGAGACTGAGCACATGAAACATCCCGACGTCCTGCGGGGCAAACGCGTTCTGGTTACCGGCGGAAGCGGCTTCATCGGGTCGCATATCGTCGATCTGCTCGTGCAGGAAAAGTGCGGCGAGATCATCGTCATCGACAACATGATCCGGGGGCGGCGGTCCAATCTGGACGCCGCCATGGCCTCCGGCCGCGTCCGTCTGGTCGAGGGGGACATCCGCGACGGCGCCTTGATGGCCGATCTGGTCGAGGGCACTGACACCGTCTTTCACCAGGCGGCGCTGCGCATCACCCATTGCGCGGCCGAACCGGACGAGCCGATGGCCGTCATGGTGCAGGCGACCTATGACCTGCTGCAGCAATGCCGCGCCGCCGGCACCCGCAAGGTCGTCATGGCGTCATCCGCCTCTGTCTACGGCATGGCCGCGCATTTCCCCACGACGGAGGACGAACCGGCCTATCCCAACCGCACCCTCTACGGCGCGGCAAAGGCCTTCGGCGAGGGTCTGCTGCGGTCGTTCAATGACATGTACGGCATGGATTACGTCGCCCTGCGATACTTCAACGTCTACGGCCCGCGCATGGACCTGCGCGGCCGCTATACAGAGGTGATGGTGCGATGGATGGAACGCATCGCCTCGGGCCAGCCGCCCATCGTCTTCGGCGACGGACTGCAGACGATGGATATGATCAACGTCCGCGACGTGGCACGCGCGAACATCCTGTCCGCCAAGGCCGACGTCACCGACACCGTCTTCAACGTGGGCAGCGAGACCGAGACCTCGCTTCTGGGCATCGCGTCGCTGCTGTCGCAGGCGATGGGCCGCAACGATCTGGTCCCCGTCCATGCAGAGGAACGTGCGATCAATCCGGTCCCGCGCAGGCTCTCCTCTGCCCGCGCCGCGCGCGCACAACTGGGGTTCAGACCCCAGATTCCGCTGGCCACGGGCCTGAGGGAGCTTGTCGACTGGTGGCAATCCGAACGGGCCCCGTCCCGCACGCCAGAGGTGACCGCATGATCCCGATCGCGAAACCCCTGCTGGGCGAGGCCGAGGCAGAGGCCGCCCGCGCCGCGGTCCTGTCGGGATGGGTGTCGCAAGGCCCGCAGGTCGCGGCCTTCGAGGCCGATTTCGCGGCTTTCGTCGGCGCACCCCATGCCTGCGCCGTGTCCAACTGCACGACGGCGCTGCATCTGGCGCTGATGGGCATGGGGGTCGGTTCGGGTGACGAGGTCATCACCGTCTCCCATTCATTCATCGCCGGCGCGAATGCGATCCGTCAGTGCGGCGCGGTCCCGGTCTTCGTGGATATCGAACCGGGCGGCTACAATATCGATCCCGACCGCGTGACCGAGGCGATCACGTCCCGGACCCGCGCGATCCTCTGCGTGCACCAGATCGGGATGCCCTGCGACCTGACCGCCCTTCTGCTGATCGCCCGCACCCACGGTCTTGCGCTGATCGAGGATGCAGCCTGCGCGGTGGGATCGGAAATCCGGATGCGGGGCGAATGGCAAAGGATCGGGCGCGCGCATGGCGACGTCGTCTGCTTTTCGTTCCATCCCCGCAAGGTGATCACCACGGGCGAGGGCGGGATGCTGACGACCCGCGACGCCACGCTCGACGCAAGATTCCGCCTGTGGCGTCAGCATGGCATGTCGGTGTCCGACACCCAGCGACACGCCGCGGCGCAGGTCGTGTTCGAGGATTATCCCGTGCCCGGCTACAACTACCGCATGACGGACATTCAGGCCGCAGTGGGCCGGGTTCAGCTGACCCGCCTGCCGGATATCGTCGCGCGCCGCCGCGCGATCGCCGACCGCTACCGGACCGTGCTGCAGGCCATCGACGGCATCACCCTGCCGACAGAGCCTGCATGGGCCCGGTCGAACTGGCAAAGCTTCGCAATAGCGCTCGATCCCGCCATCGATCAGCGCGCGCTGATGCAGGTTCTGCTGGACGCCGGTGTCGCGACCCGACGCGGCATCATGTGCATGCATCTGGAACAGGCCCTGCACGATGTCCCCCGTCGTCATCCGCTGTCGCGGTCGGAAACCGCCAGGGACTACAGCGTGCTTCTGCCGCTCTTCGCCCAGATGACGGACGCCGAGGTCGACACCGTCGCCGACGTTCTGGTCACCGCCTTGCGCGGGCTGGCCGGCCGGACCGCTATCCGGCCGCAGCCCCTGTCACGGGCGTCCTGACCCATCCCCGTCCCGCGGGGTCAGGGGCCGCGCGGGATTTCCGACCATGATCGCACCGGGGGCCACGTCGGCGACGACGTTGGCCCCCATGCCGATCAGCGCCCCATCACCGATCGTGACACCGTTCCGGATCGCGCTGGCGCTGCCGATATAACAATTTGAACCGACCGTGACGCGGCCCGCGATGGTCACATGCGACCCGACGATGCTGCAGCGTCCGATCCGGCTGTCATGGTGCACGATGCTGTAGGGCATGATCATCACGTGATCCTTGACCACGGCCCGGGCCATGACCGCCACCCCCGCCGAACACACCGCCCCCCGACCGATCGTCGCCCGGTGAGAAATGATCGCCCGGGGGTCTGTCAATGTGGCAAACTTGTCGTCCGGAATCCCGAGGCGAGCGATCATGGCCGACCGCCGGGTATAGGACTTCTCGGACCCGATCAGAAAGACGAACTGGCAATCGGTGAACAATTTTGCGTCTGCAAAAGGGACGACGGGAATGCCTTCAAAATCAGGGGTATGGTCCTGATTTTCCGACAGGATTGCCGCAACGTCGAACGTCGCGGCGGCAAGGTCCAGAAGTTCGAGGGTATTTCCGCCTAACCCGACGAGAACGAGGCGTGTCATGGCCACCTGAATAAAAGAGATACAGTCTACGTCCCTGTCACGGCGTCCGGAAAATCGCCCCTGATTCGCAGCGCAAGACAGGGGTCGGGACCGACCGACAACAGAAGGTATTCACACGATTTCGTTGTTCGTCTTTCGGTTGCATGATGCCAGAGATTCGCCTTTTGGCCGCCCGAATTTCACCACAAAGTTAGCACCGTGGCAGCCATTTTAGCGAAAATAATGTCGCTCAGCCGCAAAAAATGCTAATATTAAGTTGTCTGATTAAGACAAAATTAACGTTTATGCAAAGCATCGTCTGTTTCGCGCAGAAGTTGTTTTTCAGAAAACGAAGCGCTGCAGCTCAGCGTGTCTGAAGCTGCAAGATTTTCTGCATTTATCTACCGTTGCCGCATTGAAGGCAGCCCAATTTATGAATTTTAAACCGCTCTAGGAGTTCATCGTGAACGACGCACACTATCACAGAACTACCGATGCAACTATCGCAAGGAATCCGGTTCCGGGGCCCAGCCGAGGGCACCTCGCCGAAATCAGTCCCGGCGCACAGGCCGGAACCAAAAAGCCGAAGTCCCATGACGACCTCGCCTTCGAGGTGTTCGCCGTCATCGACGATCGCTCGCTGGAGCGGGAGTGCTTCGTCGCCTGCCTTCAGCAGCAATGCACCTCGGCACGGGTGATCGGTTTCGGATCCATCGCCGACTGGCGCGCCAGCTCCTGCAACGCAGAAGAGCGTCAGGTCATATTGCACAACATCGGCTCGAAATCACTGGCCGATGAAAGCGTCCGCGCCGAATTGCGCGGACTGGTGGCACAGGCGCAACTGGTGCCCGTCGTTATCCTGGGCGCCACCGACGACGTCGACGCGATGATCGCGGCGCTTGAATGCGGCGCGGACGGCTATATCCCGCCCTGCGTCCATTTCCCCGATATCGTCGAGGCGACGCGGATGACCGTGGCGGGCGCATCTTTCCTGTCCCGGGCCAGCCTGATGGCCCTTCGCAATTCCCTCTCGCAGGCAGAGACGAACAGCGTCATGCCGGAGATGTTCACGGACCGGCAATTCTCGGTTGCGCAGGCTCTGCGCCGCGGTGCCGCGAACAAGACGATCGCCTATGAACTCGATCTGCGGGAAAGCACCGTCAAGGTGCACATCCGCCACATCTTTCACAAGCTCAAGGCGACCAACCGCACGGAAGCCGCCTTTCTGCTGAACCAGATGACCGGCTGGCCCGCCGACCCCCGCAGCCACTGACGCCCGGCCATGCACGCAAGGAAGGGACCGCGGCGCGGTCCCTTCCTATTGCACGCGGTCGCAATCGCCCGACTGCCGGCAAGGGCTTTTCAACGGCTGCGCCGCTGCCTCGCAACACTGCATAAGGATCTCGGTCAGCGCCCGGGCACGGTCGTCCGCGCCGCGACGCGGAACCGGCGTTCGCGCAAGACATAAAACGCCGTACGCGCCGCATCGACAAGGTCGCCCATCCGGGATGCGGCGCCGCTCTTGGCGGCATTGCAGCAAGCGGCAAGCTGGGCGGCGACGCGGCCGAAGTCATGGTTCTCTACCACGAAATCGCGTCCGAAGGCGCCCAGTTGCGCGCGCAGCTGCGGGCGTTGCGCCAGCGGGCGCAGCGCGTCCAGCATCGCAGAGCCGCCGAACCGGCCCTCTCCGGTGCCCCTCATCCCCGACCGCAGGAAACCGGGCGCTGTCTGCGGGGTAAAGGTCGCTGCAAAGCCCGCCGCGCCGACCACGACCAGCGGCTTGCCGAATGCCAGCCCCCGCAGGGCCGATCCGCCCGTCCCGACGACGATGTCGGCGGCGGCATAGGCCTCGCGCGGGTCGGGCATGGCGCCGGTCAGGATCACCGCTTCGCGATACAGATGGCGATTGGCGGCATCCACGCGGGCCCGCAGGTTCACATCGGTGTCGCTTTCGCCCAGAAGGACCAGCTTCAACGGCAGGTTCTGCCCAAGGGTCCGGATCGCCTCGATCGCGCGGATCGTTCCGCCCGACGCGGATGCATCTGGCCGTTCCGCCACCGCCGCGATCATCACATCGCCATCCTTCATCCCGTATCGGCTGCGAAACCCCGCGCCGTTAACCGCCTCTGCCGCATTGGTGCGCGTGTCCACCGGCATCGGCAAGGTCATCGGAAACCGCCAACCCAGTTCCGCCGCGGCTTCGGCCAACGCGGCGCAGCCAAAGGTCGTCGGCACGTTCCGTGGCAGATAGCGGGTCACATCGGCGTTCAGGTCTGAAATCAGCAGCGGCACCCCCAGCCTCAGGTGAACGGCATAATAGGCCTCCAGCCCCTGCCATCCGTCCCAGGCATGGATCACGTCGGGACCCTCGCCGCGCACAAGACGCCGCAGGGCGGCCATGCGTTGCGGGGCAGGGTGATAGGTCACGTCCGGTGCGGGCACGAACCGGAACCCGCGGTCGCGCACCATCTGCGCGGCGGGTCCGTCCGTGGCGTGAAGGACGATGTCGTAGCCATGCGTCTCGCGCAGCCGGTCCGCCAGGGCGATGGCGTTCATCTGGCTTTCGTCCGGATCCAGACGCTGTGCGAAGACGAGGAGTTTCAAATGACCTGCCCCTCCGGAGCAAATGCCGGCATCGCGCCGTTCAGGAGCGTCGGGAAATCGAAGGACCGCGCCGGCAACGGCGAGGCAGGCCGCTGGCCCAGCACCGAGTCGAAATGCGCAATGGTCCGGATCAGCCCCTCGCGCAGGGGCACCGCGGGCTGCCAGTCCAGATGGGTGGTCGCGCGCGTGATGTCCGGGCGCCGCTGGACCGGGTCGTCCTGCGGCAGGGGACGCATGTCCAGCCGGGCACGCGATCCCGTCAGGTCCAGCACCAGCCGGGCCAGTTGCAACATGGTGAATTCGACCGGGTTGCCCAGGTTGACGGGCTGCGGCACGTCATCGGGCGCCGCCATCAGCGCCACGACACCCGCGATCAGGTCATCGACGTAGCAGAAGGACCGGGTCTGTTCGCCGCTGCCGTAGACGGTCAGGGGCTCGCCGCGCAGGGCCTGCACGATGAAGTTCGACACGACGCGTCCGTCGTCTGGCCGCATCCGGGGCCCGTAGGTGTTGAAGATCCGCGCCATCCGCAACCGTAAGCCATGCTGGCGCCGACCGTCGCTCAGCAGCGTCTCGGCGCAGCGCTTGCCTTCGTCGTAACAGGCGCGCGGGCCGGTCGGGTTCACGTTGCCGAGGTAGTCCTCGGTCTGCGGATGCACCAGCGGATCGCCGTAGACCTCGCTGGTGGAAGCGTGGAAAAGCCGCGCGCCGGTGCGCCGCGCAAGGTCCAGCATGTTGATCGCGCCGATGACATTGGTTTGTACCGTCCGCACCGGGTCCGCCTGATAGTGGACCGGCGACGCGGGGCAGGCGAGGTTGTAGATTTCCTGCACCTCGGCGCGGACCGGGTCGGTCACGTCCTGACGCACGACCTCGAACCGGTCGTGATGCAGCAGGTGGGCGATGTTGGACCGCCGCCCGGTGTGAAAATTGTCGAGGCAGATGACGTGATGGCCGTCCGCGATCAAGCGATCGCACAGATGGGATCCAAGGAACCCGGCGCCGCCGGTCACGAGGATCGTCTTGTCGGAATGCATGTCGAACGTTCCCTTTATGGACAGGTTTGGGTGCCCCGGCATCAGTAGGCGCCCTTGCGCAGCAAAAGGGCGGGCACGGTGCCGAGGATGATCTGCAGGTCGAACCACAGCGACCGGTTGTCGATGTAATACGCGTCCAGTTGCTGCTGCTGGCTCAGGTCGGCGTCGCTGCGACCGCTGATCTGCCACAGTCCGGTGATGCCCGGGGCGACGCTGGCGCGCTTGACGCGGAATGCCTGCGGCAGTGCCGCAAGATGGTAGTCGGGAAAGGGCCGCGGTCCGACGATGCTCATCTCGCCGCGCAGGACGTTGATCAGCTGCGGCAGCTCGTCGATGCTGCACGCACGCAGGAAGGACCCGATGCGCGGCAGCAGACGCGGGTCGCGGCGCAGCTTGAAGTGATGCGCCCACTCGGCCCGGGCCTGCGGATCGGTCTCCAGCAGCGTTGCCAGCCGCACGTCGGCGTCCTGGTACATCGTCCGCAACTTCAGCACACCGAAAGTCCGGCCGCCAAGCCCCTCGCGGCGCTGGATGTAGAAGACCGGCCCCGCGTCGGCGATCCGGATGCAGATGATGGCCAGCAGCATGACCGGCGCGGTCAGGACCAGCGCAGCCAGCGCGATGGCGACATCCATGACGCGCTTCGCCGTGACGCACCCCGGTGCACCCGCATGACCGACCGGGTAACCGATACGGCCACCGATATCAGCCGGATGAAGGCCGGATACCCGCAGATCCGGCATATCTGCCAGCACGATGACTTCGGGGTAGTCCTGCCGCAGCATGGCCGCGCTGGCGGTGTCGGGCCTGCGGACCAGCACCGCGATCTGCGCCCCCGTCTGCACCGGGCGCAGGCCATAGCGCCAGTGCGTCGTAAAGAACGCCGCCAGCGTCTCTCTCATCTGGCGCGGTCCGACGAAAACCGCCGCCGTGCCCCAGACACCGGAACGATAAAGCTGGCCGCGGATCCCCCGGCGCAGTGGCATCTGCAACAGCAGCCCCGCCAGCAGCGCAAGCGTCGTCACGGCCACCGTCCACAAGTCACCCGGCGCTGCGGACATGCTCACGGCCGGCAGCAGGATCAAGGCCAGAAGCAGGGTCCGGGTGCGGCGGCGCAAAGTCTCCTGCGGGTGCAGGCGGTCGCCGGGATAAAGCCCCTGCAGCGCGTTCAGCACCAATGTGATGCCGCCCACCATGGCCAGCGACGGGACCGCCGCAGGTGCCGTGTCGCCGACCGCGCCAGAGGACAGCAGCGCCAGCGGAATCAGCAGGCCCAGCGTATCGGCCGCCAGAATGGCCACGCGGCAGAGCATGCGCCTGTGCGACCTTCGCGGCGCGATCGCGCGGACCGGCGCAAGGCTGTCGGACATCTCGGCGGGCAGGGGGAAGGTCAGTCGCATCGGCTTCATCTTGGCAACCTTTTATGCAGGGACGCATTACGTCGTGGCGGCGGGGTCGGCGCCACTGACGCCCTGCGGCGGCGTGGACGGGGTCGGCCACTCGATCGGAAAGTGCCGCAGTCCGGCGCGCTGCAATCCGCGCAGCATCAGGTAAAGCGGCACGATCCGGACATAGCGCCGCCACAGGCGACGCGGTTCGGTCGCCAGCCGGAACGCCCATTCCAGCCCCGCACGTTGCAGGACGGGGGGCGCGGACCGTGTGTTGCCGGCGAGGAAATCGAAGGCGGCGCCGACGCCGATCAGCACCGGCGCCTCCAGCCGGTCGCGCATCGCGGCCATCCAGCGGTCCTGCTTGGGCGTGCTCAGCCCGACCCAGACGATGTCGGCTGCCGCGCCGTTGATCACATCCGCGAAGTGACGTTCCTCGTCGGGCGTCAGGGGCCGGAACGGCGGCGCATAGCTGCCGGCGATGATTGCACCGGGATAGCGCCGCCCGATCTGCGCTGTCAGTTTCGCCAGCGTGGCGGGGGTAGTGCCGTAAAGGAAATGCCGCAGGCCCGCCGTGCGGCCGGTGTCCAGCATGTTGCGCATCAGGTCGGGTCCATAGACGCGGCCGGCCTGCGCATGTCCCGCCCCACGCAAGGCCCAGACCAGCGGCATCCCGTCGGGCGTGACCGCCATCGCACCGTTGAAGACGCGCTGCAGCGCCGGGTCCGCCTGACATTCCACGACGCCATGCGCGCCGCAGATGCAGATATAGCCGCGGGTCCGCATGCGCACCGCCGCGCCCACCAGCCGGACCGCCCGCGCCATGTCGAGGTCCGAGACGGCGACGCCCAGCACGTTGATGCTGTCCAGTCGGTCGATTGCGGGGTCTGTGGTGAGGGCAGTGCCGGGGATCATCGGAGTCCTCCTGAGTGGCCGGACGATACGAGACCCTAGGAGCGCGACCCGAAAGTTGGGAAGTCGATAGATCGGCGATGCGCGCAGCCCTATCGCTGATCCTGTCCTCCTCCTGCATCCACCGTCCGCAGTGGAAGGAGGGCGGCGTCCGCCAATCGGATGATCCCGTCTGCCAGAGGTGCCGTTGCCCACCGCGCTCCGTCGGATGCAGGTCCGCAAGCGGATGACGTGCAGGACGTGATGGGACAGGCCGGGGCGTCAGTCGGCAGGCTGTGGCGCACGCAGTCCCAGCATGACGATCGCCGTGGCCAGCAGCAGCCACTGGACGTCATTCTGCGCCAGCAGGTTGCTTTCCGTCAGGTTCATCGCGATCATGACGCCGATCAGGACGTTCAGCCAGATCCAGCCGTCCTGCGGCGCGCGCGCCTGCAGCGCGGCCCCCTGCCGGATCGCCCGCAGCAGGACCCAGATCAGCAGCGCCAGTCCCAGCAGACCGACGCTCAGCAGCGTGTCGCGGAAACCGTTGTGGGCATGGGGCGGGTTCCATTGCAAAGCCGCGGCGATCAGGTCGTTGCCGAAGGTGCCGGGCGTCCAGAACGACTGGTAGCCGTAGCCCAGCCAGGGCTTCACCGCGATGCGGGCATCGACCAGATCCCACAGGGGCAGGCGGCCGGTCAAGGTCGCGTCCTTGCCCAGCGCGTCCAGCACATGGACCAGCAGCGAACGGCCGCCAAGAACCACGCCACCGACCAACAGCGCCGCGCTCTGCAGCCAGACGAGGCGCATCAGCCCCCGCGTGCGCGCCAGACCGGCGTGAAAGAGGAAAAGCACGACCGCCACCGCGGCACAGATGACCCCGGTGCCCGACCCGGACAGGATCAGGCAGCCCAGCGCCGCGCCCGTCAGGCAGAACCCGCGCCGGTGCAGCGCGCGCTGCGCATCCCGCCAAAGCGCCAGACCGCAGACAAAGCCGATGGCAGCCGCCCAGCCCAGCACGTTCTTGTGGGTATAGACGCCACGCAACCCCTCGCCATCGGGGCTCCACGCGGCACCGGGCGCAAGCACGGCGGCGGCAAGGCTCAGCCAAAGGCAGGCGCCGATGACGCCCGAGGTCAGCAGCAGCAGCTGCCGCGGGGAAAAGCGGATCGCCAGCAGCGCAGCCAGCAGGCAGGTCACAACCAGAGAGATGGCGCGGCGCAGGGTCAGCGGCGCCTCGATCGACCACAGGACGGACACGACGGTCAGTCCGATCAGCAGGACCAGCGGCAGCGACCGGCGCAGCGCGACGATCAGGGCGGTCGCATGGCGCGGCAGCAAAAGACCGACGATGGCGATGACGGGCAGTTGCAGCAGGCGCAGACGCGCCCGCTCTGCATCGCCAAGCTCGCCGTTCTGCACCATCAGCAACAAGGGAAAGACGGCGCCCGTCTGCAGGAACAGGGCGATCGACGCACCCCACCATTCCAGCCTGCGCCAGCCGAGCCGCAGCCCGTCCGGGGCGGTCAGGGCGGGTGTCAGACCCTCTGCCGGTCGGTTCATCGTGGGCCCTTTCGCGCGGGTGGACGGGTGCGACGCCGGACGACCCGTTGCGATCATCAGACCGGGATCGCCTTGCCGTGCAAACGTGGCCCTTCGGTGCGACGGCCCGCCATCCGGTGGTGGCGGCCCCCCCGGCCTCCCCAGATCGGATAATCGACGGGCCGCGTTTGCAACGGATGGTCAGGTTCGGTGTGCGACGCGACGGCGCTACGATCGACCCGACCCGACTGCCGCCGCGCAGCCGATGATCCAGCCGAAAGGTCCGCGACCGGTGATCGTTCCGCCCATCCCCACCTTCTGCCGCCAGCTTGGCGGCACGTTGGTCGCCCTCTGCCTTGCCACGCTGCCGGCCTTGGCCGAAACCCCCGTGGCGCGTGGCGATGTGCTCTATGTCGCCGTCACGGGTGCGCCCGAAATGACCCGAGATTGCCCCGTCGACGTGGACGGCCGCATCCGCCTGCCGCTGGTCGGCGGCATCAGTGTCGCGGGCCTGTCGCTGGACGCGATCCAGACCCGCGTGGCGGAAACCCTCGTGGCGCGCGATATCCTCCGCGATCCCGTGGTGCTGGTGGAAGTGTCGCAATACCGCGCGGTCTATGTCGGCGGACTGGTCAAGACGAGCGGCGAGGTGCCGTTCCGGCCCGGCCTGACCGTCCGGCAGGCGATCATCGCCGCCGGCGGAATCGCGACCTCCGAAGAGGCGGCGTCGACCGGGCTTGGCGACATCATCGAATTGCTTGCAAGGCAACGGGCCAGCACCGCAGAGCTGATGGCGACTGACAGCGAGATCGCCCGCCTGCGTGCGGAACTCTCGGACGCGGCGCCGCCACCGGCGCCGGTCAATGCGACGCCCGCCGGTGATGACGACGGCCTCCCTCGGATCGAGGACCTCGATTCAGCGCAGCTGCATGACGTGATCGCGGGCCGCGCCAACGACCGCGCCTACGCCGACACGGCGCTGACGCTGACGGCGGTGGAACTCGACGTGCTGGACCAGCTGGCAAAGCACCAGACCGATGCGCAGGCCGACCAGCACGCCGAGGTCGAGGCGATGCGCGATTTGGTGGCGCGTGGTGTCGCGCCTCGTCCGCGCCTGCAGGAACTGGAGCGCGAGGAAAGCCGTCTGGCCCGTGACCTGCTGGAGAACCAGACCTTTGCCGCCCGGGCCCGCCAGAATCAGGAAACCATCCGCCACCAGACCGAGGCCGACCTGACCGCCCGCAGGATCGCCACCCGCGAGGCGCTGCGAAAGGCGCTGGGCGCGCGCACCGAACAGGTCGCGGCCCTCGAGGCGCTGCAGGGTCGTCTCCTCGCCGCCGGTCGCGCACCCGAGGATGCGCCCGCCGACCGGATCGTGCCGGTCGTGCAGATCTTCCGGGCCGCCGGGGCGGAACCACAGGCGCTGCCCGCGACGATGGATACAGAGATCAACCCCGGCGACGTCGTCGACGTCAGCCTGCCCCTGTCCGGGCCGCGCGGCTGACAGGGGCAGACCCGCGATGAAACCCCGCGTCATCTTCGCCGGACACGATCCGCGCCTGCGGGCCCGCAAGGGCAGGGGCCGCGGGTGCGACATCCTCGTGCAGGGCCCCGCATCGTGAGGGTGCTTCTGATCGGAGGAGAGCCCTTCGACTACACCATCGCCTTTGCGAATGCCGTCGCAAGCCGGATGCCGGTGACGCTGATCGTGCCGCGCGACCGATTCGCCGCGGCCCTGCCGTTCTTCGACCCGCAGGTGACGGTCCGCCTGATCGACTGGCCCCGGCACCGCAGTCTCGCGAATCTCGCGTTCCTCTGGCAGCTGACCCGCCTGATCCGGGCAGAGGCGCCGGACCTGATCCACGTCCTCAGCAATACGCACCTCTGGCTCAACCTCGCGGTGCCGCTGTGGAGACCGGTGCCGGTGATCACGACGGTCCACGATGTCAGCCTGCATCCCGGCGACCGCGACACCGCCGTCCTGCCCGGCTGGGCGCCGCGGCTGATGGCGCGCCTGTCCCGCCATGTCGTGGTCCATGGCCCGACGCTGGCCCGCGCCGCGCAAAGGGTCTTCGACATTCCGGGGGACCGGATCCACATCCTGCCGCACCCGGCGATCCGCCGCTACGCGGACCTTGCCGTCGCCACGCAACCCGACCAGACCGACCGCTCCGACGCCTTCGACGTCCTGCTGTTCGGACGCATCTTCGCCTACAAGGGGCTGGACCAGCTGATCCGGGCAGAGCACCTGCTGGGCGACCGCATCCCGGGTCTGCGCATCACGATCGCCGGGCGCGGCGACGATCCGCACGCCTTGCGCGCCCTGATGGGCGACCCCGGCCGCTACGTGATCCACAATCGCTTCATCCCGGACGCCGAGGTCGCCGCCCTCTTCCGGGCCACCGATCTGGTGGTCCTGCCCTATACCGAGGCCTCGCAAAGCGGTGTGTTGCCGGTCGCCGCGACCTTCGGCGTCCCCGCTGTGGTTACGGACGTCGGCGAGTTGCGCGCCACGGTGCTGCCGCACCACCTGGGCCTCGTGGTACCGCCGAACGATCCGGCGGCGCTGGCAGAAGCGATCGCGCGGCTGGCCCAGGACCCGGCCCTGCGCGGCCGCCATGGCGATGCCGCAAGGGCATGGGCCGCAGGGGCGATCGGGGCGGACCGGGTCGGCACACTGGCTGAAAACCTCTACGCCGACGTCCACCAAAAGGCCAAGCGCGCCGGATCAAAGGGATGGGCCTGATATCGGTCGGCCCGATTGCCGGGCCGCGGGTCCTGTCCGACACTGCCCCGGACGTTCAGCCGTCCGAAAGGATATCCTGTATGAATGTGGCACCCACAACGACCCGCAAAGCCCTGAACATCTGTCACTACCTGCCCGGCGGGACAGAGTCCGGTGGCGGGATCGGCCGGCTCGTCGGATACATCAAGTTCGCCGACGGCCAGGCCGACCACCGCGTCATCGACACGCGCGGCACACGGTTCAGCCCGGCAACCTCCGCCCTGCGGTTGGCCCATGCCCTGTGCGCCATGGCCGTCAGCCGCGTCACCGCGCCGCAGACCGTCCACCACATCCATGTCGCCGGGCGCGGCAGTACCCGCCGCAAGCTGATCCTGACCGCCTGGGCCCGGGCGCTGGGCTGCACCCATCTGCTGCACCTGCACGACTACGACTACGCGACCGATCTGGCGGCGCGGTCCCCGCGGCAGTTGCGGGCAATCCGGCGCATGTTCGCCGGTGCCGACGGCGTGCTGGTCCTCGGTCAGCGGGACCGGCGTACGGTCTTCAACCTGCTGGGGCATGGCACGGACAAGGTCACGGTGCTGCACAACGCGGTGCCCGACCCCGGCCCGGCGGTGGCCGTACCGCAGACCGGGGCTGCCCCGGTGCGCCTGCTCTTCCTCGGTCAACTCGGCCCCCGCAAGGGTGTGCCCGAACTTCTTCGCGCGCTGGCCGATCCCGCGCTCGCCGCGTTGCCCTGGCAGGCGGTGCTGGCTGGCGACGGCCCGGTCGCGACCTACCGCGCAGAGGCCGCGGCCCTAGGGCTGTCGGACCGGGTGACGCTGACCGGCTGGCTGAACGCCGCGCAGGTCGACGCCTTGTGCCGCCGCTTCGACATCCTCGTGCTGCCCTCCCACGGCGAGGGAATGGCGATGGCCGTCCTTGAAGGTCTGGCGCACGGGCTCGCCGTCGTGACAACGCCCGTCGGCGCCCATGGCGAGGTGCTGACCAACGGCATCACCGGTGTCTTCGTGCCCGTCGGCGACGTGACGGCGCTGGCCGCGACGCTGGCGCGTCTGATCGCGGACGGGACGGAACGCGCCGCGCTGTCGCGCGCGGGACGGGCCCATTACCTGCAATATTTCAGTATCGCGGCCTATACCGCGCATCTGGACCAGATCTACCGCGCGACCGCCGAACAGGCCTGCACGACCCGAGACTTGCAAAGAGGTGCGGCATGAACCAGATTTCCGGCAACAGTATCGCATGGCTCAAGACGACAGAGCCCGATGCGATCACGCCGACCGCGAATGACCTCGACCTGATGGTTCTCGTGCGGCTCGTCCGGCGCAGGCTTGGCGTCATCCTCGGGGTCACGGCCCTCGTGACACTGCTTTCACTGCCCTACATCCTGTCCATAGTGCCGGTTTATCAGGCTGAGGCGCGCTTTCTGGTCACCCCGGTCCTCAGCGTCGAGGACGGTCAGCCGGCCGAGGTCTTCGTCATGTCCGACGAAGTCGAGCGTCTGCGCGCACGCACCGTGGTGGAGCGGGTCGTGGACCGCCTGAACCTGACCGGGAAGCCGGAATTCAATCCCGCGCTCGCGCCCGTCACCGGGCTTTCCCGGCTGCATCAGCGGATCAGCCCCGCCGATGCGGGACCCACGCCGCCGGGCGATGCGACAAGCCGCGCCGTCGCCGCCGTCTACGGCCGCCTCTCGGTCTGGCGGCAGACCGAGAACATCCTCCAGCTGACCTTCCGCTCGACCGATCCGGAGGTCGCGGCGGCGGTGCCCAATGCGATCATCGCGTCCTACGTGGACGAGGTGACGGCGCATCGCGACGCCCGCGTGACCGAGGCGCTCGACCAGTTGCGGCTGCGCGCACAGGATCAGGCCGCCCGGACCGCGCAGGCCCGCGCCGATATCGCGGCCCTGCGGACCGCACAGGCCGGCGTGGCCGGCGGCTCGGACGCCGCGGCGGACGAGACCCAGCTGACCATGCTCAACCAGCAGCTTGCGGACCTGCAGGCCCGCCGCGCCGATCTTGCGGCCACTGTCGCCACGGTCGAGGCCAACTTGAACGACAACGGCCCCGCACCCCTGAACGAAACCGCGGCGGTGACTCAGCTGCGCCAGTCCCTCGACCGGCAGGAACGCGATCTGGCCCATCTGACCAGCCTCTTCGGCGACGGCTACGGCGGCGTGCAGACCCAGCGCGCGCAGGTCGCGGACCTCAAGGACGCGATCCGGCGGGAACTGTCGAACTGGGCCGCTTCGATGCGCGCGCAACTTGTCCATATCGATCAGGAGGAAGCGGCCCTTCAGGCCAAACGCGGCACCGCACAGGGTCAGCTGACGCAACTGTCGGCCGGCGAACTGGACATGGCCAATCTGGTCGCCCGGGCGGATGATCAGGCGACAAAGCTGGACACCGTGAACGACCAGATCCGCCTGCTTGAAACCGTGCTGCGCCGCCCCGCGGTGAATGTCGACGTCCTGACGCCCGCTGCCGTGCCGCTCTGGCCGGAAGGACGGGGGCGCAAGGTCTACCTTCTGATTGCCATTCTGGGCGGCGCGGTGCTGGGACTGACCTGCGCCGGTATCCTCGACCTGACCGACCGGGCGGTGCGCAGCCCCCGACAGCTGGCGGCTGATCCCTCGGTCCTGCCGGTCGGCCTGCTACCGCAGTCGCGCCGGACGGGGCGGGCCCGGACGCGTCCCGCCACGGACACGCGGCTCACCCATGCGGCGGACAGGCTCGTGCGCGGCATCGCCGCGTCCTCCGGCGGTGAATTCCCGAGCAGCCTGCTGATCACCGCCACGCGCAGGGGCGACGGCTGCCGCTTCGTCGCCGCCGCGATCGGGCAGGCGCTCTCCGCCAACGGGCGCCAGATCCTGATCGTCGATACCCTGCCGCAGCGCCGCCGGTTCGGCCTGTCCCAAGCGAAGGACAAGCGTGCGGGCTTTGCCGAATATTTGCGGGGTCAGGTCAACATCGATGCCGCGATGCGCCGCGATCCGGCGACCGGACAGATGAAGATGTCGCGCGGCACCGGCCCGCTGCCGCCGCTCTACGACGACGCCCCGATCAAGGCGCTGATCGCCGCCGCCGCCGCGCGGGGCCTTTGCGTCGTCATCATCGGCACGCCGCCGCGCGACAGCGTGTCGGTCGACCGGATCGCCGGTGCCGTATCGCAGGTGTTGCTGGTGACCCGTTGGGGCAGGACCCCCCGCGATCTGGTCGCACAGACCCTCGACGAACTGCGCGAACAGCACATCGGCCGCATCCTGACCGTGATCAACCGGGTCAAGCCCCGGCGCTACGCTCTCTACAACGTCCACACACCCGCGCTCCTGACCGGACCAAAGCGCAGCAATTCGTGGTAAGGGCTAAAGCCTCTCGCCAGAAGGGCTGCAATGCGATCCTGCCACCCGCAGGGGCGGTGGCGGGTATCTTGAACCGGTCATCAGGAAAATGGCGGAGAGACAGGGATTCGAACCCTGGGAACCCTTGCAGGCTCAACGGTTTTCGAGACCGCCACGTTCGACCACTCCGTCACCTCTCCGCGCGGGGGCCGTCTTGGCAGGGGATTTAGAACGCGGCCGGGCAAACCGCAACCCCCTGCATCGCGACAAGCTGACTTTGTCGTGCGCAGCCAAGGCGGCGCTTGGATTATTCATCATTCGCCCCTATCAAGTCGCTACCCCGTTCCCCGAGGATGCCCCATGCTGCACGCCGCCCGTTCCCTGTTCCTGGCCCCCCTGGCACTCGTCGCCACGCTGAATGGCGCCACAGCGCAGGCCGTCGATGCGGAAAAGGGGGCGGCGCTCTTCGACGCCCTCGGCCTGCCGGAGATGATCGAGATCATGCGCGAGGAAGGGCTGGCCTACGGGCAGGACATCAACGACGGTCTGCTGTCTGGTGCCGCGAGCGCCTCCTGGGACAAGACCGTCAGCGACATCTACGACCTTGACCGGATGCGGGGCGCGGCTGCCGCCGAACTGAACGCCGCCGTCGCCGGCAAGGACGTCGACGCGATGCTGGACTTCTTCACCTCCGACCTCGGGCAGGAGATCATCGAGCTTGAAACCTCGGCCCGGCGGGCGCTGCTGGACGAGGCCGTCGATGCCGCCGCCAAGGAGGCGGCAGGACTGGCGCTGGCCGACGATACGCCCCGGTCGCGGATGATCACGACCTTCGCGCAGACCAACGACCTGATCGACACCAACGTCGTGGGGGCGATGAACGCGAACTATGCCTTCTACATGGGCCTGCAGGACGGCGGCGCCTACGACAGCACCCTGACAGAGGATCAGGTCCTCGCCGACGTCTACAATCAGGAGCCCGAGATCAGGGCGAACACGACCGAATGGGTCTACGGCTTCCTCACCATGGCCTACCAGCCGCTCTCGGACGACGAGCTGCAGGCTTACATCGACTTTTCAAAGACGAAACCCGGTCAGGACCTGAACGTCGCGATGTTCGACGCCTTCGACCAGATGTTCGTGGCGATCAGCCGCGACCTTGGCCGCGCCTCCGCCCTGACGATGGCCGGTCAGGACATCTGACCGTCGCCGCCGCCCCAGATCAGCAGGGCAGAGGTCAGGGCGGCGGGATTCGCCTCGTAAAGCCCGCGGTCGTTCTGCAGCTGGATGATCCGGGCGGGTCGATCCTCGACCGGGACGCCCGCCGCGTCGAAGGCCGCGGACAGGGCCGGGCCGCCGCCCGCGTCGATCTGGGCCATGATCGCGGGGAATTCCGACTTCACCGCCAGTTCCACGGCGCCGCGCTGTTGGTCGGGCGCGGTGAAGGCACCGGTCACGCCGGTGAAGGGGTTGCGCACCCCGCCGCCCGGCGCGCAGGCGGTGACGGCGGCGGTCAGCAGGATCAGGCAGGGCAGGGCGATACGCATGGGTGGACCTCGTTCTTCGGGGTTGACTTGCAGGCCCATAGGTCAGATAAGCCGCCATCCCGGCAAGACCCTTGTCGGGATTGATACATGAATTCGCCCAAGGGCGCGCTGTTGACGGGTGGCTGAGGCCGCAAATGCCCTTCGGGGAACCTGACCGACGCGAAAGACAAAAGGAAAGACATATGTTTGCGGTTCTCAAGACCGGTGGCAAGCAATACCGCGTCCAGTCGGGCGACGTGCTGCGTGTCGAAAAGCTGGACGCTCAGGCCGGCGACGAAATCCAGTTCAACGACGTTCTGATGGTCGGCGACACGATCGGCGCACCGCTGGTCGAAGGCGCCGGCGTCAAGGCCACCGTGATCGACCAGATCAAGGGCCCGAAGACGATCAACTTCGTCAAGCGTCGTCGTAAGCACGGTTCGCAGCGCAAGAAGGGACACCGCCAGCAGCTGACCCTCGTGCGTATCGGCGACATCCTGGAATCCGGCGCCTCCGACACCGGCATCCGCGCCGCCCTGTCGGGCCGTGGCATCGCCTTTGCAACCGGTGCCGTGGCCATGGCCGCCGCCGGTGCAGCCGCCGCCTACGCCGCGACCCGCAGCGATGACACGGCCGACGCCAAGCCCGCCAAGAAAGCCGCTGCCCCCAAGGCCGCCAAGGCTGACGCCCCCGCCGGCGGCGACGATCTGAAGGTGCTCTCGGGCGTGGGCCCCGCGCTGGAAAAGAAGCTGCACGCCGAAGGCATCACCACCTACGCGCAGATCGCCGCCTGGTCTGACGCAGACGTCGAAGAGTTCGGCGAGAAGCTGAACTTCAAGGGCCGGATCGAGCGTGAAGGCTGGGTCGAGCAGGCCAAAGAACTTTCGAAGTAAGGAGACCGACACATGGCACACAAAAAAGCAGGCGGTTCATCCCGTAACGGGCGCGACAGCGCCGGACGCCGCCTTGGCGTCAAGAAGTTCGGTGGCGAGGTCGTCATTCCGGGCAACATCATCATGCGTCAGCGCGGCACCAAGATGTGGCCGGGCAACGGCGTCGGCATGGGCAAGGATCACACGATCTTTGCAACCGTCGAAGGCAACGTGCAGTTCCACAAGGGCCTGAAGGGTCGCACCTTCATTTCCGTCCTGCCGGTGGCCGAGGCCGCGGAATAAGCCGAGACACCTGACAAGATGAGGGGGATCGGTGCAAACCGGTCCCCCTTTTTGCATTTCAAGCGCCCGTCATATTCTGGGCGCACCATCGGTTTTGAGGAGGAGCGAAACCCATGATCATTGCCCCGGTCACGACGCAGAAGACCTATGTTTCCGATCGGTTCTCGCTGCGCCCGCTGCGCGCGTCCGACGTCGGCCTGATTTCCATGTATGCCGCCGATCCCAAGCTGGCCCGCGCCACCCGCGCCATCCCGCATCCGCTGCCCCCCGGCGTGATCGAGGCGATGATCGCCCGCGCGTCGCACCCCGACCGGGCAGAGGATATCTGGGTCCTCGACGGCACCTGCACCGGCCACGCCGAGGTGCTGGGCCTGATCTCGCTCGCGCCGATGGACCGGGCGCAGTCCGAACTCTTCTACTGGGTGGCGCCCGCCTTCTGGAACGTCGGCTTCGCGACCGAAGCGGTGCGCACCCTGCTGGCCCACAATCCGCATCAGGCGGCGCAATACTTCGCCGAAGCGTTTCAGGACAGTCCCGGGTCCGCCCGCGTACTGACGAACTGCGGCTTCGACTACCTCGGCGACGCAGAGGCGTTCAGCGTCGCGCGCAATGCACTGGTGCCCACCTGGACCTACATGCTCAAGACCGGGCTCTGATCCGGCAAGCGGCCGGGCGGCACTCTCTTGAGAAACACCCCCAAAGGGCGTAACAGCGCCCCTTAACAGCCCGAAAGCCCGTCCGATGAAATTCCTCGACCTGTGCAAAGTCTACATCCGGTCCGGCGGCGGCGGCGCCGGCTGCGTATCGTTCCGGCGCGAGAAGTTCATTGAATACGGCGGCCCGAACGGCGGCGACGGCGGCAACGGCGGCTCCGTGATCGCCGTGGCGGTGGACGGGCTGAACACGCTGATCGACTTCCGCTATCAGCAGCACTTCTTTGCCCAAAGCGGCCAGCACGGCATGGGGCAGGGCATGACCGGCAAGACCGGCGAAGACATCATCCTGCGTCTGCCCGTGGGGACCGAGATCATTGACGAGGACGAGGAAACCGTCATTGCCGACCTGACCGAGGTCGGTCAGGAGGTCGTGCTCGCCCGCGGCGGCAACGGCGGCTGGGGCAACCTTCACTTCAAATCCGCCACCAACCAAGCTCCGCGCCGCGCCAACCCGGGGCAGGAGGGGGTGGAGCGCACGATCTGGCTCCGCCTCAAGCTGATCGCCGATGCGGGTCTGCTGGGCATGCCCAACGCCGGCAAGTCCACCTTCCTCGCCGCGACATCGAACGCCCGGCCCAAGATCGCCGACTACCCCTTCACCACGCTCGTGCCGAACCTCGGCGTCGTGGGCGTGGACAACGTCGAATTCGTCGTGGCCGACATTCCCGGCCTGATCGAAGGCGCCAGCGAAGGCCGCGGCCTCGGCGACATGTTCCTGGGCCACGTCGAACGCTGCAACGTGCTGCTGCACCTCGTCGACGGCACCTCCGGCGATCCGATGCAGGACTGCCGGACCATCGTGGAGGAGCTGGAGGCCTACGGCGGCGACCTCGCTGACAAGCCCCGCATCACGGTGCTGAACAAGATCGATGCGCTGGACGCCGAGGAGCGCGCCTTCCTCAAGGACGAGATGGAGGCCAGCACCGGCGGCCCCGTCATGCTGATGTCCGGTGTCAGCGGCGAAGGCGTCACCGACGTGCTGCGCGCCCTGCGGGCCGAGATCGACGAGGGACGTCTGCGCGCGCGCGTCAGCGCCGCCGCAGGGACCGAGGAGAACGCCGACGATCCCGCCGAGGGGACGTCATGGCAACCCTGACCGCCGCGCGGCGTCTGGTCGTCAAGATCGGCTCCGCCCTGCTGGTGGACCGAACGACCGGGGCCCTGCGCGCCGACTGGCTGGCCTCCCTTGCGCAGGACGTCGCCCGCATCAGGGCCCGCGGCACCGATGTGATCCTCGTCTCCTCCGGTTCGATCGCGCTGGGGCGTGGCGTGCTCGGGCTGGCGCGGGGAGAGTTGCCCCTCGAACAATCGCAGGCCGCCGCGGCCGTGGGCCAGATCCAGCTCGCCCGGGCCTATCAGGACGTGCTGGACCCCCTTGGCATCGTCACGGCGCAGGTCCTCGTCACCCTGGACGACTCCACCGACCGCCGCCGCTACCTCAACTCCCGCGCCACGATGGAAACCCTGCTCTCCCTCGGCGTGGTTCCCATCGTGAACGAGAACGACACCATCGCCACGGACGAGATCCGCTACGGCGACAACGACCGTCTGGCGGCACAGGTCGCCGTGACGGTGGGCGCCGACCAGCTTGTGCTGCTGTCGGACGTCGACGGCCTCTATACCGCCAACCCGCAAAGCGATTCGACGGCGGAATTCATTCCCCAGGTTGCCCAGATCACCCCGGCGATCATGGCGATGGCGGGCGACGCCGTATCTGGCCTGTCCAAGGGCGGGATGAAGACCAAGGTCCTCGCGGCCCGTGTCGCGACGGAAGCCGGCTGCGCCCTATGCATTGCATTGGGATCGACAGATAACCCGTTGCTGGCGCTTGAAAACGGTGCCCGCGTCACATGGTTCGCCGCGCAGACCACGCCGCAGGCCGCCCGCAAGCGCTGGATCGCCGCGATGAAGCCGCGCGGCACCTTTACCGTCGATGCCGGCGCCGATGCCGCCCTGCACGACGGCAAGAGCCTGCTGCCCGCCGGGGTCGCGGCCGTGTCGGGCTCCTTCGACCGTGGCGACCCGGTCGAGATCGTCGGCACCACCGGCGCGCCGCTGGGTCTTGGCCTCACGAACTACAGCAGCGCCGAGGCGGGCCAGATCAGGGGCCACCGCAGCGCGGAGGTCGAGGCGATCCTCGGCTACAAGGGCCGCGCGGCCCTCATCCACCGCGACGACATGGTTCTTCAGGACAAGGGCACCCCATGACCGACCTTATGATGCAGATGGGGCAGGCGGCCCGCGCCGCCGCCCGCGACCTTGCCACCGCCGACAGCGCCACCAAGGACCGCGCCCTCCTGGCCGCCGCCGAGGCGATGCTTGCCACGAAGGACGCGATCCTTGCCGCCAACGCGCGCGACATGGATTTCGGCCGCGACAAGGGCCTGTCGGACGCCATGATGGATCGGCTGCTGCTGACGCCCGAGCGTATTCAGGGCATGGTCGATGGCCTGCGCGCCATCGCCGCCCAGACCGACCCGGTGGGGGCCGAGATCGACGCCTGGACCCGGCCCAACGGGCTGCGGATCCGCCGTGTCCGCACGCCGATCGGCGTGATCGGCGTGATCTATGAAAGCCGTCCCAATGTCACCGCCGACGCGGGCGCGCTCTGCCTGAAATCCGGCAATGCCGTCATCCTGCGCGGCGGCTCCGAAAGCCTGCACTCCTCGCTCGCGATTCACGCGACGCTCGTCGCTGGCCTGCGCGCCGCCGGTCTGCCAGAGGCCGCGATCCAGCTTGTCCCCACCCGCGACCGGGCCGAGGTCACGGCCATGCTGCAGGCCACGGATTTCATCGACGTCATCGTACCGCGCGGCGGCAAGGGCCTCGTCGGCCTCGTGCAGAAGGAGGCGCGGGTGCCGGTCTTTGCCCACCTCGAGGGGATCTGCCACGTCTACGTCGATGGCGCCGCCGATCTGGACAAGGCGCGCGCCATCGTCGTCAACGCCAAGACCCGCCGCACCGGCATCTGCGGATCGGCGGAATGCCTGCTGATCGACCGCGCCTTCTGGGACCGCCACGGCGACGTGCTGATCCGCGACCTGCTAAACGCAGGCGTTGAAGTGCGGGCCGAGGGCGACGCGCAGATCGCCGGCACCGTGCCTGCCACGGCAGAGGATTTCGGCCACGAATTCCTCGACATGGTGATCGCCACACGAATCGTCGACGGCGTCGGTGCCGCCATCGACCACATCCGCCGCTACGGCTCTCAGCACACTGAGGCGATCCTGACCGAGGACGATGCCACCGCCGACCGCTTCTTCCGCCATCTCGATTCGGCGATCCTGCTGCGCAACGCCTCTACCCAGTTTGCCGACGGCGGAGAGTTCGGGATGGGCGCCGAGATCGGCATCGCGACCGGCAAGCTGCACGCCCGCGGGCCCGTGGGGGCCGAGCAGCTGACCAGCTTCAAGTACCTCGTGACCGGTGACGGGACGATAAGGCCCTGACGCCTGTGGGGCCGCATCGACGCCCCAATCCGGGCCTGACAAAAGTATCGCCGCGGCAAAAGTGTTAGGACGAAAATCGGCCCGCAACGATTTGTCGTGACCTATAAAAACGAAGCGACACGCCGTCATTGCGTGACCGCAGCCCCCGACACCCGCCCCCTTATGCCGGGCCGAAGGTCGCCGTCATCTCGGTTTCGTCCTGGGTGATCGCCAGCCTGCTGCCGCAGTCCGCCATGACCTGCGGCAACAGCGCGAACTGCACCTGCGACGCCGTTTCGACCACATGGCGCCCCGGCTGCGTCAGACCTGCCCAAAGGTCGGGATCGATCCGGAAACGCTCGGCCCGGGCGGTCAGGGTCCATGTCGTGCCGTCGCGGCGGACGGTGATGTTGCCGCCGTGGGTCATCGCCGTTTCGAAGCACTGGAACAGCAGAAAGGCGCTGCGCACGTCGGTCCGGTCGGCATCGCCGTCCACCTGCCAGTCATAGCTGATGCGCCCGCCGCGGGCGGTATCGGCGAGGATCTTGACGACGTCGCGCCGGGGAAAGGTCTGGCCGGGCGTCGCCGCGCCAAAGGCCACGCGAAAGAACCGGATCCGGGCAGAGGCATTTTCGACCGAATCCGCGATCAGCGCCATTTCCGCGCTGCTGTCGCCGCCGCCCGTCAGCGACATCAGTTCGACCCCGTTGCCGATCGCGCCGATCGGGCTGATAAGGTCATGGCAGATGCGGGACCCGACGAGCGTGGCCAGATCGTTGGTCATTCCGCACACCCCGGCAGACAAAGGACGGACCCGATGCCAGACGATCTGAACGCCATGCTGGAACCCGGAATGCTGGTGCAGAACCCGGCCGCCCCCGACTGGGGCACGGGGCAAGTGCAATCCAACATCGACGGGCGTATCACGGTCAACTTCCGAGAGCAGGGGAAGGTCGTCATCGACGGATCGCGAGTCATGCTGGTCCCCGTGTTCAAGCCGTGATCAACCGACGGTAGCAACCCTGCCGCACCTGTCAATCCGATCCGGCGAGCGTGACGCCATTTGGTTGCCAAAATCTTAACGACCTGCCTTTATTCCGAAGAGACGTCCGGACCCGAAATGACCCATGTCGCCATGACCCAAGCGCTTCCGCAGTTTCGCACGCGCCTGGCCAGCAGCCCCGCCGACCTGCACGCGGCCCAGCACCTGCGCTACCGGGTCTTCGTCGACGAACTGGGCGCCGCGGGCCCGCACGTCGATCACTGCACCGCGACCGAGGCCGACGCCTTCGACGCCCATAGCGACCATCTGATGCTCGAGGATCTGTCGCGGCCCCGCGACCAAGTCGTCGGGGTCTACCGGGTGATGACGGCGGCACAGGCGCGCGACGCCGGCGGCTTTTCTGCGGCGGCGGAGTTCGACCTGGCGCCCCTGCTGACCAGTGGCCGCCCGCTGCTGGAACTGGGGCGGTCCTGCCTGCTGCCGGACTACCGCGGCGGGCCGGCGATGATGCACCTCTTCGCCGGTCTAGCGCGCCACGCGGCGAACACGTCGGGCGTGCTGCTCTTCGGTCTCGCCTCGTTTCATGGCACGGATGCCGGGGCGCTGGCCGCACCTCTGGCCTATCTGCGCCAGCATCATCTGGCGCCTGTGGAATTGCGCGCGCGGCCCCGGGGCCCCGGCGCCGTGCCGCTGCCGACCGGCGGCGCCCCCGACCGCAAGGCCGCCCTGCGTGCGGTGCCACCTCTCATCAAGGCCTACCTGCGCCTGGGGGGCGTCGTGGGCGACGGGGCCTGCATCGACGCCGGCTTCAACACGACGGATGTCTGCATGATCCTCGACACCGCCGCGATGACCGGCGAACAGCGGGCGCGCTTCGCGCCGGGACGCGCCGGATGACCTGGGCCGGCGATCCCGCCCCGGCGGTCCCGGTCATCGGGCCGCGCACCGCCCTGCGAATCCTGCGCCGGGCGATCCCGATGGCGCTGCTGGTCTTCGGCGGTCTGGCTTTGCTGCTGATCCTGCGCCTGCCGGAACGGGCCCTGCACGGACAGGACCGCCCCTGGACGCCATACCTCACGCGAACCGTCTGTCGTGGCGCCCTGCGCCTGATGGGCCTGCCGCGCCGGGTGCAGGGGACGCCGATGACCGGGCCGGGGGCGCTGGTGGCGAACCATGTCAGCTGGCTCGACATCTTCGTGCTGAACGCCGGCGGCTGCGTCGTCTTCGTGTCGAAGGCAGAGGTCGCCCACTGGCCCGGCATCGGCTGGCTGGCGCGGGCCACCGGCACGGTCTTCATCACCCGCGACCGCCGCAACGCCACCCGCGACATCGCCACCCTGCGCGACAGGTTGCGGCGCGGCCAGACGCTGGTCTTCTTTCCCGAAGGCACATCGAGCGACGGGCTACGTGTACTGCCGTTCAAGCCGACGCTCTTTGCGCCGCTGATCGAGCTGGAACTGGCCGTGCAGCCGGTGACGCTGTCATACGCCGCCCCGCGCGGCGCCGACCCGCGAACCTATGGCTGGTGGGGCGACATGGCCTTCGGTCCGCACCTGCTGGCGACGCTGGCGCTGCCGCGTCAGGGTCATGTGACGGTCACCTATCACGCGGTCCGCCACCTGACCGCCGACACCGGACGCAAGCCCCTAGCGGCACTACTGGAACGTCAGGTGAGGATCGCGCTGTAACCGACTGTCCCGTCAGGACATTGCGGCGATCATCTCGCGCAGGGTCGCGGCCGGGTCGTCTGTGCGCCAGATCTCGTCCCCGATGCCGAAGAAGTCGACATGCGGGCTCACGCCGCGGATCAGATCAACGTCGAGCGCGCCTTCCGCCACGACCGGCACCTCGATCATCTGGGACCACCAGTCGAAGAGCTCCAGCGTGGCCCGGCTGCCGTCGTCCAGCGCCGTCTCGCCCACCGGGCCAAAGCTGACGTAGTCTGCGTTCAGCTCGCCCGCGGTCATGCCGTCGTGGCGCGACTGGCCGCAGAAGGCGCCGACGATCGCATCCTCGCCCAGCTCCTTGCGGGTGGCCCGGACTGACCGCGCCCCGTCCAGCAGGTGAACTCCGTCAAGGCCGTGCCGCGCGACCATCTGCACGTGCCGCTCGATCACCAGCGCCACGTCGCGCTCCGCCGTCACCGCACGCACCGCATCGGCGGCGCGTCCGATCCGGTCCTCGTCCCGGGTCGCCAGCGACAGGCGCACGCAGGCGATCTGGGCCGCGTCCAGCACGGCAGCCAGACGCGCCGAAAAGGTGTCGAGGTCCAGTTCCGTCGGCGTGATCAGGTAGAGTTGCGGCAGGTCGGCAGCATCGGTCATGGCGGGCATCCGGTTTGAAATTTTCTGCGTTCTAGCGGGCTTTGCCGGGCTTGGCTACTTCGGCGGCAGACCCGCCACGAAATCCAGCGCAAGGGCCAGCACCGCCCCGCGCCGGGCGTCGTCCGCCATCAGCTCTGCATCCAGCGCCACCAGCCCGCCCATCGGGCGCCCGGTGAAGGCCAGCGGCGTCACACCCTCCATCGCGCAGGCCGCCGCCATGTGATCCTTGCCGACCCGCGCCATGCCGCCGTCGCGGATCACACCGCAAAGCATGTGGCCGCGTGCCATGAAGCACAGCCCGCCGAACATGTGCAGCTCGGCGATCCCCTCCACCTCCGCCAGATCCTCGCGCCACAGATGCGCCAGCCCTTCGTCGTAAGCCATGATCCGCGCCCCGATCTTGTCCTTTGATGCCCTCCAGCCTATCAGACCCCGGTCCAGACCGGAAAGCCCGCCATGCCATCGACCACGCCGCAACCCGCCTTCGTCCTGATCCGCCCCCAGATGGGCGAGAACATCGGCGCCGCCGCGCGCGCCATGTGGAACTTCGGCCTCGACCGGATGCGGATCACGGCGCCGCGCGACGGCTGGCCCAACAGCCGGGCGGTCGCCATGGCCTCCGGCGCGGGCCGCCTGCTGGACGAGGCGATGATCTACGACACGACGGCCGATGCGCTGTCCGACTGCCACTACACCTATGCCACCACCGCGCGGCCCCGCGAGCTGACCAAGCCGGTGCTGACGCCGGAAGAGGCGATGCAGGACGCCGCCGCCCGCATCGCGCGGGGGGAAAAGGTGGCCGTCATGTTCGGCCCCGAACGCGCGGGGCTGGAGAATGACGACGTCGCACAGGCCAATGCGATCATTTCGGTCCCGGTGAATCCTCAGTTCGCCTCGCTGAACCTCGGGCAATGCGTGTTGCTGACCGCCTACGAATGGCAGCGCCAGCATGGAAGCACCCTGCGCGATGCCTTCGCCCAGCCCGACCTGGCCGAGACCATCGAGGTGCAGAAGCTGGCCGAACATTACGAAGACACGCTGGGGCAGGCGGGCTTCTTCTTTCCCGACCACAAGGCCGAAAGCATGAAGCTGAATTTGCGCAACCTCTGGTCACGGATGCCGCTGACCAGTCACGACGTGCGGATGCTGCACGGGATGATGCGGCAGATGGTGCGCTGGCGGGACAGGGATTGATTTGGCCCGTGCCGGGCCAAGCCTTTGGCGAGAGTATTTGGAAAAAAGCGAGGCGGTCTTGATCCGTCACGGCGATATTTTCGTCGCAGGCACGGGGCGGGGCCTTGCGCTTTGGGATGCGCCTGCGTAGCTGACCGCCATGGCACGCGCACCCCTTCTTCAGCTTTCCGAGATCTCGCTGACCTTTGGCGGAGATCCCATTTTCGACAACCTTTCATTGGTCGTCCAGCCCGGTGACCGGGTGGCCCTCGTGGGCCGCAACGGGTCCGGCAAGTCGACCCTGATGAAGGTCATGGCCGGTCTGGTCGAGGCCGACTCCGGCGCCCGCACTGCTGCCCCCGGCGTGACCGTCGGCTACATGGAACAGGACCCGACGATGGAGGGGTTCGAGACACTGGGCGCCTACGCGGCCTCCGGCCTCGACCCGGACGAGGCCTACCGCGTCGACATGGTCGCCGAAGGGCTGAAGTTCAATCCGGCCGGGCTGGTCGCCACCGCCTCGGGCGGCGAGAAGCGGCGCGCGGCGCTGGCCAAGCTGATGGCCGAAGCACCCGAGCTGATGCTGCTGGACGAGCCGACCAATCACCTCGACATCGAGGCGATCGCTTGGCTGGAGGCGGAGCTGAAGTCCACCAAGGCGGGCTTCGTGCTGATCTCCCACGACCGGGCCTTCCTGCGAAACCTCACGCGCGCGACGCTCTGGATCGACCGGGGCGAGGTGCGCCGCGCCGAGGAAGGCTTCGACGGCTTCGAGGCCTGGCGCGACCGGATCTGGGAGGAAGAGGACCAGCAACGCCACAAGCTGAACCGCAAGATCAAGGCCGAGGCGCGGTGGGCGGTCGAGGGCATCAGCGCCCGGCGCAAGCGCAACCAGGGCCGCGTGCGCGCGCTGCAGGACCTGCGCGCCGAGCGGGCGGGCCAGATCCAGCGGCAGGGCACCGCCGCCATGGCCTTCGAAGGCGGCAGCACATCCGGCAAGAAGGTGATGGAAGCCTTTGGCCTGTTCAAGGAATTCGACGGCAAGCAGATCGTGCAGGGTCTCGACCTGACCGTCCAGCGCGGCGACCGGATCGCCTTCGTCGGGCCCAATGGCGTCGGAAAGACCACGCTCGTCAAGATGTTGCTGGGACAGGTCGAACCGGATCAGGGCAGCGTCAAGCTCGGCACCAACCTCGAGATCGCGCTCTTCGACCAGACCCGCGCGCAGCTCGACCCCGAGATGACGCTTTGGGACAACCTCGTGAACGACCCCGAGATGGGCGTTTCCGGCAAGGCCGACCAGATCATGGTGCGCGGCACGCCCAAGCATGTCGTGGGCTACCTCAAGGAATTCCTCTTCGACGAGGCGCAGGCCCGCGCCCCCGTCCGCGCCCTGTCGGGCGGCGAGAAGGCGCGCCTGCTGCTGGCGCGGCTGATGGCGAAGCCCAGCAACCTGCTGGTGCTGGACGAACCGACAAACGATCTGGACATCGAGACGCTGGACCTGCTGCAGGACCTGCTGGGCGACTACGACGGCACGGTGCTGCTGGTCAGCCACGACCGCGACTTCCTCGACCGCACCGCGACGACCACCGTGGCGATGGAGGGCGACGGGCAGGCCACGGTCTATGCCGGCGGCTGGACCGACTATCAGGCGCAGCGCGGCGACCGGGCCAAGGCGGCATCCTCCGTCGGCAAGCAGTTGTCGAAGTCCGGCAAGCAGCCGCAGGCCGTGGCCCGCAAGACCGGCCTGTCCTTCACGGAAAAGCACCGACTGGAGGAACTGCCCGGCGTCATCGCGCGGCTGGAGGCCGAGATCGCCAAGCTGGAAACCCTGATGGCCGACCCCGACCTCTTCACCCAGAACCCCGTGAAGTTCGAAAAGGCCACGGACGCCCTGACCGACCGCCACGGCAAGCTGGAAGAGGCAGAGGCCGAATGGCTGATGCTCGAGGAAAAGGCCGCGGGCTGACGTGCCACGCCCGGGCGCGACCCAGCCGCGCCGAAGCGACCCGCAATTTGGAATTAAACTTTGATTCTGTCAGTGTTTGCGTCAACACTGCGCGCATTACCGATAACGGTAAACAATTGATTAATTGGATGCGAAATGAAGAAATTTATTCTGACGGGCACAATTGCAGGTCTGTTTACACTTTCGATGGTCCTCCCTGCGGCGGCACATGGTGGCGGATGCCGCAAAAGTTCGCCTCCGGGCAAATGCTGTCACATGCAGACGTCCGTTGGCAAAGTTCATTGCCACTAGGAAGATGCCCAAACTGAGAGTCGCGGGCCCGAAAAAATTCGGGCCCGCAGCATCGTTCAGCCCTCGAAGTTCACTTCTTCCATGATCCGCAGCGCGGCGGCGCGGTGGCCGGCGACTTCGGTCAGGTCGATGTCGTCGACGGTGAATTCACCCCAGCTCTGGACCAGATCGGACAGCGGCGCACCCTCCAGTACGGGATACTCGTTGTTGACCTCGGCGTAGATCGCCTGCGCCTCCGGCGAGACGAGGAACTCCATCAGCTGCTGCGCCTCCGCCTTGTTGGGCGCGCTCTTGGTCATGGCAATGCCAGAGATGTTGACGTGGGTGCCGCCGTCCTGAAACGTCGGAAAGCGGATGCTGACGCTGTTGGCCCATTCCGTCTGTTCCGGATCGGCCAGCATCTGCCCCATGTAGTAGGTATTGCCGAGCGAGATGTCGCATTCACCCGCCCAGATCGACTTCACCTGGCTCCGGTCGTTGCCCTCGGGCTTCTTGGCAAGGTTGTCCTTCAGACCCTGCGCCCAGACCTTCGCCTCTTCCTCGCCGTGGTGGGCGATATAGGCACTCAGCAGGGCGAGGTTGTAGTCGTGCAGACCGGAGCGGGTGCAGAGCCGGCCCTTCCACTTCGGATCGGCCAGATCCTCGTAGGTGCTGATCTCGCCCTCTGCCACGCGGTCCTTGCTGGCATAGACGATGCGGGCGCGGGTCGTCAGGGCGAACCATGTGTTGTCCGTGGCGCGCAGGTTGGCGGGCACGGCATCCTGCAGGATCTGATCGTCCATCGGCTGGATCGTCCCGCTGTCCACCACCCGCTGCATGTTGGCGATGTCGACGGTCATCACCAGATCGGCGGGGCTGCGCGGGCCCTCGGCCTTCAGGCGCTCGATCAGCCCCTCGTTCACGAAGGCGAGGTTCACGGCGATGCCCGTCTTATCGGTAAAGGCATCCATCACCGGCTGGATCAGCTCGGGCTGGCGGGTGGTATAGATGTTCACGTCTGCCACGGCGGGCAGGGCACAGGCACTGGCGGCGGTCGCAAGCAAAAGGGTGCGAAGGGTCATCGGCGTCTCCATTGTTGTCGACATCCCATAAACCCGACAATTTCACTCAGGTCAATGCCCGATCCGTTCTGCCGGTCTCCCGCTCGCGGGACTTCGCCGCGTCCCACAGCGCATCCATCTCGGCCAGATCGCTGTCCGCGGGCGTCCGGCCCTCGGTAGCCAGCGCATCCTCGATCGCCGCGAACCGCCGTGTGAATTTGGCATTGGCGGCGCGCAGGGCTTCCTCCGGATCGACCCCCAGATGCCGCCCGAGGTTCGCCATGACGAAGAGCAGGTCGCCGTATTCCTCTGCCACCTTGTCGGGCGTCAGAGTGTCGCGGGCCTCGACCAGCTCGGCGGCTTCCTCGGCGATCTTGTCGACGACCATGCCGATTTCTGGCCAGTCGAAACCCACGCGCGCCGCGCGCTTTTGCAACTTCACCGCACGCATCAGGGCGGGCAGGCCGATGGCGACGCCATCCAGCGTCCGGGTCTCGCGCTTGGCGGCCCGTTCCGCGGCCTTGATCTTCTCCCAGTCGGCGGTCTGCTGGTCGGCGGACTTGTCGCGGCTCTCGTCGCCGAAGACATGCGGGTGCCGCGCCACCATCTTGTCCGAAATATCGCGCACCACGTCGTCAAAGTTGAACAGCCCCGCCTCCTCGGCCATCTGGGTGTGATAGACCGACTGCAGCAGCAGATCGCCCAACTCCCCCCGCAATTCGCCCCAGGCGTTCCGCGCGATCGCATCGGCGACCTCGTAGGCTTCCTCGATCGTGTAGGGGGCGATACTGGCGAAGTCCTGTTCGATATCCCAAGGGCAGCCTGTCTGCGGATCGCGCAAGCGGCGCATGATTTCCAGCAGGCGCGGCATCCCGCCCTCCGGGTCGTGGATCAGATCGTTCGACATTGCAGGCCTCCGGTCACTCTGCCACTGTTCTAGGGTTCACAGCCCCGGAGTGCCAGCCATGCCCGTCACCAATGCCATCGCCGCCATGGCGCCAGACCTCGCCGCATGGCGTCAGCATCTGCACACCATCCCCGAGGTGCGTTATGGCACGCAGCGGACGGCCGCCTTCGTCGCGGAAAAACTGCGCGAATTCGGCGTGGACGAGATCCACGAAGGGATTGCCGAAAACGGCCTCGTCGCGATCATCAACGGGCAGAAACCCGGCAAGACCATAGGCTTGCGCGCCGACATGGATGCGCTTCCGATGACAGAAGAGACGGAGCTGCCCTATGCCAGTCAGTCCCCCGGTGCGATGCACGCCTGCGGCCACGACGGCCACACCACGATGCTGCTGGGCGCCGCCCGCCATCTGGCCGAGACGCGGAATTTCGCGGGCCGCGTCGCGCTGATCTTCCAGCCGGCAGAGGAAGGCGGCGCGGGTGCAGAGCGGATGCGCCGCGAAGGCATCTTCGACACCTTCGACATCGCAGAGGTCTATGCCCTGCACAACGCCCCCGGCACGCCGGTCGGCCAGTTCTACACTACGCCGGGGCCGATCATGGCGGCGGTGGACGAATTCACGATTCACATCAACGGGCGCGGCGGCCATGGCGCCACGCCGCACGCCACGGTGGACCCGATCAGCGCCGCAGTGGCCATGGTGCAGGCGATCCAGACCATCGTCAGCCGCAACCACCGCGCCCTCGACGACCTCGTCGTTTCGGTCACGCAGATCCACGCCGGCACCGTGTTCAACGTCATCCCCGACAGCGCCATGATCAACGGGACCGTCCGCACCTTCGACCCCGCAGTGCAGGCCATGGTGATCCGCAGGCTGGAAGAGATCGTGCAGGGCCATGCCGCCAGCTTCGGCGTGACCGCGACGCTGGACTACGGCAACGGCGATCCCGCCACGGTCAACGACCCCGACTGCGCCGCCTTCGCGGCCGCCGTCGCGGCAGAAGTGTCGTCCTGCGATGCCAATGCCCCGCGGGAAATGGGGGCAGAGGATTTCTCCTACATGCTCGAGGCACGCCCCGGCGCCTATCTTTTCGTGGGCAATGGCGACACTGCCGGGCTGCATCACCCGAAGTACGATTTCAATGACGAAACAGCGCCTTACGGCGCGTCCTTCTTCGCGCGCCTGATCGAGCGCGCCCTGCCGCTGGGGCACTGAGGATGCCGAACCAACCGATCTCGGGCAACGACCTCGCACGGTTCTCCGGCCCGCAGACCTTCATGCGACTGCCTGCGGCCGAGACGGCGGCGGGCCTTGACGTCGGCATCATCGGCATCCCGATGGATATAGGCACCAGCTGGCGGTCCGGCACCCGGATGGGGCCGAAGCAGCTGCGCGAGCAATCGGCGATGATCCGCCCCTACAACATCCAGACCGGGGCCGCTCCCTTCGACGGTCTGCAGGTGGCCGATCTGGGTGACGTGGCGATCAACACCTTCTCGCTTTCGGACACGATCCGCATCATCACAAGGGCTTACGACGCATACCTCGCGCAGGACATCATTCCCGTGACGCTGGGCGGCGACCACAGCCTGACGCTGCCGGTGTTGCGGTCCATCGCAAAACGGCACGGCCCCGTCGCCTTGATCCACGTCGATGCCCACGCCGACGTCAACGACACCATGTTCGGCGAACGCGAGACCCATGGCACCTTCCTGCGACGGGCATGGGAGGAAAATCTCGTCGTCCCCGACAAGGTCTTTCAGATCGGCCTGCGCGGCACCGGCTATGCCGCCGACGACTTTACCGAGGCCGCGGGCTGGGGCTTCACCCAGCATCTCGCACCCGGGCTCTGGCACAAGAGCCTCGCCCCGCTGGCCGCCGAGATCACAGCGAAAATCGGCTATGCGAAGACCTACATCACCTACGACATCGACAGCCTCGACCCCGCTTTCGCCCCCGGCACCGGCACGCCGGAAATCGGCGGCCTGACCACGGCGCAGGCCATGGAACTGATCCGCGGTCTGCGCGGCCTGAACATCGTCGGCTGCGATCTGGTCGAAGTCTCGCCGCCCTACGATCCCTCCGGCAACACCGCGCTCGTCGGTGCCAATCTGCTGTTCGAGATGTTGTCGATCCTGCCCGGCGTCCCATATCGCTAGGCAACGAAGGAGCATCCCATGCTGAAGAAGATCCTGTTCGGTGTCGGCGTCGTGGCCGTGGCCGGCGTCGCATACGTCCGCCTGTCGCCCACCGACCTTGCCACTTACCACGTCGCCCCCGTCGCGACAGAGGCAGGCGACGACGCCGGCGCCCACAGTTTCAAGGCAGCGCGCCAGATCACCGCGCCCGCCGCCGACGTGCTGCGCGCCGTGGACAGCGTCGCGCGCCAGACCGAACGGACGCAGCTTGTCGCGGGCTCCGTCGGCGAAGGGCTGATGACCTACGAGACGCGCTCGGCCCTCATGGGCTATCCCGACTACACCACGGTCACCGTCGTCGACGGCCCCGACGGGCCGCTGCTGGTGATCCTCGGCCGCGCCCGGTTCGGGTCCTCCGACATGGGCGTGAACCGCGAAAGGGTAGAGGCATGGCTCGCCCAGCTTGGCCCGTTGGTGGTGCCGGCCTCTTGACGGGGGCCGGACGGCCTGCCACCTGACTGCCATGATACCCGCAGACCGCATTGCCCAGATCATCGACCGCTTCCAGTTCCTGGAAGCGAAGATGTCCGGCGATATCGCCGGCGCCGACATCGCCGCACTTGCCAAGGAATACAGCGACCTGACCCCGGTGGTCGGCACCCTGCGGGCCTATCAGGACCTCGTGCAGCAGATCGCGGATACAGAGGACCTGCTGGCCGATCCCGAAATGCGCCGCATGGCAGAGGAAGAGCTGCCGGCCCTGCGCGCGGAACTCGAGGCCAGCGAACAGGCCGTGCAACTGGCCCTGCTGCCCCGCGACGCCGCCGACGCGCGCCCCGCATTGCTGGAAATCCGGCCCGGCACCGGCGGGGACGAGGCCTCGCTTTTCGCCGCCGATCTTCTGCGCATGTATCAGCGCTACGCCGAAAGCCGGCGCTGGCAGTTCGAGATCCTCGATCAAAGCGACACCGAGCTTGGCGGCATCAAGGAAGTCACCGCACGGATCGCCGGCGACGGCGTCTTTGCCCGCCTGAAATACGAATCCGGCGTCCACCGCGTCCAGCGCGTGCCTGAAACCGAATCCGGCGGTCGCATCCACACGTCCGCCGCCACCGTCGCCGTGCTGCCAGAGGCAGAGGAGGTCGACGTCCAGATCCCCGCCACGGATATCCGCATTGATACGATGCGCGCCAGCGGCGCGGGTGGCCAGCACGTCAACACCACCGATTCGGCCGTCCGGATTACCCACATCCCCACCGGCATCATCGTCGTCAGCGCCGAAAAGTCGCAGCACCGCAACCGCGAGATCGCGATGAACGTGCTGCGCACCCGGCTCTTCGACCTCGAACGCCAGCGAATCGACGGCGCCCGCTCTGCCGACCGCAAGGCGCAGATCGGCACCGGCGACCGGTCCGAGCGCATCCGCACCTACAATTTCCCGCAGGGCCGCCTGACCGACCACCGCATCAACCTGACGCTCTATTCGCTGGGTCAGGTCATGCAGGGCGACCTCGACGCGATCATCGACGCCCTGCAATCGGACGCGCAGGCCCAGCTTCTGGCAGAGATGGGCGCATGATCTGGACCGACCTGCTGCGGCAGGCGATCCAGACGCTGACCGCCGCCGGCATCCCCGACGCTCCCCGCGACGCCCGCCGGCTGGCTGCCCACGTCCTTGGCATCGACCCCGCCCGCATCACGCTGATCGCACAGGACCCGGTGCCGCCGGGCCTTGCGCAACTGTATCAGGGCATCGTCGGCCAGCGCGCCCGACGGGTGCCGGTGTCGCATCTCACCGGCAGCCGGCAGTTCTATGGCCGGACCTTCGCCGTCACGCCGGACGTCCTCGACCCCCGTCCGGACACCGAAATCCTGGTCGAGACCGCGCTGGCACGCCCCTGGAACCGGGTGCTGGACCTTGGCACGGGATCGGGCTGCATCCTGTTGACATTGCTGGCGGAACGGGGGCCCACCGCTTTCGGCATCGGCACCGACCTGTCGCGCGCCGCCCTCGCGGTCGCCATGCGCAACGCCGCCGCCCTGCGCCTTGGCGACCGGGCGCAGTTCCACGCGGGCGACTGGCTGGATGCGCTGCCCGGCGGCACCGCCGCCTTCGACCTGATCGTGTCGAACCCGCCCTACATCACGCTGGACGACTACGCGACGCTGGCCCCCGACGTCGGCCTCTACGAACCGCGTCTTGCACTGACAGACGAAGGCGACGGCCTGAACGCCTACCGTCGCATCCTGCGCGCGGCGCCCGCGCATCTGGTGCAGGGCGGCTGGCTGGTGGTCGAGATCGGGCCGACGCAAGGGGCCGCCGTCGTTGACCTCTTCCGCAGCCACGGCCTGACGACCGTCACCATCACACCGGACCTCGACAGGCGGGATCGCGTGGTCTCGGGCCAAAAACCGCGGGTTTGACCGCCGATTCCGCGTTTTTGGCTTGCCACCGGCGCACCTACGTGCAAATTCAGACCAACCGGCGCGCAGAGTGCTCTCGCGCTCTCTCCGGTTAGCCGCCAGACACCGCTTCGTCGCCCGCCGTGCAAGAAGGCACGGACCTGCGGGGACCAGCGCAACAAAGCCAAGGGCTTGACGGAAGTTCACATGAGATCATCGAAGTCACGGTCGCGGGGCAACAAGAACCGCAACACCAACCGACCTACGGGCGGCAACATCATCAACCGGGTCTTCGACAGCTCCGGCCCCGATGGCAAGGTGCGCGGCACCCCGCAGCAGATCATCGAGAAATACAACCAGCTGCATCGCGACGCGCAGCTGAGCAACGACCGCGTGAACGCCGAGAACTTCGCCCAGCACGCGGAACACTACCTGCGGATGCTGGCAGAGGCACAGCGCGAGGTCGACCGCGCCCGCGAGGAGCAGGAAGAGCAGAACCGTCAGCGTCAGGCCGAACGCGACCGGGAACGCAACGAACAGGAAGAACTGAACCGCCAGCGCCAGGCCGAACGCGACCGCGAGCGCAGCGAACAGGAAGAGCTGAACCGTCAGCGTCAGGCCGAACGCGACCGCGAGCGCAACGAGCGCCTGCGCGCGCAGGAAGAGGCCTCGAACGGTGACGCTTCCGACCAGCCGCGCCAGCCGGAGGCACCGCGCGACGGCGACCAGCCGCGCCGCTCCGGCCGTCCGCGCCGCAACCCGCAGCCGCAGGACGACGTCCAACAGTCTGGCGACGATGGCGCCACCAACGACAGCACGCTGGTCGATACGCCGGAATCGCGCGGCGATGCGCCAGCACCGAAGCCGCGCAAACCCCGCGCCCCGCGCAAGCCCCGGCCAAAACCCGAGGGCGGCGATACGCCGTCACAGACCGGCACCGACGGCACCGAATGACGAAAGGCCCCCGATCCGGGGGCCTTTTTGGTATCACGGGGTCAGGCTGCGGGTCAGGGCGCAGAACTGCTCCAGCCCGATCTCCTCGGCCCGGGCGGTGGGCGGGATGCCGACCGCCCGCAGATGATCCTCCACGTCCGGCCCCAGCGGTTTCAGCGCCGATCGCAACATCTTGCGCCGCTGGTTGAAGGCCGTCGCCACCACCCGGTTCAGCATCGCCGCATCCGCCGGGTACCGGGGCGCGGGCAGGGCGGTCAGATGCACGACGGCCGAACTGACCTTGGGCGGCGGCGAAAACGCCTCCGGCGGCAGGTCCATCACGATCCGCGCGTCGCAGCGCCAGTGTACCAGCAGCGCCAACCGCCCGTAAGCCTTGTCGCCGGGCTGTGCCACGATCCGCTGCGCCACCTCGCGCTGGAACATCAGCGTCAGGCTCTCCCAGAACGGCGGCCAGTCGGGCGGCGACAGCCAGCGCACCAGCAGCTCCGTCCCGATGTTGTAAGGCAGGTTGGCCGCGATCCGGATCGGCGCCTGCAACCGCCCCGCCACGTCGATCTCCAGCGCATCGCCGTTCACGACCTCCAGCCGCCCCGGATAGGCGTCGGCGATCTCCTCCAGCGCCGCGATGCAGCGGGCGTCCTTCTCGATCGCCAGCACCCGCCGCGCGCCCTCGGCCAGCAACCCGCGGGTCAGCCCGCCGGGGCCCGGCCCGATCTCGAGGATGTCGGACCCCTTCAGATCCCCCGCCATCCGGGCAATCTTCGCCGTCAGGTTCAGATCCAGCAGAAAATTCTGTCCCAGCGACTTCTTCGCCGCGATCCCGTGCGTCTCGATCACGGCCCGCAAGGGGGGCAGGTCGTCGATCTGGCTCATGTCCTCGCTTTTTCCCAAATACTCCCCCCGGAGGGTCCCACACCACCAGCCCCCCGCGCGTCCGCCATATCGCGCGCCATCCGCAACGCCGCGATCATCGACGTCGCCTCCGCCACGCCGGTGCCCGCGATATCGAACGCCGTCCCGTGATCCGGCGAGGTCCGCACGAAGGGCAGCCCCAGCGTCACATTCACGCCACCGGCAAAGTCGATGGTCTTGATCGGGATCAGCGCCTGGTCGTGGTACATGCAGACCGCCGCGTCGTAACCCGCCCGGGCGCCCGCATGAAACATCGTATCCGCCGGCAGCGGCCCGCGCAGGGCCAGCCCTTCGCCACGCAGCCGGTCCAGCAGCGGGGCGATCATCGCGATCTCTTCTCCGCCCATCTTGCCGTCCTCGCCCGCGTGGGGGTTCAGCCCCGCCACGGCGATGCGGGGCTGCGCCACGCCGAAATCGCGGATCAGGGCGGCATGGGTGATGCGCAGCACTTCCTCCAGCCCCGCAGCGGTCAGGGTGGCGGGGACCGCCGCCAGCGGGATGTGGATCGTCGCGGGCACCACGCGCAGGGCGTCGCAGGCCAGCATCATCACGACCGGCACGTCCCCCGCCAGCGCAGAGAGGTATTCCGTATGCCCCGGATAGGCGAAATCCGCCCCGTCGATCAGCGCCGCCTTGTTGATCGGCGCGGTGCAAAGGGCGCGCGCCCGTCCGGCGGTGGCCAGTGCCACCCCTTCGCGAATGGCGTCGATCACCCCCTGCGCGTGGCGCGGGTCCACCACGCCGGGACGGCGCGGGCTGCCGAAGTCGCGGGCCAGCACCGGCAGGGCATCGGGGCAGGGGCCGTGCGCCTCTGCCGCCGAGGTGACAACCCTGACAGGCGTATCGTCGGGCAGATGCGCCGGATCGCCGATCCACAGCAGCGCCATCTCGGCCCCCAGCGCGCGCCATGCGCCGGCGGCGACCTCCGGTCCGATGCCCGCCGGTTCGCCGCAGCTGATCGCGATCGGCGCATCCGCCGCAGCCCTGCTCATGCGGGTACCGTCACGCGCCTGCCGCCCTCACGGGCGGATCGTCGCGGCGGCCCGCAGGTCCGCCAGCAGCGCGTTGGCGAAGCCTTCCAGACGCTGGCTCTGCAGCTGGCCGCGCAGCGCTTCCGGATCGGCTGCGGCGTCGCCATAGGTCCGCCCGCACATCATCACGAGGATCGTCGCATTGCCCTGCCGCAACCCGACGGAGGTTTCGTTCCGGTCCAGCCGCGCCAGTTGCAGCGCCACGTCCTGCGGGATCTGCGCGGGCGGCACGGTCTGGCGGGTCAGCACGCCTTCGGGCTGGCCCTTGGCCACGCCGTAAAGGTCGTCGCAGGTGTCCACCCGCAGCGCCACGGCCTGCGCCGCCGCCGCATCGCCACCGACCGCATAGGTCGCGTAATCGACGCTCGTGGGTTGCGCACGGGGCTGCCTGACCTCGCGGATGCCGCGCGACTGGAACAGCGCCACGCCGTTCGGGATCGGGATCGGCGGCGTCACCTCGCCCACGCCCAGCCCGCTGATCAGACCCTGCAGCGCCGGCGGATAGTTCGACAGCGGCAGCCAGCCAAGGCGGCCGCCGTTGCTGCGGCTGGGCAGGGCGGAATAGCGCCGCGCCGCCGCCTCGAACTCCGCCTGAGACCGGGACTGGCTGATCTGCTCGGCGATGGCATTGGCCTCTGCCGCGCGGGGCGGCGGGGCGGGAATGATGATCTCGGTCAGCAGCACCTCCAGCGCGTCGGCGCTGCCAGACTGCTGGTTGGCCGCGCGCTCGACCTCCGCGTCGCTGATCTGCGCCTGTGCGCCATAGCGTTGGCGGATGTAGTCGCGCCACGTGACGCCCACGCGCACGAACTGCTCCAGCGTCGTCGGCGACACGCCGCCGCGGTTCAGCACCTGCAGAAACTCCTCCGTCGACAGCCCGCCGCGCAGGGCAAAGGCCTCGACCTCGGAGGCCAGCGACTCCGGCGGCAGGGTCACGCCACGGCGGTCCAGCTCCTGCTGCTTCAGCGACTCCTCGATCAGTTGTTCACGCGCCAGCGCCGCCGTGTCGCCCGGCGTGCGGAACAGGGTCAGCAGCCGCTGCCGCTGGTCCAGCTCGTATCCGGTGATGGCCGCGTCGTTCACGGTGATGACGGGCGAGAATTGCCCCTGCGCCATCGCATGGGGCGCGCCGAGTGGCAGCAGCAGGGCAGTTAGAAGGGCGGTCAGGCGCATCGGGTCTTGGTCCTATCGTCTATGTGTCGTCCGGCCGGGACCGGACCTGATCCGGGCGGCGCGATGTCATCCACGGCAGGCGGTGGGCGCGATGCGTGGCACGCCATTGGCGGAAAACCCCTGCAAGGCCACCGACAGGCCGTAGTTCGTCGTTGGCCGCAGCGTAGTCGAAGTCGCATAGCGGCGCGAGACCGAAAGCGAGACCGCGACGCATTCATTCCGCCAGCCGAGGCCGATCCCCGCCCGTACCGGGCTGTCGCGCGCGATGTCATAGCGCGTGTCGAAGCTGATGTCCCACGCGGGCGTCAGCTGCACCGTCCCGTCGAGGCTGTATTCCGATACCGTTCCGGGCCGCCCGCCCGCCGCATCCGCCTGCTGCCAGATGTAGCCGCCGGCCAGCTGCACCTCTGGCCGGTTCCAGAACACCCGCGCGGTGGCCAGTGTCGTCGTGCCGTCGTCCTGCAGCAGCGCGCGCCCGTCGAAGGTCAAGCCGCGTGGCAGGATGATCTGCCCCGCCACCAGCCAGTCCGACACGTCGCCGTCCTGACCCGAGGTGCGGGTGAACTGCGGATCGGCATCCGCGCGCAGGATACGGCCGAAGCCGAGGGTCGAGGTCACGCCCTCGGACCCCGCGCGGGTCCATGTCAGGCCCAGCGCCAGCCGCAGGCCGTCCTCTGCCGCGTCCTGACCGGGAAAATGGGTCAGCGCCAGCAGGTTGCCCTCGTCCAGTTCCGGCCGGGTGCTGTCCTCGTTCGGCGGCGTGCCGCCAAGGAGGCGCGACCACGACAGGGCCGCGACCGGTTCCAGCACATGCCGCGTCCGCCCGTTGCGCCGCACCAGCGGATAGCGCAGCAGGACCTGCGCATAGGGCACCGCCCGCGCGATCGTCGCATCGAACTGGTCGCTGTCATTGACCTGCCAGACATCCGCCGTCAGCGCCCCGGTGCCCGTTACCAGCACGCCGGTCCCGCTCAGCCAGTCGCGCACGTAGCGCAGGCTGCCCCCCGTGCGCGTCACGTCGCGCCCCAACTGCCCGGTGGCGCTGCCATAGCGCAGCAGCGTGTCCGCGCTGGCGGTCGCCGTCAGCGTGCCGCCCATCGCCGGGTAGAAGCGATGCACCAGCCCGGCACTTGCGACCAGCGGCGGCAGGCTGGCGTTGCGCTCGTCCGTCCGCAGGGTCTGGTAGTAGGACAGGCTGGTGGACCACAGCACATCCTCCGTCACCTTGGTCAGGGCCACGATGCTCGACAGCCGGTCGACATCGGTGATCCCGTAATCGCTCAGATACGCCGCGTCCGAGGCGGTCTGGATGTCGAAGCGCAGCTTCGCCCCGTTCGCCAGCGCGAAATCGCCCTCGGCGAAGACATAGCCGCGCAGCCCGTCGGACACGCCCAGATCGTCGTTCGACCCGGCGGCGGTGACGCTGACGGTGCCGTTGCGGAACGCCTGACGATAGCGCGTCGTCAGCGTGCGGCTGTTCGACGACAGGTAGGGCGTCAGCAGCAAATCGCGGCTGTCGGACAGGGCGATGTAATAGGGCACCTCGATCCCGATCCCCAGCCGGTTGCTGGACTGCAGCCGCGGCAGCAGCAGGCCCGTCGCACGGGTGTTGTTCGGGTCCGGCAGCCGCAGGTAGGGCAGATATAGGATCGGCACCCCCTTTACCCGGAAGGTCGCATTGCTGAAATACAGCTGCTGCGCCTCGGCGTCGTGGATCACCTTCTCGGCCCGGATCTCCCACAGGGGCTTCTGCCCGGCACAGACCTGACAAGAGGTCACGGCGGTCTTGTACAACTGGCTGTAGCGGCCGTCCGCCCGGTCGATCTGGTTGGCGGCCAGCTGCAACTGCTGATCCAGCACCAGCCGCGCGCCCAGCAGCACGCCGTTTTCCAGCTTGGGGTCCATGTCCGCCTGATCGGCGGTCAGGATCTCGCCATCGGGGCCGGTGATCAGGATCGGCCCCTCGATCCGCAGCCGGTCGGTCGGCTTGTCATAGATGACGCGGGACGCGGTCAGGCGGCTGCCCTGATACAGCACCTCGATGTTGCCCTGCGCGGTCAGCCGGTCCTGTCCTTCGACGAAGACGTCGTCGGCGACCAGCGTCGCGGCCATCTGCGCCACGGCCACCTGCGGCAGCAGCAGCGCCAGCAGAATCCACACCAACCGCATCATCCGTCCTCGCGTTGCAACAGGATCCCCATCGCCAGACCCGCCGCCGCCAAAGGCGGCGCCCAGACCGCAAGGGCCGCCGGCACGTCGCCGTTCTCGCCCAGGATCTGCGCGAAGTTCCGGATGAAGTAGATTGAGAAGGCCAGCAGGATCGCGATCATCACGTTCAGCCCGACCTTTCCGCCGCGCTGCGGGCGCATGGTGAAGGCCGCGCCGATCAGCATCATCGCGGCCAGGAACAGGGGCTGCGACAGCTCCATCTGGAACCAGACGATATGGCGCTGCGCCGAAAAGCCCGCCGCCTGCAGCCGCGCGATGAACGCGGGCAGGTTCCAGATCGAGATGCTGCTCGGCGTGCCGAAGTTGTTGCGGATCTGGTCTGCCGTCAGGGTCGACGCGATGCGGTCGGTGTCCGCCAGCGTCGCAGCCGCCTCCGGCGTGGTGTCGGTGTCCAGCGGCCATGTCTTCACCCCGCTCAGGTCCCAGCCGCCGTCGTTCAGGACCGCCTTGTCCGCCATGATCCGCGCCAGCGGCGTGCCGTCGGGGCCGTAGGTCAGGAATGTGACGTCCGACAGCGTCGTCCCCGACAGGTTGGTGCTGACCGCGTGGATTACCGTCTGCCCGGCGTCATCGCCCTGCCGCAGCCACAGCCCGGACGACGCAAGGCTCAGCACCGATCCCGCACCGCGCAGGTCGGCGACCTTGGCGTCGAAGGCGCGGGATGTCGCCGCGACCAGCGGGTTCAGCACCGCCACCGCCAGCGCCCCGATCACCAGCGCCGTCACCAGCGGTGCCACCAGCAGCCGCAGCCCGGACCGCCCGGCGGCGCGCGTCACCACCAGTTCGGACGTGCGGGCCAGCCCGAGGAACAGCGCCACGCTCGCGATGATCATGATCAGCGGCAGGATCTGATAGACCCCCTGCGGCGCGTCCAGCAGAGCGAGGTTCAGGATATCGCGAAAGCTCGCCGCGTCGCCGCCATAGCGGCGCAGGTTGTCCGCAAGGCCGAGGAACGTCAGGATCACCGCGAAGACGAGGAACATGCCAAGAAAGATCCGCAGGAACCGCCGCGCGAAATACCGGTCGAGGATCATGCCGCCACCCCGCGCGCCGGCGTGCGCCGGAACAGGTAGGGCCGTGCCGCCACGAACAGCAGCGCCGTCACGATGGCAAAGCCCACGGCGACCGACAGGTAGGTTGCGAACCAGACCTGCGGCGTGGTCCGGGCGATGTTCAGGCCCGTCGTCTCCAGCGCCTTGATGACGATGATCAGCACGATCGCAAAGACGATCTGCGGCCAGACGCCGAAGCGGCTGAACCCGCCCAGCATCAGCGCCGCGAACCCCAGCAGCGCACCCACGGTGCCCAGCAGCGCCTGACTGATCCGGTCGTTCGCTTCCGTCACCAGTTGCGCCGCCGTGCGCCCGGTCTCCGCCTCCAGCGCCGCGGTGGGGTGCAGCAGGTCATTGATGAACAGCTCTCGCGCGGTCCGGTTCTCGCGCGGGGTGATCTTGATCAGATTGCCGATGTTGTAGGAGAAATCCTTGAAATCCGTGACGAACAGCCGCGCGTCGTCGTTCCGCAGGCTTTGCGCCATGCCGTCGACCATGACCAGCTGCGCGTCCCCCTCATCCCGCACCAGATAGGCGCGCCGCGCCGTATAGGTCGTCTGCGTCGCCGGGTCGCGCTGGTCCGACAGGAACACGTCCTGCAACTCGCCCTCCGGCGTGATCGCGCGGATATACAACGTAATGCCCGGCACGGGCTCGATGAACTGGCCCTCGGTCAGGATGCGCGCGGTGATGTTCTGCGCGATTTCCGCCTGCCGCACGTTCAGCGCGGTCGTCGACAGCGGCACCAGCACCTGCATCAGGATCGAGATCAGGACCGCCACGATCAGTCCGAAGTAAAGCACCGGCCGCGCCATCCGCCACGGGCTGAACCCGGTGGCCTGCATCACCACCAGCTCGCTGTCCTGCATCATCCGGTTGGTGACATAGACGCTCGCCGCGAAGGCCGACAGCGGCAGCGCCAGACGGATCACGTTGGGCAGCGACAGGGCGACCAGCTCCACGATGACGCCGATCCCCTGACCGCCCGCGATCAACTGGTCGAACAGCCGCACGGCGGCGTTGATCCAGTAGATCATCACCAGCACGAGGCTGAAGAACCCGAAGGTCACCATCAGCTGGCTCAGCATGTAGCGGTCGAAGCGTCCCAAACGTGGCGGTGTCCCGTGCAAGAGGTTGCGGCAAACTAGCCGAAGGCCGCCCGTTCCGAAACTGCAAACTGGTCATTGCGGCGCGGGACCGCTAGCAAGGCGGCATCCCATCAGATGCCACCCGAAAGGCCCGCCCATGACACAGATCGCCGATATCCGCTTTGCCGCCACCGACACCGACACGCTGGCCGAGGCGACGGGCCTGATCGCCGTGCTGGTGGGCGAGGGCGGCAAGATGGACGCGGGCGCCCGCCGCGTGAACAGCCTGACCCGCAAGGCGCTGGCCCGACTTTCGGAAAGCGAGGCCTTCGCCAAGGCCAAGGATGGCGACGTCATGCGTCTGTCCTTCCCTGCGGGCCTTGCCGCCGATGCGGTGCTGGTCGCCAAATCCGGGCCGAAGCCCGACCAGACCACCGCCCGTCGCATCGGCGCGCAGCTGGCCAAGGCACAGGGCAGGCACCCGATGACCCTGCTGCTGGGCAAGACCGCCAACGCCCCCGACGTGGCACTGGGTCTGGCCCTGCGGGGCTACAACTTCACCGACCACAAGACCGACAAGGGCAACCCGCCGGGCGACGTCACGATCATGACCGACGATCCCGAAGCCACCGCCAAGGCCGCACAGGTCGGCATGGCCGTGGCCGAGGGCGTCTTCTTCACCCGCGACCTGACCAACGAACCCGCCAACGTGCTGACCACCGACGACTTCGCCGCGCGTCTGGCGGCGATGCAGGAACTGGGGCTGGAAGTCGAGATCCTCGAAGAGGACGAGCTGAAGACGCTCGGCATGGGCGCGCTGCTGGCCGTGGGGCAGGGCAGCGCGAGCCCCTCCAAGGTCGTCGTCATGCAATGGAACGGCGGCGGGGACGAGGCGCCCTTCGCGCTGGTGGGCAAGGGCGTCGTCTTCGACACCGGCGGCATCAGCCTCAAGCCCGGCGCCAACATGGAAGACATGACGATGGACATGGGCGGCGCCGGCGTCGTGTCCGGAGTCATGCGCACGCTGGCGCTGCGCAAGGCCAAGGCAAACGTCGTGGGCCTCGTCGGGATCGTGGAAAACATGCCGTCCTCCACCGCCTACCGCCCCGGCGACGTGCTGCATTCGATGAAGGGCGACACGATCGAGGTGGTGAACACCGACGCCGAAGGCCGCCTCGTGCTGGCCGACGTGCTCTGGTACGCGCAGGACCGCTTCAAGCCCTCGGGCATGATCAACCTCGCCACCCTGACCGGCGCAATGCTGGTGGCGCTGGGGCACGAGAATGCGGGTGTCTTCAGCAACTCCGACGATCTGGCGGGGGCCTTCCTCAAGGCCGCCGACGCCGAAGGCGAAGGCGCGTGGCGGATGCCGATGGGCAAGGCCTACGACAAGATGATCGACAGCCACATCGCGGACGTCAAGAACTCCGGCGGACGGCTGGCGGGGTCGATCACCGCGGCGCAGTTCCTGCGCCGCTTCGTCAAGGACGATGTGCCGTGGTGCCACCTCGACATCGCGGGCGTCGCCAGCGTAAAGGCGGAAACCGCACTGGCACCCAAGGGCGCGACCGGCTGGGGCGTCATGGCGCTGAACCGCCTGATCGCCGACCGCTACGAGTCCTGATGGGGGCGGTCTATTTCTACCACCTGACCGAAAGCCCCCTTGATCAGGCGCTGCCGCAACTGGTCGACCGGGCCGCGGGGCAGGGCTGGCGCGTGCTGATCCGGGGGCGGCGGATGCCGCTTCTGGAACGGCTCGACGCGGTGCTGTGGCAGGGGCCGCCCGACAGTTTCCGCGCCCACGGGCTGGCGGGCGACCACGACGCCGACCAGCCGATCCTGCTGGGCGTGGACACGCCCGCCGCGGGATTCGACTGCGTGATGAGCGTGGACGGTGCCGACCTGACCCCCGCCGAGATCGCCGCAAGCAAGCGCGCCTGCGTCCTCTTCGACGGCCACGACGGCGACGCCCTGCAACGGGCGCGCGGCCAGTGGAAGGCGCTGACCTCCGCCTCTGTCGCCGCGCAGTATTGGGCGCAGGACGACGGCCGCTGGGTCAAGAAGGCCGAAAGCGGCGCCGTCTAGTAGGCGAAACTGGAATCGAAGTTTTCCGGAAGGGTGGCCGGGGCGGCGCAGGCGGTCAGCCCAAGGACCAGCAGCAGGGGTGTCAGGAAGCGTGTCATCGGTCTACCTCGTCAGGATCAGGTCGTCTGCGGTGATCTGGATGTTGCTGAAGTTCCGCAGATAGCTCATGCCCAGCAGCGATCCCGCCATATCGCCCTGGTTGACCACGGCCCGCACGTCCGCCTGGGTGACGCCGCCAAGGCTCACGCTGTCCAGCGTCACCTGCGCCGTCCGCACCGTGCCGTTCGCCGTGCTCGCCTGACCCAGATAGCGCAGGGTGTCCGTGTCGATGCCCACGGCGGCCGCGTCGGCGGCGCTCAGCACGATCTGGCTGGCGCCGGTATCCACCATGAAGGTCAGGGGTCGGCCGTTGACGTCGAGCCGGGCGTAGAAATGACCGTCCGCCTGTCGCGGCAGCACGATCTGCCCCTCGGTCATGATCGCCTGCTGCGGCGCGACGCTTTGCCGGATATCGCCCCACATCCCCGCAGCGGCGATGACGCCGACGAAGATCAGGCCCCAGATGCTGGCCTGCTGCGCCATCCTGCCCATCTGGCCCCGCTGGCTGACGATGTAGCTGACGGCGATCGCACCCCCTAGAAGGGTCAGATAGGTGATCTGCATGATGCGGTCGGTGTCCATGCCACCCATATAGGGCTCAGCCCGCCAGACCGAAACCCTTCAGCCCGTCCAGGATGAACTGCACCGACAGGGCCGCCAGCAGCATCCCCAGCAGCCGCGTCACGACGTTGATGCCGGTCTTGCCCAGCAGCCGTTCCAGCAGACCCGCCGCCATGAACATGGCGAAGACCATGGCGATCACGAGGATCATCACCCCCAGCACCGCACCGAAGCCCAGCGCGCTGTCCGCTTGGCCCGTCAGCAGGATGATCGTGGCGATGGCCCCCGGCCCCGCGATCAGTGGAATCGCCAGCGGAAAGATCGAGGGATCCTGTTCCGGATCGACCGCATCGTCCGCATTGTCCTGCCGCCGCGCCTGACGCCGCTCGAACAGCATGTCGAGCGCGGTGATGAACAGCAGGACGCCCCCCGCGATCCGGAAGGCGGGCATTGAGATGCCGACGAATTCCAGCAGCGCCTCGCCGAAGACCGCGAAGAGCAGCAGCAGCCCGATCGCCACGGTGCAGGCCCGGACCGCGATCTTCCTCCGCTGGCCGGAGGTCATTCCTTGCGTCATCGCGATGAAGAGCGGCGCGAGGCCGATCGGGTCGATCACGATGAACATCGCGGTGAAGGCGGCGATCAGGGTGGGCAGGTCGGTCATGGGGCTGGCCTCCGGATGCCTTCGGCGAGAGTTTATCTGGCCAGATGAAGGGGGTGCGCGATAATCCTAATGTCGATGGCGGTGGCGGTAACGGAGCCTCCGGCGGGAGTATTTGAGGAAAAAGCGAGGAGGGCCGTCAGGCCTTCTCCGCCTTGTCCAGCTTTTCGAGCGAGGTCATCCACATCGCCTCGGCCCGGCCGAGGCCGTCCATGACTTCGGCGTACTTCTTGTTCCAGGTGGCCAGCTCGCCGATCCGCGCATCCTCGTAAAGCGCGGGGTCGGCGAGTTTCTTCGCCAGCTTGTCGCGCATGTCGTTGATCTTGGTGACGCGCTCCTCGTTCTTGCGCACGTCGGCGCGCAGGGCGAGGATTTCGTCGCGGGTCGGCTTCACCACCTTGGGGGCGGCGGGCTTGTTGGTGTTCGCGGGCTTGTCCGGGGTCAGCAGCATCTTGCGATAGGCTTCGAGGTCCTCGTCGTAGGGCTTCACGTTGCCCCCCTTCACCAGCCACAGCCGGTCGGCGACCATGCTCAGCAGGTGCATGTCGTGGCTCACGAGGATGACGGCACCCGAATAGGCGGTCAGCGCGTCGACCAGCGCCTCACGGCTCTCGATGTCGAGGTGGTTGGTCGGCTCGTCGAGGATCAGCAGGTGCGGCGCGGGCAGCGTCGCCAGCAGCAGCGACAGCCGCGCCTTCTGCCCACCCGAGAGGCGACCGACTTCCGTATCCGCCTGATCGGCGCCAAGGCCGAAGCCCGCCAGCCGTGCCCGCAGCTTGGCTTGACCTTCTTCCGCCCGTTCGCGCAGCAGGTGTTCCAGCGGGGTTTCCTCGACCCGCAGCTCGTCCACCTGATGCTGGGCGAAGAAGCCGATGCGCAGCTTGTTGGACGTCACCATCTTGCCCCGCGCCAGATCGAGGCGGTTCGACAGCATCTTCGACAGGGTCGACTTGCCCTCGCCGTTGCGGCCCAGCAGCGCGATCCGGTCGTCCTGATCGATACGCAGGTTCAGGTCGTGCAGCACGATGGTGTTGCCATAGCCCACGGCGCCGCCCTCGACGCTGATGATGGGCGGCGACAGCTCCTCGGGCTCCGGGAAGGTAAAGACGGTGCGGGCGGCGTCGGCCGGGACGCGGATCGTTTCCATTTTTTCCAGCGCCTTGACGCGGGACTGGGCCTGCTTGGCCTTCGACGCCTTCGCCTTGAACCGGTCCACGAACTTCTGCAGATGCTCGCGCTTTGCGTCCTGCTTCTTGGCCGCCGAGGTCAGCAGTGCGATCTTCTCGGCCCGTTGCCGGGCGAACTGGTCGTAGGGGCCGGTGTAGTAGGTGAGGCCCTTGTTCTCCAGATGCAGAATCGCGCCGACGGACCGGTTCAGCAGTTCCCGGTCGTGGCTGACGATGATGACCGTATGCGGATACTTGGCGATATAGGCTTCCAGCCACAGCGCGCCTTCGAGGTCGAGGTAGTTCGTCGGCTCGTCCAGCAGCAACAGGTCCGGCTCTGCAAAGAGCACCGCGGCCAGCGCCACGCGCATCCGCCAGCCGCCCGAGAAGGCGGAACAGGGCATCCGCTGTTCCTCGTCCGTGAAGCCGAGGCCCTTGAGGATCGTCGAGGCGCGCGCCTCCGCGGACCACGCGTCGATATCGGCCAGCCGCGTCTGCACGTCTGCGATGCGCATCGGGTCGGTCGCGGTCTCGGCCTCGGCCAGCAGCGCCTCGCGTTCCGTGTCGGCGCGCAGGACGGTGTCGATCAGGCTGACCTCGTTGCCGGGCACTTCCTGGCTGACGCCGCCGATCTTCCAGCCCTTGGGCAGGCTGATCGTCCCGGTGTCGAGGATCATCTCGCCCCGGATGATGCGGAAAAGGGTCGTCTTGCCGGTGCCGTTGCGACCGACCAGACCGACCTTGTGACCCGTGGGAATGGTGACGCTGGTGTTTTCCAGCAGCGTGCGGCCTTCGACGGAATATGTGATGTCTGAGATTTTGAGCATGGCCGCCGCATAGCAGAGGCGGCGGCCATGGGAAAGCGCCCGATTAGCCGCGTTCCTGCGCCACGTCGCGGTTCCAGATCGTGGGGTCGACACCCTTGTCGATGCCGGGGTGTTCCTTGAACCGGAACAGCGGCGTCTTGCCCGCCTTCTTCTGGTCGAAGTAGTCGCGGGTCAGCGTCACCACGGTCTTCGACAGGATCAGGATCGCGACGAGGTTGATCGTCGCCATCACCGCCATGCTGGCGTCGGCAAGGTTGAAGACCGCCGACACCGGCTGCACCGCGCCCCAGATCACCATGCCCATCGCCACGGTCTTCAGCACCATCAGCGGCATGCGGCCGCCCAGCCCCAGAAACTCCATCGCGGATTCAGAGTAGCTGTAGTTGCCGATGATCGAGGTGAAGGCGAAGAACAGGATGGCGATGGCAATGAAGTAGGGGCCTGCCGCGCCGATGTGTTCCCCCAGCGCGTTCTGGGTCAGCACCATGCCCTGCGCGCCATCGGGACCGTAGTCCACCGCGCCCGACAGCAAGATCATCAGGGCCGTCGCGGTGCAGATCAGCAGCGTGTCGATAAAGACGCCAAGACCCTGCACCAGACCCTGCGACGAGGGGTGGTGCGGATCGGGCACCGCGGCGGCGGCGATGTTGGGGGCAGAGCCCATGCCGGCCTCGTTGGAGAAGAGGCCGCGCTTCACGCCGTTCATCAGGGCAGCCATGAAGCCGCCGGTGAAGCCGCCCGCCGCCTGCTCGAAGCCGAAGGCGGACTTCACGATCAGCGCCAGCATCGCGGGCACTTCGGTGATGTGGATCGCCAGCACGTAGATCGCGACCAGCAAATAGATGCCCGCCATTGCCGGCACGATCTTGTCGGCCACGTTGGCGATCGACCGGATACCGCCGAAGATCACGATGCCCGCCAGCGCCGCGATGACAAGGCCGGTGACGATGCCCGGCACGCCGAAGGCCTCCGTCATCGCTTCCGAGATCGAATTGGCCTGCACGGCCGAGAAGATCAGGCCGAAGCTCAGGATCAGGCAGATCGAGAAGGCATAGCCCATCGCCCGCGATCCGACGCCGGCGGCCATGTAGAAGGCCGGCCCGCCACGGTACTGTCCGTCGCCGTTCCTGACCTTGTAAAGCTGCGCCAGCGTCGATTCCGCATAGGCCGTCGCCATGCCGACCAGCGCCACCATCCACATCCAGAAGATCGCCCCCGGCCCGCCGAGGTAGATCGCCACCGCGACACCAGCAAGGTTGCCGGTGCCGACGCGAGAGGCGAGCGAGATCGTCAGCGCCTGCAGCGGGCTGATGCCGTCGGAAGAGGTCTCGCGCGATCCGGTGATGACGCGAAAATACTCGGGGAAGTGGCGGAACTGGATCGCGCCCAGCCGGATCGTAAAGAATATGCCCACGGCGAGCAGGCCGTAGACCAGCACATACCCCCACAGGATGGTGTTCAGAAAATCGACGACGGCATTCATGATCCGGCTCCTTCGCAGGTTATGAATATCAGCCTAACGCATCACACCGCCGTGACCACCCCCGCGCGGCCCTAATTCTGAACGGCTTCCCCGGTCCACTCGGTCTCGATCCGGAAACGGACGGTGTCGAAGACACCCAGCGTGCTGCCCTCGGCCGGCACGCCGGCCCCCATGCCGAAGGCGCTGCGGCTCAGCTCTCCCGTGGCGGAAAACCCGGCACGGACCCATGGTTCGAACAGGCCCGCCGCGCTGTTGCCGTTAAAGGTGACCTGCAGCGTGACCGGTTGCGTGACACCGTGCATCGTCAGATCGCCGGTCACATCCGCCGTCTTCGCGCCGGTCGGCGCGACTGCGGTGCTGACGAAGGTGATCTGGGGATATTGATCGGCATCGAAGAAGTTCGGCCCCAGCAGCTCCTCTCTGAACCCCAGCGGCGGCGTCGGCAGGTCGAGCGATGCGACATTGACCGTCACCGAAAGCGCCGCATGCTGCGGCGCCGCTGGGTCAAGGTCCAGCGTCGCCGCGAAGGTATCGAAACCGGCGGTAAAGTTGGACAGCCCCAGATGCATGATAGAGAAGGTCAGGCTGGCGTGGGCGGGGTCCAGCGTGAAGGTCTGGCGCGGAAAGGCGGCATCCTGTGCGGCCAGCGGCGTGGCAAGGATCAGGCAGGTCAGAAGGGCGGAGAGGCGCATGGCGGTTCCTTCGGGACAGGGGCGCCGCCATCTCGGGCCGTGGCGACGCGCCTGTCAAGGCAAAGCCTTTTCACCGCAGATGCACCATGCTAGGGCAGCGCCAGCTTTCAACGCCGCAGCGCGGCACAATAGACAAGAGGCACCCATGGCCATCCAGCGCACATTCTCCATCATCAAGCCCGACGCCACCAAGCGCAACCTGACCGGCAAGATCATCGCCAAGTTCGAGGACGCCGGCCTGCGCGTCGTCGCCTCCAAGCGCATCCAGCTGACGCTGGCACAGGCGCAGGAATTCTACGGCGTCCACAAGGACCGCCCCTTCTTTGGCGAGCTCTGCGAGTTCATGATCTCTGAACCCATCGTCGTGCAGGTGCTGGAAGGCGAGAACGCGATCCAGAAGAACCGCGACGTCATGGGCGCCACCAACCCCGCGGATGCCGCCGAAGGCACGATCCGCAAGGAATTCGCCCTGTCCATCGGCGAGAACTCGGTCCACGGATCCGATGCGCCGGAGACGGCGAAGGAAGAGATCGCGTATTTCTTCTCCGGCCTCGAACTGGTCGGCTGAGGCCTGACATGAAAAAGGCGGGCCAGGCGCCCGCCTTCGTTCGTCTTTCGCCCCTTCAGGCGAAACGGGGTCGTCCTGCCGGGACGGCCCCTTTGCGTTCCAGATGGTCGCGCAGGATCGCCACGTTCTTGCGGTTCGACTTGAACGTCGCGTCGAACAGATCGCCGATCAGGGGGATCATGCCGACCAGCGTATCGGTCGCGGTATTCGCGACCATCCGGCTGATGACATGCGCGGGCGCACCCAGACGCTTCGCCTCGATGATGATCCAGGCAGATGGCGCAAGCGTCAGAATGTCGCCGACACCCGGAATCAGCCCGATGATCGAATCATAGCCGACCCGCAGCCCGATGACCGGAATCCGGATCGCCGAATCCATCCGGTGAGCCATCTTCTCCAGCCGTTGCAGTCTCGCGTGATGATCGGTCATGCGGCTGCTGGCTCGCTGCGGCTGATGATCCAGATCGCGTGGATCAGGCCGGGGATATAGCCCAGAATCGTCAGGATGACGTTCAGTCAGAACTGACCGCCAAGGCCGACCTTCAGAAAGACCCCCAGCGGTGGGATCAGGATGGACAGGATGATGCGAACGAGGTTCATGGCAATTCCTTTCATGTATCGCTGAATCAATGCGCGACAGGGCCTGCCGGTTCCCTGAACCGCGCGGGACGCGATCCGTTTCGGGGCGGTCCGCAGTGCGTCATATGCAAATGAAGGAAAGGTCGTGCGCGCCATCCCGCGCGAACCGCAGGGGCACGTGACGCGCGGACGTTTCGGCGTCCGAACGACATGCAGGCCGATCATGACGATCGGACGCGCTGAATATCAGAAAAAGATCCGCACCGCCGCCGGGAGGATCGGCGGTGCGGACGAATTGCGTCGCTCAGATGCTGGCGAAATCCCGGAACATCGGGATCGTCTGCTGTTGCTGCTGCGGCGCGTGCGTCGGCGCCAAAGGGGTGCCTGTCTGCTGCGGCAGGGCGTGCGAGTCGCCCTGTTGCTGGGGTGCTGCCTCTGATTGGGCGGGGTACTGGCTGGCCATTGTAGGTCCTGTAATTTGCCTTCGGTTGGTTCCGAAACCCATCGTCTTCTACCGGACGATGTGTCGTGGATGGGGTCGAATCGTGTCGCGCGCGGGGCGCAACTGTGGCGGAATTAAGGCATTGTTCACCGCTCCGCCGCAGCAATCGTCACTTCGGTCCGCGCTTCAGCGGACCCTTGCCTGCGGGCTTGCGGGGTCCCGCCTTGCCGCCCGGCGGCACGAACCGCTTGGACGTGTCAGAGGCACTGGCCTTGGGCTTCGCTGGCGCGCCGTCGGGCTTCTTCCACGCGGGCTTTGCGTCGGATTTGCCTTTCCACGCGGGCTTTTCGCCCGGCTTTCCGTCCGATTTGCCCTTGTAGGGCGGCTTGTCCGACTTCCCCTTGTAGCCGGGCCTGTCGTCCGACTTGCCCTTCCACGCGGGCTTGCCATCGGTCTTGCCCTTGTAGGCCGGCTTGGCGTCGCCGTCGGCGCGATAGGGGGCGCGGGCCGGGCGGGCGTCGTCGGACTTGCCCCTCCAGACCGGCTTCGCCTTCGGCTTGTTCAGATCGACGACCGCATCGCCGTGATCGCGACGCTCCGGCTTGGCAAAGGGCTTGGCGCGCGGCTTGCGCTCTTTCGGCGTATCGGACTGCGGCGCGATCGCGGCCACGTCGTCCTGACGGCTGGGCGGCGGCGGGGTCGTGTCGCGCGGGCGAGGGCTTCGCGGGGCGGCGTCGTCGCGCTTGGCATAGGCCTTCTTGTCGGGGCGCGCGCCCCGGTCACTGATCTGCGGGATGCCGTCCACCTCGGACAGCTCCGCCTGATTCTCCAGCACCATGTCGGGGCCGACGGCCTTCAGGAACCCGGCGGCGGCCGCTTCGGCGATCTCGACGAAGGTCTCGTCCGCCTGAATGCGAATCGCACCGATTTCCTTCTTGGTGATGTCGCCGGCCTTGCACAGCATCGGCAGCAGCCAGCGCGCCTCGGCCTTCTGGTCGCGGCCCACGTTGACGCGGAACCACTTCGACGGGCCGAAGGTCTCTTTCCGTTCGCGCGGCGCCGTCTCGCGGCCTTCACGCGGCGGCGGTGCGTTATATTCGGTCAGGTCTTCCGGCGCGGACTGCTTGCCCTGATAAAGCCGCAGGTAGGCCGCGGCGATCTGGGTCGCGTCATGTGCCTCCAGCAGGCGACCGGCAAAGGCCAGCTCCTCCGCGTTGAAGGTTTCGGACCAGATCTCGTCGTTCAGCAGCCGTTCCTCGTCCTTGCGCAGGATCTCGTCAGCAGAGGGTGGGACCGCCCATGTCGCGGTCAGCTTGCCCCAGGTCAGCAGATTCTCGGCCCGGCGGCGCATCTTGGGCGTCACGATCATGGCAGAGATGCCCTTGCGCCCCGCGCGACCCGTCCGGCCGGACCGGTGCAGCAGGATTTCCGCATTGGTCGGCAATTCCGCGTGGATCACCAGTTCCAGGTTCGGCAGGTCGATGCCCCGCGCCGCCACGTCGGTCGCCACGCAGACCTTGGCCCGCCCGTCGCGCATCGCTTGCAAGGCATGGGACCGTTCCTGCTGGCTTAACTCACCGGACAGGGCGACAACGGAAAAGCCACGGTTGCTCAGCCGCGTGGTCAGCCGCGTGACCATGGCGCGGGTGTTGGCAAAGACGATGGCATTGGGCGCATCGTAATAGCGCAGCACATTGATGATCGCATTGTCGGCGTCATGCTGTGCGACGCTCAGCGCGCGATAGTCGATGTCGGCGTGCTGGCCTTCCTTGGTGGTCGTGGCGACGCGCACCGCGTCCTTCTGATAGGATTTCGCCAGCTTCACGATCATCGGCGGCACGGTGGCGCTGAACATCAGGGTGCGGCGCGCGGGCGGAGCTTCGCCCAGAATGAACTCCAGATCGTCCTTGAAGCCGAGGTCCAGCATCTCGTCCGCCTCGTCCAGCACGATGGCGCGGATGTCGGACAGGTCGATGTTGCTGCGGTTCACGTGGTCGACCAGACGCCCCGGCGTGGCGACGACGATATGCGCGCCGCGGTCCAGCGCGCGGCGTTCGTCACGCGCGTCCATGCCGCCGACGCAGGACGCGAGAACGGCCCCGGTGTCCTTGTAAAGCCACGACAATTCGCGTTTGACCTGCAACGCCAGTTCCCGCGTCGGCGCCACGATCAGCGCCAGCGGCCGCCCGGCCGGGCCGAAGGTGCCGTCCTCCGCGAGGATCGTCGGCCCGATGGCAAGACCGAATCCCACCGTCTTGCCGGACCCGGTCTGCGCGCTGACCAGCAGATCCTGACCGTCGAGTGCCGGATCGGTCACCGCCTCCTGAACGGGCGTCAGGGTGTCATAGCCCTTTTCGGCAAGGGCTTTGGCAAGGGAATCGATCATGGGGCAAGGGTCCGGTCTGAATATAAGCTTCGCGCCCTATGCCCCTTGACCCACGCTGTCCAGCATCAAATGCAGGGCATTTGGCGTTCTTCCGCCGCTGCGGTGCGCCGACGCCAGCGCCGGTGGATGCGCCAGGCGGCGAAGGTCAGCAAGGCGGGACCGATCAGCGCAGCGAATCCCGGTTGCGGCAACGTCGTTGTCGCGGCCTGCGGCGACAGACGCAGCATCAGCGCCATCGACAGGGCGAAAGCGTCCCAGATCGCATGCAGCAGGATTGCCGGCCAGACGCTGCGCGCCTGCACGGTGATCGCGCCAAAGAACAGCCCGAGGCCCGTGGCGCTGACGATCTGGATCGCCGTCAGGGCGATGTCCTGACCCACCAGCGCGTTGACCACGTGGAACAGGCCGAAAAGCACGCCCGAGACCACGATCGCCATCCCGGCAGACAGGCGATGGCGCAGCGCGCCCAGCACGACACCGCGGAACAGCGTCTCCTCGAACAGTCCGATCAGCAGGGTCATCGTGCCGATCATGGCGATCTGGCGGGCGGTGTCCTCCCGCGGCGCATCGGTCAGCAGCGCGGCCCAGACCAGAGCGACGATGCCGAGGCCCGGCAGGATGAACCAGAGCGACAGGCGCAGGCCCGCCCGGTCCACCGGCCCGCGCAGGCCGGTCAAGCGGCCCCAGCGGAACAGGGCGACCGGCACCAGAAGCACCGCCGCCACCACCGCCTCTGTCACGATGTAGGGGCGCAGGTCGGACAGGTCGAAGGTGCCGGTACCGCCCGTCGCATCGACCGGTCGGGACAGGATCGTGGGCAGCGCAAACCAGACCGCGAAGAGGGTCAGGACGAAGGCGGCGCAGGCCCCGGGATAGCGGGCGGCGAGGGTCGAGAAGGGGCGCATGCAGTGTCCTGTCGGGGCGATGCGCGACCATGTCCGATCGCGCCCGCCGTGACCAGCGGTCAGACTGCGGATCGTGCGGTCAGGTCACGTCGCGGTGAAAAACGCGTCGATCTGCGGCAGAATGGCATCCCACAGGGCCGGCGCCCCGCGCCGGACCTTGTCGCCGACACGGGTCTCAAGCTGGTCGCGGGTCACGTTGTAGGACAGCCACGTGCCGCCACGGGTCGCCAGATTCGCCATGACCGGCTGCACCCGGTCCAGCGCCTTGGCAAAGACGGCATCGTCGCTTGTCGCCGCCTCGAATTCGGTCCAGAGCGCGTGAAGCGCGGCTCCCTGGTCCCGTGGCAAGAGGCCGAACAGGCGCGCTGCGGCGCGGGCCTCGTCGGCGGCCTTGGCGTTCCGGTCGGAGGCGGCGGTGTGGATCGGCAGGTCGCCCGCGTCGATTTCCACGAGGTCGTGGATCAGCAGCATCGCGATGACCCGGTCGGTGTCCACGGGGCGGACCGCATGTTCCGCCAGCGTCAGGGCGTAAAGGGCAAGGTGCCAGCTGTGCTCTGCCGAATTCTCGCGGCGGGAACCGTCGAAGAGGGTCGTGGCGCGCAGCTCTGTCTTGAGCCGGTCCGCCTCTGCCAGAAAGCGCAGCCGGGCGGTGGTGTCCGCGTCGAGGCGGGCGCCGGTGCGATCGAGCAGGCCGAGGGCGTAGGTGTAGAGGCCGGGCCAGTCGTCGGCCAGCGCGGCGGGGCGACCGGTGGCGAGCAGGGCGCGGATGATGTCACGCTCCACCTCCGTCTGCGCGGCGTTGCCCAGTTCCTGCATCAGCGGCTGCGCCATGTCGAGCATCCGCGCCGTGCGGGCGGCGGGCGAGGTGCCGTCCTCGAAATCCTCCCACACCGCGCGGAAGGTGGTTGCCTGATCGGCGGGCAGGATCGGATAGAGCCGGTCGGCGGCGGCGCGTTCCTTGATCGCGATGGCGGCGTGGTCCTGTGGCAGGTGGATCGGATGATCGCCCGCGTCGATCTCGACCACGTCGTGCAGCAGGGCCATGTGGATCGCCGCCGGCGGCGCGCCGAAGACGAGGGCCCAGAGCGCGAGGTGCCACGAATGTTCGGCGGAATTCTCGTGCCGCGAGCCGTCCATCAGGACGTTTGCGCGGACCACGGACTTCAGGCGGTCGGCTTCGGACAGGAAGGCAAGCTGGCGGGAGAGGCGATCGGAAGCGGACATGAAATACATTTCAAAAAGCAAATGTTTCGCATGCGAAACATATTATGTTATATTTCACGACCCCTTAACCGGACCGCACTGAGCGTCAACCGGCCGGTTTCGCGGCCCGGGCGGTCAGGATCTGACGCGCCCGCGCCTCTGCCCGGCGGATGCGGACGAAGGTGAGGTAGCTTTCCTGCAGCGTCTGCGACGACGCGCCAAGCAATTCGCCGATCTGGTCGACGATCTTGTCGTCGCCGGTGCGTTCCGCATCGGCGAGGGCCAGTTGCGCAAGGTCGAGGGCGACGTCGTCGACGTAGGACATGGGGCTTACCGGGTGCTTTCGGTCAGGCGGCGGCGGACGTAGGACTTCACGCTGCCGATCATCGGGTCCATGTGCGGATCCTCGAAGAAATGGCCGGCGCCGGGCACTTCCTCGTGCGTGATGGTGATGCCCTTCTGGTCGTGCAGCTTGTTCACGAGGCTGACCGTATCGGCGGGCGGCGCCACGCGGTCGGCGGCGCCGTTGATGATGAGGCCCGAGGCCGGGCAGGGGGCGAGGAAGCTGAAGTCGTACATGTTGGCGGGCGGCGAGACGGAGATGAAGCCCGTGATCTCGGGCCGGCGCATCAGAAGCTGCATGCCGATCCAGGCCCCGAAGGAGAAACCGGCGACCCAACAATGCTTGGCGTTGTTGTTCATCGACTGCAGGTAGTCGAGGGCGGAGGCGGCGTCGGAGAGTTCCCCGATGCCCTGGTCGTATTCGCCCTGGCTCCGGCCCACGCCGCGGAAGTTGAACCGCAGCACGGTGAAGCCCATGTTGTAGAAGGCGTAATGCAGGTTGTAGACGACCTTGTTGTTCATCGTGCCGCCGAACTGCGGATGCGGATGCAGCACGATGGCAATGGGCGCGTCACGGTCTTTTTGCGGGTGATAGCGGCCTTCGAGGCGGCCTTCGGGACCGGGAAAGATGACTTCGGGCATGAACGTTCCATCTGCTGCGGGCGAGAGGTATTCTTGACGAAAACGCTCGGGCACCTTAGAAAGATTCTAAATTCGCACGGCGTGCCGGGCGAGGGGATTGGCCGTGACCTAATCAGGCCGCGCGGCTTCGTCAATGTTTATGGCGGTTGGAGGGCATTTGCGATGAAATTGAGCACCAAGGGACGCTATGCGATGGTGGCGCTGGCCGATCTGGCCCTGCAACCGGACGGGACGCTGGTCAGCCTGACGGAGATCGCGCGCCGTCAGGACGTGAGCCTGCCCTATCTCGAACAGCTGTTCGTGAAGCTGCGGCGCGAGGGGCTGGTCGAATCCGTGCGCGGCCCCGGCGGCGGCTACCGCCTGTCGCGTCCCGCGGCAGAGATCAGGGTGGCCGACATCCTCGGTGCCGTGGACGAGACGGTGAGTGCCATGCACAAGGGGGCCGGCGCCTCTGGCGGGGCATCGGGCAGCCGCGCCCAGTCGCTGACCAATCGGCTGTGGGAGGGGCTGAGCGCGCATGTCTATGTCTTTCTGCACCAGACGCGGCTGAGCGACGTGGTGGGCAATGCCATGGCCCCCTGTCCGGCGGTGCCCGCCCTGTTCGAGGTGGTCGATGAGTGAGATGTCGCAGGGGGCGCTGCCCCCGGCCCTGAAGGGCCTCCCCCGGAGTATTTATGGAAAAAGCGAGGACCTGTGGCCGTGAGCCGGATCTATCTGGATCATAATGCAACGACGCCCGTGAGGGCGGAGGCGCGGGCGGCGATGATCGCGGCGATGGACGTGGTGGGCAACCCCAGTTCGGTGCACGGCGAGGGGCGGGCGGCGAAGGCGCTGCTGGAGCGGTCGCGGGCCACGGTGGCGGAGGCGGTGGGCGCCTCCGGGGCGGATGTCGTCTTCGTGTCGGGGGCGACGGAGGCGGCGGCGCTGGCGCTGGCGGGGCGCGGGTTGCATGGGTCGGACCTGGAGCATGAAGCGGTGCGGGCCTGGGTCGACTGCGATCTGCCCGTGGCGGGGGGGCGCGTCGTCGTGACCGATCCCGCCCGGTCCGTGGTGCAGCTTGCCAATTCCGAGACCGGGATCCTGCAGGCGCTGCCCGAGGGGCTGGCGGTGAGCGACATCACGCAGGGCTTTGGCCGCGTCGCCTTTTCCTATGCCTGGGCCGGAGTGGAGCAGGTCTTTCTGTCCGCTCACAAGTTCGGCGGGCCGAAGGGCGTGGGCGCGCTGGTGGTGCCGCAGGGCTTTGACGTGACCGCCCGGTTGCGCGGTGGCGGGCAGGAGATGGGGCGGCGGTCGGGAACCGAGAACATCGTGGCGATCGCCGGCATGTCGGCGGCGGCGGCGGCGGCGCAGGACGATCTGGCCGCCGGGCGCTGGTCGCGGGTTGCGCAACTTAGAAATATTCTAGAAGAAGCGGTTGCGGATGCCGTGCCGCAGACTATTTTTGTCGGGAATGATGTCGATCGGTTGCCCAATACCAGCTGCATGATCTGTCCCGGCTGGCGGGGCGAGACGCAGGTGATGGCGATGGATCTGGCGGGTTTCGCGGTGTCCGCGGGGTCCGCCTGTTCCAGCGGCAAGGTCCGCACATCGCCGGTGCTGACGGCGCTGGGATACGGTGACGATCAGGCCCGCTGCGCGCTGCGCGTGTCGCTGGGGCTGGAGACGACGGAAGACGAGGTCATGGCCTTTGCGGATGCATGGTGTGCCAGGGCCAGACGGATGATGGCGGCGTGAGTGCCGAGAGAGGTGAGTAAAATGGCTGCAATGGATGTTGACGTCAAAGAGGGCGTCGATCAGGAGACCGTCGATGCGGTGGCGCAGCTGTCGGGGGCCTACAAGTACGGCTGGAACGACGACGAGATCGAGATGGACTACGCGCCCAAGGGCGTGAACCCGGATATCGTGAAGCTGATCTCCTCCAAGAACGAGGAGCCGGAGTGGATGACCGACTGGCGCCTGTCGGCGTTCCAGCGCTGGGAAGGCATGAGCGTCCCGAACTGGGCCATGCTGCAGCTGGCGGACATCGATTTCCAGGACCTGTATTACTATGCCCGGCCGAAGAGCATGGAGGTGAAGCCGAAGTCGCTGGACGAGGTCGATCCGAAGCTTCTGGAAACCTACAAGAAGCTGGGGATCCCGCTGAAGGAGCAGGCGATCCTGGCCGGGGTCGAGGGCGCCGAGGCGCCGCCCGCCGAGGGCCGTCAGGTTGCCGTGGATGCTGTCTTCGACTCCGTGTCCGTGGGCACGACGTTCCAGAAGGAACTGGCCAAGGCCGGGGTGATCTTCTGCTCGATCTCGGAGGCGATCCGCGAGCATCCGGAACTGGTGAAGAAGTATCTGGGCAGCGTCGTGCCGCCGTCGGACAACTTCTATGCCACGCTGAATTCGGCTGTGTTTTCCGACGGGTCCTTCGTCTACATCCCGCCGGGCGTACGCTGCCCGATGGAATTGAGCACCTATTTCCGCATCAACGCCGAAAATACCGGCCAGTTCGAACGGACGCTGATCATCGCGGACAAGGGGTCCTATGTCAGCTACCTCGAAGGCTGCACGGCGCCGAAGCGCGACGTCGCACAGCTGCACGCGGCGGTGGTCGAGATCATCGTCGAGGAAGACGCCGAGGTGAAGTATTCCACGGTGCAGAACTGGTATCCGGGCGACGCCGAGGGCAAGGGCGGCATCTACAACTTCGTGACCAAGCGCGCCGACTGCCGGGGCGACCGGGCGAAGGTCATGTGGACGCAGGTGGAGACGGGCTCTGCCGTGACGTGGAAGTATCCCAGCTGCATCCTGCGGGGGAACGATTCACAGGGCGAGTTCTATTCCATCGCCATCGCCAACAACATGCAGCAGGCCGATACGGGTACCAAGATGGTGCACCTCGGCAAGCGCACGAAGTCGCGGATCGTGTCCAAGGGGATTTCGGCGGGCAAGGCGCAGAACACGTATCGCGGGCTGGTGTCGATGCACCCCAAGGCCAAGGAATCGCGCAACTATACCCAGTGCGACTCCCTGCTGATTGGGTCGGAGTGCGGGGCGCATACTGTGCCCTACATCGAGGTGAAGAACAATTCGTCCCGTGTGGAGCATGAGGCGACGACGTCAAAGGTGGACGACGAGCAGCTGTTCTATTGCCGCAGCCGCGGCATGGACGAGGAAGAGGCCGTGGCGCTGGTGGTGAACGGCTTCTGCAAGGAAGTGCTGCAGGCGCTGCCGATGGAATTCGCCATGGAGGCGCAGGCGCTGGTGGCGATCAGCCTCGAAGGGTCGGTCGGATGATCGTCACGACGACACCCACCGTCGAGGGTCGTCCGATCCGCGACTACAAGGGGATTGTGGTCGGCGAGGCGATCATGGGCGCCAACGTGGTGCGCGATTTCTTTGCGCAGGTCACCGATTTTGTCGGTGGCCGGTCAGGGGCTTACGAGACGAAGCTGCGCGATGCGCGGGAGGCCGCGATGGGCGAGTTGCAGGACGAGGCCGCCAAGATGGGGGCCAATGCGGTCGTCGGCGTGGATATCGATTACGAGGTCGTCGGCGACACGATGCTGATGGTCTCGGTCTCTGGCACCGCGGTGGTGCTGGGATGAGGCGCGTTCTGCGGTGACGCCCTACGTCCTGCCGGTGCTGATGCTGGTCGCGTCGAACGTCTTCATGACCTTCGCGTGGTACGGGCATCTGAAGTTTCCGGCGCAGGCGTTGTGGGTCGTCGTGCTGGTCAGCTGGGGGATCGCGTTCTTCGAGTACTGGCTGGCGGTGCCGGCGAACCGGATCGGTCACACGGTCTATTCGGCGGCGCAGCTGAAGACGATGCAGGAGGTCATCACGCTGGTGGTCTTCACGGGGTTCTCTGTCTTCTGGTTGAAGGAAGGCGTGAGTTGGATGACGCTGGGTGGTTTCGCGCTGATGGCGTGCGGGGCAGCCATGGTGTTCAAAGGATAGAAGGAAGAAGTCATGTTGGAAATCAAGGGCCTGAAGGTCGATCTTGAAGACGAGGACAAGTCGATCCTCAAGGGTGTGGACCTGACCGTTCCGGCGGGCAAGGTGCATGCGATCATGGGCCCGAACGGGTCCGGCAAGTCGACGCTGTCCTACGTGCTGTCCGGCAAGGACGGCTACGAAGTGACCGGCGGGACGGCGACGCTGGACGGCGTGGACCTGCTGGAGATGGAGCCGGAAGAGCGCGCCGCGGCGGGCCTATTCCTCGCGTTTCAGTACCCGGTCGAGATTCCGGGCGTCGGCAACATGACCTTTCTGCGCACGGCCGTGAACGCGCAGCGCAAGGCGCGGGGGCAGGAGGAACTGTCTGCGGGCGACTTCCTGAAGGAAGTCCGCGCCAAGGCGAAGGACCTGCAGATCGACGCCGAGATGCTGAAGCGGCCGGTCAACGTCGGTTTTTCGGGTGGCGAGAAGAAGCGCAACGAGATCCTGCAGATGGCGATGCTGGAACCGAAGATGTGTATCCTTGACGAGACCGATTCCGGCCTTGACGTGGACGCGATGAAGCTGGTGGCGGACGGCGTGAACGCACTGCGGTCTGAAGGGCGGTCGTTCCTTGTCATCACGCATTATCAGCGGCTTCTGGACCATATCAAACCTGACGTCGTGCACATCATGGCGAACGGGCGCATCATCAAGACCGGTGGGCCGGAGCTGGCGCTGGAGGTCGAGAACAACGGTTACGCGGACCTGATGGCGGAGGAGGCGTAATGGCCCTGCCGCAACGCAAACAGGACGCGACGGACGCGCGGCTGGAGGGCGTCATGCTGCCCGAAGGGCCTGCGTGGCTGACCAAGGCGCGCAAGGCGGCGCTGGGGCGCGTGGCGGCCGTGGGGCTGCCGGCGCGGCGCGACGAGTACTGGCGGTTCACCGATCCGACGACGCTGACCGACGCGGCTGCGATCACGGCCGATGTGCTGGAGGTCGAAGAAGACCCGGAGTTTTCCGGGGCCGACGCCCTGCGGGTGGTCTTCGTGGACGGAGTCTTCGACGAAGGTGCCTCTGACGATCTGTCGGCCGCCGGCGTGACGATCACGCGGCTGGCGCAGGCGCAGGACCTGACCTGGGCCGCCGACCTGCTGGGCACGCTGGAAGAGCGTGGGCAGCAACCGGTGGAGCGTCCCCTGGCGGCGCTGACCACGGCCACGGCGACGGACGGGCTGCTGATCCACGTGACCGGGCAGGCAGGGATGATCCATCTGCGCTATGACCGCAAGGACGCAGGGGCCGACGTGGCGTTGCATCATGTGGTGAAGCTGGACGCGGGTGCTGTCGTGACGCTGCTGGAAAGCGGCGCCGGGGCGGCGCGGTTTGCCTCGAACATGGAGGTCGATGTGGCCGACGGTGCCGCGTTCCACCATGTCCGCGCGCAGGGCCGCGACCATGGCCGCCGCATGAACACCCACACGTTTGCCCGGATCGGGGCGGAAGCGACCTTCAAGTCCTTCACCCTGTCGGTGAACGGTGCGCTGACCCGCAACGACTGCATCATGGAGATCCTGGGCGACGATGCCACGGCGCATGTCGCAGGGGCCTGCGTCGGCGATGGCGAGGATTTCCACCACGACGACACGGTGTTCATCACCCATGACGCGGTTGGCTGCGAGAGCCGGCAGGTGTTCAAGAAGGTGCTGCGCAACGGTGCCGTTGGCGTGTTTCAGGGCAAGATCCTGGTGAAGCACGGCGCGCAGAAGACCGACGGCTATCAGATCAGCCAGTCGCTGCTGCTGGACGGCGACAGCCAGTTCCTCGCCAAGCCGGAACTGGAGATCTATGCCGATGATGTGGCCTGTTCGCACGGCAGCACCTCTGGCGCGATCGACGAGGATGCGCTGTTCTACCTGCGGTCCCGCGGCGTGCCGGAGAAGACGGCGACGACTCTGCTGACCCTGTCGTTCCTCGCCGAAGCGCTGCAGGAGATCGCGGACGAGAGCCTTGCAGACGATCTGCGCGACCGGCTGGCGGGCTGGCTGGACCGTCACCAGCACTGATGGCGGTCACGGCTGACATCGTCCGCACCTGGCGCGGACCGCGCGCCGTCATGCGCGACCTGCTGGCACAGGGCAAGCGGGAGGACCGGGCGCTGGCCTACCTCATCGTGTTCTGCCTGCTGGTCTTCGTCGCGCAATGGCCGCGGCTGGCGCGCACGGCGGCGGGGTTCGACCTTGCCCCGGGGGTGGAGCCGCGCGAGATCGGGCAGCTGATGACCTACGAGCTTTTCGCCTGGCTGACGATCTGGCCGCTGGCGCTCTATGCTCTGGCGGCGATCAGCCATCTGGTCGCGAAAGCGTTTCGCGGGCAGGGGACGTTCTACTCTGCCCGGCTGGCGCTGTTCTGGTCGCTGCTGGCGAGCGTGCCGGTGCTGCTGCTTTATGGCCTGATGGCCGGATTTCTGGGGCAGGTGGCGGGGACGCATCTGGTCGGCGCGTTCTGGATCGTGGCCTTTGCCGTGATCTGGCTGCAATCCCTGCGCGAGGCCGAGGCGTGACGCCCGGGGCCTTCATAGGGGGATCGTTCCGCGACCCGGCGGGGACCGCCCGCGCGCTGACGCGGACGGCGCTGCCGGGGGGCGTGCTGTGGCAGATGGCGGCGCTGGTCACCGTAGCATCGGTGCTGGTGCTGCAACTGGGCCTGTTCCTGTCGCCGGCAGAGGCGGCAATGGTCGGCGCCAGCCCCTTCATGCTGTGCGTCATCCTCGGGTCGTCGCTGCTGATGATGATCGCCGCGATCTACTGGACGGGGCGGATGATCGGCGGACAGGGCGCTTTTGCCGCGGCGATCCTGCTGGTCGTCTGGTGGCAGGCCATGGCATTGGTGATCCAGATCGTGCAGACCCTGGCCCTGCTGCTGTTCCCGCCGCTGGCGGGGATCGTGACGCTGGCCGGTCTGGCGTGGCTGGTCTTTGCGCTGCTGCACCTCGTGAACGTGCTGCATGGGTTCGACAGTCTGCTGAAATCGCTGGGCACCGTCGTGATCGGCGTGCTTGGCATATCCTTCGGGCTGGCGCTGCTGCTGGCCCTGATCGGCGTGACCCTGCAAGGAGGCACCCTCTGATGTTCGATGTGGACGCGATCCGCGCGCAATTCCCGATCCTTGGGCGAGAGGTCAACGGCAAGCCGCTGGTCTACCTCGACAACGGTGCCTCTGCCCAGAAGCCGCGCGTGGTGATCGACGCGATGACGCGGATGTACGAAAGCGAATATGCCAATGTTCACCGTGGCTTGCATTACCTTTCGAATGTGGCGACCGATCATTACGAAGGCGTGCGTGGCAAGATCGCGCGGTTCCTGAACGCGGGGTCGGAGGATGACATCATCCTGAATTCCGGCACGACCGAGGGCATCAACATGGTCAGCTATGGCTGGGCCGCGCCGCGGATGGAAGCGGGCGACGAGATCGTGCTGTCGATCATGGAGCACCACGCCAATATCGTGCCCTGGCATTTCCTGCGCGAGCGGCAGGGCGTGGTGCTGAAATGGGTGGACACCGCCGCCGACGGATCGCTCGACCCGCAGGCGGTGATCGATGCGATCGGGCCGAAGACCAAGCTGGTCGCCGTCACGCAGATGTCGAACGTCCTGGGCACGCTGGTGGACGTGAAGGCGATCTGTGCGGGCGCCCATGCCAAGGGCGTGCCGGTGCTGGTCGACGGCTCTCAGGCTGCGGTGCACCTGCCGGTCGATGTGCAGGACATCGGCTGCGACTTCTATGCCATCACGGGACATAAGTTATACGGGCCAAGCGGATCCGGGGCGATCTTCGTGCATCCGGACCGGATGAGGGAGATGCGGCCCTTCCTTGGCGGCGGCGACATGATCCGAGAGGTCGGCCGCGATGCGGTGACCTACAACGACGCCCCGATGAAGTTCGAGGCCGGCACCCCGGGGATCGTGCAGACGGTGGGCCTTGGCGTCGCGCTGGACTGGATGATGGACGTCGGCATGGACAACATCGCGGCGCACGAGGCTGGCTTGCGCGACTACGCGCAGGACCGGCTGCACGGGCTGAACTGGCTGCAGGTGCAGGGCAACGCGCCGGGCAAGGGCGCGATCTTCAGCTTCACGCTGGACGGGCCCGCGCATGCGCACGACATCTCGACCGTGCTGGACAAGAAGGGCGTGGCCGTGCGCGCCGGTGCCCATTGCGCGATGCCGTTGATGGATCACCTGGGGCTGACGGCGACCTGCCGCGCGTCCTTCGGCGTCTACAACACCACGGCCGAGGTCGATGCGCTGGTCGACGCGCTGGAGCTGTGCCACGAACTTTTCGCCTGAGGCCTTTTCGCGTTGCGGCGCGGTTTTCGCGCCGCTATAGACGCACCAAGGCACCCGTAGCTCAGCTGGATAGAGCGCTGCCCTCCGAAGGCAGAGGCCACAGGTTCGAATCCTGTCGGGTGCACCACATTTCCGCAGCGCGCCGAAGTGGCGGGGGCCAGCCCCCGCGCCCCCGAGGTATTTTTGACGAGAAGAAGGGGGACGCCGTGGCGGACCCGGTCTGTCGGGGGAGGTGGTGACGGCGAGGGGCCCCGGCGTCAATCGCGCCGGGATGGACCGCGGTGCGCGGGATGGCTGGTTTTCAGGACGTTGCGAGACCTGACTGTGACTGCACATCAGGGTCGCCGGTTGTCTTGTGGGGAGGTTGGTAGGCCCGGCAGGATTTGAACCCGCAACCAAGGCGTTATGAGCGCCCTGCTCTAACCGTTGAGCTACAGGCCCCCCGTGTCAGGCATAACGTCCGCATCGGCGGGGTCAAGTCAGTTGGTGATCGGGGCCGATCCGAGGACCTGCGACAGCAGCGCGATCATCTCGCGTTCGCGGTCGGAAATGACGGCAGGATCGTCGTCGAGGTTGGCCATGGCGACGATGTCGTCATAGGTCGGCGGGCCAGGGGTGAAGGTCGCGTCGACCGGCACCTCGACCCAGAGGTCGTCCATCGGCATCGGGGCCATGGACACGACCTCTGCCGTGGCGGGGGTGGCAAGCAGGGCGATCAGGGGAAACATGCGGTGTATCATCATGCGAGCCTAACCCGCCTTTGCCGGAAAGGTTTCATCACATTCAGCGGTTTTTCGCGCAGGCCGTTGACGTGTTGCGCCGTTGCACCAAGCGCGGACCTGAGGTATCGCGCAGGCACCGGAACGGGGCCTGATACGGGGATCGCCACATGACACAGAACGGACTGACCTACGCCGCCGCGGGCGTCGACATCGACGCGGGCAATGCGCTGGTCGAGCGGATCAAGCCCGCCGCGAAACGCACGCAGCGGTCCGGCACGATGGCCGGTCTGGGCGGATTCGGCGCGCTTTTCGACCTGAAGGCCGCGGGGTATGACGACCCGATCCTTGTGGCGGCGACGGATGGCGTGGGGACCAAGCTGCGGATCGCGATCGACACCGGCAATGTGGATACCATCGGCATCGATCTTGTCGCCATGTGCGTCAACGATCTGGTCTGCCAGGGGGCAGAGCCGCTGTTCTTCCTCGACTATTTCGCGACAGGCAAGCTGGAGCTGGAGGCCGCGACGCGGATCATCGAGGGCATCGCCGCGGGCTGCGCAGCCTCGGGGTGCGCGCTGATCGGCGGCGAGACGGCGGAGATGCCCGGGATGTATCATGGCGGCGATTTCGACCTTGCGGGCTTTGCCGTGGGCGCGATGGAACGCGGGGCGGACCTGCCCGCAGGGGTCGCGGCGGGCGATGTGTTGTTGGGGCTCGCCAGCAATGGCGTGCATTCCAACGGTTATTCGCTGGTGCGGCGCGTGGTCGAAGCCTCTGGCCTTGCGTGGCACGACGCGGCGCCCTTCGCTGACGGACCGCTGGGGGCCGCCCTGCTGACGCCGACGCGGCTTTACGTGAAACCGGCGCTGGCGGCGGTGCGGGCGGGCGGCGTGCATGCGCTGGCCCATATCACCGGCGGCGGCCTGACCGAGAACCTGCCGCGCGTATTGCCAGACGATCTGGGCTGCGAGATCGAGCTGTCCTCTTGGGCGCTGCCGCCGGTCTTTGGCTGGCTGCGGGATGCGGGCGGCATGGCAGAGGCCGAGATGCTGAAGACGTTCAACGCGGGGATCGGCATGGTGCTGGTCGTGGCCGCGGACCGGGCCGATGCACTGGCGGACCTGCTGGTGGCCGAGGGCGAGACGGTGCATCGCATCGGCCGCGTGGCGACGGGTGCGGGCGTGCGCTATACCGGCGCGCTTGCGTGACACGCGTCGGCATCCTGATTTCCGGCGGCGGGTCCAACATGGTGGCGCTGGCCCGGGACATGACCGGCGATCATCCGGGGCGGGCGCGGCTGGTGATCGCCAATGATCCCGGTGCCGGCGGCCTGTTGAAGGCCAATGCCCTGCGAATCCCGACCGCCGTGGTCGATCACCGCGATTTCCCCAAGGATCGCGTGGGGTTCGAGGCGGCGCTGCAGGCGGCACTTGAAGAGGCGCGGATCGAGGTCGTGGCGCTGGCGGGATTCATGCGGATCCTGACGCCTGCGTTTACTGCGAAATGGGCCGGGCGGATGCTGAATATCCATCCGTCCCTGCTGCCGAAATACAAGGGGCTGCACACTCATGCGCGGGTGCTGGAGGCGGGCGACGCGCGGCATGGCTGCACGGTACACGAGGTGACCGCCGATCTCGACGACGGGCCGATCCTGGGGCAGGCGCGGATGGACGTGCGCCCTGGCGATACGCCGCAGACGCTGGCCGAACGGCTGCTGCCGCTGGAACACCGGTTGTATCCGCTGGTGCTGCGCCGGTATCTGGCCGGTGACCGCACGCCGGTGATGCTGGACGGCTGATACGCCAGGGTTTCCAAGGCCCGCGCGATCGCTTATCACGGTGCTGTCCGCGCCATAGCGGCCCAGAATACAAGGCTTTCATGCAGACCATTACCACGACCGAGGCGCTGGCCACCTTCTGCGCCGCCGCCGCCAAGCGCCCTTATGTCACCGTCGATACGGAATTCCTGCGCGAACGGACCTACTATGCAAAGCTCTGCCTCGTGCAGCTGGCGTGGCAGGACGAGACCGGCCACGACGAGGTGCTGGTCGATCCGCTGGCCGAGGGGCTGTCGCTGGAACCGCTTTACGATCTGTTCCGGGACGAGGGCGTGGTGAAGGTGTTCCACGCGGCGCGGCAGGATCTGGAGATCTTCTGGGTCGAGGCGAAGCTGATCCCCAGCCCGCTGTTCGACACGCAGGTCGCGGCCATGGTCTGCGGCTTCGGCGATCAGGCGGGCTATGAGACGCTGGTGCGCAAGATCTGCAAGGACGGCGTCGACAAGTCGAGCCGCTTTACCGACTGGTCGCGCCGGCCGCTGACCGATGCGCAGAAGACCTATGCCATCGGCGACGTGACCTATCTGCGCGACATCTACGAATACCTGAACGACCGGCTGCGCAGCACCGGGCGGCAGAAGTGGGTGAACGAGGAGATGGCGGTGCTGAACGATCCTGCCACCTATGAAACCGATCCCGATACGGCGTGGGAGCGGGTGAAGACGCGCACGAACTCCGGCCGGTTCCTGAGCATCGTGCGCGAGCTGGCGCGGTTCCGCGAGAGCTATGCCCAGACCAAGGACGTGCCGCGTAGCCGGGTGTTCAAAGACGATGCGCTGGTCGAGATCGCCAGCGCCAAGCCGGGGAACGAGGGCGATCTGGGCCGTCTGCGCCTGCTGCTGCGCGAGGCGCGGCGGGGCGAGATCGCCGACGGCATCCTGAAGGCGGTCAAGGACGGTCTGGCGATGCCCAACGACAAGCTGCCGAAGCCGGACCTGAGCCGCGAGAAGCTGCAGGTGAACCCGGCGATCGCGGACATGCTGCGCGTGCTGCTGAAAGCCAAGTCGGACGCCGAGGACGTGGCGCAGAAGCTGATCGCGTCGTCTGCCGATCTGGACCTGCTGGCGGCGGGACAGCGCGACATCCCGGCGCTGAAGGGCTGGCGCAACGAGGTCTTCGGCCGCGACGCGCTGCTGCTGACGCAGGGCAAGGTCGCGCTGGCGGTCGATGGCCAGCGCGTGGTGACGGTGCCGCGCTAGCGGGCGACGCTGCGGCCCGTCTGCGCGGCCATGACGACGATCCGCGTGGCCCCGGCAAGGGTCACGCTGTCGATCTTGGCGGCGACGGTGATGTCCTGCGGGGTCGGGGCGACGGGCATCGTGGCGGGGGCCCGGACCCGGAATTCATAGACCAGCGTGCCATCCGCAGCGGCGACGGGCACGAGGCCCGCGTCATAGAATCCCTGGCCCGCGGCGCGACCCGTGGCGCGTAGCACGGCACCGCCGGGGACGTTTTCCAGCTCGACCGTGTCGACCGTCGCGATCAGGCCGCGCGTATCCTCTGCCCGTTCCAGATCCCGCGCGGTGACGAGCGGCTGGACGTTGCCGTTGGCATCCCGCGGCACGGCGCCGGACCCGCGGAAAAGGTTCATCGGGTTGAGCGGCGATTCCGCGATGCGGGCACAGCCCGAGGTGGCGAGCGTGGCGATCAGAATCAGGCTGAGGACGGGACGCATGGCGGGCCTTTCGCAGTGTGATCCATGACCTAGCCGAATTGCCGTGCTGAGGAAAGTGCCTGCGGCTGGACCTTTGCCCCCCTGTTGCCTAGATCAACCTTGACCAGACAGGAGACCGCAGCATGGCCACGCCCGCATTCGAGGAGATCGTGGAGACCTTTGAATTCCTCGACGACTGGGAGGACCGCTATCGCCATGTCATCGATATGGGCAAGGCGATGCCCGCGCTGGACGAGGCGCTGAAGGTGCCTGCCACCAAGGTCGACGGCTGTGCCAGCCAGGTCTGGCTGGTGCCGCTGCCGGAGGAGGGGGTCTTTCACTTTCGCGGCGACAGCGACGCGATGATCGTGCGCGGTCTGGTGGCGATCCTGGGCGCGCTTTACGACGGCGTGCCGCTGGCCGAGGTCGACCGCATCGACGCGGCTGCAGAACTGGGGCGGCTGGGGCTGACGGATCACCTGTCGGCGCAGCGGTCGAACGGGTTGCGCGCCATGGTGGAGCGGATTCGCGCGGTGGCGGCTGGGCGCTAGCCGATTTTTCTAGAAAAATCGGAGACCGGGGGCGCTGCCCCCCGCCGTGCCGGCGTCCGCCGAGGTATTCGTGACGAGACGTAAGGGCTCAGGCGGTGGCGAGGGCCTGCGCGAGATCGCCGTAGCCGGTGTGGCGGTGTTCGAAGGCAAGGCCCATGCGGGCGGCGATCTTGTGGGCGGTCTTCGTCAGGACCGGGTCGTCGGTCTGGGCCAGGTAGATCAGCGTGGTGTAGTTGCCGAAATACGTGTCGCGCAGCTGCGGGTGGCGGTCGAGGCCGAGGGGGCGCCAGACGAAGGCATCGAATTGACGGGCGAGGAAATCCGTGAGGTAGAAGGCTGTCGTGTCGCAGGCCTCGGCAAAGGCCGCGTTGCCCGTGAAGAAGCTGTAGCAGTGCGGGCCGGGGATCATCTGGACGCCCAGGGTTTCGCAGGCGGCCTGCAGCTGGCCGCCGGTGCCGCAGTCGGCGTAGACGACGAAGATGCGGTCGTAGGCGCCGCGGCGGGCGGCGACGGCCTCTTCGATCGCCGGCACGATCCGCTCCGGGTGATTGTGCCAGATCGCGGGCAGGCATTGCAGGTCGAGGTGGTCCCAGCCGTTCATCCGCCGCAAGGCGATGATCTCGTGCGCCAGTGCCCCGCAGGCCAGCAGCAGGACGCGGCCGCGCCCGGTGGGGCGCAGTCCGGTTTCGGTCAGCAGGTGGTCCGGTGGCGGTGTCAGCGCGCCCGGCGCAGCAGCACCGACAGCACCAGCAACACGGCGGTCACCGCCGGCAACAGGGCCAGCATCCCCGACATGCTGGCAAGACTCACGGTCAGCGCGGACAGGGCAAGCACCGCGGTCAGCAGCCATAGAAACGATCCGATACGCATGATGTTTCCTCCCCCCTAGAGACGACCTCCAGTAGAGAACTTCTTCACCGTCTGTAAAGTGCGATCTGGCCAAACCTGAAAGCAGGTCAGCCGGCGCTCGCACGATTGTGTTTGCGCGCCATCCATGTTTTTGCCGTCTCGACCGCCACGGCGGCGTCGCGGCAATAGGCGTCGGCGCCGATCGCGCGGCCGAATTCCTCGTTCAGGGGCGCGCCGCCGACAAGGACGATGTAGTCCTCGCGCATGCCCTTCTCGACCAGCGTGTCGATCACGACCTTCATGTAGGGCATGGTCGTGGTCAGCAGCGCCGACATGCCGAGGATGTCGGCCTTTTCCTTTTCCAGCGCCTCGATATAGCCGTCGACAGCGTTGTTGATGCCAAGGTCGATGACCTCGAATCCGGCACCTTCCATCATCATCCCGACGAGGTTCTTGCCGATGTCGTGGATGTCGCCCTTGACCGTGCCGATCACCATCTTGCCGATGGTGGGTGCGCCGGTTTCGGCCAGCAGGGGCTTCAGGATGGCCATGCCGCCCTTCATCGCGTTGGCGGCGAGCAGGACCTCTGGCACGAAGAGGATGCCGTCGCGGAAATCGGCGCCGACGATGGTCATGCCGCCGACCAGCGCTTCGGTCAGGACCTTGTAGGGTTCCCAGCCGCGTTCGATCAGGATGTTGACGCCTTCCTCGATCTCTTCCTTCATGCCGTCGTAGAGGTCGTCGAACATCTGCGCGACGAGGTCTTCGTCGTTGAGGTCGGCGAGGATGATGTCGTCGTCGTCGGACATGGGGCGATCCTTTTGCGCGGCTTTGGCCGGGTTGTAGTTTCGTCATGCGCCTTTGCCCAGACCGGCACGCGATAAATTGCGACATGTCCGCGAATGGGACCGACGCGGCCTTGCCTTTGTTTCCGTTTCGTTCCAGATTGCAGCCATGGATCTGGGACCGCCGCCACGTTATCGCACCCCCGGACGGGCCGCCGGGGGGAATCCGGACGTCCGCTTCGACCGGCTGACGCGGGAAGATGCCGACGATGGCTGGACCCATGACGACGACCTGCCGGTGCTGCGCACCCAGGTGAGCGAGGAGGTGCCGCGACGGGTAATCTCGCGGAACACCTCGCCCGACATCTCTTTCGACCGGTCGATCAATCCCTACCGCGGCTGCGAACACGGCTGCATCTACTGCTTCGCGCGGCCGAGCCATGCCTACCTCGGCCTGTCGCCGGGGCTGGATTTCGAGACGCGGCTGATCGCGCGCCCCGATGCGCCGGCGGTGTTGGAAAAGGAGTTGCGGACGAGGGGCTACGTGCCGCGGACGATCGCGATCGGCACGAACACCGACCCCTATCAGCCGATCGAGAGGGACCGGAAGATCATGCGCGGCATCCTGCAGGTGCTGTCGGATTTCAACCACCCGGTCGCCATCGTGACCAAGGGCGCGCTGATCGCCCGCGACATCGATATCCTTGCCCCGATGGCGGCGAAGGGGCTGGCGCGGGTCGGAATATCGGTGACGACGCTGGACCCTGCGACCAGCCGCGCGATGGAACCGCGCGTGCCGCTGCCCGCCGTGCGCCTGCGGGCGATCCGGGCGCTGACCGACGCGGGGATCGACGTGCGGGTCATGGTCTCTCCCGTCGTGCCCGCGCTGACGGACCATGAGCTGGAGGCGATTCTGGCGGCGGGGGCGGAGGCGGGTGCCGTTGCCGCATCCTCCATCGTGCTGCGCCTGCCGCGCGAGGTCGCGGGGCTGTTCCGCGACTGGGTGGCAGAGGCCTATCCCGACCGCGCCGCCCGGATCATGGGGCGGGTGCGTGAACTGCACGGCGGGATGGACTACGATCCGGCGTTCGGCACGCGGATGACCGGGCAGGGGGAATGGGCGCGGCTGCTGCGGCAGCGGTTCGATCTTGCCGCGCGGCGGCTGGGGCTGGACCGGCGGCTGCCGGCGCTGCGGTGCGATCTGTTCGCGGTGCCGCCAAGGCCCGGTGATCAGCTGTCATTGCTGTAGGGCGGGCCGTGGATGTCGGCCCCGGGGGGCCGAGCCTCCGGCGGGGATATTTTGAAGACAGAGAGGGGCGGAGGTCACGCCTTCCCGGTCGGGGGGGCGTCCTTCGGTGCGGTCAGCCCCGGCGCTTGCCGCGGCGGGCGGCGCGGACCGGGCCGTTACCGTCGGTGCCGTCGGAGTCGGAAGAGAAGCTGCCCAGGGCCGCGGTGATCTGATCCAGCGTCGGGCGGTCGCCTTTGGGCCGGGTTTCCAGCGCCTCGCGCATGGCGGTCAGGTGTTCCGGCGTGGTGCCGCAGCAGCCGCCGATGATCCTTGCGCCGCAGTTGCGGGCGAGTTCGGCGTAGTCGGCCATCAGCTCCGGCGTGCCGTCGTAGTGGATGTGGCCGTCGTGGTATTTCGGGATGCCGGCGTTTCCCTTGGAGATCAGCGGCAGGTCAGGGTTCGCGTCGACCATGCCGAGGATCGTGCGCAGCAGGTCCGACGCACCCGTGCCGCAGTTGGCACCGAACCCCTGCGGCTGGTAGTCGAGCTTGCCCACGGATTTCACCATCTCGCGGCTGGTGACGCCCATCATCGTGCGGCCCGCGGTGTCGAAGCTCATGGTGCCGCACCAGGGCATGTCGGCCAGCTTGAAGGCCTCTGCGGCGGCGGCGTATTCCTCGAAGGCGGAGATCGTTTCCACCCAGAGGACATCGGCGCCGCCGGCCTTCAGGCCTTCGGCCTGTTCGTGGAACATCTCGACCGCCAGCGCGTGTGTCAGGCTGCCCATCGGCACCATGATGTCGCCCGTCGGCCCGACGGACCCCGCGACGATGACCGTGCGGCCGGCCTTGTCGGCGACCTCTCGTCCGATTTCGGCGGCGGCCCTGTTCAGTTCCATCACGCGGTTCTGCGCGTCGTGCAGCTTCAGCCGAGAGGCGTTGCCGCCGAAGCTGTTCGTCAGGAAGAGGTCGGAGCCCGCGTCGACGGCGCCCTGATAGAGCTTTGCGATGCGGTCAGGATGTTCGACGTTCCACATCTCGGGCGCGTCGCCGGAGGAGAGGCCCATGTTGAACAGGTTTGTCCCAGTGGCGCCATCGGCGAGGATCCAGTCGCGCGCGGCGAGAAGTTGGGCGAATGCGTTGGTCATCGGGGGCCTCGAGCGGTGCAGGGAGTCCGGAGCGGACAGTTGTCCCCTCCGTCGCATGAGGCGCGGCAAAAGACAATCGTCCGAGCCGGCAGGACAGGCGCGCATGGGGCCGCTGGACGGCCCAGAGCACCGCAAGGCCGGTCAGCCCGAACCGCAGCGGCCCCGGTGCGGCGAAATAGAGCGGGCGGGACCGCGGGCCGAAGCTGCCCTTGAACTGCGCGAGACCGCCGTGGCGGCGGCCCAGCCAGCCGCAGGGGCCGCGCTGGGTCACGGTGGCGCCAAGATTGACCTCGGTCACGTCGGCGGCCTGAGCGGCGGAGAGGCCCGCGGCGACGGCAGTGTGGATCGCGCCGGAGGGCAGGGTGCCGTCGTAGCGGATCAGGTCGAGCACCCAGTCCTGCGGGCCGGTCTGAAAGCTGACGAAGCCGCGTAGGGTGCCGTCCACATGGATGCCGAAGACAAGCTGATCGCACAGGGCGTGCGGATGGAAGCGGCCCATGGAGAAGCCCCGCTCTCCACCATGGGTGCGGGCCCACGCGGCGGCGATGCGTGCCATGTCGTGCCGGTGGTTGGCGGGGTCGATGATTGCGACGGTGGCCCCCTTTGCCTGCGCCTGCCGCAGCTTGCGCCGCAGGGCGGCGCGGTGGGGCCCGTCAAGTGACCAGACCTGCGGGTCGATGATGCTGTCCATGGCGATGACCATGACGGCCCAGCCGCCCCGCCGCAGGCGCACCGCGGTGCGGGCGCAGCACTTGTAGCGGGCGGTAAGGGTCAGGGCGGCGGGGATCCGGCCCAGGGGTTCGCCGATGACGGTTTTGGCGAAGAGGGCCCGCCCGACGAGGGCGGCGCCCCGTGCGTCCTGCCAGACGGCGCCGCCCTGCTCCGCGAGGCCCCAGATGGCGGGGGCGCGGTCGCGCAGCAGGTGGCGCAGGGCGTCGCGGCCCGGCAGAGCGGTGGCTTGGCGCAAGGACAACAGGCCCGCGACACCCGGCAACAGGCCGTAGATCAGGCGGTAGGCGAGCAGGGCGGGTAACATGTCCGCCACCGGGACAGGCAACAGGGCCAGCACGACCAGATCGAAGGCGCCGAGGCCCATCGGCAGGTGCGTGGCCAGACCCGCGCCAAGGGCGAGCGTGAAGACCGCCGCCACCTCTGCCACCGGCAGGTCGGCGGGGGCCAGCAGGACGAAGACCAGCGCAGCGCAGAGCAGGTCGAGCTGGCACCAGAGGAAAACCGCCGCCGCCAGCCTGCGGTGCCGCCACAGCATCGGGGCGTAGCGCCACAGCGCCAGTGCCGCACCTGTCACGACCAATGGCAGCGCAGACAGCGACAGGGACGGCATTTGCGCCAGTGCGATCCACCAGAGCGCGACCAGCGCCGTCAGGCCCCAGCACAGCATGAAGGAAAGGGAAGCGGCGAGCGACAGGCGGGCGATGTCGGCGGCGCGGGCGGTTTCGCGCAGCAGGTGCCAGCGCATGAGGGCCGCGACGACGCTGGCGGCGCCGAGGCATTGCCCAATGGCGACGGCAAGGCGACCGGTCCGGCGCGCGGCCCAGGGTTGCGTGTTCAGGCGCAGGGCGACGTGCCACGACGCCTCCATCCGGCCCATGGCGAGGAAGCTGAGGCCGGTCAGGGCGACGGCGGCGATCCAGCGCCAGGGCGCGATGGCGGGCAGGCCGGACAGCGCCGTTCGCAACGCATCGGGCGGCAATTGCCCGGCGCCCCAGATCAGCAGGCCGAGACCGACAGCCAGCGGCAGGGCCGTGCGCGCGGCGGCCCGTGGCGAGAGAGATATGCCGTCCATCCGGGGCCTCCTGACTGGGATGTCAGGGGCCTAGCGCAGGCGGTGTGAAAGCGGGGTAAACGCGGACCCGAAAGACCGCGTATCCCCTAAAATGCAATCAGTTTTCGTCGATCAGCTGCGCCTTGGCGGCGACCAGCAGTTCGTCCATCTTGGCGCGCAGGTCGGATTCAGAGACCTTGTCGCCCAGATCGCCGTGGACCTTGCGGAACACGTCCTCGTCGCCGGCCTCCTGAAAGTCGGACTTGATGACCTCCTTGGCATAGGCCTGCGCGTCCTCGCCGGTCTTGCCCAGCAGGTCGGCGGCCCAGAGGCCCAGCAGCCGGTTGCGGCGCGCCTCGGCCTTGAACTGCATCTCGGCGTCGTGGGCGAACTTGTTCTCGAACGCGTTTTCGCGGTCCTTCATCGTCGACATGGGGCATTGGTCCTTTGTCCGGCGTTGCATTGCAGAAGTTATGGGGACCGCACCGCTTGCCCGCAAGGGGGGCTTGGCGTAAGAGGCGGTCAGCGGCGGCCCGCCAACGGGGCCGCCCCCAGACGTGAGGCATCCCATGGCGCGCCGCAAACTGATCTATGAAGGCAAGGCGAAGATCCTGTACGAAGGGCCGGAGCCGGGCACCTATGTCCAGTATTTCAAGGACGATGCCACCGCCGGGAACGGCGCCAAGAAGGACGTGATCGAGGGCAAGGGCGTGCTGAACAACCGCATGTCCGAATTCTTCATGGTCGGTCTGGGCAACATCGGCATCCCCACGCATTTCATCCGCCGGATCAACATGCGCGAACAGCTGATCCGTCAGGTCGAGATCATTCCGCTGGAAGTCATCGTGCGCAACTTTGCCGCAGGATCGATGGCCAAGCGTCTGGGAATGGAAGAAGGCGCCGCCCTGCCGCGTCCGATCGTCGAATTCTCTTACAAGGACGACAAGCTGGGCGACCCGCTGGTGCCCGAGGAATACATCATCGCCTTCGGCTGGGCGAGCCAGCAGGACATGGACGATATCGTCAGCATGGCCTTGCGGGTGAACGATTTCCTGTCGGGCACGATGTACGGCGTCGGCATCAAGCTGATCGACTTCAAGATCGAGATCGGGCGCATCTGGGACAACGAGTTCCCGCGCCTTGTCGTCGCCGACGAGATCAGCCCCGATTGCTGTCGGCTCTGGGACGTGGAGACGGGCCAGAAGCTGGACAAGGACGTGTTCCGGCAGGACCTCGGCAATCTGGCCGATGCCTATACGGAAGTCGCGCGGCGTCTGGGTGTGCTGCCCAGCAATGTCACCCACCGGCCGAAGCCTACGCTGATCAACTAAGGATATCAACACCATGAAAGCCAATATTCATGTGATGCTGAAGGACGGCGTGCTGGACCCGCAGGGCGAGGCGGTGCGTCATGCGCTGGGGGCCATGGGGTTCGACGGCGTCAACGGCGTGCGGCAAGGGAAGGTCATCGCGCTCGACCTCGCCGACGGCACGTCCGAGGACACGATCGCCCGGATGTGCGAGGCGCTGCTGGCCAACACGGTGATCGAATCCTACCGGATCGAAATCCTGTAATGCGGATCGCCATCGACATGGACGAGGTTCTGGCGGATGCCCATGGCGGTCAGCGCCGGTTGTATGCGGCCGAGGGCCACACCTTTACCGACGACGCCCTGCGCGGGCAGGAGCTGAAGGAGGTTGCCCCGCCGGAGGCCGTCACCGCCGTGGAGCGGCATCTGCATCAGGGCACCTTCTTTGCCAACCTCGACCCGATGCCGGGCGCAGCAGATGCGCTGGAACGGCTCTGCGAGGATCACGAGATCTTCGTCGCGACCGCCGCGATGGATTATCCCGCCTCCTGCGCGCACAAGGTCGCGTGGATGATGCGGCATTTCCCGTTCTTCGACCTGAGCCGACTGGTCATGTGCGGTGACAAGAGCATCCTGAAAGCCGACGTGCTGATCGACGATCACACGCGGCACTTCGACGGCTTCGGCGGGAAGGGCCTGCTGTTCGATGCGTTGCACAATGCCAATGTGGACTGGCCGCACCGGCTGACGCACTGGGACCACGCCCACGACACCCTGCGGGAGATGCAGTCATGAAGGCCGCCGTCATCGTCTTTCCGGGGTCGAACTGCGACCGCGACATGGCCGTGGCGCTGCGCGCCGCCGGCGCCGACGTCTCGATGGTCTGGCACAAGGACGCCGAGATCGGCGACGTCGATCTGGTCGCCGTGCCGGGCGGTTTCTCCTTCGGTGACTACCTGCGCTGCGGTGCGATTGCCGCGCAGTCGCCGGTCTGCCGGGCGCTGAAGGACCACGTGGACCGGGGCGGCTATGCCCTTGGCGTCTGCAACGGCTTTCAGGTGCTGACCGAAACCGGCCTGTTGCCCGGCGCGCTGATGCGCAATGCGGGGCTGAAGTTTGTCTGCCGCACGGTGCCGCTGACGGTTGCCACCTCTGACAGCGCGTTCACCCAAGGCTACACCGCGGGCGACACCATCGGCCTGCCGGTGGCGCATCACGACGGCAACTATACCGCAGACGCCGCCACGCTGGACGCGCTGCGCGGCGAGGATCGCGTCGCATTCACCTACGGCGACAATTTCAACGGCAGCCGGAACGAGATCGCCGGCGTGCTGAGCGCGAATCGCCGGGTGCTGGGGATGATGCCCCACCCGGAACGGGCGGTGGACGCCCTGACCGGCAGCACCGCCGGCCTTGCGCTGTTCCGGGGCCTTGTGCAGCAACTCGCCCACGCGTGAGCCATCGCTTGCCGGTCGGCGGGCGATCCCCTATCTAACGCCGATGAACAGCGGGGCAACCACGACTGACCGGACCACAGGAGGGCAGGGCCGCTGGCTGCTGCGTCTGGGTGTCCTGCTGATCTGCCTGCTGGGAATCGGCACGATCTATACCACCAACCTGCTGCTGACCGAACGTTTCACCGAGACGACGCGCAACCGGTCGGAAGTGCGCCTGACGCTTTATGTCGCCAACCTGATGAGCGAATTGCAGCGCAATTCCATCGTGCCGCAATTGCTGGCCCGCGACCCCGAACTGATCAACGCGCTGTCCGAGGGGAACTATACCCTGTCGACCCAGCGTCTGCTGTCCTTCGTGGACGAGATCGGTGCCGCGTCGCTGATGCTGCTGGACAAGGACGGGCGCGCCGTGGCCGCGACCGACCGCAACCGTCTGGGGGAACAGCACCGGACGGATCCGTTCTTCGTCAACGCGATGCGCAGCAACACTACGGTCTTTACCCTCAGCGAGACCAAGCAGGGCGGCTACGGCTTCGTCTATTCGCGCAGGGTCGACCAGAACGGCACGGTGCTGGGCGTGATCTCCGTCGCCGTCGATCTGGCGAAGCTGGAACGTGGCTGGGCGGGGGTGTCCGACGCGGTCTACGTCACCAATTCCGAAGGCAAGATCATCCTGTCCACGGAACCGCGCTGGCGCGGTCTGGACGAGGCAGAGGCGCTGCGCCGCCAGACGCCGCCCAGTGCGATCGAGATGGCCCTGCGGGCGACGCAGGACTGGGCCGCCCTGCCGATCGACGCCTACCTGCGCGGCGAAGCGGTGCTGCGCCGCGAAGCGCGCGTGCCGTTCCAGGGCTGGCGCATGGTCAGCTATACCGCCTATTCGTCCGTGCGCGAGCGGGTGAACGGCGTGCTGGCGCTGGAGGTCATGGGATTTGCCATCCTGCTGGCGTTGCTGTTCTGGTTGTCCAGCCGCAAGGCCACGTCGCGCATGGCGATCTTTGCCCGCGAATCAGCGGAACTGCGCAGCCTGAACGTGGCGCTGCAGCGCGAGATCGCGGCCCGCAAGCAGATGGAGCGCAATCTAGAGGTCGCAGAGCAGACCGTGGCGCAGACCTCGAAGCTGGCGGCCCTGGGCGAGATGTCGGCGGCGGTCAGCCACGAGCTGAACCAGCCGCTGGCGGCGATGAAGACCTACCTCGCCGGCGCGCGGCTGCTACTACAGCGCAAGCGGCCAGAAGAGACGCTGTCGTCGTTTCAGCGCATCGACGACCTGATCGACCGCATGGGCGCGATCACCCGGCAGCTGAAATCCTATGCCCGCAAGGGGTCGGAGGCCTTCGAGCCGGTGGATACCCGGGCGGCGGTGTCGTCGGCCCTTTCGATGATGGAACCGCAGCTGAAGACCCGCCACGTCGAGATCAGCCGCACCCTGCCGGGAGAGCCTGCGTTGATCCACGGCGACCGGCTGCGGCTGGAGCAGGTGATCATCAACCTGCTGCGCAACGCGATCGACGCCACCAAATCCTCGACCGATCCGCGCATCGACGTGATCCTCGCCGTGGGCGAGACCGTGACGCTGACCGTGCGCGACAACGGCGATGGAATCGACGACCTCGAACAGCTGTTCGAGCCATTCTACACAACCAAACAGCCCGGCGACGGCGTGGGCCTCGGCCTTGCGATTTCGTCGGGTATCGTGAACGATCTCGGCGGGCGCCTGACGGCGCGTAACGGGGCTGACGGCGGCGCTGTATTCGAAGTGCAGTTGCCGTTGCTGAAGACAGCCGCACAGGCGGCGGAATAAGGATATTTGTCCATGAGCAAAGCCATGAAGATCGCGATCGTCGACGACGAGAAGGATATGCGTCAGTCGATCAGCCAGTGGCTGGCCCTGTCGGGGTTCGAGACCGAAGCCTATGCCAGCGCCGAGGAAGCGCTGCGCAGCGTGGGTGCGGACTTTCCCGGAATCGTGGTCAGCGACGTCAAGATGCCCGGCATGGACGGGATGCAGTTCCTGAAAAAGCTGCGCGGCGTCGATTCGGCGCTGCCCGTCATCATGATCACCGGCCACGGCGACGTGCCGATGGCGGTGGAGGCGATGCGCGTCGGCGCCTTCGATTTCCTTGAAAAACCGTTCAATCCCGACCGGATGACCGAACTGGCCAAGCGTGCCTGCAACGCCCGCCGCCTGACACTGGACAACCGCGCCCTGCGCAAGGAGTTGTCCGACGGGTCCGCCCTGATCAAGAAGCTGATGGGCCAGTCCGCCCCGATGGAACGGCTGAAGGAGGATATCCTCGACCTCGGTCAGGCCGACGGCCATGTGCTGATCGAGGGCGAGACTGGCACCGGCAAGACGCTGGTCGCCCATGCGCTGCACGCCGTGGGGGCGCGGGCCACGAAGAAGTTCGTCCTGATCGCCTGCGCCGCCTATGACGAGGCGACCCTGACACGCCGCCTGTTCGGCCCGGCGGGCGAGGACGAGCCGATCCCCGCGATGGAGGAGGCGCGCGGCGGCACGCTGGTGCTGGAGGATATCGAAAGCCTGAGCCAGACCCTGCAGGCCCGTCTGCTGACCGCCATCAACGATCAGGGCAACCCGGCCGAAACGCGGATCGTCGCGATCTGCAATCTGCAGGAACAGGACAAGACCTGCGAAAGCGTGCTTCGCCCGGATTTGTATTACCGGATCAGTGCCTTGCGGATCGTTGTTCCACCTCTGCGTCAACGGGGCGAGGACATCCTGACCCTGTTCACGCGGCTGTCGGACCAGTTTTCCGATGAATACGGCTGCGACGCGCCCGAAGTCAGCGCGCAGGAGGCGGCGCAGCTGCTGCAGGCGCCGTGGCCGGGCAACGTGCGCCAGCTGATCAACGTGGCGGAACGCGCCGTCCTTCAGAACCGGCGCGGCACCGGGTCCATCGCGTCGCTGCTGATGGCCGACAACGACGACAGCCGCCCCGCGATGACGACCGAAGGCAAGCCGCTGAAGGAGTTCGTCGAGGCCTTCGAGCGCATGCTGATCGACAACACCATGCGCCGGCACAAGGGCAGCATCACGTCCGTCATGGAAGAACTTTGCCTGCCGCGCCGGACGCTGAACGAGAAGATGGCAAAATATAACCTGAGCCGGTCCGACTACCTGTGACCTGCCCGGGCGGCGGCGGGGCGCGCGGCTCCGTCGCCGCGCGACCCTTGGCACACCCGCCGGGGCCCTTTCGCACTTTGTGATTGTCTTATGACAGTCATCTCCCCTATGAAGGTGATACGGGCGGTTGCCATGACGGTATGTGCAAATCCCCGGTGAGATTCTCTGGCGCGGTCTGCACGGGCATGGCCCGCGGCGCCGCTCAGCTGATTGGATCGGCAACGATCGCAAGAACGCCCTTGGTCTGCATGTGAATAACAGTGACCGGGCATTGAACCGGCCCCTGTTCGCTTGGGCCAGATAAGGACCGCGATGCGAGGCGCGCAGACAGATGGCCACACGATCCGCACCCCAAGGGGTGTCGTCGTGGCCCGCGCACCCATCGCCAGCATCAGACATGACAGCCGCACGACCGCTCCACCCGGGGCGGCCTGCGCGCGTCATGCGATTGGATATCATGAAGAAAATGCTTATCGACGCCACCCACGCGGAGGAAACCCGCGTCGTTGTGGTCGACGGAAACAAGGTCGAGGAATTTGATTTCGAAAGCCAGTTCAAGCGTCAGCTTGCCGGCAACATCTACCTCGCCAAGGTCACGCGGGTCGAACCCTCGCTGCAGGCGGCCTTTGTGGATTACGGCGGCAACCGCCATGGCTTCCTCGCCTTTTCCGAAATTCACCCCGATTACTACCAGATCCCGATTGCCGACCGGCAGGCGCTGATCGCAGAAGAGCGGGCCTATGCCGCCAGCCAGCGCGCCGACGACGACGCAGAGGATGAGGCCGACGAGGCCGAGGCCGCCGGCGACGACGCAGGGTCCAAGCCCCGCGTGCGACGCACCCGGCGCCGGGGATCGCGGGCTGCGGATGCCTCTGGCGATGATGCCACGGCCAAGCGAGACGTCGCGGGCATGGAAACCATCGACCTCGACGATCCCGACGAAGGCTCCAGCCCGATGGAACTGGTCGGAGAGACGCCGGTCGACACGCCCAGCAACGATGATGACGACGACGGCGACGACGATCAGCCGACGGCGGCAGACCGTGACGAAAGCATCGACGTCGTGGCCGACGACGACGGCGACGACATGCGCCCCGCGCGCAAGCCGCGGCCCAAGCGCTACAAGATCCAGGAGGTCGTGAAGGTCCGCCAGATCATGCTGGTGCAGGTCGTGAAGGAAGAACGCGGCAACAAGGGCGCGGCGCTGACCACCTACCTGTCGCTTGCCGGTCGCTACTGCGTGCTGATGCCCAACACCGCCCGTGGCGGCGGCATTTCACGCAAGATCACCAACGCTGCCGACCGCAAGAAGCTGAAGGACATCGCCGGAGAGATGTCGGTGCCCGAAGGCGCCGGTCTGATCATCCGCACCGCGGGGTCCCAGCGCACCCGGACAGAGATCAAGCGCGACTATGAATACCTGCAGCGCATGTGGGAGACGATCCGCGAGCTGACGCTGAAATCCATCGCGCCGGCCAAGATCTACGAAGAGGGCGACCTGATCAAGCGGACGATCCGCGACCTGTATTCCAAGGACATCGACGAGGTCATCGTGGCCGGGGCCGAAGGCTTCCGCACCGCCAAGGACTTCATGCGGATGATCATGCCGTCCCACGCCAAGAACGTGAAGCAATATGCCGAACAGATGCCGCTTTACGCGCGCTATCAGGTCGAAGGCTACCTTGCGGGCATGTTCAACCCGACGGTGCAGCTGCCATCCGGCGGTTACATCGTGATCGGCGTGACAGAGGCGCTGGTGGCGATCGACGTGAACTCCGGCCGGGCGACGAAGGAAGGCTCGATCGAGCAGACCGCGCTGAAGACCAATCTGGAGGCCGCCGACGAGGTGGCGCGCCAGATGCGCCTGCGCGACCTTGCGGGCCTGATCGTGATCGACTTCATCGACATGGACGAACGCCGCAACAACGTCGCGGTGGAAAAGCGGTTCAAGGACGCGCTGAAGACCGATCGCGCCCGCATCCAGGTCGGTCGCATCAGCGGCTTCGGCCTGATGGAGATGTCGCGCCAGCGCCTGCGCCCCGGCATGCTGGAGGCGACGACGCAGCCTTGCCCGCACTGCCATGGCACAGGCCTGCTGCGGTCCGACGACAACGTCGTGCTGAACATCCTGCGCCAGATCGAGGAAGAGGGCACACGCGCCCGGTCCAAGGAAGTGCTGGTGCGCGCGCCCGTGTCCATCGCCAACGTGCTGATGAACGGCAAGCGTGACCACATCGCCGGGATCGAGGCACGCTACGGCATGTCCGTGCGTGTCGAATGCGACGTGACGCTGGTGTCCCCCGATTTCGCGATCGACAAGTTCAAGACCGCGACCCGCGTGGTGCCAGAGGCGCAGCCCTTCGTGCCGCCCGCGATGGACGCCCGCGATCAGGCCGACGAGCATGTCTTCGACGAGGTCGAGGAGGAAGAGGTCGCGGCCCCCGCCGTGACCGAAACCGACGATGCGACCGAGGAGAAGGCGCCGCAGGGCCGTGCATCCGATGCGGACGAGGGCGACCAGCCCCGCAAGAAGCGGCGCCGCCGGCGGCGGCGGCGGGGTGGCGCCGGTGGCGATCAGGCGAACGACCAGACGCAGGGCGACGACGACGGCGACGACACCGATGACGAGACCGGGACGGATGCGCCCGAAACCGTCGTTGCCGCGGCCGAGGAGAAGCCCAAGCGCACCCGGTCGCGCAGCCGCAAGCCCAAGGCCGATGTGACGGCAGAGGACGCGACCGGCACGGATGCCATCGTCGACGCGCCGGCAGAGGCACCTGCAGAGGACGCCGCCGCCGAAGAGGCCCCGAAGAAGCGGACGCGGACCCGGCGCAAGCCGGCCGCCGCTGCCGAAGGCGGGGCCGAGGCCGCACCTGCGGCGGAGGATGCACCTGCGGCGGAGGACGCGCCGAAGCCCAAGCGCCGCAGCCGGGCCAAGAAGCCGGTGGAGCCCGCGGTCGTGACTGAAGCCGAGGCCGCCGTCGCGGTGGCGGAGGAACCGGTCGCGGACACTGCGACCGAAACCGCCCCCGTCGCCGTCCCGGTCCAGCCCACGGAACCGGAGCCGGAGCAGACCGCGCCGGACGCCGCGCCCGAAACCACGGCGCAGGAGGCCGCGCCAGAGACGAAATCCGCCGCCCCCGATGCCGCCCCCGCCGAGGCCGAGGCGGACGTGGCAGAGAAGCCGAAGAAGCGCGGCTGGTGGTCGCTGGGGCGCTAGACCCCCGCGCATGACACAGTAAAGGCGGGCCCGCGGGCCCGCCTTTTTTCATGGGGTCAGGCCGATCAGCCCTTGCGGATGAAGTAGATCTGCACCGGGCCGTCTTCGGCGGTCGCGGCCAGCGCGTGGCCCGCCTCGGCGCAGAAGTGCGGCACGTCGATGACCGCGGCGGGATCGTCGGCGCGCATTCGCAGCACCTGACCGCTGGTCAGCGCCTGCAGGCGCTTGCGGGCCTTCAGGACGGGCAGGGGGCACAACAGCCCGACGGCATCGAGATCGGCATCATGGTCCATGCGGCATCAGCTAGGGGGCCGAAGGCATTTTGTAAACGCCCTCGTGACGCATCGCGGCGTGACGCGGGCGGCGTGATGGCCTAAGCCTTGGGCGAACCATCGCGAGGGCCCCCATGTTCGAGAATCTGTCGCTGCTGGACGCGAGCCTTCTGCCGGCCATGGCCATCGCGCTGATGGCGGGATTGCTGTCGTTCCTGTCGCCCTGCGTGCTGCCCATCGTGCCGCCCTACCTCGCCTACATGGGCGGCGTGTCCGTGACGGAACTGGACCAGACCGCCACCGCCCGGCGGCGGGTCATGCTGGCGGCGCTGATGTTCGTGCTGGGGCTGTCCACGGTGTTCTTGCTGCTGGGCATGGCCTTTTCGACCCTCGGGCGGGCGCTGCTGCAATGGCAGGGCTGGTTCGTGCCGATCGCGGGGATCGTCGTGATGATCTTCGGTGCGCATTTCATCGGCGTCTTCCGCCTGCGGTTCCTCGACCGAGAGGCACGGGTCGCCACCGGCGATACCGGCGGCACCGCTTTCGGGGCTTATATCCTCGGCCTCGCCTTCGCCTTCGGCTGGACGCCCTGCCTGGGGCCGATCCTGGGCACGATCCTGGGTCTGGCCGCGTCCGAAGGCGACGTCGCGCGCGGCACCGTGCTGCTGGCGGTCTATGCGCTGGGGCTGGGCCTGCCGTTCCTTGCGGTCGCCGCCTTCTTTCCCCGGTTGAAGCGCCCGATGGCATGGATGAAGCGGCACATGGACCGGATCGAGCGGACCTCTGGCCTGCTGCTCTGGACCGTGGGGCTGATGATGCTGACGGGGCAGTTCAGCGCCTTCAGCTTCTGGCTGCTGGAACGCTTTCCGGCCTTGGGCGCGATCGGTTAGGGGCTTAATTTCGCCGGGTTTGCGCGACAGGGTCCGGGCATGACCGAGATGCAGGCAGAGGACGGGCAGGTGGCGCGACGGCGGGTGTTCTACATCCCCGGCTACGACCCGATCCATCCGCGCCGCTACCGCGAGCTGTATCGCACCGAAGGCACGGCGCAGGCAACGATCAGCGGCTACGATCTGCGCCTGACACCCAAGCCGCGCGGCAAGACCTATGGCTGGAAGGTCGACGCGGTGATCGAGGGGGCGGAGGTCGCGGCAGAGGTCGACGTGCTGGTCTGGTCCGACATCGTGCGCGACAGCATGTCGAACTCGATTCCCGCGACCTATGCCCAGTTGGTCCGCACGGCGTGGACCTATATCGCCAGCGGCACGCTGCGGCGGCTGATGTGGCTGCGCAAGGGGCCGGTGATCGCGGCGCTCTACCCCGTCGGGATGCTGCTGGTCCAGTTGGCTGTCGCCGTCCTGCTGGGCGGGCTGGCCGCGTGGTGCGTCGCGTTGCTGCCCATCGGCGGGGCTCTCGGATGGGCCGTCACGGTTCTGTCCTGGGTCGTCTGGGCCGCGGTGATCGTCGCCGTGCTGCGGTGGTTCAAGCGGAAGGACAACAAGCTCTTTGCCTACTACCTGTTGCACGACTACGCCTATTCAGCGCGCTGGAACGGCGCCAATCCTCCTGCGCTGGAGACGCGGATGGCGGCCTTTGCCGATCGCATCGCAGAGGCCCTGTGCGAGGATCTGGACGAGGTGCTGGTAGTCGGCCATTCATCAGGCGCGCATCTGGGGGTGTCGATCCTGTCGGACCTGCACCGCAACGGGCGGGTCGCGCCGGACGGGCCAGTGCTGTCGTTCCTGTCGCTGGGGCAGGTGGTGCCGATGGTCTCTTTCCTGAAAGATGCCAGAAGGTTGCGCCGCGATCTTCATTTCCTGTCCGAACAGTCGATGCCCTGGGTCGACGTGACCGCCCCCGGCGATGGCTGCGCCTTCGCGCTGTGCGATCCGGTCAGCGTGTCCGGGGTCGAGGGGCCGGGCAAGCGCTGGCCGCTGGTGATCTCTGCCGCCTTCACGCAGACCCTGTCGCCCGCCCGCTGGCAAGAGCTGCGGTGGAAGTTCTTTCGCCTGCATTTCCAGTATCTTTGCGCCTTCGACCGGCCCGGCGATTATGACTATTTCCGCATCACCGCTGGGCCGTTGACACTGGGCGACCGGTATCGCGGGCGCGCGCCGTCGGCGTCGCGCATCGACGTGCCGGCGTCGAAATACACGGACATGGCGCCGTGATCCCCGCCAAGCCGCCGGCACGTCCCGACAAGGTCTCGCTCTGGCGTTACCTCAGGCTCTTTCGGCAGGACATCCTGTCGGCCCAGCCCGCCAAGCTCTATGGCGCCTGGATGGCAGAGTTCCGGACGCCGTTCTTTCGCAGCTACATGGTGAACGACCCCGAGGTGGTGAAGCTGGTGCTGCAGGACCGGCCAGACGATTTCCCGAAATCCGACCGGGTGGGCGCGGGGTTGCGGCCCTTGTTGGGGCAGTCGGTGTTTCTGACCAACGGCGCGTTGTGGAAGCAGCAGCGCCGGATCATCGACCCCGCCTTTGCCGGCGGGCGGCTGCGCGACACCTTTCCGGCGATCCGGGCCGCGGGGCAGGCCGCCGTCGCGCGCATGGCGCCACTGGCCGACGGCACGCCGCAGGATATCGAGCCGGAGACGAGCCACGCCGCCGCCGACGTGATTTTTCGCACGCTCTTTTCCGTGCCAATCGAGGATCGCATCGCGTCGGAGGTCTTCGCCGCCTTCAAGACCTACCAGCGCACCCAGCCGATCCTGAACCTTGCGGCCTTCATCCCCGGCCCGCGCTGGATGCCGCGATTTTTCCGCAGAGATACACGGGCGACGGCGCGACTGATCCGGCGGCTGATCACCGACATGACCGCGGCGCGGCTGGCGCAGATCGAGGACGGCACGGCCCCGGACGATCTGGCGACCAAGATCATGACGACCGCGGACCCCGAGACCGGGCAGACCTTCGACGTGGACCAGATGGTCGATCAGGTCGCGATCTTCTTCCTTGCGGGGCACGAGACGAGCGCCGCCGCACTGGCCTGGACGCTTTACCTGCTGGCGCTGCACCCCGACTGGCAGGACCGCGTGGCGAAGGAAGCGCAAGGCTGGGACGGCAGCTTTGCCGGGCTGTCGGGGCTGCGGATCACGCGTGACGTCTTCCGAGAGAGCCTGCGGCTTTATCCCCCCGTGCCGATGATGGTGCGAGAGACGACGCGGGCCGAGGTTTTCCGCAAGCGGGACGTCAAACCGGGGGCGCAGGTGGTGCTGTCGCCGTGGCACCTGCACCGGCATACGCGGATCTGGGACAACCCGGACGCCTTCGATCCCGCCCGCTGGCAGACCGAGAACGGCAAGACCGGGCAGCGCACCGCCTACATGCCGTTTTCAGCCGGGCCCCGCGTCTGCACCGGGGCCGGTTTCGCGATGATCGAAGGGGTCGTGCTGCTGGCGCAGGTGCTGGCAGCCTACCGGTTCGAGGTCGCGGCAGACCGTCCGCCGGTGCCGGTCGCGCATCTGACGGTGCGGACGGCCCATGGCATGTGGCTGCGCCTGACGCCGCGGGCGGGTGACTAGGTCTGACGCATCGCTTGCAGGTCGCGCAGCACATGCACCCGTATGGCAGAGGCGAGGCCGACGTCCCCACGCTCTGCGTCGATGCGGGTGGCGAGGGCGTTGATCGTCATGTCCTGACGGGCCGCGAGATCGCGGAAGGCCTGCCAGAAGGCATCTTCGAGCGAGACGGACGTGCGGTGTCCGCGCAGGGTCAGCGAATGCTTGACCGGGCGCGCGGACACCGGGGGCTTCATTCCTCGAACTTGGACTGATCGAGGGCGCTGCGCGCCTTGTCAGCACGGGCGGCCTCCAGCAGGCGTTCGGCCTTGCTGCGGCCAAACTTTACCGCGTTGGCATCGGCCTGCGCCTTTTCGGCCGCGCGGTCGCGGATCTTGCGCACCTTGTTGAGGTTGATCGGCGTGTGGTCGGTCATTTCGGGCCGATCATGTCTTCGGGGCGCACGACGCGGTCGAAGGTCTCGGCGTCGACGAAGCCGAGGGCGATCGCCTCTTCCTTCAGCGTAGTGCCGTTCTTGTGGGCGGTCTTGGCGACGGTCGTGGCGTTGTCGTAGCCGATGGTCGGCGCCAGCGCCGTCACCAGCATCAGCGATTCGCGCATCAGCTTCTCGATCCGGGGGCGGTCGGCCTTGATTCCGACGACGCAGTTGTCGGTGAAGGCGCGCGCGGCATCGCCCAGAAGCTGAAGCGATTGCAGCACGTTGTAGGCCATCATGGGTTTCATGACGTTCAGTTCGAAATGACCCTGAGAGCCGGCAAACCCGACGGCGGCGTCGTTGCCCATGATGTGGGCGCAGACTTGGGTGATCGCCTCGACCTGCGTCGGGTTCACCTTGCCCGGCATGATGGACGAGCCGGGCTCGTTCTCCGGCAGCATCAGCTCGCCCAGACCGCAGCGGGGGCCGGAGCCCAGCATGCGGATGTCGCAGGCGATCTTGTAGATCGAGGCGGCGGCGGTGCGGACGGCGCCCGAGATCTCCACCAGACCGTCGTGGGCGGCGAGTGCTTCGAACTTGTTGGGGGCGGTGACGAAAGGCAGGCCGGTGATCTCGGCGATCTCCTTGGCCACGGTTTCCCCCCAGCCTTTCGGCGTGTTGAGGCCGGTGCCGACGGCGGTGCCGCCCTGTGCAAGTTCATAGATCGCGGGCAGGGCGGCATTGATGCGGCGGATGCCCATGGCGACCTGATGGGCGTAGCCCGAGAATTCCTGTCCCAAGGTCAGCGGCGTCGCGTCCATCGTGTGGGTGCGGCCGATCTTGATGATGTCGTCGAACTCCGCGACCTTGGCCAGCAGGGCCTCCAGCAGATGCTCCAGCCCCGGCAGGGTGATGTCGTGGGCGGTGCGGGCGACGGCGATGTGCATGGCGGTCGGGAAGGTGTCGTTGGACGACTGGCCCATGTTGCAGTGATCGTTGGGATGCACCGGATCCTTCGACCCGATGGTGCCGCCCAGCATCTCGATCGCGCGGTTGGAGATCACTTCGTTCGCGTTCATGTTTGACTGGGTGCCGGACCCGGTCTGCCAGACCACCAGCGGGAAGTGATCGTCGAGCTGGCCCGCGACGACCTCTTTCGCCGCCGCCACGATGGCCTCGCCGATCTTCGCGTCCAGCTTGCCGCGCGCCATGTTCGCCGTGGCGCAGGCCTGCTTGATGACGCCAAGGCCGCGCACGATGGCCACGGGCTGCTTTTCCCAGCCGATGGGGAAATTTTCCAGACTGCGCTGGGTCTGAGCGCCCCAATAGCGGTCTGCGGGCACGTCGATGGGTCCGAAGCTGTCGGATTCGCTGCGTTGATCGGTCATTTGTCTGTCCCGGCTTTGTTGTTTTTGGGGGCCGCTTACTTGCGGAATTTGTCGAGGCTGACGACTTCCGCATCCTTGCGGGGGGCGTCGTCGTCATCCTCGACCATCTCGTCCATCGGCGCCTCGACGTCGTCATCCTCGTCGTCGTCGTCGCCGGGCTGGGTTTCGAACCGCAGGCCGAATTCGACGCTTGGATCGACGAATGTCTTGATGGCGTCATAGGGGATATAGAGGGGTTCCGGCGCGTTGCCGAAGTTCAGCACGATCGAGAAACCCTCGTCCGTCACCTCCAGCCCCTCGAACCAGTGCTGAATGACGATCGTCATCTCTCCCGGGTAGCGGTCGGACAGCCAGTCGGCGATTTCCACGTCCGGGTGCTGGGTGTCGAAGGTGATGAAAAAATGATGCGATCCGGGCAGTTGCCCGGTCTTCTGAATGTCGGTCAGGACGTTCTGGATCAGGCTCCGCATGGCGCGGTGCATCAGGTTTCCATAGTCGATGGTGCGCGACATGCTGATCTTCCCTCGAGTGTCTGGTCCATACCATAGCCAAAATGGCGCCGGATGAAAGGGCATCCGGTCAGCTGATGACGCGGGTCAGTTCGCGCAGGATCTTGGCCCGGATGGCACGCGGATAGTCGCGGTGCATGCGCGCGGTCATGACGAAACCGTCGCGGGTGATGACCTGCCGCGCGTAGAAATTGGTGATCGCCTGACCCATCGATTCGATGGCGATGGCGTTGATGGTGATTCCGTCACGCTCTGCCTGACGCCGGGCGGCAGCGACGTCGCCGCCGGTGTTGGGCGTGCCGTCGCCCGAAATGTCGATGACGCGCCGCTTGCAGTCCATCACCGGGCCGAAGTTCGACAGCGAGAACAGGATCGCCTGCGCAGGGGCGGTGCCCGACAGGGTGTAGGCGCGCGGCATCAGCCGGGCCGCGTCCGACAGGCGCGCCACATCGAGAGCGGAGCGGATGCGCGTCCACGGGACGGCGACGCTTTGCCGGTCGACGCCGGACCACTGGACGACCGAGAGCGCGCCCTGACCGCGCACCAGCGCGTCCACGATGTCGGGATCGGTCAGGGCGTCGGCCAGCCCCTCTGCCTGCAGGCGGTACTCGGCCGTGTCGACGGAATTCGAGACGTCGATCGTCAGCATCAGGGCCGTGTCGCAGGCCGTGGCTAGCCCCGGCACACCCAGACAGGCCAGCAGGCCGAGAAGCGCACCCCTCATCCGACAGGGGCGCCGATCATCACGAGGCCGCCGGTCTCGCCCTCCAGCGGGCCATGCTCTGCGCCGGTGGGCTTGGTCATCGCCTCCATCAGCACCGGCACCGGGGTCCAGTAGGGGATATACCACTCCTGATCGACCTCGAGGATAAGGACCCGGTCGGCTTCTGCGTCATAGGCCCCGATGAGGGAAATGTGCGGCCCGTCCCAGTCGCCTGTCACGACGCCCTGATTGAAGTAAAGCAGCAGGGCGTTGTCGGCGGTCGCCTCGTTTTCCGCCAGCATGGTGCGCACGTCGTCGATCGCCGCGGTATCGGCGGGCTGGTAGGTGGTGACGATGCGGTCGGCCAGACCGTCGGCAGCGAGCGCCTGCGCGGTGAAATCGGCCAGCTGCTGAAAGGTGACGCCGTCGCCGCCTTCTGCCGACAGGTCGGCCCAGGTGGAATCGCCGGTGCGGTCCAGCAGGACCTGTTGGGTCATCACCTCGTCCTCTGCATTGGGGGCAAGGCCGGTCAGGCCGTTCAACGCCGCGGTGACGGTGGCGATGGAACAGGCAGAGGTGCTGAACTGCGGTTTCACGAAGGGCGAGAACGCCCAGTAATCCGGCGCCGGGTGATCGCGCAGAAAGGCGTTGTCGGCGGTGATCGGCGTGGCGTTCGGCCCCAGCTTGGGCTGCGTGTCCTGTGCCGCCAGCGGTCCGGCGAAGAGGAGGAGCGGAAGAAGCAGGCGCATGGCGAAATCCTTTCGTGGCGGGATGTCGTCAGGCTAGACGGCCAAGCGGCTGCCGAAAAGGGGGCGTGATGCGTGGGGAAAGGTGCAGGTTTCTGTTGCCAGGTACCTGCGGACCCCGCCTTAGGTCGCAAAACCTAAGGGCTTAAGGTTTCGATATTCCGCACAGCTTACGCTGCGAGGGCCATCGGTGCTTTGTTGTCATTTGCAACTAGCTTTTTCGTACCGATAACGGTGGTAACTCACCGGGACAAAGCATAACCCCTTTAGACGTTCGTCGATCCTGTTTCGGCCCCATCGCTGGCAAATGACCAGAGTGTTGGTGGAGCCGCCGGGTACCGCCCCCGGGTCCGATCCGCTTATTACGAGCGCGTTTATGTCCATAGTCCCGAAGGACACCTTACAGATAGGCGCCAGTGGGCGGAGTGGCAAGGGGGGATCGGCGCGGGGCGTGAAAGGGACCGGTCAGTGCGAGGGCCGCAGGGCGCCCCAGACGACCCCCACGATATAAGCCAGGCACAGCGCGACCAGCGTGATCCATGGATAGGCCAGCAGCGCCGCGATCAGCACGACCACGCCCAGCAGGGCATAGCGCACGTTGCCGCGGGCGATCCGCACCGACTTGAAGGACGAGGTGCGGAGGCCGCTGATCATCAGCAAGCCGATCCCCGCCATGTAAAGGCAGAGAAGCGGGTCCGGCAGCAGGGCCGCATCCGCGAAAGCGAAAGAGGTGAACATCGGCAGCAAGACCAGCATCGCGCCCGCGGGCGAGGGGACGCCGACGAAATGGTCGGCCTTGGTGCCGCTCGGCGCCTCCTTGGCGTCGACGTTGAAGCGGGCCAGCCGCAGGACACAGCAGATCGCGAAGACCAGCACCGCGATCCAGCCGATCTTGCGGTAATCCTGCAGCGCCCAGAAGTAGAGCATCAGGGGCGCCGCCACGCCGAAGTTGACGAAATCCGCGAGGGAATCGAGCTCTGCTCCCACCTTGGAATAACTGCCCAGCAGCCGTGCCACACGTCCGTCGATCCCGTCCAGCAGGGCCGCGAACAGGATCAGCAGCACCGCGGTCTTGAAGTCGTGCTCGACCGCGGCGCGGATCGCCGACAGGCCCGCGCCGATCGCGGTGATCGTCAGCGCGTTGGGCAGCAGTTGCAGCAGGGGGACGTCGCGGCGGGCCATGCCTCAGCCCTTCAGATCTGCGATGACGGTCTCGCCCGCGACCATGGTCTGGCCGATGGCGACCAGCGGCGCCACGCCGTCGGGCAGATAGACGTCGAGGCGCGACCCGAAGCGGATCAGGCCAAAGCGTTCGCCGGCGGCAAGCGGTGCCTCCGGTTTCACGAAGCAGACGATCCTTCGGGCGACGAGGCCCGCGATCTGCACCACGGCGATGTCGCGCCCGTCAGCCATGGTGATCCGCAGTGAGTTGCGCTCGTTATCCACGCTCGCCTTGTCCAGCGACGCATTGAAGAACTTGCCCGGCCGATAGGCGATGGCCTTGACCGTGCCCGCCACCGGCGCGCGGTTCACATGGCAGTTGAAGACGTTCATGAAGACGCTGACCCGGGTCAGGGGCACGTCGGCCATCCCAAGCTCTGCCGGCGGGACGGCGGGTTCGATCAGGCTGACGATGCCGTCTGCGGGGCTGATGACAAGGCCCGGGCGGTCGGGCGTCACACGCTCCGGATCGCGGAAGAAGTAGTAGCACCAGACCGTCAGCAGCACGCCCAGCCAGCCCAGCGGGTCCCAGATCAGGAACAGCACCAGCGTGACCGCGCCGAAGATCGCGACGAAGCGCCGCCCCTCGGGGTGCATCGGCTTGATGAAGGTGCTGGCCATGTTCATGCGCGTCGGTCCCGTAATGAGGTGCCATTCACCCCTCATAGGTGTGAGGGCGTGAAGCGCAAGGCCGATCGCGGGGCCGCGGCCTACTTTTCGGGCAGGATGCCGCGGGGGCTGAACCGCAGGATCAGCAACAGCACCGTCCCCATGACGAGGAACCGCATCTGCGGCGCGGAATCGATCAGGCTGGCCTTCAGCGCGGAATCCGCGTGCAGGGCCGAGGTTGCCCAGATCATCAGGTCGGGCCCGTATTCGCCTACGGCGACCCAAAGCCACCAGATCAGCATGCCCCCCAGCGCCGCGCCGATGTTGTTGCCGGAACCGCCGACGATCACCATGACCCAGACGAGGAAGGTGAAGCGCAGCGGCTGGTAGGAGGCGGGCGTCAACTGCCCGTCGAGCGTCGTCATCATCGCGCCCGCCAGCCCGCAGATCGCAGATCCGATGATGAAGATCTGCAGATGGCGGCGGGTGACGTCCTTGCCCATCGCCTCTGCCGCGACCTCGTTGTCGCGGATCGCCCGCATCATGCGGCCCCAGGGGGAATGCAGGGCCCGTTGCGCGAGGATCAGGATCACGATGAGGAAAACGGCAAAGAGCCCGGCGTAGGCCAGCTTGACCGTGAGCGTCGAGGCCGTCGTCGGGTCGATGCCGAATTCGGCCGCCGCGGCGACGAAGGCGGGATCGGCCTGCAGATCGGTCTCGTACGGCACGGGGCGGGGCAGGCCGGTCACGTTCTGCACGCCGCGCGACAGCCAGTTCTCGTTCTTCAGCACGGCGATGATGATTTCCGCGATGCCCAGCGTCGCGATGGCAAGGTAATCGCTGCGCAGCCCCAGCGCCGTCTTGCCGATGGCCCATGCGGCGCCCGCGGCCAGCAACCCGCCCACCGGCCAGCCGAGAATCGGCATCCACCACCAGTCGCGTCCCGTGTCACCGCCGAAGTTCAGCCCGCCGAGGTAGCCGGCAGAGGCCGCGTTCACCGCCTCGATCGCCTCTACCCCGCCGTCGAACACGGTGCGGAAGGCGAAGAAGCCCGCGATGGTCAGCGCCAGCATGACGAAGGCGCGCGTGCGCCCCTTGCGCATCCGCTTGTAGACCGCAACCAGCGCCACGATCGCCACCGCCCCGATCGCCAGCCCCAAAAGCGTGCGCCCGCCGCCTGCGGCCCAGCTTTCGCGGACCGGCGGCATCGACAGCAGGACAGAGGCGAGGCCCCCCAGCGCCACGAAGCCCATGATGCCGACGTTGAAGAGTCCGGCCAGACCCCACTGCAGGTTCACCCCCAGCGCCATGATGGCAGAGATCAACCCGTAGTTCAGGATGATGAGCGCGAGGTTCCAGTTGTCGAAAAACCCGGTGCCGAGGATCAGCAGCGCGACGAGGCCCGCGAACAGGCCGGTGCGACGGCGGTCGGTCATATGCTCTGCCCCTTGAACAGGCCGGTCGGTTTGAACAGCAGCACGATCAGCAGGATCATGAAGCTGACGGCGAACTTGTAGTCGCCCGACAGCAGTTGGACGAGCCCGTCGGGCCCCATGCCGTCAGGCAGCCAGTAGGTCAGCACCTTCTTCAGCGGATAGGTCACCGTGACCTCGGCGAAGGCGATCAGAAAGCCGCCCGCGATGGCACCCACCGGGTTGCCGATGCCGCCTACGATGGCGGCGGCGAAGATCGGCAGCAGCAGCTGGAAGTAGGTGAAGGCCTTGAACGACTTGTCGAGCCCGTAGAGCACCCCCGCGATGGTCGCGAGCGCCGCGACGATCAGCCATGTCACGCGGACCACGCGGTCGGGGTCGATGCCCGACAGCAGGGCCAGATCCTCGTTGTCTGAAAAGGCCCGCATCGACTTGCCGGTGCGGGTCTTGTTCAGGAACCAGAACAGCACCGCCACCGTGATCGCCGCCGTGACCAGCGTGATCGCCTGCGTCGTGCGGACCGCCAGCCCTTCGTCCAGCCCGGACCAGGCCTTGAACTGCTGCACGGTGAACAGGAACCGCGCGCCGTCGGCGAACTGGATGTCGCGCACGCCGATGAAGACACGGGTCAGGCCGTTCAGCACGAACATGACGCCGAGCGAGACGATCACGAGGATCACCGGCTTCGCCTTCTGCTCGCGGTAGAACTTGTAGACCAGCCAGTCGGTCCCCAACAGCAGAAGCCCCGTCGCGGCGATCCCCACGGGCAGCGCAAGCAGGGCCGTCGGCAAGGGTCCCAGCGTCACCCCAAGCGCCACCAGCACTGCTGTCACCTTGATCGTGACGGCAGTGCCGAAGGCCATGGTGTCGCCGTGGGCGAAGTTGGAAAACCGCAGGATCGCATAGACCAGCGTGACCCCCAGCGCGCCGATGGCCAGCTGCGCGCCATAGGCCAGCGCCGGGACGATGACGAAGTTCGTCAGAAAGACGAGACCGTTGAGCAGTTCCATCAGGCCGGGTCCTTGCAGGTCAGAAAGAGTGTGGTGGCATTGGGCGTGCCGCGGTCCTGCCGGACCCAGACGAGGCTGTCCGGGCCGCTGACCAGCAGACTTTGTGTGTCGGCCTCGCCCTCGGCCCAGACGAAGGGGCCGGTCCGGGACAGGCTGCCCATCTGGGCCGTAACATCACCGTAGGCAATGGTGAACTGCCCGGCGCCGTCCGCATCCACCTGCACCGGGGTCAGGGTGAAGGTTACCGCATCGGTCGCGGGCGTGCAGGACCCCCGCTCATCACAGGAGGTGGTGGCGGTGCAGGACAGCACCTGCACCGCACCCTCCGCCGCGGCGAGCGTCGCATGGCAGGCCAGCGCACCGGTGAGGATCACGGCGCGCATCATCCGCCCAGAAAACTCCGCCGCACCTCGGGGTCGGCGAGCAGTTCCTTGCCGGTGCCCGTATGGGCGTTGGCGCCCTGCACGAGGACATAGGCCTTGTCGGCGATCTCGAGGGCCTGCCGGGCATTCTGTTCGACCATCAGGATCGGGATGCCGGTGCGGGCGACCTCGATGATGCGGTCGAAGAGCTCGTCCATCACGATCGGGCTGACACCGGCGGTGGGCTCGTCCAGCATCAGTACCTTGGGTTTGGTCATCAGCGCCCGGCCCACGGCGACCTGCTGGCGCTGGCCGCCGGACAGTTCGCCCGCGGGCTGCAGGCGCTTTTCCTTCAGGATCGGAAACAGGTCGTAGATCTGCGCCATCGTGTCTCGAAAATCGTCGCGGCGGATGAAGGCACCCATCTCGAGGTTCTCCTCCACCGTCATCGAGGTGAAGATGTTCTGCGTCTGCGGCACGAAGCCCATCCCCTTGACGACCCGCTGCTGCGGCGACAGGTCGGTGATGTCCTCGCCGTCCAGCATCACGTGGCCCGACCGCACGTCGAGCATCCCGAACATCGCCTTCATCGCCGTCGACTTGCCGGCGCCGTTGGGGCCGACGATCACGGCGATCTCGCCCGGATCGACGGCGATGGTGCAGGCATGCAGGATGTCCGGCCCCTTGCCGTAGCCGCCCGTCATCGCGTCGCCGATCAGGAACGGCGTGCCGGGGGCGGGCGTCGTGCGCCCCGGCGCATGCGGCTGCGCCGTGCCGCCGCCCGGTCTGGTGATCGACCGGTCCTTGTTGCCGCGATCGTCCTGGTAGGGGGTGTCAGACATGCGCCAGCCCTTCCGGTCGGGTCTTCTTCTCGTCGAAAATACCTTCGGGGGTGAATGCGCGGCAGCGCAGAGGGGGCAGACAGCCCCCTGCCGCCGCTGGCCAAAAGTGCGGACACATCATGCAGTTGCCACCTGATCTTTGTTTTTGAGGCCGGTCCCGAGATAGGCCTCGATCACCTGCTCGTTGGCCTTGATCTCGGCCAGCGTGCCTTCGGCCAGCACGCGGCCTTCGGCCATGCAGATCACCGGATCGCAGAGACGTTCGATGAAATCCATGTCGTGCTCGATCACGACGAATGTATAGCCGCGCTCTTGATTCAACCGCAGGATGGCGTCGCCGATGGTGTTCAGCAGCGTGCGGTTCACGCCGGCGCCGACCTCGTCCAGAAACACGATCCGGGCATCGACCATCATCGTGCGGCCCAGTTCCAGCAGCTTCTTCTGCCCGCCAGAGATCTGTCCCGCCTTGTGGTCGGCCAGATGGGACACCGTCAGGAAGTCCAGCACTTCGTCGGCTTTCGCCCGCAGGGCGCGTTCCTCGTTCGCGATCCGCTTGCGGCCGAACCAGGTGTTCCACAGGGTCTCGCCAGTCTGGCCCGCGGGGACCATCATCAGGTTCTCGCGGCAGGTCATGGAAGGGAATTCGTGCGCGATCTGGAAGGTGCGCAGCAAGCCGCGGTGGAACAGGTCGTGCGGCGGCAGGCCGGTGATGTCCTGCCCCTGCATCGTCACGCGGCCAGAGGTCGGCTGAAGAACGCCCGCGATCACGTTGAAAAGCGTGGTCTTTCCGGCGCCGTTGGGCCCGATCAGCCCGGTGATCGACCCTTCGCGGATTGTCAGGCTCGCCCCGTCCACGGCGTGAAAACCACCAAAGGTCTTCACCAGATTTTCAACGACGATCATGCGGTGTCCCCGTCCGGCCCATTCAGAGTGCGCCGCAAGCTATTGGAACGGCGCGGAAAACCTTCCGCGCCGTCCGGTTTCGGTTCAGCGGAACTTGACGGTCTCGATCTTGCCGTCCTTGATCTCGATCTCGCGGTAGTTGCCCGCGGATTCGCCGGGTCCGATCAGTTCGACCGCGGTCGCGCCGACATAATCGATGTCCTCTCCCGCCTTCAGCAGGTCGATCGCCTTGGCCAGCTCGCCCGGAAAGATTTCGGTGCCCGGCGCGTTGGCGACGTCCATGACCTTGTCCTTGAAGTCTGCGGACTGATTGGACTTTGCCGCCTCCATCGCCAGCATGATCAGCGCCGCGGCGTCGTAGGATTCCGGTGCGAAGGCCCCGGTGCCGTCGAAGCCCGCTTCTTTCGCCATCGCCTGGAACAGCTCTGCGCCCTGGCTGTCGGTGCCGGGGAACTGGCCGAAGGACCCGTTCAGCCCCTCGCCGATGTCATCCACCAGCTGCTGGCCGACCATGCCGTCAGGCAGGACGAAGGTGTCGAAGGCGCCGGTGTCGAGCGCGTTCTGGATGATGCCCTTGCCGCCCTGGTCGGTATAGCCGGCCACGACCAGCACGTCGCCGCCGGCAGCGGCCAGTGCGGCCACCTCGGACGAATAGTCGCCCTTGCCGTCCTCGTGCGCGGCAGAGATCGTGACCTCGCCACCGGCTTCCTTGAAGGCCGCCTCGAAGCTGTCGGCCAGACCCTTGCCGTAGTCGTTGTTGGTGTAGGTCACGGCGACGGTCTTGATGCCCTTGTCCATCAGGATCTCTGTCATCACGACGCCTTGACGCGCGTCCGACGGTGCGGTGCGGAAGAACAAACCGTCATCTTCTGCGTCCGACAGGGCGGGCGAGGTGGCGGAGGGGGAGATCATCACGATGCCGTTGGGGCGGGCCACGTTCTGCAGGATCGCGCCGGTCACGCCGGAGCAGTCGGCGCCCATGATCGCATTGACCATGTCGCCGGTCACGAGACCTTCGGCCGCGGCCGTCGCGGCACCCGCGTCGATGCAGGTGCTGTCGGCGCGCACGGCCGTCACGGTGGCACCGTCCAGCAGCGTGCCCGCGTCGTTCACTTCCTTGATCGCAAGGTCGGCGCCGGCACCCATGGCGGGGGTGATGGATTCCAGCGGGCCGGTAAAGCCAAGCTCGACCCCGATCTTGATGTCGCCGGTATGGGACTCGGCAAAGGCCTGTCCGGCCATCAGGGCGGTGGCGGCGGTCGCCAGAAGCAGTTTGTTCATCGAAAGTCTCCCAGGTTGGTTTATTATTCTGCAGCGCAGACTAGCAGCGCTGAACGGATTGTGAAGCCGCGATTTCAAGGCGTTCCGCCCGATTGACGCAAGGTCTGCAGGCGGATCGGGCCGCGCATCGCGATCAGGCCTGCAACTTGCCCGCATGGGTGCCGCGTTCGCGGTAGGGGGTCGTGTCGTAGTGCGACCGGTAGCATTTGGAAAAGTGCGACGGCGAGGCAAAGCCGCAGGCCAGCGCCACGTTGATGACCGTCATGTCGGTCTGCATCAGCAGGTTGCGCGCCTTCGACAGGCGCAGTTCCATGTAATACCGCTTGGGGCTGCGCGACAGGTAACGGCGGAACAGGCGTTCCAGCTGCCGGGTCGACATGCCGACGTCATGGGCGAGCGTCGCGGGGCTGATCGGATCCTCGATATTGCTTTCCATCAGCTGGATCACGCGGCTGAGTTTGGGGTGCCGCACGCCGATGCGCGTGGGGATCGACAGGCGCTGGGTGTCCTGATCCGTGCGGATCGCGGAATAGATCAGGATGTCGGCGACCGCATTGGCCAGATCCTCGCCGTGGTCGTCGGCCACGATCTTCAACATCAGGTCGATGGACGCCGTGCCGCCGGCGGTGGTGATCCGGTTGCCGTCGATGACGAAGACCGACTTGGTCAGGTTCACGTCCTCGAATTCCTCGGAGAAACTGTCCTGGTTTTCCCAATGGATCGTGGCGCGTCGCCCGTTCAGCAGTCCCGCCCGTGCCATGGTGTAACCCGCGGTGCACAGCCCCGCGACGGCGGCGCCGCGGCGCGCCTCGCGGCGCAGCCAGTTCAGGATGCGGCGGGTGGTCGCCTCTGCGATGTCGATGCCGCCGCACAGCATGATGGTGTCGTCGCGGTCCAGCTCGATCAGGTCGCCGTCCAGCCGGAAGGTGCAACCATTGGAACAGGTCGCCGTTTCGCCGCCCTCGCCGAGGATGGTCCAGTCATAGAGCTTGCGCCCCGCTGTGCGGTTGGCGATGCGCAGGCTTTCGATCGCGGCCGAGAAGCAAAGCATGGTGAATTGGTCCAGCAGCACGAAGACGAAGCGCCGCGGCTTGCCCGTGTGACCGGTCTCTATGATCTGTGGCGCGACTTGCATGACGACCCCGTTGACTCTGCGCGAAACACAATCGCGGAACGGCGGGTGCCACAAGGGGGGCCTGCCCGAATTATGATCTTTTGCGGCAGAAGCGGTCGCTTTTCGACCCCGATTCCCCATTGGCCCGCGACGGCGCCCGCGCTATAAGCGCCGCTCGAATGAATACGGACCGGCCACGGGAGGGTCAGATGACCAACTGGAAAAAATCGGACTGGCGCGCGAAGCCGCGGGTGCAGATGCCGGATTATACCGATGCCGCAAGCCTGGACGCGGTCGAGCGCAAGCTGTCTTCCTATCCGCCGCTGGTCTTTGCGGGCGAGGCGCGCCGCCTGCGGTCGCATCTGGCCAAGGTCAGCCGTGGCGAGGCGTTCTTGCTGCAGGGCGGCGACTGCGCCGAGAGCTTTGCCGAGTTCAGCGCCGACAGCATCCGCGACACCTTCAAGGTGATGCTGCAGATGGCGATGGTGCTGACCTATGGCGCCAAGGTCCCGGTGGTGAAGCTGGGGCGCATGGCGGGCCAGATGGCCAAGCCGCGGTCCGCCCCGACCGAGGTGGTGGGCGGACAGGAGCTGCCCAGCTACCGCGGCGACATCATCAACGGTTTCGACTTCACGCCGGAATCCCGGATGCCGGACCCGGCGCGGATGGAACAGGCCTACCTGCAGGCGGCGGCCTCGCTGAACCTGCTGCGGGCGTTCTCGACGGGGGGTTACGCCGACGTGCACAAGGTCCACGCCTGGACGCTGGGGTTCACCGACAAGCCCGAGGCCGAGAAATACCGCGATCTGGCGAACCGGATCAGCGATACGCTCGACTTCATGGAAGCGGCGGGGCTGAGCACCGAGACGAACCACGAATTGCAGACGGTTGAATTCTACACCAGCCACGAGGCGCTGCTGCTGGAATACGAAGAGGCGCTGACGCGGGTCGATTCCACCTCTGGCAAGTGGCTGGCTGGGTCGGGTCACATGATCTGGATCGGCGACCGCACGCGGCAGCCGGACGGCGCGCATGTGGAATACTGCAAGGGCGTGATGAACCCGATCGGTCTGAAGTGCGGGCCGAGCATGACGTCCGGCCACCTCAAGTCGCTGATGAACTCTTTGAACCCCGACAACGACGCCGGTCGCCTGACGCTGATTGCGCGGTTCGGTGCGGGGCAGGTGGGCGATCACCTGCCGCGGCTGATCAAGGCCGTGGAAGAGGAAGGCGCCAAGGTCGTCTGGTCCTGCGACCCGATGCACGGCAACACGATCAAGTCGTCCTCGGGCTACAAGACCCGGCCGTTCGAAAGCGTGCTGCGCGAGGTGCGCGAGTTCTTCGACATCCACAACGCAGAGGGCACGATCCCCGGCGGCGTGCATTTCGAGATGACGGGCAAGGACGTGACCGAATGCACCGGCGGCGTCCGGGCGGTCACGGACGAGGACCTGTCGAGCCGCTACCACACCGCTTGCGACCCCCGGCTGAACGCCAGCCAGTCGCTGGAACTGGCGTTCCTCGTGGCCGAGGAACTCGGCGCGCGGCGCGAAAAGATGGCGGAAGCCAAGGCCAGCTGAGCCGGGCCGCACGCGCGTTTCAAAAAGGCGTCCTGCGGGGCGCCTTTTTCGCGTAAACTGCGCTGGTTGCACCGGGGGAGGATGTTGCGATGACCACAGCCACGGCCCATGACGCGCGAATCGCCGGTCTGCGCTATGCAAAGGTCTATCCGATGTATCTGGCCAAGGTGAGGCGCAAGGGCCGGACGCAAGAGGAGCTGGACACCGTCATCCGGTGGCTGACCGGTCTGGATCAGGCAGCACTCGACGTCCTTTCGCAAGCGGATGCCACCTTTGCGACGCTGTTCGCGCAGGCAAGTCCGCCTGCCGAAGCAGAGCGGATCACCGGCGTCATCTGCGGCGTCCGGGTGGAGGAGATCGCCAACCCGCTGACCCGCGACATCCGCCGCCTCGACAAGGTCGTGGACGAACTGGCGAAGGGCAGGCCGCTTCAAAAAGTCATGCGGCGCGGCTGAACCGGTCAGGTGTTGTCCACCACCAGTCGCAGCACCGGCCGCTGGCCCGGGACGGGTCGTGCGCGGTGGCTGCGGCGGTCGTCGAAGGGCAGGTTCAGGTCGTCGAAGCGCAGAGTCGCGTCCTCTGCGATGTCGAAGCGATAGCTGCGGTTGCCCAGCGGGCCCGCGGCAACCAGCGCGCCCATCATGCGGGTGGTCTGGCCCTGGGCGTCGCGCATCGGCAGCAGCAGCAACTCCGCCTTCATCGGCTGGCGCCCCAGCCCGCGCGACGCCGTCAGGGGCAGACCCACGATGGCGGGGGCGTCGAAGGCGGACTCGACGATGTTCATCGCCACGTCGCGCGCCGCGGCAGTAAAGAAGGTACCGAAGGACATGCCGCGCGGGTCGACCCGCAGCAGGTCGTGCAGCCGCTGTCCTGCGACGCGGATCCGCACTGCACCGGGCGCCGTGCGCTGCAGCAGGAAGGCATGGGGCAGGGCGTTGTGCAAGGCGTGCGGGTCCAGCTGGGCGTGGACCGGGATTTCCCTGCCGCTGCACATCTGACGCCAGTCCTCCTCCAGCAGGCGCAGGACGGCACGCTCGGCCTCCGGCAGGCGAGAGGCGGCGGCGGTCGGCGCGGAGCGGGGATCTGTGCGGTCGAACATGGGGAAAAACGTCCTTTGGCAACGGGGCGCGGCGGCCTTGGCGGGACTGCTGCTGTTAAGAAAATCTTAAACTTTTATGGGCCGAAATCACTTAAGAAAGTCTTAAGCGGTTAATCGACTCCGCAGACGGCGGCCCCTTGCCCCGGGCGGCGGAATTCCCTTAGGTGCTGCCACGATCAAAAGGGACCTTGCATGACGCATTCGATGACCGCCTTTGCCAGCCGCACCGGCCAGACCGACACCGCCAGCTGGCACTGGGAGATGCGGGGCGTGAACGGGCGCGGTCTGGATATCCGCACGCGGCTTCCGGACGGCATGGACCGGCTGGAACAGACGCTGCGTACGGCACTTGGCAAGGCGCTGCACCGGGGCACGGTCACGGTGAACCTGCGGCTGACGCGGACGTCGGACGCGCAGGACCTCGACATCGACGAAAGGCAACTGGACCGGGTGCTGCACGCGCTGGATCTGGTGCAGGAACGCGCCTTTGCGGCCGGTGTCACGCTGGCTCAGCCGACCGCGGCCGACGTGCTGTTCTCGCGCGGGGTGATCGGGACGGCGGCGACGGGCAACGACGACGCGCTGATCGCCGCGCTGACCACCGACATCGGCCCGCTGCTGTCGGACTTCCGCGCCATGCGCAAGCAGGAGGGCGATGCCCTGCAACGCATCGTGGCCGACCAGCTGGACCGCATCCGCGCCCTTATCGACGAGGCCCGCACGCTGGCCGAAGCGCGTCAGCCCCGGGTGCGGCAGGCCCTGCGAGAGGCCTATGCCCGCATCATGGAGGTCACTGCCGCCGACGACGCGCGGCTGGTACAGGAACTGGCGGTGCTGGCGGTCAAGCAGGACGTGACCGAAGAACTGGACCGCCTGAAGGCCCACGTCGCCGCCGCCTGGGACATCATCGAGGACGACGCCCCCGCGGGCCGCCGCCTCGACTTTCTCGCGCAGGAGTTCAACCGCGAGGTCAACACGCTTTGCGCCAAGTCGCAGGACACGGATCTGACACAGGTGGGCCTTGCGCTGAAGCTGGTCGTCGACCAGATGCGCGAGCAGATCCAGAACGTGGAATAACCCCATGGCACGACGCGGTTTACTGATCATCCTGTCGTCGCCGTCGGGGGCCGGGAAATCCACCCTCGCGCGGCGGCTGATGGGCTGGGATGCGACATTGTCGTTCTCCGTCTCGGCCACCACCCGCGCCCCCCGACCGGGAGAGATCGACGGCACCGATTATCATTTCGTGACCGAACCCGCCTTCCGCAAGCTGGTGGACGACCGCGGCATGCTGGAACACGCGCGGGTCTTCGACAATTACTACGGTAGTCCGAAGGCCCCGGTGCAGCGGGCGATCGAGGCGGGGCGCGACGTGCTGTTCGACGTGGACTGGCAGGGGGCGCAGCAGATCGCCAACTCGGACCTGCAGGACGCGGTGCTGTCGATCTTCATCCTGCCGCCTTCGATCACGGAACTGCACCGCCGGCTGGTGGAACGCGGGCAGGATGCGCCCGACACGATCAACCGCCGGATGCAGAAAAGCTGGGACGAGATCAGTCACTGGGACAGCTATGACTATGTCTTGGTGAACGACGACCTTGACGTGACCGAGGCGCAGCTGCGCACCATCATCAGCGCGGAACGCCTGCGGCGGGCGCAGCAGCCCGACCTGCTGGACCACGTCCGCACCCTGCAACGCCAGTTCGAGGAGCGCTGAACATGGCCCTTTATGCCCTTGGCAACGTGACACCCGACGTGGCCGACGACGTCTGGATCGCGCCCGGCGCCCATGTTCTAGGCCGTGTGCGGCTGGAACCGGGCAGCAGCGTCTGGTTCAACGCGACCCTGCGCGGCGACAACGAGCTGATCAGCGTCGGCGCCGGCAGCAACATTCAGGAAAACTGCGTGCTGCACACGGACATGGGCTTTCCGCTGACCATCGGCGCGGGCTGCACGATCGGTCACAAGGCGATGCTGCACGGCTGCACCATCGGCGCCAACAGCCTGATCGGCATGGGGGCGACGGTCCTGAACGGCGCCGTCATCGGCGCGAACTGCCTGATCGGGGCGGGCGCTCTGGTGACCGAGGGCAAGGTCATTCCCGACGGCAGCCTTGTCATGGGGGCGCCCGGCAAGGTGGTGCGCGATCTGGACGAAGCGGCAATCCAGCGGCTGCGCGCCTCGGCCCTGCACTACAGCGAAAATGCGGCGCGCTTTGCCCGCGATCTGAAAGAGATGGAATGACGCAGACCCCGAAAGCCCCCCTGAAAAGCATCGTCCGCCGCACCGAGTGGCCGACCTCCGTGTCGCGGCCGGTGGTGACGCCGCTGCAGCCCTCGGTCGTCTATTCCAGCCCGGACCCCGACGCGCTGGACGCGCAGTATGCGGACAAGTCTGGTTATACCTATGCCCGCGAAGGCCACCCCAACGCGCAGGTGCTGGCCGAGAAGATCGACATGCTGGAAGGCGTCGATCCGGCGTCCGGCGGCGGTATCGTCACCGGGTCCGGCATGTCGGCGATCGGTGCGGTGTTCCTCGGTCTGCTGAAGGCGGGCGATCACGTTCTGGGCGGCGATCAGCTTTACGGTCGGTCCCTGCGGCTGATGGCGCAGGACCTGCCGCGGCTGGGAATCGAGACCTCTTTGGCCGATCCCACGGATGCGAAGGCGATGGCGGCCGCGCTGCGGCCCAACACCCGCATGATCCTGGTGGAGGTCGTGTCGAACCCGACGATCCGGGTTGCTGACATGGACGGTATCGTGGCGCTGGCGAAAGAGCGCGGCATCCTGCTGGTTGTGGACAATACCTTCACGACTCCCGTGGCTTATCAGCCGTTGTCGAAGGGTGCCGATATCGTCGTCCATTCGGTGACGAAGCTGCTGGCGGGCCATTCGGACGCGACGCTGGGTTATGTCGCGACGCAGGACCCCGATCTGCGGACCCGGATGAACGACGCCAACGTGACATGGGGGCTGACCCCCAGCCCCTTCGACTGCTGGCTGGCAGAGCGGGGGCTGCATTCCTTCCACCTGCGCCACCGCGCGGCACAGGACAATGCGCGGCGTCTGGCGGATGCGCTGGCGGATATGCCGGGCGTGAAGCAGGTCCTCTATCCCACGCGAAGCGACCATCCGGATCACAACCGCGCCGTGGCGCTGCTGGACGGGCAGGGCGGCAACATGCTGTCATTCGCCCTGCACGGCGGGCGCGAAGCGGCAAACAAGCTGACGCAGGCCGCACCCGACATCGCGTTCGCGCCGACGCTGGGCGACATCGGCACGACGCTGTCGCATCCGCCGTCCTCGTCCCACCGCGGCCTGACGCCCGAGGGGCGCGCGGCGCTGGGGATCACCGAAGGATTCTTCCGCGTCTCTGTCGGGGTGGAGGATGCGGACCTGCTGATCGCGGAACTGGGCGCTGCCGTGGCGGCGGCCAGCCAGACCTGATGGGACGCGGGCATGGTTGACGCGACGGCGATCCCGACCTCGGCCCTGCCGTTCCCTGTCATGCTGATCGCCGCCGACCAGACGGTCGCGGCGATCAGCCCCTCGCTGGCCGCGGTGCTGGGCCACCATGTCGTCGGCCGCCATTACATCAACGCCCTGCGCCAGCCGATCACGCTGGAGGCGATCGAGACGGCCCTGCGCAGCGGCCAGCCCGGCCAGACCCGCTGGCTGGGCAGCGACGGCGGGCGCGACACGACGTGGCTGGTGCATGTGACACCCGACGCGGGTCGCATCGTCCTGACCTTCGAGGACCGCACGGCGGCAGAAGCGGTGGGCCAGTTCCGCCGTGACTTCGTCGCCAACGTCAGCCACGAGCTGCGCACGCCGCTGACGGCGCTGCAGGGCTTCATCGAGACGCTGCGCGGTGCTGCCCGCAACGACGCGCCGGCCCGCGAGCGGTTCCTTGGCATCATGGAGCGCGAGACGGCGCGGATGACGCATCTGGTCGACGACCTGCTGTCGCTGAGCCGTGTCGAGGAGAACGAGCGCATGCGCCCCGCCACGGCGGTGGAGTTCGGGCCGCTGGTTGCGGCGACGCTGGCCGACCTCGAACCCGTCATCGCGGCCTCTGGCGTCACCGTCACCCTGACCGACGACAGCGGGCGGGCAGAGGTCCGCGCGGATGCAAACCAGATGCGGCAGGTGGTGGGGAACCTGATCGAGAACGCGGTGAAATACGGCGCCAGCGGCGGGGTGCTGAACGTGACGCTGGACGCGCCCGCACCGCACCGGGTGCTGCGGGGCGAGGGCGTGGCACTGCATGTGCAGGACCGTGGGCCGGGCATCGCCGCGCACCACATCCCGCGCCTGACCGAGCGGTTCTACCGCGTCGACACCCACCGCAGCCGGGCGCTGGGGGGGACCGGGCTGGGGCTGGCGATCGTCAAGCATATCGTGAACCGGCACCGCGGGCGGCTGGTGATCGACAGCACGCTGGGGCAGGGCACGACATTCACCGTGATTCTGCCGCTGGCCTAGTCGCGCGTCGGTGCCGTCGTCCGCAGCCGGCCTCGGGCGGCGTTTCGGCTGCCGGTCGCGGGCACCCGTTCCGCCACACGGCCCAGTCCGTAGGGCGGCATGCCGGAATAGATCGCCTCGAAGTCACCGGCGCGGACAAGGTAGGTTTCATGCCAAATGCCGACGTCGCCGCGGCTGTCCTTCATCCGGGCATTGAACGCGGTCCAAGCGGGGAAATGGGAGCGATCCGGGGCGCGGGCATAGGATTCGAGGTGATCGAAACTGCGCCAGTATTGCACGATGCAGTGCCGGTTCAGTCCATTGTGGCCAAGGAAGCCGGTCTCCTCGACCGGGCGCGCCGCCAGTTCCTGCAGCATCCGCGGCATGGCCATCAGCGCGGGAAACCATTTCTGCGGCTTGTGCCAGGCGTTGATGCGCAACCCGATCAGGAAGACGACGAAATCGCCCTCGATCCGGGCGGACATGCGGCGGGGGTCGATGGGTGGCATCGGGATGACCATGAGGCTGCGAGGGTTGCCGCGATCCTAGCCGCTGCGCAGGAAATAGCTACCGTCACGTTAACTTTGGCGCTGTCATAAAACTTTTACACGGCTGTCACAAAAGCGTAGCTGCCGGACCATAGGTGGACGGCAGCGGTCGGACCCGGGGGGTTCGATCCACGAAGCCTGACAGGAGCAACACATGTCATTCATGAAAATCGCGACCTCTGCCCTTGCGATCACCGCCGCCACGGCGACCGTCGCCGCCGCGCAAGGCCGCGACAACGTGCAGATCGCGGGATCGTCCACCGTCCTGCCCTATGCCAACATCGTCGCCGAAGCCTTTGGCGAGAACTTCGATTTCCCGACGCCGGTCGTCGAATCCGGCGGCTCTTCCGCCGGTCTGAAGCGGTTCTGCGAGGGCGTGGGCGAAAACACCGTCGACATCGCGAACGCATCCCGCCCGATCAAGGACTCCGAGCGCGAGACCTGCACCGCCAACGGCGTGACCGACATCATGGAAGTGCGCATCGGCTATGACGGCATCGTCTTTGCCAGCCAGATCGACGGCCCGGCCTTCACTGCCTTCACCCCCGCCGACTGGTACACCGCGCTGGCCGCCGAGCTGCCCGTCGACGGCGCGATGGTTGCGAACCCTAACGGCAACTGGAACGAAGTGAACGGCGATCTGCCCGATGCGGACATCATGGCCTTCATCCCCGGCACCAAGCACGGCACCCGTGAAGTGTTCGAAGAGAAGGTCATCCTGCAGGGCTGCGAGGACAGCGGCGCGATGGAGCAGATCCTGACGATCAACGGCGGCGACGAAGACGCGGCCGAAGCGTCCTGCATGGCGATCCGCACCGACGGCATGTCGGTCGACATCGACGGCGACTACACCGAGACGCTGGCCCGCATCGACGCGAACCCCAACGGCGTCGGCGTCTTCGGCCTGTCGTTCTACGAGAACAACACCGACAAGCTGAAGGTCGCGACCATGGGCGGTGTGGAGCCGTCGACCGAGACCATCGCCTCTGGCGACTATCCGGTGTCGCGTCCGCTGTTCTTCTACGTCAAGAAGCAGCACATCGGCACGATCCCCGGCCTGAAGGAATACGCCGAGTTCTTCGTCAGCGACGACATGGCCGGCCCCGACGGCCCGCTTGCCGAATACGGTCTGGTGTCCGACCCCGAGCTGGCCACGACCCAGTCCGCCGTGGCCGACGAGACCACCATGTAATCAGGCGCAAGCCTAATCCCCGGACCGGGTGCGCTGCGCATCCGGTCCGACCCCTTCCACACGTCAGACCGAAAGCTGCCACATGTCCCTGACGCTGCCCCTTCTGGTCATCATCGTGCTTGCCATCGTCGGGTCGTTCCTTGCCCGGCGTCGGGCGCTGTCCGTATCGGGGGGCGATATCCGTCACCTTGCCTCGCTGCCCAAGCAGCACGGGCTGAACGCGATCCTGTCCACCGTGGTGCCGCCGCTGCTGGCGATCATCGCCTGGCTGATGGCGGCGCGGATCATGGAATACCGCGGCGCCGCGCCGCTGTGGGTGCCGCTGGCGATCATGGCGCTGGCCGTGGCCGGCGTCGTCCTTTCGGTGGTGAAGGTGTCCAACACCTTCCGCGCCCGCACCGCGTCGGAAACATGGATCAAGGGGCTGCTGATCGGCGCCTCGACCATCGCGATCCTGACGACCGTCGGCATCGTGTTTTCGATGCTGTTCGAGACGATCAGTTTCTTCCGCCAGTATCCGTGGACCGAGTTCTTCTTCTCGACCAACTGGTCGCCCAATTTCCGCGGCAATTCCGACCTCGGGATCATCCCGCTGCTTTGGGGCACGCTTTACATCAGTTTCATCGCGCTGGCCTTCGCCGTGCCGACGGGCCTCTTCGCCGCAATATACCTGAGCGAATACGCAGGCCCCCGGATCCGCGGCATCGTCAAGCCGGCGATCGAGATTCTGGCCGGCATCCCGACGATCGTCTACGGCCTGTTCGCCCTGACGACGGTGGGTCCGTTCCTGCGCGATTACTTCGCGCAGCCGATGGGGTTCGGCGACTCGGCGTCCTCGGTCATGACCGCGGGTCTTGTCATGGGGATCATGCTGATCCCCTTCGTCAGCTCTTTGTCCGACGACATCATCAACGCGGTGCCGCAGTCGATGCGTGACGGGTCGCTGGGGCTTGGCGCCACCAAGTCGGAAACCATCCGTCAGGTCGTCGTGCCCGCCGCGCTGCCCGGCATCGTCGGCGCCGTGCTGCTGGCCGCATCCCGCGCCATCGGCGAGACGATGATCGTGGTGCTGGGGGCAGGGGCCGCGGCCCGCATCAGCCTCAACCCCTTCGAGGCGATGACCACCGTCACCGTCAAGATCGTCAGCCAGCTGACCGGCGACACCGACTTTGCCTCGCCAGAGACGCTGGTCGCCTTCGCGCTGGGTCTGACACTCTTCGTCATCACGCTGGGGCTGAACGTCCTCGCCCTCTACATCGTGCGCCGCTACCGGGAGCAATACGAATGACCAAGTCCCTGTATTCCGCCGATGCGCGCACCAAGCGGCGCAACGCGGCAGAGCGCCGCTTCAAGGCCTACGGCGCCGCCGCCATCGGCATCGCCATGGTGGCGCTGGTGATCCTGCTGACATCCGTCGTGACGCAGGGCATCGGTGCCTTCCGCCAGACCTACATCACCGTCGACGTGCCGCTGCCAGAGGCGAAGCTGGACAAGTCCGGCACCCGCGACATGGCGGTGATGAGCAAGGTCACGACCATCGGCTATGCGCCGCTGCTGCGCGACGGGCTGGTCAACGCCATTGCAGAGGCCGGCATCCAGACCGATCTGAGCGAGAAGGAGATCGGCGACCTGATTTCCAAGGAGGCCGCCGCCACGGTCCGCAACCGGGTGCTGGCGCACCCGGACCTGATCGGTCAGCCGGAACGGTTCAGCCTGCTGGCGGACGGGCGCATCGACGGCTATTTCAAGGGCCGCGTGACGATGGCGAGTGCCGCGCTCGACCAGAACACCAGCCCGGAAAAACTGGACCTGGCCGACAAGCTGCGCGACGCGGGCATCATGCAGATCAAGTTCAACTGGGCCTTCCTGACCGCGCCCGATGCGTCCGACCAGCGCCCCGAAGCCGCCGGTCTGGGTGTCGCGATCCTGGGCAGCCTTTACATGATGATCGTGGTGCTGGTGCTGGCGCTGCCCATCGGCGTCGCGGCCAGCATCTACCTTGAAGAGTTTGCGCCGAAGAACCGCTGGACCGACGTGATCGAGGTGAATATCGCCAACCTCGCCGCCGTACCCTCCATCGTCTACGGTATCCTCGGGCTCGCGATATTCATCAACTTCATGCAGTTCAACCAGTCGTCGCCCTTGGTGGGGGGCATGGTGCTGGCGCTGATGACGCTGCCGACGATCATCATCTCGACCCGGGCGGCGCTGAAGGCCGTGCCGCCGTCGATCCGCGATGCGGCGCTGGGTGTGGGTGCCAGCAAGATGCAAAGCGTGTTTCACCACGTCCTGCCGCTGGCCGCACCGGGCATCCTGACCGGCACGATCATCGGTCTGGCGCAGGCGCTGGGGGAAACCGCACCCCTGCTGCTGATCGGCATGGTCGCCTTCGTGCGCGACTACCCGGAGGCCTATTCATCGGCCACCGGTCTCTTCGGCGATCCCTCGACCGCGCTGCCGGTGCAGATCTACAACTGGACGCAGCGCGCCGATCCGGCCTTCGTCGAACGTGCGCAGGGGGCCATCATCACGCTGCTGGTGTTTCTGCTGATCATGAATACGGTGGCCATCGTGCTGCGCCGCCGCTTCGAACGCCGCTGGTAGGGGACGCCACATGGAAGATATGTATCGAATGGACAGGGCGATGAACGCACAGCAGGACACCAAGATCTCGGCCCGGAACGTGAACGTCTATTACGGCGAGAAACACGCCATCAAGGACGTGAGCGTCGAGATCGCGGACAAGACCGTCACCGCCTTCATCGGGCCGTCGGGCTGCGGCAAGTCGACGTTCCTGCGCTGCATCAACCGGATGAACGACACCATCGACATCGCCCGCGTGACCGGCGACATCCTGATCGACGGCGAGGACATCACCGACCCCCGCGTCGATCCCGTGCAGCTGCGCGCCAAGGTCGGCATGGTGTTCCAGAAGCCGAACCCGTTTCCGAAGTCGATCTACGACAACGTGGCCTACGGGCCGAAGATCCACGGCCTTGCCCGCAACAAGTCCGACCTTGACGAGATCGTCGAACGTGCCCTGCGCCGCGGCGCGATCTGGGACGAGGTGAAGGACCGCCTGCAGGAACCGGGGACCGGGTTGTCCGGCGGCCAGCAACAGCGCCTGTGCATCGCCCGCGCCGTGGCGACGGAGCCGGAGGTCCTGCTGATGGACGAGCCGTGTTCTGCGCTTGACCCCATCGCCACGGCGCAGGTGGAAGAGCTGATCGACGAGCTGCGGCAGAGCTATTCGGTCGTCATCGTGACGCACTCCATGCAGCAGGCGGCCCGCGTCAGCCAGAAGACAGCCTTCTTTCACCTTGGCAACATGGTGGAATACGGCGAGACCGACCGGATCTTTACCAACCCCGAGGATCCACGCACCGAAAGCTACATCTCTGGCCGGATCGGATAAGGAATGGCACCCGTGAAAGAGCAACATATCTCCTCTGCCTACGACCGCGATCTGGATGCGATCACGACGCTGATCCTCAAGATGGGCGGGCTGGTCGAGGATGCGATCCTGCAGGCCGCCGAAAGCCTTGCGAACCGCGACGTGGAACTGGCCGAGAAGGTCCGCGCGGGCGACAAGGCCATCGACGCGCTGGAGATGGAAATCAGCGAGGCGGCGGCGCGTACGATCGCCCTGCGGGCGCCGGTCAGCAAGGACCTGCGGTCGGTGCTGACGGTGCTGCGGCTGGCCGCGGCGCTGGAACGGATCGGCGACTATGCCAAGAACATGGCGAAGCGCACCTCTGTCCTCGTGGACATGACGCCGATCGCGGGCGCGGAGGCATCCTTGCGCCGCATGGCCCGGGAAGTGCAGGGGATGCTGAAGGACACGCTGGATGCCTACATCAAGGGCGACGCGCAGATGGCCGAGGACGTGCGCCAGCACGACCAGGACGTGGACCAGATGTACAACGCCCTGTTCCGGGAATTCCTGACCTTCATGATGGAGGATCCGCGCAACATCACCGCCTGCATGCACCTGCATTTCATGGCCAAGAACATCGAACGGATGGGCGATCTGACGACCAACATGGCGGAACAGGTTATCTACCTCATCACCGGAGAGATGCCGGAGGAGGCGCGTCCCAAGAGCGACCGCACGTCCTACATGAAGGAGCCGGAGTAGGCCCATGGCACCGCAACCCCATGTCCTGATCGTCGAGGACGAGGAGGCGCAGCGCGAGGTGCTGGCCTACAACCTCGAGGCGGAGGGTTTCCGGGTCAGCCGCGCCGAGGACGGCGAGGAGGGGCTTTTGCTGGTGGCCGAGGATGCGCCGGACGTCATGGTGCTGGACTGGATGCTGCCGCGCGTGACGGGGATCGAGGTCTGTCGCCGCCTGAAGATGGACCCGGCCACCCGGGGCATCGCGATCATCATGCTCTCGGCCCGGTCCGAAGAGGTCGACAAGGTCCGCGGACTGGAAACCGGGGCGGACGACTATGTCACGAAGCCCTATTCGGTGACGGAACTGATGGCGCGCGTGCGCAGCCAGCTGCGCCGCGTGCGGCCGACGACGGTGGGGCAGGTGCTGGCATTCGACGACATCCTGCTGGATGCGGAAACCCACCGGGTCAGCCGCGACGGCACCTCTCTGAAGCTGGGTCCGACGGAGTTCCGGCTGCTGTCCACCTTCATGGAGAAACCGGGGCGCGTCTGGTCGCGCGACCAGCTGCTGGACCGGGTCTGGGGGCGCGACATCTATGTCGATACGCGGACCGTGGACGTGCACGTCGGACGGCTGCGCAAGGCGCTGACGGCGACCGGCGGCAGCGATCCGGTGCGGACGGTGCGCGGGGCGGGCTACGCGCTGGGATAGGCGTTGCGCGGTGCGTGGGGGCGGGCGCATAGTCGCACCATGACACATCCGAATCCCGCCTTCTCGCCCGAGGAATACGCCGCCCGTCTGGCCCGCGTGCGGTCCGCGATGGAACATGCGGGCCTCGACTGCCTGTTCATCACAGATCCCAGCAACATGGGCTGGCTGACAGGCTACGACGGCTGGTCGTTCTACGTGCATCAGGGGGTGCTTGTCGGTCCTGACGTCCCTCCGCGCTGGTGGGGCCGGACCATGGACGGGGCCGGGGCGCTGCGCACGGTCTGGATGCCCGACGACCACATCCACGGCTACGACGACAGCTTTGTGCAGAACCCGGTGAAGCATCCGATGCTGGACCTGTGCGGTCTGGTGCGGGCCTGTGGCTGGGACACCAGGCGCATCGGGATCGAAAAGGACAATTACTATTTCACCGCAGCGGCTTACGAGACGTTGTTGACAGGATTGCCGCAGGCCGCGATGATCGACGCCACCGGTCTTGTGAACTGGTGCCGCGCGCTGAAATCCCCGACGGAGATTACCTATCTGCGCCGCGCCGGTGCGATCGTGACCCGGATGCACGCCCATATCGCCGAAGTGGCGGAGGAGGGCATGCGCAAGAACGATCTGGTGGCGCAGATCATGGCGACGGGGATCGAAGGCGCCGACGGCCATTGGGGGGATTACCCGGCCATCGTGCCGATGGCGCCCTCGGGCCGGGACGCGACGGCGCCGCATCTGACGTGGGACGACAGCCCGTTGACCCGCGGCGTGCCGACATTCTTTGAAATCGCAGGGGCTTACCGGCGCTACCAGTGCCCGCAGTCGCGCACGCTGTTCCTGGGCGAGGTGCCGGACACCTATCGCCGGGCGGAGGCCGCCGTGGGCGAGGCGACGGAGGCGGTGCTGGGCATGGCGCAGCCCGGCGTGCGCTGTGAGGATCTGGCGCGCGTCTTCAACGGCACGCTGGCGGCGCACGGCTTTCACAAGGACAGCCGAGTCGGCTATTCCATCGGCATGAGCTATCCGCCGGACTGGGGCGAACGCACCATGTCGCTGCGCGCCGGGGACACCACGACCCTTCAGGCCGGCATGACCTTCCATTTCATGCCGGCGCTCTGGCTCGACGATGGCGGGATCGAGATCACGGAGCCGATCCTGATCACCGACCGCGGGGCGGAGCGGCTGTGCGCCACGCCCCCCGGTCTGGTGGTGAAGGCCTAGTCGGCCCAGGGGCCGTGATAGTCCTTGCCGTCGCGGTCCAGCCGCTCGAACCCGTGGCGCCCGAAGTAGTCGCGCTGGCCCTGCAGCATGTTGGCGGTGCCGCGCGCCGTGCGCATGGTGTCGAAATAGGCCAGACCCGACGACAGGGCCGGCACCGCCAGACCGTGCAGCGCCGCCTGCGCCACGACCTGCCGCAGGGCTGTGTGGTTCGCCTTCAGATCGTCGGCGAACTTAGCGGCGAACATCAGGTTTTCGTCCGGCGTCTGGGTCAGCGCCGTCGCCATGTCGTCCAGCATCACGGAGCGGATGATGCAGCCTTCACGCCAGACGCGGGCGATGTCGGGCAGGGGCAGTTTCCAGCCGAACTGGGTGGAGGCGGCAGAGATCATCTGGAAGCCCTGCGCGTAGCAGATGATCTTGCCCGCGATCAGCGCCTGTTCCAGCTGGTCCTCGGACAGCGCGCCATCCAGCGGCTGCGGGGCGGCACCGTACATCTCCTCGCCGATCTTGCGCAGGTTGCGCGCGGCGGACAGGTTGCGGGCGGCGACGGCGGCCTCGATGGCGGGGACGGGGGCGCCGAGGTGCTGCGCCTCGATCGCGGTCCAGCGGCCGGTGCCTTTCTGGCCCGCCGCGTCGGTGATGATGTCGAGGAGGGGGCGGCCGGTGTCCGTATCCTTCGCCTCTGCCACGCGGGCCGAGATCTCGATCAGGTAGGATTTCAGAGGGCCCGCGTTCCAGCGGTCGAAGACCGCGGCAATGGCGGCGTTGTCGAGTCCCATGCCGTCGCGCAGGATACCGTAGACCTCTGCGATCATCTGCATGTCAGCGTATTCGATGCCGTTGTGGACCGCCTTGACGAAGTGCCCGGCGCCTTCCTCGCCCATCCATGTGGCGCAGGGGGTGCCTTCGTGGTCGGCGGCGATGGCGGTCAGGATATGCGCGACACGGTCCCATGACGCCTTCTTGCCGCCGCCCATGATCGACGGGCCAAAGCGCGCGCCTTCCTCACCGCCGGACACGCCGATGCCGAGGAAGGGCTTGTCGCCCGCCTCTCTCGCGCGGCGGTTGGTGTCGTGGAAATTGGCATTGCCCGCGTCGATGATCAGGTCGTCGTCGTCCAGCAATGGGCGCAGGGCGGCGATCTGCTGATCGACGGGATCGCCCGCGGGGACCATCAGGATGATCGCGCGGGGCTTGGCGATGGCGGCGACGAAATCCTGCAGGCTTTCCGTCGGGGTGATCCGGTCCGACAGATCGCCGGCGTCGCGCTTGAAGTCGCGGGTGACGGCGGTGGTGCGGTTGTAGACCGCGATGTCGAACCCGTGGTCCGCGATGTTCAGGGCCAGGGCCGCTCCCATGGTGCCAAGGCCCAGCAGGCCGATCTCGCTTGTGGTCATGTCGCTCTCCGATTCCGATTGCCACAGGACATAGATCGTGACGCCACGAAACAACAGGGTGACGGGTTGCCCCCCCGGCGCCAGTCCATAAGGTGGGTGCCAGCGGCTTGCGGGAGGATCAGCATGTTACCGGATGTTCTGTCACGCTTGCGGGTGCCGATGGTGGCGGCGCCGCTGTTCATCGTCTCGCACCCCGACCTTGTCATCGCCCAGTGCTGCGCCGGGATCGTCGGCAGCTTTCCGGCGCTGAATGCCCGCGAGGGCGAAGGCGAGTCGGTCATGTTGGAGGCCTGGCTGAAGCGCATCACCGAGGCGCTGGACCGCTGGAATCAGGCGCATCCCGACACGCCGGCGGCGCCATTCGCGGTCAACCAGATCGTGCACCGGTCCAACGCCCGGCTGGAGCGGGATCTGGAGATCTGCGCCCGCTGGAAGGTGCCGATCTGGATCACGTCCCTTGGCGCGCGGCCAGAGGTGAACGAGGCCGCCCATTCCTGCGGCGGGATTGCGCTGCACGACGTCATCAACGACCGTTTCGCCCGCAAGGCGATCGAGAAAGGGGCCGACGGCCTGATCGCCGTGGCCGCCGGGGCAGGCGGGCACGCGGGGCATCAGTCGCCCTTTGCCCTGATCCGGGAAATCCGCGACTGGTTCGACGGGCCGCTGCTGCTGTCCGGCGCTATCGCCACCGGCGACGCTGTGCTGGCGGCGCAGGCCATGGGCGCGGATCTGGCCTACGTCGGCTCGCCCTTCATCGCGACGAAAGAGGCGAATGCCGCACCGGACTACAAGCAGATGATCGTGGACAGCGGCGCGTCGGACATCGTGACCTCCGCGCTGTTTACCGGCGTGTCCGGCAATTACCTCGGGCCGTCGATCCGCAAGGCGGGGCTCGACCCCGACAACCTGCCTGCCAGCCAGACCGACATGAACTTTGCCGACGGCGCGTCCAAGCCCAAGGCATGGAGCGCGATCTGGGGCGCGGGGCAGGGCATCGGGGCGGTCCGGGACGTCGTGCCCGCCGCCGACCTGATCGCCCGGATCGGACGCGAGTATGCCGCCGCCCGGCAGAGGCTGGCGCTGTGACCCATGTCCGCCGGTTCAGGGCTCGCACGACGCATGAAGGACGCCGGACAGATGGCTGAAAATCTTAATATTCGTGCCGTCGCGAGCTGGGTCGAGGGACGTCTGCCGGGGCTGGACAGGCCGGTCACGGTGCATCGGTTTCAGGTCGGTCAGTCAAATCCGACGTTCCGCATCGCGACGCCCGCCGGCGACTACGTCCTGCGGCGCAAGCCCGGCGGCACGCTGCTGAAATCGGCCCATGCGGTCGAGCGGGAGTTCGCGGTGCAGCGGGCGCTGTGGGACACCGATGTCCCGGTGCCGCGGATGCATCTGCTCTGCGAGGATCCGGCGGTGATCGGCGCGCCGTTCTATATTATGGACCACGTCGCAGGACGCAGCTTCGACGATCCGCGACTGCCGGACCAGACTCCGGCGGACCGGGCTGCGATCATCGACTCCATGGGCCGGACGCTCGCCGCGATCCACAGCGTCGATCTGACGGCGGTCGGCCTGACGGACTATGGGCCGGGGGGCGACTACTACGGTCGCCAGATCGCACGCTGGGTCAAGCAATACCGCGCCTCGGCCACCGAGAAGATCGCGGAGATGGAGGCGCTGATACGCTGGCTGGAGGACCATCAGCCAGCGGACGATGGGCGACGGACGCTGGTGCACGGCGACTACCGCATCGACAACCTGCTGTTCGCCGCCGACGGCACCGATGTCGTGGCCGTGCTGGACTGGGAGCTGTCGACGCTGGGCCATCCGTTCGCGGACCTTGCAGCCGTCATCATGCAATGGCGTATGCCGCCGGGGCCGGACGGGCGCGGTCTGGCCGGTGTCGACCGGGCGGCGGCGGGTCTGCCAACGGATGAGGCCTTCGTAGCATCCTATTGCAAACGCACGGGTCTGGACGGAATCCCGCGGTTCAACTTCTACCTCGCGTTCTGCTTCTTCCGCATGGCGGCGATCCTGCAGGGGGTAAAGGCGCGTGGCCTGTCCGGCAACGCTGCCAACCCGAAAAAAGCCGCAAAACTTGGGGCCTACGTGCCGGAATTCGCGCGGCAAGGTCTGGAAGCTGCAATAACTGTGACAGACTGACGGGGCGCACCACATCCAGCGTAACTCTCGCGCGCGTAATCAGTATTATGTAAAATAAAGTCGTTGGGCGCAACGCCGTTGCCTCGCAGCTTCACCACGGTCTAGGATCAACTCGTGCATTGCCTCGATCGCCATACCATCGCCCCCCGGCGCATCAAGGTGCATACCGCATGACCGATCTCGTCGCGCATCTTGCCGCTCTGACCGGCGCCGAGACGGACCAGCTGCTGTGGCAAGGCCATTGCGCCGCCATGCGGTCCTACGGGTTCGATCATCTGCTGTATGGCTGCACCCGATACCGCAACCGCGCGTCCCTCGGCGATCCGCTGGACTGGACCGTGCTGACGACATACCCGGACGGCTTCATGCGCGACTACGTCGGCCTGGGCCATATCCACCACGCGCCCATGATCCACTGGGCGCTGAACCATCCGGGCGAACACATCAGCTGGCAGACCATCCGCGACCGCGTCGCGCGCGATGCAATGTCTCCGCGGGAAATGGAGGTATTGGCCTTCAACCAGCGCTTCGGCATCACCGCTGGCGTCACGATCAGCTTTCACACCACCTCTGACCGGACGGCCGCCGCCATCGCGCTGGTCGGCGGACCGGACCGGACGCAGGCCGAGGTCGATGCGATCTGGAACGTTCACCAGACGGAATTGCTGATCCTGAACAACGTCATGCACCTCAAGCTGATGACACTGCCGCAATCGGGCTGCCGCCCTTTGACCCAGCGGCAGCTGGAGGTGTTGCAATGGGCCGGTGACGGCAAGACGACGCAGGACATCGCGACCCTTCTGGGACTGACTGTCGCCACGGTGGAAAAGCACCTGCGTCTGGCCCGCAGCGCCCTTGGCGTGGAAACCACCGCGCAGGCGGTGCTGAAGGCCGCATTCACCAACCAGATGTTCGTTGGCACAGCGGAAGCTGACGTTAAGGTCAGGAAAACCTGACTTTCCTTACCTTGGGTCAATCGTCAGGGTGACGAGGTTCGATCATCGATTGGCCTTGGGCCTCGTCGGACACCCGGGCCGTGCAAACCTGACAATTATCAGGCTCTCCGGTCCGGGCCCGGCCATTTTTCGTCCACCCCGACACGGCCCGCGCGAATTGCCGCGATCTGCCGCTTCGCCCTTTCCACCACTCGCCAATGCTGTAGCTTGCGCGCCAGAACAGGCATCGGAAAGCGCGTATGGCACAGGGCAAGAGAACCTTCGGGATCGTCGGTCTCGGGATTTTCGGCAGCACGGTCGGCACGGAATTGGCCCGGTTCGGCAATCACGTGATCGGCGTGGATTCGGACGAACAGGCCGTGGCGAACATGATCGAGAAGATCTCTCAGGCAATGATCGTCGACGCCCGCGACGATGTCGCCCTGCGCGAGGCCGGAATCGGCGATTGCGACGTGGGCCTCGTCGCCATGGGCGACGATCTGGAGGCATCGATCGTCGCGGTCATGAACCTCAAGCTGATCGGCGTGCCCGTGGTCTGGGCCAAGGCCCGCACCAAGACCCACCACCGGATCCTGCTGAAACTCGGCGTCGACCGCGTCATCCAGCCAGAGGTCGAGGTCGGTCAGCACATTGCGCAGGTGATGCACAATCCGCTGGTGCGCGACTACGTGAGCCTCGGCAACGGCTACCACGTGGTGAACTTCCGCATCCCCGAAAGCCTCGAAGGCCGCAAGCTGGCGGAACTGCCGCATACGCAGGACTACGACCTGCGTTGCGTCGGCGTGATGCGGGGGACGGAATTCGTGGGACAGGACGGATCGGGCTGCACCCTGCAGCGCGATGACCTGCTGCTGCTTTTGGGCCAGCGCAAGGATCTGCGCGACTTCGCGGCAAGCCTCTGATCCCATGGACCTGAAACGCGCCCGTGGCCGACTGCACCTGCAAAGCCTTCGCATTCCGCCGCCGGCGGTGCTGGCGCTGCTCTATCTGGGATCGGTGATTGTGGGCGGCCTGCTGCTCTGGCTGCCGGTCTCGACGCAAGAGCAGATCAGCCTGTTCACCGCCCTCTTCATCTCGACCTCTGCCGTCACCGTGACGGGCCTGTCGACGGTGGACATCGGCACGACCTTCAGCCTCTTCGGCGAGGCGGTCATCATGGTCCTGATCCAGCTGGGCGGGCTTGGCCTGATGACCTTCGCCGTGCTGGTGCTGTCGGCGATGGGCATTCCCATCGGCATGCCGCAGCGCCTGATCCTGCGCGAGGACCTGAACCAGACCACGCTGAACAACCTCACGGTGCTGGTCAGGATCATCTTCTCCGTCGCCCTGCTGTGCGAGGCGGTCGGCGTACTGGCGCTGGCCTGGGTCTGGGTGCCGCAGTTCGGCTGGGCGCAAGGCCTCTGGTATTCCGCCTTCCACGCGGTCTCTGCCTTCAACAACGCGGGTTTCGCGCTGTTTCCCGGCAGCCTCAGCCTCTACGTCGGCGATCCGGTGGTGAACATCGTGATCCCCGCCCTCTTCATCCTCGGCGGTCTCGGGTTCATCGTCGTCGGCGACATCTACCAGAAGCGCAAGTGGTCGCGGCTGACCCTGCATTCCAAGCTGATGCTGGTCGGCACGGCGGCCCTGATCGTCTGGGGCTTCGTGACCTTCGCGGCGCTGGAATGGAACAACCCCGGCACGCTGGGCGACCTGCCGGACACCGCGACGAAGCTCTGGGCCAGCTGGTTTCAGGCTGTGACGCCACGCACCGCCGGGTTCAACACGATCAACACCGCCGAAATGCACGACAGCACGACGCTGATGACGATGTTGCTGATGCTGGTCGGCGGCGGTAGCACCTCCACCGCCGGCGGCATCAAGGTCACGACGCTGATCGTGCTGATCCTTGCCACTGCGGCCTTCTTCCGCCGCTCGACGACGCTGCACGTCTTCGGCCGCAGCTTGAAGATGGAAGAGATCATGAAGGTCATGGCCTTGACCACGGTCAGCATGCTGCTGGTGGCGCTGGGGCTCTTCGCGGTCTCGATCAGCCACGACGGCAACTTTCTCGACCTGATGTTCGAAGTGACCTCGGCCTTCGGCACCGTCGGCCTGTCGCGGGGGGCCACCGCGCAACTCGACACCTTCGGGCTGACGCTGATCATGATCATCATGTTCATCGGCCGGGTCGGCCCGCTGACCATCGGCTTCTTCCTCGCCACCCGCAGCGTCCCGCGCGTGCGCTATCCCGCGGGCCAGATTTACCTCGGCTGACCGCGCGCGAACCGTTGCCGCGGCGCCGGGTCCCCTTCTTCTCGTCGAAAATACCTTGGGGGGTGCGGGGGGCTAGCCCCCCGCCCGGTCGGTTCGCGTCAGGCGAACCGAAACCCCCTGCCCCATGCACAGCCCACGAAAAAGCGCGCCGGAGAGACCTCCGGCGCGCCCTTTCGATCGGATCTGAGTAATCAGCCGTTCAGCTTGGCGACCTCGGCGGCGAAGTCTTCCTTTTCCACCGCGATGCCTTCGCCCACTTCCAGACGCACGAAACCGGTAATTTTCACGCCGGCTTCCTCGGCGGCCTTCTCGACGGTCAGGTCGGGGTTCACGACGAAGGCCTGACCCATCAGGGTCGATTCGGCCATGAACTTCGCCATGCGGCCGACGATCATCTTCTCGATCACCGCTTCCGGCTTGCCGGACTCGCGGGCGATGTCCATCTGCACGGACTTTTCCTTCTCGACCACGGCCGGGTCCAGATCGGCCTCGCCCAGGGCGGCGGGGTTGGCGGCGGCGATGTGCATCGCGACCTGACGGGCGAAGCCTTCGTCAGAGCCGTCGAAGCCAACCAGCACGCCGATGCTGCCCATGCCGGGTGCGACGGAGTTGTGGACGTAGGACACGACATTGGTGCCGTGCACGGTCGCCATGCGGCGCACGGACATGTTCTCGCCGATCACGGCGATGGCATCGGTCACGGTCTGCTCGATGGTCTTGCCGTCGACGGAGGAGGCTTTCAGCTCTTCGACCGTCTCGACCGCGATCGCGGCGGTGGCGATCTTGCCGACCATGCGCTGGAAGTCGGCGTTCTTACCGACGAAGTCGGTTTCGGAGTTCACCTCGACGGCGACGCCCTTGCCGCCTTCGGTCGCCACGGCGACGAGGCCCTCGGCAGCGGTGCGACCGGATTTCTTGGCGGCCTTGGCCAGACCCTTGGTGCGCAGCCAGTCGACCGCGGCTTCCATGTCGCCGTCGGTCTCGGTCAGCGCCTTCTTGGCGTCCATCATGCCTGCGCCGGTGGATTCGCGCAGTTCCTTGACCATTGAAGCGGTGATTGCCATGCTCACTCTCCTGAAGTGGGGAAATTCATTTGAAACGGGCAGAGGCGCACGGCCCCTGCCCTATCTTGTCGCAGCCGTCCGTGACGCTCAGGCGTCGGCGGTCTGCTGGCCGGCGGCCTCTTCCTCGGCCATCAGCTCTTCCATGGCGCCCATGTCGACGCCGGCGGCGCCCAGCTGCGCGCTCATGCCGTCAAGGGCGGCGCGGGCGGCGAGGTCACAGTAGAGCTGGATCGCGCGGGCGGCGTCGTCGTTGCCGGGGATGACGTAGTCGACGCCCTTGGGCGAGCAGTTGGTGTCGACCACGGCCACGACCGGGATGCCCAGCTTCTGCGCTTCGAGGATCGCAAGGTCTTCCTTGTTCACGTCGATGACGAAGATCAGGTCGGGCACGCCGCCCATTTCGCGGATGCCGCCGAGCGAGGCGGTCAGCTTGCCCTGCTCGCGCTCCATGCCCAGACGCTCTTTCTTGGTCAGGCCGGCAAAGCCGTTCTCGGAGGCTTCGTCGATCTGCTTCAGACGGTTGATCGACTGGGACACGGTCTGCCAGTTGGTCAGCGTGCCGCCCAGCCAGCGGTGGTTCATGTAGAACTGCGCGGATTTCTCTGCGGCGTCCTTGATCGGGGCCTGCGCCTGACGCTTGGTGCCGACGAACAGGATGCGGCCGCCCTTGGCGACGGTGTCACGGATGACCTGCAGGGCCTGATCCAGCATCGGAACGGTCTGCGTCAGGTCCATGATGTGGATGCCGTTGCGCGCGCCGTAGATGTATTCACCCATCTTGGGGTTCCAGCGTGCGGTCTGGTGGCCGAAGTGAACGCCAGCTTCCAGCAGCTGACGCATGGAGAACTCGGGAAGAGCCATGGTCTTATCCTTTTCCGGTTTAGCCTCGGCGGGGGTATCAGGCCGAAATGGCCCAACCGGTGGATCAGACGGGATGTCTCCCCGCCTCACCCGCCCCCGCCTGCGGGATACGTGCGCGCCCTATAGCCGCGGGCGCGCCCCGTTGCAAGCCTGTCAGAGGAACACGCGCTCGATCACCCAGAAGACCGCGACCAGCGCGATCAGCACCGACGCGGGCATGGCGATCATCGTGGTATAGGTGTCGTACTGCCCCACGTTCACCGCCACCGCCGACAGGCCCAGCAGGACGGCGATGATCGCCAGCAGCGGGAACAGGTCGCCCAGCAGGTCCGGCGCCCAGATCGACAGCGGGATCGCGATGGCCAGCACCACCGCCGCCGTCACCATGTAAAGCGCCGCCGCCATGCCGCTGCGCTCGCCCCTCTCGCTGTATTCGCGCGCCATGTAGACGCAGAGGTAAGCCACCGCGATCACGCAAAGTTGCCCGATCTCGACCCCGATGTTGAAGCCGATCAGGGCGGGCACGAAATTCGCCTCCGGCAGGCCGAACTGCGCGAGGACGGAGGCGAAGCCGAGCCCGTGCAGCAGCCCGAAGCCGAAGATCACGAAGGGCCGCCAGGGCGACAGGGTCCGCAGAAAGATGTTCTCGACCGCGACATAGGCGATCGACAGGGCGATCAGCGGCTCCACGATGCTGGCCGGAACGGTGACGTAGCCCAATGCCGCCAGCGCCAGCGTGATCGTATGCGCCAGCGTGAAGGCGCTGACCTGCCACAGCAGCGGCCGCATGCGGGTGGACAGAAAGAACAGGCCCAGCACGAAGAGGATGTGATCGACGCCCAGCGGCACGATATGGTCGAACCCCGTCGGCACGTAGGAAAAGAAGGTCGCCGCAGCCCCCATGGCATTGCCGCCCGTCAGCACGATCGGGTCGGACATCTGCCCGGCCTCGAGGAAGCCGTCGTAAGGGTCCTCCACCCCCATCTGACGCACGACCAGCGTGCCGTAGGGGCGGATCCAGCCAATCCGCACGCTGTCGGCCCCTTCGGGCAGGGCGGCGGTGAACTGGATGGCGGACTGGCGGGCGATGCTTTCGTCGCCAACCTCTGCCGCCTGCACGTCGGTTAGGGTCAGCGCAAGATCGGTATCGCCCGCCTGCACGGTGATGTTGTCCGCCATGTCGGGCCAGAAGTCGCGGAACCGGGTGTCCAGTTCTTCCGCAGGCAGGGCGCGCAGTTCGTCATAGGTGGCCGCCTGCGCCGATTCGGCGGTGTCGGCGACGGCGTCCTGATCGATTCCGGCCAGAAAGCTTTCGATATTCAGCCGCATGTCGAAGACAAGCGTCGCGCCGTCCTGCGTCATGTCGGTGATCGACGGCAGCACCTCGTGCGCCCGAGCCGGTGACGCGAGCGTGAGCGTCAGCAGGGCAAAGCTTGACAACAGCCGCAGGAGGAACACCCTGCCATCAACCCGAAAGGAACTCTTCATGCGTCGTCTTACCCTTATGCTTGCTCTGCTCGCGTCGCCCGTCAGCGCCCATGAATACTGGCTGCAGCCGCTCGACTACACGGTGAACCCGGACGCTACGTTGATGGCCCAGATTGTCAACGGCTCGGACTACGTCGGGCAGAAGCTGCCCTATCTGCCACAGCGGTTCGTGCGGTTTGACGATGTCGTGAACGGCACGGCCAGCCCCGTCGCGGGCCGGACGGGCGACATTCCCGCCGTCCAGATCCCGAATCCGCCGGAGGGGCTGAACGTCCTCGTCTATCAGGCGCAGAACGCGACCGTGGATTACAAGGACTGGGACACCTTCGTGCGCTTCACCGAACACAAGGATTTCCCCGGCATCCTCGACCGCCACCGCGAACGTGGCTTTGCCGAGGAGGCTTTTCGCGAGGTCTATTCCCGCTATTCCAAGTCGCTCGTTGCCGTGGGCGACGGCCAGGGCGCCGACCAGCGCGACGGGTTGGAAACCGAGATCGTGGCCCTGACCAATCCCTATGCGGACGATCTGGCGGACGGCATGAAATTCCAGCTGTGGTACGGCGACGCGCCCCGCGCCAACGTTCGGTTCGAGGTCTACGACCGCAGCCCCGACGGCACGGTCACGCAAACCTTCCTCAAGACCGACGATCAGGGCATGGTCACGGTGCCGGTGCAGCCCGGCTATACCTACATGGCGGACGCCGTGCTGATCCGCGAACCCGCCGCGGATCTGGCCGCCGAAACCGGCGCCCTGTGGGAAACGCTCTGGGCCAACATGACCTGGGCCGTTCCCGACTGACGCCGCTCCACCTTGCGCGCGGCGACCCGCCGCGCCAAAAGGGCCGCATGAGCGCCGCCCCTGACATCATCTGCATCGGCTCCGTCCTGTGGGACGTGATCGGCCGCACCGCCAGCCACATGCGGGCGGGGGCGGACGTGCCCGGGCGCATCACCCGCCTGCCCGGCGGCGTCGCCATGAACATCGCGATGACGCTGAAGCGTTTTGGCCTGAGCCCTGCCCTGCTGACCGTCATCGGCCGCGACGTGGACGGTGACGCGCTGGTGGCGGAGGCGCAGGGCATGGGGCTGATCTGTGACCACATCTACCGCTCCGACGATCTGCCGACGGACGTGTACATGGCGATCGAAGCCGCGAACGGCCTGATCGCCGCCATCGCCGACGCCCATTCGCTGGAAGCGGCGGGCGACAAGATCCTGCGGCCACTGTCCGACGGACGGCTTGGCACCGCGGATGCGCCCTACGCCGGGTCCGTCGCCCTCGACGGCAACCTGACCGAAGATCTGCTGCGCAGCATCGCCACCTCGCCGCTGTTTGCGCGCGCCGATCTGCGGGTCGCGCCGGCCAGCCCGGGCAAGGCCGAGCGTCTGCTGGCGCTGCTCGGCCATCCCTCGGCCACGCTTTACGTGAACCTCGAAGAGGCGGGTCTTCTGTGCCAGACGCATTTCGATGACAGCGCAAAGGCTTGCGCGGCGTTGCTGACGCGTGGCGCACACCGGGTGCTGGTCACCGACGGCGGGCGCGCCGCGTCCGAAGGCACCGCCGGCGACGTCATCACCGCCCATCCGCCCAGCGTCCTCGTCACCCGCGTGACCGGCGCCGGCGACACCTTCATGGCCGCGCATATCGCGTCCGAACGGCAGGGCCTCGACCGCCGCGCCGCCCTTGCCCGCGCGCTCGACGCCGCGGCCGCCTACGTATCCGGAGAGACCCCCCTATGATCCCCATGACCTTCAGCGCCGAAGTGCAGACCGCACGGGATGCAGGCACCGCCATCGTGGCGTTGGAAAGCACCATCATCACCCACGGCATGCCCTATCCGCAGAACGTCGAGACGGCGCGTCTGGTGGAACAGGACGTGCGCGACGCCGGTGCCGTGCCCGCCACGATCGCGGTGATCGACGGCACCCTGCACATCGGGCTGGAGGATGACGCGCTGACGGCACTGGGTCAGGCAAAGGATGTCGCCAAGCTGTCCCGCGCCGATTTTGCCGCCTGCATCGCCATCGGCGGCACCGGCGCCACGACCGTGGCCGCCACGATGATCGCGGCGCATCTGGCGGGCATCGCTGTCTTTGCCACGGGGGGCATCGGCGGCGTGCATCGCGGGGCCGAGACGACCTTCGACATCAGCGCCGACCTGCACGAGCTGGCGCAGACGCCCGTGACCGTGGTGGCGGCGGGGGCGAAGGCGATCCTCGACCTCAACAAGACCTACGAAGTGCTTGAAACCCTTGGCGTTCCCGTGATCGCCTATGGTCAGGACACCCTGCCCGCCTTCTGGTCGCGCGACAGCGGCATGGCGGCGCCCCTGCGCATGGACACCGCCCGCGACATCGCGACCGCGATGGTCGTGCGCAACGTCATGGGTCTGCCCGGCGGGCAACTGGTCTGCAACCCGATCGCGCAGGCGGACGAAATTCCCGCCGCCGACCTGTCGCCGATCATCGCGGAGGCACTGGCGGATGCAGAGGCGCAGGGCATCAGCGCGAAGGCCGTCACGCCCTTCCTGCTGGACCGGATCTTTACCCTGACCGACGGGCGGTCGCTGACCGCCAATATCGCGCTGGTGCGCAACAACGCGCGTCTGGCCGCGGCAATCGCCATCGAAATGGGCAGCGCCGCATCATGATGGGACCGGCGGTGCGCGCGCGCTTGTGAAGCGCCGCGCCGCCGCATATCTGTGCGACACCTTCGCACGGACCCGTTCATGAGCCACGACCCCCATCCCGAAGAAATCAGGCGTCCGCGCCGTGCCGGCCTGATCGGGCGGTTGCGCGGAAACTTTCTGGCCGGCCTCATCATCGTCGCCCCGATCGGGATGACCTTCTGGCTGATCTACACGGTCGTGGGCTGGATCGACGGCTGGGTCTGGCCCTTCGTGCCCGGACGCTACCGCCCGGACGCACTGATCAACCGCTGGTTCGGCACCGATGGCGCGCCGCCCATCGCCGTCAACGTCCGCGGCATCGGCGTCGTGATCTTCCTCGTCTTCACCGTGATCGTCGGCTGGATCGGCAAGGGCTACATCGGGCGCGCCGTCATCCGGGCAGGAGAGCGCCTCGTCGACCGCACGCCCATCGTGCGCAGCATCTACAACGGCGTGAAGCAGATCGCAGAGACAGTCTTCAGCCAGCGCGACACCTCCTTCGATCACGCCTGCCTCGTCGAATATCCCCGAGATGGACTTTGGGCCATCGCCTTCATTTCGACCGCCGCGAAGGGAGAGATCGCCGCACGCCTGCCCGGGGACGAGGAGATCGCGACCGTCTTCCTGCCGACGACGCCGAACCCGACCTCTGGCTTTCTGCTGTTCCTGCCCCGGTCCAAGGTCATCGTGCTTGACATGACGGTGGAGGACGCGGCCAAGCTCGTGATTTCCGCCGGCCTCGTCTATCCCAACCCGAAGGATCCGAAGCTGCCGCCCGTGACCGCATGATCGCGGCGGCGCTGACGGGATTCGCGACGGGATTTTCCCTGATCCTTGCCATCGGCGCGCAGAATGCCTTTGTCCTGCGGCAGGGGCTGGCGCGGGCGCATGTGTTCTGGCTGTGCCTGTTCTGCGCCGCCTCCGACGCGGTGCTGATCACGGCGGGCGTGCTGGGGTTCGGCGCGATCGTCGCCCTCTGGCCCGGTCTGCCGCGCGTCATGGCGCTGGCGGGGGCCGCGTTCCTTGTCGTCTACGGGTTGCAGCGCCTGATCGCGGCATGGCGCGGGGATTACGCGCTGCAGCTGGCGGGCCAGACGCGCGGGCTCTGGCCGACGCTGGCCACTGCCGCCGCCTTCACCTGGCTGAATCCACATGTCTATCTTGATACGCTGGGCCTGATCGGCGCCATCTCGACCGATTTTCACGGGACCGCGCCAAAGACAGCCTTCGGCGCAGGCGCCGTCGCGGCATCCTTCGTCTTCTTCTTCAGCCTCGGCTATGGCGCGCGTCTGATGGGACCGGTGATGCAGTCCGCCCACGCGTGGCGGGTGCTGGACACCGGTATCGGACTGGTGATGTGGGCGCTGGCGGCCAAGCTGCTCAGCTGAACATCGCGCGCAGATCGACCGAGTCGCGCTGGCCAAGATCGCCCTTGTGATCCTTCAGGAAGCCGTCCATCGCCGCCCGCCCCGCCGCCTTCAGCCGGGCGAGGATGACGGGCACCGGGATGGTCTTGGTCGCCACGTTCAGCTCGTTCATCAGGTGGTCGTCGTCGACCATGTGGATCAGCACGCGCTTCATCGTGCCGGGCGTGATCTTGTGATCGTCCAGCAGCCGCCGCACGAAATCGACCGACCGCAACTCCCGCAAGAGAGAGGTGTTGAACCCAATCTCGTTGATGCGGTTGGCGATGGCTTCGGGTGTCTTCGGCAGTTCCTCTCTCACGATCGGATTGATGCCGACGATCAGGATGTCGTCGGGCAGGTCCTTTTCATACAGGGGAAAGAGCGCGGGATTGCCGGTGTATCCGCCATCCCAGAACGCTTCCGTCCTGCCGGTCGCGGGGTCGGCGATCTCTACCGCCTGGAACAGCGTGGGCAGGCAGGCAGAGGCGAGCAGCGCGTCAACGGTAATCTCCTCCCCCGCGAAGACGCGAATCTTGCCGGTCCGCACGTTGGTCGCACCCACGAACAGGCGGGGCCCCGCGGCGCTGCAAACATGCTCGAACCGCAGATCCCCCAGGATCCGCGCCAGCGGGTTGCGCAGCATGGGCCCGTAGACATAGGGCGACGTCATGCGCGTCACGCTGTCGAAGGCGCGGTAGGCGGGCGAGAGCTCCAGCGCCGCGGCCCATCCCTTGACCGAAGGCGCCATTGCCGCCAGCCAGTCCTGCAGGAACGGTGCGTTGACTGCGCCGACCTGTTCCCAGAACCAGTCGAGATTGTCGCGGGCGCCCTGCCGCCCGCCGCCGACGAGCCCCGCCTTGAAGGCTGCCGCGTTCATCGCCCCCGCCGAGGTGCCCGAAATCGCAGCCACCTCGATGTCCTCTTCGTCCAGCAGACGGTCGAGCACGCCCCAGGTGAATGCACCGTGGGCACCGCCGCCCTGCAGGCCGAGATTGATGCGGATCATGGCGGTTGTCCCTTCGTGCTGCGACTGCAGTGTCATCGCATGGACGGCCCGCGGATGCCAAGGTCGCTCGGCACCGCCGACACCTTACCCGAAAATTATCCGGCCCTCCCCTGATTCGCAAAAAAGCGACTCAGGACAGCGGGTTGCGAAACGAAGTGGATTTGACTGAGTCGCCCTCGCACAGTGGGCGGGGCGATTGGCCCTTGCCCCCCGATTCGACCCGCGTTAACCCCTTCAAAACATGGCGTCGGACGAAAAAAAACCCCGGCGCGAAGCCGGGGTGTAGTTATTGAGGCAGGTTTCATACAGGCAAGAAACCTATCGAGCAGTGAGTTCTGTATAATCCCTTCCGCGCAGGTATCCAAGGCAAAAGTTTGAAAAACCTTGAAACCTTCTTTAGCTTCACCGGAAACAACCAGACCGACAGGGACACCACCGCCATGACATTCCCACCGCGCCCCCGGCTGCGTCCGCTGCTGCTTGCGGCGGGCCTTTGCCTGCCTGCCGGCATGGCCCCGGCCGAACCCCAGCATGGCATCGCGATGTACGGCGAACCCGCCCTGTCCGCCGATTTTACCGCCCTGCCCTATGCCAATCCGGACGCAACGACCGGCGGGCGCATCGTCACGGCAGAGGTCGGCAGCTTCGACAGCCTCAACCCCTACGTCCTCAAGGGCAGCGTGCCGTGGCAGCTGCGGTTCCTGATCGGCGAAAGCCTGATGGTCCGCTCGCTCGACGAGCCCTTCACCGAATACGCGCAACTGGCCCAGTCGGTCGAAACCGGGCCCAACCGGGAGTGGGTGGAATACGTTCTGAACCCCGAGGCCCGGTTTTCCGACGGGACGCCGGTGACGGCGGAGGACGTGATCTGGTCCTTCGAAACACTCGGCACGCAGGGCAACGGCCGCTACCGCGGCTTCTGGGAAAAGGTCGAGAAGATCGAGGAGACCGCCCCCGGCACCGTGCGCCTGACCTTCAACACAGCCGACCGCGAACTGGTGATGCTGGCCGGCCTGCGCCCGATCCTGAAGAAGGCCCAGTGGGACGGCGTCGATTTCGCGCAAAGCGGCCTTGACATGGTGCCGATCACCACCGGCCCCTACGTCATCGATGATTTCGAGGCGGGCCGCTTCGTCAGCCTGAAGCGCAATCCGGACTACTGGGGCGCCGACCTGCCCACCGAGAACGGCCTGCACAACCTCGACGAGGTGCGCATCGAGTTCTTTGCCGACGAGACCGCCGCCTTCGAGGCCTTCAAGACAGGCGAGGTCAATTCCAACCGCGAATTCAACGTGGCGCGCTGGGACAGCCAGTACGACTTTCCCGCCGTGCAGTCCGGCGCGGTGGTGAAATCCGTGCTGCCGCAGCAACTGCCGTCAGGCATGACCGGTTTCGTGATGAACACGCGCCACGACCAGTTCAGCGACTGGCGGGTGCGCGACGCGATGCTGCACGTCTTCAACTTCGAATTCATCAACGAGGCGATGACCGGCAGCGCGCAGCCGCGCATCACCTCCTACTGGTCGAACTCGCCCCTCGCCATGGACCCCGGCCCCGCCACGGGCCGCGTGGCAGAGATGCTGGCCCCCTTCGCCGCCGACCTGATCCCCGGCACGCTGGACGGCTACAGCCTGCCCGTCGGCGACGGGACAGAGCGCAACCGCACCGGCACCCGCGCCGCCCTGAAACAGATGGAGGCCGCGGGCTGGACCGTGCAGGACGGCGTGATGAAGAACGCGGCGGGCCAGCCTTTCACCTTCAACATCCTGCTGCAAAGCGGCGGGTCAGAGAATCAATCCATCGTCGACATGTTCGTCGAAAGCCTTGCCCGGATCGGCGTGCGCGCCACGGTCGAGGTCACGGACCCCGCCCAGTACAAGGCCCGCACTGACCAGCTCGATTTCGACATGACCTACAGCCGCCTTGCCCTGTCGCTCTCGCCGGGAAACGAGCAATACCTCTACTTCGGTTCGGCCATGGCCGACACGCCGGGCACCCGCAATCTGATGGGTGTGAAGTCGCCCGCCGTCGACGCCCTGATCGGACAACTGCTCACCGTCACGGCGCAAGAGGATTTCGTGGCCTCGGTCAAGGCGCTGGACCGGGTGCTGACGGCGGGGCGCTACTATATCCCGATCTACCAGTGGAACGTCAGCCGCCTCGCCCATGCGAAACAGTTGAAATACCCGGACGTCATCCCGGTCTTCGGCGATTCCCCCGGCTGGCAACCCGACGTCTGGTGGTGGGAGGAGTGATCCGCCTGCTCATGCTGACCGCCCTTCTCGCCGCCACCGCCTGCACGCCCGCCCGCATCGCCGGCAAGACCGCGATCGGCGCGGGCCACATGGCCCTCGGGGCCGCAGACGTCGCGATCTGAACCGCGGTCCCCCTTCTTCTCGTCGAAAATACCTCGGGGTCCGGGGCTGGCCCCGGTCCCGCCCCGCCCCGCGCGCTGTCATCAAACCGTTACGCAACCGTCATAATCGAAGGTCATGACACAGCCCCCGCTTCGCGCCCGCCTGATCGCCGAAACCCTTGGCACGACCTTCCTGCTGATCGGTGTCGTGGGGTCGGGCATCATGGCCGACCGGCTGGCGCAGGGCAACGACGCGGTGGCGCTGCTGGCCAATGCCATCGCCACGGGCTGCATCCTGCACGTGCTGATCACGACGCTCGGCCCCGTCTCCGGCGCGCATTTCAACCCGGCGGTGACCCTGGCATTCCGCATCAAGAGAGAGATCGGGACCCGTGATGCCTGTGCCTACACCACGGTCCAGATCATCGGCGCCGTCCTCGGTGTCTGGCTGGCGCACCTGATGTTCGACCTGCCGCTTCTCCAGTTCAGCGTGACCGCCCGGTCCGGTCCCGCGCAGTGGCTGTCGGAAGCCATCGCGACCTTCGGTCTCGTCTTCGTGATCTTCGCGGGCGTGCGGCACAGGCCCGATACGGTGCCGACACTGGTTGCACTTTACATCACCGGGGCCTATTGGTTCACCTCATCGACCAGCTTTGCCAATCCGGCAGTCACGCTGGCCCGCGCCATGACCGATACCTTCGCGGGCATCAATCCGGCCAATGTGCCGATGTTCATACTTGCGCAACTGTGCGGCACAGGGCTTGCCCTGCTGCTGCTGCCGCATTTGTGGAAATCGGCTGCGGAACAGAAGTGACGACCGGGCCGTTGGTCCCGCAACGAACAACAAAAGGAGATTTCCCATGCAATGGAGAGACGTTTCTCAGAACTGGGCCGCCTACACACCGCGCATCCTGACGCAATGGCCGAACCTGAACGAATCCGAGGTGCTGAGCATCGACGGTGATCAGGACGCCTTCCTTGCCTACCTGTCGAAGTCCAAGGGCGAAGACCGTGTCGCCGCCCAGATGGAACTGGCCGACTGGCTGATGGGCGGAGAGCCGATCGACGTCAAGATGGCAGAGCAGAACGACAACGCCAACATCAACGGCAGCGCCGCCAACGTGCCCGCCGGTGAAGACGTGACCGACGACGACGCCAAGTTCGGCGACGACAACAAGGCCGCAGCGCCGATCGGCCGCGCGTCCTGACAACGCACCCACCGCGCGGGATCGTCCGACCCCGTGCGGTGTGACCGCAGTCCGGCGTGCCGGCACCGCAAAGAGCGCCCCACCCCGGCTTCCGGAGCGGGGCTTTTCTTTTGCCACGGCACGGCTGTCATGAACGTGCCGCTGTGTTAGAAGATGCGAAACCCGGACGCGGCGACCGGGACCTGCGGGTCGCGGCCACGGGTCCGGCCATGCGAAACGACGGCGCGGTCGGCGATGCCGGGCAAGCGCGCGAAGAACCGGAGGCCACCATGGTCAAACTCGATATCCTTTCCGATCCGATCTGCCCCTGGTGCTACATCGGAAAGACGAACCTCTTCAAAGCGTTGGAGGACGTTTCCGATCATCCCTTCGTTCTGGAATGGCATCCTTTCCAGCTGAACCCGGACATGCCGGCGGACGGCATGGACCGACGCACTTACCTCGAGCGGAAATTCGGCGGCAAGGAGGCGGCGGTGAAGGCCTATGCTCCCGTTGTCGAGCGGGCAGAGGCGGCGGGCCTGACGCTGAACCTCGACCGGATTGCGCGCACGCCCAACACGCTCGACGCGCATCGCCTGATCCACTGGGCGGGGATCGAGAAGCAGCAGACTTCGATGGTCGACCAGCTTTTCAACGCCTATTTCGTCGAAGGCCGCGACATTTCGGACCACGAGGTGCTGGCGGATCTGGCCGACGTGGTCGGTCTGGATGCGGCCATCGTGACGCGCCTGCTGGCCAGCGATGCCGATGTGCAGGACATCCGTGACCGCGACGCCCATAGCCGCAAGATGGGCATCGACGCCGTGCCGACCTTCATCGTGGCGAACCGCCACGCCGTGCCCGGCGCCCAACCGGTCGAGACGTGGTCGCAGATCATCGCCGACATCATGGCAGAGCTTGAGGGTGCCGACTGACGCGTCGGCACATCCCCGCCGGCAGTGCGGCAGGATGTCCAAGTCACATGGAACATCATCGTCCGGCGCCGCGTTTGCCAGCGAAGCCAATCAACAGCCGGAGTATGCCATGCGCAGCCTTATTGCCCTCGCCCCCCTTGCCCTTGTCGCTGCCTGCGCCGGGGCCGGCATGACCACGACCGGTGGCACGGCCCCCGTCGGTGGTGCCGGATCGACGATCCCGGCCGCGACCGTCCAGATGTCCGACAACCTGCAGTTCGCCCCGGCCGCCGTGTCGATTCAGGCGGGCCAGTCGGTGCGTTTCCAGAACGTGTCGTCCTTTGCCCAGTCCGTCAGCACCATGGCCGACACTCCGGCAGAGACGAAGGTCGTCCTGATGCCCGCCGGTGCCGCGCCCTTCGACTCGGGCGAAATCGCGCCGAACAGCAGCTACGACCAGTCGTTCAACATTCCCGGCACCTATCGCTACTTCTCTGACGGTCACGCAGAGCAGGGCATGATCGGCACCATCAACGTCACGCCGTAAGCAGTTGCAGACGTTACGAAACGGGGGCGGCACCGCAGGGTGCCGCCCTTTTTATTTCGCTGCGGCCAGCTTTCCCGCCAGATCGCGGGCGATGTTGAAGGCGCCCTGAATCTTGTCGCGTTCGCGCGTCCAGTCCTGCATGACGACGATCTTGTTGTCCTTGACCTTCGCCTGCCCCCTGTAGTCGCCGATGAATTCCACCAGCCCCGCCGGATTGGCGAACTTGTCGTTGTGGAACCGGATCGTGCCGCCCTTGGGGCCGGCGTCCAGCTGTCCGATGCCAGCCTTCTTGCACATCGCCTTGATCCGCACGACCAGCAGCAGCGTGTTCACCTCGCGCGGCAGCTTGCCGAAGCGGTCGATCAGCTCGGCGGCGAAGCCTTCCAGTTCCACCTTCGTCGTCAGGTCCGACAGGCGGCGGTATAGGCCGAGGCGCACGTCGAGGTCGGGCACATAGTCCTCGGGGATCAGCACCGGCACGCCGAGGTTGATCTGCGGCGACCATTCACCGTCGTCCTGCAGGCCTTTGGCCGCGCCGGACCGGATCGCGTTGATCTGGTCCTCCAGCATTTGTTGATAGAGTTCGTAGCCGACTTCGCGCATCTGGCCCGATTGTTCCTCGCCCAACAGATTGCCCGCACCGCGAATGTCAAGGTCCTGGCTTGCCAACGTGAAGCCTGCCCCAAGGCTGTCGAGGCTCGCCAGCACGCGAAGACGCTTCTGCGCGGTGTCGGTCAGCTTTTGCCGCGGCATCGTCGTCAGATAGGCATAGGCCCGTGTCTTGGACCGACCAACGCGGCCCCTGATCTGGTAGAGCTGCGCGAGACCGAACATGTCGGCACGCCAGACGATCATCGTGTTGGCGGTGGGGATATCGAGGCCCGATTCCACGATCGTCGTCGCCATTAGAACGTCGTATTTGCCGTCATAGAAGGCGTTCATCCGGTCATCGAGCTCGCCCGCCGCCATCTGGCCCGTGGCGGTGATATAGCTCACCTCCGGCACCTCGCGCTTCAGCCAATCGACCATCTCGTCCATATCCGAAATGCGCGGCACGACGAAGAAGCTTTGCCCGCCGCGATAGTGTTCGCGCAGCAGCGCCTCGCGGATGGTGATGGTGTCGAACTCCGACACATAGGTGCGGATGGCGAGGCGGTCGATGGGCGGCGTGCCGATGATCGACAGGTCGCGGACGCCGGACAGGGACAGTTGCAGGGTGCGCGGGATCGGTGTGGCGGTCAGGGTCAGAACGTGGACGTCCGTGCGCAGCGCCTTCAGCCGTTCCTTGTGCTGGACGCCGAATTTCTGTTCCTCGTCAATGACAAGCAAGCCAAGGTTGCGGAACTTGACCGACTTCGCCAGCAGCGCGTGGGTGCCGACGACGATATCCACCGTGCCGTCGGTCAGGCCGGCGCGAGTCGCCGCCGCGTCCTTGGCCGAGACGAAGCGCGACAGCGGGCGCACGGTGACGGGAAATCCGCGGAAACGCTCTGCAAAGCTTTGATAATGCTGGCGGGCGAGCAATGTCGTGGGTGCGATGATCGCTACCTGCACGCCCGACAGGGCGGCGACGAAGGCGGCGCGGATCGCGACCTCGGTCTTGCCGAAGCCGACGTCGCCGCAGATCAGCCGGTCCATCGGTTGCCCGCTTTCGAGGTCCGTGAGCACGTCATCGATAGCAGCCAACTGGTCGTCGGTTTCCGAATAGGGGAAACGGGCGAGGAACTGGTCCCAGATGCCTTCCATCGGCTCCAGCACCGGTGCCTTGCGCAACGCGCGTTCGGCGGCGACGCGGATCAGGCGTTCGGCGATCTGGCGGATGCGTTCCTTTAGCCGCGCCTTCTTGGCCTGCCAGGCCCCGCCGCCCAGCTTGTCGAGCAGGCCTTCCTCGTGGCCATACTTGCTCAGCAGCTCGATGTTCTCGACCGGCAGGTAAAGCTTGCTGCTTTCGGCGTATTCCAGCGCCAGGCATTCGTGCGCCGCCCCTAGCGCCGTCACGACCTCCAGCCCGATGAAGCGGCCGACGCCGTGATCGACGTGGACGACCAGATCGCCGGGGGACAGGGCGTTGGCCTCTGTCAGGAAGTTGTCGGCACGGCGCTTGCGCTTGGTCTGGCGGATCAGCCGGTCGCCGAGTACGTCCTGTTCCGAGATGACGGTCAGCGTGCCGTCCTCGACCGGCCCCTCGAAGCCTGCGTCCAGCGCCCAGACCGCAAGATGCACGCCGCGCTTGCCGACGCGGGACCAGTCGCTGACGGGAATGACCTCTCCGATCCCCTCGTCCTCGATCAGGCCGGTTAGACGTTCGCGCGCACCTTCGGAATAGGACGCGATGACGACCGGCCCGTCCTGCACCCTTGCCTTTACATGGGACGCCAGGGCCCCGAAAAGGCTGAGGTTTTCCTGCTGGCGTTCCGGGGCGAAATTCCGCCCCGGCCGGCCGCCCGCGTTCGTCACGCCAAGGCCGGTGGCCTGCGGCAGCGGGTGGAACTGGATGACCCGGTGGTCTGCCACGGCAGCGTCCCACGCCGCATCGTCGAGGTAGAGTTGCTGCGGTGGCGCGGGCTTGTAGACGGAGTCCATCCGCCCCTTCTGTGTCAGGGCGTGCATCCGGGTGCTGTACTGATCGGCGATCGATTCCCACCGCGCCAGCCGTTGCGGGCTGGTCTGGTCGTCCAGCGTGACGGTGCAGCGCGGCAGGTAGTCGAACAGCGTCTCCAGATCGTCCTGAAAGAAGCCCAGCCAGTGTTCGATGCCCGCGTGCTTGCGGCCTGCACTGACCGCTTCGTAGAGCGGATCGTCGGTGCCGGCGGCGCCGAACTCGATGCGGTAGCTTTGCCGGAACCGGGTGATCGCCGCCTCGTCGAGGATGACCTCGCTGACCGGCGCCAGCTCGATCTCCTTCAGCTTCTCGGTCGTGCGCTGCGTTCCCGGATCGAAGCGGCGGGCGCCGTCCAGCGTGTCGCCGAAGAGGTCAAGGCGGATCGGCCCCGACTGGCCCGGCGGATAGATGTCGATGATGCCGCCGCGCACGGCGTAGTCGCCCGCTTCCATCACGTTGGCGGTCTGGCTGAAGCCCATGCGCGTCAAGAAGCCCCGCAGGGCGGATTCGTCGATCCTGTCGCCGACGCGGGCGCTGAAGGCGGCCTCTTTCAACGTGGCGCGGGCGGGGACGCGCTGGGTCGCGGCATTGACCGAGGTCAGCAGGACGAAGCGGTCCGGCATCCCGTGCACCAGCGCCGCCAGTGTCGCCATCCGCGCGGCAGAGACGTCGGCATTGGGCGACACCCGGTCGTAGGGCAGGCAGTCCCACGCCGGGAAGGTGAAGACCGGCAGGCCGGGCGCGAAGAAGGCCAGCGCCGCCTGCATCGCCGCCAGTCGCTTGTCGTCGCGGGCCACGTGCAGGACGGGCCGGGCGGAGCTTTCGAGTTCCTTCAGGATCAGACGGGCGTCGAAACCTTCGGGGGCGCCGCTGACGGCGATATGATCGGGAGATTTGGCCATGGCCGCTGACCTATCCGCATCGGGGGCCGTGTCAAGCGGGCCTTGCGTCACAGCCCGCGCAAGGTGCCCAGCAACTGAAACATGCCGTACATGGCCGTCACGAAGATCGCGACCATGCCGATGATCTGCGTCCAGAGCCGGTGCCGCAGAAGCATGGCATAAAGCTGCTCCGGCTCGGGATCGGCGGCGCGGATGCGACGTGCGCTGGCGACACTGACCGCCCCGAGGACGCTGAGCGGCAGCGCCACGAGGAACAGGGCCTGTGCCAGTTCGACGCCATAGACGAAGCCGAGCAGCAACAGCGTGGTCAGGATGAAGCTGACGATGCCGATCAGGATCGGGCCGGTGGTCTGCGAAATGGTCAAAAGGCGGTTCACGTTGATGCGAACGAGGTCGACCATGTCGTCCTGATCCTGCCCGCCACGCTGGCGTGCCTTGGTGATCAGGTCGAAGGGGACGCCAAGGACATAGTAGCTCATCGAGGACCAGAGGACCGCCAGCATGATCCAGTACCAGACCGACGAAAACGACCGCAGGTCGATCACCTGAAAGAGGATGTTATGCCAGTCCAAGACGCGTGTCTTTCTGTCGTTCCGTGCTGCGGCGGACCCTAGTCGGGCAGGCCCGCAATGCCCAGACTTGTCCAGCCCGATTTTCCGTGCAAGGTCTGACCTGTGACCAGAAAGGCCCTGCCCCATGAAACCGACCGTCGCCCCCTTTCCCGCCACCCGGCTGCGCCGCCTGCGGGCCAAGCCCGCCGTACGCAGGCTCGCGCGGCAGCACCGGTTGAGCGTCGATGACCTGATCTGGCCGATCTTCGTCATGGCGGGCAAGGACGACGAACACGCCATCCCCTCGATGCCCGGTGTCACGCGCAAGACCGTTGACCGCGCTGTGCAGGCCGCGCAGGAGGCGCACAAGCTGGGCATCCCCGCGATGTGCATCTTTCCCTATACCGGCATGGCGGAACGGACCGAGGATTGCGCCCTCGCCTGGTCGCCGGACAATATCAGCAATCAGGCGATCCGCGCGATCAAGGATGCGGTGCCCGATATCGCGATCATGACGGACATCGCGCTCGACCCCTACAACATCAACGGCCACGACGGTTTCGTCGAGGACGGGCGCATCGTGAACGACCGCACGGTCGCGGCGCTGGTCAAGATGGCGCTGGCGCAGGCAGAGGCCGGGGCCGACATCCTCGGCCCCTCGGACATGATGGATGGCCGCATCGGCGCGATGCGCGCCGCACTGGAGGCGGAGGGCCACATCGACGTGGCGATCCTGAGCTACACGGCGAAATATGCCTCCGCCTTCTACGGGCCGTTCCGCGACGCGGTCGGTGCCTCCGCCGCGCTGACGGGGGACAAGAACACCTATCAGATGGATCCCGGCAACGCGGACGAGGCGCTGCGGCTGGTCGAACGCGACCTGCAGGAGGGCGCCGACATGGTGATGGTGAAACCGGGCATGCCCTATCTGGATATCTGCCGCCGGGTGAAGGACACCTTCGGCGTGCCGACCTATGCCTATCAGGTCAGCGGCGAATACGCGATGCTGCAGGCGGCGATCCAGAACGGCTGGCTGGACGGGCCGAAGGTGATGATGGAAAGCCTGCTTGCCTTCAAACGCGCCGGTTGCGACGGCATCCTGACCTATTTCGCGCCCGAGGCGGCGAAGCTGCTGAACCGCCTGTAAACCCCCGCCCTGCATTTTGGGTGTGACAGATTCGCAAAGACGCCTTATGGTTCTGCCCTAACGAGGGCGGTCAACGTCCCGTGGGCAGCAGACAAGGGCGAACCAATGACACATCTGACAAGACGGCACTTCGTGCTGGGCGCCGCAGCGATTCCGCTGGCGGCCTGCGGCAACGGCGTGAATTCCAATGGTGCTGCGACCATCGACGCCCGCGTGGCCTCGACGCTCAGCTTCATGTACGACACCTATCCCGGGACGAAGGATCTGGGCGAAAAGGCCGCCGGCGTCCTCGTGATGCCGCTGGTGACAGAGGCGGGGCTGGGCCTTGGCGGGTCCTTCGGGCGCGGTGCGCTGCAGATCAACGGATCGACGGTCGACTACTATTCCGCGGCCTCCGGCTCTGCCGGGCTGCAGATCGGGGCGCAGCAGTACAGCCACGTGTTGTTCTTCATGACGCAGAACGCGCTGGCGGATTTCCGGTCCTCGATGGGCTGGGCGGCGGGGGCCGATCTGGAATACGTCGCCGCCGATCAGGGTGACGTGCTGCGGGCAGAGACGATCACCTCGCTTGCGCCGGTCATCGCGGTTGTCTTCGCGCAGTCCGGGCTGCGCATTGGCGCGACCCTGAAGGGCACCAAGTACACACGTATCATCCCCTAGGGCCGGCGTGCCGCCGCGATGATCCCGATCCTGATCCTCGCCGCCGGGGAATCGCGCCGCATGCGCGGGCTGGACAAGCTGGCAGAGCCGGTCGGCGGACAGCCCCTGCTGCGCCGCATTGCGGCCGAAGCGGTGCGTGTCGCGCCGACCTTCGTCGCGCTGCACCACCGGGCGGACGAGCGGCTGACGCTGCTTGACGGCCTGCCGGTCACGGCGCTGGGCGTGCCAGAGGCGGCGGAGGGCCAATCCGGCACATTGCGCGGCTCCGTGGCAAGGCTGCCGGAATGTGACGCCTTCCTCGTGGTGCTGGCCGACCTGCCGGAGATCACGGGCGATGACATGTCCCGGATCATCGCAGCACGGCAGTCGCAGCGCGACGCCCTGATTTGGCGCGGTGCCATGCCCGACGGCCGGCCGGGTCATCCGGTGCTTTTCGATGCAAGCCTGCGCCCGCAGTTCGCGGACCTGCAAGGCGACGACGGCGCCGGCGCGGTCGTCAGACCGCTGCGCGACAGGACCGTCCTGCTGCGTTTTGCCGACGACCGCGCGCGACTGGACCTCGACACACCGGAGGATTGGGCCGCCTATCGAAACCGCAAAACCTGATCGTTTCAACGGCTTGGGCTTCGACTCTTTCGCATCACGTGAAAAGGCGGGCCGCAGTCGCGGCCCGCCTTTCGTTTGTCCCCGTCACAGCCCCCTGCGCAGGGGAGGGCTGCAATCGCACTACTTCATCAGCAGGCGGGCTTCGTGCTTCTTCAGCGCCTTGCGGGCCGACTGGTAGCCTTCGATACCCGCTTCGGTCTGCAGTTCTGGGAAGAGTTCGAAGATTTCGTTCCGCTGGCTGTTGCCGAGGCCGTTCAAGGAGTAGTCGCCGGGATGGAAGCTTTCGGTCCAGGCCCCGTTCGACAGCACGACCTCGTGACGCTCGAACATGAAGTGGATGTAGGTCGTCCGCATCACGTCGAGGGTGTGGATGCCCTGCGCACCGGTCATGTGCTTGGCGGCGGCCAGAACCTCACGCTCTTCGAAGTAAAGCTGCGTCTTCTCGCTTGCGACCAGCACCCGGTGGTTGGGCGACAGCAGCATGTCCCGCTCTGGCAGACCGTGGCCGAGGGCCCCGGCCTTGATCAGGATCGGCTTCATGTGCGGCTTGGCGGCCAGTTCCTTGCCCGACATCTCCTTCGACCCGACCCAGGCGATTTCCTGGATGCCGTTGTCGCGGGTGATGACCTTGTCGCCGGGACGCAGATCCTCGACCAGACGCTCGCCCTTGGGCGTGGCGATCGTGGTGCCCGGCGTGAAGCAGGGTGCCTCGATCTCCTGGAAGGTCGCGGTGGTGCCATCCTTGAAGTAGATAGTCCCGGATTCCCGCAGCGCCTCGCTGGCGTTGGCACCGCCGTTGCGCACGATGCGGTCGATCTTGTCCAGCGTCTCCTGATCGAAGTTGAAGGTATCGATGTCCTTGCCGTCGGGGTCTTCACCACCGATGATCACGTCGCCGGAAGAGGCATCGCGGAAAACGTCGTTGCCCTGACCGCCCTTCACGATGTCGGCGCCGTCGCCGGAGAAGATGACGTCGTCGTCGATCCCCGCGTCGATGCTGTCGTTGCCGGCACCGCCATAGATCAGGTCGGCGTCGTCGCCTGTCCGGATCTGGTCGTTGCCGTCACCGCCATAGACCGTGTCACGATCATCGAACGGATCGGGATCAGCGTCCAGACCGTCGTCAGGCAAATCCCGATCGGGAACCTGGCCGTAGGGGACTTCACCGGTGAAGATGATGTCGTCGCCATCGCCGCCGTAGACCAGATCGCTGCCGGTGTTGGCCCGGATCTCGTCGTTGCCGTCACCGCCGTAGATCAGGTCGTCGCCCTTGTTGCCCTGGATCTTGTCGTCGCCGGCGCCGCCGTAGAAGCTGTCGTTGCCTTCAGCGCCAGACAGCGTGTCGTTGCCGTCGCCGCCATACAGCTCGTCATCGTCCAGACCGCCGTTCAGGGTGTCATTGCCGGCACCGCCATACAACGTGTCGCTGCCCGTGAACTGACCGCCGCCGAGGAAATCGTCGCCGTCTTCACCGTAGACGATGTCGTTACCGGCACCACCGGAGAGGCTGTCGTTGCCCTGACCGCCATAGATCAGGTCGTCGCCGGCATCGCCGTTGACCGTGTCGTCGTCGATCCCGGCATAGATCGTGTCATTGCCGGTGCCGCCAAAGATCGTGTCCTGATCGTCACCGGTGCGGATCGTGTCGTTGCCGGCACCGCCATAGACCAGATCCCGGTCATCGAACGGATTGGCATCGGCGGGGAAGCCGTCGCCGGGCACGTCGACGTCCGGGAACTCGCCGTAGGGGACCTCGCCGGTGAAGATGGTGTCGTCGCCATCGTCGCCGTAGACCACGTCGTTGCCGGTGTTGGACCGGATCTCGTCGTTGTCCGCACCGCCGTAGATCAGGTCGTCGCCCTTGTTGCCCTGGATCTTATCCTCTCCGGCACCGCCGTAGAAGGTGTCGTTGCCTTCGGCACCGGACAACGTGTCGTTGCCGTCACCACCGTAGAGCGTGTCGTCGTCGAGGCTGCCGTTCAGGGTGTCGTTGCCGGCCCCGCCGAACAGGGTGTCGTTGCCGCCGCCGAAGCCGCCGCCGACGAAATCGTCGCCGTCGTCGCCATAAACTTCGTCGTTTCCGGCTCCGCCGGACACGCTGTCGTTGCCCTGACCGCCGTAGATGATGTCGTCGCCGCCATCGCCCAGGATCTTGTCGTCATCGACACCGCCGTAGATCAGGTCATCGCCGGCGCCGCCATTGATGCTGTCATTGTCGTCACGGCCGTAGATCGTATCGTTGCCGGCACCGCCGTAGATCGTGTCGCGGTTGTCGTTCGGCGCGGGGTCATAGGCGTCGGGTATGTCGAGGATGTCGGTTTCCAAGCCGCCGTAGATCAGGTCGTCACCGTCGTTGCCTTCGATGATGTCCTCGCCCTGGCCACCGATGATGGTGTCGTTGCCGGCCCCGCCCTGCACGAAGTCGTTGTCGATCCCGGCGTCGATGTAGTCGTTGCCAGCGCCGCCGTAGACCGAGTCGGCGTCGTCGCCCGTGGTGATCGTGTCGTTCCCGGCCCCGCCGTAGACCACGTCGCGGTCGTCATAGGGGAACGGATCGTTGTCGCCGATCGGCAGGCCTGGCACCTCCGTGCCCGGATAGTCGTAGTCGGTGGCCGGATTGACGTGGTTGCCGGCGTTGATGATGTCGTCGCCGTCACCGCCGTCGATGCTGTCGCTGCCGGTGCCGCCGTCGATGACGTCGTTGCCGACGCCGCCCTCGATCTTGTCGTCGCCGGTGCCGCCAGAGATGCTGTCGTTGCCCGCATCTCCGTAAAGTGTGTCGTTGCCGGCGTTGCCGGACAGGGTGTCGTTGCCTTCGCCGCCGACGACCGTGTCGTTTCCGTCGCCACCGAACTCTGTATCGTTGCCGTCACCGCCGTCGACGATGTCGTCACCGGCGCCGCCGCGCAGCGTGTCGTCACCCGCGTCGCCGCTGACGGTGTCGTTGCCGGCGCCGCCGGTGATCGAGTCGTTGCCGAGACCGCCGTAGACCTCGTCATTGCCGTCGCCGGCGTTGATGGTGTCGTTGCCGCCCTTGCCGAAGATCAGGTCGTCGTTGCCGACGTCGCCCGGCAGGATCGCGTCGTTACCATCGATGATGTCGCCGTTGGCGTCGACATAGCCCGGGTTCATCACGTCGTTGCCGTCGGTGCCGAAGACGGTGCCGTCGTTCACGCCGCCGACCTGAAAGGTGACGGTGGCCGTGTCGAAGCCGCCCTTGCCGTCGCTGACGGTGTAGGTGACGCTGGTTTCACGGGTGTCGTTCAGGCCCAGATCGTCGAAGTCGCCGTTGGCGTCGAAATCGACGTCGCCGTTGGCCTTGATCGTGATCAGGCCGCCGTTGCTGCCGGCAACAGGCGTGCCGACACCGGTGTTCGCCGCACCGACGCCAACCACGGTCAGCGGGTCGCCGTTCGGATCGGTGTCGTTGGCCAGCACGTTGCCGTCGATGTCGCCGACGACCTCGGTCGACTTGACCGGGAAGGCATCGTTCATCGCGTCGGGCGCGCCGTTGGCAGGGGTGCCGCCCTGGATCTTCTCGATCTCGGTGTAGTCGATCTTGCCGCCGGTCGGATTGCCCTGCGCGTCGGTGAAGATGATGCGCCCGGTAAAGCTGTTGCCGTCGGCATCGGCGATGGGCGACCCGGTGCCGTCAGGACCGGTGTTCTTGTAGAACGACCCGTCCGGCAGGACCAGCGTGTCGAAATCGTCGCCGCCGGCACCGCCGTCGACCGTGTCGCCTGCACCGCCGGTGAAGGTGTCGCGGTCGTCGCCGCCGTAGAGGACATCGTTGCCCGCACTGCCGTCGATGGCGTCGTTGCCGGTGCCGCCATAGATGTGATCGACACCGCCGCCGCCGTTCATGCGGTCGTTGCCCGCATCGCCGTAAAGCTTGTCGTCACCGCTGGCGCCCAGCACGATGTCGTCGCCGTCGCCGCCATAGGCGACGTCACCGACCATGCCGGTCTGGGTGTTTGACAGGCCCTGTTCGCCATCCGCCCAGCTGCCGGTGTGGATCTCGTCGTTGCCCTTGCCGCCGTAAATGACGTCGTGACCGTCGGCCGCCGCGTTGAAGGCCTCTCCGGTCTTGGCGCTGGCACGGCTGTCATCGTCGCCGGTGATGATGTCGTCGCCGTCGCCGCCGGTGATCGTGTCGTCACCCGCGCCGCCGGCCAGGACGTTCTGGTAGTCCGCCGCCGGGCGGCTGCCGTTGGCCGCACCGGTGGAGGTCGCGCCGTCGCCGCTGGCATCGATGGTGTCGTTGCCCTTGCCGCCGGTCGCCACGTCGTGGCCGGTGCCGGTCAGAATGCGGTCGTTGCCACCCTGCCCTGCGATGATGTCGTCACCGGCGCCACCGAACAGATGATCGTTGCCGTCCGGTCCGTTATCGCCCGTGCCGACAACGGGGGCATCGAAATACACATCCGTGATGTTGATACCGGCATTGCTGCCCGGTTGCAGGGACTGCACCTTGGTGTGCGTGATCTCGATCCGGCTGATCGGGCCCGCGATGTTCACCAGCGCCGAGTAATCCTGATTGAGCTCGGTGCCGTCGCCACCCTTGCTGAGCAGCAGTTCGTTGCCGCCGACGCCGTCCGTGTCGGACGCCTCGATGCCGGCACCGGTCTGCACATCGATCGGCACGAGGTTGCCATTCGCGTCGTAGGCGCGCACCTCCACCTTGGAGGAATTGTCGATGTCGTCGATGCGGAAGCTGACGTTCTTCACGTCATCGGAGAAGTCTAGTTTGTAGGTCGCGGTCTCGCCGTCCTTGTCCAGCACCGAGTCGAGCGAGCTGTTGCCGTTCAGGCCAAGACCGCCATCATTGATCGAGTGGACCTTGACCGCTTCGGTCTCGAATGTCGATTCCGGATGTTCGTTGGTATCGGTGACGGAAAACTTGACCGTGACGTTGCCGGTCTTCTGGCTGAAGCCGCCGTTCAGGTTGTCACCGTCGTCGATGGAGGTTCCATTGCCGCTGGGATCGGGCGCCTTGTCCCATTCGAAGTCTTCGCGGACGTATTGCTTCGGCGTGGCCTCGGCATGCGGGCCACGATCGCCGTAGATGATGTCGTTGCCACCCTCGCCATAGATCACGTCGTCGCCGGACCCGCCCAGCAGCGTGTCGTTCCCCTCGGCGCCGGTATCCTCTGCGATCGGGGTTCCCGCGTCGAAATAGACGTCGGTGACGTTCACGCCCGAGTCGTTGTTGCCGTCCTGGCTGTGAATGATGACGATCTTGGACACCGGGCCGGGGACCGACACGGTGACGGAGTAATTGGTGGACGTGTCGGCCTCGTAGCCGCCCTTGCTGTCGGCCGTATCGGCGCCGAACTTGCCGTCCGTGTCCTTCAGCGTCAGCTTGGCGCCACCGGTCAGGTCGACGTTGATCTCTTTGCCGGCGGCATCATAGGCCAGCACCTTGACCACGCCGTCGCCGTCGATGTCATTGATGTTGAAGGACACGTTGGACACCGGCTTGTCGAAGCCAAGCTTGTATTCGACCTGATCGCCGCAGCTGTCCAGTTCGCTGGCGAGCGAGCTGTTGTTCGCGACGGGCGCGCCGTCGGCCACGATGCCGGCTACATTTTGCGTGTCGGTGGTGAAGGTGGTGTCGATGCCGTAGCCGGTCGTCTTCATCACGTCGAATTTCACGTTGACGCTGCCGGTGTTCTGGCTGAACCCGCCCAGATGGTCGCCGTTGTCGATGGTGCCGCTGTAGTTCCAGTCGGTCCAGCCGCCCTGCCACTGGTCGGGAGCCTTGTCCCATTCGAAGCTTTCGCGGGTCACGGTGGTCTTGGGGGCGCTGCCGCCCTTGTCGCCATAGATCACGTCGTTACCTGCGCCACCTTCGACGTAGTCGTTGCCGCTGCCCGCATAGACATCGTCGTTGCCCTTGCCGGAGTAGATCTTGTCGTTGCCGCCGAGGCCCAGGACGATGTCGTCGTTCACGCCCTCGCCGGGCAGGATCTGGTCGTTCGCGTCGATGCGGTCGCCCTGCGGGTCGCCGTTGTAGCTTGTGTCAATGACGTCTGCGCCGTTCGTCCCCTCGACGATTCCGTCAAGAACGGCGTGGCCGCCCGGGGTCGTGGGGGTGTTGTTCGTGCATTCCGGCGGTGTGCAGTCCTGATAAACGGTCTTGTCCGGGGCGCAGAATTCGATCTTGAGGCACTTCAGAAGACTGTCCGGGTAACCGGCGTGCCAAGAGCCGCCCAGATCGCACCACTTGTAAGAATAGCCACTCGTAGTCATTAGATCACTCCAAAACGCCGGAAAAGGCGTCGTCCCATGCTTCAACGGCACCGGCAAATGATGCCGGCGCGACTAAAATTGCGTCACGGCGCAGTGCCGTTCAGCATTCGTATCAGCGTGGGAGAACCCTTCGCCGCAGACACAAAAGTTCGCCGATTTTCTCTTCATCGGCCCGACCGCCCCAATCGGCCGGTTTTGCCCCCCAGTTGGGCATGTTCAGCAATAGACAGGTTGTGGCGTCCGAAAAAGAAAAAAGTTGTCCAGAATGAGGCAAAATCTTTGCCGAATTTCGCCGGACGGGTATGTCGTTCGCGCCCTTACAACCCTGAGGTAAGCGGTTGTTTCGAAATCAGAAACAGTTACGGCCTATGGCGGGATGCCACGATTGCTCCAACCCCTTTATTTATTGACGGCGGGGCTGTGAGGCGGATCAAACGAAGGGGCTGTGGCGGCCTTTCAGGTGCGATCACGAAACAGTGATAATACACACGACCGCTGCCTCGAATTACGGCAAATTTGGACAAGATGTGCCCTGGTCTGTCGCCAAACCGGCGACGAAACCACCAGAGATAGTAAATTGGGCACTTGGCAGAGACAGCGAGCCGCGAGATTTCGGAATCAACTGAAGATTCAGGCAGCATTGTGGCGGCGCCCCGCAGGACCCGAGTCAGGGAAAGCAGTCAGGTCAGGTCCAAGAGATCGGCGGCAAGGGTGCGCGGCGCGGTCCCGGTGAAACCGCAGGTCTGGCAACCGGTCCCGCCGCAGGAGGGGCAGCCGTGGATCACCAGTTCCTGCCCCAGCACGCCGCGCAGCACGTCGCGCACGATGAAGGCCGGCACGCCAAGGTCGGTCAGCCGCGTTGCCGCACCGGCGGGCGTGTTGGCATGCAGCGTCGACAGCACCATGCGGCCCACCTGCGCCGCGCGGCAGGCGATCTCGGCGGTTTCCTGATCGCGGATTTCGCCCACCAGGATTACGTTGGGATCGTGCCGCAGGATCGCCCGCAGCACCCGGGCGAAGGTCAGGCCGACCGCCTCCTGCACCTGCACCTGCTGGACGCCGGACAGATTGTATTCGACCGGATCCTCGACCGTGACGATCTTCACCCCCGGCCGGTTGAGGTGCGACAACGCGGTATAGAGTGTCGTCGATTTGCCGGACCCGGTGGGACCGGTGACGAGGAACAGGCCGCTGGGCTGTTCGATGATGCGGATGATGCGCGCCACCATGTCGGCGTCGAACCCCAGCCGGTCCCATCCCAGACGCAGCGCGCGCGGGTCCAGCACGCGCAGCACGACGCTTTCCCCGGTCTGCGTCGGAATCGAGGAGAAGCGGAAGTCGATCCGCCGGCCGGCGATGGTGGCGGTCAGGCGCGCGTCCTGCGGCATCCGTCGTTCGGTGACATTGGCATTGGCCATGACCTTCAGCCGCGCCAGCACCGCCTCTGGCGACAGGGCGCGGTCGACCGGTTGCGGCGTCAGGATGCCGTTCACGCGCAGCCGCACGACCAGATCGCGGGCCGTCACCTCGAAATGCAGGTCAGAGGCGCCCAGCGCCACCGCATCCGCCAGCTTCGACGCGACGAAGCGGATCACCGGCCCGTCGATTTCCGGCGCCGTGGCGGTCGCGGCATCGGGCACCCGGTCCGTGCGCGCGGGCTCGGCTGCATCGACCTGCGACAACATCAGGCGAACGGATCGCGCCGTCGCCCCGATGACATGGATGGGCCCGCCAAGGTGGAACGACAGTTCCTCCCGCAGGTCCATGTCACGCGGCGCCGCCAGAAGCACGCGCCGCGGTGCGCCGTCCTCGCCCAGCACCGGCACGGCGGCCTTGGCGGACAGGTAGCCCGGCGACAGATGGGCGACTGCCGCGGGGTCCGCGACAAGTCCCTCGGCAAAGGGGTCGGCGCAAAATGCAAGCCCGGTCAGGTCGCACAGATGCGTCAGCAGCACGTCTTCTTCCAGCTGCCCCTGTTCCAGTAGGGCGCGGTCGAGGGTGGTGCCCTGCGCCTGCGCCCGGGCCAGCGCGCGATCGATGCCGTCCTGCGGGATCAGGTCCGCGTCCCGCAGCCGCAGGGCGAGGGCTGCATCGATCTCGGCTGGAGAGGCCGACGGGGGCTTGGGGGAAATTGTCATGGCGACAGCGCGTTTTCCGTGTCAGACTCAAATAAGATCAGCGGCGTATATTTGATAATTGCTTAACCTTCATCATCGGCCTTTGGTATTTCAATGCAAGTCCGACAGATCTTTCAGGGGCGCAGCCTGCGATTCGGCGGGGCGTCCGCCGTCTTTGCCGCGGGGCTGCCGCCGCGGCAGGTCGCAACGGTGCGCGTCACCGCGCTGCCACTGGCCGCAGAGGTGCTTGCGACCCTGCGCGCATACGCGGCGCGGCGGCGGCCGGTGGATCTGGTCCTTGACCGGGCGCTGTGCCTGACCAAGACGATCGCCCTGCCCCATGCCGCCCGACGGGCGGCCCCCGCCGCGATCGACATGCAGCTGCGCCAGCAGATGCCCGCCCGGGCCGCAGGGCTGATCTGGCGGTCCGAACGAACCGGGCGCAGCGGCGGCACGCAAGGCTATCGCGTCCATATCTTCAAGCAGCAGGATCTGACCGATCTGCTGCAGGCCGCCGCCGCGACGGGGGCCGAGGTGCGCCGCGTCACCATCGCGACCGATGCCCCCACGGCGCCGGTCTATCACCGCCGCACCCGCGCCGACCGCATCACCCGCGTCTGGCACGGGCTGGCGATCGGCCTCGCGGTGCTGGCCACGGGCGCCGTGCTGGCATTGCAGATGCGGCAGACGGCCGTGCTGAACGCCCGCTCCGCCGCGCTGTCGGCAGAAATCACGCAGTTGCTGGACGCGGCAGCCGCTGCAAAGGCGCAGTTGGTCGAACGGGATGCGGCGATGAGCGGGCTGGTGACCGATGTCGCACGCTTCAACGCCGACTACCGCCGGTTTCCGGTCATCGCCGACCTGACCGACAGCCTCGACGACGGGGTCTGGATCTCTTCCCTGTCGCTGGATGGGGACGACATGCGGCTGGCCGGATTTTCGCAAGCGGCCCTGTCGGACACGGTGCAGAAGGTGCAGGCCGCGCCATGGGCAGAGGAGGTGACGATCGACGGGCCGGTCGTCGTCGACCCGGTCCGGCGCGAGAACCGGTTCCAGCTGCGCGTGACCCTGCGCCCGTTCGAGGTGCCCTCGTGACCGCGCTGCGCATGATCGGGCTGGCGGTGGTGCTGGCCGGGATCGCGGCGGCCTGCGTCTTTGCGCTGACCGGCGTCGGCGCCGCACGGCTGGACGCCGCGCTCGTGCAGCACGCCCTGCTGTCGACACGCGCCGCCGATCTGCGCACCCGATTTGCCGCCGTGTCGCAGATCGACGGGGACGCGACCCTTCCCGCCGACCTCGCCCACGATGGAGAGACCGCCGCCGCCGCAACCCTGTTGCTGCAGCAGAGGATCGTCGATCTGGGGACGTCGCACCGGCTGACGTTGCTGACCTTCGGAGCCGGGCGGACGCCCTACGAACTTGCGACTCCCGCCGTCGCGGTAGAGCTGGAGGCGCAGGGCGAATGGTCGGACGCGATCCGCTTCATTGCGGGGCTCGAGGCGCTGACCCCGCGGGTCGCCATCGCCAACATGACCCTGCGCGCCCTGCCGGGGTCGTCCGACCCGGGCCTGCGCGCCCCGGTGTCGCTGCAGCTGGTGGTCTGGGGCCTTTACCCCGGCGGCGGGGTCTGACGCATGGGTCCGCTGATCTTTTGGCCGCCCCTGGGGCATCTGGGCATCCTGCTGGCGGTGGGCGCCGTCTGCCTGCTGCGGCTGTCCGACCTGCCGCAGCTGCCTGACGCTGGCGACGCCCCTGCCCCGGCACCAGTGACGGCAATGGCCGAAAGCACGCTCTTTCCCCTGCCGGAGGTGGGTGCCTACGACGATATCCTCCCCGCCATGGACGCCCGCCCCCTGTTCCTTGCCGGTCGCAGGCCCGCCGGCGCGGCGGCGGCACCGGTGCAGGCCGCGGCATCCAAAGCCCCGGAGCGGGAAGCGGCACCCTCGGACCTCGACCTGCGGCTGATGGCGGTGATCGGTCAGGGGGCAGATCGCCGGGCGCTGGTGATCGCGACGGGCGGTGAAGGGGAGCTTTGGGTCCAGACGGGCGACGACGTCGCCGGCTGGCAGGTCACGGCGATCGGCCCGCGGACGCTCGACCTGCAGCTGGGCGACCGCAGCGCCACCGTCGACATGTTCCACTAGCGGAAGGAAGGACGCCGTGCCGGTCTTCAGCTACAAGGGCTACACCGCAGAGGGGCGGGTCGAGAACGGCCAGCTCGACACCCTGTCAGAGGCGGCCGCCTACGACACGCTGCGCGCCATGGGCCTGTCGGTCGTGGACCTGCGCGACAGCGCCCTGTCGCCACCGGTGCCATGGTACCGGCGCGAGATCAGCCTGACGTCGGGCGCCCTTCCGCTGGCGGATCAGGCGGCGCTGGCGGAACAGCTGGCGGTGCTGTTCCGGGTGCGGCTGCCCCTGACGCAGATCCTGAGCATCCTGCAGAACAGCGCCGAACGGCGCGACATGCGCGACCGCCTTGCGCGGATCCGGTGGCTGGTCAGCGAAGGCACGTCCTTTCCCGATGCCTTCGCGCAGGCGGGGCCGCGGGTATCGCCGATGTTCCTGACCCTGCTGCAGATGGGCCACCGGTCGGACGCCATGCCGGTCCTGATGGCGGACCTTGCGGACTACCTGCGCGAACAGCAGCGTCTGAAGGGCAAGGTGGTTGGCGCCCTGCTCTATCCCGCGGTGCTGCTGGCGGCGACCTTCGGCCTGCTGCTGATCGTGACGCTGTCGCTGGCGCCGGCGCTGGCGCCGATCTTTGCCGGGCAGGACCGGCCGATGCCCGGCGGCCTTGCGGCGTTCCTTGCCATCGGCGCGGTGCTGAAGACCCATGGCGTGGCGCTGGCCCTTGCCGTCGTGCTGGCGGGGCTGGCGGCAGTCCTGCTGCTGCGCCGGTTCTGGTCGCGGATTGCCCTGCGTCTGCCGCTGATCGGTCCGATCCTGCGCGACAACGCCCTGCTGCGCCTGAACCGGGCGCTGGTGCTGCTGCTGCGCGCAGGCTGGCCGCTGAACGACGCGCTGCAGACCTGCACCACGCTGGCGCCGCAGGATCCCTTCGCCCCTGCCCTGCGCGCGGCCTCCGACGCCTTGGAAAAGGGCGGTCGCGCCCATGACGCGCTGGCGCTGGCGGGGGGCATGCCGCCGCTGTTCCTCGACCTCTTTCGGATCGGAGAGGAGACGAACACGCTGGAAGAGGTCCTGCAAGCCGTGTCGCGCGCCCTGTCCGACCGGACGGAGCGGCGGACACAGCGCCTGCTGGCCGCCCTGACGCCGACGCTGACCCTGCTGATCGGCGGGGTCATCGGGCTGCTGATCACGACGATCATGGGGGCCGTGTTTTCGGTCAACGACCTTGCGTTCTGACCGCGGCACGGCCCGCCGGCGCGACGCGGGCTTTACGCTGCTGGAAACGCTGGTGGCGACGGCAGTGCTGGCACTGGTGCTGGGCGGGGTCATGGGCACCCTCGGCTGGTCGATGCGAACCCAGACCCTGCGGCTGGAACGGGCATGGCTGACCGAGCTGAACCGCTCGATGCTGGAAGCCTATCTGCGCCGTCCAGACCCCGCAGCACGCCGCGGCGAGGCCCCGCCCGACTGGCGCTGGCGGATCAGCGACGGACCGGCACCGCAGGACGACGGCACCACCGGCCTGCGCGCGGTCACCATCGAGGGCTGGAGCGAACGTCGCCCGGACCTCGTCGTCACCCTGTCGACCCTGCGATGACGGTCCCGCGCCGCCGGACCGCCGGTGTGACCCTGTTGGAGCTGTTGATCTCCTTGGCGATGATGGCGGCGCTGGCGCTGATCCTTGCAGCCAGCTTCGGCGCCGTCGGGCGGGCATTGCAGCGGCTGGACCCTGCGCAGCGGGGGCTGGCGCTGCTGCTGGACCGCGGCACGCTGCGGAACTGGATCGAGGACATGCCGCGCGAGGCGCTGCTGCAGGGTGATGACGTCACGCTGACCTTCGAGACGCTGATCGACGACGGGCTGTTCTGGCCCGGTGCGCTGGCCACGGTCACGCTGGCGCGTCAGGATGATATGCTGGTCGCCACCGCCACGACGCCGGACGTGGGCGACCATCCGGGCCAGTCCCGCAGCATCACCCTGTCGCCTGCCGTGACAGAGGTCGGCCTTGCCTTCATGCCCCCGGCAGAGACGGGGGCCGACGATTGGGTGACGGGCTGGCCGGTAGGGCCGGTGCTGCCGGACCTCGTGCGGATCACCTACGACATCGACGGGCGCGCGGCGCCGCCGCTGATCGTCGTGCCGGCGCGCAACCAGCGTCAAAGCGTGATATCGCTGTCCTCTCGCGCGCCGCCGGGCTGACCGTCGCGGCCAAGCGTCATCAGATCGAACGACCCGTCGGCGCCGGGAAAGCGGTACAGATACGCCCGCCCCCAGGGATCGACCGTCGCCGTCGCATCGTCGAGGTAGGGTCCGCCCCAGCCGGTCACACCGGAGGGCGGCGTCAGCAGGGCCGACAGGCCCTCCGTCTCGGACGGGTAGCGGCCGGTGTCGATGTAGTAGAGCTGCACCGCCGATTTCACATTTGCCATCGCGGCGGCTGCGGCCTGCCCCTTTGCCCGGCCGAAGTTTTCCATCAGCCGTGGCGCGCCAAGGCCCACGACAAGCGCGATGATCGCCAGAACGACCATCATTTCAAGAAGCGTCAGCCCGGCGTCGGACCTGCGCGGCGGACGTGAAGCGGACATGGCCATCGCACACCTGATCTGTCAAATTTCGAAAACAATGCCGGAATCATAGGCGATAAATCGCTGCTTGGGAATGCCGAAGTCCCTGCACTGTCGCGGGTCGTGCCGACCCCTGCCCCTGCGATGCACGCTTTTCAAGCGGCGGATGCAGGGCCATGGTGGGACAGCCGTCGCGCGGGCGGCGCCGGACAGGACGGACCCCATGCCGCAATTGCTTGCCACGCCGGTCGACCGGTCGCCGCACGGCGGGATCGTGCTGCTGACGACGCTGATCGGCCTGATGCTGCTGTCGAGCATGGTGGTCACCCTGCAGGTCCGCACGCAGGCGGCGGTTCAGGTGCTGGCCCGTCTAGAAAGCCGGCATGTCGATGCCATGGCCACCACCGCGATCCTCCGCCGCCTGACAGCGCGGCTGGACGGCAACGGGCCCCGTCCGCCGCTGGACGGGACGGTTCGGCAGGAAATCTTCGCCGGTCGCAGCTTCGACGTCCGCCTGACGGACGTCGAGGGTCTGATCGACCTCTACCTCGCACCCGAAGAGGTTCTCGCGCTTTTGCCGGTACCGGCGCTTCAGGTCATCGCGATGCGCGAGTCAGCGCTCGCCACGGTACCTGCGGGCATGCGGTTTCTGACCATCAATCAGACGATGGCGCGTTTCGGCTTTGATGCCGCGACCCGGCAGGCGATCATGCCGCTTGTGACGCAGGACGCGCGGACCGGGCAGATCAATCCGGCCCTTGCCCCCGAATCAATCCGGGCCGAATCCCGCCGAACAGAAGCCCAAGACGTAGCAAGCGGACAGTCTGCAACCGTAGCCATCTCACGATCACCACAACCTTAACCTGTTATCAGCTTTCTGGCGCTTTCGACTTTAGAACAGTCTTGACGTCGTGCGACACGGCTTTCTCTGTGGGTGATCGCGTCCATGCGTATTCAGGCGTCGCGACCGAAGTCTAGTAAATCAATGCCAAATTTTGCATTGTTGACGCTACGTCGCCAATCCGGAACGGCCCGACCACCATCGTGATCGTTTGCCTTAGGTCAACTCAAGGTTGTTGAGTGGATTTTGTTTTCCGCAGGTTCCACCATGTGGTATTAATTTTCTATTAACGGCGGAAGATCGCCGATGTGGTGACAGGGCGAACCCCGCATATTCCGGGGCTCGGGTCGCGACAAAGGCCTTCTGCCTTCGGTCCTGGCATTTGAACGCCCGGCCGATCGGACGACACGATACGACGCGATCCACCGACGCTTCGATTGGTGGACAGCATACGGCGACGGGGCCAACCAGTCCCGCCGCGCCGGTAAATTGACGATCAAGCTGTTTCAACCCACCTGCGTTATCAATTGAGGATACGGCAAGATGAGTGAAATTTTAATCGGACTTATTGATGATCACCCCGTGCTTCTGGGCGGTATTCAAGCCCTGCTAGAGACGGACGAGGATTTCAAGGTCGTGGCAACAGGCGGATCGGCGGAAGAAGCCGTGAAGCTGGCCCGGACCCACAAGCCTTCGGTGCTGGTGATGGACGTGAACATGCCAGGCAATGTCATCAAGGCCTTTACCGACATCTCTCAGATGAACGAGGGCAAGACACGTGTGCTGGCCTTCACCGCTGTCGCCGGCGTCGACTACGCCATAGCAGCACTGGAGGCAGGGGCCGCGGGCTATCTGCTGAAAGGCAGCACCATCGCGGAGCTGAAGCAGGCGATCCGAACCGTGGATCAGGGAGAGACCTTCATCTCTCCGGCCTTTGCAAACAAGGTTCTGACCGGCTTGCGCACGGAAAAGCTGCGCCGCGCCGCACGCGAGAACTGCCGGTTCAGCGTGCGCGAGGAGCAGGTGCTGCGGCTGCTGATGACCGGGCTGACCAACCGCGAGATCGCGGAGGCGCTGTCGATCAGCGACAAGACTGTCAAGCACTACATGACGATCATCATGCAGAAGATGAACGTCCGCAGCCGGATCGAGGTCGTCATCAGCGCCGAGAAGCTGGGGCTGGCGGGCAACCGGCGCGAACCGCACATGGCCATGAACTGAGGGGCCCGCCCGGCCGGGTCAGTCCCGGTCGGGCATCAGTTGTCCCGGCAGGGTCGTCACGACGCGCAACGTCAGGTCCATGCCGCCCTCTGCGTTCGGTTCCAGTGTGATCGTCCCGCCAAAGACCTTCAGCCGGTTGCGGATCCCCTGCAGGCCCAGCCCGCGGTGCGACGTGACAGGCGCCTGACGGACACCCGCACCCGGACCGCCATCGCTGACCGTCAACAGCAGCAAGTCGCCGTCCTGGCGGCCCGTGACCCGTTCGGTCGGCGTTCCCGCGTGCCGAAAGGCGTTCGTCAGCCCTTCCTGCACGAAGCGGTAAAGGCAGACCGCGAACTCCGGATCGACCACCTGCGGCAGGCCGGTCAGGTCATGGGCGACGCGGTGTCCGGTCAGGGTTTCGTGGCGTGCGATCGCGAGCTTCAGGCTGCCGGCCAGCGACTGCGGGTCCATCTCCGGCAGGATCAGCCCGTCGGAGATCGCACGCAACTCGCCCATCACGGAGGAAATCAGCGCCCGCCGGTCGAAGCCGGCGTTGGCGACGGGCTGCGGCGCGTTCTTGTCCTCCGACAGCATCAGAAGGCTCAGGACCTGCACCGGTCCGTCGTGAATTTCGGCACCCAACTGGTTCAGCAGGGCCTCGTTCGAGTGGCTGGCCAGCAGACGCGCCCGTTCGGCGCCGCGCCGCAGCCTGATGTTCTGGCGTCCCAGAGCGCGGACGTGGGCCAGATGCTGCAGCAGCCGCTCGCGCTGGAACAGGATCAGCACCACCATGGCGCTGAGCGCGAGGCTGGCCAGACCGCTGGCGATCAGGACGGACCGCGCCGCGTGACGCCGGTTCTCCAGGATCTGCGAGATATTGAACAGCATCTCGCCCACCGCAATCACCGCGCCGGTGTCTGGCGACACGATGGGTGTGTAAAGCTCGAGGTAGGGCAGCGGCACGGTATCGTGGCGGCCGACCGCGTCGAGATCGGTGACCTCGACATGCGAGCTTTGCCCCTTCAGGGCGGCTTGGAAGTCGGCCTGTGGAAACATCTCTTCCGTGATGTTGCCGACCGAGCTGTAGACCGGACTGCCGGACAGATCCCATATCACGGCCCCAAGAATGTCGCCATCCGCGGCGATGCGGTCGAAGTCGGCGTGCATTTCCTGCGTTTCGGCGGAGCTGATCGATCCGTTGCGCAGGGCGCGGCGGGCATGGGGCGACAGGAACCCTTCGGTCAGCAATTCGCCCGCCGCCTGCGCGTCCAGCATCTGCGCCTGCCGGAACTGTTCGGTCACATAAAGCGACAGCGCCATCGGCACCCCGATGCTTAGCCCCAGCCCGGCCAGCAGCAGGACAAGGCTGCGCCGGCGGGCGGGCGAAAGGTCGAAGGTCCAGCCGCGCGGCCGGGCGTTGTGCAGAGGCGTCATCAGAAGCGTCCTGCGGTTCGGACCGCCGGCCGATAGAGTAAGCGGCCGGATGGTCGGAAAATGTATTATTCACTGTCTTACAATGACCTGCAGGCTACGAGGCGGGACTGATACAGGTCAAGTTCCGCCCGCCCGAGGCGGAGAGATCGTCAGACCAAGGTCGTAGTCCCCTTTGGCCCGGGCACCCGGAGAAGGACCGTCACGACGCCGACGGCGCACGGCACCGGAGCCTACGCGACTTCGACAGCCGGCAAGCGCCATTCCCAAACGCTCTGCAATTCATGAAAAAGCTGCAGCGTCCCTCAGGACAGCTGGTACCGGTGGTCGGACTCGAACCGACAAGACCTTGCGATCGGGGGATTTTGAATCCCCTGCGTCTACCATTCCGCCACACCGGCCGGTGGGTTCAGGTAAACAAGCTGCGGGCCCGCGTCAATCGGGCCCGGCAGCCAAAGCCGCTCAAAGTTGCGGGGCAGAGAAGGTGTCGCAGTCGGTCATGTCGCCGCTGTCGAAGCCACGCTTGAACCAGCGTTGCCGCTGTTCGCTGGTGCCGTGGGTAAAGCTGTCGGGACTGACCGCCTGTCCCGCGTTGCGCTGCAGGGTATCGTCGCCGATCTTCGCAGCGGCGTTCATCGCCTCCTCGATGTCGCCCGATTCCAGCGTGCCGTTCATCGACTGGGTGCCCTGCGCCCAGATGCCGGCATAGCAATCCGCCTGCAGTTCCGTCCGGACCGACAGGGCATTGGCATCCGCCTCGCTCATCTGCGACCGCATCCGGTTGGTCTGTTCCAGAATGCCCAGTTCGTCCTGCACGTGATGCCCGACCTCGTGCGCCACGACATAGGCCGCAGCAAAGTCGCCCCCGGCGCCCAATTGCTGCTTCAGCGTGCGGAAGAACGCGGTGTCGAGGTAGACGTCCTGATCCGCCGGGCAGTAGAACGGCCCGGTGGCCGCATTCGCGGTGCCGCAGGCCGAGCGGGTGATGCCGTCGAACAGCACCAGCTTGGGCTCGTTGTAGGCCTCGCCGACCTGCTGCTGAAAGATCGCGCCCCAGACGTCCTCGGTATCTGCCAGAACCACGCCGACGAACTGCTCGATCTCCGGATCCTGCGCGTCGATGGTGCTGTTGTCGACCTGCTGGGTGCCGCCACCGCCGCCGCTGCCGCTGCCGACGATGCCCGACACATCGACCCCGAAATACCAGCCCAGCAGCAGGATCACGATCCCGCCGACGCCCCCGATCCCGCCGATCGCGCGTCCGCTTCCGCCGCTGCGTCGTTCCACGTTCCGGCTGACCCGCCGCCCCTGCCACTTCATCCGATGATCCTTCCGCTGAAAACCGGGCCGCATCCGGCCTGATCGCTGACTTGTGATCGACAGGGTAGTGCGGCAACGGGCCGCTGCAATGTGCAAAGCGCGGGCTGCGCGGCGGATGGCTTGACGGGCCGTGGTCGGGTATGGCCTAAGCGCGCCAGAAACCACGGGATCACGTCCATGCTCCGACGCCTTTACGACTGGACGATGTCCTTGTCGCGCTCGCCCTACGCGCTCTGGGCCTTGGCCATCGTCAGCTTCGTCGAAAGCAGCGTCTTTCCGATCCCGCCGGACGTGCTGATGATCCCGATGATCATCGCCCGCCCGCGCCGCGCCTTCCTGATTGCCGCCGTCGCGACGGTGGCCTCGGTCCTCGGTGCGCTGCTGGGCTACTACATCGGTGCCGCCCTGTTCGACACGGTTGGCCGCCCGGTGCTGGACTTCTACGGCAAGGGGGCGGAGTTCGACTCTTTTGCCGTCACCTACAACGACTGGGGCGCATGGGCCGTGCTGATCGCAGGGATCACACCCTTCCCCTTCAAGGTCATCACCATCGCATCCGGCGTCACCGGCCTGTCGCTGCCGGTCTTCGTGCTGGCAGCCATCCTCGCCCGCGCCCTGCGGTTCTTCATCGTGGCCGCCCTGCTCTGGCGCTTCGGCGCGCCGATCCAGGACTTCATCGAGCGCCGCCTCGGCCTCGTCTTCACCGTCTTCGTCGTCCTGCTGGTCGGCGGTTTCGCACTGCTCAAGGTCGTCTGATGCGCAACACCCTCATCGTCATCGCCGCCGGCGGATCGGCCCTGCTGCTGGCCGGCGCCTTCCTGTTCCAGTTCATGGGCTACCTTCCGTGCGAGATGTGCCTCTGGCAGCGCTGGCCGCACGCAGCCGCGATCGTGATCGGTGCGCTGGCGCTGGCGATCCCCGGCGCGGCCCTGCCGGTGCTGGGCGCACTGGCCGCCGCCGTGACCAGCGGCATCGGCGTCTTTCACAGCGGGGTGGAGCGTGGCTGGTGGCCGGGCCCCTCCTCCTGCACCGGCGGCGGTGGCGGTGCACTGTCGGGCGACCTGTTGTCGACCGACGGCCCGCGCCTGATCATGTGCGATCAGGTCAGCTGGGAGCTCTTCCACCTTTCGATGGCCAGCTGGAACGCCCTGTTCTCGGCCCTGCTGGTCATCGTCTGGATCGCCGCCGCCCGCGCCCGCACCTGAAAGGTTCGCCCATGCCCAAGACCCACTGCATCCTGATCGGCGCCCCCGTCGACTGCGGCAAGCGCCGCCGCGGCTGCTTGATGGGGCCCGACGCCTATCGCACCGCCGGGCTGGCAGAGGCGATCACCGCCCTGGGTCACAGTGTCGAGGATCTGGGCAATCTCGCCCCCGCCCCGGTCGATGTGGCGCCCCACCGCAACCCCAAGGTCCATGCGCTGGCGGAAAACATCGGCTGGACACAGACCCTGATGGCCGCCGCGCAAGAGGCGGCCCCCCGCGGGCTGCCGATCTTCCTCGGCGGCGACCACGCGCTGGCGCTGGGCAGCGTCGCCGGCATGGCGGCGCATGCGGCGTCGCAGGATCGTCCGTTCTTCGCCCTCTGGCTCGACGCGCACAGCGACATCCACACGCCGGACACCACCGACAGCGGCAACCTGCACGGCACGCCGGTCGGCTACGTCATCGGCCGCGACGGCTTCGACGCCTTCCCGCCCCTGCCCGCCCGCGTCGATCCCGCCAACATCTGCATGATCGGCCTGCGGTCCGTGGATGGCGCAGAACACGCGGCCCTGCTCGACATCAACGTCGATGTCGTCGACATGCGCGTGATCGACGAAAGCGGCATCCGCACCCCGCTCGCCGCCTTCCTTGACCGGGTGCAGGCGGCGAACGGCATGCTGCACGTCAGCCTCGATGTCGACTTCCTCGACCCCTCCGTTGCCCCCGCCGTCGGCACCACGGTCCCCGGCGGCGCCACCGTCCGCGAGGGTCATCTGGTGATGGAGATGCTCTGCGACAGCGGCCTCGTCACCTCCCTCGATCTTGTGGAGCTCAATCCCTTCCTCGACGACCGCGGCAAGACCGCCTCGCTGATGGTCGACCTCACGGCGTCCCTGCTGGGCCGCCGCGTCTTCGACAGGCCCACGCGCAGTCACGCCTGATCTTCTTCTCGTCGGAAATACCTCGGGGTTCGGGGCAGCGCCCCGAGCCGATTTTTCTAGAAAAATCGGAGACCGCCCGGTGGCGGCCGTCAGTGGTAGCGGAACTCTCCCACCACGTTGCGCCATTCGTTCGGGGCGATCAGCTTGCGGTGGGAATAGCGCACCGAATGCAGCACCCCGTCCAGCGTGTCGCGCCAGAAGCCGATGAAGTGCAGCAGGCGGTCGTGGTCCGGCGCCAGATCGTAGTCCTGCCAGATGTAGGTGTTCAGCACATGCGGATAGTCCGGCATGTGATAGGTCATCTCTGCCGTGGTCAGCCCGTAACCCTTCAGCATCAGTTCCGTTTCGGTCGTCATCGCGGTCTCCTTGCCTGTCCCCCGCGACCACGATTCCACGTGACGATTATATGTCAACGAAAACAGTTTGTTGGCAGATGGAGGCCGCGGCTGCCAAAGCATCCCGGCATCAGGCGTTGCACACCAGATCATGTATCTGGTAGGATCGCGCGACCCAGATACAGGCCCGCTTGCAACAAGGCAGTCACGTGAACGATACCCCGGAAACTCCTGAAAACGATGACGAAAACGGCACGCCGAAGTGGTCCTACGATGGCCCCTCGGTCACGATCGAGCACGAGCTGAAGACGGCTTACCTCGATTACGCCATGTCGGTCATCGTCAGCCGGGCGATCCCGGACCTGCGCGACGGTCTGAAGCCGGTCCACCGGCGCATCCTCTACGCGATGCACGATACCAACAACACCTTCGACAAGCCCTACCGCAAATCCTCGCGCCCGGTGGCCGAGACGATGGGCAAGTACCACCCGCACGGCGACTCCGCGATCTACGACGCGCTGGTGCGGATGGCGCAGGACTTTTCCATGAGCCTCGTGCTGCTGGACGGTCAGGGCAACTTCGGCTCCATGGACGGCGACAAGGCCGCGGCCTACCGCTACACCGAGGTGCGGATGCGCAAGGTGGCGAACTACCTGCTCGACGACATCGACAAGGATACCGTCGACTTCCAGTTCAACTACGATGGCAAAGACCGCGAACCCACCGTCCTGCCGGCGAAATATCCCAACATGTTGGTCAACGGCGCCGGTGGCATCGCCGTCGGCATGGCGACCAACATCCCGCCCCACAACCTGGGCGAGGTCATCGACGCCACGCTGGCGCTGATCGACAATCCCGACCTCACCAGCGAAGAGCTGATCGAATACATCCCCGCCCCCGACTTTCCGACCGGCGGCGTGATCCTCGGCCGCTCCGGCGCGCGCAAGGCCTATCTGGAAGGCCGTGGGTCCGTCATCATGCGGTCCCGCACCCATACGGAAGAGATCCGAAAGGACCGCTGGGCCATCGTCATCGACGACGTGCCCTATCAGGTGAACAAGGCTGCGATGATCGACCGCATCGCCGAGGCCGCCCGCGAGAAGCGGATCGAGGGCATCGCCCACGTGCAGGACGAATCCGACCGCAACGGCGTGCGCGTCGTGGTGGAGTTGAAGCGAGATGCGACGGCCGAGGTCGTGCTGAACCAGCTGTTCCGCTTCACGCCGATGCAGACGAACTTTGCCTGCAACATGCTGGCCCTGAACGGCGGCCGCCCCGAGACGCTGACCCTGCGCCGGTTCCTGACCGCCTTCGTCGACTTCCGCGAAGACGTCGTCGCCCGCCGCACGGCGTTCGAACTGCGCAAGGCGCGGGAGCGGAGCCACATTCTCTGCGGCCTGGCCGTCGCCGTCACGAACATCGATGAAGTCGTTGCCACCATTCGGAAATCCGCCGATGCCGCCGAGGCGCGCGAGGCGCTGATGACCCGCCGCTGGCCCGCGCAGGACATCCTGGAATACATCGCCCTGATCGACGATCCGACCCATACGGCGAACGAGGACGGCACCTACAACCTGTCAGAGGCGCAGGCCCGCGCCATTCTGGAGTTGCGGCTGCAGCGCCTGACCCAGATCGGCGTGAAAGAGGTCACCGACGAACTGAAGGACCTCGCCGCCAAGATCCGCGACTACCTCGAAATCCTCGGCTCTCGCGATCGGATCATGCAGATCATCCGCGACGAGCTTCACGAGGTGAAGGACCAGTTCGCCGTCCCCCGCCGGTCGGAAATCACCGACTGGGCGGCCGACATGGACGACGAGGACCTGATCGAGCGCGAGGACATGGTCGTGACCGTCACCTCGGGTGGTTACATCAAGCGCACGGCGCTGGCCGACTTCCGCCAGCAGCGGCGCGGCGGCAAGGGGCTGTCCTCGATGGCCACGAAAGAAGAGGACGTGGTCACCACCCTCTTCGTCGCCAATACCCATACGCAGCTTCTGTTCTTCACGACCGACGGCATGGTCTACAAGCTGAAATGCTGGCAGCTGCCGCTGGGCAGCCGCACCGCCAAGGGCAAGGCCGTCGTCAACATCCTGCCCATCCAGACCGGCGTGTCCATCGCCGCCATCATGCCCGTCGACCGGCCAGAGGCCGACTGGGACGACCTGCAGGTCGTCTTCGCGACCTCCAAGGGCACCGTGCGCCGCAACAAGCTGTCGGATTTCACCAATGTGAACCGCGCCGGCAAGATCGCGATGAAGTTCGAGGACGAACAGGCCGACAACACCCTGATCAACGCCCGCATCGCGTCGAACGACGACGACGTCATGCTGGTCACTAACTCCGGTCGGGCGATCCGCTTTCCGGCGACGGACGTGCGGATCTTCAACTCCCGTGCCTCCGTCGGCGTGCGCGGCATCCGGCTGAACGGCGACGACACGGTCGTGTCGATGTCGATCATCCGCCATTTCGAGGCGGATCCGGCGGAACGCGCCGCCTACCTCAAGATGCGACGCGCCATGGCGGGCCTTGCCGATGACGCGGAAACCTCTGATGACGAGGACGACGTGGCACCCGGTGCCATCAGCCAGGAACGTTACGCCGAGATGTCGGCGGCCGAGAACCTGATTTTGACGATCACATCAAGAGGGTCGGGCAAGCTGAGCTCCAGTCACGATTATCCCGTGCGCGGTCGTGGCGGAATGGGGGTGACGGCGATGGACAAGGCGATGCGCGGCGGCGGTCTCGTCTCCTCCTTCCCGGTCGATCTGTCGGACCAGATCATGCTGGTCACCTCGACCGGCCAGTCGATCCGTGTTCCCGTCGACGGCATCAGCTTCCGCTCGCGCGGGGCTGGCGGGGTCAAGGTCTTCGACACCGCGAAGGGCGAAGAGGTCGTCAGCGTCGCCTGGATCGCCGATCAAGGTGACGCAGAAGACACAGAGGTCCCCACGCCAGAGGCGTAAAGACGCCGTATCCGGACAGATCGGTTGTCGCCTCGCGGGGTTTTGCGTAATCTTGGGCGCAAGAGGGTCGAAACCCTCAGCGGACAACAACAAGATTGAGGCGTGTAACATGATCTACAAAGCAGCATTCGCTGCCACCGTTCTGGTGGCCGCGTCCTCCGCCGCCACGGCGCAGGGCATCACCGGCGGCGAACTCGGCATCGAGTACAACGCCCCTACCAATGGATCCGATTTCGGCGGCACGACCTATTCCGGCGGCGTCGAATACGGCTTCATGCAGACCTTCAGCCTGTCCGCCAACGCGGCCGGCTACAAACCCGATAACATCGACACCACTGCCAGCAACATCACGCTGCACGGCACCTATCACCTCTCCTCCGCCGCCTCCGTCGGTGGCTTCTATGCCCACGACAGCGTCGACGACGGCGATGTCGACCTTTTGGGTATCGAAGGCGGGACCGAATTCATGGGCGGCGATTTTGGCGGCTACCTGGGCCGCACCGTCAGCGAGGACGAGAACGGCACGATCTTCGGCGTCGATGCGAGCTATGCGCTGCGTGACGGCTTCGGGCTGATCGGTAACGCCGACCTGCTGACCGTCGACGGGGACACGCTCAGCCAGATCTCCGTCGGGGCAGAATACCAGATGGAAGTCGGCCCGCAGTTCTACGCCCAGGTCGGCCGGATCTCCGGCGATGTCGACGGCCAGTCCGACGGCGTCGGCTTCTTCACCGTGGGCGCCAAGGTGGCCTTCGGCGCCTCCCGCGGGACGACATTCACGAACCGCAGCATCTTCGAGGTGCTGCCGGGCTTCTGAGCCTTTGCAAATCCGCCCGCGGTGTCCTACATCGCGGGCATGACACATGAACTCCACATCGTCGGCGGCGGCATGGCCGGGTCCGAGGCCGCCTGGCAGGCGGCGAATGCCGGCCTGACCGTCGTCATCCATGAAATGCGCCCCAAGGTCGGCACCTTCGCCCATCGCACCGGCGATCTGGGCGAGATGGTCTGCTCCAACTCCTTTCGCTCCGACGACCACGAGCAGAACGCCGTGGGCCTGCTGCACTGGGAAATGCGGGCCGCGAACGGGCTGATCATGCAGACCGCCCATCAGCACCGCCTGCCCGCGGGCGGCGCGCTCGCCGTGGACCGTGACCCCTTTGCCGCCAGCGTCACCGCCGTGTTAAGATCGCACCCCAACGTGCGGATTTCCCACGAGGAAATCACCGAACTCCCCGACCAGGGCCAGTGGATCATCGCAACCGGCCCGCTGACCTCCGGTGCCCTGGCCGAGGCGATCCGGATCGAGACCGGCGCCGACCAGCTGGCCTTCTTCGATGCCATCGCCCCCATCGTCTACGCCGAGACGGTGAATATGGACGTGGCCTGGATGCAGTCCCGCTACGACAAGGGAGAGACCGAGGACGAGCGCACTGCCTACCTCAACTGCCCGATGACGAAGGACCAGTACGAAGCCTTCATCGATGCCTTGCTGGCCGCCGAGAAGACCGAGTTCAAGGAGGGCGAGACCGCCGGCTACTTCGACGGCTGCCTGCCGATCGAGGTCATGGCCGAACGCGGCCGCGAAACCCTGCGCTTCGGCCCGATGAAGCCCGTGGGCCTGACCAACGCCCATGACCCGGCGACCAAGGCCTATGCCGTCGTGCAGCTGCGCCGCGACAACGCGCTGGGGACGCTCTACAACATCGTCGGCTTCCAGACCAAGATGAAGTACGGCGCGCAGAAGGCTGTTTTCAAGATGATTCCGGGGCTGGAGGATGCGGAGTTCGCGCGCCTTGGCGGCATCCATCGGAACACCTTCATCAACTCGCCCAGGCTGCTCGACCACCGGATGCGGCTGAAATCGCGCCCCCATATCCGCTTCGCCGGTCAGATTACCGGGGTCGAAGGCTACGTCGAATCCGCCGCCATGGGCCTGCTGGCCGCCCGCCTCGCGGTCGCAGAGGCGCAGGGCATCGACCTGCCGCCCGTGCCGAACACGACCGCGATGGGCGCCCTCGTCACCCACATCACCGGCGGCGCGGATGCGAGGACCTTCCAGCCGATGAACGTGAACTTCGGCCTCTTCCCCCCACTCGAAGGTACGGGCATCAAGGGCGGACGCCGGGGCCGCAAGGAGCGTTACAAGGCCTACACCGATCGGGCCAAGGCCGACTGGACCGCGTGGCTGGCGCAGACGGAAACCGTCCCCGCTTGATCACCCGCTTCGCGCCCTCGCCCACCGGCCCGCTGCATCTGGGCCACGCCTATTCGGCCATGCTGGCCCACGACATGGCGCAGGCGGCAGGCGGCACTTTTCTGTTGAGGATCGAGGATATCGACCAGACCCGTGCGCGCCCGGAGTGGGAGGCGCAGATCACCGACGACCTTACCTGGCTTGGCCTGAGCTGGCCCAGACCTGTCCTGCGCCAATCGGACCGCTTGGTCGTCTACCGCGATGCGCTGGCGCACCTCTGGGACCGCGGCCTGCTCTATCCCTGCACCTGCAACCGCCGCGATATCCTCGCCGCCGCCAGCGCGCCTCAGGAAGGCGCAGCCATGGGTCCCGACGGCGTGATCTATCCGGGCACCTGTCGCCACAAGCCGCGCAGCGGGCCCCTGCCCGCCGACACGGCACTGCGGCTCGACATGAAGATCGCCACGCAAGGGATTGACTTGAAATATTATCTCGACAACGGCGCGACCCGATCAATCGCCCCTCATAGCCTGATTACCGACATCGGCGACGTCGTTCTCGCGCGCCGCGACATGGGGACGTCCTACCACCTGTCCGTCGTCATCGACGACGCCGCACAGGGTATCACAGACGTCGTCCGCGGCGCGGATCTGGCCGAAGCGACCCCGATCCACGTCCTGCTGCAGCATCTGCTGGACCTGCCAACGCCGGCCTACCACCATCACCGCCTGATCCGCGACGACGCGGGCAAGCGCCTCGCCAAACGCGACGACGCCCGCGCCATCGCGACCTACCGTGCGGAGGGCGCCACCCCCGCCGACATCAGGCGCATGGTCGGCCTGCCCGTTCATTCGGACAAATGAACGCGCCCCGTGACGCGGATCGGTCAGCGTGACCGGCGTGTCCTCGCTTTTTCCGAAATACTCGCCCGCGGCAGGCGTCCTCATCCCGCCATCGGCGCATCGGTGACAACCTCTGCGCCACCCTCCACCTTGGTATAGAAGCACGACCGCCTGCCGGTGTGGCAGGCGGGCCCGGTCTGGTCGACCGCCACCAGCAGACAGTCACGGTCGCAGTCCAGCCGGAATTCCACCAGCTTTTGCGTGTGACCCGACGTCGCCCCCTTCACCCAGAATTCCGAACGGGAGCGCGACCAGTAGGTCACGTCACCGGTGTCCAGCGTGCGCGCCACCGCCTCTGCGTTCATCCAAGCCAGCATCAGCACCTCGCCCGACTGCGCGTCCTGCGCGATGACCGGGATCAGGCCTGCATCGTTGTAGCGCAGGGTAGCGGGGTCGAAGGACATCGGGGCAACCTTTCCAAGCATCGCGTCGCGCCCTATCTATGGGGGACCAAGCGAAAGGGCAAACCGGTGAGTGCCGAGACCGACATGATCAAACTCTACTCCACCCGCATCCTTGCGCTGGCGTCAGAGATCCCGCACACGACCCGCTTGCCCGACCCTGACGGCACCGCACGCAAGCGCTCACCCCTATGCGGGTCGACCGTGACGGTCGACCTCAAGGTCGCTGACGGGCGCATCGCAGCGTTCGGGCAGGACGTGAAGGCCTGCGCGCTGGGTCAGGCAGCCGCCTCCGTCGTCGGACAAAGCGTCATCGGCCTCGACCGCGGCACGATTCAGCGCGGGCATGACGAGTTGCTGGCCATGCTGAAGGACGGTGGCCCCGTCCCCGCGGCGCCATTCGACGGGCTGGCCGTGCTGGAACCGGCAAAGGACTACAAGAACCGTCACGCCTCGATCATGCTGGCCTTCGATGCCACCCTCGCCGCCCTCGACGACGCGCAGGTCACCGCATGAAAAAACCGCCGCACATCCGGGGGGATGGCGGCGGCGAGTGAGGCGTCCCGGACGACGGCGATCGGGGCAGGCAACCCGTGATCGCACATGGAACAGGCAGGCTGGCGTCCGCGAGGTGGCACAGGCGGACGCCGGGATCGCCGGGACACGGGGCAGTCAGGTCAGATCACCGCAGGCAACGACAGTCCGACGAACAGCATGACGACCAGTGATGCGGCCCCGATCGCATCGGCCAAAAGGGTCTCTCGGCTGCGGTGGATCGCGGTCTTGATGTCCTTGGCCATGGGGTCTCTCCTCTGGTTGCCTTCTGTTGCTCCTTTGTTCTCATTTCATCACGCACCTGTAAAGAACTTTTTAAGAACATTAGAGAACAAAAAGTTATCCGTCGGGTCAACCCACTGATATCAAACGGATCGCCCGGTCCTGTTCCATCAGCCACAACAGGACGCGCGCGGCGCGTCCGCGTTCCCCTGTCAGATCGGGATCGTCGTGCAGCAGCTTGCGCGCGTCCGATTGCGCCAGCGCCATGAGCGCCGCCTGCCGTTCGAGGTCGGCGATTCGGAACCGTGGCAGGCCGGACTGTGCCGTACCGATCATGTCGCCGGCGCCCCGGATCGCCAGATCCTCCTCCGCGATGCGGAAACCGTCCTCGGTCTCGCGCAGGATCGCCAGTCGCCGCTGGGCAGTCTCGCTCATCGGGGTCTGATAGAGCAGCAGGCAGGTGGAGGCTGCCGCCCCACGCCCAACGCGGCCCCTAAGCTGGTGCAACTGCGCCAGACCAAAGCTCTCTGCCCGTTCGATTACCATGATCGAGGCGTTGGGCACGTTCACCCCCACCTCGATCACCGTAGTGGCGACCAGCACCTTGGTCCGCCCCGCCACGAAGCGCGCCATCGCCGCGTCCTTCTCTGCGGGCGGCATCTGGCCGTGGACGAGGCCCACGACGCCTTCGCCCAGCGCCGCGCGCAGCAGCTTGAAGCGCTGTTCGGCGGCGGTCATGTCGACGGTCTCGCTCTCCTCGACAAGCGGACAGACCCAGTAGGCCTGCCGCCCGTCGGCGACGGCGCCGCGCAGCTTGGCAATGACCTCGTCCATGCGGTCGGTGCTGATCAGGGCGGTCGTCACCGGCGTCCGGCCCGGCGGCTTTTCGTCCAGCACGCTCAGGTCCATCTCTCCGTACTGCGCGAGGCTGAGCGAGCGCGGGATCGGCGTCGCGGTCATCACAAGCACGTCGACCGCCTGCCCCTTGACCCCCAGTTCCATCCGTTGGGCAACGCCAAAGCGATGCTGTTCGTCGATCACCGCCAGCCGCAGGTCGTGGAACACGACGTCCTTCTGGAACACCGCATGGGTGCCGACGAGAATCTGGATCTCGCCCGCCGCCAGTGCCGCAAGCTTCGCCGCGCGGTCGCGTCCCTTGTCGCGGCCCGTCAGGATGTCGAGCCTGACACCCGCATCGGCCGCCAGCGGGCGCAACCCGTCAAGGTGCTGCCGGGCAAGGATTTCCGTCGGCGCCATCATCACGCCCTGCCCGCCCGCCTCTGCCGAGATCAGCAGCGCCATCAGGGCGACCAGCGTCTTGCCCGCGCCGACATCGCCCTGCAGCAGGCGGTTCATCCGGTGCGGCGCGGCCAGATCGCCGGCGATCTCGGCCACCGCGCGGGTCTGGGCCGTGGTGGGGCTGTAGGGCAAGGCTTTCAGCACACGGGCCTGCAGCGCGCCGCTGCCCTTCGACACACGCCCGGCCTTGCGCCGCATGCGCGCGCGCGCCAGCGCAAGCGTCAGTTGATGGGCAAAGAACTCGTCGTAGGCCAGACGCACCCGTGCCGGGGCGAGCGGCGACAGGTCGGTGGTGGCGGCGGGCGCATGGGCGGCCAGCAGCGCCGCACGCCAGCCGGGCCAACCCTCGCGGGTCAGCAGCGGGCCGTCGATCCATTCCGCAAGATCCGGCGCAAGTTCCAGCGCACCCCGGGTCGCGCGGAACATCAGTTTCTGCGTCAGGCCGGCGGTCAGGGGATAGACCGGCTCGAAGGCGGGAATCGCCTCTGCCTCTGCCACCGGCAGGATATGGTCGGGATGCGCCATCTGCCCGATGCCGTCGAACAGCTCGATCCGGCCGGACACGACCCGCCGCTGACCGGTCGGCAGCAGCTTTTGCAGGTAGTCGCCCTTGGCGTGGAAAAAGATCAGCTGGAACGTCGTCTCTGCGTCGGTGACGACGATCCGGTAGGGGCGCCCCTTGACCGTGGGCGGTTGGTGCGGCCCGACGGTCACCTCGACCGTTACGACGGCGGGGGCCACGACCTCGCGGATCGACGCGCGGCGGTGCCGGTCGACACCCCCCTGCGGCAAGGTCAGCAGCAGGTCGCGCGGACGCGTTACCCCGATCTGGCCCAGCAGCGTTTCCGTCCGCGCACCGACGCCGGGCAGCTGCGTCAGCCCCGCGAACAGGGGGAACAGGACTTCCGGGCGGCCGGTCATGCCTCGCCGATCAGGGCGATCCAGGCTGCTTCGTCGATGGTCTCCACCCCCAGCTCTGCAGCCTTGGTGGCCTTCGACCCCGCACCCGGCCCTGCCACCAGAAGATCCGTCTTGGCGCTGACCGATCCCGCCACCTTGGCGCCCAGCGCCTCTGCGCGGGCCTTCGCCTCTGCCCGGGTGGTGCGTTCCAGCGTGCCGGTGAAGACGATGGTCTTGCCGGCCACCGGGCTGCCAGAGGTTTTCGGCGCCGCCACGGCCTGCACGTCGAGCTGCGCTACCAGCCGGTCGATCGAGGCGCGCTCCGCCTCTTGCTGGAAGGTCGTGACGAGGGAGACGGCCACCGTGGCGCCGATCCCCTCGATCCCGGTCAGCTCGTCCCATGCGGCGATGGCCTCTACCGGCACGTCGGTCCAGCAGGCGTCGCGCACGGGCTTGATGCTGGCCCGTTTGCCCGCATCGGCGGCGGCAGCCCGGGCCGCGGCCTCTGCCGCGTCGGCGGCGCGATGCGCAGCGGCGGCGGGACCTGCGGCATCGACGATACCGACCAAAGCGTCCCATGTGCCGAAATGCCGTGCAAGATCGGCAGAGGCGACTTCCCCGACATGGCGGATCCCGAGGGCGAAGAGCAGGCGGTTCAGCGGGATTGTCCGTTTCTCCTCGATGGCCTGAAAGAGGTTCCTCGCGCTTGTGCGGCCAAAGCCGTCGCGGTTTTCGAGCTTGGCCACCGCCTTTGCATCGCGGGCCTGCAGGGTGAAGATGTCGGCCGGCTGGCGGATCGGCAGACTCTCGTCGCCGAAGAAATATTCCACCTGCTTCGCGCCCAGCCCCTCGATGTCGAAGGCGGCGCGGCTGACGAAATGGCGCAGCTTTTCCAACGCCTGCGCGGGGCAGATCAGGCCGCCGGTGCAGCGGCGCACGGAATCGCCGTCGTCGCGCACGGCGGCGGACCCGCAGTCCGGGCAGACGGCGGGGAATTCATAGGGTTGCGCGTCGTCGGGGCGGCGGGCCAGGTCAACGTCGCGAATCTTGGGGATGACATCGCCGGCGCGATAGACTTCCACCCAGTCGCCGATGCGGATGTCGCGGCCGTCACGGATGGGGGTGCCGTCGCTGCTGCGCCCGGCAATGTAATCCTCGTTGTGCAGGGTGGCGTTCGACACCACGACGCCGCCGACCGTCACCGGCGTCAGCCGCGCGACCGGCGATAGGGCCCCGGTCCGGCCGACCTGTATGTCGATCCCGTCAAGCCGGGTCCAGGCGCGTTCGGCGGGAAACTTGTGCGCGATGGCCCAGCGGGGGGTGGAGGACCGGAACCCGAGCCGCCGCTGCAGGCCAAGGTCGTCGACCTTGTAGACCACGCCGTCGATATCGTAGCCAAGCGTCGCCCGGTCCGCGGCAATGCGGTCGTAATGGGCGACCAGCGCCTCCGTCGTTTCGCAGATCCGCGTCAACGGGTTGGTGTCGAAGCCGAGGTCGGACAGGCGGGCGATGGCCCCGCTCTGCGTCTCCGCCAGCGGGTCCGATACCTCGCCCCAGGCGTAGGCAAAGAAATGCAGCGGACGTGCGGCAGTGATCGCGGAATCAAGCTGGCGCAGCGATCCGGCCGCGGCATTGCGGGGATTGGCAAAAGGTTTCAGGCCCGCCTCCTCCTGCCGTGCATTCAGTGCGGCAAAGTCGGCGTGGCGCATGTAGACCTCGCCGCGCACCTCCAGCACCTGCGGGGCGCCGGACAGCTGTTGCGGGATCGTGGCGATGGTGCGGGCATTGGCGGTAACATTCTCGCCCACGGTGCCGTCGCCGCGGGTTGCGGCCTGCACCAGTGTGCCGTCCTCATACCGAAGGGACAGGGACAGCCCGTCGATCTTCGGTTCTGCCGTGTAGGCAAGCGGCGCATCGGCGGCGATCCCGAGGTAGCGGCGGATGCCGGCATCGAAATCGATGACATCCTCGGTCGAGAAGGCATTTGCCAGCGACATCATGCGCAGCGCATGGGTGATCTTGCCGAAGCCCTCTGCCACCGCCCCGCCGACCCGGTCGGTCGGCGAATCGTCGCGCTTGAGGTCGGGAAAGGCGGCTTCCAATGCGGTGTTGCGCCGCTTCATCCGGTCGTAGTCCGCATCCGACAGCGTCGGCGCATCCTGCGTGTGATAGGCCGTGTTGGCCGCGTTGATCGCATCGGCCAACGCCGCGAGCTCCTCCGCCGCAGCCTTTGGCGACATGAGGGTCACGTCGGCATCGGTATCGGGTAAACCGTCAAGCGTTTCAGACGTGCCGGTGCCATTGCGGTCGGTCACGCTGTCGTCAGGGTGCGGCTCGTCGTCGTCATGGGGCTTGGTCATGATGCCACCGCACGGCTTTCGATGACCGAACCCGCTGCGCGCGACCGAAATACTGCTGCGCCGACCGTCCAGAGCAACGCAGGATCACGCGCGACCCCATCCAAGCCCGTATCCGTCAACGTCCGCAGCGCGGTATCGCAGCACTGTCCGTTCAAACCGCCGTCGGGTGCGGGGCTTCCGTCGCAATTCGTCGTCATGGCACAGCCTTCGGTTCGGTCGTCCCGCAGTGACGGGTTGATCGAAATTTAGGGCGCCGGCCGGCCAAGGTCCAGCGGACAGCGCGCGTCAAGAGGTTTGCTGTGCCCAACACACCCGGGGACTGCCCGAGCTTGCACGTATTGGCTGGCCCGGGGCACCGATGGCGTCTGGAATGCGTAAGCGACCGGGCGTCAGCCGCGTCAGGCGCCGATCGCGATGCGGGCCTTGTCGGACTGCGTTTCGGGGTCGCGCAGGACATAGCCGCGGCCCCAGACCGTTTCGATGAAATTGTCGCCGCCGGTTGCTTCGGACAGCTTCTTGCGCAGCTTGCAAATGAAGACGTCGATGATCTTGAGTTCCGGCTCGTCCATACCGCCGTAAAGGTGGTTGAGGAACATTTCCTTCGTCAGCGTCGTCCCCTTGCGCAGGCTGAGAAGTTCCAGCATCTGGTATTCCTTGCCCGTCAGATGGACCGCGTTGCCTTCGACCTCGACCGTCTTGGCGTCGAGATTGACGGCGATGCCACCGGTTGTGATGACCGACTGGGCATGCCCCTTCGACCGGCGGATGATGGCATGGATGCGGGCGACCAGTTCCTCGCGGTGGAACGGCTTGGTCAGATAGTCGTCGGCCCCGAAGCCAAAGCCTTTCAGCTTGTTTTCGGTATCGTCCTCGCCTGACAGGATCAGGATCGGCGTGTCGATCCGTGCCAGCCGCAACTGCCGCAGCACCTCGTGCCCATTCATGTCGGGCAGGTTCAGGTCCAGCAGGATCAGGTCGTAGTCGTAGAGTTTCGCCAGATCGATGCCTTCCTCCCCCATGTCGGTGGAGTAGACATTCAGGTTCGCGTGACTCAACATGAGCTCGATGCTTTTGGAGGTGGTAGGATCGTCTTCGACCAGCAATACACGCATCGGGCTACTCCGCTAAAAGTTGATAATCATAATCTCGCTTCGAAAAGTTAATCCTCCGTTACCGATACCGGGGTTTCTGGTCAATCACCTTGTAGTTGTCTGTAGCGTTGCAGCGCCGTCGTTTTCAACGCATCCTGACCGTGCAGCCGCACCGCGGTTTCCCATTCGGCGAACTCATCCTCTGACAGGCCATAGGTTTCGAGCGCGGCACCGCGCGTCAGCAGCCCGTGCATGACGGCAGCGACGACGGCGGCCTTGCGTGACGCGACCCAACGTCGCGTGCGGGCGGGCGGCAGGTCCGCGCGTGTCATCACGGTGCCATCGGGAAGGGTGACGGACCGCGGGCCATCGATCTTCTTCAGAAACATGTTCAGCCCCTTTCCGGCGTCCCCGTGCCGATTGGTCACCGAAATCCTTTAAGGACTGGTAAGCGCGCGGCCATGGGTATATCGGGCTTTTTCGTCTATATTGCCTCAAGTTCCAGTCCGACGGTGTCCGATGTCCCTTGATCACCCGCTCAATTCGCTCGGTTTCGCCAAGCCACCCGCCCAGACCCGCGTCGTCGTCGCGATGTCGGGCGGCGTGGACAGTTCCGTCGTGGCGGCACAACTGGCAAGCGAAGGCTACGATGTCGTCGGCGTGACGCTGCAGCTTTACGATCACGGCGCGGCCCTTGCGAAAAAGGGTGCCTGCTGTGCCGGGCGCGACATCCAGGACGCCGCCCGCGTGGCCGAGACGATGGGCTTTCCGCATTACGTGCTGGATTACGAGAACACCTTCCGCGAGGCCGTGATCGACGAATTCGCCGACAGCTACCTTGGCGGCGCCACCCCCGTGCCCTGCATCCGCTGCAACGAGCGGGTGAAGTTCAAGGACCTGCTGGCGACCGCGAAGGACCTGGATGCGGACTGCATGGCGACGGGTCATTACATCCAGCGCAAGATGGGCGCGCAGGGGGCAGAACTGCACGCCGCGGCTGATTCGCAGCGCGACCAGAGCTATTTCCTGTTCTCCACGACCGAAGAACAGCTAAATTACCTGCGCTTCCCGCTGGGCCATCTGTCGACGAAGGCAGAGACCCGCGCGCTGGCTGCGCAATTCGGGCTGACCGTCGCCGACAAGCCCGACAGTCAGGACATCTGCTTCGTCCCGAACGGCGACTACGCCGCCGTCATCAAGAAGCTGCGTCCCGGCGCCGCGGTTCCCGGGGACATCGTCGATACCGAGGGCCGCGTTTTGGGCCATCATGACGGCGTCATCCACTACACCATCGGCCAGCGCCGGGGCCTTGGCATCGGCGGCCTCGTCGATCCGCTCTACGTAGTCAAGCTCGACGTGGATGCGCGACAGGTCGTCGTGGGGCCCAAGGCGATGCTGGCCACCCGCCGCGTCCCCCTGCGCGAGATCAACTGGCTGGGCGACGGCGATTTCCTGACGGGCGGCGCGCGGCAGATCGCGGTCAAGGTCAGGTCGACGAAACCGCCGACCGATGCGATCCTGCGCCCGATCTCGGCCACGGAGGCGGAGGTGGAACTGCTGGCAGCCGAGGAAGGTGTCAGCCCCGGGCAGGCCTGCGTGTTCTACGATCCCGACAGCAGCCGCGTGCTCGGCGGTGGCTGGATCTGGCGCGGCCGGTAGCCCGGGGCGCAAAATTTTCTCGAAAATTTTGACCGGCCGAAAAATCTTCTAGAAGATTTTTTGCCCCCCCGTTAGGCAGGGCGCATGATTTACACATCCGCCGCCGACTGGCTTGCCGCCCCGCAGAAACGCGTTTTGCTCTTTGGCATGTCGGGGCTGGGTAAGACCCATGTGGCCAGCCTTCTGCGCCGCACCGGCGACTGGTTCCACTACTCGGTCGATTACCGCATCGGCACGCGCTACATGGGCGAGCTGATCGCCGACAACGCCAAGGCAGAGGCGATGAAGGTGCCGTTCCTGCGCGACCTGTTGCTGTCGGACAGCATCTACATCGGGTCCAACATCACCTTCGATAACCTCAACCCGGTGTCGACCTACCTCGGCAAGCCCGGCGGCGTGGGGCGTGGCGGGTTGCCTTTGGCCGAATACACCCGCCGTCAGGACCAGTTCCGCCGGGCAGAGGTCGCGGCGCTGCTGGACACCGGGCATTTCATCGACCGTGCGCAGGCGCTTTACGGCTATCCGCACTTCGTCTGCGATACCGGCGGATCGATCTGTGAATGGGTCGACCCGGACGATCCCGAGGACGCGGTGATGCGACATCTGGCCGCGCGCACGCTGATGATCTGGATCGAAGGGACCGAGGCGCATACCGCCGAACTGGTGCGCCGCTTCGATGCGGCGCCAAAGCCGATGTCCTACCAGCCCGGTTTCCTGTTGGACGCCTGGACCGCCTACCTTTCCGAAAACGACTGCACCGAGGCGGAGGTCGATCCCGATGACTTCATCCGTTGGACCTATGCCCGTGCCCTCGCCCACCGTCAGCCGCGCTACCGCGCCATGGCCGACCGCTGGGGCCTGACCATCCCGGCGACGCAGATCGGCGCCATCCGCACCGCTGCGGATTTCGACGCTCTCGTCGCCAGTGCACTGACACGGGTTGAGATGCAGGGCTGACCCGCCTATCTGTCAGCCCCGTCTGCAAGGAACAGTCCCATGCCCATCAAACTGCCAGCCTCCCTGCCCGCCTATGCCGTGCTGTCGCGCGAAGGGGTCATGGTCATGGCGACGGATGCGGCCGACCGGCAGGACATCAGACCGCTGCGGATCGCGCTGCTGAACCTGATGCCCAAGAAGATCCAGACCGAGAACCAGTTCGCCCGGCTGATCGGCGCCACCCCCCTGCAAATCGAGTTCTCGCTGATCCGCATGTCCGAGCATCAGACCCGCAACACGGCCGCAGAGCACATGGAGGAGTTCTATCGCCCCTTCTCGGACGTGGCCGCGACGGGAGAGAAGTTCGATGGCCTGATCATCACAGGCGCCCCGATCGAGCACATGCCTTTCGCTGAGGTCACCTATTGGGACGAGCTGCGCCAAGTCTTCGACTGGACGCAGACCCATGTCCATTCGACCTTCGGCGTCTGCTGGGGCGGCATGGCGATGATCAACTACCTGCACGGCGTCGACAAACACATGCTGGATGCCAAGGCCTTTGGCTGCTTCCGTCATGTCGTGACGGCGCCCGCCTCGCCCTACCTGCGCGGCTTTTCCGACGACATCGTCGTGCCGGTCAGCCGCTGGACGGAAATGCGGCAGGGCGAGATCGACGCGAAGCCCGGTCTTCAGACCCTCATCACCAGCGCCGAGACGGGCCCCTGTCTGGTCGAGGATCAGGCCCACCGCGCGCTCTATGTCTTCAATCATTTCGAATACGACAGCACCACGCTGAAGCAGGAATACGACCGCGACGTGGCGCAGGGGACCGCGATCAACGTGCCCTGCAACTACTATCCCGACGACGACCCCGCCAATCCGCCGCAAAACCGCTGGCGAAGCCACGCGCACCTTCTATATGGCAACTGGATCAACGAGATCTACCAGACCACGAAGTATGACCTGAATGAAATTGGCACGTAGAACCGTCACCGCCTCGGCCATGGCCCTCGGCATCGCCGCGGTCCTCACGGGCTGCACCGCGACCTACCGCACGGCAGAGGCAGAACGCGCGTTCCCGCCCATCGGCAAGTTCGTCACCGTCGACGGCGGCGCGCGCGTGCATTACATTCAGGCGGGCGACGGGCCGGACGTGGTGCTGATCCACGGCGCCGGCGGCAACCTGCGGGATTTCAAGTTCGACCTGTTCGACCGGCTGACCGACCACTACCGCGTCACCGCCTTCGACCGGCCCGGCCTTGGCTATACGGACCGCTATCCGGGCATCGCCGACGGCCCCTTCGCCACCGCCGGCGAAAGCCCACGGCAACAGGCCACGATGCTGCGGGAGGCGGCCCTAGCGCTTGGCGTCCACGATCCGGTCGTCGTCGGTCACAGCTTCGGCGGGATCGTGGCCTACGCTTGGGCGGTCATGGGACTGGACGAGGACAGCCCCGTAAACGCCTCTGCCATGGTGTCTTTTGCCGGTGTCGCCATGCCCTGGCCGGGCGAGCTCGGGCCCTACTACCAGATCAACGGCAGCGCCTTCGGCGGTGCGGTGACGATCCCGCTGATCTCGGCATTCGTGCCGACCTCGAAGGTAGAGGATGTGATCGAAGGCACCTTCGCGCCGCAGGCTGCACCCGACGGTTATGCCGAATACATCGGCGCACCGCTGGCCCTGCGTCCCGAAACCTTCCGGGCGAACGTGCGTCAGGTCAACACGCTGCGGCCCCACGCGGTAGAGCTGTCGCAACGCTATCCGGAACTGACCCTGCCGATCGAGATTCTGCACGGCACGGCGGACACGACGGTGCCGATCGACATCCACTCCGAGAAGGTGATCTCGCTTGTCGCCTCCGCCCATCTGACGCGGATGTCGGGCGTCGGCCACATGCCGCACCACGTCGATCCGGAGGCGGCCATCGCCGCGATTGACCGTGCAGCCGCCCGCGCCGGATTGCGCTAGGGGCTGTCACTGCCCATATTGCGGCGACCAGCGGAGGATGCCCATGACCAAACCCTTTGACGGCGGCATCAGTCGCTATTTCGAGCAGCACGCCACCCCGTCCGTGCGCGACGCGATCCGGGACGCCAAGAAGGGCGACATCCTCAACCCCGATTTTCCCTACGACGCGAAATGGGGCCGCAAGCCCTACGAGGACGCGCTGGCGAAGCTGCAGATCGAACTGGCCAAGCTGCAAGTCGCCGCTCAGCAGGACGGCCAGCGCATCGTTGTCGTCTTCGAGGGGCGCGACGCCGCCGGCAAGGGCGGCACCATCGCCCGCTTCCGCGAGAACATGAACCCCCGGCACGCCCGTGTCGTCGCCTTGTCGAAGCCAACCCCGACAGAGGCGACGGAGTGGTATTTCCAACGCTATATCCGGCACATGCCAGCGGCGGGTGAAGTGGTTTTCTTCGACAGGTCCTGGTACAACCGTGGTGTCGTGGAACACGTCTTCGGCTTTTGCACGCCGGACCAGCGCGAAACGTGGTTCGGACAGGTCAATGAATTCGAAAAGCTGCTGGTCGACGACGGCATCCAGCTCTTCAAGCTCTGGCTCAATGTCGGGCGCGCAACACAGCTGAAGCGGTTCCTCGACCGGGAAAGCGATCCGCTGAAACAGTGGAAGCTGAGCCAGATCGACGTTGACGGGCTGCGCAAGTGGGACGCCTACACGGACGCGATCGACGAGACGCTGCGCCGGACCAACAGCGCCCACGCGCCCTGGACGGTGATTCGCGCTGACGACAAGCGTCGGGCCCGGGTCAATGCGATCCGGTCGGTGCTGACGCCGCTGTCCTACGCCGGCAAGTCGATGGGCGCCATCGGCACGACCGATCCCAAGATCGCGGGGGCACCTGACCTGCGACATGGTTAAGCGCGGGTATCACCACGGCAATCTTGCGCAGGCGCTGGTCGATTCCTGTCTGGAACTGATCGAGGAACGTGGTCCTACCGGGTTTTCCCTGTCAGAGGCGGCCCGCGACGCGGGCGTCACCCCTGCCGCCGTCTATCGCCACTTTCAGGGCCGAGAGGACCTGATCGCAGAGGCCGCGCTGCAAGGCTACACGATCTTTGCCGAGCGGATGGAAGCCGCCTATGCCGGCGGCCAGCCGTCCGACCTGCGGGCGTTTCTGGCGACGGGGGCGGCCTACCTCGATTTTGCCCGCGACAACCCGGGGCACTACGTCGCGATGTTCGAAAGCGGTATCTCGATCAACCGGTCGTCGGCCCTGAATGCCGCCGCGACACGCGGATTGGGGGTGCTGGAACGGGCGGCAGAGGATCTGTCGCAGCACATCCCGCCGCACCGCCGGCCGCCGCCGCAGATGTTCGCAGCCCACGTCTGGGCGCTGTCGCACGGCGTGGTCGAACTGTTCCAGCGCGGCAGCCCGGGCACGAAAAGCCCCTATCCCCCCGACGACCTGCTGGAGACCGGGATCGGCATCTACCTGCGCGGCCTTGGCATCCTGCCCCCCGATGCATGACACCGCCTTTCTCTTCGACGGGGCATCTTCCGCCCCGGTGATCTGGCGGCGCCACAGGCACACGACAGGCGCCGCGCATCGCGCGGATCGCCACTTGCCAGACCCCGCGCAACCGGACACAACAAATCTCACCACCCCACAGGAGCCTGTCGATGAACGGAACCCTTGCCGCGATCTTCGTGATCACCAGCCTGACGGACATGGGGCTGAACGAATGCAAGACCGGCTGCCTTGCCCGCCACGATGCGCCCGAGCGGCTGTCGTTCCAGCTGGGTCAGGCGCAGCTTGACGACACGAACCTCGGGGCAGAGGTCTATGTCGGCTACGACCTCGGCTATCGCAGGGGGCCGTTCCAGCCGACCATCGGTGCCTCGATGACCGAAAACGGGGCGACATGGGTCGGGATCGGGGCGAAATGGACATCGACCCGCGTCCTGCCGGGGCCGCTGTTCGTGGAAACGAGCCTGATGCCGGGGATCTATGCGGCGGGCGCTGACAGCGACCTTGGCGGCAACCTTCAGTTCCGGTCGAGTGTGGGGGTCGGCTACAGCTTCGACAATGGGGCCACGTTGACCGTGGCCTACGATCACCGGTCGAACGCCGATACAAACCGCACCAATCCGGGGCTGGAGGTCGCCTCGATCCGCTACGCGATCCCGTTCTAGAAGACGACGATCGCCCGCTCGTCCCAGGCGATGCGGGTCTGCGCCCCGACCTCGAGCACCGGACGCCCGATCAGGTTTTTCATTGCGATCGTAAGGGGTTCCGGCACGTCCTTCACGCGGACATCGTAATAGGTCATGTCCCCGTAATAGACGACCTCGTCCACCGTTGCGGGCGCCTCGTGACGGCTTGCGGTCTCGCCCTCGAAGAGGATCGCCAGCGTCTCTGGCCGGATGCCTATCGCGGCTTCGCCGGGCTTGGCGCCTTCCGGCGCCTGATCCTGCGGCACGTCCGTTTGGCCGAATCCCGCGATATCGAGACCGATACTCTCGCCCACCGACGTCACCGTGGCGGGCAGGAAGTTCATCTTGCCGATGAACTCCGCCACGCGGCGCGATTTCGGGCGACGATAGAGCGTTTCCGGGTCGTCCATCTGGCCGATCTCGCCCGCGAACATGACGGCGATCCGATCGGACATGACCAGCGCTTCCTCCTGATCGTGGGTCACGAGGATGAAGGTGATGCCGACGGCGCGCTGCAGACGAATGAGCTCGACCTGCATGTGCTCGCGCATCTTCTTGTCGAGCGCGCTCAGCGGCTCGTCCAGCAGCAGCACCTTGGGCTTCAGGATCAGCGCGCGCGCCAGCGCCACGCGCTGCCGCTGGCCGCCCGACAGGGCATGGGCCGCGCGCTTGCCGTAGCCGTCGAGGCCGACCATCTTCAGCGCCTCCGCCACGGCATCGGCCTTCTCGGCCTTGCTCATCTTCGATTTGCGCAGACCGAAGGCCACGTTTTCGGCCACGGTCAGGTGCGGAAAGATCGCGTAGGACTGGAACACCATGTTCGTCGGCCGCTGGTTCGGCGGCACGTCCTTCATGTCCTTGTCCGAGATCATCACTGACCCGTTCGACACCCCCTCGAACCCCGCGATCACCCGCAGCAGCGTGGTCTTGCCACAGCCTGACGGGCCCAGCAGGGAAAAGAACTCTCCCGCCCGGATCGTCAGGTTGATGTCGCGCAGCGCGTGGTAGTCGCCGTAGTATTTCTGCACGCCGCGCAGCTTGATGAGGTCGGTCACAGGAAGCCCCCGGTATCGGTGCCGCCAGAGCGTCGCACGCCCCGCCGGCGGAAAATTTCGGCAATGGTCAGCAGCACGATGGACAGCGCGACAAGGATCGTCCCCAGCGCCATGATGACCGGCAGCGACGACGGGAACCGCAACAGCCCCCAGATATAGACGGGCATCGTCGGATTCGACCCGGTCAGGAAGAAGGCGATGATGAACTCGTCAAGGCTGATGGTGAAAGCGATCAGCATCGAGGAGATGATGCCCGGCATCACCAGCGGCAATGTCACGAGGCGGAACGCGCTCCATCGCGTCTCGCCGAGGTCGAGCGCCGCCTCCTCCATCGCGGGGTCGAGGGCCCCGAAGGCGCCGTTCAGGATCGCGATTGAAAACGGCGTGCAGATCAGCACATGGGCGAGGATGATCGTCCAATTTCCGAGAGACAGGCCGAGCACTTGCCGCAGGATCACCAGCAGCGACACGGCGATGATGATTTCCGGCAGGACGAGCGGCAGCATGACGAATCCGACGATCCCCTTCTTGCCCGGAAAGGCCGACATCGCCCCAGCGCGGGCGGCGCAAAGCCCGAGGATCGTCGCGAAGATCGCCGTGCAAAGGGCGATGATCAAAGAGTTTTTCACAGCCGCGTGAAGGGCTGCGTTCTGCGTCAATTCCGTGAACCAATGGGTCGTGAAGCCGGTCAGCGGAAAGGCGATGATCGTCGCGTCGTTGAACGCAAAGAGCGGCAGCAGCACGATCGGCGCATAGAGGAAGATCAAATAGGCGATGGCATAGATGCGCAGCTTCATGACCGGCTCGCCAGGTACTTGCGGTTCAGGAACACGAAGAACAGAGAGATCGCTGTGACGCAGACCATGGCCACGATGGCGAGCGCGGCGCCCAGCGGCGCGTTGTTCAGTTGCAGGAACTGCGTCTGGATCATGTTGGCGATCAGCTTGCCGCCGGCGCCGCCCATCAACTCCGGCGTGACGTAGTCGCCGATGGTCGGAATGAAGACGATCAGCACGGCCCCCACAACGCCGGGCATCGAAAGCGGCAAGGTCACGCGCAGGAAAGTGCTGAACTTGCTTTCGCCAAGGTCCTGCGACGCCTCCAGCAGGGATCGGTCGATCTTTTCGAGGACGACGAAGATCGGCAGGATTGCGAAGGGTGCAAAGGCATGGGCCAGCGTGATGATGACGGCGTTCACGTTATAGAGGATGAAGGTCAGCGGCTCGGTGATGACCCCAAGCTCCAGCAGGCCGGAGTTGATGACGCCGTTGTAGCCGAGGATCACCTTCCACAGGAAGACGCGGATCAGGTAGCTGGTCCAGAAGGGAATTGTGATGAGAAAGAGCCAGAGGCTCTTCTTGCTGGGCTTGACGTGGAAGCTGATGAAATAGGCGACCGGATAGGCCAACAGCACCGTCACCAACGTCACGATGCCGGACACCATCAGCGACCGGCGCAGCAGGAGGCCATAGATCGGGCTGTTCCAGATTTCCTGATAGTTCCTGGTCGTGAACGTCGTGTCCACGGTCATGAAATCCTGCGTCCAGAAGCTGAACAGCACGATCGCACCCAGCGGCAGTGCCAGCAGCAACAGCGCATAGGTGAACGGCAGGCCAAGCAGCTTGATACCGCGGATCTGGTCGCCTGTCAGGTTCGAGAGTTTGCCCATGTCCGCGATGCTTAAGGACTTGCGGACAAAGATCAATAACGGAAATGCCTCGGCCCGGCCGCCTGCGGTGGATCGGTCAGTTTGCGACGGGGCCCTGCGCTGGCGCGATGTCCACCGCCGCGCGGTAGAGGTGCCATGTCGCATGACCCAGCACCGGCAGCGTCACGACCAGCCCGACGAAAGCCGTCACCACCCCAATTCCCAACAGCACCACGACAGCCACGCCCCAGAGGGCGATGGGCAGCGGATTGCGTCGCACGACCTTGATCGAGGTCGCAACGGCAGTCGGAAGGCCGACGGGTCGGTCGACCAGCATCGGGAAGGACACCACGCTGATCGCCAACACGATCGCGGCGAAGACGGCTCCGATCCCGATGCCAAGGACCATCAGCGCCCAGCCCTGCGGCGTGCCGAAGACATCCGCCACGAAGGCCCCGACCGATGCCGGTGCTTCTGGCCCCACGGTCACGTCGTAAAGGGTCGCGGCCACGACCAGCCAGACGATGTAGATGGCCGCCAGATAAGCGGCGAGGGTCACGATTGGCAGCAGCGAGGGCGTTCGCGCCACGTGCAGCACATCGGTCCAGCCGACAGGTTCACCCCTCTCCCGCCGCCGGCTCATCCGGTAGAGGCCGAGCGCCGCGATGGGCCCCAGCAAGGCAAAGCCTGCGGCCATCGGAAAGACCAGCGGCAGCAGGGCGCGGTGCAGGGCGAACCACACCAGCAGCATGCCGATCAGCGGATAGATCACCACGAGGGCGATCACATCGGTGCGCAACGCCATGAAATCATCCGCCCCCCGGCGCAGGGCTCGGGTCACATCGCGGGTCGTCAGATCGTGCACCGTGATCCGGGACCGGTCGACCGGGCCAAGGGCCTTGGCCCCCGTCCCCATGTGTCGGGACGACTCGCCCAGCCTCTGCGCGAACCAGGTCAGGGGATTGCCGATGGTATGTGACATGGGACGACCTCCGTTGTGAAACGATGTGGGCGTCGGACGACGCCGCTGCGTCATGTCACCGATCATAGCACGGACTTGCGCCATCCGGCTGAACAATTTCGTGCGCCTGTCCCGCCGGGCAAACCATCGCCGGTGTGCAGGAACGCGAAAGGGCGGCCCACCGGGCCGCCCATCCGCACAATCGCGACGAAACGCTTAGCGCTTCGAGAACTGGAAGCTCTTGCGGGCCTTGGCCTTGCCGTATTTCTTCCGCTCGACCACGCGGCTGTCGCGGGTCAGGAAGCCGGCGGCCTTCAGCGCGGCGCGCAGGGTCGGATCGTAAAGCTGCAGCGCTTTGGAGACACCGTGCTTCACCGCGCCGGCCTGACCGGACAGGCCGCCACCGGCGACCGTCGCCATCACGTCGAACTGGCCGACGACACCGGCGATCTGGAACGGCTGCTTGAGGATCATCTGCAGCACGGGACGGCTGAAGTAGTCGTCAATCGGCTTGCCGTTCACGGTGACCTTGCCGGAGCCCGGCTTGATCCAGACGCGGGCGACCGCATCCTTGCGCTTGCCGGTCGCATAGGCGCGACCAAGGCTGTCGCGGACGGGCTCGCGCGGGGCGGCCTGCTCTTCGGTGCCCTGCACGCCGCCGATATCGGCAGTCACAGCGCCACCAAGCTCTTCGAGAGAGTTGATCTGATCGGCCATTATGCGGTCCTCGTGTTCTTCTTGTTCATGGACGCGACGTCCAGAACTTCGGGCTTCTGGGCTTCCATGCCATGCTCTGCGCCCGCGAAGACGCGCAGGTGCGTCATCTGCTGACGGGACAGCTTGCCGCCGGGCAGCATCCGCTTGACGGCCTGCATGACGACCCGCTCGGGGTGCTTGCCTTCAAGGATCTCGCCGGTGGTGCGGAACTTGATCCCGCCCGGGTGGCCGGTGTGCCAGTAGTTCTTCTCTTCGCGCTTGTTGCCGGTGATCTGCACCTTCTCGGCGTTGATCACGATGACATTGTCGCCCATGTCCATGTGCGGCGTGAAGGACGGCTTGTGCTTGCCGCGCAGACGCATGGCGATGATCGAGGCGAGGCGGCCAAGGACGACGCCTTCGGCGTCGACGATGATCCACTTCTTGTCGATATCCGCCGGGGTAGCGGTAAAGGTTTTCATATCTCACCAGAGTTATTCGGGGGCCATCGCTGACCCGTCATTCGGATGGGCGGGTTATAGCCACGCTGCACGCCGGGTCAAGCGGCGCGAAGCCAAATTTATCAAGCAAAATCAGAGACCTGCAATTACGGTATAATAATACCCCATCATCAGACGGCGATTCGCGCCGGCGGCGCGTCCAGCAGCCCCCGCAGCCGCAGCATGGCGTTGCGGAAATCGTCGTGGCTGATCTCTCCGTTCACGGCGATGCGCACCGCGTGGACCATGCGGCTGTCGCGCTGGACGAAGGCCTCTGCCGACTTCAGCACCACCCCCTGCGCCTTGGCCGCATCGGCAAAGGCCCCGGCCCGCCACGGCGCGGGCAGCGTCAGCCAGACGAAGGGCGCGCCGTCGGCCCATGTCAGGTCGTAGCCCTGCAAGGTGTCGACGGCGCAGGCGATGTCCTGCGCGATGCGTGCGGTGACGGCAGCCAGGATCCCCGGCAGGCTGGGGTCCGCCATCATGGCGGCATAGGTGTGACAGATCATCTGGGAAATGCCGAAACTGTGCCCCGTTGCCGTCCGGACCAGCGCCGGCGCGCAGGAGGACGGCGCAAGCGCGAAACCGATCCGCAGGGACGGCGTCAGCGATTTCGAGGGCGAGGTCACATACCACCCCAGATCCGGCAGAAGCGCGCGATAGCTGGGACCGACCCGCCGGGTCCGGCTGTAGCAGTCGTCGTCGATCACGTGGACGCCGTGGTGTCGGGCAATGCGCGCGATCTGTGCCCGCCGGGCGGGAGATGTGGCACGCGTCGTCGGATTGCAGACCTCGGCGGCTGTACAATACAGCTGCACACGGTGGTCGCGCACGATCTGGGCAAAGACCTCCGGGTCCGGTCCCTCCGCGTCCCACGGAACGGAATGGACTTCTGCGCGACACAGCTCCGCGGCGCTGCGAAAGCCGTTGTAGCTGAGTTCATCGACAATGATCGCGGGCGCGGGCCCATGCAGCACCGTCTGCATGATCATCACGACGGCATTCTGACCGCCATGTGCCAGCACGATGTCATCGATCTGCGACGAGCCGATCGCCTCCGGATCCAGCGTCGCGTGAAACGCCGCCCGCGCGACGCGGTCCGTGGTCCGGCTGGGATAGCGCATCAGGATATGGGTGGGCTGCGCTGAAAGCTCGCCCAGCACACGCGTCATCAGGGCCGCCTGCCCCCGGTCCGGCATGCGCGGACTGACGAGGTAGCCAAGGTCCGGCTCCTCCTGCGCGGGGTCGGCCGTCAGCGACGGCATCTGCGCCAGATCGCTGCTGAGCCCCACGGGAACGTGCGACGGACGGTCCGCGACGAAGGTCCCCCGCCCGACGCCGGCGACCAGCACCCGGTCATCCACCAGCAGGCGATAGGCCCGCGCCACCGTGCCTGGCGTCACGCCGATCCGGTAGGCCAGATCGCGGACCGGCGGCAGCTGTGCTCCCGGCCCCAACTGGCCGTCCGCGACGCCATCGCGGATGGCGGATGCCAGCGCCTCGTACTTCGATCGCGTGGCGGATGACAGCTTCGGCGTCCATTTTGTATCCGATACAATCATTCGCTGGACGCCCCACATATCGCTTTGTATCCCTACATCATAGCAAATACACTATATTGTGTCAATACAATCAAGGATCGGACCCATGGCAGCCGCACTGCACACCGCGCAACTCGCACTTCTGACGAACCAGCAGGCCCTGCCCAAGCTGGCCCAGATCTGCGTGATGGCCGCTGTGGCGGTGACGGTCTGGGACATGCGCCGCAAGACCCGCAAGTCCCTGTCGCGCCTTGACCCGCACGAATTGCGCGACATCGGCCTGACCCCCGGTCAGGCCCGGTCAGAGGCCGCGAAGGTCTTTTTCCAGCGCTGACGTTTCGACCCGAGCGACTTGGCCGGCCCTCGGGCCGGCCTTTTTTCAGGCCGGCGGGATCGCATAGGTCAGCCCGGCCCGCGCCACCGGCTGATCCTGCCCTTCGGAGAACAGCAGCGCATCGCCCACCGCCAGCAGCCGCCCCAACTTCAGCAGACGGCAGTCGCACAAGAGGTCGACGCCGCTGACCGGTTTGCGCATGAAATCGATGCTGCAATTCGTCGTCACCGCCAAGGCCACCGGACCCAGCCGCGCCAGGATCGCGAGGTAAAGAGAAACGTCCGCCAGCGCGAACATGCTTGGCCCTGACACGGTGCCGCCGGGCCGCAGGTGCCGGTCAGCCACCCGCAGGCGCACCCGCACGCCCGTTGCATCCAGCCGGTCGATCGCGAAATCGTCGCGGACCTGTGGAAATTCCCGCGCCAGAAAATCCATCAGCGCGCCTTCGTCCATCTTCGGTTCCAAAAGCGGCCTCCCTGCCCTAACCTCGCCCCAAGACAGCAGAGAAGGCCGCCCATGACAATCCTGACCCGCGCCGATTCGGCCCATGTGGCGACCCTGACCCTGAACGCGCCCGACCGGCTGAACGCCCTGTCGACGGAGATGCTCTCAGCCCTGCACCGGACCCTCGACGCGATCGCAGAGGATGCCACGGTCCGCGTGGTGATCCTGCGCGGCGCCGGCCGGGCCTTCTGCGCCGGCCACGACCTGAACGAGTTACGCGACCTGCGCGCACAACCCGACCGGGGCGCGGCCGGCCTCAAGACGCTCTTCGACCGCTGTGCCGCGGTCATGGCCCGGATCCAGTCCCTGCCGCAGCCGGTCATCGCGCAGGTGCAGGGCCTCGCCACCGCCGCCGGCTGCCAGTTGGTCGCCACCTGCGACCTGGCCGTCGCGGGGGACGAGGCGCGCTTCGGCGTGAACGGCGTCAACATCGGCCTGTTCTGCTCCACCCCGATGGTCGCGCTGACCCGCAACATCGGCACCAAGATGGCCTTCGAGATGCTCACCACCGGCCGCTTTCTCACGGCAGAGGAGGCGCAGGCCCAGGGCGTCGTGAACCGCGTCGTGCACACCGACCACCTCGACCGCGACACCCGCGCGCTGGCCGAGCAGATCGCGGGCAAACTTTCCGCGGCCGTCCGCATCGGAAAACGCGCCTTCTATGCCCAGAACCAGATGACCACGACAGAGGCCTACGCCTATACCGGCGCGGTCATGGTCGAGAACATGGCCCTCGATGCCACGGCAGAGGGCATCGATGCCTTCCTGGCCAAGCGCAAACCCGACTGGCCGAGCTAAGGCCCTCTCTGTCTCGGAAATATCCCGGCGGGAGTCCGCGCCCGGGCGGACGGGGGGCTGGCCCCCCGCCGATTTTTCTAGAAAAATCGGAGTCGGCGTCACACCCCGTAGATCGCGCCGAACTTCGCGTCCAGATAGTCGAGCAATGGCCCTTCGGAAGGCGCGGCCCCGGTCGCCCGCGCGATGACCTCGCGCGGCTGGTAAAGCCCGCCGTGACGCTGCACATTGTCCCGCAGCCACGCCGTCGCCCGCCCCGTGTCGCCCCGCGCCAGATCCGCGTCGAGGTCGGGGACCGCGTTCCGCAGCGCCGCATGCAGGCAGCCTGCATAGACGTTACCCAGCGCATAGGTCGGGAAATAGCCGAACAGCCCTTCGGACCAGTGCACATCCTGCAGCACACCGTGGGACGGCCGGTCGACCGCAAAGCCGAAATCGGCGGCAAAACGGTCGTTCCAGGCCGCCTCCAGATCATCGACCGTCAGATCGCCCGAGACCAACGCGCGTTCCAGATCGAATCGCAGGAGAACGTGCAGGTTGTATTGCACCTCATCGGCTTCGGTCCGGATGTAGCCGTCGGTGACGCCGTTGACGCAGGCGAAGAAATCCTCCTCCGACGCGATCCCGATATCCCCGAAGGTGTCGCGCATCCGCCCGAAGAGCCAGCCTGTGAAGGCCCGGCTGCGGCCCAGCTGGTTCTCGTAGATCCGGCTCTGGCTCTCGTGCACCCCCATGGATACGCCGCCGCCCAGCGGCGTCAGCAGGTACGCGCGGTCGATATTCTGCTCGTAACAGGCGTGGCCGACCTCGTGGATCGTGGAATAGAAGCAGTTGAACGGATCGACCGGATTGGTCCGCGTCGTGATCCGCACGTCGAGGCCGGAACCGGACGAGAAGGGATGCACCGCCTTGTCGATGCGCCCCCGCCCCAGATCGTAGCCGAAGGCGAGCGCAAGCTCGCGCGACAGGGCCATCTGCGCCGCCTCGGGAAAGTCACCCTTCAGCACCGGTGCCGCCGGCCGCGCACGCACTGCATCCCGCAGCGCCACAAGCCGCGGCCGCATCGCGCCGAACATCGCACTCACCTGCGCCGCGGTGGCGTCGGGCTCATAGTCGTCCAGCATCGCGTCGTAGGGATCGGCATCGCCCGCGATCGCCTGCGCCTCCTCGCGCTTCAGCGCCAGCACCCGCGCGAGCGCTGGCAGGAAGGCCGCGACATCCTCCTCGGCGCGCGCCTGCGCCCAGGTCCGGTGCGCGCGGCTGGTCTCGCGCGCGATGGCGGTGGCGAGCTGTGCGGGCACCCGGGCGGCACGGTCGAAACTGCGGCCGATCTGGCGCAGCTGCGCCGCGGCTACGTCATCCTCGGCCACCGCCTGTTCCAGCCAGCCGCCGATGCGCGGGTCGATCCGGCGCGCGTGCAGTACCCCGGCCATGGCGCCCTGCTCCTCGGCCCGCTGGTCGATCGCGCCGTCGGGCATCATGGTCTCCTGATCCCAGCCCAGCCGGCCCGCGACCTGCGACAGGGCCTCTGTCTCGCGTACGAAATCCAGCAGATCGTTGTAGGCGGTGGTCATGGGCGGGCCTCTCTGACGGATTGGGCGAAGGGATAGCGCGACAGGAACCGCGCGCGCAGGATCAGAACCCACAGCACAACCGCCCCCAGCTGATGAACGATGGCGACATGGGCCGTGGCCATGGTCATCACCGTCGCGATACCAAGCGCCATCTGCACGACCAGCATCCCCGCCACCATGGCAAAGGCCGCCCGGGTCCGCCGGTTGGCGCCGCGACGGCTGCGCCACCAGACGTAGAGGCCAAACAGGAACAGGACATAGCCGCTGATCCGGTGGATGAACTGCACGGTGCCGTCATTCTCGAACAGGTTGCGCCAGACGGGCTGCAGCTGCCACATGTCCGGCGGCAGCCAGCCCCCCGCCATCAGCGGCCAGTCGGGATAGCCGCGGCCCGCGTCGATGCCTGCCACCAGCGCGCCCAGCACGATCTGCAGGAAGGCCAGCGCCATCAGCACGTTCGACAGGGTCCACAGCCGTGCATCGCCGGCCCGTCGCGCGGTCAGCAGATCGGCGGACCGGCGCCCGATCTTCAGGATATACCAGGTGATCGTGCCGAAGATGACGAAGGCCAGCCCCAGATGAGTCGCCAGCCGGTAGGAGGCGACATCCGTCATGCCCCCCTCAAGCCCAGAAGATACCATCCACCAGCCGATCGCCCCCTGCAGGCCGCCCAGCACACCGACGAAGAACAGCCGCCCGGTCCAGCCCTTCGGGATCTTGCGTGTCAGGGCAAAGCCCGCGAACCCCAGCGCCCAGACCAGACCGATCACCCGCCCCAGCTGCCGGTGGCCCCATTCCCACCAGAAGATCTGCTTGAATTCGGACAGTTCCATGCCGACGTTCTGCAGCTGATATTCGGGGCTGGCCTGATACTTCGCGAATTCCGCCTGCCAGGCGGCATCGTCCAGGGGGGGCAGCGCACCGGTCACGGGACGCCATTCGGTGATCGACAGGCCCGAGTCCGTCAGCCGCGTCAGCCCGCCCACGGCGATCATCGCCACCAGCAGCGCAAAGAGCACCATCAGCCAGACCCGGATCGCACCCCGCGCCCCCTGCCCGCGGCTGTCGATGCCACCGGGCCGGGCCAGCGGCTTGGCCGTCGTGCCGACCTCTTCAAAGATGCTGCGGGATTTCGTTGCCATCCGGGGGCCTCCTGATCGTTGCGCGCAACCTAAGGCCGCCCCGTGGCAGGGGCAAGCGACAGACCGTCACGCCAGTTGCGCCGACGCCGGTCCTTCTTCTCGTTGCAAATACCTCCGCCGGAGGCTGGCCCCGGCCCGCCGGGGCCACACCAGCCTCTTGCCGCAAGGCTGTCCGCCTGTCAAAAGACCCGCCATGAGCACCGGACACCTGACAATCGACCTTGCGGCCCTCGCGGCCAACTGGCGCAGCCTGAACGCGCTGACCTCCTGCGAGACTGCCGCGGTCGTCAAGGCCGACGCCTACGGGCTGGGGTCCGACCGGGTCGCCAAGACGCTGGCCAAGCAGGGGGTGCGTACCTTCTACGTCGCGATGGCAGAGGAAGGCGCCGCGATCCGGGCCGCCGTCGGCGACAAGGCGCAGATCCGCGTGCTGACCGGCCACATGCGCGGCGACACAGACATCATCGCGGACCTGAAGCTCACGCCGATCCTGAATTCCCTCGACCAGATCAAGCGCCATTTCGAGGCGCTGCCGGACACGCCCTTCGGGCTGCAGCTGGATACCGGCATGAACCGGCTGGGGCTGGAATGGGACGACTGGGCCGCGGTCGCGGAACAGGCCCTGCGCCGCAAGCCCGTGGTGGTGATGTCCCACCTTGCCTGCGCGGACGAGCCCGATCACCCGATGAACCCCTACCAGCTCGACGTCTTTCACCAGATGACCGACGGCATCACGACACCGCGCAGCCTCGCCGCGACGGGCGGCATGCTGCTGGGGCCGGAATACCACTTCGACGAATGCCGCCCCGGCATCGGCCTCTACGGCGGGCTGCCCTTCGCCGACGCGCGGCCCGTCGTCCGCCTCGATCTGCCCGTCGTGCAGATCCGCGACCTCACGGCGGGAGAGGTCGTGGGCTACGGCAATTCCTGGCAGGCCGAGCGCGCGACCCGGCTGGCCACGGTCGCCGCGGGCTATGCGGACGGGCTGCACCGGGCGCTGTCGCGGGGCGCGATGCTGTGGCACGGATCCACCCCCTGCCCGCTGGTCGGCCGTATCTCGATGGATGCGATCACCGTCGATATCACCGATCTACGCGAAGACCCCGCCTCGCTTGCCATCCTCTGCGCGGAACAGCCGGTGGACCGGCTGGCCCAGAACGGCAGCACCATCGGATACGAGATCCTGACCAGCCTCGGCAATCGCTACTCGCGCCGCTACGTCGGCTGATCAGGCGGTGATTCGCTGATTGGAGCTGTTGGACGGGGCCCTTTCAAAAGAATCGACCGAAAAATTCCGCTTCGGTCGCAATTCCTGGAAAAAATGGATTTGATCCATTGTTGCCGCACGCGCCGCTTGTCCGATGCAGCGGTCAATCTAGAGCCATCCATTCAGCCCCATCGCAGATCACAACAGTCAGGGTCACACCGTGCCGACGCCGCAAGCGCCGCGCGTCACACAATACCGAAAGCCATTGTTTCCTTCGCGCGCACAATCGAAATGCCATGCCGCATCAATCCATTGGACGTCACGCGAAATTGCAATCATCCTGAAGTTATCGATTTGTAGTTTTCAATGGGACCGCACCGGCATGTCAACTTTTCTGCGCGACGTCATTCGCATCTTGCATGCGACCGCGCTGTTCGTCGTGGCGGTCTTTGCCTTTGCCGCCGTTATCTACACCCTGCTCTGCGTCGTCGGTCTGACAGACTGGCTGCAACTCGATGCGACGCTGGGCGGCGTTGCCTATCCGAATGCCGGGCCTTGGGTGCAGGGGGCGCTGACGGCGATGCTGGGGGCCATGGCATTCTTCCTGCCGACAACCGCCCGCATGCTGGCGCTGGAAAACAGTCATCGCGATTTCCATATCCGGATGGACGACGTGGCGCGGGCCTATCACGCGGTCCATGCGGCGGACCGGGCGGGGGTCTTCACCCTCAGCTCTGAATTCGACGCCGTGCGCGACCGCCTCGCCTATCTGCGCGACCACCCCGACCTGCCGCAGCTCGAGGGCGGCGTGCTGGAGGTCGCGGCCCAGATGAGCGTACAGAGCCGTCACCTGGCAGAGGTCTATTCCGTCGAACGCGTCGCCCGGGCCAAGACCTTCCTTCGCCAGCGCCAGCAGGCGGCGGAAGAGCAGCAGGAGCGCATCGTCGAGGCGCTGCACATCTGCGAGCAAATTCGGGCATGGTCCGATCAGGTCGAGATCGAAGAGGCCCGCGTCGCGAGCCAGCTCGCCTATCTGGACGAGCGTCTGCAGTCGACGCTGCCTTTGCTGGGCTACGCCCTCGAACACGACGAACGCCTCGACGCAGCGGTGCAGGGGGCCGAGCGCGCGCGGCAGGAGCAGCGCCGGGCGGGCGGCACCAACATCGTGCCGATGCCGCAGAAACCAGCCGCCGAATGACGGCACCGCGCCGGCTGCGCTGGGCGAACCTTGCGCTGCTGGTCCTGTTTCCGCTGTCGTGGTTCGCACCACTCCTGCGCGCCGGCCTTCTGCCGCTCTTCGGCATGTCGGACATCAGCGTGATCTCCGGCCTGCAGTCGCTCTGGCCGGACGAGCCGGCGCTAGCCCTGCTGGTCACGGCGCTCGCCCTCTTCGCGCCGATGCTGAAGACCATCGGGCTGGCCCTGCTGCACCACGACCTGCTCAGCCCGCGGCTGCTCCCGGTGTTGACCTGGGCAGGCAAGCTGGCGATGGCCGACGTGTTCCTGATCGCACTTTACGTCGTCATCCTGAAGGGCGCCGGGATCGGTCGGGTGGAAACCGCCTGGGGCCTCTGGTTCTTCACCGGCTGTATCCTCGCATCGGTCGTGATCTCGGGCTTGTCGCGACCCGCTGCCGTGACAGCCTGAGGCCAGCCGCACGCGTCTCCGATTTTTCTAGAAAAATCGGCACCCGTTGCCACCGTCGCAAGAATGGGTCAAAAGGTGAACATGGCAAAAGACCTCGCATTCACCTGTTCCGCCTGCGGCGCCGCGACCTCCAAATGGTCGGGCAAATGCGAGGCCTGCGGCGCATGGAACACGATACACGAAGACACCGGCCTGTCCGTCGCGGGGCCGAAGAAGACCTCTATCGGTGGACGCCGCGGCAAGACGCTGGCTCTTACCGACCTTGCCACGCAGGAAGCCGCACCGCCCCGCACCCTCGCCGGTGTCGAGGAACTGGACCGGGTGCTGGGTGGCGGATTGGTCAAGGCCTCCGCCTTGCTGGTGGGCGGCGATCCGGGGATCGGCAAGTCCACCCTGCTGCTGCAGGCCGCCGCCCGCTTTGCCCGCAACGGGCTGAAGGTGATCTATGTCTCGGGCGAGGAATCCAACGCGCAGGTCCAGATGCGCGCCCGCCGGCTGGGCCTGGACAAGAGCCCCGTCATGCTCGCCTCGGACACCAACCTGCGCGACATCCTGACCACGCTGGAGGCGGAGAAGCCCGATCTGACCATCATCGACTCGATCCAGACCATGTGGGCCGATCACGTCGACAGCGCCCCCGGCTCCGTCAGCCAGGTCCGCACCTGCGCCCATGAACTGACGACCTTCGCCAAGACCCACGACATGAGCGTCATCATGGTCGGACACGTCACCAAGGAAGGCGCCATCGCCGGCCCCCGCGTGGTCGAGCACATGGTCGACACCGTCCTCTACTTCGAAGGCGAGCGCGGTCACCAGTTCCGCATCCTGCGCTCCGTCAAGAACCGCTTCGGCCCCGCGGACGAGATCGGGGTCTTCGAGATGACCGGCCGCGGTCTGGCCGAGGTGCGAAACCCCTCTGCCCTCTTCCTGTCGGAACGTGGCGAGCCTGCGCCCGGATCGGTGGTCTTTGCCGGGATCGAGGGCACGCGGCCCGTCCTGTGCGAAATCCAGGCCCTCGTCGCCCCCTCTCCCCACAGCCAGCCGCGGCGGTCGGTCGTGGGCTGGGACGGCGGGCGGCTGGCGATGATCATGGCCGTGCTGGAATCGCGCTGCGGCGTGCCCTTCACCGGGCTGGACGTCTATCTGAATGTCGCGGGCGGTCTGCGGATCAGCGAACCGGCCGCCGATCTGGCGGTCGCGGCGGCGCTGGTCAGCGCCCGAGAGGACGCAGCGTTACCGAAAGAGGCCGTCATTTTCGGGGAAATCAGCCTGTCCGGTGCGCTGCGTCCCGTCATCCAGACGGAAAACAGATTGAAAGAGGCGCAGAAACTTGGTTTTACGTCCGCGATCATGCCGCGCGCGCCAAAGGGCACCGGGGCGTCCGGACTGGAGCTGCGGGAGATGCAGGATCTGGCCGGTTTCGTGGAACAGGTCTTTGGCGCACGCGCGAACTGACCATCGGGGAGCAGACCAGTGGACGGTTTTACCATCATCGACGGCGTCGTGGCCGCAATCATCGTCATCTCGGCGCTGCTGGCCTACAGCCGCGGCCTCGTCCGAGAGGCGATGGCGATCGCGGGCTGGGTCGGCGCCACCGTGCTGGCCTTCATCTTCGCCGATCAGGCGCGGCCTCTGGTGGCGCAGATCCCGGGTCTGGACAGCTTTATCGGCGACAGCTGCGAATTGTCGATCATCGCAGCCTTCGCCGCGGTCTTCGCCGTCAGCCTCGTGGTCGTGTCGATCTTCACCCCGCTCTTCTCCTCCGTCGTCCAGCGCTCTGCCCTGAACGGGCTGGACCAGGGTGCCGGGTTCCTCTTCGGTGTGTTCCGCGGCGTGCTGCTCGTGGCGGTGGCCTTCTTCGTGTACCAGACGGTCCTGACATCCCAGAACATCGCGATGGTGGACGACAGCCGGTCGGCCCGCGTGTTCGGCCGGATGACCGGCCAGATCGCCGACCGCGACCCGGAAGCGACGCTGTCATGGGTCACGACACAGTATCAGCAACTGGTCGGAGAGTGTGGCGCCCCCCAATAGGCCGCACCGTCACACGGCGGCATGCGGTGTCATGTCGCCGATATCCTCGGGCTGTGCGCTGACGGTGTCCGGCTCCGGCGCAGGCTCTGACGCCGGCTCTTTCTCGTGGTGGGTGTCATCGGCGGCCCCCAGAAAGTTCCCGACGATTTCCATGCCTTCGATATTGTCGGCCACCACCTTGAACACGACAAGGAACGGCACCGCCACCAGCGCGCCGGCAATCCCCCAGAGCCAGCCCCAGAGCACGACCGTCAGGAACACCGCGACGGTATTCAGCTCCAGCCGGCGCCCCAGCAGCATCGGCGTGATGAAGTTGCCTTCCAGCGTCGTCAGAGTCAGGTAGGCCGCCGGTGCCAGCAGCGCGTAGGAGAAGCTGTCGAACGTCAGGATCGAGAGCGCCGCCACCAGCGCCACGCCGGTCAGCGCACCAAGGTAGGGCAGGAAGTTCAGCAGGAACGCTGCGATCCCCCAGATGTAGGCATATGGCATTCCGATCAGCCACAGCACTGCGCCGACGCACAGGCCGAGACCTGCGTTGATCAGCGCGATGGTCAGCAGGTAGTGCGAAACCCGACGCTCGATGTCGTAGACCATCGTCAGGGCGCGCTTCTTGCCGCTCATCGTTGGGAACGACTGCACCAGCTTGATGTAGAACATGTCACCCGACGCCAGCAGGAAGGACGCCAGCACCAGCGAAACCGCCAGTGTCGCGCCCGCGCTGCTGACCACGTTCATGGCGCTGTCGATCAGGGTCGGCTGCTTCACCACCACCTCTTGAACGGCCTCTCCCTCAGGGCCGTTCGCTCCCCCCATGTTGGCGACTTCCGCACCGGCCTGACGGACATGCTCCAGCTGCCGGAACAACCCGCTCAGCTTGGTCTGCAGTTCCGTCCCCATGCTGCGTGCGCTGTCCATCCAGCCCACCACCGTGCCAGAGGCGAAGTAGATCACCGCGGCAATCGCCAGCGCCACGATCCCGATCAGACCCACGGCCGAGACCCAGTGCGGGATGCCGATGCGCGCCATGCCCCGCGACAGGGGCGACAGGGTCAGGGCGATCAGAAAGCCCAAAAGGACCGGCAGAAGCAGGTCCTTCGCAAAGTAGCAGGTGACGAAGACAGAGATCAGCATGATCACGTTCAGGCTGCGCCTGATGGCTTCGAGGTGGGTCGCACGTTTCATGGATGGCCTGACATGGGCTGGAGGACAGGGTAATAAACCACCCGTGGAGACTTTTCAAAATTACACAACATCCAACGCGACACCGCGTCGCAGGTTCCCATGCTACAACGGGTCCCGCCGGTGCCCATATTCGCTGCATCGCGGCGATATTGCCTGCCTTGTGATACCGGGTGCTGTATCAGTCTCGTGACACCGCCCTGCGAACGCGTTAAGACGCGCCCAACTTCCAAGGATTCGGAGCTGCCCCGTGCCAGAAGCGACCTCCCCCGCCACCCCGACATCCGCCTGTCCCGGCCGCGCCCCGGACCTGCCGGCCCATCCCTTCGATCCGGACGGCGACAAGCTGCACGAGGAGTGCGGGGTCTTCGGCGTCGTCGGCATCACCGAGGCGAGCAATTTCGTGGCGCTTGGCCTGCACGCCCTGCAGCACCGCGGGCAGGAAGCGGGCGGCATCGTCACCTACGACAGCCACACCGGTTTCAATCAGGCCCGCCGCATGGGTCTGGTGCGCGACAATTTCACCAGTGCCGACATGATGGCGCTTCTTCCGGGCCAGATCGGCATCGGCCACGTCCGCTATTCGACCGCCGGGCACAAGGGCCAGACGGCGATCCGCGACGTGCAGCCGTTCTTCGGCGAATTCTCGATGGGCGGTGCCGCCATCGCCCATAACGGCAACATCACCAATGCGGTCGCCCTGCGGCGCGAACTGATCGAGCGCGGCTCGATCTTCCAGTCCTCCAGCGACTCGGAATGCATCATCCACCTGATGGCGCGGTCCATGGGCCGCACGATCCCGGACCGGATGGAAGAGGCGCTGCGCAAGGTCGAGGGTGCATTCTCGGTCGTTGCCATGACGCAATCCAAGTTGGTCGGCTGCCGCGACCCGCTAGGCGTGCGCCCGCTGGTGCTGGGCAAGCTCGGCGACGGCTGGGTGCTGTCGTCGGAGACCTGCGCTCTCGATATCGTCGGCGCCGATTTCGTGCGCGAGATCGAGCCGGGCGAGATGGTCGTGATCTCTGCCGAGGAGGGTGTGCAGTCGCACTATCCCTTCCGCCGGGCCAAGTCGCGGTTCTGCATCTTCGAGCACGTCTATTTCAGCCGTCCCGACAGCATCCTCGGTGGACGGTCGGTCTATGAGACGCGCGAGGCGATCGGGCGCGAACTGGCGAAAGAGGCACCGGTGGACGCCGACCTCGTCTGCCCGGTGCCCGACAGCGGCACGCCTGCGGCAATCGGTTTTTCGCTGGAATCGGGCATTCCCTATGCCATGGGGATCATCCGCAACCAGTACATGGGCCGGACCTTCATCGAACCTTCCGAGCAGATCCGCAACATGGGCGTGCGGCTGAAGCTGAACGTGAACCGCGCCCTCATCCGCGGCAAGCGCGTGATCCTCGTCGACGACAGCGTCGTGCGCGGCACCACCAGCCAGAAGATCAAGGAGATGATCCTCGAAGCCGGCGCCGCCGAGGTGCATTTCCGCATCGCGTCCCCGCCGACGCAATGGCCCTGCTTCTATGGCGTCGATACGCCGGAGCGGGAGAAGCTGTTGGCGGCGACGATGACCGAGGACGAGATGCGCGATCATCTGGGCGTGGATTCGCTGAAGTTCATCTCGCTCGACGGCCTCTACCGCGCGGTGGGCGAGGCGCGGGGCCGCGACGCGACATCGCCACAGTATTGCGACGCCTGTTTCTCGGGCGATTATCCGGTGGCGCCGTCCGACATGATCGAACGCGGGTTCATCACGCGGACGGCAGCGGAATAGGCAGGTGTCGGCGGGGGGCCAGCCCCCCCGGCTGCGCCGTCCCCCCGAGGTATTTTCGACGAGAAGAAGGCTGGGACCATGGCGACGGTCATTTTTCACAATCCTGACTGCGGCACGTCCCGCAACGTCCTGGCGGCGATTCGCGCGACCGGGACGGAGCCGGTCGTGGTGGACTACCTGACGGCGGGCTGGACAAGGCCGCAACTGTTGGCGCTTTTCGCCGTGGCGGGACTCACCGCGCGCGATGCCCTGCGCGTGTCGAAGTCCCCGGCCGAGGAGATGGGCCTGACCGATCCCGCCATCAGCGAGGACGCGCTGCTGGAGGCGATGGTGGCGCATCCGATCCTCGTGAACCGACCCATCGTCTGCACGCCAAGGGGCGTGGCCCTGTGCCGCCCGTCCGAGGCGGTGCTGCCGCTGCTGGAACGCCAGCCGACCGGGCCGCTGCGCAAGGAAGACGGATCGCCGCTGTTCGGCTAGACCGCGGGACCGGATCGGCTGGTTCCGGCCGTCCGGCGGCACTGGACCGGCAGGATCCTGCGGCCTGACCGGTGCCCGGCCCGCCTGCCCTTTTCATCCCCCCGCTCCTGTCGCATGTCCCCGGCGAACCTGATGGGACATGACGACATGACTGCCAAGACCGTAGGCCAGATGGCGCAGAGCACCACGAAACTGCAGCTTGACGCGATCACCGTGATCGGCCTTTTCACCGGGCCGCAGGGCGACACCGCCCTGATCCGCACCGGCAAGGGCGAAATCCACAAGATCGCCGCCGGAGATCGTGTGGCCGGCTTGACGATCCTCGCGATCACCGACCGTCAGGTCCAACTGCGCGACCATCGCGGGCGGACATACGAGCTGACACTGCCAGACGCCGCCTGATGCCACTGGACAGCGCCGGCCCCCTGGGGCAAAGACGCTGCCATGACTGACAGGATTGCCCTTATCACCGGCGCCTCGCGCGGGTTCGGCGCGGCCATCGCCAAGGCGCTGGCGCCCGCGTTTCACATCGTCGCCGTCGCACGCACCGTGGGGGCGCTGGAAGAGCTTGACGACGCGATACAGGCGAAGGGCGGACAGGCGACGCTCGCCCCGATGGACGTGACCGTCGATGCCGCCATGCAGCAGCTATGCCGCGGCATCCACGACCGCTGGGGGCGTCTCGACCTTTGGGTGCATACGGCGATCCACGCGGGACCACTGGCCCCGGCCAGCCACATCGCGCCGAAGGATTTCGCATCATCGCTGGATGTCAACGTGACGGCGACGCAGCGGCTGATGTCCTATGTGGCGCCCTTGCTGGGCACTGCGGGGCATGCGGTCTTCTGCGATGACGACGTGGTGGGGCAGAAGTTCTACGGCACCTACGGTGCCACCAAGGCAGCGCAGCTCGCCCTCGTGCGGTCGTGGCAGGCAGAGACCGCCCGCACCGGGCCGCGGGTCACGCTCGTCGCTCCGGCGCCGATGCCCACCGCCTTGCGCGCGCGCTTCTTTCCCGGAGAGGACCGGTCCGCCCTGACCCCACCCGAGGACGAGGCCCTGCGCCTGCTGGACGCCATCCGGGGCTGATTCCCCAAAGCCACAATGCCGCGGAAAGCGTGACCGCATCTTGCCGATCCGCGCCCCCTGTCCTAGCCTGCCACGACCAGACCAACCGGGACCTTCATGCGCATCCTCATCACCAATGACGACGGCATCAATGCCCCGGGCCTTGTCGTACTTGACGCCCTTGCCCGCGACCTCGCCGGGCCGGAAGGAGAGGTCTGGACCGTCGCCCCCGCCTTCGAACAGTCGGGAGTGGGACACTGCATCAGCTACACCCATCCCACGATGATCTCGGAATTCGGCCCGCGCCGCTTTGCCGCCGAAGGCACGCCTGCGGACTGCGTGCTGGCCGGGATCTACGATGTTATGGCGGATGCGCCGCCTGATCTGATCCTGTCCGGCGTGAACCGCGGCAACAACGCGGCCGAGAACGTGCTCTACTCGGGCACTATCGGCGCCGCGATGGAAGGCGCGCTGCAGGGCTATCGGTCGATCGCCCTGTCGCAGTTCTACGGTCCCCGTAACGCGCGGCTGGCGGATCCCTTCGAGGCCGCTTCTGCCGGCGCCGCGGTGCTGCGCCGCCTGATGGACGACACGTACTGGGACGGCGACGACTACCCGCTGTTCTACAACGTGAACTTCCCGCCGGTGCCGGCGGCAGAGGTGCGTGGCATGCGCCTGACGAAGCAGGGCCTGCGGCGCGGCGTGCATCACCGGGTCGAGGCGCAGGTGGCGCCTTCTGGCCGCAGGTTCCTGTGGGTGCGCGGCGGTGACCAGCAGACCCGCACGGCGGAGGGGACGGATGCGGCGGCGAACCTTGACGACTATGTTTCGGTCACCCCGCTGCGCTGCGACCTGACGGCGCATGATGCCTTCGACAGGTTGTCGGACCGGTTCGGGTGTCAGGGCGGGTGACGGACGCACAGACCAAGATGCAATTCCTGTTTGCCCTGCGCAGCAAGGGCGTCACCAACGCCCGCGTGCTGACCGCCATGGAACGGATCGACCGGGCCGCGTTCCTGCGCGGCCTCTTCGCCGAACGCGCCTACGAGGATACGCCCCTGCCCATCGCCTGCGGCCAGACCATCAGCCAGCCGTCCGTCGTCGGCCTGATGACGCAGGCGCTGGATGTCCAGCCGCGCCACAAGGTGCTGGAGATCGGCACCGGGTCTGGCTATCAGGCGGCGATCCTCAGCCAGCTGGCGCGGCGGGTCTACACCATCGACCGCTTCAAGCGGCTGGTGACGGAGGCGCAGGGCGTGTTCGACGCGATGGGTATCGCCAATATCACCGCGATCACCGCCGACGGCAGCTTCGGCCTTGCCGAACAGGCGCCCTTCGACCGCATCCTGCTGACCGCCGCGGCAGAGGACCCTCCGGGGCCGCTGCTGGCGCAGCTGCGCACCGGCGGGATCATGGTGCTGCCGGTCGGACAGTCCGACACGGTGCAAAGCCTGATCCGCGTTACACGGCTTGAAAAAGGCTTTGACTACGAGGAATTGCGCCCGGTCCGGTTTGTGCCCTTGATCGAGGGGATCGGTCAGGACTAGAACCGGGGCGACGCCCTCTTGACGGGGCACTCTCGCCCGACGCGCGGCATAGCCATGACAGGACCAGAGCCATGAGTTCGACCACGATCACCGCAGCGCGCCGTCTGGCGCTGACCGCCTCTGTCGCGGCCCTTCTGGCCGGGTGTGCCGGCGGCCTGCCGGACCTCGACCTGCGCGACCAGGCGGGCGGTTTCGACACCTCGCCCGCGGTGGCCAATCTGCCGGACCGGCCGCAGCCGGATGATCGCGGCATCATCTCCTACCCCGGCTATCAGGTGGTCGTGGCGCGGCGTGGCGACACCATCGGCAGCATCGCCGGGCGGCTGGGGCTCGACGCCGCGGCGCTGGCAAGCTTCAACGGCGCGCCCACCGACAAGGCCCTGCAGCAGGGCGAGGTCGTGGCCCTGCCCGGCCGCGTGGCAGAGCCGTCGCCCGCGACCGGCGCGGTCAGCACCGGGCCGATCCAGCCGGTGGATGTCAGTGCCATCGCCACAACGGCGCTGGACCGAGCGGCCAGCACCCCCCCCTTGCAGGGTGGTCTGGCCCCGATCCCGGCGGGGGGCGTCACCGGCGCCGAGCCGATCCGGCACAAGGTCCAGCCGGGCGAGACGGCCTTCTCGATCAGCCGGCTTTACAACGTGCCGGTCGAGACGCTGGCGTCGTGGAACGGGTTGAGCGGGAATCTCGAGGTGCGCGACGGACAATACCTGCTGATCCCGCAGAACGACCGTCCGGCGGACCCCACCGGCGGGCCGCTCGTGGCACCTGGACAGGGCAGCGGATCGCCGGTGCCGCCCTCGGCCGCAGCACCCCTGCCCTCGGAAAACCCCTCTGCCCCGTTGCCCGTCGCCGCGGTGCCGCCGGCGCCCGTACTGGACGCCGCCCCGCCGCGCGCCGCGACACCGGCGCCGACACCCGAACCCGCAGCCGCCGCCACACCGACGCCGGCGCCTGCGCCGGCCGATGACGGGCAGTTCGTGCGCCCCGTCGCCGGCAGCGTCATCCGCGACTACGCCCCCGGCAAGAACGAGGGCATCGACATCGGCGCACCCGCGGGGACGGCCGTCAAGGCCGCCGATGCGGGGACCGTGGCCGCGGTCACCACAGACACCAGCGGCACGGCGATCGTCGTGGTCAAGCACGCGGGCGGGCTGCTGACGGTCTACACCAACCTCGAGGGGCTGAGCGTGTCGAAGGGCGATTCCGTCTCGCGCGGCGGCACGCTGGGCAAGGTGAAGGCGGGCAGCCCGAGCTTCGTCCACTTCGAGGTGCGGCGCGGACTGGAATCCGTCGATCCGAACGATTTTCTGTAGGATCGGCGCCGGACGCTCCGCGGGGAGTATTTGGAAAAAAGCGAGGACTGGCGCGGTCGGGATGGATCGGGCCAGCAATGCGCACTAGGGCTGGGGTCTCACGCCCCGCCTGCCGGCGAGATCGGTGAAATACTGCCATGCGACCCGGCCCGAACGGCTGCCACGGGTGGCCTGCCACTCGATCGCCTCGGCCCGCAGGGTAGCGTCGTCGATCTCGATGCCATGCGCGTCGACGTAGCCGCGGATCATCGCAAGATACTGATCCTGATCGCAGGGATGGAACCCCAGCCACAGGCCGAAGCGGTCCGACAGGCTCACCTTTTCCTCTACCGCCTCGCCGGGCGTGATGGCGGTGGCGCGCTCGTTCTCGATCATGTCGCGCGGCATCAGGTGCCGTCGGTTCGACGTGGCGTAGAGGATCACGTTTTCGGGCCGCCCCTCGATGCCGCCGTCCAGCACCGCCTTCAGCGACTTGTAGTGGCTGTCGTCGTGACTGAACGACAGGTCGTCACAGAACAGGACGAAACGCTGTGACGCGTGCCGGAGCAGGTGCAGGAGGCGGCCGATGCTGGGCAGGTCCTCGCGCTGGATCTCGATGATCTTGAGGTGCGGGTATTCTGCGTGAAGTTTCCCGTGGATCGCCTTGACGAGACTTGATTTCCCCATGCCCCGCGCACCCCAGAGCAAGGCGTTGTTCGCGGGCAGCCCGCGGGCGAAGCGTTCGGTATTGGCCATCAACGTGTCGCGCGACCGGTCGATCCCGACCAGAAGACCAACATCGATGCGGGACACGCGTGTCACGGGATCGAGGCGATCCGGGTCGGCGTGCCAGACGAAGGCCCCGGCCGCGTCGAAGTCGGGGGCTGCGGCAGGGCCCGGCCGCAGCCGTTCCAGGGCCGCGGCGATCCGTTGAAGGGGATCCGTCAAGGTTTTTCGTCCTCGTCCACCGGGTGCAGCGGGTTGCCGAACTCGTCCTCGTCCTCACCCACGATCCCCTCGGCCCGCAGGTCCGCAAGGCGGATCCGCTCGATCCGGGCGACAAGCTGGATCGAGATCTCGTAGAGACCGTAGATCACCGTGAAGAGGATGACCTGGCTGACCACATCCGGCGGGGTGGCGACGGCGGCCATGATCAGGATGCCGACGACCGCATACTTGCGCGTGTTGCGCAGGCCGGCGGCGCTGACCAGACCGGCCTTGCCCATCAGGGTCAGCAAGACGGGTAGCTGGAAGCACAACCCGAAGGCCACGATGAACTTGATCGTCAGGTTCAGGTAGGCCTTGGCCGAGCCCTGGAACAGCAGCCCGGCGGCCTGGGTGGTGACGTCGGGACCGTCCGTCAGGACACCGCCCTGCTGGAAGCCGAGGAAGAAATTGAAGGCCAGCGGCGTGATCACGTAGTAGGCGAAGGCCGCGCCGAGGAAGAACATGAAGGGCGAGGCGATCAGGAACGGCAGGAAGGCGCCCTTTTCGGACTTGTAAAGGCCCGGCGCCACAAAGCGCCACATCTGGTAGCCGATGTAAGGAAACGACAGGCAGAGCCCGCCCAGTAGCGAAATCTGGATCGCGACGAAGAAGCCTTCCTCCAGCGCGATGAAGATCAACCCGCAGTCCTGCCCCTCGGCGTCGAGGGCGGTGCAGAGCGGGCGGGTCAGGAAATCGAAGATCGGATTCCAGACGGTGAAGCAGATCACCATGCCGACGACGAATGCCAGAAGCGAACGGATCAGGCGCGAGCGCAGCTCTGCCAGATGTTCGATCAGGGGCGCGGCGCTGTCCTCGAGGTCGTCAGCGGTCGTCATGCGTCACCTGCCGGAGTCTTTTTCGCGCGTGGTTTCGCGGGCTTGGCCGTCGTCTTTGACGTGGCCGCCGCCGGCTTGGCCTTGGGCACCGCCTTCGCTTTTGGCTTGGCTTTCGCGACCGGCGTCGGCGCCTCGGCCTGCGTTGCGGGGGCCGCCTCCACCGCCGCGGTCACGGCGGCGGCGCGGGGGCTTTCGACGGGTTCCGGCTCTTCCGACATCTCGGCCGCATCGGCGGCGGCCAGTTCGCGGGCGCGCCGCTCCTCCGCGGCGCGGGCGGTGGCGGCGGCGATCTTGTCCTTGGCGGCCTGACGTTCCTCGGACAGCTTGGCGGTTTCGGACCCGGGCTTGTGGGTCATGCCGGCCGCGGACTTCAGCTTGTCGGTGCCGAATTTCGCGGGGTTCGCGGCGGCCTGGATCGACTTGCTGATGTCCTTCATGCCGCTGTCGTCGGCGGCGGATTCCATGGCCCTCTGGAATTCGGACGCCATGGCACGGGCCTTGCCGCTCATGCGCCCCAGTTCCCGGAACATGTTCGGCAGGTCCTTCGGCCCGATCACGATCAGGGCCACGATCCCGATAAGGATCATCTCGCTCCAGCCTAGGCCGAACATATGGGCACCCCCGGCCGGTGTTTAGACGTTGTCTTTTTTCGCGTCTGGCGTGACGTCGCGGGCGTCGGCAAAGCTGTCGTCGAGCTCTTTCTTGCCGTCGTCGACGCCGCGCTTGAAGGCGGTGATGCCCTTGCCGACTTCGCCCATCAGGGACGAGATCTTGCCGCGTCCGAACAGGACGAGGACCACGACGGCAATCAGAAGAAGGCCCGGAAGCCCGATGTTATTCAGCATGTCATCTCTCCTATGGCGGAATCCCGTGTCCGCGACGCGGGGGTGATTGAGGCACCCCTCACATACGCGCGCAGACCCTTGATGAAAAGCGGCAAGTGGTCAACTGACCGTGGGTGATGCGCGTCTGTCTGCCAGTGCCGGCCCTACCAGCCGACCGCCTTGCGCAGCATGTTCAGCGCCACCAGCACCAGAAACACGCCGAACACCCGCTTCAGCCGGTTGGCATCGGTCCTGTGCGCCAGCGCGGCACCCCAGGGTGCGGTGATCAGCGTCATGGCGACGACAAGGCCGAAGGCCACGAAGTTCACCGATCCCACGGTAAAGGGCGGCGCCACGGCGACGTCCTTAAACAGCAGCACGATGACCGAAGGCACGGCGATCAGCACGCCGAAGCCGGCGGCGGTCGCCACCGCCCGGTGGATCGGGGTGTTGTAAAGGCTCATCACCGGCACGCCGAAGGACCCCCCGCCGATGCCCATCAGGACCGACAGAAAGCCAAGCAGCGGTGACAGTGCCGCGCGGGCCAGGCCGGTCGGCATCGCCTGCGCGATGCGCCAGCTGTTGCTGCCAAACGTCATCCACAGGCCGATGGCGATGGCCAGCCCGCCAAAGATCAGCTGCAGCGACAGGGTGCGCAAACTCGCCACGAGGAAGACGCCGACGATCGCGCCGATCACGATGCCCGGCGCCCAGGTGCGCAGGATCGTCCAGTCGACGGCGCCCTTCTTGTTATGGGCATTCAGCGACCGCAGGCTGGTGACGATGATCGTCGCCAGTGAGGTGGCGAGGCACATCTGCATCAGCTGCGGGCTGCCGAAGCCCAGCGCGCTGAAGGCATAGAAGAACGCGGGGACGAGGATGATTCCGCCTCCCACGCCCAGCAGTCCCGCAAGCACACCGGCAAAGGCACCGATGGCCAGCAGAAGGGCCCCCATCGACAACAGCAACGTCATGTTTTCCAAGATATGTCCCTCAGGCCGCCAGTTCGGTCACGTGGCCCAGCGCGTCTAGCACCACGGCGCAGCCTGCACCATCCTTGTGCGCATGCTCCGACAGGTGGCGCCGCCACATCCGGGCGCCCGGCCGGCCCTGAAACAGGCCCAGCATGTGCCGTGTCACCTGCCCCAGACGCCCGCCCTGCGCGATGTGATCGTCGATATAGGGCAGCATGGCGTGCACGACGGCGATCGCGTCGCCCGGCGCGCCGTCGCCGAAGATCCGGGCATCCGCGTCGAGCAGGATCGCGGCAGGATCGTGGTAGGCGGCGCGCCCGACCATCACCCCGCCCAGTCCGGCCGCCAGATGCGCCTGCACCGCGTCGAGACTGTCGACCCCGCCGTTGATCGACAGGTGCAGATCGGGGAACCGTGCCTTCATCGCGTGGACGAGGTCGTAGTCGAGCGGCGGGATATCGCGGTTTTCCTTCGGGCTGAGCCCCTGCAGCCACGCCTTGCGGGCGTGGATGGTGAAGCGGTCGACCCCGGCAGCTGACACACGCTGCAGAAAGTCCGGCAGGACGGTGGCCGGGTCCTGATCGTCGACGCCGATGCGGCATTTTACCGTCACCGGCACGGTGGCGGCATCACGCATCGCGGCGACGCAGGCGGCGACAAGATCCGGCTCGGTCATCAGGATCGCGCCGAAGCGTCCCGACTGCACCCGGTCAGAGGGGCAGCCGCAATTCAGGTTGACCTCGTCATAGCCCATGTCGCAGGCGATCCGCGTCGCCTCTGCCAGCAGCGCCGGGTCCGATCCGCCCAGTTGCAGCGCCACGGGATGCTCCGCCTCGCCATAGGCCAGCAGGCGCGCCCGATCGCCATGCACCACCGCCGCGGCGGTCACCATTTCCGTATACAGCAGCGTATGCCGCGACATCAGCCGGTGCAGGTGGCGGCAGTGCCGGTCGGTCCAGTCCATCATCGGGGCGACGGACAGGCGGGCTGCGGCGGCGGGCGGAAGGGGCGTTGGTCTCATCGGCATGTGCGATCCCTTTGTCGAGGGCCGCCTTCTAGCACCGGTCGCCACCAAGGTCACCACCCTCAGGACGGCCCGCCCCCCAGCCGGTCGAACAACCGCGCCCAGGCGATCTGGCCCGTGCGCAGGGATGACAGGCGATAGAACTCGTTGGGTGCGTGGTAATCCTCGTCGGCGGTCGAGAAGGAAAAGAACACGAGGCCCGCGCCAAGGTGTTCGTCGAAGACGGACCCGATGGGAATCGTGGCCCCCATGGCGACCCGCAAGGGCCGTGCGCCCAGCAGCTCCTCCAAAATACCCTCGGCCACCCGCAGCCCGGGCAGGTCCGGGTCCAGCGCGAAGGCCCGAGAGCCCGGACCGTGGCGATGCAGGTCCATGGCGTATCCCGTCGGCAGGACGGCGGCCAGATGGGCGCGGATCGCTTCGCAGACCGCATCCGGGTCTTGCCCGGCGACGAGGCGGCAGGTGATCTTGACCGAAGCCTCGGACGGAATGACGGTCTTGGTGCCCTTGCCGGCATAGCCGCCAGAGATGCCGTTGAATTCCAGCGTCGGGACCAGCCACTGCCGCGTCAGCAGTGTGGCGCTGTCGGGCAGCGGATCGGGGCGCGGTGCGCCGATGCCGTCGAAATAGCCACCCACATCAAAGGCCACATCGTTGATCGCGTCGGTGATCGCGGGATCGGGGGCTGTCGCGGCGTCGGCGAACCCCGGGACCGCGACCAACCCGTCGTCATCGTGCAGGCTGGCCATCATCCGGGCCAGTGCGCGCACCGGGTTCGGCGCGGACCCGCCGTGGCGACCCGAATGCAGGTCTTTGGCCGCCCCCGTCACCGTCGCCTCCAGCGCCAGCATGCCGCGGCTGGCGACGGTGATCGACGGCAGGTCGGCGCGCCACATCGCACCGTCGGCAGAGACGACGAGGTCGCAGGTCAGCCGGTCCTTCATCGCCGCCACGGTCGGCGCGAAATGAGGCGATCCGCTTTCCTCCTCGCCCTCGATCAGGAACTTCAGGTTCAGTGGCGGCGCGCCGTGCACCTGCGCATAGGCGCGGGCGACGACCAGCGGAATCAGCAGCGACCCCTTGTCGTCCGAAGCGCCGCGGGCATAGAGGCGGTCGTCGCGGATATCGGGTTCGAACGGCGGCGTCTGCCACTTGTCCAGCGGATCGGGCGGCTGCACGTCGTAGTGCCCGTAGATCAGGATCGTGGGCGTCGCCGGGTCCACGATCCATTCGGCGAAGATGCAGGGGTGACCATCGGTCTCGACCGTCTCGACCACCGGCATCCCGGCCTCTGTCAGGCGATCCACGACGAATTGCGCGGCCCTGCGCACATCGCCATTGTAGGCCGGGTCGGTGCTGACGCTGGGGATGCGGCAGAAATCCTTGAGAGTTTCGATCGTGTCCGCGTCCCGCGCGGCCAGCCAGTCTTCGACAGCACGGGTCATTTGCCGCCATCCACGCCAAGGGTTTCGCCGGTGATCCAGCCCGCATGGTCCGAGGCGAAGAACAGCACCGCGTTGGCGATATCCTCCGGGCGGCCCAGGGTCCGCATCGCGATGTTGTTCAGCAGGGCCTTCTGCCCCGCCTCGCCCATCGCCTCCCACTGCCGCTCCGTCGTGGGGTTCGACCTCACGAAGCCGGGGGCGACGCAGTTCACGGTAATGCCGAACTGGCCGAGCTCATGCCCCAGCTGCCGCGTGAGGCCGATCTGGCCTGCCTTGGCGCTGGCATAGGCCTGAATGCCGGTCAGACTAATCGTGCGCCCGGCGCCGGAGGAGATGTTGACGATCCGCCCCCTGCCCTTGGCCTTCATGCCCGGCGCCACGGCCTGCGCCATGAAGAAGGTGCCCGACAGATTGACGTCAAAGATCGTCTGCCAGTCGGCGGCGGAAATCTCCTCGATCGGGCGGCCGACCTGGCCGCGGACGCCACCGGCGCAGTTCACCAGCACGTCGGCGTCAAGGCCGGGAATCAGCGCCTGCACCGCGTCCCGGTCGCCGATGTCGAGGGTGTGGGGGGTGATGCCGTCCCGCGCGGTCTGCGCAAGACCAGCTTCGTCCACGTCCACCGCGTGGACCTGTGCGCCGAGGTCGGCGAAGGCCAGCGCGATGGCCCGCCCGATCCCCTGTGCGGCGCCCGTGACGATGACGGTCCGCCCGTCGAAAGCGATCTTCATGCCATGACCTCTGCCAGTTCATTCAGGTTTCCGCGCGCCAGCGGTCGCTCGCCGCGCTCGATCTGGGCGATCATCGCCATCAGCCGTTCCGTCAGCGGCGTCGGCACCCCGTTGGCGCGGCCCGTCGCCACGATGGGGCCCAGCTGCGCCTCGCATTCGGTCTTGCGCTTGCGCACGGCAAGGTCGCGCCAGATGCCGGAGTGCGTCTTGGTCGAGGTGCGGTTATGAGCCACCATCTCGTCGAACGTCCGGTCGAGCGCAGTCTGCGGCGCGCCGGGGGTAAAGGCTTCGGGATCGAAGCCGTTGAAGCCGACCGGCGTCACGCCCTGCGACGCGGTGACGGCGCCCGTCTCTTGCCCGAGTGCCGTCAGCACGGCGCGGCAATCGGCGCCGTCCAGCACGTCGACGATGGAATCGTCCGTCAGCGCGGTCCCGAACAGCAAGGCGCCATAGGTCATCTTGCCCCAAAGATAGCCCCAGATGTTGTCGGTCAGCACCGCGCGGTCGTCGAACTGCAGCATCAGGGCGTGCAGGTCGCGGATGCGGGCCGTTTCGGTGCCGTCCAGCTCTCCCACCACCACGGCGCCACGTCCGGAATAATGCACGACACCCGGCGACAGATAGTCCGCGCCGAAGTTGACGAAGCAGCCGACGGTCCGGTCCGCACCCACGACCTGCGCGATCTCGACCTCGTTCAGCCCGTTCTGCGCCGAGACGACGTAACCGTCGTGCGCCAGATGCGGTGCGAGGGACCGCACCGCACCCGCGGTATGCAGGGCCTTAACGCACAGGAAGATGCGGTCGTAGGTGCCCCTCAGGTCGGCAGGCAGCATCGCGGTGACCGCCAGATGCTCCGGATGGACCGGTCCGTCGATGGTCAGACCCGTATCGTTCATCGCCGCCACATGCGCGGCATCGGTGTCGACAAAGTGCACAGCCTCGCCGGCGCGCTGGAACGCGGCGCCCAGTGACGCGCCGATGGCACCGGTGCCCCAGATCAGGATCGGGGATGTCACCGGGTCACCTTGGGCCACGGGCCTTCCATCAGGGCCCGCGTCTCGGCCACGCCCGTGTCCCACAGCGCCTGCATCTCGGCGTCGTCACGCTGGTAGTGGCCGCCGAAGTTTCCGTCGCCCAGCAGGGCGCGGGTCTGTTCCGGGTCCATCGCACGCATCGCGGTCAGGTCGGTCATCGGCTTCGCCTGCGTCGGCAGGTCGCGCGGCAACCGGGTCCAGGCAAAATTCTCCATCCAGGACGCATGGCTCGCCACCGGGTCGATCTCCTGCACCTTGGCAAAGGTCTGCGGCGCGTTCCACCAGTTGTGGAACTTGACCGAGGTGCCGGGATGGTCGGCCATCCATTCGATCGCCAGCGATCCGGCGGGCGCATTGCCGCCATGGCCGTTCACGATGACGATGCGGCGAAACCCCTGATGATACAGCCCGTCGAGGATGTCGCGCACGATGGCGACATAGGTTTCCACCCGCAGGCTGATGGTGCCGGGATAGGCCATGAAATAGGGCGTGACGCCGTAGGCCAGAACTGGAAAGACCGGGATGCCCAGCGGTTCCGCCGCGTCCAGTGCCATCTTTTCGGCCAGGATCGAATCGACGGACAGGGACAGGCCCGCGTGCTGTTCGGTGCTGCCCAGCGGCAGGACGCAAAGGTCGTCGGACTTCAGGTAGTCCTCGACCTGTTGCCAACTCATGTCGGAGATTTTCAAGACGCTTCCTTTCGCGCAGAGGGAGGGAGGTGACCGAGCAGCGGCACGACCTGTCGGTCGATATCGCCGGGATCGGGCACGTGGCGGTATTCGATCAGCGTGGCACCCGGGGGCGCGCCGTCGCCGGCGTGCTCCGCCCCGGTGGACATGACGACGACGTCGGCCTGCGCCAGCAGGTCCGGCAGGTCGTCATCCCCCATCACGCGGGCGGTGATCGACGGCACATGGGCCGCGAATCGGCGCATCCCGGCGGTCAGCACCGGCAGGAAGTCGTCAAACCGGGACACGGCCACGACCCGCGCCAGCGGGTCGAGCGCGGCAAGGGCGAGGCGCGTCGCCTCTGCCGGGATGAAGCGCAGGGACACGATTCGCGCCTGCGGCGCCAGCGCCGCCAGCCTGGGGTGCAGATTGTCGAAGGTCAGGATCAGGTCCGCGTCCGACAGCCGCGCCGCAAGGTCCGTGTCAGAGGGGTCTTCGTCCAGCAGCGCCACAGCGGTGACGGGCACGCCGGTCTGGGCCGATACCCGTGTCGCATAGCTGCGGGTCGCCGCCACGAAAAGGCCGACCATGACGACCGTGGCACCCTGCGTCGCGGCCCGGTCGCGGGATGCGACGAGCGACAGCAGATCGCCGACGCTGATCCCCCGCCGCGTCGCATCGGCCACCAGGTCGTCGATGGCCTGCCAGATCCCCGCCGCCGCGCCGCCGGCGCCAAGTCGCGTCAGCGCACTTTCGGCGACGAAGGTGCCCGCACCGGCCCGCGCCTCGATCAGCCCGCCCTGCTTGAGGTCCGCATAGACACGTGTGACCGTCATCGGGGCAAGACCCGACCGGTCAGCCAGATCGCGCACCGACGGCAGGGGCTCTCCGGCGCGCAGGGCGCCGGACGCGATCTGCGCGACGATGGTCGCCCGGATCTGCTGGCGGGCGGATACCGAACTCTTCCGGTCTATCTCTACGTCCATGACCTGTCCGACAAGTGTTCTATATAATTATTACGGTTATCGCGATATCTGCCTCATATTGCAGCACGATCTGCACTTTGCCCAGCATATTTTCGAAAATTGTATCGTTGACTTGGTACGGACTTGGTGAAAGGCTCTTTCAAAATATAACACTCCATCAACAGCAGAGGGATGACACATGACCCGACTTTCATTGATCGCGACCACGGCCGCCGTGCTGCTGTCGACGACGTCACTGGTGCAGGCGCAAGAGCGCGGCGGCGTGATGACATACGGCCGCTACGCCGATTCGATGTTCCTTGATCCGGTGCTGAACGACGCAAACGTCGACATCTGGATCCTGTCGAACATGTACGACACCCTGCTGCTGCCGACCGACGACGGCCAGTCGGTGCAGGCGGGTCTGGCGACCGACTGGAACGTCTCCGACGATGGCCTGACCGTCACGCTGACGATGCGCGACGGGATCATGTTCTCTGACGGCACGCCGATCACGACCGAGGATGTGATCTGGTCGCTCGACCGCGCCCGCAACCCCGACAACGGCATCTGGAACTTCCTGCTGGCCGCCGTGTCAGAGGTGACGGCACCCGACGACAAGACGATCGAGATCAAGCTGGCGCAGCCCGACCCTGCGATCCTGCCCGCCCTGTCGGTGTTCAACGCGGCGATCATGCCCAAGGCCGCTTTCGAAGCCATGCCCGGCGAGACGGATCTCGAGAAGGCCACCGCCTTCGCCGAGAAACCCGTCGGCTCCGGCCCCTTCGTCTTCGACAGCTGGGAACGGGGATCGACCCTGAAGCTGGTGAAGAACGAGCATTACTGGGCCGACGGCGCGGACGGGCAGAAGCTGCCCTACCTCGACGGCGTGACCTTCGAGGTGATCCCCGACGACGCCACCCGCATCCTGCGCGTGCAGTCGGGCGAACTCGACGGCGCCGAACTGATCCCCTTCGCCCGGGTGAAGGAACTGCAGGACGATCCGAACATCAACATGGAGCTCTTCCCCTCGACCCGCGTCGCCGACATCATCATCAACGTGCGCCCCGAGCTGGACGGAGAGCCGAACCCGCTGTCCGACGTGAAGGTGCGGCAGGCGATGAACTACGCCGCCAACAAGGACGCGATCATCCAGGTCGTGACCTTCGGCGTGGGCACGCCGACCTCCTCGTTCATGTCGTCCACCACGCCGCTGCACACCGGCGACGGCCCGGTCTTTCCCTATGATCTGGAAAAGGCCAAGCAGCTGATGTCTGAATCCGGCTACCCGGACGGCTTCACCGCCAGCATCCTGACGCTGGCCGGCAACCAAGACGAACTGGGCATCGCCACGGCGCTGCAGCAGATGTGGTCCCAGATCGGCATCACGCTGGAAATCCAGCAGGTCGACAACGCCACGCGCACCGAGCAATACCGCAACGGCACCTTCGACATGCGCGCCGGGGCCTGGACCAACGACATCGCCGACCCGAACCAGATCACGTCCTACTTTGCCTACTCGCCGACCATCGACGCCCTGCACTCCGGCTGGAAGAGCGAAGAAGTCGACAAGCTGTTCGAGGAATCGCAGTCCGAACTGGATACCGACAAGCGCGCCGAGCAATACGCCCGCATTCAGGAGGTCTTCAATCAGGAAGGCCCGACCGTGCTGCTCTACGAGACGCCCTACCCCGTCGCACTGCAGGACAACGTGAAGGGCTTCAACCAGATCCCGCTGGGCAACAACATCTTCCGCGAGACCTACCTCGAGAAAGAATGACGCGATCACGCGGAGGCGGCATCCGCCCCCGCGCCTCCTCCACCGACTGACCCTCCCCCCACCGAAGGCCCACCGATGTCGATGACCGCTTTCCTTGGCCGTCGCCTGCTGCAGCTCGTGCCCACGCTGATCTTCATCCTGATCGTGGTTTTCGTGCTGGTGCGGCTGCTGCCCGGCGATCCCGCCAGCGCCGTCCTCGGCGACCGCGCCCTCGACGCGGACGTGGAACGGATCAACCGCGAACTGGGCCTCGACCGGTCGCTGCCCGTGCAGTTCGTGGCCTTCGTCAAGCAGGTCTTCACTGGCAACCTCGGCAATTCCATCTCGATGAAGATCCCCGTGACCCAGCTGATCGCGGACCGGCTGCCGATCACCATGCTGCTGACCTTCATGGCCGCCGTGATCGCCGTCGTCATGGCCGTGCCGCTGGCCTTCGTCGCCGCCCTGCGCCGCGACCGGCTGGAAGACAGCGCGATCCGCGGCGCGTTCCAGGTCGGGCTGTCGATGCCGGTTTTCTACGTCGGTCTGATCCTGCTGACGGTCTTCGGGGCCAAGCTGCGCTGGTTCCCGGTCGGCGGCTACGGCGACGGGTTCCTCGATCACCTCTACCACCTGTTCCTGCCCGCCGTGACGCTGGCCCTGTCGCTGAGTGCGATCCTCATGCGCAACCTGCGGTCGGCGATCATCGGCGTGGTGGACGCCGAATACGTCACCTTCGCCCGCGCAAAGGGGCTGCGGGCGAACCTGATCCTGTTCCGCCACATCCTGCGCAACGCGCTGATCTCGACGCTCGCGCTGTTCGGCCTGTCCATCGGCACCCTTCTGGGCGGTGCCGTCATCACCGAGACGGTCTTCGCCGTCCCCGGCGCGGGCCGCCTGATGGTCGACAGCATCTACGGCCGCGACTACCCGGTCGTGCAGGGGCTGACGATCGCCCTCGCCGTGCTGGTGTCCGTCACCTTCCTGCTGACAGATATCCTGCAGGCCTGGCTTGACCCGCGGGTGACGAAATGACCGTGATGTCCGTCTCGCGCCTGCGCCGCCTGCCGCGCGCCTTCGTCTTCGGCGCCGCGATCCTGATCGCCTCTGTCATCGTGGCGACCTTCCCGTCCGCCTTCGCCCCTTACGATCCGCTGGCGATGGACTACGTCAACCTGTTGGCCCCGCCATCCGCCGCGCATCCGTTCGGCACCGACAACTTCGGCCGCGACGTGCTGAGCCGGGTGATCCACGCCTATACCATCGACATGCAGATCGCGCTGTTCGCGACGCTGTTCCCCTTCATCTTCGGCACCATCGTGGGCGCCATCGTCGGCTACGTCGGCGGCGTGACCGAGAGCATCTTTGGCCGTGTCGTCGATGCGGTCATCACCTTCCCCTTCCTTGTGCTGGTCATCGCCATCGTGTCGGTTCTGGGGCCGGGGCTGATCAACATGTATATCGCCATCGGCGTGGTCGGCTGGGTGTTCTACGCCCGCATCATCGCGGCAGAGGTCAAGGTGCAGAAGCGCCTCGACTACGCCGACGCCGGCCGCGCCATGGGCTACACCCATGCCCGCATAGTGTTCCGCCACCTGCTGCCCAACGCGATCACGCCGGCGGTGGTCTACTGGATGACCGACATGGCGCTGGCGATCCTGCTGGGATCGTCGCTCGGCTACCTTGGCCTTGGCGCGCAGCCGCCGGCGGCGGAATGGGGCGTGCAGATCGCGGACGGCAAGAACTTCATGGCGACAGCCTGGTGGATTTCCGTCTTTCCCGGTTTTGCGATCGTGCTGACCGGCCTCGGCTTCTCGCTGCTGGGCGACGGGCTGGCGGAAATCCTGCGGGGGCGCAAATGACCGAACCGATCCTGTCCGTTCGCAACCTGACCGCGACCTTCGGGCAAGGGGCCTCTGCCCTGCGCGCGGTGAACGAGGTCAGCTTCGACGTCATGCCGGGCGAGGTGCTGGGGCTAGTGGGCGAGAGTGGATCGGGCAAGTCCGTCACCCTGCGGTCCCTGCTGCGGCTGCTGCCCGTAGGCGGCCATGTCGGCGGGTCCGTGTCGTGGCATGGCAAGGATATCGTCCGCATGACCGACGCGGAGCTACGGGCGGTGCGCGGCGGCCAGATCTCGATGATCTTTCAGGAACCGATGACCGCCCTGAACCCCGTCCTGCCCGTCCGCGTGCAGATCGAGGAGAACCTGCGCGCCCATACGCAGCTGGACCGCAAAGGTCGCAACGCCCGCGCGAAAGAGCTGATGGACCTCGTCGGCATCCCAGATTCGGCCCGTCGCCTCGACGAGTTCCCGCACCAGTTTTCCGGCGGGATGCGCCAGCGGGTGATGATCGCCATCGCCCTCGCCTCGGACCCGAAGCTGCTGCTGGCGGACGAGCCGACCACGGCGCTTGACGTGACGATCCAGGACCAGATCCTGAACCTGATCCTTGACCTGCGCGACGAACTGGCGATGAGCGTCGTGCTGGTCACACACGACCTTGGCGTCGTCGCCGCGACCTGCGACCGGATGGCCGTGATGTACGCGGGCCGCATCGTGGAGGAAGGCGACGTGACGCAGGTCTTCGCCCAGCCACGTCACGCCTATACCCGCGGGCTGCTCGGTTCGATTCCGCAGGCCGGGACGGAGCGCAGCATGCTGCTGTCCATCGACGGCACCCCGCCGGGTCTGGCCGCGATCCCGCAGGGTTGCGCCTTCAACCCGCGCTGCGACTTCGCCACCGACATCTGCCGCCGGACCCGGCCGCATCTGACCGGCGATGGCCACCGCGCCGCCTGTCACAACAGCGATGCCGTCATCGCCGCCGGGTCACCCGTGAAAAAGGCCCTGTCCCATGTCTGACACCCTGCTGTCCGCCCAAGATGTCTCCAAGGATTTTGCCTTCGGTCGCTCGCTGCTGGACGTGGTGAAGGGCGCGCCAATCAAGGCCGTCCACGCGTTAAATGGTGTCAGCCTCGACGTGAAAAGGGGCGAGACGCTGGGCATCGTGGGCGAGAGCGGCTGCGGGAAGTCCACCCTCGCCCGCTGCCTCGTGCGGTTGCACGACTGCGACGGCGGGCGGGTGGTCTATGACGGCACAGACATCGCGACCCTGTCCGGCGCCGACCGGCGGGCGTTCAACACCAAGGTCCAGATGATCTTTCAGGACCCCTATTCGTCCCTGAATCCCCGCATGACCGTCCGCCAGATCCTGTCAGAGGCGCTGCGGGTCCACAACATGCGCCCGAAGGTCGAAATCGACGCCCGCATCGCCGAACTGCTGGACCTCGTGCGCCTGCCGCAGGACGCCGCCGACCGCCTGCCGCACGCTTTTTCCGGCGGCCAACGCCAGCGGATCGGCATCGCGCGGGCGCTGGCGGTAGAGCCGGAGGTGCTGGTCGCCGACGAACTGGTCTCGGCCCTCGACGTCTCCGTGCAGGCACAGGTCGTGAACCTGCTGCTGGAACTGCAGGACCGCCTGTCGCTCACCGTCGTCTTCGTGGCCCACGACCTGCGGCTGGTGCGCCACATCTCTCATCGCGTGGCGGTCATGTATCTGGGCAAGGTGGTGGAGGTCGCGCCGACCGAAACGCTGTTCAAGGCGCCCAAGCACCCCTACACGCAAGCCCTGCTGGCCGCGGCGCCAGAGGTCGATCCGACCCGCCGCACCCGCCGCGTGGCCGCCAAGGGCGAATTGCCGAGCCCGATCAACCTGCCCAGCGGTTGCCTGTTTCACACCCGCTGTCCGCACGCCTTCGACCGCTGCGTTTCGGACGTGCCGCAACTGACCCCCCGCAGGCCCGGCCATGTCGCCGCCTGCCACCTTCCCGATCCGGAGCTTCCATGAATTACGCCGACTTCCAACACCGCATCGCGCGGATCAACGACGTGCTCTGCACGCTGAACGTCCTCGCCTGGGACAGCCGCACGATGATGCCGGAGGGCGGCGTCGACGCCCGCGCCGAACAGGTCGCGACCCTGACCATGCTGGCGCGCGAGATGGCGACGTCCGATGCGATGTCCGACGCCCTGAAGGCGGCGCAGGACGAGGTGGGCAGTGGCGACGATCTGAAGGCCCGCGCCGTGGCGCTGGCCACCCGCGAGATCGAGATCCTGAAACGCATCCCCGCCGAAGTCACGCAAGAGAAGGCCGCCCTGTCCTCGCGCGCCCATTCCGCCTGGGTCGCGGCGCGGCAGTCGAACGACTTCGCAGCCTACGCGCCGACCTTGGACAAGATGATGAAACTGCAGCGTCGCATCGCGGAAGCCATCGGCGGCGACCATCCCTATGATGCGATGGTCGGCCAGTTCGAGCCGGGCATGACCCACGCCCGGCTGCAGACCATCTACGGCGAACTGAAGGCGGCGCTTGTCCCCCTGATCCAGCGCGCCGCGGCGGCGCCCCAGCCGCGACACGATTTCATGACGCGCGCCTTCCCGATCCCGCAGCAGAAGGCCTTCGGCCTGAAGATGGCGCAGAAGATGGGTTACGACCTGAACCGCGGCCGCCTCGACGACACGGCGCATCCGTTCGAGATCTCCTTCACCCGCGGCGACGTGCGCATCACCTCGCGCTTCCGCGAGGAGTGGCTGCCCGGTGGCACATTCGCGCTCTGGCACGAGGCGGGGCATGGCATGTACGAACAGAACGTCTCGCCGGACCACACCCGCAGCATCTTTACTACCGACCTTGTGAACCTTTACGCCGTCGGCGGTGCCAGTTTCGGGATGCACGAGGCGCAGTCGCGCATGTGGGAAAACCGCGTCGGCCGGTCGCGCCAGTTCTGGGCGCTGCACTACGACGACCTGCAGGCACATTTCCCCGAGCAGCTGTCGGACGTGACCCAGGACGAATACTGGCGCGCCGTGAACCGCGTGCGGCCCGACTTCATCCGGGTCGAGGCGGACGAGCTGACCTACGACATGCACATCATCCTCCGGTCGGAAATCGAGGCCGACCTGATGAGCGGCGCGATCGACACCATGGACCTGCCCGCCGTCTGGAACGAGAAGATGAAGCAGACGCTCGACATCGACGTGCCCGACGACACCCGCGGCGTGCTGCAGGACGTGCACTGGAGCCACGGCTACGTCGGATCGTTCCCGACCTACACGCTGGGCAACGTCATGTCCTCGCAGCTCTTCGCCGCAGCACAGGCGCGACCCGGTGTGGCAGAGGGGCTGGCGTCCGGCGATTACAAGCCGCTGTTCGAAGACATGCGCGCGAACGTCTGGTCCCATGGCCGTTCCTCCACCCCCGAAGAGACGCTGATCCGCGCCACGGACCGCGGGCTCGACACCGCGCCCTACATCGCGGACCTGACCGCCAAGGTGGATGACCTGACCACATGACCCTGCCGCCGCAGCCTGACATCGTCACCGCCGACCTTTACGACCTGCATCACGAGACGGTCGCGGTCATCGACTTGCCGCTGCGCGCCTTCGGTGGCCTGCGGTCCTTCTTCGGGCCCTGCCAGACGCTGCAGGTCCACCGCGACCATACCCCGGTGCTGGCGCAACTGGATCAGGCGGGAGACGGGCGCGTTCTCGTCGTCGATGCCGGCGGCATCACGGACACGGGCGTGATGGGCGACCGGCTGGCAGAGCGGGGGGTGCGGAACGGCTGGCGCGGTGTCGTGATCCGGGGCGCGATCCGCGACTCGCGTGGCATCGCCGCCCTGCCCCTGGGCGTCATGGCCCTGTCCGCCACGCCCCGGCGCGGCTGGACCCCGCAACCGTCGCAGGCGGGCACCGCCCTCACGCTCGGCGGGGCTGCGGTCCTGCCGGGCCATTGGATCTATGCGGACTGCGACGGGGTGATCGTCAGCCCGCACGCCCTCGCCTAGGAACCGGTCGGGCATCCGAAGACGGCCCCGCCCGCCGGTCACGGGCTGCACGCACGAACAGCGTTCCGCGATCCGACCTGCGGACGGGAAAATCTTCCGATCCCCGCGGGTTTGTCCGGACGCCGGTCCTGACCGGTCCCCGCTGCATTGAAGTCGCAGGCCCCCATGTTATCTGACGGGTCAATGCACTTTGACCGAAACGAGACCTCCCATGCTGAAATCCACCGCCCTCGCAGCCCTGACGCTGGCCGCCACCATCGGCACCGCACAGGCCGATACCCTGAACGTCGGCATGTCCGGCGGCTATTTCCCCTTCACCTTCGTGAAACTGGACGAACTGCAGGGGTTCGAGGTCGATTTCATCAACGCCATCGCCGCAGAGACGGGCGACGACGTGAACTTCGTCACCATGTCCTTCTCGGGCCTGATCGGCGCGCTGGATTCGGGCCGGATCGACACCATCGCCAACCAGATCACCATCACGCCGGAGCGTGAGGCCAAGTTCGCATTTTCCCAACCCTACGTCTTTGACGGCGCGCAGGTCGTGGTGAAGAAGGGCAACGAGGACACGATCACCGGCCCCGCCGACCTGAGCGGCAAGACCGTGGCGGTGAACCTCGGCTCGAACTTCGAGGAACTGCTGAACGGCCTGCCCAACGCGGAAGAGATCGACATCCGCACCTACGAGTCCAACATCGCACAGGACACGGCCCTTGGCCGCGTCGATGCCTTCGTGATGGACCGCGTGTCCTCGGCCCAGCTGATCGCCGAAAGCCCGCTGCCGCTGGCGCTGGCCGGCAAGCCCTTCAGCGAGATCCGCAACGCCCTGCCCTTCCGCAACGATGAGGAAGGCCTTGCCCTGCGGGACCGGGTCGATGCCGCGATCACCACGCTGAAGGAGAACGGTACGCTGGCCGAGATTTCCGACAAGTGGTTCGGCTCCGACATCACGGTCGCCGAGTAAACCCGTGCGGGCGCTCGACCTGGAATACATGTGGGGTCTGGTGCCCGTCCTGCTGGGCTACGTGCCGCTGACGCTGTTCATGGCGATCATCGGCATGGTCTGCGCGCTGGTGCTGGCGTCGGTCATGGCGGTGGAACGGGTCTTCCGCGTGCCCATCCTCGACTGGGTGGTGCGGCTCTTCATCAGCTTTTTCCGGGGCACGCCGCTACTGGTGCAGCTTTTCCTGTTCTACTACGGCCTGCCGCAGGTGCTGGCGTTCCTCGGCAACATCAACGGTGTCACCGCCACGATCATGGGGCTGACGCTGCACTTTTCCGCCTACATGGCCGAAAGCATCCGCGCGGCGATCCTCGGCGTCGACCGCAGCCAGTGGGAGGCGGCGCAGGCCGTCGGCATGACGCAGGGCCAGATGATGCGCCAGATCATCCTGCCGCAGGCCGCCCGCGTCGCGGCGCCGACGCTGGTCAACTACTTCATCGACATGATCAAGGGCACCTCTCTCGCCTTCACGCTGGGCGTCACCGAACTGATGGGCGCCACCCAGAAGGAAGCGGCGGGCAGCTTCCTTTATTTCGAAGCCTTCCTCGTCGTCGCCGCGATCTACTGGGTCATGGTAGAGGCGCTGGCCTTCGCGCAGCGGCATCTTGAAATCTGGCTCAACAAGGCGCACGCCCGATGACCGCGACCGCTGCCATCTCTCTCTCCGGGCTGACGAAGTCCTTCGGCGACACCCACGTGCTGCGCGACATCGACCTCGACATCGCGCCGGGGGAACGGGTCGTGGTGATCGGCCCGTCCGGCACGGGCAAGTCGACGCTGCTGCGCTGCCTCAATTTCCTTGACCGGCCAGATGCGGGCACGATCCGTGTCGGCGACCTGACCGTCGACGCCGGTCGGGCGACGAAGGCGCAGATCCTCGCCCTGCGGCGGCGCACGTCCTTCGTGTTCCAGAACTACGCGCTCTTCGCCAACAAGACCGCGCGGCAGAACATCACGCAGGCCCTCGTCACGGTGAAGGGGCAAAGCCAGGCGCAGGCCGACGCCCGCGCCGACACGATCCTGAAGGAGACCGGGCTGTCCGACAAGGCGGACTCCTACCCCGCTGCCCTCTCCGGCGGTCAGCAGCAGCGCGTCGGCATCGGGCGCGCGATGGCGCTGGACGCGGACCTGATGCTCTTCGACGAGCCGACCTCCGCCCTTGACCCCGAATGGGTGGGCGAGGTGCTGGACCTGATGCGCCGCGTCGCGGACAAGGGCCAGACCATGCTGATCGTCACGCATGAGATGCAGTTCGCGCGCGAGATCGCCGACCGCATCATCTTCATGGACGCGGGCCGCATCGTGGAACAGGGCCCGCCCGCCGACCTGCTGGACAATCCGCAGGACCCGCGCACCGTATCATTCCTGCGACGCGTCGGCTGATCCCGATCTTCGGTCGCGACGGCATGCCCGATTTTGGCGGCCGGCAGACCCTTCCAAAATCCACGCGATCCACCATATGCACGGTGAACATCTGCGAGGAGACAGCCATGGGTTACGCCAAGACAGCCATCCTGATGGCCGCGATGACGGCGCTCTTTCTGGGCGTCGGCTATCTGCTGGCCGGCACCGGCGGCATCGCCGTCGCCTTCGTCGTCGCGGTGGCGATGAACGCCTTCTCGTGGTGGAACTCCGACAAGATGGTGCTGCGGATGCACAACGCCCGGCCGGTCCAGCCGGGTGACCGATGGGGCCTGCATGCCATGGTCTCTGACCTTGCCCGCAACGCAAATCTGCCCATGCCCGCCGTCTACCTGATCGACACGCCCCAGCCGAACGCCTTCGCGACCGGGCGCAGCCCCGCCAACGCCGCCGTCGCCGTGACCGCCGGTCTGCTCCAATCGCTTCGCCGGGAAGAGGTCGCCGCCGTCGTCGCCCATGAACTCGCGCACATCCGCAACCATGACACGGCAATCATGACCGTGACCGCGACCTTTGCCGGGGCGATCTCCATGCTTGCCAACTTCGCCATGTTCTTCGGCGGCTCGCGCGAGCGGCTGGGGCTGGTCGGCACGCTCGCCATGATGATCCTCGCGCCCCTCGCCGCGGCGCTGGTGCAGATGGCCATCAGCCGATCGCGCGAATACGAGGCCGACCGCATCGGCGCCGAGATCTGCGGCAATCCCCTCTGGCTCGCCGGGGCGCTGGAACGCATCCAGCAGGGTGCCGCCCGGATCGACAACCATGCGGCCGAGCGCAACCCCGCGACCGCGCACATGTTCATCATCAACCCGCTGCACGCCCACGGCCACGACAAGCTCTTCTCCACCCACCCGGCGACAGAGAACCGCGTCGCTGCCCTGCGCCGGATGGCACAGGGGTCCGCCCCCCGTGGCCCCCGCGCCACCGCCAGCACGGTCCCTCTGATCCGCAAGAGCCGCCGCAGCGGTCCGTGGAGCTGAAGCGCCGGGCGACACTGCCATCCGACGCCGACTGAACGCCTCGGCGCCGCATGATGATACACGTTGTGGCGGTATGACCTGATCCGACCGATCGATGACGGCCGCGCCTTCCACCCCAAGGTTCTGCCGCGCCGAGCTCCGTCGTGAGGTGGCGAACCTCTCGCTGTTTAGCCGTCATGAAACTCTGCCAGCGCCTATGTAAAAATCGTTCACATCACCCCTTGTGCAGCGCGGAGGGCGTTCACATATCAGGGATGTGAAAGACATTTACATCCCTCAACCGACAGGAGCACACCCGATGTATTCGACCCCTACCTACGCCACTGCCACGGGCCCGATGGTCTGGCTGCGGCGCGCCGAAGCCTGGCTTGACGCCCGCGGTCGCGGGGCATGGATCGCTGCCATGATCGTCGGTTTCGTCGTGGCCTGGCCCGCCGGCCTCGCCCTCCTCGCCTACATGATCTGGAGCAAGCGCATGTTTTCCCGCAATACCCCCGTCCGCGCCATGACCCGTCCCTTCGGCGGTGGCGTGTCCCAATCCTCTGGCAACCGCGCCTTCGACGCCTACAAGGAAGAGACGCTGCGCCGTCTGCAGGAAGAGCAGGACAGCTTTGCCGATTTCCTGGGCCGTCTGCGCGACGCCAAGGACAAGGCGGAATTCGACCAGTTCATGGCCGACCGCAAGGGCGATGCGCCCGCACCGGCCCCGCAGGACGACAACTGAGACACACGGGGCGGCCCGACCCATCGGGCCGCCCCCTTCGCCACCCGCACGCAAGGAGACGCCACCGATGATCACCGCCCCGATGACCACCATGACCGGCCTGCCCGATCCCGACCGGGACGCCGCCTTCTACGCCGGTGTGCCGACCAAGCGGGCCCTCGCCTGGTTGCTGGACGTGACGCTCGTCCTGATCGTGTCCCTGCTGATCGTCCCCTTCACCGCCTTCACAGCGGTCTTCTTCTTTCCGCTGCTGATGCTGGCGGTCGGATTCACCTACCGCTGGTTCACGATCGCCGGCGCCTCTGCCACATGGGGCATGCGCCTGATGGGGATCGAGTTGCGAGAGATGTCGGGCGCGCGCCTTACCGGAACCATGGCGTTCTGGCACACGCTGGGCTACACCGTTTCGGTCATCACGGCACCGCTGCAGCTGATCAGCGCGGGCATGATGGCGGTGACGCCGCGGGGCAAGGGTCTGACCGACCATGTGCTGGGGACGACGGCGATCAACAGGCCGGCCTGACCCTCGACACCGGGTCTTCCCCTGAAGGCCCCTATACCGTCGGCGGAATTTCAGCCCGCACGCGGTTTCCCCCACGGCGGGGGCTTGTCAGGCCGCGTGCGAGCCTCCAATCTTCAGACATGCGCCACCTGCTTCCTCCGACGCCGCAGTTCTACGTGACGGCACCGCAACCCTGCCCCTATCTGGAGGGGCGGATGGAGCGCAAACTCTTCACCGCGCTGCAGGGCGAGGCTGCGACGGCGCTGAACGACACCCTGTCCAAGCAGGGCTTTCGCCGGTCTCAGAACGTGCTTTACCGGCCCAGCTGCGCGGAATGTGCCGCCTGCATGTCGGCGCGCATCCGGGTCGCGGATTTTACGCCCTCGCGCAGCCAGCGCCGCATCCTCAAGCGCAACGCGCATCTGCACCGGCGCGCCACCTCGCCCTGGGCCACGGAAGAGCAGTACGAACTGTTCCGCCGCTACCTCGACGCGCGGCATGCCGACGGCGGCATGGCCGACATGGACATGTTCGAATTCGCCGCCATGGTCGAGGAAACGCCGGTCCGGTCGCGCCTGATCGAATACACCGACACCGCCGATCGCGACGCGGGCCCGCAGGCGGCCTGCCTGACCGACATCCTCGACGACGGCCTGTCGATGGTCTACTCCTTCTTCGCGCCGGAGCTGGAGCGGCACAGTCCCGGCAGCTTCCTGATCCTCGATCACGTCGCCATCGCCCGGGAACTGGGCCTGCCTTACGTCTATCTGGGCTACTGGGTGCCCGGCAGCCCCAAGATGGGCTACAAGGCGAATTTCGCGGCGCTGGAAATCTATCGCAACGGCACATGGTCCGACATCGGCGACCCCGACGGCTACGACGCCGCACTGCATCCGCTGTCGACGGCGCCCATTGCCGAACAGGTCGCGCGGATCAACCTGCCCAACGGGGCCAGCGTCGTCCGCTAGGGCAGCAGGGTCGTCGTATCGCCCTCCACCGTGACGACCTGCCCGTCCTGCAGTGCGACAAAGGGCATGCCCTGTTCCGCAAGCCAGGCCGCCGCCTTGTCGGCACCGGCGGAATCCCGGTGATCCGAGGCCACGTGGGGCACGAAGGATTTCGGAAACAGGTTCAGCCCTTCATAGGAAATCTTCTCGTCCCCCCAGGTGCCGACGGTGGGATCATCCATCAGGTCCAGACCGCGCAGGGTCGGCGCCGTGACGATGGCCCCGGCGCTGGCCCCGCCGTAGACCAGCGCGTCCTGCGCCAGCAATCCGTGGATCACGCCATCGAAACCGCTCGCACGCATCGCCCGGCGCAGGACGAAGGCATTACCCCCCGGCACCCAGACCAGACCGCAGGACGACAGCTGATCGTGCAGCCGGATCGGCGCACCGACAAAGTCGCGCAGGTCGAGCCAGCTGGCCGGCAGCCCCAGCGCATTCAGCTCTGCCACCGGATCGTAGGTGGTTGCGGTATAGACCGCGCGGGCGGCGGCGGGGATGTAATCCAGCGCATTCCCGACCACCAGCGTATTGCGCCGCTTTCCGACGAGACGCAGCAGGGTATCCGTGTGACGGCCAAGGCGATGGGACGACAGATAAAGGCGCATGGGTTCGACCAGATTGGGCTTTTGCCCGCATACCTGCAATCTGGGCACGGGCTTGGCAAGCGCCAAACGGACCGCCACCCGCGATGCACAGGGGGCCCTGTGCTGGCGCACTGTCAAACCTGCATCCGCGTCCTATCTGTGGGCCCAATGCAAGAAGGAAGCCAGAGATGACCGATTACACGCCACCCAAGGTCTGGACGTGGGATGCCGAGAACGGCGGCCAGTTCGCCAAGACCAACCGCCCCATCGCCGGTCCGACCCACGACAAGCCCCTGCCCCGCGGCGAACACCGATTCCAGCTGCACTCTCTGGCCACGCCTAACGGCGTGAAGGTGACGGTCATGCTGGAGGAGTTGCTGGAAGCGGGTCACGCGGGCGCCGAATACGACGCGTGGCCGATCAGGATCGGCGACGGCGATCAGTTCGGCTCCGGCTTCGTCGACATCAACCCGAACTCCAAGATCCCCGCGCTGCTGGACACGCAGACAGACACGCGGGTCTTTGAAAGCGCCTCGATCCTGCTTTATCTGGCAGAGGAATTCGACGCCTTCCTGCCCAAGGACCGCAAGGCCCGGACCGAGGCGATGAACTGGCTGTTCTGGCTGCAGGGCTCTGCCCCCTACCTCGGCGGCGGCTTTGGCCACTTCTACGCCTATGCGCCCGAGAAGTTCGAATACCCGATCAACCGTTTCACGATGGAAGCCAAGCGTCAGCTGGACGTGCTGGACCGCAACCTCGCCGACCGGGAATTCCTGAACGGTCCCGACTACACCATCGCCGACATGGCGACGGCCCCGTGGTATGGCGCGCTGGTCAAGGATCAGGTCTACGGGGCGGCCGAATTCCTGCAGGCCGACAGCTACACCAATGTGCAGCGTTGGGCCGACACCGTGATGAACCGCCCCGCCTATCAACGGGGCCGCATGGTGAACCGCCTGTTCGGCGACCCGTCGGAACAGTTGCACGAACGCCACGCGGCGTCGGATTTCGACTCGCAAACGCAGGACAAGATCGGCAAAGGGAACGCATAAGCGGAACCTGGCCGATCAACGGGCATTGGTTCGACGCCACCCACACAGGACCTGACCGATGCCCGACACCGCCACCAGCCCGAAAGACATCAGCGCCAAGGGCTGGTTGGCGACGACCAAGCGCGTCGTGGCCAGCATCGGCAGCGATCACGTCACGCTGATCGCGGCGGGCTGCGCCTTCTACGGGCTGCTGGCGCTCTTTCCCGGCGTCGTCGCCGCCATGGCGCTGGCCGGTCTCTTCACCGATCCCACCGGACTGGTCGATCAGTTGCAGACCCTCACCCGCTTCATGCCACAAGAGGCGGCGCAGATCGTCATCGATCAGGCAAAGTCCGTGGCTGGCAGCGACAGCGGCGGCCTCGGCCTCGCCGCGATCATCGGCCTGCTCACCTCCTTCTGGTCTGCCAGCGCCGCCATGGCCGCCCTGATCGAGGGTCTGAACGTGGCCTTCGGCGTGTCCGACACGCGCAGCTACCTGCGCGCGACACTGGCACGGCTGGTGCTGACACTGCTGGCGGTGCTGGGCTTCTTCGTGATCGTCCTGACGCTGGTGGCGATCCCCGTCGTGCTGCGCTTCGTCAGGCTCGATACCGATACCGAATGGCTGGTCCTGCTGATCCGCTGGCCCGTCGTGCTGCTGCTGCTGGCCACGGGTCTTGCGGTGATCTACCGCTACGCCCCCGCCCGTCGTCGCCGCGCCTGGCGCTGGATTACACCGGGGGCGGCCTTCGCCTGCATCCTGTGGCTGGCGGGTTCGGTGCTCTTCGCGTGGTACGTCCAGAACTTCGCCACCTACAACGAGACCTTCGGCACGCTCGGCGGCGTCATCGTCCTGCTGATGTGGCTGTGGTTGTCGTCGTTCATCGTGCTGCTGGGAGCAGAAGTCGATTCAGAGATCGAGGCACAGGGCAAGCAGAACCCGTCCCCCGCCACCGGCGACGCGGATACAGCAGATTCCAACCTGCTGGATCAGGGCAGCGCTGCCCTGATCGGCAGTCCAAAGCCAAAGGCCGGGTCCTCCGGGTCGCAGGATCAATCACCCGCCAGGCCGGCGGAGCGCGACCCTACGCCGCCGCCCCCTGCCAAACTGACTTTCAGCACCGTGGCCCTGCTCGCCGGCGCCCTGCTGCTGACCCGCCGCGGCAAGTGACCGAGTTCTGAAAGAAAGTTGCGACAAACCGCACCGGCACGACATTTTCCTCAGCGCGGTGGTTGACCCTGCCGCGGCCTGTGCCTAGAACGGGCGCACGCAAGGGAATCTCGCATGAACAAGATCGTACTAATTGTAGGAAGAACGCGCATGGGCCGGTAACGGTTTGACCATTCAGGTTCCCCATGCGCCCCCGTCATCCACGGGGGCTTTTTTGTGCGACAAAGGCGATCCGGCGATCACAGCCGCTGACAAGGACAAGACGATGACAAAGATGATGACTGGCGCGAAAATGGTGGTGCAGGCTCTGATCGATCAGGGGGTCGAGGTCGTGTTCGGCTATCCGGGCGGCGCCGTGCTTCCGATCTATGACGAGATCTTTCAGCAGAACCATATCCAGCACGTCCTCGTCCGCCACGAACAGGGCGCCGTCCACGCCGCCGAAGGTTATGCCCGATCCACCGGCAAGCCCGGCGTCGCGCTCGTGACCTCCGGCCCCGGGGCCACCAATGCCGTGACCGGCCTGACCGACGCGCTGATGGACAGTATTCCGATCATCGTCTTGACCGGGCAGGTCCCGACCTTCATGATCGGCACCGACGGGTTCCAGGAAGCCGACACCGTCGGCATCACCCGGCCCTGCACCAAGCACAACTGGCTGGTCAAGGACACCGACAGGCTGGCCAACACCATTCACGAGGCGTTTCACGTCGCCATGTCGGGCCGCCCCGGTCCGGTGCTGATCGACATCCCCAAGGACGTCCAGTTCGCCAAGGGCACCTATTCGGAAAAGGCCAAGCGCACGTCACACTACGCCCCGCAGGTCAAGGGCGACATCAACATGATCACCGAACTGGCAGAGGCGATGGCCACCGCCAAGCGTCCGGTCTTCTATACCGGCGGCGGCGTCATCAATTCCGGCCCCGCCGCCTCGCAGCTCTTGCGTGAACTGGTCGAGGCGACGGGCTTTCCGATCACTTCCACCCTGATGGGCCTCGGCTGCTATCCCGCCTCGGGTCCCGCGTGGCTGGGCATGGTGGGGATGCACGGCCTCTATCAGGCGAACATGGCGATGCACGGCTGCGATCTGATGATCAACATCGGCGCGCGCTTCGACGACCGGATCACGGGGCGCATCGACGCCTTCAGTCCGAAGTCGCAAAAGGCCCACATCGACATCGACGCCTCCTCGATCAACAAGGTGATCCGCGTCGACATGCCGATCCTCGGCGACGTCGCCAACGTGCTGGAGGATCTGCTGAAGGTCTGGAAGGCGCAGGGAGGCAAGACCGACAAGGAAGCACTCGCCAAGTGGTGGAAGCAGATCGAGGCATGGAAAGCGACCGACTGCCTCGGCTTCACGCAGGATGGCCCGATCATCCGCCCGCAGCACGCGATCTCGCGGCTGGAAGCGCTGACGAAGGATCACGACCGCTACATCACGACAGAGGTCGGCCAGCACCAGATGTGGGCCGCGCAATACATGGGCTTCGAGGCACCGAACCGCTGGATGACCTCCGGCGGTCTGGGCACCATGGGCTACGGCACACCCGCATCCATCGGCGTGCAGATGGCGCACCGCGACGCACTGGTCATCAACGTCGCGGGAGAGGCGTCCTGGTTGATGAACATGCAGGAAATGGGCACCGCGATGCAGTATCGCCTGCCGGTCAAGCAGTTCATCCTCAACAACGAACGGCTTGGCATGGTGCGCCAGTGGCAACAGCTGCTGCACGGCGAGCGCTATAGCCAAAGCTGGTCGGAAGCGCTGCCCGACTTGGTGAAACTGGCCGAAGCCTTCGGCGCCAAGGGCATCCGCTGCGACAATCCCGACGATCTGGACGAGGCGATCAGGGAGATGATCGCCTACGACGGCCCGGTCATCTTCGACTGTCTGGTAGAGAAGCACGAGAACTGCTTCCCGATGATCCCCTCGGGCAATGCCCATAACGAGATGCTGCTGGCCAATGCGCAGGTGCAGGGCGGCATCACCGGCACCGGCGCGGTGCTGGTCTGATCCCCTGCCCTGACGCGACACAAGAACAAGGAACATCCCATGTCCGCACTGAACATCAAGAAGGGCGCCAGCAGCCATTCCGCCTATGACCTGCGCTCCACCTTCGGCGACACGATCGAGAAGCACACGCTGGCCGTGATCGTGGAAAACGAGCCCGGCGTGCTGGCCCGCGTCATCGGCCTGTTTGCCGGGCGCGGCTACAACATCGAAAGCCTGACCGTGGCCGAGATCGACCACACCGGCCACCGGTCGCGCATCACCATCGTGACCACGGGCACGCCGCAGGTCATCGTGCAGATCAAGGCGCAGCTTGGCCGCATCGTGCCGGTCCACGAGGTCCACGACCTGACGGTCGAAGGGCCCTCCGTGGAACGCGAACTCGCCCTGTTCAAGGTCGGCGGCCAGGGTGACGCCCGGGTCGAGGCGCTGCGCCTCGCCGACATCTTCCGCGCCAACGTCGTGGACAGCACGCTGGAATCCTTCGTGTTCGAGATCACGGGCACGCCCGAGAAGATCGACGCCTTCGCCGAACTGATGCGGCCCCTGGGCCTGCAAGAGGTCGCGCGCACCGGCGTCGCGGCACTCGCGCGTGGCGGCGACAGCCACGTCTGACGCCCTCTCACGCCATCGCGAGGGGGCCCGCGCCCCCTTGCCCCTGCCGCCCATGGCAGGCACATTGCCGCGAGTTTCAAAGGACCGGGCATGGCGCGCAAGATCATCATCGACACCGACCCCGGACAGGACGACGCCGTGGCCATCCTGCTGGCCCTCGCCTCGCCCGAGCTGGAGGTTCTAGGCCTGACCGCCGTGGCCGGCAACGTCCCCCTGCCCCTGACTCAGAAGAACGCCCGCATCGTCTGCGAACTGGCCGGCCGCACCGATGTGCCGGTCTTCGCCGGCTGCGAGGCGCCGCTATCGCGCAAACTGGTGACGGCGGAACACGTCCACGGCAAGACCGGCCTCGACGGCCCGCAGCTGACCGATCCCTCCATGCCGCTGCAGGACACCCACGCCGTCGATTTCATCATCGACACGCTGCGGGCCGAACCCGAAGGCACCGTCACCCTCTGCGTCCTCGGCCCGCTGACCAACATCGCCACCGCCTTCCGCCGCGCTCCCGACATCATCCCCCGCGTGCAGGAGATCGTCCTGATGGGCGGCGCCTATTTCGAGGTCGGCAACATCACGCCCACGGCAGAGTTCAACATCTACGTCGACCCCGAAGCCGCGGCAGAGGTCTTCGCCGCAGGTGCCCCCCTCGTCGTCATGCCCCTCGACGTCACCCACAAGGCGCTGACCACGCAGGCCCGCGTCGATGGCTTCAAGGCGATGGGCACGCGCGTGGGTGACATGGTCGCCGCCTGGACGAACTTCTTCGAACGCTTCGACAAGGAAAAATACGGCTCCGCCGGTGCCCCCCTGCACGATCCCTGCGTGATCGCCTACCTGCTGCAGCCTGACCTGTTCAGCGGCCGGCACATCAACGTCATGGTCGAAATTGGATCGGACCTGACGCTCGGCATGACCGTCGCCGACTGGTGGCGCGTCACGAAACGCCCGGCGAACGCGATGTTCATGGGGGACATCGACGCGGACGGCTTCTTCGCCCTGCTTACCGACCGGCTGGCCCGGCTATGAGCACCGGGATCGCACTTGCAGGCCCGAACGACGCCGACCGCGTGCTGGACCTGATGACGCGCTACCACACGGACGCGGGCCTGCCGCACGACGACACCCACCGTGCCACGGTCGTCGGCCCGCTGCTCGACGGCTCGCCGCTGGGGGCAGTCTGGCTGATCGGCCCGAAAAGCAGCCCGCTGGGCTACGTCATGGTCACCTTCGGCTGGTCGATGGCCCACGGCGGCATGGTCGGCTGGCTCGAGGAATGCTACATTCGCCCCTCCGTCCGGGGCCGCGGCATCGGGACAGAGGTGCTGCATGCGGTCGCCGTGAACCTCGGCCGCGCGGGCATGCAGGCGATGCACGCGATCCTGCCGAAAGGGTCAGAGGACGCCGCCGCCCGCTTCTGCGCCAAGGCCGGCTTCCGCGCCCTGCCCGACGTCCGCATGATGACACACCCGCTATGATCGCCTTCGACAACAGCTTTGCCCGCCTGCCGGACCGGATGTTCACCCGTCTGGACCCGACACCGGTGGCGGAGCCCCGGATGCTGGCCCATAACGACGCGCTGGCGCGCCTGCTCGGGATCGACACCGCGTGGCTGGCCAGCCCGGCTGCCGCGCAGGTGCTTGCCGGAAATACCGTCCCCGACGGCGCCGCCCCGCTGGCACAGCTTTACGCGGGCCATCAGTTCGGCAACTGGAACCCGCAACTGGGCGACGGCCGCGCAATCCTGCTGGGCGAAGTGGTCGGCACCGATGGCCTGCGCCGCGACATCCAGCTCAAGGGCGCAGGCCCCACCCCCTACAGCCGCAGCGGCGACGGCCGCGCCTGGCTGGGTCCGGTCCTGCGCGAATACCTCGTGTCAGAGGCGATGGCCGCCATGGGCATTCCCACCACCCGCGCCCTCGCCGCCGTCGCGACCGGAGAGTCCGTCTACCGCGAAACGGCGCTGCCCGGCGCCGTCCTGACCCGTGTCGCCGCCAGCCACATCCGCGTCGGCAGTTTTCAGGTCCACGCCGCGCGGCAGGACACCGATGCCCTGCGCGCCCTGGCCGACCACGTCATCGCCCGTCACTATCCGAACGCGGATGGCATCCCCGGCCTGCTCGACGCGGTGGTGACAGCGCAGGCCAGCCTGATCGCACGCTGGATGGGCGCAGGCTTCATCCACGGCGTGATGAATACCGACAACATGGCCATCAGCGGAGAAACGATCGACTACGGCCCCTGCGCCTTCATGGATGCCTACGACCCGCAGCAGGTCTTCAGTTCGATCGACCGACAAGGCCGCTACGCCTATGCCAATCAGCCCGGCATCGCCCTGTGGAACATCGCGCAGCTCGCCACGGCCCTGATCCCGCTGATGCCCGATCAGGACGCGGCGGTGGATGACTTCACCACGCGCATCAACCGCTTCTCCGATCTCTACCAATCCGCGTGGCTGCAGGTCTTCGGCGCCAAGATCGGCATCGCGGATGCAGGTGCAAAGGATGCCGACCTGATCCAGCGGCTGCTGACCCTGATGGCGGAAAGCGGCGCGGATTTCACGCAGACCTTCGCCGACCTCGCCACCACTGATCTGCCGGATGGCATCACAGACCGCGACGCCTTCGCCAGATGGGCCGACGATTGGCATGACCGGCGCAGCCCAGATCACGCGGCACTCATGGACCGCGCCAATCCGCGGATCATCCCCCGCAACCACCGCGTGGAAGAGGTGATCGCCGCCGCCGTCGCGGGCAACATGGCGCCCTTCGACACCCTGCTGCGGGCCGTCACCGCCCCCTACGCGCCGCTCGACGCCGAGCGCGCGGATCTCGCCGCCCCGCCCACGCCCGCGGAAATCGTGACGGCGACCTTCTGCGGAACCTGAGCGTCTCTCTGTCTTGGAAATATCCCCGCCGGAGGCTCCGGCCCAACCACACCACCGACCGCCCGGTCAGCTACACCCTGCGGCGCCACCGGGACCCGGAATGTCGTGCGGGCCCCGCAGGGCCCGCTCCGCTGTTTCAAGACGGGTGCCGCGACCTATTCGGTGACGACGACCTTGGTCATCACGTCCGGCTCTCCGGTGACGGACCCGTTCGGGCCATCGCCGCGCTTGATCTGGTCGACCACGTCCATGCCCTCGGTCACCTGACCGACGATGGTGTACTGCCCGTCTAGGAACGGACCCGGCGCGAACATGATGAAGAACTGGCTGTTGGCCGAGTTCGGGTCCTGGCTGCGGGCCATGCCCACGACGCCGCGGTCGAAACTCATGTCAGTGTTGAATTCCGCCGGAATGTCCGGAAGCTCTGATCCGCCCATGCCGGCCTGCGCCGTGTCGCCGCCGGCCTTGCCGTATTGCACGTCGCCGGTCTGCGCCATGAATCCGTCGATGACGCGGTGGAACACGACGTTGTCGTAACCGCCCTCTTCGGCGATCTTCTCGATCTGGGCCACGTGCTGCGGCGCGCTGTCCTTGAACAGGTCGACGTGGATCGTGCCGTTCGCCTGACCGGCGATGGTGATGTCCAGACCGTCCGCCATCGCGGGCGCGGCCAGCATCGTCAGGGCTGCTGCAAGCTTAAGCATCGGCGGCCACCTTCATGCTGATGATCCGGTCCGGGTTGCGCGGCGGCTCGCCCTTGGCGATCTTGTCGACATGGGCCATGCCCTCGATCACCTGACCGTAGACCGTATACTGGCCGTTCAGGAAATCGTTGTCCTTGAAGTTGATGAAGAACTGGCTGTTGGCCGAATTCGGGTTGGCGGAACGTGCGGCCCCGATCGACCCGCGCGCATGCGGCACCTTGCCGAATTCCGCCGGCAGGTCGGGGTGTTCGGACCCGCCGGTCCCGGCGCGGCCGGGGTTGTAGTCCTTTTCCATGTTCGCGTGTTCCACGTCGCCGGTCTGCGCCATGAAGCCGTCGATCACCCGGTGAAAGGCGACGTTGTCGTAGGCGCCCGCACGGGTCAGGGTCTTCATCCGCTCGACGTGCTTGGGCGCGATGTCGGGCAGCAGCTGGATGATCACGTCGCCATCCTTCAGCGTCAGGATGATCGTGTTTTCAGGATCTTTGATATCGGCCATTGGGGCACCTCATTGTTCGGAACTTGCCCCTCACATATGGCGGATGCCGCCCGATGCCAAGTCACGCCCGGTTGACGTGGCCCCGGTCATCCCACAGGAATACGGCTGAACAGCGGATGGAGGCCGGACATGGCTTGGAAGACCCTTGACGACATGACCCTGACGGGCAAGCGCGTGCTGGTGCGTGTGGACATCAACGTGCCGGTCGAGGACGGGCGCGTCACCGACACCACGCGCATCGACCGGATCGTGCCGACGGTGAAGGACATTCAGGCCAAGGGCGGCAAGCCGATCCTGCTGGCCCACTTCGACCGCCCCAAGGGCAAGGTCGTGCCGGAAATGTCGCTGCGCCAGATCGTGCCCGTACTGGAAGCGGCACTTGGTCAGGACGTGATCTTTCTCGACGGCAAGTATGGCGAAGGCGTCGCTGCGATGGGGGACGGCGATGTGGCCCTGCTGGAAAACCTGCGCTTCAACCCCGGCGAGGAAGGCAACGACGAAGGCTTCGCGCAGCGCCTCGCCTCGCTGGGCGACGTCTACGTCAACGACGCCTTTTCCGCCGCGCACCGGGCCCATGCCAGCACGGCGGCACTGGCCCACCTGCTGCCCGCCTGCGCCGGTCGCCTGATGGCAGAGGAACTGGGCGCGCTGGACAAGGCGCTTGGCAACCCCGAAAGGCCCGTCATGGCCGTGGTCGGCGGGGCCAAGGTCTCGACCAAGCTCGACCTGCTGTCGCACCTCGTGGAAAAGGTCGACGTGCTTGTGATCGGCGGCGGCATGGCGAACACCTTCCTCGCCGCTTCCGGCATCGACGTGGGAAAAAGCCTGTGCGAGCACGATCTGGCCCAGACCGCCCGCGACATCGCGCAAAAGGCCGCCGACAGGGGATGCGAGATCCTGCTGCCCCGCGACGTCGTCGTGGCGCGTGAATTCAAGGCCGGCGCCGCGAACGAAACGGTAAAGACCGAGGATTGCCCGGCGGACGCCATGATCCTCGACGCGGGCCCCGATTCCGTCGCGCATATCGTGCAGGTGCTGGAGCGGGCAAAGACACTCGTCTGGAACGGCCCCCTCGGCGCGTTCGAGATCGCGCCCTTCGACGCCGCGACCAATGCCGCCGCACAAGCCGCCGCAGATCTGACGCGCGCGGGCAAGCTGACCTCCGTCGCCGGCGGCGGCGACACGGTGGCGGCGCTGAACAAGGCGGGCGTGGCCGGCGATTTCACCTACGTCAGCACCGCCGGCGGCGCCTTTCTGGAATGGATGGAAGGCAAGACCCTGCCGGGTGTCGCCGCGCTCGAAAACTAATCGCCGCCGCGTTAGCGTTACCAGAATTGCCACCCGCACGCCCCCCGCCTATCCACGGGCTGGGGGGCGCATAAAGCCCCGGACTTAAGAGGAGCGACAGGGTGAACAAGGACATGGCGGCCAAGGTGCGTGCGGGCAACGGCTTCATCGCGGCACTGGATCAAAGCGGCGGGTCCACGCCCAAGGCGCTGACGCAATACGGCGTCAAGGAGGACGCCTATTCCGGCGACGCCGAGATGTTCGACACCATCCACGCCATGCGCGCGCGCATCGTCGCGGCCCCCGCCTTCAACGGCGACAAGGTCGTCGGCGCCATCCTGTTCGAGGATACGATGGACCGCGACTTCGCGGGCGAACCGGCAGCGGCCCACCTGTGGAACACGCAGGGCGTCGTCCCCTTCCTGAAGATCGACAAGGGACTGGAACAGCAGGCCGACGGCGTGCAACTGATGAAGCCGATGCCGGGCCTCGACGCGCTGCTGGACCGCGCCCACGATCTGGGCGTCTTCGGCACCAAGGAACGCTCTGTCATCCAGGCTGCCAATGCCAAGGGGATAGATGCCATCGTGGCGCAGCAGTTCGACGTCGCGCGTCAGGTGCTGGCGCACGACATGATGCCGATTCTGGAGCCCGAGGTCACGATCAGCATCCCCGACAAGCAAGAGGCAGAGACCCTGCTGCGCGACAGCATCCTGCGTCACCTGGACGATTTGCCCGACGGGACGGAGGTCATGCTGAAGCTGACCCTGCCGGAAATGCCGGGCTTCTATCAGGTACTGGTCGACCACCCCAAGGTCATGCGTGTCGTGGCCCTGTCGGGGGGCTACAGTCTGGAAGAGGCGACGCGTCGCCTGACACTGAATCCCGGCATCATCGCCAGCTTCAGCCGCGCCCTGACCGAACGGCTGTCGGTCGACCAGTCGGATGCGGAGTTCAACGACAGCATCGCCGCGACCATCGACGCGATCCACGCGGCCTCTACCGCGGATTGAGTCCGTCATGACACGGTCCGGGGAATTTGCGAGAAGCCCCCCGGACCGTCTTTTCCTGTCGGACGTTATATGGAAGAATGTCCGCGAAGCGCCCGTTCCGAGGCGCGCGAGGCAGCGATGAACGAGCGGACACGCCCCGGTCTGGGCACACTGATCTACTTTCTCGTGACCCTGATGCTGGGGCTCTACTTCATGTTCGCCGCCGTGCAGGGCGACTACGGCGCTTTCAAGCGGGCCGAAGTCGACGACGAGGCGCGCGGTCTGCGCGACGAACTCTCCACCCTGAATGTCGAGGTTGCCCGGATGGAAAACCTGACCAAGCGCCTGTCGGACGACTTCCTCGACCTCGACCTTCTGGACAGTCAGGCGCGCGACGTGCTGGGCATGGTCCGCACCGACGAGATCGTCATCCAGTAACTTCGGCAGAAACTGGCCGGATCGCATTGCGTTGCGGCCAAGGCCTCTCTATCATCATCAGTTAGTTTAACGCTAAACTATCTGTCGCTGTGCAGAGGGAGTGACCATGCCGCCGAAGAAACAGGAAGCCAATCCTCAGGATCACCGTGCCAATGTCTCGGCAGAGGAACTGCTGGGCCATTACCGCGAGATGCTGATGATCCGCCGGTTCGAGGAAAAGGCCGGTCAGTTGTACGGGATGGGCCTGATCGGCGGGTTCTGTCACCTCTACATCGGACAGGAAGCCGTCGTCGTGGGACTGGAAGCCGCCGCCGCCGAAGGCGACAAGCGCGTCACATCCTATCGCGACCACGGTCACATGCTGGCCTGCGGCATGGACCCCAAGGGCGTCATGGCCGAACTGACGGGCCGCGAGGGCGGCTATTCCAAGGGCAAGGGCGGGAGCATGCACATGTTCTCGAAGGAAAAGCACTTCTACGGCGGCCACGGGATCGTCGCGGCTCAGGTGCCGTTGGGTGCGGGCCTCGCCTTTGCCGACAAGTATCTCGGCAACGACCGCGTGACCTTCGCCTATTTCGGCGACGGCGCCGCAAACCAGGGTCAGGTCTACGAAACCTACAACATGGCGGAACTCTGGGACCTGCCTGTGATCTTCGTGATCGAGAACAACCAGTATGCGATGGGCACCAGCGTCAAGCGGTCGACCAAGTCGCCCAGCCTGTGGGAACGCGGCGCCGCCTACGGCATCCCGGGCGAGGAAGTGGACGGCATGGACGTGCTGGCGGTCAAGGCCGCCGGTGAAAAGGCCGTCGCCCACTGCCGCGCGGGCAAGGGCCCCTACATCCTCGAGGTGAAGACCTATCGCTACCGCGGCCACTCCATGTCCGACCCGGCGAAATACCGGACCCGCGAGGAAGTGCAGAAGATGCGCGACGAGCGTGACCCGATCGAGCAAGTGCGCGAGCTGCTGCTGACCGGCAAGCACGCGTCCGAGGACGACCTGAAGGCCATCGACAAGGAGATCAAGGGCATCGTCAACGAGGCCGCCGAGTTCTCCAAGGACTCGCCGGAACCGGGCGTCGACGAGCTCTGGACCGACATCTACGCAACCGAAGTTCCGCAGGAGGCCTGAAGCGATGGCAACCGAGATTCTGATGCCCGCCCTGTCCCCCACGATGGAGGAAGGCACGCTGGCGAAATGGCTGGTCAAGGAGGGTGACACCGTCTCCTCCGGCGACATCCTGGCCGAGATCGAGACCGACAAGGCAACGATGGAGTTCGAGGCCGTCGACGAAGGCATCATGGGCAAGATCGTCGTCGCCGAAGGCACCGAGGGCGTGAAGGTCAACGACGTGATCGCCGTGCTGCTGGAGGAAGGCGAGTCGATGGACGACGCCAAGGTCGACGACAGCAAGGCGCAAGCCCCCGTCCCCGCCGACAAGGAACAATCCTCCGAAACCGCCCCCGCGGCGGCGAAATCCCATCCCGAGCCGAAACAGGCCGACGCCAGCCCCGACTGGCCCGAGGGAACCGAGATGAAGTCCACCACGGTCCGCGAGGCCCTGCGCGACGCCATGGCCGAGGAAATGCGCCGCGACGACAAGGTCCTGCTGATGGGCGAGGAGGTTGCCGAATATCAGGGCGCCTACAAGATCAGCCAGGGCCTGCTGGATGAATTCGGCGCGAAGCGCATCATCGACACGCCCATCACCGAGCACGGCTTTGCCGGCATCGCGGTCGGTGCGGCCTTTGGTGGCCTGCGTCCCATCGTCGAATTCATGACCTTCAACTTCGCCATGCAGGCGATGGACCAGATCATCAACTCCGCTGCCAAGACGCTCTACATGTCCGGCGGCCAGATGGGGGCCCCGATGGTGTTCCGCGGCCCGAACGGTGCCGCCGCCCGCGTGGGTGCGCAGCACTCTCAGGACTACGCCGCATGGTTCATGCAGGTGCCGGGCCTGAAGGTCGTGATGCCCTATTCCGCCGCCGACGCGAAGGGTCTGATGAAATCCGCGATCCGCGATCCCAACCCGGTGATCTTCCTCGAAAACGAGATCCTCTACGGGCGCAGCTTCGACGTGCCGGTGCTGGACGATTTCACCATTCCCTTCGGCAAGGCCAAGATCGAACGGGCCGGCGACGCCGTGACCATCGTGTCCTTCGGCATCGGCATGACCTACGCCCTGCAGGCGGCGGAAAAGCTGGCAGAGGACGGGATCGAGGCCGAGGTCATCAACCTGCGCACCCTGCGCCCGATGGACACCGCGACGATCATAGAGTCGGTCAAGAAGACCAACCGCTGCGTCACGGTCGAGGAAGGCTGGCCGCAGGGCAGCGTCGGCAGCTACATCTCCTCCGTCATCATGCAGGAGGCGTTCGATTACCTCGACGCGCCGGTGATCAACTGCACCGGCAAGGACGTGCCCATGCCCTATGCCGCGAACCTCGAAAAGCTGGCCCTGACGACCACCGCAGAGGTGATCGAGGCCGTGAAGAAAGTGACCTATTCCTGAGGACAAGACCATGACCCTGATCGTGCGGACAGACCGGGACGGCGACGCGACGCTCGACGTCGTCGTTGATGACAAGACCACCCTGACGGCCATCGCGCCGCGGTCCTTCATCGACGAACAGATCGACGAAGGTGCCAACGGCAACGCCGTGTCGTCATGGTTCATGGAACGCTCCGAGGACGTGGAAAAGGCCGTAAAGGCGATAAGCGACGGAAGGAGCGCAGAGCCGCCCTTCGATCGTCTGACATTCAAGGGAAGAAGCTGATGCCAACCGAAATCCTGATGCCCGCCCTGTCCCCCACGATGGAGGAAGGCACGCTGGCAAAGTGGCTGGTCAAGGAAGGCGACACCGTGTCGTCCGGCGACCTGCTGGCAGAGATCGAGACCGACAAGGCCACGATGGAATTCGAGGCCGTCGACGAGGGCGTGATCGGCAAGATCATGGTGGCCGAAGGCACCGAGGGCGTGAAGGTCAACGACGTGATCGCCGTGCTGCTGGCCGAGGGTGAGAGCGCCGACGACATCGGCAAGACCGAGGCGCCGAAAGGCGACGCCTCGTCCCATGCCGCCCCGGCCACACCGTCGGAGCAGACGGCGCCGGCCAAGGGCTACGGACGCGAAGGCGACGCCGCCCAGCAGGAAAAGCCAAAGACACCCGCCGCTGGCGACAAGGATGGCGGACGCATCTTCGCCTCGCCGCTCGCCCGTCGCATCGCCGCGGACAAGGGTCTTGATCTGGCCGACATCACCGGCTCCGGCCCGCATGGCCGCATCGTGAAGGCCGATGTCGAAAGCGCCACGGCCCAGCCGAAGGCCGCCAAGTCCGACGCCGCACCCGCCGCGAAATCCGACGCCGCCCCGGCTCCCGCCAAGGGCGCCGCCATGGCCTCCGGCCCCTCGACCGATCAGGTCATCAAGATGTACGACGGCCGCCCCTTCGAAGAGGTCAAGCTGGACGGCATGCGCAAGACCATCGCCGCCCGCCTGACCGAAGCCAAGCAGTCGGTGCCCCACTTCTACCTGCGCCGCGATATCGTGCTGGACGACCTGATGAAGTTCCGCGCCCAGCTGAACAAGCAGCTGGAAGGCCGCGGCGTGAAGCTGTCGGTCAACGATTTCATCATCAAGGCCTGCGCGCTGGCCCTGCAGCAGGTGCCGGAAGCGAACGCCGTCTGGGCCGGCGACCGCACGCTGAAGTTCAAGAAATCCGACGTGGCCGTCGCCGTCGCCATCGAAGGCGGGCTCTTCACGCCCGTGCTGAAGGACGCCGAGATGAAGTCCCTCTCCGCCCTCTCGGCAGAGATGAAGGACCTCGCCACCCGCGCCCGCGACCGCAAGCTGGCCCCCGCCGAATATCAGGGCGGCAGCTTCGCGATCAGCAACCTCGGCATGTTCGGGATCGACAATTTCGATGCGATCATCAATCCGCCGCACTCCGCCATCCTCGCAGTCGGTGCCGGCGTGAAGAAACCGATCGTCGGCAAGGACGGCGAACTGGCGGTCGGCACGGTCATGTCCGTGACCCTGTCCGTCGATCACCGGGTCATCGACGGCGCGCTGGGGGCCAACCTGCTGCAGGCGATCAAGGACAACCTTGAAAACCCGATGACGATGCTGGCCTGACAGCCTGCCACCACGCACGAAAAAACCGCCGGGTCAGCGACCCGGCGGTTTGCGTTCAGCCCTGCAATGCGCTCATTCGATCCGCGACAGCATGTGATCCATGCTGACCGACGGCTGCGAACAGCCCGCTTCGCCCACGATGCGGGCGGGCACGCCGGCCACGGTCTTCATCGGCGGCACGTCGTGCAGCACGACGGACCCCGCCGCGATTCGGCTGCAATAGCCGATGGTGATGTTGCCCAGCACCTTTGCCCCCGCCCCGATCAGCACGCCGTTGCCGATGGTCGGGTGCCTCTTTTCCTCTTCCTTGCCGGTGCCGCCCAGCGTCACCGAATGCAGCATCGACACATTGTCGCCCACCACCGCCGTCTCGCCCACGACGATGGAATGGGCGTGGTCGATCATGATGCCCTTGCCGATCTTCGCGGCGGGGTGAATGTCCACGCCAAAGACCTCCGACACGCGCATCTGCATGAAATAGGCCAGATCGAACTGACCGTCGGACCACAGCCAATGGCTCAGCCGGTAGGCCTGAATCGCCTGATAGCCCTTGAAGAACATCAAGGGCTGCATCAGCCGGTGGCAGGCCGGGTCCCGGTCCATCGTCGCCACCAGATCGGCGCGTGCGTCCAGCGTCAGGTCGGGCGTCTGGGCATAGGCATCGTCGGCAATCTCGCGCAGGTTCTGCGCCGACATCTCGGACGAGGCGAGCTTCATCGCCATGCGGTAGGCGAGCGCGTCGTCGAAGCCGTCGTGCTGCAGGATACCGGCATGCAGCATGGACCCCATGCCCGGCGCCGCCTCGATCGCGCTGCGCGCCTCGTCGGTGATCTTCTGCCAGACCGGATCGAGGCTGTGCAGCTTGGTTTGCGAATGAGCCATGATGTTCTTCCCTGTCCGGCGCGTCTGTCCCGAATATAGGACGGATGCGCCGAAATCAAAAGTCCATTAGCCCAAAGCAGCCAGCACCAGCATCAGCGCCCGCCGATAATCCGGTCCGCAATGGCCGGATCGGGCGCCCAGCGCCGCGCTGCGCGCCGCCGCCGACAGGGTGCCGTCGCCCCACGCAGGATGACGGCGGTTCAGGCGCTTGCGATAGCGGTCCGCAACCGACGCACGTGCGACGATGCGTGCGGCGGTGGCGGCACGGTCCGACGGCGGAACCGCCAGCAGCGCGCGCACCGCGTCGTCGAGGTCGCAAAGCCCGATGGGCCGCATCACGCGCCGATCCGATGCAGGGTGAAGGGCCCCGTGCCGTAACGCGTCGACAACTGCGCCACCGCAACGACATAGGGCTCAGTCACGCCGTCCGCCTGCCGCATGGCCTCGGTATAGGTCCAGCCGGGCTCCGTCACCGTCTCCTCGCGGCGAACGGCATCGCCCTGACGCACCTCGACCACATAGGCCTGAGTCTCCTCGCCCAGCGGCACGTCACCCCGCCCCCACAGGTCGCCGTCGATCCGGGTCTGCCTGATCCAGGCAACCCGCAAGTCGGCCCCGGTCCGCGCCGCCGACAGATGCACGACCGGATAGGGCCGCAGGGCGTTGCCCTTGAAGGTATGCACCACGTGGCGATAGCTGCGGTCGGTCAGGGGCCGCTTCACGGGTCCGTAGCGGAAATGACGGACCAGCCCGCGCGCGGCGGTCGGGATCGTGACCGGCTCCGGCCGCCCGTCCATCAGCACGACGCGGCTGCCGGCGGGCCAGACATCGCGGATCATTGCACTGCTGCCGCGCTGCCCCCGCAGCAGTTCGGTCAACTGATAGGTCTGCGGCGCGATCAGCTGCGCCTGCGCGAACTGCACGATCTCCCAGTCGTCGGCGCTGCCGTCGCCGATCGCCAGCACATTGGCCCCCGCCAGCACCGCCTCCGGATCGACGGCCTTCAGCGCCCCGCTGACCAGCTTGACCTGCAGGACATGGCGGTCCCACAGCGCCGTCCGACCCCGCGGCAGGGGGGCCGTCAGCGTTCCCATCACGCTGCGCGACCGCAGCACCTCCTGCAAAACGTAGTCGTTGTCCTGCATCCCGCCATACAGCGCCACGCCCCCCGACCAGTTGCGCGCCGTCGCCGCAAAGTAGGGCGCGAACGCGGGTTCGTCGCCCCGGATCAGCGGCAGGTCCATGAAGACCGCCGCAACCGGCGTTGGCGCCGTGAACGGCACCAGCGACGCGCCCTCCTCCAGCCGTCGCTGCGGCAGATAGATCTCCGGATCGACGCGCGTCGCCTCGACCAGCCGCAGCCCCGCCTCCTCGATCCGGTCGATCCGGTAGAGACCGGCATTTCCCCCGTCGCGCAGATTCACCACGTCGCCCGCGCCAAGGTCCGCCTGCGACGGCGGCAGGGCAAAGCTCACGCCGTCCCGCGCCACGCGCGATGCGTTGATCCAGCGCGCCGCGATCCGCGCCCCCTCGCCCCGCGTCAGGCCCAGCGCGAGCTCGCTGCGCGTGACCCCGGTCGCCGCGGTCTGCGGATCAAGCGCCTCGGCCACGGCAACGTCGTAGTTGCCGTCCGTCTCCACGAAACCGATCTGGACCCGCCCTTCCAATTCCGTCTGCGGCGCCCGGGAATGAACGACATCGGCGTCGCGCTCCGGGTCCTCCGCCAGCATGTCCGGCGTCAATACCCGCCGCGCCAGCCCGTCGCGGTTGGTAAAGACCAGCGCCCCGTCCCGCTCTGCCACCTCCACCCCGTAGGCCAGCAGCAGGGGCTGCAACTGCGCCCGCGCGCTGGGCACATCCGTCAGCGCATAGCCCCGCACCACGCCGTAAAGCCGCGAGACATCCACCTCGGTCACGCCCGAGGCGGCACAGATCTCTGCCACGACGCCGGCCAGCGTCCGCGACACCGCGCGCCCGTTCAGCCAGTGACCGCGCTGATAGTTGTCGCCGTCCGACCACAGCGTGCCGTTCGCCGGAAAGAACGGATAGGGCCGCGCATCCCAGCACCAGACATGCGCCCGCGCCATATCCAGCATCGGCCCCTGATACAGCGGCCCCGTCGCGCGCGGGTTGTTGGCCACTGTGGCGTAGTGGCCAAAAATCGCGCGCAGGTACTGCATCTGCATGAAGTCTTCGCGGATTCCGTTGGAATAGAACGGCAGCAGGCTTTCCGACGATTTCGGGTCGAGGAACTTGTTCGGCTGATTGGTTCCCTTGTCGATTGCCGCACAGCCGAATTCGGTGAACCAGAACGGCTTGCTCTGCGGCACCCATGCCGTCTTTGCCGCGACCCGTTCGCCGCCGATGCGGTCGTGGTGATCATGCGACCACCAGCCCGGCAGATCCTTGTAGCGCCAGACCCAGGGCTCGCCGTCGCCATCGGTGATCGGTGTGCGGATCTGGGCGTCGCGGGCCTCGGGCGAGTGGTAATACCAGTCGTAGCCCTCGCCGCCCGCGACGTTGCCCTTCAGGTAGTCGAGGTTGTAGATCGCCCCGAACCCCGCATCCGCATGGTCCGTCCCGTCCCGCCAGTCCGACAGCGGCATGTAGTTGTCGATCCCGATGAAATCGATGTTGTCGTCCGCCCAGAGCGGATCGAGGTGGAAATACTTGTCGCCCGTCCCCGCGGGTTGATAGCCGTGGTATTCCGACCAGTCGGCAGCATAGCTGATCTTGCACCCTGGCCCGAGGATGCCACGCACCTCCGCCGCCAGCTGCCGCAACGCCGCGACCGCCGGAAAGCTGTCGCCCGCCCCCCGGATCTGGGTCAGCGCCACCATCTCGGACCCGATGCAGAAGGCATCGACGCCCCCCGCCGCCTTGCACAGGTGGGCATAGTGCAGCACGAAGCGGCGATAGCGCCACTCCGCCGGGCCGGTATAGCGTACCGCCTCGCCGTCCAGCGCGAAATCGCCGGACTGCGCCGTCCCCATGAAGGCCGCGACCTCTGCCTCTGCCGCCGCGGTACGATCCGTCGATCCCTCCTGCCCCGGCGCGCGATCCAGCGTGATCCGCCCCCGCCAAGGTAGACGCGGCTGGTCCGCCGCGCCGGTATGGGGATCGGTCAGGCCATTCCCGGTCATCTGCTCCATCAGGATGAAGGGATAGAACATCGGGCTGAAGCCGCGGGCCTTCAGCGCCCGGATCGCCTCGATCACCGCCGCATCCGCAGGCGTGCCGCCATAGACGGGCCGGTCGTCCTGACGCGGCACCAGCCCCGCCTGCGTCCGCCCGATATCCGCTACACGCCACGGCATCGGATCGCCGTCGACCTCCCGCTGCTCCACCTTGGGCTGCACCAGACAGTCGCCACAGCGCAGGTCGCTGCCGAACCATGACACGACAAGGCTGACCGACCCGCACTGCGGCAGTTCCTCGTCCAGCGCCGTCAGAGAGGTACTGAAATCCGTCCCCCCGGCGGGCGAATTCACGTTGATCGCCACCGCCTCGCCAAAGTCGGCCGACAGGTTCACCTGCGTCGTGGCAAGGGAATACTCCCCGGTGCCGGGGATCAAGGCCACGCCCCGCACCTGCCGCGCGATATCCGCCAGATCGGCGGGCGTGCCTGGCTCCGCCGGGCGCATCACCTCGAAGGTGAATTGCGGCACCCGGTTGCCGAACCGGTCCAGCGGCAGATCCTCGAACACGACATAGGCCGTGCCACGATAGGCGGGCGCGAAGGCCATCCCCTCCACCGCCGCGATCTTGGGATCGGGCTGCTGGTCCTGCGTGCCAAGATAGACGCGCATGTTCAGCGCCGCGGAAGAAACCTCCTCCCCGTCCGCCCAGATGCGCCCGATCCGCGCGATCTCGCCCTCGCACAGCGCCACGGCCAGGCTCACGGAATAGCTGAAGGTCATCGTCGCCGGCTGCGGCCCCGCCCCCTTGCCGCCGCCCGTCGTCGTCGCGACCTCTTGAAAGGTCGTGGCCCAGATTACCTGACCACCAATCCGCATCCGCCCGTGGACCCGCGCGATCGCCGTGCCCTCGCTGGCGCCGGTCAGACGAAAGCGGTCGATGCGCCCCACCTCGACCGCATCGCTGCCGGCCCCCAGCAGCCGCTGGTCGATCGCCCGGCCCAGTACCGCGCCCGCCGCGCGTCCGACCGTCGCCATCGACAGCCCCATGACGGTGCCGCCCACGGACCCGCCCAGCGCCATCCCCGCCGCCGAAAGAACCAGCGTTGCCATAGTTTATCCCTTTCCGAATTCGAAACGCGCCGCGATCCGCCGGACCCAGGGGGCCGACAGCGGGCTTTCCACGACGCCGTGCCGTGCATAGGCATGGATGAAGCGGGGCGCGGCCCCGACGGCCGACACGACGCCCAGATGCTTGGCCACGGCGTCCTCGCGCATGCGGAACAGCATCACCTGACCCGCCGCCATGGGCTGCCCGTCCGCCGGCAGCAGATGCCTGCGGGCGGCAGCCAAAAGCACCTCGCCCCCCTGCGGCTCGTCCCAGTCCGGCGTGTAACGCGGCATCGCCTGCGGCTCTGCCCCGTGCAGCGCGCGCCAGATGCCACGCACCAGTCCCAGACAGTCGCACCCCGCCCCCCGGCGCGAGGCCTGATGCACGTAGGGTGTCCCGATCCACCGCCGCGCCTCGGCCACCACGGCGTTCATCGCACAAGGCTCCCGCCGTCGCCCGCGTCATCGCTGCGCGGCACGCTGGTCATCCAGTCGTCGCCCGGCATGTCGGGGAAACCACGAAAGTTCACGAGGTTCGTGAATTTTACCCGGCAGGTCTCGGCCCGCTTGTCGCACCCCGCGATCAGCCTGACCGTATCGCCGGTCCGCACATCCGCCCGCAGCGCCTGCCACAGGGTAATCCGCCGCCGGTCATCCTCCAACCGGTCATGCTTGATCGCGGCCGTCAGACCCCTGGCCTTGCCGGTCACGACCTCCAGAACCCCCTGCTCGAACCAGCGGTCGGTGTAATCCTCTCCGGCGACGGTCAATTCCCGCGCTTCGGTCTGCGCCAGCACCGGTCGCACGACGGCAAAGGCCGGATCGTCCGTATCGACCCCACAGGCCGCATCGCCCAGCACCGCAGAACAGCTGCGCAGATAGGTGCGCCCCGACGGCTGGTTCAGCGCGTCCGTCAGCCCCCGCAGCTCCACCCGGAACTGCCCCGCCTGCCGGGTGATCTCTCCGACCCGGCCGCGAAACCGCAGCTGCCGCTGACCCACGCTGTCCCAGCGCACCAGCCAGTTACGCATCTCGGCCCCGTCATAGCGCCCCGCCACGATATCCGCCTCTGCGATCACGTCGTTCTGCAGCAGCCCCACCGCCTCGGAGTTATCGACAGCCAAGCCAGAGCTCAGCGCCAGCGCCCGCGCGCTCAGGCCCGAATCCGCCAGAAAGGTGATCCCGTCGAAGGCCAGCGGCCGGTCGTGGTCGGTAAACCCGAAGGTGACGCCATCGGCCCGCGTGATGGCCCAACACTGGCAGATATGGGTCGACCCGGTCGCCAGATGCGCAAACAGCCCCGCGGCACTCATACCCGCACCTCGACCACCGGCACGCTGGGCGCCTGTCCGGCCTGAAAACTGGACACAGAGGTCTCGATCCTATCCGTGTCGAACCGTACCGGCACGTCGAACGCAAACCCCGCCCGCACCTCGGCCCCCAGATCGGGCGCATGAGCAAAGGTCACAAGGCCCGTGGTCGTATCGACGGTCCAGTCGATGCTTTCCTGCGTCTCGACCCCGCCGATGGCGATGCGCAGCGTGCCCGGCACGGGCTTCGTGATGGGCCGCAGATAGCTCTGCCCGCCGCTCTGATAGCGTTTGACCAGCGGCATCACCGTCGTCACCTCGTCGCCGACCGCGATCAGCTGATCCGTCATTTCGGGCGTCTGCGACGGCGCACAGGACGTGTAGTCGCCCCAGTCCTTCCAGCGAAAGCCGTGCAGCTGCCCCTGCCGCGCCTCGAAAAACGCGACCAGCTGCGCGATGTCGTCCAGCGACCGCAGCCCCACACCCGCATCGAACCGCCGGCGCGAGTGCTGCCACGGCGTGTTCCGCTCCTCATAGCCGTTCGCCAGCGTGACGATCTCGGTGCGCCGCTCCGGCCCGCCGGTGGCGCCGAAGCTCAGGTTCGCCGGAAAGCGAATGTCGTGAAAGGCCATCGTTCTGATCCCCTACCGGTTCCGTTGTCCCTGCCCCAGCATGCGCCCCATCCGGGCCGCGATCTGGCTCTGGCTGCGCTGAAATCCCTGCACATCCGGTGTGCTGACGTGCATCGTGACGTTGACGGTCTGGCCGCCGCCACCGCGCACCCCCAGCTGCCCGTCGGCGCCGCGCGCCAGCGGCATGATCGCCTCCGGCCCGGCCTCTCCCATCAGACCGGTGCCCCCCCGCATGCCAAAGCTCACGGGACTGCTGACCACACCGCCCTTGGCAAAGGGCATGACCCGCCCCTGACTGAACGGCGCGCCGCCCGCAAAGGGCATCGCCCCCGATACGGCCGCGTTGATGCCGTCCGCCAGCAGCGACCCCGCCTGCTTCATCACCGGGTTGACCGCCGCCGCATAGGCGGTGTCGATCATCGACCGCGCCACCGACCCCAGCGTGTCCGACAGCGACCGCCCGTCGAAGATCAGCCCGTCGAACGCCCGCCGCAGTCCTCCGGAAAACCCGCGCTCCAGATTGCCCAGATCGCGTGTGGTCTCGGCCAAAGTCCCCTGCATCCCGCGCAGGGTGGCATCGAAGGACGCGGCCATGGCGGCGGTATCGCCCAGAGTGCGCTCCAACGCCGCCGTCGTCGCATCCAGACTGTCGATCTGATCCGTCTCGTTCATCGCATGTCTCCTTTCGCGGCGTCCGGATACGCCTGCATCAACGCGTCCAGCACCGCCCGCCCCAAGGGGCGCGCCTGCGACCCCTGCCCCAGCATCAGCGCCAGCTCCGCCGGCGTCAGACGCCAGAACTGGTCCGGCGTCAGCCGCAGACCCTGCAGCCCCGCCTGCATCAGCCCGGCCCAGTCCAGCGCCCGGCTCATTGCGGCGGGGTGAAGGCGCGGGCCAGCAACTCTGCCGCCACCCGCGCCGCAGCGACCGGCCCGCCCGCCAGATCGGCGCTCAGCAGATCCGCCGCACTGCCCCGCCAGCCGCCGCCGCGCAGCCCCGCCACCAGCAGCGCCAGCACGTCGCGCCCGCGATAGCGCCCGGCCTCGAACCGCTCGACCAGATCGACCAGCGATCCTTCCTCAAGCGCCACCTCCAGCTCCGCCAGCGCGCCCAGCGTCAGCTTGGCCACATGGGGCACGCCGTCCACGGTCACGCGGACCTCTCCTGCCAGCGGGTTCACCATTCAGATCGCCGCGACAAAGCTGATCGCACCGGCCGAATTCAGCGACAGCTCATAGGTCGCCTCGCCGTCGAAGGTGCCCGCATATTCGATCGAGGAAATCAGGAACGGCCCCGTCACCGTCCCGAAGTCCGGAATGATGACTTGGAAATCCGGCGTCTCACCGTCGAAGAACACCTGCCGCATCCGCTCGTCCGTCACCGCATCGTGAAAGATGCCAGAGCCCGAGATGCTGGCCGTCTTCACGCCCGCCCCGCCCAGCAATTCGCGCCAGCCGCCCGCACTTTCCAGGCTGGTGACGTCCACGCTCTCCGCGTTAAAGCTGATGCGCGTCGCCCGCAGGCCCGCCGCGCTCTCGAACAGCCCGTCGCCGGTCATGTCCACCTTGACCAACAGGTCCTTGCCGCTCTGTGCCGCCATGTCATTGCTCCTTGGATTGAAGAAAGGTCAGTCGTCCGACAGACGCGCGCGAAAGATCAGGTCGATCCGGCGCGTATCACCGGTGCCGACGCGCGCGGCCTCCGCCTTGTGGAACCGGAACCCCAGCACCCGCCCGCGCGCCAGCACCAGTGGCGCCGCCAGCAGCGCGTCGCAGGCCGCCGCCGCCGCCCGCTTTGCCGCGGCGAACCCCGCCAGATCGGTCACGACAGAGATCGTGAACGCGTGCACCGCCCCCGTGCCGTCCGCATCCGACGCGTCCCGCGCCTTCTCGGATCCCAGCGCCACATAGAGCTCCGGCACGTCCCCCGGCGGCAGCGCGTCGAAGATCGCCGTCCCCACCAGATCCGTCAGGCCCGCGTCCGCGCTTAGCCGCGCAAAGACCGCGACCTGCAGCGCCTGTGACATCGCATAGCTCATGCCGTCCGCTCCTCTTCCGCGTGACAGGTCAGGAACCGCGCCCCGCCGTCCCGCTCCGCCACCGCGACGATCGCATAGACGCGCGCCCCCTCGCGGAACCGTTGCCCGGCCACGGGACGCGCGTCAGACCCCGCCGGCGCCGCCCGCACGGTGATCCGCAGCGGCACCCGGCTCAGCGCCAGACCGTTGGCGCCCCGCGCCGTGCCGGACCCCGCCCTGATCTCGGCCCAGAGCGTGCCAAGCGGCTGCCATGCGGTGCCGTAGCCACCGGACAGGTCGGGCGTCCGCACCGCCGCCTCCAGCACCAGCTTGCGGTTCAGCAGCGGCAGGCTCATGACCGCCCCCCCATGAACAGCCGCACCGTGCGGTAGCGTTCGATCAGGGTCGTCACGCTGAACGGCATGCTATTCCCGTGCAGCGCCGCATCGCTGCGGTATTCGTAGAAATGCGCGGCCAGCAGCAGCACGGCCTGCGCAAGGTCGGCCGGCAGATCGGACCAGTCGGGACCGTAGCCCGCCAGAAGGTCGATCTCGACATGACCGCCGCGCGGTATGCTTGGCAGGCTGGTGCCGAAGGCCACGACGGCGGGCCTGTGCTGATCCGGCTGAAGCGTGTAGCGAGAGGCCGTGACAGGAATCCGCGTGCCATGCCGGTCGACCTGCACCATCGCAGCAATCGCGCTGACCGGCGCCAGCGGCAGCGCCTGCCGGTCCCGGTCGCGCCAGGCCGTCACCGTCCAGCGGAACTCCCGCTCCAGCAGCACCTTGCCCGTGCGCGCCTCGATCGCTGCAAGGGCCGCGCGCAGGAACCCTTCCAGCGTCTCGTCCTGCAAGCCGTCATCGGCGAACCCCGACCCCAGCCGCAGATGGTCCTTGAACCCCGCCACGGCCAGCGCTGCGGGCGGCACGCTGCTCAATTCGACTAACATCATGGAACTTCTCCGCAAATCCTGTGGCGTGGTGGGGGTCAGGGTCCGGGCGCGCCGCCTGCCCGCATTGCTCGGACGGATGTGAGCAGCTGGACAACGCGGGCCTTGCCTCATGGCAACGCACCCGGATGTCCGCGCCGCAAAGCCTCCCCAGGCCCGCGGCGCGGAACGGGATCAGGCGGCGCTGAACTTCAGCAGCTTGATCGCCGCAAAGTCGCTGACCGCGCCGCCGACGCGCTTGGTGGCATAGAACAGGACATGCGGCTTGGCGCTGAACGGGTCGCGCAGCACGCGCAGGTCAGGCCGTTCCGCCACCGTGTAACCCGCACCGAAGTCGCCAAAGGCGATGGGTGTGGCCCCCGGCGCCGCATCGGGCATGTCCTCGGCCACCAGCACCGGATAGCCCAGCAGCCGCGCCGGTTCGCCCGAGGCGAGGCCGTCGGACCACAGGAACCGCCCGTCGGCGTCCTTCAGCTTGCGCACGGACCCGGCCGTGCGGCTATTCATCACGAAAACCGCCCCCGCGCGGTATTCCGCACCCAGCGCATAGACAAGGTCGATCATCGCGTCGGTCTCGCCCAGCTCGCCGGACACGCCGGTCGGCACATAGCCGATGTTGCCCCAGGCCCAGACTTCGTTATCGACGGCCGGATAGGACAGGATGCCCCGCGGCTTGTCGATGCCGTCCCCCTTTGACGAAGGCCGCCGCCTCGGACCGTGCGAACTTGTCGGCGATGCGCTGCGCCAGCCAGCCCTCGATGTCGAAGGCGCTGTCGTCCAGCAGCCGCTGGCTCGCCTTCGGCAGCGCCGACAGCTCGTGCAGCGGGATGGTGATGCGGTCGATGACCGGGGCGTCGGTTTCCTCCAGATCGGCGCTCTCCGTCGCCCAGCCCGCCCCCATCTCCGTATGATCGACCAGCACGTCGTAGGATGTCGCATCCACGTTCACCACGTTGGCGATGGCACGCAGGCTGGCGGTGGTGCTCAGCGTCGACTTGATCGTATCCGCGGTCTGCGGATCGACCAGATAGCCACCCTCGCCGGCCACCGCCGTCGACAGCCCCTTGCCCTCCAGCGCCAGACCCCTTAGCCCGTCATCGTCACCCGACCGCAGGTAGGCGGCAAAGGCCTTCTGGTGCGGCGCCTCGGTCTCGGCCGACATGGCCAGCGCGGGGCGGTTCATCATCATCGTCTTGCGGTCCAGCTTGTTCATGCGGTCGTCCTGTCTTTGCAAAGTGGCGTTAACGCCGGTGGAGAAATCCTTGAATTCGCGCACGAATCCGCTGATCGCGGTCCGCAGCGCCTCGGCCGGAGACACATCTTCCCCGGTCCGAGACTCGGTCTCGGGTGTCGACATCTTGTTCCTCTCGGGTTGGTTCGGCTGCGATCAGCCTTGGCGCAGCGCGGCCCGCGCATCGGTGAACACCGCCGCCAGATCGCGCAACGCCGCATCGCCCGGGTCCTCGGCCTTGGCCGCGACCCGCGCATCGGGAAGCATGGGAAACGTCACCAGCGACACCTCCCACAGCTCCAGTTCCGACAGAAGCCGTCCGCCCCTGTCGTCCTTCGTGGCCCGCACGGTGCGATAGCCGATGGACAGCCCGTCGATCGCCCCCGCCGCGACCAGCGCCGCGGCCTCGCGGCCACGGGCCACATCCGTCAGGATGCGTCCCTTGACCCACAGTCCGCGCGCATCCTCGCGCACCTCGTCCCAGACGCCGATCGGCTGGGTCGGATCGTGCTGCCACAGCATCTTGACCGCGCGCCCCTTGGCGGTCAGCGCCGCCAAAGAGGCCACATAGGCCCCGCGCCCGACCCGGTCGCCGCCCTGATCCGTCTGATCGAACAGCGACGCATAGCCCGAAATCCCGGCCCCTTCCGTCACGGTCAGCACCGTCTCCGGCTGACAGAACTTGTGTTCCAGCATCATGGTCGTCCTTTCACGTCGTGTCAGCGCCCCGCCAGATGGCGCAGCATTTCAAGACCCAGCAAACCGGTGGCCCCGCAGACCAGCGCCCAGACCTGCCATTCCAGCCGCCGCATCAGCCGCTCGATCCCCGACAGGCGCGCGTTGATCTGCGCCTGCCAGACGTCCGTCGCGCTGGGCGGCGGATCGCCCCGCGGCGCGACCTTCAGCGACACGATCTTCTCGCGCATCACTCCACCTCCTGCGCCGGCAGCCCCAGCAACCGGCGCTTCTCGGCGTCGGTCAGAAACGTCGCCTCGGCCACCCGGCGCCACTGGCTGTCCCGCTCGCTCGACAGCGCCGCGACCTGATCGAGGTCGGGGCGGATATCCAGCCGCTCCCCGGTGAAATCCGACAGCCAGTCGGCGATCGCGCTCGTCACACGCGTCGCCAGTGGCAGCACCGTCAGGCGATAGAACGCCCGGTTCGCCTCCTGATAATTCGCGTAGGTCGCATCGCCGGGTATTCCCAGCAGCATCGGCGGCACGCCGAAGGCGATGGCGATCTCGCGCGCCGCCGCCTCCTTGGTCTTCTGGAACTCCATGTCGGACGGAGAGAACCCCATCGGCTTCCAGTCCAGACCGCCCTCCAGCAGCATCGGCCGCCCCGCATTCCGGGCACCCTGATGCTGGCTTTCCATCTCGTCCACCAGACGGTCGTACTGATCCTGACTCAACTGGCTCTGCCCGTCGCCGCCACGATAGACGATGGCGCCAGAGGGGCGGGCCGCATTGTCCAGCAGCGCCTTCGACCACGCGCTCGCCGCGTTGTGCACGTCGATGGCATTGGCCGCCGCCTGCAGCGGGCTGAAGCCGTAGTGATCGTCCTGCGGATGAAAGCTCCGGATATGGCAGACGGGGCTGACGTCGCCCGCGACATCGAACCGGTGCTTGCGCCCCCCCACCGTGTATTCATAGGCGGCAGGCCAGCCGTCCGCACCGGGGATCAGCCGCATCCGGTCCGACCGCAGGACATGCATCTCCACCGGCAGACCGGTCTCTGCCACACCTTCCAGATAGGCATCACCGCTTAGCAGCAGCTGGCCATAAAGCGCCTCCAGCAGCTCCGCCCGGCCCTGCGCCGCGTTGGGGCGGGCCAGCAATTCCTGCACCGGATGCGTGTCGTAGCGCTGCACCCGGTCCTGCACGACCAGCGGCAGGGCACCCGCGGCCTCTGCGATCAGCTTCACCGCACGAAAGCCGATGGGGTTCGCGATGAACCCGGCCCGCGTCAGCGACACCGTATCCCGCGCCCCCCACGCGGCGCGGCCATGGCTGGCGATGGCGACCAGCGGACCGGCGGCAGAGGCCTTGACCTCCGGCACCGCCCTGCCCCGCGCACCGCCCTTGCCGAAGAATTCAAACATCGCTCGCTCCCTGGTCCTGCCGCTGCGCCGCGGCCCCGTGTCGTCTTATGAAGCCACCTTTACAAACCAGTCCTTACCGTTCCCCGTCCCCACCGCGCGCCCGGCGGGGACGGGGCGCAACGCCCTACAGTCTGCGCACCCGCGGCGCCTGCCAGCCCTGCGCCGGGGCAATCATCAGGTCGTGCAGCGCCCAGACCAGCGCGTCGACCCGGTCCGGCGACCCGGTGCCCGCAAAGCCGCTGGTCGTCATCAGGCTCATCTGGTCCTCCAGAGCCGCCAGCCCGTGGACATGGCAGACCCGCCCCTGCTCGTAGAGCGCGGCGACAGGCTCCGCCCGCGCGACCTTGCCCCGCGTCGCCGTCACCTTGCGATAGGGCACCAGCGGATCGACCTGCCGCACGATGGCCTCCACCATGTCGCCGCCCTGGTTGACCTCGGCCACCAGCCGGTCTCCGCCGTGCCGGCGCAGCGCCGCCACCGCCGCCGTCGCCCAGTCGAGCGGTGACGCCGCCTGCACCGTCGCATCCTCCAGCACAAAGGCCCGCCACGCCTGCGGCGGCCCCTGCATCACCACGCCGGCCACCACGATCCCGCAGGCATCCGACCCCCGGTGCCCCGTCGTCGGCGGGTCCACCGCCACCACGATCCGGTCCAGATCGGGCACCGTCGTCACCAGCGCCTCCGTCAGGATCGCCTCGGTCCACAGCGCCCCCGGCGCATCGGTCAGAAGCACGCCGTCCAGCTCCTGCCGCCCCTTGCGTGTGCCGCCGAACCGGCGCCGCACCTCCTCCAGAAATCCGGGCGCAAGGTTCGCCGCATTGTCATAGGTCGTCGCATGGGTGGTCACGGTGCTGTCCCGCTCCAGCATGTCGCGCAACACCGGCACGTTGCGCGGCGTCGTCGTGATGCAGGCCCGCGGATCCTCGCCCAGCCGCAGGCAGAACTGCACCATGTCCCACGTCTTCTGTCCCTGCTTCCACTTCGCCAGCTCGTCCGCCCAGACCGCATCGAACTGCGGCCCGCGCAGCGCCTCGGGATCGAACGCGGAATACAGCAGCGCCTCCGCCCCGTTCGGCCAGACCAGCGCCTTGCGGCCCGCGATCCAGTGCGGCTTCCGGTCCGCCGGCGCGCAGGCCATGATGCCGCTGTCGCCGAAGACCATGACCTCGCGCGCCTGATCATAGGTCTCTGCGATGATGCCCACCCGCCGCGCCCGCCCCTTGGCGCGCGGCACGGGCCCTTCGACCATGCTGCGCACCCATTCGGCCCCGGCACGGGTCTTGCCCGCCCCGCGCCCACCTAGAATGACCCAGGACCGCCAGTCACCCCCTGGCGGCAGCTGATGCGGCAGCGCCCAGAAATCGAACAAATACGGCAGGGCCCTCACCTCCCTGTCCGTCAGCCCCGCCAGAAACGTCGCCTGCTGCTCCCCGGTCCCGGATGCGATCAAGGCTGCGCCCGATGTCAGCCCGCAGGGCGTCATGGTCGATGTCCGCGTCGTCCGTGCCTTGTCCGAATTTTTCAATGAAGCTGTCCTCGGCTTTCAGAAGGTGAACGTGGATCGCCTGCAGGTCCGCAAGCCGCGCGACATGCGTCTTCGACGGCGGTTCCACCGCCGTGCCGATCTGCTGCAACTGGGTCTGGAACGCGGCCTTGAGGCTGTCGTAGAAGGCCTTCAGCTCGCGGACACGCGCAAGCGCCTGCGCCCGCCCCATGGGGCAGGGGTCGTCTGGTTCTGTCATGAGGTCGCACCTGTCCGTTGTCATCCGTGACAGTCGAGAGAGCGGCGCCACCGATCCCGCATGCGGGGATGGACCGGGCAAAGCCACTCCTCCAGCTCGTGCCCTGCATAGCAGGAACGGCTGAAAAATCAAGATTTAAGGGACCTTGGTCGCGCGGTGCCGTTAAGGAATTCCTAACGGCACCGCGGCGTCAGTTGTTGCCTCCGGTCGCCTGCTGTGCCTCGATCGCGCGGTAGGCCGCCACGTTCCGGTTGTGATCGTCGAGGTTGGTGGCAAAGGCATGCCCGCCGCTGCCGTCCGCGACGAAGAACACGTAGTCCGTGCTGTCCGGGTTCAGCGCCGCCTCGATGCTGGCGCGCCCGGGGTTGGCGATCGGCGTCGGCGGCAGGCCGGGAATGACATAGGTGTTCCACGGCGTCGGCGCGTCCAACTCGCTGCGCCGCAGGCCCCGGCCCAGAATGCCCTCGCCCTTGGTCACGCCATAGATCACCGCCGGGTCCGTCTGCAGGCGCATCCCCCGTTCCAGCCGGTTGACGAAGACGCTCGCCACCTGACGCCGTTCCGTCGGCACGCCGGTCTCCTTCTCGACCAAAGACGCCAGCACCAGCGCCTCCTCCGGCGACTTCAGCGGCAGCCCCTCGGCCCGCGCCGCCCAGGCATCGGCCAGGATCTGGCTTTGTGCCGCTGTCATCCGCGCAATGATGCCGGCGCGATCGGTGCCCGGCGTGAATTCATAGCTGTCGGGCGCCAGGGTCCCCTCCGGCGGGGTCTCGGCGATCGCGCCGTCAAGGATATCGACCTCGCGCAGCATCTCCGCCACTTGCCAGCTGGTCACGCCCTCGGCCACGGCCATGCGGAACCGCGTATCGCCCTCGGCCTTCACCCGGTCGTATTCCGCCGGGGCCGCGTCGACCGCCGGATCGAACTCGGCCACCTCGGCATAGTCGCCCGTCGCCGGATCCAGCTCGCGCACCTGCACGAGGTTGCGCCGCACGCCCACGCGATAGACGACCTCGGTGCCGCAGGTGCTTTGCCCGCTGCTGGTCACCAGATCGACGATCTGCGCCATCGACGCGCCTTCGGGCACCAGAAAGCTGCCGGCCTTCAGATCACCCGACTTTTCGGAATAATCCGCCCCCATGCGAAAGATCGCGGCGGAACTGACGGCGTCCTGCGCCACCAGCTGCTCGCTCACGCGGCGCATGTTCGACCCCGGCGCGACCTGCAGGCAGATGCCCTCGGCCAGCGGCCCGGGCGCCTTGTAGCTTTGCGTCCCCCAGACGATCACGCCGGCCAGCAGGAACAGGGTCACGATCAGAAAGGTGATCCCGTTGGACGCGATATGTCGCCACATCAGCGCAGCTTCCCCAGCACCAGACTGGCGTTCGTGCCGCCAAAGCCGAAGGAATTCGACAGCGCGATGTCGATCTTCCGCTCGCGCTTGGCCCCGGCACAGAGGTCCACCGCCGTCTCGCAATCGACGGTATCAAGGTTGATGGTCGGCGGCGCCACCTGATCGCGGATCGCGAGGATCGAGAAGATCGCCTCGATCGCCCCCGCAGCCCCCAGCAGGTGTCCCGTCATCGACTTGGTGGACGACATGCTCAGCTTCGCCGCAGCCTCCGGCCCGACCATGCGCTCCACCGCACCCAACTCGATGGTATCCGCCATGGTCGAGGTGCCGTGCGCGTTCACATAATCGATCTGGCTAGGTTCGATCCCCGCGTTGCGGCAGGCCGCGCGCATCGCGCGCTCGGCACCCTCGTGATCCGACGGCGGGGCCGTGATGTGAAACGCATCGCCGGACAGGCCATAGCCCAGAACCTCGGCATAGATTTTCGCACCCCGCGCCTTGGCGTGCTCGTATTCCTCCAGCACCACGATCCCGGCGCCCTCGCCCATGACGAAACCGTCGCGGTCCGTGTCCCATGGCCGGCTCGCCTTGGTCGGATCGTCGGCGTGCTTGGTGGACAGCGCCTTGCAGGCGTTGAACCCCGCAATGCCGATCTTGCAGATCGCCGCCTCGGCCCCGCCCGCGATCATCACGTCCGCATCGCCGTGCTGGATCAGGCGGCTTGCGTCGCCGATGGCATGGGCACCCGTCGAACAGGCGGTCACGACCGAATGGTTCGGCCCCCGGAACCCGTAGCGGATCGACACCTGACCCGAGATCAGGTTGATCAGCGCCCCCGGCACGAAGAACGGAGAGACACGCTTCGGCCCCTTCTCCTCCATCATCACGGCGGTATTGGCGATGGAGTTCAGGCCCCCGATCCCCGACCCGATCAGCACGCCTGTGCGCTCCTGATCCTCGCGCGCTGTCGGCATCCAGCCGCTGTCCTCGACCGCCTGCTGCGCCGCCGCCATGCCGAACAGGATGAAGGTGTCGACCTTGCGCTGCTCCTTCGGCTCCATGTAGGTGTCGGCGTTGAAGGTGCCGTCGCTGCCGTCGCCCAGCGGCACCTCGCAGGCGTAGTTCGTCACCAGACCGGTGGTGTCGAACCCCTTGATGGTCCCGGCCCCCGACTGGCCCGCAAGGATGCGCGACCAGCTCGCCTCGACCCCATCGGCAAGCGGCGTGACAAGTCCCAGTCCCGTAACGACAACTCGGCGCATCTTTCGTCCCCTCAACACGTCATTTCGGCCCTGATACCGCAGGCTTGCGCGCAGGGGCAAGAGCCGTGGCACAATCCGCCCGGCACCGACCGGAACCCGCCGCCTTGCGACGCGCCCGCAGGGGGCGTATCGCTGGCAGGACAGCATCACAGGGGGCCGGGCCATGACCATCACGCAAGCCGACGAACTCGACGGCCTTCAGGTCATCGGCCGCATCGTCGCCAACACCATGCACGCCATGGCCCGCGCGATGGAACCCGGCATGACGACGCGGGACCTCGACGACATCGGCCGCGCCCTGCTGGACCGTGCCGGCGCCACGTCCGCCCCGCAGGCGACATACGACTTTCCCGGCGCCACCTGCATCAGCGTGAACGAGGAAATCGCCCACGGCATCCCCGGCGACCGCATGCTGCGCACGGGCGATCTGGTCAACATCGACGTCTCGGCGTCAAAGGACGGCTATTTCGCCGACACCGGTGCCACCTTCCGCATGGGTCGGGTGACCGCTGCCCGGGACAAGCTCTGCCGCGACGGCAGGCGCGCGATGGAGGTCGGCATCGCGCAGGTCGGCGCGGGCAAACCCATCGCCGGGATCGGCCGCGCCATCGGGCGCTTTGCGGAACGGGGCGGCTACACCCTGATCCGCAACCTCGCCAGCCACGGCGTCGGCCGCGCCCTGCACGAATACCCCGAAGAGGTCGCGACATGGCCGAACCGCCGCGACACCCGCCGCATGCACCGCGGCCTCGTCCTGACGGTCGAGCCGTTCCTGTCCACCGGCGGCCACTGGGCGCAGAACGGCGACGACGACTGGACGCTCTACGCCGATCCGCCCGCCCCGGTCGTCCAGTACGAACACACCGTCGTCGCCACCGACCGCGGCCCCCTGATCGTCACCCTGCCCGGCTGACCGGTTGTGCGGCCGGCCGCAGCGGGCCACAATCGGCCTGCACGACCGACCCGGAAAGGATGACCGCCATGCCGACCCCCACCCTCCCCCTGACGGGCACCTGCCGCTGCGGCGCGGTGCAGATCACCATGACGCAGGCCCCGATCATGACCGCCGCCTGCCACTGCACCGGCTGCCAGCGCATGACCGGCAGCGCCTATGCCCTGACCGCCATGGTCCCGACCCCCGGTTTCGAAGTGACGGGAGAGACCGTGCGCGGCGGCCTCAAGGGCGACACGCTCGACCACCGCTTCTGCCCCGCGTGCCTGACGTGGATCTTCACGCGGATCAACGGCATGGACGATTTCGTCAACGTCCGACCGACCATGTTCGACGACACCACATGGTTCTCGCCCTTCATCGAGACGATGGTCACCGAGAAACTCCCCTGGGCCACCACCCCCGCCCACCACCGCTTTGACGGCTTCCCGTCCCCCGACGACTATCCCGCGCTGCTGGCCGCCTATGCGGCGGCGTGATGGGTATTAAGGGGGAGGACAGGCAAACCCCGACCCGCGCGCCATCAGCTCTGTGATCCAGACGGCAGGACTGTCTGCATAGACCCTTGCAGACGCCATAGCGCGATGGTGACAACAAGCGCGCCGGGGCCTACCCTCAACGACGAGCGAGGCACAGAATCAGCATGTCCGTTGAAAAGCACGTCATCTGTCATCCCGACCTACCGAAACCGTACGGTGCCTACTCCACGGCGGTGCAGGCAGGCGGATTCCTGTTCGTTTCCGGACTTGCAGGTATCGTGCCGGAAACTGGCCAGAAGGCGGGAGAGGACTTCGAAACGCAAGCGCGACAGGCGTTCGACAACTTGGGAACATGCTTGAAATGCGCTGAATCGTCGATGAGCGATGTCGTCCGGGTCGTGGTTTATCTGACGGATGCACAGCATCGCGACGCGCTCAATTCGCTCTTCGGGGACTGCTTTCCGGTTGACCCTCCGGCCCGTTCCACGCCGATTGTAGAGTTGCCGATGGGGCTCCTCCTTTCGATAGAGGCAACTGCAATCTGCCGCAAATGAACCGACGACCGGAAGGTCCGCATTCGGGACCCACACCTCTTGCCCACTCCCCCAACGAAAAAGGCCCCCGCATCGCTGCGGGGGCCGTTTCAAATCTCGTGGCGATATAGTCGCCCGGCGGGTCAGCGCTTACAGCGCGCCCTTGATGAACTTCACGGCGTCGCCGAAGGTCTGGATGGTCTCGGCGGCGTCGTCGGGGATCTCGATTCCGAACTCTTCCTCGAAGGCCATGACCAGTTCCACGGTGTCGAGGCTGTCGGCGCCCAGATCGTCGATGAACGACGCGCTTTCGACGACCTTGTCCTCTTCCACACCAAGATGCTCCACAACGATCTTGCGTACGCGATCTTCGACTTCGCTCATGAACAATTCCTCACGTTCCTGATGGGCCTGGACCCAGTTGTTGAACGACCCGAAAGAGGGCCCGTCCGTTGCTGCGTGGCCTATAACAGAGATTTGGGTGGGCGCAAACGCTTTCACAAGACCTCTGTCAGGCCTCGCTCAAAGCATGGCCATTCCGCCATTCACATGCAAGGTGGCACCGGTGACATAGGCCGCTTCCTTGCTGGAAAGATAAAGCACCGCAGCCGCGATCTCCTCCGCCTCGCCCATGCGCCCGGCGGGGATCTGGCCCAGGATGGCCCCCTTCTGGTCGTCGTTCAGCTTGTCGGTCATCGCCGTGGCGATGAAGCCGGGCGCGACGCAGTTCACCGTGATCCCGCGGCTCGCGACCTCGTAGGCGATCGACTTGCTCATGCCCACGACACCGGCCTTGGACGCGGCATAGTTCGCCTGCCCCGGGTTGCCGGTCGCGCCCACGACGCTGGTGATGTTCACGATCCGGCCCCACCGGGCCTTCATCATGCCCCGAATGGCGCCCTTGCACAGGCGCATGGTGCTGGTCAGGTTGACCTCCAGCACGCTGGCCCATTCCTCCTCGGACATCCGCATGAAGATGTTGTCCCGCGTGATCCCCGCGTTGTTCACGAGGATGTCGAGGCTGCCCATCGCCTCCACCGCCTGCTTCGGCAGGGCCGTCACGGCCTCCGCGTCGCTCAGGTTGCAGGGCAGCACATGGGCGCGTTCGCCCAGCTCTTTCGCCAGTGCCTCCAGCGGCTCCACCCGCGTGCCGGACAGGCCCACAGTGGCCCCTGCCGCGTGCAGCGCCGAGGCCACGGCCCCGCCGATGCCACCCGATGCGCCTGTCACCAGCGCGGTCTTTCCCGTCAGATCGAACATCATGCCTCTCCCTTGATGGCGGCGGCTGCCACCTGTGCGTCCATGGCGGTGCCGACGTTCAGCGTCGCCGCATCCTTGGCGATCCGGCGGATCATGCCGGACAGCGCCTTGCCGGCGCCCACCTCGACGAATTGCGTGACCCCCTGCCGGGCCATCCAGTCGACCGAGGACGCCCAGCGGACCCGCCCCGCGACCTGCTCCACCAGCTGCGCGCGGATCGTGTCCGGGTCCGTCACCGGTTCCGCCGTCACGTTCGCCACCAGCGGCACCGCCGGTGCCTGCAGCGCCACCTCTTCCAGCGCGTCGCGCATCGCCACGGCGGCGGGTTCCATCAGGGCGCAATGGAACGGGGCGGAAACCGGCAGCATCAGCGCCCGCTTGGCCCCGGCCGCCTTGGCCAGCGCCGCTGCCCGTTCCACCGCCGCCGCATGGCCGGAAATCACGTTCTGCGCCGGATCGTTTTCGTTGGCCAAGGCACAGACCTCGCCCTGCGCCGCCTCTGCCGCGATCCGTTCCACGGTCTCCGCATCCAGCCCGAGGATCGCCGCCATCGCGCCGACCCCCTGCGGCACCGCCGCCTGCATCGCGTCGCCGCGCAGCCGCAGCAGCCGTGCGCAATCGGCGACACCCAACGCACCGGCGGCCGCCAGCGCCGAATACTCGCCCAGCGAATGACCGGCCACGAAATCCGCGTCCGTCACCGCGACGCCCTCCGCCTCCAGCGCGCGCATCGCGGCCAAGGATGCCGCCATCAGCGCCGGCTGGGCGTTCCGCGTCAGGGTCAGGGTCTCGATGTTGCCCTCGAAGATCAGCGCCGACAGCGCCTCTCCCAGCGCCTCGTCGACCTCCTCGAACACGGCGCGCGCGGCGGGATAGGCGTCCGCCAGATCGCGGCCCATGCCGATCGCCTGCGCGCCCTGTCCCGGAAATACGAATGCCCGCATGGATTTGCCCCCGTTGTCTGCATTGTCGGGCAAGGGTCTAGCCTGCCCCGCCCCGCCGCACAATGCCCCTGCGCCGTTGCGAATTGTGCGCGTCGCCGCCCTGCGCTACCTCTGACCCAAGCCGCCCGAAGGACGCCCCATGACTCACGCCACGCCCGACAGCCCCACGACCTACGGCACCGTCACAAAGGTCTTCCACTGGCTGACCGCCCTGCTGATCCTCACGATCATTCCGCTGGGCCTGATCGCCTCCGACCTGCCGTACGAGACGAACGAGCAGCTCGCCCGAAAGGCGCAGCTCTTCTCGCTGCACAAGACACTTGGCGTCGCCGTCTTCTGCGTGGCCCTGCTGCGCATCCTCTGGGCCCTCGGCCACGCCAAGCCGGGCGCCCTGCACCCCGAACGCCGGGTCGAGACTCTGGCCGCCGAAACCGTCCACTGGCTGCTCTACGCATCCCTCGTCGTCACGCCCCTGACCGGCTGGATCGACCACGCCGCCACCACCGGCTTTGCCCCGATCTGGTGGCCCTTCGGCCAGTCCCTGCCCTTCGTCCCCAAGGACGACGGCGTGGCCCACTTGTTCGGCAGCCTGCACTGGGTCTTCGGCAAAGTGATGATCGGCGCGCTGATCCTGCACATCGCGGGCGCGCTGAAGCATCAGTTCGTCGACCGCGACGCCACCCTGCGCCGCATGTGGTTCGGCCGCACCGAAACGCCGCAGGCCGGCCACCACCGCACCCCCGCCGCGGCCCCCCTCCTTGCCGCGCTGATCCTCGCGATCGGCGCCGGTGTCGCCGTCGCGCTGTCGGGCGGCGAAGAAGAGACGCGAGAGACCGCCACCCTCGATCAGGTCGCCTCGGACTGGACCGTGCAGGACGGCACCCTCGGCATCACCGTCAAGCAGTTCGGCAAGACGGTCGAGGGCACCTTCGCCGACTGGACCGCCGCGATCACCTTCGACCCCGAAGCCGCGACCGACGCGGGCGAGGTCACGGTCACGATCAACATCGGCTCCCTCACCCTGGGGTCCGTCACCGATCAGGCGATGGGCGCCGACTTCTTCAACGTGGCAGAGTTCCCGACCGCCACCTTCACCGCGCCGATCACGAAGACCGCCGAAGGCTACACCGCCGACGGCACCCTCACGATGAAGGGGCAGACGGCGCCGCTGACCCTGCCCTTCACCCTGACGCTCGATGGCGACACCGCCACGATGCGCGGTCAGACGACGGTGAACCGCATGGATTACGGCGTCGGCAAGACCATGGGGGACGAGGCCAATCTCGGCTTTGATGTGGTCGTCGCCGTGGACCTGACCGCCACCCGTGGACAGTGACCGCGACGTCACGTCGCCGCACCCAGCCAATCGTGATCGGCCGGCGGTTGCGTTGTCCTACAACTTTTGGTTTTGTCGGGCTGCGGCAACCGGCCGACACGCCCCATCGCCGCCACCCTGACCCGGAAGTGAACCGTCGCCCATGACCTCGACATCCGTCCGCCGCGTGCAGCTCATCTGTTTTGCCCTGGTGCACATCCCCCTCGCCGCCACCGTCACCGTCCTGGCCGTCGACGGCCTGCAGGGTGACCTGACGCCCATCGCGGCGACCTTCGCCGCCACCCTCGTCACCGCCCTGTCGCTGATCCTCTACCTCGGCCACGCCCTGTCGCTGGCACAGCCGGCACCGGGTCGAGAGGCGTCGGCCCACTAGGCCGCCCTCCGCCTCAGCGTCCGGCCAACAGCCAAAGCACGGCAGCGATCAGCGCGACCTTGGCGGCACCGATGGCGATGACCGCGCCGCGGTTGGTCGGATGCAGGATGTCCTGCAGCAGGCTCCGCCGCTCCTCTCCGAACAACTCCGCCCGGATGCCGGTCAGCACATGCGCGGGGGGTGTCACCTCTTCGCCGGGCATCAGACCCGCGAACCGCTCCTGCCAGAACGCCAGTTCCGCCTGCAGCGCCGGATCATCGCCCAGACGGCGCGCCATGGCGCGGCGCTCGTCCTCGGCCAGCAGGCCAAGCGCGTATTCCGCCGTCAGCACTCGGGTGTCGTCGCGTTCCACGTCGGATCCTCGCCGTCCACACCCGTCCCGGGCGTGCCCTCAGTATCGCGAAAATCCCCTGTTGTCGCAAGCACTCCGCCGGATCCGCCCGCCGGACAGGCAAAAGCCGCGCCGGGTTCACCCCGACGCGGCCATTCGATCGTCGCAATTTTTTGCGCTTACTGCGCCTTCATCGCCTCGACAGAGATGTCCACCTGCACCTCGTCGCTGATGTAGGGCGCGAACATGCCAAGGTCGTAATCCGACCGCAGCAGCGTCGTCGTGGCGTCGAACCCGGCCCAGGGCTTGCCCTCCATCGGGTGATCGCCGACCTGGTTCAGCTTGGCGTCCAGAACGACGGACTTCGTGACGCCGTTCAGCGTCAGGTCGCCGGTGATCTTGGCGGTATCCTCGCCCGTCACCTCAATTGCGGTGGACTCGAATGTCACCATCTCGCTGTCGTCGCTGGCGTCAAAGAAATCCGGGCTCATGAAATGCTCGAACCGCTCTTCCCAGCCGGTCAGCATGCTGCGCACCGGGAAGGACACGGTCACGCTGGAATTGGCCGGGTCTTCCTGATCGAACTGGATCTCGCCGTCGAAGCCGGAAAACATGCCGGTGCCCGTCGAGAAGCCAAGGTGATTGTAGGTAAAGACGATCTGGCTGTGGCTCGGGTCGAGGGTATAGGCCTCTGGCGCGGCAAAGGCCGGGGCGGCCATCAGGCCAAGGACGGTGGCGGTGGTCAGAAGGGTCTTCATTGTATCGGGTCTCCGGTCAGGGGTGTGTCTGACCCCGATGTGACGCCGGCAACCCCGCGTCACAACCCGGCAAATTTGAACAGGTTGTGTTCGCCCGCCTCAGGCGTCGCTGCGGTTCAGGATCAGGTCGCGGCCCAGACGGTCGCGCAGCCGGACCAGATCGTCCTCCGGCCCGGTCGCGACGTGCAGCTGCCGTGCCGTCCGGCGGTACCGCAGGGTCAGCGTCGGCTGGCCCGCGGCGGGCCGCAGGATGAAGACGCTGCCGATGCTGTCGAAGCCATGGCGCCCCATGACCGTTGCCCTGCCGGTCCGGTTCGTGACCACGGCGCGAACCTCCGCCTGCAGCGTATCGATCTCGATCTGCACCACGCTGCCGCGGCTGGCGTACCACATCAGCAGACCGCCCGCGGCCAGCGCGACCGCGATCAACGGCAGCCGCAGCATCACACCCGCGCCGAACCCCGCGCTCAGCAACGTGACCGCGGCCGCCACACAGGCCGCACCCGCCACCATCGCCAGGGCCTGCTGCACGACCAGTCCCGGCCGCGGCCCGGTCCCCGGGACGATCCGGTAGCCCCAATAGGTCTCCTCCACCCGGTATCCCGCACGCCCGCGCGGGGCCGGCGTGACGCGGGCCGGCCTGACGTGCCTGTCCTTCGGACGGTCGGGGATTTCGGTCATGGGGCTGGCCTTTCCTGCGCAAAATCGGCGACATGGCGCCATGCTGACACCGCGATCGGGGCAAAAACCGGGCACCGCCATGGCATTGTCGGGCAGCGCCCTGCCCGGCCCCGCCGCCACCGCCACGCCGTGGGTTGCGCGCCACCGGGACCTGTGTATAAGCGGCCCACTTCCGCGATGACGTTAACTGCGCAGTCTCTCGTGGGTGGGGTGCGGAAGCCTGATGATCCCCTCCCTATGAAATGCGTCGAACATATGAAAAGGAATGCCATGCCGCTTTACGAGCATGTGATGATCGCGCGTCAGGACCTGTCCAACACGCAGGCCGAAGCGCTGATCGAACACTTCGGCACCGTGCTGGCCGACAACGACGGCAAGCTGGTCGACAGTGAATACTGGGGCGTCAAGACGATGGCCTACAAGATCAACAAGAACCGCAAGGGCCACTATGCCTTCCTGCGTTCGGATGCCCCCGCGGCGGCCGTGCAGGAAATGGAACGCCTGATGCGCCTGCATGAAGACGTGATGCGCGTCCTGACCATCAAGGTCGACGAACACGCCGAACTGCCCTCCGTGCAGATGCAGAAACGCGATGAACGCGACACCCGTCGCGAGCGCCGCTGATAGATCAGGAAAGGACCGTAAATCATGGCAACCAAACCGTTTTTCCGCCGTCGCAAGTCCGATCCGTTCGAGGGTGAAAATGCCCCCGCGATCGACTACAAGGACACCCGCACCCTGCAGCGCTACATCTCCGAGCGCGGCAAGATCGTGCCCGCCCGTATCACCGCCGTCGGCTCCAAGAACCAGCGCAAGCTCGCTCAGGCGATCAAGCGCGCCCGGTTCCTGGCCCTGCTGCCCTACGCTGTGAAGTAAGGAGCAAACACCATGCAAATCATTCTTCTGGAACGTGTGGCCAAGCTGGGTCAGATGGGCGAAGTCGTCTCCGTCAAGGAAGGCTACGCGCGCAACTTCCTGCTGCCGCAGGGCAAGGCGCTGCGCGTCAATGCCGCCAACCTCGCCCGCTTCGAAGCCGAGAAATCGGCCCTTGAAGCCCGCAACGCGGAAACCCGCGACGCCGCAAAGGCCGAGGCCGAAAAGATCGACGGCGCGACCTTCGTCGTGATTCGCTCCGCCTCCGACGCAGGCTCGCTCTACGGCTCCGTCACGCCCCGTGACGTGGCAGAGGCCGCGGCCGCCGATGGCTACACCATCGACCGCAACAACGTCGTCCTGCGTGGTCCGATCAAGGAACTGGGCCTGCACGACGTCAGCCTGAACCTCCACCCCGAGGTCGAGGCGACGATCACCCTGAACGTCGCCCGCTCCAAGGAAGAGGCAGAGCTTCAGGCCGCCGGCAAGTCGATCCAGGAACTGGCCGCGGAAGAAGAAGCCGCAGCAGAGTTCGAGATCCAGGAACTGTTCGACGATCTGGGCGGCGCCGGCAACGACGACGACGCGCAACAGCGTCGCGCCGACGAAGCCTGAGCCTCACCGCTCGACCGACACGAAAGGCCGCGCCTCCGGGTGCGGCCTTTTGCGTTTGCGGCCCGTCCGAATGAACCAAACCGACCCCTGCGGCATTGTCTGCCAAAGGAGTTTCACCATGCCCTCATACGATAACAAGGTCGCCATCATCATCGGCGGCAGCGCCGGCGTCGGCCGCGCCACCGTCGATGCCCTGCTGGACCGTGGCTATGCCGTCGGCGTCGTCGCACGCGGCCGCATGCGCCTCGATGAACTGGAACAGATGGGCGTCGCGACCTACGGCGCCGATGCCGGCGACGCGGGCCAGCTCGATGCCGCCGCCGACCATCTCGTCGGCCGCCTCGGCACCCCGACCGTCTGGGTCAACTGCGCCATGGCCACCAGCTTTTCCGCCTTCAAGGACACCCCGGCCGAGGATTTCGAGCGGGTCATCCGCACCACCCTGATGGGTCAGGTCAACGGCACCCGCGCCGCCCTGCGCCACATGATCCGCGGCAACATCGTCAACATCGGCTCCGGCCTGTCCTACCGCGCGGTCCCGCTGCAATCCGCCTATTGCGCCGCCAAGCATGCAATCAACGGCTTCACCGCCTCGGTCCGCTCGGAACTGATCGCAGAGGATTCGCCGATCCACCTCTCCCTCGTCCAGCTCCCCGCGATGAACACGCCGCAATTCGACTGGGCCCGCAGCCGTCTGGCCCAGCAGCCGCAACCGGCGCCGCCGGTCTATACAGCACGGGTCGCCGCCGACGCCGTGTTGCGCGCCATCGACACGAACGCCCGCGAACTCTTCGTCGGCAATTCGGTGCTGAAGCTGGTCTTCGGCCAGTTCCTCGTGCCGAACTACCTCGACAACCGCATGTCCCGCGATGGCATCACCGGGCAGAAGTCGGACCGCCCCGCCCCCGGCGTGCAGCAGGGCAACCTTTACGAGCCCGTCGACTACCCGACCAGTCCCGCGGGGTCCTACGGCGACCGCGCCTCCGACAGCGGCGTGATCGTGGACGCCGACCGTGCGCGCAAGGGCGTGTTCTTCGGCCTGCCGCTTCTGGCGCTGGCCGCCGGTGTCGCCGCCGGGCTGGCCGGCGCCCGTGCGAACCGCAGCCGTCGCCTGCCGCAAAGGGACGCGCGCACCGCCATCCCCCGCGACTTCGGCGGTGACGACTACCGGGGGTCGTGACCCCCTCCCGCCCGGTCGTCCGCAACGGCCGGGCAGCATCCGCAGGAAGCGGATTGACGAACCCGACAAAAACGGTAAGGTTTATCCAAGGTAACAGCGCCGAAGGATCGACCGATGACCGCACACCCCAACCTTTCCGTCCCCGTGTCCCGCGGCGCCGCCCCCGTCGGCCAGATGGACGAACTTCCAAGGCTCGAGGCGATCGCGATCATGTTCCTGCGGATGTGGTGCGACGGCGGCGCCAACCGCCAGCGCATGGCGGGCGATCTGGCGCTGGCACTGGGACAGGACGACGCGGCCACAGCCAGCGGCCTCTTCGACGACCTGATGCGCCTCACGCTGTCCTGCGCCCGCCGTCCCCTGATGCGCCACGGCGTCCCCTGCCAGTGCTTCGGCGGCGATGAATGTGCCTTCGCCAACATGCTCGCCGCGGCCACCACCGGCGACCGAGAGGAAGCGATGCTCTTCTCCGCCATCCTCATCACCGGACAGGCAGCCTGGCCCGCCATCGCGCTCGCACAGGACCTGTCGCCCTTTCTGCTGCGCTTTGCCCGCGCAACGCAGGGCCAGGGCGCCGACCTGCCCGGCCAGACCCACACGGTTCACAGCGGCACCCGCCACTGACCCCGCCGCCCGGTTTCCCGACACAGGTTCGGTTTTTCGGCCAATTCCGGCGCGATTTGGCCGGACTGTCGTGACACCGTCGCGAATCCCCCGCAGACTGCCGGCATCACTTCCAGAACAAGAGATGCCCGCATGGCCTTCACCCTGTCCCGCCGTTCGTTCCTGGCCTCCACCGCCGGTTTCATCGCGCTGCACCCGTTCTCGGCGCGCGCCCAGGCAAACCAGGTCCACCTGCGCCTGATGGAAACGACCGACCTGCACGTCCACGTCTTTCCCTACGACTATTACGCCGACAAGCCCGTCGACACCGTCGGCCTCGCCCGCACCGCGACGATCATCGAGAATACCCGCGCCGAATCGACGAACGCGCTGCTGCTCGACAACGGCGATTTCCTGCAGGGCAACCCGATGGGCGACTACATCGCCTACGAACGGGGGATGAAGGACGGCGACATGCACCCGGTCATCGCCGCGATGAACACGCTGGGCTTCGACGCCTCGACGCTGGGCAACCACGAGTTCAACTACGGCCTCGACTTCCTTGCCAAATCCCTTGCCGGGGCCAACTACCCGGTGGTCAGCGCCAACGTCGTCAAGACCATGGGCGCCACCCCGACAGAGGACGAGACGCTGATCCCGCCCTACATCATCCTCGACCGCGAACTCACTGACGGTGCGGGGGAAAAGCATCCCATCAAGATCGGCATCATCGGCTTCGTGCCGCCGCAGATCATGAATTGGGACCGCCAGCACCTCGAAGGCAAGGTGCAGACCCGCGACATCGTGGCGACGGCGCAGGCCTACGTTCCGCAGATGAAGGAAGAAGGCGCGCAGATCATCGTCGCCCTCAGCCACTCCGGCATCGGCGCGGCAGAGGCGGAGGACATGATGGAAAACGCCTCCGTCCCCCTCGCCGGGGTCGAGGGGATCGACGCGGTGATGACCGGCCACAGCCACCTCGTCTTTCCGTCGCCGGACTACGACGGCTTTCCGGGTGTCGATGTCGCCAACGGCACCATCTCGGGCAAGCCCGCCGTCATGGGCGGCTTCTGGGGCAGCCACATGGGCCTGATCGACCTGCTGCTGGAACGCGACGGCAACGGCTGGCGCGTCATCAGCCACACGTCAGAAGCGCGGCCGATCTCGCAGCGCAACGAGGATCGCAGCGTCACCCCGCTGGTCGAAAGCGACCAGAAGGTGCTCGACGCCGCGCAGAAAGAGCATGAGGCCACGCTCGACTACGTCCGCCGCGCCGTGGGCCAGACCGATGCGCCGCTCTACAGCTACTTCGCGCTGGTGGCCGATGATCCTTCGGTCCAGATCGTGTCGAACGCCCAGACGTGGTACATCAAGCAGATGATGCAGGGCACTGAAAACGAAGGACTTCCCGTCCTCTCCGCCGCCGCCCCCTTCAAGGCCGGCGGCCGTGGCGGCCCGGACTACTACACCGATGTGCCCAAGGGCGACGTGGCGATCAAGAACGTGGCCGACCTCTACCTCTATCCCAATACCGTCCGCGCGGTGAAGATCACCGGTGCGCAGGTCAAGGACTGGCTGGAACGCTCCGCCGGCATGTTCAACCAGATCGAGGCGGGCGCGCAGGACGCGCCCCTGCTGAACCCCGACTTTCCCAGCTACAACTTCGACGTGATCGACGGAGTGACCTACCGGATCGACCTGTCGCAGCCGTCGAAATACGACGGAGACGGCAACGTCGCGGCGGCGGATGCCAATCGCATCACCGACCTGAAGTTCGACGGGCAACCCATTGACCCGGCGGCAGAGTTCATCGTCGCCACCAACAACTACCGCGCCGGCGGCGGCGGCACCTTCCCGGGCGCCGACGGCAGCACGATCGTCTTCGAGGGGCCGGACACCAACCGCGACGTCCTCGTGCGTTACATCGTCGAGGAAGGCACGATCAGCCCCAACGCCGACGCCAACTGGTCCTTCGCGCCGATGCCCGGCACCACCGCCCTGTTCGAGACGGGGCCGAATGCCGCGCAATACGCCGAGACCATCGAGAGCGTCACCCTCGAACCCGCCGGCGAATCCCCCGAAGGCTTCGCCGTCTACCGCATGATCCTCTAGCCATCCACACGGGGCGCCCTTCGGGGCGCCCTCCCATTATCGCATCAGCGTGGTCAGCGTCACGCGCGCCCGGCACGGCTGACCGTCCTCGGTCCCGATCCAGACCGACAATGTGCCGTTGCCGGGCCGCGACAGCAGCATCCGCGGCCGCCCCGGACCCTGCCCGTCATCATTGAAATACCAGCTTTCATCCTCGGTCTGCACCAGCAGCGCCGTGGCGCAACTGCTGAACACCCCGATCTCCATCCCCAGTCCCAGCATGCCGCCCAGCTCCGCCACAAGGGCCGGGGCATCGTTGAACCGCGCGACGGGAACCTCCGGCAGGCCCAGATAGGTGCACCCGTCCAGCGATCCCGCACCGCCGGCAAAGACCCTGCGGCTTTGCCCCAGACGCAGGGACGCCCCGTTGCTGGACAGGATGCTGCCCCCGCCCAGATCCGGATTTGGACAGGCCAGTGCGGCGTCACCCGCCCCCACGGCAAGCGCGGCAAGGCAAAGGGTCAGAATCCGACGACACCACGCAGACATGGCAATTTCCCGCTTCAAAAGTTCGAAAGAACGCATCCGCGCTGGCGTCGACTATCGCGCCGCGGCCCGCGAACCGCAAGGGCACAACGCAAAACGGCACCCCGATCCGGGGTGCCGTTTCAACTTTGCCCCGTCGTCGGGACCGACGATCAGTCTTCGTTTTCCAGCGCTTCCACGGCGGCCTGCAAGTCTTCCTTGCTGACCTCCTTCTCGGTCACGGTCGCCTTGTCGAAGATGTGGTCGACGACCTTGTCCTCGAACAGCGGCGCCTGCAGCTGCTGGCGGAACTGCGCGTTCTGCTGCACGAATTCAAAGAACTGGCGTTCCTGCCCCGGATACTGCCGCGCCTGGTTCATCACGGCCTGTGTCATTTCCTGATCCGTGACCTTCACCTCGGCCTTCTGGCCGATGTCGGCCAGCAGCAGGCCCAGCTTCACCCGGCGCTTGGCCAGCGACTTGTGCTCGTCCGTGGGGTTGATCTCGGGGTGGTCGTGGCCCTGATGGTCGGGGTTCTCCTCGTGCCACAGCTGGTGCGCGATCTGGTTGGCCTCCGCCTCGACCAGCGACGCGGGCAGGTCGAAGTCGACCAGCGTGTCCAGCTCGTCCAGCAGCTTGCGCTTGGCGATCGCGCGGGACGCACCGCTGTACTCGGCCTCCAGCCGCTCGCGGATCTGACCCTTCAGGGCCTCCAGATCCTCGGCGCCGAACTTCTTGGCCAGCTCGTCATCGATCTCGGGCGCCTTCGACGCACGCACTTCCTTCACCGTCACGTCGAACACGGCTTCCTTGCCGGCCAGATGCGGCGCCTGATAGTCCTCGGGGAAGCTGACCGTCACGGCCTTCTCCTCGCCGGCCTTGGCTTTCAGCAGCTGATCCTCGAACCCGGGGATGAAGCTGTTGGACCCCAGCACCAGCGGATAGTCCTCGCCGGCACCGCCGTCGAAGGGCTCGCCGTCGATCTTGCCGACGAAGTCGATCAGCACCTGATCGCCATCCTTTGCGGCACCCTTCTTGGCGTCGTAGGACACGGCCTGCGGGCTTTCCGACAGGTTCTTCAGCGCTTCTTCGACGGCCGCATCGTCGGCCTTCACGACCAGACGCTCCAGCTTCACCTTGCTCAGGTCGGTCTCCGGCACGTCGGGCAGCTTTTCGTAGGTCACGTCGACGACGACGTCCTCGCCCTCTTTCCAGTCGGGGTTCGACATCTTCATCTCGGGCTGCGCCGCCGGGCGGTCGCCGGATGTCGTCAGATGCTCGTTCATCGCGCCGTCGATGGCCTCCTGCATCGCGTCGCCCATCAGGCGCGGGCCGAACTGCTTGCGCATCATGGCCATCGGGACCTTGCCCTTGCGAAAGCCCTTCATCTCGACGTCGGGCTGCGCTTCCTTCAGCTTGCCGACAACCTTGTCGTCAAGTTCCGCCGCCGTCACCGTGATGGTGTATCCGCGCTTGAGGCCGTCGTTCAGGGTCTCTTTGACCTGCATGGGCTTTCCTTCTTTCTACTCAACCTTGGTGCGGGTGAAGGGACTCGAACCCCCACGCCTTGCGGCGCCAGAACCTAAATCTGGTGCGTCTACCATTCCGCCACACCCGCATGTGAAACGGGGGCGGATTGACCCACCCCCGGCTTTGCGCGGTGTCTATCAAAGGTCACAGACGGATGCGAGGGAAAATCGCAGTCCCAAAAAAGGCGGCAGCCCGCCACGTTTTCGCCTTAGTTCCGATCCAGACCTGAAACTTGACAACAGCAAGAGCGGGAAGACGCCATGACGACCGGGACAAGAACGCGCGACACGATCACGGCCGCGGCGGTATCCGGCGTCTGCGCCGGCACGACCATCATGACCCTGAACGGAGAGGTCTCGGTCGAGCGTCTGGCCCCCGGCGCCCGCGTCATCACCCGCGATACCGGCATGGCGGTCCTGCGCGCCGTCAGCGTGCGGACCGTGCGGACCGCGCCCATCCGGATCAAGGCGGGCTCCCTCGGCCACACCCGCCCGGATCGCGACATGATCGTGCCGCCCGGCGCCCAGATCCACATCCGCGACTGGCGGGCACAGGCGCTCTTCGGCGCCCCCGCCGCCACCGTCGCCGCCTCGCGCCTCGTCGACGGCGAATTCCTCGCGGTGCAGGCCCTGCAGGACATGCAGGTCTACACCCTGACCTTCGACGCCCAGCACATCATCTATGCCGACGGGATCGAGATGGCCTCCGCCGCCGTCTGACCCCCGCGCGCCCTCCGGCCCTCGTCAGGCACCCAGCGCCCTCAAAACACCCGGCAGCATCTCCGGCAGATCCTCGGCGATCAGCCCCGGCCCGAAGGCGCGCGCGCATTCCACATGCAGCCACGCCCCCGTCTCCGCCGCCTGCCGGGGACCGGACCCCCGCGCCAGGAGCCCGGTGATGAACCCCGCCAGCACGTCGCCGGCGCCCGCCGTGGCCAGCCACGGCGCGCTGCGGCCGTCGACCGCCGCATTGACGCTGCACCAGCCGTCCGGGTCGGCGATCACCGTATCCGGCCCCTTGAACAGCACCACGCAGCCCGCCCGCCGCGCCGCCTCCCGCGTGGCATCGACCTTGGAATACGCGGGCCCCGCCGTCGCCGGCGCGTCCAGCGTCGCGGCGATGTCGGGAAACAGCCGCGCGAATTCGCCCGCGTGGGGCGTCAGCACGCAATCGCGGTGCAGCTGCCCGAACAGGCCCGCATCCCGCGACAGCAGCGTCAACGCATCCGCATCCAGAACCACCCTGTGCCCGGCCTTCAGGGCCGTCGCCACCAGCGCCGCCTCCCGCGCATCGGTCCCCAGTCCGGGTCCAAGGCACAGCGCATTGATCCGCCCGTCCTCCAGTACCCCGGCCAAGGCCTCCGCGTCCTTGACGCGCCGCAACATCACCGCATCCATCTGCGCCGCGTTCTCGATCAGCGCGGCCGGCGGACAGCCCAGCGTCACCGCCCCCGCCCCGATCCGCAGCGCCCCCCGCGCCGCCATCCGCGCGGCCCCGCCGCGCCCGACACCGCCCGACAGCACCAGCCCGTGGCCAAAGTCGTACTTGTGGCCGCCCGCCTTGCCCAGCCCCCCCGGCGCGCCCACGCACCGGACCCGGTCCGGCCCCATTTCCGGCACAGGCAGCCCGATATCGACGCAGACGACCCGTCCGCAGGCCCGCGGCCCGTCCGCCAGCACGTGACCGCGCTTTCGCGCATGAAAGGTCACCGTCAGGTCCGCCGCCATGACCGGGCCAAGGGCGCGCCCGCTGTCGGAACACAGCCCCGAAGGCAGATCGACCGCCACCCGCCGCATCCCGGCCCCGGCCCCGTCCAGCAGCAGGTCGACGGCGCGCCGCAGCCCCGTGCCGAACAGCGCGTCGACCACCAGATCGCCCGCCATCCCCCCCAGGGTCTCCGCCGTCAGCGTCCTCACCTCACCCCTCGCAACCCAGCGCGCGTGATTCTCCGCCGCGTCCGGGGGCAGCCGCGCCGCATCGCCGTAAAGGAACACCTCCACCGCCCACCCGGCCTGCCGCAGCAGCCGTGCCACGACGAAACCGTCGCCGCCATTGTTGCCGGGCCCGCACAGCACAACGGCGCGCCACCGGTCCCCTTCTTCTCGTTGCAAATACCTCGGGGGTGCGGGGGCTGGCCCCCGCGATGGCGCAAGCTCCGGCCACTGCGCAAGGATCGCTTCCACCACCCCCCGCCCGGCCCGCTCCATCAACTCCAGTCCCGTCACCGCACCGGACTCGATGGCAGCCCCCTCGATGGCGCGCATTTGGGCAGCGGTCAGCAATTCGGTCATCGTTTCAGCACCCCGTGTTCTCAAACCGCACAATATTCACGCAACCGGCACAATAAGACGGCGCGACGCCCAATTTCCACCGGTCCACGCTTGCACCTTTCACGGCTTGAATTGTTCCTGTCTGTCGAAGATGGTCTGACCGCGACAAGACCGCAACCAAGGGGGGCCCCGCGTGAAGAAGATCGAAGCGATCATCAAGCCGTTCAAGCTGGACGAGGTGAAGGAAGCGCTGCAGGACGTCGGCATCCAGGGCCTCTCGGTCGTCGAGGTCAAGGGCTTCGGCCGGCAGAAGGGTCACACGGAACTCTACCGCGGCGCGGAATACGTCGTCGACTTCCTCCCCAAGGTGAAGCTCGAGATCGTCATCCCCGACGACCATGTCGACGCCGCCATCGCGGCCATCGTCGCCGCCGCCAAGACCGACAAGATCGGTGACGGCAAGATCTTCGTCTCGTCCGTCGAACAGGCGATCCGCATCCGCACCGGCGAGACCGGCGACGACGCGCTGTAACGCCCGCACATCATCCACACGATCAAGACCGAAAAGGACTCGCATCACATGAGCACCAAAGACTTCCTGAAGATGATCAAGGATGAAGAGGCCGACTACGTCGACATCCGCTTCACCGATCCCAAGGGCAAGCTGCAGCACGTCACCATCGTCGCCGACCTCGTCGACGAGGACTTCCTCGAGGAAGGCTTCATGTTCGACGGCTCCTCCATCGCCGGCTGGAAGTCGATCGACCAGTCCGACATGAAGCTGATGCCCGACACCACCAGCGGCTACGTCGATCCCTTCTACGCGGAAAAGACGATCTGCATCCACTGCACCGTGGTCGAACCCGACACGATGGAACCCTACGACCGCGACCCGCGCGGCACCGCCGAAAAGGCAGAGGCCTACCTGAAGTCCTCCGGCATCGGCGACAGCTTCTTCTGTGGGCCCGAAGCCGAATTCTTCATCTTCGACGACGTGCGCTACTCCGTCGCGATGAACAAGGTCAGCTTCCAGGTCGACGCGATCGACGGCGCGTGGAACACGGACACCGACTACCGGTCCGAAACCGGCGTCGGCAACACCGGCCACCGTCCGGGCATCAAGGGCGGCTACTTCCCGGTCAACCCGATCGACGACGCGCAGGACATGCGGGGCGAGATGCTGTCCACCATGAAGCGCATGGGCATGAAGGTCGACAAGCACCACCACGAGGTGGCGTCCTGCCAGCACGAACTGGGCCTGATCTTCGGCACGCTGACCAAGCAGGCCGACGAGATCCAGAAGTACAAGTACGTCATCCACAACGTGGCGCAGGCCTACGGCAAGTCGGCGACCTTCATGCCGAAGCCGATGTCCGGCGACAACGGCACCGGCATGCACGTCAACATGTCGATCTGGAAGGACGGCAAGCCGCTCTTCGCGGGCGACAAGTATGCCGACCTGTCTCAGGAAGCGCTCTACTTCATCGGCGGCATCCTCAAGCACGCCAAGGCGCTGAACGCGATCACCAACCCGACCACGAACAGCTACAAGCGCCTGATCCCCGGCTTCGAGGCCCCCGTGCTGCGCGCCTATTCCGCCCGCAACCGCTCGGGCTGCGTCCGGATCCCGTGGTCCGAATCGCCCAAGGCCAAGCGTGTCGAGGCCCGCTTCCCCGATCCGGCGGCGAACCCCTACCTCGCCTTCTCGGCCCTGCTGATGGCCGGCCTTGACGGCATCAAGAACAAGATCGACCCGGGCCCCGCGTCGGACAAGGACCTCTACGACCTGCCGCCGGAAGAACTGGCCGCGATCCCGACCGTCTGTGGCAGCCTGCGCGAAGCCCTCGACGAGCTGGAAAAGGACCACGAGTTCCTGCTGGCCGGCGACGTCTTCACCCGCTCCCAGCTCGAAGGCTACATGGCGCTGAAGTGGGAAGAGGTCTACGCCTACGAGCACACGCCGCACCCGATCGAGTACAAGATGTATTACAGCTGCTGACCGCAGCCACGGCGATCGATCAAGGGGCACCCTGCGGGGTGCCCTTTTTGCTGCCCGGCACCATGGCCCGCCCCGCCGAACGCAGAAGGGGAGCCGTCAAGCGGCTCCCCTCCCTTCGTCTCGAAATGGCTTCTTTCAAATTGAAGCGCGGAACGCGCTTTTGAATGGCGGCATGATGGGACATCCCCCCGTGCGGGCGAAAGGTATCAAGATTCCTACTGTCGCCCGCGGGTTACAGGGAAAGCAGTCCGGCCATCACCGCCATGACCAGCGCCTGTTCCCGCGTGCGGGCGCCCAGCTTGCGTCTGGCGTTCGCCAGATGCTTCGTCACCGTCACGTCCTGCAGCGCCATCCGGTGCGCGATCTGCCCGGTCTTCAGCCCGGCGGCCAGCCATTGCAGCACCTCGATCTCACGCGCGGTCAGCGGTGCCGCAGGGCGGATGACGCGCATCTCCACGTCATCCTCCGCCCCCGGCCCGGGCCGGTAGCTCAGCGCAAAGGCCGTCGCCGCCAATTGCAGCAGCCGCAGGGTCTCGGGCCGGCGCAAAGACGCTGCGGCATCCCGCGTCTCGGCATACAGGACGACGCCCGCGGTCTGCACCGATCCGGCGCAGGGCACCAGCATGGTCTGCGCATAGCCGTGATCCCGGAACAGGTCGCGCACCTGCGCGGTTCCTGCGTCACCGTCCCGCGCCGGCGTGCCTTGGGTGAAGTCCATGATGCCGACGTCGCAGGTCGCGGCGCAGATCTCCATCCAGGGATCGACCGCGTGCAGCCCGGCGGCGACATAGTCGTCCAGCAGCCGGTCGGACGCCGTGCTTCTGATCGTCGGCGCGTGGGGCCGACCGACGGGCGCGGTGCCAAGCGTCATCGTCGGGCTGCCCAGATCGGCAAAGGTGCGGGTGGCCTGCGCCCAGATCTCCTCTGGCGGGGCGCCCACGGCAAACCGGCTCAGAACGTCCAACTGGGAAAAGCTACGCGGTATCATGCCACATTTTGGCCTTATTCCGCCGACGAGAGTCAAGCGACCTTGCGGGGGATCGAAACTTTCCATTCCCGCGCCTTGCCAGTATGACGCAGCCAACGCCGCCGCCAACCCGAAAGGCCCGCCCATGATCCCGCGCTATGCCCGCCCCGAAATGACCGCCGTCTGGGACCCCGCCACGAAATACCGCATCTGGTTCGAAATCGAGGCCCACGCCTGCGACGCCATGGCCGACCTCGGCGTGATCCCGAAGGAAAACGCGCAGGCGGTCTGGAAGGCAAAGGACGTGCAGTTCGACGTGGCACGCATCGACGAGATCGAGGCCGTGACCAAGCATGACGTCATCGCCTTCCTCACCCATCTGGCCGAACACATCGGGTCCGATCAGGCGCGTTTCGTCCATCAGGGCATGACCTCCTCGGATGTGCTGGACACCACGCTGAACGTCCAGCTGGTCCGCGCCGCCGACATCCTGCTGGCCGACATGGACCGCGTGCTGGCGGCGCTAAAATCCCGCGCGATGGAACACAAGGACACCGTCCGCATCGGCCGCAGCCACGGCATCCACGCCGAACCCACGACGATGGGCCTGACCTTCGCCCGCTTCTACGCCGAGATGGATCGCGGCCGCGCCCGTCTGGTCAACGCCCGGGCAGAGATCGCCACAGGCGCCATCTCCGGCGCCGTCGGCACCTTTGCCAACATCGACCCCGCGGTCGAGGAGCACGTCTGCAAGCAGCTTGGCCTGACGCCGGAACCGATCAGCACGCAGGTCATCCCCCGCGACCGCCACGCCATGTTCTTCGCCACGCTGGGCGTCATCGCCTCCTCGATGGAAAACATCGCGACAGAGATTCGCCACATGCAGCGCACAGAGGTGCTGGAGGCAGAGGAGTTCTTCTCCCCCGGCCAGAAGGGCTCCTCCGCCATGCCGCACAAGCGCAACCCGGTGCTGTCGGAAAACCTGACCGGCCTCGCCCGCCTCGTCCGCATGTCCGTGACGCCGGCGCTGGAAAACGTGACCCTCTGGCACGAGCGCGACATCAGCCATTCCTCCGTCGAACGCGCGATCGGCCCCGACACCACGATCACCCTCGACTTCGCCCTGAACCGCCTTGCCGGTCTGGTCGAAAAGCTGGTGATCTATCCCGACAACATGCTGGCCAACATGAACAAGTTCCGCGGCCTCGTGATGTCGCAGCGCGTCCTGCTGGCGCTGACGCAGGCCGGCGTCAGCCGAGAGGACAGCTACCGCCTCGTGCAGCGCAACGCGATGAAGGTCTGGGAACAGGGCGCCGACTTCAAGACAGAGCTGCTGGCCGACCCCGAGGTCACAGCCGCCCTGACGCCCGCGCAGATCGAGGAAAAGTTCGACATCGGCTACCACACCAAGCATGTGGACACGATCTTTGCGCGGGTGTTCGGGCAAGGCTGACGCGGGACACCCTGTCGCAGATAAAACCTGTCGGTGATTGACCCTGCGTCATGCTATGATGACGCCACCTTGGTTGATGACAGGAGTTTGCGATGATGAAGACCTCTCTTGCGGCACTGGCACTGGCCCTGCTGCCCGGCCTCGCGCTGGCGCAGGGATGCAACCATGCCAAGACGACGGCGATGTCCTGCGCCGATGGCATGATCCCCGATGCGGAAACAGGCACCTGCGTGCCCGTAACCACAAGCTGACGGGTGAAAGGCGGGCAGTCTGCCCGCCTTCCTGCCCCCGGCAAAGTCAGACAGACGGCGCGTGGACGGGCTGCGGCTGCACGCGATGGGTCGCGCGCGGCAGCGGCGGCATGATCCGGGTCGTGGGCATCGACAGGACCGCATAGCGGCGACCGTCGTTGTCGTTGACATAGGGTTCGCCGATTCGCTCTGCCCCGAAGCCCAGCTGACGCAGCGCGCGCATCAGGGCCAGCGGCGACAGGGACATCAGGGTGGTCGCCCCCTGATCCGCCGCCACGTCGATCAGCCCCTGCACGATCATGGTCAGACAGGTGCTGCGGGCCGCCTGCGTGTCCACCGCGTCAGAGATGACAAGCCGGGTGCATTCCCACATGTCGGGGCTGACGATGTCCTGCGCCAGCACCTCTGCGGGAATGTCGATCAGCTTGCCCTGCACCGCGTCGCGCAGCATGTAGCTGTGACTGCCCCATGTCGCCGTCGTGGCCATGGCACGGGCCCCGCCGATGACCTCGCCGTCGCGCAGGACGACGGAATACCACGCCTTCGGGTTGTCGTACTGGTCCATCTCGACATCGTCGTCATGGGGGATATGCCACCCCAGCGTGTCCACGAAGAATCGCTTCCGGAGCCGTAAAAAGTCATAGAAAGCAGTACCATGGACGTGCAAATCGCGCATGTTGAACGTGATGTTTTCCATTCTGGGTTCTCCTACTGGAAGAATCCCTATGTATCAAAACATCTACAAATTGTCTCATTTCCTATTGACAATGGCGCAACAGGGTCGCTGTGCCGCAGCCAAAGCCGCGACATCGGACAGATTTGCCGTCCTTTGCGATTCTCAGATCAGTTGAAACTGCCGTGCCAGCGCCGCGGCCTCGGTGCTGGTCTTGGCCCGCAGCTTGGTCTTGGCGTTCTTCAGCCGCTGCTTCACCGCGCCTTCGGTGACGCCCAGATCAAAGGCGATCTGCTTCAGCCGCTTGCCGTCGTTGACCATGGCCAAGGCCTCCAGCTCCGCCCCGGTCAGGGTCTTGGGCGGCAGCATCTCGTCGTGGCAGCGTGTCAGGTAGGCCAGCAGCAGCTGCGACTCCAGCGCCGTGAACTCCCGGTCCGCCCGGCAGAAACTGGCAAAGGACCGCTGACCATCGGCGTTGCCGTCGAACACCGCCGCCACCAGCCCGAATCGCAGGCCGAAGGCCGCCGCCATCCCCAGAACGCCGCGGCGGTCATCGTCACGCAGGGACGACCACGCCGCCATGCCGGTGTTGGTATGGGCCCACCGCATGATGGGGTCGAACAGCATCAGGCTGTTGCGGGTATAGTGCTCCACCCAAGGGGTCGGCAGCGCATTGATTTCCTTCATCGGAAACGCAAAACCGATACGCAGGGCGATGTAGTGGCCCGCAGGCGAAACCGTCTCCAGGTCCTGCGGTGTCATTCGTCGCGTCATACCGGGGGTTGAATCCTGTCGTTACCACTGCATGTTTATACTTAAGGACAGTAAGAAGGTTATTCACCAGTGAATACCAATTAATATCCAATAATCGACGTGTTTGACTGTTAATGACAAGGCCCTTGTAATGCCAGATTCCATGCCATCGATGACTCGCCTGCAGGATGCAGCAGCCGTGGCACCCGCCGGATACGCCCTGGCATTTCACATCCGTTACGCCTCTCCGACATTCCTGCTGCAGGCCTATCCCAAGGCGTGGACATCGTATTATTCCCTGCACGCGCTGGTGATGTCGGACCCGACCGTCGCCTGGGGCTTTACCCACGAAGGCGCATGCCGCTGGTCCGACCTGACGGACGATCCGGCACGCGTGATGGTCCGCGCCGCCGAACACGGTCTGAACTTCGGCATGGTCTGCGCAGTCGAATCCCACGACAGCCGCAGCTTCGGCAGCTTTTCGCGCGCCGACCGCGAATTCACCCAAGAGGAAATGGCGGCCCTCCTAGACGTCCTGACCGATCTGCACGAAGCGACCCGCAACGTGTCGGACCTGTCCCCGACGAGTGTCGAGGAGTTGCGGAAAATGTCGGTCAACTACGCCAAGGGCTGACCGCCGTTCACCGTTCCTTGACCAACGCGGGCTAGGGTCGGCTGCATGTTCAACGCTTTCGATCCCCTGCCCGACGCGGCGCCCCCGACCCTGCCCCTGTCGCGCAAGCGCAAGGCAGCCCTGATCGTGCAACTGCTGATCAACGACGGGAACAAGCTTGCCCTGTCCACCATGCCTGACCATGTGCAAGAGGATCTGGCCCGCGAACTGGGCGCGATCCGCCTCGTCGACCGCGATACGGTGAATGCCGTCGCCACGGAATTCGCCGACCTGCTGGATGCCGTCGGCCTCTGCGCCCCCGGCAACGTCGATGCGGCGCTCGAAGCACTGGCCGGTCAGATCTCGCCGCATCTGGCGGACAAGCTGCGCGACCAGCTCGACAATCGCCACGGCCGCGACCCCTGGCCGCGGCTGCAGAACCTGACCACCGACGACGTCGTGCGCATCCTGTCCACCGAAAGCATCCAGATCGGCGCCGTGCTGCTGTCGAAACTGCCCGTCACCCGCGCGGCAGAGGTGCTGGGCAAGATCCCCGGCCCCCGCGCCCGGCGCATCACCTTTGCCGTGCGCCAGACCTCCGACATCGGCCCGGATGCCGTGCTGCGCATCGGTCAGGCGCTGGTCAGCGACTACTGCCGCACCCGTCTGACCGCCTTCGACAAGGCTCCGGTCGAACGTGTCGGCGCGATCCTCAATTCCAGCCTGGCCCCGACCCGCGACGATGTCCTCGTCGGGCTGGACGAAACCGACGCGGACTTCGCCAAAAATGTGCGCAAGGCGATCTTCACCTTCGAAAACATCCCCGCCCGCGTGCGTCCGATTCACATCCCGAACTGCCTGCGCGCCATCGATCCCGCGGACCTCGCGACCGCGATCGGCTACGCCCTCGTCGCGGGGGGGGAGCGTGAGGCGGCGGCGACCTACATCATGGACTGCATTTCGCAACGCATGGCCGCCGCGTTGAAGGAACAGGCTGCCGACCGCGGCACCGTCAAGCCCGTGGACGGCGAGGCTGCGATGAACGCCGTCAGCTCTGCCATCCGCGCGCTGGCGGACGACGGCACGATCACCCTGATCGACCCGGACGAGGAGGAAGAAACCTGATCAATCCCGCGACCGCACGGTCGCGGGTCGTCAGTGTGCCTGCAAGGTCTTGTCGGCCTCAGGCCAGCGTCTTGGCCTGACCGATCCAGTCTTCGCGGGCAACCCGGCCTCTGGACTTCAGCTGGCCTTCGACCCATGCGGCGTCGGCGTCGGACCACGCGGCAATCTGGCTGAAGTGATAGATGCCCAGATCGTTCAGGGCGGCCTCGATCTTCGGCCCGATGCCGTTGATCCGCTTCAGATTGTCCGCCTGACCGTCGCGCGCCGCATCCAGCCGCTCCGGCGCATGGTCCGCGGTCGCGGGCGCCTCACCCGTCTGCAGACCCGGTGTCCTAGTGCCGCTCTCGGCCTTCACGTCGGTCTCCGGCTCCGGCGCCACGCTGCCTTCGTCAGGGCGGCCGGCACGGGTTTCACCGTTGGCCTCGCCCTCGACCTCGGCCACCCCGTCAGAGGCGTCGCCCTGATCGCGCGGGGCCGCTTCGTCGCCTGCCACGCGACCGCCCTGCCGACCGTCCGGGCCTTCGGGCGCCATCTGATCGTCGCGCGCCGCGGCCTTCGGATCGGGGTCGGCCTGCTTGGCCGCGTTCCACGGCGTCAGCAACGGGACCTCTGTCCCATCGATCCGCTTGATGGTGTCGCCGATATCGACCGCAAGCTGCGCGCTGGCATTGTATTGCCGCTTGCCGCTCTCGTGGTCCTTCAGGCTGGTCAGTCCGGACAGCGGCTCTGCCGCATAGCGACCGTTCTGCGGGCCCGGCACGGGAACCTGCCCCGCCGCCATCTCGTCGATGATCTCGCCCAGCCGCGCGGCGGTCAGATCCTCGTAGTAATCCTTGCCGATCTGCGCCATCGGCGCGTTCGCGCATGACCCGAGGCATTCGACCTCCTCCCAGGAAAACTTGCCGTCGGCGGACAGCTGATGCGCCTTCGGCGCGATCTTGTCCTTGCAGACGCCGATCAGGTCCTCTGCCCCACAGATCATGCAGGACAGGGTGCCGCAGACCTGAATATGTGCAACGCTGCCAACCGGTTGCAGCTGGAACATGAAGTAGAAGGTCGCCACCTCCAGCACGCGGATGTATTCCATGTCCAGCATCCGGGCGACATGCTCGATCGCCGGCCGGGTCAGCCAGCCATGCTGTTCCTGCGCGCGCCACAGCAGCGGGATCACGGCAGAGGCCTGACGCCCCTCCGGGAACTTCGTCATCTGCCCCTTGGCCCAGGCCAGATTGTCCGGCGTGAATTCAAAGCTTTCGGGCTGATCGTGGTAAAGGCGTCGCAGCATGGTCTTGGGTCTTCCGGTCTGTTCGTACGCCCGGGGGCGCGTCAGGGATTTCAGATGCAGCGGTCGCTCAGCACGCGGATCGAGGAGGCGGAGGAGGTCTCCACCCGGCCTTCGGCCTGCAACTCCTGAATCAGCGGCCCCATCTCGGCCTTGCTGATCGTCGCCTGCGACAGCACCGCGCCCGCGTTGTCCGGCGTCAGGGCGCAGTCGTTGGCCTCGATCGCGCCGACCAGCCGCTCCTTCGCGGTCAGCAGCACCGGCTGCGGCGTGGGCTTCGGCGTCGGATCGGCGGGCAGGTTGTTGCCCAGCCGGCTGATCCCGACGCCATTGCCCGCAGGGGCACAGGCGGCCAGCGTCAACGCCGCGGTCACGGTCAGAATACGTGCGATCATCGGTCGATTTCCCCGAAAACGACGTCCATGGTGCCGATGATGGCAGCCACGTCGGCCAGTTGGTGCCCAGAGGCGATATAGTCCATGGCCTGCAGGTGCAGATACCCCGGCGCGCGCAGCTTGGCGCGGTAAGGCTTGTTCGTGCCGTCGGCCACCAGATAGACGCCGAATTCGCCCTTCGGCGCCTCGACGGCGGCATAGACCTCGCCCTCCGGCACGTGGAACCCTTCGGTATAAAGTTTGAAGTGGTGGATCAGGCTTTCCATGTCGGTCTTCATCGCGTGCCGCGTGGGCGGGGTCATCTTGCCCCGCGCCATGACGTCGCCGCGCTCGTGCCGCAGCTTCTCGCAGGCCTGCCGCATGATGTGGATCGACTGGCGCATCTCCTCCATGCGGACGAGATAGCGGTCATAGCAGTCGCCATTCTTGCCGACTGGAATCTGGAACTCGAATTCGTCGTAGCATTCGTATGGCTGCGCCCGCCGCAGATCCCAGGCGAGGCCCGACCCCCGCACCATGACGCCGGAAAAACCCCAGTCCTGAATGTCCTGCTCGGTCACGATGCCGATGTCGGCGTTGCGCTGCTTGAAGATGCGGTTTTCCGTCAGCAGCCCGTCAATGTCGTCCAGCACCTTGGGGAACGCGACGCACCAGCTGTCGATATCCTCGACCAGCTGGTCCGGCAGGTCCTGATGCACGCCGCCGGGGCGGAAATAGGCCGCATGCAGACGCGCGCCGCAGGCCCGCTCGTAGAAGACCATCAGCTTCTCGCGCTCCTCGAACCCCCACAGCGGCGGGGTCAGCGCACCGACGTCCATCGCCTGCGTGGTGACGTTCAGCAGGTGGCTCAGGATGCGCCCGATCTCGGAATAAAGCACCCGGATCAGCTGCGCGCGGCGCGGCACCACCGTCTTCGTCAGCCGTTCGATCGCCAGACACCAGGCATGTTCCTGATTCATCGGCGCCACGTAGTCCAGCCGGTCGAAATACGGCAGGTTCTGGAGGTAGGTGCGGCTCTCCATCAGCTTTTCGGTGCCGCGGTGCAGCAGCCCGATATGCGGGTCGCAGCGTTCGACGATCTCGCCGTCAAGCTCCAGCACAAGACGCAGAACGCCATGCGCCGCAGGGTGTTGCGGGCCGAAGTTGATGTTGAAGTTGCGGATCTTCTGCTCGCCCGTGCGCGCGTCCACCGACCCGTCGTCGTAGCTGTTGATGCGGATATCGCCGTCCATCATTTCGCCGGTCCTTTCGAGACATGGCCGTCAGGTGCCGCCTTGTCGTCGCCGGGCAGGATGTATTCGGCCCCTTCCCACGGCGACATGAAGTCGAACTGACGGTATTCCTGCACCAGACTGACGGGCTCGTAGACGACGCGCTTCTGCACTTCGTCATAACGGACCTCGGTATAGCCGGTGGTCGGGAAATCCTTGCGCAGCGGGTGGCCGCGGAATCCGTAGTCGGTCAGCAGGCGCCGCAGATCCGGGTGGCCGGAAAACAGGATGCCGAACATGTCGAAGATCTCGCGCTCGAACCAGTTGGCGCTGGGATGCACGGTGATGATCGACGGCACCATGTCCTCCTCGCGCACGTCGACCTTCAGCCGGATGCGCTGGTTCTGGTACATGCTCAGGAAGTGGTAGACGACCTCGAACCGCTTGGGCCGCTGGGGATGGTCCACAGCGGTGATATCCACGATTGATGAGAACCGGCACGCCGGATCGACGCGCAGGAAATCGACGAAGCCCACGATCTGCGACAGCGCCACGGTGACGGTCAGCTCGCCATGGGCGACCGCCCACCCCAGCACGCAATCGTGCCGCTTCTGTTCCAGATGCTGGCCGAGTTCGTTCAAAGCGTCGGACATGGGGCCCCCTTAGCGGACGATGGTGCCGGTGCGGCGGATCTTGCGCTGCAGCTGCAGGATACCATAAAGCAGCGCCTCTGCGGTCGGCGGGCAGCCGGGCACGTAGACGTCCACCGGCACGACCCGGTCGCAGCCGCGCACCACGGAATAGCTGTAGTGATAGTAGCCGCCGCCGTTGGCGCAGGACCCCATCGAAATCACGTAGCGCGGCTCCGGCATCTGGTCGTAGACCTTGCGCAACGCGGGCGCCATCTTGTTGGTCAGCGTGCCCGCCACGATCATCAGGTCCGACTGGCGCGGGGATGCGCGCGGTGCGGTGCCAAAGCGTTCGAGGTCATAGCGCGGCATCGAGGTATGCATCATCTCGACCGCGCAGCAGGCCAGCCCGAAGGTCATCCAGTGCAGCGACCCGGTCCGCGCCCAGTTCACGATGTCGGCGGTCGAGGTGACGAGGAACCCCTTGTCGGTCAGTTCCCTGTTCAGCGCCTGCGTCGCGACCTCGCGGTCGGGGCCGACTTGCGTTCCGGTCATCACTCCCATTCGAGAGCTCCCTTCTTCCATTCATAGGCAAAGCCCGCGGTCAGCACCCCGAGGAAGACCATCATCGACCAGAACCCGACCATGCTGATGTCCTTGAACGCCACGGCCCAGGGAAACAGAAAGGCGACCTCCAGATCGAAGATGATGAACAGGATCGACACGAGGTAGAACCGCACGTCGAACTTCATCCGGGCGTCGTCGAAGGCGTTGAACCCGCATTCGTAGGCCGACACCTTTTCCGGGTCGGGATTGCGCACGGCGACCAGCGCCGCCGCCAGAATCAGGATCAGGCCCAGCACGATCGCCAGCCCCAGAAAGATCATGATCGGCAGGTATTCGTTCAGCATCGATTCCAAGGGGGTGATCCTTTTCCCGGTGCACCCGCGCAAGGCGGGCGGGTGCGGCTGCGGTCACACTTAAACCCGGCTCCCGGCAGGGTCAACCGACGCCGCCCCCCTCTGCCACCCTTTGTCGCGCCCGCATCTTCGCGTCGAAAATACCTCGAGGAAGGCGCACCGCACCGGGGGCAGCGCCCCCTGCACGCCCATCCCGGCGCGCCGCGTCCTCAGTCCGCGACCGCCAGCGTCACCAGCGCCACGCCGGCCTTGACCTGATCGCCCTGCGCCACGGCGACCTCGGCCACGATGCCGTCGCGGGGCGCGCGCAGCACGTGTTCCATCTTCATCGCCTCCAGCACGACCATCCGGTCGCCCGCGGCGACCGCCTGCCCCGCGCTGACCGTCACCTGCGCCACCAGCCCCGGCATCGGCGCCAGGACCGCGTCGCCGCCCGCCTCGGCCCCGCCGCGCGCCAGCGGATCGGGGATCGCAAAGGTCAGCGGATCGGCCCCGAAGACCGTCACCGCATCGCCGTGGCGCAGGGCCCGCGGCAAGCGCACCCCGTCCGCCCGCCAGCCCCCCGCATCACGGCAAAGCGCCACCGTCGTCCCGCCGACCTGCACATCCCAGCCCTCCGGCCGCGCCGTCAGCGTTGCCGCCACCTCGGCGCCCTCGCGCATCAGCGCCACCCGCTGCGACAGCGGCGCCCACAGGGCAAAGCCCTGCCACGGCGCCGCCTCCCTCGCCAGCCCCGCCGCCACCAGCGCCGCCAGCGCGGTGCGCGCGGGGTCGGCCTGCGCAGGCGCCACCAGATCCGCCTGCCGCGCGATCAGCCCGGTATCCATCGTCCCCGCGGCAAAGTCGGGCTCCGCCACCAGCCGCTGCAGGAACCCGAGGTTCGTCACCGTCCCCGCCACCTGCGTCGCGTCCAGCGCCGCGCCCATCGCCGCCAGCGCCGCGGCACGGTCGGCGCCATGCACCGTCACCTTGGCGATCATCGGATCGTACCAGGGGGATATCTCGCTCCCGGTCTCGACCCCGCTGTCGATCCGCGCCGCTGCCGGAAAGGCCAGATGCGCAAGCCGTCCCGTCGCCGGCAGGAACCCCGCCGGCACATCCTCTGCATAAAGCCGTGCCTCGATGGCGTGCCCGTTGATCGCCAGCTGATCCTGCCGCAACGGCAGGGCCTCGCCGCTCGCGACCCGCAGCTGCCATTCCACCAGATCGACGCCGGTGATCGCCTCGGTCACCGGATGCTCCACCTGCAACCGCGTGTTCATCTCCATGAACCAGAAGCCGTCGGCGCGCAGCCCGTCGCTGGCGTCCACGATGAACTCGATCGTCCCCGCCCCGGCATAGCCGATCGCCCGCGCCGCCCGCACGGCAGCATCGCCCATCGCCGCGCGCACGGCCTCGGTCATCCCCGGCGCCGGCGCCTCCTCGATCACCTTCTGATGCCGCCGCTGCAACGAGCAATCGCGCTCGAACAGATGCACCGCGTCGGTCCCGTCGCCGAAGACCTGCACCTCGATATGCCGTGGCCGCTGGATATACTTCTCGATCAGCACGTCGCCGTTGCCGAAGGCGGTCCGCGCCTCCGCTTTCGCACTCTCCAGCGCCTCGGCGAAACCCTCCGCCGCCTCGACCAGCCGCATCCCCTTGCCGCCGCCACCCGCAACCGCCTTGATCAGCACCGGATAGCCGATCCGTCCCGCCTCCGCGGCCAGCACGGCGGGCGACTGGTCGGCCCCCAGATAGCCCGGCACCACCGGCACGCCGGCCTTCTGCATCAGCGCCTTGGCCGCATCCTTCAGCCCCATCGCGCGGATCGCCGCGGCGCTCGGCCCGATGAACACCAGCCCCGCCGCCGTCACCTGATCGACGAAATCAGGGTTCTCGGACAGAAAGCCATAGCCCGGATGGATCGCGTCGCAGCCCGTCTCCCGCGCCGCCGCGATGATCAGATCGCCGCGCAGATAGCTCTCCGCCACCGCCGCCGGCCCCAGCCGCATCGCCCGGTCCGCCATCCGCACGTGCACCGCGCCTGCGTCGGCATCGGAATAAACGGCCACCGTCTCCACCCCCAGAGCCCGGCAGGTCCGCATGATCCGGCAGGCGATCTCGCCCCGGTTCGCCACCAGCACCCGGTCAAACATGGCAACCCTCCGCTCGCCGGACGCTGCGGGGGTGGGCGGGGGTGGGCGGGTGGGACGCCCACCCCCGCAGCGGCCTACATCCGAAAGACGCCAAAGCGTGTCTCCTCGATCTCTGCATTGCAACTCGCTGCCAGGCTCAGCGCCAGCACCGCCCGGCTCTGCCGCGGGTCGATCACCCCGTCGTCCCACAACCGGGCCGCGGCATAAAGCGGGTCCGACTGTTCCGCGAACTGGTCCAGGATCGGTTGCTTGAAGGCCGTCTCCTCCTCCTCCGCCCAGTCGATCCCGCGCCGCTCCAGTCCTTCGCGCCGCACCGTCGCCAGCACCCCCGCCGCCTGCTCGCCGCCCATGACGGCGGTCCGCGACGTGGGCCACGTCCACATGAAATCCGGGCTGTAAGCCCTTCCCGCCATGCCGTAATTTCCCGCGCCATAGCTGCCGCCCACGACCATTGTGATCTTGGGCACCTTGGTCGTCGCCACCGCCGTCACCATCTTGGCCCCGTGCCGCGCGATCCCCTCGTTCTCGTACGCGCGGCCCACCATGAAGCCGGTGATGTTCTGCAGGAACACCAGCGGGATGCGCCGCTGCGAACACAGCTCCACGAAATGCGCGCCCTTCTGCGCGGCCTGACTGAACAGCACCCCGTTGTTGGCCACGATTCCGCAGGGCCAGCCGTCGATATGGGCGAACCCCGTCACCAGCGTATCCCCGAACCGCGCCTTGAATTCATCGAAGCGCGAGCCGTCGACGATCCGCTGGATCACCTCGCGGATGTCGTAGGGCGTGCGCAGATCGGCAGGCACCACGTCGAACAGCGTCTCGGGATCCAGCGCCGGAGGTTCGCTCTCCAACCGCTTGACATTGCACAGAGTCCGCTGCGACACGCTCGCCACCGCCTGCCGCGCCAGCGCCAGCGCATGGGCATCGTCCTCGGCCAGGTAATCCGCCACGCCCGACAACCGCGTGTGCACGTCGCCGCCGCCAAGATCCTCCGCCGACACCACTTCGCCCGTCGCCGCCTTCACCAGCGGCGGCCCGGCCAGGAAGATCGTCCCCTGATCCCGCACGATGATGCTGACGTCCGCCATGGCGGGCACGTAGGCGCCGCCGGCGGTGCAGGACCCCATCACCACCGCGATCTGCGCGATGCCCGCCGCCGACATGTTTGCCTGATTGTAGAAGATGCGTCCGAAATGATCGCGGTCCGGAAAGACCTCGTCCTGGTTCGGCAGGTTCGCCCCGCCCGAATCCACGAGGTAGACGCAGGGCAACCGGCAGTGCGCCGCAATCTCCTGCGCGCGCAGGTGCTTCTTGACGCTGACCGGGTAATAGGTGCCGCCCTTCACGGTGGCGTCGTTGCAGACCACCATGACCTGAACGCCACAAACCCGCCCGATCCCGGCGATCACGCCGGCCCCCGGTGCCGCGCCATCGTACATCCCGTGCCCCGCCGTCACCCCGATCTCCAGCCAGGGCGATCCGGCGTCCAGCAGGTTCGCCACACGGTCGCGCGGCAGCATCTTGCCGCGGCTCACGTGCCGGTCGCGGGCCTTGTCGCCGCCGCCGGCCATCGCCAGCGCCGCCGCATCGGCCACCCGCCCCAGCGCCGCCAGATGCGCGTCCCGCGTCATTGCAGACCGTCCATGCCGTCCTGCAGCAACACCGTCTGTTCCGCCGTCACCGCCATCAGACACTGCAGCGTGGCTGGCCCGCCGCCGGTGCCGCCGCCCCACTTCGCCCGCTCGAAATCGCAACGCGCATCGCGATAGGCGATCCAGGCCCGCTGCATCGCCTTCAGCGCCGGGACCTGCTCCGGCGCGTTCCAGCCGCCCGCCGCGGCCTCCGCGTCGCGCGTCTTGTAAAGCGCCATCAGGTCGCCGTAGGCGGCGTTCAGCGCGTCGTCCCAGAACTGCCGCTCCCGGTCCAGACAGCCCCCCATGCCGACGGTCGAATCCCCGCCCGGCGTATCCCGCATGCAGGCCGCCGCCGAGTCCCCGGCGCAGGCCGCACGGTCCCCCGGCGCCGCATCCGCCAGACAGGTCTGCGTCGCATCGTCCGCATAGACCAGATCCTGCGCCGCTGCCGGCCCGGCGAAAAACCCCGCCGCTACAATTGCCTGCACCACGATCTTCATCCCGAACCTCCTCACGCCTGCGGCCCCGCCGCCTCGAAAACCTCGCCCCGGTCGCCCATCACGTAGGAAAAGCTGCGCCCGTCCGGGTGATGGCACACCACGATCATCCGCGCCTGCGGATGCGCCGTCGCCGCGCAATCGGTGCGCGCCGCGCCGTCCCCCGCCTCGGCCACATAGCGCGCCGCGGCCCGCTCTATGATCTCCGTATCCCCCAGCGGCTGCCCCATGCGCAGGCCAAGGTAGCCCGTCAGCACGATCAGCGCCCCCAGCGGCGCGAAGAGCGCCCAGCGCCTCACCCCATCGCCGCCATCAGCTCGCGCCCCACCAGCATCCGCCGGATCTCACTGGTGCCCGCCCCGATCTCCATCAGCTTGGCATCGCGGAACAGCCGCGCGACCGGCGCGTCGGCCATGAAGCCGGCCCCGCCCATCGCCTGCACCGCCTGATGCGCCTGCTTCATCGCCTCCTCGGAGGCATAAAGACAGCAGGCCGCCGCATCCTGACGCGTCACCGTCCCCCGGTCGCAGGCCCGCGCGACCTCGTAGACATAGGCCCGGGCCGAATTCATCGCCGTGTACATGTCCGCGATCTTGCCCTGCATCAGCTGGAACGACCCGATCGGCTGGCCGAACTGCTTGCGCTCCGCCAGATAGGGCATCACCTCGTCCAGACAGGCCGCCATGATCCCGAGGCCAATCCCCGCCAGCACGACCCGCTCGTAGTCGAGGCCGGACATCAGCACGCGCACGCCGCGCCCCTCCTCGCCCAGCACGTTCTCGAAGGGCACTTCCACGTCGTCGAACACCAGCTCCGCCGTATTCGACCCCCGCATGCCGAGCTTGTCGAAGTGGGGGCTGGTAGAGAATCCGGTCATCTCCCGCTCGATCAGGAATGCCGTAATCCCCTTCGATCCCGCGTCCCTGTCGGTCTTGGCATAGACCACCAGCGTGTCGGCATCCGGCCCGTTGGTGATCCAGTATTTCGTTCCCGACAGCCGGTAATGGTCGTTGCGCTTCTCTGCCGCCAGCGACATCGACACCACGTCCGACCCCGCCCCCGCCTCGCTCATCGCCAGCGCACCGACGTGTTCGCCGCTGACCAGCCGCGGCAGGTACTTCGCCTTCTGCGCCGCGGTCCCGTTCAGCTTGATCTGGTTCACGCAAAGGTTGGAATGCGCACCATAGGACAGGCTGACGCTCGCACTCGCCCGCGCGATCTCCTCAACCGCGACCGTATGGGCCAGATAGCTCATCCCCGCTCCGCCGTAGTCCTCCGGCACCGTCACGCCCAGCAGCCCCAGATCGCCCAGCTCCCGCCACAGCGCGGGCGGAAAGGCGTTGTCCCGGTCGATCGCCGCGGCCATCGGCTTCAGACGATCCTGCGCCCAGCCGTGCACCATGTCGCGCAGGGCGTTCACGTCCTCGCCAAGGTCGAAGGTCATCGAGGCATGGAACATCGCGGCATCCTTTATTGAACACTTGTTCAATTCCTAGGTCAGGGGCGCCCCGGCGGTCAAGTCCCTTGCATCCCCCCGCCGCCAGCTTACATCGGTTTTCATGAAACACATCACCGCAATCGCGACCGCCATCACCCTGCTTGCCACCGTCACGACGGCAGAGACCGTCGGCAAGGTCGGCGTCGACTGGGTCGGCAACGACATCGTGATCGAGGCGGTGCACGACCCCAAGGTGCAGGGCGTCACCTGCCATCTCGCCTATTTCGACCGCTCGATCATCGACCGTCTGTCGAACGGCAACTGGTTCGAGGACCCCTCGAACTCCTCCATCGCGTGCCGCCAGACCGGCCCCATCGTGATCGGCGACATCGACCGCAGCAAGGACGGAGAGAACGTCTTTCAGGAACGCCAGTCCATCATCCTCAAGTCGATCCGCATCAAGCGCATCTTCGACGAGGCGAACAACACCCTGATCTATCTCGCCCACGCGAACGAGCTGACGCAGGGCTCCGCCAAGATGTCGATCAGCACCGTCCCGCTCTACACCCCCGGGGCAGAGGCCGCGGCGCAAGACTGACGCCCCGTCCTCGCTTTTTTCCAAATACTCCCCCCGGAGGGTCCGGCCAGAGCCACCGGGATCCGCCGAGGCCGTGTCGCACCGGACTCCATCGCGCAGCCGCGCTGCGCTGTTGCGCGGGCCCTCACCGCGGCGCCGACCGCCCGTCCGTGATCCCGAACGCCGCCAGATCCAGCCTGCGGAAATTCTCCCGCTCCGCCGTGGTCAGGGGATAGCGCCGCAGCATCGCGTCGTTCTCGGTCTTCACCCGGGCGCCCCAGTCGCTGCGCAGGCGCGTCATCAGGTGCGCATGCGCCTCCATCCATGTGGCGCGGGAATAGTCGTCGGTGCCGACCAGCCCCTCCAGCGCCCCCGGCCACCACCGGCGCAGCCGCATGACCCAGCCGGGCGCCTGCACCGTCCGCGTCCGCCGTTCCGCGGCCATCGCCAGCAACCGTGTCTCGCGCCGCAGCATCCGGTACAGCAGCTCGTGACCGTCCACCGTCTCGCGGGTCCGCTCCATCCCGTCGTCGTCCACGACGAGTTCAAAGAACGGTCCCTCGCCCTCCACATGGGGCGTGCCGTCGCCGCGGGGCTGGCGGTCGATCCGGTAGGGCGCTGCGCTCTGGCCGATCTCCGACAGGGCGGCGGCGATGGCGGTTTCGACCTCCGCCAGCCTCATGCGGCCCCCCGCGCGGGCGTCAGGACCTCTGTCACCACCGCGCGGATGATCCGCGCGATCAGGGCACAGTCGTCCAGGCTGAACGTCAGCGGCAGGCGCATGTCCAGCAGCCCCGCCAGCACCCGGTCCGTCGCGGGCAGCCGGTCCTGCGGCGCATAGCGCCACGACCCGTAGTCCGAGGTGAAGCCCACCGGCTCCGCCGCACCGAACCATTTCAGCTCCACCCCCCGCGCGGCGCAGCCCGCGACGACCGCCGCGACCTCCGTCTCCGACCGGTCCGGCAGCAGGAACTGGATGGACGACGCCACGAACTGCTCCGCTGCCGGGCGCGCGGGCACCACCAGCCCCGGCACATCCGCCAGCCCCTCCGCCACCTTGCGGTAGCGGTCGTTCCAGCGCCCCGCCTGCCGCGTCAGCGCGCGCAGCTGCGGCCGCAGGATCGCCGCGCGCAGGTTGTCCATCCGGCCAGAGATGTTCGGCACCGCGTAGCGCAGTTCGGCAAAGGCCTCCGGCGGCGGGGCCGCCCTGTGCCGGCCATAAAGCATGTAGCTCCCCGACAGTAGCACCGCCCGCGCCATCGCCTCCGCATCGTCAGAGATCAGCAAGCCCCCCTCGCCGGAATTGACGTGCTTGTAGGTCTGGGTGGAAAAGCATCCCATCAGCCCCCAGCGACCCGTGGGCCTGCCGTTCCATGCGGCGCCCATGGTGTGCGCGCAATCCTCGATCACCGTGACGCCGGCGGCGTCGCACAGGTCCATCAGCCGGTCCATGTCGCAGATGTGCCCGCGCATGTGGGACAGAAGCAGCACCCGCGCCCGGTCCAGCTTCGCCGCCAGATCCTCCAGATCGATGACCAGCGCGTCGGTCACGCCGACCAGCACCGGCACCGCCCCCACGCCCGCGATCGCCCCCGGCACCGGGGCAAGGGTAAAGGCATTGGTCAGCACGGTATCGCCCGGCGTCACCCCGCAGGCGCGCAGCGCGCAACCCAGCGCATAGCCGCCAGAGGCGACGGCGAGGCAGAAGGCGGCCCCGGTCCGGGCGGCGAATTCCTCTTCCAGCAGGGCGGTTTCCGCGATCTCGCCTTCGGCGGTGTTGTAGCGATGCAGACGACCGTGGCGCAGCACCGCCTCCGCCGCCGCGATGGATGCCTCCGGCAACGGTTCCTGCTGCGTGAAGCTGCCTGTGAACACCTCTCCCATGGGACGGACTGTCGCGGCAGACGCAGGCGTCGTCAATCTGTTAACCGATCAGGTCGCGCACGACCCGGGGCAGATCGTTGTAATGGTCCAACAAGGCGGCAGGGTTCAGCGCCGCCATGTCCTCGCCCGCCGGACCGAAGGTCACCAGCACCGATGGCACGCCCGCCGCATGGGCGGTCTTGCGGTCCGTGTCCGTGTCGCCGACCAGCAGGCACATCCCCGGATCGCCGCCCGCCCGGCGCACCGTCTCGAGCAGATGTTCCGGGTCGGGCTTGCGCACCGCCAGACTGTCCGCCCCCAGCATCGCATGGAACCGCTCGCCCACGCCGAGCGCGGTCAGAAGCTGCACCGCCAGCGCCTCCGGCTTGTTGGTGCAGATCGCCACGCGGTAGCCTGCCGCGGTCAGCGCGGCGATCGCATCCATCGCACCGTCGTAAAGATAGGTATGGGTGCTGATCGCCCGCCCGTAATGATCCAGCAGCGGCTGATACTGCGCATCGACCAGATCCTCGTCCAGCCGCCCCGCCCGCTCCAGCCCCAGCCGCAGCATGGCCTTCGCCCCGCGCACCGCCGTCTTCTGGTCCCGCGCCGGGTCCAGCTGATCGCCCAGCCCCAGATCGCGGAAACAGGCGTTCGCCGCCGCGATCAGGTCGCCGCTGGTGTCCGCCAGCGTGCCGTCGAGATCGAAAACCACCGTGCGCATGTCATTCCCCCTTGGTCCCGTCCGGTCCACTGTTACGAATGGTAAACCTTCGTGAAACCGCTCCGCCTTGTAAGCGGGACAGGAATGGATACAACCCGGCCAGACGACAAATGGGGCAGACAGCGCACATGACAACAGCTTTGATCGTTCTCGCGGCAGGCAAGGGCACACGCATGCAATCGGACCTGCCAAAGGTCCTGCACCCGCTGGCAGGCGCACCGCTGCTGATCCATGCGCTTCAGGCAGGCGGCGCGCTCGACCCTGCGCGCACCGTCGTCGTCACCGGTCACGGCGGCGACCTCGTGGAAAAGGCCGCGACCGCCTTCGACGACCGCATCGCCTGCGTCCGCCAGACCGAACAGCTGGGCACCGCCCATGCGGTCGCCCAGGCCCGCCCGGCCCTCGCCGGTTTCACCGGCGACGCCGTGGTGCTCTACGGCGACACCCCCTTCATCACGCCGGAAACGCTGGAGAGGATGCTGGATGCCCGCCGCAGCCACGATGTCGTCGTGCTGGGCTTCCACGCCGCCGATCCGGGCCGCTACGGGCGTCTGGTGATGGACGGCGACAGCCTCGCCGAGATCGTCGAATACAAGGACGCGGATGATGCCACCCGCGCCATCGACCTGTGCAACTCCGGCGTCATCTGCGCCGATGCGGACACGCTGTTTGCCCTGATCGACGCGGTGGGCAACGCCAACGCCGCGGGCGAATACTACCTGACCGACATCGTGGGCCTCGCCCGCGCCCGCGGCCTCACCGCCGGCGTCGTGACCTGTGACGAAGCGGAAACGCTGGGCATCAACTCCCGCGCCGAACTCGCCGCCGCCGAACAGCAGTTCCAGCGCAGCGCCCGCGCCGCCGCCATCGCCGACGGCGTCACCCTGCCCGCCCCCGACACGGTGATCTTCGCCCACGACACCCACATCGGCGCCGATGCCCTGATCGAGCCCTACGTCGTCTTCGCCCCCGGCGTCACGGTGGAAAGTGGTGCCACGATCCGCGCCTTTTCCCACCTCGAAGGCTGCCACGTCAGCCGCGGCGCCACCGTCGGCCCCTACGCCCGCCTGCGCCCCGGCGCCGAACTGGCCGAGGACGCCAAGGTCGGCAACTTCGTCGAGATCAAGAGCGCGCTGATCGACACCGGCGCCAAGGTCAGCCACCTGACCTACATCGGCGACGCCCACGTGGGTGCGGGCGCCAACATCGGCGCGGGCACCGTCACCTGCAACTACGACGGCTACTTCAAGCACCACACGGAAATCGGCGCCGGCGCCTTCATCGGTTCCTCCACCATGCTGGTCGCGCCCGTGACCGTCGGCGCGGGCGCCATGACCGGCTCCGGCTCCGTCATCACCCGCGACGTGCCCCCGGGCGACCTCGCATTGGGGCGCGCGCCGCAGATCAACAAGACGGGCCTCGCCGCCCGCCTGATGGACAAACTCAAGGCCCTCAAGGCCGCCAAGCAGAAAGACTGAATCCCATGTGCGGCATTGTCGGCGTTCTCTCCTCCCACGAAGCTTCTCCCATCCTCGTCGATGCGCTGAAGCGGCTCGAATATCGCGGTTACGATAGCGCCGGCATCGCCACCATCGACGGCACCACGCTCGACCGCCGCCGCGCCATGGGCAAGCTGGTGAACCTGCAGGACCTGCTGGTGCACGACCCGCTGCCCGGCAAGGCCGGCATCGGCCACACCCGCTGGGCCACCCACGGCGCGCCTTCGGTGAACAACGCCCACCCGCACCGGGCGGGACGGGTCGCCGTCGTCCACAACGGCATCATCGAAAACTTCCGAGAGCTGCGCGCCTTCCTCGCCGACAACGGCATCGGCTACAGCACCGACACGGATACCGAGACGGTCGCCCTGCTGGCGCAATACCACCTCGACCGCGGCCTCGCCCCGCGCGAGGCGGCGCGCGAAACCATCGCCCAGCTGCACGGCGCCTACGCCCTGTGCTTCCTCTTCGACGGAGAGGACGATCTGCTGATCGCCGCCCGCAAGGGCAGCCCGCTGGCCGTCGGCCACGGCGAGGACGAGAACTACATCGGCTCCGACGCCATCGCGCTCGCCCCGATGACCGACACGATCACCTACCTCGACGAAGGCGACTGGGCCATCGTCACACGCCACAGCGTCGAGATCCGCGACGCCGCCGGCGAACAGGTCGACCGCCCGCGCAAGACCATCGCCACCGGCTCCGCCGCCGTCGACAAGGCCGGCTACAAGCACTTCATGGCCAAGGAAATCGCCGAACAGCCCACCGTGCTGCAGGGGGCGCTGGCCCATTACATCGACGCCGCGGGCGGCAGCGTGACATTGCCCGACCCCGGCATCGACTTTGCAGGGATCGAGCGCCTGACGCTGGTCGCCTGCGGCACCGCCTTCTACGCCTGCATGGTGGCGAAATACTGGTTCGAACAGATCGCCCGCCTGCCGGTGGAAATCGACGTCGCCTCGGAATTCCGCTACCGCGAGCCCCCCGTGACGCCCGGCACCGCCGCCCTCTTCGTCAGCCAGTCAGGCGAGACGGCGGACACCCTCGCCGCCCTGCGCTACATGGCCGGCAAGGCCGACCGGATCCTCTCGGTCGTGAATGTGGCCGAATCCTCCATCGCCCGCGAAAGCGACCTCGCCCTGCCGATCCTGGCAGGGGTAGAGGTCGGCGTCGCCTCCACCAAGGCCTTCACCTGTCAGCTGACCACGCTGGCACTTCTGGTCCTGAAGGCCGCCCGCGACCGGGGCGAGATCGACGACGCCATCCTCGCGGATCACCTCGCCGCATTGCGCCGCCTGCCGGGCATCATGAACGCCGCCCTGAACATCGAAACGGCGACGCGCGATCTGGCCCAAGAGCTGTCGGAGGCCCGCGATATTCTCTTCCTCGGCCGCGGCGCGATGTATCCCCTGGCCCTCGAAGGCGCGCTGAAACTTAAGGAAATCAGCTATATACATGCCGAAGCTTACGCATCAGGCGAACTCAAGCACGGCCCGATCGCCTTGGTCGATCCCGCCGTTCCCGTCATCGTGATGGCCCCCACCGACGGCCTCTTCGACAAGACCGTGTCGAACATGCAAGAGGTCATGGCCCGCGGCGGCAAAGTCCTTCTGATCACCGACGCCGCAGGCGCGCGGACCGCCTCCGACGGTGTCTGGAAGACGCTGATCCTGCCCGACGTGCCGCCGTTCCTTGCACCCATCCTCTACGCGATCCCCGCACAGCTCCTGGCCTACCACACGGCCATCGCCAAGGGCACCGACGTGGATCAGCCGCGCAATCTGGCAAAATCCGTCACGGTGGAATGACAGCGGATCGGATCGGCTGCGCCGATCCGATCCGCCGATACACGGCCCGGATCCCGGATCGAGGCCATCAGACCGCCTTTGCGCTTCTCCTCGTCCGAAATACCTCGGGGTCCGGGGCAGAGCCCCGAAAGGGGTGGGCGGGCGGGGCCCGCCACCCCCTCATTCCATCGAGACGCTCACCTCGGCGATCTCGGTCAGCGGAATTCCCAGCGTCTGCATCGCCGCCAGAGAGATCTGGCTGCCCGACCCCGCCGCCCCGCCGGACGGGCGCAGCTCCACGTTGGCATCCTTGCCGTTGTAGCTCACGCGGCCTTTCGTCAGCGCGTCGACCAGCGGCGTCTTCAGCCAGATCCCCGGCTCCGCCGGCGGGCCCAGCGTCGCCAGCGTGGTGCCCAGGTCCTTGACCGGTGCATCCGCCTTCACCGCCAGCGCCTCGGCCTTGTCCTCGGCCGAGGTGGTGTCGAACTGATCCACCGTGCGTGCCGCCGCCGGCGGTCGCGGTGGCGGCGTGGGATCGAGGGTCGGCGCAGGTGCCGCGGCCCCCGCGGGGGTCACGGCGGCGCCGGGGGCGGTTGCGGTTGCGGGCGTCTGCAGGGTTTCGCAGGCGGCCAGGGCGAAGGCGGGGATCAACAACAGGATTCTCATGGGACAGACGCTAGGTTCAGCGCACATTCCTGACAAGTCCCTCCCCGCGCCTTGCGCACCCCACCGCGCAGCCCTAGGTTCTGCGACATGACTGCACCCCTGATCGACCCCTTCGCCCGCGCCATCCGTTACCTGCGTGTCTCCGTCACGGACCGCTGCGATTTCCGCTGCGTCTACTGCATGTCGGAAAACATGACCTTCCTGCCCAAGAAGGACCTCCTGACGCTGGAAGAGCTCGACCGCATGTGCTCCGCCTTCGTGCGGCTGGGGGTGCAGAAGCTGCGCATCACCGGCGGCGAACCGCTGGTGCGGCGCGAGATCATGACCTTCTTCCGCAGCATGTCGCGGCACCTCGACTCCGGCGCGCTGAAGGAATTGACGCTGACCACCAACGGCAGCCAGCTCGAACGCTTCGCGGACGACCTCTTTGCCGCCGGCGTGCGCCGGGTGAACGTCAGCCTCGACACGCTGGACGAGGCGAAATTCGCCCGCGTCACCCGCTGGGGCCGCCTGCCGCAGGTGCTGCGCGGCATCGACGCGGCGCAACGCGCCGGCCTCCGGGTCAAGATCAACGCCGTGGCGCTGAAGGACTTCAACGAGGACGAGCTCTTCACCATGACCGCATGGGCCGCCGCCCGCGACATCGACATGACCTTCATCGAGGTCATGCCCATGGGCGACATCGGCAACGAGGACCGCATCGGGCAATACTGGTCGCTCAAGGACCTGCGCGCACAGCTCGCCACCCGCTACACCCTGACCGACCTGCCCGACGACACCGGCGGCCCCGCCCGCTACGTCCGCCTGAACGAGACGGGACAAAAGATCGGCTTCATCACGCCCCTGTCCCACAACTTCTGCGAATCCTGCAACCGCGTGCGCATCACCTGCACCGGAGAGATCTACACCTGCCTCGGGCAGGAGGGCCACTCGGACCTGCGCGCGCCTCTGCGGTCGTCGGAATCCGACGCGGTGCTCGACGACGCGATCCGCGCCGCCATCGCGCTGAAGCCGAAGGGCCACGACTTCGACTATTCCCGTCAGGCGGTCGACGGACAGGTCTCGCGCCACATGAGCCATACCGGCGGTTGAGGTGACCCGCCCGCCCCTGCTGCTGCGCACCTACGGGCGGCTCGCGAACCTTGCGGCGCCGCTGCTCTATCGACGGATCCGCGACCGGCTCGTCGCCCACGGCACCAGCCCCGCCCGGGCCCGCGAACGTCTGGGCCATCCGACGCGACCGCGACCCGCGGGCCGTCTGGTCTGGTTCCACGGTGCCAGCGTCGGAGAAACCCTCTCCGCCCTGCCCCTCGTCACCGCCCTGCTGGCGCAGGACGATCCGCCCTGCATCCTCGTGACCTCCGGCACCGCCTCCAGCGCCGACATCCTGGCACGGCGCCTGCCGCCCGATGCGATCCACCAGTTCGCCCCCCTCGACAGCGCGCGCGCCCTGCGCCGCTTTCACGCCCACTGGCGGCCGGACCTGCTGGTTCTCATGGAATCAGAGATCTGGCCCCAGATGATCCAAACGGCGCCCTGCCCGGTGGTCCTGCTGAATGCCCGCCTCTCGGCCCGGGCCCTCGCGCGCTGGCAACGGCTCGGCCCCTCCGCCGCCTGGCTGCTGCGCCGCCTCGCCCTGATCGTCACCCAGACAGAGGCGACCGCCGCCGGCCTGCGCGCCCTCGGCGTCGCCCCGGACCGCATCCGCACGGGCGGCAACCTCAAGGCCGCCGCCCCGCCCCCGGACGCCGACCCCGCAGCCGTGGCGCAGATCCGGCAGGCGCTGGCCGAGCGCCCGCGGTGGCTCGCCGCCGCCACCCACCCGGGCGAGGAGGAAGCGCTGCTCGCCGTCCACCGGCACCTCTTGCAGACGCACCCCGACCTCTGCCTGATCCTCGCGCCCCGCCACCCGGAACGCGGCGACCGCGTCGCGGCCATGGCGACGGACCTCACCCTGACCCGCCGCAGCGCCGGTGAGGCGCCGACCGCACAGGTCTACCTCGCCGATACGCTGGGCGAGATGGGACTGTGGTACCGCACCGCCCCCCTCGCCTTCGTCGGCGGCTCGCTGACGCCCAACGGCGGGCACAACCCGTGGGAAGGGGCGGCGCTCGGCTGCGCCCTGCTGACGGGCGAACATCTGGCCAACTGCACGCAGGACTGGCAGACCCTGGCCGAGGCCGACGCCGCCCGCACGGGTCTGACCGCCGATACGCTGGGCCCCGTCCTGCAGGACATGCTGACCGATCCCGATTCCGCCCGCGCCATGGGCCGCCGCGCCGCCGCCGTCACCGCCCGTCAGGGCGACGACATCGCCCGCACGGTCGCGGACCTCACGTCACTGATGCCCGCAAAGGCCGCCCCATGACCCTCGATCCCGCCACCGTCACCGTCATCGCGCCAAACCTGAAGAAGCGCTATTCCGGCGTCACCTCCACCGTCCTGCGCCTCGTCCCGCTGCAGGCCCGCGACATCGCGATCGCCACGGTCGGTCCGAAACTGCCGGCGGAGATCCCGCAGATCCGCCTGCGCGACCTGCTGACCATGCCGCGCCGCCCCCGCGTCTGGCACGCGCGGCGCAACAACGAGATGCTGGCCGGCCTCGCGCTGAAACACCTCCTGCGCCAGCCGCTGAAGCTGATGTTCACCTCCGCCGCCCAGCGGCGCCACTCCGGCTACACCAAACAGCTGATTCGCCGGATGGACCGGGTCGTCGCGACCTCCGCCCGCTCCGCCGCCTTTCTCGGTGTGCCCGCGCACGTCATTCACCACGGCATCGACACCGACCATTTCGCCCCCGCCCCGGACCGCACCGCCCTGCGCGCGCGCCTCGGCCTGCCCGCGGACAAGCTGCTGCTGGGCTGCTTCGGCCGGATCAGGCCATCGAAGGGCAACGACCTCTTCATCGACGCGATGATCGCCGTGCTGCCGGACTTTCCCGAGGCCCACGCGGTGATGATGGGCGGCGTGACGGATCAATTCGCGGATTATGCCGCCGACCTGAAATCCAGAGCCGCCGCCTCCCCCGTCGCCGACCGCATCCACATCCTGCCCGAGGATCCCGGCTGGACCATCGCCCCCTGGTTCCAGGCCATCGACCTCTACATCGCGCCGCAGCGCAACGAGGGCTTCGGCCTCACCCCGCTCGAGGCGATGTCCTGCGGCGTCCCCAGCATCGCGACCGACACCGGCGCCTTCGCCGAGATCGTGGCCCCGGACGAGACCGGCCTGCTGATCCCCACGGACGACCCCGCCGCCCTGCAGGCGGCGATCCGTGCCACTTTGTCGGACCCGGCCCGCCTGTCCCGCTGGGCCGCCGCCTGCCGCCCCCGCGCGACAGGCGGCTTTCGCATCGCCGACGAGGCCGCCGCCCTGATCGCCATCTACCGCGACCTTCTGGACGGCAGCGCGGGCTGAATCGCCGGACCGGGGGGCTGTCTGCCCCCCGGACCCCCCGAGGATATTTCCAAGACAGAGAGAGGGGGCGCGGCGCCTGCGCCTCTCTGTCTTTCAAATATCCCCGCCGGAGGCACGGCCCCCATGGGGCCGTCCGCCACGTCTGCTCAGGCCGCGGGCATCCGCTTTTCGACGATCTCGGCCCACCAGCTGCAGCCGGCGGGAATCGCGTCGTCGTTGAAGTTGTATTCCGGGTGGTGCACGCTGGCGCCCTCGCCGTTGCCCACGAGGATGTAGGCGCCGGGGCGTTCCTCCAGCATGTAGGCGAAATCCTCGCCGCCCATGACCAGCGGTGCCTCGGCGCAATCGCCTGACACGCTGCGGGCGACCTCCGCGGCAAAGGCGGTCTGGTCATCGCTGTTCACCATGACCGGGTAGCCCTTGACGTAATTGACATCCGCCCGCGCGCCGAAGGCGCTTGCGGTGCCTTCCGCCAGGGCCTTCAGCCGCCTCTCCGCCAGGGCGCGCATGTCCTTCGACATGGTGCGGACGGTGCCTTTCAGGTGCACACGCTGCGCGATCACGTTGAAGGCCTTGGAGGAGCTTTCGATGCTGGTCACCGAGACCACGACCTGATCCGTCGGATCGGCGTTGCGGGACGCGATCGACTGCAGCGCCACGACGACGTGGCTGGCGATCAGCGTCGAATCGACCGTCTCCTGCGGCTTGGCGGCATGGCCGCCCTTGCCCTCGATGGTGATCTCGAAGGTGTCGGTGGCGGCGAAGAATGCGCCGGACCGGATGCCGAAGGTGCCCAGCGGCATCCCCGGCCAGTTGTGCATGCCGTAGACCTCGTCGATCTTCCAGCGGTCCATCATGCCGTCGTCGCACATTTCCTTGCCGCCGCCGCCGCCTTCCTCGGCGGGCTGGAAGATCACCACCACCGTGCCGTCGAAGTTCCGCGTCTCGGCCAGATACTGCGCCGCCCCCAGCAGCATCGCCGTATGGCCGTCATGGCCGCAGGCATGCATCGCCCCCGGCGTCTTGGAGGCATAGTCGAGCCCGGTCTGTTCCGTGATCGGCAGCGCATCCATGTCGGCGCGCAGCCCGATCACCTTGCCCTTGCTGTCGCTTTTCCCCCTGATGACGCCCACCACGCCGGTGCGGCCGATGCCGGTGACGACCTCGTCGCAGCCGATCGCGGTCAGCCGGTCGGCCACGACCTTCGACGTGCGGTGCGTCTCGAACAGGATCTCGGGGTTCTCGTGCAGATCGCGGCGGATCGCCGTGATGTCCGGCAGCAGTTCGGCAAAGCGGTTCTTGACGGGCATGGTATGTCTCCTTTTGGGCGCGATCCTGTCACCGGCCCGTCCGGGCCGCAAGGGATCGCCGGGTTTACAGATTCGGACCGGCGACCAGCCGCGATCCGTCGGAAAAGCGCGACAGGCGAAAGCGTGTCAGGTCGTGGCCGGGGTCGCGTCCCGTGGCCAGCCGCGCTGCGACGCGCCCCATGCCGGGGCCGATGCCGAAGCCGTGGCCGCACATCCCCGTGCAGACCGTCAGCCCCGGCAGCGCCGCGACATGATCGACGACCGGCACCACGTCGGGCAGCGTGTCGATCATCCCGGCCCAGCTTTGCGCGATTCGCACCTCGCCCAACCCCGGGAAGGTCGCCGCGAAATCCCGTGCCAGCCGCGCCACCCGCGCGGCGTTGGGGGCCGGGTCCAGCACGCGGCAGCGCTCGAACGGGCTGACCTGATTGCCCGCCCAGCGGCGCGGCGTGCCCCACCCGTCGGGATAGCCGCGCGGCGCCATGGGCAGAAGCCGCGTGCCCAGCGGATCCTCCCACAGCAGTTTGGTGAAGCTGCCGAAGGCGCGAAAGGCGTCCGGCCCGACGAAAAGCTCGTGGAACCCCGCCGGCGCCAGCGAATAGCCGCCGTCCGCCCGCTTGCGCCAGGCCAGCCGCTTGTCCACCGCGCCGCCGAGGTTCACGTCCCCCATGGGCGCCGTCGCCGCCACCGTCGCCCGGACCGAGAGCTGCGGGATCGCGACCCCGTGGCGGCGCAGCAGCAGCGAGGACCACGCCCCGCCTGCCAGCACCACCGCATCCGCGCCGATCAGCCCCCGTTCTGTCACCACCCCGGTCACACGGCCGCCCGTCAGGTCCAGCATCCGCACCGCGCAGTCCTCGACGATGACGGCCCCCGCCGCCTGCGCCGCCCGCGCGAAGGCCGGCACCGCGACCCAGGGCTCTGCCTTCATGTCCGTCGGCGTCCAGAGCGCACCCTTGTAGCCCCGCGCCGCCCCCGGCAGCGCCTCCGCCACCTGTGCGGCATCCAGCATCCGGCTGCTGACCTGAAACCGCTCCGCCTCTGCGAGCCAGCCGGCGTAGCGGGCCATCTGCGCGTCGTCCTCCGCCAGATAGAGCGTGCCGGTCGTGCGCAGCCCGACGTCGCCCGCCTCCTCCGCCAGCTTGGGCCACATCCGCTGCGCTTCCAGCATGATCGGCAGCTCGGCAAGGTCCCGGCCCTGCGCGCGGACCCAGCCCCAGTTGCGGCTGGACTGTTCGCCCGCGACGCGGCCCTTTTCCAGCAGCACGACACTCACGCCGTCCCGCGCCAGCTCCCAGGCCGTCATCACCCCGATGACGCCGCCGCCGATCACGACGACATCGGCCCGCTCAGGCAGGGGATCGCGAAAGGTCGCCGCCAGATCGGCCCGGATCGGAAAGCTCATCGCGTCAGATGCTCCACCAGCTTGCGCATGAAGTCCTGACCGGCCTCGAACTGCGCAATCTCGATGAACTCGTCCGGCTGGTGCGCCTGTGCGATGTCGCCGGGGCCCACCACCGCGGCGGAGTAGCCGCGCTCCTGAAACTGCCCGGCCTCGGTGCCGTAGCTGACGACATGGCTGCCGTTGTCGCCGGTCAGCATCCGCGCCAGCTCCTCGGCGCGGCCCTGATCCTCGGGCTTCAGCCCCGGCAGGCCGAAATAGGCCTGCGCGTCGATATAGGTGTCGGGATGCACGGCCTGCATCTCGGCCTCGACCTCGCGCACTTTCGCCAGAAAGCGGTCGGCCCAGTCGTTCACGTCCTCGCCCGGCACCACGCGGAAGGACAGGTCGAAATGACAATCCTTGGCGGTGATGTTGTGTGCCGTGCCGCCCGCGATCACGCCGGTGTGGACAGAGGTGAAGGGCGGATCGAAGACCGCCGCCAGATCGCTCGGCGTCCTCGCCACCTGTTCCTGGTTGACCTCGTAGGCCCAGTTGATCAGGCGCGCGGCCTGCATCACGGCGCTGACGCCCTCGGTGATCTTGGACGAATGGACCTCGAATCCCCGCACATGCACCTTGAAGCCGATGCCGCCCTTGTGGCCCGTCACCACCTGCATCATCGACGGCTCGCCCACCAGCACCGTGTCGGCGCGGGGCATCCCGTGGCTGACCATGTGGTCGATCATCACCGGGGCGCCGACGCAGCCCACCTCCTCGTCATAGCTCAGCGCGATCTGCAATGGCCGCTTGATCCCCGCCTCTGCCGCATGGGCCATCGCCCAAAGCGCCAGCGCATCGAACCCCTTCATGTCGCAGCAGCCGCGCCCGTAAAGCCGTCCGTCCTTTTCCACCACGGTGAAGGGGTCCGTCGTCCAGTCCTGCCCGTCGACCGGCACCACGTCCGTATGCCCCGACAGCACGACGCCGCCGTCGACCCTGGGCCCGATATGGGCGTAAAGCGCCGCCTTCGTCCCGTCCGGGCTGGGCACGCGCACGCAGTCGGCCCCGATCCCCTCCAGATAGTCCTGCACGAAGTCGATCAGCGCGTGGTTGCTGTCGCGGCTGACGGTGGGAAAGGCGACGAGCCGTTCCAGCAGGGCACGGGGGGTCATCGGGGCGGACATCGGTTCTCTCCGGTCAGGGGGTCTGGGTGCGCCCACCCTGCGCGCGAAAGGGGAAAGGTCAAGCGACCGGCGGGCAGAAAGCGCATGCGGACCGCGCGCCCTGCCTCTTTTTGCGGCATCCGGTCCCGCGACGCTGCACTGCCGCAACCCACGAACCTTTGCTCTTGCGGGCCTCGAAAACGATGTTACCGTCTGGCCTCAGCCGACCTGCATCAAAGACAGGCGCCCGCTTAAAAATAAGACGGTCACTGCAGGTGGCCTGCCGAAAAATGAACCGGGGAGGTTCGCTTATGCCCGATGGGGCCGATTTGCCCGCTGGGACAACCCCCGTGCTGGACGTGCAGCACCTCAAGACCGTGTTCCGCGTCCGTGGCGGCGAAGTCCATGCCGTCAACGATGTCAGCTTCGCGCTCGGCGCCGGAGAGTTGCTGGGGGTCGTGGGCGAAAGCGGCTCCGGCAAGTCCGTCACCATGATGTCGCTGCTGGGCCTGCTGCCCTCGCCCCCCGCCGACGTGCGCGGCGGCACCGTCACCTTCGAGGGGGAGGATCTGCTGCAGCTTCCCCTCGACAAGCTGCGTAAGGTGCGCGGCGGGCGCATCGGCTTCGTCTTTCAGGACCCGATGACATCGCTCAACCCCGTGTTCACCATCGGCTACCAGATCATGGAGCCGCTGCAGGAGCACATGGGCCTGAACAAATCCGCCGCCCGCGCCCGTGCGCAGGAACTGCTGGAACTGGTGGGCATCCCCGGTGCGGCGCAGCGCCTGAACGACTACCCGCACCAGTTTTCCGGCGGCATGCGCCAGCGCGTGATGATCGCGATCGCGCTGGCCTGCGACCCCAAGGTGCTGATCGCGGACGAGCCGACGACGGCCCTCGACGTCACCATTCAGGCGCAGATCATCGAGCTGATGAAGGACCTGCGCGACAAGCTCGGCATGGCCGTGATCTGGATCACCCACGACCTTGGCGTGATCGCGGGCATCGCCGACCGGGTCGTGGTGATGTATGGCGGCCAGATCGTCGAACACGCCCCGGTGAAAGAGCTGTTCCGTAACCCGCAGCACCCCTATACCCGCGCCCTTCTGACGACGATCCCCAAGATCAGCGGCGAGCGTGCCCGCCGCCTGACGGTCATTCAGGGCCAGCCGCCGATCCTCGGCGACGCGCCCACCGCCTGCCCGTTCCGCGACCGCTGCGACGTGGCGATCCCCCGGTGCAGCCGCGAGAATCCGCCGCGCTACGACCTTGGCCACAACCACGATGCGGCCTGCTTCGTCGCGAAAGGCTCTCAACATGCTGGATAACGCCGCCAAGCCGTCAAAGCCTCTGGTGCAGGTCCGCGACCTGCAGATGCACTTCCCGATCTACTCCGGCCTGTTCCGCCGCCAGACCGGCGCGGTCAAGGCCGTCGACGGCGTCACCTTCGACGTGATGGAAGGCGAAACGCTGGGCCTCGTCGGCGAATCCGGCTGCGGCAAGTCCACCTGTGGCCGGGCGATCCTGCGCCTTTACGACATCACCGGCGGCGAGGTCGCCATCGACGGCGCCCGCATCGGCAAGATGAGTCAGGGCGACCTGCGCCCCCTGCGCCCCGCCATGCAGATGGTCTTTCAGGACCCGCAGGCGTCGCTGAACCCCCGCATGACGGTCGAGGCGATCATTCGCGAACCGCTGGACGAACACACCAAGCTGACCGCCGCCGAAAAGGAAAAGAAGGTCGGCGAACTGATGGACACCGTCGGCCTCAACCGCCGCTTCGCCAAGCGTTACCCGCACGCCTTCTCGGGCGGGCAGCGGCAGCGCATCGGCATCGCGCGGGCGCTGGCGCTCAATCCGAAGTTCATCGTCTGCGACGAACCCATCGCCGCCCTCGACGTGTCGATTCAGGCGCAGGTCGTGAACCTGCTGGAAGATCTGCAGGAACAGTTCGGCCTGACCTACCTCTTCATCAGCCACGACCTGTCGATGGTCCGCCACATCGCGACCCGCATCGCGGTGATGTATCTGGGCAAGGTCGTCGAACTCGCCCCGCGCGGCCCGCTGTATGAAGAGCCGCTGCACCCCTACACCAAGGCGCTGCTGTCGGCCGTGCCGGAACCCGATCCGGCCCTCGCCCAGACCCGCGAACGCGTGGTGCTGCAGGGTGACGTGCCGTCCCCCGCCAACCCGCCAAAGGGTTGCAACTTCTGCACCCGCTGCCCGGCCGTGATGGACGTCTGCCGCCAGATCGAACCGACCTACCAAGAGGTGCGACCGGGCCGCTTCGTCGCCTGTCACCTTTACGAGTCAACCGGCACGGCGGATGCAACCGCCGGCCACCCGTAATACATCAGCAAGGGAGAAGAACCTGATGAAAATGAAGACAATTCTTTTGGGCGCTGCCGCGACCCTGGCCATGGGCCAGATGGCGCAGGCCCAGGACACGAACCCGGGCGGCGAACGCGGCCGCGACGGGTCCGTGGGCATCATCTACTGGCAGGCGCCGTCGATCATGAACAGCTACCTCTCCGGTGGCACCAAGGACATCGAAGCCGCCTCCCTCGTGATCGAGCCGCTGGGCCGCTACGACGAGACCGGCGCCCCCGTGCCATGGCTGGTCGATGAAATCCCGACCGTCGAAAACGGCGGCGTGGCCGAGGACCTGACCTCGATCACCTGGAAGATCACCGAAGGCCTGAAGTGGTCCGACGGCACCCCCTTCACCGCCAACGACGTGAAGTTCACCGCCGACTACTGCATGAACCCCGAAGGCGGCTGCGCGCAGCTGGCGAAGTTCGAGGGCGTGGAAAGCGTCGAGGTCATCGACGACCTGACCGTCAAGGTCAACTTCTCCGAACCCACCCCGAACCCCTACGGCCCCTTCATGGGCAACCAGTCGCCGATCATCCAGGCCGCCCAGTTCGCCGACTGCACCGGCGCCAAGGCGCCCGAATGCACCGACGCGAACTTCAAGCCGATCGGCACCGGCCCCTTCGTCGTGACGGACTTCCGCACCAACGACGTGATCCAGCTGGAAGCCAACCCGAACTACCGTGACCCGTCCAAGCCCGCGTTCCAGAACGTGACCTTCAAGGGCGGCGGCGACGCAGAGGCCGCAGGCCGTGCCGTGCTGCAGACCGGCGAATACGACTACGCCTGGAACCTGCAACTCGCCCCCGACGTCATCGCCGCGATGGCCGAAGGCGGCGTCGGCACCCCGATCATCGCCTTCGGCACCCTGGTCGAACGGATCGAGCTGAACCACACCGACCCCTCTCCGAACCTGCCAGAGGGCGAACGGTCCACGCGGGCGCATCCGCACCCCTTCCTGACCGACGAAAAGGTCCGCCGCGCGCTCTCCATGGCGATCGACCGGAACCTGCTGGTCGAGGTCGGCTACGGCGACGCGGGCCGCGCGACCTGCAACATCGTGCCGGCGCCGGAACTCTTCGCCTCCGACAACACCGGCTGCCTTGAACAGGACATCGAGGGTGCCAAGGCCCTGCTGGACGAGGCCGGCTGGACCGACACCAACGGCAACGGCGTCCGCGACAAGGACGGGGTCGAGATGAACATCCTCTACCAGACCTCCACCAACGCCGTGCGTCAGGACTTCCAGGCCCTGATCAAGGACTGGTGGGAACAGATCGGCTTCGGCGTCGAACTGCGCAACGTCGATGCCTCCGTCTTCTTCGGCGGCGATCCGGGTTCGCCCGACACCTTCCAGAAGTTCTATGCGGACGTCGAGATGTACGCCAACAACTTCGACGGCACCGACCCCGCGTCCTATCTGGCGGAACGGACCTGCGACAAGGCACCCGGCCCCGACAGCCAGTGGCAGGGCCAGAACGTCAACCGCTTCTGCTCCGAGGAATACGACGCCCTCATCGTCAAGCTGGGCCAGACCGCGGAACTGGAAGAGCGCGCCACCATCGCCAAGCAGCTCAACGACATGCTGACCAAGGACAGCATGTCCCTGCTGCCGCTGGTCGACCGTGGCCGGGTCTCGGCCAAGTCGAACACCCTGGGCGGCGTGATCCTGAACACCTGGGATTCCGAACTCTGGAATGCGGCCGACTGGTATCGCATGAAGTCGTAAGACACCCCGTCCGGGCGGCGCGCCGCGCCGCCCGGACGATCCCGGCCTCCCCACCTCCCCGAAGTCCTGAACCAAGGCGCCCCCCATGCTGACCTACACCTTCCGCAGGCTGCTGATCTCGATTCCGACGCTTTTGTTCATCGCCTTCGTGATCTTCATGCTGCTCGAACTCGCCCCCGGCGACCCGATGGCGCAGATGCCCCTGACCATCCCGCCAGAGGTGAAGGAGAAGATGCGCATCGCCCTGGGGTTGGGCGAACCTTGGTGGATCCGCTTCCCCCTCTGGCTCAAGCAGTTCTTCATCATCGAACCGGCCTACTGGATCGACAACAGCTTCGGTACCGACCTCGCGGGCGGCGCGCAGCGCATCGTCAGCTTCCAGTCGCGCTCGCCGGTCTTCGACACCATCGCGCAGCGCCTGCCGCAGACCCTCTGGGTCGTGGGGATGAGCTATGTCGTCGGCGTCATCATCGCCCTGCCCATCGGCATCATCAGTGCCTACCGCCAGTATTCGGTCTTCGACCAGGCCGGCACATTCGTGTCGATGATCGGCTTCTCGGTGCCGCCGTTCTTCTCGGGCGTGCTGCTGATCGTGATCTTCTCGGTCACGCTGGGCTGGCTGCCGTCGATCTACGACACCACGCTGGTCGTGAACAGCTGGGCCACCTTCAAGATGCAGATCATGCAGATGGTCATGCCCGTCATGGTGCTCGCGCTGCAGACCACCGCGCAGGTCAGCCGCTACATGCGGGCCTCCATGCTCGACAACCTCGGTCAGGACTACGTGCGGACCGCCCGCGCCAAGGGCATGAGCGAAAGCACCGTCGTGATGAAGCACGTGCTGCGCAACTCCATGATCCCGGTCATCACCGTGATCGCACTGGGCATCCCCTCGATCTTCGGCGGCGCCATCATCACGGAACAGATCTTCAAGGTGAACGGCCTTGGCCAGCTGCTGATCATCGCCCTGCAGGGCTCCGACATCCCGATGGTGATGACGCTCACCTTCCTCTTCGCGATCCTGATCGTGATGTTCAACCTGATTGCCGACGTGCTGTATGGCGTGTTCGACCCGAGGATCCGCTATGACTGACCGTGACATCCACGCCGACGCCGACAACCTTCTTGTCGCGGGCGATCCCACCGCCCCGGTGAAGGCCGTCAAGGCGCGCAACCAGTGGCTTGACGTCTGGGACCAGTTCAAGACCCACAAGGGCGCCGTCGCCTCCCTGCTGTTCCTGATCTTCATCGCGCTCTTCGTGCTCATCGGCCCCTGGCTCTGGGGCCTCGACCCCGCCGCGCTCGACATCCGCAACAAGGACGTGCGACCGATCGTCAACGCCCTCTGGGGGGCAGAAAAGGTGTCCTGGGCCCACCCCATGGGCACCGACAACCTCGGCCGCGACCTGATGGCCCAGATCATGCAGGGTGGACGGATCTCGCTCGCCGTGGGGGCCGCCGCGATGATCCTCGCGATCCTGATCGGCACCTTCGTCGGCGTGATCGCCGGCTACTTCAACCGCCTCGACGGGATCCTGATGCGCCTGACGGACCTGTTCCTCGCCCTGCCGCTGCTGCCGCTGCTGCTGGTGATGATGCTGCTGTTCCGTGATCCGCTGCGCAGCGCCTTCGGCCCCGAACAGGGCATCTTCATCCTGATCGTGACCGGCATCGGCATCACGTCATGGATGCACACCGCCCGCATCGTGCGCGGCGACGTGCTGGCCCTGAAGGAAAGGGAATACGTCCTCGCCGCCCGCTCCATCGGCACGCCCTCGCGCCGCATCATCACGCGCCACCTGCTGCCCAACGTGCTCTCGCCGATCATGGTCTCGGCCACTCTCGGCCTCGCAACCGCGATCATCACCGAATCCGCGCTGTCGTTCCTGGGTCTCGGGTTTCCGCCAGACTTCCCTACCTGGGGCAAGATTCTGGCCGACAGCGTGCCGCGCATGACCGCCTTCCCAGAGCGCGTGATCTGGCCCGGCCTCGCGATCTCGCTCACCGTGCTTGCGGTGAACTACATCGGCGACGGGTTGCGCGACGCCCTCGACCCGCGCATCCGCGGCATGTAGGACGCGACCGTCCCACCCAAATTTTCTAGAAAATTTGGAGTCTCCGATTTTTCTGGAAAAATCGGCTACTCCAGATGCCGCTTCAGGCGCTGGACCATCGCCCAGACGCCCAGCAGCACCACCGGCGTCACGATCGCGGCCAGTGTCGTCTTGCTGATGTCGAACCGGTATTCCAGCGGCCCAAGGACATACATCGCCAGCGACACCGCGTAATAGCTGATCGCCACCGTCGACAGCCCCTCCACCGTGCGCTGCAGGCGCAGTTGCGTGTCCGACCGCTTGTCCATGCTGGCCAGCAGGTCGCGGTTCTGGGCCGACCGCTCCACGTCGACCCGCGTCCGCAGCAGGTCGCCCGCCCGCAGTGCCCGGTCGCTCATCGCCTTCAGGCGGGCTTCCGTCGATTTCACCGTCCGCATCGCCGGATCGAAGCGGCGCATCATGAACTCCCCGAAGGTCTGCCGCCCCGCGAAACGCTCCTCGCGCAGCACCGCGATGCGCTGGTTCACGATCGTCTCGTAGGCCCCCGTCGCGCCGAAGCGAAAGGCCGACTGCGCCACGATGTTCTCCAGTTCCGACGACACGGTCAGCAGGTCCTGCAGCAGCGCCGCAGGCTCTCCCACCGGGCCGCACATCGTCGACAGCAGTGTCGTCAGCCGGTCGTCGATCGCCGCCATCTGGCGGCCGAGGCCCCGCGCCCGGCTCAGCCCCAGCATCGACATCGCCTTGTAGGTCTCGATCTCGCACAGGCGCTGCACCACGCGCCCGGTGCGCCGCTCGCCCGCCGCCTCGCGCGCGAAGACGGCAAAGCGCATGTGACCGCCGGTGTCGATCCGGAAGTCGGAGGCGATCACCAGTTCCCCGTCCAGCACCCGGCTGATCGCCAGGCTTTCCGGCACGAACCAGTCGTCGACCTTGCGCGCGATGCCCTCGTCGCCGTCCAGCGCCTCGATCCGGATCAGCGCGCTGGTGATCCGCACCCCCGGCGCCGCCCGCAGCCAGTCGTCCGGAAAGACCGAGAAGGTGCCCGCGTCGAACGGCCGGTCGGCGACCCCGGGCCCGAAGACGGTGAAGGTCACGAACTCCGTATGGCTCTCCCACTTCAGCAGGTGCTTGCCGATCTTGCCGGAATAATGCGTGGCCCCCGGCTGCGGATGCGGCGCCCCGAACCGGTCGAGCAGCGCCACCAGATGCGCCCGGTCCGCGTCCCGGTCCCGCCCGGCGGCATTCTGCACCGGCTTGATCGCAAGATAGGCGGCCCGCGCCGGTGCCAGAACAGAAGGGAACGGCCGCGCGTGCAGCTCGTTGGCCATGGCGTAGCGCAGGGGGTGGTCTTCGATCGCGGTCATGGGGCGCTGGCCTTCCGGGGTTGCCTGCGCGTCACCCTAGCCGGCTTTGCCACCGGGTAAACAGGAAAACTCAATGGCTGGAAACACTTAGCGGCGCACGATTGTATACCGTGCGCCGCCTGTCGTGACCCGGAAAGATGAAAAAGCCTTAGATCACAACCACATCCAGCGGCGGAAAGCCGTTGAAGCAGACCGAGGAATAGGTCGAGGTATAGGCCCCGGTGTTGCGGATCAGCACCCGGTCGCCCGCCTTCAGCGTCAGCGGCAGGTTCATCGGGCGCTTTTCGTAAAGCACGTCCGCACTGTCGCAGGACGGTCCGGCCATGATGCAGGGCCCGGTGGCGTCGCCGTCGCGGTCGGTCTCGAACTGATAGCGGATCGCCTCGCCCTCCGTCTCGGCCAGGCCGGAAAAGCGGCCGATCGACAGATAGACCCAGCGGTGCACGTCCCGGTCCGACTTGCGGCTGACCAGCATGACCTCGCAGGCGATCACGCCCGCCTCGGCCACCATGCCGCGGCCCGGCTCCGCCATGATGCGGGGGATGTGGCCGAACTTCTCTTCCACCAGCGCGATCACGCGGGACGCATAGACCGTCGGCGTGTCGATCGCCTCGCCGTAGAAGGCCGGAAATCCGCCGCCGATGTTCAACAGGGTCAGGTCGTGGCCCGCATCCTTCGCGGCTTTCCAGATCTCGGCCATCTGGTCCAGCGTCGGCGCCCACATCTCGGCCCGGCGGGTCTGCGATCCGACGTGGAACGAGAATCCGACCGGCACCAGCCCGACCTCCTTGGCATAGTCCAGCAGCACCAGCGCAAGCCCCGCGTCGCAGCCGAACTTGCGCGTCAGCGGCCAGTCGGCCTCCGAGGTTTCGACGATCAGGCGGATGTAGACGTTGGCACCGGGCGCGTGTTCGGCGATCTTGTCCAACTCCTCCTCGGCGTCGGCGGCAAAGAGCGTGATCCCCGCCCCATGCGCCCAGGCCACGTCAGCGGCGCGCTTGATCGTGTTGCCATAGGAAATCGTGTCCGGATGGGCGCCTGCGGCGATGCACATCTCGATCTCGCCACGGCTGGCGGCATCGAAGTGAGAGCCGAGCTGCACCAGACGCTCCAGCACCGGCTTCGCCGGGTTCGCCTTCACGGCATAGTGGATGTCCGCGTGACCCAGTCCGGCCTTCAGCGCGGTGTACTGTTCCTCGACCCGGTCGCAGTCGATCACGAGGGTGGGCTTGTCGAACTCCCGTCCCGCGACGTAGGCGTCCAGCTTGGGGGTGGCGACACGAACAGGCGCTTGCGCGCCAGCAGTTGATGCAATCATGGTCATCTCCAGTAGACCCGGCCATTGAAGGGGGACAACCCGCCTCGAGACCGCTCAGTTCCAAGGGAGACGTTACCGTCGCTGCATAACAATGCAAGGTGCAGGCCAGAGGCGCGTGCGTTGGCGTCTATGGGGGGCATTTGATGCAATCGCGGGGGCCGATCAAGAGGATAATCCGGATCGCGGCAAATATTTTGCACCCTGCCCCGGCACGGGCTAAACCGCGCTCATGCCGCGCCTGATCCTGTTCAACAAACCCTTCGACGTGCTGTCGCAATTCACCGATGCGCGCAGCCCGACACCCCGCGCCACCCTGTCGGATTTTATCGACGTGCCAAGGGTTTACCCAGCGGGCCGCCTCGACCGCGACAGCGAGGGGCTGCTCTTGCTGACCGACGACGGCGCCCTGCAGGCCCGCATCAGCAACCCCGCCTTCAAGGCGCCCAAGACCTATCTCGTCCAGGTCGAGGGCGACCCCGACGCCACCGCCCTATCCGCCCTCGCCAGGGGCGTCACGCTGAAGGACGGCCCGACCCGCCCGGCACAGGTGCGACGCATCGACACCCCCGCCCTCTGGCCCCGCGTGCCCCCCGTGCGGTTCCGCAAGACCGTCCCCGACACTTGGCTGGAACTGACGATCACCGAAGGCCGCAACCGTCAGGTCCGCCGCATGACCGCCCACGTCGGCCACCCCACCCTGCGCCTCGTGCGCTGGCGGATCGGGGACTGGTCGCTGGACGACCTCGCGCCGGGTGAATGGCGCGACGGCTAGATCGCTAGCCGCCGCGCGCGCAGCGGGCGCCCCCCAAATTTTCTAGAAAATTTGGAGACTCCGATTTTTCTGGAAAAATCGGCGGTGGAACGGCGGTACAGCGCGAAACGGCTCAGCCCCGCGTCACTTCTGTTCGGCGTAGATCGCGAGACTGCCGCCGTTCCGGCGAGCCCCTTGTGTTGCGACGAGATCGCCATCAACGGCGGTCAGCCCCTTCACGACGCGCGGCGTGCCGACGGCGGTAGCGCGCGTTCCGACGAACTGTCCATCCAGCCCGCCCGCGACATTGACGTCGCCGGTGCCCTTGATGGCCAGCGTGCCGGCATAGTCCGTGGTAAACCGGTTCGGACCCGCGGCACCGATTTCCGATGCCTTGCCACCGACGGCGACCTTTCCGTCGACGGCATAGGCCACCACGGGTTTGTTTGCGCCGACTTCCACCCCCTGAAAATTGTCGACGGTGCCGGTCACGCGGCCCGCGCCGAAGTCGGCGGTCATGGTGGCGTCGCCGATCATGTTCAGCCCCTTGGGATGAATCTTGGACGTGCGGTCCACCGTCAGTTCCGCGACGCCGCGAAAGCTGCCGGCCCCGGTCGTCGGCATTTCCTTGAAGGCGGTGCCGCCCAGATCGTCGACACGGGTCGCCAGCGCCGCCCCCGACAGCACCCGATCATTCAGCAGGTCGGTCGGCAGACGACCGTCGCTGCCGCCGCCACCGCAGGCGCTCAGAAGCAGAAGCGATCCCATGGCGGGAAGCACGAATCGAAACATTTAAAATTTCCTTAAAAGTTGTGTGCCCCGGTTCTACCAACCGTCCGCCGCGAAACGCATAGGGCCGGATCGAAACATTGCGTTTTCGATCCGGCGTGGCAATCCTGCCGCAGATCACTCGATCTTCGGCAAAAGCTCCTCCAGCGATTTCTTGGCGTCGCCGTAGAACATTCGCGTATTGTCCTTGTAGAACAGCGGGTTCTCGATCCCGCTATAGCCGGTCCCCTGCCCGCGCTTGCTGACGAAGACCTGCTTGGCCTTCCAGACCTCCAGCACCGGCATGCCGGCGATAGGGCTGTTGGGATCGTCCTGCGCGGCCGGGTTCACGATGTCGTTCGACCCGATCACGATGGCGACGTCCGTATCCGGGAAATCCTCGTTGATCTCGTCCATCTCCATCACGATGTCGTAGGGCACACGCGCCTCGGCCAGCAGCACGTTCATGTGGCCCGGCAGGCGCCCCGCGACCGGGTGGATCGCGAAACGCACGGTCTTGCCCTTGGCCCGCAGCTTGGTCACCAGCTGGCTGACCGCCTGCTGGGCCTGCGCCACCGCCATGCCGTAGCCGGGGATGATGATGACCGAATCCGCCTCGTTCAGCGCGGTTGCGACACCGTCCGCATCAATGGCGATCTGTTCACCCTCGACCGCCATTGCGGGGCCGGAGGTTCCACCGAAACCGCCGAGGATCACGCTGACGAAGCTGCGGTTCATCGCCTTGCACATGATGTAGCTCAGGATCGCACCGGAGGAGCCCACCAGCGCGCCCACCACGATCAGAAGATCGTTGCCAAGCGAGAAGCCGATCGCCGCCGCGGCCCAGCCGGAGTAGCTGTTCAGCATCGACACCACGACGGGCATGTCCGCCCCTCCGATCCCGGTGATCAGGTGATAGCCGATGAACAGCGCCGCCAGCGTCATCAGGAACAGCGGAAAGAAGCTGCCGCTGTTGAAATACCAGATGAGGCACAGCAGCGACAGCGCCGCGGCGCCCGCGTTCAGCATGTGACCCCCCGGCAGCTTCTTCGCCGCCGAATCGACGCGGCCCGCCAGCTTGCCGTAGGCGATCACCGACCCGGTAAAGGTCACGGCCCCGATGAAGACGCCAAGGAAAAGCTCGACCCGCAGGATGTTGATCTCGACCGGCGTCTTGTGCGCCAGCAGGGCGGCGAAGCCCTCCAGCGCCGCACGCTCCGTCGGCATCATGCCCAGCACGCGGTTCAGCTCGATATGCGCGATGTAGCCGACGAAGACCGCGGCGAGGCCGACGAGCGAGTGCATCGCCGCGACCAGTTCGGGCATCTGCGTCATCTGCACCTTGGTCGCCAGTTGATAGCCGATGACCCCGCCGCCCGCGATCAGGATGAGCGAGAGCAGCCACAGGCCGGACCCCGGCCCCATGAGTGTCGCAAGCACGGCGAGTGCCATCCCCGCGATACCGTACCAGACCGCGCGCTTGGCGCTCTCCTGCCCCGACAAACCGCCGAGCGAGAGGATGAAGAGAACTGCCGCGACGACGTAGGCCGCTGTTGTGAAACCGTATTCCATTTTTCTCTATCCCTTCAGGACTTCTGGAACATGGCAAGCATGCGCCGCGTGACGAGGAAGCCGCCAAAGATGTTGATGCCGGTCATGAACACCGCCAGCGCCGCGAGCAGGATGACGAGGAACGACCCCGACCCGATCTGCACCAGCGCACCGAGGATGATGATCGAGCTGATCGCATTGGTCACCGCCATCAATGGCGTGTGCAGACTGTGCGCCACGCCCCAGATTACCTGAAAGCCGATGAAGACCGACAGCACGAAGACGATGAAATGCTGCATGAAGCTGGCGGGTGCCACGAGGCCGATCGCCAGCAGGATGACCGCGCCCACGGCGATCAGGCCGACCTGCGTCTGCGTCTCCTTCCTGAAGGCCGCGATTTCGGTGCTGCGCCTCTGCTCCGGCGTCAGTTCCTTCGGCTTTTCCTTCTTGGGGGCCGCCGCGATGGCCGCGACCTTGGGCTTGGGCGGAGGGAAGGTCACTTCTCCGCCGTGGGTCGCCGTGGCACCCCGGATGACGTCGTCGTCCATATTGTGATTGACCACGCCATCCTTGGCCGGCGTCAGGTCGGTCATCATGTGGCGGATATTGGTGGCATACAGCAATGACGCCTGCGTCGCCATGCGGGACGGGAAATCGGTGTAGCCCACGATGGTCACGCCGTTGTCGGTGACGATCTTCTCGTCCTTCACGGTCAGCTTGCAGTTGCCGCCGCGCTCTGCCGCAAGGTCGACGATCACCGACCCGGGCTTCATGGATTTCACCATGTCCTCGGTCCAGAGCTCGGGTGCGTCGCGGCCGGGGATCAGGGCCGTCGTGATGACGATGTCCATGTCCGGCGCGATCTCGCGGAACTTCTTGAGCTGCGCTGCGGTGAATTCAGGCGAGGACACCGAGGCGTAGCCACCGGTGGAGGAGCCGTCGGTCTGTTCGCCCTCGAAATCGAGGAAGACGAATTCCGCCCCCATCGATTCCACCTGCTCCGCCACTTCCGGGCGCACGTCGAAGGCATAGGTGATCGCCCCCAGCGAGGTCGCCGTGCCGATGGCGGCAAGGCCCGCCACGCCGGCGCCGACGACCAGCACCTTTGCGGGCGGCACCTTGCCGGCGGCGGTGACCTGACCGGTGAAGAAGCGGCCGAAGTTCGCACCCGCCTCGATCACCGCGCGGTAGCCTGCGATGTTGGCCATGGACGACAGGGCGTCCATCTTCTGGGCGCGCGAGATGCGCGGCACCATATCCATCGCGATCACCGTGGCGCCCTGCGCGTTGGCGGCGTTCATCAGCGCCTCGTTCTGGCCGGGGTAGAAGAACGAGATCAGCGTCTGCCCCTCGCGCAGCAGCTTCACCTCGTCGTCCGAGGGGGGCCTGACCTTGGCCACGATGTCGGCCCCGGCGAACAGGGTCTGCGCATCGTCGACGACGGTGACGCCCGCCTCGCGGTAGGCGTCGTCGGTGAAGCCTGCCGCCATGCCGGCGTTCGTTTCGATCAGGCAATCGTGGCCCAGCTTCTGCAGATCCTTAGCCGAGGCCGGTGTCATCGCGACACGCGCCTCGCCCTGATACGTTTCCTTCGGTGCGCCGATTTTCACGCCGTGTCCCCCTGGTGTCAGCCCTGGACCTGCCGGTCCGCATTCACGCAACATTATTTCACGCGACCGGGGTTGCAAGGCCCTTTCGGGCCAGCCTGTCCTCGCGGCGGTCCAATCATTGGTATGACTTCCGCTTGCACCTGCCATGCCCCTCGCTAGCATCGGCCATGGCAAGCGGAGGATCACATGGAACATATCGGCAAGCACGCCCTCGTCACCGGGGGCGGCAGCGGCATCGGCCGCGCGATCGCAGAGGCGCTGGCGGATGCGGGTGCGGAGGTCACGATCACCGGCCGCCGGGCGGAGGTGCTGGAGGAGGCTGGACGCGGATCGAAGCGCCTGCACCCGCTGGTCATGGACGTGACCGACGCGGCGTCGGTGCGCGACGGGATCGCGGCAGCCGTTGCCGAAAGGGGGCCGGTCGCGATCTGCGTGGCGAACGCCGGCATCGCCGAGGGGGGGCCGTTCCTGAAGCTGTCGCTGCGGGACTGGCGGCAGACGATGACGACCAACCTCGACGGCGTGTTCCTGACCTTTCAGGCCGCCCTGCAGAGCCTGCCGGAGGACGTTCCGGGGCGCTACATCGTCGTCAGCTCCATCGCCGGGGTGCGGGGGCTGAAGAACGCGATTCCCTATACGGCGTCGAAACACGGCGTCATCGGGCTGATCCACGGGCTGAGCGAGGAGTTCATGTTCAAGCGCCCCGTCACCTTCAACGCGCTGTGTCCCGGTTATGTCGACACGGACATCGTCCACAACCAGCTGCCGGGGCTGATGCGCCGGTTCGACGTGGACCGCGACGCGGCGGAGGCGATCATCGCAAAGGGCAACCGGCACAAGCGGTTGCTGCAGGTGGACGAGACGACGGCGGCGGCGATGTGGCTGTGTTCGGACGCGGCGCGGAGCGTCAACGGGCAGTCGATCCAGATTGCCGGGGGGCAGGTCTGAGGAAGATACATTTCAAAAAGCAAATGTTTCGCATGCGATACATATTATGTAAAACGAGGGGTCTTTATTCATCTTTGTGAACAAAGACTTAAGGCCATGAAGACGGCGCGGCGGATCGGTGCCGCCTTTTGGCACGCGCGCGACGCCGGAAGGCGTTTTCCGACAGGCCCTTGGCCACGTGGAAGCGTGTCCTGCCGGACTGCCGCGGCCCGGAGGGGCGGCAGGCCGAAATGTCGCGGTCAGCGCGGTGTCGGGTCCAGTCGCGCAACGCCGGTGGCGAGGTTCAGGGCCACCTTGGCGGCCTTTGCCATGTCCTGCACCGACACCCATTCCAGCGGACCGTGGACGTTCTGCATGCCGCAGAAGATGTTGGGGCACGGCGTGCCGAACTCGGTCAGGCGCGACCCGTCGGTGCCGCCGCGGATCGCGCCGGTCAGGGGTTCCATTCCCGCGGCGCGCAGGGCGTCGAGGGCGACGTCCACCGGCGTCATGTCCTTTTCCAGCCAGTAGCGCATGTTGCGATACTGGTGGCTGATCTCGCAGGTGATGCGGGCGCGGGGTTCGGTCGCGGCCACCGTCTCGCAGACCTGGCGCAGCAGGGTGCCCTTGGACTCCAGCCCCGCCATCTCGAAGTCGCGCAGGATGAAGTGCATCTCGACCTCTGCCGCGCTGCCGGTCATCGACACGGCGTGGATGAAGCCATCGCGCCCTTCGGTGGTTTCGGGGGTCATGGTGACGTGGGGCAGCGTCATCAGGATCTTGGCGCCGAGGTGCAGGGCGTTGACCAGTTCGTCCTTGGCCGTGCCGGGGTGGATCGAGACGCCGGTGATCCGCACCACGCCCGCGTCGGCGGAGAAGCTTTCGTACTGCACCTCGCCCGGCGAGGAGCCATCGAAGGTATAGGCGAAATCGGCGCCGAGGTCGGCGGGCAGCTGCGGGGTAACGCCGCGGCCGATCTCCTCGTCCGGGACAAAGGCGAGGCGGATGGTGCCGTGCGGGATGTCGGGGTTGTTCAGCAGGTGCCGGGCGGCGGTCATCAGGACGGCGACGCCGGCCTTGTCGTCGGCCCCCAGCAGCGTGGTGCCGCTGGCGGTGACGATGTCCTCGCCCACCTTTTGCGCCAGATAGGGGAAGTCGTCGGGGGACAGGCGCAGGTCGGGGGCATCGGCAAAGCTGATGTCGCCGCCGTTGTAGCCGCGGTGGACAACGGGTTTCACGCCGGTCGCGTTGTATTGCGGCGCGGTGTCCACATGGGCGAGCCAGCCCATGACGGGCGCATCGACGCCCGGAGTGGCCGGCAGGGTCGCCAGCACGACGCTGTCCTGACTGAGGGTCACGTCCTGCGCGCCCATCGCCTCCAGCTCCTCGATCAGCAGGCGCGACATGTCGAGCTGGATCCGGGTGCTGGGGACGGAGGGGCTGTGCGCGTCGCTCTGGCTGTCGATGCGGGCGTAGCGGACGAGACGCTCTTCCAGTTCGGTGTCGAATTCGGTGCGCATGGGGGTTCCTGTCCTTGGGGTCTGGGGCGCATCTGGAGCCGGGCGCCGCGGCGTGTCAAGAAAGCGGGCCCGCCGTGCGGACGGCAGGCCCGGTGGCCTCAGGCCGGGATGTCGTCCCTGATCCGGTCGCCGATGATTTCCGCGGTGGCTGCAGAGAGGGTCCAGCCGAGGTGGCCGTGGCCGGTGTTGTAGAAGACGCCCGCACGCTTGCCGGGGCCGACCTTGGGCAGCATGTTGGGCATCATCGGGCGCAGGCCGGCCCAAGGCACGGCGTGTTCGGTGACGACGTCGGGGAAATAGTCCTCGACCCACCGCACCAGCGGGCGGACGCGGTCGTCGCGGATGTCCCAGTTGTAGCCGTTGAATTCCGCCGTGCCCGCGATGCGCAACCGGTCGCGACCGAGGCGCGAGGTCACGACCTTGGCCTTGTCGTCCAGCAGGCTGACCCAGGGGGCGGCGTCCCGGCTGGCGTCGTCGTCCAGCTTGACAGTGATCGAGTAGCCCTTGACCGGATAGATGTTCACCCGGTCGCCCAGCATCTTGCCGAACTTGCGGCTGGAGACACCGGCGCAGACGACGAGGGCGTCGAAGGGTTCGTCGAACTTCGCGCCCTTGTTGTCCTTCCAGTGGATGACGTGACCGCCGTCGCGGGCGGCGATTTTGGTCACGTCGGAGCTGTAGTGGAAGGTCACGCCCTTCTTGCGGCAGGCCTCTGACAGGCCGCGGCTGTAGAGGTGGATGTCGCCGGTGGCGTCCGACGGCGTGAAGAAGCCGCCGTAGAAATTGCCGTGGACGGCGGGTTCGATGGTCCTGATCTCCTCCGGCGCGACGGGGCGGCGTTCCAGACCGCCTTCGGCCAGCAGGGCGTTGACCTTCATCGCGTGGTCGTAGTCGGATTTCGTCTTGTAGACGTGCAGGATGCCGCGTTCCTCGATGTCGAAGGCGAAGCCTTCCTTTGCCGCGGTGGCGTGCAGGTGTTCGCGGGCGGCGATGGCGAGGCGGACGGTTTCGACGGTGTTCTTGCGGTAGTGCGGAATGTTGGCGACGAATTCCGCCATCCAGCTGTACTTGTGCCAGCTGGGCTTGGGGTTCACCAGCAGCGGGGCGCTGCGCTGGGTCATGTATTTGAGCCCCTTGATGACCGTGGACCACTGGTTCCAGACCTCTGCGTTGGAGGCGGAAAGCTGGCCGCCGTTGGCAAAGGAGGTATCCATCGCCGCATAGCGGTTCTGGTCGAACACGGTCACGTCGTAGCCCCGGTTCAGCAGGGCGTAGGCGGTCGTCACGCCGGTGACACCGGCGCCGATGACGGCAATTTTCTTCATCAGTCCAAGTTCCTTGCAGCAGATCGTCCCGGATACGGACCATCCGCACCGCGACCCCCTCTGTCATTGGACCTGAGAGTTTACAGGGTGGCCGCCCCGTTTTCCCCTTCGGTGGACCCCGCATGACGCGGTGCCGCTTTCCAGATCGTCCGCCGGCGTGCAGTCCTTTTGCCTGAGAGTTTCCGGGGGGTTGCTCCTTCGGCGCCGGGCGGACCCGGACTCTCCTGCACTGGCGTCTTGTGACAGGGGCTGGTTAGGTCCGAACGAAGGCTGCGGCAAGGGTGAATGCGCGTGCGCGGGGCGCTATCGCGCGGTGTGGCGAAGGTCGCCCGTTTTTCGGGCAGCCTGCGGCGATGCGGGGCGCCGTGGCGAAGGGGGGCGCCCCCTACTTCTCGTGCAGGGCTTCCTGGCTGCGGTAAAGCGGCTTGGTCAGGTAGTGCAGGATCGTCTTTTCACCGGTGTGAAGTTCCACGTTGGCCTGCAGGCCGGGGCGCATCTCGATCTTCTGCTGCCGCGCGCCGAGGTCGGTGTCGTCGACGCGGACGCTGACGCGGTAGTGCGGGTCGCCGTCGGGGCGGCGGTCGTCCTTGAAGGTGTCGGCAGAGACGTTCTGCACCACCCCGGTCAGGCTGCCGTAGATCGTGTAATCGTAGGCCGAGAGCTTGATCGTCGCGGTCTGGCCGGTGGTCACGTTGGCGATGTCCTGCGGCTTGACCCGCGCCTCGACATAGAGCGCGTCGTCGAGGGGGATGATCTGGAAGATCTCTTCGCCCGGGCGAATGGTGCCGCCGATGGTGGTGACGCCGAGGTTGTTGACCACGCCGCGCATCGGCGCGCGGATCACGGTCCGGTCGAGCTGGTCTGTGGCATAGGCGAGCTGCTGGTTCAGCTTGGCGATGTCGGCCAGCACCTCGGAATATTCGTTGGCGCGGGCGAGGTCGGCGCCGGTGACGATCTCGTTGTACTTGATCTCGGCGTCGGCAAAGGCCTTGCGGGCGCGGGTCGTCTCGGACAGGGACACGATTTCGCGCGCGAGCATGTCCTCCATGTCGTCGAGTTCGCGCTTCGATTCGGTCATGATGCGCTGGGCTCCGTCCACCTTGGAGGCGTAGTCGGCCTGCCGCGCGGCCAGCAGCTGACGTTCGGAGGCGACCATGTCGGGGGCGGCGTCGGCGATGTCGGAGGGGACCTCGAAATCGAAGAGGCCGGCCATCTCGGCCTCGAGCCGCAGGCGGCGGATGTCGCCGGCGGCGATCTGTTCGGAAAGATCGCCGACCTGCGCCATGAACTGCGTGCCCTGCAGCCGGGCGAGGACCTGCCCTTCCTCGACGGTATCGCCTTCGCCGACGAGGAGTTCGCCGAGGATGCCGCCTTCGAAGTTCTGGATGATCTGCGGGCGCGAGACGCTGGCGACCTCGCCGGGGGCGCGCACGATCTCGTCCACCCAGGCGAAGCGGGCCCAGAGGATGAAGAGCAGCACCGTGGCGCCGACCAGCCAGATGATCAGCGAGGGGCGGCGCATCTGGCCTTCGAATTCGTGATCGGCAAGGGCCATCAGGACGCCTCCTTGTTCATGTGGGCGATGACGTCGTCGCGGGGGCCGTCGATGGCCATGCGGCCGTTGTGCAGGACCAGCGTGCGGTCGGTCAGTTGCAGCAGCGCCATGCGGTGCGTGGCGATAACGGCGGTGCGCCCTTGCAGCCAGTCGGTCAGCCGCGAGACGAGGGCCTTTTCAAGCGTCTGGTCGAGGGCGGCGGTGGGTTCGTCCAGCAGGCAGACGGAGGGGTCCTGCAGCCAGAGCCGCGCCCAGCCGATCGACTGGCGCTGCCCGACAGACAGCCCTGCCCCGCCGTCACGGATCGCAAGGTCGAGCCCCTTGGGGTGGTTGCGGACGAACTGGCCGAGGCCACCGAAGTCGAGGGCTGCCAGCATGCGGTCGTCGTCGCGTTCCAGCTGGGTCAGGTTCAGGTTGTCGCGCAGGGTCCCGGCGAAGAGCTTCACCTCTTGCCCCAGATAGCCGACGCCGCGGCGCAGGTCGCGGGCCAGCACCTGCCCCATGTCGACGCCGTCGATCAGGACGCGGCCGGTGGTGGGCTGGTTGAGGCCCGAGAGGATCTTGAGCAGGGTCGATTTGCCGGACCCGTTGGCCCCCAGAACGGCGACGCGCTGCCCCGGCTGGATCGTCAGGTTGGGGATGTCGAGGGCGCGGGCGCCTTCGTCGTCGTAGGTGTAGGACATCTCGCGCAGGTCGAAGCGGCCGGTGATTTTTTCCCGGCGCAAATACGTGCGGTCCGCGTCGTGGTCCTGCGGGGACTGCACGATCTTGTCCAGCGCGTCGAGGGCGGCGCGGGTGTTGGCCCAGCGGGCGATGAGGCCGGCGAGGCCGTTCAGCGGGCCGAGGGTGCGCGAGGTCAGGATGCCGACGGCGATGATCGTGCCCACGGTGAATTCGCCCGCGAAGACGAGGAAGGTGCCCATGACGACGGCTGCGACATAGGTCGCCTGCTGCACGCCCTGCGCCCAGTAGGTCAGCGTCGTGGTCAGGCGCCGCTGTTCCGAGGTCGAGATGGCGGAAAGGCCGGTGAGTTCGGCCCAGATCCGGGCGAAGCGGTCCTCGGCCCGCTGCGATTTGATGGTGTCGGCCTCGAAGACCGCCTCTTGCAGCAGGCGAGAGGAGCGGGTGGAGGCGCCCTGCGTGGCGAGGGTGAGCTTCATCATCTTCTTCTGCGCCAGCAGCGACGGCAGCACCATGAGGACGCCGCCCGCGACCAGCACCCAGACGACGGGGCCGCCGATGGACCAGACGAGGGCGAGGAAGAGGAAGATGAAGGGAATGTCGGTGAGAGAACCGATGGTGGAGGCGGTGAAGAATTCCCGCACCGCGGAAAACTCGCGGAACGCCGAGAAGGTGGTGGAGGGCGCGTGCCCCGGCAGGCCGCCGCGCATGCCCAAGAGCTTGTTCATCAGCATGTCCTGCAGCCGCAGCTCGATCCGGCGGCCGGCGCCGTCCATCAGCCGGGCGCGGGCGATGCGCAGGCACGCCTCCATCAGCATGGCGACGCCGGCGCCGATGGTCAGCACCCAGAGGGTCGCGATGGACTGGTGCGGGATCACGCGGTCGTAGACCTGCAGCGAGAAGAGCGCCACGGCGACGGCCAGCAGGTTGGCGACGAGCGAGCCCAAGGCGACCTCTCCGATCACCCGGCGGAAGCTGGAGAATTCGGACCAGAACCAGTGGCCGGGTTTGGACTGGATCGCGTGGCGGCGGTTCAGCTCGGCGGCGGGGACTTCCGCGCGAATGATGCGACCGGTGAAATGCTCGACGAAGTCGGCCAGCGGCACCTCATCGCGGTTGTCGGCGGCGTCGGGGTCGTGGATCGTCACGGTGTCGCGGGACTGGGACAGGACCAGCACCAGCTTGTCGGATGTCAGGCGCGCGACGGCGGGCCAGTCGGCGGGCTTGGGCGGCAGGGCCGTGCGGGCGCCGGCGCGCAGGCCCGCGGATTCGAGGGCGGCGATCAGCGTCTCGGCCGGGAGGCCGGCGGAGGTGTCGTCGGTCTGGCGGTCGAGGATGTCGGTCGGCTTGAGATCGATGCCGAGGATGCCGGCGTAGGTCGCGATGACCGCCGCGCGGGCCTGCGCCGCGGCGCTGTCGCGGGGCGCGGCGACGGGGGCCGGTGCGGCGGCGACGGGCTGCGGCGGGGTGTCAGGGGCTGCGGCTGGCGACGGGGTGCCGCCGATGCGGGTCAGCCTGCCGCCGCGGGTCGCGGTCACGTCGAAGGCCAGCACGGGTCCGGTCATATCCTGTCTCCATCCACGAGAACGCCCTTGAGGGCGGCAATCTTCAGTTCGACACGCGCGACCTCGAACGGCAGGGCGGCGGCGGCGCGGCGCAGGTCGACGGCGGATTCGAAGACGCCGACGACATCGTTCACGCTGCGCTGGCCCGCCTTCTGCTGGGCCGCGAAATTGCGGTAGTTTTCCTCGGCGCCCTCGGCCAGCGCGGCGGTCTGGGCCTGCTGGCGCCGAAGCGAGGCGAGTTCGCCCTGCAGGGCGCGCAAGCTGCGTTCGGCGTCCTCTCGCGTCTGGGCCACACGGGCGTCGGCGGCGGCGGCCTGCTGGTCGGCGGCGGCCAGCGCCGCCCCGGTGCCAAGGCCGATGCCCTGATCCGCCTGCACGGTAAGCCCGGCGTCGGCGCCGTTCTTGTTGACGTTGCCCACGGCGGTCAGGCCGGGCAGGAAGCCGGCGCGGGCGGCGCGGGCTTCGGCCACGGTGCGGGTGGCTTCCGCCTCTGCCTTGACGACGGCGAGCGGTGTGGCGGTGAGATCGGTGGGCAGCGGCGAGATGCCGCTGACGCCGTCGAGCGGCGTGGCCGACATCGCGGCGAGTTCGGCGCGGGCGGCGGCCGCCGCCTCTTGGTCAGAGGCCATGTCGGACTGCATCTGGTTCAGCTTCTGCTGCACGACCATGCGGTCGACGCTGTTGGACACGCCGCCCTTGACCCGTTCGTCCATGATCCAGGCGAAGTGTTCCATGTCGGCCATGGCGTCGGCGTTGACCTTCGCGCGGGCCTCTGCCTTTTGCGCGGTCAGGTAGAGCGTCAGCGCGTCGGCGACGCGGGTGTTGGTGTCCTGGGCGAGGGCCACGGCGGCGACCTCGACATCGGCCTTGGCGTAGGCGCGTTCGGCCTTCTTGCGGCCGTTGTCGAAGACGACCTGTTCCACGACCAGCGATGTGACGATGGTGCCGAGCGAGGTCAGGGAGACCTGCGGCCCGAGCGTGGGAAGCCAGTTCTTGGACCGGGCCTCTGCCCGCAGGGTGGCGGCGCGCAGATCGGCCTCTGCCGCGCGGGCGTTGGCGGCCAGCACGGCGTCGGACACCTGGGTATAGGGGCCTTGCGGCAAGATCGAGCGGCGGGTCAGCAGGGTCGCGATGACCTCTGATTCCGTGCCGTCGGGGGTGGTGGTGTCGAGCGCCGGGGCGTTCGTGTCGGCCACGGGGGCGGGTTTGCCGAACCCCAGTGCGGAAAACGGCGAACGCGTCACGCCGTCCGGGCCGGCTGAACAGCCGCCCAGTGCCGCCACCGCGCAAAGCGCAATGAGGGTGTTCTTATGTGCCTGTGGTCTCACGTACTGTCCGCCCCGGATTTTTATTATGGTGGCATGTCCCCCCGCCGACGGGGACAAAGGGGGCGGGTCGTTGCCCACCCCCTTGGATCGCAGTGTCAGACGATGGATTGCGAGAACTGGATGTCGTGATCGATCTTGATCACCGTGTCTTCGCCGACGCTGTAGACATCGTAGGCCTGACCGTTGATCGTTTCCGTTCCGGTCAGCATGGCACTGCTTTCGATCCCGTGGAAGCTGACGATGTCGTCGGTGGCACCGTGGATCACCAGCACGTTGTCGTTGTCGGACAGCGCGTCGATGGTTGCCTTGGTCAGCGACAGGTTGGACTTGTCCGCGAAGGTCAGGTCGATGGCGCCGATGTTGAAGCCTTCGAGGCCCGGTGCGGTGATGTCCACGGTGTTGGTCGACTGTTCGTCCAGCACCAGAAGCGTCGCGCTGGTGTTGCCGTGATCGTCGGTCGCGTTGACGATCAGTTGCTTGCCGTCGACCACCGGACGATCGAAGCCGAATTCCAGCTCTCCGGTGCGGCCGTTGAAGTAACGGTCGCCGTCGTCGGCGATCTGGACGACCCCCGCCCCGCCGGAGGTGTAGGAGTAGACGTCGATCTCGGCCGGGTTGTCGTCGATGGCGATGTCGCGCACGCCGTTCTCGTAAAGGCCGATGCCCTCCATCCCGGGTGCTTCCGGCAGGACCGTGTCGACGACGAAGGTTTCCTCGATCGAGCGGGTGTTGCCGGCGGCGTCGGTGGCGTGGATGCCGATGACCGCATTGTATTCGCCGTCACGGATGTCGGCGGCGTCGAAGTGCACCGTCCATGTGCCGTCGGCGTTGACCGTCGCCTTCTCTTGAACGCCGTCGAAGTCGACCAAGACGGACGATCCGCGTTCCACGCGGCCGTTCAGGGTGATGCCCTGCGCGGCTTCCTGATGGTCGAGGACGCCGTCCCCGCCGACCTTGCTGGTGGTATTCAGCTGGTTGACCCAGGTGTCCATGCGGACCGTGCCGGTGGTCGTGGCGGTGTTGCCCGCCGCATCCGTGGCGACGACGTCGACGCGGACGTTCTGCTCGATATTGCCGGCGGGCAGTTCGTCGCGGCCGTAGGGCGAGGTCCAGTTGCCGTTCGCATCCGCCTTGGTCGTGTGGGTGGCGCCGTTGAAGGTCACGACCACGGTGGAGCCCGCGTCGGCGGTGCCGTGCAGGATCACGCCGTCCTTGGTTTCCTCGGCGTTCACGATGCCGTCGGGTCCGTCGACGTCGGAGGTGTCGATGGTCACGGCGATCTCGGTGTCGATCTTCACCGTGCCGGAGGCCGTGGCGGTGTTGCCCGCAAGGTCGGTCGAGACGGCGGTCACGGTCTGGACCATGCCCTCGCTACGGGGGATTTCGCTCTGGACGTAGGTGGTCGTCCAGATGCCCTGCGCGTTGGCCGTGACCGTGTGCGACGCGGCCCCCATGCTGACGACGACCGTGGCATGCGCCTCGGCGGTGCCGGTGACGGTGACGCCTGCGGTCCGTTCGGTCGCGTTCACGGTGTTGTCGCCGCCCGCGGGGATGCGGTCGATGGTGACGCCGGTGATCGTGTCGATTTCCAGCGTGTCGGTGACGGTGGCGGTGTTGCCGTGGGTGTCGGTCGCGGTGACGGTGATGTCGATCGCGGTGCCGAGGTCGCCCTGCGGCAGCACCCCGGCGGGCACGTCGAGCGTCCATGTGCCGCCGGTGACGACGGCGGTGTAGGAGGCGCCGCCGAATTCCACGACGACGGTAGAGCCGGGCTGCGTGGTGCCGTTCAGCACGACACCGTCCGATTCCTCGACGAAGTTCACGGTGCCGTCGGTTTCCACCTTGGAGGCGTCGAAGGTGACCATGGCCAGGGTGTCGACGTCCAGCGTGTCGGTGTCGGTGGCGGAGCCGCCCTCGTTGGTCACGACGACCTTGACGGGCAGGTCGTATTCGCCTTCGGGCAGCTGGCCGGCGGGGATGGTGGTGTGCCAGTGGCCGGTTTCGTCGATGGTGATGTCCACGACGACGGTGCCGACGGTGACGGTGCCGGTGGCGCCCGGCGTGCCGGTGCCGCCGATGTCGACGCCGTCGGAATAGTCCTCCTCGTTCACGACGGTGCCGTCAGTGCGGGTGCCCGTGGTGATCTCGACGACCGGCGGCTGCGGTGCGGGAGGCTCGACCGGGTCGGTCGGGTCCGTGGGATCGGTGGGATCGGTCGGATCGGTGGGGTCCGTGGGATCGGTCGGGTTGGTTGGGTCCGTGGGATCCGTGGGATCAGTCGGATCGGTGGGGTCCGTGGGATCGGTCGGGTCCGTGGGGTCGGTCGGATCGGTCGGGTCCGTGGGATCGGTCGGCGTGCCGCCGTCGCCGTCGCCCTCGTTGCCGCCGGCACCGCCGTCGCTGCTATTGCCGCCGCCCAGAAGCAGCGCGCCGCCGACGGCGGCCGCACCGGCCGCACCCCAGCCGCCAATACCGCCAAGACCGCCCATCAGGGGGGCCGCCATCATCGTGGCCTGCGGACCGCCGTCATCGACGGGCAGATCCGCGATCTGGGTGAAGTACAGTTCGTCGTTGGGGGACCATTTGCCGAAGCTGTCGCTGTCGACATACTGCGCCAGCATCAGGTTGCCGTCGCCGGGCACCAGCTGCACTTCGGCCAGCTGACCGCCAGAGGACAGGAACAGGTGGTTCTGCGCCTGCCCTTCGGGCGTGAAGAAGCCCTGGATGGTGATGATCTCGCCATCGACCAGCATCACCTGAAGCGCCTGACCCTGACGGGCGTAGGACAGAACGTGGCTGCGCTCGAGGTTCAGGGACACGTCCTGGCTCTGACCCACGATGATGTTCGCGTTCGCGCCCTTGCCGGACACTTCACCACGCTGCAAGCCGCCCGCATCATTGCGGACGACGAATTCAATCGCCGACATAAAACTACTCCGCCTCATTGCGCGCCCATCATGGGACGCATCATTTTGATTGCGGTCAGGTTAGCGCGGGGGTCGGTGATGATCCAGACGCAATGTGGCGGCGGTCATCGTATCGCGGCCTTCATGGTGACACATTTGCCGCAGGCTTCGGCGCGTCGTGCTGGCCGTCGACGTTGCCGTGAACCTGCAGGTTCAGCGCGGCGCCCAGCAAAATAAGGTAGGCGGTGATGTAGAGCCAGAGCAGCATGCCGATCACCGCACCGATGCTTCCGTAAACCTCGTTATAGTTCCCAAAATTTCCGAGATAATAGGACAGGCCGGCGGAGGCCACGATCCAGAGCACCACCGCGGTGGCCGCCCCGATGGTCATCCAGCGCAGCCGCGAGCCGCGCTGGTTGGGGCCGAAGCGGTAAAGCAGCGACAGCGCGGCGTAGAGCACGAAGAGTGCCACCAGCCAGCGGATCACCTCGAGGATCCATGCGGTGTTCGGGTCGATGTGGATGATGCGCATGACGATCGGGGCCACGATGACCGCTGCCATGGCAAGAATCGCGAGGGCGACCAGCGTGACCGTCAGCGTCAGGGCCACGATGATCTGCTTGAAGCCGTTGCGCGCGGGGCGGTTGGCGATGGCGTTCAGACCCTCCATCAGGCCCGCGACCCCTGCCCGCGCCGCCCAGAGCGCCAGCATCAGCGACACGCCGGAGGCGAAGCCCAGCGTGCCGGTCTGGGCGGCGAGCAGGCGGCCCATCTGGCCCACGAAGAGCAGGTAGGTCTCCTGCGGGATGATTTCCTTCATCAGCTCCAGCTGCTGCACGACGACGGTGGGATCGGCCAGCAGGCCGAAGATGGCGATGATCGCGGCGAGGGCCGGAAACAGCGCGAACATGCCGAAGAAGGCGACGCCGGCGGCGATGAGCGAGACGTGCCGTTCCGTCGCGGTAGTCCAGACGGCCATCAGCAGCGTCCAGAGCCGCCGGATGGCGCCCGGCGACGGACTTTTTGCGGTGGCGGAGCCGTGGCCCGCGCCGGACGGCAAGGTGTCTGTCATGCCCGAAAGCTAGGGCATGGCCGCCCCCCTGCCCAGCCGGTGCGACATCGTTGTCGGCGGTGTTACGCAAATGGCGCAGAATCAGAGGAGGGAATGACCCCTGCCGAGGCGGGACGCCTCTTTTGCCGGCACCCCGTCCGGATGTGTCCTGCAAGCGCTCGCAACCCGGAATTGCAGGCGATCGATAGGGCGACCGGCAATCAGGCGCCGATCACGCGAACGTGATCCCGGCTGGACGCGGCGGCAACGATTCGACCGCGCCGGAAGGCCGGCGGATGTTAAAACCGGCCCGCTGGCCCGGCCCTGGACGTCGTGCCGGATCACCGTGTCGTGGCCCGTGCCCTTCACTATCGACCACGTCAGTTCTTAACGAGAGGGACCACCATGACCACCACCTTGATCCGCGCCCTGAGTCTTGCCGCGGTCTGTGCCGCCGCCGCACCCGCCGCCTTTGCCGCCGGCGGCGAGCGCCAGACCCATGTCATCAACGCCGACTGCTTCCGCGGTCCCTGGGCGGAAACGATCTGGGATCGGCCGCAGGGCAGCTTCGTCACGGATCTGGTGGCCTATGGCTATGACTTCGCCAACGCCGAGGCGCTTGCCACGGTGATCTGCAAGGACGAGTCGCTGGTCAATGACCCGGAACGTCTGAAGGCGCGCGTCCTGTCCGAAATCGCGCAGATGCCGCCGCGCTGAGCCGCCCTTCCGGGGATCGCGTGTCGGTCCCCGGTCCGTGCCTTGCACTGCCGGGGTGTGTCATCGACGTCAGCGCCTTTGCGCAAAATGCACGCAGAGGCGGCATTTCCCCTCGCCTGACCGCCCGCCGCTGGCTAGCGTGACGGCAGAGATACCGCGGCAAACGCGGACGGCGAGGGCAGACGTGCAGAACATCACCGAACAGGTCAACCTGCTGGCGGAGCGTATTCACGAGATGCGCGAAACGCAGGAGCGCATCCTCGTGGGGATCGCCGGGGCACCGGGCAGCGGCAAGTCGACGCTGGCGTCCGAACTGGCGCGGCGGCTGAACCTGCAGCGCTGTCCCGCGATGATCGTGCCGATGGACGGCTTTCATCTGGACAACGCGGTGCTGGATGCCCGCGGGTTGCGGGGGCGCAAGGGCGCGCCGGAAACCTTCGACGCGGACGGGTTCCTGCACCTTGTCCGGCGCATGACCGAGGCGGTGGAGGTCGTGGCCCCGGTCTTTGACCGTGCGCGCGACCTGTCCGTCGCCGGCGCCGTCGTGGTGCCCGCGAACTGTCCCGTCATCATCGTCGAAGGCAACTACCTGATGTTCGACGAGATGCCGTGGGCCAATCTTGCGGACCTGTGGGACCTGTCGGTGCGGGTGGAGGTCGGTCTGCCGGAACTGCGCGCGAGGCTGATCCAGCGCTGGCTGTCGCTGAACCTGTCGCGCACCGCCGCCATGCGCCGGGCCGAAGGCAACGACATTCCCAACGCCGAGCGGATCATCATGCGCGCCCTGCCCTGCGACATCACGCTGCGCCCGCAGGACTGACCCGCCCCCTCGCCGTCGGCGCAAGACCCGCTAGGTCCATGCGCTGACACAGAGAAAGGTCGCACCGATGGATATTCTGAATTACCTCTTTGCGCTGGCCAGCATTGGCCTTGGTGCCGTGGGCTGGCTGGCGCCCGCCTATACGATGGACATGCTCGACCTGAAGAAGGGCGAGGGCAACATGGGGCCGAGCGAGATCCGCGCGGCGTCGGGTGCGCTGTTCGTGGGGCTGGGGCTGGGGGCGATCCTGATCGGCACGCCGGTCGCCTACGGCATGGTCGGCTGCGCATGGACCGGGGCCGCCGTGGGGCGGGCCACGTCGCTGGCGCTGGACGGGACCAGCAGCCTGAAATGGAAGTTCCTTGCCGCAGAGGTCGTGGTGGGCCTTGGCGCGCTGTGGGTCAACTTCGGCTGATCGGGCGGAAAACCCCGGTGGCGGTGGCGGGCGGCGCGCGCTAGGAAGAACCCGCCGACGACGGGGGTTCTTTGATGGCGCGGATTTTCAAGTGGCTGATGTGGCTGGCGACGGGGGCCGTCGTGCTGGTGGTCGCCGCCGTCGTGCTGGTCTGGTACTTCGCGTCGCGGTCCCTGCCCGACTATGACGGCACCTACACGGTCAGCGGCATCACCGCCCCGGTCGAGATCGTGCGCGACAATGCCGACGTGCCGCATATCTTCGGGCAGAGCGACGAGGACGTGTTCTTTGCCCTTGGCTATGCCCATGCGCAGGACCGGCTGTGGCAGATGACCATGCTGCGCCGCACGGTGCAGGGCCGCCTGTCCGAGCTGTTCGGCCAGCGCACCGTGAAGATCGACAACCTGATGCGGCGGCTGGATCTGTATGGGCTGGCCGTGACCTCGGTCAAGGCGCAGGACGCACCGACGACGGCGGCGCTGACCGCCTATGCGGCCGGGGTGAACGCCTGGCTGGGCGAGATCAACACCGGGTCGCGCGGGCGCGGCGCGCCGGAGATGTGGATCTTCAACGCGCCGATCGCCCCGTGGCAGCCGGCGGACAGCATCGCGATCCTCAAGCTGCTGGCGCTGCAGCTGTCGGGTCAGGCGAACGACGAGGTGCTGCGGGCGCGCACGTCCCTCGTGGTGCCGGCGGAGCGGCTGGTGGACATCCTGCCAGACGATCCCACGGACGGGATCGCCGCCCTGCCCGACTACAGCGCGCTGGTGGGCGACGTGCCGAAATACGCGGCCAATACGCGCTGGCCCGACGATCCGCTGTCGCCGCTGATGGGGCACAATCTGGCCGGCGCGTCGAACGCCTGGGCCGCGGGGATCAGCCGGTCGGCGACGGGATCGACCCTGCTGGCCAGCGACCCGCACCTGCAGCTGACGGCGCCGACCGTGTGGTATCTGGCGCGGCTGCAACTGGCCGCGGGCGACGTGATCGGCGGCACGATACCGGGTCTGCCGCTGGTCCTGTCGGGGCGCAGCGCCGATCTGGGCTGGGGCATCACCACGGCCTATGTCGACGATCAGGACGTGCATATCGAGCAGATCAACCCCGACAATCCGAACCAGTACCGCACGCCGGACGGCTGGGCCGATTTCCGGGCCCGCGACAGCATCGTGACGATCAAGGACGCCCCCGCGATCACGCTGAAGCTGAAGTGGACCGACAACGGGCCGGTACTGCCGGGCGATGTCTTCGACCTTGGGACCGTGACGCCGCCGGGGCATGTGACCAGCCTGTCGTGGACCGCGCTGACCGGCGACGACCCCAGCCTGTCGGCGGCGATGGCGATGATGAAGTCACGCACCATCGAGGAGGCGATCGCCGCGGCAGAGCCCTATGTCGCGCCGGCGCAGAACCTGACGCTGGCGGACCGCACGGACGTCGCGATGAAGACGATCGGCGCAATCCCCCGCCGCGACCCGAACCACCAGAGCAAGGGGCGCCTGCCCTCTTACGGCTACCTGCCCGAGAATCGCTGGCAGGGCGTCATGCCCTATGCGGACAATCCGGAATTCGTGGCGCCCGAGGGCGGCATCGTCGGCAACACCAACAACAAGACCGTGGACCGGCCGTTTCCGAACCATGTCAGTTACAACTGGGGCGACACCCAGCGGGTGCAGCGCTGGCGGCGCCTGATGCAAAGCCGCGAGGTGCATACCCGCGACAGCTTCATCGAGGCGCAGCTGGATACGGTGAGCTTTACCGCGCGGTCGCTGTTGCCGCTGGTGGGGGCGGACCTGTGGTTCACCGGCGACGCGGCAGAGGACGGCACGCCGGAACGGCGCCGCCAGATCGCGCTGACGCTGCTGGCGAACTGGAACGGCGAGATGAACGAGCATCTGCCGGAACCGCTGATCTATGCCGCGTGGATGCGCAGCCTGCAGGACCGGCTGATCCGTGACGAGCTGGGGCCGCTGGCGACCGAGTTCACCCATATCGACCCGGTGTTCATCGAGCGGGTCTTTCGCGACGTGGACGGCGCGTCCGTCTGGTGCGACGTGATCCAGTCCGCCCCGGTCGAGACCTGCACCGACATCGCGCGCCAGTCGCTTGACGATGCGCTGACATGGATCGGAGAGACCTGGGGCACGAACCTGGAAACGCTGCGCTGGGGCGATGCGCATCAGGCGGCGAACGACCATCCGACGCTGGGCAAGGTGCCGATCCTGCAGTGGTTCGTGAACATCCGCCAGTCGACCAGCGGCGGTGACAACACGCTGATGCGCGGGCAGACCAGCGGCACCGGCGCAAACCCGTTCCTGAACGTCCATGCGGCCGGCTATCGCGGGGTCTATGACTTCGCCGACCCGGACTCCTCGGTCTTCGTCACGGCGACGGGCCAGTCGGGGCACTTCCTGTCGCGCTACTACGACAACCTCGGAGAGTTGTGGCGGCGGGGGGAATACATCCCGATGTCCCTCGACCCCGATCTGGCGCGGGCGGCGGCGCTGGGGACGATGCGGCTGGAGCCGCAAAGCGGTTCAAAGTCGCCGTAAATCCGGCCCGGCCGTTCAGGATTCGCAAAGACGTGCGGCAGCATTGTCGCGCCCATGATGAAACACACGATCATGGAATGGATGCTGCGGACCTTCGCGCTGGAACGGCGGCGGGACTATATCGTCAAGCCGCTGATCATGCTGATCGTTTTCGCGATTCTCTATACGGTGGCCGGGGTCCTGCTGCTGAAACACGACTGGCGGGAATTGCTGGCGTCCCTGTTCACCGCCGTGCTGGTTCAGCTGCCCTTCATCGGCATCGGCTTCACACTCGTCAGCTACATGGGCCGGGTGCAGGATCAACTGGCGGATCTGGCGCTGACCGACATGCTGACCGGGTTGCCGAACCGGCGCGCCTTCGTGGCGCAGGCGGGACGGGCGCAGGCGGACGGCGCGGCGGGATTCGTGCTAATCATCGACGCGGACCATTTCAAGCGGATCAACGACACATGGGGCCACGCGGTCGGCGACCGCTGCCTGCAGGCCATCGCCAAGCGTCTGAACGATGTCCGCCGGGCGGAGGATCTGGTCGGCCGGATCGGCGGAGAGGAGTTCGGCGCCTACATGCCCTATTGCACGATGGAAGAGATCCACCAGATCGGCGGCCGCCTGTGCGGGGCGATCATGATCAACCTGCGCGAAGAACGCGATCCCCTGCGGCTGACGCTGTCCGTGGGTGCCGCGGAAACCCAGCCCTACGAGATGATCGAGGCGGCGCTTTCGCGGGCGGACCAGGCGCTTTATGCGGCAAAGGCGGCCGGACGCGCCCGGCTGGTCGTCTGGTCGCGCAGGGCGATGGACAGGGTGGCCTGACATGCCTATCATTTTCTCAATTGTATTCCGCCATTTGACCGACCGCATAAACCCGGATTTTTCATGAAGAGCAAAGCCACATTGCTGACGACGCGATTGATTCGTGCGACGGCGCCGAAGAGCGGGCCCGATTCGGTCGTCAAGTTCTGCATGTTCATGGTGGTCATCCACCTCGTGTCGCTCACGGCGGAATACCTGCTGACCGGGCAGCAGCACATGGCGCCGGGGATGCGGTTCCTCGTGACGTTCTTTTCCGGCGCGCCCTTCGTCTGGCTGACGCTTTATGCGGTGCGGCGGTCCTATCTTCTGCACAAGCAGCTTGTGGCGATGGCCAGCACCGACGTGCTGACCGGGCTGCTGAACCGCCGCGCCTTCATCGCCGAAACGCAGGCCCGGCTGGCAGAGGATGTGCCGGGTTACGTGCTGATCGTGGATGCGGACCATTTCAAGCGGGTGAACGACAGCTTTGGCCATGCGGTAGGCGATCTGTGCCTGCGTTCGGTCGCCGACCGCCTGCGCGAGATCACGACACCGCAGGACGTGATCGCCCGGATCGGAGGAGAGGAATTCGGCATATACCTCCGGCGCGACCCCAAGGAGATCGAGGCGCTGGGCCGCATGCTTTGCGCCGCGATCCCGGTCAGATCAGACGATGCCTGCGAGTCGCTGCACCTGACCCTGTCCGCCGGGGCCGCCGAAACGCGCGGGGGCGAATCGCTGGAACAGGTCATGCGCCGCGCGGACGAGGCGATGTATTGTGCCAAGGAAAGGGGCCGCGCGATGCTGGTGACGTGGATGGCAGAGCATGTCGCCTGCCACCAGCGCAGGGCGGAGCCCGCATTCAGTCCGGCAGCCGGCTGAACCGTTCCTTTTGCAGGGCGGTCCAGAAGACCTCCATCCGGTAGCCGTCGTCGGTCTGGCGGTCGTCGGTGACGACGCCCGCGTCGAACAGCCACGCGCGGGCGCGGCCGTCGGCGAAGCCGAGGGTCAGCACCTCTGCGGTGCGGGGGTCCTTGGTCTTTTCGGTGATCGCCTCCAGCAGGGCATCGAGCCCCTCGCCCGTGATCGCGGAGGTGGCGAAGATGTCCTCTGTCCGGGCCGACTGGGTCATCATGCCGTCGTGCGCCTCTGGCGAGAGGCGGTCGATCTTGTTCCAGACCTCGAGCATGGGGGCGGTGTCGGACACGCCGAGGGTGCCGAGGATCGCCATGACGTCGTCGGCCTGTTCCTGACTTTGCGGGTGGCTGATGTCGCGGACGTGGACGATCAGGTCTGCGTCCAGCACCTCTTCCAGCGTGGCGCGGAAGGCGGCGACCAGTTCCGTCGGCAGGTCAGAGATGAAGCCCACGGTGTCGGACATGATGATCTTCTCGCCGTGCGGCAGTTCGATCTGACGCATCGTGGGGTCGAGGGTGGCGAAGAGCATGTCCTTGGCAAAGACCTCTGCCCCGGTCAGGCGGTTGAAGAGGGTCGACTTGCCGGCGTTGGTGTAGCCCACCAGCGCGACAATGGGATAGGGCACCTTTGCGCGGGCGGCGCGGTGCAGGGCGCGGGTCTTGACGACCTTCGCCAGCTGCGCCTTGAGGCTTTGCAGCTGCAGGTCGATGGCGCGACGGTCCGCCTCGATCTGGGTCTCGCCGGGGCCGCCGACGAAGCCCAGGCCACCGCGCTGGCGTTCGAGGTGGGTCCATGCCCGGACGAGGCGCGTGCGCTGGTAGGACAGCGCCGCCATTTCCACCTGAAGCACGCCTTCGGCGGTGCGGGCGCGGTCCGAGAAGATCTCGAGGATGAGGCCGGTCCGGTCGAGGAGCTTGACGCCCCATTCCTTTTCCAGATTGCGCTGCTGGACGGGCGTCACGTGGCCGTCGACCAGCACCAGCTCTGCCTCTTCGGCCTTTAGCCGGTCCTTCAGTTCCGCGATCTTGCCCTTGCCGAACAGCATGCCGGGATGCAGTTTCGGCAGGCGCACGATTTCGGCGCCCACGACCGTGAGGTCCGGCAGGGCGGCGGCGAGCGAGACGGCTTCTTCCAAGGCGGGATCGGCGTCCCTGCGGTCACGGTCGGACTTCAGGTCGGGGTGCAGGACAAAGGCCCGGGTGACGGGCCGGTCGCGTTCGAACAAGTTATTCCTCGCCTTCGTACAGGCTGATGGGCTGGGACGGCATGATCGTCGAGATCGCCGACTTGTAGACCAGCTGCGACTGGCCGTCGCGACGCAGAAGCACGCAGAAGCTGTCGAACCACGTGATGACGCCCTGCAGTTTCACGCCGTTCACGAGGAAGATGGTGACGGGGACCTTGGTCTTGCGCACATGGTTGAGGAACGCGTCTTGCAGATTGGCTTTGTCGGACGCCATGAAAATTCACCCTCATTTATTCTTGTCGCCACGGATCGGCTTGATTACGAAAGATTATGTCGTGGAGGGCGTCGATATGCCACCCCCAAAAACGCGAATCCCTATTTGCGCCAGATTTCGGGGTTGAACAAGGCGACAATGGCCAGAGCCTCCAGCCGGCCGAGGACCATGGCCGCGGCGAGGACGGTCTTGGCGAGGTCCGGCAGGCCGGAAAAGCTGATCGGAGTTTCGGCGGCGACCACGGCCAGCGGGCCGGTGGTGGACAGCGAGGCCACGGTCAGCACCATCGAGGTTTCGAACTGCACGCCGGTCAGGGACAGCAGGATCATCGTGCCCGCGACGGACAGCGCGAAGAGCATGAAGAAGATCCACGACACGTAGGCGCCCTGCCTGCGGATCATCCGCGCCTCTCGCCCGCCGCCGGCGACGGAGGACGGATGCAGCAGGCGTTCGAGTTCGCGTTCGGAATGCCGTGCGAGGGCGTAGACGCGCAGCAGTTTGACGCCGCCGGCGGTGGTGGCGACACCGCCGCCGATCAACGCCATGCCGACGAGGAAGAGCCCCGGCGTTTCCAGCCCCGACCAGCGCGAGGCGCCATCCCAGAAATGCGATTCGAAGCCCGTGGTGGTCAGGAACGAGGTCACGGTGAACACGCTGCCCCAGATCGAGGCGAAGAAGCCGCCCCATGTGCCCTGTGTCCCCTCCTCCATGCTGCCGATGTAGTGGCGCGCGATCAGAAGCAGCGTGGTGCCGGCGACGAGGCCCGCGGCCATGCGGATTTCCGGGTCGCGGATCAGCCGGGCGTCGCTGTCGCCGAACATCCCGCGCGAGAAGGTCAGGCGCGACAGGGCGAAGATGAAGAAGGCGAAGACGCAGACCTCTCCCCAGAAGCCGGCGACGGCGTAGTAGACGCCGCCGATCGGGGAAATGCCGCTGGTCGAGAGCACCGACATGGCGTGGCAGAGGGCGATGTAGGGCACCTCTCCGCACAGGACGAGGGCGAGCCAGAGCACGAAGGTCAGGGCCGTGTAGATCGGTGCCAGCGTGGCGGCGTGGCGGGCCAGACGGTCCTGCACCTGCGCCGTGCGGCCGATCTGGGTGTAGGCGCCGGCGGTGACATTGGCGCTGCCGCCGGCGGCGCGCACCTCGAACCCGCCGATGTTCATCGGGGCGAAGACGGCGACGGCCATGATCCAGACCAGCAGCCCGCCCATCCAGCCGACGGTGGCGCGCCACAGATGCAGGGACGGCTGCAGCCGGCCCGCGTTTTCGTAGAGCGTGGCGCCGGTGGTGGTGAAGCTGCTGACCATCTCGAACCAGGCGTCGAAGAAGCGGATGTTGCGGCCCGCCTCCTGAAAGGGGACGGCGAACATCAGCGGCAGCACGCCGAAGGCCAGCACCAGCGTCAGAAGCTGGCTGCGCGCGGCGGATTTCGGCTGCGTCCCGGTGGTGGCCAGCGCGATCAGCAGCGTCAGCGTGAAGAACAGCACCGCGGCATAGAAGAACGTGCGCATCGAGGTGAAGTCGCGCAGCGCCCATGCGTGCAGGGCGGGCACCAGCATCGCCAGCGCCCCGATGCCCATCAGCATCACGAAGAACGGCAGGGACTTCAGCCGGTGCATCAGAAGAAGTCGATCGAGACCTGAAGCAGCCGCTCGACCTCTGGCACGTCGTCGGACATGGCGAAGATCACGACGATGTCGCCCTCCTCGATCCGGGTCTCTCCGGTCGGCTTGACCATGCCGGAGGGTTTCAGGATGCCGCCGACGAGCGCGCCTTCGGGAAAGGCCACGTCGCGGATCTTCTGCCCCGCGATGGGGCTGGTGGACAGGACCTGCGCCTCCAGCAGTTCGGCTTCTGCGTCGCCGATGGAATAGACGCCGCGCACCCGGCCGTGGCGGACGTGGCGCAGGATCGACGACACGGTGGTGGACCGCGGGTTGATGTAGGCGTCGATGTCGAGCGGCCCCATCAGCGGCACCAGCGTGGGATCGTTGACGAGGCAGATCGACATCTTGCACCCCATCTCCTTGGCGCGGACCGAGGCGAGCAGGTTCGTCTTGTCGTCGTCGGTCACGGCCAGCACGGCATCGGCAGAGGTGATCCCCGCCTCTTCCAGCAAAGCCGCATCGAGGCCGTCGCCGTTCAGCACGATGGTCCGGTCGAGGGCGTCTGCGGCGGCCTCTGCCACGTCGCGGGACCGTTCGATCATGCGGACGCGGACGCGGTCGGTGCGATCCTCCAGTGCCAGCGCCACGGCGCGGCCGACGTTGCCGCCGCCGATGATGACGACGCGTTCCTGCTTGGTCTGGACCTTGCCGAAGATTTCCAGCGCCCGGCCCATGTCGTCGGTATGGGTGAAGAGATAGGCCTCGTCCCCGGCGAAAAGCTGGTCCTTGGCCGTCGGCACGAAAAGCACGCCGTCGCGGCGCACGCCGACGACGACCGCCCGCAGGGTGGAAAAGAGGTCGGTCAGCTGGCGCAGGGGCGTGTTGATGACCGGGCAGTCGGGCTCGATCGCGATGCCCATCAGCGTGCCGGTGCCGTCGAGGAAGCTTTCGGTGTCGAAGGCGGCGGGTGAGGCAAGGCGTTGCAGCGCGGCCTCTGCCACCTCGCGTTCCGGGCTGATGACGACGTCGATCGGCAGGTGATCGCGGCGGTAGAGATCCGAGTAGATCGCGTCGAGATAGCTTTGGGCGCGCAGCCGCGCGATCTTGCGCCGGATGTTGAAGATCGAATGGGCGACCTGACAGGTGACCATGTTCACCTCGTCCGAATGGGTCGCGGCGATGATCATGTCGGCGTCGCGGGCCCCTGCCCGGTCGAGGATGTCGGGATAGCTGGCGTGGCCGGAAATCCCCTGCACGTCCAGCGTGTCGGTGATGCGGCGCACCAGTTCGGCGTTGTTGTCGACGACCGTCACGTCGTTGCGTTCGCCCGACAGGTGCCGCGCGATCTGCCAGCCGACCTGACCGGCCCCACAGATGATGATCTTCATGCGCGGATTCCCCTGCAACCGCCCCTCTCGTGACAGAGCGTCACGGGGGCGTCAATTCAGCTGTCTTCCTCGACATAGGCGATGCGCGCGCCGGACTTGTTGGCGGTGGCCACGCCCAGCGATTTCAGCTTGCGGTGCAGGGCGCTGCGTTCCATGCCGACGAAGGACGCGGTGCGGCTGATGTTGCCGCCGAATCGGTTGATCTGGGTCAGCAGGTATTCACGCTCGAACAGTTCGCGCGCGTCGCGCAGCGGCAGGGTCGCAAGACCGCCGGACAGCACGATGCGGCCGTCGCCGGCGGGCGTCTCCTCTGCCGAGGGCAGTTCGCGGGCAGAGATCGGATCGCCGGATTCGCCCAGAATCAGCACACGTTCCACGACGTTCTTGAGCTGTCGGACGTTGCCGGGCCAGAGCATCGTCTGCAGCAGGGCGCGGGCATCCTCGCCCAGTTCGCGCAGCGGCAGGCCCTGAGTGCGGTTCAGCATGGCGATGAAGTGGGCGGCGAGGACGGGAATGTCCTCTCGCCGTTCCTCGAGGCTGGGGACCGGGATCGGCACGACGTTCAGGCGGTGGAACAGTTCCTGCCGGAACCGGCCGGCGGCGATTTCCGACGCCAGATCGCGGTTGGTGGAGGACACGAAGCGCAGGTCGACCTGCACCTTTTCCGTGCCGCCGACGCGGGTGAAGGACTGGTCGACCAGCACGCGCAGCATCTTGGTCTGGGTGCCCAGCGGCATGTCCGCCACCTCGTCGAGATAGATGATGCCGCCGTGAGCCTGTTCCAGCAGACCCTTCTCGACCCCGCGGCCGGGGGTCTCGCGGCCGAAGAGCACCTCTTCCATCCGGTCGGGGGCGACGCTGGCGGAGCTGACGATGACGAAGGGCGCGTTGGCACGGGCGGAATTGGCATGGATGTAGCGGGCCGCGATTTCCTTGCCCGATCCGGCGGGACCGGACAGCATGACGCGGCCGTTGGATTTGGTGACCTTGTCCAGCTGCGCTTTCAGCGCGCGGAAGGCGGCGCTTTCGCCCAGCATCTCTGCCGGGGCGGACTCGCCGCGTTTCAGTTCGACGTTCTCGCGGCGCAGGCGGCTGGTTTCCATCGCCCGGCGGATCACGACCATCAGCTGGTCGATGTTGAAGGGCTTTTCGATGAAGTCGTAGGCGCCCTGCTTGATCGCGGCGACCGCGATCTCGATGTTGCCGTGGCCCGAGATGATGACGACGGGGATTTCCGGGTGGTCGCGCTTGACGGTCTTGAGGATGTCGATGCCGTCCATCCCGCTGTCCTTGAGCCAGATGTCGAGGATCATCAGCGCGGGTTTCTGCTTGGCGATGGCGCTCATGCATTGTTCGGAATTGGCGGCCAGCCGCGTCTCGAAGCCTTCGTCCTGCAGGATGTCGCCGATCAATTCGCGGATGTCGCGCTCGTCGTCGGTAATCAGAATGTCGCTCATATCGTAAACCTCATGCTGGAATCTTATTGGCCGCCACCCCGACGGGGGCCAGCGGCAGAAGGATGACCGCGCAGGCACCGCGGCGGTCGGTGTCGTCGAAGGGCTCGGCGTCCGTCAGGGACAGGGTGCCGCCGTGCTCCTCGATGATCTTGCGCACGATGGGCAGGCCGAGGCCGGTGCCCTTGTCGCGGGTGGTGACGTAGGGTTCGAACAGGCGCGCGCGGTCGGTGGGCAGGCCGATGCCGTTGTCCGACACGGTGATGCGCGCCTGCGTCGGCGTGGTCGTCAGGGCCACGCGAATCTGCGGCGCGACGCTGCCTGTGCCGTCGCGTTCCTGAAGCGTTTCAATGGCTTCTCCGGCGTTCTTGATCAGATTGTTCAGGGCCTGCCCGATCATCGTGTCGTCAAGTTCTGCCAGCACCGGGTCGGCGGGCAGGTCCGTCGTGATCCGCACGCCGGGCTGGCCCGCCTCTTGCAGCGTCACCGCGTCCCGGACCAGACGGACGAGGTCGCTTTGTGCCAGTTGCGGTTCGGGCATCCGGGCGAACTTGGAAAACTCGTCGACGATGCGGCGCAGGTCGTTGGTCTGGCGCACGATCACGTCGGTCATCTGGTCGAGCTTGGTGCTGTCCTTCACCTCGCCCGAGAACTTGCGCTTGATCCGTTCGGCCGACAGCTGGATCGGGGTCAGCGGGTTCTTGATCTCGTGCGCGATGCGGCGGGCGACGTCGCCCCATGCGGCCATGCGCTGCGCGCTGACAAGGTCGGTGACGTCGTCGAAGGCCACGACGTAGCCATCCAGCACGCCGTTGGCGCCGGTGCGAGGCGCCATGCGGACCAGCAGGCTTTCCTGCTTGCCGCCGCGCACGAGGTTGACCTGTTCCTGCACCACGGGCCGCGATTCGCGGCGCAGCCGGTCGAAGAGCGGCGCCAGTTCCGGCACGGCGACGGAAAGGGACGCCGCCGCCGCCTGCCCCGGTCCCATCGACAGCATCCGCGCGGCGGAGGGATTGAGGAAGGCGATCCGCCCTTCGGGATCGAGGCCGACGACGCCGGAGGTGACGGAGCTGAGCACCGAATCGAAGAGCCGGTTGCTGTCCATCAGGTCGTCGCGCTGCCCCTTCAGGCGGCTGGTCATCTGGTTGAAGTAGTGGCCAAGCTGGCTGATCTCGTCGTCGCCGTCATCCTCGATCACGCGCACGTCCAGATCGCCCGCGCCGACGCGCTGGGACGCAGTGACCAGACGCCCGACGGGACGCGACAGGCGTTCTGCGAATTGCAGGCCCAGCCACGTGGCCGCGAGGATCAGGATGACGGCGAAACCTAGGTAGAGGAAGCCGAACTGGAACAGCAGCTGTCCGCGGTCACGCTCCAGCTGGTCGTAGAGGGCGACCGTCGCTTCCGTGTCGTCGAGCAGCGACAGGATCTGCCCGTCGACGGCGCGGGTGACGTAGAGGTAGCGGTTCGGAAACGTCTCCATCGGGATGAGGGCGCGGAATTCGTTGTTGGCGCCGTCCTCTATGATCTGGCTGCCGGTGGCGTCGGCGGCGGCAAAATCGGCGGGCGTGGGACGTTCGTAGTTGAAATCGTAGGACCGCGCGCCGCGGGTCATGATCTCTCCTGCGCCATCGATGAAGAAGACCTCTGACAGGCCGCGGTCGAGCTGGTTCTGGACCGAGCCGATCGCCTGCCGCACGTCGCCGTCGTTCATGAAGAAGTTCGTCTGCCGCTCTGTATTCAGGAAGCCCGCCAAGGCGTTGGCATCGCGCAGCAGTTCGGAACGCTCTTCGCCGTCGTAGGCCTGCGCCGTGGTCAAGGAGGTGCCGAGCACGTTCTGGACGCGTTCGGAAAACCAGCCCTCGAACCCGAGGTTGATCGACAGGACGGCGAAGATCGCGACCAGCACCGTGGGGATCAGCGCCAGCGCCACGAAGACGCCGGTCAGGCGCAGGTGGAGGCGCGATCCGGCGGACCGGTTGCGCCGCGCCACGATCATCGAGGTGACGCGCTGGATGACCAGCCCCGCGACGATGATGACATAGACGAGGTCGGCCAGCAGGATCAGGCGCAGCAGCGGGGACGAGGACGCACGGTCGAGCGGACCACCCAGGATGAGGAAGGTCATCATCGTCAGGACCGGCCCCAGCACGACCAGCAGGACGGTCAGCCCGTTCTGGACGGCACGCTGCCGCCGCCAGCGCGCAAGCCGCTGGAAATTCATACCCAAGAGGGAACGCTGCACGCGCTTCGCCCTGTCACTATGGCGGGTCTGACCCCGCCGTTACCGCCGTCTTTTATGGTCCTGCCGGGGCGTTGTTTCCCCGGGGCCACGTTTATGTTGCGGTTTTACATCAATTTGCGGCGACGTGTCACGCGAATATCGAGGTCAGTGATCTTCTTTCTGAGGGTATTGCGGTTGATTCCCAGCAGATCGGCGCATTTCGCCTGATTGCCGCCGGTCGCATCCAGCGCGATCTCGATCAGCGGGGCCTCCACCTCTCTGAGGATCCGCATGTAGAGGCCGGGGGGCGGCAGCGCGCCGCCGTGCAGGTCGAAATAGCGTTGCAGGTGGCGTGCGACGGAGACCGACAGCTTTTCGCCCTCCGCCCCGCCGCGCAGGGGTTCCATCGCGGGCTGGTTGCCGAGGACGGCATCGACCTCGGCCCGCGTGATCTCGTCCGCGGCGGCGGTGAAGACGAGGCGGCGCACGGTGTTTTCAAGCTGCCGCACGTTGCCGGGCCAACTGTAGGCGCGCACCATGTCCATGGCGCCGGGCGACAGGTGGCGCAGGGGGGCGCCCTCGCGCTCTGCCGCCTGCAGGAAGTGTTCGGCCAGCAGCGGGATGTCGTCGACCCGTTCGCGCAGAGCGGGGACGGCGATGGTGACGCCCGACAGGCGATAGAACAGGTCGTCGCGGAACTTGTCCTCGTCCATCAGGGCGCCGAGGTTGCCTTGCGACGTGGCCATGATGCGCGGGGCGTTGTCGCCCAGCGTGTCCAGCAGGCGGACGATGCGGGCCTGCGCGGTGGCGTCCAGATCACCCACCTCGTCGAAGAGGATGGTGCCGCCGCGAACGCGTGACAGGATCGTGGCGGGGCCGTCGATGGTGTCGAGGTCGGCGGCCGTGCCGGTGACGAAGGGCAGCGACCGGCGGTCGGAGAAGTCGTGGACCGCGCGGGCGATCAGCGACTTGCCGGTGCCGGATTCCCCCGTGATCAGAACGGGAAGCGCGGTGTTCATCACCCTTGCGACCAGCCGGTAAAGGGTCTGCATCGCGGGCGTGCGCCCGACGAGCGGCAGGTCGGAGGAGGCGTCCGTCCGCTCTGCGGCCGGGCGTGGCGTCGTGGCGTGTCGCTTGACCTCCAGCGCGCGGGCGGCGCGTTTCATCAGGTCCGGCAGGTCGAAGGGTTTCGGCAGATAGTCGTAGGCGTCCGCCTCTGCCGCCTGAATGGCGGTCATGATGGTGTTCTGGGCCGAAATCACGATGACCGGCAGGCCGGGGCGCGCCTTGGCGATCAGGGGCAGCTGTTCCAGCCCGTTGCCGTCGGGCATGATGACGTCGGAGATCACGAGGTCGCCCTTGCCCTCGTCCACCCAGCGCATCAGCGTGACGAGGCTGGAGGTCGCGTGGACCTTGCAGCCCGCCCGCGTCAGCGCCTGCGTCAGCACCGTGCGGATCGTGCGGTCGTCGTCCGCGACCAGAACCGTTCCATCCATCAGTCTTCTCCGTCGTCATTGGGGTCGGCCTGCGGCAGCGACAGGCGAAATACGGTGCGGCCCGGCACGGAATCCACTGTAATCCAGCCGCCGCCGTCGTGCATCAGCTTGCTGACCAGCGCGAGGCCGAGGCCGGTGCCGTTCTCGCGGCCCGACACGAAAGGCTCGAAGATGTCGGCGGCGATGTCGGGTGGCAGGCCGGGGCCGTCGTCGATGATCTCGACCTGCAGCGGCAGGCGGGCGTGGGTGCCATCGGGCTGCATGACGCGCAGGGAGGCGTCGTAGAAGGTGCGGATGCGGATCGTGCCGCCGGAGTCGCCAGCCTCTGCCGCGTTCTTGAGCAGGTTCTGGAAGACCTGCTGCAACTGGTCGGCATCGGCCAGCGCACGGGGCAAGGACGGGTCGTAGTCGGTCAGGAACATCATGTGCGCGCCGAAGCCGACGCTGGCGGACTGGCGCGCGCGGTCGAGGGTGTCGTGCATGTTGATGGACTTGCGCAAGGGCGGGCGCAGGTTGCCGAACTGTTCGACCTGTTCCAGCAGCTTCACGATGCGACGCGATTCGGCGACGATCAGGTCCGTCAGTTCCTGATCCTGGGGGTCGAGGCCCATGGACAAGAGCTGCGCCGCCCCGGTGATGCCCGCGAGGGGGTTCTTGATCTCGTGCGCCAGCATCTCTGCCATGCCGATGGCGGACCGGGCGGCCTTGCCGGACATGGCGTTCTGATTGAGGCGGCTGACGATCTGCTGGGGGCTGATCATCATGATCGTGACCCGGTCGCGGCCTTGCAGCGGGGCGAACTGGATGTTGCAATGCTGCGGCGACCGCATGCCGGAGCCGACGTCGACATCGTTGATGAAAAGCGAGGTGCGCTGTTCGCGGGCTCTTTCGAAGGCGGAATCGAGGGGAGCGTCGATCAGGACCTTGTCCCAGACGATCTCGCCCGCAAGGGCCTTTGCCGAGAGGTTCAGGAAACTTTCGGCTGCGGGGTTCGACTGCAGGATGCGGTCGTCGGCGCCCAGCAGCAGGGCGGGCACCGGCAGCGAGGTCCAGAGCGCTTCGTCGGCGATCATGCCGCGGCCTCCGCCCCGGTGGATGCAAGGGCATCGGGCAGCAGCGCCAGCACGCGGGCCGGGTCGGTAGAGGTCAGAACGGCGGTGCGCAGGGCAGTCGGCGTGCCTCCGGTATCCATGTACCAGCCCAGATGCTTGCGGGCGACGCGGCTGCCGAGGGCGGCGCCATAGAAGGTGAGCATCGCCTCGTAATGGCCTGACACCATGTCACAAAACGCCCTGCCCTGCGGCACCTGCGGCGGCATGGTGCCGTAAAGTGCTGCGCTGATCTGCGCCAGCAGCCATGGCCGGCCCTGTGCGGCGCGGCCGATCATCACCCCGTTGGCGCCGGAGCGGGCGAGCGCCGTGCGGGCGTCCTGCGCGCCCGTGATGTCGCCGTTGGCGATGACTGGAATCGTCACCGCATCGCGGACGGCACGGATCGCGGACCAGTCGGCGCGGCCCTTGTAGAACTGGCAGCGGGTGCGACCGTGGATCGTTACAAGAGCGATGCCGGCGGATTCGGCCCGGCGGGCCACGTCGGCTGCGTTCAGGCTGTCGTCGTCCCAGCCAAGACGCGTTTTGAGCGTCACCGGCACGTCGACGGCGCTCACCACCGCCTCGATCAGGCGGAGGGCGTGGTCGGGGGTGCGCAGCAAGGCGGAGCCGGACAGGCCGCCCGTGACCTTCTTGGCGGGGCACCCCATGTTGATGTCGATCACGGCGGCGCCGTTGTCGGCCACCATGCGCGCCGCCTCTGCCATCCAGTAAGGATCGCGGCCGGCCAGCTGCACCGCTGTCGCGCTTTGGTCGAAGCCAAGCTCTGCGCGGTCCCGGACGGACGGCTTTGCCTGCACCATGTCCTGAGAGGCGACCATCTCGGACACCACCCAGCCCGCGCCGAAACTGGCGACCAACTGCCGGAACGGCAGGTCGGTGATCCCGGCCAAGGGTGCGAGGGCCACGGGGGGTGCCGGAAGAAACCGTTGCGATGCCGTCAAATTCATCTTTTGCCTAAAGGCTGTGCGTGCGTCTTTGAACTATCCCGGCCCGGCCCGCCTGACAACGCGGTGCGGCAACCGATGATAAAATTCCCGCAAGGTCGCCTAAAAATGAGGCATCACGCCCGTGATTGCGCAGGGATTGGCGGATCGCTAGTCAGGGGGGACCGGACCCTTTGGTGAGCGAGGCCTGCCATGACGACGACAGCCGCATTGATCGTGGCCGCGGGACGCGGCGTGCGCGCGGGCGGCGACGTCGCAAAGCAATGGCGGACGCTGGCGGGGAAAACCGTTCTGGGGCATACGGTTGCGGCCTTCGCCCGGCATCCGGGCATCGACCGGATCGTGCTGGTCCTGCACCCGGATGACCTGCACCGGTGGACCGATTCCGCCGTGACGGTGGTGACCGGCGGTGCCGACCGGCAGGCATCGGTGCGCCGCGGCCTTGATGCGGTGACGGAGGATCGCGTGCTGATCCACGACGCGGCCCGCCCCCTTGTCAGCGCCGCCGTCATCGACCGGGTGATCGCGGCGCTGGATCACGCGCCCGGTGCGGCGCCCGCCGTCGCGGTGACGGATGCGCTGTGGCGCGGCGATACGCAGGTGACGGGGGTGCAGGACCGCGCTGGTCTGTTCCGGGCCCAGACGCCGCAGGGCTTCCGGACGGACGCGATCCGGGCCGCCCATGCTGCCCATGGCGGTGCCGCTGCCGACGACGTCGCCGTGGCGCGGGCGGCGGGGCTGGACGTTTCGATCGTGCGGGGCGATGAAGACAACCTCAAGATCACCCACGCGGAGGATTTCGCGCGGGCGGAGCGGCTGCTGGGGGCAGGCATGGATATCAGGTTGGGCAACGGATACGACGTGCACCGGTTCGGGCCGGGGGATCACGTGATGCTGTGCGGCGTGAAGGTGCCGCACGGGCGCGGCCTGCAGGGCCATTCCGACGCGGATGTGGGGATGCACGCGGTGACCGACGCGATCTATGGCGCGCTGGCACAGGGCGACATTGGGGTGCATTTCCCTCCGTCGGACCCGCAGTGGAAGGGGGCGGAGAGCCATATCTTCCTGCGCCACGCGGTCGCGCTGGCGGCGGAGATGGGATTCAGGATTTCCAACGTGGACTGCACGCTGGTCTGCGAATACCCCAAGGTCGGGCCGCATCAGGCGGCGATGCGCGCCGCCATGGCCGCGATCATGGGGCTGGCGGCGGACCGGGTGAGCGTGAAGGCCACCACGTCGGAGCGCCTTGGATTCACGGGTCGCGAGGAAGGCATCGCCGCCCTCGCCACCGCAACTTTGGTGAGCGCATGACACGGTTGATCGCGACATTCCTATACGTGGGCCTGCTGCGCCCTGCCCCCGGCACATGGGGATCGCTGGTGGCCCTGCCCGTGGGGTGGCTGCTGATGGTGCTGGGCGGGCCGGTCGTGCTGATCGTGGCGACGTTCGCGCTGTTCGGCATCGGCTGGTGGGCCACGACGGTGGAAACGCGGGCCTCTGGCGTCGAGGATCCGGGCGAGATCGTGGTGGACGAGGTCGTCGGCCAATGGATCGCGCTGTGGCCGCTGGCCATCGGCGCGGCGCAGGTGGGTGCGCCCTATACGGCGCTGTGGCCCGGCTGGATCGCGGCCTTTGCCCTGTTCCGGCTGTTCGACATCAGGAAGTGGGGCCCGGTGGGCTGGGCCGACCGCCGTGGCGATCCGCTGGGCGTGATGCTGGACGACGTGATCGCGGGTGTTTTCGCCGCCATCGGCGTCGTGCTCTTCGCGGCGCTTTACCACGGGGTCATCCTGAGATGAGCAAGGCCGCGCAACTTCTTGATCTGGCGCGGGAACGCGGCATGATGGTGGCGCTGGCGGAAAGCTGCACCGGCGGCCTGATCGCGGGGGCGATCACCGAGGTCGCGGGCAGTTCCGCGATCTTCGACCGGGGATTCGTGACCTATACCAATGCCGCCAAGATGCAGATGCTGGGGGTGCGGGCCGAGACGCTCGACACCTTCGGCGCCGTCTCCGAAGAGGTCGCGCGCGAGATGGCGCAGGGTGCGCTGGACCGGTCCGACGCGCGGATCGCTCTGTCCGTCACCGGCATCGCCGGTCCCGGCGGATCGGAGCACAAGCCCGAGGGGCGGGTCTGCTTCGGCGTGGCGACGACCAACGGGATGCATGCGGAAACGGTGGAGTTCGGGGCGATCGGCCGCAGCCATGTGCGTGCCGCGACCGTGGATCATGCGCTGGACCTGCTGCTGGAGGCTATCCGGCAGCAGGCGCCCGCCGGCTGATCAGGCGGCCCCCGCCCCGTAAAGCGCCGCCGCCCGCCGCTCGAACGCCCGGACGATGGTCTGCATCGCCTGATTGAAGAACATGCCGGCGGCACCCTGCAACAGCCGGTTCTTGAATTCGAAATCGACGTGGAAGTGGACCTTGCACCCCTCGGCCACGTCCTGAAACGTCCAGCGGCTGTTCAGGTGCTTGAAGGGGCCGTCGATGTATGCGGTGTCGATCTGCTTCTTCTCGGGCCAGAGGGTCACGCGGCTGCCGAAGGTTTCGCGGAACACCTTGAAGGACACCACGAGGTCGGCCAGCAGGACGGTGTGGTCGCCCTCCTCGCTTTCCGACCGCAGGCGCGCGGCGGCGGTCCATGGCAGGAACTTCGGATAGCTCTCGACGTCCGCGACGAGCGCATACATCTGGTCGGCGGTATAGGGCAGGACGCGGGTTTCGTCGTGGACGGGCATGGATGACTTTCGCGGTGTGACTTCATGTGTTGATGTCGTAAAAGGCAGGCGGAAATCAACCCTTGCCCGAAAGGTCAACATGTCACGCCCCTATGTCATCGACCAGATGATCAGTGCCAAGTCCATCGCCGCCCGGATCGAGGCGCTGGCCCGCGACATCCACGACGCCTTTGACGGGACCGACAAGCTGGTGGTCGTGGGCCTGCTGCGCGGGTCCTTCGTGTTCATCGCCGACCTCGTGCGCGAACTCGACCTGCCGGTGGAAGTCGATTTCATCGAGGCCAGCAGCTATGGCGACGGCATGGAAAGCAGCCGCGAGGTGCGGATCCTGAAGGATCTGCGCGGCACCATCGAGGGGCGCGACGTGCTGATCGTCGAGGATATCGTCGACACCGGCCACACGCTGAGCCATGTGACCGACTACCTGCGGTCGCGCCATCCCGCCCGGCTGAAGACCATCGCCCTGCTGGACAAGCCGGCGCGGCGCGAGGTCGATTTCCGCGCCGACTGGACCGGGTTCGAGATTCCCGACGCCTTCGTCGTGGGCTACGGCATCGATTTCGCGCAGCGCAACCGCAACCTGCCCTATATCGGGCAGGTGCGGTTCACGGACGACGCATGAACCCGCGCTGGTTCCTGCGGCTGAGCCAGCTGGCCCGCAACCCGCCGAAGGCGAGCCGGGTCTGGCTGGTGCTGGGCGTCGTCGCGGCCTGTCTGGCGCTGGCGGGGATCGAGCGGCTGGTGAACGGCACGCCGGAGGCCCCGGCAAGAACGATGCGGCCCTTTACGTCGAATTAAGGGAAAATGGCCCATACCGGGGGCATGACAGAGCTTGCCCCCCTTCTTGCCGCCGCCGCGCCGCCGCGCGCCCCGATGACCGTCGTCACCGACATGCTGGGGGCCGTCAGGCACCATCTCGACATGGCGCTGGCCTACCTCGTGCTGTTCGACGGTCCCGACGTGGTGCTGCACGCGCTGTCCTGCGACAATGCCGCGGCGCGGCTGGTGCCCGGTGACCGCTTCAAGGCAGAGGGGACGTTCTGCGGCGCGATCCTGCAGGGCGCGCTGCCGCGGCTGCTGCCCGACGCCGGGGCCGATCCCCGGGCGCAGGTGCTGCAGCCGGGGGCGATGGGCGCGGTGGGCGCGATGATCGGGGTGCCCCTGCCCCGGTGCGACGGCGCCGGACCGGCGATGCTGTGCTGCCTGTCGCATTTCCCCCGTCCGATGCTGGACGAGGGCGATCTGGCGATCGTGACCTCCTACGCCGGATTGCTGGCGGATGTCCTCGACCGGACGTCCCACCACGCGGCGGGCGGGCCGGACCTGCGCCGGCGGATCGGCGACGTGATCGCGGACCGCGATTTCCAGCTGCTGCTGCAGCCCATCGTGGCGCTGGCCGACGACACGGTCATGGGGGCGGAGGCGCTGTGCCGGTTCCGCCCCACCCCCTACCGCAGCCCCGACACCTGGTTCGCGGAGGCGCGGACGGTGGGCCTCGACCGGCGGCTGGATCGGGTGGTGATCGCGAAGACGCTGGAACTGCTGCCGGAGCTGCCGCAGGCGCTGAAGCTCGCGATCAATGTGGCGCCCGATACGCTGATCAACGCGGACCTGCCGCGGCTGATCGACGGGCCGTTCAGCGACCGCATCATCTTCGAGCTGACCGACCACGCCGGGATCGGCAGCCTGCAGGCGATGCTGCCGGAGATGAAGGCGCTGCGCAGCCTTGGTGCGCAGATCGCCGTCGACGATCTGGGGACCGACCCGAACAGCCTGAACGCGGTGCTGCAGATCAAGCCGGACATCGTGAAGCTGGACCGCGACCTGATCCGGGGGCTGCACATGGACCCGGTCAATCAGGCGCTCACTGCCGGCATTCTGCACTTCAGCAAGGCGATCGGCGCGCGGGTCGTGGCCGAGGGCATCGAGCGGACGGAGGAAGCCGCGGCCCTGCGCGCTTTCGGCGTGGACTACGGTCAGGGCTTTCTTCTGGGCCGCCCGGGGGGGCTTACGGCGCTGCATGCCCGGACCTTCGGGTATTGAGGGCGGGCGTGTGGGCCGGTGACGCTCCAAGGGGAAGGACGGGCGTTTCTCAAGCCCCCGGCGACCCGATTGAAGCGGGGTGCGGCCGGAGGGGACCCGAGGACGTTGTCCGGCGCCTGTGGCGAACCGGGTGCCTCTGGCACAGTACATTGATGGGCGCCGATGCCATCGGGTTGTCGGAACGTGTCATCATCCCCATCCAAGGGCAGATCCGCACGCCTGCGTTCGTTACCTAAGGCATAGCACGCCAGGCGGGCGGTGCGGCGGAGGGTGCGGCCAAGGGGGACCCGAGGACGTTGTCTGAAGCCTGTGGCGAACCGGGTGCCTCTGGCACAGTACATTGATCGGCTCCGATGCCATTGGGTTGTCGGAACGTGTCATCATCCCCATCCAAGGGCAGGTCCGCGCGTCTGCGTTCGTTACCTCAGGCATAGCACGCCGGGCGGGCGGCGCGGCGGCGGGTGCGGCCAAGGGCGACCCGTGGACGTTGTCCGGCGCCTGTGGCGCACCGGGTGCCTATGGCAGAGTCCATCGATGGTCGCCGACGCCACCGGGATGTCAGACCGTGTTGTCATCGAGATCCAGGGGAGGTCCCCGCGCCTGCGCCCCTCATCGCACGCGAAGCGCGCCGGGCGGGCGGCGCGAAGGCGGGTGCGGCCGAGCGCCCGAGGACGTTGTCTCAAGCCTGTGGCGAACCGGGTAACTCTTGCAGAGGCCATCGGTGGGCGCCGACGCCACCGGGGTGTCAGACCGTGTTGTCATCGAGATCCTGGGGAGGTCCCCGCGCCTGCGCCCCTCATCTCAGGCGAAGCGCGCCGGGCGGGCGGTGCGGCGGCGGGTGCGGCCAAGGGGGACCCGAAGGCGTTGTCTGAAGCCTGTGGCGAACCGGGTGACTCTTGCAGAGGCCATCGGTGGGCGCTGACGGCATCTGGATGTCAGACCGTGTTATCATCGAAATCCAGGGCAGGTCCGCGCGCCTGCGCCCCTCACCTCAGGCGAAGCGCGCCGGGCGGGCGGTGCGGCGGCGGGTGCGGCCAAGGGCGACCCGTGGAGGTTGTCCGGCGCCTGTGGCGAACCGGGTGCCTCTGGCAGAGTCCATCGGTGGGCGCTGACGGCATCTGGATGTCAGACCGTGTTATCATCGAAATCCAGGGCAGGTCCGCGCGCCTGCGCCCCTCACCTCAGGCGAAGCGCGCCGGGCGGGCGGCGCGGCGGCAGGTGCGGCCAAGGGCGACCCGTGGACGTTGTCCGGCGCCTGTGGCGAACCGGGTGCCTATGGCAGAGCCTATCGGTGGGCGCCGACGCCATCGGGATGGCAGACCGTGTGATCATCGCGATCCAGAGGAGGCCCCTGCGTGTTTGCCCGCTACCTTAGGCGAAGCGCGCCAGGCGGGCGGCGCGGAGGCGGGAGAAGTCGTCGCCGGCGTGGTAGGACGACCGGGTCAGCGGCGAGGCGGAGACCATGAGGAAGCCCTTGCCGTAGGCGGCCTTCTCGTAGGCGGCGAATTCCTCTGGCGTGACGAAGCGGTCGACGCGGTGGTGCTTGGGCGTCGGCTGCAAGTACTGGCCGATCGTCAGGAAATCGATGTCGGCCGCGCGCATGTCCTCCATCACCTGGGTCACCGCCTGACGATCCTCGCCCAGACCGACCATGATGCCCGACTTGGTGAACATCGTGGGGTCCAGTTCCTTGACCCGCTGCAGCAGGCGCAGCGAATGGAAATAGCGCGCGCCGGGGCGCACCTGCGGGTAGAGGCCCGGCACCGTCTCGAGATTGTGGTTGAAGACGTCGGGCTTCGCCGCGACCACGATCTCCAGCACGGAGGGGTCGCAGCGGATGAAATCGGGGGTCAGGATCTCGATCGTGGTGTGCGGCGCCTGACGACGGATGGCGCGGATCGTCTGGGCGAAATGCTCTGCCCCGCCGTCCGCCACGTCGTCCCGGTCGACAGAGGTGATGACCACGTGGTTCAGGCCCAGCTTCTTGACCGCGTCGGCCACGCGCCCCGGCTCGAAGACGTCGAGCGCCTCGGGCGGCTTGCCGGTGGCGATGTTGCAGAAGGTGCAGGCGCGGGTGCAGACCTCGCCCATGATCATCATGGTGGCGTGACCCTGGGACCAGCATTCCCCGACGTTGGGGCAGCCCGCTTCCTCGCAGACGGTCGTCAGCTTGTGTTCGCGCATGATGTCGCGGGTCTGGCGATAGCCTTCGGATGTCGGCGCCTTGACGCGGATCCAGTCCGGCTTCTTCGGCTGCGGCGCGTCGGGGCGTTTCGCCTTTTCCGGGTGACGCTGGGCGGGGATCTTCAGATCGCGCATGACGGCGGGCCTTTTGGCTGTGATGCCTTGTCATCTAGGCATGATCGCGGCGAAAGTCCATTGCCGAGGCCGGGAACCGGTCATGCGGGACGGGCATTGACCCCAACCTCATTCGCAAAGGCCAAGCCCCATGACCAGCCGCCCCCTGATCCTCACCCTGTTGCTGGCCGGCTCTGCCGCTGGGGCGCAGCAGGTTGCGTTCCGCGACGACCGGTCGTCGCCCGCGGCGGTGGTGGAATCGCTTTACAACGCGGTGAACCGGCACGAATACCTGCGGGCCTACAGCTATTTCGCGCGCGACAGGATCGGCGATTACGCGGCGTTCAAGGCGGGCTACGCCGATACGGACCATGTCGATCTGCGCCTCGGCACGCCGGTGACGGAGGGCGCGGCGGGCACGACCTATACCATGTTGCCGGTCGTGATCCGGGCCACCGACACGGAGGGCACGGAAGCGGTCTTTACCGGTTGCTATCAGCTGTCACAGGTCAGCCCGTCGATCCAGGATCAGCCGCCCTACGTCCCCATCCGGATCATCGAGGGGACCCTTGCGGCAACGGATACGGCCTTTGCCGACGCCACGGGGCGCTGCGCGACCGATTGAGGTCAGCCGATGCGGGGGCCGAACTTGCCTGTCGCCTCCTCGTAATGGCGCGACAGGCGCTGGAGGGAGATCCGCAGGACGATCTTGCCGGACCGGGCGGACCAGCCCAGGCGCTGTTCCGTCGTTTCCAGCCCCTCCAGCAGGCAGCAGCAGCGCAGGACAGCGTCCTGCAGGCCGGGGCCGAGGTCGTCCAATGCAGCGATCACGCGGGCGCGGGCGGCCTGCACCCCCGGATGCGACGTGCCGGGACCGGGGCGGTTCAGCGCGTCCCGCCAGTCGTCGGCGGCGTCCGGACCGGGGCGGGACAGGACGAAATCCTCGCGCAGCCGTTCGCCCGCCTTCACGAGTTCCTTGCACAGAAACGGCTTGCCGTCGCGGTCGCGGCGCCGCGACAGGCCCATCAGGGGCGTTTCGGCGGCGATGAAGCGGGCGGTCAGGACGTTGCCGAAGGCGGCGCCATCCATCGTATCCTGCGCGGTTTCGGCAAAGCCGTTCGCCCGGTTCTCGTCCGCGGCGGTCAGCTGGCGCAGCGCGGTGCGCCCCTGCCCCGTGATGTGATAGCGGGCGATGCGGGCCTCGGGATCGGCGCAGGAAATCCAGTTCTGCAGCGCCATGGCCTGGGCGATGTCGGACTCTACCACTGCGGTGCGCAGGGTGCCGCCGGCGGGATCCTCGCGCACGATGACCGCCGAGTCCATGTCGCGGGCGACGGCCATGACCGCACGGGGTTCGCACAGGCGGCGCAGGATGTGCAGGGCTTCGCGGTCCAGACGGCCCTGCGTGACGGGGGTGCGGCTGACGGCGTGGCGGGCGGGCGCGGCATGGGGCATGGCACGGCTTTCCTTTGAGGGGTGAGAGGGGGATACCGGCGAGAGGGCCCGGAGGGCCGCGTCGATCAGCGGATCGTCGCGCCGCAACTCGCAGGCGCGCACCTGACGCATGATGGTCGAGGGGTGGACGTCGCACTGGCGCGCCAGTGCCCTGATCGACGTCCCGCTGACCGTATGCGCAAGATAGTGGCGGACAGGAACGGGGACCCATCCGGGAACCTCCGGTCTGGGAATATCCTGCATCATCGTCATTCTGGCCAGCCTCTCTGGTCCCCAATCGAACGCCCCGTGCCGTGTTCACCGCACTAGCACAGAACGAACAACCTAGGGGTGCATCCTTAATTGAGGGTTAACGTTATTGTCTTGGTAACACTCTTCCTAAAAATGATTAATCAAAGGGATACCGACCGTTCTTAACTTCCGGCCCTGACGCAACACGCGCCATGGTTGTGTCATTACCGTCCGAGCGACACGGAATCAACAATGCGAGGACGCAAAGATGCAGGACATTCGATCGCGGGTCAGCCAGTTGAAACGGCCGGGCCTGCTGGTGCGGGCGGCGCGGTTCGGGCTGGACGATTACCGGCGCGCACGGGATCTGCCCCGGCTGGTGCCGGGGTTGGGGGCTGCGTTTCACGGCCCGGTGCTGATCGCCCTGCTGGAGGCGGAAGCGCTGGAGGATGCGGCACGACAGGCGCAGGCCACAAGCTATGCGCTGGTGCGCCACATCGATCTGCTGACGGCCATCATGGCAGAGGCGCGCGACTTCGAGGCCATCACGCGCCCCCGCGACGTCACATGAAGCTGTCGGGCATCGAGGCCTTCTTGTCGGCCACGTAGGCGCGCAGGCGGGTCTCGATCTCGGGGTCGAGCGGCGGCTGGACGTAGGTGTCGATCATCCGCTTGACGCGGATCGACGCCAGCGTCTGCGTGTCGCGCGCGCCCTCTTCGTCCCATGTCTCGAACGGCTTGTAATCGAAGAGGTCGGAGCGCCAGAAGGCGGACTTGAAGTTCGCCTGCGTGTGGGCGCAGCCGAGGTAGTGGCCGCCCGGACCGACCTCTGCGATGGCCTCCATCGCCTGACCGTTCTCGGACAGGTCCACGCCGCGGGCGAAGTGGTGCAGCGTGCCGAGCTGGTCGGCGTCCATGACGAATTTCTCGAAGCTGGCGACAAGGCCGCCTTCGAGCCAGCCGCAGGCGTGCAGCATGAAATTCACGCCGGACAGCAGGCCCATCTGCAGGCTGTTCGACGTCTCGTAGGCGGCCTGCGCGTCGGGCAGCTTCGATCCGCAGAACGATCCGGCGGAGCGGTAGGGCAGCCCGAGGCGGCGTGCCAGCTGGCCGGCACCGTAGGTGATATGCGCGGCTTCCGGCGTGCCGAAGGTGGGCGCGCCGGAGTTCATGTCGATCGAGGTCACGAAGGCGCCGAAGATCACCGGCGCGCCCGGGCGCACGAGCTGGCTGTAGGCAACACCGGCCAGCACCTCTGCCAACACCTGCGTCAGGGTGCCGGCGACCGACACGGGCGCCATGGCGCCACCGACGATGAAGGGGCTGATGATGCTGGCCTGATTGTGTTCGGCGAAGATCTCCAGCGCGCCCATCATGATCGAATCGAAGGTCATGGGCGAGTTGATGTTGATGAGCGAGGTCATCACCGTGTTGTCGCGCACGAAATCCTTGCCAAAGAGGATTTCGCACATCTCGACCGAGTCCTTCGCGCGGCTCGGTTCGGTGACGGAGCCCATGAAAGGCTTGTCGGACAGGGTCATGTGCGCCAACAGCATGTCGAGGTGGCGCTTGTTCACCGGCACGTCGGTCGGTTCGCAGACCGTCCCGCCGGAGTGATGCAGCCACTTGGACATGTAGCCCAGCTTCACGAATTTCTCGAAATCGGCCATGGTGGCGTAGCGGCGGCCACCTTCGGCATCGCGCACGAAGGGCGGGCCGTAGACCGGGGCGAGGACGAGGTTCTTGCCGCCGATCACCACGTTGCGGTCCGGGTTGCGGGCGTGCTGGGTGAACTGCGACGGCGCGGTGCTGCAGAGCTTGCGGGCGAGCCCGCGGGGGATGCGGACGCGCTCGCCCTCGATCTCTGCGCCCGCTTCGCGCCAGCGCTGCAGGGCGGCGGGATTGTCGACGAAGTTCACGCCGATCTCGGCCAGCACGGTCTCGGCGTTGCGCTCGATCGTGTCCAGCGCCTCTTCGGTCAGGACTTCGTAGTTCGGGATGTTGCGTTCGATGTATTTCGCGGTTTCGACGCTGACGGCGGTGCGTTCGGCGCGCCGCGCGGCCCCGCCGCCACCCCGTGCCCGGCGTCCTGCTGTTGCTGCCTCTGTCATATCGCGCACCTTTCCCGCTGATCTTGGTGCCCCTGATACGCGATGGCGCGACGGTCAGAGAAGCGACAAACGCCATCTGACACGCGAAAGCGACATTGCGGCGGTGCGGTTTCCGACTTATTCCAGCGCCATGGATATCACAGACCACCAACGCCTTCTGATCGTCGACTTCGGGTCGCAGGTGACGCAGCTGATCGCGCGCCGCCTGCGGGAACTGAACGTCTATTGCGAAATCCACCCCTACCAGAAGGTCACCGACGCCTTTCTGGCGGAGTTCGCGCCACTGGCGATCATCCTGTCGGGCGGGCCTGACAGCGTGACCCGCGAGGGGTCGCCCCGCGCCGCCGAGAGCGTCTTTACCATGGGCGTGCCGGTGCTGGGCATCTGCTATGGCCAGCAGACCATGATGACACAGCTGGGCGGCACCGTCGTCGGCGGCGAAGGCACCAAGGAATTCGGCCGCGCCTACGTCAAGGCGGAAGGCCAGCTGGACCTGCTGGACGGCTGGTTCCTGACGGAGCGCGAGCAGGTCTGGATGAGCCACGGCGACCACGTGTCGGCGCTGGCGCCGGGATTCGCGGTCTACGGCACGTCCCCCAACGCGCCGTTTGCAATCACTGCCGACGTGTCGCGGCAGTTCTACGCGGTGCAGTTCCACCCCGAGGTGCATCACACCCCGAACGGCGCGAAGCTTTACGAAAACTTCGTCCGCATGGCGGGTTTCACCGGCGACTGGACGATGGATGCCTACCGCGAGCAGGCGATCGCCGCGATTCGCGAACAGGTGGGCGACCGCAAGGTGATCTGCGCCCTGTCGGGGGGCGTCGACAGTTCCGTCACCGCCGTCCTGCTGCACGAGGCGATCGGCGACCAGCTGACCTGCGTCTTCGTCGATCACGGGCTGCTGCGTCTGGGCGAGGCGGAGCAGGTCGTGAAGATGTTCCGCGACAACTACAACCTGAACCTGATCCACGCGGACGAGAGCGCGCTGTTCCTCGGCCGGCTGGAGGGCGTCAGCGATCCCGAGACGAAGCGCAAGATCATCGGCGGTCTGTTCATCGACGTCTTTCAGAAATACGCCAACGACATCGAGGGGGCGGAATTTCTGGCGCAGGGGACGCTCTATCCCGACGTGATCGAATCGGTCAGCTTCTCCGGCGGGCCGAGCGTCACGATCAAGAGCCATCACAACGTCGGCGGGCTGCCGGAAAAGATGGGCCTGAAGCTGGTCGAACCGCTGCGCGAGCTCTTCAAGGACGAGGTCCGCGCCTTGGGGGTGGAGCTGGGCCTGCCGCCCAGCTTCATCGGCCGTCACCCCTTCCCCGGCCCCGGCCTTGCGATCCGCTGCCCCGGAGAGATCACGCGCGAGAAGCTGGAGATCCTGCGCAAGGCGGATGCGGTCTTTATCGACCAGATCCGGCGGCACGGGCTTTACGACGACATCTGGCAGGCCTTCGTCGCGATCCTGCCCGTCCGCACCGTGGGCGTGATGGGCGACGGACGGACCTACGACTTCGCCTGCGCGCTGCGGGCCGTGACATCCGTCGACGGGATGACGGCGGATTACTATCCCTTCAGCCACGATTTCCTGGGCGAGACCGCGACGCGGATCATCAACGAGGTGCAGGGCATCAACCGCGTGACCTATGACATCACCAGCAAGCCGCCGGGCACCATCGAGTGGGAATGACCCCCGCGGGCGCGCCCGCATGACCAGCACCCTGCGGGCCTGCCTGTGGATGATCGGCGCGATCGTGTCCTTCACGTCCATGGCGATTGCCGGTCGGCAAGTCAGCTTCGCCCTCGATACCTTCGAGATCATGACCTATCGCAGCCTGCTGGGCATTGTCATCGTCTGCACGGTGGCGGGCCTGTCGGGGACGTGGCGGCAGATCAACGGCCAGCAACTGGGTCTGCACGCAATCCGCAACATCGCGCATTTCACCGGGCAGAACCTGTGGTTCTTTGCCATCACCGCGATCCCGCTGGCGCAGGTCTTCGCGCTGGAATTCACCTCTCCGATCTGGGTGCTGCTGCTGTCGCCGCTGCTGCTGGGCGAGCGGTTGACGCGGGTCGGCCTGATCGCGGCTGCAATCGGCTTCGTCGGGGTGCTGGTCGTCACCCGCCCCGGCAGCGCACCGCTGTCGCCGGGCCTGATCGCCGCGGCGCTTTGCGCCGTGGGTTTTGCCTTTTCCGCCATTTTCACCCGCAGACTGACGCGGACGCAGACGATCACCTGCATCCTGTTCTACCTGACGGTGATGCAGGCGGTCTTTGGCCTGATCTGCGCGGGCTGGGACGGCGATATGGCCCTGCCGGATGCGACCACCCTGCCCTGGCTGGTGCTGATCGGCTGCGCGGGGCTTTTTGCGCATTTCTGCCTGACGACGGCGCTGTCGCTGGCGCCCGCCTCGGTCGTGATGCCGATCGACTTCGTCCGCCTGCCCACCATCGCGATCGTCGGCGCGCTGGTCTATGCCGAGGTGATCGACCCGTGGATCCTGCTGGGCGCCGCGCTGATCTTTGCGGGCAACTACCTGAACATCACCCGCGGCCAGCCGGCCCGCGCCTGAGCGCGGCGTGCAAACAGGTCACAACCACCCCCGTGCCTTTATTTTGACGCTGCGTCGTCAATTGACGGGTCCGATTTGCGGCTGAAGGTTCGGTAACGAGGAAACACTCTACTACGGGGATGGAGACATGAAGAAACTCACGACGGCCGCAGCTCTGCTGCTGACGACGACCGGCGCACATGCCGCCGGGATCGACCGCAACCTGACGAACTACGGCACACTGTTCGAGCCCGGCAACTATGTCGAGCTGTCCTACGCCGCGGTGAAGCCGAGCGTATCGGGCACATATCAGGCCCCCTTTGACACCTTGGGCGGCTCTGCCTCGACCGGTGTGATGTCAAAGGACTTCAGCACGCTGTCGGGATCTCTGAAATACGATTTGACGCCGCGGCTGGCGCTGGGGCTGTTCTTCAACCAGCCATTCGGTGCGGATGCGGACTATCCCCAGGGTTTCTATCGCGGCCTGTCGGCGGAGTGGGATTCGAACGGCCAGACCATCATGATGAAATACAAGGTCACGCCGGCGATCAGCGTTTACGGTGGCGTCCGTAGCATCGAATCGGAAGCGAATATCGTTATCCCTAGTCAGTTGCTTGGCGCTTCGACCGGTCAGGAACTGGGAGCGAGAGCCGGGCAGGCCGGTGCGGCAGCACAAGAAAAAGCGGACTTGGCACGTGCAGCCGGTGCAGCCGCCGCCGCTGCCCAAGCGGACGGCGATTTGGCGCAGGCTCAGCAGCTCGGTGCGCAGGCTGCGGCGCTGGCAGCGCAGGCACAAGCGCTGCAAGCGCAGGCCATAGAGCTTGGCGGGCAGGCGCAGGCCATCCTTGATCCCAATAGCGCACTGACAGGCCGGTTCACCTACACCGCCCACGCAGAAAAGGACCGTCAGACCAGCTACGTCATTGGTGCGGCTTACGAAAAACCCGAAATTGCCCTGCGTGTCGCCTTTACTTACGAATCCGGCTACACGCACAAATTCAGTACGACCGAAACCTTTGGCGGTGCCGATCTGCCTCCTTCGACTACATCGATCTCGATGCCGGATGTGTATACGCTCGATTTTCAGTCGGGCGTCGCACAGGATACGCTGGTCTTTGGGTCCATTCGCCACGCGACGTGGTCCGACTGGCACGTCAAGCCGGCGGGTTATGCCAACATCACCGGCGGCGAGGAAGTGACCGGGATCGACAGCGACAGCACCACCTACAGGCTTGGCGTCGGTCGCAAGTTTTCTGACAATGTGTCCGGTTTCGTGCGCGTCACCTATGAACCGAGCAACGGGGACGATCTGTCTCGACTGGCACCGACGGATGGATCGACGTCCTTCGGCGTTGGCGGCACCTATACCCGCGATGCTTTCAAGATCACGGGTGGCGTCGAATACATCAAGTTCGGCGAGGGGAATGACGATCCCGCCCGTACGAACACCCGGTTCGCCGACAACGATGCCGTCGCCGTGGGCCTGTCGGTCGGCTACCGCTTCTGATCGCCTGACATCGGTGGAAAGCCCCGGCCGTGGCCGGGGCTTTTTGCATTCTGTGGCCAGTCAGCCGCTATGGGCAAGGATCGAGCGGGCGGCGCGGAGGCCGGGGGGCTCTCCGCCACGGCCGAGGCGGTCCATGGTCAGCGCCATCGCGTCGTGCTGCGCCTGCGGCTTTGCCAATACGGCGCGCAGGCCATCGGCGATGCGCGAGGAGGTGCAGGCGGGGCCGATGAACTCGGGGATGGTGCGCGTCTCGGATACCAAATTGACCAGCGTCACCGTGTCGACCAGCAGCATCCGCCCGATGATCTGGCGCGACAGCCAGTTCATGTCGTAGGCGATCACCATTGGCGTGCCGGCCGCCGCAAGCTCTAGCGAGACGGTGCCGGACGCCGCGAGCGCCACGTCCGCCGCGCGGAAGGCCGCGCGCTTGGCCGCCGCGTCGTCGGGGGCGGTCAGCAGGGGCCGGCCGGGCCAGTTCTGCGTCACGTCGCGCACCATGGCGGCGACGGGCCCCGCGCAGGGCACGACGACGCGCAGGCCGGGGCTGGTCTGCTGCAACAGGCGCAGGGCGCCGCCGAAGCGGTCGGCGAGGCGCGAGACCTCGCCTCGGCGCGACCCCGGCAGGGCCAGCACGACGGGACCGGGGCCGAGATCGTGACTGGCGCGGAAGGCCGAAGCCTCTGCCTCCGTCGCGACCTTCTGTGCGACGACAGGGTGGCCCACGAAATCGCAGGACATGCCGGCGGCCTGCATCAGCGGCGGTTCGAACGGAAAGAGGGCGAGGACGTGGTCGATGTGGCGGGCCATCTTCGCGGCCCGGCCCGGACGCCAGGCCCAGACGGTGGGGGCGACGTAGTGGATCGTCCGGATGTCGGACCGGGCCTTGACCAGCTTGGCCACCCGCAGGCAGAAGTCCGGGCTGTCGATGGTCAGCAGCACGTCGGGGCGGGTGTCCAGCACCGCCTGCGCAGATTCCGCGATCCGCCGCTTCAGCGCGCGGTATTTCGGCAGCACCTCGGCCAGTCCCATGACGGAGAGTTCGTCCATGGGAAAGCGGCTGACGAGGCCCTGCGCCTGCATCAGCGGGCCGCCGACGCCGTCGAAGGTGACACCGGGAGAGAGGTCCCGCAGCCCCGCCATGACGGCTCCGCCCAGGGCATCGCCGGAGGGCTCTCCTGCAATCACGAAGATCTTCATTTCGCACCCTTCGGTCTGACCCAGAGGAACATGCCGCGGGCGTCCAGTGCCGCGATCACGGCGGCACGGTCGAGGATCATCACCCCCTGCGCTTCGATGACCAGACCGTCCAGACCGGCGGCGGCGGCCTGAGTCACGGTGCCGGGGCCGATGACCGGCAGATCGGCGCGGCGGTCCTGATCAGGCTTCGGCCCCTTGAACAGGATGCCGCCGCCATCGGCAGCCCGGTTGCGCGCAAGCAGGGCATCGGTGCCGCTGTCATCCTCGGCATCGGTGACGCGACCGTCGCGCACGAGGCAGGCCTGCCCCAGATCGGCGGCGCCCATGCGGGCCAGATGCCTCTCTCCCTCCACGGCGTCGATCCGGTGGCGGTCCTGCGGCGCGGCCCGCGTCAGGATGCCGGAGGGCGGCAGCAGGTCCGGTGCGACCTGATGCGCGCCGAGGACGGTGAAACCGCGCCGTTCCAGCACCGCGATGAAAGCGCGCAGCGCCCCGTCGTCGCCGCGGCGCAGGGCGCGCCAGATCGTCGGCAGCAGGGTCAAGGTGGCAAGGTCGAGGGCCTGCAGGCGGACCGGCGGGCGACGGATCGCGCCGACCATGCAGATCTGCGTGACACCGCGTCGGCGCAGGGCGTGCAGAAAGCCGCCGAGGCGCTCTATCCGGAAGGTGATGTCCGGCGAGACCTGCGGCGTGACGCCCTCCAACGCGCAGACCAGAGGCCGCTCTGGCAGGGCCGCCAGCATCGCGCGGGGCAGATCGCCGGTGCCGGCAATCAGCGCCAGCATCAGTGCGGCGTCAGGAAGCTGCGGTCGCTTTCGCCCCTGATGAAGTCGAGGATCTGCTGCACTGCCGCGCTGTCGGCCCCGTCCAGCCCCTCGGCACGGGCATGGAACGTGCCGTCGCCGTCGCGCAGCACGTCGTAGGCGCGGCGCAGGGCGGCGATGTCGGCGCGCGCCATGCCGCGTCGTTTCAATCCGACGAGGTTCAGACCTTCGAGCGCCGCGCGGGGCCCCATGACGAGACCGTGGGGGATCACGTCGTTCGTGACCATCGAAAGTGCACCGATGATCGCCCCCTGCCCGATCCGCACGAACTGGTGGATGCCCGACAGGCCGCCGACGATGACGTCGTCTTCGAGCACGCAATGGCCCGCCACGGCACTGGAATTGACGACGATGACGCGGTTGCCCAGCGTGCAGTCGTGGGCGACGTGGCAGCCGGCCATCAGCAGGCAGTCGTCGCCGATTGTGGTGAGCCCGCCGCCGCCCGCCGTGCCGCAGTTGACCGTCACATGCTCGCGGATGCGGTTGCGGGCGCCGATGCGCAGGCGCGTGTCCTCTCCGCCGAACTTCAGGTCCTGCGGGATCTCTCCGATCACGGCGAACTGGAAGACGGTGGTATCTGCGCCGATATGGGTGTCGCCGGTCACGACGACATGGCTTTTCAGCGTGACACGTTCCCCCAGCACGACCTGTGCATCGACGACGCAGAACGGGCCGATGATGCAGCCGTCGCCGATCACGGCGCCGTCGGCGACGATGGCGCTGGGGTGGATGTCCGGCATCAGCTGCGCATGTCCAGCATGGCGGCGAATTCGCATTCGCAGGCCAGCTCTCCGTCGACCTCTGCCCGGCCGTGGAACTTCCAGACCTTGGCACCGGGCTTGCCGCGCACCGTCGTGATCTTCATCACCATGCGGTCGCCGGGGATCACCTTGCGCCGGAACTTGCAGCCGTCGATCGACATGAAGTAGATCAGCAGGTCGCCGTTGATGAGGCCCATGGAGGCGCCGACCATGACGCCCGCGGTCTGGGCCATCGCCTCGATGATGGTCACGCCGGGCATGATCGGCGCACCGGGGAAGTGACCCTGAAAATGCGGCTCGTTCATGGTGACGTTCTTGATGCCCGTGGCCGAGGCGGTGCCGTCGATGTCCTGCACGCGGTCCACCAGCAGGAAAGGGTAGCGGTGCGGCAGGATCTTCTGGATCAGCTGGATGTCGCAGGTCGTGATCGGCTGGGTGGGGGCATCGGTCATGGGGCGGGGTCATCCTTGGGTCAATCGGCGCATCCCTGACGCGCCCCGACCTGATTAGCAAGCCACCCAGCCACGGGCAAGGGAGCCTGCGTCGGGGGTTCAGCGGCGTCAGGGGTTCAGCGGCGTCGGGCCGTCGGCGGTATCCGGGGTGGAGGGTTCGGCGAGGGCGTCGGGCGCCGTGTCCTCTGACGGTGGTGCGTCGGTTGCCTCGCCATCGGGCGCGGTCGGCCCCTCGACCAGAGGCAGCGGCGCGGACTGCGGCGCGGGGCCGGGTTTCAGCATCGCGGCGTCGATGCGCGCGATGGCCTTTTCCGTCATGTCCGCCGCCGACAGGGCCAGAAAGACCGAGCGGCGGTCGAGGATGACGGTCGCCCCCTCCTCCAGCATCAGCTGGCCGACGATGTCGCGGACGGTGTTGAAGAAATCGTCGCGCGCCTTCAGCCGCGAGTCTTCCAGCGCCATTTCCTTGGCATCGCGGGCGCGGCGGATGCCCTGCACCTTGACGTCGAAGGCATTGGCCTCGGCCCGGAACGCCTCTGGCGTCATGGTGGGGCGCCGCTGGGTCAGGCTGCGCTCTTCCTCTGTCAGGGCGGCGACGATGCGGTCGTTCTCGGCCTTCAGGTCGGCGGCCTCCGCCTCCAGCCCGTCGCGGATGGTCTGACCGTAGGCGGAATCGAGGTAGAGGCGGTCGCTGTCGAGGATCAGCACCGGGGCGGCGACAGGTGGCGGCGCGTCCTGCGCCGCCGCCGGGGTGACCGACAGCACGGCTGCCGCCAAAGCCGCCGCCACCCCGCCGCGCATCAGAACTGGGTCGAGATCGTCACGTCGAACGCCTTGGTCTGGTCGAACTTCTCGGCCTTCAGCGGTTCGGTGAAGTTGAAGCGCAGCGGCCCCAGCGGCGTGGTCCAGAAGATCGACAGGCCCGCCGTCGCCCGCGGCGTGAAGCCGTTGTAGAGGATCTCTGTCCCCTGCGGCGCGGTGCGGCCCACATCCCAGACAGAGCCGTAGTCGACGAAGGCGCCACCGGTGATGCCGTATTCCTCTGGCAGGCCAAGGGGAAATTCGGCTTCCAAACGGGCGACGGCAAAGCTGTTGCCGCCGAGGGCATCGTCCACGGTGGTGACGGTCTCGCCGTCGACGGTCGTGGTCTGGTAGTCGCGCGGGCCGACCCCGTTCGCGTCGAAGCCGCGGAAGGTGTTGCCGTTCAGGAAGAAGCGGTCGGTGACGCGGCTGAAGCCGTCCTGATAGGCCAGATGCCCGCCCTCGATCGTGGCCCGCAGGGTCACGCCCTCGTTCAGCACTTTGGTCTCGGCGGCGGCGAGAGCCGTCGTCTTGATGAAGCGCGTGTCGCCGAAGCCGAATTCCTGTCCGAAGCGGAAGACGTAGCCCGAGGTCGGATCGAGGCCGGTGCGGCGGTTGTCGAAGGAGTAGTTGTAGCCGACGGACCCGGTGACCACCGCGTCGAGTGCCGCTTCCTCTTTGATGAAGGGGCTGACGTTGTCGCCGTCGGCGCCGGTCAGGTCGTCGTAGGACAGGGCCGTATAGGTCGTCAGGCGGCCGCTTTCGCTGACCGGGAAGGTCAGGCTGGGAGCGAAGCGGAAGTTTTCCGTGTCGTAGTCGGCGTTCTGGTTGTCCGTGGTGCGATAGCTGAAGTCGACGCCCGCCCGCAGGTCGCGGCCAAGGAAGTTCGGTTCCGAGAAACCGAAGCTGATGACCTGGTTCGAGGTGGCGGTCGAGATCTCGAAGCTGAGCGACTGGCCGCGGCCGAGGAAGTTCGCCTCCTTGAAGGCGGCCACGAGGCCCACGCCGTTGTCGGTGTTGTAGTTGGCACCGAAGGACAGGGAGCCGGTCGGCGCCTCTTCTACATTGACGTCGATGATGACCTGTTCCGGCGTGGTACCCTCGCGGGCGTTCACGTCGGTCGTCGTGAAGAAGCCAAGCGCGCGGATGCGGTCGGCGGCCTGCCGGATCTCTCTCGGGTTGAAGGGATCGCCTTCGACCGTGCGGAACTGGTTGCGCACGACACGGTCAAGCGTGGTGGAGTTGCCTTCGATGTCGATGCGCTCGACGAAGATACGGGGGCCGCGGACCAGCTTGTAGTCGACGTTCAGCGACAGGTCGCGGTCGTTGCGGGTTATGACGGGTTCGACGGCGACGAAGGTCAGGCCCTGCTGGATCGCGAGGCGTTCCAGACGCGCGATGTCGCGGTCCACCTGCCCCGGCGAATAGGTCATGCCGGTGCGTGTCGTCAGGGCGCGCTGGTAGGCGGGCACGTTCACCTCTGGCAGGTCGGAACTGGCCGAGACGTTGCCGAAGCTGAACCGCTGCCCTTCGCGGATGTTGTAGGTGATGAGGTAGGCATCACGTTCGCGCGTCAGGGTGACGTCGACGTTCTGCAGGGTGAAATCGGCATAGCCGCGCGACTGGTAGAAGTCGGTCAGCACCTGCTTGTCGAAGTTGATCCGCTCGGCCGAGTAGGTGTCGCGGGTGATGATCGACCGCAGCAGGCCGGCCTGCTTGGTTTCCAGCACGCCGCGAAGGCGGCGGTCGGTAAAGCTGCGGTTGCCGACGAAGGTGATGCGCTGCACCTCTGTCACGCCGGATTCCTCGACCTCGAACACCAGATCGACGCGGTTGTCGGACTGGCGGATGATGCGCGGCGTGACGGAGGCGTTGATCCGCCCCTTGGAGGCATAGAGGCCGGCGATCGTGGCCACGTCGCGTTCGACCGTCGCGGGAGAGTAGATCTTGCGCGACTGGCTTTCGAGGATCGGCAGGAATTCCGCGTCGTTCAGCTTGCGGTTGCCTTCGACCGCGACCTGATTGATCGTCGGGAATTCGACGACGGTGATCGCGAGGGTGTTGCCCTGCGCCTGCACGTCGACGCTTTCGAACAGGCCGGAATCGCGGATCTTCTGCCCGGCGGCGTTCAGCTGGTCGGCGCTGATCGCCTCGCCCCGGCTGATGCCCGCGAAGGACAGGATCGTGCTGTCGGCGACGCGCTGGTTGCCTTCGATCTGGACCGCGTTGAAGGCGTAGGTCTGGGCCAGTGCCCGCCCGGCAATGAGGGTCATCAGCAGGGCCGCTGCAAGCATCAGACCCCGCAGGGTCAGCGTCGTCACGGACATCGTGCCGCGAGAGGTCTTCAATATCATGTGTGCGCCTGCAATTCGTCTGTCCCTGTTGCACCGGAATTACTTGGTCCCGGTCGGGATGTCAAAACGAACCAGCACTAACTGTGGTATGCCGCGCAGTTCGCGCGGCGACCGTCACATTTAGATCAACGCAAGGTAGGCGCCGGCATAGAGCGCTGCAATCATCGCGGCCGTCGTCAGCATGCGGTCCCAGTTCAGCGTCACCAACGTGCTGACGCCCCGGAAACCCTTGGTCATGGTCTGCATGGTATCCTCCTTCTGGACAGGAGGACGCCCTGACAGGGCAATGGGGCGGAAATGTGACCCGTATGAGGCACCCTGTCCCTAAGGACAGAGCAGCAGATCGTTCAGGATCGAGAAGACCATCATCCCCGCGATGATCGTCAGGCCGCCGATCATCATCACGTTCATCGCCCGTTCCGACGGCTTGCGCCGGGTCACTGCCTCGTAGGCGTAGAAGACGAGGTGGCCGCCGTCGAGGATCGGGATCGGGAACAGGTTCAGCAGGCCGACGCCGGCCGACAGCACGGCGATGAAGCTCATGTAGGACGCCAGCCCCTGCCCCGCCATCGTGGCGCTGGTTTCCGCGATGCCGACCGGGCCCGACAGGCTGCAGGTCGAGATGTCGCCGGAAATCATGTGCGACAGGGCCGACAGCGACATGGTGATCGAGAACCAGAGCTGCTTCATCCCCAGCCAGAGGGCCGTCCACGGGGCGACGGTGTCGGTCGCGGTCTGGAAGAAGAGGTCGCCGGTGATGCCGATCAGCCAGCGCGTTTCGAACGTGCCGTCGGCCTTGGGCAGGTCCATGCGGCGCGGGGCGAGTGTGACGTCTCGGGTGGCGCCGTCACGCCAGATCGTCAGGTCGAGCGACCGGCCGTCGGCGGCGTTGACCACGTCGACAATCTGGCGGAAGGCGAATATGGGCTGACCGTCGATCGCGGTGATGACGTCCCCGATGCGAAGACCCGCGTCGTCGGCGGCGGATCGCGGCGTGACGCCGGAGGCGCGCGGCGGCAGCGGATAGGGCCCCTGCACCACGACATCGGACCCGTCGCGGCGCACGGTATAATCGACGCGGTCCGTCACCGGCAGGGTGTCGAGGCTGACGTCGCCGCCCATGTCGACGGCGCCGACCTTCACGATCTGGTCGCCGGGCCGCAGGTCAGAGGCATAGGCCGGCGGCAGCGCGACCTCGTCCTTGTAGGTGACCGGGTCGGTGGGCATGCCGGTGACCATCAGGTAGGCGGCGAAGAGCGCGACGGCGAGGATGAAGTTGAACACCGGGCCGGCCGCCACGGTCGCCGCGCGCGCCCAGAGCGGCGCGCCGGCCATGGTGTTGCGTGGATCGTGGCCCGCCACCGTCGTGGTGCCGCCGACGCTGGCCGCATTGGCGTCGCCCAGGAACTTGACGTAGCCGCCGAAGGGCAGCGCCGCCACCTGCCAGACCGTGCCGCGCCTGTCGGTGCGGGAATAGATGACCGGGCCGAAGCCGAGCGAGAAGACCTCTGCATGGATGCCAGACCAGCGGCCGACGATGTAGTGGCCGTATTCGTGGATCGCCACGATGATCGACAGCGACACCACGAAGGCCAGCAGGGTGAACAGGCCACCGCCCAGTTGCGGCAGAAGTTGCGTCAGGTCCACTGTGTCATCCCCGGTTTTCCAAGCTTTCCGCGACGCGCAGGCGCGTCAAGCGGTCGATGTCCATGATCGTATCTAGGTCGAGCGGGGCGTTGTGCTGCCCCCCCTGCGCTGACAATTTGGCGAGCGCGTCGGCGACGAGTCCGCTCATGTCCATGAAGCCGATCCGCCCGGCGATGAAGGCGTCGAGGGCGGCTTCCTTCGCGGCATTGAAGACGACCCCCATCAGGCCGCCCGCCGCCATGACCTCTCGCGCAAGGCGCAGGGCGGGCCAGCGCGCCTCGTCGGGCGCACGAAAGGTCAGCGCGCCGATCTGTGCGAGGTCGAGACGCGCGACCGGCAGATGTTTCCGGTCGGGCCAGTGCAGGGCATAGCCGATGGCGTGGCGCATGTCGGGCGGTCCGACGTGGGCCATCAGTGCGCCGTCGTTGAACCCGACGAGGGCGTGGATCAGGGATTCCGGGTGGACGATGGCCTCTATCCTGTCCGGATCGATGCCGAAGAATTCCTTCGTTTCAATCAGTTCCAGCGCCTTGTTGAACATCGAAGCGGAGTCGATGGTGATCCGCTGCCCCATCGCCCAGTTCGGGTGGCTGGACGCCTCTGCCAGCGTCGCGGTCTTCAGCCGGTCCAGCGGCCAGTCGCGGAAGGCACCGCCGGAGGCAGTGATGACGATGCGCTCGACGGCGGCGATGTCCTCGCCCGCCAGTGCCTGGAACACGGCGGAATGCTCGCTGTCGACGGGCAGGATCGTGGCGCCGTGGGTCCGGGCGGTCTGCATCAGCAGGGGACCGGCGGTGACGAGGGATTCCTTGTTGGCCAGCGCCAGCGTGGTGCCCTGCTCCAGCGCCGCCATGCCCGGCGGCAGACCGGCGGCACCCACGATGGCGGACATGATCCAGTCGGCGGGACGACGCGCGGCATCGGCGATGGCGGCGGCACCGCAGGCAGCCTCGATCCCGGTGCCGACCAGCAGATCCTTCAGTTCAGCGTAGCAGTCAGCGCTGTCGACTACTGCAACTTCGGCGCGCAGGTCCTTGGCATCCTTTGCCAAAAGCTGTGCGTTACAGCCGCCCGTCAGGGCCACGACGTCATAGACGTCGGGATCGCGGCGGATCAGGTCGATGGTGCTTTGCCCGATGGACCCGGTGGCCCCGAGGATGGAGATGCGCCTCAAAAGGCCACTCCGGGGACGTTGAAGGTGCCGGCGACGAAAAGCATGAAGAGCGAGGCGCCCAGAAGTGCGTCGAACCGGTCGAACAGCCCGCCGTGGCCGGGGATCAGGGTAGAGCTGTCCTTGACCTTCATCCGGCGTTTCAAGGCGCTTTCGGCGACGTCGCCCATCTGGCTGGCGAAGCTGAGGATCATCGACAGGATCACGATCTCGAACCCTGCCGGGGTGAACAGGGTGAAGATCCAGCCCATCAGGCCGGCCGCAACCCAGCCACCGGCGGTGCCGGACCATGTTTTCTTGGGGCTGACCTTGGGCCAGAACTTTGGCCCGCCCACGGCGCGGCCGATCATGTAGCCGAAGACATCCGTCGCGACCACGACGCAGATGACCCAAAGAATCCAGATGAAGCCGTAGTCGGCGCGGAACGTGACCAGCCCCCATCCCGCGACCTGAATGCCGAGCGAGAAGCAGAAGAACGACAGGCGTTCGTGCTTGACCATGTAGGACCCGACGCAGGGCACGACGAGGAACAGCAGCAGACCCAAGGTGGAGGCATGTTCCAGCATCCCCGACAGCACCGACGCCGTCAGCGCCGCCTGCAGCATGCCCGGCGTGGGCAGGTCGGGCGCAATCATCATCCAGAGTTCCCAGATCATGACGGCGGTCACGAAAACCACCATCATCTGGAACCAGACGCCGCCGAGCATGACGCCGATGGACCCCACGACGATCATCGCGGCGCTGGACAGAAGACGCACCGTCAGGTCGTCCCACTTGCCGGAACTGGCGGGTGTGGGGCTCACGTCAGGCCAGAACGGCGCCGAATCGACGCTCGCGCTTGCCGTAGCCGGAGAGGACCTGCGCAAAGACCTCCTTGCTGAAGTCGGGCCAGAGCGTGTCGATGAATTCGTATTCCGCGTAGGCCGACTGCCACAGCAGGAAGTTGCTGATCCGCGCCTCACCGCTGGTGCGGATCACGAGGTCGGGGTCGGGCAGGAAGCGGGTGTCGAGGAACTTGGACAGGATTTCGGCGTCGACGTCCTTGTAGGACAGGCGCCCCTGCTCAACCTCGAAGGCCAGCCGCTGGGCGGCACGGGTCACCTCGTCGCGGCCGCCGTAGTTCAGGGCGATCGTCAGATGCACCTTGTCGTTGCCGGCGGTGAAAAGTTCAAGGTTGTCCATCAGGCGCACCAGCTTGTCGTCGAGCTTGATGCGGTCGCCGATGAAGCGCACCCGCACGCCCTCGTCGAACAGCGCCTTCGCCTCTCGCATGATGTAGCGGCGGAAGAGGGCCATGAGGCCGGAGACCTCGGTCTGGGTCCGCTTCCAGTTCTCGGTCGAAAAGGCGAAGATCGTCAGATACTTGACGCCCTCGTCCGGGCAGGCCCGGACGATTTCCCGCACCCGGCGCGCACCGGCGTGGTGGCCGAAGAGGCGCGGGCGGCCGCGCTGCTGCGCCCACCGGCCGTTTCCGTCCATGATGACGGCAACGTGGTTCGGGCCTTTGGCCGCGTCACTCAACTTGATGTCGTCCTTGGGCATGATGCCTCTTTCCGTCCTGCTCGGCCCGCCTGCGGCTGGCCATGTGAAGCCCCCGCCTCTTCAGACCTGCATGATCTCGGCCTGCTTCGTCTCCAACGTCTCGTCGACCTTCTTGATGTGCGCGTCGGTCAGTTCCTGCACGGCGGATTCCCAGAATTTCTGATCGTCCTCGGCCATGCCGTCCTTGGCGCGCTTGATCTGGTCCATGCCGTCGCGGCGCAGGTTGCGGATGCTGACGCGCGTCGCTTCGGCATACTGGCCCGCGACCTTGGTCAGTTCGCGGCGGCGTTCCTCGTTCAGTTCGGGGATCGGCAGCATGATGATCGTGCCGTTCATCTGCGGATTGATCCCAAGACCGCTTTCGCGGATCGCCTTTTCGACCTTGTTCACGAGGCCCTTGTCCCAGACGTTGATCGTGACCATGCGCGGTTCGGGCACGTTCACCGTGCCGACCTGATTGATCGGGGTCGGGCTGCCGTAGGCGTCCACCATGATCGGTTCCAGCATGGAGCCGGAGGCACGGCCCGTGCGCAGCGATGCCAGTTCGGTCCGCAGGTTGGCGATGGCGCCATCCATGCGGCGTGCCAGATCGTCGGTGTCGAGTTCGAAGTCGTCAGTCATATTCGTCTTGCTCTGTCTCGCGGCAAACTGCCTGCCTTGCCCGCTCTTAGGGCAAAGGCATTAAAATGTATAGGTCGCCGTCACCGCGTTTCGCGGAGTGTGGCGGAACCCGCCCATGTTCAATCGTGCACGGTGGTGGATGTTCCCTCGCCCGCAAGGATTCCCTTGAAACCACCCATGTCGTCGAGGCTGAAGACGATGATCGGCAGGTGGTTGTCGCGGGCCAGTGCGATGGCGCTGGCGTCCATGACGCCAAGGTGCTTCTGCAGCACCTCGTCGTAGCTGATGCGCTCGTAGCGTTTCGCGTCCGCGTGCTTCTTGGGGTCCTTGTCGTAGACGCCGTCGACCTTGGTGCCCTTGAAGATCGCCTCGCAACTCATTTCGTTCGCACGCAAAGTCGCGGCCGTGTCGGTGGTGAAATAGGGGTTACCGGTGCCGGCGGCAAAGATGCAGACGCGCTTCTTTTCAAGGTGCCGGACGGCCCGCCTGCGGATGTAGGGTTCGCAGACCTGATCCATCGGAATGGCAGAGATCACGCGGGTGTGGATCTTCAGCTCCTCCAGCGCGGACTGCATGGCGAGCGCGTTCATCACCGTGGCGAGCATCCCCATGTAGTCGGCGGTCGTCCGCTCCATCCCCTGTGCCGACCCCTGCAATCCGCGGAAGATGTTGCCGCCGCCGATCACCATGCAGATCTCGACCCCCATGTCGTGGACCGACTTGACCTCTCGGGCGATGCGCTGGACCGTGGGCGGGTGCAGGCCGAAGGCGGTGTCGCCCATCAGCGCCTCGCCCGAAATCTTGAGCATCACGCGCCCGTATTTGGTCCGGTTTTCGGTCATGGGGAGGGTCCTTTGCTGGGGCGGTGGGGCTGCTGCTTTCGCTGCGGCGCAAAATGAAGCATATGGGCGGCAGGTTCAATGCCGCAGGTCGGCCCCCACGCAGAAAGTCCCGATGCTTCCGCCGTTGACCCCAGACACACCGGTCCTGATCGCGGGCCCGACCGCCAGCGGAAAGTCGGCGCTGGCACTGGCGATCGCGCGGGCACAGGGGGGCGTGGTCGTCAACGCGGATGCGCTGCAGGTCTTCGACGGCTGGCGGTTGCTGACGGCGCGCCCCTCCGACGCGGATCTGGCGCAGGCGCCGCACGCGCTTTACGGTCATGTGCCGCTGAAGGGCGACTATTCGGTGGGTCACTGGCTGCGAGACGTGGCCCCCCTGCTGGGTGGCGCGCGGCCGATCATCGTGGGCGGCACGGGCCTGTATTTTACCGCCCTGACGGAGGGGCTGGCAGAGATCCCGCCGGTGCCGCTAGCGGTGCGGGCCCGCGGCGATGCCCTGCCCTTGCCTGCCCTGCTGGACGGGATCGACGCGGCCACCCGCGCAAGGATCGACACCGCCAACCGGATGCGGGTCCAGCGCGCGTGGGAGGTGCAGGAGGCAACGGGCCGCAGCCTGTCCGACTGGCAGGACGCCACGCCGCCGCCGCTGCTGCCCCTCGACCGCACCCTGCCCCTTCTGATCGACGCGCCGCGCGACTGGCTGACGCCGCGGATCGCACGGCGCTTCGACATGATGCTGGACGCGGGCGTGCTGGCCGAGGCGGCGGCGATCCGGCCGCAGTGGCGCCCGACCGACCGGTCCGCCCGTGCCATCGGCGCGGCAGAGCTGATGGCCCACCTCGACGGCGAAATGTCGCTGACGCAGGCGCGCGCGGCCGCGATCATCGCCACACGCCAGTATGCCAAGCGGCAGAGGACGTGGTTCAGGGCCCGGATGCGGGGCTGGCACCGGCTGAATGCCGCCGAAACGGACCTGTCCGGCGTCGCGGCGGCCCTGATCCGATAAACGGGATTGTCTAGAATCGTCCGCCACCGCAGACTTGAAGTCTGACCTGACAGGAAGGTTCCGCCATGATTCAAGACGCCAGCCCGATGTCGCCGCAGACGACCGCACTGGCCTTGCATGCGCTGGGTCAGGGACCGCTGGCGAACCGCTGGCGCACCGAGGCGATGCGCAGCCACGCGACGCCGCGCCTGATCTTCTTCGCCCGCGGTCAGGGCCGGATCACCGTCGCCGGGCTGACCAGCGGCTACGGCGCCAACAACCTGATCTTCATCCCCGCCGGCACGATGTACGGGTTCGAGATGGGGCCTTCGGTCTTTGGCCAGATCATGGCGGTGCCGGGGGCGATGGCCGCCGAATGGCCGGACCGGCCCGTCCACCTGCGCCTGAAGGACGTCGCCTCGCAAAAGGAACTGCTGGCCTTGCTGGAGGGGCTGGAGCGGGAACTGCACTCGGACCGGCCGCAGCACCGGCGCGCGGCGCATTACCATGCCGGGCTGCTGTCGGTCTATCTGGCGCGGCAGGTGGCGCTGAAGGCCGCGGACCCCGCCCGCGACCGGGCCGACACCAGTGCGGCCCGCCTCGTCGCCGCCTATACCGGGCTGGTGGAACGACACTTTCGCGCCGACCGCGGGGTCGCGGCCTATGCCGCCGAACTGGGCGTGACGCCGACGCATCTGACCCGCTGCTGCCGGCAGACCTGCGGCCAGTCGGCGCTGGCGCTGCTGGCCAACCGCCGCCATTACGAGGCCTGCGTGATGCTGCGCGACACCACCACGCCGGTGCAGGACATCGCCAGCGCCACCGGTTTCCAGTCCGCCGCCTATTTCAGCCGCGCCTTTCAGGCGCGCGCCGGCCAGAGCCCCAGCGCCTTTCGCCGCAGCGGTGCAAGTCCCCGCCACGGCTGATCCTGCGGCCCGCCGCTTACCCGCATCCTGCAAACGTGACAGGTCGCGCATTGACCTGCGCCCCGTCATGGGGCCTGATGCGCGCACATGCCCCTTCGCGGATGTCACCGTCCCGCCCGCCGGCCCCGGCCTGTCGCGCGGACGGCGTCCCCGTTCACCGCCTGCGACCGGAAGACTTCAGATGACCGACACGACGACGACGCGGCTTCACCCGGCGGTCCGGATGTATGCGGAAGAGGTGCGCCGCGGCACGCTGGACCGGCGCGCGTTCCTGTCTCGCGCGACGGCGCTCGGCGCCACCACCGCCACCGCCTATGGCCTGATCGGACTGACGGCACCGGCGCGCGCACAGGAAACCGCCCCGCAAGGCAGCACCCTGCGCATGCAGATGGAGGTGCGCGCCCTGCGCGATCCGCGGGCCTTCGACTGGCCGCAGATCGCCTATATCACCGCGGGCTGGCTGGAATACCTGGTGGAATACCACAACGACGGCACCTTCGGCCCCTGGCTGCTGGACCGGTGGGAGGTCAACGACGACGCCACCCGCTACACCCTGCACGTCCGCCCCGGGGTGACATGGAACGACGGCACGCCCTTCACCGCCGCCGACGTGGCCCGCAACATCGCGGGCTGGTGCGACAAGGGCGTGGACGGCAATTCCATGGCCGGTCGCATGGCGGCCCTGATCGACCCTGTGACCGGGCAGGCGATCGCGGGGGCCATCGCGACGCCGGACGACATGACGGTGGTGCTGACCCTGCCGCGGCCCGACATCACGATCATCGCCGGGATGTCGGACTACCCCGCCCAGATCGTGCCCGCGGATTTCGACGCCAGCGACATCCTGACCCGCCCCAAGGGCACCGGCCCCTACCTGCCGGAGACGGTGGAGGTCGGCGTCAAGGCGGTGCTGGTGCGCAACCTGGACCACGCCTGGTGGGGCTACGACGCCGGCAAGGGCGCATCCGTCGACCGGTTCGAATTCATCGACTACGGCACCGACCCGTCAGCCCATGTCGCCGCCGCCGCGGCCGGAGAGATCGACGTGATCTACGAGACCGTGGGTGACTACGTCGACATCCTCGACGGGATGGGCTGGCAGAAGAGCAAGGTCGCCTCCGGGTCGACCATCGTGATCCGCCCGAACCAGCAGGCCGTGGTCGACGGGCGCATGCCCTACGCCGACGTGCGGGTGCGGCGGGCCATCGCCATGGCCGTCGATCCCGCCGTCTGTCTGGAGCTCGGCTACGGCGACCGCGGAGAGGTGGCGCGCAACATGCACATCGGCCCGATGCACCCGGAATGGGCCGACGTCCCCGCGCTCGCGGTCGATCCCGCCGCCGCCCTCGCCCTGCTGACGGAAGCGGGCTGGCAGGACGACGAGATGGAGCTGATCTCGGTCGACGACGACTGGCGCAAGAACACGACCGACGCGGTCGCGGCCCAGTTGCGCGACGCCGGATTCAAGGTGAAGCGGACCATCGTGCCGGGCAGCGCCTTCGCCGTGAACTGGACGACCTATCCCTTCTCGTCGACCGACTGGAACCACCGGCCCCTCGGCATCCAGATCTACGCCCTGGCCTATCGCTCGGGCGAGGCCTGGAACGAGTCCGGCTTTGCCAATTCCGCCTTCGACAGTCTGCTGGACCGCGCGGGCGCCATCGCCGATGCGGATGCGCGGCGCACGATCATGGCAGAGTTGCAGACCATCATGCGCGACGAGGGCGTCGTACTGCAGCCCTACTGGCGGTCGCTCTACCGCCACGCGCGGCCCGGGGTGACCGGGGCCGAGATGAACATCAGCTACCTGCCGCGCCTCTACGACTTCGGCATCGCGGCCCCCGCCGCCCCCGACTGACCGCCGCCCGCCTTCTTCTCGTCGAAAATACCTCGGGGTCCGGGGCTGGCCCCGGTCCGACCCTGGCCACCGCGCATCGCCGGCCGGGCCTTTCGTCTACGTCCGCGTCACTTGCGAATCCGCGGCCGGGATCTGCGCCACTTCCGCGACCCGGTCCGCGATCCGCTGCAAATGGGACAGATCCGCGTCGAAGATCATCGCCTCGCACGCATAGGTCATCGCGCGGCGCGATTCCCCCACCGCCCCCGCGGCAAAGATCCGGGGATCGAGCCGCACCAGCGCCAGAAGCGCGTTTTGCAGGGCGACGTGCACCTCGTAGAGCGCCGCGCCGTCGCGCGACATCGCGCTGAAGGCGTCGCGCAGCATGTCCTCCGACTGCAGGCCGTGGACGTAAAGGCGCGGAAAGATGACGTCGACCTCCGATGTCTCGTTCCAGAGCGACAGCACGCGGGTCATGCGGCGGATGACGTCGATCGCGGTGCCGGGGTCGTTGACCGCGGGCGAGAGGGCACGGCTGGCGATTTCCGACAGGGTGATCATGCCGAAGCGGGGATCCTGATCGAAGCTGCGGGTCATGCCGATGTCGAAGCAGTTGCCTACCTGCTGCAGAAGGGTGTCGTAGGCCTCGCCCGTCGGACCGTTCAGGATATGGGCGAGGTCCGATCCGCGATAGACGAAATTGCCGGGCGTCACGGCGATGTAGATCGTGCAACCGGCCTCCTCTGCCAGATCGTTCAGGCTTTGAAGGTTGATGAACTGGATATGGCCCACCTTGTCGGACCTGATCGGGACCGCCGCGTCCGGCGGATGGGCGCGGTGCATCGGGTTGGCGCCCAGCCAAGGGGTCTTAAGCCGGCGGGTCATGGCGTCCGCCGCCGCATCCTCGACCCGCGCCATGGTGTCGCCGAGGCGCCCGAAGTCGGTCAGATGGCCGATCCAGCGCACGAGGTTGAACACGATCAGGATCAGCACGAGGATCGTCGCGGCGAACAGGATGACGCGGCCGCCCTCGCCGTAGATCCCGATCTTGAGGCTGATGATCCCGACCAGAGAGAAGATGAAGGCTCCGATGAAGCTGGCCAGCACCTGCTGCGCCGTGCGATCGGTCTTGAGCAGCTGGAACGCCCGCGGCGTGGCGGTGCTGGACGCGGCGGCGAAGGCCGCCAGCATGATCGACAGCGAGAAGGTCGTGACCGCCAGCATCGAGCTTGCGAGGATGTTCAGAAGGCTGTCGATCGCGTCGGCGCCGATCTTGAAGGCCCATGACGACGGGATGTAGGCCCGCAGCCTGACCGCCACCACCGCCGCGAGGAGGCCGAGGACGGCGTAGCATCCGATGGGCACCCAGATATGGTTGAACATGCGCTTCAGGCGGTATCGCAGGGATGACAGCATGGTGTGATGCTTTCTGGCAGGACGCCGAAGACCCGTCCGGCACGTCATCGCAACCATAGCACGGCGCACCGGATTGCCCAGATCGTGCGGCCGGGGGAACTTCCCGCCGCGCAGAACATTGGGTTGCATCACATTTGGCGGAGCAACGGATGGCCGACGACAAACTGAACTGGGCGATGCCCGTGATGCGGACAGGCTATGCCGGGCGCGCGCTGGTCTATGCCATCGTGTCCGGCATCTCCCTCTTCGCGATCTGGCACGGCGAGGAGGCGAAGGGCACGTCCGAGGCGCTGTCGATGGTCGAACGCTCTCCCTTCGGTCTCGTTGCGCTCTGGGTCGTGGCACTGGGCCTTTTCGCCTACATGGCATGGCGGCTGGTCGATGCGGGCTTCGATCTGGAGGATCACGGCACCGACGCCAAGGGGATTCTCGCCCGGCTCGGGCAGGCGGTCACGGGGCTGATCCACGGCGCGCTGGGGGGACTGGCGCTGCTGCTGATCTTCGGGTCCACCGACAGCGGCGAAGGGTCAAAGACCGCGTTCTACCTTGCCAAGCTGATGTCGTGGCCGTTCGGAGAGATCATTCTGGGTGCCGTCGCGCTCGTCACGATGGGCGCCGGCGTCTACTATCTGGCGAAGGCCTGGACCCAAAGCTATCGCAAGAAGCTGCAGGCGAACCGCTTCACGCTGCACTGGAATCGGCTGCTGCAGGCGGGTGTGGCGGCGCAGGGCGTGTCGGTGCTGATCATCGGCGGGCTGATGGGGCTGGCCGCGTGGCAGCACGACCCGCAGGCGGCGGGCGGGCTCGACAAGGCGTTCGGCTGGCTGGGACAGCAGGTCTACGGGCAGGTGCTGGTGACCGCGATGTGCGTTGGGCTCGGGCTCTTTGCGCTGTTCATGGCGGTGAATGCCGTCTACCGCATCATTCCCCGGCTGAAGGACCCCGACGTGATGTCGCTGGCGACCAAGGTGAAGCAGATGGCGGATGGCGCCTAGCTGCCCCAGATCACGCGGACGTAGTTGCGCGTTTCGGCGTAGGGCGGGATGCCACGGTATTTCTCGACCGCGCCCGGGCCCGCGTTGTAGGCGGCCAGCGCGTGGGGCCAGTTGCCGAACCGCTGATATTGCAGCTTGAGGTAGCGGGCGCCGCCCTCGAGGTTCTGGACCGGGTCGGTCGGGTCGACGCCGAGGCGGCGCGCCGTTTCCGGCATGAGCTGTGCCAGTCCCATCGCGCCCTTGTGCGACCGCGCTCGGGCGTTCCAGCCCGATTCCTGCTGCACGAGGCGCAGGAACAGATCCTCTGGCACGCCGTGCTTGCGAGCGGCGCTGCGCGCCAGCGCCAGATAGGGACCGTTATAGCGTCCGATGAAGGCCGGCGTCGCGGGTGCCGCGACGGGGACCACCGCACGCTTCGGCTGCAGCCGGACCGAGTTGCTGTATTGCCCGGCGGACCGGGTATCGAGCACCGACAGCTGGTTGCGGAACAGCGACATGCGCGACGAGGTGGAGACCGTATCGGCTGCAAGTGTCTGCCCCGTGAGGCCAAGCGCCATCGTCAGTCCAAGACCGATCATCCGCATACCAACATCCCCGTCCCCATTTTCTTGCCGCCACCTTAACCGAAATCGCCTTTCGCGCCACCCCTTGATCGGTTCACCTCTGCGCGCTTATCTGCCACACTGGCGCAAACGCAGAATCGCGAGGAAAAAGTTATGGCGGGTTCGGTCAACAAGGTCATTCTGATCGGCAACCTCGGTGCCGATCCGGAGGTGCGCAGCTTTCAGAACGGCGGCAAGGTCTGCAACCTGCGAATCGCCACGTCCGAGACGTGGAAGGACAAGCAGTCGGGCGAGCGCAAGGAGCGCACCCAGTGGCATTCGGTCGCCATCTTCTCGGAACCTCTCGCGCGGGTGGCAGAGCAGTATCTGAAGAAGGGATCGAAGGTCTATGTCGAGGGGCAGCTGGAAACCCGCAAGTGGCAGGACCAGTCCGGCGCGGACCGCTACAGCACGGAGGTCGTGCTGCGGCCCTTCACCTCGACCCTGACGATGCTCGACGGGCGCGGTGATGGCGGCGGTGGCGGCGGCATGGGCGGCGGCGGTGGCGGCTACGGGTCGGACGGCGGCTATGGCGGCGGCTACGACCAGGGCGGCGGCTATGGCGGCGGCAGTTCCGGCGGGTCGTCCTCTGGCGGCGGTCGCGGCGGCGACATGGACGACGAAATTCCGTTCTGATGGATGCGCCGCCCTTCGGGGCGGCGTTTTCATGCCGCGTCAGGCGGCGTCGCGCAGGACCGAGAGGACCGCATCCCGCGGCACGTCCGATGTGACGAAGGCCTGACCGATGCCACGCGCCAGCACGAAACGCAGTTTGCCCCCGATCACCTTCTTGTCCTGCCCCATCAGGGCCAGCAGCGACTCTGCGTCCGGCAGGTCGCCGGGGATGTTGCGGATGTCGACCTTCATCCCCATGTCGCGCAGGTGGGCCCGGACGCGGCTGGGGTCTTCCTGACTGCACAGGCCGAGGCGCGCCGACAGATCGAAGGCCAGCGCGCAGCCGATGGCGACCCCTTCGCCGTGCAACAGGCGGTCGCCGTAGCCGGTCGCCTTTTCCAGCGCGTGACAGAAGGTATGGCCGAGGTTCAGCAGCGCGCGGTCGCCCTGCTCGGTCTCGTCGCGCACCACGATTTCGGCCTTCATCTGGACGGACCGCGTGACCGCGTGGACACGGGCGGCCAAGTCGCCGGCGGCCATTTCGGGCGCGTGCGCTTCCAGCCAGTCGAAGAAGGCGGTATCGCCCAGCAGGCCGTATTTCACGACCTCGCCGTAGCCGGCCAGAAAGTCGCGGGGCGGGAGCGTCGCCAGCAGGTCGGTATCGGCCAGCACGAGGCTGGGCTGGTGGAAGGCGCCGATCAGGTTCTTGCCGTGGCCGGTGTTGATTCCGGTCTTGCCGCCGACGGAACTGTCGACCTGCGCCAGCAGGGTCGTCGGCACCTGCACGAAGCGCACGCCCCGCCGCAGGATGGCCGCGGCAAAGCCGCCGAGGTCGCCAATGACGCCGCCGCCGAGGGCGATCACGACGTCGCCCCGCTCGACCCGCTGATCGAGCAGGAAATCGCAGCAGGCTTCGAGCTGGGCCCAGCTTTTCGTGCCCTCGCCCGGCGGCAGGGCCAGGGCCGCACTTGTCAGCCCGGCCCGCGCCAGCGCGTCTTGCAGCGGCCCCAGATGGAGCGCGGCGACGGTCTCGTCCGTCAGGATCGCGACGTGACGGCGACCGCCGAGGGCCGCGATGCGGGCCCCCGCCCCCGCCAGCAGGCCGGGGCCGATCAGCACGTCATAGGCGCGCCCCGGCAGGGCGACGGGCACGGTCTGTGTCATGAGAGGTCTTCCAGTATGTCCTTGCGGGTCTTCAGAAGGTCGAGGACGGCATCCGTCGTCTCCTCGATCGAGGCGCGGTGCCGCACGTCGAGGTGCAGCGCGGCCTTGGCATAGACCGGCGTGCGGTCGGCGAAGATGCGCGCCAGCGTCGCCTGCGGGTCGGCGGTGCGCAGCAGGGGGCGCGAATCCTTGTGGCGCACCCGGTCCCAGAGCAGGTCGAGCGGGGCGTTGAGCCAGACCGCGACTCCGTGCTGGCCGATGGCCCTGCGGTTGCCTTCGGCAAGATAGGCGCCGCCGCCCGTCGACAGGATGCAGGGCGCGCCGGTCAGCAGGCGGGCGATGACCTCCGATTCGCGGCGACGGAAGAACGGCTCTCCGTCACGGGCGAAGATTTCGGCGATGGAGGCGTTGGCGGCGGTCTCGATCTCGGCGTCGCTGTCCAGGAACGGCACGGCCAGCCTGTGCGACAGGGCGCGGCCGATAGCGGTCTTGCCCGATCCCATCATCCCCACCAGCACCACCGTACGGCGCAGGACAAGGCGCGCCCCGCTCTGGTCGGCCGTCGTCACCGTCACATCCGCCCCCTGATTAGCGCGCCGGCGCAGGCCGCGCGCCGCCGAGTTTCGAATTGTCACCCTGAATGGCGTGATCTTGCCGAAAAGGCCATATATAAACACGGGAGATCCGGCGAGAGGTCGGGCGACAGGCACAAGACGGGACGCGAATACATGTGGCGACTGATCAAGGCACTTTTCTTTCTGGCGGTTCTGGCGGCACTGGCGCTGATCGCCTACGCCTACGCCGGACCGCTGTTCTTTCCCGGCGATTTCGCCCCGCCCACGCAAGAGATCACGCAACCCGTCACGCTGGGCACAGATTGACCGTGGTGCGGCGCTGGCTGCCCCTGATCGCGATGGCGCTGGCGGCGCCGGCCATGGCACAAACGACGCAAGGACCCGCGAACCGGCCCCTGTCGGCGATCGACTGGCTGTCGCGCTCGGTCGAGGAACCGGCGGTTTCGCCGGAACCCGTTCCGCGGCCCCGCCTGCCGGAGGCGCCGGTGGCGCAGGGCGCCGGCACGCCGCAAATCACCGTGACGCCGCTGGATGCCGCGACGCCGCAGGCGATCGGCACCCTGCCCCAGGCCCTGACCGGACTGCCCCCGACCCTGTGGACCGCCAGCGATACCACGACGCTGACCACCCTGATCCAGGCCGTGGGGGAACCCGGCCTGCCCGCGCTGCACGATCTGCTGCTGACACTGCTGCTGGCGCAGGCAGAGGCGCCGGCGGGCGGCGGCCATGCCCTGCTGCTGGCGCGCATCGACAAGCTGCTGGACCTTGGCAACCTGAACGAAGCGCTGGCCCTGACCCGCGCCGCCGATCCCACGGACCCGGACGTCTTTCGGCGCTGGTTCGACATCGCCCTGCTGACCGGGACGGAGGATGCGCCCTGCGATGTCATGCGGTCCGCCCCCGGTCTGGCACCGACGTTTCCGGCGCGGATCTTTTGTCTCGCGCGCGGGGGCGACTGGATGGCGGCGGCGCTGACGCTGAACACGCACCGGGCGCTGGGCGACATGTCAGAGGAAGACGACGCCCTGCTGTCGCGCTTTCTGGATGCGGACCTTGTCGACCCCGATGCCCCCCTGCCCCCGCCGGAACGCCTGAGCCCGCTGATCTTTCGGATGCGCGAGGCGATCGGCGAAGGCATGTCCACGGGGCCGCTGCCGCTGGCCTTTGCCAGTGCCGACCTGCGCGACACGGTGGGCGAGAAGGCGCGGCTCGACGCGGCCGAACGGCTGGCGCTGCACGGGGCGCTGTCGGCGCAGGATCTGGCGCAGGTCATGTCGCGGGTCACGCCTGCGGCCTCTGGCGGGGTCTGGGACCGGGTGGATGCATTCCAGAAGCTCAACGCGGCTGTGAACGCGGCGGACCCGGATGCGGTGGCGCAGACCCTGCCCGCCGCGTGGGACGCGATGCGCACGATCCGGGCGGAGGTGGCCTTTGCCAGCCTTTACGCCGCCCCGCTGGCGCGGCTTGACCTGACCGGCGAGGCCGCCACGATCGCCACGACCCTAGGGCTGCTGTCGGACGATTACGCCGGCGTCGCGGACCGCACCCCGTCGCTGGACCCGCTGCTGCGCGCCGTGGCGACCGGCCGTTTCGCGGCCATCGCACCCCAGACCGCGATGGAAGAAGCCATCGTCGCGGGCTTTACCCAGAAGGTACCGCCGGAGGTCTTTGCCGACCTGCTGGCCGAGGACAAGCTGGGCGAGACGCTGCTGCGCGTGCTGCCGGTCTTCGATGCGGGCGTCGCCGGCGACGCCCGGTCGGTGACGGACGCGCTGCTGGTCCTGCGCCGGGCGGGGCTGGACGACACCGCGCGGCGGGCCACGCTGCAACTGCTGTTGCTGGACCGGACGACATGACCGGCGCGGGATCCATGGGCGGCCCCGACGGCATGGCGCGCTGGATCCAGACCTTCGTCGCCGCGCAGGCGGCCGAACTCGACGCCGCGCGGAACACGCAGCTGGCCTATGCCCGCGACCTGAACGACGTGGCGGGCTGGCTGGCGGACCGGGACCTGCATTTCGCGACCGCCACGCAGGACGACGTCGAAGGCTACCTGATCGACTGCGACGCGCAGGGGCTGGCGCGCGCGACCCGCGCCCGTCGCCTGTCGTCGATCCGGCAGCTTTACCGCTTCGCCTTCGAGGAAGGCTGGCGCGCCGACAATCCGGCGATCCGGATCAAGGGGCCGGGCAAGGCGAAATCCCTGCCCAAGACCCTGAGCATCGAGGAGGTCGCCCGCCTGCTGCAGGCCGCCCGGGACAGCGGCGTCGACGCGGTCAAGAACACCTGCCTGATGGAACTGCTCTATGCCACCGGGATGCGCGTGACCGAACTGGTATCGCTGCCCGTCAGCGCCGCGCGGGGCGACCCGCGGATGCTGCTGGTGCGCGGCAAGGGCGGCAAGGAACGGCTTGTGCCGCTGTCGCCCCCTGCCCGCGCCGCCGTCACCGCATGGCTGGCGGACTGGGATGCCCAGCAGGACCAGCGCCGGGCAGAGGGCAAGCCGGTGTCCAAACACCTCTTTCCCACCCGCGGCAAGACCGGCCACATGACGCGGCAACGCTTCTTCTTCCTGATCAAGGAACTGGCCAACGCCGCCGGCGTCCCGCCCGAAGACGTGACACCCCACACCATGCGCCACGCCTTTGCCACGCATCTGCTGGCGGGTGGCGCCGACCTGCGGGCGATCCAGATCATGCTGGGCCATGCGGATGTCGCCACGACGGAGATCTACACCCACGTGCTGGACGAGGCGCTGACCGACCTCGTGATGACCCACCACCCGCTGGCGCGCAAGACCGCCGCCAGCTGACACCGCATCGCAGCGGGACGCCGCCCCTCTTGAAGGGATGCCGTCCGCACCCCATAACCAAGCCGAACAACTCTGAAAGCTGACCATGGACCCCTCGACGACCGGCGCCTCCCTTTTCGACGCCTCCTTCTGGCTGACGGCAGGGGGCATTCTGGTGCTGCTGGTGATGTCGGGCTTCTTCTCCGGCTCTGAAACCGCGCTGACGGCGGCCTCTCGCGGCAAGCTGCGGGCGGCCGCGGACCGCGGCAGCAACGGCGCGCAGACCGCGCTCGAGGTGACGGAGGACAGCGAGCGGCTGATCGGCTCCGTCCTTTTGGGCAACAACGTGGTCAACATCCTCGCGACCTCTCTTGCGACGGCGTTGCTGACCACGACCTTCGGCCCGAACGGCGTGGCGCTGGCGACCGTCGTGATGACCCTGCTGGTTTTGATCTTCGCCGAGGTTCTGCCGAAGACCTATGCCATCACCAATCCCGAAAGCACCGCGTCGCTGGTGGCGCGTCCGATCAAGGTGGTGATCCTCGTCTTCTCGCCGCTGGTCGCCGCCGTGCGCTATTTCGTGCGCGGCGTGCTCTACGTCTTCGGCGTGCGCACCGATCCGGACAGCCACATCCTCGCCGTGCGCGAGGAGATCGCGGGCGCCCTGCAGCTGGGCCATTCGGAAGGTGTGGTCGAGAAGGAGGACCGCGACCGCATCCTCGGCGCGCTGGATCTGGGCGAGCGCACCGTCGAGGAGGTGATGCTGCACCGCTCCGGCATCGAGATGGTGGACGCCGACCAGCCCGCCGCCGACATCCTGCGCCAGTGCCTCGAATCCGCGCATACGCGCCTGCCGCTCTATCGTGGAGACCCCGAGAACATCGTGGGCGTGATCCACGCCAAGGACCTGCTGCGCGCGACCCACAACGCGACCGCCGACGGGGCGGACCGGATGACGCGCGTCGACATCATGGATGTCGCGATGCCGCCCTACTTCATCCCGGAAACGACGACCCTCGACGACCAGATGCGCCAGTTCCTGAAGCGCAAGACGCATTTCGCGCTGGTGGTGGACGAATACGGCGCCCTGCAGGGCCTTCTGACGCTGGAGGATATCCTCGAAGAAATCGTGGGCGAGATCGCCGACGAGTTCGACGAGGAAGACGACTACGTCATCACGCGGACCGAGGACGGCGCCTATCTGATCGACGGGTCGATGACGATCCGCGACGTGAACCGGGCGCACGACTGGAACCTGCCCGACGACGAGGCGAACACGGTCGCGGGCCTCGTGATCCACGCCGCGCAGATCATCCCGCTGGAGGGGCAGGTCTTTTCCTTCCACGGTTTCCGCTTCGAGGTGATGGAGAAGGACGAGAACCGCCTCGCCACGCTGAAGATCCGCCCACTCTGACCCGTCGTGCACTTGAAGGTTGCGCTTTGAGGCTGGTCCTTCATGCTGGCGGCATCCCTGCCAGCATGAAGGACACGCCATGCACCGCCTCTCCCTGATCGCCCTCGCCGCCCTCTGCGCCACGCCACTGTCCGCCCAGCAGGCCGCCGACGCCATCGCACCCGAGGCGGTCGGCGCCGGCGACAGCTTTGCCGGGCTGTCGGACGGCGCGCGCGCCGCCCTCGACGCCAAGGCCGCGGGCAAGCCGGTGACCGCGCAGGACTGGATGATCGCCGCCGCCAACCCGCTGGCGGTGCAGGCGGGGGCCGACGTGCTGGCCGCGGGGGGTACCGCCGCCGATGCCATGGTCGCGACGCAGGCGGTGCTGGGTCTGGTGGAACCGCAGTCCTCGGGCCTCGGCGGCGGGGCCTTCCTCGTCTGGTACGACGCCGCCAGCGGCGAGGTCACGACGCTGGACGGCCGCGAAACCGCCCCGCTGGCGGTGACTCCGAAGGCCTTCCTCAAGGACGACGGCACACCGCTGCAGTTCTTCGACGCGGTGGTCGGCGGTCTGTCCGTCGGCACCCCCGGCACGCCGAAACTGCTGGAGGATGCGCACCGGCGCTGGGGCCGCGCCAACTGGGCGAGCCTCTTCGACGATGCGATCCGACTGGCGGACAACGGCTTCGCCGTTTCCGACCGCATGGCCGGGGCCATCGCCGAGGATGCGGAGCGTCTGTCGCGCTTCCCAGCCACCGCCGCCTATTTCCTGCCCGATGGGCAGCCGCTGGCCGGCGGCGCCACGCTGACCAACTCCGACTATGCCGACACCCTGCGCCGGATCGCGGCCGAAGGCACCGACGCCTTCTACACCGGCCCCATTGCGCAGGACATCGTGACGACCGTGCGCACCGCCGCCGGCAATCCCGGCTATCTGGCGCTGGACGACCTTGCGCTCTATCGGGTGAAGGAGCGCGACCCCGTCTGCGTCACATACCGCACGGCAGAGGTCTGCGGCATGGGCCCCCCCTCCTCGGGTGCGCTGACTGTGGGCCAGATCCTCGGCACGCTGGACACCTTCGACCTTGCGGCGCTGGGGCCGGACAACCCCGAAAGCTGGCGCCTGATCGGCGACGCCTCGCGCCTCGCCTTCGCGGACCGGGGCCGCTACATGGCCGACAGCGACTTCGTGCCGATGCCGACGGCGGGGCTGACCGCCGCCCCCTACCTCGCCGAACGCGCCGGCCTGCTGAAAGGCGACGACGCCCTGCCAGAGGTCGCCCCCGGCCAACCGGACTGGGATCACGCGATGCTCTGGGGCGACGACATGGCGATCGAATTCCCCTCCACCTCGCACATCTCGATCGTGGATGGCTACGGCAACGCCCTGTCGATGACCACGACGATCGAGAACGGCTTCGGCAGCCGCCTCTTCGTGCGGGGCTTCCTGCTGAATAACGAGTTGACCGACTTCAGCTTCGCCACCCACGACGACGCGGGCTATCCCATCGCCAACCGGATCGAGCCGGGCAAGCGCCCCCGGTCGTCCATGGCGCCGACAATCGTCATGCGGGACGGCAAGCCCGCGATGGTCGTGGGCTCGCCCGGCGGCAGCCAGATCATCGGCTACGTGGCACAGGCGATCATCGCGCACCTCGACTGGGGCATGGACGCGCAGCAGGCGGTGGCGATGGGCCACGTTCTGAACCGCTTCGGCACGATGGACATCGAGGCCGGCACGCCCATGGCCGACCTGGAGGCGCCGCTGACCGACCTCGGCTTCGAGGTGAAGGTCGGCGACCTGAACTCCGGCCTGCAGGCCATCGTGATCGACGCGGACACCCTGACCGGTGGCGCCGACCCCCGCCGCGAAGGCATCGCCCTGGGCCGGTGACACCGGCCGCCCGATCCCGCAAACCGCCCCCTGTCCTCGCTTTTTTTCAAATACTCAAAGACAGCCATCGGCCATATGCGCGGGCCGTGCCACTGTCGCGCAGGATCCGCATCCATCTGACCAGATCGACGCGGGTCCCGCCCGCCGTCACGGGCGTGGCGACCTACCTCCCCCTGAACAGCCCGCCCAGAATGCCGCGCACGATCCGGCGCCCCGTGGTGCCCTTCAGTTCCTTGATGACGACCTGCGCCACGGCGCCGCCGAAACCCTCGTCCTGCGCGCTGCCGCGCCGCCGGGACGTCGACCGACCGGCCTGCGGCGCATCGTAGCGGCGGGCGCGATTGAATTCGCGTTCCTGCGCCGCGGCCTCCGCCGCGACCGCCTCGGCCTTTGCCGCTTCGACCGCGGCGGCGTCCGCCCGCTTGGCCAGCATCTCGAAGGCACTTTCCCGGTCGATCGCCGTGCCATACTTGCCGGCCATCGGAGAGTTCGCCATCAGCACCGCGCGCACGGGCAGATCGATCGGCCCCAGTTGCGACGACGGCGGGCGGATCAGGGTCCGCTCCACCATCAGCGGCGCGCCCTTGGCGTCGAGCATGGAGGTCAGCGCCTCGCCCGTGCCGACCTGCTGGATCGCCTCGGCGGTGTCGAAGGCGGGATTGTCGCGGTAGGTTTCGGCCGCTTTCCTGAGGTCCTGCCGGTCGCGGGCGGTGAAGGCGCGCAGGGCGTGCTGCACCCGGTTGCCCAGCTGCCCCAGCACGTCGTCGGGCACATCCGCCGGGTTCTGGGTAATGAAGAAGACGCCGACGCCCTTGGACCGGATCAGCCGGGCCACCTGCTCCACCTTGTCGACAAGCACCTTGGGCGCCCCGTCGAACAGCAGATGCGCCTCGTCGAAGAAGAACACCAGCTTCGGCTTGTCCGGGTTCCCGACCTCGGGCAGCACCTCGAAAAGCTCCGACAAAAGCCACAGCAAAAACGTCGAATAGAGCTTCGGGCTGCCCATCAGCTGATCGGCGGCGAGGATGTTGATCTGCCCGCGTCCGTCGGGGGCAAGCGTCATCATGTCCGCAAGGTCCAGCGCCGGTTCGCCGAAGAGCGCCGCCCCGCCCTGATTTTCCAGCACCAGCAGCTGCCGCTGGATCGCGCCGACGGAACTGCTGGCGACGTTGCCGTAGCGCAGCGAGAGTGCCTTGGCGTTCTGCCCGACCCAGACCAGCAGCGCCTGCAGGTCCTTGAGATCCAGCAGCGGCAGCCCCTCCTCGTCGGCCACGCGGAAGGCGACGTTCAGAACGCCCTCCTGCACGTCGGTCAGTTCCAGCAGGCGGGCCAGCAGCAGCGGCCCCATCTCGGCCACGGTGGCGCGGACCGGGTGGCCCTGCTTGCCCAGCAGATCCCAGAAGGTCACCGGAAAGGCGCTGTACTGCAGGTCGAGGCCGATGGTCGCGGCCCGTTTAGCGAAGGCGTCGTGCAGTTTGAAATCGGGCGAACCGGCGGCGGCGAGGCCCGAAAGATCGCCTTTCACGTCCGACAGGAACACCGGCACGCCCGCGGAGGAGAAGCCTTCGGCCATGATCTGCAGGGTGACGGTCTTGCCGGTCCCGGTGGCGCCGGCGATCAGCCCGTGACGGTTGGCCTTGTCCAGCAGCATGACCTGCGGCGTGCCGTAGTCCGCCCCGCCGCCCCCCAGAAAGATGTTGTCCGTCATGCCTGCCCCGCCTCTTTTGCGCAGATTCAAAATACATCCTTAACCCCTTTGTGCCAGAACAAAGGTGCCCGGTGCTTCCAATGTCCCCCGGGGGCGCTGGGCGACCTTGTCAACGACATCCTCCCGATCTGGCCGCGTCTTTGCGGACGCGGCCATTTTTAGGGGTGTCCGCGAACCGTGTCGGTTCACATCATCAGGAACGGATGACCGGATCGAGATAGCAAGCAATCGTTTCACCCGACGGTCAGTAGGCCCGCGTGAAACCGCCGTCATGCATGAGGTTCGTGCCTGTGATGTGATCTGAAAAAGGACCGAGCAACGTTTCAATGGCGTTTGCGACTTCCTCTGGCGTGCCATATTTGCCCAAAGGCACATTGTCCGTCTCGGCAAGAATACCTTCATCGAAGGTCATGCCCTTGCTCTCGGCCCGCTTTGCAATCCCGGCGCGATACCAGGGCGACAGTGTCCCACCCAGCGACAACGTATTGACGTGGATGCCGCGCGCGCCGAGTGCGAAGGCAAGCGTTTTGGCCTGCCCGACCCAAGCGGTGCGGATGACGTTTGCGGTCGCATAGTGGCTCAAGACCTGTGCCGACGAAATTCCGGAAACGATCACGATCTTGCTGCGCCGCCCGACCTGAGGATCGGGCTGCATGTGTGCAATCGCGGTTTTCAGGATCTCCAGCGGACCGATGAAGCTCGTTTCAAAAAGGTCGCGCCAGACCTCCGGCTCTGGCATCGCGTCAGCAGACGCATGTGGCTGGGGCGGCATGATGACCGCATGATCCAGCCTCAACGAAAACCTGGACAGCAATGTGGAAAGTTTCGCGGCTTCAGTCGGCTGTGCCATGTCCAATGACAAGCTATGGTGCCGATCCGGGTCCTTCAGAGAGAGGCGGAGCGTCTCCAAGACCTCCTGCCTGCGCGCCACGAGGATCAAACGGCCTCCGGCAGATGCCAGCCTGCGGGTAAGGGCATCTCCGATGCCGCCTGTTGCAGCGGTGACCAGTGTCACTGAGGTTTCCATGCCGGAAGCATATCGGAAAGCGATGAAAATGTCATCTGTCGCTGAAGCTGCGAGACCGAAGACGAACCGCCGTTCGACACGGTCAACCCAGATCAACGCGCATCTCATGAAACGGTAAAAATCGGAATGGCACAGGGGTATCCTCCGCTTGAGCATGAGACGAACAGGCCATTTGGTAAAAGTGAACTTGGCCGACACCGTTCGCGGACGCCCCGATTTCTTCGCCGCCGCGCGTATGGCAAACGGCCGCATCTCCCGGAAGTTGCAGGGCTTCATTCGATGTTGACGCCGCGACGGCCATCGCCTAGCGGCTGTCCAATTCGTCGGCAAAGTCCGACAGGGAGCAATCGGGAAAGGGTCCTTTCGGGGGCCCTTTTTCCTTGCAGGTGGACGGGATGGCGATGCCGGGCCGGGCGCCGGCGCGGGTCCCCGCCTCACGGCATTTTGCCCCTGACAGTCCAGCCCGCGCATGATAGATCGCGCCCAACATCCATGAGCCCGGAGAGACACATAAGATGCGTAACGCCGTGAAACCCCTTCTGGTCGGCCTGATGCTGACCACCGCCCCCTTTGCCGTGATGGCACAGTCGACCGACACGCCCGCAACCGATGCCCCGGCAACGGAGACCCCCGCAACGGACGCGCCGGCAACGGATGCCCCGGCGACCACGGCCCCCGCCGCCGATGCCCCCGCGACGACCGATGCCCCCGCGACGACCGATGCGCCAGCCGCGGACGGCCCGGCCACGGATGCACCGGCAGCGGACACCACGACGGGCGCAGCGGCGGCAGACGGGACGACCGCGCCTGCCGACGGCGCGACGGCAGATGCGGCGGACGGCACGCCCAAGCTGGGCCAGCCCTTCATCCGAGAGACCTTCGGCGACTGGTCCCAGCGCTGCCTGAAGGCCGAGGAAGGTCAGGTCGATCCCTGCCAGCTGTACCAGCTGCTGATGGATGACCAGGGCAATGCCGTAGCCGAGTTCAGCACCTTCCCGCTACCGTCGGGCAATCAGGCCGCGGCCGGCGCGACCATCGTCGTGCCACTGGAAACGCTGCTGACCGCGCAGCTGCAGCTGAAGATCGACAACGGCGAACCCAAGGTCTATCCCTTCACCTTCTGCAACGCCGCCGGCTGCGTCGCGCGCGTCGGTTTCACAAGTGCAGAGGTCACGCAGCTGAAGCGCGGGGCCGGTGCGACCGTGCGCATGGTGCCCGCCGCGGCGCCGGATCAGGAAGTCGTGCTGAACCTGTCGCTGAGCGGCTTCACCGCCGGTTACGACAGCCTATCCGCCAACTGAGACACCCTTATCGCGACAGAACGGGCCGCGCCGGCGATCATCGCCGGCGCGGCCCTTTTGCATCAGGCGCGGCGCAGGGCGATGACGGCGTTCAGCCCGCCGAAGGCGAAGGCGTTGGACAGGGCGACGTCAACGGGACTTTGACGCGCGGTATTGGGGACGTAGTCCAGATCACACTCCGGATCGGCGGACGTCAGTCCGATGGTTGGGGCCAGCACCCCGTCGCGCAGCGCCATGATGCAGGCCAGCAATTCCACCGCACCGGTGCCGCCGATCAGGTGGCCATGCATCGCCTTGGTCGACGATACGGCAAGCGACCCCGCGTGGTCGCCGAAGACGTCGTGGATCGCCGCCGTTTCGGTCCGGTCGTTGGCGGTGGTTCCGGTGCCGTGGGCATTGATGTAGCCGACGTCCTCGGCCCCGATGCCGCCGTCGGCCAGCGCGCCGCGCATCGCACGGGCAGCCCCCTCGGCCGAGGGGGTCACGATGTCGGCGGCGTCCGACGACATGGCGAAGCCCGCCACCTCGCACAGGATCTCTGCCCCACGGGCGATGGCGTGGTCGCGGTCCTCGAAGACGAAGACGGCCCCTCCCTCGCCCTGCACCATGCCGTTGCGGGTCGCACAGAACGGGCGGCAGCCGTCGCGGGACATGACGCGCAGCCCTTCCCACGCCTTGATGCCGCCGAAGCAGAGCATCGCCTCTGTCCCGCCGGTCAGCATGACGTCGGCCAACCCTGCCCGGATCATCGCCAGCGCCTGCCCCATCGCGTGGTTCGACGACGCGCAGGCGGTCGAGACGGTGAAGGCCGGGCCGCGCAGATTATGCGCGATCGACACCTGACTGACGGCGGCATTGTTCATCAGCCGCGGCACGATGAAGGGATGCACGCGGTTCTTACCTTCTGCATAGACGGCGCGGTAGTTGTCGTCCTGCGTCGTCAGTCCGCCGCCGGAGGTGCCGAGGATCACGCCGGCGCGGTCGGCGGCCTCCCCCTCGAACGACAACCCCGCCTGCGCCAGCGCCTGCCGCGCGGACAGCAGGGCGAACTGGGTGAACCGGTCGAAGAGCGTCAGGTCCTGCCGCGAGAAATGCGCGGCCTCGTCATAGTCGCGGACCTGCGCGCCGATCGTGATCATCAGCCGGTCGACGTCGGGCATGTCGAGCGGTCCGATCGCGCAGCGGCCAGCCTGCATCGCGGCAAGGGTCGACGGCACGTCGTGGCCCAGCGGATTGATCGTGCCGGCCCCGGTGATGACCACGCGGCGCATGGCGCCTAGACCCGTTCTTTCACGAGGCTTTCGACCGCGGCCACGATGGCGCGGACAGAGGTGACGTCGAAGCCGCTTTCGGCGGGGGCGTTCGCGTTGAAGGGCACCGTGATGTCGAAGGCTTCCTCGATGGCGAAGATCGTCTCGACCAGTCCCATGCTGTCGATGCCGAGGCTGTCGAGCGTGTCGTCAAGGCCGACGTCCGACACGTCGAGCAGGGCCTGATCCGCGAGAATGGCGATGATCTTGTCCTGAACAGTCATGGTCGCTCGTCCTGTATGTTCCGTGACTGCGATCTAATCGCTGGCGTCGTCTTTGGGAACCCGTTTCTGCAACGCGGCGATGTCCTTGAGCATCTGCGGCAGGCGCCGCAGACCCTTTTCCCGCGCGCGGTAGCTGGGCATGTCCATGGCCGGCTGCCCCATGATGAACTGGCCATCCTTGACGCTGACGTAAAGGCCGGTGGCCGCGGCCATGACGACGTCGTTGCCGACGGTGATGTGATCCTTGGTGCCGGCGCGTCCGCCCATGACGACCCGGTCGCCCAGCACGCCGGACCCGGCCATGGCGGCCTGACCGCAGAGGATGCAGTCCTCGCCGATGATGCAGTTGTGGCCGACCATGACGTTGTTGTCGATCTTGGTGCCGCGCCCGACGCGGGTCGGCCGGATGGTGCCCGCGTCGACGCAGGAGTTGGCGCCGAGCTCCACATCGTCGCCGAAGATCACGCCGCCGAGGCTGTGGATCCGGTGGCGCGTGCCGTCTTCGGGCGGGGTCAGGGGCTCGCGGCCCATCGACTGATAGGCGCGTTCCTCGTTCGACAGATCCCTGGTGACGTAAGAGAAGCCATCGGCGCCAACGACCGCGTTGGGTTGCAGGATCACGCGGTTGCCGAAGTGGCAGTTGCGGCCCACCCGCGCGCCGGCATTCAGCCAGCAGTCGTTGCCCAGCGTGCTGCCGGGGCCGATGGAGACATGCGCCTCGATCCGGCAGCGATCGCCGAGAGTGACGCCTTCGGCCAGCACGACGAAGGGCCCGATGCTGGGATCGGCGCCCACGCTGCAGCTGTCGGGGACGATCGCGGTGGGGTGGATGCCGGTGGGCGCCGGTGCCGGATCGAAGGCCTGCGTCAGCGCCGCCATCGCCAGCCGCGCGCGCGGCACGGTGATCGCGGCCTTCAGCCCGAGCGCCTGCCAGTCGGCCCCGTCCCAGACGATCGCCGCCAGTGCCTTGCTGTCGGCCAGGGCGTTGGCATAGGCGGGCGACATCGCGAGGGCGAGATCATCGGCACCGGCGTCGCCCGGCTCTGCCGGGCGGCGGAGTATCAGGGAGGTGTCGCCGTGGGCCGTCGTGCCAAGAGCCTGTGCGATGTCCGCAACGGTCAATGTCATCGGAAGTGCCTCGCGTCGGTTTCGTCCGGCCCTGATCTAACCCTGAAGGGCGCGCACCGCTACCCCTTCGCGCGCCAGCGCGTTCCAGATCGCGGCGTCACGGCCATAGACGTCGCGGCGGAACTGCAGCTGACCGGTCACATTGGTGAAGGCCGTGCGGTAGACGATATGCACCGGCACAGGCTCTTGCAGCGTGATCCGGCTTTCGGCGCCGGATTTCAGCCGCGCCTGGAACACGGCCTGCGGGTCCGATTCCTGCCGCGCAAGCAGGGCATAGGCAAAGTCGAAGGGATCGTTCAGGCGGATGCAGCCATGGCTGAAGGCGCGGCTTTCGCGGCTGAACAGGTTCTTGGACGGCGTGTCGTGCAGATAGATGTTGTACTTGTTGGGGAACAGGAACTTCACCAGACCCAGCGCATTCCGCTCGCTCGGCCCCTGACGCATGGAATAGGGAAAGGTCCGGGCGTTGTATTTCGAGGCGTTGACCGACCCGCGCGGGATCACCTTGCCGCTGCGGTCGGTGACATCCAGATGGCTGACCGCGCCGGCATTGCGCTGCAGCTGCGGCAGGTATTCGTTCACCACGATGGACCGGGGGACGTACCAGCTGGGGTTGATGACCATGTATTCCATGACATCCGAGAACTCGGGGCTTTGGCGGTCGCCTTCGGTCGCACCGATGACCGAACGGGTGGAAAAGGTGACGCGGTCGTTGTCCACGATGGCCGCGGTGAAGTCGGTCAGGTTGACCCAGATGTGCCGCTGGCCGCGCGGGCGGTTCATCCAGCGCTCGCGCTCCATCGCGACGATGACGGACTGCATCCGCTTGTCGAGGGGAACGTTGATTTCCTTCATCGTCTCGCCGCCGGCGGTGCCGTCGACGGACAGGCCCATGGATTGCTGGAAGCGCTGCACCGCCGCCTGAATCCCGGCGTCATAGGTCTGCGTCGCGGTCCGGTCGAGGAATCCCATCAGCATCAGGCGGTTGCGCAGGTCGACGACGGCCTGACCGCTGGCACCGGGGGCAAGGCTTGCCGCCTGCACCGTCGGGCCGTAGCCGCCCTGCGCCAGAAGCCCTTCCAGCCGCAGCTTTTCGCGCATCAGGCGGGCGTATTCGGGGCTGCTGGGCGGCAGCGACCGCAGGAAGGCGGCGGGGTTCGACTGGATGAAGGCCTGCAGCGTGCCAAGGGGGGACCGCAACGGCACTTCGCGGACGATCAGCGGCACGACCTTGGACGGCGTCAGGATACCGGTCTGCACGTCGCGGGCGTAGTGCAGGAAAGCCTGCGACATCGCGACTTCTGCCGCACCCTGCTGGGCGGGGGTGGCCGCGGCGCGCAGCTGCGCCATCAGGCTGTCGGGATCGTAGCGCCCGACCGGCAACCCGTGGGCCCCGGCATCCGCCAATGCGGACAGCAGCGCGTTGCGGCGGGTGGCGGCGGCCCGGTCGGCGCCGGTCCAGATCCCCTCGAACGCGCGGTCACGGTAGAAGGTCGCGAGGTCCGTATCGCGGGCCGCCGATTCGGCTACGGCCTGCCGAAAGGCCGTTACCTGCGCCTGCACGGGCGCCGGCGCGGTCAGAAGCAGCGTCCCGAGGGTCACAATCAGCGCAAAGGCGCGCAGGCGGCGCACCGGATGGCATGGCAGGAAGGCGAGCGTCACGGTCTTGTCCCCCGAAAGGCGAAATGGCCCGCATTGCAGGCGTCTGTCGTTTATTCGGGGCTGCAAACCCTGCTGTCCATTCACAATGGGGGTGCCGGCCGCTTTGCCACGACCTGTTGCAAACCTGCCGATATCACCTCCCTCCGCCGGTCCGATCGGCGAAAATGCGCAGAATCTTGCCGATTTTCGACAGGGCATGGAACCATTCCGGTTCGGGCTTGGCGCATTTGCGGCCCTGTGCAATAAAGTCTTCACATCTGGGGAAGATGAAAAGCGCGGGAAATACGCGCAAAACACGACAGACGGGACAGGCACTACATGACAGAACAGCGTTCAACTGGACTCTCCAGGCGTGGCCTATTGGGTGCGTTCGCGGCAACCGCCCTTGCAACGGCCCCCACCTATTCGAAGGCTGCCGGCTTCCTGCGGGGCGCCGGCGACATCCGCCGCATCAGCATGTATTCCGGCCGGACAGGCGAGCGTCTGGACACGATCTACTGGATCGAAGGCGAATACATCGGCGAGGCGCTGCGCGAGATCAACGCCTTCATGCGCGACTGGCGCAACGGCAAGGTCGTCAACATGGACAGCCGCACCGTCGACATCATGGCCGCGTCGCACCGCCTGATGGACACCTCGGAACCCTACATGCTGCTGTCCGGCTACCGCAGCCCCGAGACGAATGCGATGCTGCGACAGACTTCCTCGGGCGTGGCGCGCAATTCGCTGCACATGCGAGGTCAGGCCGCCGACCTGCGGTTGTCGAACCGCAGCGTGGGACAGATGGCCAAGGCGGCCGCGGCCTGCCACGCGGGTGGCGTCGGCACCTATTCCGGGTCGAACTTCGTGCACATGGACTGCGGCGACGTGCGCAGCTGGCGCGGTTGAGCCATCCGGCCTGACGTCACCGAAACAAAGCGCCTGCGGGCGCTTTTTTCATGCCCGGCGCTGCTTGCGGCAGGTCTCGGCCCGGTGTAAGGCTGTCGGACGGCCTTCGGGCCGGCCGCAGGCGGGTATGGTGAAAAGGTATCACATGAGCTTCCCAAGCTCCTGTTACGGGTTCGATTCCCGTTACCCGCTCCACAAAAATTCACTTGATTAATCAATGGCTTACGCAAGTATGAACTTTCTGGCGTCGCCCTCGGTCCTAGCAACTATTTCCAAAGTGTATCCCATAACGTATCCCACGCCTGGGCAGCGGGACCGAAATGCCCATTTGTGAATTGATTCGCAATCAGGACGAGAACGGTGTTTATCCTGTAGTTGCAAAGGGTTAGATCAATATGATTTATAGATTGTGTGGTATTTCTGCATGAAAATATGGTGATATGACTTCACCATAGGCCGAAATACTTCACCATAGGCTGAGACATAGCGAGCCAGACCCTTAGATGTCGGCCGAATCATCGTCAGGAGTATAGAAGTTACAAAGCGCCGCTTGCGTGACGGCAGCGGTTGTGTGGTCAGGCTCGACTCTCTCAAGTGGCCTAGATTAATGGTTAAATGGAATTTCTACCTTTCTAAAACAGCGCAGGCCTTGGCGATAACGAATCACCAAGGCCCACCAGAAAAAACTATATGTAGTTATGTAGGTTAATCAGTAGTGCTCATTTAGTCTCTCCCAGACTAGGTTTGTCTTCCATACAACATAGCCTCTGCGGCAAAAGTTTCAATAAGATTAACCCATGGCATCAATATTCTTCTGTTTCTCTCAGTTGTATGAATGACGCCGCGAGTGACGTCATCTTGACCGTGCGCAAGGCAATTTCTAATCGCCCGTAATTTATCGACGAGGGAAATTGGACCACTTTTCTTCCAATCTTCAAACTTCAATTGCTTTCCGATCACGGAATGCACTTCATAGCCACCATCAAATCGACAATCGTCACAAAATTCAGCTCTGTTCATATCTATAACAGCCCAAACTTTCTTCGCATCTACCGATTCTTTTACAAAGTTTTTAAGTCGATCGTTAGCTGCAATTTGACCGGAGAAGAGCGTCGCAATCTCCCCAGCCGCGCGATCAGTAGAAGCGATCAAGTGCGGACGCCTAAGTATGTCGATAAGTTCCTTCCTCTGCTCTTCCTTTATATAGGACAATGCAAGAAACTCTAGTAAACGGTAATGAAGGAGAAACTTCATTGCTGGGTCTCGAGTCTCAAATGTCCCTAACCAAAATGAAGTCACTGACGGATCAATAGCACCAGCGACTAGCTCTTCTGGAAAGTTACCCTCAACATAACGCGGCCTGGAACTATCGTTCATTTTTGTTTGCGGTTCGTGGATCAGAATTCGCGGCGTTTCTCTGTCATAATACGTCATATAAAAGTTGATGGTGCGAAGATATTCATCAAGATCTTCGTCCTCTACCCCACTACAGTCCACCCAAAAACATCTTGGTTCCCCGAGATTATGATGGTCCGCCCCAATGGCGATCAAATTAAATGAGCTTAGATTCCGGTGTTCAGTATGGCTCGGGGCCGCAATAGGAAATATTGAACCTGCGAGCTTTAAAGCATCGTCACTTGCAGCACCAAACCGACAGATCCTTTTTGTGCCGCGCCACCAAACCTCAAATGAGCGCGACTTCATATCATCATGTTTTTTTCTCAATTTAAACGCTGTCCAGAACACCTCTAAGTGCCTGCTTTCATTATGCATTATAGCGGAATAGTTTTCGGGAAAGCTGATCCGTTTGAGTATAGCTTCTATTTCCTGCACATCTTCATATGAGTCTGAAAGAACGATTGTTAATGTCGTATCGTTCCAAGGATGATGAAGGAAGTAAGTGAACCTTTTGTTGCCCTCATCTTCTATTTCATCAACGACTAGTTTAAATGCCCTTTCACCCTCAAGATGCTCCGCAAACAACTTTCTCAATGAATCTTCGTTAACTTCTATTTCCAATTCATTTCCTCAATTTCGTTAAAGATACTCACCAATGTAGCATCATGAATTACGCTTTGAGCGACCACGCGAACTGCGGCACTCAAGGGCTTCACACAAGCGTAACCTTTGCCCACGGAACTTTTTCGATCTAAAGGTTTCGATTGCTCATCATCAAGCTTCTAACCAACTTCCATACAGAAACTTGTATGATGCCCGAAACCGTAACAGTCTTTCTATTGCTAAGCTTGCACTTCTGACATTGAAAGTGTATCCCAAAAAGCATCCCAAATTTGGGGCAAAACGCAAGCTTAGCTTTTTGTTTAGTCAATGAATTCAGTTGTTTAGGCCTAAAGCTAATGTCTTTGAAATGAGTAAAGGTATCACGAAAGCTTCCCAAGCTTCAGTTACGGGTTCGATTCCCGTTACCCGCTCCACCCTCCCTTCTCGCCGCGCAGGAACATCCCATGACCATCACCCGCATCGAATCCGGCAACCGGATGTCGCAGGCCGTCGTCCACAACGGTATCGTCTATCTGGCCGGTCAAGTCGGCCAGCCCGGCGAGGATGCGACCGCCCAGACGACCGAAGTGCTGGCGCAGATCGACCGGCTGCTGGCACTGGCGGGTACCGACAAGTCGAAAATCCTGACGGCGCAGGTCTGGGTCGCGGACATGGCCGATTTCGCTGCGATGAACGCCGTCTGGGACGGCTGGGTCAGCCAGGGGAACGCCCCCGCCCGCTGGACCGGTGAAGCGAAGCTCGCCACGCCCGACTACAAGGTCGAGATCATCGTGACCGCCGTCGTCTGATGACGACCCCTTACCTGACGCCCCTGCACGCGGCCGACCTGAGGGCCGCGGGTATCCCCGAGCCGTGGTCCTTCGGCATGGCCGACAAGGTCCGCTTCGGCGAGATCGACGCGCTGCAGCACGTCAACAATGCGGTCTACCTCAAGTGGTTCGAGAATCTGCGGGTCCTCTATTTCGCGGACCGGGATATCTGGAACGTGGACGGCAAGCGGCCGCGCGTCGTGCTGCGCAACATCGGCCTTGACTACATCCGCGAAATCAAGCTGACGGACAGCTACATCATGACCGGGCGCACCACGCGGCTGGGCACCAGCAGCTTTACGATGGAATACGCGGTCTGGGTGGACGGGCAGCTTTGCACCGCCAGCCACGCGGTCCTCGTCATGCTGAACGACGACAACACCAAGCGGCCCCTGCCCGATCAGATCCGGCAGATGTTCATCGACCGGGACGGCGCCGCGCAGGGTTAAGCCGCGCCGCGCCGGGCCGATTACAACCCGTGCTTCTGCAGGAAGCCGACCAGCGCCGCCGTCGATCCGTCCTTGCCCTCTGCCGTCTTGTCGCCCTCGACCACCGGCTGCAGGGAGGTCGCCAGTTCCTTGCCCAATTCCACCCCCCACTGGTCGTAGGAATTGATGCCCAGCACCGCGCCTTCGACGAAGACCCGGTGTTCATAAAGGGCAACGAGCATGCCCAGCATTTCCGGCGTCAGCTGCGGATAGGTCAGCGTGACCGAGGGGCGGTTGCCGGGGAACACCCGGTGCGCCGCCTGACGGTCCAGTTCCGCACCGGCGTATTTGTCCGCGACCTTCGCCTTCGCCTCGTCCAGCGTGCGGCCCATCATCAGCGCCTCTGACTGGGCGAGGCAGTTGGCAACAAGCAGCTGATGCTGATGGTGCAGCGCGTCCTCGTGCCCGCGCGCGGCGACGAGGAATTCGCAGGGAATGACCCGGGTGCCTTGATGGATCAGCTGATAGAAGGCGTGCTGTCCGTTCGTCCCCGGTTCGCCCCAGACGACGGGGCCGGAATCGAAGGGCAGTGCCACGCCGTCCATGCTGACGCCCTTGCCGTTGCTCTCCATCTCCAGCTGCTGCAGGTAGGCGGGCAGCCGGCTGAGGTTGTTGTCATAGGGCAGCACGGCACGGGTGGCGTGGCCGCAGACCTGATTGTGCCATAGCCCGACCATGGCGAGCAGGGCGGGCAGGTTTTCGCGCCAGGGTGCGCTGCGGAAATGCCGGTCCATCGCCTGACCGCCGCGCAGGAAGGCGCGAAAGGCGTCGGGGCCGATGGCGATCATCATGGACAGCCCGATCGGCCCCCACATGGAATAGCGCCCGCCGACCCAGTCAGCGAAACCGAAGACGCGGCTGGGGTCGATGCCGAAATCGGCGGTCTTGTCGGCGGCGGTGGACAGCGCCGCGAACTGCGCGCCGGTGTCGCTGACGCTTTCGCCCATCCACGCCTTGGCCGTGCGGGCGTTGGTCATCGTCTCGATCGTGGTGAAGGTCTTGGAGGCGACGATCACCAGCGTCGTCGCGGGGTCGAGCGCCCGCAGGGTCTGCGCGATGTCCGCCGGATCGACGTTGCTGACGAAATGGCAACGCGGGCCGTCGTGATAGGGTGCCAGCGCCAGCGTGCCCATCTTGGGGCCAAGGTCGGACCCGCCGATGCCGATGTTGACGACGTCGGTGATCGCCCCGCCCTGCCCCGTGTAGCTGCCGTCGCGCACGGCATTGGCGAAATCCGCCATCCGGTCCAGCGTCTTCAGCACCTCGGGCATCACATCCTGACCGTCGACCATGACCGCCCCGCCGTCGAGGTTGCGCAGCGCCGTGTGCAGGACCGCGCGGCCCTCGGTCTCGTTGATCGGTCGGCCTTCGAACATCGCGGCGCGCTTGTCCGCGACGCCGGTCTGGTCCAGCAGGTCGATCAGCATCGCCAGCGCCGTCTCGTCGATCTGGGTCTTGGCGTAGTCGAGGCGCAGGTCGCCGGTCTGCGCCGCGAAATTCCGCGCCCGGTCGGCATCGAGGGTCGCCGCGATGCGGCGGTCCTTCAGCGCTTCGTAGTGTGCCTTGAGGTCTGCGAACATGATCAGGACTCCGCCCAGTGAACTATGGTGCCGGGCAGGATCGCCGCGACGGGCGCCTCTGCCGGGGACAGGCCGTTGGCGAGTTCCAGCGCCTCGCGCTTTTCGCGGCCCACGATGACGATGTGACGGCTCATCGCCTCTCGCAGCACCTTGGCCGACAGGGTGATCCGCGGTTCCGGCGCACCGGGGGCGCGCATCGCGACCAGCGTGTCGGTGCCGTTCAGGGCCAGATCCAGCTGGTCGGCCCCGGGAAAGATGCTGGCCGTGTGCATGTCGGCACCCATGCCCAGCAGCACCAGAGACAGCGGCAGTTCCGGCTTCAGCGCCTCCTGCAGGTCGGCCAACTTGTCCTCTGGCGTGGGCGCGTCGGCGTAGAGCGGGACATAGACAGCCTCTGCCGCGCGGTCGGTCAGCAGACGCTGGCGCAGCAGGCGGGTATTGGATCGTTCGGACGTTTCGGGCACCCAGCGTTCGTCGGTCAGCATGACATGCACGCGGGACCAGTCGAGGTTGGCACTGCACAGGTTGTCGAAGACCGGGCCCGGCGTCGTGCCGCCCGGCACCGCAAAGGACGCATGGTCGTGGTTCAGCAGGCACTGGCGCAGCTCGCTCGCCAGCTTGCCGGCGAGGTCGATCATCATCATCTCGCCGTCGGGATATTCGATCAGTTCCAAGGCCGTGGCCCTCCGTTCTTGTGCAGCACTGCGCTGTTCAGCAGATCACAACCACCGGACGATGCCAAACCGGCGGCAAGCCCGGCATCGGCATGCATCGGCCTAGGCCTTGACGTCGCGCCACCGACGGCCGTCGCGGTGCATCAGCATCATCGCGTCCTCTGGCCCGGCGCTGCCCTGATCGTATAGCTTCGGCACGTCGTTGCGCGCCTCCCAGCCGTTGATCAGCGGATCGGTCCAGGCCCAGGCGGCCTCGACCTCGTCACCGCGCATGAACAGCGTCTGGTTGCCGCGGATCACATCCATGATCAGCCGCTCGTAAGCATCGGTCGCGGGTTCGGCATCGTCGCCCAGCGCGTCGGCAAAGGTCATGTCGAGCGGCACGTCGATCAGGCGCATGCCCCCCGGCCCCGGTTCCTTGATCGTGACCTGCAAATCGATGCCCTCGTTCGGCTGCAGGCGGATGGCGAGGATGTTGCGGTGCCGCGCCGTGTCGCCTTCGAAGATCGAGTGGCCGAGGTCCTTAAACACGACGGCGATCTCCGACGCACGTCCCTTCATCTTCTTGCCGGTGCGCAGATAGAACGGCGTGTCGGCCCAGCGCCAGTTCGACACGTTCACCTTCATCGCGATGAAGCTTTCGGTGAAGCTGCGGGGGTTTTCCACGTCGGCGCGGAAACTGGGTGTATCGCCGTTGGCATCGTACTGGCCGCGCACGATGTGGTGGCTTTCGACCGGTTGCAGGGCGCGGATGACCTTCAGCTTCTCGTCGCGCACTTCGTCCGCGCCGAAGACCGATGGCGGTTCCATCGCGATCAGGCAGAGCAGTTGCATCAGGTGGTTCTGCACCATGTCCCGCATGGCGCCCGACTTGTCGTAATAGGCCCCGCGCCCGCCGACGCCCACGGTTTCCGCCACGGTGATCTGGATGTGATCGACGTAGTGGCTGTTCCACAGCGGTTCGAACAGGACGTTGCCGAAGCGGACGGCCATCAGGTTCTGGACGGTTTCCTTGCCGAGGTAATGATCGATGCGATAGATCTGGCCTTCGTTGAAATGCGCCGCCAGCGTGTCGTTCAGTGCCTTGGCCGAGGCCAGATCGCGGCCGAAGGGCTTTTCCACCACGATGCGGCTGTTCCGGTCGGCGATGCCGTAGGTGTGCAGCCTCTCTGCCAGATCGCCGAAGAGCGACGGGGCGACCGAAAAGTAGAAGGCGCGCACCACGCCGTCGCGCATCAGCGCGGCAAGGTCAGACCAGCCGCCGTCGCCGGTTGCATCGATCGCGACGTAGCGCAGGGCGGCGAGGAAATCGGCAAGCCCGGTGGCATCGGCCTTTTCCGGGCCACCGAATTCGGCCACGGCCTCGCTTACCATCTCGCGGTAGCCGGCGTCGTCCATTTCCGTCCGGGCCGCACCGATGATGCGGCTGCCGCGCGGCATCTGGCCTGCAAGGTAGCGTCGGAACAGGCCCGGCAGGATCTTGCGCCGCGCGAGATCGCCGGTGCCGCCAAAGATGACAAGGTCGAATTCATCGACGGGAATGACGCGAGAGACCATGAGAACTCCGGACAATTGGGGAACGCGTTAGCGCTAACGCCTTGCTGATAGCCAGCGACGCCGGAAAAGTCTAGCGGATGGAACGCGCTTCGTCATGGCCCCGGCGCGTGCCGCGTGGCGGCTGTTCAGGCTTCCAGTTCCGCATCCCAGTAGAGGTAGTCCATCCAGCTGTCGTGCAGGTGGCCGGGCGGAAACTTGCGCCCGATGTTGTTCAGTTCCGCGGCTGCGGGCTGGCGCGGCGGCTTGCGCAGGGTCATGCCGGACTGCTTGAGCAGTTTGGAGCCCTTGTGAAGGTTGCACCGGCTGCAGGCGGCAACGACGTTGGTCCAGCTGGTCACGCCGCCCCGCGCCCGCGGCAGGACGTGGTCGAAGGTCAGGTCGCCGCGGCTGCCGCAATACTGGCAGCAGAATTCGTCCCGCAGAAAAAGATTGAAGCGCGTGAAGGCCACGCGCTTCTGGGGTTTGACGAAATCCTTCAGCACCACGACTGACGGGATGCGGATCCGGGTGGATGGACTGTGCACCACCTCGTCGTATTCGCTGATGATCGTGACCCGGTCGAGGAAGGCCGCCTTCACCGCCTCCTGCCAAGGCCAGAGCGAGAGCGGATAGTAGGACAGCGGCCTGTAATCCGCGTTCAGCACGAGCGCGGGAAAGTGTTTCAACGCCCCCGGTTCGCGCACGAATTCCGTTCTGAAATCACCGTACATCGTCGCCTGCATCCATCTGCTGGCGGTCGGCTGACGGCACCCTTGCCACGGGGCCGCACCGGCCGCGTCAGGAAAACTATATCTGGGGGTTTTCAAAAACCAAGGCCTAAATCGCCCCCAGATATCGCAGGTATGCCGCCGGCAGGTAAAACCGGTGTGACAGGCGGCGGAACGCCGCATCCTGCAGCGGTCCGGCCCCTGCGCGGGTGCGTCAGTCCATGCCCAGCCGGTCGGCCATGAAGGCCAGCGCCACCTGCAGCCCGTCGGGCGCGATCCCGTGGGCGGTGCCCTTCATCACGTGGGCGAAGACCTCGGTCCAGCCGGCACCCTGCAGGGCTTCTGCCGCATGCGGCAGGGACTGCGGTGGCACCACGTTGTCCTGATCGCCGTGGATCAACAGCACGGGCGGACGGCTGACGACCTCGTCCTCCAGCAGTTCCGGCTGCAACAGACGGCCGGAAAAGGCGACGAGGCCCGCGACGGGATCCTCGCGTCGCGGCAGGACGTGCAGCGCCATCATCGTGCCCTGAGAGAAGCCCAGCACCATGACCTGCTCCGGCAGCAGGTCCTCGTCCACCATCACACCGTCGAGGAAGGCGTTCAGGTCGTCCGCCGCGCGGCGCAGGCCGTCTTCCGCCTCTTCCTCCGACGATCCGTCGATCCAGGGAATCGGGAACCACTGGAACCCCATCGGCGCGCCGGCGCAGGCCTCTGGCGCATCGGGCGCGATGAACAGCGTGTCGGGCAGATGTTCCGCCAACGGATCGGCCAGCCCCAGCAGGTCGGCCCCGTTGGCGCCGTAGCCGTGCAGGAAGACCACCGCGGCGCGGATCTCTCCCGATGCCGGTTCCTTGCGGCCGGCGTTCAGTGCGCGTGTCATCGGATCCCCTCGCGTGATTTCATCGCAGCGTAATAGGCCCAGAGCAGGCGCGCCGCAACCGACCGCCACGGCGACCATGCCTCTGCCATTGCGCGCAAGGCCTTGTCCGTGGGGCGTGCGGGCAGGTCGAAGAGCATGCGCGCGCCTTCCTGCAGGGCCAGATCGCCGGGCGCGATGACGTCGGCACGGCCGAGGCTGAACATGGCGTAGATCTCGGCGGTCCAGATGCCGATGCCGGGAACGTGGACCAGCGTCGCGATGACCTCGTCCGTGGGCATGCGGCGCAATGCGTCGTAGTCGATATCCGCCTTTGCCAGCGCCTTTACGTAACGGGCCTTGGGTCGCGACAGGCCGAGGGCGCGCAAATCCTCCTCGCTCGCTGCCGCGACGCTCCTCGGATCGTCCATGCCGGCCGCCCCCAGCCGGGCGTAGATCGCCGTGGCAGAGGCGACGCTGACCTGCTGGCCGCAGATCGCCGAGACGAGCGCCGGGAAGCCGTCGCCGCGCAGGCGCAGCGGAAGGGGTCCGGTATCCGCCAGCGCCCGGGCAAAGCGCGGGTCCCGCGCCGCGAGCCATGCCGCGCCTTCGGCCACGCAGGCGTCCCCTTTGATGAGACGCCCGGTCACTGGCGCGCCGCCCATGCGATCGCCGCATCGACGCTGTCCGTGACCGGCGCATCTGGAGGCGGCGGGCGGCGGATCATCAGGACTGGGATGCCGAGTTCGCGCGCCGCCGTCAGCTTGGTCCGGCTGGCCTCGCCCCCCGCGTTCTTGACCACGATCCAGTCGATGCCCAAGGCCGCGAACAGATCCCTCTCTCGCGGGACGGAGAACGGGGGCCGCCCGATCAGGAACTCGCCGCCATCAAAGGGGAACGGCGCCGTGGGCGGGTCGATCTGGCGACAGATCACGCGGCGCCCCTGCAGATTGGCGAAACGATGAAGGGTCTGCCGCCCGGTACCAAGGAACACGGTACTGCCCGGCGGGATCAGGGCGGCAGCCTCCTCCTCGCGCGCGATCTCGCGCCAGTCGTCGCCCTCTTCGGGCTGCCATGCGGGGCGCAGGTGATAGAGATAGGGAATGCCCCGCACAGCGCAGACCTGCGCCGTGCGTCGGGTGATCCGCTCGGCAAAGGGATGGGTCGCATCGAGGACGGCCGCGATCCCGGCGCTGTCCAGCCAGGCCTCGAACCCGGCCTGCCCGCCGAAGCCGCCGCACCGGGTCGGCACCGGCAGGGGCCGGGCCCGCTGCGTGACCCCCGCGAGGGACGCGATGACCGCGACGCCCCGGTGCGCCAGACCCTCTGCGATGAGGCGCGCGTCGCCGGTGCCGGCCAGTAACAGGACCGTCATCCGCCGGCCCTTGCGAGGATGGCGCCCGCCCTGTCGATCACCACCGTGTCGAATGTCATCCGGTCCCCGAATTGTCTGGTCACGACCTGCAGGGCCCGGTCGGCGACCGCCTGCGCCAGCGGTGTGCCCGCGATCTCCAGCGCCTGCAAGGCGGTGTTGGCCCCGGCTACAGCGGCGTGACCGCTCAGGTCGGCAAGGGCCGCGAAGTCCACCTGACTGCGGCCGGAGTGCAGGTCCATCGCCCCCTGCGCCAGCTTGGTCATCTTGCCGATCCCGCCGCCGATGGTCACGTGCGGCACCGGGTGCCGGGCCAGATATTTCAGCATGCCACCGGCAAAGTCGCCCATGTCCAGCATGGCGTGATCCGGCAGGCCGTGCAGGGCTTGCACCGTCGCCTCGCTGGTGGCACCGGTGCAGCCCGCCACATGGGTCAGCCCCGCGGCACGCGCGACGTCGATACCGCGATGGATCGAGGCGATCCATGCGGCACAGCTGAAGGGCCGCACCACGCCCGTCGTCCCCAGCACCGACAACCCCCCGACGATGCCGAGGCGCGGGTTCCAGGTCTTCAGTGCGATCGCGGCACCGCCGGGAATGCCGACGGTGATCGTGACATCGGGCGATTGCCCGTGTTGCGAGGCCAGCGCCATGACCTCTGCCGTCATCATCTGTCGCGGCACCGGATTGATCGCGGGCTCTCCCACGGCGACGGGCAGACCGGCGCGGGTGACGGTGCCCACCCCCTCGCCCGCCCGGAAAAGCACGCCGCCGTCACTGGCGCTGACCCGCACCACGATCAGCGCACCATGAGTCACGTCCGGATCGTCGCCCGCGTCCTTGGTGATGCCCGCTTCCGCCCAGCCCTCGCCCGCGGCACGGTGCGCGACGGCGAAGACCGGCGTTTCGCCCTTCGGCAGCGTGATCTGCACGGTGTCGGGAAACGCCCCGCCCCACAGCCGCAGCAGCGCCGCCCGCGTCGCGGCGGTGGCGCAGGCGCCGGTGGTCCAGCCACGGCGCAGGGGGCCTTCGGGTCTGCGTGTCATGGCGCGACACTAGCCGTCGGCGCGGACCAAGGAAATGCCGCATCCCGCGCTTTTCAACGGCGCCGGTTCGCGCCATAACCCGGGCATGACGGACATGCTTTCACTTCCCGATCACGACTGGCCCGTGCTGCAGCCGGGGTGGGTCTGGCTGTGCGGCGCCGGCCCCGGCGACCCCGGCCTGCTGACCCTGCACGCCGTCAACGCCCTGCGGCAGGCCGACGTCGTGATCTACGATGCGCTGGTGCAGGAGGCCATCCTCGCCTGGGCCCCGCAGGCCGAGCACATCTACGCCGGCAAACGCGGCGGCAAACCGTCGGCCAAGCAGCGCGACATCTCGCTGCGGCTGGTGGACCTCGCCCGCGCGGGCAAGCGCGTCCTGCGGCTGAAGGGCGGCGATCCCTTCGTCTTTGGCAGGGGCGGAGAGGAGGCGCAGACGCTGGTGCAGCACGGCATCCGCGTCCGCATCATCCCCGGCATCAGCGCGGGCATCGGCGGGCTGGCCTATGCGGGCATCCCGGTCACGCACCGCGACGTGAACCAGTCCGTGACCTTCGTCACCGGCCACGACCAGAGCGGAAACACACCCGGATCGCTGGACTGGGCCAGCATCTCGAAGGGGTCGCAGGTCATCGTGATCTACATGGGGATGAAGCACATCGCCCAGATCGCGGGGCACCTGATCGCCGCAGGCCGCAGCCTGTCGGAACCCTGCGCCGTCGTCACCACCGCCACGACGCCGGACCAGCGTGTCCTCGAAACCACCCTCGGCACCATCGTGGACGACATCGCCGCAAGCGGCATGGAGCCGCCGGCGATCATCTGCGTCGGCGCGTCCGTCCTGATGCGGCAGGTCCTCGACTGGCAGGGCATGATGGCGGGCGAGGCGCCGCGCAATCTCGACCCCCTCGGCCGCGGGTTGCCGGCCGAAAGCGCATGATCTCCTTCACCCGGCTGGACAAGCGGCCGCCCGAGGCACCCGTGCGCCGATGCCGGGCCTGATCCTCGCCGCGCCGCAGTCCGGCAGCGGCAAGACCACCGTGACACTGGGGCTGCTCCGCGCCCTGACCCGCAGAGGCGTCGCCGTGCGGGGGGCGAAGTCCGGGCCCGACTACATCGACCCCGGCTACCACGCGGCCGCCTGCGGCCGGCCCTGCCTGAACCTCGACGCCTGGGCGATGACGCCGCAGGCGATCGCCGCCCGCGCCGCCACGCCGGACCTGCTGCTGATCGAAGGCGGAATGGGCCTGTTCGACGGCGCCCCGCCGGACGGACGCGGCGCCACCGCCGATCTGGCGCGCCTGCTGCGCCTGCCGGTCGTGCTGATCGTCGATGCCGCGCGCATGGCGCAATCCGTCGCCCCGCTGGTCGCGGGCTTCCTGCGGTGGGACCCTGACGTGCGGATTGCGGGCGTGATCCTCAATAACCTGGGGTCCGACCGGCATGGCGCGATGCTGCGCCGTGCTCTCGCCCCGCTCGACCTGCCCGTGCTGGGGATGCTGCCGCGCAATCCCGACATCGCGCGCCCCGCGCGTCACCTCGGTCTGCATCAGGCGGCGGAGGATCCTGCACTCGATGCCTTCCTCGACCGCGCTGCGGACTGGGTCGCGGCGGGCTGCGATCTGGACGGGATGGTCGCCCTCGCGATGCCGCTGACCGACGCAAGCGCCCGTGTCCAGCCACCGCCTGCGCAACGGATCGCCATCGCGCGGGATGCGGCCTTCTCCTTCCTCTATCCTCACCATCTGCAGGACTGGCGCGCCGCAGGGGCCGAGGTCGCCTTCTTCTCGCCCCTCGCGGACGACCCCGTGCCGGACGCCGACCTGATCGTCCTCCCCGGCGGCTATCCAGAGCTTCACGCAGGCCGCCTCTCTGCCGCGCGGAGCTTCATGCAAAGCATCATGAAAGCGTCGCAAAGAACTGATGTATATGGTGAATGCGGTGGATACATGGCCTTGGGTGACAGCCTGATGGATGCATCCGGCATCGTTCACCCGATGGCCGGGCTGCTGCGGCTGGATACCTCTTTCGCCACCCGGAAACTGCACCTCGGTTATCGTCATCTGAGCGCCACCCATGGTCCGCTTGTCGGGGACTGGACGGGGCACGAATTCCACTATGCCACGACCCTGCAGGCCGCCGGCGATCCCCTGTTTGCCGCGACCGATGCGGAAGGCACGGCCCTGCCGCCGATGGGTCTGCGTCTGGGCCGTGTCGCGGGGTCTTTCGCCCATCTGATCGACCGGGCATAAGTCAGGCGAACCAGCGAGGACTCATCCCGTGATCGACGATACCCGCGCCCGGCGCAACGTGACGGTCCTCGTGGCCGCGCAAGCCTTTCTCGGGGCGCAGATGCCGATGATCTTCGTGATCGGCGGGCTCGCGGGCGGCATGCTGTCGCCGAACATCTGCCTCGCCACCCTGCCGATCAGTTTCATCGTCTTCAGTTCGATGACCACCGCGCCGTGGCTGTCGCCGCTGATGCAGCGGCGCGGTCGCCGCTTCGGCTTCGTGCTGGGGGCCGGTGCGGGGGCCATCGGCGCCTTGATCGCGGCCTACGGTCTTTACATCGGGTCCTTCGCGGTCCTGCTGCTGGGGTCGTTCTTTACCGGCATCTACATGAGCGCGCAGGGCTTCTACCGTTTCGCCGCCGCCGATACGGCCTCGGACAGATTCAAGCCCAAGGCGATTTCCTACGTTCTGGCCGGCGGGCTGGTCTCTGCCCTGATCGGGCCACAGCTCAACAAGCTGGTGCAGGACGCATTGGTGGTGCCGTACCTCGGCACCTACCTTGCCGTCGCCGCGATCAACATCGTCGGCATGTCGCTGTTCTGGTTCCTCGACCTGCCGAAAGGCACCCGCGGCCAGCCCCAGCCGGTCAGCGCGATCCCGCCGCGCACCCGGCGCGAACTCCTCCGCGATCCGCGCATCGTCGTGGCGATCATCTGCGCCATGGTCTCCTACGCGCTGATGAACCTCGTGATGACCTCGACGCCGCTGGCCGTCGTCGGCTGCGGCTTTTCCAAGAACAATGCCAATGACATCGTCTCGGCCCATGTCGTCGCGATGTATCTGCCCAGCTTCTTCACCGGCCATCTGATCGCCCGCTTCGGCGTCACGCGCATCGTGGGCGCAGGTCTTGCGATCCTGACGGCGGCCGGTGTCGTGGCCCTGTCGGGCGTCACGCTGATGAACTTCTTCGGGGCGCTGGTGCTGCTGGGCATGGGCTGGAACTTCGGCTTCATCGGGGCGACCACGATGCTGGCCGGATCCCACAACACGGCAGAGCGCGGTGTGGTGCAGGGCCTGAACGACACAATCGTCTTCGGCATGGTGACGGTGGCCTCGGTCACCTCCGGCGGGCTGATGAACTGCTCCGGCGGCAGCCCTGTGCAGGGCTGGGACATGGTCAACCTCGCCATGCTGCCGCTGATCGCGCTGGCCGCCGGCGCGCTGGTCTGGCTGGCCCTGTCGTCGCGCCGGGCGCCCGCCTAGCGCCACCAGCCGAAGGTTGCAGACCGCAGCAGACGCAGGCGGTCCGGCAGCGACGCGGGCTCCACCCCCCCCGCCGCCACGGCCTGCGGATCGCGGGCGGCGCGAACCAGCACAGGCCGGGCCTGCCACCCCGCCAAAAGCGCCGCCCCCGCGCCGGAACTGACCGCCGCATGTCGCGACCGCGCCCGGTCCAGACGCTGCAGGGCGGACTGCGCGAGGTCCCGAACACCGTCCACGGTCCCGTCGACCAGCGGCCTGCGGCCTTCATTCTCGAGCGCCGGAATCGCGCGCAGAAAATTCGCCACCCCGGTACCATAGGCGTAGTCCGCAACGACCGCCGGGTCCGCGGTCCCAAGCAGCCGCGCCGCCGTGCCCATCAGCGCCCCCGCCGTCCCGTCGATGTAGCGGTCGAAATGCGCCTGATCCGCAAATGCGTCCTTGTAGATGTCCCAGCGCCGCACGTCGATCAGCGCATCCAGATCGCGCGCGCCCTGCGGGTCGAGGACTTCGGCCAGCGCATCCGTCACCTCGTGGCTGCGCACCGGCCCGCCTGCCGCAATCTCGCCCAGCACATCGCGCCACCATTGCAGGCGCATCTCGGCGATCATTGCCTCCTTGGTCACCCAGGGCGCGCGGGCAACCTCGAGGTTGAAGGCATAGAGCGGAAACAGCACGCGCCGCGCCGCGACGGGCACGGCCATCGTCGCGCGGAACCGCACCGGGTCGCCGCGCTCCACCAGCCGGGCGCAGGCCTCGAAGCTCATGCGTCCTCGCTTTTTTCACAAATACTCAAAATCAGACCTCCGTCCCGTCGCGGATCAGTTTCCAGTTGATCGCATCCAGCAAGGCGTCAAAGGACGCATCGACGATGTTCGCCGAGACGCCAACGGTGGACCACGTCCGCCCCTGCCCGTCGGCGCTGTCGATGATGACGCGGGTCACGGCCTCTGTGCCGCCATCGGTGATGCGCACCTTGAAGTCGACCAGCCGCAGGTCGTCGATGATCGCCTGATAAGGGCCAAGGTCCTTGGCCAGCGCACGGCTCAGGGCGTTGACCGGGCCGCGGTCGGATCCGTCGGGGCCGATGGATTCCGACACGTTCAGCACCTTCTCGCCCGCGATCTTCACCACGACGACGGCCTCCGACAGGCTGACCATCTTGCCCCGCTTGTTGCGCCGGCGTTCCACCGTGACGCGATAGCGCTTCACTTCGAAGAATTCCGGCAGCAAGCCCAGCTCGCGCCGCGCCAGAAGCTCGAAGCTGGCTTGGGCGGTATCGTAGGAATAGCCGCGGCTCTCCATCTCCTTGATCCGGTCGAGGATGCGCGGCAGGCGCGGATCGTCGCGCGCGACCTCCAGCCCGGCCTGCGCCAGCCGTTCGCGCAGGTTCGACTGCCCGGCCTGGTTGGACATGGGCACGATGCGCGCGTTGCCGACCAGCGCGGGGTCGATGTGTTCGTAGGTGGTGGGGTCCTTGGCGATGGCGCTGGCGTGCAGCCCCGCCTTGTGGGCGAAAGCCGAGGCACCGACGTAGGCCGCCTGCTTGGCCGGGACCCGGTTCAGGATGTCGTCGAGCACGCGGCTGGCCTTCTTCAGCCCCTTCAGGGCGTCCAGCGTCACCCCGGTCTCGAACCGGCTGGCGAAGGGCTCCTTCAGCAGCAGCGTCGGGATCAGCGTGGTGAGGTTGGCATTGCCGCAGCGCTCGCCCAGACCGTTGAGCGTGCCCTGCACCTGACGCGCCCCCGCCAGCACGGCGGCCAAGGTGTTCGCCACCGCATGTTCCGTGTCGTTGTGGGTATGAATCCCCAGCTTTTCGCCCGGAATGCCGGAGGCGATGACCTCGCGCACCACGCGGGCCACGTCGTCGGGCAGGCTGCCGCCGTTTGTATCGCACAGCACGATCCAGCGGGCGCCGGCGTCATGGGCGGCGTGCACCGCCTCCAGCGCATAGACCGGATCGGCGGCGTAGCCGTCGAAGAAATGCTCGGCGTCCAGCATGGCCTCGCGCCCCTGCGCCACGAGATGGGTGATCGATGCGCGGATGTTCTCGGTATTCTCGGCGTTCGTGATGCCCAGCGCGGTCGAGACATGGAAGGAATGGCTCTTGCCGACGAGGCAGACCGCGGGCGTGCCCGCATTCAGCACGGCGGCCAGGACGTCGTCGTTCGCGGCCGACCGCCCCGCGCGCTTGGTCATGCCGAAGGCCGCAAGGCGGGGGCGGATGGATCCGACCTGCTCGAAATATTCCGAATCCGTGGGGTTGGCGCCGGGCCAGCCGCCCTCGATATAGTCGATGCCAAGGGAGTCCAGCACCGCGGTGATCTTCAGCTTCTCCGCGGTCGAGAACTGGACGCCCTGCGTCTGCTGGCCGTCGCGCAGGGTGGTGTCATAGAGATACAGACGCTCCTTCGTCATGACCTATCCTCCCGCGCCGAAATTTTCGGAGAAAATTTGCAGCCCTCCGAATTTTCTGGAAAATTCGGCATCACATCTCCTCCAGCGCGGCGGCGTCGAAGTCGGGGCCGGGTTGCCAGCTGGCCTGACCGCCCACGTCCGTCACCACGACGCCCGCCGCCGTCAGCACGTCGCGCACGCGGTCGGCCAGATCCCAGTCCTTGGCCGCCCGCGCCTGCGCGCGGGTGGCCAGCAGCGCGTCGATCCGCGCCGCCGTCGCCTCGTCCACGGACGCGCCGCCCTCGCCGCCCGCCAGCCGTGGCAGCGCGGCCCAGTCGGGCACCAGTCCCAACAGGTCAAGACCGTGGGCAAAGCCCGCCAGCTGCGCCGGTGTCTTGCCCTTGGCCAGCACGTGCAGCCGCGCGATGGCGCCCGGCGTGTTCAGGTCGTTCGCCAGTACGCCGAGGAACTCTGCGTCGGGCTGCCACTGGCCGTCCGCCTTCAGCGCCTTGATCAGCGCGGGGCCGAAGCCGTGGCCCGCGAGGATGCCATACCAGCGCCGCAACGTCGCTTCCGCGTCCTCGCGCTTCTTCGCCGTCCAGTCCATCGGCTTGCCGTAATGGGTGCCCAGCATCACGAGGCGAATGACCTCGCCGCTGACGCCGTCGTCCAGCAGATCACGCACGGTGAAGAAATTGCCGAGCGATTTCGACATCTTCTTGCCCTCGACCTGCAGCATCTCGTTGTGCAGCCAGTAGGTCGCAAAGCCCGCATCGGGGTCGGCGCAGCACGATTGGGCGATCTCGTTCTCGTGGTGGGGGAACATCAGGTCGTTGCCGCCACCGTGGATGTCGAAGGCCGGCCCCAGCAGGGCGCGGCTCATGGCGGAACATTCGATGTGCCAGCCCGGACGGCCGACGCCCCACGGACTGTCCCAGCCGGGCTGGCCTGCGCCAGACGGCTTCCACAACACGAAATCCATCGGGTTGCGCTTGTAGGGCGCGACTTCCACCCGGCTGCCCGCAATCATGTCGTCAAGGGACCGGCCCGAGAGCGCGCCGTATGCGTCGTAGCTGTCCACGGCAAAGAGGACATGGCCCTCCGCTTCGTAGGCATTGCCGCGATCGATCAGCTCTCGGATCATGTCGACCATCGCGCCGATGAACTGGGTCGCCCGCGGCTCGTGGTCCGGGCGCAGTGCGCCAAGGGCGTCCATGTCCTCGTGATACCAGCGGATCGTCTCGGCGGTGATGTCGCCGATCTCGCGCCCCGCCTCGGCGGCACGGGCGTTGATCTTGTCGTCGACGTCGGTGAAGTTGCGGACGTAAGTCACGTGATCCGCGCCATAGACCTGCCGCAACAGCCGGTACAGCACGTCGAACACCAGCACGGGCCGCGCGTTGCCCAGATGCGCCCGGTCATAGACCGTCGGACCGCAAAGGTAGAGGCCGATGCGGTCGGGGTCGAGCGGCTCGAACACCTCGCGGCGGCGGGTCCGGGTGTTCTGCAGGCGGATGAGGGTGTCGTCAGCGGTCATGGGGCCTCGCACGGGCGGTTGCGCCTGCGGGCCTCGATCATCAATTCAGGGGATGAAACGTGAAAAAGCGGCCCGCGGACTGGATCAGCAGGGAATAATGCAGCAAATGAGGAAGCGGCGCTTGGTCATGGCATGTTCCTTAGCACCGCCCCCGGCCCCTGTCGAGAGGGCTGCGGCAACGCCGTTGACCCGCACCGCCGACACGCGCCATGATGCCGCCATGTCACGCCAGACCGTCAGCCGCCTCTGCGCCGCCCTGCCCGGCGCCACGCTGGACCATAACTTCGGTCCCGACCACGACAGCTGGAAGATCGGCGGCAAGCTCTTTGCCATCGTCGGCAGTCAGGCGCACGGCGTTTCGGTCAATACCGACAGCGTCGAGACGGCGCGGATGCTGATCGACGCGGGCGTCGCCACCCGTGCCCCCTATTGCCATGCCAGCTGGGTTTCCGTGCCGATGGAAGCCGCGGCGGAAGAGATGGCGCACCGGATCGCCGTGTCCTACCGCCTTGTCCGGGCCAGCCTGACCCGCAAGGCGCAGGCCGCGCTGCCCCCGGCCCCCGACACCGCGGGTTGACACGACGCACGCTGCCCGGTTGGGTGCGGCCATGAAAATGTCCTCTCGCATCCAGAACATCACCGCCGGCGGTTCCGACGGCTGGGCGGTCTACTACCGCGCCCGCGCCATGAAGGCCGCGGGCCAGCCCGTCATCCAGCTGACCATGGGCGAACACGACATCGGGACGGACCGCGCGATCCTCGACGCTATGCACCGTTCAGCCACCGGCGGGAATACGGGCTACGCCCTCGTCGTCGGCAACGACGACCTGCGGGCGGCGGTGGCGGAGCGGATCGAAAGCCGCACCGGGGTGCCGACGGGTCCCGAGAACATCGTGATCCTGCCCGGCGGTCAGGCGGGCTTGTTCGCCGCTCATCACGCCGCCTGCGATCCCGGCGACACGGCGCTGTTCATCGATCCCTACTACGCCACCTACCCCGGCACGATCCGCGCCGTCGGCGCCGTGCCGCGGGCGATCAAGGTCAGCGCCGACAATGGGTTCCAGCCGCAGCGGCGCGATCTGGAAGAGGCCGCCGAGGGGGCATCGTCGCTGCTGATCAATTCACCGAACAATCCGACCGGCGCGGTCTATGACGCCGACACGATGGACGGAATCTCGGCCGTCTGTCAGCACCACGACCTCTGGCTGATCTCTGACGAGGTCTACGACACGCAGGTCTGGGAGGGCACGCACATCAGCCCCCGCGCCCTGCCCGGCATGGCTAAGCGGACGCTGATCGTGAACAGCCTGTCGAAGAGCCATGCGATGACCGGCAGCCGGATCGGCTGGATCTGCGGGCCGGCGGATGTCGTGCATGCGATCCACAATCTGGCCACCCACAACACCTACGGCGTCGCGGGCTTCGTGCAGGATGCCGCCGTCTTTGCCCTGTCTCAGGGCACAGCGGCAGAGGAGGCGGTGGCCGCGCCCTTCCGCCGTCGCCGCCAGATCGTGCTCGACGCGCTGGCGGGTCAGAACGCGGTGCGCGCGGCGCCGATTTCCGGCGCGATGTATGCCATGCTCGACATCCGTGCGACGGGGATGGACGGCGAATCCTTTGCGAACGCCCTGCTGGACGCGGAACTGATCGGCGTCATGCCGGGCGAGAGTTTCGGACAGGGTGGCGCAGGTCACATCCGGGTCGCCATGACAGTGGACGACGACCGGCTGGCGGATGCGGTGCGCCGGATCGCGGCCTTTGCGGCGACGCGCGTCGGCTGACACGGGGACTGCACGGCCCGTGTCTCGACCGTTGCCACCTGAACAAAATAAAACGGGCACCCCTTGCGGGATGCCCGTTCTGCCTTAATGGCCGTTCAGATCAGAACGCGAAGGAGGCCTTCAGCGAGGTGGTCTTGGCGGTCAGGTCGACGCCGGTGTCGTTGAAATCGTCGAACTTGTGCTCGAGGTATTCAACGCCAACGCGGATTTTCGGCGTCACGGCATAGGTCGCGCCCACACCGTAGTAGTAGCCGTTGTCGTTCTCGCTGGTGCCGAAGGCATCGGTGTCGAGGTAGGCATAGCCACCGGCCAGGTACGGCATGAAGCGACCGGCGTCGTAGCCAGCCAGCACACCGGCGCGGACGACATCGTTGTTGTCACCGATGGTGTCGACGTCCAGCTTGTCGTAGGCCAGCTCGCCACCCAGGACGAAGCTGCCCAGGTCGTAGAGGTAGCCGGCGTGCACGCCGTAGTTGTTCAGGTCCTGGTCGGCCAGGGCTGCGCCACCGAAGGTGCCGTCGAGCTCTGCCTTGCCGGCACCGGCCTGCGCGCCGAGGTAGAAGCCGCTCCAGTCGCTGGACATCGGCGCCATCGGCGTGATGACCGGTGCGGGGGCGGGCTCCACCACGGGTGCTGCCATGCCGCCGGCGGTCGCGGCGGAAGCGGTCGCCATAGCGACGACGGCGCCGAGGATCATTACGTTTTTCATGTTGTCTTCCTTTGGGAGGTTTCGTTTCTTCACACTACGCCTGTTCAACGCAGTGTGCACGGCATGCCGTTCCCGCGTTCTGCATGGAAATCGGGCAGCGTTGCAACGGCACAACAATCACAGACTTGTGTTCCGGCTGACCGTTCCCCCCGAAACGGCGGCGCTGACGCCGGTCGTGCCCCGGCAGGATGTCGGCAGGCCACGGGCAACGCGCACTGCCAGATAGGCGAAGGCCTGTGCCTCCAGCATGTCGCCGTCGAGGCCCGCATCCTCGACCGGGCGCACGGGAATGTCTGTCGCCGCCGCGATCATCTGCATCAGGGTGGCGTTGTGACGCCCGCCGCCGCCGACCCAGATCGCCGCGGGAGGGGCCGGGCAATGCTGCAGCGACTCGGCCACCGCCAGCGCGCTGGCCGCCGTCAGGGTCGCCGCCGCGTCCGCATCCGACAGCGGCACGACGGCCGCGGCGAGGGCGGTGAAGGTATCGCGGTCCAGCGACTTCGGCGGCATGCGGTAGAAGTAGGGATGCGACAGGAAGTCGGCGACGATGCCGTCGTGGATCGTGCCAGAGGCCGCAAGCGCCCCGCCCTCGTCCCGCGCGGTGCCCCGCCGTTTCAGCAACGCGTCGTCCAGCAGGGCGTTCGCGGGCCCCGTGTCGAATGCCAGCAGGGCGCCGTCGTCCTCTGGGCGTGTCCTGGCGGGGTCGATCCATGTCAGGTTGCCGACACCGCCCAGATTGAGGAACACCAGCGGCGCATCGGCCTGCATCCAGCGCGCCAGCGCGAAATGGTAGAACGGCGCCAGCGGCGCGCCCTGCCCGCCCAGCCGCACGTCGGCGCTGCGAAAGTCCCAGACCACCGGCCAGCCGAGCATCTGCGCCAGCGCCGCACCGTCACCCAGCTGATGCGTGCCGCGTCCGTCCGGGTAATGGGCCAGTGTCTGGCCGTGGAAACCGACGAGGTCGATGCCCTCGAATCCGCCCAGCAGCGCCTGATGGCCGTGGGCCACGACCTTTGCCGCCGCCGCCACGTCATCCTCGGGCCAAAGCCCGAGTGCGGCCTTCAAGGTCGCACGCTCGCGGTCGGAATACTCGCGGTAGTCGCTTTCGCCGAAAGCCTCGATCGTGACACCGTCCGTCACCAGCACGGCGGCGTCGATACCGTCGAGGGACGTGCCCGACATCGCCCCCAGGGCGCGGATCGGTCCTTTGATCTTCATGGTCTTTCCCTCGTGACGCGGCGCCGCTATTGATGCCCCGGCACGACACAGGGGACAAGACATGACCTACCATCCCAAATCGGACTTCATGGCCGTGATGATGCAGCGCGGCTTTCTGGCCGACTGCACCGACTATCAGGGCCTTGACGATGCGCTGAGCGCCGGTGTCGTGCCTGCCTATATCGGTTTCGATGCGACTGCCACGTCGCTTCACGTGGGGTCGCTGATCCAGATCATGATGCTGCGCTGGCTGCAGAAGACGGGCCACAAGCCGATCACCCTGATGGGCGGCGGCACGACGAAGGTCGGCGACCCGTCGTTCCGCGCCGACGAACGCCCGCTGCTGGACAACGCGGCCATCGACGCCAACATCGCGGGGATCCGGCAGGTCTTCGCCGCCTACCTCGACTATTCGGACGCCCCGACCGGCGCGCTGATGCTCAACAATGCCGAGTGGCTGGACGATCTGAACTACCTGTCCTTCCTGCGCGACATCGGGCGGCACTTCAGCATCAACCGGATGCTGGCCTTCGACAGCGTCAAGTCGCGGCTGGACCGGGAACAGAGCCTGTCGTTCCTTGAATTCAACTATATGATCCTGCAGGCCTATGACTTCCTCGAGCTGAATCGCCGCTACGGCTGTCTGCTGCAGTTGGGCGGATCGGACCAGTGGGGCAACATCGTGAACGGCATCGACCTGACGCGCCGGGTGCTGGATCACGAGATCTATGGCCTGACGTCCCACCTGCTGACCACCAGCGACGGGCGGAAGATGGGCAAGACCGCTGCGGGCGCCGTCTGGCTGAACGCCGACCTGACCGCGCCCTACGCCTTCTGGCAGTTCTGGCGCAACACGACCGACGCCGATACGGGGCGGTTCCTGAAGCTCTATACAGAGCTGTCGCTTGACGAATGCGAGCGTCTGGGCGCGCTGGAGGGGTCGGAGATCAATGCTGCCAAGGTGATCCTTGCCAACGAGGTCACGGCGCTGCTGCACGGCCGCGCCGCGGCCGAGGCGGCAGAGGCGACGGCGCGCGAAGTCTTCGAGCAGGGCGGCGTCGGCGACGACCTGCCGACGCTTGACCTGACGGCGGCAGAGATCGGCGACGGGCTGTCCATTGCGCAGATCCTCGTGCGCAGCGGTCTGGCGGCGTCCGGCAAGGAGGCGAAGCGCCTGATCGCCGACAACGGCGCACGCCTGAACGACGCGGCGCTGACCGACGCCGGCCTGATGGTGACGCCCGACATGCTGGCCCAGCCGATGAAGCTGTCTGCGGGCAAGAAGCGGCACGCGCTGGTACGGCTGACCTAAAGGATCAGCACCAGCGCCAGCAGCGGCAGGCAGGTCAGGGCCGCCAGCACGGCGGCGGCCGGCAGGGTCAGGCGCGGGGCCGCGGCGCGGATGCCGTGGACGGTCGGGGGATGGCGCATGGGATAACCTTTCGCAGGGGCCTTTGCGCCATTAACACCGCATTAGGTTTCGAATGCTTTAAGATCGGCCATGCTGATGCGCCCCGTCATGGCCCCGCCCGATCCTCCGCTGCCCCTGCAGCAGTCCGTGGGTTTCGCCCGCGCCCTGACCCGTCTTGGGCGCCGAGCCGAAATCGAAGCCTTGCAGGACGGCGGTCAGGTGCTTGTGGTGTCGCGCCCCCTCGGGGCGCTGGGGACCGTGCGGTTCGCCTCGCGCGGGCCGGTGTTTCACGCGGACACCCCGCCTGCCGCACGCGTGGCGGCCCTGCGCGCCGCAAATCTGCACGTCATAAATGCCGAGGAAGACGACCCGACGCTTCTGCGCGCCGCGGGCTTTCGCCGGGTGATGACCCCGGCGACACGCGCGGTCCTGCCGCTCGACCCCGATCCGGACCGGCAGCTTGCCCTGTGTCATCCGGCGTGGCGGGGCAATGTCCGGCAGGGACGGCAGAGGGGTCTGCGGATCAAGGCGCGGCCGCTCTGTCCCCGCCGCGATGGCTGGTTTCTGGCGGCGGACCGCGAACAGCAGCGGCAGAAGCGCTTTCGCGCCCTGCCCCATGCGGTCAGCCTCGCCTTTGCCGACGCCAATCCCGGCGACGCGCTGGTCCTGACCGCTCTGGAAGGTGCGACGCCCGTCGCCGCCATGCTGATCCTGCGCCACGGCCGCGCCGCGACCTACCAGATCGCCTGGTCCGGGCCACGGGGGCGCAGCCTGCGGGCGCACCCCGTCCTGCTGATGGCGGCGGCGCAAAGGCTGGCCGCCTCGGGCGTCACGGAACTCGACCTCGGCACGATCGACACCGACGCGGCGGCGGGTCTGGCACGGTTCAAGCTGGGCAGCGGCGCCACAGTCCGGCGCCTTGGCGGCACATGGGTGCGCCTGCCGGGGTGGCACGGCTGAGGGTGCCGTGCTAGCGCAGATCCGACCCTGTCGGAGGCGGCCCCATGACCCTGTTGCAGATCGCGTCGTTGCTGATCGTCCTCGCGGGCCTGTTCGGGGCGATCAACTACCTGTTCCTGAAACTGCCCTCTGCCATCGGCATCCTCGTCGTCGCGCTGCTGGCCTCGCTGATCGTCATGGCCCTCGACGCGGTCGTGCCCGGCCTGAACGTCGCGGACACGATCCGCAGGCAGGTGTCAGGCATCGCATTTTCCGATGCTTTGCTGGAGGGGATGCTGGGCCTGCTTCTGTTCGCGGGCGCGCTGCACGTCAAGACGTCGGACCTGAAGGCGGAGTGGGCCACGGTCGGGTTGATGGCGACGATGGGCATCGCGATCTCGACCGTCATCGTGGGCTATGGGTTCGCGTGGATCACCGGGATGCCGCTGCTGGTGGCGCTGGTCTTCGGCGCGCTGATCTCGCCCACCGATCCGGTCGCCGTCATGGGGGTGTTGCGCGACACCAACCTGCCCAAGTCGCTGGAAACCAAGATCGCCGGTGAAAGCCTGTTCAACGACGGGGTGGGCTACGTCGTCTACCTGATCCTCGTCGGTGCCGCCTTCACCGGTGGCGGCCATAGTGCGACCGAAGATGCGGGCGTGGCCGACGCGGCGCTCCTCTTCGCGCGCGAAGCCTTCGGTGGCGCAGTCTTGGGCCTCGTGCTGGGGTTCCTGACATTCCGCCTGATGCGGCGGATCGACGACTACGCGCTGGAGGTGCTGCTGACGCTGGGTCTTGCCTTCGGCGGCTACGAGCTGGCGGTGGCGCTGCATGTCTCTGCCCCGATCATGGCAGTGTGCGCGGGGCTGCTGATCGGCGACGTCGGCACCCGGCTGGGCATGTCCGAGGAGACACGCAAGTATGTCGAGGCGTTCTGGAAGCTGATCGACGAGATCCTGAACGCCGTCCTGTTCCTGTTGATCGGGGTAGAGGTGTTCGCCGTCGTCTTCGACAAGTCCCACCTGATCGCGGGCAGCGCCGCCATCGTGCTGGCGCTGGTCGCCCGCCTGCTTGCGGTGGCGGTGCCGATCACGCTGCTGCGTCCCTTCCGCAGCTATTCCGGCGGGGTGATCCGCGTGATGACATGGGGCGGGCTGAAGGGCGGCATATCCGTGGCGCTGGCCCTGTCGCTGCCGGACGGCGAATGGAAGCCGATCATCCTGACCGCCACCTATATGGTCGTCGTCTTCTCGATCATCGTGCAGGGGCTGACCGTCGCGCGGCTGGCCAACCACGTCAATCCACAACCGAGCCTGATCCCATGACCGCCTACGTCGTCTACGATGTCTTCACCGACCGCCCCTTCGGCGGCAACCAGCTGGCCGTCTTTCCCGACGCCGGCGCCCTGCCGGAGGGTCTGCTGCACCCGATCGCGCGGGAGTTCAACTTCTCCGAGGTGGTCTTCGTCTTTCCGCCGGACGACCTGCGCCACAGTGCGCGGGTCCGGATCTTCACCCCGACGCAGGAGGTGCCATTTGCCGGGCACCCGCTGATCGGGACGGCGGTGGCGCTGGCCGACCTCGGGTTCCCGGCCGAGATGATCCTCGAAACCGGCGTGGGCCCGATCCCCTGCACGGTGGCGGATGGACGTGCCAGCTTTACCGCCACGACGCCGCTGACCCGCCACGCGACGCCCGATATCGCGCTGGTCGCGCGTGCGCTGGGGCTGCGACCCGGCGACATCGACACCGGTCTGCATGCGCCGGTGCAGGCCGGCGTCGGTCTGGCCTTCGTCATCGCCCGGCTGACGGATCGGGACACGCTGCGCCGCTGCCAGCCTGATGTGGCCGCCATGAGGGAGGGTGCGGCCCTGCATCCGGCGGGCCTCGACTTCGCCACGCTCGCCTATGTCATCGACGGTGATACGGTCCATGCCCGGATGTTCGCGCCGGTCGATAATATCCCCGAGGATCCGGCCACCGGAAGCGCCGCCGCCGCCCTCTGCGCGCTGCTTCATGACCTGACCGGTGTGCCGCAGCGGCTGAGCATCCATCAGGGGCTGGACATGGGCCGCCCCTCGCTTATCCTTGCGCAAACCGATGGACCGGACGCAGGCGTCATCATTTCAGGCAATGCCGTGCGGGTCATGGAAGGGCAGTTCCGTGTCGATCGATAACGAGGACACAACGCTGGTGCCGCTGTCCGCCTTCGACATCTGGACGGACGGAACCGCCAAGCCCGCCCCCGACCTGGCGGCATGCCCCGTCGACGGGGCCGCCTACCGCTGGCTGCACTTCGACCTGTCGGACATGGCGCTGGCGGGCTGGTCGGCGCAGAACCTGCCCGGCCTCGCGCGGCGCACCCTGCTGGCCGACAAGACGCGGCCCCGCATGGACATGGACGACCACGGCATGGCCATCACCCTGCGAGGCATCAACCTCAACGCCGGGGAAGAGACCGCCGACATGGTGTCGCTGCGGATCTGGCTGACCGAGACGCTGATCATCACCGTGCGGCGACAACGCATCTTCGCGCTGGAGGATCTGCGGGATCAGGTCATGGCGGACGACGCGCCGCACAGCCCCGGCCACATGCTGGCCCGGATCACCGAAGGACTGGTGGAGCGTCTGGAAGGCATCGCCTTTGCCCGCGAGGATACCGCCGACGATATGGAGGACGACGTCTACGAGCACGACCGTGCGCCGCTTGACGACCTCTCACCGCTACGGCGCGAGATCATCAAGTTCCGTCGGCACGTCGCCCCTCTGGCCGAGGCGCTGACACAGGTGGCACAGGCAGACACCGACCTGATCAAGGAGGATCTGCGCCACCGCCTGCGCGATACCGCCAGCCGCTGCCGCTGGGCGCTGGAGGAACTGTCGGAGGTGCACGACCGGCTGACCGCCATGGCCGATCATCTGGACACGGTGCAGAACACGCGGCTGGAAAAGAACAGCTACCGCCTGTCCGTGGTCGCCGCGATCTTCTTGCCGCTGGGCTTCCTGACCGGCCTCTTCGGCGTGAACGTGGGCGGGATGCCGGGCGTCCAGAACGACCATGCCTTTGCCGTCTTGTGCGTCGGCATGGTCGTCATCGGCGTCGTGTCGGCCGCCGTCATGCGCTGGTTGCGCTGGTTCTAGCTGTAAAGCGGCACGACACCCGCCTTGGCGTGGATGTCGTTCACATCGTCGGACCGCAAACCCAGCTCGTCCGCGAAGCTGCGCAGGAAGTCGACCTCTGCCGGATGGTCGAGGTCGATGGCCATCAAAGCCATGGCATAGACCTGTGCCTCTGCCCCCTGCGGCACGCCGGCGGCCAGTTCCGCCGCGGACATGCGCCGGGTCATCGCATCCTCGACGAAGGCGCGTTCCTGCGCCGTCGCGCCGTCGAGGTGTTCCATGATGCGCGACCGCTCGGTGTCGTCGAGGGTGCCGTCGGCCTGTGCGGCCTGCACCATTGCAAGCAGCATGACGGCGGCAAGGCCCTCTTGCTCTGGCGGGATATGCGCCTGCGGGTCGGCGGTGGTATCGATCTGCGACTGCAGGGTCTGGCCGAAATGGCCGGTCTCGCGCGGGTGGGTGCCCGCGCCGGTCAAGCCGCCGATCAACCCGCCGAGGCCCCCGGCCCCGGCCAGGCCGCCCAGCATGTCAGACAAACCGCCAGACGAGGGCGGCGTGCGGCGCGTCCCGCCCTGACGCCCCTGCAGGCTGTCGAGCAGGCCGCCCAGCCCGCCGGTCTGACCCGTGCGCGCGGTCGTGCCGCGGCGTCCCAGCATGTCGTCAAGCACCGTGCCGGACTTGCCCGCGCGGGCGTTCTGCGTCAGCGCCCTGGCGCCCTTGGCCACGGCCACGCCCATGGCGACCCGGGCGAGTGTTCTCATCAGGCTCATCGTCTTCTCCCGCTTGCTGCGCGGCGCAGGATGCCACATCCCGCGCCTTTGTGTCTCGGCAAACGCGCGTCCCGCCGATCGGGGACCGGATCGATGGCCCCGTGGGCGAAACTTCGCTAAGACCGGAACCAGAACGCATCAACGAGGCGCCATGACCCAGACCATCCATAACCGCGCCGCCGCCGCCGGGCTGCGCATGACAGCACCCCGGCGTGTCATCGCCCGGGTGCTGGACGCCGCCGACGATCACCCGGACGCCGAGGCGCTGCACGCCCGCGCCGCGGCCATCGACCCGCGCATCTCGCTTGCCACGGTCTACCGCACGGTGAAGCTGTTCGAGGAGCAGGGCATCCTCGAAAAGCACGCCTTCGGCGACGGGCGTGCCCGCTACGAGGCGGCGGACGGCGGCCACCACGATCACCTGATCGACATGGCGACCGGTCAGGTCATCGAGTTCGTCGATCCCGAGATCGAGGCGCTGCAGGAAAAAATCGCCCGCCGCCTCGGCTACCGGCTGATCGGCCACCGGCTGGAACTGTTCGGAGAGCGGATCGAGGACTAAGGCCCCTTCGGCCTGATCTGCGTGCGGACGGCAGGGCGCTGCCGCCGCTTCCCGCCGCCCCGCACGCGAAATGTCGGGCCGGCGCTTTCCAACCGCGCCACTTCGGCGTAACCGGTCGGCACAGATACTTGGAAAGAATACCCGTGGACAACCTGCGCGGCAGCATACTGATGGTCCTCGCCATGCTGGGCTTCGCGCTCGAGGACATGTTCATCAAGCAGATGTCGGGGGCGCTGCCGACGGGACAGATCCTCGCCACGCTGGGCCTTGGCGGGTGCGTCGTCTTCGCCGTCATCTGCCGCGCGCAGGGCGCCGCCCTGCTGCAGCGCGATGCTCTGCATCCGATGGTTCTGCTGCGCAATGTCGGAGAGATCTTCGGCACGCTGGGCTACGTCACCGCCGTGGTGCTGACGCCGATCTCCTCCGCCTCGGCGATCTTTCAGGCGACGCCGCTCTTCGTCACGCTGGGGGCCGCGCTGTTTCTGCGCGAAGCGGTCGGCTGGCGCCGTTGGGTCGCGATCTGCGTCGGCTTCTGCGGCGTGCTCCTCATCATCCGCCCGGGGATGGAAGCGTTCCGCCCCGCCTCTCTCTTTGCCGTGCAGGGGGTGGTGTTTCTGGGCATCCGCGACCTCGCCACCCGGCGCGTGCCGGCGACGGTCAGTTCGATGCGGCTGTCGACCTACGCTTTCGGCGTGACCGTGCCCACGGGCCTGATCCTGATGGCGATCATGGGCGAACCCTTCGTCCGGCCCGGCACGCTGGACACCCTGCGCGTGCTGGGGTCCGTCGTCGTCGGCGTTCTGGGCTATTATGCCCTCGTCGCGGCGACCCGGATCGGCGAGATGTCCCATGTCGCGCCCTTCCGCTACTCCCGGCTGGTCTTTGCGCTGATCGTCGGCGTCACCGTCTTTGGCGAACGGCCCGATGCGGCCACGCTGATCGGCGCCGCCATCATCGTCGGGTCCGGCATCTATTCCGCCCTGCGCGAAGGCCAGCGCCGCCGCGCTTCCCTTGCGGCAGCAGGCGCGATATAACCCCGTTAACGCTAACATCCACCGACCGGAGGCTCCCATGAGCAGCATCATCGACATCCATGCCCGCGAAATCCTCGACAGCCGTGGCAACCCCACGGTGGAGGTCGACGTGACCCTCGAAGACGGCACCATGGGCCGCGCCGCGGTGCCGTCGGGTGCTTCCACCGGGATGCACGAGGCGCACGAGCGCCGGGACGGCGACAAGGCGCGTTACATGGGCAAGGGCGTGCTGGAGGCCGTGGCCGCCGTGAACGGCGAGATCTTCGAGGCGCTGCTGGATTGCGACGCCACCGATCAGGTCGGTATCGACGAGGCGATGATCGAACTGGACGGGACCGACAACAAGGGCCGTCTGGGCGCCAATGCGATCCTCGGCGTGTCGATGGCCGTGGCGAAGGCCGCTGCCGATTTCACGTCGCAGCCGCTGTTCCGCTACATCGGCGGCACCTCGGCCCGGATGCTGCCGGTCCCGATGATGAATATCATTAACGGCGGCGAACACGCCGACAACCCGATCGACATTCAGGAATTCATGATCATGCCGGTCGCGGCCAGCAACATCCGCGAGGCGGTGCGCATGGGGTCCGAGGTGTTCCACACGCTGAAGAAGGAACTGTCTGCCGCCGGCCACAACACCGGCATCGGCGACGAGGGCGGCTTTGCGCCCGGCCTGAACTCCACCCGCGAAGCGCTTGATTTCATTCTGAAGTCGATCGAGAAGGCCGGCTACACCCCCGGCGAGGACATCTACCTCGCGCTCGACTGCGCCTCGACCGAATACTTCAGGGACGGCAAGTACGAGATGAAGGGCGAAGGTGCCTCGCTCACCTCCGATCAGAACGTCGACTATCTGGAAAAGCTGGTGAACGACTACCCTATCATCAGCATCGAGGACGGCATGTCCGAGGACGACTGGGACGGCTGGAAGGCCCTGACCGACCGTCTGGGCGACCGGGTGCAGCTTGTGGGCGACGACCTGTTCGTGACCAACCCCAAGCGACTGGCCGAAGGCATCAGGCGCGGGTCGGCCAATGCCATGCTGGTCAAGGTCAACCAGATCGGCACCCTGACCGAGACGCTGCAGGCCGTCGATATGGCCCACCGCGCCCGGTTCACCAACGTCATGTCGCACCGGTCGGGCGAAACCGAGGATACGACCATCGCCGACCTCGCCGTCGCCACCAACTGCGGCCAGATCAAGACAGGATCGCTGTCCCGGTCCGACCGGCTGGCAAAATACAACCAGCTGATCCGGATCGAGGAGATGCTGGGCGAGACCGCACTATACGCCGGGCGCAGCATCCTGCGGAGCTGACGGCAGCGGCGTGGACCGCCTCGCCTCTCGTGCGCGGTCCCGCCTCGCCTCGGCATGATGCGCTGAGACCGTCGCCAATATCTCGGCGTGCCGGGGGCTGGCCCCCGGCACGCCGCCTGGCCGTCTGACACACGAAAAAGGGGCGGCTTTCGCCACCCCTTCCATCGAACGTCTGGGTCCGAGAAATTACTCCCAGAAACCTTCGTCCACGTCCTGTGCGGCTTCGATGTCTTCCTGCGTCATCTGCGTGACGTAGGCATAGGTCCCATCGTCCAGCGCCGTCAGACGCACGTTCTCTACGGGCATCAGCACCATCTTGTCGCCGAGGCCGAGGAAACCGCCGACTTCGCCGACGATGCCGACCATCTGACCGTCACGCGACAGCACGACGTCCTCGATCGAGCCGATACGCTCCCAGCCTTCGCCGGTGCCTTCATAGGTCTCGTTGTCGGTCCACATGGTGTTGTCTTCCGCCGCATCCATGCGCCAGATCTGGCCGCCCGTGATATCACGGGTGCGGATCAGATTTTCCGACGTCGTCAGATCGAAGTTCTGCATTTCGTCGACATCGGCAGCGGCGTTTTCGACCGCATTGCCGGTCGCATCGGCGGCGTTTTCGACAGCGTTGCCGGTGGCGTCGGCGGCGTTCTCGACAGCGTTGCCTGCGGAATCGGCTGCATTCTCCATCGACTGCTCTGCCTGCTCGGCATTGGTGTCGACGGCGGTGCCGTCAGCGTTCATGTGGCTCTCGGCGGATACCATCGAACCGGCGAGTGTGAGGGCCAGGGCTGCGGTGCTTGTCTTGAGAATATTCATTGTTCTCTCCTGTTTAGTGATCTGATGCAACAACGGCTGGCACGGCATTCGGTTGCATACCGGATTGCCTGGAATATCATTTATTAACCCAGTTTAAGATTTTGCGATGCCTGATTCAGAAAGGACGCCCGATGACTGCCGACGACCTGATTGCCCACCTGGATCTGTCGCCCCACCCCGAGGGCGGCTGGTATCGCCAGACATGGGTGGCCGACAATCCCGGCCGTCCCACCGGCACCGCGATCCTGTTCCTGCTGAAGGCCGCAGAGATCAGCCACTGGCACACCGTCGATGCGACGGAGATCTGGTTTCACCACGCCGGCGCGCCGTTGATCCTGCGCCAGGCGGCCACGTCAGCCGGGCCCGCCCATGCTACGGTGCTGGGTCCAAAGGTTTTGCAGGGACACGCGGTTCAGGCCATTGTGCCGGCGGGCCACTGGCAATCGGCGCAAAGCACCGGCGACTGGTCGCTGGTCAGCTGCACCGTATCCCCCGGGTTCGACTTCGCCGGTTTCACCCTAACGCCGCCCGGGTTCAACATTCCGTCCGGCGATACGTGATCCCTTGCGCCGTCCCTAGTGGTCGTGATCGTGGCCGTGCGGCGCGTCGTCGGTCACATGGATCGCGAACTGGTCCAGTGCGGCGGCCTGCGGCGGCAGGGCGCGGAAGCTTTCGCGCACGCCGTTTTCCGTCAGGTCGCGGGTGACGGTCAGCAGCGTGTTGATGTCGTGACCGGCGCAAAGCTCCGTCATCTGATGCAACTCCTCCAGCGCCGTCGGCCGGGCGGTTTCTACGTCCGGGGCGCCGTAGATCGTCACGAAATGCGCTGCCAGTGCGTCGGCAAGGCGCGCGATCTCGGCCGGCGTGATCGGCGTCACGGCGACGAAACTGGTGCGGCCAAAGGTCTCGACCCCCAGCCAGCCGTTGGTGAAGGCCTGACGCGCCTTGCCGACCAGATCGCCCTGTGACCAATTCGAGAATTCGAAACCGCCGGAAATGCACCATTCGCCGGTCCGCGCGGGGCTGTGAAAGACGCGGGTGTCGCTGTCGTCGAAATGGATCGCGCGGGCGAGGTTCATGCGGTCTTCCTCAGAAAGGTGGTCAGGGGCATCATCCGCGTCCGGTCGCCGGTTTTCAACAGCGGGTTCAGGTCCGCATCGGCGCCGATCAGCGTGCCCGTCGTGCCCGCGATCGCGCATGTGTCGTCCAGTCCGCGCGCCATGCCGGTCCACGCCGCATGCAGCTCTGCCATCCCATCGTGCTGCCACGTGTCGAGGACGAGGAGAACCTGCCGCAGCCAACCGGCCAGCAGCGCGGCGGGTGAGACCTCGCCGCAGCCCTCAGCCTGAAGGGTCGTCGTGTCGGGCGCCTCACCGCCCTCGGCGCCGTCGTCGGCCCAGTGCAATGTCAGGCCGATGACCAGCCAGTCCGGCACCCGGTCGGGATCGTCCGTCGCGGCAGAGATCGTCACCATACCGCAGCCCGCCCCGTTCACGAATACGCCGCCATCGCAGCCCAGTTGAACGACCAGCGCCGGCGGGCCAAGGATGCCCAGCGCCCGCTGCAGGGCCACACCGCAGAGCGGCAGCATCGCCGCACTCTGCCGCAGGGGCAGGTCGGGGGCAAAGACCACCGCCGCCCGCATCCAGTCGTCGCCGAGGTCATGGATGACCAGACCGGCATCCGTTCCGTCAGCCGCCGCGGCACAGGCCAGCGGCCAAGGGTCGGCGCCGGCGCTGGTGTAATCGGTGAAGAGCGGCGGGACGTCGTCTTCTGTCATGCAAGGTCCGCGTCGATCAGGTGCCGGGCGACGCTGCGGAACCCTGCTGCCTGCGCGCTGTCGGGATCGGTCACGACGATCGGCGCACCACCGTCGGCGGCCATGCGGATCGAAAGGTGCAGCGGGATCTCCGCCAGCAGCGGCACGCCCAGCTTCTCGGCCTCGCGAGCGACGCCGCCGTGACCGAAGACGTGTTCCTCGTGCCCGCAGTTGGAACAGATATGGGTGCTCATGTTCTCGATCATGCCGATGATCGGCACGTGCAGTTGCTGGAACATGTCGATACCCTTGCGGGCGTCCAGCAGGGCCACGTCCTGCGGGGTGGACACGATGATCGCGCCGTCGACCCGGGCCTTCTGGGCCAGCGTCATCTGCACGTCGCCGGTGCCCGGCGGCAGGTCGACGATCAGCACGTCGAGCGTGCCCCATTGCACCTGATTCATCATCTGCTGCAGCGCACCCATCAGCATCGGGCCGCGCCAGACGACCGCCTGATCCTCGTTCGTCATCAGGCCGATGGACATCATCGTGACGCCGAAGTTGCGCAGCGGCAGGATCGTCTTGCCGTCGGGGCTGGCGGGCCGGCCAGAGACGCCGAGCATCCGCGGCTGGCTGGGCCCGTAGACGTCAGCGTCCAGCAGGCCGACGCGACGGCCGGCGGCCGACAGGGCGCAGGCAAGGTTCGCGGCCACCGTCGACTTGCCGACACCGCCTTTGCCCGATGCGACGGCGATGATCCGGGCGATACCCGGGATCGGCTGTGGCCCCGCGGGGGCCGCGCGCTGCGGCTTCAAGTCCGGCGGCGCGGCGGGTGTGCTGTGGGCGGTCATCACCACAGAGACCTTGGTCACGCCGTCGAGCGCACCGACAAGACGCTCGGCCTCGGCCTGCACGGGGGCATAGTCGGCGGCGCGGCTGGGGGCAATTTCCAGCACGAAGCGGACGGCGCCGTCATCCACGGTCAGGGCCTTCACGGCGCCAGAGGCGGGCAGCGGGCCGTTCGTCACGGGGTCGGTGATGCCGTTCAGGGCCGTCAGGACGGCGTCGCGGGTGACACTCATGCGGTGGTGTCGTCCTTGTCCATGCCGTCGATCCGGCCGGTCACGACATGTTCCAGATCCAGTCCGTCGATGGTCAGCACCACGCGCGCCTGAAAGGTCTGGCCGGCGGTATCGCCCTTTTCGCGCATCGCGGTCTCGATCGCCTGCTGGCTGGTCACGCCGACCTGTTTCAGGAACTTGCGCATGGACATGTTGAAGGTGTCGTCGGTCATCGGTCTCTCCTAGTTGTCGCGGCGTTTGGTCGGATAGTCGGCACTGGTCCGGGGCCGCGGCCGCGGCGCGCCGCCGAAGGGATTGTCGTCGGAATGATACTGCGCGGCAACGCGGCAGTCGTCGCACATCTGGATCATCCGCAGGGCGGCGGGATTGCTGAACATGGCGTGGCCCGTCAGCTTTGCCGTGATGTTGTCGATCGTCGACTTCACGCCGAAGAGCTCTCCACACGACACGCAGGCAAAGGGCTCCTCCTCGTGCACGACGGTCTGGCGGAAGGCGTCCGGCGTCAGGTTCAGGCGCGGTTCCAGCGTGATCGCATCCTCGGGGCAGATGTTGGCGCAAAGGCCGCACTGCAGGCAGGCGTCTTCCTGAAAGCGCAACTGCGGCAGGTCGGGGTTGTCGCCCAGCGCGCCGGAGGGGCACAGCGACACGCAGGCCAGGCACAGCGTGCAGGCGTCGGTGTCGACGAGGACCGCGCCGTAGGGGGCGTCGGCGGGCAGGTCGATGACCTCTGCCTGCGGCTGCAGGGTGCGGGCGGCCAGGCGCGTGATCTGGCGGCGGGTGCCGATCTGCAGGGTCGGCGTCGCCACCACCGGACCGGCGGGCGTGTCGTAGAGGTGATCCGACAGCGCATCCGGATCGGTCATGTCCAGCAGGACCATCGCGTCGCGCCCGGCGATGGCGTTGGCCAGCGCCGCCTCGCGCACCGGGGCCTCGGTCTCGGTCCTTGGCGACAGCAGCACGGCGACATCGGCAAAGCCCGCACCCAGTGCGGCGACCGCCTCGGCGTGGCCGAAGGCGGCAAGGGCCGCGACCTCCAGCGGGATGACGTCCGCGGGCAGGCCGCGCCCAAAGCGGGCGGCGAGGCGGATCATCTCTGCCCCATGCTCTGCGTCGTGGACCAGCAGGCGGGGGGCGGTGCCGCCTGCCTTGCGGTAGGTCGCGGCGAGCGTGGTCAGGCGGGCGAAGACCGTCTCGACCGGGGGCGCGTCGAAGCTGATCGCGCCGGACGGGCAGACGGCGGAACAGGCGCCGCAGCCCGCGCAGATCATCGGGTCGACGGTGACGTGATCGCCGTCCGGGCTGATCGCGCCGGTCGGGCACAGGTCGAGGCAATTGGTGCAGGCCACCTGTTCCGCGCGGGAATGGGCGCAGAGAGATTTTTCGAGGCGCACGTAAAGCGGCTTCTCGAAGGTGCCGATCATCTGGCTGGCGGCCAGCACGGCGGCAGCGACGGCTGGCTGGCTGGCGGGGTCGGCGCGCAGGTAGCCGTCGCGCTTGGCGTCGGCGGCAAAGAGGGGGCCGTCGCCGCGCAGGTCGAGGATCAGGTCGCACTCTGACCGGGCGCCGTCCTGCGGGGGCGTCAGGGTGGCGGGGCCGCGGCCACCGGGGATGACCTGTCGCAGGGCGTCCATCCGGGTCTCGAACCGGCCCAGCGATCCGGTCGCCTGCACCAGCCGGCCCGTGACGGTGTCGAAGCCGGGATGGCGTTCGACCTCCCACTCCTCGGGCATCAGCAGGGTGACGCCGAGGATGTCCGACAGCGCCTCTGCAGCGCCGACGGCCACAGCGTCACGGCCGAGGATCAGGCAGGTGCCGGCAGAGGTCACGTCCAGCGACCGCACATCAGGCACGGGCAGCATCGCTTCGGCCAGAAGGGCTGCCTGCTTGGGGGTGGCGTCAGCGTCGTCGGTCCAGCCGGCGCGGTCGCGGATGTCGACGAAATCGGGGACCGTGGCGCCGATCTCTGCCGCGAGGGCGGTGAAGCGGGGCGCCTCCTGCCCGCAGGCGATGACGACATCGCCCTGCGCCATCGCGGCAGAGGCCGCATCGATCTGCCGGTCGCAAAGACTGTCGAAGGTGCGCGAACAGGACAGGCCGGTCGCCTCTGACAGGGTTGGGCCGTCGGCGCGCTGGCTGCCAAGGCAGCTGCAGATCAGGACCGGTCTGGACATGGGGAATGCTCCGCTGCGTGCAGACCCCTGTTCATCATCAAACGGGCCGGAGGTAAACCGCAAACCTGCGTGATGCGGGCGGGCCGCGGCGCGACCCCGTGGCAGCGGGGTGGAGTTTGCCCTTGGCGGCGGAGGGGCTTTGCGTCATGTTGTCCGCTGTTCCACCTGACTGCCCCGGACCTGATCGGAGGGTTCACCTTGCACCCGACACAGCCCATGCCCCCTGCCCCCGCGACGCCCGGCGCCTTTGCTGCGTGCGACACCAGCCGCCCGCAGGCCCGCCCGTGACCGACCGGCCGTCGTTCTTTGCCCGCCGCCGTGCCGGGCTGATCGCGGAACGCGCGGCCGAAGAGGCGCCGGTGGCCCCATCCGAGGAGGCCGTGGACAGCCCGGAGCAGGTCCCGGAGGAACTCTCCGACGCGGAACTGCTGGACGCGCTGGACCTGCCGGACCCGGACACCTTGCAGCGCGAGGACGACTTCGCCGCGTTCATGGCGCGCGCCGTGCCGCAGCACCTGCGCAACCGGGCGCTGCGCAGCCTGTGGCGGTCCGACCCGGTGCTGGCCAACCTCGACGGGCTGAACGATTACGATGCGGACTATACCGTCCCCGCGACCGGGCAGGAGATGTTGCGCAGCGCTTACCGGGTCGGACGCGGCCTGTTGTCCGACCCGGTGACCGTGCCCGAGGCGCCCGCTGCGCCGGAACCCGATCCGGTGACCGACCCGACGCCCGCTGCCTTGGCAGAGGCGCCCACGGTCGAAGACCCTGCTCCCCTCGCCGATCCCGCCGCAACCGATCCGCCACCCGTGCCGGAAGACGACACTCCCCCGTTCCCGCGCCGCATGCGCTTTCAATTCGGAGACAGCACATGACCGACGCCACCTCTTCCCTTTCCATCGATCCCGAGGATCGCCTGCGCGCGGACCTTTACGACTTCCTCGCCGTCCTGCTGACTGCACCGCCCGATCAGGCATTGCTGGACCGCACCGCCGGCCTGACCGGGGACGCATCGCGCCTTGGGCAGGGCATCGAGCGGCTGGCGCGGGCGGCGGGTGCCGCGACACCGCAGGCGCTGACCCGCGAATACAACGCGCTGTTCATCGGGGTCGGGCGCGGCGAACTGCTGCCCTACGCCAGCTACTACCTGACCGGCTTTCTGAACGACAAGCCGCTGGCGCGGCTGCGTGGCGACATGAAGACGCTGGGAATCGCCCGGTCCGGCGGCACATCCGATCCCGAGGACAACATCGCCGCCCTGTTCGAGATGATGGCGGGCCTGATCACCGGACGGTTCGGTTCGCCCGCCGGGCCCGCGGCACAACAGGACTTTTTCGACAAGCATATCGGCCCCTGGGCCGACCGCTTCATGACCGATCTGACCCAGGCCGAGGGGGCGGCGTTCTATACCGCCGTCGGCGATCTGGGCCTCGCCTTCCTCGAGATCGAGCGCGAGGCGTTCCGGATGTCGTCCTGACCTGACCTCCCCTTGCCGCCCCTTGTCCTCCGGGCGGCGGCCACCACCATGTCCGTATCCCAAAGACTGCCCGAAAGGCCCACGCCATGACCGATACAGCCCGCACCGTCATCATCCGCGACACCGGCGGCCCCGACGTCTTTCAGATCGAGGATCGCCCCGTCGGCGACCCGGACCGGGGCGAGGTCCGCATCGCGCACAAGGCCTGCGGCCTGAACTACATCGACGTCTATCACCGCAGTGGTGTCTACCCCCTCGACCTGCCGCACGGCATCGGCATGGAAGCCTCTGGCGTGATCGAGGCCGTGGGCGAGGGTGTCACGCACCTCAAGGTCGGCGACCGCGCCGCCTATGCCTCCAACCCGCCGGGTGCCTATTGCGCGGCCCGGGTGATGCCGGCGGCACAGGTCTGCCCCCTGCCCGACGCGATCAGCTTCGAGGAAGGCGCGGCGATGATGCTGCAGGGCATGACGGTCGAATACCTGTTCCACCGCACGGTCCCGCTGAAGGCCGGCGACACTGTCCTGATGCACGCCGCCGCCGGCGGGGTCGGCCTGATCGCCTGCCAGTGGGCGAAAAGCGAGGGTATCACGCTGATCGGGACCGCCGGCAGCGATGCGAAGTGTCAGCTGGCGCTGGATCATGGTGCCACGCACATGATCAACTACGAGGACGAGGATTTCGTCGGTCGCGTCCGCGAGCTGACCAACGGGCGCGGCGTCGACGTGGTGATGGACGCGGTGGGCAAGGATACCTTCGAAGGCTCGCTCGACTGCCTGCGGCCCGTCGGCATGATGATCAGCTTCGGCAATGCCTCTGGCGTGGTGCCGCCGGTCGATCTGGGAATGCTGGGCAAGAAGGGGTCGCTGCAGATCACCCGCCCAACCCTGTTCAGCCATATCGCGGACCACGTGGTTTGTCAGGAAATGGCGCAGCACCTGTTCGACAAGGTCGCCAGCGGTGCCGTCACGATCAACATCGGTCAGAGCTACCCGCTGGACAAGGTGGCAGAAGCGCACCGCGACCTCGAGGCGCGCAAGACGACCGGTTCGACGATCCTGACGCTCTGACACAGGCGTGATCGGGCGGTGAGTGGCCGGGGGCCGCCGCCGCCCCATCTGAGGGCCATGACAGACCTGACCCGACGCCTCTTCCTTGCCGGCACGCTGGCCGCCACCGCAACGCGCCTACCGGCGCAGGCCGCCGGCTGGGACGCCGTGGCGGATCGGGCGCGGAGTCTGGATCAGTTGCACAGCCTGATCGTCGCCCGGAACGGCGCGCGGGTGCTGGCGATCGCGCCGCGCGGACCGGGGCTGGACCGGCTGGCCAACATAAAGTCCGTGTCCAAGACCATCGTCGCGACCCTGACCGGCATCGCCATCGAACGGGGCGAGTTGACCCTCGACAACACCCTGTCCGAAGTTGCCCCGCGCCTGATCCCCGCCGGTGCCGATCCGCGCGTGGCGGACCTGACCGTACAGGACCTCGTGACCATGCGCGCGGGTTTGGAACGCACCTCCGGCCCCGGCTATGGCAGCTGGGTCAGCAGTGGCAACTGGGTCGCCAATGCGCTGTCGCGTCCCTTCGTGGCCGAACCGGGGGGCCGTATGCTGTATTCCACCGGGTCCATCCACGTCCTTGGCGCCGTCCTGTCCACGGTGGCCGACACAAACCTGCTGGACCTTGCGCGCCAGCGTCTGGGCCGCCCGCTCGGTATCGACATCCCGCCATGGACCCGCGACCCGCAGGGCCGCTATCTGGGCGGGAACGAGATGGCACTGACCCCCACGGCCATGCTGCGCTTTGCCGAGATGATCCGGCAGGGCGGCACGTGGGACGGCGCCCGCATCGTCAGCCGCGACTGGATCGCGGCCTCCTTCGCGCCGCAGACCCGCTCTCCCTACTCCGGTCTGTCCTATGGCTACGGCTGGTTTCTGGGCCGCGCCCAAGGGTCCGACTATGCGCTGGCGCGCGGCTACGGCGGGCAGATCATCTGCATCGTCCCGGCGCTTGCGACCAGCGTCGTCATCACGTCCGACCCCACCCTGCCCGCACGCAGCGACGGCTATTTCGGGGTCCTGACCGATCTGATCGAACAGGCCATCATCCCGACCGCGCGGGCCGCCTGACGATTTTACGGTATACACAGGTATACCGCCTTCACGCGCCCATCGATATCCGCTAGGACGTCTGCAATCGCAACGTGCCCAAAGGGGATACCCATGTCCAAGATCAAGGTAGCCAACCCGATCGTCGAACTCGACGGCGACGAAATGACCCGCATTATCTGGGATTTCATCAAGAAGAAACTGATCCTGCCCTATCTGGACGTGGACCTGCTCTACTACGATCTGGGGATGGAGGAGCGTGACCGCACCGACGACCAGATCACCGTGGATGCGGCCAACAAGATCGCCGAAGTCGGCGTCGGCGTGAAATGCGCCACCATCACGCCCGACGAGGCGCGGGTCGAGGAATTCGGCCTCAAGAAGATGTGGCGCAGCCCCAACGGCACGATCCGCAACATTCTGGGCGGCGTAATCTTCCGCGAGCCGATCATCTGCAAGAACGTGCCCCGTCTGGTGCCCGGCTGGACCCAGCCGATCATCGTCGGCCGTCACGCCTTCGGCGACCAGTACAAGGCCACCGACTTCCGCTTCCCGGGCAAGGGCAAGCTGACGATCAAGTTCGTCGGCGACGACGGCGAGACGATCGAACACGAGGTGTTCCAGTCCCCCTCCGCCGGCGTGGCGATGGCGATGTACAACCTCGACGACAGCATTCGCGACTTCGCCCGCGCATCCATGAACTACGGCCTGAAGCGCGGCTACCCGGTCTACCTTTCGACGAAGAACACGATCCTGAAGGCCTACGACGGCCGCTTCAAGGACATCTTCCAGGAGGTCTTCGACCAGGAGTTCGCCGAGGACTTCAAGAAGGCCGGGATCACCTATGAACACCGCCTGATCGACGACATGGTCGCCGCTTCGATGAAATGGTCCGGCGGCTACGTCTGGGCCTGCAAGAACTATGACGGCGACGTGCAGTCGGACACCGTGGCGCAGGGCTTCGGCTCGCTCGGCCTGATGACATCGCAGCTGATGACGCCCGACGGCAAGATCGTCGAGGCCGAGGCCGCCCACGGCACCGTCACCCGCCACTACCGCCAGCATCAGGCGGGCAAGGCGACGTCGACGAACTCCATCGCGTCGATCTTTGCCTGGACCGGTGGCATCAAGCACCGCGCCAAGCTGGACGACAACGCCGAGCTGATGCGCTTTGCCGAGACGCTAGAAAAGGTCGTCGTGGACACGGTCGAGAGCGGCCAGATGACCAAGGACCTTGCTTTGCTGGTTGGCCCGGATCAGAAGTGGCTGACGACCGAAGGCTTCCTCGACGCTGTCGACCAGAACCTGCAAAAGGCGATGTAAGCCCGTTTTTCGGGCAGTCGTTCCGAAATCGAACAGCACAGAGGCCGTCCCCGCCCGGGGGCGGCCTTTCTCGTCTAGACAGGTCATCATTGCTGTCCTATCCGACAGGCATGAGCCCGAGCACCAAGCACAGCCTTCTCGAAGACATCCAGGGCATGGCCCTCGGGGTCTTCCTCTGCGCCCTCGGGCTGACGGTGCTGACGGCGGTCGGCCTGATCACCGGGCAGACGGCGGGATTGGCCGTCATCATCGCCTACCTGACGGGCTGGTCCTTCGGCCTCGTCTTCTTCGTCATCAACCTGCCCTTCTACGTGCTGGCCTGGCGCAGGCTCGGGCCGGTCTTTACCGTGAAGTCGCTGATCTCCGTCACGCTGCTGTCCGTCCTCAGCACGCTGATCCCGCGCGGCATGACCTTCGCCACGCTGAACCCGGCGCTGGCTGCGATTACGTTCGGCGCCGTGACGGGCCTCGGGTTGCTGGCCCTGTTCCGCCACAACGGCAGCCTTGGCGGCCTTGGCGTCGTGGCGCTGCTGGTGCAGGACACGACCGGGTTCAAGGCGGGCTACGTGCAGCTGTCGGTCGATGCGGTGATCTTTGGCGCCGCGTTCTTCCTGTTCCCGGCCACGATCGTGATGTGGTCCCTGCTGGGCGCCGTGGTGCTGAACCTTATCATCACCTTCAACCACCGCCGCGATCGCTACATCGCGACCTGATCCAGATCAGGAATATCCAAACCGCAGCCGCATCGCGCGAATCTTCGCCGCTGCGACGGAACAACGCACCCCGCCCAAGGTTCACCTCCACCAAACCGCCGCACCTTGCGGGCGGTCAGAATGAAGGACGAATTCAAATGGGCGGAATCATCTATCTTGTGGGCCTCGTTGTCGTGGTCATGGCGGTCCTGTCGTTGCTGGGTCTGGGCTAAGCCGCACCGACACCGACATCACCGCATCAAAAGGGTAACACCATGAACACACCGAACACCGCGACGGCCACCGACGGATCCTACGTCGACTGGGCTGCCATTTTCGCGGGCACCGTCGTCGCCGTCGCCATCGGCCTGCTGCTGACCACCTTCGGCGCCGCCCTCGGACTGTCGAGCATCACGCTGGACGGCACCGACGACTCCTCCACCTTCGAGCTGATCCTGACCGCACTGTGGCTGGTCCTGACGTTGATCGCCTCCTACCTTGCAGGCGGTTACATCGCGGGCCGCATGCGTCGCCGCGTCAAGTCCGCCACCAAGGATGAAGTCACCACCCGCGACGGCATCAATGGCCTCACCGTCTGGGGCCTTGGCACGATCATCACCGCCGTGCTGCTGTCCAACGCCGTCAGCTTTGCCGCGAACACCGCAGGCTCCGTCGCCGCCGGCGCTGGTCAGGCCGCGGGGGCCGTCGTGCAGACCGCCGGATCCGCCGTCGGCGGCGTCGCCTCTGGCGTCGCGAATGCCGCCGGTGCCGCGATTCCGGACGAGGCCAAGGCGGACCCGACCGAGTATCTGTCGAACCAGCTTTTGCGTCCCGCACAGGTCGATCCGAACGCCGCCGACCCCGCGCAGGTGGCCCAGCAGGCCGCCAGCATCGTGGCCAATGTCTATCGCACCGGTGAAGTCAGCGATGCCGACCGCACCTATCTGGCCAGCGCCGTCGCCGCGCGCACGAACATGACCCAGCAAGAGGCGCAGGCCCGCGTCGATCAGGTCGTGACGGACGCCCAGACCGCCCGTCAGCAGGCCGCCGATGCGGTGCAGGCCGCCAAGGACGAGGCCCAGCAGCTGGCCGACGAGGCCAAGGCCACGGCCGTCGAAGCCGCCCGTACCGCGCGCAACGCCGGCATCCTGACAGCCTTCGTGCTGGCGGCCGCGGCCCTGATCGCCGGTGTCGCAGCCTTCGCAGGTGCGGTTCACGGCGGTCGCGACCGCGACGCGGGACGCACCTTCCGCGGGCTGCATTATCACGGCTGACGCCCGCACCCCATGCGACGGCAAAGCGCCCCGGCAGCACCGCTGCCGGGGCGCTTTCACATGGATTGACAAGTCGCGGTCCATCGGTGATCCCGGCAGCATGCCATACCATTACCTTGCCCTCGTCATCGCGATCATCGCCGAAACCATCGGCACCACCGCGCTGCAGGCGAGCCAGCAGTTCACCCGCCCCCTGCCCACCGTGGTCTGCATCCTGACCTACATGGCGTCGTTCTACTTCATGGCGCTGGCGCTGAAGGTCATGCCGGTCGGCATCGTCTACGCGATCTGGTCCGGCCTTGGCATCGTGCTGATCGCGGGCATCGGATTCGTCGTCTTCGGCCAGCGGCTGGACCGCGCCGCGGTCCTTGGCCTCGCGCTCATCATCGCGGGCATCGTCGTGATCCAGCTCTTCTCGGACACCACGCCGCACTAAGGGACTAGCCTTTGCTGCGTTTGCACTGTATGCGCGCGACAACTCCGGACAAAGGCAGACCACATGGAAATTCGCAATATTGCGATCATCGCACACGTTGACCACGGCAAAACCACCCTGGTGGACGAGCTTCTGAAGCAATCGGGCGTCTACCGCGCGAACGAGGCGACGACCGAACGCGCCATGGACAGCAACGACATCGAGCGCGAGCGCGGAATCACCATCCTCGCGAAATGCACGAGTGTCGAGTGGAAAGGCACCCGCATCAACATCGTCGACACCCCCGGCCACGCCGATTTCGGCGGCGAGGTGGAGCGGATCCTGTCGATGGTCGACGGTGTCGTCCTGCTGGTCGACGCCGCTGAAGGCCCGATGCCGCAGACGAAGTTCGTGACCTCCAAGGCGCTGGCGCTGGGCCTGCGGCCGATCGTCGTCCTGAACAAGGTCGACAAGCAGGATGCGGAGCCGGATCGCGCGCTGGACGAGGTCTTCGACCTTTTCGCCGCCCTCGACGCCGACGACCAGCAGCTTGATTTTCCGGCGATGTATGCCTCCGGCCGCTCCGGCTGGTGCGACATGGAACTCGACGGTCCGCGCGAAAACCTCGACGCGCTGTTCGACATGATCCTCAAGCACGTGCCGATGCCCAAGCAGATCGAACGCCGCGAAGAGCCGTTCCAGATGCTGGCCACCACGCTGTCCGCCGACCCGTTCATCGGTCGCATCCTGACCGGCCGGGTCGAGGCCGGCACGCTGCGCGCGGGCGAGACCGTGAAGGCGCTGTCGCGCAAGGGCGACAAGATCGAACAGTTCCGCGTGTCCAAGATCCTGGCGTTCCGCGGCCTGTCCCAGACCGCCATCGACGTGGCAGAGGCGGGCGACATCGTCACCCTCGCCGGCATGTCCAAGGCCACCGTGGCCGACACGATCTGCGATCTGTCCGTCGACACCGCGATCCCGGCACAGCCGATCGACCCGCCCACGATCACCGTCACCTTCGGCATCAACGATTCGCCGCTCGCGGGCCGCGACGGCAAGAAGGTGCAGTCCCGCGTGATCCGCGAGCGCCTGATGCGCGAGGCGGAGGTCAACGTCGCGATCAAGATCGCCGACACCCCCACCGGCGATGCCTTCGAGGTTTCGGGGCGTGGCGAGTTGCAGATGGGCGTGCTGATCGAGAACATGCGCCGTGAGGGCTTCGAACTGTCCGTGTCCCGCCCCCAGGTCATCTTCAAGACCGAGGACGGCGTGCGGATGGAGCCGCTGGAAGAAGTCACCATCGACGTGGATGACGAGTACACCGGTGCCGTGGTTGAGAAGCTGACCGGCCCCCGCAAGGGCGACCTGCTGGAGATGAAGCCCGCCGGCGCCGGCAAGACCCGCATCATTGCCCATGTCCCGTCGCGGGGCCTTATCGGCTACCACGGCGAATTCCTGACCGACACCCGCGGATCCGGCGTGCTGAACCGCCTGTTCCACGGCTGGACCCCCTACAAGGGCCCGATCCAGGGTCGCCGGCAGGGCGTGTTGATCTCGATGGAAAACGGCACCTCCGTCTCCTACGCCCTTTGGAAGCTGGAAGATCGCGGCAAGTTCTTCATCGGCGCACAGGAGGCCGTCTACACCGGCATGATCATCGGCGAGCACACCCGTGATAACGACCTCGAGGTGAACCCGCTGAAGGGCAAGCAGCTGACCAACGTCCGCGCCTCCGGCACGGACGAGGCCGTGCGCCTGACGACGCCAATCACGCTGACGCTGGAACAGGCTATCGCCTACATCGACGATGACGAACTGGTCGAAGTCACGCCGAACGCCATCCGCCTGCGCAAGCGCTACCTCGACCCGCACGAGCGCAAGCGCCACGCCAAGGCCAGCTGATCCTTCAAAGGCCCGCCCCTGAGGCGGGCCTATTCACGTCAGGCTCTGTCTGATCCTTCTTCTCGTCACAAATACCTCGGGGGGAGTCGCGCCTCGCGCGACGGGGGGCTGGCCCCCCACCGATTTTTCCCGAAAAATCGGAGTCTCCGAATTTTCTAGAAAATTCGGCTACCTCGCCATCACCGCATCGCCAACCCGCAGCATGCCGCCCGTTGCGACGCTCGCATACCAGCCGCCGTGTCCGCGCACGGCGTTGTATCCGCCCGGCCCCAAAACCTCCTCCATGCGAGAACACGGCGGGCAAGGCCCCTCGACGGTCAACACGACATCACCGATCCGCACCTGCCCCTTGCGCAGGGCCGCGAGGTTGATGCCGGACACGAGCAGATTGCGCCGCAGGTCTGCCGGGGCGACAGCGCGGCCGGTCAGGGCCCCGATCACTGGCAAATGCTCTGCCTGGATCAGCGTCACGGCGCGCTTGCCCGGTCGTGCGTGGTCGCCCGCCAGACCGTCCTCGGCCACCGCAACCCGGTCGACAGGGATCACGGCGCTGCGCCGCGCCGCCCGCAGGCCGATCCAGTCGAGCCGCCCCGCCTGCGCGTGGCGGCTCATCATCTCGGCCAGCGAGGCGGGGCTCACAGCTCTTCGATGATGCTCAACTCGCGCTGCGCAGCGCCCTTGGCGTGAGACAGTGCCGCTTGGTAGGCATCGGAATAATAGCAATCGTGGGCGGCCTGCATCGACGGAAAGCGCGCGACCACGTTGCGCGGCCGATCGGGACCTTCCAGCGTCTCGTAGGCGCCGCCGCGGGCGAGGAAGACGCCGCCGTGATCCGTGATCGCACCCGTCGCGAGGGCTGCGTACTTGCCGTAGGCCTCCGCGTCCGTCACGTGGACGTGCGCCACCCAAAGTGCCGTTTTCATGCCAGTCCCTCCAGAACCGTGCGGGCCGCGGCGATGGCCGCTTCCGCGTTATCGACGGATGCGCCGCCCCCCTGTGCCATGTCGGGTCGGCCACCGCCGCCCTTGCCGCCCAGCTCTGCCACCGCCGCGCGCAGCAGATCGACGGCCGACACCCGGTCCGTCAGATCCGCCGTCACGCCGGCAGCGACAGCGGCCTTGCCGCCGGCCTCGGCGATCAGCAGGACCGCGCCGCTGCCCATGCGGGCCTTCATGTCGTCGATGAGCGCTGGCAGGTCCTTGCCGGTGACGCCCTGCATCAGCTGGCCCTGAAAGGTCACGCCGTTGACCGTCTCGACGCTGGTCTCGGCCTTGCCGCCGCCCATGGCGAGGTCGCGGCGCAGCTGTGCCACTTCGTTGACCAGCGCCTTGCGATCGTCCATCAGGCTGCGCACCCGCTCTGCCACCTCGGCCACCGGCGCCTTCAACGTCGCCGCGACCTGCGCCAGCGTCGCGTCCTGCGCGCGCAGGTGGTTCAGCGCCGCCTGACCGGTCAGCGCCTCGACGCGCCGCACCCCGGCGCTGCTGGCGCTGTCGGCCAGCAGGACGAAGGTGCCGATCTGGCCCAGATGCTTCACATGGGTGCCGCCGCACAGTTCCAGCGACCAGGTCTGCCCGTCGGCCCCCTTGCCGGAGCCGGCCTTGCGCCCCATGGACACGACCCGCACCTCGTCGCCGTATTTCTCGCCAAAGAGCGCCTGCGCCCCCAGTCCGCGCGCATCGTCCGGCGTCATGATCCGCGTCTCGACAGCCGCGTTCTGGCGGATCATGGCATTGACCGTCTCCTCGACCGAGCGCATGTCCTCTGCCGACAGCGCGGCGTTGTGGCTGAAGTCGAAGCGCAGGCGGTCCGCCGCGTTCAGCGATCCGCGCTGCGCGATGTGATCGCCCAGCGTCTCGCGCAGGGCCTCGTTCAGAAGGTGCGTGGCAGAGTGGTTGGCCTGCACCGCGTCGCGGCGATCCATGTCGACGGTCAGTTGCGCCCCCTGCCCGCGGCTGATCTCGCCCATCGTGATCTCTCCGAAGTGGATGAAGACGCCCGCAACCTTCTTGGTGTCGGTGATCCGTGCCATGCCGGTCTCGGTCCTGATCGTGCCCGTGTCGCCGACCTGACCACCGGATTCCGCGTAGAACGGCGTCTGGTTCAGCACGATCTGCACCGTGCCCTTTGCCGTGTCGGTCTGCGCACCGTCGACGACCAGCGCAAGAATCTGGCCCTCTGCGGTCAGCGTGTCGTAGCCGAGGAAATCGGTCAGACCCTTGTCTTCGGCCAGATCGAACCAGACCGACGCATCCGCCGCCTCTCCCGTCCCGGCCCAGGCGGCACGCGCCTTGGCCTTCTGTTCCGCCATGGCGCTGTCAAAGCCTTCGGTATTCACACCGCGCCCCTTTTCGCGCAGCGCGTCCTGCGTGAGGTCCAGCGGGAAGCCGTAGGTGTCGTAGAGCTTGAAGGCCGCCTCGCCGGCGAGGTTCTCGCCTTCGCCAAGCCGCGACACCTCGTCGTCCAGCAGCTTCAGTCCCCGGTCGAGGGTCTGTCGGAAGCGGACCTCTTCGTTCCTCAGCGTCTCTTCGATCAGCGTGCGCGCCTGCCCCAGCTCCGGATAGGCCGCGCCCATTTCCTGCACCAAAGAGGGCACGAGGCGGTACATCAGCGGATCCTGCGCGCCCAGCTGATGCGCATGCCGCATCGCGCGGCGCATGATCCGGCGCAGGACGTAGCCGCGCCCGTCGTTGGATGGCATCACGCCGTCGGCGATCAGGAAAGAGGTCGCCCGCAGGTGGTCCGCGATGACGCGGTGATGCACCTTGCCGGGGCCGTCGGGGTCGGAGCTGGTGGCGTGGGCGCTGGCCTCGATCAGGCTGCGCATCAGGTCGGTATCATAGTTGTCATGCTTGCCCTGCAGCAGCGCGCCGATGCGTTCCAGCCCCATGCCGGTGTCGATCGACTGCATGTCGAGCGGGCGCATCGTGCCGTCCTCGAACTGCTCGTTCTGCATGAAGACGAGGTTCCAGATCTCGATGAACCGGTCGCCGTCCTCCTCGGCGGAGCCCGGAGGGCCGCCCCAGATGCTGTCGCCGTGATCATAGAAGATCTCGGTGCAGGGCCCGCAGGGGCCGGTCGGCCCCATCCGCCAGAAGTTGTCGTCGGTCGGGATACGGATGATCCGGTCGTCGGTGATGCCCGCGACCTTCTTCCAGATCGCGGCCGCTTCGTCGTCCGTGTGATAGACGGTGACCAGCAGCTTGTCCTTGTTCAGGCCGAAATCCTTGGTCAAAAGCTCCCAGGCAAAGGCGATGGCATCGTCCTTGAAATAGTCGCCGAAGCTGAAATTCCCCAGCATCTCGAAGAACGTGTGATGCCGCGCGGTATAGCCCACGTTGTCCAGATCGTTGTGCTTGCCCCCCGCGCGCACGCACTTCTGGGCCGTCGTGGCGCGCTGGTAATCCCGCGTCTCGACCCCCGTGAACAGATTCTTGAACTGCACCATGCCGGAATTCGCGAACATCAAGGTGGGGTCATTGCGCGGCACCAGCGGACTGGACGCCACGACCTCGTGCCCGTTGCGCCCGTAGAAATTCAGGAAGGTCGAACGGATATCGGAAAGGGATGTCATGTCAGCGCCTGTCAACTTGGGTTGCCGTTGAAATAGCGGGGCCATGCCGGACCGTAAAGCCATAACGAAAAAGGGCACGGCCTGCGCCGCGCCCTTTCCCGGGTATTGTCCACGTCGTCCAACGTGTCAGGCGTTTCTGGTGTCGCCCCGCACCGTTCTTTCAAAAGCGTGGCGCTTACATTTCGACCAGATCGTCATCGGAACTGTCGCCGCCTTCGGTCATGGCGAAATCCAGACCGTGGGCGGCGCGGATCTTGTCCTCAATCTCCAGCGCCGTGGCGGGGTTGTCCTTCAGGAACTGCTTGGAATTCTCGCGGCCCTGCCCGATGCGCTCGTCGCCGTAGCTGAACCACGAGCCCGACTTTTCGACGACACCGGCCTTGACACCGAGGTCCAGCAGCTCGCCGGTCTTTGAAATGCCCTCGCCGTACATGATGTCGAATTCGACCTGCTTGAAGGGCGGTGCCACCTTGTTCTTGACGACCTTCACGCGGGTCGAGTTGCCCACGACCTCGTCCCGGTCCTTGATCGACCCGATGCGCCGGATGTCGAGGCGGACCGAAGCATAGAACTTCAGCGCGTTGCCGCCCGTCGTCGTCTCGGGCGATCCGAACATCACGCCGATCTTCATGCGGATCTGGTTGATGAAGATCACCATGCAGCCGGAGCGGTTGATCGACCCGGTCAGCTTGCGCATCGCCTGGCTCATCAGGCGGGCGTGGACGCCGACAGAGCTGTCGCCCATGTCGCCCTCGATCTCCGACTTGGGCGTCAGCGCCGCGACGGAGTCGACGACGACGAGGCTGACGGCGCCGGAGCGGACGAGCGTGTCCACGATCTCCAGCGCCTGCTCGCCCGTGTCGGGCTGCGAGATCAGAAGTTCGTCCAGATTGACGCCCAGTTTCTTCGCATAGGTGGGGTCGAAAGCATGTTCCGCGTCGACGAAGGCGCAGACGCCGCCCTTCTTCTGCTCTTCCGCGATGGAATGCAGGGTCAGCGTCGTCTTGCCCGAGGATTCGGGACCATAGATCTCGATGATGCGGCCCTTGGGCAGGCCGCCGATGCCCAGCGCGATATCCAGCCCCAGCGACCCGGTGCTGGTCGCCTCGATGTCGCGCATCTGATTCTGTCCGCCAAGGGTCATGATCGACCCCTTGCCGAACTGACGCTCGATCTGCGCCAGGGCGCTTTCCAGCGCCTTCTGCTTGTCGGCGGTTTTCTTGTCAGTCATGTTCAGAAGTTCTGCCGTTGCCATGTCAGTCGCGTCCTTATGTCATGCCCGGTGGGTGCGCGGCAACGCCGCAATTCGTTCTTGGTCTGTTCCGACACATGATATGGGACCAAAGCAGGAACATTTCAATCTTTTTCTTAACCATTTTATCCTTGCACCCCAGTGGTTAAAAAAGCGTGCATCCCATAAGGTGGCCGCGATTTATCTGATGCGGAGGTGGCGATGCTGGTGTTCTGGAAGGAAAACCTCGTATTCCTTGCGGTTCCCAAGACCGGCACCACGGCGATCGAAGGCGCGCTGGCGCCGAAGGCCGCCATGGTCCTGCGGGATCCGCCGACGATCAAGCATGCGCCGATCTACCGCTACCGCCGTTTCCTCAAACCGCTGTTCGTTCAGGCCGGCGGGCGGGAGCCGGAGACCATGGCCGTCCTGCGTCATCCCGTCGACTGGCTGGGCAGCTGGTACCGTTACCGGGGTCGGCCCGATCTCGATGGACATCCCAACAGCACGAAGGACATCTCATTCGACGATTTCGTGCTGGAATACACGAAGGGAAAGCCGGCACCCTTCGCGAATGTCGGCAGCCAGGCCAAGTTCGTCTGCGACGGCGACGGGCAGATCGCCGTCGACCATCTGTTCCGGTACGAGGATCAGGACCGCCTGATCGCGTTTCTGGAACGGCGGCTGAACGTCACGCTCGACCTGCCCCGCCTGAACGTCTCGCCGCGGCGGGACACGGCGCTCAGCCCGGCGGTCGAGGCGAAGTTGCGCGACCGGTGCGCGGCGGAGTTCGCAGTCTGGGATCAGGCGTCCGGATCGTCCTGAACCAGCGGCCCCTTGAAGCCGGTCGCGACGACGAATTTCTCAGAACTGTCGGCGCGTGACGCGGGCGGCTTCACGTTGGCCACCTTCTCGAACCGGGACTTCAGCAATTTCTGCAGATTGCCCTCTGCCCCGCCGGCCAGCACCTTGGCGACAAAGGTGCCCCCCGGCGTCAGCACGTCGAAGGCGAATTCCGCCGCCGCCTCGCACAGCGCGATGATCTTCAGATGGTCGGTCTGCTTGTGACCGGAGGATGACGCCGCCATGTCGGACATCACCACATCCGCAGGTCCGTCGAGCCATGCCATGACCAGCTTGTCGGCATCTTCGGACAAAAAGTCGAGCTGATGGATTTCCGCCCCCGGGATCGCCTCCACCTCCTGCAAATCGATGCCGAGCACGCGGCCCTGCGCCTTCGACGGCCGCTCGGCCAGGGCGTTCGCGCGCTTGACCGCGACCTGACACCAGCCCCCGGGGGCGCAGCCCAGATCGACGATCCGCGCGCCGGGGACGAGAAAGCGGTACTTGTCGTCGATCTCGAGGATCTTGTATGCAGCCCGCCCGCGATAGCCCTCGGCCTTGGCCTTCTTGACGTAAGGGTCGTTCAATTGCCGCTGCAGCCAGCGGGTCGAGGACAGCGAGCGACCGCGGGCGGTCTTGACCTTCACGGTCAGGTCGCGCTGGCCGCGACCGGAGGTATTCTTCGTCGGTTTCTTCACGATGTCATCTTCTTCTTCCACTGGCCGGCAAGGAAGCGAAAATTTTTCTGGAAAAATTTTCTCTCCGATTTTTCTAGAAAAATCGGCTCGCGCTCAATACGGCGCATCTTCCAACACTCCATCTGCCGACATCTGCGCATAAAGCAACCCCTCGCGCAGGCCGCGGTCCGCCACCGACAGCCGGTCCGTCGGCCAAAGCCGCATCAGTGCCTGCAGGATCGCCGCCCCGGACATGATCAGCGCCTGCCGGTCGCGCCCGATCCTCGGATCGCTGCGCCGGCCCAATGGTCCCAGCGTCAGGTAGTTGCGGATCACCGTGTCGATCTGGTCGGAGGTCATGCGCAGCCCGTCCACCTTGGTCCGGTCATAGCGCTTCAGCCCCAGATGGCTCGCCGCGACGGTCGTCACCGTCCCGCTGGTGCCGATGATCTGAAAGTTCTCGCGCGCCTGCTCCGACGTATAGGGCGAGAAATTCGCGAGGTTCTCCTCGAAGAACCAGCTCATGAGGGCGAAGCGTGCGGCGTCATCCTCCACGTCGACGAACTGATCGCGCAGGGTGGCCACACCCAGCGGCACGGAAATCCAGTCCACGACCTTGGCCGCAGCAAAGGGACCGGGGTCGGCGGTGAAACCGGCGTGCAGCCGCATGATGGCGCGCGGTCGCTCGCGGGCGGGCACATGACCGAGGTCGATCCAGACGAGCTCGGTCGAGCCGCCGCCGATGTCGACGACCAGCAGCTGCTCCGTCTTGGTGCTGACCAGCGGCGCGCAGGAGATGACGGCCAGCCGCGCCTCCTCCTCAGGCTTGATGATCTCCAGCTTGAGGCCGGTCTCTCGTCGTACCTGAGCCACGAAATTGGCGCCGTTGCGCGCACGGCGGCAAGCCTCTGTCGCGACGAGGCGCATGTGGGTCACCTTGTGACGCTCCAGCTTCTGCTTGCAGATCCGCATCGCCGCGATCGTCCGGTTCATGGACGCGCGGGACAGCTTTCCGCTGCTCTCCAATCCCTGTCCCAGCTGGACGGACTTGGAGAAACTGTCGACCACATGGAACTGGCTGCCCTTCGGCTGGGCAATCAGCATGCGGCACGAGTTTGTCCCCAGATCGAGAGCCGCATAAAGCGTTTCCGGATCCGGGGTCTGTGGCGCGGGGGTATCGACCGCTATCGGGAACGCGCCCGCACCAAGGGGACGCTTGGGCGCCATGGTCACGCCCTCCATTTCGAGTTGCCTCAAGGCTAGGCGCTCGGGCCTGCGCTTGCAAGGGTTTGCCTTGCGGCATGAAGGCGCTTCACCATCATCATGCGGGATTCGGGCGCGCGCGGGTCTGGCCATCGCAGGCGGCGCGGGCGATACCGTCGCGCAGTCAACGCAGAATGTCGAAATTCGACATTCTGCGGGGCACCGGACTGTTAGACAGCGGGGCAGACACGCCCCCGGGGCGCGAGAGGATCACGCGAATGCCAGACGTCACCATCATCTATTGGCGCGACATGCCGGCGCAGGTCATGGTCGGCCGCGGGCGCAAGGCGACCAAGATCCAGCTGCCGGAACGCTTCGAACAGGCCATCGACCGCGCCGCGATGAAGTCGGGTGCCGCCGGCACCGAGGACTATCTGGCCGGCATGCGTCGTGGCGACCCCTATACGATGGAGGGCGACGATGCCGTCGTCGCCAGTTCCGAGGCCGCGCGTCTCGACCGCGACTATACGGCGGACCGCCTGCGGACGCTGATCGACAACGACGGCTGGTCGTGACCGACACGCCGTCCCTGCCCCACAGACTGAAGGAGTCCGTCGTGTCGCTCATGCCCTTTCTCAAGAAGAAACCGGCCCCCGCCGTCGCGCCGGATGCGCAGGTGGCCGCCTTCCTCAAGGATTACTCGATCGAGGTGATGCCCCGCACCGCCGAGAAGGTCGAGGACTTCCAGTCGCTGCTGCCCGCCGGCACCCGCGTCTACATCGCCCATATCGACGGCACCCCGATCGAGGACATGGTCGCCACCGCGAAGCGGCTGGCGCGTGACGGCTACGCCGTGATGCCGCACTTTCCAGCGCGCATCATCAAGGACCGTGCCACACTGACCGACTGGATCGCCCGCTACCAAGGCGAGGCGGGCGTCGATCAGGCCTTGCTGCTGGCCGGTGGCGTCACCCTGCCCCACGGCGACTTCGAGACCTCGATGCAACTGCTCGAGTCCGGCGCCTTCGCCGATTTCAGGCGTCTGCACGTCGCGGGTCATCCGGAAGGCAACCGCGACATCGATCCGGACGGGTCCGACACCAACGTCAGCGAGGCGTTGCGCTGGAAACAGCGTTTCAGCGACACGACGGACGCGCAGATGGCACTGGCGACCCAGTTCTGCTTCGAGGCGGAACCGATCATCGCCTGGGCGGACGCGCTGAAGGACGCAGGAATCACCCTGCCGATCCACATCGGCATCGCCGGTCCCGCCAAGCTGCAGACGATGATCAAGTTCGCGATGGCCTGCGGCGTCGGCCCGTCCCTGCGCGTCCTGCAACGCCGCGCGATGGATGTGACCAAGCTGCTGTTGCCCTACGAGCCGGACGAGGTCATTACCGCCCTTGCCGCGCACAAGGCCGCCCACCCCGACTTCAATGTCACGAACGTGCATTTCTTCCCGCTGGGCGGGATCAAGACCAACGCAAAGTGGGCCATGGACCACGGCGGCGCCAATGCCCGCCCGGCCAACCCGCAGAAGGACCCCGCATGACCCGCACCATCGTCGAATCCAAGACCAAGACCGCCATCATCGGCTTTGACCAGCCCTTCTGCGTGATCGGTGAACGCATCAACCCGACGGGCCGCAAGATCCTCGCCGCCGAACTGGAACGGGGCGATTTCAGCCGGGTCGAGGCCGATGCCATGGCGCAGGTCGCCGCCGGGGCCACGGTGCTCGACATCAACTCCGGTGCGGTCTTTACCAACAAGATGGCCGAGGATCCCCGCTACGCCGACAACAATTTCGTCGAGCCGATGCTGATGCCGGAACTGATCAAGCGCGTGCAGGCCGTCGTCGACGTGCCCTTGTGCATCGACAGCTCGGTCCCCGGCGCGCTGGAGGCAGGTCTGGCCGCCTGTGAAGGCCGTCCGCTGCTGAACTCGGTCACGGGCGAAGAGGAGCGGATGGAACTCGTCCTGCCGCTGGTCAAGAAATACAACGTGCCTGTCGTGGCGATCAGCAACGACGACACCGGCATTTCAGAAGACCCGGAGGTGCGCTTCGCCGTGGCAAAGAAGATCGTGGAGCGCGCCGCCGACTTCGGCATCCCGGCCCATGACATCGTGGTCGATCCGCTGGTCATGCCGATCGGCGCAATGGGGACCGCGGGCCTGCAGGTCTTCACCCTCGTCCGCCGCCTGCGCGACGAGCTGGGCGTGAACACCACCTGCGGCGCGTCCAACATCAGCTTCGGCCTGCCGAACCGCCACGGGATCAACAACGCCTTCCTGCCGATGGCGATGGCGACGGGCATGACGTCCGCCATCATGAACCCGGTCGCCCTGCCGGTGACGGCGGCCAAGATCGAGGCGAAGAAGGCCGAACTTGCCGCCGCCGGGATCATGGTGCCTGACGACATCGACTTGGAGCTGTTCTGCCAGCTGACCGGCCTCGGCTCGACCAAGTCGCGCGCCGGATCCGAAATGGAGGCGATCCGCGCCGCCAACTTCCTGACCGACAACGACCCGTCGGGCGGCGAATGGATCCGCTTCAACCGCGCCGTCGTCGCCGAAGGCGAAGGTCGTGCGCGCACGGGACGCCGCAAGCGCGGTTAACCACGTCTTTACGTCAGCTATGATGTGGTGCGGGCATGAAGATCGTGACCCGCACCCATGCACCTAAAGACTGGCTTGCACAGATCTTCACGGCCAAGGCCGTCGCTCAGGGAGGTGTAATCCGGCGCAAGGCCGATTGGGTCGCTCAGGAGGTCGGTCGCGATCGGTTCGAGGCGGAAGTGCGACGCCGCGGCTTTCACCTCATCGAAACGGGTGCCGATCTCGTGGTGATCTGCCACTCTGGCGCGATCCGGGTCCTGTTCTAGTCAAATTTTCTAGAAAATTTGGAGTCTCCGATTTTTCTAGAAAAATCGGCTACCCCCGCGCTTCCTGCGCAAGCACCCGCAGGGCTTTCGCGAGCACTGCCACATCGCCGCCGACGCCAAGGAATGCGACGCCCATCCTGCGATACTTCGCGATTCGCTCCGGGTTGAAGGTCAGCACGCCCGCAAACTTGCCTGCCGCCTGCGTCCGCGCGATGATGTGATCGATGGCGGCGTCGACCTCCGGGTGCTCCAGCTGACCGACGAATCCCATGTCGGCCGACAGGTCGGCCGGGCCGACAAAGACGCCGTCGACGCCGTCGACCGCGGCAATCGCATCGATGTTGTCCAGGGCGGCGCGGCTCTCGGCCTGCACGATCAGGCAGGCGTTGGCGTTGGCCTGATGCGCGTAGCTTGTCATCGCGCCGAAGCGCGACGCCCGCGCCATTGCCGCCCCCATGCCGCGCGTCCCGTCCGGTGGATAGCGCATGGCCCGCGCCATCCGGGTGGCGGTATCGGCATCGTGCACGAGGGGGACCAGCACGGCATGGGCGCCCATGTCCAGCGCCTGCTTGACCATCCAGTCCTCGGCTGCCGGTATCCGGATCACCGCCGGCGTCGGCGTCGCGGCCAGTGCCTGCAGCAGCGGCAGCATGTCCGGCAGGCTCTGCGGGCTGTGTTCTCCGTCGATCAGGCACCAGTCGAACCCGGCCTGCCCGGCCAGTTCCGCCAGCAGGGACGACGCGCTGGACAGCCACAGGCCGGTCAGCACCTCGCCGGATTGCAGGCGGGTCTTGAGGGTGTTCTCGGGCAGGTCCATGGGTCAGTCCTTCATGTGCGGTCGAGCGCGAAGCATGCCTGCCACGGCCCCAGATGCAGCCAGCCGTCCTCTCCGATCGTGGCGCTGCCCAACTCCTGACCGACCGAGCGCCAGTGCCCTTCGGGCATCCGGAAGCTGCTGGGACTGTTGGACACGTTGAACACGCAGAACAGCTTTTCGGCCGTGGTCTCTCTCGTGAAGTAGATCACGTCGCCGTCGGATTTCAAACCGTCGTGCGCGCCGGTGCGCAGCGCCGGGTGCGTGTGACGGAAGGCGATGGCCTTGCGGTAGTGGTGCAGCACCGCGCCCGGGTCCGCCTCTTGCACCGATACCGCCAGATCGCGGTGCGCGTTGCCGATCGGCAGCCACGTCCGGGGGGCCGTCGAGAACCCCGCGTTCTGCGCCCCGGCATCCCAGACCATCGGTGTCCGGCAGCCATCGCGGCCCTTGAACTCCGGCCAGAACTCGATGCCGTAGGGATCCTGCAGGTCCGCGAAGCGCAGCTCCGCCTCGGGCAGTCCCAGTTCCTCGCCCTGGTAGAGGCAGACCGACCCCCGCAGGGCCATGATCAGCGTGACGAACATCCGCTGCGCCCCGGTCGACAGGTTCCAGCGGCTGGTATGGCGCATCACGTCATGGTTGGAAAACGCCCAGCAGGCCCAGCCGTCGGCCGCCAGCCGGTCGACATCCTGCATCACCTCGACGATGCGGGCGGCGGTGGGCTGGGTGTCGGACAGGAACTCGAAGGCATAGCACATCTGCATCAGGTCATCGCCGCGGGTGTACTCGCCCATGATCTCCAGCCCGCGCTGCGCATCGCCCACCTCGCCCACGGCGGCGGCGCCGTAGGGCTGCATGACGGCGCGCAGCTTGCGCAGGAAGTCGAGGTTCTCGGGCCGGTTCTTGTCGTAGACATGCTCTTGATGGTTGTAGGGGTTGACGGCGGGCGCGATGGTGGCATTGCGCCGCTCCTTCGGAAGCGCGGGATTGTCGCGCAGCTCTGCATCGCAGGTGTAGAAGTTGATGGTGTCCAGCCGGAACCCGTCGACACCGCGGTGCAGCCAGAAGGTGGCGACATCCAGCAGGGCATCCTGCACGTCCATGTTGTGAAAGTTCAGGTCCGGCTGGCTGGCGAGGAAGTTGTGCTGGTAATACTGCTCGCGCCGGGGCGACCACCGCCAGCCGCTGCCGCCGAAGATCGACAGCCAGTTGTTGGGCGGCGTGCCGTCCGGCTTGGGATCGGCCCAGACATACCAGTCGGCCCGAGGATTGGTGCGGTCCTCGCGGCTTTCCTTGAACCAGGGGTGCTGGTCGCTGGTATGGCTCAGCACGAGGTCGATCATCACCTGGATGCCGAAGCGATGCGCCGTTTCGACCACCGCATCGAAATCCGCAATCGTGCCGAACATCGGGTCGACATCGCAATAGTCGCTGACGTCATAGCCGAAATCCTTCATCGGCGAGGTGAAGAACGGCGAGATCCAGATCGCGTCGACACCCAGAGACGTGATATAGGGAATCCGCCCGACGATCCCCAGAAGGTCGCCGACACCGTCGCCGTTGCTGTCCTGAAAACTGCGCGGATAGATCTGATAGATCACGGCGCCGCGCCACCAGTCAGGGTTGGCGACGTTGTCGATCTTGGCTGGCGTCATGGGGGCGTCCTTGGTCTGCGCGCTTTGTCTTCTGCTAGCAACGCCCACCTGCGAACACAACGGGCCGAAGGTCGGCGGTCTTGTCATTCTCCGGCCCGTGCGCGACTGATAGGGACGTGACCGGCCGGAGGACCTCATGAAACTGACCCGCAGCGACTTTCCGCAGGGCTTCCTGTTCGGCGCCGCTACCGCGGCCTACCAGATCGAGGGGTCGTCTTTCGGCGGCTGCGGTCCGACGCACTGGGACACCTTCGCCAAGGGGCCGGAAAATGTCGTGCGGGCAGAGGACGGGGCCGTCGCCTGCGACCACTACCACCGGTGGGAGGGCGACCTCGACCTGCTGCGCGACGCCGGCATGGATGCCTACCGTTTCTCGACCAGCTGGGCGCGCGTTCTGCCCGAAGGGCGGGGTCAGGTGAATCAGGAGGGGCTCGATTTCTACGACCGCCTCGTCGACGGCTGCCTGGCCCGTGGGCTCAGACCGTTCCAGACCCTCTACCACTGGGAGATGCCGTCCGCGCTGGCCGATCTGGGCGGCTGGACGAACCCGGACGTCGCCGACTGGATGGCCGACTACGCCGAGGTCATCACGAACCGCATCGGCGACCGGGTCCATTCCATCGCCACCCTGAACGAAAGCTGGTGCGTCGCCTATCTGTCTCACTTCCTTGGCCACCACGCCCCCGGCCTGCGCGATATCCGCGCCGCGGCCCGCGCGATGCATCACGTCAACAAGGCCCACGGCCGCACGATGACCCGCCTGCGGGACCTCGGCATGCAGAATTGCGGCATCGTCCTGAACTTCGAGGCGACTGAACCCGCCACCGACAGCGCCGCCGACCGGGCCGCCGCCGTGACGCAGGATGCGACCCACAACCGCTGGTTCATCGAGGCGATCACCAAAGGCACCTACCCGGAGGAGGCGCTGCAGGGCTTCGGGCCCCACCTGCCGCGGGGCTGGCAGGACGACATGGCAGAGATCGCCCAGCCGATCGATTTCCTCGGCGTGAACTACTACACCCGCGGGCTTGTCGCCGCCGATCCGGAGGCGACGTGGCCCGGCACGCGGCCCGTCACAGGGCCGCTCGACAAGACCCAGATGGGTTGGGAAGTCTACCCGGAGGGGCTGAAGCGGACCCTGACACGGATGGCGCAGGACTACGTGGGCGACCTGCCGGTCTTCGTCACCGAAAACGGCATGGCCTGGCCCGATGCGGTCGGCACCGACGACGAGGCGCGCATCGCCTTCATCGATGCGCACATGGGTGCGATGCACGACGCCATCGCCGCTGGCGTGAACCTGCAGGGCTTCTTCTACTGGTCGTTGCTCGACAATTACGAATGGGCCTTCGGTTACGAGAAGCGGTTCGGCCTCGTCCACGTGGATTTCGAAACGCTGGACCGGACGCCGAAAGCCTCCTATCACGCGCTGAAGTCCGCCATCGCCCCGCGAAAGAACGTCCCATGACCCTGCCGCCCGCCAATTCCTACAATCTGGTCGCCGATATCGGCGGAACGAACACGCGGATCGCTTTGGCAGAGGCGCGGCGCGTGCTGCCGGACACCGTGCGGCGCTACCAGAATGCCGACTTCCCCGGCCTCGAAAGCGTGATCCGCCAGTTCGAGGCGGATTCCGGCGGCCTCGACCCTCATGCCGCCTGCGTCGCGGTGGCGGGACCGGTGCGCGACGGACGCGCCACGATGACCAACCTCGACTGGGTCATCGACAAGGACACCCTGGCCCGCGCGACGCGGTCCGAGACCGTGGCGATCCTGAACGACCTGCAGGCGCAGGGGCATGCACTGGGCTTCCTCGATCCCGCGAATGTGCTGCCGATCCTTGACGGGATCGCCGGCGGCGCCCATGCCGCCAAGCTGGTGATCGGCGTCGGCACCGGTTTCAACGCGGCCCCGGTGTTCGAGACGGATGCCGGCCGCCTCGTGACGCCGTCCGAGAGCGGCCACGCCAACCTCCCGATCCGCACGGAGCAGGAGCTTCGCCTGTGCCGCTACGTGTCGAACGCGCACGGGTTCCCGGCGGTCGAGGACGTGCTGTCGGGGCGCGGGCTGGAACGGGTCTATGCCTTTCTTGGGCAAGAGGCTGGCGATCCGCGCGAGGAGCGCGCCCATATGATCATGGCGGCCCTTGCCGACGGGCGCGATCCCCGGGCGGTCGACGCGGTGCAGATCTTTACCCGGATCCTCGGCACCGTCGCCGGAAACCTGTCGCTGATCCAGCTGCCCTTCGGCGGCGTCTTCCTTGTGGGTGGCGTAGCCCGCGCCATCGCCCCCTACCTTTCGCAATTCGGCTTCGGCGAAGCCTTCCGCGACAAGGGCCGCTTCGCAGGGTTCATGGGCAACTTCAGCGTGTCGGTGGTCGAGGACGACTACGCCGCCCTGACCGGGTCCGCCGCACACCTCATGGCCCTGTCCGCTGCCGACTGAACGATTTGGTTCGGGGGGCGGAGGGGTGGATCGACGCACAGCTTGGCCGATCAAGTCCCCGCGCTCATGCAAGATCAGCCTCAGGATGAAATTCAGAACCATTGTCACGGCTCGTTCAGGATTAGGCCAAGACCGATGGTCTTCGGGTCATGGCGTCGACCTTTCTAGGTATCCGGCGAAAAAATCTGCTCAGCGCGATGAGTCCTGCTGCTGCTTTTGTCGATGGCAGTCATGGGCTCACCGTTCCCGGCAAATGCCAGACGTTGCGCCAAACGCATTATCTTTGCCACAGGGCGCTGACAGCGGCCAGCATGGTTGCCCGGCCAACGCCTTACTTCAAATCACCTTGCCGTTCGAACCGACCGTCACCTTACAGGCCGGTCACCAAAGCCGATTGTCGCTGCGAAGTCTGCCCTCCATGCTCAAACGCACCGGAACGGCGGCCCCTCCGCCCAACGCATTGGCCGCCCCGTGCTAGTGCGTGGTGACTGCCATTGGCCCGTGTCGGTTACATCAATTGATCTTGAACCGTATTCGTCAATTCGTTCAGAGAGAACGGTTTGGGCAGGAATACGGCATTCGGAATGCGCTCGTTCTCGTCGGTGAAGGCGTCCTCTGAATAGCCCGACACGAAGACGACCTTCGTCGTGGGACGGTCCGCCAGCGCCTCTCGCACCCATGTCGGGCCGTCCTTTCCGGGCATGATTACGTCCGTCACGAAGATGTCGACCTGAAGATCCGGGTCCGACAGCAGCGCAAGGGCCCCTTCCGCGCAGTCCGCCTCCAGCACGGTGTATCCGCGCAGACGCAAAGCGCGCGAGGCAAAGGCACGGACCGGCGCTTCGTCCTCGACCAGCAGAACCACGCCGTCGCCGTGCCGGGCCAGCGCCGCATGCGGCGGCGGTGCCAGCAATGGCGAATCGGTGACCGGCAAGGAATGGCTGGGGAAGAGCAACTCGAATTCCGTGCCGACGCCCACCTCGGAGTTGGCGAAGATATAACCCCCGGTCTGCTTCACGATGCCGTAGACCGTCGACAGGCCAAGGCCCGTCCCCTCGCCCGGGCGTTTCGTCGTCCAGAACGGCTCGAAGATCTTGTGCAATCTGTCGGCAGGGATGCCGCAGCCTTCGTCCACCACGCGGACGACGACGTAGTCGCCGGCCGGCACCGTCACCCGGTCCCGGTCCAGCGGTTTTGAAAGGATGCGGTTTTCGGTCTTGATCACGATCTCGCCCCCCTGGGGCATCGCATCGCGGGCATTCACGACGAGGTTCATCATCACCTGTTCCAGCTGCCGCTTGTCGGCCTTGATCGCCGCGAGGTCCTGATCGTGGTCCAGCACCAGCGACACCTTTTCCCCCACGAGGCGATTTAACAGGTGCGTCAGGTCTGACAGTGTATCGCGCAGGTCGATCCGCTCCGGCTGCAGGTTCTGCTTGCGCGAGAAGGCCAGCAACTGGCCCACGAGGCTCGCCGCACGGTTGGCGTTCTGGTGAATCTGGATCAGGTCGCCGTAATCCTGATCCCCCTGGTCGTGCCGCAGCAGCAGCAGGTCGCAATGGCCGGAAATCGCCGTCAGCAGGTTGTTGAAATCGTGCGCCACACCGCCGGCCAGCTGGCCGATGGCCTGCATCTTCTGGCTCTGGACGAATTGCGCTTCCAGCGTCTTCAGTTCCGTCACGTCGTTCAGGACGGCGATCAGGTGCCGTCCGTCGGCCCCGTCCGCGGTGTTCAGCGTGACTTGCACGAAGATCTCCTGACGCTCGCCGCGACCGCGCAGGAACTGGCTGACATGGCCGCCGTGGCCGTTCAAAGCCTCACGAACCCAGTCGGTGATCGGCCGCCCCAGACCGTCCAGCACGTCCTGCACCCGCTTGTCCTGTCCTTCGGTCAGGCCAAGCAGGCTGCGCGACTCGCGGTTGGAGGCGGTGATCTGGCCGTCCTCGGTGATCTTCAGCAGCGGGACCGGCAGATCCTCGATCGCGTTCCACCCCGCGGACAGCACCGGCGTGGTGCTTTTGCCCGTCGGGCCCGGGGGGAAGATATAGACCTCCCGTCGGCCCGCCGCACCTTCGACGACGCCAAGCAGAACGGTCTGCTGGCCGTCCACGGTCCGGATCTGTCGGGTCTGTCCGCTGCACAGGGCATCGGGGCCGAAGATGTCCGACAGTGATTTCGGCCGCGCGCCCAGCAGCTTGCGGAACGCCTCGTTCAGATAGAGGATCGCATCCGTCGATCCGGCGGTCAGCATCGGCAGGGTCAGCAGGTCGGCCGCGCGTCCGGTGGACCGCCCTGCCTTGCCCAGATCGTCAAGACGCCAGAGCTGCCGGTCATCGCCCAGATGCACAAGGGACATGCGGAACTGCCCCGACCGGGTAATAATGTCCTCTCGTGCGGAACCGGTCGCCGCGGCGCGGTTCTGCAGGCGAAAAAGCACGGCCTCGGGGTTGGCGAGGATTCGGCTGAAGGCAGAGGCCAGATGCCCGTCGGATATGGCACCGAAGCGTTCCAGCGCAACGGGGTTGGCATAGATGATGTCGCCGTCGACATCGGTCAGATAGGCCGCGTCCGCATCGTGCAACAGCAGCGCCGCGATCGCGTCCTCCGCCGGGGCGGAGGGGGTTCGCCCGCCGCCGGGACGGTCCTGCCCCACGCCGCCGCGGCGGCCGTGTCGCAGCCGTTCCACGCAGGCCAGCAACAGCATCGTCGCGGCCGCGGCGGCCGCTACGGTGGGCACCACATTCCCCCGCCCCAGCAGTGCCATCAGTCCCAGCCCCGCGGTCGCCGCCAACAACACCCAGAAAAGCGCCGGTGGCCGCGAGGCCAAGTTCAATCCACCATCGCGCACGTTCCGTTCACCCCGACCCCGATCTCAACGAGAGGTTGCAGCCTAGGCCGGCGCAGGTCAACAAAAGGTTAAGGAAATGACGCCCGAAGATGTTTCAGGACCGACGCAGGACCGACATCTGGAACCCGTCGTGATCGGCGGTCGGCGAAAGCAATAGGCGGTCGACCCGGCTCCACCCGGCGTGGCCGGACAGAAACGACGCCACAATCGCCTCGTTCTCTTCCAAAAGGACGGAGCAGGTTGCATAGGCCAGCAACCCGCCCGGCCGCGTCAGGGTCGCGGCGGTTGCCAGAATATCAGCCTGCATCGTGTTCAAATCGCTCAACCTTTCCGGTGTCAGCCGCCATTTCGCGTCGGGTGTCCGGCGCCATGTTCCGCTGCCGGAACAGGGGGCGTCGCATAGCACCAGATCGAAAGGGGCGGCCTTGGCCACTTCGGCTGTCGCAAGCGTCTTGATCGTGGCGCCGGCGCGCGCGGCGCGGGGAGCAATATCCGCCATGCGGCGCGGGTCGATGTCGTGGGCCCAGACCGGGCCGCCAAGACGATCGGCGAGGGCCAGCGCCTTGCCACCGCCGCCGGCGCAATAGTCGAGGATACGCTGCCCCGGGTCCACCGGCAGCCGGGCGACCGCGATCTGAGAAGCGGCGTCCTGCACCTCCACCTGACCGTCAAGATAGGCGGCGCTGGCGGCAACGCGACGGGGATTGTCCGTCACCTGCAGGGCCGTGTCGGCGAAGGGGTGCGGCTGGGTCGTCACGGCTTCGGCCAGCAGGCTGGCCTGCGCGGCGGCCCGGCTGATGCGCGACAGGTTGACCCGCAGAAAGACCGGCGCCCGCTGCAGCTGCAGCTGCGCCAGTTCCATCGCGCGATCGCCCAGCGCCCTCTGCCACAAGGGCCACAGCCAGTCCGGCAGGTCCGCCATCGCCGCCTCGTTCGTCGGCGGGTGTGCGACCTCGGTCTCCTCTGGGGTCAGCGCCTGCGGCGCGTGGCCGCCGCTGCCGAAGACGGTCAGCGGGTCGGGTCCGTCGCGCCGCAACAGGCCCAGAACCAGCGCGCGGCCTGTATCTCCACCACCCAGCGCAGCCAGCGACCGGCGGGCGCGCAGCACGTCGTAGACGTGATCGCGCAGCGCCGCCCGGTCGCCCGAGCCGGCAAAGCGATGCGTCCGCGCCCAGTGCGTCAACGCCCGTTCCGCGGGCGTGCCGGCAATCACGTCGTCAAGGACGTCGATCGCCGCGGCCAGTCGTGCGGCCGGGGTCACGATCGACCATCAAGTTGAAGGACGGCGCGTAGAAGTTTGATATTGCTATCCAATCCGGTAGTTCGGGCTTTCGCGCGTGATCTGCACGTCGTGGACATGGCTTTCACGCAGGCCGGCGCCGGTGATCTTCACGAAGGTGCAGTTGCGCCGCATTTCGGGAACCGTGGCGCAGCCTGTGTAGCCCATCGCCGCGCGCAGGCCGCCCACCAGCTGGTGCACCACCGCAGAGGCACTCCCCTTGTAGGGCACCTGCCCCTCGATCCCCTCCGGCACCAGCTTGTCGCTGGCGGCATCCTTCTGGAAATAGCGGTCGGCGGACCCGCGGGCCATGGCGCCGAGCGATCCCATGCCACGGTAGGACTTGAACGACCGTCCCTGATAGAGGATGACCTCGCCCGGGCTTTCGTCCGTGCCAGCGATCATGCTGCCGACCATGGCGCAGGACGCGCCCGCCGCGATCGCCTTGGCAAAATCGCCGGAGAACTTGATGCCGCCATCGGCGATGACGGGCACGTCGCCCGCCGCCTGCGCGCAGTCCATCACGGCGGTCAGCTGCGGCACGCCGACGCCGGCGACCATCCGCGTCGTGCAGATCGACCCCGGCCCGATGCCGACCTTGACCGCGTCCGCCCCCGCCCCGATCAGGGCTTTCGTCGCCTCTCCCGTGGCGACGTTGCCGGCGACGACCTGCACCTCGTTCGACAGGGCCTTGACCCGTTCGACGGCGCGGGCGACGCCTTCGGAATGGCCGTGGGCCGTGTCGACGACGATCAGGTCGACGCCCGCCTCGATCAGCGCCTGGCTGCGCTCGAAACCGGCATCGCCGACCCCGGTCGCAGCGCCGACCCGCAGGCGACCCAGATGATCCTTGCAGGCCATCGGGTTCAGCACCGCCTGTTCGCTGTCCTTCAAGGTCAGCAGGCCGGTCAGCTTGCCCGTGCCGTCGGTGATCAGCAGCTTCTCGATCCGGCGGGCCTGCATCAGGCTCCGCGCCTCGTCCAGATCGGCGGGTTCGTGCAGCATTGCGAGGTTGTCGGAAGTCATCATCACGCTGACCGGCGTGTTGTCGTCGGTGGCAAAGCGCATGTCGCGGTTGGTGACGATGCCGACCACCAGACCCTTTTCGTTGACGACCGGAAAGCCGGTGACGCGATAGCGTTCCATCAGCACGCGGGCGTCGGCCAGCGTCTGGTCGGGCGTCAGCGTCACCGGGTTGTAGACGGTGCCCGAGATGAAGCGTTTGACCTGCCGGATCTCCTTGGCCTGCGCCGCGATGTCGAGGTTCTTGTGCACGATCCCCATGCCGCCGGCCTGTGCCATGGCGATGGCCATGCGCCCTTCGGTCACCGTGTCCATCGCACTGGACAGCAGCGGGATGTTCATGGCGATGGATTTCGTCACATGGGTGCGGGTATCTGCCGTGCTGGGCAGGACGGCGCTTGCTCCGGGTACGAGCAGGACGTCGTCAAAGGTCAATGCCTCGCGAATCTCCATCACGGTCTTCTCCTGATGTGGTCACTTGGCACTGCGCTATCGCATGGAACGGCGGTGGGCAAAAGGCCGAAACGCCGCGGTCGGAATGGTCGGCCGTGCGTCCGGTGCCGCGCTTCTGTGCGGTCCCGCACCGGCGGCGCCGCTTGCGTCAGCGCACGGAACACCGCAGAAGACGGTATGAAGCCCGCCCCCACCATCACGCCACCGCCCCTGCGCAGGTCCCTGCCCCGGCTGATCCTGCGGCTGGCGGTGATCGGCCTGATGGTCTGGGCCGGCCTTGCGCTTTTCGACTGGCTGCAGGGCCATATCGCGGATCTGGAGGACGCGGCCCGGTCGCGCATGATGACGACCCTCGTGATCGCAGCCATCGTGGCCTATGCCACGATCATCGCCATCCCGTTCGTCCCCGCGATCGAGATCGCGATCGCCCTGATGGTGATGGAGGGGCCGATCATGGCCCCCTTCGTCTGGATCGCCACCGTGCTGGGGCTGCTGCTGGCCTATGTCGTGGGGCGAAAGGTCTCTCTGGACTGGCTGCACGGCATGTTTCGCGACCTGCATCTGCTGCGCGCCTGCGAGATGGTCTACCGCATCAAGACCGAACCGCCGGAAAACCGCCTCGCCAGCCTGTCCGACCGCCTGCCGCGCTGGCTGGCGCCGCTGGCGACGCGCTATCGCTATGCCATGCTGGCGGTCCTGCTGAATGTGCCCGGAAACGTGGCACTTGGCGGCGGCGGCGGTATCCTGATGCTGGCGGGGATCAGCCGCCTGTTCGCCCCCGGCTGGACGCTGCTGACGGTCTGCCTTGCCACCGCGCCGGTGCCGCTGGCGGTCTGGTTCATGGGCGCCGACGTCCTGAAGTGACGCAGGTCGCGCATCCCATGCCGCAACCGCCCTTTCACCCCCCGCCGAAATCGCTAGGTTGCGCCTGAATTGACCGAAAGCATCCCCATGACCGACCCCCTCGTGATCTTCACCCCCTCCGGCAAGCGCGGGCATTTCCCGGTTGGCACGCCGATCCTGACCGCCGCGCGGCAGCTGGGCGTCGATCTGGACTCGGTCTGCGGCGGGCGCGGCATCTGTTCCAAGTGTCAGGTCAGCCCGTCCTTCGGCGAATTCCCCAAGCACGGCGTCACGGTGCGCGACGATGCGCTGTCGCCCTGGAACAGTGTCGAGCAGCGCTACGACGACATCCGCGGCCTTCCCAAGGGGCGGCGTCTGGGCTGTCAGGCGACGGTGCAGGGCGACATCGTGGTCGACGTACCGCCTGAAAGCCAGGTCCACCGGCAGGTCGTGCGCAAGGCGGCCTCTGCCCGCGACATCATCATGGACCCGGCGACGAAGCTTTACTTCGTGCATGTGCAGGAACCCGACATGCACGAACCCTCCGGCGATTTGGAACGCCTTGCCGCCGCGCTGAAGGCGGAATGGCAGATCGACGACCTGCACGCCCCGCTGCCGGTGCTGCGCAAGCTGCAGAAGGCCCTGCGCAAGGGCAACTGGGAGGTGACGGTCGCCCTGCACCGCGGATCGCTCGACGACCGACACAAGCTGATCGACATCTGGCCGGGCTTCCACGAAGGGCGGATCTACGGCCTTGCCATCGACCTCGGCTCCACCACCATCGCCGCCCATCTCTGCGACCTGCGCAACGGCACGGTCAAGGCCAGCGCCGGGGTGATGAACCCCCAGATCCGCTTTGGCGAGGATCTGATGAGCCGCGTCAGCTATGCCATGATGAACCCCGGCGGAGAGGTCGAGATGACCGCCGCCGTCCGGCAGGCGATCAACGCCTTGACGGTCGAGATCGCGGCAGAGGCCGGGATCGAACCCGCTCAGATCCTCGAAGCCGTCTTCGTCTGCAATCCGGTGATGCACCACCTGCTGCTTGGAATCGACCCGGTGGAGCTTGGTCAGGCCCCCTTCGCCCTCGCGACCTCCGACGCGATGGCGCTGTCGGCAGAGGCGCTGGAGCTGACCGCGATGAACGCTGCGGCACAGGTCTTCATCCTGCCCTGCATCGCGGGTCACGTTGGCGCGGATGCCGCCGCCGTCGCCCTGTCCGAGGAGCCGGGCAAGTCCGAGGACCTCGTCCTGATCGTCGACGTCGGCACGAATGCAGAGATCCTGCTGGGCGACAAGACCCGGGTGCTGGCCTGCTCCTCCCCCACCGGGCCGGCCTTCGAGGGCGCGCAGATCAGCTCGGGCCAGCGCGCCGCCCCCGGCGCCATCGAGAGGGTGGAGATCGATCCGGTCACGAAGGACGCCCGCTTCAAGATCATCGGCAGCGACCTTTGGTCCGATGATCCCGCTTTCGGCACGCCGCAGATCACCGGCATCTGCGGGTCGGGGATTATCGAGGCGGTGGCGGAAATGCGCATGGCGGGCATCGTCGATGCCAAGGGGCTGATCGGTTCTGCCGAACAGACCGGTACCCCGCGCGCCGTCGAGACGGGCCGCACCCACGCCTATGTCCTGCACGACGGCACCGCGACAGGCGGGCCGCTGATCACCGTGACGCAGGGCGACATCCGCGCCATCCAGCTGGCGAAGTCGGCCCTCTACGCCGGGGCGCGGCTGCTGATGGACGAGATGGGCGTCGATCACGTGGACCGGATCACGCTGGCGGGGGCATTCGGCGCGCATATCAGCCCCAAGCACGCGATGGTGCTGGGCATGATCCCCGACGCGCCACTTGACAAGGTGACCTCTGCCGGCAACGCGGCAGGCACCGGGGCGCGCATCGCGCTCTGCTCCGTCGACGCGCGTCGCACGATTGCGCAGACGGTGCGGCAGATCACCAAGGTCGAAACCGCCATCGCGCCGAAGTTCCAGGAACATTTCGTCAACGCCAACGCGATCCCTCACGCCACCGATCCGTTCCCGCACCTCTCGGCCGTCGTGACGCTGCCGCAGGTCAGCTTCAACCTTGGCGGCGGCGGCAGTGTCGATGCGGACGGCCGGCGGCGCAGGCGCGCCCGCACGACGGACTAGGCCGGGCGATCCGGGCGAATCGCGGCGCCGGCCCGGTATCCTGGGCGGCGCCGTGACGACCCGACGCCGCGGCCGGCCTCCTGCTCAATACGCACAATCCTTCTCTCTTTTCGGACGCCTCCGGGCGTTCCCCCTTTTTTACCGGGTCTTGCCCGTAATTCGCATTTCTCGAAAAACTGCAGCAAATCCGTGCTTTAGCTGCTACTTAACAGCCTCGGCCACTTCTGATCCCGCCACAGATCAGGAGATTGTCCATGCCATCCCTCAAGACCGTCCTGCGCAGCCTCACCCTCGCCGCGGGCTTTGCCGCCGCCCTTGGCGCCGCTCCCGCCGCGGCCCAGCAGACCCTCGTCGTCGGTAACGACCGCGGCGGCCTGGTCGGCCAGCGCGCCCTTCAGATCGAGCAGTTGAAGCGCGCCGGCCGGCGGGTCGAAATCCGCGGCAGCGTCTGCTATTCGTCCTGCACGATGTACCTTGGCGCGGGCAATGTCTGCGTCGATCCACGCACCTCTTTCGGGTTCCACGGCCCCAGCCGCAGCGGCCGCCCCCTGCCCGCCGACCAGTTCGACAAGTGGTCGCGCATCATGGCGCGTTACTACAGCCCGCAACTGCAGCAATGGTTCATGTCGCAGGCCCGCTACAGCATCACGACCCTGACGCAGGTGTCCGGCCGCCAGCTGATCGCGATGGGCTACCCGACCTGCTGAGGGCGCCAGCTCAGGCGACCGTCCGGTCCAGCGCCACCGTGCGTCGCCAGCGGGTCGCCCGGTCCTCGATCCGCTGCATGATGCCGTATTCGATGCCCAGCATCACGACGATGAAGGCCAGCGCATAGGCCATGACGAAGGGCACCTCGAACAGCTGGAAGTACAGGTGGATCTGGAACCCGATCCCGTCGGGCCGCCCCAGGAACTCGACCACCAGCACCAGCTTCCAGATGATGGCGAGGCCGTTGCGCGCCGCCGCCGACAGATAGGGTGCCAGCTGCGGGACCACGACGTGCCGCAGCCGGTCCATCCGCGACAGGCCGAAGACCTGCGCCATCTCCTTCAGCGGGCGGTCCAGCGCGCGCGCGCCTTCGCGCACCGTCACGATCACGGTCGCCGTCTTGTTGAAGCTGACGGCGACGATGGCCGCCGTCTCGTTCAGCCCGATCCAGAGATAGCACATCACGATCACCACCAGTGCCGGAATGTTCAGCGCCACGACGACCCACGGGTCGAGCCAGCGGTTCAGGCGCGGCATCGTGCCAAGCATCACCCCCAGCACGACCCCAAGCGCCATCGAGATGCCGAAGGCCAGCGCCACCCGCACCAGCGTCGGCACCAGATGATGCAGCAACTTGCCGTTCAGGGCCTCGGCCGCCATGATCGCGCCGACACGGCCCGGCCCCGGAAAGGTGCGCGGCGTGTCGATCGCCCCCGCGGCCACGCCCCAGAGCGCAATGAGCGCCAGCAACGATGCCACCGTGATCGCCGTCGATGTCAGCCGTGGATGCAAGGCCCGCTCTCCTGTCGCCATGGTCGGCCCTGCCCCTCCCAGGTCAAAGCCGCAGCCTGACGTGCACAATCATCTGCCACCGAATGCCGCAGGCCAACGACTGGCCGCCCGCCGCGCCCCTGAAACAGTCCGTCCCATGCGACACTTCAAGACCGCCGCGCCCCGTCGCACTTCGTCCCAAAGGGGCGCGGTGCCCCCCGTTCACCTGGCCAGATAAACTCCCGGGGGACTCCGGCACGGACGGGGTGCTGGCCCACCTTCGCCCTCCCCGCCGGCCCGCCACAGGGGAACGCCGAACCCGCGGGCTACTCCTTCGACCCGATCAGGCGCTTGACCCAGCCCTTCTTCTCCTCCGCCGGGGCGTCGGGTGCGGGGGCGTCGCCGGCCTCCCCACCCTCGACCACCCGCTTGAAGTCGTCGAAAAACTGGTCCGCCATCTTGCGTGCAAAGCCGTCGATGACCCGGCTGCCCAGCTGGGCCATCTTGCCGCCGACCTTGGCGTTCACGTCGTAGGACAGCAGCGTGCCATCACCTTGCGGCGTCAGCACCACATCCGCCCCGCCGGACGCAAAGCCCGCGGGGCCGCCCTTGCCGGCGCCGGTGATCGTCAGGCTGTGCGGCGGCGTCATGTCGGTCAGTGTGACCTCCCCCTTGAAGGTGGCCTTCACTGGGCCGACCTTCTGCACCACGACAGCCTCGAACCCGTCCTCGGGATTGCCCGACATCTCGGTGCAGCCGGGAACGCACTGCCGCAATACATCGGCGTCCAGCAGTGCGGCCCAGACGGCCTCTGGCGGGGCGTCGATCGCGCGTTCGTCCTTGAGTTCCATGTCCTCTCCTCCTGTTCTGTCAGCGCCGGCAAGCCCGGGCCCTGATCGTCAACCGCAGGACCACGGTAGCGACCGGCGCCGTGGTCCGCCAGCAGATCGAGTGCCCTTCGCCGGATCGCGGCGACAGGTTCTGATCAGGCCGCGGCATGGACATCGGCTGTGACCGTCGCGGGGCGGCCCGACAGCGTCAGGGTCCGCGTCGCCAAGCGGCGGGCCTCGGCGGCGTCATGGGTGACAAGGATGCCCGCCATGTTGCGACGGGCACGCAGATCGGCGAAAAGGCCCATCATCTCCTCCGCCGCTGCCGCGTCGAGGGACACGAAGGGTTCGTCCAGAAGCATCAGGTCCGGATCGCAGGCAAAGGCACGGGCCAGCGCCAACCGCCGCTGCTGCCCGAGCGAAAGCTGGTCCGGAAACCGGTCAGCGCAAGCGCCGAGGCCGACCTCCGTCAGCGCCGCAAGGGCCGTGTCGGGCGACACCTTCGCCGCGATCTCGACATTCCGCTGCGCGGTGCGCCAGCGCAGCAGGGTCGGTTCCTGAAAGACGAAGGCCATCCGCCCAGCGATTTCGCGGGTGCCGCGGGCCGGATAGACTCCCGCCACGATGCGCAGCAGCGTCGACTTGCCGATGCCGGACGGGCCGGTCAGGGCCAGCGTCTCGCCCCGGTCTACCGTCAGGGTCAAGGGCCCCAGCACCGGAACGTCGCCGAAGGAGAATCCCGGCAGGTGAAGGTGGACGACGCTCATTCCGGGGGTGTGTAGAACAGGCCGTCCGGCAGCGCCGTGACATCGCCGACGAGGTCGTTGCCGCCAAGCTCTGCCATGACCTTCAGCATCCGGTCCGCCGCCGCGAGGTCCACGGCACCCGCCGCGGGCGTGCCCGCGTTGAACCCCTCCTGCAAGGCCATGAACTGCGCGTCGTCGTCGACCCGCATGCGGTCGCGCAGCCGGTCCCAGGCGGCGGGGTCGCTGGCCAGCTTCGCCTTGGCCGCGGCACTGGCCCGGGCCATGCCCGCCACGACGTCCGGATGGTCGCGCAGCATCTCGCCGCGGATGACGTAGCCCAGCAAGGGCGTGGCGGGGTCAAGGCCAAGGGCCGCGGCCGCATCGTCGACCGAGATCAGCTCTCGCATCCCCGCCGCCTTCATCTTGGCGAGGAAGTGCCAGAAGTTGATGGCGCCATCGACCTCGCCCGTCGTGGCGGCGTTCATGATCAAGGGCGGCGCGCCGAAGACCTGCTCGGTCTCTGCCGCCAGATCGAACCCGTATTCCTGCTGTGCATAGGCACGCAGGATGATCCAGCTCTTGTCCAGCTGGCCGCCCGCGATGCCGATGGTCTTGCCCTTCATGTCCGCCAGCGTCTGCGCCGGACTGTCGGCGGGCACCAGCATCCCGCCCACGGCGCGGCTGTAGGGGATGAAGACGTATTCCTGCCCGGCGGCGCGCTGCCGCGCGACCCAGATCCAGTCGCTGACGATCATGTCGACGGCGCCGCCCTGAAAGGCGATCTGCGCCGCATCCCCGCCCGCCATGCCCTGCACGTCGAGGGTAAAGCCGTTGTCGGTGTCGAACCCGTAGTGGCTGATCGTGTCGAGCTCCCAGTTCACGGTGCCCGATTCCTGCACGGCGGCGCGCAGCGTCACCTCCTGCGCCGCGGCACCGCTGGCCTGCAGCAGCAGGGCTGCGGTGATCGCCTTCAGAAACGTCATGATCGTCCTCCCTCGCCTGCCCCGAGCCTACAGGCCGCACGGCATCTGGGCACCCAGACTAAAGGCGCAGGCCGATCTTGTCGATCAGGTGGCGACCACGCATCGGCCCGCGGACTTTACCCGGCGCGCAAAATTCCGGCACATGCCAAAATTCTGCGCCGCGCCGCATTCAAAGACGCCGCCTGTCCCAAAGTCATCTTGACCAATCACGGATTGGTCGCTCCTCTCGGTGGCAGGGGAAGGCGGATCGCAACGCGGCCCCTTGCCGAAAATCATCATGAAAGGCCGCAGGTTATGTCAGGTCAAATCACCGAAGCCGACATCGCCGCGGCCGAGCGGATGCTGGGCCTTGCCTATACCGCGCAGGAGCGGGCGCAGATGGTCGGCAACCTCGACGGCCAGCGCGATCTGGCCGTCGCCCGCCGTGCCGTGACGCTGGACAACGCCACGCCCACCGCCACGCGCTTCGATCCGCGCCTGCCGGGGTTCGCCATGCCGCACGGGCTGGACGCCCTGCACCTGTCGCCGGTGACGGCCCCCCTGCCCGACGATCCCGAGGATATCGCCTTCGCGCCGCTGACCCACCTGTCGCAATGGGTGCGGACCCGGCAGATCAGCAGCCGTGCGCTGACCGACCTCTACCTCGACCGGATCGACGCCCTGAATCCACGGCTGGAGTGCTACGCCACGGTCACCGCCGACCTTGCCCGGGCCGAGGCGGATGCGATGGACAGCCTGACCGCGGCCGGAGTGTGGCTGGGGCCGCTGCACGGCATCCCCTACGGGCTGAAGGACCTGTTCGACACGCAGGGCATCACGACCGGCTGGGGGGCGGAGCCGTTCCAGAACCGCGTGCCCGATGCCGACGCCACGGTGACGCGCAAGCTGCGGTCGGCAGGGGCGGTGCTGCTGGGCAAGACGACGCTGGGGGCGCTGGCCTACAATGATCTGTGGTACGGCGGCTGGACCCGCAACCCCTGGAACCTGAACGAGGGCTCCTCCGGCTCCTCCGCCGGGTCCGCATCGGCCACCGCGGCGGGGCTATGCGGGTTTTCCATCGGAACTGAAACGCTGGGCTCGATCACCTCGCCTTCGCAGCGCTGCGGCACCACCGGCCTGCGGCCGACCTATGGCCGGGTCAGCCGGGCGGGCGGCATGGCGCTGTGCTGGTCGCTGGACAAGGTCGGGCCGATTTGCCGCGGCGTCGAGGATACAGCCATGGTGCTGGCCGCGCTCAACGGCGGCGATGCCGCCGACCGCGGGTCCATTGCGGCCCCCTTCCACTTCGACGCGCAGGCCAGCATCGATGGCATGACGCTGGGATACCTTCCCGCCGCCTTCGAGGAAGGCGCAACGGACGTCGACCACGCCGCCCTCGCCGCCGCCCGCGACCTTGGCATCACGGTGAAGGAGGTCACGCTGGAGGATCTGCCCTATGCCTCGCTGATGACGATCCTCTATGCCGAGGCCGCCGCCGCCTTCGAAGAGCTGACGCTGACGGACGCCGACGACACCCTGCGCTGGCAGGACGAGGGGGCCTGGCCCAACACGATGCGCAAGGCGCGCTTTCTGTCCGCCGTCGATCACGTCCAGACCGATCGCCTGCGGTATCGCGTGATGCAGGCGTTGGGGGACACGATGGGACAGGTCGACGCGCTGATCGGGCCGTTCCAGACCGGGCCGATGCTGGTCGCCTCGAACTTCACCGGCCACCCCTGCCTGCATCTGCGCGCAGGATTTTCCGACGTCGCCACCCGCTCGCCCGCGTCCCTTGGCAGCGGCAAGCTGACGACCGGAGAGGCCGTGGGCGAAGCCACCTTCACCGTGCCGCAGGGGATCTCGCTCTGGGGGCAGCTGTTCGACGAGGGGCCACTCCTGAGCCTCGGCATGGCACTGGAGGCGAAACTGGATGTCGCCCACCGCCGCCCGACCTTTCCGACATGACACCAAGACCCGGTCAACCGGGCTGATCCCACGGGCCACCGCGCCCCCGACATGGAGAGACGATGATGAAACGCAGAACATTCCTCGGCAGCACGACCGCACTGTTCGGCACGACGCTTTTCACCGGTGCGATGCCGCTGGTCGCCACCGCGCAGACCGAACCCGTCACCGGCGGCACCCTGATCTGGGGTCATTCCGAGACGACCCAGAACCTCGACATGCACCAGACCGGCACCGCCTCGACCGGGCGGGTACTGCAGAACGTCCACAATTCCATCGTCACCGTGGACAAGGACCTGAAGGTCATCCCGATGCTGGCCGAAAGCTTCGAACAAAGCGACGACGGGCTGACCTATTCTTTCAAGCTCCGCCCCGGCGTGAAATTCCACGACGGGTCCGAGATGACCGCCGAGGACGTGAAATACAGTTTCGAGCGCTGCGCCGACCCGGCGACGGGGGCCGTGAACTTCGAGGTCTTCAACGCCGTCGACACGATCGAGACGCCGGACGACATGACCGTGATCGTCAAGCTGAAGAGCGTCAACGCGCCCTTCCTATCGCGGCTGGCGGAAAACGGCGCGGGTGTCGTCATGCCCGCAGGCTCCGGCGACGTGCAGGGCGAGACGCCGATCGGTTGTGGCCCTTTCAGGTTCGTCAGCCGCGAGTTCGGCAACAAGGTGGAACTGGCCCGCTTCGACGACTACTGGGACGGCCCCGCCTACCTCGACGGCGTGACTGCGCGCGAAATCCCCGAACCCACCGTGCGCCTGACCGGCCTGCGGACGGGCGAGCTGCACATGATCAACGACATCCCCGCCGACCGCACGCAAGAGATCGAGGACGACGCGTCCCTGCAGGTGGTCAAGTGGTTCCCGCTGAACTGGGACTTCGTGAACCTGAACCACACCTTCGAGCCGTTCCAGAACCCGGACGTGCGCCGCGCCTTCGACATGATCATCGACAAGGAGGCGTTGCTGGAAGGCGCGCTCTGGGGACAGGGGCAGACCACCGCCTCGCCCAGCTATCCGACCTCGGCCAGCTACGACGACGCGCTGACCCAGCGCGCGCAGGACATCGCCGCGGCCAAGCAGATGCTGGCGGATGCAGGCTACCCCGAAGGATCGCTGAACATCGTCTTCAAGGCGACGACCAACTATCCCTACCACATCGAATCCGCGCAGATCCTCGTCGAATGGTTCCGCGAAGCGGGCGTGACCCTGACCATCGAGCAGCTGACATGGGCCGACTGGCTGTCCCAATGCTGGGTCGACAAGGACTACCAGATGACGATGATGAACTTCTTCACGTTGTGGGAGCCGGATTTCCTGTATTACAGCCTGTGGAACAGCACCGGAGCCTTCAACTATCGCGGCATCAGCGACCCCGAGATCGACCGCATGACCGAAGAGGCGCGGACCACCGTCGATCCGGCGGCCCGGGCCGAGATCTACAAGGCCGTGCAGCAGCAGATCTTCGATCAGGCGCATGACATCATCCTGTGGTTCCGCAACGGCAGCATCGGCGCGCAGCCGGGTGTCGGAGGCCTTGATACGGTCGTCCATCCGAACGGGTCGAACTTCAACTTCCACAAGGTCTGGCTGCAGGCCTGATCCCGCCCCGGGCGGCACCCCCGCCGCCCGGTCCCCTTCCCCAGCCAAGGGCGCGTCATGGCCTATCTGATCAACCGCCTTCTGTCCGTCGCCCTGACCCTGTTCCTGATCTCCGTCATCACCTTCGCCGTGACCAACATCCTGCCCGGCGACGTGGCGATGATGATCATGGGGACCCAGTCCAATCCCGAAGCACTCGCCGGCCTGCGCGAAAGCCTTGGCCTGAACGATCCGCAGATCGTGCAGTACGGCCGCTGGATCGGCGGCATCCTGACGGGCGACTGGGGCACGTCGCTGGTGTTCAAGGAACCCATCGGCCCGCTGATCGCGCAAAAGGTCACGGCCAGCGCGCTGATCGTCGTCATGTCGATGACCATCGCACTCGTCTGCGCCATTCCGCTGGGGGTCTGGGCCGCCGTCCACCGCGACCGCTGGCAGGACGGCACCGCCAGTACAGCGGCCCTGATCGGCGTCAGCCTGCCCGACTTCTTCTGGGGGATCATGCTGATCCTGCTCTTTGCCCGTGGCCTCGGCTGGCTGCCGTCCAGCGGTTTCGTGCACCCGGCCGACGATTTCACACTGGCGGTGCGGCACGCCTTCCTGCCGTCGCTGGCGCTGGGCCTGGGCCTGATGGCGCATCTGACCCGCATGACCCGCGCCACGATGACCGGCATTCTCGGGCAAGAGTTCATCCGCGTCGCCCGCGCCAAGGGCCTGTCAGAGCGCACGGTCGTCTGGCGCTACGGCCTTGCCAATGCCATCGGGCCGGTGCTGACCGTGGCGGGGCTGCAGGTCGGCTACCTCTTCGGGTCGATCATCGTGGTGGAAAGCCTGTTCAATTACACCGGCATGGGCTGGCTGACCTATCAGGCGCTGCTGAACCGCGACATACCCCTGATCCAGGGGTCGGTCTTCGTGATCGCCGCCGTGGTGATGCTGGCGAACCTTGCGGTGGACCTGCTCTATACCCTGATCGACCCGCGGATACGGCTGGCCTGATGCGCGGTTTCCTCACCCCCAAGGGCCTGATCGGCGCGGCCATCGTCATCATCGTCCTGGCGATCGCCGTGTTCGCCCCGCTGATCATTCCCGACAAGCTGGCGACGGCGATGGACATGCGCGCGCGCCTGTCGGGGCCGACACTGGCGCATCCCTTCGGCACGGACCAGCTGGGGCGCGACCTGTTCTATCGCGTGATGCTGGGCGCGCGGACCTCCGTCCTGATCGCCGGGTCCGCCGTGCTGATGAGCATCGTGATCGGCCTGCCGCTGGGCATCGTGTCGGGCTACTACGGCGGCGTCATCGACAACGTGCTGATGCGGCTCGTCGACACGCTGCTGAGCTTTCCCGCCCTGCTGCTGGCGCTGACGATCTCTGCCGTGCTGGGGCCGAACCTGACCAACACGATCATCGCCATAGGCATCGCCTTTACCCCCTTCCTTGCCCGCATCATCCGGGGCGAGGCGCTGCGCGTGGCGCAGATGCCCTATGTCGAGGCCGCGCGTGCCGCTGGCACGACCGACGCGATGATGATCGTGCGGCACATCCTGCCCAACATCATGCCGGCGATCATCGTGCAGGGCACGATCAGCCTCGCCTTCGCCATTCTGGCAGAAGCGGGTCTGTCGTTCCTCGGTCTCGGCACCCAGCCGCCGGATGCCAGCTGGGGGCTGATGATCCAGGCCAGCCGGGATTACCTCGACGTGGCGCCGTGGACGGCGCTGGTGCCGGGGGCTGCCGTCGCGCTGACGGTGCTGGGGCTGAACATGTTCGGTGACGTGCTGCGCGACGTGCTGGACCCGAGGACCACTTCATGACCGACCCCATCGTCACCCTCGACCGCCTGCGCGTCACCTTCGGCGCCGGCGATGCGACCGTCACCGCCGTGAAGGACGTCAGCTTTTCCATCGCGCCCGGCGAAACGGTCTGCGTCGTGGGCGAAAGCGGGTCCGGCAAGTCCGTCACCTCCCTCTCGCTGATGCGACTGGTGGAATTCGGCGGCGGGTCCATCGTCGACGGCCGCCTGACCCTGATGCGACCGGACGGCGCGGTCGATCTGGCGCAGGCGGACACAGCGACCATGCGCGGCATCCGGGGCCACGACATCGGCATGATCTTTCAAGAGCCGATGACCTCGCTGAACCCGGTCTTCACCATCGAGCGTCAGCTGACCGACGGCCTGCGCCTGCACCTTGGCCTGTCCGCCGCCGCCGCCCGCGACCGCGCGCTGGCCCTGCTGAAAGAGGTCCGCATCCCGGAACCGGAGCGGCGGCTGAAGCAGTATCCCCACGAGTTGTCCGGCGGCATGCGCCAACGGGTCGTGATCGCCATCGCCATGGCCTGCGCGCCCCGCCTGCTGATCGCGGATGAACCGACCACCGCGCTCGACGTGACGATCCAGGCCGAGATCCTCGCCCTCATCAACCGGCTGAAGCGCGAAAAGGGCATGGCGGTGATGTTCATCACCCACGACATGGCCGTGGTGGCGCAGATCGCCGACCGGGTCGTGGTCATGTACCGCGGCGACGTGGTGGAGGAAGGGCCGGTGGCCGACATCTTCGCCAATCCCAAGGCCGATTACACCAAGGCCCTGCTGGCCGCCGTGCCGCGACTGGGAGAGATGCGGGGCAAACCCGCGCCGGAGCCGCTGCGTCTGGTCGGCGACGACCGCGCGCCGCAGCCCCTGACCCCCGCCGCAAATCCCGAACCGTTGCTGGAGGTCAATCACCTGACGACCTACTTCCCGGTCCGGGGCGGCCCCCTGCGCCGCCACATTGCCAACATCCACGCGGTCGAGGATGTCAGCTTTACCCTCAACAAGGGCGAGACCCTGTCGCTGGTCGGTGAATCCGGTTGCGGCAAGTCGAGCTGCGGCCGGTCGATCCTGCGACTGGTCGAGCCCGCATCGGGCAGCGTGATCCTCGACCGCAAGGACGTGCTGGACCAGAACCCGCGCGACCTGCGGCGGCTGCGGCGCGACATGCAGATGATCTTTCAGGACCCCTTCGCCTCCCTCAATCCGTACATGCGGCTGTCGGCGCAGGTGGCAGAGCCATTGCGCAACTTCGGCCTTGCCGCGGGATCGGAGCTGACGGACCGGGTCGCGGCGCTCTTCGACCGGGTGGACCTGCCCCGCAGTTACCTGCGGCGGTTCCCGCACGAATTGTCCGGCGGCCAGCGGCAACGGGTCGCCATCGCCCGGGCGCTCGCCGTGAACCCCAAGCTCATCATCGCGGACGAGGCGGTCTCGGCCCTCGACGTCAGCGTGCAGGCGCAGGTGCTGAACCTGATGATGGAACTGCAGGCGGACCTCGGGCTGTCGTTCCTGTTCATCAGCCACGACATGGCGGTGGTGGAACGCGTCAGCCACCACGTCGCGGTGATGTATCTGGGCCGCATCGTGGAAATCGGCCCCCGCGCCGCGATCTTCGAAAACCCGCAGCACGCCTATACCCGCACCCTTCTGCGCGCCGTCCCGATCGCCGACCCGGGCACCCGCAAGCTGGACAGCGACCTCAGCTTCACGCCGATCCCCTCGCCGATGCACGATCTGACCTACCGCCCCGCGCCGTCGACCTACGACACCGTGGCGCCGGGGCACCTCGTCCTGCGGGAAAACGCATAGCGCTTCAGTCTAGGCTATCGCCCCGAAGCCGCGACCGAGCTTCGCCAGACCATCTCTGCCGACAGCCTGACCGTCTCGGCCTCGGTACCGGCGGCGGGACCAGACAGCCAGGCGACGCAGGCCTCGGCGATGGCGGTGACGGGCTGGCGGAACGTCGTCATGCCATAAGCCTCCCACCCCGCCTGCGGGATATCGTCGAAACCGATGACCGACAGGTCATCCGGCACTCGCAGGTTGAAACGATGGCGGGCCGCGTCGATCACACCGCAGGCCAGAAGGTCCGTCACGCAGAAGATGCCGTCGGGGCGGGCCTCGCGGCTGAACAGGTCGGTGCCAAGCGCAAGGCCGGTCTCGTAGGACGTGGCGCCGAAGACGGCCTCTATCGGCACCACGCCTTCCGCCGCGAGTACGGCGCGGAACCCCTTCGCGCGCGCCGCGAGGCTGGCGGTGGCGGAGGCAGAGCTTGCCAGCGCCGGCCGCTCGGATCCGACGCGCAGCAGGGTCCGCGCGGCGCGCGCGCCGGCCTCCTCGTCATCCAGACGCACGCGGATCGTGCCGGGCCAGGCCTCGTCCCGGTTGATCAGCACAAGGCGCAGGCCGTTGCGCAGGCACATGTCGGCCAGCGCGCGGTCGGGCATGCCCGACAGCACGATTGCCGCATCCGTGCGATACCCGATCGCCTGTTTCAACGCCGCCTCGACGCTGGCGTCGGACCGGTCCGTGTTGATCATCATCGCGACCTTGCCCGCGGTCTGCAGCCGGTCGGTCAGGGCGCTGACGAGGCGCGACCGGTAGGGCGTGTCGAGCTCTGCCACGATCAGCGCGACGATGCCGCTTTCGGCGCGGGTCAGGCCACGGGCAAGGTTGTTGACGTGATAGCCAAGGGCATCGGCCGCGGCGATGACCTTGGCGCGGGTCGCGGGCGATACGCTGGCGCCCGGCGTGAATGTCCGGCTGACGGCGGTGCGGGACACGCCCGCCGCCAGCGCCACGTCGCGCGCGCTGACGGCGCCCTTCTGCAACATCTCAGCCCCCATCCTCACATCCATTCTGCGCCAAACTGCACAGCGGTGCAAATCTCTTGATACGCCATATAGGCATATCTGGATAAGGATGAAAAGTTTGCCTTGACAGAAAGGCGCCTTTGCACGGAACCTGATGCACAGGCGTGCAATGTCGGGGAGGCGTCGCACGGACCAAGGGAGGAGACCCAAGATGACCAAGATGAAGATCGCTCTTCTGGGCAGTATCGTGGCGACCATGGCCACCGGGGCCGCGGCGGCAGAGCTGAACCTGATCTGTTCGGCGGACGTGGTGATCTGCGAGCGGCTGGTCGCGGATTTCGAAGGCAGTCACGACATCGACGTGAACATGGTGCGGCTGTCGTCCGGAGAGGCCTATGCCAAGATCCGGGCCGAAGGTCGCAACCCGCAGACCGACCTGTGGTGGGGCGGCACCGGAGACCCACACCTGCAGGCCGCCGCCGACGGGCTGACCGCCGAATACAAGTCGCCGATGCTGGACGAACTGCAACCCTGGGCCGTCAGCCAGGCCGAAACGTCAGGCTACCGCACGGTCGGCGTCTATTCCGGCGCGCTCGGCTGGGGCTACAATATCGAGATCTTCGAGAAGAAGGGCATCACACCCCCCGCCTGCTGGGCAGACCTGCTGGACCCCGGCCTGAAGGGCGAGATCCAGATCGCCGACCCCAACTCTTCCGGCACGGCCTACACCACGCTGGCGACGCTTGTGCAGCTGATGGGCGAGGACGAGGCCTTCGACTACCTGAAGAAGCTGAACGACAACGTGTCGCAATACACCAAGTCGGGCTCTGCCCCGGTCAAGGCTGCGGCGCGCGGCGAGACGGGGCTGGGCATCGTGTTCATGCATGACGCCGTCGCGCAGGCCGAGGAAGGTTTCCCCATCGCCGTCGTCGCCCCCTGCGAGGGCACCGGATACGAGATCGGGTCGATGTCGATGATCGAGGGCGCGCAGAACCCGGACGAGGCCAAGGTCTTCTACGACTGGGTGCTGGGCGCCGACGTCCAGTCGATCATGCCGGAGGCCGGATCGTACCAGATCCCGTCCAACAAGAACGCCAAGGCCCCCGAGGCCGCGCCCGACCTGTCGACGATCAAGCTGATCGACTACGACTTTGCCGAATACGGCGGCGCCGAACGGCGCTCTGCCCTGCTGGCGCGGTGGGATGCCGACGTGGGCGGCGCCGCGACCGAGTAAGGCCTGAATGGAGAGGGCGCTCGCGCCCTCTTCGACCCTTCCGCGAAAGACCATCCGATGATCCGCGACAACCGCCGGCTGGACCTGCTGCTGCTGGCCGCCCTGATCTCTTTCGTCATCCTGCCGTGGTATCGCCTGCGCAGCGGGTTTTTCGGCCTTGGATGGGTCGGCGATTACCTGACCGACGCCCGCGTCTGGCCCGGGGTCGCACAACTGGGTCAGTGGTGGCTCTGGCCAGTGCCGGTGATGCTTCTGGCCGCCGCGCTGCTGCGGCTGACCCTGCCACCCGCGCGGCGGGGTGGCTGGCTGGCAATCCTTGGGGCAGCCGGCATCGCGTGGATGATGACGCAGGGACTGTCCGTCGGCCTGCGCGGCTGGAACTGGGCCGCACTGAAGGCTTTGGGAGACGTCGGAGGTCAGCAGGCCTTCGGCGCCGGGGCCATCGGGATCCTGCTCTGCTTCGCCGGGCTCATCGCCTACGGTCTGGCAGAGCGCGGGGCGCTGAAGGGCGATGCCTTCGTGCTGGGGTCGATCACCCTGCTGATCGGCTTGGTGGCGCTCTTCGTCTTCTATCCGCTGGTGTCGATGTTCACCGGCGCGTTTCAGGACTTCGACGGCTCGTTCACCTCCGCAGGTGTCGCCCGCAACATCGGCGACCCCAAGATCTGGAGCCTGCGCTGCCTTTTCGGATCGGGCGGCTGCGGCGTGGCGTGGCGGACGTTCTTTCTGGCGTTGTCCACGGCGACCGGCACGACGCTGCTCGGGCTGGCCTTTGCACTGGTGGCGACGCGGATGCGGGTGCCGTTCAAGACCGGGCTGCGGCTGCTGACGGTGCTGCCGATCATCACGCCGCCCTTCGTCATCGGCCTCGCCCTGACGCTGATGCTGGGCCGCGCCGGCTTCGTCACGCAGTTCATCGAGGATGTGACGGGGTGGGAGCTGGGCCGCTGGCTCTATGGTCTGACCGGCATCTGGATCGCGCAGATGCTGTCCTTCACGCCGATCTCCTTCCTCGTGCTGATCGGCGTGGTCGAAGGCGTCAGCCCGTCGATGGAAGAGGCGAGCCAGACCATGCGCGCGTCGCGCTGGCGGACATTCCGCCGCGTGTCGCTGCCGTTGATGGCGCCGGGGATCGCCAACGCCTTCCTGATCAGCTTCATCGAGTCGATGGCCGACTTCGGCAACCCGCTTGTGCTGGGCGGCAACGGCGGCGTGCTGTCGACCGAGATCTTCTTCGCCGTCGTCGGCGCCCAGCACGACCCCGCCCGCGCTGCCGTGCTGGCGACGGTGCTGCTGGGCTTCACCCTGTCGGCTTTCCTTGCGCAGCGGCTGTGGCTGGGGCGGCGCAACTTTGCCACCGTGTCGGGCAAGGGCGACGGCGGCCGTCACGCCGCCCTGCCCCGCCGTGTTGCGTGGCCGGTGACCGTCGTGGTGTTCCTCTGGGCCGCCTTCACCGTCTTCGTCTACGGGCTGATCCTGTTCGGCGGCTTCGTGAAGATCTGGGGCCTCGACCACACCCTGACGCTGGAACACTACACCCGTGCCTTCTCGGTCGGTTGGCAAGGCGGGTTCGTCTGGACCGGTGTGGCGTGGAACAGCTTCTGGACCACGATGAAGATCGCGCTGATCGCGGCACCGCTGACGGCGGCCGTGGGGCTGCTGACGGCTTGGCTGATCGTGCGGCAAAGGTTCCCCGGGCGCGGCATCTTCGAATTCGCCCTGATGATGAGCTTTGCCATCCCCGGCACGGTCATCGGCATCAGCTACATCATGGCCTTCAACCTGCCGCCCGTGCAGATGACCGGCACGGCGATGATCCTGATCTTCTGCTTCGTCTTCCGCAACATGCCCGTCGGCGTGCGCGGCGGCGTCGCGGCGATGGCGCAGCTGGATGCCTCGCTCGACGAGGCGTCGCTGACCCTCGGCGCGTCCAGCCCGCGCACCCTGCGCCGGGTGATCCTGCCGCTGCTGCGCCCCGCGATCCTCGCGGCACTGGTCTATTCCTTCGTGCGGGCGATCACCTCGATCTCTGCCGTGATCTTCCTCGTCTCGGCGAAATACAACATGGCGACGGCCTATATCGTGGGTCTGGTCGAAAACGGCGAATACGGCATCGCGATCGCCTATTCCTCTGTCCTGATCGTCGTGATGATCGCCGTGATCGGGACATTCCAGCTGCTGGTCGGCGAACGCCGCCTGCGGCGCCAGATTGAGCCCGCCGTCCAGAAACGACCGAAAGAGGTGCAGGCATGACATCCCCCAGACGCGGCGCCGTCGCATTCGAGCACGTGCGCAAGGACTTCGGCGGCTTCACCGCGATCCCCGATCTCACGCTGCGGATCGAACCGGGCGAACTGGTGACGCTGCTGGGGCCGTCGGGCTGCGGCAAGACGACGACGCTGCGGATGCTCGCCGGGCTCGAAAGCCCGTCTGCGGGGCGCATCCTGATCGGCGGAGAGGACGTGACCCGCCTGCCCGCCAACCGGCGCGACGTGTCGATGGTGTTCCAGTCCTACGCGCTCTTCCCCCACATGACCATAGCACAGAACGTGGCCTATGGCCTTGAATCGGGTGGCATGAAGGCGGGGCCGGCACGGGATGCGGCGGACCGGGGCCTTGGCCTCGTCGGTCTCGACGGGATGGGCGAACGGCTGCCCTCGGAACTGTCCGGCGGGCAGCAGCAGCGGGTCGCCGTCGCCCGCGCGCTGGTGCTGGAACCGCAGGTCCTGCTGCTGGACGAGCCGCTGTCGAACCTCGACGCCCGCCTGCGCCGCCGGGTCCGGACCGAGATCCGGGACCTGCAGCAGCGGCTTGGCTTCACCGCCGTCTACGTCACCCACGATCAGGAGGAGGCGCTGGCCGTCTCCGACCGGATCGTCGTCATGCAGGACGGCCGCATCGCGCAGGAAGGCACGCCGCGCGCCCTCTACGAGCAGCCCGCATCGGATTTCATCGCCGACTTCATCGGCGAGGCGAACGTCGTCCCTTGCGAGGTCGACCGCGTCGCGGACGGGATGGCGACCGTCCGGGTCGGCGGGCTGACGCAGACCGTCCCGGCGCGTGACGCGGCCCCCGGCCCCGCACAGCTCTCCGTCCGGGCCAATGCGATCACCCTGCAGGAAGGCAACGGGCCCTTCGGCGGCAAAATCGTCTCTTCCGCCTACCTTGGCGATCATCTGGAATACGAGATCGAAACCGATGTCGGCCTGCTTTTCGCCATCGACGCCGAAGGGCATGCGCCCCTCCGGCCCGGAACGCCCGTCTCGCTCGGCTTTCGCCCGCGCGGCCTCGCCCTCATCGCCTGAAAGACACCATGGACCTGACCCACCGCCTGACCGTCGCCACCCAGATCGCCACCCGCGCGGGGGCGCTCGCTCTCCGCTATTTCCACGACCGCGACACCCTGCATGTAGAGGCCAAGCGCACCCTGCAGGACATGGTGTCGGAAGCCGACCGAGAGGTCGAGACCCTGATCCGCGACGCCCTGTCCGCCGCCTTTCCCGATGATGCCCTTCTGGGCGAAGAGCACGGGATAAGCGCCGGCACCTCCGGCCTGACCTGGGTGATCGACCCCATCGACGGCACGGCGCCGTTCCTTGCGGGCTTGCCCGGATGGTGCGTTTCGATCGGGGCCTGCGATGCGGACGGCCCGGTGATCGGCGTGATCGTCGCACCCGTGCTGGGCGAGACCTTCACCGCCGCCCGCGGCGTGCCCACCCGGCTGAACGGCGCGCCGGTGCGGGTGGCCCCGACACTGGACCTGACGACGGGCCTGCTGGGCATCGGGGCAAACGACCGCGTTGCGGCGGACAAGGTCGGCACCATGCTGGCGGACCTGATGGCCGCCGGGGCCAGCTGGACCCGCTATGGATCGGGGGCGCTGATGCTGGCATGGGTCGCGGCGGGTCGTCTGGTGGGCTACCTTGAACCGCGGATGAGCGCATGGGACTGCATGGCCGCCTATTGCCTGATCGAGCAGGCGGGCGGGCAGGTCCTCGCCTTTCCCCTCGACGACCGGATCACCCTGCCCGCCCCCGTCGCCGGCGCGCGGCCCGGCACCTATGACGAGATCCTGCGCCTGACACGCCTCGACGATCTGGCCTATTGGGAGGTCTGATCCGGCGGGCGGCGGGACCGGGCGCCCGGACGCCGATCCGTCCCGTGGCACGGCCTTGCGTGTTTCGCCGTTGGGAATAGTCTCTACCAAGGCCGTCATGCGACCCCAAGATCCTGTGTCGGCGCCGTGCCGTAGAAAGCGACCATGCAAGACCCGAACCTCGTGCTGTTCATCGTCCGTATCGCCGGCGCCGCGGCGCTGCTGATCTGGTCGGTGCGCCTCGTCCGCACCGGTGTGGAACGGGCCTTCGTCGTGGAGTTGCGGCAATGGCTGCGCCGGTCGGTACGCAGCCGCCTGCTCGCCGCCGGAACGGGCGTCGCTTCGGCCATCCTGCTCCAAAGCTCGACCGCCGTGGCCATTCTGGTCACCGGCTTCGTGGCCTCGGGCGCGGTGGCGGCGGCGGTCGGGCTGGCGATCCTGCTGGGCGCCGACATCGGATCTGCGGTCGTGGCCAAGATCCTGCTGGTCCGGCTGTCGGCGCTGGAACCCCTTCTGCTGCTGGCCGGTGTCGGCCTTTTCATGCGCAGTCCAAGCCAGCGCCTGCGGCAGACCGGGCGCATCCTGATCGGGCTCGCGCTGATCTTTCTGTCGCTGGACATGATCCGGGCCGCGACCGCGCCGCTGGTCGACAGCGCCGGGGCGGCGGCGGTGATGCAGTATCTGGGCCGCGACATCCTGACCGCTTTCCTGATTGGCGCGGGCTTCGCCTGGGTGGTGCATTCCAGTGTCGCCGCGGTGCTGCTGTTCGTGACGCTGGTGGCGCAGGGCCTGCTGCCGCAGTCGGCGGCCGTGGCGATGGTGCTGGGCGCCAACCTCGGCGGCTCATTGATCGCCTACCTGCTGACCTATGCCGCCCCGGTCGAGGCGCGGCGCATCGTGGTGTCGAACCTCGCGATCCGGGGCGGCGGCGCGGCGCTGGCGCTGTCCAGCCTGACGCTGGCGCAGCCGTCACTGGCCTGGCTTGGCGCGACGGAGGCCGCGGTCGTCATCAACCTGCACCTCGCGTTCAACCTCGTCGTGGCCCTCGTCGCCCTGCCCCTGCTGTCGCCCGTCATGCGCACGGCCGAGGCCGCGATGCCCCGGCGCCCGGACCCGGCCGCCCCCGATGGCCCCATGACGGCGCTCGACCCCGCCGCACTGGCCCACCCCGACCGCGCGCTGTCCTGTGCGGCGCGGGAAATCATGCACATGGGCGAGATCACCGAGACGATGCTACGATCGAGCGAGGCGATCTATCACGCATGGGACAAGGACACCGCCGACCGGATCACGAAGCAGGCCGCCGCGGTCCGGTCCATGCATTTCGACCTGAAGCTCTATCTGGCGCAACTGCACCGCACCGACCTTCACAAGGCGGCGGCCGACCGGTCGCTGCACCTGTCCACCGTCGCCGTGAACATCGAGGGTGCGGCGGACATGATCGCCAGAAACATGGTGCATCTGGCTCGCCGGCTAAACGCGGAGGGGCTGTCGTTCTCGGAGCAGGGCTCGGCCGAAATCGGCAGCTTTCATGACCGCGTGCAGGCCAACGTGCAACTGGCGCTAAGCGTGATGATGACCTCGAACCCCGCCGAAGCGCGCGAACTCGTCGCGCAGAAGGAGAAGGTGCGGACCATCGAACAGAACCTGCAGCGCCAGCACCTGCGCCGTCTGCAAGACGGTCGTGCCGACAGCATCGAGACCAGCAACATCCACCAGGAAACGCTGCGCGCCCTGAAATTCGTGAACACGGCCTTTTCGATGGTCGCCCACCCGATCCTGACGGAATCCGGCGATCTGCTCGAAAGCCGCCTCGCCGAGAAGGTCTGATGCGTTACGGCGACGGCCAGTGCCGAACCGGCGCGAACCTTCATCCTATCGATCTTTAAGGTAACTGGTCGGGGCGATAGGATTCGAACCTACGACCCTCTGTTCCCAAAACAGATGCGCTACCAGGCTGCGCTACGCCCCGAACCAAGCGCAGCCATAGCGAGCCTGCGGCCGGTTGGAAAGCACAAAATCAGTCGGTGCAGGGCAGCGCCGGATCCGGGCCGATCGCCGGGTGCTGCATCACGGCGCCGGGCGCGATGCCCAGCCGCCCCGCAAGGCCGCCGTTGATCTCGAGCACGTACTTGATCGCCTCGCCGCCGAAGATCGGCGTCTCGTCCAGCGGCACGGCCTTGGCGTGGACCGACTGAACCACCCCCGTCTCGTCCGCGAAGATCATGTCGAGCGGGATCAGCGTGTTGCGCATCCAGAAGCTCGCGACCTGCGGTTCCTCGTAGACGAAAAGCATGCCCGTCATTGTCGGCATCTCCGGCACGTTCATCAGCCCCTTGGCCCGGCCCGCGGCATCGTCGGCCACAGCGACGGCAAAGCGGGCCTGACCGAAGTCGCCCTTCAGCGTCACCGCATCGGCGGCACAACCCGCCCGCGCCATGCCACCGGTCGTCAACCCGCCGCAGACAAGCGCCGCCGCAATCATTGCTCTCATGCCTTCAATCCCGAATCCCATGACATCACCTCGATCGCCATGCGCCCGCGGCGTCCCTGCATCACGCGCAGGCTGACCGCCTCGCCGGTGGCGAGGTCGGCGAAACCGCTCCGCCGCAACACCTCGATATGTACGAAGATGTCGTCGGACTGGCCAAACACGTTTGCGAAACCGAAGCCCTTGGACTTGTCGAACCACTTGATGCGCGCCGGTTCCAGCGGGCAGCGGGCGATATCCTCGGCGGTCACGTCCTCCATGTCGGCCAGTGGCACGAGGTTCACATGGTCCGGCGGGCTGATCGACAGGATGCGGTCGGCTTGCGACCCGCGGGGCGTGCTGACGACGGACATCTCGACCCGCGCGCCCTCTGCCACGGACCCCTGACCGAAGTTGCGCAGGACATTGGCGTGCAGCAGCACATCCGGCCCGCCGCCATCGCGCAGGACGAATCCGAACCCCTTGGCGGGATCGAACCACTTGACCTGACCGGTCACCGTACTGGTGGAATCGTCGGAGTCCATGTCTTCAATCTCGCTCCTGCGGGGGCCGACGCAAGCGGGCGGCCCCCTCGTTTGTCGGTCGCGGCCGGATCGCCCCGGCCCCGGCGGCGTATGTCACGGCGACAGTCGGGTGATGTCCCACCCGCCGGTCGTGCCCGCGCCCCGGGTCCATCGAAATCGGTCGTGCAGCCGGTTGGGGCCATCCGCCCAGAATTCGACGGCCTCCGGCACGATCCTGAAACCACCCCAGAACGGGGGACGATCCGGCGCGTCCCCGAAAGTCTGGCGCATCTTCTCCAATTTGTCCATCAGAACGGCACGGTTGGCCAACGGATTGGACTGTGCCGAGGCCCACGCCCCGAGGCGGCTGTCGAGCGCGCGTCCCGCGTAATAGGCATCCGCCTGCGGCCCGTCCTCGCGCGTGACGGTGCCGCGCACCCTGATCTGGCGGCGCAGGGACTTCCAGTGCATGACGAAAGCCGCCTTGCCGGAGGTCGCGATCTCGCGCCCCTTGGCGCTGTCGTAGTTGGTGAAGAAGACGAAGGCCGCGTCCTCGATCCGGCGCAGCAGGACGATCCGCACGTTGGGCATGCCGTCCGGGTCGACCGTGGCAAGGGCGACCGCGTCCGGATCGTTCACCTCGGTCCGGCGGGCATGGTCCAGCCAGTCCCGTGCCAGCACGAAAGGGTCGTCGCCCGCGAAGATGCCGTCTCTGTCGTTCATGGTCCCGCCTTCATTTCGATCTTCTAAGGGAGGCATCGACCGCTCACAAGGCCGTGTCGGTGCGCCGGCGCTTGAAGCAGGGCGGCTCATCGCCTAAACCCGGCAGCAACTCCGTTGCTTACCCCAAGGACAGATCAGGATGACGTCGCAATTGATGGCAGGAAAACGCGGGCTCATCATGGGGCTGGCGAACGACAAATCGATTGCATGGGGGATTGCGCGGGCGCTGTCCGACGCAGGCGCGGAACTTGCCTTTTCCTACCAGGGCGATGCGCTGAAGAAACGGGTCGATCCGCTCGCCGCCTCGCTCGGGTCCGCGCTGGTCCTGCCCTGCGACGTGGGCGACGAGGCGTCGATCGATGCGCTCTTCGACAGCCTCAAGGCGGAGTGGGGCACGATGGACTTCATCGTCCACGCCATCGGCTTCTCCGACAAGAACGAGCTGCGCGGCCGCTACGTCGACACCTCGCGCCAGAACTTCCTGACCTCGATGGACATCTCCGTCTTCTCCTTTACCGCCGTCGTGAAACGCGCGGCCGCGATGATGACCGAGGGCGGATCGGCCCTGACGCTGACTTACTACGGTGCCGAAAAGGTCATGCCGCACTACAACGTCATGGGCGTCGCCAAGGCGGCACTGGAAGCTTCCGTCCGCTACATGGCCGAGGATCTGGGCAAGGACGGCATCCGCGTGAACGCCATTTCCGCAGGCACGATCAAGACGCTCGCCGCGTCAGGCATCGGCGACTTCCGCCTGATCATGAAGTGGAACGAATACAACGCCCCCCTGCGCCGCACCGTCACGCAGGAGGAGGTGGGCAAATCCGCGCTCTACCTGCTGTCCGACCTCGGGTCCGCCGTGACCGGCGAGGTGCTGCACGTCGACGCGGGCTACCACGTCGTCGGCATGAAGGCCGTCGATGCCCCGGACGTGACCAAGGAATGACGCTGGCGGCCTTCGCGACGGTCGTGCTGATCCACCTCGCGGCAGCGATCTCGCCGGGGCCGTCCTTCGTCGTGGCCCTGCGGGTCGCAGCGGCCGAAGGCTTTCGCGTGGCCGCAGCGCTGGCGCTCGGCTTCGGCTGCGGTGCCCTGCTCTGGGCGACGGCGGCGATGGCCGGGCTGGCGCTGGTGTTCGAGGTGCTGCCGCCCGTTTTCGTCGCGCTGAAGGTCATCGGCGCCGCCTTCCTGATCTACCTTGCGGTACAGATGTGGCGCCACGCCGCCCGGCCGATGGCCCGCCCCGACACGGAAGCGGCGCCGCGCTCTGCCGGTCAGGCGATCCGGTTCGGCTTCCTCACCTTCGCCAGCAACCCCAAACCGGCCGTCTTCTTCGGCGCGGTCTTCGTGAACCTGATCCCCGCGGGCACGCCGCTCGCGTGGAAGGCCGCGATTCTCGCCGCCGTCTTCGTGAACGAGACACTGTGGTATCTCGTCGTCGCCCGCGTCTTTTCCCTGCCGCGCCCGCGTGCCGCCTATGCGCGGGCCAAGGCGTGGATCGACCGCGGCTTCGGTACCCTCCTCGCCCTGCTGGGCGCCAAGATCGCCCTGACCTGAAGGACACTGCCATGCCAATCGCCAAAGACCCCAGCCGCCTCCCCCACGAAAAGGGCTTTCACATCAGCTGGGACCAGATCCACCGCGACAGTCGCGCGCTGGCCTGGCGGCTGGACGGCCATGGCCCCGACGACGGCGGCTGGCGCGCGGTCGTGGCGATCACCCGCGGCGGCATGGCGCCCGCGATGATCGTGGCGCGAGAGCTCGACATCCGCACCGTGGACACGATCAGCATCAAATCCTACGACCACCAGCAGCAGTCGGACGCCAAGGTCCTGAAATCGCCCGACGCCGCGATCATGGGCGACGGCACCGGCATCCTGATCGTCGATGACCTCGTCGATTCCGGCCGCACGCTAGAGGTCGTCCGCGCCCTTTACCCGCAGGCCCATTTCGCGACGGTCTACGCCAAGCCCAAGGGCCGCCCGCAGGTCGACACCTTCATCACCGAGGTCAGCCAGGATACCTGGATCTTCTTCCCCTGGGACATGGCCCTGCAATATGTCGAGCCCTACCGCGGCAGGGACTGACACCGTGCCATCGCCCCGGCGCGACCGGCAGATCGAATGGGCCTTCCGCCTGTCGCTGCTGGGCAAGGCGGCGCTGGCCATCCTGCAGATCACCGGCGGCCTGTTCCTGCTGGTCATGCCGGGCGACACGATCCGCGCGACCGCGGCGGCGCTGACGGGCAGCGAACTGGTCCGCGATCCGACGGACCGCATCGCCCGCGCCATCATGCACTGGGCCACCACCCTCAACCCGGCAGGAGAGCACTTCTACATCGTCTACCTCTTGGGTCACGGCGCCATCCACGTCATCGTCGTGACCGCCCTGCTGATGAAGTCGCGGATCGCCTACCCCTTCTCGCTGGCGACCCTGATGGCCTTCGTGGCCTATCAGACGTGGGAATGGCTGCACACCTTCGACCCCGCCCTGCTGGTCCTGACCGCCATCGACGTCTGCGTCATCACGATCGTCATCCTCGAACACCGCCTGACGCGGCGGCCGTGATGCCCTTGCCCTCGGCAGGCGCATCGGTAACGTGGCAGCCGGACAGCGGCGTCCTGTCGTCCTCGCTTTTTTGAAAGTACTTCCGCCGGAGGCTCCGGCCCAAAGGACAGATCATGAGCATCCCCCGCACCGCCACCACCTTCGCCCCGCCCGTGATGGAGGCGCGGCGCTGGCTCGACGGCGTCACGCATCCCGTTGACCGGCCCTTGCTGAACGTCTCTCAGGCCGCCCCCGTCGACGCGCCCCCCGCCCCGATGCTGGAGGCGATGGCGCAGATCGTGCTGACCGACCCCGCGGCGCACCTCTACGGCCCGGTCCTGGGCCTGCCGGACCTGCGCGCCGCCATCGCCGACCGCTGGTCGCAATCCTATGGTGGCCACGTCGGGCCGGATCAGGTCGCGATCACCTCGGGCTGCAATCAGGCCTTCGCCGCCGCCATCGCGACGCTGTGCGGCGAAGGGGACGAGGTGATCCTGCCGGTGCCCTACTACTTCAACCACGCCATGTGGCTCGACATGTCCGGCGTCGCCACGGTGCCGCTGCCGACCGGCCCCGGCCTGATCCCGAATGCGGACGCCGCTGCCGCGCTGATCACCGACCGCACCCGCGCCATCGCCCTCGTCAGCCCCAACAATCCGGGCGGCGTGGAATACCCGGCCGCCACCCTCTCGGCCTTTCGCGACCTGTGCCGCAGCCGCGGCATCGCCCTGATCCTCGACGAGACCTACCGCGATTTCGACAGCCGGACCGGTGCGGCGCACGATCTCTTCACCGATCCCGGCTGGGACGACACGCTGATCCAGCTCTACTCCTTTTCCAAGGCCTACCGTCTGACCGGCCACCGCGTCGGTGCGATCACCGGCAGTCCTGCGCGTCTGGCCGAGGTCGAGAAGTTCCTCGACACCGTCGCGATCTGTCCCAATCAGCTGGGCCAGCGCGCCGCCCTCTGGGGCATGCGCAACCTCGACCGGTGGCTGGCGGGCGAACGGGCCGAGATCCTCGACCGCCGCGCCGCGATCACCGATCATTTCCCGCAACTCGCCGAACGGGGCTGGCGGCTGGCGGGCTGTGGCGCCTATTTCGCCTATCTGGAACACCCTTTCGAGCTACCGTCGGACCGGCTGGCGCAGGCGCTCGTCGCCGGGGCCGGCATCCTGTGCCTGCCCGGCACCATGTTCCGCCCCGCCGCGGACCCCGCAGGCCGGCGCGAACTGCGGATCGCCTTCGCCAACATCGACCGCGCCGGGATCGTCGAATTGTTCGCACGTCTGGCGGCCTTTGCCCCCTGACCCTTGCACGCGGGGCACGGCCCTCTTATGCAAGCGCGACGCATACCGCAGGGGGGCTTGCCGATCATGGCTGACAAGAAAAAGCGCACACCGATCGCCGTCTGGATCGTGATGATCCTGATCGTCGGCGGCCTGCTGGGGTTCGGCACCGGCGGCTTCTCCGGCTCCGTCCAGCGGATCGGCACGGCGGGATCGAAGGACATCTCGATCGCGTCCTACCAGAACGCCCTGAACGAACAGCTGCGCGCGATCGAGGCGCAGGTCGGCAGCCGCGTGACCTTCCAGCAGGCACAGTCCATGGGCCTCGACCGCAGCGTGCTGTCACAGGTCGTCACCCAGCGCACCCTCGACAACGAGGCGGCGGAACTGGGCCTGTCCGTCGGTGACGCCCGCGTCCGCGACGAGGTGCTACGCAACCCCGCCTTCCAGTCCCTGTCCGGCAGCTTCGACCGCGAGGCCTATGCCAGCGCGCTGCGCCGCGTTGGCCTGACGGAGAAGGACTACGAGACCAGCATCCGCGACGACATGACCCGCACCCTGCTTCAGGGCGCCGTGGTCGGCGGCATCCCGGCGGCGCCGGTCTATGCGGACACCATCGCGACCTTTCTGGGCGAAACGCGCAACATCGTCACCGCTCCCGTCACGGCGGATCAGCTGACCACGCCGGTGCCCGGCCCGACGGATGCGGACCTCAAGACCTTCTACGACGAAAACCCCGACATGTTCACCGCCCCCGAAGTGCGCAAGATCACCTACGCCCTGCTGACGCCCGACATGCTGGCCGACAAGGTCACCGTGGACGACGCGCAGGTGCAGGACCTTTACGACCAGCGCATCGACACCTTCCGCCAGCCGGAACGCCGTCTCGTCGAACGCCTCGTCTTCGCGACGGAAGAGGATGCGGCAGCTGCCAAGGCCGAACTTGATGCCGGCGCCACGACCTTCGACGACCTCGTCAGCGCGCGCGGCCTTGCGATGGCGGACGTCGATCTGGGTGACGTCGCGGTGGGCGATCTGGGTGCGGCGGGCGAGCCCGTCTTCGCCGCCGCCACCGGCGACACCGTCGGCCCGCTCGACAGCGACCTCGGCCCCGCACTCTTTCGCGTGAATGCCGTCCTTGCGGCAGAGGAGACGTCCTTCGAGGAGGCCGCGCCGGAATTGCGCGATGAACTGGCCACCACGCAGGCCCGCCGGGTGATCCAGACCGACGCCGAGACGATCAACGACCTGATCGCCGGTGGCGCCACGCTGGACGATCTGGCGGAACGCACCGACCTCGAACTCGGGACGATGGACTTCACCGCCGACAGCACCGACGGGCCCGCCGCCTACGAGGCGTTCCGCACCGCCGCCGCCGCCGCGACGGAAGGCGCCTACCCGACGCTGGTGAACCTCGACGACGGTGGCATCTTCGCCCTGCGTCTGGACAGCGTGACGCCGCCCGCGGTCGAACCGCTGGATCAGGTCCGCGACCGGCTGGAGGCCGCTTGGCGCGCCGCCGCCGAGAAGACCGCCGTGCTGGCCCGCGCCGAGGAGATCGCCGCCACCGTCGCCGCGGATACGGATCTGACCACGCTCGGCCTGACGCCCACGGTCAGCGACAACCTGACCCGCGGCAGCTTCGTCGCGGACACGCCGCAGGATTTCATGACCACCGTGTTCGAAATGCAGCCCGCAGAGACCCGCGCCCTGCCGACCGAGACCGGCGCCATCATCGTGCGCCTGAACGCCGTGACCCCCGCAGACCTGTCGTCGGAGCGTCTGACGGCACAGGCCTCCGACATCACGCAGCAGGCCTCTGCCGGGATCGCACAGGACATCTTCGACGCCTACGCCGAGGCGATCCGCGCGCGCACCGATGTCGTGATCGACCAGTCGGCGGTGAACGCGGTCAACGCCCAGCTTCAGTAAAGGACGGCCCGCCATGGCGCTTCTGCCCGCATTCGAGACCTTCGCAGAAGGCTACGACAGGGGCGAGAACCAGATCGTCTGGACCCGTCTGGCCGCCGATCTGGACACGCCCGTGTCGCTGATGCTGAAGCTGGGGGACGCGGGCCTGAACACCTTCATGCTGGAAAGCGTCACGGGCGGAGAGGTGCGCGGGCGCTATTCCATCATCGGAATGAATCCAGACCTGATCTGGGAATGTCGCGGCACCGCCAGCCGGACCAACCGGGCCGCGCGCTACGATGCAGAGGCCTTCGCGGCCGATGACGCCGATCCCCTGACCGCCCTGCGCGGCCTGATCGCGGAAAGCCGCATCGACCTTCCGGGCGACCTGCCGGCCGCCTCTGCAGGCCTCTTTGGCTTCCTCGGCTACGACATGATCCGTCTGGTGGAACGTCTGCCGGACGTGAACCCGGACCCCCTCGGCCTGCCCGACGCAATGATGCTGCGGCCCTCTGTCGTCGCCGTCCTCGATGGGGTCAAGGGCGACGTGATCCTCGTGGCCCCCGCCTGGGCGGGCGGCGACCTGTCCGCGCGCGCGGCCTTCGCGCAGGCGGCCGAACGGGTACGCGATGCGGAACGCGCGCTCGACCGGTCCGTGCCGCAGACCCATGCGCTGGCGGACCCCGCGCCGATCGCGGCCCCGGTGTCGAACTTCAGCCACGACGCATACCTCGCAGCGGTCGAGACCGCAAAGGACTACATCCGCGCCGGCGACATCTTTCAGGTGGTCCCCAGCCAGCGCTGGACGCAGGACTTTCCCGAACCTCCCTTCGCGCTCTACCGCTCGCTGCGGCGCACCAACCCCTCGCCCTTCATGTTCTACTTCAACTTCGGCGGCTTTCAGGTGATCGGTGCGAGCCCTGAAATCCTCGTGCGGGTCTTCGGCCGGCAGGTCACCATCCGCCCCATCGCCGGCACCCGGCCCCGTGGCGCCACGCCCGAGGAGGATGCGGCGCTCGAGGCCGATCTGCTGGCGGATCAGAAGGAACTGGCGGAGCACCTCATGCTGCTCGACCTCGGGCGCAACGACACCGGCAAGGTCAGCAAGATCGGCACCGTGCGCCCGACGGAGCAGTTCATCGTGGAACGCTATTCCCACGTCATGCACATCGTCAGCAACGTCGTGGGCGAACTGGCGGAGGATCAGGACGCCCTGTCCGCCTTCTTCGCCGGCATGCCGGCGGGCACCGTGTCGGGCGCGCCCAAGGTCCGCGCGATGGAGATCATCGACGAGCTGGAACCCGAAAAGCGCGGCGTCTACGGCGGCGGCTGCGGATACTTTTCAGCCAACGGCGACATGGACATGTGCATCGCCCTGCGCACCGCGGTGGTGAAGGACGACAAGCTCTATATCCAGGCGGGGGGCGGCGTCGTCTACGACAGCGACCCGGAGGCCGAGTATCAGGAAACCGTTCACAAATCGAACGCGATCCGCAAGGCGGCGGCGGACGCCGCGATGTTCGCGGGCAAGGGCAACCGCTGAGACCACGGACGGGCCAGACCTTGCCGATGCACGGCAACGTGCGGCTGAGGCGGGAGCTTCACGCATTCTACGGCAAGCTCTGCGCGACATGGCAGGGCTTCATCGATGCCTCGGCAGAGCGCACGCTGCATCTGCGCATCTCGGCCGACGGCCCCCCTCGGCCACCGGCGAACAGTGACATTCCGGAACTGTCGCCGGGCTTCGTCGGCGATACGGAGTCGCTGACGTTTCTGGCCGAGACCTACGCGGTGGTGTCGGCCCGGCTTTACGCGGCCATCAACGCGACCTCCGACGACATGGTCACGCAGGACCTCCTGATCGGTTTTACCCACGAGAGGTCTCTGGCAAAACGCAGAACTGATCGCACCGGTGCGGGCGCTGCGGCCCCGGTCGCGGCGCCCCTATTGCGCCAGCAATGTCGCAGACAGCGGCGCAAGGGCGACCTGCCCTGCCCGGTTGGCATCGCCCCAAAGGATCAGGGCAGAGACCGTCTCTGGCCGCAGGCGGGCCAGCAGGACGACGCCGCGCTGCTGTCGGGCGCGAAACGCCGCCTGATCGATGAAGCGCCGGATGACGCGCGCGTCCTGCCCGGTCGCGTCGAGGTCGCGGTAGATCGCCAGCGCGGGGACATCCGCGGCGGCGGCGGCGCGCAGCGCACCGTTCAGCCCCTGATCGGGCACCAGCAGGCCGCGGCCCGCCTGCGCGAGGTCGCCGATCACCGGTCCCGCGACCTCGGGTCCCACCGCGAGGTCGCCCTGACCCGTCTCGACCAGTGCCACGGCGCGCGGCAGCGCATCGAAGGTGCCTTCCATCGCGACCTTCACGTCCGCATCGGTGGCGCCCTCCGGCAGGGCGGCCAGCGCTGCGATTTCGATGCCCGCCGCGGCGTAGGCATCCATCCGTTCCGACGCGCCGGGACGGCGCGGGTCCAGCAGGACGGTGACCGGAAATGGCACATCCGCCAGCGCCCGCGGACCGTCCGTCATGGTGCCGTCGTCGATCAGGACGAGGGTCAGGAGCGGCAGACCGGCGGGATTGTCGAAGAACGCGCCATAGCGGACCAGCGCGGGCGCATCTTCATCCACGACCGGCATGACGCGGTCCGCAGCCGGGGTCGACGCCGGGGCGTCGCGGCGAATGATCTCGGTCCGGCCAGCGCCGGGCAGTCCGCTGGCGGGCGCGTCGATGATCGATACGACCGAAGGCCGCGCCGGCGTGCCCGCCGGTGCCGGGGCCATCGGGCCGGAGGGCGCACCGACCGTGCCCGCGGGCGCGGCCGACGCCGGAGGACGCACCGTCAGACGCGTTTCAGGCGTGGTCACTCTCACAGTCGCGCCTTCGTTCATTCCGGAAGGTTGGCGTGCAGCCTCGCCCATGGTGTCCGTGATCGCCGGTGCCTCGGTCGGCGTCTCGTCCAAAATTGTGACCGGCGTCGCCGTCGCCGCAGCCACCTGCGCCGCCGTATCGGCAGGGACAGCCGTCACGGGCGCACCGTCTGCCGCTTCGGTTTCGCCGTCGGCCGGGGCCGGGCCGGGTGCGCCGTCCGGACGGGTCCTGAGGGATCCGCCAGAGGCTTCTGTCCGATCGGCACCGCTGTCTGCAGCGGATTGGGTCGTCGCGCTTCCGCCCGCAGCCGTGCCGCCGTCGTCGTTCCTTGCCACGGCATCGGAACCGTCATCCGCCGTGGCCGTGTCGGACGGATCGTCCTCCACGATCACCGCGGTCTCTCCATCCTCGGCAACCGACGGGACCGGGGGCGGTGGCGCGGTCTGCACGACGATGTCGGCCTCCCCTGCGGGGACCTGAGGGGCGCGGCTTTGCAGGCTGGGCAGGACCGGCGCCTCCGGCGCGGGCGCCTCCTGTGCAAGTGACAGGTCACCGGGCGCGGTCGGTTCCGACGGCGCTAGGTCGGGGCTGGGGCGCAGGGCCGGAGCGGTGTCCGGTGCCGCCGTGCCGCCATCGGTGGCAGGGTCGGGCATCGCGGCGGCGGGCGCCTGCACGGGTGCAGGTTCGGCAGACCCCTCCGACACATCCGCCGATCTCTCGGCCTCGGGCGCCGGCGGCACGACCGGCGCGGCGTCCTGTAGCGTTGCGGCGGGGGCCGCTTCCGCTGCCACCTCGGGCGTCGCTACCGCGTCAGGCGCTGCCGGTGCGGCAGGCATGCTGTCCACCGTCGCGGGTGCCGCATCCGCGGCAGGCGCGGGCGGGGCGGCGGGCTCTTCCGGCGCCGGGGTCGCGGGGGCCGCTGGCCCGGCCATCAGCGGCGCCTCTGGCGGGACGGGGCCCGCCGGTTGCGGGGCCAGCAGCGACGCTGCCACCACGCCCGCGCCGCCGACCACAACGCCCCAGACCGCGCCCTTGAGAAATGTCATATGCCTGTCGTCCCTGTCCGTCTCTGCGGGTTTGCCGATCGCGGCCTTGACGCCTGCCCGCGTCCTGCCCCATATCGTGCCAACCATACCGTGACCGGCGCCCGGATCGGTAGCCCCTAATTGACCCGAAAGCGGGGACCGCATGATCCTGCTGATCGACAACTACGACAGTTTTACCTACAACCTCGTGCATTATCTGGGCGATCTGGGGGCCGACGTCACCGTGCGCCGCAACGACGCGCTGGACGTCGCCACCGCCATGGCGTTGCATCCCGCCGCCATCGTCCTGTCTCCCGGACCCAAGGCCCCCGCACAGGCCGGTATCTGCCTCGACCTCACGCGGGCGGCGGCGGATGCGCGGATCCCCCTGCTGGGTGTCTGCCTCGGCCACCAGACCATCGGAGAGGCCTTCGGCGGCACCGTCATCCGCTGCCACGACATCGTGCACGGGAAACCCGGCGTCATGCACCACCGCAGTCAGGGCGTCTTTCGCGACCTGCCGAACCCGTTCAGCGCCACGCGCTACCACTCCCTCGTCGTCGACCCCGCCACCCTGCCGGATGTGCTGGAGGTGACGGCGGAACTGGAGGATGGCACGATCATGGGCCTGCAGCACCGCGACCTGCCGATCCAGGGTGTCCAGTTCCACCCCGAGAGCATCCGGTCAGAACACGGTCACCGGATGCTGCAGAACTTCCTCGACATAGCGGGTGTCGCAGCATGAGCGATGCACTGAAACCGCTCATCGCCGCCGCGGCCGAAGGGCCGCTGACCCGCGCACAGGCGGAACAGGCCTTCGGCATCCTGTTCAACGGCGATGCGACCCCGGCGCAGATCGGTGGCCTGCTGATGGCCCTGCGCACCCGGGGCGAGACGGTGGACGAATACGCCGCCGCCGCCGCGGTGATGCGCGCCAAGTGCCTGCCGGTGAAGGCGCCGAAAGGCGCCATCGACATCGTCGGCACCGGCGGCGACGGCAAGCACACGCTCAACATCTCGACCGCCACCGCCTATGTGGTGGCCGGGGCCGGCGTGCCGGTGGCCAAGCACGGCAACCGCAATCTGTCCTCGAAATCCGGCACCGCCGATGTGCAGACCGCCATGGGCGTCAACGTCATGGTCGGGCCCGAGGTGGTGGAACGCTGTCTGGCCGAGGCCGGGATCGGCTTCATGATGGCGCCGATGCACCACCCGGCCATGGCCCACGTTGGCCCGGTCCGGACGGAACTCGGCACGCGCACGATCTTCAACATCCTCGGACCGCTGACGAACCCCGCTTCCGTCACCCGACAGTTGACCGGCGCATACCGCCGCAATCTGATCCGCCCCATGGCAGAGGTGTTGCTGGCCCTGGGATCGGAGGCCGCATGGCTGGTCCACGGGTCCGACGGCACCGACGAACTGGCGATCTCCGGCCCCAGCTGGCTGGCCGAACTGAAGGACGGCGCCGTGACGGAGCGCGAAGTCCACCCAGAGGACGCGGGCCTGCCGGTCCACGACTTCGCGGCGATCCTCGGCGGCACCCCGGCCGAGAACGCCACCGCCTTCCGTGCACTTCTGGGCGGAGAGAAAAGCGCCTTTCGCGACGCGACCCTGCTGAACGCCGCCGCCGCCCTCGTCGTTGCGGACCGTGCCGCATCGCTGACCGAAGGCGCGGAAATCGCCGCCGCCAGCATCGACAGCGGCATGGCGCGGCAGGCCGTCGACACCGTCGCCCGCATCACCTCGGGCACGTGACGGACCTCGACCTGTCGCGGCTGGGCGGCTGGGCCGACCTGCCGTTCTGGACAACGGACTGGCCCCGCATCGCGCAGGCCCTGAGGACCGAAACCGCCACGGTTTTCCCGCCCCCCGATCGCATCCTCGCCGCCCTCGAACGGACCCCGCCCGCCGACACGAAGGTCGTGATCCTCGGGCAGGACCCTTATCATACCCCCGGCAAGGCCGATGGTCTGGCCTTCTCGATCCCACGGGACTTCGGCGGCCGCCTCGACAGCCTCGGCAATATCTTCAAGGAGTTGCAGAGCGATCTTGATATCACCCGCAGCCGGACCGACCTCTCTGACTGGGCCGATCAGGGTGTCCTGCTGCTGAACACCGCCCTGACCGTTCCGCAAGGCCGCGCGGGCGGTCACGCACGCTTGGGTTGGGACAGGCTGACCCGGCAGGTCATCACGCGTCTGGCCGACCGGCCGCGGGCCTACCTGCTATGGGGCCGTCACGCGCAGAACTTCGCCCCCGACCGGCCCCGCGATCTGGTGATCCGCACGGCACATCCCTCGCCGCTCTCTGCCCGGCAAGGGTTTTTCGGGTCGCGGCCATTTTCAACCGTCAACGCGTGGCTTACAGAGCAGGGACAAGCACCAATCGACTGGGCAGGCAGAAAATGACCGATACCATCCTCGACAAGATCAAGGCCTACAAGCTGGACGAGATCGCGGCGGCCAAGCAGGCCGTCAGCCAGGAGGCGATCGAGGCGCAGGCCCGCGACGCCAGCCCGACCCGCGGCTTCACCCGCGCCCTGCAGATGGCCGCCCGTGACGGCTATGGCCTGATTGCCGAGGTCAAGAAGGCCAGCCCCTCCAAGGGTCTGATCCGCCCGGATTTCGATCCCGCCGCCATCGCCGCCGCCTATGCAGAGGGCGGCGCCGCCTGCCTGTCCGTCCTGACCGACACGCCCTCGTTTCAGGGCGCGCCCGAGAACATCGCACTTGCGCGCGACGCCTGTGACCTGCCGGTGCTGCGCAAGGATTTCCTCTACGACCCCTATCAGGTGGCAGAGGCCCGCGCCTGGGGCGCGGATGCGATCCTGATCATCATGGCCAGCGTCAGCGATGCACAGGCGCTGGAACTGGAGGCTGCCGCGACGGAATGGAAGATGGACGTGCTGGTCGAGGTGCACGACCGCGCCGAACTCGACCGGGCGGGGCATCTGGCGGCACCGCTTCTGGGCATCAACAACCGCGACCTGCGGACCTTCGAGACCACCCTCGGCGCGACGCGGACCCTGTCCAAGCACGTTCCCGCCGGCAAGACCATCGTGTCCGAAAGCGGTCTGACCGGCCCTGCGGATCTGGCCGACCTCGCGCGCTACGGCGCGCGCTGCTTCCTGATCGGCGAGATGCTGATGCGGCAGTCCGATGTCGCCGCCGCGACCCGCAACCTGCTGGCCAACCCGATGAAACCGGCGGGGTTCTGATCCATGGCCCTGTCCCACTTCGACGATCAGGGCCGCGCCCACATGGTCGACGTGTCCGACAAGCCCGTCACTGCCCGCATCGCGGTGGCAGAGGGACACATCACGATGTCCGACGCCACGCTGGCCCTGGTCATGGAAGGCCGCGCCGCCAAGGGCGACGTGCTGGGCACCGCCCGGCTCGCCGGCATCATGGGTGCAAAGCGCTGTGCCGACCTGATCCCGCTGTGCCATCCCCTGCCGATCACCAAGGTGTCGCTGGACCTGACCTGCGACACCGCCCTGCCCGGCGTCCGCATCACCGCCACGGTCAAGACGACGGGACAGACCGGGGTCGAAATGGAGGCGCTGACCGCCGTATCCGTTGCCGCGCTTACTGTGCACGACATGGTCAAGGCGGTGCAGAAGGACATGGTCATCGGCGGCATCCGCGTCACGCTGAAGGACGGCGGCAAGTCCGGCCGGTTCACCGCGGAATGATCTCGGTCGCAGAGGCCCTCGACGCGATCTTCGCCCTCGTGGCGCCCCTGCCGGCAGAGGACGTGCCGCTCGGACAGGCCCACGGCCGCGTGCTGGCCCGCGATGTCGCAGCGCGCCGGACCCAGCCCCCCTTCTCTGCCTCCGCAATGGACGGCTACGCCGTCAAAGGCCCGGCGCAGACCGGCGCGCGGTTCACCGTCATCGGCGAATCCGCCGCCGGTCACCGGTTCGATGGACCCGTCGGGCCCGGGCAGGCCGTTCGCATCTTCACCGGCGCCCCCCTGCCCGACGGCGCCGACCGCGTCATCATACAGGAGGATGTGAACCGCGACGGTGACACGATCATCCTTGGCGACACCCTCGACACCGCAACGCATGTCCGCCCCGCCGGCGGCGACTTCACCGCAGGCGCGCTGCTGACCGCGCCCCGCCTGATCGGCCCGAACGAGGTGGCACTGCTGGCCGCGATGAATGTCGCGACCGTCCCCGTGACCCGACGGCCCGTCGTCGCCATCATCGCCACCGGTGACGAGCTGGTGCAACCGGGCGAAGACCCCGGCCCCGACCAGATCATCGCCTCGAACTCCCACGGTCTGGCCGCCCTTCTGGCGCAGCACGGCGCGGCGCCCCGCCTCCTGCCCATCGCGCGTGACAACCATGAAAGCCTGTCGCTGGTCTTTCGCCTCGCCGCCGATGCCGACCTGATCGTGACCATCGGCGGCGCCTCGGTCGGGGACCACGACCTTGTTTCCGCGGCAGCGGACCGGCAGGGGATGGACCGCGCCTTCTACAAGGTCGCGATGCGGCCCGGCAAACCGCTGATGGCGGGCCGGATCGGCGAGGCCGCGATGATCGGCCTGCCCGGCAACCCGGTCAGCGCCATGGTCTGCGGTCATGTCTTCCTGCTGCCGATGCTGCGCCGGATGCTGGGCCTCGGCGACGCCCCCGCCCCGCGGCGCACAGCAACCCTTGCCGGACCGCTTGCCGCGAACGGCCCGCGCGAACACTACATGCGGGCAATACTGGACGGCGATCAGGTTACGGTCTGCGGCCGTCAGGACTCCTCGCTGCTCTCGGTTCTTGTCGAAGCGAACGCGCTGGTCGTGCGCCCCGTCGACGACGGTCCACGGCAATCGGGCGAACAGGTCTCGATCATCACACTTTAGTGTTTGACACAAAAGGGGAACAGGCCTAGAACAGAAGGCGAAATGCACTTGCTGACAGGCCCGACATGCTGACCAAGAAACAGCTCGATCTGCTGAACTTCATCCATACGCGGGTGCAGCGCGACGGCGTGCCGCCCTCCTTCGACGAGATGAAGGAAGCACTCGACCTGCGGTCGAAATCCGGCATCCACCGCCTGATCACCGCGCTGGAGGAGCGGGGCTTCATCCGTCGCCTCGCCCACCGCGCCCGGGCACTGGAAATCGTGAAGCTGCCCGATGCGATGGCTGAAAAGCACGCCCGCGGCGGGTTCAGGCCAAAGGTCATTGATGGCGACCGCCCCGACAGCGTGCCGCCGGCGGCGCAGCCGGTGACTGCCGTGGCGGCTGTCGAACTCAACGTCATGGGCCGGATCGCCGCCGGTGTCCCGATCGCCGCGATATCGGAGGTTTCCCATTCCGTCGCCGTGCCGCAGTCCATGCTCGGCCGTGGCGAGCATTATGCGCTAGAAGTGCGCGGCGACTCGATGATCGAGGCGGGGATCAACGACGGCGACGTCGTCGTGATCCGCGAAACGACGACGGCAGAGAACGGCGATATCGTCGTGGCCCTGGTGGAGGATCAGGAAGCCACGCTGAAGCGGTTCCGCCGCTCCGGCTCCTCCATCGCGCTGGAGGCTGCGAATCCGGCCTACGAAACCCGCGTCTACCCCGACGAACTGGTCAAGGTTCAGGGCAAGCTCGTCGGGCTGATCCGCACCTACTGATCGGTCGCTGCCGCGCGCAGGGTGATCCGAAATGGTGCGGCGGCCTGTATGCGCCGGTTCCGGCTGGGGCCGCTCCACAGTCGCGTGCCCGTCACGCCCGCGGCGGTGGTGATCACCAGATTTCCCGCAGGATCGAGGTTCAGCGCCAGCGCCCCCGTCTGCCGCAGTCGGGCCGCGTCGAAGACCTCGCAGCCCGCGTCGGCCTTGCGACCCATGGTTTGCGCCGCAGCGGCGGGCATCGTTACTGAAGCCGCGGGCCCGCGGTCCTCCACAGGGTCGATCTGGTTGGTCACGAGGATATCCGCCCCGCCGCAGCCCGCCACGCTGGCCAGCGCGACCTTGCCGCGCAGCTGCAGGATGCGGAAGGGGCCGAGTGTCGCCGTGACATGCCGGTTGTCCCGCACCAGCCCCGGTCGGGACGCCGCGACATCTTGCGGCACCGGCGCGCCGTCATTCTCCAGCCAGATACCGGCGACGAAGCTGTCCCCCTTGTCCGACGACAGAACGCGCCCCTGCAGTCCCAGCACGCCGATCAACCCGCCGCTGTCGGCGATCAGAACCTGCGGCCGCGGCGTCTGCACCCACAGCACCAGCGCCGCGGCGACCGCCAGCAACCCCGCGAACCGCAGCCGCCCGCACCACAGGATCAGCCACAGCAACCCAAGCGTCAGCAGCGGCAGCACCGCGGCGCCCGGCGACTTGACGTGCGACAGGGCCCCGTCGAACCCCGCGACCGTCTGCGCCACGAACAGGATCCAGCGCAGGCCAAGACCCATCAGCCAGAACCCCGCTCCTTCAAGGCCGAAGGGTGCCAGACAGGCCGCCAGCACCGCCGCCGGCATGACCAGCACCCCCATCAGCGGCACGCTCGCCAGATTCGCGATCAGCCCGTAATGAGAGATCTGGTTGAAATGCGCGGCGGCGAAGGGCGCCGTCGCGGCGCCCGCCACCGCAGACGAGACGACGACCGCCGCGATGGGGCGCATCCAGCGCGGCCCCAGTGCCATTCCCCGCATCAGCCGGAACACCACCACCAGTGCCGTCGTCGCGGCGAACGACATCTGGAACCCCGGTCCGGTCAGCGCGTCCGGATGCAGGACCAGCACGATCGTCGCCGCCATGGCGACTGCCCGCAGGGTCAGCGCCCGCCGGTCCAGCAAGACCGCGACCAGCATCACGGCGACCATGATATAGGCCCGCTCCGTCGCGACATTGCCCCCCGACAGCAATAGGTAGGCCGCCCCCGCCAGCAGGGCCACGACGGCGGCGATCTTCTTGACCGCCACCCGCAGGGCGACCGCGGGGCAGAGCGACAGGCCGACGCGGATCACGGCAAAGACGACACCGGTCAGCAGCCCCATGTGCAGCCCGGAAATTGCCAGCAGATGCGCCGTGTTCGACGCGCGCAGCGCGTTCAGACTGTCGCGCCCCATGCCGGACCGGTCGCCGGTGACGACGGCGGCGGCGAACGCGCCGACCTCTCCGGGCAGCTGCGTCTGGATCGCGCGCGACAGTCGCATCCGCTGGGTAAAGACCCACAGGGACGCGCCGCCCGTCGCCGCGTGCAGGCGCAGCACCGGCGTCCGGGTATAGCCGACGGCGCCAAGCCCCTCGAAAAAGGCGTAGCGCCTGAAATCGAACCCCCCCGGCTCTGCCGGACCGCCGGGCGGCGACAGGTGGCCGGTCGTCATCAGCACCTCGCCCGGGCGCCAGTCGGTCACGGACCGCGCGTCGTCTGCCCCGTGCAGGGCAACGCGGACCCGTCGCGGCGTCCGGTCCGGGGCCATCCGGTCAAGCCTGACGCGGTCCAGCGTCAGCCGCACCGCGTCGCTGGCGGACCGGTCGATGTCGACCACCCGCCCCTCGATCGGGCCGTAGTAGCGAAAGCCCAGCACCGGCTGGATCATCCGCAGCACCTCTCCGCGTGCGAGCAGCATGCCGCAGCACACCAGCGCCAGCCCGAGCAGAAGCGGCCGCCACGCCACCTCGACCCAGCGCGACAGCGCCAGCCCCACCAAGGCGCCCGCCGCCAGACCGCCCCAGATGGCCGCACCCGGCTCTGACCGCAGCGCGAAATAGATGCCGATCCCGGTGCCGAGGCAGACCGGCAGCCAGCCGATCAAGCCGCCCCGCTGCGCCAGCAGGGTCTCGCGCAGCGCCGCTTGCACTTGTTTCCGCCCCCCGCTTTGCCTATCCCGGCTGCAACGCGCCCACACTGCGCCCGATCGGTAAAACAAAGGTTAATTGCCCATGAGCCCGACGCCGCCCGTCACCCGCTTTGCACCCTCACCCACCGGCGCGCTGCACATCGGCGGGGCGCGCACGGCCCTGTTCAACTGGCTTTACGCCCGCGGCCACGGCGGCACCTTCCTGCTGCGGATCGAGGATACGGACATCGCCCGCTCCAACCCCGAGAACACGCAGGTGATCCTCGACGGTCTGCGCTGGCTCGGGCTCGACTGGGACGGAGAGCCGGTCAGTCAGGCGACCCGGGCCGACCGCCATGCAGAAGTCGCGCACCAGATGCTGGCCGCCGGAAGCGCGTTCAAGTGCTTCAGCACACCGGAAGAGATCGAGTCCTTCCGCGAAAAGGCGCGCGGGAACAAGGAGTCCACCCTCTTCCGCTCGCCCTGGCGCGACGTGCCGGAGGCCGCGCATCCCGACGCCCCCTATGCCGTGCGCCTGAAGGCCCCGCGTGACGGATCGACGACGCTGCACGACACCGTGCAGGGCGACGTGACATGGTCGAACGACCAGTTGGACGACATGATCCTGCTGCGGTCCGACGGCACGCCGGTCTACATGCTGGCCGTCGTGGTGGACGATCACGATATGGGCGTGACGCATGTGATCCGCGGCGACGACCACCTGTCGAATGCCTTCCGCCAGAACATGATCTACGACGCGATGGGTTGGGCCAAGCCGGTGCTGGCCCATATCCCGCTGATCTTCGGCGCCGACGGCAAGAAGCTATCGAAACGCCACGGCGCCACCGCCGCCGCCGACTATCAGAAGATGGGCTTTCCCGCCGCCGGCATGCGCAACTACCTTGCCCGTCTGGGGTGGAGCCACGGTGACGACGAATTCTTTACCGACGATCAGGCGAAGGCATGGTTCGACCTCGACGGGATCGGCAAGTCGCCCGCCCGGTTCGACCTCAAGAAGCTGGAACATGTCAGCGGCCAGCATATCGCCGCGAGCGACGACGCGGCCCTGCTGGAGGAGCTGGAGGCGTATCTGGCCGTGACAGGCGCCGTTCCCTTGACCGAGCGTCAGCGCGACGGGTTGCTGCGGGCCATGCCGCACCTGAAGGAACGCGCGAAGACCTTCCCGGACATCATTGAAAAGGCGCATTTTATCCTGATCGATGGCCCCATCGTCCCGGACGAGAAATCCGCCGCGCAGCTCGATGCTGTGGCGCAGCAATACTTCACCGAATTGACGCCGCACCTGCAAAATGTTACTTGGGACCGCACAGCGTTGGAGGAGGCGATCGCCGCCTTTGCGACCGCCCACGACACCAAGCTGGGCAAACTTGCGGGACCGTTGCGCGCGGCCCTGGCGGGCCGGTCGGTTTCCCCCAGCGTCTTCGACATGATGCTGGTGCTGGGGCGGGACGAAACCCTGTCACGGCTCCGGGCGTTCTCTGCCTAGAGGTTACGCTTTCGTTACGCTTTTGCGTCACGAACCGCGGGGAACACACGACACGCACGGTGCCAGAACGGCAGGTGCAGACATTAAGGGACTGTTATGGCCGAATCCACGAAATCCGCGACGCTGACCATCGACGGGCAATCCTATGAATTGCCGATCTTCACGCCCACCGCCGGTCCCGATGTCGTCGACATCCGCAAGCTCTATGCCCAGGCCGGCGTGTTCACCTACGATCCCGGCTTCACCTCGACCGCGTCGACGGACAGCACGATCACCTTCATCGACGGCGACAAGGGCGAATTGCTGCACCGCGGTTATCCCATCGACCAGCTGGCCGCGCATTCCCACTATCTCGAGGTCTGCTACCTGCTGCTGAACGGCGAACTGCCGAACGCGGAACAGCTGGAAGAGTTCGAGTTCCTCGTGACCCATCACACCATGCTGCACGAGCAGATGATGAACTTCTTCCGCGGCTTCCGCCGCGACGCGCACCCGATGTCGATCATGGTCGGCGTCGTCGGCGCCATGTCCGCCTTCTACCACGACAGCACCGACATCCACGATCCCAAGCAGCGCGAAATCGCGGCCTTCCGCCTGATCGCCAAGATGCCGACGATCGCCGCGATGGCCTACAAGTACCACGTAGGACAGCCCTTCGTGTATCCGCGCAACGATCTGGATTACGCGTCGAACTTCCTGCACATGTGCTTCAGCGTGCCGGCGGAACCCTATCACGTCGATCCGATCCTTGCCCGCGCGATGGACCGGATCTTTACCCTGCATGCCGACCACGAGCAGAACGCCTCGACCTCGACCGTGCGTCTGGCGTCGTCGTCGGGCGCCAACCCATTCGCCTGCATCGCGGCCGGCATCGCCTGCCTCTGGGGGCCCGCCCATGGCGGCGCCAACCAGGCCTGCCTTGAAATGCTGCGCGAGATCGGGACCGTCGACCGCATCCCCGAATTCATCGCCCGCGCCAAGGACAAGGACGATCCCTTCCGCCTGATGGGCTTCGGACACCGCGTCTACAAGAACTTCGATCCGCGCGCGACGGTGATGAAGGAATCAGCGGACGAGGTGCTGGACCTGCTGGGGGTCGAGAACAATCCGACGCTGCAGGTCGCCAAGGAGCTTGAAAAACAGGCCCTCGCCGATCCCTACTTCGCCGAGAAGAAGCTGTTCCCGAACGTCGACTTCTACTCGGGCATTATTCTGGAGGCGATGGGCTTCCCCACCTCGCTCTTCACCGCGATCTTCGCCGTGTCGCGCACCATCGGCTGGGTCAGCCAGTGGCAGGAACAGCTGGCCGATCCGCAGTTGAAGATCGGTCGCCCGCGCCAGCTTTACATGGGCGAAACCACGCGTGACTACGTCGACATCGAAAAGCGCTGATCCCGTTTTGCGCACGCCGCGGCTGACCCTGCGGCGTGCGCGACAAACCGATCTGAACGACCTCTTCGCCGTCTTCTCTGACCCGCGGGCGATGCAATACTGGTCCACCCTGCCCCACGCGGACCGCAGCGTGACGCAGGACCGGCTCGACCGGATGATGACCCACCAGCCGCTGGGCTATTTCGTGATCGACCGCGACGGCCGCGCCATCGGCTGCGCCGGGCTCTACGACGAGGGAGAGGTGGGCTTCATCCTGCATCCCGATCACTGGCAACAGGGCCTCATGACAGAGGCGATGCAGGCGATCATCCCCTACCTCTTTGCCAACCACGACTTCGACCGGCTGATCGCCGATATCGACCCGCGCAACGCCGGGTCTGCCGCGACGCTGCGCAAGCTGGGCTTTCACGAAACCCACCGTGCCGCGCGCACCTATTTCATCGGCGGCGTCTGGTCCGACAGCGCCTATTATGCCTTGCCAAGACCCGCCGCGCCCGCTTAGATCGCGCCACGGGCGGCAGAAGGCCCAGACGTCGCCGGCCTTCGGGTCACGCTGAACCTGCCATCAAGACCTCTGACCGCCAGTCCCGACGCTGCGGTCGACAAGGGCGACTCTCGACCATCTGGCGTCCTGAACTGGAGGACATGATGTCCCATTCCCCGATCCCGCTGGTCATTGACGACCTGTCGCAATTTGCCACCCACCTGCGCGGCCACTGGCCCACCCCGCCCGTGACCCAAAGCGCCGCGCTTGCGTTGATCGCGCAGGCGGCGGGCTATCGCAATCACCAGCACCTGCGGGCGCGCACCGCCCCCCTGCCGGATCTCGACAAGCAGGCGCTGAACCGGGTCAAGGCGGCACTGGCCGTCTTCGACGAACAGGCGCGCATGACGCGCTGGCCGCTGAAGACCAGCGTGCAGCGGCTGTGCGTCGCGTGGTTCTGGACCCGCCTGCCAACCCGCACCGACCTGACCGAAAAGCAGGTCAACGCGATCCTGCGTGACAACGAGGTTTTCGGCGACCACGTCCTGCTGCGCCGCTGCCTGATCGAAAACGGTCTGGCGACGCGCACAGCCGACGGCGCGACCTACCGCCGCGTCGGGCGCAGCCCCGATGCAGAGGAACGTGCCGTCATCCGGGCCCTGTCTGCCCGTGCCGTGACGCGGCCCTGAAACGCGAAACGCCCCGCCGGTCCGGCGGGGCGTCATGGCGGGACAGGTCTGGCTGCCTCAGGCCGCCTGCACCTCTTCCAGCGTCGGATAGTCGATGTAGCCTTCCTTCCCGCCGCCGTAGAAGGTGTCGGGATCTGGCTCGTTCATCTCGGCGCTCAGCTTCATGCGTTTCGGCAGGTCGGGGTTGGCGATGAACGGACGCCCGAAGGTCACGGCCTCCGCATGGCCGCTTTCGATCGCCTCGCGTGCCATCTTGGCGTCGTAGCCACCATTCGCGATGTAGAACCCGTCATAGTGCTTGCGCAGACGCACCAGCAAGTCACGCCCGCCGGAATCGTCATTGCCCGGAAAGCTTTCGACCACGTGCAGATAAGCCAGCTGATAGCCTGACAGCATTTCGTAGACCTTGGCGAAATGCGCTTCGGGATCGCTGTCGGACATGTCGTTGGCCTGCCCCAGCGGCGACAGGCGCACACCGGTTTCCGACGGCAGCCAGTGATCGGCCACGGCGTTCAGGACCTCTTCGAGGAACTTCATCCGGTTCTCGATGCTGCCGCCGTATTCATCGGTGCGGTCGTTCACGCCGTCCTGCAGGAACTGGTCGATCAGATAGCCGTTCGCCGCATGAACCTCGATCCCGTCAAAGCCGGCCATCTTCGCCAGACGCGCACCTTCGCGGAAATCCTCGACCGTGGCCTTGATGCCCTCGATCGTCAGCGCCTCGGGCTTCGAGCAATCCTCGAACCCGTTGGCGGTAAAGGTCTGCTGGTCGGCCCGCTTGTCGGTAGAGGACACGGGGCTGCGGCCCTCGGGCAGCAGGGACACGTGGCTGATCCGCCCGACGTGCCACAGCTGGATGATGATCTTGCCGCCCTCGGCGTGGACGGCATCGGTGATCTTCTTCCACTGGTGCGCCTGCTGCTCCGTGTGGATGCCCGGCGTGTCGAGGTATCCCTTGCCCATGGGCGAGATCTGCGTCGCCTCCGTGATGATGGCGCCCGCGCCGGCGCGCTGGCGGTAGTAGGTCGTCGCAAGCTCGCCCGGCACGCCGTCGTGTTCGGCGCGGTTGCGCGTCAGCGGCGCCATCAGGACGCGATTCCTGATCTTGATCGCCCCCAGATCGGTGGGGTGGAACAGCGGGTCGTCCTGTGCGGCAGTTTCGGCGGACATGGCAGGTCTCCTGTCGTGGTTCATTCACTGATTGAACGTCCCCGCGTGGCCCTTGTTCCGCTTGGCTGTCAGTGTCCCGTCACCGCCCCGTGAACCGCGCGGGGCGCTTTTCGACAAAGGCCGTGACCCCTTCGACGAAGTCCGCCGTTCGGCCGCATTTGCCCTGCAATTCGGCCTCCAGCGCCAGCTGATCGTCCAGCGTGTTGTCGTAGGATGTGCGCAGCGCGGTCTTGATATGCCCATAGGTCGCCGTCGGCCCCTTGGCCAATTGCAGCGCCCGCTTGCGCCAGTGATCTTCGAAATCGGCGGCTTCCGCCATTTCGTAGATCATGCCCCAGTCCACCGCCTGTTGCGCCGGGATGTTGTCGGCGAACAACGACGCCCCCATGGCCCGCGCCAGCCCAATCTGCCGCGGCAGGAACCACGTCCCCGCCGCATCGGGGATCAGGCCGATCCGGGCGAAAGCCTGCACGAAATAGGCATCCGACGAGGCGATCACCACATCCGCCGCCAGCGCAAGGTTCGCCCCCGCCCCCGCCGCGGGCCCGTTGACCGCGGCGATGGTCGGGATCGGGCAATCGATGATCGCCCGCAGCATCGGCACGTATTCATCGCGCAGCACCCCTTCGAGGTCGAGGCTGGCGGTCACGTCGCCCGACAGTTCCTGCCCCGAACAGAACGCCCGCCCCGCTCCGGTCAGCACCGCGACGCGCCCCATCTGCGGCGCCGCCGTGAAGGCCTGCGTCAGCTCTGCCCGCATCTGCCGGCCAAGGGCATTCATCTTGTCGGGACGGTTCAGGGTGATCGTGACGATGTCGTCGCGGCTGTCGACGGTGATGGCGCTGTAGTCCATGCGGGCGGTCCTTTGTGCGATTTGCGCCAGACTAGCGACGTCAGGCCCGCGATAAAGGAAAACCGCGCGTCACGAACGCAGAATGCGGTCCACCTCGGCCCGCTCGGCCTCGGTCAGCGGTTCCTCCGCCGGGGTCCGCCGCCGGATCGTGACCCAGCCCACCAGCAGCGCCAGCAGCAGCAGCACCGGCGCCGCGGCCCAAAGGATCAGGTTCGCGCCGCGGGTATCCGGTTCCAGCAGGATGAACTCTCCGAACCGGGCCACGAGGAAATCGACCACCTCCTGATCCGTATCCCCGGCCACCAGCCGCTCGCGCAGCAGCACGCGCAGGTCGTGGCTGATCGGGGCATTCGATTCGTCGATGCTCTCGTTCTGGCAGACGGGACAGCGCAGCCCTTCGGAAATCTCGCGCGCCCGCGCCTCCAGCACAGGGTCGGCCAGCATCTCTGACGGCTGGACCGCCCAGACGGGCGCCGCCAGCAGCAGCAGAACCAGCAGCAGCCGCTTCATTCCGCGGGCACCGTGGACGCACGCCGGGCACCGACCGCAAAGCGCAGCCGCCGGTCGGTGAGCGAGATCAGCCCGCCGATCGCCATCAGGATCGCGCCGCCCCAGATCCAGTTGGCAAAGGGCTTGATGTAGACCCGCATCGCATAGCCGCCGTCGGTCTGCGGATCGCCGATCACGACGTAAAGATCGCGCAGCACACCGTTCTTAATCGCGGCTTCGGTCGTCGCCATCTGCGCCACCGGATAGAACCGCTTTTCCGGCACCATGGTGATCGGCGCACCCTTGCCGCGGGCCGCCGTCACCGTCGCCATGGTCGAGGAATAGTTCGGCCCCTGCACCTTCTCCACATCATCCAGCGTGAAGTGGTAGGCCCCGACGTCGAACCCCTCGCCCACCTGCGCCACACGGATATCCTCCTGTTGCCAGGCGGTCATCGCGGCCACGCCGAAGATCGTGACCCCCATGCCCGCATGGGCCACCGTCTTGCCCCAGTCGCCGCGCGGCAGGCGCATCACCCGGCCCAGCCGGTCCGACAGGCCGCCGCGCCCGGCACGCAGCCACAGGTCGACCACGGCACCGCCGACGACCCAGACGCCCAGCAGCACACCCGCCGGTCCCAGCAGCGACCGCCCGGCATAGATGGCATAGAACAGCCCCGCCATCGCCAGCGACAGCACAGCCAGGCCCGCCAGCGGCAACCGCGCGCGGCTCAGGCTGCCGCGCTTCCACGCCAGCAGCGATCCCAGCGGCAGCACGATGGCCAGCAGCACCATGAAGGGCGTGAAGGCCGCGTCGAAGAACGGCGGACCGACCGACAGCGTGCGGCCAAAGGCCAGCTCTGCCACCAATGGCCAGATCGTCCCGATGAAGACGACGAAGGCGCTGACCGCCAGCAATATGTTGTTCAGCACCAACGCGCTTTCGCGGCTGACCGTGCCGAAGGCACCCTGCGCCTGCATCACGCCCGCGCGCGCGGCATAAAGCGTCAGTGACCCGCCGAGAAAGATGCCGAGGATCAGCAGGATGAATACGCCGCGTTCCGGATCATTGGCGAAGGCATGGACGGAGGTCAGCACGCCCGACCGCACGATGAACGTGCCCAGCAGCGAAAAGCCGAAGGCGAGGATCGCCAGCAGGATCGTCCAGCTTTTCAGCGTCTCTCGCTTTTCCACGACGATGGCGGAATGCAGCAGCGCCGCCGCGATCAGCCAGGGCATGAAGCTCGCGTTCTCCACCGGGTCCCAGAACCAGAAACCGCCCCAGCCAAGCTCGTAATAGGCCCACCATGATCCCAGTGCGATGCCCACGGTCAGGAACATCCACGCCGCCAGCGTCCAGGGGCGCACCCAGCGGCCCCATGCGGCATCGACCCGCCCCTCGATCAGGGCGGCGACGGCAAAGCTGAAGGTCATCGAAAGGCCGACGTAACCGAGGTAGAGGAACGGCGGATGGAACGCGAGGCCCGGGTCCTGCAGCAGCGGGTTCAGGTCGCGCCCGTTCAGCGGAGCCTCTGTCAGCCGCAAAAACGGGTTCGAAGTAAAGAGAATGAAGGCATAGAAGGCAACGGAAATGCTGGCCTGTACCGCCAGCACCCGCGCCTTCAGCGTCTCTGGCAGGTTGCCGCCGAACCACGCGGCACAGGCGCCGAACAGCGCCAGGATCAGCACCCACAGCAGCATCGACCCTTCATGATTGCCCCAGACGCCGCTGATCTTGTAAAGCAGCGGCTTGGCCGTATGGCTGTTGGCATAGACCAGCGCCACGCTGAAATCCGATACGATGAAGGCGTGCATCAACACCGCAAAGCTGAAGCCGACAAGGATCAGCTGACTGTTGGCGGCCGGATCGGCAAAGGCCATCCAGCCGCGCCACCCCCTGTGCGCCCCGATCAGCGGCACGATCGTCTGGGCAAGGGCGACGCCAAAGGCGAGAATCAGGGCGAAATGCGCGAGTTCAATCAACATGACCCCGGATATAGCGCATCCCGTGGGCGCGGGATACGGGGCGGCGCACAAATCGACGTGCGCCGCGCCGCGTCAGACCCGGAACCCGCCCTGCATGGCATAGGTCACACCGCCGACGATCAGTGCCCCGATGATCAGCCTGACCAGCCATTTCAGCGTATCCTCGATCGCCAGCAGCCGGTCGGCCACGTTGATCCGATGCACCGCATTCACCGCGTGGTGGGTCTCCAGCTCGACCAGCCGCTTCTCGACCGTCGCGGTCCAGTCAGTCTGCATCCGCCTGCCTCCACCAGTCTGCCAGCGCCGCGTTGTCGGCATAGTCTTGCGGTGCATCAGGCGAAGCGGGCGCGACAGCCGGGTCCGTGCGCCCCCGGTCAGCGGCCAAGGCCTGCCCCATCAGCACGGTTTCGGCGACGGAGCGCTGAAAGTCCTGCCCCTTCGCCTGATAGCGTGACCCGAAATAGAAGCTGACGATCGCTCCCATCAGCCACCACAGGGGCTCCGGGATCAGCGCAACGCCTACCATGCGGCTGGAAAACCAGTCCGGGCTGGTCATGGCGGACACGAACAGCCCCAGCGTGCCCAGCGCCAGCATTGGGCGCGGCAGGCGGTTCAGCCCGTCGATCACCCTGTCGAACAGGCCCGCCCGCTGGCCCGCGAACTCTCGCGCGAACTGCTCCAGCGCCGCGCGCTTCTCGTCGGATGCGCGCGCCGCCCCGTTTTCGGTATTTTCGCGGAAGGCCTCGACCGTCCGCACCAGCCCGCCGCCCTGACCCAGCGCCCAGCCCATCACCCTGCCCATCAGCCCCATCGTGCCACCCGTTCGCGATGTTGCGCTTCCGTCAGCCGATAGCGCGGCGCCATGAACGCCTCTGCCCGCGTGATCCAGCCGCCCTTGCCGCCGTCCTTTCGCCGGGCATAGCGGCGAGACGCCGGGCGACTGTCGGCCAAGGCGTAATAGTAGTTGCGCCGCGCGATGCCGTAGGCGTCGCCCAGATGATCCGGGGCCGCCGCCATCGCATGTCCTGCCGCCGCTGCGGTCTTCGGCCCGATCACACCGTCTACGTCAACGAAGACCCGCATGGCATTGAAAAGGCGCTGCAATATCTTGACGGCTTGAATGCCCGCATTGACATGCATGTCGAAGACGCTGGGTTGCAGCGGGACCGGAAGCCGCGCGATCCCCGGCGCCTCGAAGTAATGCTGGACGAAGATCGCGACGGCCTGCGCCTCGCTCAACCGGCGGACGTCGGCGGTGTCGATCCGTCCGTCGCCGGTCAGATCAAGGCCGAGACGGCGCATCGTGTGGATCGTCGCCCCGTGGTTCGTCGCCCCGCCCGGATCGTTGGGGTCATCGACGAAGCCCCCCTCGCGCCGCACGATGTCGACGGCGATCTGTTGCACGCTCTGCATCATCTTCCCCTGCCAGTGCTGTCGCCGGCAAGGGTCGGATGGATTGGTTAATTGGTCGCGACGTCGGCGTTCGGTGCCACATAGACACCCTGTTCCTTCAGCGCGTCGACGACCTCCTTCGGCATGTAGGACTCGTCATGTTTCGCAAGTATTTCAACAGCTTGGAATGTCCCGTTCACGTAACGCCCCTGCCCCACCATACCTTGCCCCTCGGCAAAGAGATCCGGCAGGATGCCGGTGTATGTCACGGGAATCGAAGCCCCCCCGTCCGTTACCTTGAAGGTGACCTCGGTGCCCGCGCCGCGGGTCAGGGACCCGTCCTCGACCAGCCCGCCGATCCGGAACAATTCCGTCTCGCGTGGCGGATCGGCAGCGACTTCGCTGGGCGAACGGAAGAATTGGAAAGACTCGGACGGCAGCAGGGCGAGGATGCCGAGGACCGCGGCGATGCAGACGCCGGACAGCGCCAGCACCTGAATGCGGCGCTTCTTGCGCAGGCCCTTCACGGCCGGTGCCCCGTCACGGAAAGACGGGGGCCAGCATCAGCCCCTCCGTTTCCGGCAGGCCCAGCATCAGGTTGGCGTTCTGCAACGCCTGCCCGCTGGAACCCTTGGTCAGGTTGTCGAGGGTCGCGATGATCTGGCAGCGGCCGGCGATCCGGTCCTTGACCACGCCGATGTGGCAGAAGTTGCTGGCCCGGATGTGCTTGATCGAGGGGTGCTGGCCCATCGGCAGCACGATCAGAAAGGGCTCGTCGGCGTATGCCTCGGCCAGTGTGCGATGCACCTCCTCCGCCTCTCCTTTCACGTAGACGGTGGCGAGGATGCCGCGGTTGGCGGGGATCAGATGGGGGGTGAACTGCACCTGCACGGGGCGGCCGGCGACCTTGGAGAATTCCTGATCGAATTCGCCGAGGTGGCGATGGGTGCCGCCGGCGGAATAGGCGTGGGCGCCTTCCGACAGTTCGGCGTGCAGCAGGTTCTCCTTCAGCGACCGACCGGCCCCCGACACGGCGGCCAGCAGGTCGATGATGATGTCGTCGAGGTCGATGACACCTGCGGCAATCAATGGACGCAGGGCATATTGCCCGGTCGCGGCGTTGCAGCCGGTGCCGGCGACCAGACGCGCGCCCGCAATCTCCTCGCGGTAGAACTCGGTCAGACCGTAGACCGCCTCCTTCTGCATCTCGAGCGCGGCATGGGGCTTGCCGTACCACTTTTCGTAGTCCGCCCCGTCGCGCAGACGGAAATCGGCGGACAGGTCGACGATCTTCAGATGACGCGGCAGCTCCTTGATGACGGCCTGAGAGGTCGCGTGCGGCAGGGCGCAGAACACGAGGTCGACACCGTCGAAATCCATGTCCTCGATGGTGGTCAGCGCCGGAAGGTCGAGGTGGCGCAGGTGAGGGAAGACGTCGGCCATGGCCATTCCGGCCTTGGAGTTGCCGGACAGGCCGACGATCTTCATCGATGGATGGGTGGCGATCAGGCGCACGAGTTCGGCGCCGGTGTAGCCGGAAGCGCCCAGAATGGCGACGTTGTGGGTCATAGGTCGGATCCCCCTTTGGGGTGAATTTATGGTGACGGGCGGATGACGGCAACCGTGTGCGGGTCAGGCTGCCGTGAAGGTGATCCCGTGCCCAAGGAACTGCGTTGCCCGGGCAGAGACCTTCTTGGGGTCGCCGGTCGTCAGGAACTGGCTTTCGGTGCCGCTGCCGACCAGCGCGGGTCGTCGCGACAGGTAGTCCGCAAGGCTTTCCGCCACCAGCCGCGCCTGAGAGAAGACGGTCACGTCCGGTCCCAAGGCATCCTGAAACACGTCGGCCATCAGGGGGTAATGGGTGCAGCCCAGCATCGCGGCATCGGGGTCGGGCATCTTGCGTTTCAGCGCATCGACGTGGCTGCGCACCAGCGCCTCGGCGAGGATGAAATCGCCATCCTCGATCGCGTCGACGACACCGCCGCAAGCCTGCGCCTCGACATCCACGCCGATGGCGCGAAAAGCGAGCTCGCGCTGGAAGGCACGGCTGCGCACCGTGGCGGGGGTGGCGAAGAGCGCCACATGCTTGACGGCAACCTCGCGCGGGGGAGAGTTGTCGCCCCACTGGCGTTCGGTCAACGCCTCGATCAGCGGGACGAAGACGCCGAGGACGCGCTTGTCCCTGGGCACCCAGCCTTCCTGCATCCGGCGCAACGCCGCGGCGCTGGCGGTGTTGCAGGCGAGGATCACCAGATCGCAACCGGCGTCGAACAGCCGCTGCGTGGCCTGTGTCGTCAGGTCATAGATGTCGTCCGCGTCACGCACGCCGTAGGGCGCATTGGCGTTGTCGCCCAGATAGACCAGCGGCAGGTCGGGCAGCCGGGTGCGGATCGCCTCCAGCACCGTAAGGCCGCCCAGACCGCTGTCGAAAATTCCCACCGCCATGGCGCACCCTCTGCCTTGCCTTCACTGATGACCCCGCACATTCGCGCCGCGGGGCCTTGGGCCGCAGCATAGGTGCCGCCGCAGCGGAAATCCATGCGTCCTTTGCCGGATCGGCGTGCCGCCTTCAGGACAGGCGCAGGCGGTCGCGCACGCGCCTGCCGCCTGCCCGCGCCTTATCCGGGGTAAGATTGGACGGTGGGGTTAAGGAATTGTAAATGCGCGCAAAAGCGTCATTCCGCCGCCATCCGCGCGGGCCCGTCGCGCAGGCGGGCGAGGAGCACCTCGCGCTCCTTCTCTGCCTTGGCGGCATTGGCGGCCTTGACCGGGCCGAAACCGCGAATGGTCAGCGGCAGGCGGGCCAGCGCCACGGCGGCGTCGGAATCCCGTGCGGCCGGTCCGGCCAGCGTGTCCATGTCGCTTTCGTATTGCGCGACGAGGGCGCGTTCCATCCGGCGCTCGGCGGTATAGCCGAAGGGGTCGAGCGGCGTGCCGCGCAGCACCTTGAGCCGGGCGAGCCAAGGAAAGGCGCGCCCCATCCCGGCGCCGAAGGTCTTCTTCTGCGGGCGACCGTCGGGGCCGTCCTTGGTCAGGATCGGCGGGGCGAGGTGGTAGCTGACCTTGATGTCGCCATCGAAGGCCTCGCGGGCCTTGGCCTCTGAGTCCTTCAGCAGACGCGCGACCTCGTATTCGTCCTTGTAGGCAAGCAGCTTGTGATAGCCGAGGGCGACAGCTTCCTTCAGCGCCGGGTCGGTGAAGCGATCGACCATGGCGCGATAGCGCTTGGCAAGTCGCTTGTTCTGATAGGCGGTCAGATGACCCTCGCGATAGGCGATGCGTTCATCGAGGGATTTCGGTAGCGCCATGATCTTCGGCTGGCCGACCCGGCCCGCCTCCTCCGGGTGCAGGACCGCCCAGCGCCCCAGCTCAAAGGCCCGCAGATTGCGGTCCACGGCCGCCCCGTTCAGCGTGATCGCCCGGCGGATCGCCTCGCCCGACACCGGGATCGCCCCCATCTGCCACGCGGCGCCGAAGATCATCATGTTGGAAAAGATGCTGTCGCCCATCGTGGCCTTGGCGAGGTCCGTCGCATCGAAAAGATGCACGTCGTCGCGCAGCCGCGCGGCCAGCGACAGCTTCAGCTGATCGACGGGCAGCTGGAATTCCGTGTTCTTGGTGAAATCGCCGGTGATGATTTCGTGGGCGTTCACGACGCCCTTCGTGCGGCCGGTCTTCATCAGGCCGATGGTCTTGGCGCCCGCGCTGACCACGAGGTCGCCGCCGATCAGGGCGTCGGCCTCTCCGGTCGCGACGCGGATCGCGCTGATGTCCTCGGGCCGCTCGGCGATGCGGCAATGGATGTGCACCGCCCCGCCCTTCTGGGCGAGGCCCGCCATTTCCATCATGCCGGCGCCCTTGCCGTCGAGGTGCGCGGCCATCGCCAGCACCGCGCCGATGGTCACGACGCCGGTGCCGCCGACACCGGTGATGACGACGTTGTGGGTGCCCTCGATCTGCGGCAGCACGGGGTCGGGCATGTCGGGCAGATCGACCTCTGCCGTCGCCGTCTTCTTCAGCTTGGCGCCTTCGACCGTCACGAAGGACGGGCAGAACCCCTTGAGGCAGCTGAAGTCCTTGTTGCAGGACGACTGGTCGATGGCCCGCTTGCGGCCCAATTCGGTTTCCACCGGGACGATGGAGACGCAGTTCGACTGCACGCCGCAATCGCCGCAGCCTTCGCAGACGTCAGTGTTGATGAAGACCCGCTTGTCCGGGTCCGGAAACTGGCCGTGCTTGCGGCGGCGGCGTTTTTCGGCGGCACAGGTCTGGATGTAGACCAGCGCCGACACGCCCTCGACCTTGCTCAGTTCCTCCTGCACGCGCGGCAGTTCTGCCCGCTCGGACAGGGGCACGCCGGCGGGGAAGCGGGCGGGGTCGACGTCCTCCTTCTCGTCATAGACGACGCGGACGTCCTTGACGCCCATCGCCTTCAGCTCTCGCACGATCTGGTCGGCCTGCAGGTCGCCGTCGTTGTGCTGGCCGCCGGTCATGGCGACGGCATCGTTGTAGAGGATCTTGTAGGTGATGTTCGTCCCGGCCATGAGGGCAAAGCGGATCGCCTGCACGCCGGAGTGGTTGTAGGTGCCGTCGCCGAGGTTCTGAAAGACGTGGCCGCGTTTGCTGAACGGTGCCTCGCCCACCCAGTTCGCGCCCTCGCCGCCCATCTGGGTGAAGCCGACGGTGTCGCGGTCCATCCACTGCACCATGTAGTGGCAGCCGATCCCAGCATAGGCGCGGCTGCCGTCGGGCACCTTGGTCGATGTGTTGTGCGGGCAGCCGGAGCAGAAATAGGGCAGACGCGCCGCCAGTTCGGGCACGTTGTCGGCGCGGCGCGCCTCGGCCAGTTGCGCCAGGCCCGCGGTCACGCCGTCAGAGCCGCAGCCTTCCTCGGTCAGGATGCCGCCCAGCTTTTCCGCGATCCAGATGGGGTCGAGCGCGTAGCGGGTCGGAAACACCTCCTCGCGCCGCCCTTCGGAGTGTTCGTCGCCCTTGTGCCAGCCGTAGACGCGGGTGCGGGTGTCGTCGAACAGCGCCTCCTTCACCTGCACCTCGATCAGCTTGCGCTTTTCCTCGACCACCACGACGAGATCGAGCCCCTCGGCCCATTCGTGGAAAGACGCCATGTCGAGCGGCCAGACCTGCCCCACCTTGTAGGTGGTGATGCCCAGACGCTCCGCCTCACCTTCGTCGATGCCCAGCAGCGACAGGGCGTGGACGAGGTCGAGCCAGTTCTTGCCGGCGGCGACGAAGCCGATCCGCGCGCCCGCCTTGCCCCACTTGCGCTGGTCCATCTTGTTGGCGCGGGAAAATGCCTCGGCGGCGAAGCGCTTGTGGTCGATCATCCGCGCTTCTTGCGCCACGGGCGTGTCGACCAGGCGGATGTTCAGGCCCTCTTCCGGCAGCTTGAGGTCGGGCGTCACGAAGGACAGCCGGTGCGGATCGCCGTCCACGACGGATGTGACCTCGATCGTGTCCTTCATCGTCTTCAGACCGACCCAGACCCCCGCATACCGCGACAGCGCCCAGGCGTAGAGGCCGTAATCCAGCACCTCCTGCACGCCGGCGGGGCTGACGATCGGCATGTAGGCATCGACCATCGCCCAGTCGGACTGGTGCAAGGTGGTGGAGCTTTCGCCCGTATGGTCGTCGCCCATCGCCATGATGACGCCGCCGTGGGGGGACGTGCCGGCCATGTTCGCGTGCCGCATCACGTCGCCGGAGCGGTCCACGCCCGGGCCCTTGCCGTACCAGAGGCCGAAGACGCCGTCGTATTTCCCCTCGCCCCGCAGTTCGGCCTGCTGGCTGCCCCAGAGCGCCGTCGCCGCCAGATCCTCGTTCAGGCCCGGCTGGAATGTGACCTGCGCCGCGGTCAGGACCTTGCCAGCCCGGCCCATCTGCATGTCGACCGCACCCAGCGGTGACCCGCGGTAGCCGGTGACGTAGCCCGCCGTATTCAGCCCCGCGCGTGCGTCCCGCGCCCGCTGCATCAGCATCAGCCGGACCAGCGCCTGCGTGCCGTTCAGCAGCACCGGCGACTTTTCCAGATCGAAACGGTCGTTCAGCGAGATCTCTTCCCGGCCCATCGTGCACCTCCTCATGCGCAACTTGCGGTGATCATTTCAGCATAGGTCACAAATTCTGACCTACAAAGGGTTTAATTCCACATCTCCGTTCATTGATTTGTGACAGAGCACTGCGTAAGGAAGTTTCAATGCATATGATCAACGCGCGTGACAGGAGGCTGGGATGGACTGGGACAAACTTAGAATATTTCATGCCGTGGCCGACGCGGGATCGCTGACCCATGCGGGCGACGTGCTGCACCTGTCGCAATCCGCCGTCAGTCGCCAGATCCGCGCGCTGGAAGAATCGCTCAACACCACGCTGTTCCACCGCCACGCCCGCGGCCTGATCCTGACCGAACAGGGCGAACTGCTGTTCGATGCGACCAAGTCGATGAACCGCAGGCTGGAAGCCGCCTCTGCCCGCATCCGCGATTCAGAGGAGGAGGTCTTCGGCGAGTTGCGGGTGACGACCACGACCGGCTTCGGCACCCTTTGGCTCGCGCCGCGACTGCCGAAGCTTTACGAGAAATATCCCGACATCAAGATTGACCTGATGCTGGAAGAGCGCGTGCTCGACCTGCCGATGCGCGAGGCCGACGTCGCGATCCGGATGAAGGAGCCGTCGCAGGCCGACCTGATCCGCAAGCGGCTGATGAACATCCGGATGCGACTTTACGCGACGCGGGAATACCTCGACACGCGCCCGCCCCTTTCGGCGATTCAGGACATTTCCGGTCACCGGCTGATCTGTCAGGCCCTGACGTCGACGCAGGTCAGCGCTGGATCGACCCTGATCCATCACCTGCTGAGCCACGAGGTCCAGTCGATCTTTACGGTGAACAACTATTTCGGCGTGCTGCAGGGGGTCATCAACAACCTCGGCGTGGGCGTCCTGCCGGACTACGTGACAGAGGATTTCCCGCATCTGATCCGCTGCCTGCCGGAACTCGAAAGTGGCGAAGTGCCGGTCTTCCTCGCCTACCCCGAGGAGCTGCGCCAGTCCCGCCGGATCATGGCGTTCCGCGACTTCGTGCAGGACGAAATCTTTGCCCACCGCAAGAGCGTGAAGGATCTGGCGGTGGACCGGGCCACGACCGCCTGAGGCGCTCACCGCCCGTCATGCGCGGGGCGCATAGCGGCAATGCATCTTGACATCGGCTTTTTTCTTGATTGCCCAAATATCGGGCCTTATTTCCAATCTTGAAGCGATGCGGTGAGAACCACGCGCTTCACCTCCCTGTTGGACTTCGCCGGGCCTTCGTGCCCGGCTTTTTTTTGCTCCGGCCTGTCATCTTCCTTGTGTCCGATGGGTCAAGGGCATTGTTCATCAATCCGAGACACAGGTGATAAACGTCAGATTTTGTCTGAAACGATGCAACAAACCGTATCACGTTACGATAACGGTTCCCTTACTATTTTTCCATTTCTAATAACTAGATAGCGCATTCCCGCAATATTCTTGCGTGAAATGTTCTTACGCCGCGAAACTCGGACCGCAACTCTAACGTGAATTTGCAACCATGGCGCGAAAGGCTTGGACGACGACAGACTGACGAAGAACCCGAACCCCACGCGCTGCACTTTGACAGAGAGGACGTTTCAATGACCATGTTTCGTAATTTCGGCTTCGCCTGTGTCTTCGCAATTCCCGCGACGGGGGTGGCGGCCCTTGATCTCGGCGGCGTTTCCGTCGGTGTCGATGCCGGGGTGTCCCGTGGGGGGCTCGGCGTCAGCGCCGACGTCGGCATCGGCGGCACCTCTGCCTCCGCCGACGTGGGTGTCGGCGGGTCCGGCGGTGGCGTCAGCGCCTCGGCCGATGCAAGTGTCGGCGGTTCGCGCAATGGCGGTGGCGGGCTCAACGCCGGCGCCGATGCCAACGTCGGAGGCGGCTCCGGTGTCAGCGCATCGGTCGGCGCCAGTGTCGGCGGGCGCTCTGGCGGCGGCAATACCGGCGGCGGCACGGGTGGCAATACCGGCGGTGGCACGGGTGGCAATACCGGCGGTGGCACGGGTGGCAATACCGGCGGCGGCACGGGTGGCGGCGGCAATACCGGCGGCGGCGGCGCCGGTGGTAGCGGCGGCGGCGGCACCGGTGGTAGCGGCAGCGGCGGCGGCATGGCCAGCGGTGGCGGCATGGGCAGCGGCGGCACTGGCGCCGGTGGCAATGGCGCCAGTGGCGGCTCTGGCTTCGGCGGGTCTGGCGCAGGATTTGCGGGCAACGGTGTCGCCCCGACGGGATCATCCGGCAGCCGTGCCTTCGCTGCGGTCCGGACCGCGCCGCCCGTTCTGGCGCTGACCGGGCTGACCGTCTGGACCAGCGACAATGTCTATGTGGGTGTCATCGTGCAGGACGACGCCCGTGTCGGCAACATGATCAGGGCCTCCGTCCAGCTAAACACCAAGCTGCGCTTGCCGGTCCAGCGCGCGCAGTTCCAGTTCAGCCCCTCCGCCCGACAGAACGACCGGATCGTGCTGAACCTGACCAGCGGCCAGTTGGCGCAGCAGTTGTCCTGACCCGACCGCCCCGGGCGGCCCCGTGTGAAGGGGTCGCCCGCGGCGCGACCTGCGCAACGCACCGGCCCGGAAATCGCGATGCAGCCGATACCTGATGCTGCTTTGGCCACGGCCCTTTCCCTCGCCCCGCCGCTGGCCTAAAAGCGGGCCAACGTCACCCCGGGGGATGCCATGACCGAACCGACCATCACGCCAGACCTGATCGCTGCCCACGGGTTGAAGCCTGACGAATACGACCGCATCCTCGACATCATCGGGCGCGAACCGACCTTCACCGAACTCGGCATCTTCTCTGCCATGTGGAACGAGCACTGTTCCTACAAGTCGTCCAAGAAGTGGCTGCGCACCCTGCCGACCACCGGCCCGCAGGTCATCTGCGGTCCGGGCGAAAATGCGGGTGTCGTGGATATCGGCGACGGGCAGGCCGTGGTCTTCAAGATGGAAAGCCACAACCACCCCTCCTACATCGAGCCCTATCAGGGCGCGGCGACCGGCGTCGGCGGCATCCTGCGCGACGTCTTCACCATGGGTGCGCGGCCCATCGCGGCGATGAACTCTCTGTCCTTCGGCCTGCCCGGCCACCCGCGGACCCGCCAATTGGTCAACGGCGTCGTGGCGGGCGTCGGCGGCTACGGCAACGCCTTCGGCGTGCCCACGGTGGGTGGAGAGGTGCGTTTCGACGCCTCCTACAACGGCAACTGCCTTGTGAATGCCTTTGCTGCCGGCCTCGCGGATGCCGACAAGATCTTCTACTCCGCCGCCTCGGGCGTCGGGATGCCCGTCGTCTATCTTGGCGCCAAGACGGGCCGTGACGGCGTCGGTGGTGCCACCATGGCCTCGGCCGAGTTCGACGACACGATCGAGGACAAGCGCCCCACCGTGCAGGTCGGCGACCCCTTCACCGAAAAGCGCCTGATGGAAGCGACGCTGGAGCTGATGGCCACGGGTGCTGTGATCTCGATTCAGGACATGGGGGCCGCGGGCCTGACCTGTTCCGCGGTCGAGATGGGCGACAAGGGCGGCCTCGGCGTCCGGCTGGATCTGGAAAACGTGCCGCAGCGCGAAGCGGACATGACCGCCTACGAGATGATGCTGTCAGAATCCCAGGAACGCATGCTCATGGTGCTGAAGCCGGAACTGGAGGCCGAAGCCCGCGGCGTCTTCGTCAAGTGGGACCTCGATTTCGCCATCGTGGGCGAGACCATCGCCGAGGACCGCTTCCTGATCCTGCATAACGGGGAAACCAAGGCCGACCTGCCGCTGTCGAAGCTCGCCTCTTCCGCCCCCGAATACGACCGCCCGTGGGAAGAGACGCCCGCCGCCGCCGCCGTCGGCGACATTCCGGCCGTCGACCCCATCGCCGGCCTGCGCGCACTGATCGGCAGCCCGAACTATGCGGCGAAATCGTGGGTCTATGAACAGTACGACTCGCAGGTCATGGGCGACACCCTGCGCATCCCCGGCGCCGGTGCCGGCATCACCCGCATCCATGGCACCACCAAGGCGCTGGCCTTCACCTCTGACGTGACCCCGCGCTACGTCTTTGCCAACCCGGTCGAAGGCGGCCGGCAGGCGGTGGCAGAGGCCTACCGCAACCTGACGGCAGTGGGGGCGAAACCGCTGGCGACCACCGACAACATGAACTTCGGCAACCCCGAAAAGCCGCGCATCATGGGACAGTTCGTCGGCGCGATCAAAGGCATCGGCGAGGCGGTCGAGGCGCTCGACATGCCTATCGTCTCGGGCAACGTCTCGCTTTACAACGAAACCGACGGGACCGGCATCCTGCCGACTCCCACCATCGGCGCCGTGGGCCTGATCGCCGACGTGGCCCAGATCATCGGCGGCACCCTCGCCCCAGGCCACACGCTGCTGCTGCTGGGCGACACCCATGGTCACATGGGTCAAACGGCACTGCTGGCCGAACACCTGCAGCGCGCCGAAGGCGACGCGCCTCCCGTGGACCTGACCGCCGAGGCCGCGCACGGCGACTTCATCCGCGCCAACGCAGGTCAGATCACCGCCTGCACCGACCTTGCCGACGGCGGCCTCGCCCTCGCCGCCTTCGAGATGGCGGATACCGCGGGCGTGGGCATCACCCTCGACACCGACGACACCGCGCTGCTCTTTGCCGAGGATCAGGCCCGCTACCTGATTGCCGCGACCTTCGATCAGGCCGAGGCTTTGCTGGCCGCCGCAGCCACGGCCGGCCTGCCCTTGGCACGCGTCGGTCAGGCCGGTGGCGATCAGGTGACCTTTGGCGCCTACAGTGCCCCGCTGGCCCCGCTGTCGGGCCTTTACCGCAGCGCCTTCGCCGACGCGGTGGCATGATCCGCATTCACCTGGCCGGAGAGACTGCCGCCCAAGGAGGCCCCGGTCCGCACATCCGGCGGAAGGGCGCCGCCTGCCGCCCCCAGCCGCCATTCGGCGCCCCCCTTGCCTCCTTGGGACCACGTTCATAAGTTAGCCCCACCCGACCGAAGGACGCACAGATGCCCATCACTGCCCACGAGATCGAGACGCTGCTGCGCGAGGCCTTTCCGCAGGCCCGGATCAGTGTCCAGGGCGACGACGGCGCGCATTTCGCGGCCGAGGTCGTCGACCCGAGCTTTAAGGGACAGAACCGCGTGCAGCAGCAGCGCGCGGTCTATGCCGCACTCAAGGGCAAGATGGATGGCAGCCACGGAGAGCTGCACGCTCTTGCCCTGACCACACGCGCCCCGGACTGATCCGGTGCGGAAATCTTTACAGAAAATGCGGGCCGGTTTCGATGCGCCCGTCTGAAAGGACCAGATCATGACCGCTTCCGACCAGATCAAGGATACCGTGACCAGCCACGACGTCGTGCTGTTCATGAAGGGCACAAAGACCATGCCGCAATGTGGCTTCTCTTCCCGCGTGGCGGGGGTGCTGAACTTCATGGGTGTGGACTACACCGACGTGAACGTGCTGGCCGACGACCAGATCCGCCAAGGGATCAAGGACTATTCCGACTGGCCGACGATTCCGCAGCTTTACGTCAAGGGCGAATTCGTCGGCGGCTGCGACATCATCACCGAGATGACGCTGTCCGGTGAACTCGACACGCTGCTGACCCAGCACGACATCGCCTTCGACAAGGCGGCCGCCGACAAGATCCGCGAAGCGAACGGCTGACCGCCAGATACACGGCAATGGAGGACGAAGGCCGGGGCGATGGCGCGCCCCGGCCTTTTTCGCGTCAGTGCCGTGGGTGCCGGCGCGGCGCTTTCATCCGGCAGGCGCCGCGCCCTCAGGACTCCTTGCAGAAGGCGTAGAGGGTCACCTCCTCCTTCACCTCGGCGTCGTACCAGATCAGCTGCGCCTCGCCCTGGTGGGTCCACCAGATGTAGCCCGACCCGTCGTTTGGAAAGCGGTAGCGGACGCCGGAGGCGGCCTCGCCCGTCGCCTCGAGGTTAATCATCCGGCCTTCGACCATCAGGACAACGACGCCCGGCTCGCTGCCGTCCTCGGTATTGATGTAGACGGTCGGGATCTCGACCCCGCGCTCGCAGGTATAGCGCGGCGTCGAGGTGACGCCCGCGAGGGCGCCGCTTGCCCAGAGGGCTGCACAGCCCGCACCGATCATGGTTTTCAGCATCTTGCTCTCGTCTTGCAGGAACGCAGCTTGTCGTCAGGCCTGCGCGTCCACCTGATCCGCCAGCGCCTCGGCGCGGGCGGCGATTTCGGCCATGCTGTCATGGACTTCCTGCGGAATGACGGGCACCTCGATCCGCTGGGCGGGCCTGTTGGCCGCTTCTTCGATCTGCGCGCGCAACCCGTTCAGTTCCAGCTCGCTCTCGCGCAGCTGATCCTCCAGCCCCGCGGTGCGATCGGCCAGCATCAGGCCCGCCATGAGCAGCATCCGCGATTCGGGCATCCGGCCGATCTGGGCGGACAGATGTGCCGCCTCTGCGTCCAGCAGCCGTGCGGCAGAAGTCAGGTATTGCTCCTCCCCCTCCTGGCAGGCGACCTCGAAGTTGCGGCCGCCGATCGTGATTTCCACCTGCGGCATGGTTCAGCCCTCCCGTTGCAGAAGCGGTTTCAGGTCGGACAGGATCGCGGCGACCTCGGCGGCCTCGGCGGACCGCTGCGCTGTCAGCCCGTCGACCTCTGCCAGAAGGGCGCGGTTGATCAGCTCCGGGTCGGCCGCACCCGCCGTCGCCGCCCCGCGCAATTGCGCGCAAAGCTGCGTCAGGTCGGCGTTGGACGCGCGCAACTGCTGCAGCTCTGCGTCCAGATCGCCGATGTGATCGGCCTGCGCACCGCAGCGCGATTCCAGTTCCGCGATGCGCCCGTCCTGCTGGACCTGCAGCCGTGCCATGCGGTCCTGCAACCCGGCGTGGGCCGCCCGTTCGCGCTCCAGCTCGGCCTGAAGAGCCGCCATCTCGCCCGCGTCGGCCTGCGCGCCCAGTCCCGCCCGGATCCGGTCGAGCGCATTCACGATGCGCGTTTCCAAGGCCTTGATGTCGTCCATGCGCCTGTTCCTGTCCCAACCTCGCGCGGGTGCGCGCGAATCGTGCCCTGCGGCAAAGGTTAAGCGATCCATCCGGCGCGCACAAACGACGCGGACAGCGGGGCGCCGCGCTTGATCTTGATCCCTGCCCTGTTATGACGCGTGCAACGCATATTTTGCCAAAGACAGGACATGACACCATGGATCTTGCTGCCCTGCGCAACGCGCACCCCGAACACTGGACGAAAGCCGCTGCGATCCGCGCCCTGACGCTGGACGCCGTCGGCGCCGCGAATTCGGGCCATTCCGGCATGCCGATGGGCATGGCGGACGTGGCGACCGTGCTGTTTACCAATCACCTGAACTTCGACCCCGCCGCGCCGAACTGGCCCGACCGCGACCGGTTCATCCTGTCGGCGGGCCACGGGTCGATGCTGCTCTATTCCCTGCTGCACCTGACGGGGTACGAGGATTTCGACCTCGACCAGATCAAGAACTTCCGCCAGTGGGGCTATCGCACCGCCGGCCACCCGGAATACGGCCACGGCAAGGGGATCGAGGTCACGACCGGCCCGCTGGGTCAGGGCATCGCCAATTCCGTCGGTTTCGCCATCGCCGAGGAGATCCAGCGCGCGACCTGGGGCGAGAAGATCGTCAACCACTACACCTACGTCATGGCCGGCGACGGCTGCCTGATGGAAGGCATCAGCCAGGAGGCGATCGGCCTTGCCGGCATGCAGAAGCTGTCGCACCTGATCGTGTTCTTCGACAACAACGACATCACCATCGACGGCCACGTCGGTATGGCCGACATCACCGACCAGCCCGCACGCTTTGCCGCATCGGGCTGGCATGTGCAAAGCATCGACGGCCACAACCCAGACGAGATCGACGCCGCCATCAAGGCCGCCAAGGACGATCCGCGTCCGTCGATGATCGCCTGCAAGACGCATATCGCGCTCGGGCACGCGGCACAGGGCACCGCCAAGGGCCACGGCGCACTGACCGACGCGGCCCAGATGCAGGTCGCCAAGGACGCCTACGGCTGGGCCGGCGCCAGCTTCGACGTCTCGGCAGAGATCAAGGCCCAGTGGGAGGCCACCGCAGAGCGCGGCAAGGCGGCCCACGCGGCCTGGCACGAACGCTTCGGCAAGCTGTCGGCGGCCAAGCAGGCGGAGTTCCACCGCACCTTTGATCTGGAGGCGCCGAAGAAGCTGGCCGCCACGATCCGCGCCTTCAAGAAGCAGGCCAGCGAATCCGCGCCCAAGGTCGCGACCCGGAAGTCGAGCGAAAACGTGCTGGAGGTGATCAACCCGATCATGCCCGAAACCGTGGGCGGGTCGGCCGACCTGACCGGGTCGAACAACACCAAGACGCCGGACATGGGCGTGTTCTCGCCCGACAACCGCAAGGGCCGCTACGTCCACTACGGCATCCGCGAGCACGGCATGGCGGCGGCGATGAACGGCATGGTCCTGCACGGCGGCGCGCGGCCCTACGGCGGCACCTTCATGTGCTTCACCGACTACGCCCGCGGCGCCATGCGCCTGTCCGCCCTGATGGGGGTGCCGACGGTCTATGTCATGACCCACGATTCCATCGGTCTTGGCGAAGATGGACCGACGCACCAGCCGGTAGAGCATCTGTCGATGCTGCGCGCCACGCCGAACACCCATGTCTTCCGCCCCGCCGACACGGTGGAAACGGCAGAGGCCTGGGAACTGGCGCTGACCTCGACGGGCACACCGTCGGTGCTGGCCCTGTCGCGCCAGAACCTGCCGACGGTCCGCACCACGCATACCAACAAGAACCTGACCGCACAGGGCGGCTACGTGCTGGCAGAGGCAGAGGGCAAGCGTCAGGTCATCCTGATCGCCACCGGGTCCGAAGTCGAACTGGCCCTCGCCGCGCGCGAGACCCTGCAGGCCGAAGGCATCGGCACCCGTGTCGTGTCCATGCCCTGCATGGAACTGTTCATGGCACAGGACGAGGCCGTCCGCCGCAAGGTCCTGCCCGCCGGTCCCGTGCGCGTCGCGGTCGAGGCGGGCGCGCGCCAGTCCTGGGACATGATCCTGATGGGCGAACGCGGCAACGCCAAGAAGGCAGCCTTCGTCGGCATGACGGGTTTCGGCGCCTCCGCCCCGGCAGAAGTCCTGTTCGAGAAGTTCGGCATCACCGCCGCGCATGTCGCGCAGGCGGCAAAAGACCTGCTTTGACCATGACGCAGGGGGCCTTGGGCCCCCTGCGTTGCGTGTGGGCGACGGACTCTGGATCGCACATGGGCGGCCGATGTCCTGTTGCGCATCACATGCCGAAGGTCACATGCCCGTCCGCGTCGATCGGCCAAGTTGGATTATAGGCGATTTCCCAGACGTGGCCGTCGGGATCCGCGACATAGCCCCGGCGCCCGCCCTGCGGCGGGGCATCCGCCGCGCGCAACACCGTCGCACCGGCGGCGACAAGCCGGTCCATGACCTTCTGCACGTCACCTTCCGACGGCACGTTGTGGGCCAGCGTCACCGCGCCGGGTGACGGCAGGTCGTGCTGGCGCGTGTCGTTCGCCAGCGCGTCCTTCAGCCACATGCCGAGGACAAAGCCGTTCATCTGGTAAAAGGCGATCTCGGCGTTCTCGAAGACCGGCGCCCAGCCGAACCCCTGCCGGTAGAAGCCCTTCGACCGGTCGAGGTCCGAAATTCCCAACGTGATGACCGCGATCTGCTGTTGCATGGTCCTGCACCTTTTGCCCGAATTCAGCCCAGTCTAGGAGAACGTTGCGGCACGTCAATCGCAGCGGCAGGGCCTGACGGTCCTACACGGCACCGTCGTACTCGATATGGATGACATCGCCGCAATGCTTGCAGTGAACTGCGTCGCGGTCATGCTTCATCAGCCCGCAGGTCGGACATTCGAAGCGGACCTTGTAGGGTCGAAACAGCACCTGCGCCAGTTGCAGGAACAGCGTGACGCCGAAGATCATCACGAAAACCGACAGCAGCCGGCCCCACAGCCCCTCTGCCACGATATCGCCAAAACCCGTGGTCGTCAGGGTGGACATGGTGAAATAGAAGGCGTCGGCGTAGTTTCCGATCGCATCGTTCGCGTGTACCTGGCTGGCATAGATCATCCCGGTCATGACGAAGACGAAGACGCCGAGGTTCACGACGGCGAGGAACACGTCCTCGTGCCGACGGAAATAATCGACGTCCGACCGCAGGCGCTGCAACGTCTCGTAGCTTTTCAGCAGGCGCAGGGTGCGCAGCACCCGCAGGAAGCCAAGACCATTTACGAACAGCGGCCCGAGGAAGCTGAGAACCGCCACGATGTCGGCCCATGTGGACAACCGGGTCAGGGCCTTCTTCCAGTTCGGCTCCAGCCAGGCGCGGGCGACGAAATCCAGCAGGATGATCGCGCCGAAGGTCAGGTCGCACCACAGCAGCCAGTCGGCGTGGGCGATGAAGGACGTCGCGATGACGTAAACCAGCGTCAGCAGGTCGAAGGCCAGCAGCGTGTAGCGGAACCATGTCGCGGTGTCGCTGTCCCCTTCGTAGAGCGTCCGGATCGTCTCACGCATCGGGTCTGACCGCCCAGCGCCCCGACCCCGCAACCGCCAGCGCAAGGCAACCGCCCGCGACGGCCCAGTTCTTGACGAAGATCGTCATCTGCCACGGATCGCCCGCGGTCAAAAAGAGGTTGAGGTGAAAGACACTCGTCACCGCGCAATAGGCCGAAGCCGATACCGCCACGGGCCGGACTGCCACGCCCAGCCACAGTGCCAGTCCCGCCGCAAGATCATAGACCAGCGCCGGCCAGACCAGCGCATAGGGCAGACCCAACCCGACCAGCAGCGCGCCGGCATCGCCGGGACTGAAGGCCTTCTGCAACGCCCCGCCCACCAGCAGCGCGCCGATCAGCAGCCGCGCAAGCAAAAGTGCAAGGTTCGTCATGCGGGCCGCACGACGCGGTAAAGGGGCGTGATGACGAAGTTGACCAGCGGAATGATAAGCAGCCCGAGGATGAAGCCCAGAACGCCGTCGCAGGCGGCGGTCACGATCCATTCGACGGCACCGACCCAGCGCTCCGGCACGTTGTGCGCGACGGCGACGGCCCAGCCGTGGACGACCTCCTCTGGCCCGTGCCACCCCAGCTGGCCGAGCCCGTGCACGATGATCTGCCCGCCGACCCAGAGCATGGCGGCGGTGCCGACCCACGTCAGCACGAAGAGGAACGTGGGCATCCACGCGACGATGCCACGCCCCAGCGCCCGCGTCATGGCGAAGCGGCCCTTGTTCGCCATCAGCAGCCCCAGATCGTCGGCCTTCACGATCAGCGCCACCGCACCGTAGACGACGACCGTGATCCCGATCCCCACGACGGCCAGCACCGCCGCCTGCAACCAGATCGACGGCGCCGTGATCGCGGCCAGAGAGATCGTCATGATCTCGGCGCTGAGGATGAAGTCGGTCTTGATCGCGCCCTTGACCTTCTGCTCTTCCAGATGGGCCGGGTCGCCGGTCGCCTTGGAATGGGTGTCCTTGTGCTGGAAGGCGTGCAGGATCTTCTCTGCCCCCTCGAAGCACAGGTAGGCACCGCCCAGCATCAGCAAGGGCGGGATGGCCCAGGGGGCGAAGGCCGACAGCAGCAGGGCGATCGGCAACAGGATCACCAGCTTGTTGAAGAACGATCCGCGCGCGATCTTCCAGACGATGGGGATCTCGCGGGCGGGGGCAAAGCCCTGCACGTATTTCGGGCTGACGGCGGCATCGTCGATCACGGCGCCCGCGGCCTTGGCGCCGGCCTTGGCCGACTGCCCGATCACGTCGTCCACGCTGGCCGCCGCCACCTTGGCGATCGCCGCCACATCGTCCAGCAAGGCCAACAAGCCGCTCATGTCCGTTCCTTCCGCGTCATCCGGATGCAACGTAGACCACCGGCGCCGCGCCGCAACCCCGCACCGCCGCGATGATGCCTAGGCAGCACGGGACCGAGGCATTACACAGCCCCCATGACGAACACACTTGCCATCGGTCTCGTGATCTTCATCGCCGCGTTCTTCGCGCTGGATCACTATGCCCTGCATCTGGGGGCGCCGCTGTTTCTGGCCCGTCAGTTCTACGACCTGCTGCAATGGGTCGCCTTCTGGCGGTGACGCAACACCCTTGACCTTTGGCGCAAATTCGCAATGTTCGCCGCAAAGCGGCGCCCACCGCCGCGTCAACCAGCAACGAGGTATCATCATGGCCGTCAAAGTCGCAATCAACGGGTTCGGTCGCATCGGGCGCAACGTGCTGCGCGCGATCATCGAATCCGGACGCACGGACATCGAGGTCATCGCGATCAACGATCTTGGCCCGGTCGAGACGAATGCCCACCTGCTGCGCTTCGATTCGGTGCACGGCAAGTTCCCGGGCACCGTCACCACGACCGAGGACACGATCGACGCCGGCCGCGGCCCGATCCGCGTGACCGCCATGCGCAACCCCGCCGACCTGCCATGGGGCGACGTGGACATCGTGATGGAATGCACCGGTATCTTCACCTCCAAGGACGCCTGCCAGGCCCACTTGCAGAACGGGTCCAAGCGTGTCCTGATCTCTGCCCCCGGGACCAATGCCGACAAGACCATCGTCTATGGCGTGAACCACGAGACGCTGACCAAGGACGACATCATCGTGTCGAACGCCTCCTGCACGACGAACTGCCTGTCCCCCGTCGCCAAGGTGCTGAACGACGCCGTTGGCATCACCAAGGGCTTCATGACCACGATCCACAGCTACACCGGCGACCAGCCGACGCTGGACACGATGCACAAGGACCTCTACCGCGCCCGCGCCGCGGCGCTGTCGATGATCCCGACTTCGACCGGGGCCGCCAAGGCGGTGGGTCTGGTGCTGCCGGAACTCGACGGCAAGCTCGACGGCGTGGCGATCCGGGTGCCGACGCCGAACGTGTCGGTCGTGGACCTGACCTTCGAGGCCAGCCGCGACACCACCGTGCAGGAGATCAACGACGCGATCCGCGCCGCGGCCGACGGCCCGATGAAGGGCATCCTCGCCTACACCGACCTGCCGATGGTCTCCTCGGACTTCAACCACGACCCCGCGTCGTCCACGTTCCACATGGACCAGACCAAGGTGCTGTCCGGCAACATGGTCCGCATCCTGACTTGGTACGACAACGAGTGGGGCTTCTCGAACCGGATGTCCGACGTGGCCGTCGCCATGGGCAAGCTGATCTGATCGCGGTTCCATCCGATCTGCAAAGGGCCGTCCGTCACGGGCGGCCCTTTTGCGTGTCGGAACCCCGGCGCCGCGCCTGACGTTGGGCGCGAAGCCAATGCGAAAGGCCACTCCATGACCACGATCCACGGCGTCGTTCCTCTGCCCACCGATTACGACCATGTCTATGCCTTCGACATCACCGACAACCTCGACGCGACCGGCATGGGGGAAATGGGGCAGATCCTGAACGCCGCCTTCGATAACCAACCCGGCAAGATCAACGTGCTGCTGCGGTTCAAGGACTTCGACGAATCGGACGCCGGTGTCGGCATCAACCTCTCCGCCCTCAAGGCGGAGATGCGCAGCCTGACGCATATCGCCCGCTACGCCGTCGTCGGCGCGCCGGCAGGCGCCAGCGGCATGATCGCGTTCTTCAACCACATCATCCCGGTCGACGCCCGCACCTTTGAAGCGCAAGACGAACAGGCCGCGTGGGATTTCGTCAATGTGGCGCAGAAACTGGCGTAAACGGGGCGGTGGCCTTGCACCCTGCGCAAGGGTGCCCTTCGGAACTGGCTGTTGTGCTGCAGCGCAGCATGGCTAGATTGTGTGCAAGAGGAGCGCACATCAAGCCCCCGAAAGGAGCACGCCATGACCCTGTTCGACACCATTCGCGAGACCATCGCCAAACGCGCCGTCTACGCCCGGACCAAGGCCGAGATCGAGGCGATGCCGCTCGACGTGGCACTCGACCTGAACATCCACCGCGACGATGCCGCCAAGATCGCGCGTCAGGCTGTCTACGGCTGACGATACCCCCCTGCCCCACGCCGCCGGTAGCGGCCCTTTCGGGACCGACAGGCTCAGGCCAGTTTCGTCCGCAGGGCCTGATCGACGGCGGGCGTGACGAATTTCGACACGTCGCCGCCCAGACGGGCGATTTCCTTGACCAGCTTAGACGCGATCGCCTGATTCTTGGCGTCCGCCATCAGAAAGACCGTCTCGACAGAGTTGTCGAGGCTGCGGTTCATGCCGACCATCTGGAATTCGTATTCGAAATCCGCCACCGCCCGCAGACCCCGGATGATGACGCCGGCGCCGACGTCGCGCGCGCAGTGGATCAGCAGGTTCTCGAACGGATGGACGACGATTTCCGTCCCCAGCGGTTCGCCCAGCGGCACGACCTCTGACCGGACCATCTCGACCCGCTCCTCCAGATCGAACAGCGGCCCCTTGTCGCGGTTGATCGCGACCCCGATCACCAGCTTGTCGACCAGCGAACAGGCCCGCCGGACGATGTCGATATGCCCGTGGGTGACGGGATCGAAGGTGCCGGGATAAAGTCCGATGCGCATGGGCGGCCTCGCAAGTTTGTGTCGCAGGCGCAGCAGAACCGCATTTCCGCCGCGACCGCAAGTCCGCGCCGGTATTCCCGGTCAGTGCCCCATGATCATCCCTTCGAGGGCCGACTTCTCCATCGCGAGTTCGGACAGCCGCGCCTTGACCACGTCGCCGATGGAGATCAGGCCGATCATCGTGTCGTTCTCGATCACCGGGAGGTGGCGGAACCGACCGTCGGTCATGGTCTGCAGCACCTCTACATCGCTGTCCTGACCGGTGCAGGTGGTGATCTTTGCGGTCATCAGGCTCGACACCGGATTGTCGAGGCAGGCAGCCCCGGTCTTGCCGACCTGACGGACGATGTCGCGCTCCGACAGGATGCCCGCCAGTCGCTTGCCGTCGGTGCTGACGACCACGGTGCCGATCCGGTTGTCGGACATGATCCGCGCCGCATCCGACACAAGGGCGTCGGGCGTCACCCAGAACATCTCTTGCGAGGCCTTGGACCCCAATATCTGTTTCACAAGCATGACTATCCTCCCTCATGACCGTGTCTCTCAGCGTTTCAGACCGCCGCCGCGTCTGTCAAGGATTCCAGCCGCGCGACCTCTGCCCGCAGACCCTCTGTCAGCAGGGTCGCGAAGCGTTGCAGCCGGTCAGACTGGCGATCCGCCGTGTGACGGACGAGGTAGAACGACCGGGTCAGCGATACCGCATCGGTCAGGACGCGACGCACCTCCGGCGCGAAGGGCAAGGCGAAATCATGCGCGATGCCGACCCCTGCCCGCGCCCGCAGCATCTGCACCTGCACGCTGACCGAATTGCTGGCCATCTGCACCCCGTCGGCGGCCAGATCGCCCATGTAGTCGAGCGCCGCGTCGAAGATCATGTCGGGAATGTAGCCCACGACCGCCCTGCTCCGCAGATCGGCCAGCGTGGCAGGCACGGCGAAATCCCGGTGCTGCGCGAGATGAAGCCGATAGTCCGTGATCTTCTGCACCGTCAGCCGCCCCGCCTCGGGCGGGCTGACGGTAACGGCCATGTCCGCCTCCCTCCGCGACAGGTTCACGACGCGCGGCAGGGCGAGGATCTGGACCTCGAGCGCCGGGTTGTCGGACTGAATCGCGGCGCAAACCTGCGGCAGCAGAAAGTTCGCGCAGCCGTCCGGTGCACCGATCCTGATCTGCCCCGCCAACCCGCTGCTGGGGCTTTGCCCCAGATCGGCCGCGGCGGTCAGTGCGGTTTCCGCCGCCGCAGCAGCCTCTGTCATGCGCGCGCCAAGGTCCGTCACCGCATAGCCCTGCGGCGACTTGACGAACAGGGCGGCCCCCACCGCCGCTTCCAGCCGGGCGATGCGGCGGCCCAGCGTGGCCGGGTCCATGCGCAACACAGGGGCGGCCCCAGACAGCCCGCCGGCCCGCGCGACGGCCAGAAAGATCCGCATGTCGTCCCAATTCAGCACCGCTTCATCCTTGCATTTTCGCAAAACGACTTTGAGATATTGGCGCTTTTTACCCCAAAAATGCAAGGCTATGATGCGGCCAACCTGAAGGAGGCTCTCATGAAAGACCTGACCCACTACATCAACGGCGAACATGTTGCCGGCACCTCCGGCCGCTTTGCCGACGTCTACAACCCCGCGACGGGCGAAGTGCAGGCCCGCGTGCCGCTGGCCAATGCCGCCGACCTCGACACCGCCGTGAAGGCGGCAGAGGCCGCGCAGCCCGCATGGGCCGCCGTGAACCCGCAGCGCCGCGCGCGCGTGATGATGAAATTCGTCGACCTGCTGCACCGTGACATGGACAAGCTGGCCGAGGCGCTGAGCCGCGAGCATGGCAAGACCCTGCCCGACGCCGCAGGCGACGTGCAGCGCGGGCTCGAGGTCGTCGAATACTGCATCGGCGCGCCGCAACTGCTGAAGGGCGAGTTCACCGACGGCGCCGGCCCCGGCATCGACATGTATTCCATGCGCCAGCCGCTGGGCGTCTCTGCCGGCATCACGCCGTTCAACTTCCCCGCCATGATCCCGATGTGGATGTTCGCGCCCGCCATCGTCTGCGGCAACGCCTTCATCCTCAAGCCGTCCGAGCGTGACCCCTCGGTCCCTCTGATGCTGGCCGAGCTGATGGAGGAGGCAGGTCTGCCCAAGGGCATCCTGCAGGTCGTGAACGGCGACAAGGAGAGCGTGGACGCGATCCTCGACCATCCGGTCATCCAGTCGATCGGCTTCGTGGGCTCCACGCCCATCGCCGAATACATCTACGGGCGCGGCTGTTCCAACGGCAAGCGCGTGCAGTGCTTCGGCGGCGCCAAGAACCACATGATCATCATGCCCGACGCGGACATGGACCAGGCCGCCGACGCGCTGATCGGCGCGGGGTACGGTGCGGCTGGCGAACGCTGCATGGCGATCTCGGTCGCCGTGCCGGTCGGCGAAGACACCGCCGACAAGCTGATCGAAAAGCTCAAGCCCCGCATCGACGCGCTGAAGGTCGGCCCCTACACCGGCGGCAAGGACGTGGACTATGGCCCCGTCGTCACCGCCGCCGCCAAGGCCAACATCCTCAAACTGATCGACTCCGGTGTGGATCAGGGCGCGGAGCTGGTCGTCGACGGCCGCGACTTCAGCCTGCAGGGATACGAGGACGGCTTCTTCGTCGGCCCGCACCTGTTCGACCGGGTGACGAAGGACATGGACATCTACCAGAAGGAAATCTTCGGACCCGTCCTCTCCGTCGTCCGCGCAGGCGACTACGAGGAGGCGCTGGGTCTGGCGATGGATCACGAAATGGGCAACGGCACCGCGATCTTCACCCGCGACGGCGACGCCGCCCGCGACTTCGCGTCCCGGGTCAACGTCGGCATGATCGGCATCAACGTCCCCATCCCGGTGCCGCTGGCCTACCACACCTTCGGCGGCTGGAAGAAATCGGTTTTCGGCGACCTGAACCAGCACGGGCCGGACGCCTTCAAGTTCTACACCCGGACCAAGACCGTCACGGCGCGCTGGCCATCAGGTATCAAGGACGGCGCGGCCTTTAACTTCAAGCCGATGGACTGACGACGGTGGCGCGCGGTTTCCAGCTGCGCGCCAATCGTGCCATGTCGGCCAAACTGCATCGCAAACCGAAACTTTGGCGCGGGGTGCGCCGTGACTTTGTCACACGGCCGGGCATCGCCCCGCGCCACTGTTCGGTCATCGCGTCGGTTGCCCCCAATGCAGCCAGAGGACCGGATGGCCCGCATCCGTCCCAAGTCGGATGCGGGCTTTATCGTTTTGACAATCCATGCAGCGCCCGGCATCATTTTATGAACGGACGTTCAATTCAGGGGGGAGACTGATGGACTTCGCGCTTAGCGACGAACAGACAGCCATCTTCGACATGGCGCGGTCCTGCGGGGCCGAACACATCGCCCCCTTCGCGCGGCAGTGGGAAAAGGACGGGCTGATCCCCAAGGATCTGTGGCCAAAACTGGCCGAACTGGGCTTCGGCGGCCTCTATGTTTCCGAAGCGGCAGGCGGCACTGCCCTCACGCGCCTCGATGCAACGCTGGTGTTCGAGGCGCTGTCAATGGCCTGCCCCTCTGTCGCAGCCTTCCTGTCGATCCACAACATGTGCGCCCGGATGATCGACCAGTTCGGGTCGGAGGAGATGAAGGCCCGCCTGCTGCCCGACGCGCTGACCATGAAGACCGTGCTGTCCTATTGCCTGACCGAACCCGCCAGCGGGTCCGACGCGGCGGCGCTGAAGACGAAGGCCACCCGCACGAACGCGGGTTGGGCGCTGACCGGGACAAAGGCCTTCATCTCGGGCGGTGGCTATTCGGACGCCTACATCGTCATGGCCCGCAGCGGCGATGCGGGGCCGAAGGGGATCAGCGCCTTCGTCGTGATGGACGGTGAAAAAGGTCTCAGTTTCGGTGGGCTGGAGGACAAGATGGGCTGGCGCAGCCAGCCGACCCGTCAAGTGCAGTTGGACGATTGCAACATCCCCTCGGACGACTTGCTGGGTGAAGAAGGAAAGGGTTTCACATACGCGATGAAGGGCCTCGACGGCGGTCGCCTGAACATCGCCGCCTGCTCGCTCGGCGCTGCGCAGTCGGCCCTCGATCAGACGCGCGCCTACATGGCGGAGAGGAAGGCCTTCGGCACATCCATCGACCAGTTTCAGGCCCTGCAATTCCGCCTCGCCGACATGGAGATTGCCTTGCAGTCCGCCCGCACCTTCCTGCGGCAGGCGGCATGGAAGCTCGACACCGGGGCCCCAGACGCCACCCGCTTCTGCGCCATGGCCAAGAAGCTGGTGACGGAGACCGGCAGCCAGGTCGCCGACCAGTGCCTGCAACTGCACGGCGGCTACGGCTACCTCGCCGATTACGGGATCGAGAAGATCGTCCGCGACCTGCGGGTCCACCAGATCCTTGAAGGCACGAACGAGATCATGCGCCTGATCGTCGCCCGCGACATGGTATCTGCATGACTGACATCAACATCCGCACCGACGGCCGCGCCGGCCGCATCACGCTGACACGCGAAACGGCGCTGAACGCCCTCACATGGGACATGGTCCATGCCATCGATGATGCGCTGACCGCATGGCGAAACGATGACACCGTGGCGCTGGTCGTCATCGACGCCGCGGGGTCGAAGGCGTTCTGCGCCGGCGGCGACATCGCCAGGATGTATGCCACCGGCGTGGCGGGGGATTACGGTTACGGCCGCCGCTTCTGGCGTGACGAATACCGGCTGAATGCGGTGATCGCCGGCTACGGCAAGCCGATCGTCGCACTGATGCAGGGCTTCGCCATGGGCGGCGGCGTCGGCATCGGCTGCCACGCCAGCCATCGCATCGTAGGCGACACGACACGCATCGCCCTGCCAGAGTGCGGCATCGGTCTCGTACCGGACGTGGGCTCCACCCTGCTGCTGGCGCGGGCGCCGGGGCGGCTCGGCGAATACCTCGGCCTCACGGGGGACCGGATGGACGCGGGCGATGCGATCCATGTGGGGTTTGCCGATACCTTCGTGCCGCAGGACCAGTGGCCCGCGCTGATCGCGAGCCTCTGTCAAACGGGCAAGGTCGATACCATCGCAGGCGCCGCCCTGCCCGCCCCCCAGTCAAAGCTGGCCCGCTGGCAGGCCGACATCGACCGCGTCTTCGCCGCGCACGACCTTGCCGCGATCCGCAGTCAGCCGGATGCGGTGCCGCCCGCCCCGATCGCCCACGCGCTGGACCTGATGGCCCGCAATGCGCCGCTGTCGATGGCCTGCACCCTGCGCATCGTTCGTGCGGTCCGCGCCGATCCGGACATCCAGACCGCGCTTGGTCATGAATACCGCTTTACCGCGCGCAGCATGGAAAAGGCCGACTTCCTCGAAGGGATCCGCGCGGCGATCATCGACCGCGACCGCACACCGCGCTGGCGGCACGCCGACTGGAACGTGCCGGATGCCGACATCGCCACCCTGACGGCCCCCCTCGGGCCGGACGCCCTTACACCGGAGACTGTTTCATGAAGATCGCATTCATCGGCCTTGGCAACATGGGCGCGCCCATGGCCGCGAACCTGATCAAGGCGGGCCACGACGTTACGGGCTTTGACACGCAGGCGCGGCCCGACGGCATGATCCTCGCGGACAGCGCCGCCGCCGCGGCCGAGGATGCCGAGGTCGTCATCACCATGCTGCCCAACGGCGCGATCCTGCGGAGCGTCGCGGGAGAGGTTCATCCCGCGATGCGGAAGGGCGCCGTTCACCTCGACTGTTCCACCGTCGACGTGGAATCCGCCCGCTTCGTCGCGCAGGCCGCGGAAGAGGCGGGGCTGTCCGCCATCGACGCCCCCGTGTCGGGGGGCATCGGCGGGGCGACGAACGGCACGCTGACCTTCATGGCGGGCGGGCCGCAGGCGGCCTTCGACACCTGCAAGCCGCTGTTCGACATCATGGGGCAGAAGGTCGTGCACTGCGGCCCTGCCGGGAACGGTCAGGCCGCCAAGATCTGCAACAACATGATCCTTGGCGTCACGATGATCGCCACCTGCGAGGCCTTCAACCTCGCCGACCGCCTCGGCCTCGACCGTCAGGCGATGTTCGATGTAGTCAGCACGTCCTCCGGGTCTAGCTGGAGCATGAACGCCTATTGCCCTGCCCCCGGTGTCGGGCCGCAGTCCCCCGCCGACAACGGCTACAAGCCGGGCTTCGCAGCGGACCTGATGCTGAAGGACCTGACGTTGGCGCAGGCCGCCGCCAAGGCCGCCGACGCCGACACGCCCCTCGGTGAAGCGGCACGCGCCCTTTACGACCAGTTCGTGAACCGGGAGGACGGGGCCGGGCAGGACTTTTCCGCCATGCTGCCCCGGTTCTCCGCCCGGTCGCGCGGATAGCCGCCGATCGGTGGTTCCGGCCCGGAACAGCGCATTCCGGGCCGACGTTTGTCCGTAACTCTTACAGCGGAATGAACGCCATGAAATCATTGATCACTTTCGCCGCCATCGCGGCCCTGAGCACCCTGCCCCTTACAGCCGCGGCCCAAGGCAAGGGCCATGGGAACGGCAACGGCAACGGCAAGAAACACGTCGCCCAAAGCCATGGGAACGGGCACGGGAATGGTCACGGCAACGGCAACGGCAATGGGAACGGCAAAAAGGGCGGCAACAAGCACGATCCCCAGCGCGACGCGAATGCAGGCCGTGGCAACGGTCGCCGGACGGTGGAACGGGACGAGGCGGTGCAGGGCCTGTTGCGCACCGTGACCGGCCTGACGGCCGCAAATGGCGTTATCTACCTGACGCCCGACGTGAATTTCGCCACGATCACCGACGACGACCTGAGAGAGATCGCGAACTGTCCGCCGGGTCTGGCCAAGAAGGATCCACCCTGCGTGCCGCCGGGGCTGGCAAAGAAGGGCGTCGGCTTCGATGATTGGGCCAGCTACGACCCCGACGCCCTGCGGGGCCTGCTCGACGACCGCTTCGTCGATCTTCCGCCCGTCGAAACGCAGGTGCCGCTGGACCTGACGCAGGAGAGGATCACCGACCTCTTCGGCCTCGACCCCGCTCCGGAGGGGTATCGCTACGCCATCATCGACGGGCGTCCGGTGCAGCTGAATGCCGCGGACTACGACCGATTGCAGACGCTGAACAGCCTCGCGGATCGTCCGACGCTGGCCCAGAACGTGTCGATCGTGCCCGATGCCGCCCTGACGCAGGACCAGTTGATCGCGCGGTATGGCCTGCCGGCCCTTGCGACGGGCCAGAACTATTCGGTCCTCGACAATCAGGTCATCGCGCTACCGGACCAGTCCTACGATCTGCTGCAGCTGATCCGTATCCTCGGCGCGGTCTGAACGCAGGGGATGCGCGTCAAGATCGACGCGTATCCCATTCATCCGACCGGATAAACTTCCACCGGAAGATCCGGTGCAGCCGAAATCCCTACTCTGCCGCGACGCGCTTGGGATTCAGCATCGGCTTGAGGTAGCGGCCGGTATGGCTGGCCTCGATCTCTGCCACCTCTTCCGGCGTGCCTTCGGCCACGATGCGCCCGCCGCCGTCACCGCCTTCGGGACCGATGTCGATCAGGTGGTCCGCCGTCTTGATGACGTCGAGGTTGTGTTCGATCACCACGACCGAATTCCCCTGCTCCACCAATTCGTGAAGCACCTCCAGCAGCTTGCGCACGTCCTCGAAATGCAGGCCCGTCGTCGGCTCGTCGAGGATGTAGAGCGTGCGGCCCGTCGACTGCCGCGCCAGTTCCTTGCTGAGCTTCACCCGCTGCGCCTCGCCGCCCGACAGCGTCGTCGCCTGTTGGCCGACCTTGATGTAACCGAGGCCGACGCGCACCAGCGCATCCATCTTGCTGCGGATCGACGGCACGGCAGAGAAGAAGTCCTGCGCATCCTCGACCGTCATGTCCAGCACGTCGGCGATGCTCTTGCCCTTGAACTTCACCTCCAGCGTCTCGCGGTTGTAACGCGCACCCTTGCAGGTCTCGCAGGTGACGTAGACGTCGGGCAGGAAGTGCATCTCGATCTTGATGACCCCATCGCCCTGACACGCCTCGCACCGCCCGCCCTTCACGTTGAAGGAAAAGCGACCGGGCTTGTAGCCGCGGGTCTTCGCTTCCGGCAGGCCGGCGAACCAGTCGCGGATCGGGGTAAAGGCCCCGGTGTAGGTCGCGGGGTTCGACCGTGGCGTGCGCCCGATGGGCCGCTGGTCGATGTCGATGACCTTGTCGAGGTGTTCGAACCCCTTGATGGTTTCGCAAGGCGCGGGCGCCTGCCGTGCGCCGTTCAGCTTCATCGCGGCATTCTTGAACAGCGTCTCGATGGTCAGCGTGGACTTGCCGCCGCCGGACACGCCAGTCACGCAGACGAACTTGCCCAACGGAAAATCGGCGGTCACCTCGTGCAGGTTGTTGCCGGTCGCCTTCACGACCGTCAGTTTCTTGCCGTTGCCCTTGCGGCGCAACGGCGGGATCGAGATCTCTCTCTTGCCCGTCAGGTATTGCCCGGTGATCGAATTGTCGTCGGCCATGATCTCGGCCGGGGTGCCCTTTGCCACGACGCTGCCGCCGTGGACGCCCGCACCCGGGCCGATGTCAAAGACGTAGTCCGCCTCGCGGATCGCCTCCTCGTCGTGTTCCACGACGATCACGGTGTTGCCCTGATCGCGCAGGTTCTTCAGCGTGGTCAGCAGACGGTCGTTGTCGCGCTGGTGCAACCCGATGGACGGCTCGTCCAGCACATACAGCACGCCCTGCAAACCAGAGCCGATCTGGCTGGCCAGCCTGATGCGCTGGCTTTCCCCGCCAGACAGTGTGCCCGCGTTGCGCGCCATCGTCAGGTAGTTCAGGCCGACATTGTTCAGAAAGCCCAGCCGTTCGCGAATTTCCTTGAGGATCGCGCGGGCGATCTCGTTCTTCTGCTTGCTCAGCTGGTCCGGCACCGCGCGGCACCAGTCATAGGCTTCTGCAATCGACATCTGCACGACGTGACCGATGTGCAGCAGGTCCTTGCCCTTGCCGATCTTCACCGCCAGCGCCTCTTCGCGCAGGCGAAAGCCGTGACAGACGCCGCAGGGTCGGTTGTTCTGATACTGCTCGAATTCCTCGCGGATCCAGTTGCTGTCGGTTTCACGGTAGCGGCGTTCCATATTCGGAATCACGCCCTCGAAGGGGCGACTCACCTGATAGACCCGGCCGCCCTCGTCGTAGCGGAACTTGATCTCTTCCTTGCCGGACCCGCGCAGAAACACCTCCTGCACCTTGGGGTCGAGGTCCTTCCAGCGGGCGTTCTTGGGAAAGCCGTAGTGCTTGGCGATCGCCTCGATGGTCTGCAGGAAATAAGGGGACTTGCCCTTGCGCCAGGGCGCCAGGGCGCCGTCCGCGATCTTCAGCGTGACGTCGGGCACGACAAGTTGTTCGTCGAAGAACAACTCCACCCCCAGACCGTCGCAGGCCGGGCAAGCGCCGACGGGGGCGTTGAAGGAAAACAGGCGTGGCTCGATCTCGGGGATGGTGAAACCGCTGACCGGGCAGGCGAAGTTTTCGCTGAATGTGATCCGCTCCGGCTCTGCCGCATCTGCCCCGTCCTCGCCAGCCGGGGCGGCGATTTCCAGCACGGTGATGCCGTTCGCCAGATCGAGCGCGGTGCGGAACGAATCCGCCAGCCGCGTCTCCAGCCCCTCGCGCACGACGATCCGGTCCACGACGACGTCGATGTCGTGGCGGAACTTCTTGTCGAGCGTCGGCGGCTCGTCCAACTCGTAGAACTGGCCGTCGACCTTCACCCGCTGGAAGCCCTGCTTGCGCAGGTCGAGGAACTCTTTCCGATACTCGCCCTTGCGGTCACGGATGATGGGGGCCAGCAGGTAGCCGCGCGTCCCCTCCTCCATCGCCATGACGCGATCGACCATGTCCTGCACCTGCTGCGCCTCGATCGGCAAGCCGGTGGCGGGGGAATAGGGCGTGCCGGCGCGGGCGAAGAGAAGGCGCAGGTAGTCGTAGATCTCGGTGATCGTGCCGACGGTGGACCGGGGGTTCTTGGAGGTCGTCTTCTGCTCGATGGAGATGGCGGGCGACAGGCCGCTGATGTGATCCACATCGGGCTTTTCCATCATGTCGAGGAACTGGCGCGCATAGGCCGACAGGGATTCGACATAGCGGCGCTGGCCTTCCGCATAGATCGTATCGAAGGCGAGGCTCGACTTGCCGGACCCCGATAGTCCGGTGATGACCACAAGCTGATCGCGCGGAATATCCACGTCGATGTTCTTGAGGTTATGTTCGCGCGCACCGCGGACTTCGATGTTCTTCAGCTCGGCCATTCTTGCCCCCCCATAGGCATGTCATTGCCATCAGATAGCGACCTGCGCGGATTTCGCCACCCCGAAACGTGAACAGAAGATGAACCTGCGCGCAAATCGCTGCGGCCGCGCGGAATTTCGCGGCATGTCAGCATGCCATCGCCATCATCGGCAACGATTTGGCAAAGGCGAGCAAACTTAAGTTGATGACTTGTGCGAAAGGCCTCGTATGCCCCGAGAACTCTGCTTAGATCATATCAGATGAATAATTCATATCCCAAGATGAATAACTCACATCCCGATCCAGTCGCCGTCACTCAAGACGTGCTCAACCGCGTTTCTGCCGCACTTCTCGTCGATGACGATGCGACCTTCACCGACGGTCTTTCCCTGCCCTATACGATGCAGCTGTTGCCTGACATCATCATGATCAACGATTCTTCGCATCTGCAGGCGATCTACAGGGCATTGCGCAGCTACATAACCGTGAATCAGGTCACCGACTTCGATCAGCACTGCACCGGCGCGACCTACACCACCGATGACGAGATCACCGCAAGCTACGAAAGCCGTTACCTCGTGGGCACGCGGCTGCTGCCGCAGCGGACGATCGCGATCATCCGCCTGCGCCGCGAGGCCGCGATCTGGCGCGTCTTCGAGGGCAATTTCACCTTTCGGGATACGCCGCAGCAGCTGATCGACAGTCTGAAACTGCCGCCGCCCGCGTCCGACTGACGGGGCGGCTGCCGCCTACATGTGCCCGCTTACATGTGGATTACGCGGTCGTAGGCGTCGAGCACGCTTTCGTGCATCATCTCCGACAGGGTCGGATGCGGGAAGACGGTGTTCATCAGGTCTTCTTCCGTCGTCTCGAGCTGGCGGCCGACGATGTAGCCCTGAATCAGCTCGGTCACTTCAGCGCCGACCATGTGGGCGCCGAGGAGTTCGCCGGTCTTGGCGTCGAAGACGGTCTTGATCATGCCTTCGGGTTCGCCCAGCGCGATGGCCTTGCCGTTGCCGATGAAGGGAAACTTGCCGACCTTGACGTCGTAGCCCAGTTCCTTGGCCTTCGCTTCGGAATAACCGACAGATGCGACCTGCGGATAACAGTAGGTGCAGCCGGCGATGCTTTCGGGCTTGACCGGGTGGGGATGCTTGCCGGCGATCAGTTCAGCCACCATGACGCCTTCGTGGCTGGCCTTGTGCGCCAGCCAGGGCGCACCGGCGATGTCGCCGATGGCATACAGCCCCTCGACCCCGGTGTGGCAGTACTCATCGGTGATGACGTGGGTGCGGTCGATCTTCACGCCCAGTTCTTCCAGCCCCAGATCCTCGACGTTGCCGACGATGCCCACGGCAGAGATGACGGTGTCGAAGACCTTCGTCTCGACCTTGCCGTTCGCCTCGATATGCGCGGTGACCTTGCCGGCCTTGGGGTCGCGGTCCAGTTGCTTGACGACGGCCTTTTCCATGATCGTCATGCCCTGCTTGACGAACTGCTTCTTGGCGAAGGCGGAAATCTCGGCGTCCTCGACGGGCAGGATCCGGTCCATCACCTCGACCACCGTGGTCTTGGCGCCCATCGTGTTGAAGAAGCTGGCGAATTCGATGCCGATGGCGCCGGAGCCGATGACCAGCAGGTCCTTGGGCATGCGCGACGCCTTCAGCGCGTCCTTGTAGGCCCAGACCAGATCGCCGTCCGCTTCCAGCCCCGGCAGGTTGCGGGCGCGGGCACCGGTGGCCAGAACGATGTTCTTGGCCGTCAGCTCCTCTGTGCCCTTGTCAGTCTTGACCGACACCTTGCCCTTGGCGGTGATCCGGGCGGTGCCCATCACCGTGGTGATCTTGTTCTTCTTCATCAGGTGGCCGATGCCGGACGACAGCTGCCCCGCCACGTTGCGCGACCGCTTGACCACAGCGGCAAGGTCGAAATCGGGCTTCTCCACCGACAGGCCGAAATCCTTGGCACGATGCATCAGGTGGAACACCTCTGAAGAGCGCAGCAGCGCCTTGGTCGGGATGCAGCCCCAATTCAGGCAGATGCCGCCCATGTGCTCGCGCTCGACGATGACGACCTTCTGTCCCAGCTGGGCGGCACGGATGGCCGCGACATAGCCGCCGGGTCCCGCGCCGATCACGATCACGTCGAAGTTCTGGGCGGCCATGAGGTTTCTCCTGCGGGTCCGTTGAAAACTGGTTTAATACTGAACCATTCCACCGCCGATGGCCAGAGGCGCCGATCAGGCGGTTTCGGCCTGCACCTGCCGCAGCATGGCCCCGTAACCCCCGTCACGCATGAAGACCTGCTCTGCCTCTGTCGTCGGGCGATCCAGCGCCTCGTTCCGGTGGGGAAAGCGGCCGAAGTTGCGGATCACCGCGCGATGCGCGCGGGCGTGGTCCAGATTGTCGGTGGCATCATCGGGCATCCGGGCATGGAACAGGCGCACGGCCCGGTCCTGATCGGCAAGGTTTTCCGAATGCATCAGCGGCAGATAGAAGAACTGCCGCGCCGGCGGGTCGATCCGCAGGTCCCAGTCGCGGTCGATCGCCATCTTCGCCGCGGCCCGCGCCAGCGGATCTGTCGAAAACGCCTCGCCGCTGCCGCGGAACATGTTGCGGGGGAACTGGTCTGTCAGGATGATGTAGGCCAGCGCCTCGCTCGGGCAGGTAAGCCAGAGGCCGAGGTGACCGTCGGCTGCGTGTTCCCATGTTTCCGCAAAGGTCTCGCGGATCCTTTGGTCAAGTGCATCGTCCTGCCGGTACCAGTCGGCCGGCGCGACGTCGTCGAGCCAGAAGGTCAGGACGTCCTGTGCGGTTCTCATTACATGCTCTCCGGTCAGCCCGTTTTATGCAGGAAAACAGAGGCCCGGCCCCCTGACAAGCCTTATTCCGCAGCGGTGGCGGGATCGTTCTGAGCCGCCGCCGCATCGCTTTCGGCAGCGTCGCTGTAGACCTCCTGCGCCCACTGCGCCGCGACCGGCGTCGTGGTCATCGGCAGGTTGGCATAGGTCGTGGTGTCCAGCGGCATGTCGGCACGGCTGCGGCGCGTCATCCGGTAGATGCCGTAAAGGCCGACACCCAGCATCAGCACCGACAGGAAGACCCAGTAGCCGCGCGGCCCCATGCCATCCAGCATGTAGCCCAGCGTGACCGGCCCCATGATCGCGCCGACCCCGTTGATGAACAACAGCCCACCCGAGGCGGCGGCCATGTCCTCCTTCTCGAGGTAGTCGTTGGTATAGGCGATCAGCAGGGCATACATCGGGTTCGACGTGCCGCCGACCAGCGCGCCGGATATGACGGCAAGGGTGTAGGAGGCGGGAAAGAAGCCGCCCAGCAGGCTGCCCAGACCGCCCACCAGCGCCACGGCGATGATCAGGATACGCCGGTCCAGCCGGTCGGAAATCCAGCCGATCGGGTACTGCGCCACCAGCGCCGCCAGATAGATCGACGACACGAATACGGAAATCTGTCCGACGCTGAATCCCGCCCGCGCGCCATAGACAGCGGACATGCCGAACTGTGCCGAAAAGACGCCGCCCAGCAGGAACATGCCCACGGCGGCCAGCGGCGAGGTGCGGATCAGCTGCACGACCTTCATCGGCTTGATGCGACCGAAAGCCGGCGTCGGCTTGATCGACAGCAGGATCGGCGCGAAGGCCATAGACACCAGCACCGACGGCACGATGAACAAAACGAAGCCTGACACGTCGCCGCGGGTGATGATGAACTGCGCGGTCACGATGCCCGCCATCTGCACGATCATGTAAAGCGACAGCGCCTGTCCCCGCGTTTCGTTGCTGGACGCATCGTTCAGCCAGCTTTCCGCCGTGACGTAGACCCCGCAGAAGCAGAATCCGATCACGATGCGCCCCAGCGTCCATGAGATCGGGTCCGCCAGCACCGGATACATGATCAGCACCGCAGAGATGGTTGAGCCGAGTGCCGCGAAGACCCGGACGTGACCGACCCGGCGGATCATCTCCGGCGCCATCTTGGACGCAAAGAGGAAGCCGACGAAATATCCCGACATCACGACGGACAGTTCCAGCGTGGTGAATCCCTCCAGCTCGCCCCGCAGGCCAAGCAGCGTGCCCTGCAGGCCGTTGCCGATCATCAGCATGAACATGCCGAGGAACAGTGCCCATGAAGCGCCGAAAACCTGTATCATCAAAGGGGCCTTTCGGGTCCGTGTCAGGGTCGTCTAGCGGCGCATGGGGGCCGCCGTCAGGATCGAAAACGACATCGCCGCGTCGTCTTTGCTAGTCCGCGCCCTGTGGCAGCAAAAGCGAGGCATCGCCATAGGAAAAGAAGCGGTATCGGCTGGATATCGCATGTTCGTAAATGTCGCGTATCCGTTGCCGTCCCATCAGCGCACTGACCAGCATCATAAGCGTCGACTTCGGCAAATGGAAATTCGTCATCAGCGCGTCCGCGGCGCGGAACCGGAATCCCGGCGTGATGAAGATATCCGTCGGTCCTTCCCATGGCTGGACACCCCGTTCGGTCGCCGCCGTCTCGATCAGGCGCAGGGCGGTGGTGCCGACCGGGATGATGCGGCCGCCGGCGGCACGGGTCGCGTTGATCTCCTCCGCCGCCTGCGGCGTCACCTGCCCCCATTCGCTGTGCATCCGGTGTTCCGCGATGTCGTCGACCTTGACCGGCAAAAAGGTGCCGGCGCCGACGTGCAGGGTGACATGGGTGAATTGCACACCCTTTGCCGCCAGCCGGTCCAGCAGGGCGGCGTCGAAGTGCAGCGACGCGGTCGGCGCCGCCACGGCACCGGTGTGTTTCGCCCAGGCCGTCTGGTAGTCGGTGCGGTCGGCCTCGTCCGCGGGCCGCAGGGCGGCGATGTAGGGCGGCAGCGGCATCGCGCCGACGCTGTTCAACGTGGCGTCGAAGGCGTCGCCGGTCAGGTTGAAGGACAGGATCGCCTGCCCTTCCGCCCGGCCCGTAACGGTGGCGCGCAGGGCATCGCCAAAGACGATCTCCTCTCCGTCGCGCACCTTCTTCAGCGGTTTCAGCAGGGCCGACCAGTGCCCCTCCGGCGTGGGCTGCAGCAGCGTGACCTCGATCCGCGCGACGGTCTCGCCCGCCTCTCCGCTGCGATGCCGTAGACCGTCGAGGCGGGCGGGTATGACGCGGGTGTCGTTCAGGACCAGCCGGTCGCCGGGGCGCAGCCAGTCGCCCAGATCGGACACCGTGGCATCGGTCATCGTGTCGGGCGTCGCCACCAGCAGCCGCGCCGCGGTGCGGGGGCGCGCGGGGCGGGTGGCGATCAGCCCGTCGGGCAGGTCGAAATCGAAATCCGAGAGTTTCATCGCGCAACCCCTTGTGCAGCGGGCCTAATTCGTCACCACCGGCGGCGGGCGGCGAAAGATGTCCCGGAACATGCCGGGGGTGAAGATCGACAGCGGGTTCACACTCACCTGCGGCGCACCCGGCGTGCCGCGCAGGGTAAAGTTGAACCCCAGCAGCCCCTCGCCCCGGCGGGTCAGCAGGCTGCCGATGCCGTTCAGGATGTAGACCGGAGAGATCACGCCCTGAAAGTCCACTGCCCGGCTGGCCAGCGTGTAGATGCCGTCCAGCGAAATGCCAAGCCCCGGCCCCACCGCGCTCGATTCCGTGACGATGACCTGCTGCGGTGTCAGGCGGAATTCCGCGTCCACCGTGTCGAAGGCCAGCCCCTGCCCGTCCAGCTGCTGCAGCAGCCCCACCACGCTGATCGCGTCTAACAGTTCCGCGATGGCCGGCGCATCGCGCACGCGCAGGCCTCGCAGCGCGAGGGTGCCATCGAAGCTGCCCGGTGCTGCGGCGGGAAACAGCGTCAGGTCCAGCGTGCCGCCCAGCGCGCCGTCGAGGAACGGCCCGGCGCGCAGCACCGCCCCTGCATCCTCGGAATGGATGCGGACCGCCGTGCGCTCGCCAGAGGGAGAGACGGCACCCGCGACCCCCGCCTGTCCGTTGAACAGCCCGGTGAAGGTGCCGTTGAACCCACCCGTCGTGTTGAAATTGCCGGCGAAGTTGCGCAGTGCCAAAGCGTCGGAGATCTTCAGCCGGTCCAGCTGCACGAGGATCGGCGCCCCTTCGCCCGTGCCGCCGCTGGCCCCGGCACCGCCTCCACCCAGATCGGCCTTGGCCAGATCGAAGGTGCCGCCCCGCACCTCGACCCCGACGGTGCGGCCTTTGCCACGACCGCGCAGGGTGACGGGGCCGTTGAACCAGTCGCCGACGCTGACATCGGAAAAGCTCGCGGCCTCCAGCTGGCCGGCGTCGGTCAGGCTGACGGTCCCCGACGCCTGCAGGCCCGGCGCGCGCAGGCGCAGGCTGTCGACGGACGGTTGGGCGCCGAGGGTGCCGGACACCTCCAGCCGCCCCGCCGTGCCCCGCGCCTTGGACCAGCCGATCGCCGGGACCGACAGGCCAAGGCCTTCCAGCGTCGAGGTCAGGGCAAAGCGCGGGGCCTCGCCCTTCGGCAGGGTGACGGTCAGCTCTCCCGGGCCCGACCCGGTGACGGATCCGGGTGGCAGGGCGATGCCGAACCGGTCGAGGGCGTCCGGCGTGATCGTGACCTGCCCCGCAACCTGCGTCGGGTCGGCCCCCGGCCCGAACATCTGGCTGAAGTCGCCGCGCACCGGCACGCCGTCCAGCGTCGCGTCGCCACTCACCCGCAGACCGCCGCGATCCACCGTCACCGCCAGATCGCTTGCCGCCAGCGACCGCCCCTTGACCAGCGTATCGCTTCGCACCCGGCTCAGCCGCGCGGTGGCATCGAATGTCACGTCATCGGGGCGGATCGGGCGCTTCAGCGGCAGTTCCACATGCGCGGCGACCGCGGCCCGGCCATCCGCCAGCGTGACCGGCAGATTAGCCTTGGACAGATAGCGGAACGGCGGCTGATCGAGGATCGACAGGGTGCCCGTGATGCTGCCTGCGGTCGCGATGTCCAGCACCATCGGTGCGTTCTTGATCGTGACGTCGGGAATCTGCAGCACAGACCCTGCGACATTCAGCGCTCCGCCCTGCGGCGCGATCACCTGTCCCTGATCCAGCCGCAGCACAAAGGCGCCGTCCGACAGCGTGGCATAGCCGGCACCACCGGTGATCGGCGGCTCTTCCTTCAGGAAACGCGCCGAAGCGCCGTCGAAGGCGAAACCGGCGGCGATCCGCATCTTCTGCCCCGGCGCCATCCGCCAGCCCCCCGTCACCTCGCGCATCTGACCCGCAAGCAGGTTTTCCGCGAACCACTTCCGGGTGCCGGGGCGCAGACGTTCGGGCCACAGACGCAGGACATCGCGCGTCGCAAGGCGCGGACTGGTCGCGTCGATCGCGGCCTCCCACCCCTGCGGCGTCGCCGTCAGGTGGCCTGCCACGCTCAATCGCAAATTCGGATCGCTGATCGTCACCTGCCCCACGTCCAGCTGGAAGGGGTCCAGCCGCAGCCTCAGGTCGATGGCCGCCCGGTCGATCGTGACCGGCGCGGGATAAAGGTCGCCGGGCGTCAGGGCGATCCGGTCGAGCGTCAGCTGCCCGACCAGCGCCTCTGGCAGGCCGCGGCGGAAATCCCGCGCCAGCGCCTGCCCGCTGGCATGCAGGCGCCCCCAGTCCGAGACCACGGTCACGTCGTCGAAGGTCAGCTCTTGCCCCGCGGGATCGTAGGTCAGCGCCGCCGTCAGTTCCTGGAACCGCAGCGGCACGGTGCCCGGCGCCGGCTGCAGCGCGCCCGCCCCGACCTGCAGGGTCGCCTGCAGCGGCCCCAGCATCCCATCGGGGTCGAGCGCGGTGTCCAGCGTCGCCGACAGCGGCGCGTCGAGGGCGCCGAGGAAGCGCAGCGCTGCGGACTGGCTGGCCAGATCGCGCGCCTCTGCCCCGTCCACGCGGACGGACAGCCGTGCCGCAAGGCTGTCGCGCGGGCTGTCCAGCGCGAGCGCGAGCCGCGTCTGCCCCGCGGCGCCGTCCACCGCCAGATCCGCCGAGGCCGTCGTGCGGTCAGCGTCGATCGCCAGCTGGAAGCCACCGTCGGTCGCTGTCCAGCGCCGGTCCGCCCGCGCGTCGACATAGGTCAGGTCCAGCCCCGCCAGCGTCAGGCTTTCAAGTGCCGCGAGAGCGGGCCGGTCGCGCAGGGTGTCGAGCTGTCGCACCAGCCCCGGCAGCCCGTCCGCCAGCAGGGCGCCACGGTCCCCGTCAGGCAGGTTGAACGCCAGCTGCAGCCGCCCCTGCGCATCGCGGATCAGCGCCACGGCGGTGCCGCGCAACGCCACATGCTGCACCAGCGCGGTGCGGTCGAACAGCAGGCCGCGCGGGCTGACGGTGGCGTCGATTTCCGCGATGCGTGCCAGCGGACGCCCGTCCGCGTCGGCCAGCACCGTGTCGATCAGCCGGACGCGCGGGTGCAGGTCCGGTCCCAGCCGGACCGCGATCTGCCCGAAATCGACACTGCCGCCGCCCAGCAGCCCGCCCGCCCGCGCCGCGACCTGATCGGTGACCCAGCCGGGTGCCGTGATGTCGCGGTCGAACATCATCACGACGGCCATCAGGCCGAAGACCACGGGCAGCGTCAGAAGATAGGCCAGAACCCGCGCCGCGTGCCACCGCTTGCGACGCCTTGCGCCGCGCGTGCGGCGCCGCGGTCTGGCCTCTTGGACGGGGTCGGGGTCGGTCATGCGCTGCTTTCGGCCTCTTCGCCTTTATCTTTGCCCGTCGCGGGCTAGAACTGAACCCGTGAAACGCGTCCCGTATCCGCAAGGAGGATCACCATGCTGTCAGCGACCGGCCCGTCCGAAGGCGACGCCGCCCCGGATATCACCTTGCCCCGCGACGGCGGCGGCACGGTCAGCCTGTCGGATTTCTCCGGCAAGGCGATCGTCCTTTACTTCTATCCCAAGGACGACACCCCCGGCTGCACGACCGAGGCGCTGGATTTCAGCGCCGCCCAACCGGATTTCGCAGCGGCGGGGGCCGTGGTCCTTGGCGTGTCCAAGGATCCGGTCGCCAAGCACGACAAGTTCGTGGCCAAGCGCGAGATCGCCATTCCCCTGCTGTCGGATGCAGAGGGCGACGTCTGCGAACGCTACGGCGTCTGGGGCGAGAAGCAGATGTACGGCAAGACCTTCATGGGGATCGAACGATCGACCTTCCTGATCGCCCCCGACGGCCGGATCGCGCGGATCTGGCGCAAGGTGAAGGTGCCGGGCCATGTCGACGCGGTGTTGGAGGCGGTGCGCGCGCTTTGATCCGTCGGGGCTACGGGACAGGCTTTCACGAGGGCCAGCCTTATGCCCCCGAAGTATTTGCGACGAGAAGTGAACGCGCAACTGGCCGCCGCGCGACCCGACGTTGCCACGTCAATCGACCCCGGAAGGTGTAGAGAATCGCACGATAAGGCATTGTACCTGCCCGAAGTCTGCATTTCTGGCTCTACCGGTTCCCGACTGCAGGCGACCCCCTGCTTGGTCGGCGTGATCCTGCCCAAACTTGGTGGTTTGTTCCACAATTTTTCAAAATTGTTGCACCCGCGCCGCAGGCTGTCTAGACGGCTGGCAGCGCGGAACGACAACAGGGTGGGACCTGCCGCGCTGAATCGGGACGGGACAGGAGCTTTTCGCATGAGATCACGACTGACGCAGGCCATCCACACGCGCCTCGAGGCCCGATTCCCTGAGCGGCGGCTCTTTCTCCGCTCCGACACGGAAACCCGCTTCATCCGCCTGCGGCCCGCGCATCAGTTGCTTGGATGGACGGTCGCGACCGCCGTCGTCGGCTGGACGATCATCTCGACCGCGATCCTGCTGATGGACAGCATCGGCAGCGGCAATTTCCGGGCTCAGGCGCAGCGCGACCAGATGGTCTACGAGGCGCGTCTGAATGCCCTGTCAGCGGAACGCGACGCCCGCGCCGCAGAGGCCGTGGCCGCACAGGCGCGGTTCAGCGCGGCACTGACCCAGATCTCCACCATGCAAAGCGATCTTCTGGCGACCGAGGACAAGCGCCGCGAATTGGAAACCGGGCTGGAGGTCGTGCAGGCGACGCTGCGCGACACCATGCAGCAGCGCAAGGCCGCGGCGACGGAACTGGCCGCCCTGACCGCCGAAGGCGAGGGCGAAGCGACGCCCGCCGCCCAGACCGCGGTGCAGGAAGGCACCGTCGACCTGCTGGCCACCGCCCTCGCCGAAACTGCCGCCGAGCGCGACAAGATCGCCGAGGACGCCCGCTTCGCACTCGACCATGCCGCGGATACCGAAAACGAGTTGCGACAGCTGCACGACCGCAACGACGACATCTTCCGCCAGCTGGAAGAAGCGATGACCGTGTCCGTCGAACCGCTGGAGAAGATGTTCAAGGCGGCCGGCATGAACCCCGACAACATGCTGAACCAGGTGCGTCGCGGCTATTCCGGCGCCGGTGGCCCGCTGACGCCGCTGTCGTTCTCTACCATGGGCGGCGGGCCGGACCCGGATGCGGCGCGCGCGAACGGCATCCTGAACCGCCTGGACGAGATCAACCTCTACCGCATCGCGGCCGAAAAAGCCCCCTTCGACGTGCCGGTGAAGGCCTCGTTCCGCTTCACTTCGGGATTCGGCAAGCGCTGGGGGCGGATGCACGAGGGGACCGATTTCGCAGCACCGATCGGCACGCCCGTCTATGCGACGGCCGACGGCGTGGTGATCCATGCAGGCTGGTCATCGGGTTATGGCCGCCTGATCAAGATCCAGCATGAATTCGGGATCGAGACGCGCTACGGCCACCTGAACGCACTGAAGGTGAAGGTGGGTCAAAGGGTCTCGCGCGGGGAGCGGATCGGTGATATGGGGAATTCCGGACGTTCGACCGGACCGCATCTTCACTACGAGGTGCGCGTCGGCGGATCACCTGTCAACCCGATGACCTTCATAAAAGCTGGACAAGATGTTTTCTAAATCCAAGATCAACGAACCCGGTCCCAAGGCCACCGAGACGCCCGCAGTTCCCGCGTCGTCGCCCGCCCCAGCGCCCGGTGGCGACTACAAGGCCAGCGCGCCCAAGGCCAAGCCGCCCGCGTCGATCCTGTCCGCCGACCTGCTGGTCACCGGCAACATGAAAACGACCGGCGACATCCAGATCGAGGGTCAGGTCGACGGCGACATCCGCGCCCACCTGCTGACGATCGGTGAAGGCGCCACCGTCAAGGGCGAGGTCATGGCCGACGACGTCGTGATCCACGGTCGCATCGTCGGTCGCGTCCGTGGCCTGAAGGTCCGCCTGACGTCGACCGCGCGGGTCGAGGGCGACATCATCCACAAGACCATCGCCATCGAATCGGGTGCCCATTTCGAAGGCTCGGTGCAGCGTCAGGACGATCCGCTGACCACCGGCGGCAAGGCCAAGATGCCCACGGGCAGCAGCACCCCCGGTGCAGAGCCTGCCAAGAGCTAGGCTTGCACAACGACAATCCACCCTCGCGGGCCACGTCTGATCGGGCGCGGCCCGTTTTCGTGCCTGATTTCTGCACGGAACGGCAGCGGCCCTTCGTGCTGGCCGCCGCCGTGCTGGCGTCGTCGATGGGCTTCATCGACGGCACCGTCGTCGGCATCGCGATCCCGGCGATTCGCGCCTCTCTGGGCGCCAGCCTCGATCAGGCGACATGGATCAACAATGCCTACATGGTCACCCTGTCGGCGCTGATCCTGACGGGCGGCGCCTTCGGCGACCGCTTCGGGCTGGCGCGGGTGTTCAGCCTTGGCGTCGGGCTGTTCCTGCTGACGTCGCTGGCCTGCGCGCTGGCGCCCACACCGGACTGGCTGATCGGGGCACGGCTGGCACAGGGCGCCGGTGCCGCGCTGATGATTCCCGGCGCGCTGGCGATGATCAGCCGCGCCTATCCCCGCGACATCCGCGGGCGAGCCATCGGCATCTGGGCGGCGGCCTCTGGCCTGACGACAGCGGCGGGGCCGCTGATCGGCGGCGTGCTGCTGTCGGTCATGGGGCAGGATGCCTGGCGCTGGATCTTCGCCATCAACCTGCCGCTGGGGCTGATCGCCCTGCTGCTGATCCGCCGCGCCGTGACGAAGGATGCCCGCCGCAGCGGAGAGCCCATCGATGGGATCGGCGCTGCGTTGGCGGTGGCGGGCCTGGGCCTGCTGGCGTGGACGCTGACCCATCTCGAGGCTACGAACGATGTGCGCATCACGCTGGCCACGGGCGTCGGCGGCGCTGCCGCCCTCGCGGTTTTCGTGCTGCACGAATGGCGCACCTCGCATCCGATGATGCCGCTGCGGCTGTTTGCCAATCGCAGCTTCAGCGCGGCCAACCTCGCGACCTTCCTGCTGTATTTCGGGATGAGTGCGATCCTGTTCTATCTGCCGATGCTCACCGTCGCGGGCTGGGGCCTGTCGGAGTTCAAGACGATCTTCGCCTTCGGTCCGCTGTCGGGTTTCATCGCGCTGCTGTCGACACGCTTCGGCCTGCTGGCGGACCGGCGCGGTCCGGGGCCTGTGATCGCCGTGGGGGCGGCCGTCGTCGCGGTGGGCTACGCGGTTCTGGCGCTGGTGATCCCGGGGCGCGAGTTCTGGCTGGGCGTGCTGCCCGCCATGGGCATCGTCGGCTTCGGGATGAGCATGGTGGTGGCGCCCCTGTCCACCGCCGTCATGGTCGCGGCGGGGGACGGTCAGTCGGGCATTGCATCCGGCGTGAACAACGCGATCAGCCGCATCGGCGGCCTGATCGCCGTCGCGGCGATGAGCTCGATCGCCACGATCGCCTACAACCTGTCCGACGGACCCGCGACCTTTGGCGAGCGGTCGGCGGGGGCGGGTCATGTCACCGCGATGGGCACCGCCTTTGCCGTGATCGCATGGATCGCCGCAGCGATGGCACTGGTGGCCGCCATCACCGCGGCGACCGGCATCAAACGGCGGTAAGCGCTTGCCACCCCTCCCCCAGTTGCAACAGACCGAGGTCGTCGCGCGACCGTCCGATCAGCTGCAGTCCCATTGGGCGGCCTTGCGACAGGGGCAGCGGCACGGCCAGCGACGGCAGGCCGATCAGGCTGACCGGCACCACGACCTGCATCCAGCGGTGATAGGTATCCATCGGCTCGCCCGCGATGGTCTGTGGCCATGTCCAATCGATCGGGAAAGGCCAGCACTGCGCCGTGGGCAGGACCAGTGCGTCGTAGGTGTCGAACAGGTGGGTCGCGGCGCGGAACCAATCCGACCGGATCAGGCTGGCGCGCTGCACCTCTGACGCGGACAGCGCGCGACCGCGCTCGATTTCCCAGATCGCGGTGTCCTTCAGGGCGGCACGCGTGCGTGGCTGGTCGTAAAGCGGCCCCAGAGAGGCCGCCACGGCAAAGGACCTCAAGGTGATCCAGCTGTCCCAGAGGGCCGATGCGTCGAAGGGTGCCGCCAGCCCCTCGACCGTGCAGCCGAGGTCCGCGAACCGCGCGACCTGCGCGGCACAATGATCCAGCACCCCGTCCTCCATCGGAAAGGCGCCGCCCCAGTCGCCCAGCCAGCCGATCCGACGGCCGGTCAGGTCGGCGTCGATCCGCGGCGCCAGCGCGGTATCGTCCAGACCGAAGGGCTGGCGCGGATCGGGACCGGCCATGGTATCTAGCAGCAGGGCGATATCCCGCGGGTGCCGCGCCATGGGTCCGTTGGTGGACAGGGGGTGCAGCATCATGTCGCCCAGCGGTTCCGACGGGACACGGCCCCACGTGGGTCGCATGCCGTAGACGCCGTTCCAGCCCGCGGGGTTGCGCAGGCTGCCCATCATGTCGGACCCGTCCGCCACGGCAATCATCCCCGCCGCCAGCGCCACGGCGGCCCCGCCCGACGACCCACCCGCCGAGCGTCCGGGCAAAAAGGCATTCTGCGTCGCCCCGAAGACCGGGTTGAAGGTGTGGCTGCCCAGACCGAACTCCGGCGTGTTGGTCTTGCCGATCACGATGGCGCCGGCGTCCTGCATCCGCTGCACCATGATGTCGGACGTCTGCGCGACATTGCCGCGCATGGCGGGCGAACCCATCGTCGTCGGCAGCCCGGCGGCATTGGCCAGATCCTTGACCGCCAGCGGGATGCCGTGCAGCCAGCCCTTGCGCGGCGCCGCATCGGCCTCCGCCGCCTCTGCCATCAGCGCATCGGCGTCGCGCAGCGACACGATAGCGTTCAGGTCCGGATTGCGCGCGGCAATGCGGTGGAGCGTCGCCTGCATCAGGGCGGTGGCGGTCAGTTCGCCGGACGCCAGCGCGTCCGAGATGACATGGGCGGGTCTGTCGAGATATGAATCCATGCGCGCAGCAGAACCTGCCGCGCGGCGAAAGACAAGCGGGCGTCAGTCGTCGAGGTTCGCCTCGGCGCGGCTCTTGCCGCTGACGTCCATCGCCAGCGTCGCCGCCATGAAGGCGTCGAGGTCGCCGTCCAGCACGCCTTGCGTATCCGAGGTCTCGTGCCGGGTGCGCAGGTCCTTGACCATCTGGTAGGGCTGCAACACGTAGGACCGGATCTGGTTGCCCCAGCCCGCGTCGCCCTTGTTGTCATGCGCCTCGTTGATCGCCGCGTTCCGCTTGTCCAGTTCCATCTGGTACAGCCGCGATTTCAGCGCCTTCATGGCGATGTCGCGGTTCTGGTGCTGCGACTTCTCGGAACTCGTGACCACGATGCCCGTCGGATGGTGGGTGATCCGCACCGCCGAGTCCGTCGTGTTCACGTGCTGGCCGCCCGCGCCCGACGACCGGTAGGTGTCGATGCGGATGTCATTGGGCTGCACGTCGATCTCGATGTTGTCGTCGACGACCGGATAGACCCAGACGGAGCTGAAGGACGTATGCCGCTTGGCCGCAGAATCGTAGGGGCTGATCCGCACCAGCCGGTGCACGCCGCTTTCGGACTTCAGCCAGCCATAGGCGTTGGGGCCGGTGATCTTGTAGGCGGCGGACTTGATGCCGACCTCTTCGCCCGCGCTCTCGGACTGAAGCTCGACCTTGTAGCCCTTCTTTTCAGCCCAGCGAACATACATCCGCGCCAGCATGTTGGCCCAGTCGCAGGACTCGGTGCCGCCGGCGCCCGCGTTGATCTCGAGGAAGGTGTCGTTGCCGTCTGCCTCGCCGTTCAGCAGCGCCTCCAGCTCCTTCTCGGCGGCCCTGGCCTTCAGCGCGGTCAGCGCCTCCTCGGCGTCGGAGACGATTTCGGCGTCGTCTTCCATCTCGCCCATCTCGATCAGTTCGACATTGTCGGCCAGCTCCTGCCGGATGCCTTCGTAGCTTTCGACCGCATCCACCAGCATCTGCCGTTCGCGCATCAGCTTCTGCGCATGCGTGGGATCGTCCCAAAGGGTCGGGTCCTCGACGCGGGCGTTGAACTCCTCCAGCCGGTGGGGCGCGGTATCATAGTCCAGACGCTGCGCCAGAAGGGACAGCGATTTCTCGATCGCCTCGATGGTGTTCTGGGTTTCGGCGCGCATGGCTTTGGTCCTTGGAAAGAAGTGTCAACGCCCACGGGCGGTGCGTCCGGGTCTTAGCCCGGCGCGCCCCCTACGGCAAGCGGATGGTCAGTAAAGCCCGCCCGACGACAGGGTGCCAAGGGATGCCTTCGGCCCCACCGTCGCGGTCTTGCCCGTCGATGTCCGCACCTGCCGGGACGCCTGCGGCACCTCGTCCACCAGCGGCAGGTCGGCGGCCATCGCGAAGCCACCGTCGAATGTGATGCCAAAGACAGGCTCTTCGCCCGGGCGGAAGCATTCGGCGATCACGTTGTTGCCGGATGCCCCCGGCGGCAGGCGCGCGCCGGAAAAGCGGTCGATGTTGATGAACTGGCAGTCGGCCGGGACATGGAACGCGCCGCCGCCGTATTTCTTGATCGCCTGACTCATGAACGTCTGGAACACCGGCGCGCAGATGCCGCCGCCGGACGCCGAGCGGCCCATGGGACGCGGGTTGTCATAGCCGATATAGCAGCCCGCAACGATGTTGGACGAAAAGCCCACGAACCACGCGTCCTTTTCGTCGTTCGTCGTGCCGGTCTTGCCGGCGATCGGCACCGGCAGGTTGATCGCGTGCTTGGCGGTGCCGCGCTGCACCACGCCTTCCAGCATGGATGTCAGCTGATAGGCCGTGATCTCGTTCATCACCCGCTGGCGGTTGCTGATGATGGTCGGCGCCTCGCCGGTGGGCAGATTGGCTTGCTGGCAGTCCTTGCAGATCCGCTGGTCGTGACGATAGACGGTCTTGCCGTAGCGGTCCTGCACCCGATCGACCAGCGTCGGCTCCACCCGCTCTCCGCCGTTGGCGAACATGGCGTAGGCCGCGACCATCTTGAACAGCGTCGTCTCGTCCGACCCCAGCGACGCGGCGAGCACGCGGTTCATGTGGTCGTAGACGCCGAACTTTTCGGCGTAGTTGGCGACGGTGTCGATCCCGACCTCCTGCGCCAGACGCACGGTCATCAGGTTGCGCGACTGTTCGATGCCGGTGCGCAGGGGCGTGGGGCCGTAGAACTTGTTGGAATAGTTCTGCGGCCGCCAGACGCCCTGCGGCGTGTTGATCTCGATCGGGGCGTCGACGACGATGGTGGCGGGGGAATAGCCTGAATCCAGCGCCGCAGCATAGACGAAGGGCTTGAAGCTCGACCCCGGCTGGCGTTTCGCCTGCGTCGCGCGGTTGAACACGCTGGCCTGATACGAAAATCCGCCCTGCATCGCCAGCACGCGGCCGGTGTTCACATCCATCGCCATGAAGGCGCCCTGCACCTGCGGCACCTGCCGCAGCGTCCAGCGGATGAAGCTGCCGTCGCTGTCCTGCGTCATGCGGCGCACCAGCACCACGTCGCCCACGGCGAAGTTGTCGGGAAAACCGCCCTTGATCCACGAGATGTCATCGCGCGGGATGACGAAAGGTTCGGCATCGGTTTCGGTCACGTTCTCGATGCCGACGCGCATCTGGGCCTCGCCCACCTCCAGCACGACGGCGGGGTGCCACGGGTTTTCCAGCGTGATGTCCCGTGGCACCTGAACGGACCGCAACGCGGCGCGCCAAGCGTCTTCGTCACCAAGCTGGGCGGGGTCGATGGTCTTGCCGGTGCCACGCCAGCGGCCCTGCCCCCGGTCGTAGGTTTCCAGCGCGCGTTGCAGCGCATGCGCCGCCTCGACCTGCAGATCCTCGTCCACCGTCGCGCGGATCGCGAGGCCGCCGGAGAAGAATTCGTCCTCGCCGAAGTTCTGGCTCAACTGGCGACGGATCTCGTCGGTGAAATAGTCGCGGGGCGGCAGTTCGCTGCGGAAGCTTTCGTAATCGCCCGACTGCACAGTGCGCAGCGGCGATTCCTTGGCGACCTCGTAGGCCGCGTCCTCGATATAGCCGTTCTGCCACATCTCCCTCAGGACGTAGTTCCGGCGTGCGATGGATCGGTCGTATTGACGCACGGGGTCGTAGTCCGACGGCGCTTTCGGCAGCACGGCAAGGTAGGCCGCCTCTTCGACCGTCAGGTCGGACAGGGACTTGTTGAAATAGGTCAGCGCGGCGGCGGTGACGCCATAGCTGTTCTTGCCCAGAAAGATCTCGTTGAGGTAAAGTTCGAGGATCTTGTCCTTCGGCATCGCCCCCTCGATCCGGGTGGCAAGGATGATTTCCTTGATCTTGCGTTCGATGCTTTTCGAGCCATCCAGCAGGAAGTTCTTCATCACCTGCTGCGTGATGGTCGAAGCACCGCGCACGTCCGCGCCGCGCGACTTGATCGCATCGACCATCGCCGAGGCCATGCCCGCCGCGTCATAGCCGCCGTGGGTGTAGAAGTTCTTGTCCTCGGCGCTGATGAAGGCCTGCTTGACCACGTCGGGAATATCCTCGGCGGGGGTGAACAACCGGCGTTCGACGGCGAATTCGTCGATGATCTGCCCCTCGCCCGAATAGATCCGGCTGATCGTCTTGGGCGTGTACTGCGCGAGCGTATCATATGACGGCAGGTCTCGGCCGTACATGTAGAACACCGCGCCCAGCGTCAGCGCCGCCATGACCACGCCCAGGCACAGCATCGAGAAGATCGCGCCGAAGAACGACATGATGAAACGCAGCATGGACGTGGACCTTCTGTCGGGAGTTGGCCGCTTATAGGGCGCACCCGGCCCCGCGTCAAAACCAGATCGGCCGATCGTGCACGTCAGACCCCCCGCGGGACGGTCACAAAACCGCCAGCCGGGGCGTCACTGCCGCCTCAGGGGCGCGCGGGTTGCTTCCGCCGCCGCCCAGTCGCGCAGCGCCTCGGTGATGCCGGCCACCAGCGGGGCGCGGCCCGCGGTCGTGGACAGGGCCGCGCGGTCGGCGGCATTGGACAGGAATCCCGCCTCCAGCAGGACAGAGGGGAAATCGGCGGCGTTCAGCACGGCCAGACGCTCCTCTCGCCTCGGGCGGCTGTTTACGGTGGCGCCACTGTCGCGCAGCCCCGCGATCAGGGCGTCGGCCAGCCGGTCCGATTGCGGTGCGGTGTCGGCACGTGCCATGTCCATCAGCACCGTCGCCACCCGGTCGTCCTGCCCGGTCAGGTCCAGCCCCGCCAGCAGGTCGCCCCGTTCGTGCCGTTCCGCCATGCGCTGCGCCGACCGATCCTCGCCTTCGGGGCTGAGGGTGTAGACCGAGGCACCGCGGGTCACATCGTCATCCAGCGCATCCGCGTGAAGCGACAGCATCACGCCCGCGCCTGCGGCGCGGGCGATGGTCATCCGCCCTTCGAGCGATACGAAGGTGTCGCTGTCACGGGTCAGTACCGCGCGCATCTCGCCGCCCCGGTTGATCGCATCGGCAAGCTCGATCCCAAGCTGCAGCATCAGGTCTGCCTCGTGAACCGATCCGCGCAGGGCACCGGGGTCGACGCCGCCGTGACCGGGGTCGATCGCCACGACAAGCGGTGCGCTGCGCGGCGCGGGGGCGGTCAGCGTCGCCTGTGGCAGATCTTCCGCATCCGGCGCGCCTGCGCTGGCGGCAAAGCCCGCCGTGTCGGTCGGCGTCAGTTGCAGCGACAAGACAGCGGCGCCGGTCTTGGCATCCACCGCCAGCCCCGCCTGCGCCACCTGCAACGGCTGCGCCAGCGTCACGACCAGCCGCGACCAGCCCGGGCGCAGCACGCCGAAGCTCACATCGCTGGCCAGCCCCGGCCGCCACAGGTCCGCCGGGATCAGGCCACCGAAATCGACCTCCTGGAAATCGACGATCAGGCGCATCGGATCGTCCAGCGTGAAGACGCGGTAGGGCACGGTCTGGCTGAGGGCCAGCGTGATCCCCAGCCCCTGCCCCGCATCGGCGATGCGGCTGGACACCGGATCGATCCGCGCCAGCGCCGAAAACTCCTGCGCCGCCGCGGGCCCTGCCAGCAACGCGCAGACGGCCAGCGCGCGTATCATGCCTCCGGGCGTCCGTGCGCCTTCATGTAGCGTTGCAGGCGATCCAGCCCCTCGGCCATGTCCGCAGTGCGCCCGGCGTAGGAAAACCGCAGCCAGCGGTGGCCGGCGACGGGATCGAAGTCGAGGCCCGGCGTCACCGCCACGCCCGCCTTGTCGAGAATATCCGCCGCCATCGCGCGGCTGTCGTCGGTATAGGCCGAGACATCGGCGTAGATGTAGAATGCGCCGTCCGGGGGCGCGATCGTTTCGAACCCGGCATTCGCAAGACCGTCCAGCAGCAAGGTCCGGTTCGCCTGATAGACGGCAAGGTTGCCGTCCAGTTCGTCGCGGCAGTCCATCGCATGCAGCGCCAGCCGCTGGCTGGCGTGGGGCGCGCAGATGAAGAGGTTCTGCGCCAGACGCTCCACGGTCCGCACATGATCTTCGGGCACCACCATCCAGCCGCAGCGCCAGCCGGTCATCGAGAAATACTTGGAGAAGCTGTTGATGACATAGACCTCCTGCGTCACCTCCAGCGCGGACACGGCGCGGGTGCCATAACCGATGCCGTGATAGATCTCGTCAGAGATCAGCGCCGCGTCCCGGTCGGCGCAGGCATCCGCCAGCGCGGTCAGTTCGCCCGCGTTCAGCATCGTGCCGGTCGGATTGGCAGGCGAGGCAACGATCAGACCGGCGAGGTCGTGGGCCGCCACGTCCTCCGGCTGCGGCTGGAACCGGCCACGGGCGCGGGTCTCGATCTCGACCGGTTGCAGGCCCATGGCCCGCAGGATCTGGCGGTAGCTGGGATAGCAGGGCAACCCCAGCCCCACCCGCGCGTCGTTGTCGAACAGCGCCGAGAACGCAAGGATGAAGGCCCCCGACGCCCCCGCCGTGATGACGACCCGGCCGGGGTCGAGGTCCACGTCGTAGATGTCGCCGTAATGCCGCGCGATCCGCCGCCGCAGGGCCGGCAAGCCAAGACCCACGGTATAGCCCAGCGGTTCGGCAAGATCGGCGCGCAACAGCTCCAGCGCCTCGGCGGGTGCGCCGGTGCCGGGCTGGCCGACCTCCATGTGGATGATCGAACGGCCCGCGTCCTCTGCGGCGCGTGCGGCTTCCATCACGTCCATCACGATGAAGGGATCGACATCCCCCCGGGTTGAGCTGCGCATGATCTGCCCTTACTGGTTTTGGAAACCTTGTGCATGGCCACGGGGGCCCGCGTCAACACTCCGCGCCGCGGCACCTTGGCAGCCCGGACCCGATCTGCGCATAATCAGCCCGACCCTGAGAGAGAAGTGACCCGATGTTCCGCACCCTGACCGCCGCCGCCGCCCTGACCTGCGCCATGGCCCTGCCCGCGCTGGCGCAGGATGCCAGTGACGACGCCGCCTTCGGCGAGCGGGTGCGCGCCTATCTGATGGCCAACCCCGAGGTCATCATGGAGGCCGTGAACCAGCTTCAGCAGCGAGAGGAGGCCGCCGCCGCACAGGCGGACGAGCAGATGGTCGCAGCACAGGCCGAGGCGCTGACCGACGACGGCTTTTCCTGGGTGGGCGGAAATCCCGACGGCGACATCACCGTGGTCGAATTCATGGATTACCGCTGCGGCTACTGCAAGAAGGCCTTTCCCGAGGTCGAGAGCCTGCTGTCCGCCGACGGCAACATCCGTTTCATCGTGAAGGAATTCCCGATCCTCGGCGAAGCCTCTGTCCTCGGGTCGCAGTTCGCGATCGCCACCCAGATCGTCGCGGGCGAGGACGCCTACAAGGCCGTCCACGACACGCTGATGAGCTACAACGGAGAGATCAGTCGCGACAGCCTGACCCGGCTGGCGGGCACGCTGGGGCTGGACGGCGCAGCGATCATGGCAAAGCTCGATGACCCCGAGGTCGCGCGCCGGATCACCGCCAACCGCGCGCTCGGCGATGCGCTGAATATTTCCGGGACGCCGACCTTCGTGGTGCAGAACCAGATGGTGCGCGGCTACGTCCCCGCCGATCAGCTGCAGCAACTGGTGGACCACCTGCGCGGCTGACGCCTGCGTGACCGACCTGTAACGAAACTGGCCCGTCGTGGCGCCCGCCCTAGTTCAATCGCATCGCAATTCGAACGGGAGAGTTCCATGACGACCACACGCCGCCATTTCCTCGCCACTTCCGCCGCCGCCGCTGGGGCGGTTACGCTGCTGCCCTATGCCGCCAGCGCAGAGGCCCACGCATCGGACATGTTTCCGACCAACGCGGGCGACGTCACGGTTCACCCCGTCGAACACGCGTCCTTCGTGATGGAAACGCCGGTCGGCACGATCTACAACGATCCCGTCGGCGATGCGTCGCTTTACGCCGACTACCCCGCCCCCGACCTGATCCTGATCACCCATGAACACGGCGATCACTACAACGCCGATACGCTGGCGGCCATCGCGGGCGAAAACACGCAGATCATCGCCAACCCCGCCGTCTATGCCATGCTGCCAGAGGACCTGAAGACCAAGGCGTCAGAGATCGGAAACGGCGGCAGCGCCAGCTACAACGGTCTGACCATCGACGCGATCCCGGCCTACAACACCACCGAAGGCCGCCTGCAGAACCACCCGAAGGGGCGCGACAACGGCTACGTGCTGACCTTCGACGGGCTGCGTGTCTATATCTCGGGTGACACGGAAGACATCCCCGAAATGCGCGCGCTCGAAAACATCGACGTGGCCTTCATCTGCATGAACCTGCCCTACACGATGGACAAGGAGGCCGCAGCCTCTGCCGTGGCGGAGTTCAAGCCAACCTACGTCTATCCGTACCACTACCGCGGCGAGGACGGCGGCACCCAGAACCCCGAGGAGTTCGCGGCGCTGGTGGGCGATGCCGCCGAAGTGCGCATCGGCAACTGGTATGGCGATCAGGTCATGCCATCCTGACCTAAGGACCGACATGCGCGGGGGCGGCGCCGGGTGCCGCCCCTGTCGCGCCCAGGACGATAGCGCCGCCGCTGTCGCCATCGGCAGTATCAGGGTCGCCACGGCACCCGTGCCCGGCCGCGCCCGGAGGCCCAGCGATCCGCCACTCTGCTCTGCAAAGCCGCGGGCCATGGACAGGCCCATCCCCGCCCCCTGCCCCTCGGCTTTCGTGGTGAAATAGGGCTCAAACACGCGGCTCAGCACCTCCGGCGGCAACCCTGCGCTGTCATCCTCGACAGTGAAGCAGACGTATGGCCCGGGCGGAAGTGCCGCGGCGTCGGGCAGGATCACGACCGTCAGCCCCAGTGCGCCGACCCGGTCCGGCATCCGCCTCACCAGCACCGATTGCCAGAAGATCGCGCCGTTACATGCTGCCATCATCCCGATCAGCAAAGGTGTCGCGTAGACCTGCAGGATGGCGATGCTGATCAGGGTCAGCTTCGCCGTGCGGACGTAATTCGCGGTCTGAAAGAAGGCATCGACACGATTGGTGACCCGCATGTCGTAAGGGTCAGCCGGATCATCCGACGTCCGAGGCGGCGCGCCGGTGCCCCCGGCCCGCCGCCGAGGCTTCAGACCGGTTCGGGATCATGCGTCTTTGCAACCGCGGCCTCCAGCGCCGCCGCCTTCGCCTCGACCTGTTCGACGATGTGATCGATCATCGCCCCGTTACCCAGCTTGTGGCTTTGCTTGCCCGCCAGATAGACCATGCCCGATCCGTTGCCGCCCCCGGTGAAGCCGACGTCGGTCATCAGCGCCTCGCCCGGTCCGTTGACCACGCAGCCGATGATCGACAGCGACATCGGCGTCTTGATGTGCTCCAGCCGCTGTTCGAGGATCTCGACCGTCTTGATCACGTCGAAGCCCTGCCGCGCGCAGGACGGGCAGGAAATGATGTTCACGCCCCGGTGCCGCAGGCCCAGCGACTTCAGGATCTCGAAGCCCATCTTGACCTCTTGCACCGGATCGGCGGAGAGGCTGACGCGGATCGTGTCGCCGATCCCCATCCACAGCAGGCTGCCCATGCCGATCGCGGACTTCACGGTGCCGGAAATCAGGCCCCCCGCCTCTGTGATGCCAAGGTGGATCGGGGCGTCGGTCAGTTCTCCCAACTTCTGGTAGGCGGCGGCGGCCATGAAGACGTCGGACGCCTTGCAGCTGATCTTGAACTCGTGAAAATCATTATCCTGCAGGATCTTGATGTGATCCATCCCGCTTTCGACCATCGCGTCCGGTGTCGGCTCGCCATACTTGTCCAGCAGGTGCCGCTCCAGCGACCCGGCGTTCACGCCGATCCGGATGGAACAATTGTTGTCGCGGGCGGCCTTGATGACCTCCTTCACGCGCTTCTCGTCGCCGATGTTGCCGGGATTGATCCGCAGGCAGGCCGCCCCCGCCTCTGCCGCCTCGATCCCGCGCCGGTAGTGAAAGTGGATGTCCGCGACGATCGGCACGCTCACCTCGGGCACGATCTGCTTCAGCGCCCTGGACGATGCCTCGTCGGGGACGGAGACGCGCACGATGTCGGCTCCGGCATCCGCCGCCGCCTGGATCTGCGCGATCGTGGCCTTCACGTCCGTCGTCAGCGTGTTGGTCATGGTCTGGACAGAGATCGGCGCATCGCCGCCCACGGGGACATTGCCCACCATGATCTTGCGGCTGGGCCTGCGGTCGATCTGGCGCCAGGGACGGATGGAATGCAGCGACGACATGGGACGGACTTCCGGTAAGGACAACGCCCTCAACCTAAGACCTCGGCGACCGACCGGCAACCGCCGTCAGATGGCTATTCCGTGACGACCGCCTCGGCCACGTTCACGATTGCCTTCAGGTCGCCGTCCCGATCCAGATCGGCCAGCGCGTATTTCGTGGTCAGATTCTCGGCCGACAGGGCAAGGTTCGACGTCACCTGCCCGTTGGGCCCGGCGGGCCCGTAGTGCTGACCGTTCACGGCGAAATAGACGGCACCGCTTTCGCCCACGCGCAGGGTCGCCGGTTCCTCGGTCGCTGGCAGGGCAAAGGTGTCGCCGGCATCCATGATCCCTTCGAAGATCACCGAATTGTCGGCGGCGCGCACGCGCACCCAGGCGGGGCGCACGGCCACCAGCTGCACTTCGGGCACCGGGCCTTCGCTGACCTGCACGGCGGGCGTGTCCGGCGGCGGGGTGTCGACGGCCAGCTTGACCGCATCGTTGACCGCCTGCGCGAGACCATGATCGACACCCGCCAGTCCCAGCGCGCTGGGGGCCGTCGGCATCAGGGTCGAAATCGGGGCATCGCGCGCCACCATCACCGGCACGTCCAGCGCCTGCGGGCGATAAAGGCGATCCAACGCCTCCGGCGTGGGTGCCGCGAAATCCGGTGACGCCTCGGCGTCAGAGATCACCTGCGACGCGCCGGCCAGCGGATCGAGGTCCGACAGGACCACCGGCGTCTGATCGACGGGAGCCAGACGGACCTTCTGCACTTCCTGCAGCACGGACCAGCCGCCGTAGCCCAGCCCGCCGATCAGCGCGACCAGCACGAGGACCGATCCTACGGCGCCCGGCTGGATGCCGGAAAACATCGCGTCGCCCTGCGGAATGAACGGCGTCGCCGAGGCAGAGAAGATGTCCTTGCCCATCGGCGTGCGATTGGCCTCGAACCGTGCAGGCTTGGCAGAAGAGGCCGCAGCCGACATGCCATGCGCCGTGGTGAAGCCGCTTTCGCGACAGAAGACGTCGAAGGCCCAGTCGGGGTCCATCTGCAGATAGCGCGCATAGGACCGCACGTAGCCCGCGATGAAACCGGGGGTATCGAAAGCAGAGGGGTCGGCATTCTCGATCGCGGCGATGTAGGCGGCCTTGATCTTGAGCTCGCGCTGCACGTCCAGAAGGCTCTTGCCCAGCGTCGCCCGCTCGCCGCGCATCAGGTCGCCAAGGCGCATGTCGAAGGCGTCGAAACCCTTGGTCTCGACGTCCTCAGCTGCCTTTTGGCGCCGAAAGCTCTTTCCGATCATCGTCGTTCCGCCGTGTGCCTGCCCCTGATTCAGCCTAGCCAAAGCGTCCGAACTTGTCGAATCACCTTTTAAGAACTGATTAAATCAGGACGTAACACACGGAACCGTGTGATGCACATGCAGAAACCCTAGCCTGCCATTTCGGCGCGATTCAGCGCACATTGCGCCCACAAATCGTCCAGCGCCGCGACAAGGTGATCCATTTCCTTCGGCCCGTGCACCGGCGAGGGGGTGAAGCGCAGACGCTCCGTCCCGCGCGGAACGGTGGGAAAGTTGATCGGCTGCACGTAGATGCCGAACTGGGTCAGCAGCATGTCGGACATCAGCTTGGTGTGCTTGGGATCACCTACCATCAACGGCACGATATGCGTCCCGTGATCGATGATCGGCAGCCCCAGACCCTTCAGTCGCAGCTTCAGGATCTTTGCCTGAGTCTGGTGCTTGTCGCGCAGGGCCTGATCGGTCTTCAGATGCGCCACGCTGGCAGCCGCACCCGCGGCCACCGCCGGCGGCAGGGACGAGCTGAAGATGAATCCGGGCGCATAGGACCGTACCGCGTCGCACATCCGGGCAGAGGCCGCGATATAGCCACCGACCACCCCGAAGGCCTTGGCCAGCGTGCCGTTGATGATGTCGATGCGCCCCATCAGGCCGTCGCGTTCCGCCACGCCGCCGCCGCGCGGGCCGTACATGCCCACCGCATGGACCTCGTCCAGATAGGTCAGGGCGTTGAACTCTTCCGCCAGATCGCAGAAGGCCGCGATCGGGCCGAAGTCGCCGTCCATGGAATAGATCGACTCGAAGGCGATCAGCTTCGGCGCCTCCGGATCGTCGGCCGCCATGAGCTCTCGCAGATGGGCCGCATCGTTGTGACGGAAGACCCGCTTCAGACCGCCGTTGCGCCGCACGCCCTCGATCATCGAGGCGTGGTTCAGCGCGTCGGAATAGATGATGAGCCCCGGAAACAGCTTCGGCAACGTGCTGAGCGTCGCATCATTGGCGACATAGGCGCTGTTGAACAGCAGAGCTGCTTCCTTGCCGTGCAGATCGGCCAGCTCCGCCTCCAGCCGGTTGTGATAGACCGTGGTGCCAGAAATGTTGCGCGTGCCGCCGGACCCGGCACCGGTCGCATCCAGCGCCTCGTGCATCGCCGCAAGCACCACCGGATGCTGCCCCATGCCCAGATAGTCGTTGCCGCACCAGACCGTCACTGGCGTGGCCGACCCGTCGGGCCTGTTCCACATGGCGTGGGGAAACTGGCCGCGGGTGCGTTCGATGTCGATGAAGGTGCGATACCGCCCCTCGTCGTGCAGGCGCTGAATGGCTGTGCCGAGGGCTGCGTCGTAATTCACCGATTGTCCTTTCGAAAGTGCGACACGTTCGGCAACCAGCAGGCGGGGACGCATCTTTTATTTGCCTTCCATATAGGCAGAACGACTGTCGATCAACACGCGACCTGTTGTCACCCGACCATGGTCTGACCGATTACCCGACCATCGTATCAAACCGCCGGCGGCTGGCGTTGATGTCGTCCTGATGCCGCGCGGCCCAGTCCACCAGCCCGCCCAGCGCCCCGTGCAGCGACCGGCCGCGTGCGGTGATCGCGTATTCGACCTGTGGCGGCTTGGTGTCCAGAACCTTCCGCGTAACCAGTCCATCGCGGTCAAGATGGCGCAGGGTGACCGCCAGCATGCGCGGGCTGATACCCTCGATGACCCGGCCCAGCGCATTGAACCGGCAGGGCTCCTTCTCCAGCTCCGCCAGCACCAGGACCGACCATGCATCGCCCACCCGGTCAAGGACATCGCGGATCGGACAGGCATGTCGGGCGGCGTGGCGGGCAGGCATGGCGCTTCCTTCGGTGTAAGCATGTGCATCCGCCGTGCGTCTTCCGCCGGCAGGCACGATCCTATACCTGCTTCCCATCAGTAACTGCAAGACGGAGTTCATCCATGAAGATCCTGATCCTCGGCGCCACCGGCATGATCGGCAGCCGTATCACGGCAGAGGCCGCATCCCGGGGCCACCACGTCACCGCCGCCTCGCGCCACGGCGACGCACCGGCCGCCGACACGGTGGCACCGCTGGCGCTCGACCTGCATGACGCAGAGGCCCTGCGCGCGGCCGTCGCGGGGCAGGACGTGGTGATCGCCGCCGCCTCCGCCCGCAAGACCGATGATCCATACAGCGAGACCGACGCCTACGCGCAGGCCCTCGTGGATGGCTTGGGCGACACCCGCCTGATCATGGTCGGCGGCGCGGGGTCCCTCGACCTGCCCGACGGCACCCCGGTGGCCGACACCCTGCCAGAGGCCTATGCGGACGAGGCGAAGTCCATGCGCCGCGCCTACGACACCATCCTTGCGCCGTCCGCGCTTGACCTCACCTTCGCCACGCCGCCCTTCATGATCCAGCCCGGAAACCGTACCGGCACCTACCGCATCAGCGACCGCACCGTCCCCGGCGGCCCGGGCGAGATCTCGGCGGAGGATTACGCGGTGGCCCTGATCGACGAGGCGAAGAACGCCGCGCACAGCGGTCAGATCATCGGCATTTTCCCCGCCGCTTGACCTCCCTGCGAAAGGGGCAGAGTCTCGGCGCAACCCATTCCAACGCCAAGGCCCTGCCCCCCCATGACCGACACCGTGACCGACGCCACCCTCGCCCCCGTGCTGGACCGGATCGATGCCGACCTCGACGCCTCCACCGACCGGCTGCTGAACCTGCTGCGCATCCCCTCGATCTCCACCGATCGCGCCTACAAGGCGGATTGCGACCGCGCCGCCGATTGGCTGGTGGCCGACCTGCAGTCCATCGGCTTCGATACGCAAAAGCACGCGACCACCGGGCACCCGATGGTCGTCGCCCATTCGGGCGGCGACGGCCCGAACATCCTGTTCTACGGCCATTACGACGTGCAACCCGTCGATCCCCTGAACCTCTGGGACCGCGACCCCTTCGACCCGCAACTGGAAGATACGCCCAAGGGCCGCGTCATCCGCGGCCGTGGCGCCTCCGACGACAAGGGTCAGCTGATGACCTTCATCGAGGCCTGCCGCGCCTGGAAGGCGGTCCATGGCACGCTGCCTGCCAACATCACCATCTTCTGCGAGGGCGAAGAGGAATCAGGCTCCCCCTCGCTGATCCCCTTCCTCAAGGACAACGCCGACATCCTGAAGGCCGACATCGCCCTGATCTGCGACACCGGCCTCTACGGCGACAGCACCCCCGCCATCATTACTCAGCTGCGCGGCCTGCTGGGCGAAGAGCTGACGATCCACGGCCCGTCAAAGGACCTGCATTCGGGCATGTACGGCGGCATCGCGATGAACCCTGCCCGGGTGCTGGCGAAAGTCATCGCCAGCCTGCACGACGACACCGGCCGCATCACCGTGCCGGGCTTCTACGACGGCGTGCCGGAACTCTCGAACGAGCTTGCCGCCAGCTGGGACGACCTGAAATTCGACGCCGAGGCCTTTCTGGGCGAGGTCGGCCTGAAGCTTCCCGCCGGCGAACAGGGCCGCCGCCCGCTCGAGATGATCTGGTCCCGCCCCACCTGCGAGGTGAACGGCATGACGGCGGGCTACACCGGCGACGGCTTCAAGACCGTCCTGCCCGCCGAGGCCCGCGCCAAGATCAGCTTTCGCCTCGTGGGCACTCAGGACCCCCACGCCATCCGCGAGAGCTTCCGCAAGATGGTCCGGGACATGATTCCCACCGACTGCCGGGTGGAATTCCACAGCCACGGCGCCTCTGCCGCGGGCCAGATGGCGACGACCCACCCGGCCTTCGCACAGGCGCGGACCGCATTGTCGGACGAATGGCCCAACGCGGCGGCCTACGTCGGCTGCGGCGGCTCGATCCCGATCGCGGCCTACTTCAAGCAATATCTCGACATGGACGCGATGCTGATTGGCTTCGGCAAGGACGACGACCAGATCCACTCCCCGAACGAAAAATACGACCTGTCATCGTTCCACAAGGGCACCCGCAGCTGGGCCCGCATCCTGCACGCGATGACCGCGTAACCACCTGCGCGGCGCATCCCCACGCGCCGCGCCCTTCCTTCTTCTCGTCAGAAATACCTCGGGGGGAATCCGACGTGTCGGATGGGGGGCTGGCCCCCCGCTCCGATTTTTCTGGAAAAATCGGTTACGGCCGGCGATGTCGGCGAAAAGGGTGAAATGGCGCGGTTGACGGGGCTCGAACCCGCGACCCCCGGCGTGACAGGCCGGTACTCTAACCAACTGAGCTACAACCGCGCATTTCAACGACGTGGCAGACGGAACAGGGTCAATGGCGCGGTTGACGGGGCTCGAACCCGCGACCCCCGGCGTGACAGGCCGGTACTCTAACCAACTGAGCTACAACCGCCCTTGACCCGTCCGGCGTCTGCACCGAACGTGTCGCGCTTCTATGCAAGCCCCCCTGCCCCGTCAAGCACCGCCGCGCAAAAATCACCGCCCCCCTTCGATTAAGTTGGCCGTCCCCGCACTGGACGCCACTCCCGTGTTCAGGGCCGCATGAACCTTGCAAATCGATCACCGAGATGAAAAGCATGCAAGACGGCGTAAATTTTGCAGATGGAGGGAAATCTTGCACAGCATCGGCGATGCCTTCGGTCTGGCCCTGTCCCTCGTGCTGTCCGGCGACCGGGATCTGCTGCAGATCGTCCTGCTGTCGCTCCGCGTCAGCCTGACGGCCACCGCCGTGGCCTGCCTCCTCGGCTTGCCTGTCGGCGCTCTCGTCGCGATCGCCCGGTTCCGCGGGCGCAGCGTCGTCCTGATCGTGATGAACGCCCTGATGGGGCTGCCGCCCGTCGTGGTCGGCCTGCTGGTCTACCTGCAGCTGTCGCGCGCCGGGCCGTTGGGGTTTCTCGGGCTCCTCTACACGCCCACCGCGATGATCGTCGCGCAGACGCTTCTGATCACGCCGATCGTCGCCGCCCTGTCACGTCAGGTGCTGGAGGATTTGCACACCGAATACGCCGAGCAGTTCCGCTCCCTCTGCCTCAGCCGGGTGCAGGCGGTCCAGGCCCTGCTGTGGGACGGACGCTACGCGCTGCTGACCGTCGGCCTCGCGGGCTTCGGCCGCGCGGTGGCCGAGGTCGGTGCGGTCATCATCGTCGGCGGCAACATCGATCACCTGACCCGCGTCATGACCACCGCCATCGCGCTGGAAACGTCAAAGGGCGACCTCGCCCTCGCCCTCGCGCTGGGTCTGATCCTGCTTTTCATCGCGCTGGGGGTGAACGCCGCCGTGCAGTCCGTGCGTCTGACCGCAGCACGCCACGCCCATGTCTGATGTCGCAGCCTTCACCGCCCGGGCGGCGGCAGCGCCCGCCCAGATGGCGCCGCTGCTGCCTCTGCGGGTCCGCGGCCTGACGCTGCTGCGTGGCGCCACCACAGTGCTCGACGGTCTCGACCTCGACCTTGGGCGCACCGGCTGCACCGTCGTCATGGGGGCCAACGGCGCCGGCAAGACCCTGCTGCTGAAACTTCTGCACGGCCTGATCCAGCCGACGGCCGGCCAGATCGACTGGCAGGGTCAGGACACCGCCGCCGTCACCCGACGGCAGGCGCTGGTGTTCCAGACCCCGGTGCTGTTGCGCCGCTCCGCCGCCGGGAATCTCGACTTCGTGCTGAAGGCGCGGGGCAAGGACCGCGGCCGCACCGCGACGCTGCTGGATCATGTCGGGCTGGCGCACAAGGCGCAGCAGCCCGCCCGCCTGCTTTCTGGGGGCGAGGCGCAGCGGCTGGCGCTGGCCCGCGCCCTGGCCATCGATCCGGAGGTGCTGTTCCTCGACGAACCCACCGCCAGCCTCGATCCCGCCTCGGTCCTGACGATCGAGCGGATCGTGCAGGCGGCGCGCGACCGCGGCGTCAGGATCGTCTTCGTCACACACGATACGGGACAGGCGCGGCGGCTGGCCGACGACGTCGTGTTCCTGCACGGCGGTCGCGTGGCAGAGCATGCCGCCGCCGCCGACTTCTTTCCCGCGCCCCGCCATCCGGCGGCACGGAATTACATCGACGGCAAGATCGTCATCTGAAACGCAATGAAAAGGACGACCATGTTCCACAAGACACTCTCCGCCACCGCCATCGCCGTGACCCTCGCCGGGGCGGCGCTGGCGCAGGACCAGTCCATCATCGTGCAGTCCACCACCTCGACGGCGAATTCAGGCCTTTACGACTATCTTCTGCCGCTCTTCCAGAAGGAGTCGGGCATTCAGGTCAACGTCGTGGCCGTCGGCACGGGTCAGGCCATCGCCAATGCCCGGAACTGCGATGGCGACCTGCTGCTGGTGCACGCCAAGCCCGACGAGGAGGCCTTTGTCGCCGACGGCTTCGGCACGGAACGGACGGACCTGATGTACAACGATTTCGTCATCGTCGGCCCCGCCGGCGATCCGGCGGGCATCAAGGGGATGCAGGACGTGCAGGGCGCGCTGACGAAGATCGCCGACGGAAAGGCGATGTTCGCCTCGCGCGGCGACGATTCGGGCACCTACAAGAAAGAGATGCAGCTGTGGGAGGAGGCGTCCGTCGACCCGAAAGCTGCTTCTGGCACATGGTACCGGGAAACCGGGTCCGGCATGGGGGCCACGCTGAACGCGGGCATCGGCATGGGGGCCTATGTGCTGACCGACCGCGCCACGTGGATCAGCTTCGAGAACAAGCAGGACTACGCCATCGACGTGGAGGGCGACACCGACATGTTCAACCAGTATGGCGTGATCCCGATCAACCCGGAAAAATGCCCCAGCGTGAAGGTCGAGGCGGCGCAGACCTTCGCCGACTGGTTGCTGTCTGACGCGGGCCAGACCGCGATCGCGGACTACAAGATCGACGGCCAGCAGCTTTTCTTTCCGAACGCCCCCAAGGAATGATAGGCCTGTCGGTGCGGCCGCCGCGTGCCGCACCGACACAAGGGACCCGATGCCAGAGACTCCGCCCGCCGATCCCGCCTATCTGACCGTCAAGGAACTGGCCGCCCTGCTGCGGCTGAAGGACCGCAAGGTCTATGATCTGGCGGCCTCCGGCGCGGTGCCCTGCTCGCGGGCGACGGGCAAGCTGCTGTTCCCGGCGGCAGAGATCCGCGATTGGATCGACCGCGCGAAGTCCGGCGGCGGCGGCGGCGGCGCACTCGCAGCGGTCCGGTCCGCGCGGCCGCCCATCGTGCTGGGCAGCCACGACCCCCTGCTCGACTGGGCGATCCGCCAGTCGGGCTGCGGCCTAGCCACTTTCTACGACGGCTCGCGCGACGGGCTCGACCGGTTCGGCCGGGGCGAGGGCATCGCCGCCGGCCTGCACATCCGAGATGACGAAAGCGGCGCGTGGAACGTGCCCATCGTGCAAGCGGCGGCGGCAGGACAGGACGCCGTCCTGATCGCCTTTGCCACCCGGCAGCGCGGCTTCGTGCACCGCGCGGACGGCCCGGCCCCGACCGGGCTTGCCGATCTGCAGGGACTGCGCCTCGTGCCCCGCCAGCCCGGATCGGGGACCGACACGCTCTTTGCCGCGCTCGCTGCCGACGATGGACTGGATCTGTCACAGGTTACGATGACCGATGTCGCCCGGACCGAGGACGACGCGGCAGAGTCCGTGCGCCGCGGCGACGCGGACGTGGCCTTCGGCCTTCAGGCGGCGGCCCGCAGCTACGGTCTGGCGTTCAACCCGGTGATCAACGAACGCTTCGCCCTGCTGGTCGACCGCAAGGCCTGGTTCGACCCGCCGTTCCAGACCTTGCAGGCCTTCTGCCGGTCCGACGCCTTTCGCGCCCGCGCGGACAGCTGCGGCGGCTACGACGTGACCGCTTTCGGCACCGTGGTCTGGAACGCCTAACAGGCGTCGGCAGGTCAAAGGCGGGAGGTCGCGGCGGCAGCGGCCTGACACATCAGCGGCGCGGGATGTGCCGGGCGCGAACAGCCCCCCGCCTTACGGGAGGACGCGTCCTGCAGGACGGCCAGCGCCTGCCGCAAGGCCGCTGCCTTTTCGATGGAATCCGCCGATGCAACGCCGGAAAGGGCCAGCAGGGCGATGACGGCAAGCGGGGCGACACGGGGCATGGGGCGAACCTTTCACGACGGGACCGAGGAACGGTCCGTTTGCCCGATCATGCGGCACGCCCGTTAAGGACGCCCGAAGGGCGCAGGCTGAAATCCTTCGTCTTTTCGACGAATGGTGCCGATCCCTTGACCGCTTCACGCACTTCGCCCATCACCTTGCCCATCAAGGAGTTTTCATGTCCCCGCACCAGCCCGCCCCCGCCGCATCGCCCGCCCCGGACGGTTGGCTCTCCCGCGTTCTGGGCTGGGATGGCTGGCGTCTGATCGTGCCGCTGGCGATCACCCTGATCGCCCTCGTCGTGCTGCGCGATCTGTCCCGCGACATCGACCTGCGCGATTTGCGCCGCGACCTTGCGGGATATGGCTGGGACCGGATCGGAATGTCCGTCGCGGCGATGCTGGCCAGCTACACGGCCCTCGCGCTTTACGATCCGGTGATCCTGCGCAGCCTGAACGCCCCGCCGATGCCCGGCTACGTCCCCGTCCTGACCGGCGTCAGTTCCATGGCGGTATCGAACCTGCTGGGCTTTTCGTGGCTGACCGGCGGCGCGATCCGCTACCGCGTCTACGCCGCCTTCGGCGTCGACGTGGGCGCCGTCGCCAAGCTGATCGCGACCTCCTGGCTCGCCTTCCTGCTGGGGTTGCTGGTCCTGCTCGGCGGCCTTTTCATCTTTCACCCTACCGGCCTCAGCGCCGTGATCCGCCTGCCCGCGGGGTCAGAGGCGGCGGTGGGCAGCCTGATCCTCGCCGGTGTGGCAGGTCTGCTGTTGTGGACTGCGCGGGGCCCGCGCAGCATCCGTCTGTGGCAGGTCCAGATCACCCTTCCCGCCGCGCGCCAGATGGGGGTGCTGATGGCGATCGCCCTGATCGATCTGACGGCGACGGCGCTGACGCTCTACGTCCTGCTGCCGGACGATCTGGCGCAGAACTTCGTCCTGTTCTTCGTGCTCTTCATCGGTGCGCTGGGACTTGGCGTCGTCAGCCACGCCCCCGGCGGCCTTGGCGTGTTCGAGGCGGCGATCATCGCGGGCCTCGGCGGCACCGGGCGGTCCGATCTGCTGGTGGCGCTGTTGTTCTACCGCATGATCTATACGGTGCTGCCCTTCATCATTGCCGTCGCGGGGCTGTCGCTGGCCTGGGGGCTGACCAACCGCGACCGCGCCAGCGCGGCGCGCCAGACCTTGGTGCGCGCCACCCGGCCCATCGTGCCGGTGCTGTCGGCAGCCCTCGCGCTGCTGTCGGGCGCGACGCTGCTGCTGCGCGGCGACCTGCCGACCGAGGCGGGCCATGCCGCCGCCCTGCGCGGCCTGCTGCCGCTGGGCCTGGTCGAGACGTCACACCTGCTGGCCAGCGTCGCAGGCGTCCTACTGCTGATCGTGGCGCGCGGGCTTTATCGCCGCATGGCACGGGCCTGGCTGATCGCGATGATCCTGCTGGGCGCGGGTCTGGTCCTGTCGTTGCTCAAGGGCGCGGAACTGGGCACCGCCGCGGCGCTGGCGCTGTCGCTGGCGATCCTCTGGACCTTTCGCAGCGTGTTCTACCGGGTGGGACTGGGGTCCGCGATGCGGCTGAACCGGCGCTGGCTCGTCAGCGTGGCGCTGCTGGTCGCGGGCATCACGTGGATCGGCTTCTTTGCCTATCGCAACGTGGATTACACCGACGCGCTCTGGTGGCGCTTTGCCTGGAACGGCGACGCGCCGCGGTTCCTGCGGGCGACGCTCGTCGTTGTGGTGATCCTGACCGCCGTGGCGCTGAACGCCCTGATCAGCCGGTCCACCACCCGCCTGCCGGCAGAGCCCATTCCCGACACCGTGCGCCGCCTGACCATCGCCAGTCACGACACGGAGGCCGCAATGGCCCTGACCGGCGACAAGCGTTTCCTGATCGCGGCGGACGAAAGCGCGTTCATCTCCTACGCGGACACCGGCACGAGCCTGATCGCCAAGGGTGACCCGGTCGGAGACCCGGTCGCGGGAGAGGCGCTGATCTGGGCCCTGCGCGATCAGGCCGACCGCATGGGTCGCCGCTGCGCCTTCTACGCGGTGCAGACCGCCTATCTGCCGACCTACATCGACCTTGGGCTGTCGGTCGTGAAGATCGGAGAGATTGCCCGCGTCCCCCTCGCCGCCTTCTCGCTGGAAGGATCGAAGCGCAAGGACTGGCGCCATGCCAAGGCCCGCGCCACCCGTGACGGCTATGCCTTCGCGATCATCCCGGCGGATCAGGTCGCGGACAATATCGATGCCCTGCGGCAGGTGTCCGACGCATGGCTTGCGCTGAAATCGGGGACCGAGAAATCCTTCGCTCTGGGGTCTTTCGATCCCGACTACCTGTGCAATTTCGACCACGCGGTGCTGCGCCACACCCAGACGGGGCGCATCGCGTCCTTCGCCACCCTGCTGCGCGGCGGCACGCGGCAGGAGGTCGCCATCGACCTGATGCGCTATGACCACGCGACGACCCCCGCCGCCATGGACGGCCTCTTCGCCGAGATGCTGATGTGGGCCAAGGATCAGGGCTATACATGGTTCTCGCTGGGTGCGGCACCGCTGGCGGGGCTGGAAAACCGCCCCCACGCCCCGGTCTGGAACCGGGTCGGCGGCTTCATCTACACCCACGGCGAACGCTTCTACAATTTCGAGGGGCTGCGCAGTTTCAAGCAGAAGTTCGATCCGGTCTGGTCGCCGAACTACCTCGCCAGCCCCGGACGCCTCGACGCGGCGCGCACGCTCTACGAGGTCAATATGCTGATCTCGGGCGGTCTGCCCGGCGTCATGCGGCGAAAGCGCGACACATGATCGCCAACTACGCGGACCACGCCGCGAACGAACGGACCTTCCTCGCCTGGGTCCGGACGGCGATGTCGGTCGTGGGCTTCGGCCTTGCCATCGCCCGTCTGGGGAATGCCGCCCCCAGCCCCGTGACCGCCGCAGCCCTGCTGGCCAGCGGCGCTGCGGTCATCGTCATCGCCTACGTGCGGATGCGGCTGGTCCGCCGCCGGATCAAGGCAAAGACGCTGGCGGACGATGATTCTACCCTGACCGATGCAATGCTTGTCGGGCTGGTGCTGGCGCTCTTCGTGATGCTGGGCGTCTTCGCCCTTCACGTCGTGCCAACCTAAGGCCGATCACTCCGCCTCTTTCACCCCGCGCGTCAGGGGCAGCGGCTCCTTGAAGGTCAGCGTGCGATAGGGGAACGGGATCTCGATCCCCGCATCGTCCAGCGCCCGCTTGACCGCCGACACCACCTCGTCCCGCGACGTCCGCACGTCGAGCGGCGCCGATCCGGTCCACCAGGTCACCTCGAAATTGACCGAGGATTCGCCGAATTCCTGCGCGAAGACCTGAACCGGGTGATCCTCCGCACGGACCGTCCCACAGGACTTCACCGCCGCCGTCATCACGTCCCGCGCTGCGTCAAGGTCGACGTCATAGGCGACGCCGCAGATCACCGTCACGCGGCGCACGTCCAGATCCGTGCGCACGATCACCGGGTTCTTGAACATCACCGCATTGGGCACGATGACCAGCTGCCCATCGGTCTGCCGGATATGGCTTTCGCGGATCGCGATGCGCGTGACCTTGCCCTCGATCCCCTCACATTCGATGAAATCCCCGATCCGCATCTCGCGCCGGAACAGGATGATGATCCCGGCGAGAAAGTTCTCGAACACGTCCTTGAACGCGAAACCGATGGCGACCGAACCGATGCCGAGCCCCGCGAGGATGCTGGCCGGGGTCAGGCCGGGGAACACGACGACCGCCGCCACCATCAGCCCGATGACCCAGATCAGGATCGACAGCAGCAGGTGGAACAGTTCCTTCAGGCTTTCGCGCAACCGGCTGTGCTTCAGAGCCTTGCGCAGCACCATCTGCGCCGTCGCACTGATCCCCCATGTGATCAGCAGGACGACCAGAGCGATGGCGATCAGCGGCGCTGCGGCGATGGCGGACCGCGCGATGCCGTTGATCTGCGTCATCAGGATCTTCACGGGTTCCAAACCGCGCGGCTCCTCCTCAACTCACCGGGGCGCCCCCGTTCGGCACCCCGACCATGATCGTGGCACACCGGCCGCAGATCAAGTCCCGCTTCGCCCCCTGCGGCGCCCGTCAGTTCATGTACCAGCCGTGGCTTGCCACCAGCGACTGGCCCGTCAGCGCATTCGTCGGGAAGGCGGCGAAGACCCAGGCCAGGTTCGCGATATCCTCGACGGTCGTGAACTCCGTATCCACGGTCTGGCCGAGCATCACACGGCTCACGACCTCGTCCTCGGAAATCCCCAGATCCTTCGCCTGTTCGGGGATCTGCTTTTCCACCAGCGGGGTCTTCACGAACCCCGGGCAGATCACGTGGCTACGCACGCCCTTCGGCCCGCCTTCCTTGGCCAGCGTCCGCGCCAGCCCCAGCAACCCGTGCTTGGCCGTCACATAGGCCGATTTCAGGGGCGAGGCCTCCTTCGAATGGACAGAGCCCATGTAGATCACGGTCCCGCTGCCCTGCTTGTACATGTGCGGCAGGCAGGCCTTGGTCGTCAGAAACGCCCCGTCGAGGTGGATCGCCAGCAGCTTCTTCCATTCCGCGTAGGGGAAATCCTCGATCCGGTGGACGATCTGAATGCCCGCGTTGCTGACCAGCACATCGACGCCGCCCAACGTCTCCACCGTCCGCGCGACGCCCGCATTCACGGCGTCCTCGTCGGTCACGTCCATCTCGACCGCCATTGCGCGGCCCGGCCCCATCGCCGTCAGTTCTTCGGCGACCCGCTGCGCCGCCTCCAGCTTCAGGTCGGCGATGCAGACGTTCGCCCCGTCGCTCACATATTTTTCGGCAATCGCGCGGCCGATGCCGCTGGCGGCGCCCGTCACGATGCAGTTCTTGCCCGTCATGTTCATGATATACGTCCTTTCACGCCCGCATGCGGGGCGTCCTCACCCAAACCGGTTCCGCCGCGCCCCGGTTCCGCCGCAGCGCGGCATCGGCCCGTCCTAGCCCAACGCCTGCAACCGCTTCAGCAGGCTGGAGGTGTCCCACCGCCCGCCGCCCAGCTTCTGCACGTCCTTGTAGAACTGATCGACCAGCGCGGTCACCGGCAGGCTCGCCCCGTTCTCGTCCGCCGTATCGAGGCAGATGCCCAGATCCTTGCGCATCCAGTCCACCGCAAAACCGTGGTCGTAATGATCGTCCAGCATCGTCTTGTAGCGGTTGTTCATCTGCCACGACCCGGCGGCACCCTGAGAGATCACCTCGACCACCGCCGCCCCATCCAGCCCCGCCTTGTCGGCGAAGTGCAGCGCCTCTGACAGCCCCTGCACGAGGCCCGCGATGGCGATCTGATTGCACATCTTGGTCATCTGGCCCGCGCCGCTGTCACCGATGCGGCGACACAGTTTGGCGTAGATCTCCATCACCGGCGCGGCCCGGTCATAGGCGTCCTGATCCCCGCCGCACATGATCGACAGCTGCCCGTTCTCGGCCCCCGCCTGCCCGCCCGAGATCGGGGCATCGACGAAGTTGAGCCCCTTCGCCTTGGCAGCATCGTAAAGCTCGCGCGTCACGGCGGCGCTGACCGTGGTGTGATCGACGAAGAGCGCGCCGGTCTCCATCCCGTGGAAGGCGCCGTGCTCGCCGGTCGTGACCTCGCGCAGGTCGTCGTCGTTGCCGACGCAGGAGAGCACGATCTCCGCCCCCTTTGCCGCCTCCGCCGGAGTCGCGGCGCTTTTACCGCCGTGGTCCTTGACCCATTGATCGGCCTTCGCGGCGGTGCGGTTGTAGACGGTCACGTCATGCGACTTCGCCAGATGCCCCGCCATGGGGTAACCCATCACGCCGAGGCCGAGGAAGGTGAGTTTCATGGGGTGTCTCCTTGGTTGATGGGGAGTGTGGTGTTTTTTGTGAGGGGTAGTAAGCGGGATCAGGCGGAAATTACTCGATCATCGCGGTGGCCTGACCCTGCAAGTCTGCGGATTTGGTCCGGGCTCGGGCTGTGCGCCGCGATCTGATCCGCACAGGCGCCGCAGAGGTCCACACTCGCGTCCGCCGGACCGCCGGGGACGTGTGTGGGGATGAGCGGGATTGATGGGGTGGCGCAGAGGGGGCAGGACGTACAATCTCCACCAAAATTCGACATCGCGAGGACTTTAAAATCATTCGCCTGCGTCATTTACTTCAAGTGATGCGGCTTCCTTACGCAAATTAGCGTAGGACATAAGTGTCGAAACGGCAGCGATCCCGCAGGCTATTGCGTAGCAGAAGGTATAAAATCCCAACGCTGAAGTCACAATATATGGATATGCGTAAGTAAGCAAAATTAGAAATAGAGCCAAAATCTGAACAACTATAAAATGGGTAAAGGAGCTAGCTACTTGCAGATAAAAAGATGGGTCACGATTTCCATTTTCGCTCTCATCCTCTTCAGTGATAATCTGAAAAAACTGTCCAGTAGGCATAGATAAAATGATCGCCAAGGCAGCAAGACTAAACGAAAGAAAAGAAGGCAGCACAGCCAGTGAAAAGGCTGTCCACCGATATTCGCCATCTACTGGAATGACCCATAACGGAAAAAGCAAGAAAAATGGTACAAATGAACGCCAGAAATAAGGCGATCGCAAAACCGAACTCCAACGTCCGTACGTCCGCCAGTAAAGCGATAAGCCAGAAAATTTAGATTTCTCGCTCATTATCTTCCCTAGCTAGCGATCCAAGCTTTCTGTAACTACTACCTTCGTCATCAAGTTCCATCGTGCGAATATCTGGAAAATCTCTTGTACTGATCTCCACTTTGTTACCTTTGACATCTTTGCCCCAGACCTTAGTATAGCCATTGTCTTTAGATAGATGAGCAAGATCTTCGTCTCGCGGAAGCAAGACCAAAGTTTCAGCTGAAGCAAGCTTTGTCATTGATTGCTCATAGCGCTTTATTTTTCGCTTCTTGATCTTTTCAAGTACCTTCTTCTCGGAATCTGACAAATCGTCATCATTCGGCAAGTCCAAGCGGATATCAATTCGCCTTATAATCGGTGTCCGCAAGACTTTTTCCACAGCCGCGCTCGTGGTTGCAATATAAACATTCACCGAAACCCCTTGAAAAATTTCGGCGGATTTCAAGATAGCGTCGAGCGCCAGCCGGGCAACGCCAGGCGAAATCGTCCCGCCCTCATCATTTCGCAATTCAATATAGAGCCGATGTGATTTTTCATTGAAAGAAAAGTAGAAAATTTTTGAATTAAATCCAATATCTCGAGGTAACGAAATATCTGAATCAGAGAGAAGCTTTTGATCAAAAGAGTCCTTGTGGATAGTTGGCTCATTTGGGTCAAGTTCTGTCCAGAGCGCAAGCCGACCACGGAAGATGCCGTCCTTTGATCCAGTTACGGGCGAAACTCTAGCAAAATGGTCAGCGCGATAATTCGCAGCGGCATTGCTAGATGCTGTTGAGAACAATTCACGATAGATGCCATCGGGATGAGGTTGCGCCACGACATTGAGAACGCAATATTTTCTATATTTCATCAGCCAGTTTTACCACGGAAATTAAAATTCTGGTTGGTGCACAATGACATGGCACCCATCACAACCCTAGCACGTACGTAGTTCGATTGGTCAACTATCCATTTTCAAAGCACTAATAAACGCTTCCTGCGGAATATCCACCTTCCCGAACTGGCGCATCTTCTTTTTGCCCGCCTTCTGCTTGTCCAGCAGCTTGCGCTTGCGCGTGGCGTCGCCGCCGTAGCATTTGGCCGTCACGTCCTTGCGCAGCGCCGACAGCGTCTCGCGCGCGATCACCTTGCCGCCGATCGCCGCCTGAATCGGGATCTTGAACATGTGGCGGGGGATCAGGTCCTTCAGCTTCTCGACCATAGCACGTCCCCGCATCTCGGCCCGGTCGCGGTGGACCATCATCGACAAAGCGTCCACCGGCTCGTCGTTCACCAGCACGGACATCTTCACAAGGTTGTCCTCCTGATACCCCGTCAGCGCATAGTCGAAGGAGGCATAGCCCTTCGTTACCGACTTCAGCCGGTCGTAGAAGTCGAAGACGACCTCGTTCAGCGGCAGATCATAGACGACCATCGCGCGGGAGCCCGCATAGGTCAGGTCCAGCTGCACGCCGCGCCGGTCCTGGCAGAGCTTCAGCACGTCGCCCAGATATTCGTCTGGCACGAGGATCGTCGCCTTGATCCGCGGTTCCTCGATATGGTCGACGTAGGTCAGGTCGGGCATGTCGGCGGGGTTGTGCAGATCCTGCTCCGTCCCGTCCTTCATGAAGATATGGTAAACCACCGAGGGCGCGGTGGTGATCAGCTCGATGTTGTATTCCCGCTCGATCCGGTCGCGGATGACCTCCAGATGCAGCAGGCCGAGGAACCCGCAGCGGAAGCCGAAGCCGAGCGCGGCGGAGGTCTCCATCTCGAAGGAGAAGGAGGCGTCGTTCAGCGCCAGTTTGTCGATGGCGTTGCGCAGGTCCTCGAACTCGGATGAGTCGACGGGGAAAAGACCACAGAAGACAACGGGTTGCGCAGGCTTGAACCCCGGCAGCGCCTTGGTCGCACCTTTGCGCTCGCTGGTAATCGTGTCACCAACGCGCGTATCGCGAACCTCCTTGATCTGGGCGGTGAAAAAGCCGATCTCGCCCGGCCCCAGTTCGTCCATCGGCAGCATGCCGGGCTTGAAAACCCCAAGCCTGTCAATCAGATGCACGGTGTCGTTCGACATGAACTTCACCCGGTCCTTCAGCTTCAGCACCCCGTCGATGATCCGCACCAGCACGACGACGCCAAGGTAGGCGTCATACCAGCTGTCCACCAGCATCGCCTTCAGCGGCGCATCCCGGTCGCCCTTCGGCGCGGGCAGACGGTGGACGACGGCCTCCAGCGTCTCGTGGATGCCGACGCCGGTCTTGGCGCTGACCCGGATCGCCTGGCTGGCGTCGATGCCGATCACGTCCTCGATTTGCGTCGCGACGCGGTCGCACTCGCTGGCGGGCAGGTCGATCTTGTTCAGCACCGGCACGATCTCGTGGTCCGCGTCGATGGCGTGATAGACGTTCGCCAGCGTCTGCGCCTCCACCCCCTGCGTGCTGTCCACGACCAGCAAGGACCCCTCGACGGCACGCATCGACCGGCTGACCTCGTAGGCAAAGTCGACGTGGCCGGGGGTGTCGATCAGGTTGAGGACGTATTTCTCGCCATTGTCGGCGACATAGTCGATGCGGACGGTCTGTGCCTTGATGGTGATGCCGCGCTCGCGTTCGATATCCATGCTGTCCAGCATCTGCGCCTTCATGTCCCGGTCGGCGACGGTGCCGGTGGACTGGATCAGGCGATCGGCCAGCGTCGATTTCCCGTGGTCGATATGCGCCACGATCGAGAAATTGCGGATGTGCGAGAGTTCGGTCATGGCGCGGCCCCAGGGGTCTGAATTAGCTCTCGTCAATGGCGTGGACGGGGCCGTTTTGCAAGGGGCCACGGGGCCGCGATCCGCCTTGCCATTTTACATAATATGTATCGCATGCGAAACATCCGCGCGAAAAAGCCAATGTCGTCAATACCGTCACGGTGGGGTCACGGAATTGAAACCCGATCATGCCGTCTGACCACATCGCCCCGGGGGGCCGACGCACCCCCGCCCCGCTGCGCGGCAATCGCGGATACGACGAAAACCGGGCTGACCCGTCTCATTCGTGAATTGCATCGCCGGCGCGTTTTCGGCATAGTCGATGCACGGCAGTATCCGACGATGACACCGGGCAAACCGGGCGCGTCACATGAACGACAGGCACATTCCATGCGTATCCTTTTTCTGGGCCTCGCCCTCGTGACACTGAATTCCTGCGGCGCCGGCGTGCGCGGCGAGATGGGCAAGGCCTGCATGGCATCCGGACGGTCCGCAGCGAACAGCGCCCTGTGTTCCTGCGTGCAGCGCACCGCGAACGCGACCCTCACACGCCGGGATCAGCGCCTCGCGTCCAGCTTTTTCGAGGATCCGCAGAAGGCGCAGGATATCCGGCAGTCGGACACCAGCAGCCACGAGGAATTCTGGAAACGCTACCGCCAGTTCACCGGTCAGGCCGAGCGCAGCTGCCGCTGACGTCCCCCTTCTTCTCGTCGGACACATCTCGAAGGCCCGAAGGCAGAGCCTCCGGTTCGTCCTTGCGGGGCGACGGCACCGTCTGGACATGAGGCACGGGGCCGATATGAAGGTCCCATGCGCTTCGACATTCCCAAACTGATCGACGACATCCGCGCCGGTGAACGGCGGGCCCTGTCGCGCGGGATCACGCTGATCGAAAGCGCCCGCGACGATCACCGCGACATGGCGCTGCACCTGCTGGAGGGTCTGGGGCAGGACCGGCAGGCGCTGCGGATCGGCTTGTCCGGCACACCGGGCGTCGGCAAATCCACCTTCATCGAAAGCTTCGGCCTGATGCTGACCGCGCAGGACCTGCGGGTGGCGGTGCTGGCGGTCGATCCCTCCTCCGCCCGGTCGGGCGGGTCGATTTTGGGCGACAAGACCCGGATGGACCACCTGACCCGCGATCCGCGCGCCTTCATCCGCCCCTCGCCCAGTCAGACGCAGCTGGGCGGCGTCGCGCGCCGGACCCGCGACGCGGTCCGCCTGTGCGAAGCGGCGGGATACGACGTGGTGCTGATCGAGACCGTGGGGGTCGGCCAGTCGGAAACCGTGGTGGCGCAGATGGCCGATCTTTTCGTGCTGCTGCTGGCCCCCGCTGGCGGCGACGAGCTGCAGGGGGTCAAGCGCGGCATCATGGAGATGGCCGACCTCGTGCTGGTCAACAAGGCCGACGGCGAACTGAAGCCGCAGGCGGTGCGGACCTGCGCCGACTACGCGGGCGCCCTGCGGTTGCTGCGCAGACGGCCGCAGGACTGCGAGGGATTTCCGCTGGCGATGACGGTCTCGGCGCAGGACGGCGCCGGACTGGCAGAGGCGTGGGCGCGGATGCGCGACCTTGCGGACTGGCGCCGCGACACCGGCGTCATGGCCGCGACCCGTGCCGATCAGGCGCGGCACTGGTTTCGCGAGGATCTGCGCGCCGAGATGCTGGCCCTGCTGACCCGCGATCCGGCTCTTCAGGCGCGTCTGACGGACCTCGAGGCGGCGGTGGCCGCGGGGCGGATGACCCCGGCGGTCGCCGCGCGGGCGGCGCTGGCACCGCTGAAGGACGGCTGATGTCCGTTCCGGTGCGGGTCTTCGACGGCGATCATCTGCGCGCCGATCTGGTCCGTCGTGGCGGGCGCGTGCTTTGCGTGACCTTCGACTACCGCAGGCTGGACCGGGCGGGCTTTGGCGCGATGACGCCTTCGGGCCGGATCGCGGCGGCGGGGCAAGACCAGCTGATGATCGCGACGCGAAACAACGACTGGTTCGTCAACCCCGACACCACGGCGCTGGAGGCCGTCTGCCGCAGCCTGCGCCATGACTACGCCGCGGCACGGGCGCTGGGGTTCTCCATGGGCGGCTTTGGCGCCTTTCGCATGGCCGAAAGCCTGAGCCTGGGGCATGTGGTGGCGGTGTCGCCGCAGGTGTCCATCGCGCCCGGGGTCGTGCCGTTCGAGACGCGCTACCGCCGCGAGGCGCTAGGCTTCGACGCGGACCTTGGCGCCATGGCGGGGCGCCACGATCCGCGCCTGCAGGGGGTGATCCTGTGCGATTCGCTGAACCTGCCGGACCTGACCCACGCCCGGATGCTGCAGGTGCTGTTCCCGGCCGTGCGCCTGATCCGGCTGCCCGGCGGCGGCCATCCCTGCACGCGCGTCCTGCGCGCGGCGGGGCGCAGCGGGCTGATCCAGCGACTTGCGTTCGGCGAGGCATGGGCCGCGGGCGCCCTGCAGCGGGCGCACCGGCTGGCGCGCGGCGGGCAGCCGGACTACTGGAGGGCGCTGTCACGGGCGACCGCAGCGCGGCGCCCGGATCTGGCGACGGCGGCCCGGCAGCGCGCCGCAATTCTGGCAGCCGCCGCCACGGGCGGGGTTGACGGGGACCCGGATTCTGCGTAGGCGCTGCAAACTGAATTCACGGCTGCCTCCGGGTGGCCATTCCACCCATCGGACGGCCCCGCAAGGGGTGTCCCCAAGACGGCCCGCCCCTTTGGGGTCCGGCCAAGCCACGAAGGATGATGCCCATGTCGCGCCGCTGCGATCTGACCGGAAAAGGCCCGATGTCGGGCAACAACGTGTCCCACGCCAAGAACCACACCCGCCGCCGGTTCCTGCCGAACCTGCAGGACGTCACGCTGATGTCCGATACGCTGGGTCGGTCGTTCAAGTTCCGCATCTCGAACGCGGCCCTGCGCACGGTCGATCACCGTGGCGGTCTGGACGCCTTCATGAAGAAGGCCAAGGACGCAGAGCTGTCGCCCGAGGCGCTGAAGGTCAAGAAGGACATCGCAAAGGCCACCGCCGCTACGGCGTAAGTGACACTTGCGGAATTGACGAAAGGCCCGGTCGCGCAAGCACCGGGCCTTTTGCATGTGTGGCGATCGGCCTTTCTGCGAAAGACCGGCCACGGGCGGGCGTATGATCGGCCAGGTGAACGGGGGACACGCCGTGCGTGACGATTTGCCCATCGACGCGGTTCTGGGGGACGTGGTAGCGGCCTTGCGCAGCCACGGTCGCGTCGTGTTGCAGGCCCCGCCGGGTGCCGGCAAGACCAGCCGGGTGCCGCTTGCGCTGATGGACGCCGGGTGGCGCGGGCAGATCGTCATGCTGGAACCGCGACGGCTGGCGGTGCGGGCCGCGGCGGAGCGGCTGGCGCAGCAGTTGGGCGAGGACGTGGGCGGGCGCGTCGGCTACCGGATGCGCGGCGAGAGCCGTGTCGGACGGGACTGCGCGATTTTGGTGGTGACGGAAGGAATCCTGACGCGGATGGTGCAGGACGACCCCGAACTGCGCGGTATCGGGGCGGTGATCTTCGACGAATTTCACGAACGATCCCTGCAGGCGGACCTTGGCCTTGCCCTGGTCTGGGAAGCGCGCGGCGCGCTGCGGCCGGACCTGGGGGTGGTCGTGATGTCCGCCACGCTGGACGCCGCCCCGGTGGCGGAGATGCTGGATGCGGCGCCTGTCGTGACCTCGGCGGGGCGAGCCTTTCCGGTCGAGGTCCGGTGGTTGGATCAGGCCCTGGCGCCGCGCACCCGGCTGGCCCCGGCGGTCGCGGACCTGCTGCTGCGCATCGTGCCCGAGACGCAGGGCGGCGTGCTGGTGTTTCTGCCCGGCGAGGGCGAGATCCGCGACGTGGAGGCGGCGTTGACGCGCCGTCTGCCGGCGGACTGCGCGGTGCGGCCGCTTTACGGTGCGCTGCCCTTTGCCGCGCAGCGCGCCGCGATCGCGCCGGTGGACCGGGGGCGCAAGATCGTGCTCTCGACCGCCATCGCGGAGACCGCGCTGACGATCGCTGATGTGCGCGTCGTGGTCGACGGCGGCCGGGCGCGACGGGCACGGTTCGATCCGGGCAGCGGCATGGCGCGGCTGATGACGGAGCGGGTCAGCCGGGCGGAGGCCGACCAGCGGGCGGGGCGCGCGGGGCGCGTGGCGCCCGGCCTCGCGTACCGGCTCTGGACCAAGGGAGAGGACGGCGCCCTGCCCGCCTTCGCCCCGCCGGAAATCGCAAGGGCGGACCTGACCGGGCTGGCGCTGGAACTGGCGCTTTGGGGCAGTGCGGACCTCGCCTTTCTGACGCCACCGCCGGAGGCGGCGCTGGCGGAGGCCCGCGCGCTGCTGCAAGACCTTGGCGCGCTGGACGCGACGGCCGGCATCACGGCCCACGGCCGTGCGCTGGCGGCACTGCCGGTGCATCCGCGGCTGGGGCACATGCTGAGCGTGGCGGGGGCGCAGGCGGCCCCGATGGCCGCCCTGCTGGAGGCGCGCGATCCGCTGCGGGGGGCGGGTGTCGATCTGACGGCCCGGCTGGCCGCGCTGCGTGGCGACCGCGGCAGCGGCACGGCGGATCGGGCGGCGCTGGCGCAGATCCGGGCCGAGGCCAAGCGGCTGGCCCGCGGCCTGCCCGACCGCGCGCCCCTGTCGCCGGGCCAGATGGCGGCGCTGGCCTATCCGGACCGTGTCGCGCTGCGCCGGGCGGGGGACGATCCACGCTATCTGCTGTCTGGCGGCAAGGGCGCGGTGATGGATGCAGGCGATGCGCTGGCGGGGCAAAGGCTGCTGGTCGTGACCGACACCGACGGCAACCCGCGCGAGGCGCGCATCCGGCAGGCCGCGGTGATCGGCGCGGCAGAGTTGCGCGAGGTTCACGGCGCCGCGATCCGCTGGCACGACGTCTGCCGCTGGGACCGGCGCGAGGGGCGCGTGGTCACGGAACAGCAGGAGCGGTTCGGCGCGCTGGTGCTAGACCAGCGGCGCTGGACCGCCGCCCCGGCAGAGGCGGTGGCCCGCGCGATGCTGGAGGGCGTGCGGCAGCTGGGCCTGCGGCCGGACCCTGCGGCGCAGCGTTTTCGCGCGCGGGTGGCGCTGGTGCCGGGTCTGCCCGACATGACAGACGCCGCCTTGATGGACAGCCTCGAGGACTGGCTGCTACCGCATCTGGGGGGCGTGAGGACGGCGGCGGACTGGGCGCGGTTTGACCTGCTGCCCGCGCTGCGGGCGATGCTGGATTGGGACCGGATGCAGCGACTGGACCGGCTGGCCCCTGCGCATTTCACCACGCCGCTGGGGCGGCGGATTCCCATCGACTATGACGGCGACGCGCCGCAGATCACCCTGCGGCTTCAGGAAATGTTCGGCCAGACGGTGCATCCGGTGGTGGGCGACACGCCGCTGCGGGTGACGCTGCTGTCGCCGGGGCAGAAGCCCGTGCAGGTGACGCAGGACATCCCCGGTTTCTGGGCCACGAGCTATGCGGACGTGCGGCGCGACATGCGCGGACGCTATCCGCGGCACCCCTGGCCCGACGATCCGACGCAGGCGGACCCGACGCTGCGGGCGAAGCCGCGCGGGACATGACATTTTGCGCACAACCCGCGCACTTATCCGCAGGTGATTCGCGAAAGAGTTGCTTTTTGGCGACTGGCGACCTAAGTTTAGGGAAATAGAAACGAATTTTTGATTGAGTATCGCGCATGACGATCGCCCCGGATTTCACTGATGCAACTAAAGCCGACCCGAAAGTCCGCGTTCAGGTTGCGGCGCTGTGCCACCGCAAGGGACCCAAAGGGCGAGAGGTATTATTGGTCACAAGCTCTCGGGGTCGGTGGATCCTGCCGAAGGGCTGGCCGATCGAAGGCAAGACCGATGGCGAAGCTGCATTGCAGGAAGCCTGGGAAGAGGCCGGCGTGCGTGACGGCCGCGTCACCGACAAGCCCATCGCCAAGTTCCGGGGGGTCAAGCGGTTCGACGACGGCAAGGAGGTGCCCGCCAGCGTGCGCGTCTATGGTGTGAAGGTGCGTGGCCTGTCCGGCAAGTTCCCGGAAGGCGACCGACGCGAACGGCGCTGGGTCAGCATCACGAAAGCCGCCAAGATGCTGGCGGACAAGGGATTTCGTCAGGCGCTGAAGGCCGTCTGAATGCCTATCCGGTTACGCGGGCTGTTGCACGCGGTTGCGGGGGTTCGGAATATCGATTCCAATTTCGTGCCTCGTATCCTTGCGAACGCGACAGATCGTTCAGTTCGAGGAACGCTCGCGGAGGTCGCGGCTTGTCACTTTCCGATCCGGCGAGAGACGCACGGCGCAAAGTTAGTACCGCGAAAGCCGCCAAGGTGCTGGCCGACATAGGGTTTCATCAGGCATTGAATGCTTTTTGACACGCCTCCTCGGGTGACGCGGGCTGCTTTGCGCGGTTGCAGAGTTTCGGGAAACAGACACCGATTTCGGGCTTCGTAGACGTGCTGACGCGTCGGCCCGTTCCTGTTGACGACGGCTGGCAGAGGTCGCGACCGGTCGTATTTCGCCCATGCAGAAACGGGTCGATCCCCTGCCGCTGTCTAGATGCCGGGGCAAGGGATCGGGGACGTCGTCACGGCGCTTGGCGCACCGTGACCTTTGACGGCGGGCCGGAACGACATGGGATGCCCCCTCTGGCTCGGGGACACCCTGCGGAAGGTGCTGCGGCTTCAGGCCTCCGGTGCGGCCATGTAATCGCGCTTGCCCAGCACCACGCCGTTGTGCCGCAGGATCGCGTAGGCCATCGTCATGTGAAAGTAGAACTGTGGCAGCGCGTAGTGCGCGAAGTAGTCCTGACCGCTGAGCGTCATGTCGGACGGGCCGGCCTTGAAGGTCACGTCGCGGGTGGCGGCGTCGGCAAAGGCGCCCGGCGCCGCATTGGCCAGTTCCGCCTGCACCGCGGCGATACGTTCCCTCAACCCGATGAAGGTCGTTTCCGTGTCCGGGTGGCTGGGCACCGGCGCGCCGGCCAGCCGCGCGTTCAGGCGGGTGGCGAAATCGCAGGTCAGCTGGACCTGACGCACCAGCGGCAGCATGTCGGGATAAAGCCGCGACTGCAGCAGCACCTCCGGCGCGATCTTGCGTTCGGTACAGTGCGCCTCTGCCTTGGAGAGGATACGCGCAAGGGCGGTCAGGCTGCGTTGCAGCGGCGGCACGACGGTCTGGTACATGGGCGCTCTCCGGGTCAGTACGGCGGATCGGAACAGCCCGCGCCGCGTGTCCCATAGAGGGCGGCACGCAGCGCGATGCAATCGGAAACGTCAGGCGGTCAGGCAATAACGCATGATCGCCTTCTGGGCGTGCAGGCGGTTCTCGGCCTCGTCGAAGATGACCGAATGGGGTCCGTCCATGACCGAGGACGTGACCTCGTCATCGCGGTGCGCCGGCAGGCAGTGCATGAAGAGCGCGTCCGCGTTGGCGTGATCCATCAGCGCGTCGGTGACCTGATAGCCGCGCAGCTGGTTGTGGCGCCGTTCGCGGGCGGACGCCGGGTCGTGCATGCTGACCCAGGTGTCAGTGACAACGAGGTCGGCGCCCTGCACCGCCTTCTCGGGGTTGCGTTCGATCGTGTAGAGACCGTCAAGCGCCGCCTCGGGGTCGAGGGGCGGCGGGCCGGAGAACACGAGGTCGAAGTCGAACTGCTTGGCCGCATGGGCAAAGCTGGCAAAGACGTTGTTGCCGTCGCCGGACCAGACCACCTTGCGTCCCTTGATGGGGCCGCGGTGTTCCTCGAAGGTCATGATGTCGGCCATGATCTGGCAGGGGTGGGTGCGGTTGGTGAGCCCGTTGATGACGGGCACGGTGGCGTGCTCCGCCATCTCGTGCAGGGTCGCTTCTTCGAAGGTGCGGATCATGATCATGTCGACGTAGCGCGACAGCACGCGGGCGGTGTCGGCGATGGTCTCTCCGTGGCCCAGTTGCATGTCGGCACCGGACAGCACCATGGTCTGCCCGCCCATCTGGCGCACGCCCACGTCAAAGCTGACGCGGGTCCGGGTCGAGGGCTTCTCGAAGATCAGCGCGACCATGTGATTGGCCAGCGGCTGGTCGGCGTCGGGCGTGCCCTTGGGCAGACCGTGGCGGGCGTCCTTCATGCGGCGGGCGTCGTCGATGATGTGCCGCAGGTCGGCGGTGGGCGTGGTGTGGATGTCGAGGAAATGGGTCATGGTATCGGTCTTCTTGGCTTGCGGGGTCTGGGGGCGCTGCCCCCGGGCTGCGCCCTCCCCCGGGATATTTCTTAAGACAGAGAGATGGTCAGTCGTGGATCATCACCTGCACGGGGTCGCCGTCCTCGCCCGGTGTCACCCGGTCAAGCCGGAAGCCCGCGCGGGCATAGGCGGCGATGGCGCGGGTATTGGCGGGATCGGGGTCGGTCAGCACGAGGGGGCAGGATCGTCGGAGCTCTGCCACGCGGGCGGCGATGTAGGCCGCACCGTGCCCCTGCCCCATGTAGGCCGGGTCGCCGAGGAAGGTATCGATGGCGCGTGCCTCTGCCGGATGGTGCGCATACTGGGGGGCGCCGAAGGCGTGGGCGTTGTAGTCCTGGATATAGGCGAAGGGGGCGCCGTGGTATTCGACGATACGCATGTCGACCCTGTCGCCGCCCATGTCATCCTCGACCAGCCGCGTCTCTGTCCCGCTGTCGCCCCACCAGCCGCCAAGGTGCGGCTGGTCGAGCCAGTGGCGGAACATCGGCAGATCCGCCCGCGTGATGGGTCTGAAGATGTAGTCAGCCATCGGATGCGACCTGTTCCGCAGCCTGATCGAGCAGATCGACGGCCTTGACGATTTCATTGTCGGTCAGGTTCAGCGGCGGCAGCAGACGGATGACGTTGTCAGCCGCAGGCACGGTCAGGATGCCCGCGTCGTAGCCCGCCTTGACGATGTCGGTGTTGGTGGCCTTGCACATCAGACCCAGCATCAGTCCGGACCCGCGCACGCCGGTGAAGACGTCGGGATGGGCGGCGACGAGGCCTTCAAGCTTTTGCCGCAGGAGACCTGCCTTGCGATTGACCTCTGCCAGAAAGGCAGGGTCGGCGACGATGTCCATGACGGCGTTGCCGACGGCGCAGCCCAGCGGGTTGCCGCCATAGGTGGACCCGTGGGTGCCGGCGGTCATGCCGTTTGCCGCGCGTTCGGTCGCGAGGACCGCACCGAGGGGGAAGCCGCCGCCGATGCCTTTGGCGACCATCATGATGTCTGGCGTGATGCCTGCCCATTCGTGGGCGAAGAGCTTGCCGGTCCGGCCGACACCGCACTGCACCTCGTCGAAGATCAGCAGGATGCCGTGCTCGTCGGCCAGATCGCGCAGGCCTTTCAGGCATTGGTCGGGGACGGGGCGAATGCCGCCCTCGCCCTGCACCGGTTCGATCAGGATCGCGGCGACGGTAGGGAACTTCGCCGCCTCTGTCAGGGCGTCGTGATCGCCGAAATCCAGATGCACGAAGCCGGGCAGCAGCGGGCCGAAGCCCTTGGTCATCTTCTCTGACCCGGCGGCGGCGATCCCGGCCGAGGAGCGGCCGTGGAAGCTGCCGGCGAAGGTGATGATGTCCGTCCGTTCGGGCTGGCCCGCGTCGTAGAAATGCTTGCGGGCCATCTTGACGGCCAGTTCGCAGGCCTCTGTCCCGGAGTTGGTGAAGAATACGGTGTCCGCGAAGGTGTGTTCGACGAGTTGATCGGCCAGCCGCTTCTGCGCGGGGATCTGGTAGAGGTTCGACACGTGCCAGACCGCCTGCGCCTGATCCGTCAGCGCCTTGACCAGCGCCGGGTTCGCATGGCCGAGGCTGTTGACCGCGATGCCGGCGCCGAAATCGAGGAAGCGGCGGCCGTCGGTGGCGGTGAGCCAGGCGCCTTCGCCCTTCTGAAACGCCATGGGGGCGCGGTTGTAGGTCGGCAGGATGGTCGGAATCATGGGAAACGGCCTTTGTGGCAAGCGTGAAGCCCGATTCATGCCCTCTGGGGGCGGTCGGGTCAACGATTTAGGGAAATGAACGGACGTGCAGGGACGGACGCTGGTTCAGCGTCGGCGTCGGATCGAGAGGGGGGCACATGCGGTCATATGCCCCCCTTAGCCTGTCTCGTGACGCGAGGGAAGCCCTTATGCCTTCAGCCGGTAGCCCCGGTCGAGCCAGCGCCACACGACCCCCAGCACGACGGCGTTGGCGATCAACACGATCACCAGACCCAGCCAGGGCGAACTGTCGGAGACGCCGATCATGCCGCGCCGCACCCCGTCGATGATGTAGAAGAAGGGGTTGGCGTGGGACGCGATGCGCATCGGCTCTGGCAGGGCGTCGATGCTGTAGAAGGTGCCCGACAGGAACGACAGCGGCGTCACGAGGAAGTTCGAGATGGCCGAGAGCTGGTCGAACTTGTTGGCGAAGATTCCCGCGATCATGCCGAGCCCGCCCATGAACATCGACCCCAGCGTGACGAAGGTCAGCACCCACAGCGGGTTCTGGACCCGCACGCCGAGGAAGACCCAGGACCCGATGGCGATGACGGTGGCCACGATCAGGCCCCGCGCCACCGCGCCGAAGAGGTAGCCGAACAGAAGCTCCGATGCAGACAGCGGCGGCATCAGCGTATCGACGATGTTGCCGCCGACCTTGGCGCTCGCCAGCGAGGAGGAGGTGTTGGCAAAGGCGTTCTGGATCACCGTCATGATCAGGATGCCGGGGGCGAGGAAGGTCATGAAGGGCACCCCCATCACGTCGCCGCGCTGCGGCCCGATGGCGATGGTGAAGATCATCAGCAGCAGGCCCGCGTTGATCAGCGGTGCCATGACGGTCTGGCTCCAGACGTTCATGAAGCGGCGCACCTCGCGGATCGCGAGGGTCTTGGTGCCTTCCCAGTTCACGCGACCGAAGCGACGCACGCCCATCGCTGTGTCGGGGGCGGCGCGGGGCGGCGTGATGGCGGCTGTGGCCGTTTGGTCGGTCATGAGGGTTTTCCTTTGTCGTCCGGGGTGCAATCGGGTCGCAGTCCTTCACTTCCCCTGTCCCCGTGCTTAGAATAGGGGATCGCATGAATAGACAAGGCCCCGCGTCCGAGACGGGGCCAGAGTGAAGGAAGCCATATGTCCTGGACAGACGAACGCGTCGAGACGCTCAAGCGCATGTGGGGCGAGGGGCAGTCGGCCAGCCAGATCGCCAAGGAACTTGGCGGCGTCACCCGCAACGCCGTGATCGGCAAGGTCCACCGGCTGGGCCTGTCGAACCGCGCCGGTGCCGGTGCCGCCGAACCGGCAGAGGCGGCCCCTGCCCCGGTCGAGGCGCCGGCGGAGGAGCGGCCTCATATGCGCACGGAGTCCGCCACGCCGCAGCGCGCGCCGAAGCCGGACCCCGAGGCCGAGGAGGTCGAGGAACTGGACGAGAACGGCATCCCGATCAGTGCCGCGCGGCGGGCGATCATCCCCGCCGGCCAGCCGCTGCCGCCGCAGCCTTCGGCCAACGAGATCTCTCCAGAAGCGCTGGCCAAGGTCAACGAGGTGGAGAAGTCCGCCAAGAAGATCGGCCTGATGGAGCTGACCGAGAAGACCTGCAAATGGCCTGTCGGCGATCCCGCGACGCCGGATTTCTGGTTCTGCGGCCTGCCCACCCAGCAGGGCAAACCCTATTGCGAGGCGCATGTGGGCGTTGCATTCCAGCCGATGTCGTCCCGGCGCGACCGGCGCCGCTGAACGAGCAACGCTGCTTTCGATCCACATGCGAGCGCCGCATCCTTAGGGATGCGGCGTTTTTCGCGACGTCTGCGCCACCGGCGAAACATGGCCTGACGGCGCCATGCGGGCCACCGGCGACTTGATATTTCGCAAGACCCGCCCAGTTCAGACCTTATATTGCGGAACAGGAGATTGTCATGGCCAGACTTGCACTCATTACCGGCGCATCCTCGGGGATCGGCGCCGAGTTCGCCCGCATTCACGCCCGGCGCGGCGGTGACATGATCATCGTGGCCCGCCGGGCCGAGGCGCTGGAGGCGCTGAAGGCCGAGCTGGAGGAGTCGGAAGGCGTGTCCGTAAGGGTGATGCCCGCCGACCTGACGGATGCACAAGCCGTTGCCGACCTTTGCGATGTCGTCCGGTCGGAACCGATCGAGATCCTGATCAACAACGCGGGCTTCGGCGGTCAGGGCGCCCACGTCGATCGCGACCTCGGGCGTGAACAGGCGATGATCGACCTGAACGTCAAGGCGCTGGTGACGCTCTGCCACGACGTCGGCGGCGCGATGGCACGGCGCGGGTCGGGGCGCATCCTGAACGTGGGGTCGAGCGCCGGCATGATGCCCGGCCCGCTGCAGGCGGTCTATTTCGCGACGAAGGCCTTCGTGCGCAGCTATTCACTGGCCCTGGCAGAGGAGCTGCGTGACCATGGCGTCACCGTGACGGTGCTGGCGCCGGGCTATGTGGAGACGGAATTCGCCGATACCGCCGACCTCAAGGGCACGAGGCTGGTCAGCGGCGGTGGCAAGTCGCCCGCACGGGTCGCCAAGTTCGGCTACGAACAGATGACGGCGGGACGGCTGCACGTCATCAACGAAGGCCCGATGAGCTTTGCCCTGAACTGGATCGTTCCGCTGCTGCCGCACCGGGCGACGCTGAAGATGGTTCGCAAGATGCAGACCAAGGGCTAGTCCTCGTCCTCCCAGTCGGACCCGATCGCCTCGCGGTGGGTGCGTTTTTCGCGGTCGATCATGTCGGTGATCTCGTCCATGTCCTCTGGCGTCGCCGCATCGGGGCGCGTCTCCGCTGCCTTGACCGGGGTCAGCATCAGCTTGAAATACATCGGAAAGTGGTCCGATCCGTTCTTCGCCTCGCGCCGCATCTCCAGCAGGCGGAACTGGGCGTCGTGGAACAGATGGTCGAGCGGCCAGCGCATCCACGGCATCGTCGCACTGAAGGTATTGTAGAAGCCGCGGCCGACCCGCGGATCGAGCAGCCCCGACACCTGCTGGAACCGCCGCGTCGTGATCGACCATGCAACATCGTTCAGATCGCCGGAAACGATGGCCGGCAGGGGGTCGTCGCGCACTTCGATCGCCACCGCCGACATCTCTGCATCGCGGCCTTCGGTGTCCTGATAGGGCACGGGCGGTTCGGGATGCACGACATAAAGCCGGAACGCGAGGCCATCGGCCAGCGGCACGCGCGCCCGCAACGACGGCACCCCGTCGACGACTTTCTCGCGGAATTGCGCGTCCTCCAGCGGCAGACGGCTGTAGACCGCCATGCCATAGCCGGTATCCAGCGGTTTCAGCTGCCGGTGCGGATAAAGGTCCGAGAGCACCTCTAGCGCGTCGACCCAATCCTGATCCACTTCCAGCGCCATCAGGATGTCGGGCCTGACCCGGCGGGTCTGTTCGATCAGCCGATGGTACTGCCGGTTCGACTTCTTCACGTTGGCGGCCAGCAGGCTGACGCTGCGCGCGTCCGACACGGTCTCTGATGTGCGGGGGCGCAGGGACTGCTTGTGCCAGACCGGCAGGTAGCGCGCGATGTGGATCGCCTGCATCAGCGCCGCCGCGACCATCACACCCAGGATCCAGCCCCAGCCGGGCGGTCTGGACCATCCGGCGAAGGCGATCAGGACCAGCGCCAGCAGCAGAACCTGCTGGCGCGGAAAGTCCGCACTGCGGATGAACCCGTGCGACAGTCTGGAAAATGGAAGGAGTGTCACGATCACGACGATGGCTGCGCCCATCCAGAGCAGAATTTCAGAGAAGATCATCGAATGTCGTGCCGTCCTGCGTTGTCGGTTGCCGCATCAAGGCACGGATCGTGGCATTGCTCCAGCCCCCTTGCGCAGGCGGAGCGCCCCCTTTTCGCGGACAGCCGTCCAGTCTAGAAGGGCCCATGACACAGAACCCGCCCGACCTGCGCCCCGACCTCGCCCGTGCCCGCGTCACGGATGCCCCCCGCCCCGGCCAGCCGACCATCGGCATGGTCAGCCTCGGCTGCCCCAAGGCGCTGGTGGACAGCGAACGCATCCTGACCCGGCTGCGGGCAGAAGGCTATGCGATCAGTGCCGACTACGCCGGCGCCGAGGCGGTGATCGTGAACACCTGCGGGTTCCTCGACTCGGCCAAGGCCGAAAGCCTCGACGCCATCGGCGAGGCGCTGACGGAAAACGGCCGGGTGATCGTGACGGGGTGCCTCGGGGCGGAGCCCGACTACATCCGCGAACATCACCCGAAGATCCTCGCCGTCACCGGCCCGCAGCAGTACGAGCAAGTGCTGGACGCGGTCCATCTGGCCGTGCCGCCGGCACCCGATCCCTTCATCGATCTGCTGCCCGCGCGCGGCGTGTCGCTGACGCCGCGGCATTACAGTTACCTTAAGATTTCAGAGGGTTGCAACCACAAGTGCAAGTTCTGCATCATCCCCGACATGCGCGGCAAGCTCGCCTCCCGCCCTGCCCATGCGGTGTTGCGTGAGGCCGAGAAGCTGGTCGAGGCCGGCGTGCGCGAACTGCTGGTGATCAGCCAGGACACCTCCGCCTACGGGCTCGACCGCAGGTACGACCTGAACCCCTGGAAGGGCGGCGAGGTGCGCAGCCACATCACCGACCTCGCGCGGGAGCTCGGCCAGCTCGGCGCCTGGGTGAGGATGCACTACGTCTATCCCTACCCCCACGTCCGCGACCTGATCCCGCTGATGGCGGACCCCGCGTCCGGCGTGCTGCCCTACCTCGACATCCCGTTCCAGCATTCACACCCGGACGTGCTGCGCCGCATGGCCCGGCCCGCGGCGGGGTCGAAGACGTTGGAGGAGATCGCCGCCTGGCGCGCGATCTGTCCCGACATCACCCTGCGCTCGACCTTCATCGTGGGCTATCCGGGCGAGACGGAAGCCGAGTTCCAGCACCTCCTCGACTGGCTGGACGAGGCGCAGCTCGACCGCGTCGGCTGCTTTCAGTACGAGAACGTCGCCGGCGCGCGGTCCAACGCCCTGCCCGACCACGTGGCGCCGGAGGTCAAGCAGGACCGTTGGGATCGCTTCATGGCGAAGGCGCAGGCGATTTCCGCCGCCAAGCTGGAAGCGAAGGTCGGGCGCACGCTGGAGGTCATCGTGGACGATATCGACGCCGACGGCGTGGCGACCTGCCGGACGTGGGCGGATGCGCCGGAGATCGACGGTAACCTCTTCATCGACGAAGACACAACAGGGCTGTCGGTCGGGGATATCGTCAAGGTCGCAGTGGATGAGGCGAGTGAATACGACCTCTGGGGGACACTCCGGCGCTGAGCGGCCCTTCTACATCTGGTCGAGGTAGATCCGCACCGCGTCCTGCACCCTTCTGAACCGGTCCCCGCCCAGATGCACACCGCCGAACCAGCGGGTGACGACGATGATGTGGCCCTCCAGCCCCTCGCGTTCCAGCATGCGCAGGATGACGGCCCCGGCCCCGGCCTCGCCGTCGTCGTTCTTGACGGGGCCGCTGTCCAGCAGCACGGCCCAGGTGTTGTGGGTTGCCTTGGCGAATTTCTTGTTGCGACAGAGGGTCTTGACGAAGGCCTTCGCCTCTTCGACGGAGGCGACCGGACCGCCGCTGACGGCATAGCGCGACCCGCGGTCGGTCAGGGCGTGGGCGATGATCTTCATGCCCCCCGTGATGCGGCAGGGGGCCGCCTGCCGCAAGGGTCTAGTGGTTATAGGTGATGCCTGTCGCGATGGCGGAGGCGAGCGAGGTTTCCGCCCATGTGCCGCGGCCGCCGCGCATCCGGATCTCTGTCAGCTGCGCAAAGGCGAGGTCGTCCGCCCCCTGCTCTGCCAGCGCCTGCCCCATGTAGGACCGGGCCAGCAGATTGTCGGGATTCACGGCAAGAGCCTGCGCGTAAAAGGCCATGCCGCCGGCCATGTCGCCCGCCTTGCGCGCAGCGAAGCCGCGGTAGGTCATGACCATGTCGTCCGACTGATCCTTCATGGTGTCGAGCACGCGCAGGGCATCCGCGTAGCGCCCGGCGTAGGCCAGCGCGCGAACGTCGTCGAGCCGCGACTGGTCGTCGTTGGTCGATTGCTCCGGCGGCAGGCAGGTTTGCGTGGCTAGGTCGAAGACCAGCCCCTCGGCGCAGCGCTGAGTCGTCGCGGTGGGCTTTGGCGGCGCGGGATCGGGCGATCCGGCGGCGAAGGCGAACGTGGGGCAAAGGGTCAGGGCAAGGAGGACGTGGCGCATGGCGATTCTCCGGTTGATCCGACCCCAGATTACGGCGACGCGAACGGCCGCCCCTGTGACTCATCGTCACAGGTGGCGGAACGGATCGATCGCCCTATATCCGAGGCATGAACCTGCCACTGGATGCCTACCCCGCCTATGCCCGGTCCGAGCGGATCGCCGACGGCACGCTGCACGCCCTTGGCGTGGCCTTTGCGCTGGCCGGGGCTGTCGTGCTGCTGGGCTGGGCGGCGCGGACCGTGGGCGCGGGCCAGATGACGGCCCTGACGGTCTATGGCGTGGCCCTGATCGCGACCTTCACTGCCTCTGCCTTCTATCACATGACCCCGTGGGAAAGACTGCGGCCGACCTTGCGGCGGATTGATCATGCGGCAATCTACCTCAAGATCGCGGGCACCTTCACGCCGCTGGCGGCGATGATCGGCAGCGGCTTTGCCTACGGCGTGCTGGCGCTGGTCTGGGCGATGGCGATCTGGGGCATGGCGCACAAGCTGTTCTTCTGGCAGGTGCCCGGGCGGTTCGGCCCGGCGCTGTATCTGCTGATGGGCTGGCTTGGCGTGCTGCTGATCCCGGCCATCGCCAGCCTGCTGCCGGGGCACGCGCTGGCGCTTCTGGGGGCGGGCGGCTTGCTTTACACCGCCGGCGTGATCTTCTTCAGCTGGGAAAGTCTGAAATTCTCCAACGCCATCTGGCACGGTTTCGTGCTGGCGGCGTCGGTCTGCTTCTTCAGCGGGATCTTCATCGGGATCGCGGCACTGGCCTAGGACGGGAATCCCAGGCGCGCGACGGTCCGCTGCACCACGCGCAGGCGGTCCGCATTGGCCGGGTGGGTGCCGAGGAAGGTATTGCCCGGATCGGGGATGCGAAAGAAGAACTCTGCCCCCACCAGCGGGTCGTACCCCGCCTGCGCCGCAATGGCGGTGCCGAGGGCGTCTGCCTCCAGCTCGAAATCCTTCGAGTAGGTGCGTGCGCCGATGGCGGCGCCGAATTCCGCCGCCTTGCGCCCCGCGTCGGGATCGCCGGACAGGCCGACGATCTGCCCCATGATCGCGGCCCCGATGTCGGCGTTGCGGTGCTGACGGGCAAGGTGACCCTCGATATGGTGGGCCGCCTCGTGCGACATAATGAAGGCGAGTTCGTCGGGATTGCGCGTTTCGGCCAGCAGGGCGACCGTGAAGGCGATGATCGGGCGCCCGTCCCTGTCGAGTGTCTGGAAGGCATTGGGCGGCGACAGCGGATTGGTGTCGACGGCAAAGCTGAAGTCGCAGTTCAGGTTGGGCGAGCGTTCGCGGCACAGCGCCTCTGCCACCGGCTCGACCCGGTCGACGACGCCGACGAGGGTGCGCGCGGCGGTGCGGGCATCGGGGGGCACGTCGGCGGCGGTGCGCGGCGTGGGCGGGGCGACGACGGGCACCGGCAGCGCGACCTGTTCCGTCCGCGGCGCATCCGGCTGCGGCACCCCGGCGCATCCGGCCAGCCCGAGGGCCACGACGAGACTGGGAAGGAGATGCTGCATCGCAGGATGTCTTTCGGACGGTGTGGTTTGCGATTGTTCTAGCATCCTGACAGGCAATCGCCACCCCCGCCACCGTCGCGATCCGCACGTTTGCGGGATGTCGCGGATGGCCTTTTCGCCCGTGCGACCCTCGGCTAGGATCGACACCATGTTTACCATCGAACACGACTTCGACGCGACCGTGGTGACCCTGATCGACGAGGGCGGATCCCATCTGCAAGAGGATGTGGTCGTCAGCGCCTTCGAGGATTGCGTCACGATCAATCAGTTCGATCCGCGCCTGAACGAGATGCGGACGATCACCCTGTCGCTGGCGCAGGTGCGCGATCTGGGGGCGGCGCTGGACCTGCCTGAAGGGGCCTATCAGCTGGAAAAGCCGGACTAGACGGCTTGCAACTCCGCCAGCCGGGACGCACCCTTGGCGCAACGATGGAGGGTTGCGATGACGACGGGGTTTTTCTGGGACGAGCGCTGTTTCTGGCACGGTGGCGGCAACTATGCGGGCATGCTGCCCGTCGGCGGGCTGGTACAGCCGATGGCGACCGGCGGCCTGCCAGAAAACCCGGAGACAAAGCGCCGGTTAAAGAACCTGATCACCGTGACCGGGCTGGATCGCGATCTGGCGATGACCGGCGCGCCCGCCGCCACGATGGAGGATCTGCTGCGGGTGCATCCGCAATCCTACCTCGACGATTTCCGGGCCCTGTCTGATGCCACCGGCGGAGAGCTTGGACGGCGCACCCCCTTCGGGCCCGGCGGGTTCGAGGTCGCGGCGCAATCGGCCGGGCTGGCGCTGGGGGCGCTGCGGGCCGTGCTGCGCGGCGAGATGGACAATGCCTATGCCCTGTCCCGCCCGCCGGGCCACCACGCCTTGCCCGATTTTCCCAACGGCTTCTGCCTGCTGGCCAACATCGCCATCGCGATCCGGGCGGTACAGGCAGAGGGGCTGGCAGGGCGCATCGCCGTGCTGGACTGGGACGTGCATCACGGGAACGGGACCGAGGCGGTCTTTTACGACGACCCCGACGTGCTGACCATCTCTCTGCATCAGGACCGGAACTATCCCATGGACACCGGCGCCTTTGCCGACCGGGGGCGCGGGGCCGGTCAGGGGTTCAACCTGAACGTTCCCCTGCCGCCCGGCACCGGCCACGACGGCTATCTCGCGGCCCTTGACCGGCTGGCGCTGCCGGCGATCCGCGCCTTCGCGCCGGAGGTGATCGTCGTCGCCTGCGGCTTTGACGCCGCCGCCAATGATCCTCTTGGCCGGATGCTGGCCACCGCCGACACCTTCCGGCAGATGACCGCGCGCGTCATGGCACTGGCGGAAGAGCTTTGCGACGGAAAGCTGTTGCTGGTCCACGAGGGTGGCTATTCCGAGACCTACGTCCCCTTCTGCGGCCATGCGGTGCTGGAAGTGCTGTCGGGCAGCGCGGTGACCGCGCCGGATCCCTTTGCAGAGGTCTTTGCCGCCCGTCAGCCGGATGCGCGGTATGCCGCCTTTCTGGACCGCTGGATTTCGGACATGGAGGATGCGCTGTGATGCACCACGGATCCTGCCTTTGCGGAGCCATCACCTTTGCGGTGACCGGTTCCCTGCCCGCGCCGAACGCCTGCCATTGCGTGCAGTGCCGCAAGCAGTCGGGCCACGTCTGGGCTTCGGTCGACGTGGACCGCGGGGCGCTGACGGTCACCGGCACGCCGACGTGGTTCGCATCCTCGGACAAGGCACGACGCGGGTTTTGCGCCACCTGCGGGTCCTTCCTCTTCTGGGACCCCTTGCTGGGCGACAAGACCGCCGTGGCGATGGGGGCCTTCGACGCGGCCACCGGCACGCAGCTGGCGCGGCATATCTTCGTTTCGCAAAAGGGGGATTACTACGACATCGCTGACGGTCTGCCGCAGAACCCGCGCTGATCCGTTGCCCTGCGTGCGGGCTGCGCCTATCTGGGGGGCAACCGATACGAAGGATCATCCCATGCCGGACCGCAACACGGCCGCCCTCGACTTTCTGCTGACCCGCCGGTCCTGCCCGGCCCAGACCCTGACGGCACCGGTGCCAGACCGCGACCAGCTGCAGACCATTCTGACCGCCGCCGCGCGCAGCCCCGACCACGGCAAGCTGGAACCCTGGCGCTTTGTCGTGCTGGGGCGCGATGCGCTGCAGGCTGTGGCGGACGCCCTGCCTGCCGCCGGGTCCCGCCTTGGCATCCCGCAGGACAAGATCGACAAGCCGGTGAAGACCTACGGCAACGCGCATCTGGCCGTCGTCGTGGTGTTCGCCCCGCAGGAGTCAGAGAAGGTGCCGAAGATCGAGCAGACCTACGCCGCGGGCGGCGTCTGCCTCGCGCTTCTGAACGCGGCACTGGCCAGCGGCTTCGGGGCGAACTGGCTGTCTGGCTGGTTCAGCCACGACCGCGACTTCATCCACGAGGTCTTCGGCCTCGCCCCGCACGAGACGGTGGCTGGAATCGTCCACATCGGCACCGAGACGAGCGCGCCGCCCGATCGCCCGCGCCCGGACATCGCCGCGATCACGGACTGGTCGCGCGCGTGATCTTGACCGACTTCGCCAAGGCGCTGGCGCAACTGCCGGACCCGCGGTTCCGGCGGGTGCTGTGGCTGGGCGTCGGGCTGACCATCGCGCTGCTGGTCGCGGCCTACGCGGGGCTTCTGTGGCTGATCGACGCGTTGGCGTCCGATCCGATCACCCTGCCTTGGGTGGGACAGATCACCTGGGTCGGCGACCTGCTGGGCTGGGGGTCGCTGGGGCTGATGCTGGTGTTGTCTGTCTTCCTGATGATCCCCGTCGCCTCGGCCATCACCTCGTTCTTCCTCGAGGACGTGGCGGAGGCGGTGGAGGCGGCGCATTACTCCGCCCTGCCCTCCGTGCCGCGGACGTCCCTGTGGGACGGGCTGCGCGATACGGTCAGCTTTCTGGGGTTGATGCTGGTGGCGAACCTGCTGGCCTTCACCCTTTACGCCCTGTTCCCGCCTTTTGCGCCGCTGATCTTCTATGCGATGAACGGTTTCCTGCTGGGACGAGAGTATTTTCAGGTCGCCGCCATGCGCCGCGAGGGGCGCGCCGGGGCCAAGGCGCTGCGGCGGCGGCACGGGGCAACGATCTGGATCGCAGGCATCCTGATGGCGCTACCGCTCTCGATTCCACTGCTGAACCTCTTCGTCCCGATCCTCGGCGCCGCGACCTTCACGCACCTTTACCACCGCCTCAGGATCCGGCGAGGGGGGCCTGCGCCGGCGGCATCCGGTTGAACCAGTCAAGATCGCGCACGCTGACCGCGCCTGACAGGATGATCGTGGCGAAGACGATCCAGATCCCCACGGCCCAGAGCGTCGTGATCTTCGCCTTGCGCCCCAGCTGAAAATTCGCCGGCGCGGATTTGTGCGTGCCCGGCACGACCTCTCCTGCGTCGCCCTGACTGACCATCTGCAGCGGCAGGACGATGAAGAACACCATCCACCAGACGACGGCGAACATCACGATGGCAGACGTGATTCCCATAAAAGCCTCTTTCCGCAGGTCTCGCCTGCTCTGGCCGGACGTCCGGCCGTCTTCTCGTTAAAAATTCCTCCGCCGGAGGCGTCGGTCCCGGCGGGGGGCCGAACGTCAGACCTCTTCCAGCTCGACCAGCGCGCCGTTGAAATCCTTGGGATGCAGAAACAGCACCGGCTTGCCGTGGGCCCCGGTCCGCGGCGTCCCGTCGCCCAGCACCCGCGCGCCCGTCGCGGTCAACCGGTCGCGCGCGGCGATCAGGTCGTCGACCTCGTAGCAGATGTGATGGATGCCGCCAGCGGGGTTCTTTTCAAGGAATTTCGCGATCGGTGACGCGTCCCCCAGCGGGTAGAGCAGTTCGATCTTGGTGTTCGGCAGGGTGATGAAGATCACCGTGACGCCGTGGTCCGGCTGGTCGAGCGGCGGTCCCACTTCGGCCCCCAGCGCATGACGATACTGGTCCGCCGCGGCGTCCAGGTCCGGCACGGCGATGGCGACGTGGTTCAGGCGTCCGATCATGGCGATCCCCTTTGCATCCGCCCGTCTTATGCCGCGCGGGCGGGTGAAAGCCAACACCGGCATCTCGTCGCAGTCCCGTTAACGCGGTCTTTACGTTGGCATGGTGATCTGACCCCTGACGGCAACGCAAGTGGGGTGCGCTACGATGGATAAGATCGACGACTTCATGGTGACACGGTCGCCGACGGCCACGCGGCCCCTGCTGGGCCTGACCGTGCTTGTCGTGGAAGACAGCCGTTTCGCTTGCGAGGCTGTGCGCATGCTCTGCCTGCGGTCCGGCGCCCGAATCCGGCGCGCCGACAGCCTCGCCAGCGCGCGAAAGCACCTTTCGGTCTATCGGCCGACCGTCGTGATCGTCGACGTGGGCCTGCCGGACGGGTCCGGCCTTGCCTTGATCCGCGCCCTGTCGCAAGGATTGCCCCGCATCGACGTGATCCTCGGCACCTCCGGCGATCCGACGGTCGAGGACAGGGTGATCGAGGCGGGTGCCGACGGCTTCATCGGCAAGCCCATCGCCAGCCTCGCCGCATTTCAGGCGGCAGTGTTGATGCATTTGCCCGCCGACCGGCAGCCCCGCGGCCCGCGGCTCGTCAATCAGGACGAGATCGAGCCAGACATGCTGGCCTATCGCGACGATCTGACCCATGTCGCGGATGTGCTGCAACAGGACGAAAGCCCGCAGACCCTCGACTACGTCACCCAGTTCCTGTCCGGCGTCGCAACCTCTGCAAAGGACAAGGACATGGAAGAGGCCGTGCGCCGGCTCATCGCCGAACGCAAGGCCGGTCGCACGCCCCCGTCCGGTCTCGCGGATCTGACGCGCATGGTGAACAGTCGATTGTCGGCGGTGTCCGGTTTCTAGGCCCGCGGCGGTCGGTCGACCGGTTGGTCAAGCGCTGAAGTCTGAGGCGACCGGGATGTCGTTGCCGGTGATCGAGCGGTTCATTGCGCTTTTCCGGCCGATGAATGGCTGGCGGGCGGCCCATTCAAGCAGGTCAGGTTTTGTGCCTAATCAGGCAGGTCAGTTTTTTGTAACGAAGCTGGCGTTTCGATTAGCGGAATTGATCCGCACGCGCCGGTCAGGGACACGGGGCGACGTTAATGCGGGGATCGGACGGTCTGGTCGGACTGGGTTATTGATAGAAGACTCGGGGGCGGCGGTCGTGGATCAGACTGTCGGGTCGGTTTGGTAGAGAAGCGGTCGCGTCAGGGGCGTCAGAGATTGCATCTGGCGACCGCTCGCGTCGAAATTCGCGGGGGCGAGCCAGGTGGCATGGGCCTCTGCGATGGCGGGCCAGTCGTCGTCGATCATTGCGAACCAGGCCGTGTCACGGTTCAGACCCTTGACGATCAGGTGCTTGCGAAACACGCCTTCGTAGCTGAAGCCAAGCCGCTGGGCTGCCCGCCGCGAGGGCGCGTTCAGAGCATTGCACTTCCACACGACACGCCGGTAGCCCGCGTCGAAACACCAGCCCAGCATGAGCGAAAAGGCTTCGGTCGCCAGCGGGCTGCGCTGCATGGCGGGCGACAGGTTGACGTTGCCGATCTCGATATCGCCCATCGTGGTCGACACACTCATCAGGCAGGCATAGCCGAGCGGTACGGCCTCGCCCGTGCGGCCAATGGCGAAGATCTCGCAGTCCGCGCGCGTGGCCCAGACCGCCAGAAGCGATTCGAGAGCAGCGACGGAGGCGGGCGGCGGTTCACCGAGGTAGTCGAAGAGCCACGGGCTGTCAGCCAGCAAGGGATAAAGTCGGGGCGCGTCATCAGCGGGGCGCAGGGGCCGCAGCCAGCCGAAACGTCCCGCCAGCGTCACGCCGCGCGGATGCGGCGGCGGCAAAAAGTCGGTGACCGGCGGACCAACGGGCCGAAGATCGGAGGTCACAACAGGAACTCCGGCCTATCGCCGAGGTCGAGGCCGGGAAAGACGACGCGAGATACGACGTCCGCGTCCAGTCCGAACAGGCTGCGCATGACCCAGCCAGCGGCGGCGCGCACGTCGCCCGTGGGCATCACGTCCCGCTGTTCGAAGAGGGCCTGATCAGACAGGCCCGGCCAGCGCCCGGCAACCTGCCCGCCGCGCAGGGCGCCACCGGCGTAGATCATCGCGCCCCCGGTCCCGTGATCCGTGCCGCGCGTGCCGTTTTCCCGTGCGGTGCGGCCGAATTCGGTCATGCACAGCACTGCCGTCTTCTGCCAGATCGGGCCGAGTTCGTCGCGCAGGGTCAGGATCGTGTCCGACAGGCGCGACAAAGTGCGTTCCAGCCCGACCCGTTGGTTCTGGTGCGTGTCCCAGCCGTTGATCGAGAAGCTGGCGATCCGCGTCTCCTCGCGCAGACGAGAGGCGGCAAAGCGGGCGAGCGCCGATTCGGCACCGGGGCGGCCCGCCTCCATCTGCATGTCGGCGCCGCCCTCGTCCTGCATCGCCGCCTCGACCGACAGGCCGTCGGCGATGGCCACCGCCTGCAGGGCCGCGTTGCGGAACAGGGGATCCTCGTGCAGCGTCAGTTCCAGCAGGCGGCGGACCTGCGGCGACAGCTTCAGCGTCACCTCTGGCGACCAGCGCAGGTAGGGCGCCGGCCCCGCGAGGATCGCCATGCGGTCCTGCCCGATGGCAAAGGCCGTCTCTGCGGTCATGCCCGGCACGGCGCCCAGCATCCGGTTCAGCCAGCCGCCCTGCCCCCCGTCGATCCGCAGGGTGCCGGCCTCGAGGATGTCCTGACCGTCGAAATGGCTGCGACCGTCGCGGTAGGGGGTTGAAACGGCGTGCACGGCCCCCGCCTCCCCCGCCTGCCACAGCGGCAGAAGCGGCGCGAGGCCGGGATGCAGCGCCCAGAAGTCCGACACGGGTGTGGCCTTGCCATCGTTCAGGGTCGGCCGGAGTGTCGCGTAGTCCGGGTCGCCTACCGGCCGGATCGCGTCGAGGCCGTCCATCGCGCCACGCAGGACGATGACGACCAGCCGGTTGTCCCATGGGCCGGCGGCAAGGGCCACCGGCGTGATCAGGGGGCTGGCGGCGAGTGAGCAGCCAAGTGCCGCCCCCTGCAGCAGAAATCCGCGGCGATCCATGGTCATATCCTCTGAAAGGCGGGTGACGTGAGGACGAGGCCGACGCCGTCTGCATCGCTTTCCGCAGCGCCGACGGCGAAGGTCAGCTCTGCCGGGGCCAGCGGACCTAGCGCCGTGCGGACGAAGTCGCGCGGGTCCGGCAGGGCGTCGACAAAGTGCTGCGGGCTGCGCAGCGCCCAGCCGATGCGCCCCGCCAGCCCCTGCGGGGTGATCCAGGTGGCGGCGGCTTCGGACCAGCCGTCGGGGCCGATCGGCTTTTCGATGGGCTGGCCCATCAGCTTTAGCGGGCCACCGACGTGGGTGTTGAAGGCACGGCGGTCGATGCCAGTGATCCGGTCGGCGGGCACCGCCAGCGCCCGCAGGGCGGCGGTCAGGAACAGGTCCGGCCGGCGCACCTTGACCCGGTCCGGTGACCAGGCCGCGGGGTGGTCCAGCAAGGCGGCCGAGACCTCCAGCAGATCGCCGCGCGTATCGAGGAACCGTTGCGCAAGCGATGCCACAAGATCCGGGTCAGGTGTCTCAGACACGAAATGCACCGCAAGTTTGTGCGCGACATGGGCCGCCGTTTCCGGCCGCACCGCAAGATCGCGCAATGCGCCGGTGATGGTGCTCATGTCGGCCTTGGCGCTGTAGCGGCGGCCCATCACGACCTCTGCCCCCGGTTCGGCCCAACCGGCGCGGTAGGTGGTGCCTTCCGTCGGGTCGTAGCTGAGCCCGGTCAGAAGCTCTGCCATCTGCGTGACGTCCGCCTGGGTGTAGCCACCGTTCACGCCGACGAGGTGCAGTTCGAGAAGCTCTCGGGCCAAATTCTCGTTCAGGCCCTTGCCGGTCCTTTGCCCCTGACGCGATTGCGGGCCGAGCGAGCGGAACTGTTCGAGGTATTGCACCATGACGGGGTGGGTGGTGGCGGCGACGACCATGTCGCCGAAGGACCCCGCCACATGCGGCCGGATCGCATCGGCGACGAATGGGCTGACGAGGTGGTTCTGCGATCCGTTGCGGGCGATGACCGTGAAGTGATCGGCCCAGAAGGCGGTCAGACGTTCCCTCAGCCCATCGGGTGCGGTGACGCCCCGCGCGATCGTTGTCAGGGCGTTGCGCTGCTGGGTTTCGCGCGCCTCGGCAAAGACGACGCGGCGGATGGCGTCGGTTTCTTCCGCCTGCGGGGTGCCCCTTGCCTTGATCCGGGCCCGGCTGACGTCCTGCACCCGCGCCGGCGATGGCTGGATCGTGGCGAGTCCCGGAATCGGCAGGCGCGCGGCGACTTCGTCCGGTCCCGCAAGCCGTGCGATCATCGCTGCAGCGTCCGAGGGCGGGGCGTGAACCGGCGACAGGCCGGTTCCGAACCGGGTGGCCGCAATCAGCGGATCGAATGGCATGGCGGTCGTCCTTGAAGGCGTCTTGTCCTGGACGTAGCACGGCGGGCGGCGTGCCGCCCAGTCCCCCCGGAACACGATCCGGCGACACGGCAGCCTGTCGCCCGCAATGACCGGCACCCTGCCCGATCCGGCGTCAAACCTGTGACATCCGTCACATATCCCGCGCAGAAGTGACCAATGCGTCCTTGAAACGACCGCGTGACCGGACCATCTTGTCGCCTGACCCGAATATGTACAGGAGCTTGCCATGATCGACCGCCGCCGCTTTATGATGTCCACGGTGCTGGGCGCCAGCGGCCTTGCCTTGCCGACGCTGTTGTCCGCGCAAGAGGTCGTGACGGATCCGCTCGTCCCCGAGGCGCCGGTGGAGCGCGACATGTCGCCCAAGCTGGTCCGGCTCGACAACCCGATGCCCGCCGGTCAGATTCACGTCGTGCCCGACGTCTATTCTCTGTACTGGACGCTGCCGAACGGCGAGGCGCTGCGGTATTACGTGGGCGTGGGCCGTGACGCCCTTTATATCGCCGGCGAGTTCACCGTGGGCGCCAAGAAGGAATGGCCCAGCTGGACGCCGACCAAGGACATGATCGAGCGTGAGCCCGATCACTACGCGCAATACAAGGACGGCATGCCGGGCGGTCCCGACAACCCCCTTGGTGCGCGCGCGCTTTACCTGTTCCAGCCGCAGATCGGCGATACCTTCCTGCGAATCCACGGCACGAACAAGCCCGACACGATTCGCACCGACGTGTCCAACGGCTGCGCGCGGCTGGTCAACGAGCAGGTCATCGACCTTTACGACCGCGTGCCCGTCGGGTCCGCCGTGTTCCTGTATGAAAAGGGTCTGTTGCCAAAGGCGGCCTGATCCCTACGTCACTGAGCTGGAACGAAAAGGGGCGCTGCAAGATTTGCAGCGCCCCTTCTTCATGTCCGGCGTGGTTCAGGCCTCTGGCGGCAGGACCCGCAGGCGCAATTCGCGCAGCTGTTCGTTCATCGGCTCGCTGGGCGCGCCCATCATCAGGTCTTCGGCACGCTGGTTCATCGGGAACATGATCACCTCGCGGATATTCGCCTCGTCCGCCAGCAGCATGACGATCCGGTCGATGCCGGCGGCACAGCCACCGTGCGGCGGCGCGCCATACTGGAACGCGTTGACCATGCCGCCGAACCGCTTCTCGACCTCTTCCTTGCCGTAACCGGCGATCTCGAAGGCCTTGAACATGATCTCGGGCTTGTGGTTCCGGATCGCGCCCGAGACCAGTTCGTAGCCGTTGCAGGCGAGGTCATACTGAAAGCCCAATACATCGAGCGGATCGCCCTGCAGCGCCTCCATCCCGCCCTGCGGCATGGAAAAGGGGTTGTGCTCGAAGTCAATCTTTCCGGTTTCCTCGTCGCGGGCGTAGATCGGGAAATCCACGATCCAGGCAAAGGCGAAGCGGTCCTTGTCGGTGAGGTTCAACTCCTCGCCGATGACCGTCCTCGCACGGCCTGCCACACCTTCGAACGCCTCCGGCTTGCCGCCGAGGAAGAAGGCCGCGTCGCCGACGTTCAGGCCGAGTTGCTGACGGATCGCCTCGGTGCGTTCGGGCCCGATGTTCTTGGCCAGCGGTCCAGCCGCCTCCATCCCCTCGCCCTGATCGCGCCAGAAGATGTAGCCCATACCCGGCAGCCCCTGCTGCTGCGCGAAGGCGTTCATGCGGTCGCAGAACTTTCGCGACCCGCCGCCGGGGGCGGGAATGGCGCGCACTTCCGTGCCATCCTGCTCCAGCAGCTTGGCAAAGATTGCAAAACCCGATCCCGCGAAATGCTCGCTGACGACCTGCATCTTGATCGGGTTGCGCAGGTCGGGCTTGTCGGTGCCGTACCACAGCGCCGCGTCGCGATACGAAATCTGCTCCCACGTCTGGTCGACCTTCCGGCCGCCGCCGAACTCCTCGAAAATCCCGCCGATCACCGGCTGGATCATGTCGAAGACGTCCTGCTGCTCGACGAAGCTCATTTCGAGGTCGAGTTGGTAGAAGTCGGTGGGCGAGCGGTCTGCGCGCGGGTCTTCGTCGCGGAAACAGGGCGCAATCTGGAAATACTTGTCGTAGCCCGACACCATGATCAGCTGCTTGAACTGCTGTGGCGCCTGCGGCAGGGCATAGAACTTGCCCGGATGCAGGCGGGACGGCACGAGGAAGTCGCGCGCACCTTCGGGGCTGGAAGCGGTGATGATCGGCGTCTGGAACTCGCGGAAGCCCTGATCCCACATGCGCTGGCGCATCGACCGCACCACGTTGGATCGCAGGGTCATGTTCTTCTGCATAGCTTCGCGCCGCAGGTCGAGGTAGCGATACTTCAGCCGCGTCTCCTCGGGGTATTCCTGATCGCCGAAGACCTGCAACGGCAGCTCCTTCGCGGCACCCAGCACCTCGATCTCGCGCACGAAGACCTCGATCTCGCCGGTCGGCAGCTTGGGGTTCACCAGCTGCGGGTCGCGGGCCTTTACCTCGCCGTCGATACGGATGCACCATTCGGCGCGCACCTTTTCCACGTCGGCAAAGGCGTCAGAGTCCGGATCGCACAGCAGCTGCGTCACGCCGTAGGTGTCGCGCAGGTCGATGAACAGGATGCCGCCGTGGTCGCGGACCCGGTGCACCCAGCCCGAAAGGCGCACGGTCTTGCCCACGTCGGCAGCGGTCAGATCGGCGCAGGTCTGTGTGCGATAGGCGTGCATGGGCGTGGTCCTTCGGGTCAAAGCGGGTCGCGCCGTTTCACCCCGGCCTCCCGCGGAAGTCAAGGCAAAGCCACGCCCCGCTTGGCGCACGGGTTAAGGACACTAGGTCAACCGGGCGAGAAGTCGCATGTCAACCGGGCGCGAAAGGACCCTCCGATGTGGAACCGCATACTCGATACTGCCCTGCGCCAGCTGATCGTCACCGATGCGCTGGAACTGACCTGGCCCGACGGGCATACCACGCGCTACGGCGACGGCAGCCCGCCAGTCAGGGTGGAACTGCACCGGGACGATATCGTGCAGCGACTGGTGCTGCGGCCCGATCTGACGCTGGGCAACGCCTATATGGACGGTGATCTGACAGTTGCGAATGATGATCTGGACGGGCTGCTGTCGATGCTGATGCGCAACCGCCAGCGCGGACGCACGACGGTGCTGATGGGGGCGGCGCGGCGGCTTGCCTCTCCGGTGCAGCGGTTGGCCCGGCGCAACCCGTTGACGCGGTCCCGGCAGAACGTGGCACACCACTACGATCTGTCGTCGGAGCTTTACGACCTCTTCCTCGATACGGACCGGCAATACTCCTGCGCCTATTTCACTGACCCCGACATGTCGCTGGATGCCGCGCAGGAGGCGAAGAAACACCATATCGCGCGCAAGCTCTGCATCCGGCCGGGGATGCGGATCCTCGATATCGGCTGCGGCTGGGGTGGCATGGCGCTGACGCTGGCGCGGGACTACGGCGCACGGGTCGTTGGCGTGACGCTGTCAGAGGAACAGCACCGTATTGCCGGCCAGAGGGTCAGGGAGGCCGGTCTGACGGACCGCATCGACATCCGGATGCAGGATTATCGCGAGGTCGCCGGCCCCTTCGACCGCATCGTGTCCGTGGGGATGTTCGAACACGTCGGCAAACCGCATTACCAGACCTATTTCGACAAGGTGCGCGATGTGCTGACCCCGGACGGCGTGGCGCTGATCCATACCATCGGCACGGCGACCCGGCCACGCGCCACCAGCGAATGGGTCCGCACGCACATCTTTCCCGGCGGTTACCTGCCCGCCCTGTCCGACATCCAGCATGCGGTCGAACACAGCGGCCTGATGCCCACGGATATCGAGGTGCTGCGCCTGCACTATGCCAAGACCCTGCGCCACTGGCGCGACCGGTTCGAGGCGCAGGCCGACCGCGCCGCTGCCCTTTACGACGACCGCTTCGTGCGGATGTGGCGGTTCTACCTGTCCGCTGCGGAACGGTCCTTTGTCGACGAACGGCTGGTGGTGTTCCAGATCCAGCTGGCGCGCGACAAGATGGCGGTCCCGCTGACCCGCGACTACCTTTATGTCAGAGAGGACGCGCAGGCTGCGATGGCGGCGCAATAGAAGGGGATAGGCCCTTGCACCCGGTCCCAGCACTTCTATAAGGCGGAGAATTTGCCGCAAATCAGGGGGCCGCCATGCCAAAACGTGATGATATCAAGTCGATCATGATCATCGGTGCGGGGCCCATCGTGATCGGGCAGGCCTGCGAGTTCGACTACTCCGGCGCCCAAGCCTGCAAGGCCCTGCGCGAGGAAGGCTACCGGGTCATCCTCGTGAACTCCAACCCCGCGACGATCATGACCGACCCCGGCCTCGCGGATGCCACCTATATCGAACCGATCACGCCAGAAATCGTGGCGAAGATCATTGAAAAGGAACGCCCCGACGCCCTGCTGCCCACGATGGGCGGCCAGACCGGCCTGAACACCTCTCTCGCGCTCGCGGACATGGGTGTCCTTGAAAAATTCGGGGTCGAGATGATCGGCGCCAAGCGCGAAGCCATCGAGATGGCCGAGGACAGGGGCCTGTTTCGCGAGGCGATGGACCGGCTGGGGATCGAGAATCCGAAGGCCACGATCATCACCGCGCCGAAGAAGGAGAACGGCAAGTTCGACATCAAGGCGGGCCTGCAGCTGGCGATCGAGGCCATCGAATATGTCGGCCTGCCTGCGATCATCCGCCCCGCCTTCACGCTCGGCGGCACCGGCGGCGGTGTCGCCTACAACCGCGAACAGTACGAATACTACTGCCGCTCGGGCATGGAAGCCTCGCCCGTCGCGCAGATCCTCGTGGACGAAAGCCTGCTCGGCTGGAAGGAGTTCGAGATGGAGGTGGTCCGCGACAAGGCGGACAACGCCATCATCGTCTGCGCGATCGAGAACGTGGACCCGATGGGCGTGCATACCGGTGACAGCATCACCGTGGCCCCGGCCCTGACGCTGACCGACAAGGAATACCAGATCATGCGCAACGGCTCCATCGCCGTCCTGCGCGAGATCGGGGTGGAGACCGGCGGGTCCAACGTGCAGTGGGCGATCAACCCCGCCGACGGCCGCATGGTGGTGATCGAGATGAACCCCCGCGTGTCGCGCTCCTCCGCCCTCGCCTCCAAGGCGACCGGGTTTCCCATTGCCAAGATCGCGGCGAAACTCGCCGTGGGCTACACGCTCGACGAGCTCGACAACGACATCACCGGCGTCACGCCCGCGTCCTTCGAGCCGACCATCGACTACGTCGTGACCAAGATCCCCCGCTTCGCCTTCGAGAAGTTCGCAGGATCCGAGCCGCATCTGACCACCGCGATGAAGTCCGTGGGCGAGGCCATGGCCATCGGCCGCACGATCCACGAATCCATGCAGAAGGCGCTGGCCAGCTTAGAAACCGGCCTCACCGGCTTCGACGAGATCGCAATCCCCGGCGCCCCCGATGCCGCCGCGATCACCAAGGCGCTGGCCAAGCAGACCCCCGACCGCATCCGCGTCATCGCACAGGCCATGCGCCATGGTCTCTCGGACGACGACATTCATGCGGTCACAATGTTCGACCCCTGGTTCCTCGCCCGCATCCGCGAAATCGTCGACACCGAGGAGCGGGTGAAGGCCGACGGCCTTCCGAGCGACGAGGCCGGCCTGCGCCGTCTCAAGATGATGGGCTTCACCGATGCCCGCCTCGCCACCCTCACCGGCCAGACCGAGGCGCAGGTCCGCAAGACCCGCACCAACGCCGGCGTCGTCGCCGTCTTCAAGCGGATCGACACCTGCGGCGCGGAGTTCGAGGCGCAGACGCCCTACATGTATTCCACCTACGAATCCCCCGTCATGGGCGAGGTCGAATGCGAGGCGCGGCCTTCGAACCGCAACAAGGTCGTGATCCTCGGCGGCGGGCCGAACCGGATCGGGCAAGGCATCGAGTTCGACTACTGCTGCTGCCACGCCTGCTACGCCCTGTCGGACGCGGGTTACGAGACCATCATGATCAACTGCAACCCCGAAACCGTGTCGACCGACTACGACACCTCCGACCGCCTCTACTTCGAGCCGCTGACCTTCGAACACGTGATGGAGATCCTGCGGGTCGAGCAGGACAACGGCACCCTGCACGGCGTCATCGTCCAGTTCGGCGGCCAGACCCCGCTGAAGCTCGCCAATGCCCTCAACGACGCCGGCATCCCGATCCTCGGCACCACGCCCGACGCCATCGACCTGGCCGAAGACCGCGAACGGTTCCAGGACCTCGTGAATCGGCTGGGCCTGAAGCAGCCGGTCAATGGGATCGCTTCGACCGACCAACAGGCCTTCGAGATCGCCAACCAGATCGGCTTCCCGCTGGTGATCCGCCCCTCCTACGTCCTCGGCGGCCGCGCGATGGAGATCGTCCGCGATCAGGCGCAGTTGGAGCGCTACATCAACGAGGCGGTCGTGGTGTCGGGCAAAAGCCCGGTGCTGCTCGACAGTTACCTGTCCGGTGCGGTCGAGGTCGATGTGGACTGCCTCTGCGACGGGGAAAACACCCATGTCGCCGGCATCATGCAGCACATCGAGGAGGCGGGCGTCCATTCCGGCGACTCCGCCTGTTCGCTGCCGCCCTATTCCCTGTCCGACGCGATGATCGCCGAAATCCGCGACCAGACCGAAAAGCTGGCGAAGGCCCTCCACGTCGTCGGATTGATGAACGTCCAGTTCGCGGTGAAGGACGAGGAGGTCTACCTGATCGAGGTCAACCCCCGCGCGTCGCGCACCGTGCCCTTCGTCGCCAAGGCCACGGATTCGGCCATCGCGTCCATCGCAGCAAGACTGATGGCAGGCGAGCCGCTGTCGAACTTCCCGCTCCGCGCCCCCTACCCCGAGACCGAGAACCCGATGGACGTGCTGCCGCTCGGCGATGCCTTCACGCTCGCCGACCCCAAGACACCGTGGTTCAGCGTGAAAGAGGCCGTGCTGCCCTTCGCCCGCTTTCCCGGTGTCGACACGATCCTCGGGCCGGAAATGCGCTCCACCGGCGAGGTCATGGGCTGGGACCGCAACTTTGCGCGCGCCTTCCTTAAAGCGCAGATGGGGGCCGGCACGATCCTGCCGGAGGATGGCTGCGTCTTCGTGTCGATCCGCGACGATGACAAGACGGACCAGATGGCCGAGGCAGCGCGCGGTCTGATTGACCTTGGCCTGACCATCACGGCGACCCGTGGCACGGCGGCCTGGCTGACCGGGCACGACATCCCGCACACGACGGTCAACAAGGTCTACGAAGGCGGCCTGACCATCGTCGACCGCCTGAAGGACGGCCATATCGCGCTGGTGCTGAACACGACCGAAGGCGCGCAGGCAGTGGATGACAGCCGCGAAATCCGGTCCGTCGCCCTGAACGACAAGATTCCGTATTTCACCACCGCCGCCGCCGCACAGGCCGCGGTGATGGCAATGCAGGAACGCGCGAATGGTGCCATTGACGTGCGGTCGTTGCAGGGCTGACACATTCGCGGGTCCGGCAACGGACCCGCGCCTAGACCCGCGAATCGTGCTATGATGCCGGCCTCGCAACCGGAGCTTCATCATGACACATCTGACCCCGGCCCTGATGCTTTCCGTCTTCGCCCTGTGCGCCTGCGTCCCGGCCCCTTCCGCACCGCCGCAGACGCTGACCCTGTCGCCCACCGGCTACCGCGCCGACGGCGACCAGTGCCGTCTGGCCCTCGAGTCGGAGGCGACGGTGAATTACCTTGACGATGCCGCCGATCTGGTAGCTTGTCCCGCCGACATGGAAAACCTCGGCGTCTTTGCCATCGACACCGGCGGGGTCGAGGTGGCGCGCATCGCGGGCTACGTCCTCTACTCCGTGCCCACCCGCTAGGTTGCCCCTGCCCGCAACGATGCCGACGGCAGGGTTGCTGCCATCGATGCCCTGTGCGTTGCCGAAAGGTGACCTTGCGGAGCGCGCTTTGCCCGGCAATGGACTTCCCCGGCGTCCCGCGGCCATAATGCGCTGATCCAAGGGGGGCCTTTTCATGTATCGCGCAGCCATCACCGGCACCGGGGTCTTTACCCCCGCACAGGTCATCACCAATGCCGAGCTCGTAGAGGCCTTCAACGCCTATGCCGACCGCTACAACGAACGGCATGCCGATGCGATCACGGCAGGTGATGTGACGGCGAAGGCCCATTCTTCGGTCGATTTCATCGTCGCGGCGTCGGGGATCGAGCAACGGCACGTGATCGACAAGACCGGCGTGCTGGACCCGGACCGCATGTATCCCCATTTCCGCGCCCGCAGCGATGACGAACCGTCGCTGATGGCCGAAACCGGGGTGGATGCCATCAACACGGCATTGGCACAGGCCGGGATCAGTGCGGATCAGGTCGATCTGGTGATCTGCGCAGCGTCCAACATCGAACGCGCCTATCCCGCCGTTGCGGTGGAAATCCAGCAACTGATCGGCGCGGGCGGCTTTGCCTTCGACATGAACGTCGCCTGCTCGTCGGCCACCTTCGGCATCCAGACCGCCGCCGACATGATCCGCACCGGCAGCGTCCGCACCGCGGTGGTGGTGAACCCCGAGATCACCAGCGCACACCTCGAATGGCGCGACCGCGATTGCCATTTCATCTTCGGCGATGTGGCAACGGCGACGGTCCTGCAACGGGCAGAGGATGCGAAGGACAGTCATTTCATCATCAGATCAACCCGTTGCGCGACACAGTTCAGCAACAACATTCGCAACAACGCGGGCTTCTTGCGGCGCACGCGCGACCAGATGGAGGATCGGCGCGACATGCAGTTCATGCAGAACGGCCGCAAGGTCTTCAAGGAGGTGCTGCCGCTGGTCAGCCAACACATGGCCGACCACATGGCGGACGAGGGCATCGGCCCGGATGACCTGAAGCGGCTTTGGCTGCATCAGGCCAACAAGGCGATGAACGACTATATCGGGAAGAAGGTGCTGGGCCGCGATCCCGAACCGGGCGAACAGCCGAACATCCTGCAGGATTACGCCAACACGTCCTCTGCCGGGTCGATCATCGCATTTTCGCAGCATTCGGAAGATCTGGAGCGCGGAGATCTGGGGATCATCTGCTCCTTCGGAGCCGGCTATTCAGTCGGCTCCGTCGTGGTCGAGCGGGCCTGAACCCGCTCGCATCCCTTAGCCGTTGAAGGTTTCGGGATCGGGGCCGGTGCGCTCGTTCTGATCCAGCTTGGCGATCGCGTCCATCTCGGCCTGCGTGATCTCGAAATCGAAGATCTCCATGTTGGCCCTCAGGTGGTCGGTCTTGGTCGACCGGGCGATGACCGCGTTGCCGCGCTGCAAGTGCCAGCGCAGGATGACCTGCGGCGCGGTCTTGCCGGTCCGCTCGGCCACGGCCTTGATCGGGTCCGCGTCGAAGGACCGGGCATTGCCCAGCGGCGACCAGCTTTGCGTCACGATGTCATGGGCGGCGTTGACCCGCACCGTCTCGGCCTGCTGCAGCATCGGGTTCACCTCGATCTGGTTCAGCACCGGGGCCTCTCCGGTCTCGTCGATGATCCGCTTCAAATGGGCCTCGTGAAAGTTGCACACGCCGATGGAGGACACCTGCCCGTCGGCGCGCGCGGCGATCAACGCCTTCCAGGCGTCGACGTAGGCGTCCTGTTTCGGGAACGGCCAGTGGATCAGCATCAGGTCGAGACGCTCCAGACCGATCCGCTTCAGACTGTCGTCCACCGACCGGCGCACGGCGTCGTAATCCATGCCGTCGTTCCAGACCTTCGAGGTGATGAACAGGTCGTCGCGGGGCTTGTCCGCCGACCGGATCCCCTCGCCCAATTGCTCCTCGTTGCGGTAGGCGGCGGCGCCGTCGATCAGCGGATAGCCCATCTCGATGCTTTCGCGCACGACGCGGGCGGTTTCCTCCTGCGGGACCTGCCAGATCCCGAGGCCGAAGGCCGGGATGGATTTGCCGTCGGTGAAGGTCTTGTTGGGAATGGCGGACATCTGGATGTCTCCTGTTCTTGTCGATTGCGGGACACAACAGGCCGGGCCGACATGGGTTCCGGATCAGGAGGTCACGCGTCTGTGGACGTCCTCCAGCGTTTCGACCCGTTCCGAATAGCGGTCGGTCAGCTGCGGGCGGCCACGGGTCAGCCATGTGAAGCGGACAAGTTCCTCCATCACGTCGACGATCCGGTTGTACAGCGGTCCCGGCAGCATGCGACCATCCGCGAACTGCTTGAAGGCCATCGGGACCGAGGACTGGTTCGGGATCGTCACCATCCGCATCCAGCGTCCCAGAACACGCATCTGGTTGACCGTGTTGAAGGATTGCGATCCGCCGCAGACCTGCATCAGAGCCAGGGTCTTGCCCTGCGTCGGCCTGATGCCGCCGATGGGCGCCAGCGGAATCCAGTCGATCTGCGCCTTCATCACTGCCGTCATCGCGCCGTGGCGTTCCGGGCTGGACCAGACCATGCCTTCGCACCAAAGCGCGAGGTCGCGCAATTCGCGCACCTTCGGGTGGTCGGCATTGGCCTCGTCCGGCAACGGCAGACCGGTCGGATCGAAGTGGCGCACCTCGCACCCCAGCGCACGCAGGACGCGGGCGCCCTCTTCCGCCGTCAGGCGGGAATAGCTGACTGCGCGCAGCGATCCGGTCAGGATCAGAATGCGCGGCGGATGGCGCGGGTCACCGGGGGCGGCAAGGTCGCCGGGGTCGATGGGGTGCAGCTGATCCGCGATGAGGTTGGGCATGTCTTCTGTCATGGGGCGGATCCTTTGCAAGCGTTGCGGCACGGTTACCCAAGCCCGCGCGGAATGTCAGCCGCCGGTTCTTGCAAATCCTCTGCGCGCACCGCTATCACCCGGGCCATGGCAAAGCTCTATTTCAACTACTCCACCATGAACGCCGGAAAATCGACGGTGCTGCTGCAGGCCAGCCACAACTACGTCGAACGCGGGATGCAGACCTATCTGATGACCGCCCGGCTGGACACCCGCGCGGGGCAAGGCCGGATCGCCAGCCGCATCGGCATCGCCCAGCCCGCCGACACCTACGCCCCCGGCGACAACCTCTACACCATGATCGAACGCCGGCTGGCACAGCCCTGTGCCTGCGTCTTCGTGGACGAGGCGCAGTTCCTGGAACCCGAGCAGGTGTGGCAGCTGGCCCGTGTCGTCGACGATCTGGACGTGCCGGTCATGTGCTTTGGCCTGCGGGTCGATTTTCAGGGCCAGCTTTTTCCCGGGTCCGCCACGCTGCTGGCGCTGGCGGACGAGATGCGGGAGGTCCGCACGATCTGTCACTGCGGGCGGAAGGCAACGATGGTCGTGCGCCGCGATGCAGCGGGCCGAGTCGTGCAGTCCGGCGATCAGGTGCAGGTCGGTGGCAACGACCGCTATGTCTCGCTGTGCCGCAGGCACTGGCGCGCCGCGATGGAGGGGGCGGAACCGGACCGCCTGCTCTGACGTTTGATGGCGATGGCGGAATTGGCTGCCTGACCCGGAATACATGCATGTCAGCCACGAAATACACCGCACCCCATATGATGCTGCACTGGCTGATCGCGGTGGCGGTTGGGATCCAGATCATCTTTGCCGATGCGATGGGCGCAAGCTTCGACGCCAAGATGGAGAACATAGAGATCGGGACCGGCTGGACCGGCGGCGCGATCTTTCATGCCCTGCTGGGTGCGACCATCGGTATCCTGATGCTTTGGCGTCTGGCTTTGCGACTGACAACCGACATCCCGCCACCGCCCGAATCGGCTGGGGTCATCCAGACCGTCAGCCGCGCGACCCATTGGCTGTTCTACGCGATCCTGATCGGCATGCCGATCGTGGGCGCACTGGCGTGGTTCATTCCGTCAGAAACGCTGGCAGAGGTCCACGACGTCACCGGAAAGGTGCTGATCGGGCTGATCGTGCTGCACATCGCCGGGGCGCTTTACCATCACTTCGTCGCGGGCGACAAGGCTGTGCTGCGGCGGATGCTGCCCCGCTAGGACCAGAGCGCCTGCGGTGGCCTCTGCCCGTCCGCCCATGATATGATATTGTCCAGCGCCATCTGTCCCATCGCCTCGCGCACCTCCAGCGCCGCCGTGCCCAGATGCGGCAACAGCACGACATTGTCCAAATCAGTCAGCGCCTTGGGCACCACGGGTTCGCGCGCATAGACGTCAAGCCCCGCGCGGATGCGCCCGCTGGACAGTTCCGCGATCAGCGCGGTCTCATCCACCACGTCGCCCCTTGCCACATTCACGAAGACGGTCCCGTCGCTTAGCTGCGCCAACGCGGCCGCGTCGATCAGGTGGGTATTGGGACCGCCGCCGGGCACCGTCACCACGACGATGTCCGACTGGCTCATCAGGCTGTGCAGGTCCGGCACCTGCCGCGCGGGCACGTCGACGTCCTTCTGCGAGCGGTTGAAGTAGATCACAGGCATGCCGAAGCCGAAATGCCCCCGCCGCGCTACCGCCTGACCGATCCGCCCCATGCCCACGATGCCCAGCCGCTTGCCGGTAACATGCGCGCCGAGCATCTGTGTCGGATGCCAGCCCGTCCAGCCCCCCGCGCGGACCAGACGCTCCCCCTCGCCTGCCCGCCGGGCGGTCATCAGGATCAGCGTCATCGCGATGTCCGCGGTGGCATCGGTCACGACGTCCGGGGTGTTCGATACCTGCACGCCGGCCGCCTGCGCCGCCGCCACGTCGATGTGGTTGTAGCCCACGCCGAAGCTCGCGATCATGCCGCAGCGCATGTCGTTTGCGGCAAAAGCCTCCTTGCTGAAACCGTCGCCCAGCGTGCAAAGGATCGCGTCATGCTGCTGCAGGGCCTCCGCCGCCTGGGCCGGCGACAGGCCATCGGTCCTGTCGCGCAGGGTCACGTCAAAGCGGGCGCGGGCGGCGGCGACCGTGGCGGGCGGGAAAGCGCGGGTCAGAAGCAGGCGTTTCAATGCAGACGCCCTCCGGCCGGGACGTCCTGATCCGGTGTCACCAGTACGACGGCGCCGTCTTCGTCCGGCATGCCCAGCACCAGCACCTCCGACATGAACTTGCCGATCTGGCGCGGCGGAAAGTTCACCACGGCACAGACCATCCGGCCCACCAGCATCTCGGGCGTGTAGTGGACGGTCAGCTGCGCGCTGGTCTTGCGCTCGCCGATGTCACCGCCGAAGTCGATCCAAAGCTTGATGGCCGGCTTGCGCGCCTCGGGATAGGGCTCTGCCCGGGTGACACGACCGACGCGCACGTCGACCTTTATGAAGTCGTCGAAGGAGATCTCAGTCACGGGCGAGCTCCCGGCTGCGGGTGGCCGCGGCGGTGACGGCACGGGTCAGCAGCGACGGAAAGCCGTGCTTGGCGTCCATCAACACCTCCAGCGCGGCCTGCGTGGTGCCGTTCGGACTGGTCACGTTGCGCCGCAACTGGGTGGGATCCTCCGGACTGTCCTCGGCCAATTGTCCCGCGCCGCCGACGGTGGCCTTGGCCAGCGCCATGGCAAGGTCGGGCGCCAGCCCCTGCTCCACCCCCGCCGCGGCCAGTGTCTCGATCAGGTGGAAGACGTAGGCGGGGCCGGACCCGCTGACAGCGGTGACCGCATCCATCTGACCCTCATCCTCCAGACGCACGGTCTGTCCCACGGCCCCCATCAGCGCCTCGGCCAGGGCCAGATGCGCTTCCGTCGCCGCGGCATTGCCGATCAGGGCAGAGATGCCGCGTCCGATTGCGGCGGGTGTGTTCGGCATCGTCCGCACGATCGGCGTTTCAGCGCCGAAGGCCGCCGCGAAGCGCGCCAGCGGCGTGCCGGCGGCGACCGAAACGAATAGCGTCCCGCCCCCGCCCAGCGCCTGCATCGATGGCAGGGCGGCGCCCATCATCTGCGGCTTCACCGCGACCAGCGCCACCGCCGGGTCGTCCGGCAGGTCCGCGTTCAGATGCACGCCCGTGGTCTTCACCCAATCCGAGGGTGCCGGGTCCAGCACCCAGACGCTGTCTGCCGGCAGACCGCCCTTCAGCCAGCCGTCCAGCAGCGCCGATCCCATCTTGCCGCAACCCAGCAGCACCAGCCCCCGGCGGGCCACATCATCCATATTCATCGCAACCACCCCGATTTTTTCAGCACTCTATGCAGCCGAAACCCGGGACACAACGCCGACAAGATCCGCAGCGGGTCTCCGTGTGGTTCCAGAGACGCGGGGGGTGCGGGGGCTGGCCCCCGCGTCAGCGGGGGGTCCGGGGGGCGGCAGCCCCCCGGCGTGGCGACGCGCGGACCGCGCGGCGCAAAACCTCAGGCGCGGCCGTAAGCCTCGCCGATGGCGATCCGGATCGCCTCCGCCGGCGTCCGCTCGGCCCAGGTCACAAGCTGCAGCGCCGGGTAATAGCGCTCGCAGCTCGTCACCGCCGTGTGGATCATCGTGTCGATCTGTTCGGGGCTCGCGATCTGCTCGCCCGCCAACACCAGACCGTAGCGGTAGACGATCATCTTCTGCTCGGGCCACCAGGTCAGGGTGCCGGCCCAGCTGTCGTCGTTGATCGTGTTCAGCGCCTCGAACAGCGCCTGCGTGCGGTGCGCGGGCGGTTCCATCTCGAAGGTGCAGATCAGGCGCAGGGTCTCGTCCCGGTCGGACCATGACAGTGTGATCGCATAGGTGCGCCACTGCCCTTCGACCGCCATCGCGATCTGGTTGTCGGCCAGCCGGTCGAACTCCCAAGCATGGTGTTCGGCCAGATGTTCCACGAGATCGATGGGGTGAAGGTCGTCGGTGTCGTAAAACTGCTCGGTCAGTGCCATGCTCTTCGCCTCTCTCATGTGTCGGGTCCGCAACGCGTCCCCAGCACTATGCCACTGCTCTAGTGACGGTATGGTTCTTGTTAGTCCCCTACGAGATATGGTGCGGCCGTGGGGACGGTCTGTAAAGTCGTTTCTTGGGGATAAGTGCCTGCTGCTTGCGCTTTTGCGCCATTACGCCCTGAATACACGCGATTGCGGCCCGTTTCCATCTTGATTCTGCCGGATCACCGAAAGGTGCAGCCGCTCCGCGAAAAGCCGCCGCCTTGCGCCCAAAGGCCGGCACGCCTACCACACCGGCACCCGTTCCATTCTCAGGATGACCCCATGAACATCGACCTGCTGAAGCGCCTGTGCGAGATGCCGGGCGTGCCCGGCCGCGAGGACCGCGTGCGCGACTTGATCCAGACGGAGGTCGCCGACCTGTTCGACGATATCTCCGTCGACCCGATGGGCAACCTGCTGTGCCGGCGCGATGCGGACCGCGCTGACGCACCACGGATCATGCTGTTGTGCCACATGGACGAGATCGGGTTTCTCGTCAGCCACATCGATGACAAGGGCTACCTTTGGGTCCAGCCGGTCGGCGGCTTCGATCCGCGCAACCTCTTTTCCCGCCGTGTGCTGGTCTGCACCGAGGATGGCGATCTGAAGGGCGTCATGAACCCCGGCGGCAAGCCGGTCCACATCTCCACCGCCGAGGACCGCAAGAAGGTGCCGGAGGTGGGCGAGTTCTTCATCGACACCGGCCTCGGGCTCGGGGCCAAAGACCGCGTCAAGGTTGGCGACTTCGTCGTCATGGACGAACCTTTCCTGACGATGGGTGATACCTTTGTCAGCAAGGCCCTCGACAACCGCGTCGCCTGCTGGCTGGGGATCGAGGCGATCCGGGCGCTTGGCGACGGTGGTCGCGGCGCCGAAATCCACGTGGCTTTCACCTGTCAGGAAGAGGTCGGGCTGCGCGGCGCGCGGACTGCTGCCTATGCCGTGCGGCCCGACATCGGGCTTGGCATCGACACGACGCTGGCCTGCGACACGCCGGGAATCCCCGAAAAGGACGCCACCACGCGCCACGGTGAAGGTTTCGGGCTGCATGTGCGCGACAGCAGCTTCATCGCCGATGCAGGCCTCGTGCGTGACATCGCGGCACTGGCAGAGGCCAAGGGCATCCCCTACCAGCGCACGATGCTGGCGGCGGGCGGTCAGGACGGCGCGGCGGCACAGCAGGCCGCCGCGGGCGCCCGGGCCGTCGGGATCGTCGTCGGCACGCGCTACATCCATACGGTGACCGAAATGGTGCACCGCACCGACCTTCTGGCCGCGCGCGACATCATCGCGGCCTATCTGGCGGATTTCGCATGAAAAAGGCCTCCTGCGGGCAAACGCAGGAGGCCAGAACCAGCCTGAAAGGGCCGATATTGGAGAGGCTTATTCGGCCGGCAGAAGGACGGTGTCGATCACATGCACGACGCCGTTCGACTGGAACACGTCGGGGGTCATGATCTCTGCGACCTGACCGCGTTCGTCGGTGATGGTGAAGTGCTCTTCACCCTCGGCCTTCACGGCGTCCTTGCGGATCGTCACCATGCAGCCGCCGACGGTTTCCAGTTCCTGCTCGCCACCTTCGTTACCGAACTGGCCCGCCAGCTCTTCGGTGTTCATCGCACCGGGGATGACATGGCAGGTCAGGATCTTGGCGAGTGCTGCCTGGTTTTCCGGCTTCATCAGGTCGTCCAGCTGGGTCTGGTCCAGCTTGGCGAAGGCGTCGTTGGTCGGCGCCAGCACGGTGAAGGGGCCTTCGCCCGCCAGCGTATCGGCCAGGCCGGCGGCCTGCACGGCAGCGACCAGCGTCGACAGGTTGCCGGCGTTGGAAGCGTTCTCGACGATCGTCATGTCGGGCATCATCTCGACGCCATCGACCATCGGGTTGCCGGCCGGGCTCATGTGCGACTCGGCGGCGGCGGCGCCTGCGGTCAGGCTCAGAGCGGCAGCGGCGGCCATCAGTTTGCTTGTCATCGACATAAAACATCTCTCTTTCATATGGTCGTGCAGGACATTCTGCCCTGCTGTGGCGCTACAACATGCAAAGACTGAATAATGTTCCCACGTGTGGCCGCGATGGACAGGATGCCGCGGCTGACGTGAAAAACCCCGCCCCGTCAAGTGACGGGGCGGGGCTGGCAGGCAGGCCGGATCGAAATCCGACGTAACTCTTATTCGGCCGGCAGCAGCACGGTGTCGATCACGTGCACGACGCCGTTCGACTGCTTCACGTCAGCCTGGGTGACGGTCGCGACCTGACCACGCTCATCGGTCAGGGTGATCATGTCACCATCCATCTTGGCCTGCAGCACGCAGCCGCCCACGGTGGTCACCGCGTGGTCGCCGTTATCGTCGGCGATCATGCCCATGATCGCGTCGGACATCGCATCGGCCGCGACGACGTGGCAGGTCAGGATCTTGGCCAGAGCCGCCTGATTCTCCGGCTTCATCAGTTCGGCAACCTGCGACTGGTCCAGCTTGTCGAAAGCGTCATTCGTGGGGGCGAAGACGGTGAACGGACCGGGGCCCGACAGCGTGTCCACAAGACCGGCAGCCTGCACGGCGGCGACCAGCGTCGTCAGGTTTTCGGCGGTCGAGGCATTTTCCACGATCGTCTTGGTCGGGAACATCTCGGCGCCACCGACCATCGGGTTGCCGTCGGCACTCATGTGGGATTCGGCAAAGGCGGCACCGGTGGACAGTGCGAACACGGCAGCGGCGGTCATCAGCTTTGTTTTCATCGACATATGGTATCTCTTTCTCTCTTCCCGGCAGGCCGTTGTGACCTGCTATGTGGCAACCACGACAAGGCGGCACAAAAAGTTGCTGTCGGTGAAAAACTTTGTCTGGCAAGACCGTGGCCGCCGCCGACACGGGCCTTGCGTCAGACCTGATGCGTCAGCCAGGCTGGCAGATCGGCGATGCTGTTCAGCACCGCGTCCGCCAGCTGTGTCAGGTCCGCGCGGGCGGCGGGGCCGGTCAGCACGCCGATGCAGGTCATGCCTGCCGCCCGGCCCGCCGTCAGGTCATGGGGACTGTCGCCCACCATCGCGCAGTCAGACGGCGGCAGCCCCACTGCCTTGCAGAATGCCAGCAGCGGCGCGGCCGAGGGTTTGGCACCGTGACCGCTGTCGTAGCCGGCGACGAAGGCCAGTTCGTCGATGATCCCGGCATCCTCCAGATGGCGGAATGCCGGCGCCTCTGCATCGTTCGTCACGACGCCGAGGGTCTGCCCCATTGCCCGCAGCTGCGCCATCAGCGCCGGAAGATCCGCCGCCGGTTGCTGGGGGACATCCGCGGAAAAGGCGTTCATCCGCGAAATCAGCGCGTCGAGGTCGCCCGGTCCCGTCACCGTAAGGACCGCGCGGGCCACGACATCGATCGGTTCGGCGATCACGATGCTGCCCGGCTGGAACCGGTTCAACGCCAGGTCATAGCCGAGGACCGTCGCAAGGCGTTTCAGCAGCAAGGCGTCGCCGGCGGCCTCTGACACCAGAAGATGGCGCGTGAAGCTGCCCCATGTTGCGTTGAAGTCGAACAGCGTGCCGTCCTTGTCGAAGATCAGCCCCTTGATCATGCCGGGCACATGCGCCGTGTCATCAGGTCCAGTGCACCTGCTCTGCCCCCGGCAGGGCGTAGCGCGCGCGCAGCGGCGCATCGAAGGACAGGCCGTGCCCCTCGCAGAAGGCCACGACCCAGTCGTCGCGCTGCGTCAGGAAATCGAGGACGGAGGCCAGGAATACGGGGTCCGAGGCCCCCTGCCGCAGGTCATCGGGCGACAAACCGCTGCCGCCCATGAAGGCGCCGGAGAGTTCGTCGTCGGCTGCGACATAGGCCAGGGCCTGCAGGGCCAGCACTTCAGCGGATTCCGGCGTCATCGCCAATTCCCCTTCCAAGGGTGAACACTTTTTTAATACATATGACGCAATCTGTCCGAACGATGGTGAAACCGTCAGTTAGGGATTGCAAGATGTCCGGCAAAATATTGATCGTCGATTCCATCTCGACAAACCGTATCGTCCTGCGGGTCAAGATGCTGGCGGCACGGTACGAGGTCGATGCCGTCGCATCCTGCGCAGAGGCGACCGGCCGGATCGCGATCTCGCAACCCGATCTGATCCTGATCAACCTGACGGATGCGCAGGGTGAAGGCCACGCCTTCTGCCGCAGGCTGCGTGCCGACCCCACAACCGCGAATATCGCGATCATCTCCGTCGGCGTGCTCGATACGGCGGCAGCACGCTTCGGCGCGCTGGATGCGGGCGCAGACGACGTCCTGCCGCGCCCAATCAGCGATACCCTGCTGCTGGCCCGGGTGCGCAGCCTCATGCGGAGGCGCAACATGTCGCGCGAACTTCAGATGCGCGACGGCACCAACCGCAATTTCGGGTTCGAGGAGATCGCCGCCCAGCTGATCACGCCGTCCCGGATCACGCTTCTGTCCGACGCCCCCACGGCAGGAGAGTTCCTTGCGGCTGAACTGCGTGAGGGTCTGACCCAGCCGGTGCGCGTCCTCACATCCGACGAGGCACTGGTCGACACCGGCGGCCCCGACATGACCGATCTTTTCATCATCGACGGCACCGTCGGGGGCTATGCGCCGCGGCAGCTATTCCGGCTGGTCGCCGACCTGCGCGCGCGTCAGGCGACGCGGCTGGCCGCACAGATGGTCATTCTGCCATCCGAACAGAACGAAGCGGCGGCGATGCTTCTGGATCTGGGCGCCGACGACGTGATCCCGGGCGCAGTGGAGATGCAGGAACTGGTATTGCGCGCACGGGCGCTGGTGCGGCAAAAGATGGATCAGGATCGCCTGCGCGACAGCCTGCGGGACGGGCTGCATGCCGCCATCACCGATCCCCTGACCGGGCTCTACAACCGGCGCTATGCGGAAACGCACCTGCGCCACATCGCGGAACAGGCCCGTGCGGTGGGTCGGGAATACGCCCTGATGATGATCGACATCGACCATTTCAAGAGGATCAATGACGGCTATGGTCATGCGGCCGGCGATCTGGTGCTGCGCGGTCTGGCCGACCGGCTGAAGCAGAACTTCCGGCCCGAGGACCTCGTCGCCCGCATTGGCGGAGAGGAGTTCCTGATCGCCATGCCCCGCACCAGCCTGTCGGAAGCGAAGGCCGCGGCGCAGCGCCTGCGCCGGTTGGTCAACATGCGCCCCTTCGCGATCGGAGACAACCAGCAGGACCTGCACGTGACGATTTCTGTCGGCGTCGCACTGGACAGGCTCGACTGCGGCATGATCGAAACGCTTGGCGACCTCTTCAAGCGCGCCGATGCCGCGCTCTACCGGGCCAAGGCGAACGGCCGCGACGCGATCTCGATCAGCCAGACCGCGGCGTGAAGGAGGATAGCAAGGGGTGATGTTTCGTTGAAATCGAGGCGCGGCGAAGGGCGGCATCGCTCTTGCCGAAGGTGTGCGGACGAAAGGAGCATTGTAAGGGGACCGACTTAGATGCATGTCTTTTTCGCATCGACTGATGTTTTGAAGCCCTCGACGGTCCCTATCATCTAAAAGCCGACCACCGATCGAAGCCCCGGGTTGCAGGTAGCCGAACCTGCAGTTCAGGCTCATTCCCCCAGCGTTGAGGACCTCTTGCCGGAACGTAATGTTCGCTGCCTTTTTATCTGGAGTTGTCTTGCGAGGAGGGTCTCACCGACTGCCCTTCCCTTGCCACTCGTAGCGTCGACAAAAGGACACAGCGCTCGGTGTGGCGGCACCCGATCGGTCAGCCGCTGCGGCAGCGCCGTGAAATTTTGTGGCGTCATGGGGTCGTTCCCTTCGGCCTGTGCCTCTGGGGCCTGATGTGACCGCGTCCTATCGGTCTGCTGTTGAAGTGGCACCACGCGGTCCTGCGGCGTCATGGTGTTTATCCGGTCGGCCGACTCCGCTGCCGCTCAGAGTAGCGGCGTTGTTCGATCAGCCGTCGCGAACGCGCGGTGCGATCCTGCGGAGGCATGGTGTCGATCCGGTCGGCCGCCGCGGCTGCCGCAAAAGCTTAACGCGGCGGGATCCTTTCTGTTAGCCGCTGCGACAGCGCCGCACGGTCCTGCGGCGCCATGGTGTCGATCCCGTCGGCCAGCGCCGCTACCGCGTAAGGAGTCAGCGTCGTTCGATCAGCCGTCGCGACCGCGCGGTGCGATCCTGCAGAGGCATGGAGTCGATCCGGTCGGCCGCCGCGGCTGCCGCAAAAGCTTAACGCGGCGGGGTCCTTTCTGTCAGCCGCTGCGACAGCGCCGCGCGGTCCTGCGGCGTCATGATGTCGATCCGGTCGGCCAGCGCCGCTGCCGCTGCGGACTGGAACCGGGCGACCCGGCTGGCCGGCGTCGTGAGCGCGGCCCGCAGGGCCTGTGCATCGTAGGGGTCTGCCGTCAGTGCGTCCTGCAAGGCTCGCAGATCGGCATCGCGGCTGCGGCGCGGCGACGCCAGATCGCCCCGCGCCTTCAAGGCATCCCGGATCGCAGCCCGGTCGGCGGGTGCGAGGGCACGCGCCACGGGGCCGAGGCTCATGTCGATATGCCGCGGCGGACGGCCCTCGTGGCCACGCAGCAGCATTCCGGCCGCGAGCCCCGCAATACCGAGGTTCAGTGCCAGCGACAGCGCCAGCACGACGCGCATCGCCTTCGTGCGGCGGGAGACGGGAAAGGGGTCAGCCATCGGTCGGGTCCTCGAAAAGCGTCACGTCGGTTTCGGGCAGGAAGGTCACGGTCTGGGTCGTGCCGACCAGCTCGGCTGCCAGCCCCTCGACCCCAGCAGGCGGTGCGGCACCGATCCAGAGACCTGCCAGACCCGCCGCAATTACACCCGTCAGCGCGGGCCAGCCCCCCAGCAGATCCTGAAGCCACCCCGCACCGCGCGACCGGTGACGACGCGGTATCGCCGGTCCGGGCTGTTGCGCCGCCGCATCGGCCAGCACACGGGCCACCAGATCGTCGCCGGGGGGCGGAAATTGAGTCCGCGCCGTGGCGAAAAGCGTGTCAAGGTCATCCATCTGTCGATCCGTCATCGTCATACCCCAATGCGTCGCGACGCCCTGCCAGGATCGCCGCCAGTGCCCTTTTGCCGCGGGCCGTCAGGCTTTCGACCGCGCGGGGCGAGATGTCCATGATGACGGCGATTTCGGGATTGGACAGCCCCTCCAGATGCCGCAATGCCACCGCCTGCGCCTGACGCTCGGGCAGCTCTGCCAGAGCGTCCGACAGCGCCCGCAGCCGCGCCGCGGTCTGCAGCCCGGCCGCGGCGCCGGGGGTCTGGTCCACCGGTTCCGCGATCTGGTCCAACCCGACACCCGTGCGTTTGCGTCGCCGCAGCCGGTCGGTGCAGAGGTTCGCAACCACCCGGAACAACCACGTCGTGACCTGCGCCTCGCCTTGCCGCCAGTCTGGGGCGATCCGCCACAGGCGCAGCATCGCCTCCTGCGCCACGTCCTCCGCCTCTGCCCGGTCCTGCAGCATCCGCGTGGCCTGCCCCAGCACCCGCGGCAGGACCCGGGCCGCGAGCAGACGCGCAGCCTCCGGGTCGCCGTTGGCATAGGCAACCAGCAGGGCGGCGTCCGGCATCGCGTCCGGTGGCTGTGGCAGCGGCGACATATGTATCCTGGCTAGGCCGTTCGTTCTGGGATGGCAACGGCCCGGGGCGGCAAGCGCCCCCAGCCGCTGCCCGTCGCCTAGCCGCGCGGGCGCGGGCCATGATCGCCGTCCATCCGGCCGTGGGGCTTGCCGTGGCCGTCGTGGTGCTTGCCCGGACCCATGCGGGGCGCGGCCTCGAACTCGGCGGCGTCGATACTGCCGTCCTTGTTGGTGTCGATCCGGTCGAACATGCGGGTCATGCGATCGCCCTTCGGGGCCATTTCATCGGCCTGCAGCAGCCCGTCGCCATTGGTGTCCCGCGCCGCGATCATCCGGTTCAGGCGCACAGCCCGGCGCTGATCCTCCTGCGCCTGCAGTTCCGCAGCCGACAGGCCGCCGTCGCCGTCGGTGTCCGCCGCGGCAAAGCGCGCGGCCGCCTGTGCCTGCATCTCCTCGGGAGTGACGGCGCCGTTGCCATCGGCATCCAGCGTCGCGAAATCCGGCATCGGGCCGCGCGACCCGGGTGCTGGCTGCGTCGCGGGGGCCGCGGGTGCGGGCGCCGTCTGTGCCCCGGCCACGCCGGCCAGTGCCAGACCGCCTAGCAGGGCCCCGATCATCACGCTCTTCTTCATCTGCTTCGTCCTTGTTCCGTTGTCTGCGACGACCCCGTCCGGGCCGTCGATGCAGGTGATACGTGCCGGGTCCGCGGTTCCGTCGCGCGGCCTGCTGATTTGCGGCCCGACCGCGACCTTTGCGCACAAAGCGACGCACGACCCTTTCATTTCACCCCGTTTGCGTCCATCTGGAAGGACGAAGGAGCATCCATGGCCGAGACCGATACACAAGACGCCCCGGTGGACCGCAACGCGAAGTCCGCCATGTGGCGCGGCTTTTGCCGGCGCTGTCCGCACTGTGGCGAAGGCCATTTGTTCACGGGATACCTCAAGGTCGTGGACCGCTGCCCGGTCTGCCAGGAATCGCTGTCCGGACATCGCGCCGACGACGGCCCGGCCTATCTGACGATCCTGATCGTCGGGCACCTGCTGGCGCCGATCCTGATCTACAGTTTCGTGGAATACAGGCCCGATCCGCTGGTGCTCGCCACGATCTTCACCATCGGCACGGTCGCGCTGTCGCTGTTCCTGTTGCCGCGGCTGAAAGGTCTGGTTGTCGGCATTCAATGGGCAAACGGGATGCACGGATTTGGCCAGCGTCATTGACAAGACCGCGATCCGCGACGCCGCCACGATCATCGTGTTGCGCCGCGGGGATGTGCCGTCTGTCCTGATGGGGCAGCGCGGGGCCGCCGCGGCCTTCATGCCAAGCAAGTTCGTGTTTCCCGGCGGCGCCGTCGACCCGGCGGATCACATGGTGCCGCTGCATCCCCTCTCGGACGCCGACACGGCTGCCCTCGAACGCGAAACCCGGCTGCCGCCCCGGGCGCTGGCCGCCGCCGCGATCCGCGAGTTGTGGGAAGAAACGGGTCACGTGCTGGGACACCCGGCGGACTGGCCGGACGCACCCCGAGGTTGGCGCGGCTTTGCGGCGACAGGGCACATCCCCGATGCCAGCCGGCTGCGCTATTTCTTTCGCGCGGTGACACCGCAAGGCCGGCCGCGTCGCTTCGACGCGCGGTTCTTTCTGGCAGAGGCTACGGACCTTTCGACCGACCCCAACGATTTCAGCCGGGCCGAGGACGAATTGTCGCTGCTGCAATGGGTCCCGCTGGCCGAGGCCCGGACCTTTGACCTGCCCTTCATCACGGAGGTCGTGCTGGCCGAACTGATGGCGCATGTGGCGAACCCCGATGCGCCGCTGACAGTGCCGTTCTTTCGCAACGACGACGAGGCCTTGCTGGTCAGCCGTCTGGGCGGCGCGCGGCTGATCTAGTCGGCCCAGACCAGCATCATGACGCTGAGGGTCAGCAGAACCAGGCCCTTCGCTTCTCTGCCGGTGATGCGTTCACCGAAGACGGCCCAGCCCACCATCAGCGACAGGGCGAGTTCGATCTGGCCCACCCCTTTGACCAAGGCCACGGTCTGCAGGGTGAAGGCGACGAACCAGCAGGTCGAGCCCGCCATGCTCGTCAGCCCCACCAGCCCTGCGATGCGCCACGCCCGGACCACTCTCGTGATCTGCCCCGGTTCGCGCCAGACCAGCCAGAGGGTCATGGCGACGACCTGAAAGGCGGTCACGCAGGCCAGCGTCAGGATCGCGCGAAAGAAGGCGTCGCCCGCGGGCAGTGCCGTCGACGCACCGCGGTAACCGACGCTCGACACCGCGAACAGCACGCCGGACGCGAGGCCAAGACCGCTGCCCCGATTGACGATGCGCCGATACCATGGCCCCGAGGCGGCAGGCGCATCCGACAGCAGGACAATTCCCGGCAGACCCAGCACAAGCGCGATCCAGGCCAGCGGTGGCAGTTGTTCGCCCAGCAGCACGATGGACAGCAACGCCGCCATCAGCACCTCTGTCTTCATGAAGGTCAGGCCAACGGCAAAGTTGCGTTGCGTGAAAAGCGCGACGACACACATCGTGGCAATGATCTGCGCAAACCCGCCCGCCATGGCGAAGGCCCAGAACCGGGCGGGCACCGCCGTCGCCTGTCCGGTCAGCACCGCATAGGTGAAGGCCAGCAACGCGACCAGTGGCGCGGAATAGATGAACCGTGCAAAGGTCGCCCCCGCGGTCGACAGCGTGGCCGCGCGCAACTGCTTTTGCAGCATGAAACGGACGGTCTGCGCCGCGACCGCCCCCAGCGTCACCCAGACCCAGATCATCGCGGCGTCACTTGCGCCCCACGGCCCGCCCGGCGCCTTCGGGCCACGGCAGGTCTGCATGTGACTGCGCAAGACGGGTAAGCGGCAGGGCGACCCGGTCGTCAGGCAGGCAAGCCTTGCGGGTGGTCAGGCTGACGTGGATCAGCATGTGCTCTCCTGTCGCCAGCAGCCTGTCGCCTGCGTACATCCGGTGAAACAGGTGCATCTTTTTCCCAAGCCCCAAAAGGACTTGCGTCGTGATGTTGATGCGGATCCCGGCCCGTACCTCGTCGAGGTGTCGGATGTGGGTTTCTGCGGTGAAGAAGCTGACACCGCTGGCGACATAGGCCATGTCGCACCCGATCAATGCCATAAGCCGGTCCGTCGCCTCGCCGAAGGCGTGCAGGTACCGCGCTTCGGTCATGTGGCCGTTGTAGTCGGTCCAGTCGAGCGGCACGGCGCGGTGCAGGGTGGGTACGGGCTGCGACAAGTCGCCGACCGCATCGAGGGTAAGTGGCAAGCGATCCAGCCGCCGGTCCTGCGCGTTCAGCAATTTCCCGGCCCCGGCATCACGGGCCTTCAATCCGCGTAGCAGGGTGACGAGGGTTTCGTCGCGGTGTTGGTCGGCGGATCGGGGGCTGCTTGTGTGCGGCGTCGCAAATGCGTTCTGGGAAAGAAGGTGTTCGAAAACGCTTTCGCTGCTGCCGAAATTGTTTGAATCGGACAGACCCGTACCAAGCAAATCCAGAAGCGGACCGTATTGGATTGCGGCATGCAACTCTGCCGGTGTCGCTTCTTCTTCCCGGATCATCTGCGCGACGTCCCGCAGAAGCCCCTTCAACAGCCGGTCGGTCACTGTCCCGTCCCGGCGCGCGCGCATGGGCAGAGGATACATCCCCATGGATGACAGGATACCGACGGCCCGATCGACCACCGCGGATGAATTGGCGGCACCGCTGAGCACCTCGACCAGCGGCAAAAGGTAAACCGGATCGAAAGCACGGACCGAGAGGACCTGTCCGGGGTGCGGGGCGCCGTCCTGCAAGACCGAAAGTTGCCCTACCCAGTTCGACAGGCCGACGATCGCATCAGGCGGACAGGCCGTTTGTATCGCCTGCAGGAGTTGGCCTGCCTCCGCTGTCCCGTCAGGCAGTGTGACCTGTATCCAGTCCGCCCCCGGAACCGCCGCGGCGGCATTTGCATGGAACGACAGCTGCCCTTCTGCCGGCAGGGCCACGTCGGACAGGCTTGGCAGGGCGCGTCTGGCATTTTCGAAGACGGCAGACGCCAGCGTTTCCGGGATATCCGACAGGGCGACATCCCAACCCGCCAGCAGAAACCTCGCGGCCCAGCCAGCGCCAGCGGGGCCACCGCCGATGATCGCCGCACGCCGCGGCATCAGTTGACGGCGTCCAGATCCTGCTGTTCGAGGGCGGCGTTCAGGTCCGTATCGGTCAGCGGATCGTCGAGTGCGGCCTGCGGCACCGGATTGCGCTTGACCGACGGATCGCAGGCCGTCATCGGGCTGCCGACGTCGCGGATGATCAGGCCGCCGGCGGCGCGGCACTGCTCGAACGGCATCGAAGAGCCGATCACCATGAACTCCTTGATCGCGCCGCCGCCACCGCCGGCCCCGCCGCCCGGCATCAGGCCGGCGCCGGCGCAGCCCGTCATCAGGGCCAGTGTGGCCAGTCCCAGATACTTCATCGCGATACCTCCACCAGTCGGTCCAGATCGTAGCCGTTGAATTCAAGCACGTCCCGCGCGGCGCGCAGGCGGTCGCCGGGGATCTGCGGATCCCGGTTCAGGATCCAGCCGGACCGTCCGTTCGGTGCACCGACGACGGCGGTGCGATAGCCTTCGTCGATCCACAGGACCCAGTAATCCGCCGGAAAGGGAATCGTGTCAAAGCGGACGGTCAGCCGCCCCGGCCCCACCACATCGGCGCGACCCTCTATCGTGCTTCGCGTGCTGCCGTCGCCATTGCGGCAGGTGTTCAGCACCCTCAGCCCGCCGTCGGGCAAGGGCGCGTATTCCGCTGTAACGCCGACGCAGCCCGTTTCGAACGGAACGGGATAGCGCGCGACCTCGTACCATCTGCCCGCGTAGCGACCGGCGTCGAAGTTGAGGGCCGATCCGATCGGCACGCTGCGGTCACGGTAGACCTCCAGCAGGCCGCCAACGGGCTCGCCGGGCTGCGGTTTCGCGCAGGCGGCCAGCAGAAGAAGGAAGGCAATGTGGCGCATGCGGCCAGCAAGGCGGGTTCGGTCGTGCCGCGGCACTCGATTATCGTCACGGCGCGTCCGGCCATGCGAGGACAGGACCTGCGCCGCACCGGACCCGGTGATGGCGCAGGCGACAATCTCTCTGCTCGTGATCAGCGGCATCGCATGTCCCTTGCCCGGTTGCCCGCGACGTTGTGCCATTCCGCGCCCGAGGGCAAGGACCGCACCCGCGTCGGCAAGGGGGCGCCGATCAATAGGGCAACGGATGCGCCTTGTGGGCGGCCTCGATCTCCTGCAGCACGTCCTCGGACAGGGTCACGTCGCGGCCCGCGAGGATGTGCTGCAACTGATCCGCCGTGGTGGCACCAAAAATGGCGCTGACCGCGAAGGGGCGCGTCGCCTGCCACGCCATCGCCATGTGCACGGGGGACAGGTCGTGACGCGCGGCAATGTCCAGATAGACCTGCACGACGTCGAAGACCCGTTCCGACTTGCGGCCGCCGAGGTTGCCGTTCAGGTCCATGCGACTGCCCTTCGGCACCGCACCATCCTGATACTTGCCGGTCAGCAGGCCCGCGGCGAGGGGCGAGAAGGACAGGAGGGTGACATCCTCGTGGTGCATCGTCTCTGCCATGTCGGTGTCCATGATCCGGCACAGTAGCGAATATTCGTTCTGGATCGTGGCCATCCGCGGCAGGCCGTGTTCCTCGGCCAGATCGCACCACTTCACCGTGCCCCATGCGGTTTCGTTCGACAGGCCGACGGCGCGGATCTTGCCCGCCTTCACCGCCCGGTCGAGGCCTGAAAGCACATCGTGCATGTGGTCCAGCACCTGTGAACGATCCTGACCGGAGGGGTCGAAGGTCCAGTTGTTGCGGAACGCCCATGTGCCACGGTGCGGCCAGTGCAGCTGGTAGAGGTCGATCACGTCGGTCTTCAGCCGCCGCAGCGAGTCGTCGATCGCCTTATCCACGTTGGCCCCGGTGTAGCCCTTGCCGTCGTGCACGATGTTGTCGTTGGGCCCGGATGCCTTGGTCGCCAGCACCCAGTCGCTGCGGCGGCCCGATTTCTCGAACCAGTTGCCAAGGTATTCCTCAGACCGGCCGGCGGTTTCGCGGGTGACGGGGTTCACCGGATACATCTCGGCGCAGTCCATGAAGGTGAGGCCCGCGTCCAGCGCCATGTCGATCTGGCGGTGGGCGTCGTCCTCTGGCGTCTGGTTGCCGAAGGTCATGGTGCCGAGGCACCAGTCGGTCACGGTGATATCGGTGCGGCCGAGCGTAAGGTCTTTCATGGGGCGTCCTTTGATTTTGCGCACCTCCTAACCCGCCCGCGCGACATTGGCAAAGGTCCGCCCCCCCGCTAGAAGGGCGGCCAAGCAACAGAAAGTCTCGCCATGGCCCGCCACCTGATCACCTCCGCCATTCCCTACATCAACGGGATCAAGCATCTGGGCAATCTGGTGGGCAGCCAGCTGCCGGCCGACCTTTATGCCCGCTACCTGCGGGGACGCGGACATGACGTGCTGTTCCTGTGTGCCACGGACGAACACGGCACGCCGGCGGAACTGGCGGCGGCCAAGGCGGGCCAGCCGGTGGCCGACTACTGCGCCGAGATGCATGCGGTGCAGGCCGGGATCGCGCGCGGCTTCGGCCTGTCTTTCGACCATTTCGGACGGTCCTCCTCGCCCCAGAACGCGCGTCTGACCCAGTATTTCGCCGGGCGCCTGAACGATCAGGGCCTGATCCGCGAGGTGACCGAGGAGCAGGTCTATTCCGTCACCGACGGCCGCTTCCTGCCGGACCGCTACATCGAGGGCACCTGCCCGAACTGCGGGTTCGAAAGCGCCCGCGGCGACCAGTGCGACAATTGCACCAAGCAGCTCGACCCGACCGACCTGATCAATCCGCATTCCACGATCTCGGGTGCGACGGACCTCGAAGTGCGGCCCACGAAGCATCTTTACCTTGAGCAGTCCAAGTTGAAGGGCAAGCTCGCCGACTGGATCGACTCCAAGGGCGACTGGCCGATCCTGACGACCTCCATCGCCAAGAAGTGGCTGAACGACGGCGACGGCCTGCAGGACCGCGGCATCACCCGCGACCTGCACTGGGGCGTGCCGGTGCAGGACGGCGACAAGCCCTGGCCGGGGATGGAGGGCAAGGTCTTCTACGTCTGGTTCGACGCGCCCATCGAATACATCGCCTGCGCCCAGGAGTGGGTCGACGCGGGCAAGGGCAGCAACTGGGAAAGCTGGTGGCGCACCGACAAGGGGGCGGACGACGTGCGCTATACCCAGTTCATGGGCAAGGACAACGTGCCCTTCCACACCCTGTCTTTCCCGGTCACGATCATGGGCGCCGACGATAACTGGAAGCTGGTCGACTACATCAAGTCGTTCAACTACCTGAACTATGATGGCGGCCAGTTCAGCACCAGCCGCGGGCGCGGCGTCTTCATGGATCAGGCGCTGGAAATCCTGCCGGCCGACTACTGGCGCTGGTGGCTGCTGAGCCACGCACCCGAATCCTCCGACGCGGAATTCACGTGGGAGTCCTTCACGCAGGACGTGAACAAGGATCTGGCCGACGTGCTGGGCAACTTCGTCAGTCGCATCACCAAGTTCTGCCGCGCGAAGTTCGGTGACGCGGTGCCTGCGGGTGGCGAGGAGGGCGGGGCCGAGGCGGCCCTGACCGAGGAGTTGACCCGCCGCCTGAAAACCTACGAATCCCACATGGACGCGATCGAAGTTCGCAAGGCCGCCGCAGAGCTGCGCGCCATCTGGGTGGCCGGCAACGAATACCTGCAGGCCACCGCCCCCTGGACCACATTCAAGACCGATCCGGATCAGGCCGCGGCGCAGGTGCGCATCGGCCTGAACCTCGTCCGGCTTTATGCCATCCTGTCAGCGCCTTTCATCCCGGAGGCCGCCCGCGCGATGCGCGACGCCATGAAGGTTGATCATGCCGCTTGGCCCGATGACATCGCGACGTCGCTGCATGCCCTGCCCGCCGGCCATGCCTTTGACGTGCCGGAGAACCTGTTCCGCAAGATCACGGAGGCCGAGCGCGACGACTGGGCCGCGCGCTTTGCGGGCGTGCGGACCTGATCAGGCCGCCCGCACCCCGGTATTCACCAGCAGGTCGTCAAGGTCGGACTTGTCCGACAGCATCAGCGCAAAGGTGCGCGTGGCCGGGATATGGGCGCAGATGACCACGATCACGATGGTCATCGGTGTCGCCAGCAGGGTGCCGGTGATGCCCCAGATCCAGCCCCACAGCAGCAGCCCGACCAGCACGACCACCGGCGAGACAGAGACCTGCTTGCCCTGCACGTAGGGGTCGACGACATTGCCGAGGATCTGTTCCAGCATGAAGAGGCCGAAGGCGATCAGCGCTACGGTGCCCGGATCGCGCGTCACCATCGCGTAAAGGACCGGCAGGCCGCCCGCGATGATCGACCCGACGGTCGGGATGAAGTTCAGCAGCACCGCCAGCAGCATCCAGACCAGCAGAAGATCCACGTCGAACCACCACAGCCACGCGCCGTAGAACACTGCCGTCACCAGCCCCAGCGCAGCACGTGTGACGATGAAGATCCGCAGCTTGTGGGCGATCTGCGACAGGGCCTCTTCGACCTCTTCTTCTGTCGACCGTGTCAGCTGCCCGACCAACAGACGTTGCCAGCGCCCCCGCTCGGCCAGCATCAGGGCCATCAGCAGGACGACGAGGATGACGCCAGAGATCAACGTCCCCGTGCTGGCGGCGATCAGTTTGGCGACCTCCGCCATCATGCCCACCGCCTGCCCGCCGATCAGCCCTGCGATCCGCGACAATGGGATGCCGAAGACCTCTGTCGTCGCGCCCTGCGCCGCCTCGTGATCCGCGGCAGTCTGCTCCAGCGCGGCACCGGCTGCAGCAGCCGCGTCGCCGCCTTCGCCGCTTGCGGCCTGCTGGACGGCCGTTATGACCCCTTCCGGTAGGTTGTCGAACACCTGCATGGCCTGCTTGGCCGCCAGACCGATTCCCGCAGCAAAGACGGCAAGGGCTGCAAGCACCGCCAGAACCGCCGCAAGCTGACCCAGCCATCCCAGCATCGGCGGCACGCTGGCACGCACCCAGCGGTCCAGCGGTGCTGCGACCAGCGCAACGAAGAAGGCCAGCACCGCTGGCACGAAGACGGCTGTCATGGCATGCAGTGCCGCGGCCGTCAGTATCAGTGCGATCATTCCAAGGAAGATCGTCCTCAGCCGTGTGGTGTCGGTCATGGTCTGCTCGAATCCTATTCTGTCGTCGCCTATCGGAAATCCGATGATTTGCGCAATTCTGGCGGCTGTCTGCCGCCACTGACAGAGGCGTTATTGGATAACGGCGCAATCATGCTAATGTCACCCCCAACTTTGTCCCATTGGAAATGACACATGCGCCGTTACGCTCTACTCGCCACGCTCCTCCTGTCCTCGACCGCGGCCGCCGCCGCCACCTGCGGCAGCGACGCCAGTGGCTTCAACGCCTGGAAACAGCAATTCGCACAAGAGGCTTCTGCCCAAGGTGTGGGCCAGCGCGGTCTGGATGCCCTCGCAGGCACGCAGTATGCCACCCGTACGATCAGCGCCGACCGCAATCAGAAGTCCTTCAAGTACAGCCTTGACGATTTTCTGCGCATTCGCGGCGCCGACACCATCGTGGCGCAGGGCCGCAAGAAGATTGCCAACAACCCGAATTTCTTCTCCGGGCTGGAACAACGCTATGGCGTGCCAGCCTCGGTCGTGGTGGCGATCTGGGGGATGGAGACGGGATTCGGTAACTTCATGGGCGACAGCAACGTGCTGAGCGCGATATCGACGCTTGCCTACGACTGCCGCCGGACCGATTTCTTCACCCCGCATGCGCTGGCCGCGCTGCAACTGGTGGACCGGGGCAGCCTGTCGTCCGGCACCGTCGGCGCAATGCATGGCGAAGTCGGCCATACCCAGTTCCTGCCCGGCAACGTGGCGCGGTTCGGCGTGGATGCGGACAACAACGGCGTGGTAGATCTGACGAACCAGTCCGACGCGCTGGCTTCGACTGCGAACTTCCTGCGCCAGAAAGGCTGGCAGCCCGGCGCCGGCTTTCAGGAAGGTCAACCGAACTTCGCCGTGATCCAGCAGTGGAACGCCGCTGGCGTCTACCAGAAGGCCATTGCCCAAATGGCGGGTCGCATCGACAACGGCTGACTTGGTAATGATAACTGCGGGAGGCCACCATGGCCTCCCGCCAGATGGTTAAAGCTTTACGTCGGCTTAAAACAGGTTGCCGCCATTGTCTTCGGCAACGGCGTCGGCCGCCACGGCGCCGCCAGCGCCGATGACCGCAGGCGCACAGGCCGATAGGAATGCGGTCGAAACGAGTACGAACGTGCAGATGATGCGCTGTGTCATGTTGAACTCCATATGAGACCTTGAAGCGAACGTCAAACGAACGTCAACGGTTCCCACACCAATGATTGGCCGGGTCGACGAGGGGACCCGACATCGACAGCGGAGGCTGACCGTGGCCTGGCTGCAGACCGGCAATGGTGCCCCCGGCCGGAACAGACCACTTTTATTAAAACATTATTTATAAGGCGTTACGGTTCATCGATTGGGGTTTTGTGGATTAACGTGTGGACCTAGCTTCAACTCCAACCGCTCTTATTTTCATGCTTCTTGGATCAGAGCTTTGCCGCACTTTCCGTCAGGCACACGTCTTCTAGGCCACCCGTGATAGAGTCGATAAGTAAGGTTACTGATCCACAACGATACACTGTCGATAGTAACTCCACCCCAGATCGACTAATGTGCTTCAGGACATCTCGGTCGTATCGCTTCTTAAGAGATATAATTTCTGTACTGGTAATATAAGCGTTGTCCGAAAGTTCTCTAAGCTTCTGCTTAGCTTGAGCTGTCGGCAGCAAATTGCCCCCGCGCGACCATGGCGTAACTACGGAAATAGCATTAGTGGTCAGTACATCGCTCCATAGTGCATCTAGATGGGCGCCTTCTGAGCCATGATGAGCAACCTTCAGATATTTAGGTCTTGGCTCACGTCCTTTCCTGTTATTTACAATATTGAGCCAGCCGTAATTTCCATCATTTCGCTCTTCAACGTCAGCACCAAGTATAACTGCGTTATTTCCAACCGTTAGCAATATGGCAACAGACAGATCATTCTTATTCTCGCTCGAAATCCTCTTCTTTGGAACGGCTTGCGCCCCCGTTCTCTTATTTATTAAATCTGGGAACTCACTTGCTGTTAACAATGCGTCAGAAAACTGCATGTCGGAGGGCGACAGAGCCAATAGCTCCACTGACTGCTGATGTGAAAAGTGTCCGCTTGGCCAGTCAATAATCTTCCGATCCTGAACGACAGGAATTGCAGGTTGACCTCTTTTCTTTACAATTCGCAAACATGAAATAATCTCGCTGCCACCCCTCCCTGTATTCATGTCTGGCTGAGCATCATACGCTATCAGGTAAGCCAAAAACTCCCGCCTTGTTAAGGCTGACGACATAGCAAAACGTGCACTTTCACATTCCAGCAGCGTCTCTTTCAACCCTTTTATGTGGTCATCATGCCAATGAGTGGCGACAATCAGGAAAACTTCGCTTGCAACATCAACTCCAATTGACTTCAAATAATCCAAAGCCGCCGGTTTTCGGGAATCGTTGAGACAAGAATCAATTATTATCCATGACCTGTCACCAATATGGATCAGAATACTCTCTCCAAAACCGGGACCAAATACGGTTACTTGGACTTTACCATTTTCAGGATGCGTCATCCCAAGTCAGCCCTTCCAAAAGATCGTCAGCATCAGCATAAGCGCGTTCAATATCTTTTGAAGTGAATACTGGAAGACGTCGCATATGTAGGCGGGACACTCGCTGTCGTTGATCGTTTGGCAATCGCTCGAATCCAACAACCCATCGAACTAGTGACCCTATTTCTAATCGTTTCTGATCGGCATAAGGAAGCTCGCGCATCTCAAACTCCGCTGCTTCAGTCGGACTGCCGGTGGCATCCTTTACATTTGTCAACCTAACTACAAATTTAGTTTCTTTAATTAGCTCAACAAACCCCTCCCATTCTTGGGTGGGCGTTAGGGTAGAAGTATTCTTCTTTGGCAGCTTTGGCTTCTGATAGCCTCTCTCGTCTACCGTTGAGAGATCAGAAAGTAGACCATCTGAATAATAGGTTCGTGTAGTACCTTTGTTCAACTTGCGAGAAGCGAAAGTCTCCCCTTCTTCGGACGGAGCGTCATCTAATGAACGGCTAACTTGCGTTATATCTTGCGAATAGCGGGCGACGATATCGCTCCATTTATTCACGTTACCGGAGTATACCGTTTCTTCTAAGCCTCGAAGATCGAACAGTGTTTGCTCAGCAGTAATGGCCATTTCACTTACCCCCCAGAAGCGTAGCAAATATTTCTTCTGCTTCATTTATTCTATCTTGAAATTCTCCCTGCAGAAGACCTACCAAATCGATAGATGTGGCGTCTGCGTCTTTCGGCGTAAAATGAAAGTTTGCCTGTATGTATACCCCATTGCTTCCCTTGACCTGAAATGATGGTTCGATCTTAAGATTCTTGTTTAGCGAGTAATCATCAGCGGCTTCAGTCGACCTCATAGTGAGGCTCAACATGCCACCTGCAAGCTCCGGCTCGTCTTTCTCCATCTCGCCACCAAACTTCCCCCAAGGCTCAATTGGAGCAATCTTACGCCCCAATTTCATTCTTGCTTCAAAACTAGGTAGAACGAAGTGTGCGTCTCGATTTAACCCGACCGCTTTTAGTGGCGTGTGCGGCAAGAGTCCCCTGAATAAATTTGTAGTCTTGTCTAAAATCTGCACCCACGGAGCTGAGCTTGTTTGGATTTGAAATCGATCCTGATCTACAAAATAGTGCGTACCATCAATGGAAAATCTCGATACATCTTTATGACACACTTCAAGGTCAATCCTGTCTGTATCCACTTCCGGCTCAATACCATTCGCCATCAACCAACTGGGGTGAAAAATTGCTGGGTTAAAGTTTCCGATAAGGACTATTGAAACTCCCGAAATCTCCGGTTCGATCTGCATTCAGCCCTCTAACGTTAGCCCCGAAATGTCGAAATGAGCAGCAAAACATTACAACTGCGTTGACGCTGCCACCTGAAACACATTATTGCAAGCGCCTTCAGCGTGCTCGCTTGCTCGATTTAGCAGCGGTGCTAGGCGTTGCAACCACACAAGCAAAATCAAGCCCACCTGACGACAAGTACCCTCAACCGCCATTGCCTCGCAGCAACATGTGTACCTACGCTGCGTGAAGGCCACCAGTTGCACTTCTGCCCTGTGGCCCAAAGCGTCACGGCAAGACTAAACTCCCTTGGAAGTCAAACATACAGGAAGTGTAATATTTCGACTGGGTCTCTCTCAGTGCGATTCCACCAAGTAAACTGTTCTCTAAGATAGTCAAAACGTCCAGCTCGGACTGCGTATCAGCCACATCAGCCATCCTAGCATGAACTTGATGGATGGCGCTCCTCCTTCTTGATGTAAGCTACTCAGCGAAGCTCGACCTGATCAGGATTCACAAGCACGATCTGAGGCTTACCTTTGTAAAACTCAATTTGCCACTGATCGCCACCTTTCGGCCTTCAAGGGACTGAGCGTCTGAGAGGGAGCCCGAGTTCGACCTGAGGATCACTGCATAGAAAACTTGGTTCGGATACCGCCCTCCGAAGTTGATGAATGTGGTTCCACCACTCCTTGAGACTTGGCTAACGACACCCTCCGCCGTGACATAACTGCCAGCGTATTGCGAAGCGTCCTGATGGGTGACCGTTTCGGCGTAGGCACCGGTGGCCAAGAACATAGTCAGGCCAACAGCAGCCAATAGCTTGTTGAAATAACGCATTGAGACTTCGGATTTAAGGCCAGTTCCAGATGAGCGTATCCAGTAGGTTCGGCAAAAATATGGCAATCGCTCATCTGAAGTGGCTTCCACATAAATGTAGGGTTTCAGTTTTGCCCTACGCCACCCGATATACCGACCTCTCAGAAATCCCCAAGGCCCTCGCCACGTCCCTCTTGGAATGTCCCTCAGCCAACATAGCGACCACCTCAGCCTTCTTAGCCCGTGCCGTCGGTTTGCGACCCTTATATTTACCTTCGGCCTTTGCCTTGGCGATACCGCAACGCTGACGTTCAAGCATCATCTCGCGTTCAAACTGAGCGACTGATCCCAAGACGTTCAGCATGAGCTTTCCTGTGGCCGTCGTGGTGTCCAGCCCAAGGTCCAGGACGCGAAGACCCACCGACTTGGCCTCAAGGCTCTCAACGATCTCGCCAAGGTGGACCACTGAGCGGGCCAGACGATCAAGCTTCGTGACCACCAATACATCGCCCTCCCTGACGTAGCCCAGTGCCTCAGAGAGCGCCTTACGAGGCCCTGTGGCCGATGTCTGTTCGTCGTACAGCCTGTCGCATCCGATGGCCTTCAGGGCCTCTCTCTGAGCCTCTAGGCCGTTCACTTGTTCCGTTGTCGAGGTACGCGCGTATCCAATGAGCATGATGATGCCCTCCTGTCTGCCAATGATGTCTATGAAGTTGTGACAACGGGTCTGCCAAAAGCGTTGACCCATTCGTATGGCAGCTATCCCGCCAGCCTTGAGGACATGACACAAGGCCAAGACCTATTGGCAGATGCCTAAGCACGACCATAGCAGCGCCCTAATGGCGCCACAGGGATCCATTAGACAAGGCTTCACTCAGAGTAGCATCCCTTGCTGTGTTTGATGTTGCACCATACGACGACCAGAAGAGGCGCAAGCCCCTGTCCCCTTCCCCGGAGTCGGTTGATCGTATGGTGCTGCCTCTGAAAAATAAGCACTCAGCATCAACGCGATAGATGACGCGGATTACACATCCGTAAGTTGCCTTCAGGCGCTAAGGTGTCGGCGGCACTCAATTCGTCATTGGAAACGAAGAGCACCGCCGAACTGGCCATTGCGCTCCCCCACAAAACACAATGACAACGCACCCTTTACATCAGCAGCCTCATAAAAGCACTCATCATATCACGGCATCCTGCGCCATAGCCATGGTACACTAACAGGGACGATTGGACGGAACCCCAATGTTCCATGGCCTTACCGCTGCAATGCCCACGGATGAGGACGCGGTTGTCACCCCTGAACAATGAAAAGCAATCCCAAAGGGGGGTGGGGGATCCTGCTAAGCGAGTTCAAAAAGAGGGCATTTCACTGGCGTTGTTGTTGTTGTATTTGCGCTCCGAACAGCTGAGATAGTGTTCTACCAGCTAAAGCGAACTGCCGATCCCGAGGTCAATCCGTACGCTTGCCCCCATCAAAAAATAAACGGCTTCAGCGCAGGATGCGTCCTTTAGCGACTTCTCGGCAGAGACCTCTCCCATAAAATCTCGAAAAGAAGCAATCTCAGTTTGGGAATACCCTAGGCGCCACTTCTTGAACCTCGGACGCGAGATTACGCCATGACCAAGCAATTCCAAGTTTCTATGCCGGTCGTCAGAGTGAAGCCGATTGTACAGCTGCCACAGCGGTTCAGCTGGCCCTTCAATGTATTGAATGAACACACCGTCTTCCGCATGAAGAAACCCCGTGATGCCAGCTAAGGTATTCTTCAAGTGGGAAATGGTCACAATGCTTTGGCACTCCGGTGACTCGGGCGTAACCAGCGCCTCACTCCGATACACAAGGTACTCCATATCCACGCGCCCTCCATGTGTTATCGTCCACTTGATATCACAACGACGCTTACGAACAAAGTGCACAACTAGAGTCCCGTAGCGCCACTGGGAGGCATCCTACAGCGCAAAGTCATGTCGGCGCGATCCTGACATGCCCCAAGCACAAAGGTGCCTCTGTGGGAAGGTCATTGTGATTTTCGTTGGAAGGGTGACTTGCCGATTTGTTGATCCGCCAAAGCGACATCCCCCTTGTCGCTGATCCTGACCACTACAAATCATCATCATCAGGTATTGCGCTTTTAGCACCCGAGCGTGACCATCTGAGCGCATCACATGACTACTTTTCTGCCTTTGGGAGTTTGTGTGATGCGCACCTCTCTGCCAATTGCCACCTGCCACCCATGGTTTCTACTTTAGGACTGATCCTAAAGTAAATTAACGCTTTGGCAGTCATAGACGTCTTTCAGGACGTATTTCGCATAGGCCTTAGCTTAACAGCCGAAAGAAAAATTAACGCGATTACAAATCCCCAAGCACTAGCTGGCAGGGGAACCGCACTCACTTCGTGGGGCCTTACACCCTTAATGTAGTCGAAGCCCGATGCCGATAGAATCTCAGCATTTCTTACAATTTCACCTTTAAAATCGAGAACTTCGCTAGAAAGGAAACGTGCACTGGAGAAGAAATTAGATTGGGTAAAACATAATTCTTCAGGACCAGTTACTTTGCCGCAGGAAGATCTAGTAGTTACTTCGGCGCCAACATTTAGCGTACCGTTAGTGAATGGAAGCAAAAGGCTTGTAATGCCTGCGTTACCTGTTTCGACCGTCTGATAAAAAAGAGCACCTGTGACATTGTCATAAAGGGCAGTCGTTTGTGATTCAAATATGCTAACACCATTCACTGAAAATGACCCAGCAACGCGGGCTTCAACTCCCGTTTCAGGTGAATTAACGCCAATTGAAAGATTCCCCAGAAAATCAACTGGAACACGCCAAAACCCGTCTAAAACTGAAAAGTTTAACGTATCACTAAACGAACCTGAAGAAATGGCAAAGTCGCCATTCTGGCCGAGGCCGTTAGGTGCTGCTACAACACTTGTACTAGCTCCGATATTACCGAATGAAGCTCGTCCATTTGCTGCTGCACTTACAGTTGGAGAAGCCGTCAGACAGCTTGCGTTCGCTGAAGTGTCACCTTGAAGATCAACATCAGTACAGCCTCCAGTCATAGCAAAGGCCGATAACTGAGGTGCCAATGTCGCTGCATGAAGCGGAGCAGTAAGAAAAAATGCCAATGAAAGACTTAAACTGCCTACTACTTCTTTGCGCGCTAGAGAATCTTTCATTGCGTAATCCCCCTTAATATATCTTCATATAATAACAGAAAAATTCACAATAGAGTAAAGAAAAATATTACGCATGATCAAACGATTAGTGTCGGAACAGACAACCAGGACGCAATGAGTGCGCCAAGAACCTTCGCAAAAATGAAGACCTAGGGAGCCTCTGATTCCAGACTGCTTACCTCCCATAGACTTCCCTAAGACCCCCAAACCGATTTTCTAAAAAATAGTGGGCCAATTACGCCATTTCGAAGTGGCAAGAAGACGACCTCATGAGGGTCCATTAAAAAGTGATCATCTTATTCACATTTGGATAAGTTTTCTACCACCCATACGAAATGGGGCTGTGTCTGACCTAAGCAGACTAAAGATTTTCGAGATACGGCAGTTTAAATAATGGGTTCAGGACCTGTTAGAAGCGAAAGCGCTACACTAATTTCAATTATTGTGTGGACTGAACAAGTTCGTCGAATCAGGCAAGAATGCTGCGCTTTTTACGCACCCACCAAAGACTGCATGCAAAATTCTTTCCACAGCAGGAAAAACCGTTCTGGGATCAATATCTAAGAAATTCGCAATCGGCGCTGACAAGTCGTTCTGGTATATTCGGTTACGGCCTCTGCGTACTATCGCCAAGTCATCATCAAAGCCTATGTAATCCGGCATCCAAGCAGCTTTTATTACTGAGGCCCAATCGCTCTCGTCAATTCTCAGACCTTCGGTAGATTCTCCATGTAAACCTTCTAGATACAGTGCCACTCCAAGCCCCTCCACGAGTGAGTATGTCGCAATGGAAGTCTCTAGGATTAAATTCCACAAATATGGTTCGTACAGCAGTCCGTGGCCGACTCCGGTATTACGATAGTCCCTATTCGCGATAATCAGACCAAACTTCATCTCTAGGCCAACTAGAATTATTTGCAGGTGGTGTCTTGCATTCGCTCTAAAGCGTTCATCAATGTTTTGAGGAATGGTTGCTGACAGCCAGCGTGACCAAACACTGTAGTTAAAAGCTGATCCAGGAATTATCTCAGACACTTCTGAAGGAATGAATTCTTTTAGGTACAGTTTATAAGTCATAATTTTCCTACTTGGCGGCCTGTACTAAATTGAAATGGAGGTCGCGCCTTATGACCTACAGTAAGCCACAGGGACACTCATTGAATGTAACGCTGAGCTACAGTTTATGTGAGGTACCTATCAGTACTTGGACCATTCAAAGTTTGCCTTTGACCGAAATGTTTGGCCTGACACCCACTAATCTTTCAAAGTTACCGCTGAAGACCCTCTCGACCACGTCTGCGTGCGACACAGCAACGATGACACCATCATGGATCGGCAACGCGCAGACATCGTGATCGTCCATGAGTTCAAGTAGGGTCGCCATCAACACCTCCGACTCGATGTACTGCAACTCAGGCCAGCCTAAGCCATGTTCGTTCAGACGGCCCATGATAGGATGGGCGATGAGAACCTTTGTCCAAGCGTCCTTTGCCTTCAGTCCCTTTGGGATGGGCTGCTCGCCCTGCTCAACAAGTTCTGCCTTGAAAGTCGAAGGCCACTGCGTTGGTGCACCACCTTTGCCGATGGCCATATTGACGAGTTTTTTGACCAATGGTCTGGCCACGCCATCAACAGCATACAGGTCCACCTTCAGATCAAATGGCGTCCCTGTGACCCCATAGATGATGGTCAGCATACAAGCCTTGATATCGACTTCACAGGTCTTCTCACCGTCAATCGTGATGCCCGGCCGGACCTCTCGCTTCATGTTGGTTAGGCCGACTTCAGCGTAATCGAACATGCGACCACCAAGGTTCCACTGGAAGCCCGGTCTGTCACCTCCATGGAAACCACGGCGGTACAATGGGTCCAGCCCAAGGTTGAAGCTGTGTTGCTGCAAGTAATCGTTGATACGAGTCATGTCTCTGGCCAACCCCCGGACTATCGGGTCTGTCTTGTCGAAAGGCATCCGCTTCGCCTTACCTTCCTCTACGGCGGTCCTTTTCAGCGTGATCGGAAACCCCAAGGAGCGATCGATGACAAAGTGGAGTTTCAGATTATCGACGGTCAACTCAAGCTGGTCAGCAGCTTTGGCAAGCAGGTCCGGTGTCGCCCTGAACCGACTAACCTTTGCCGAACGATCATATCCGTTTGCAGACGTCTGATAGCCGGGAACATACTCAACCAACCCCAACGCGACCAAGCGGTCACGATACTGGGTTAGCAACTCAGTCGTAGCGTATGACCCCTCGAAGGACATCGGGCCAAATCCCCGGTAACAGTACCCCCCTGCCTCGACGTTGAGTGAGTGGACAAGGAGGTCTGCGACAAGCGCCCCAAGGCCCGCTCGGAAGGCCTCAAGGTCTTTGGCTTTGCGAGCCCGACTACGAAGCTTGCCTGCGCTTTCGAACTCCAAGATGTCATTAAGGACATCATCGATAAGCGCCTTCGCTTCGGTGGTGGCAGGGTAGCGGTTCAGGCTCGCCATACGGGCAGCCAAAAGCATCCCCTTTGTTGGCCGCTCTGAAGTGACGTGAGGATTTCCGTCCATGGGTGATCCCTCAATACCGGGCAGTCAAAGCAACGCGTTCCTGCATCTAGATTGAGCAATTTCGCCAAGTGCAAGGTGATTTATCCGACAGATTGATACACGTGGTCGCAACGCATTGGCCCTCCTCGAAGGCCGGACGACTTTTCACCTTCAGGTCGCTCTAAAAACCTTCAACAAGGCCGCCTGCTTGCGTTCTAGGGAATGACCACTCCCATAGTTCGCCTGTGAGCCCGAGCCTGTGGAGTGCCCAAGGATGGCCTCTTGGAGGTCAAGGGAAACGTCAGCATCACGTAGGGCGTCCTTCATGCTGTGCCTGAGGCTGTACAGGCTGTGCCTTGGGTCCTTCGTGTGTCGGCGCAACCGCTTCATCATCTTGTTGCTGAACAGGTCGTGCTTGGACGTGAGGGCATACTCAGGAAACACGAACTGTCGTCCATTGGCCTGCTCAACGATGCGCTTGGCGACCGCGAGAGCCTTGCCGACCAAGGGCACCTCCCTCTTGCGCCACCCATCCTTCAGGGAACGCGTATCAGTGGCCTCTATGATGACATGGGGCACCTTGTGATCGACGTTGATGTGTCTGACCTCCAAGGACAGCAACTCAGCGTTCTGAGCGCCCGTGTAGTGTATCAGTGTCCAGACGTCCGACAGCACAACGTCGCTCTTCAGTTCCCCGTACATCGCATCAATGATATCCGGCGACAGGGGCAAACGCTTCTCACGGTCCTCAAGGGCCTCCTTGGGATACGACAGGTCCAGGAAGACATCAGTGCGCGGCACCTCGAACTCTCGACAGGCATACGCCACCACAGCCTTAATGTTGTTGATCTGACGCTTCACTGAGTCAGGCTTCATGCGTGTCAGCAGATGGTCCCTGAGGTCTTTGGCGTTCTGCCGTGTGATCCTTTTCAGCGGCAAGTCAGCGTGCCACACAGCAAGGGCGTCTCTTTCGATCCGATTGAAGTTGTTGATCTGCTTCTGACGCTTGAACGGGTCCGCTAGGGCCTTCTCTTTCAGGTACAGTTTAAAGGCGTCCGTGATGGTAGGCTCAGCAACCACAGCCTCGATGCCGCTATGCAGGGCAATCACCATGGCCCTGTCTTCAGGGGTGATGTCCTCAGGATGCCCGGTGATGGGGTCCCTGTGATACTTCTCAATGATCTCATCAGCGTAGGCTTCACGCCCCGTCTGTTCGCTTTCAGTCTTGCCACTGCTGTACGGGTCAAGCTTGTGCATCTGAAAGAAGGACCTGATGTCGCCCTTGGCCTCAATAGAAGACTTTAAGGTGCCCCCTGCCCTGCTCATGGCGATCTGCTGCTCAACAAGGTGATGATATGGCCCGTAGGCAGCGATGGCTTCACGTTCAGTCCGGCCCAAGGTCTTGATGAACTCAGTGACCCCTAGGGTTGCCTGAAGGGCCTGCGGGACGCGACGACGATACCGATACCGACCATTGGCGTCGATCTTGACGTGCTTGAGCATCAGTTTGGCCTTCATTCCGAAACCCCAATGTGGACCTACGTGTGGACCTAAGGGAGTGTACAGCGACCTTGTAGCGTTGTAAATAAGGGGTTTTGTAGGGCTTTATTGGTGCCCCCGGCCGGACTCGAACCGGCACGGGCAAAGCCCAAGAGATTTTAAGTCTCCGATGTCTACCATTCCACCACGGGGGCACGTCAGGTGTCGTAGCGGGGCGGCAGCGTGGGAGCAAGCGGTCAGAGGTCGGTTCCGGCCGGTTCCTGCAGCAGCCCGCGCTCTTTCAGCCAGGGATTGAGTGCCAGAGCGTCGCGCAGAACCTCCTGCGCCTCCTCCATGCGGCCCAGCCCCATCAGGGTCAGCGCCTTGCCGGACATCGCCGCGATATGCGTCGGCGTGATGGCCAGTGCCTTGTCGAGGTCGTAAAGCGCGGCATCATACTCCTGCCGCAGAAAGCTCGCAAAGGCGCGCTGATTGTAGCCTTCCGCGTAGTCGGGACAGTATTCGACGAGCGTGTCGAAGGTGTCGCGGGCGCCGAGGAAATCATACCCCTCGCGCTTGGCCATGCCTTCGTCCAGCAGCGCCTGCGCCTTGGCGTCCGGCGCGTCGGTCCAGAGCTGCCACAGTCGGTCGGCCAAGGGCCGGGCTTGCATTTCATTCCCGGTCCTTTGCAGGCGGGCGATGATCTCTGCCGCCTCCGCCGCGTGATCGGGGGCCGTGGGACATACGCTTTCGGTGTCCTGCGCAAAGGCAGGGGCGGCCAGAAGGGTCAGGGCGAGGATCAGTCTCATGTCCGGCATTTTCAGGCCCCCTTACCTTCGGTCAAATCACGGTTGCGTCACCCTGCGGGCGGGACGGGCGCCACGCCCTCCTCCTTCACCGCCTGCATCGCGACGTAAGTCGATGTGCCCGCCACATGCGGCAGGGTCGAGATGAAGTCCGCCAAGACCTGCCGGTAATCGGTCATCCCCTGCGTGCGAACCTTCAACAGATAGTCGAAGGAGCCGGCGATCATGTGGCACTGCTCGATCTGGGGCACCTCCAGCACGGCGCGGTTGAAGGCGGTCAGGGCAACCTCGCGCGTGTCGGTCAGACGCACCTCGACGAAGGCGACGTGGTCGCGGCCCAGCAGGATGGGGTCGAAGAGCGCGCGGTAGCCACGGATCACGCCGTCCGCCTCCAGCTTGCGCAGGCGGGCCTGGGTGGGAGATTTGGACAGGCCGATGCGGTCGGCCAGCGCGGTCACGCTGATGCGGCCGTCAACGGCAAGCACGTCCAGAATCTTCGCGTCGAACGAATCCAGCGCGACAGTCGTTTCGACCATGGACAACCCCGAAATGCGGACCGATCCGTCCCATCGCCCGACATTACAAGGCGGATCGTCTTTTCACAAGTTGGTAGACTGCGACAACCCCAAGGAGTTTTCCATGCCCCGCGACACGCAAGACGACCGCCGCGCCAAGATCGATGCCGCCATGTATGCGGATGAAAAGTCGGTCGTCACGGCGCTGGCCGCCGAAGCCGATCTGTCGGACGCCGACCGCGCCCGGATCGGCGCGGCGGGTGCCGATCTGGTGCGCCGCATCCGCGCGAGTTCCGAACCCGGCATGATGGAGGTCTTTCTGGCCGAATACGGCCTGTCCACTGACGAGGGCATTGCCCTGATGTGTCTGGCAGAGGCGCTGCTGCGGGTGCCGGATGCCGACACCATCGACGCGCTGATCGAGGACAAGATCGCGCCGTCCGACTGGGGCAAGCACCTCGGCAAGTCGGCGTCCAGCCTCGTGAACGCCTCGACATGGGCGCTGATGCTGACGGGGCGCGTGCTGGACGACACAAAGCCGGGCGTCACGCGTCACCTGAAGGGGGCGGTCAAGCGACTGGGCGAGCCGGTGATTCGCACCGCTGTCGGCCGCGCCATGCGCGAGATGGGGCGCCAGTTCGTGCTGGGCGAAACCATCGAAAAGGCGATGAAACGTGCGGAAGGCATGCAGGAAAAGGGGTTCACCTACTCCTACGACATGCTGGGAGAGGCCGCGCGGACCGACAAGGACGCGCGCGGCTATCAGCTGTCCTACTCCCGTGCGATCAGTGCCATCGCCGCCCATTGCGTGCACGACTCCGTGGCAGAGAATCCGGGTATCTCGGTCAAGCTGTCGGCGCTGCATCCGCGCTACGAGGTGGCACAAGAGGACCGGGTGATGGCCGAACTTGTGCCGCGGGTGACGGCGCTGGCGATCCTCGCCAAGGCCGCCGGCATGGGCTTCAACATCGATGCAGAGGAGGCGGACCGTCTTGCCCTGTCACTCGACGTGATCGAGGCGGTGCTGGCAGAGCCGGCGCTGGCCGGCTGGAACGGCTTCGGCGTCGTCGTGCAGGCCTATGGCCTGCGGGCCGGGATGGTCATCGACCATCTGCACGATCTGGCCGAGCGACTGGATCGCAAGATCATGGTTCGACTGGTTAAGGGCGCCTATTGGGATGCCGAGATCAAGCGCGCGCAGGTCATGGGGATGGACGGCTTTCCTGTCTTCACTGCCAAGGCGCATACGGACGTCAGCTACATCGCGAACGCCCGTAAGCTGCTGGGCCTGACCGACCGGATCTATCCGCAATTCGCCACCCACAACGCGCATACGGTGGCAGCCATACTCGATCTGGCGCGCCAGATGCACCGGGGGCCCGCCGATTACGAATTCCAGCGCCTGCACGGCATGGGAGAGACCCTGCACACGCTGGTGCTGAACGATCAACATACGCGTTGCCGCATCTACGCCCCCGTCGGCGCGCACGAGGATCTGCTGGCCTACCTCGTCCGGCGCCTGCTGGAGAACGGCGCGAACTCCAGCTTCGTGAACCAGATCGTGGACGAGGATGTCGCGCCAGAGGTCGTCGCCGCCGACCCCTTCACCCAGATCGGCACCCGCCCGACGATCCGCAGCGGTCCGGCGCTGTTCGGGGATCGCGTGAATTCCAGGGGCTTCGATCTGACACATCCGCCCACGCTCGACGCCATTTCAGAGGGTCGGATGCCCCACCACGACACGATATGGGAAGTGGCCCCGCGTGTCGCCGGTATCGATGCGGAGGCCGGCGAGGCCCACGACCGGATCAACCCGGCCCGCCCCGGCGATGTCGTTGGTCACGTCACGGCGGCGAATCCCTCGGCCGTCGCCGCAGCCTTCGCGGCCGCACGTCCTTGGGACGACCGCGCGGACGACCGTGCGAAGGCGCTGACCGATGCCGCCGACGCATTCGAGGCGCACGCCGGCGAGATTTTTGCCATTCTGGCGCGCGAAGGTGGCAAGGGCTTGCCCGACGCCGTGGCGGAACTGCGCGAAGCGGTGGATTTTCTGCGCTACTACGCGGCGCAGGCGCGTCAGATGCCCGACGCCGCCCCGCGCGGGATCTGGACCTGCATCAGCCCGTGGAACTTTCCGCTGGCGATCTTCACCGGCCAGATCGCGGCGGCGCTGGCCGCTGGCAACGCCGTGCTGGCCAAACCGGCAGAGCAGACCCCGATCATCGCCGACCTTGCGGTACGCCTGCTGCACGGCGCCGGGGTTCCTGAGGACGTGCTGCAATGTCTGCCGGGTGGCGGCGAAGTGGGCGCAGCCCTGACGGCGGATGAGCGGATAAACGGCGTGGCCTTCACCGGGTCGACCGCCACCGCGCGCAAGATCGCGGCCAGCATGGCGGACCACTGCGCGCCGGGCACGCCGCTGATCGCAGAGACCGGAGGTCTGAACGCGATGATCGTCGACAGCACCGCCCTGCCCGAGCACGCGGTCCGCGATATCGTCAACGGCGCGTTCCGGTCGGCCGGGCAGCGCTGCTCTGCCCTGCGCTGCCTCTACGTGCAGGACGACATCGCCGACAAGCTGATCCAGATGCTGAAGGGCGCGATGAACACCCTGACGCTGGGCGATCCATGGTCCCTGTCCACGGACATCGGCCCGGTCATCGACGCCGCCGCCCGCGACGGGATCAACACGCACATCGCGCAGGCCGCGGCAGAGGGACGTGTGCTACACCAGCTGGCCGTTCCGCCGCTTGGCACCTTTGTCTCGCCCACCATCATCGCGCTGGACGGCATTGACCAGCTGGAGCGGGAAATCTTCGGCCCGGTCCTGCACGTCGTCCGTTACAAGGCGCGCGACCTGGACAAGGTCATCAAGGCGATCAACGGCACCGGCTACGGCCTGACCTTCGGTCTGCACACCCGCATCGACGACCGGGTCGAGCTGATGGTGAACCGCATCCATTGCGGCAACATCTACGTCAACCGCGACCAGATCGGCGCGGTCGTGGGCAGCCAGCCCTTCGGCGGCGAGGGGCTGTCGGGCACCGGACCCAAGGCGGGGGGCCCGCAGTACCTGCCCCGCTTCGCCGCCCCGGCAGAGGCGCATGTCACCCCGGCCAGCTGGACCGGACAGGACACGCCGGCGCGTCTGGAGAAGGTCATCAACGGTGCAAAGATGCCTCCGAGCACGCCGCCACGCGACATGCCCGGCCCGACCGGTGAATCCAACCGCCTGAGCCTGCATCCGCGCGGGCCCGTGCTTTGCCTCGGTCCCGGCCCCGCCGCCGCGACGGCGCAAGCGCGCGAGGTGGAACTGCTGGGCGGTCTGCCGATCATCGCGCAGGGCGCCGTCGCGGCGGCCACGCTGACCACCCTGTCGCCGCTGGCCACGGCGATCTGGTGGGGCGACGCGGCGCAGGGCCGCGCCTATGCCAAGGCACTGACGGAACGCGAGGGGCCGATCGTCAGCCTTGTCACCGCGATGCCGGATACGGCCCACGTCATGCACGAACGCCACGTCTGCATCGACACCACGGCGGCCGGCGGCAATGCGGCCCTGCTGGCAGAGGTCGCCGGCATGGCCTCTTGACCCAAGGGGGGCGCATCCCGCGCCCCCTTGACCCCTGCCCCGGTCACCGCACCTATGGGGCATGTTCCCGATCCGCGATCACAACCCGTCAGGCGACACACCCTACGTGACCTACGGGTTGCTGGTGGCGAACATCGGAATCTGGCTATGGTCGGCGACGGCGCTGACCGACACCAACGCGCTCAGCTGGTTCTATTATCATTACGCCCTGATCCCGGCACGGTTAACGGGTGGCGAAGGTTACACCGGCCTGCTGACGTCCATGTTCCTGCACGCCGGACTGCTGCATCTGGCGGGCAACATGCTGTTCCTCTTCATCTTCGGCGACAATATCGAGGACCGGATGGGACATGGCCCCTTTGCAGCTTTCTACCTTGGCTGCGGCATCGCGGCCGGGCTGGCGCAGGTCGCGATCGACCCGACATCCGCCGTGCCGACGGTGGGGGCCTCCGGCGCGATCGCTGGGGTGATGGGCGGCTATCTGCTGCTGTTCCCGCGGGCGCGGGTCGATATCATTTTGATCCTGATCGTCTTCTTCAAGATCTTTCCGGTGCCCGCCTGGATCGTGCTGGGCGTGTGGTTCGCGATGCAGGCCTTCGGCGGGTTCGGCGCGCAGGCGGACGGCGGTGTCGCCTACTGGGCGCATATCGGCGGGTTCGTTGCGGGGCTGGTCCTGACCGTGCCCCTGTGGCGGCGGCTGGGCGGCACGGCGTTCTGGCGGGTCACCCACGGCATCCCGCCACACCCGCCGGCCACCTACGTCGACGGCAGCAGCCGCGTTCCCACGGTGCGCCGCCGGCGCTAGTCCTTGCGGACGACTTTGGCGAAGGTCGCGAAGATCTCGTTGTTGGCGCAAACCACCGACCCGTCGGCCATCGGATCGCCGTCCTGCGTCATCGATTCCACGATGGCACCCGCCTCTTTGGCGATCACGATCCCGGCGGCCATGTCCCAGACCTTCAGCTTGCGTTCCCAGAACCCGTCGTAGCGACCGGCAGCAACATAGGCGAGGTCGAGCGACGCCGCCCCGAAGCGACGGACACCGGCGCAGGCGGGCAGAAGCCGCGCAAGATCCTGCAGGCTTTCGGGCAGGTCGCTGCGGCCTGCAAAGGGCAGGCCGGTGGCGAAGATGCTCTCGATCAGCCGGTGACGGGCGGACACGCGGATTCGCTTTTCGTTAACGAAGGCACCGCCGCCTTTTTCCGCATGGAACATCTCGTCCTTGACCGGGTCGTAGATCACCCCGGCGACGGCCTGCCCCTTGTGTTCAAGGGCGATGGACACGGCCCAGTGCGGCAGGCCGTGCAGGAAGTTCGTGGTGCCGTCGAGGGGATCGACGATCCAGCGGCGGGTGGGGTCTTCGCCCTCGATCTCGGCCCCCTCCTCGCCCAGGAAGCCATAGCTGGGCCGCGCGTGCATCAGCTCGTTGCGGATCGTCTCCTCCGCCTGTCGGTCGGCGCGGCTGACGAAATCGCCGGGGCCCTTGGTGCTGACCTGCAGCTGCTCGACCTCGCCGAAGTCCTTGAGCAGGGCGCGACCGACCTTGCGGGCCGTCTTCATCATCACGTTGAGGTTCGCACTGCCAGCCATCGGGGCCTCCGTCCATGGATCAAGGGCGGCGTATAGGACGGGCGGGCGGGCCGCACAAGGGACAGGAAGGCGGCAGTCTTAAGGGAATCTTCGCGACATCGCAGGATACTCGAGCCGTCACGGCAACAGAGAGCGCAATGCTGGAGCGGTTGAGGGAACGTTTTGTCTTTGAAACCCGCCTGACAATTCACATTGTCCGGCGCGACCGCCTGCGTCGCATGAGCCTCGTGCCGCTTGTGAGCGGCATCATGACCGTCACCGGCTATGACCGCGCTGCCGTGACCATGGCGCTGCTGGTGGCCCTGACGGAACTTGCCGCGTGGCTGGCTGGCGCAGGGCAGCGTATCGACGGTCCCCCGCCGGGCCGGATGCGGTGCTTTCTGGTCTGGGCGGTCGCCGTGGTGACGACGGTCTGCTACATGATGGCCGCAACGCTCTTCGTGGCCGCTGGCTCCACCGCCATGCTGCTCTGTGCCTGCATCTGGTTGTTCGGGGCTATGGTCCACATCTCGAACTCCTTCGTCGCCGTCCCGATCTATAATTGGAGCATGCTGGTTCCGGCCTATCTCGTGGTGATCGCGATCATGCAGGATATCTTCTGGCGTCCCATGACGACGTCCGGCCCGGTTGAAGGGTATATCCTTGGCGGGCTTCTGATGGTCTACTTCGCCAATACCGTGCAGACGACCCAGAACCACAAGGACACCCTGTCCGCCTACGAGAACATGCGGGAACTGGCGAACCGGCGCCTGGTGGAACTGGAGGATCTGTCCCTGCGCGACGTATTGACGGGACTGCCGAACCGGCTGGCCTTCGACCGGATCGCGCGGGAATTCCTGAATGGGAACAAGGCGTCGAAAGCCATCACCGGGGCGATGTTCCTGATCGATCTGGATGGATTCAAACCGATCAACGACAGCTACAGCCATGCCGCGGGCGATGCCCTGCTGAAAGAGGTCGCCCGGCGACTTAGCGTGGATCTGACCGGGTCTAGCATCGTGGCGCGGCTGGGGGGTGACGAATTCGCCATCGCCTGGCCGGGGCCGTTGACGCCGGTCGACATGGCTCGCATCGCCGAGGATATCCTGCAGCTGATCCGCAAGCCCGTCCGGTTCGAGCAGCGCAATCTTCAAGTCTCTGCCAGCATCGGGATCGCGCCGGCCCGCAGCAAGGCGACCGTCGATCAACTGCTGATCGAAGCGGGTCAGGCACTTTATCAAGCCAAGCTGAGGCTGGAATCGCCCTTCGTCATTTTCGATCCGGCGACATTTCCGCGCCGGCTCACCCTCGACGACAGGGCTCGCATGCGGCTCGCCCTCGACCGGGGCGAGGTCCTGCCCTTCTACCAGCCCCAGATCGACCTCGGCACCGGACGCATCGTCGGGCTGGAGGCGCTGGCCCGATGGGAAATGCCGAACGGAGAGATCCGTGCGCCCGGCGCATTCTTGCCGGCGATCAATGAACTGGGGCTGCAGGCCGATTTCCAGCAGCACATGCTGCAGGTGATCCTGTCGGACATGCGCCGGATGAAGGCCGACGCGGTGCTGCCGGAGCAGGTCTCGATCAATCTGGCAGAGGTCACGCTGGCCACGACCTCTGGACGCGAAGCGCTGCTGGCCATCGTCGCCCGGCATCCCGACCTGCGGCCGCACCTGATGTTCGAAGTGACAGAGGACATATTCATCGCCCGTTCCGGTCGCATGATACAGGATTCGATTTCCCTGCTGCGGCTCGCGGGCGCGCGGATTTCACTGGACGATTTCGGGACCGGCTTCGCCTCGTTCCAGCATCTGCAGGACCTCGAATTCGACGAACTGAAGCTCGATACCGGCTTTGTGCGGCGATTGGGTCAGGACCGGGCGACCGACGTGCTGGTGAAATCTTTCCTGGACATGGGGCGAGGCCTCGACGTCGTCATCGTGGCAGAGGGGGTAGAAACCGCGGCGCAGCTGGACATCCTGCGGGACATGGGCTGTCAGATCGTACAAGGCTATTTCTATGCGCCGCCGCAGCCCTACGACCGGATTCTGCAAATGCTGCAGGTTGGATGCGCCACGGCGGCCTAGGCGCGCTGCAGCTTTACTGCCTCTTGCCGGGCCAGTCGGACGACGTGACTCAGATACGGCAGGCCCGCGTCGGCGGTCCGTGTCGCCGCATAAAGGCGCTTTGTAATGCCCCCGGCCGTCAGCGGCCGCGTCACGTAATCGGAATTGTAGCGCACCTGCCGCACGACCCAGTCGGGCAGCACGGCCACGCCGCGGTTGGACGCGACCAGCAACAGGATCATCGCGGTCAGTTCCACCTGCCGGACGACGGCAGGTTCGACCTTGGCCGGCGTCAGCAACTCGCTGAAGACGTCAAGCCGATGCCGATCCACCGGATAGGTGATCAGGGTCTGACCGCGGAAATCCTCTGCCTCGATCACGTCCTTCTGCGCCAGCGGATGCTCTGCCGCAGCGACGAAGACCGGCTCGTAATCGAAGATCGGCGTGAATTCGACGCCCTCCAGCGTCTCCGGGTCGGAGGATACGACAAGGTCCACCTCCTCTCGGCGCAGCGCCGGCAGCGCGTCGAAGGCAAGGCCGGGGCGGATATCGACGTCCACCTCGGGCCAGGCCTTGCGAAAGGATTCAAGCACAGGCATCAGCCATTCGAAACAGGCGTGACATTCGATCGCGATGTGCAGCCGCCCCGCCTTGCCGGCGATGAGGCCGTCGAATTCCGCCTCCAGCGCCGCGACCTGCGGCAGGATCGTCTCTGCCGCCGCCAGCAGCTTCATACCGGCGGCGGACAGGCGCAGCGGCTTGGTGCGCCGCACAAAAAGCTCTACCCCCGCCTGATCCTCGATCCCCTTGATCTGATGGGACAGGGCCGATTGCGTGATCCCCAGCACATCCGCCGCCTTCGACAGTCCGCCGGTGTCGTGGATCGCCTTGATCGTACGCAGGTGGCGGAACTCGATATGCATATCGCGGTTGTCCTCATAATCATCGTGAGCGTTATGAATTTGCCTCATATGCCCGGCGATGCCAGATATGACAAGACCGCAGAACAGGACGCACCGATGACCCGCCCCAAGATCTCTTTCGAATTCTTTCCGCCGAAAAACCTTGAAGGGTCGTTCCGCCTGCGGGACTGCGTGAATGCTTTGGCGCCGCTGGAACCCGAGTTCGTGTCCGTGACCTACGGCGCCGGCGGAACCACCCGCAAGCTGACCCACGAGGCGGTGACTGCCATCGACCGGACGACCGGCCTGCGTGTCGCGGCGCATCTGACCTGCGTCGACGCGACACGGGCCGAGACGCTGGCGATTGCAGAGGAATACGCCGCAGCAGGCATCACCGACATCGTCGCCCTACGCGGTGACGCGCCGAAGGGGTCGGAAAAGTTCACCGCCCACGCCGACGGCTTCGCCTCCTCGGTGGAGCTGATCGAGGCCCTCGCCGCCACCGGCAAATTCACCCTGCGCGTCGGCGCCTATCCCGAGAAGCATCCCGAGGCCGCCAGTCAGGACGCCGACGTCGCCTGGCTGAAGCGCAAGATCGACGCCGGCGCCAGTGCCGCGATCACGCAGTTCTTCTTCGAGGCCGAGACGTTCTTTCGATTCCGCGACAAATGTGTGAAGGCAGGCATCGACGCGCCGATCATTCCCGGCATCTTGCCGGTCGAGAACTGGAAAGGCGCCTCGCGCTTTGCCAAGGCGACCGGCACCAGCATCCCGCCCGTCGTCGCACAGGCCTTTGCCCATGCCACCGAAGAGGGTCAGGCCGATATGCTGGCGACGGCACTGGCGACGGAGCTGTGCGATGAACTGCTGGCCGACGGGGTGGAGCATCTGCATTTCTACACGCTTAACAAGCCTCAGCTGACCCACGATGTCTGCCGCGCTCTTGGCATCGCCCCCGGCGCCCGCTTGCAAAACGTGGCCTGAGGCGGCAGCCTGCGGCAACCCTTGCCGGAGCCGCCGATGCCATTCGCCACATCACCATCCGACCTGCCCGACCGCGAAAAGATCCTGTCGCTGTCCGGGCTGGAGTTCATGGAGGCCGTGCTGCGCGGCGATCTGCCCGGCGCGCCGATCGCACAGGGCATGAATTTCACATTGGATAGCGTCGCGGAGGGGACATGCGTCTTTTCCGGAACGCCCGAATTCGCACATGCCAATCCGGTGGGGGGCGTCCACGGTGGCTGGTACGGCACGCTGCTGGACAGTTGCATGGCCTGCGCGGTGATGACGACCGTGCCGAAGGGCGCAGTCTACACGACGCTGGAATACAAGATCAACATCGTGCGGGCGATTCCGTTGCGCACGCATGTGACCGCCATTGGCATCGTCGATCACGCGGGACGATCGACCGGGGTGGCCACGGGCCGGATCGAGGGCGCAGACGGCACGCTTTACGCCACCGGGTCGACCACCTGCCTGATCATGCGGATCGCCTGATAGCGGGCCTTCGGTCTGCCGTGGCGTCCGGGGCCGCGACGCTGTCGTGCAACCGCTCTGACGGGTCAGACAGGATGCGGCGCATGCCGCGAAACCAGAACAGCCGCGACCAGCCCCGCCATTGGCCCAAGGATGGCGCCGTCACCGCGCAGGGATAGCGGCTGCGCCAGTCCGGCGGCAGCGGCACGCCCCGGTCCGCGATGCGGTCCAGCATCCAGACCAGCGGAATGTTGGCAAGCGGCCGCGCGGCGGGAAAATCGCCGACCTGCCCGCCGACGTCCCCATGGCTACCGCGGAACCAGACCTGCTCGACCGTCGCGCGCGGAAATGTCGACGTGTCCCACATGACCGGACGGTAATGATACCGGCGTTCGTCCAGCGCCAGCGCGTGATAGCCGTGACGCACATGATCGCCGAGGCGATGATCGTGAAAGCCGGTCCTGTCGGTCCGGGCAAAGGGAAGTGTCCAGCCCAATGCCTTGACCGTATCCCAAACCGCCACGGCCTCGATCTCGACCCTTTTGTGGCACATCAGGCGGTGAAACGCGCGGGCGCTGTCCGATGTCCCGCCCGACTGGTAGTGACGAAAAGCGGTACGCACCGCGCTGACCGTCGCATGATCGTGGCGCAGAAGGCCGACGCGCCCCACCATACCCGCCAGCGATCGTACCGCGAAGGCGCCACGGGAATACCCCATCAGCACGATGGTGTCACCGGGCCGATAGCGCGAGGCGAGCACACCGTAGGCGCGGCGGATCTGCTGATCCAGCCCACGTCCGATCATCACGTCCCACGTGTGCCGCCAGTCGGGCCACTGTATCCCGGCCTCGTAATAGACAGTCAAATTCGCGCGGTGCCCTGCCTCTCGCAACAGCTTGAAGGTGCGGCCGGCATTGGTGGCACGTCCTTCGCGCAGCGACGACATGGTCCCGTCGAGGATGATGACATGTGTCGCAGGACCGCGCCCGCGGGGTGAGCCGCTTTTCTGGCGCGGTCGGCGACCGAAACGGCCGAAGAGCCAGTCAAGCGGCGTCAGTCCTCGCCTCCTGCAGCCAACCCCAAACCCGATGCGGGGTAAAAGGCATCTCGACCCGGCGCACGCCTTCGTCCCAGAGGGCGTCCAGCACGGCGTTCGCCACCGCCGCCAGCGCGCCGACAGTCCCCGCCTCTCCGCAGCCCTTCATGCCCATGGGGTTGTATTTCGACGGCGTCCCACGCGTCGAAAAGTCGATCGGGGGCACATCGGCGGCCCGCGGCATGCCGTAGTCCATGAAGCTGGCGGTCAGAAGCTGCCCGTCTTCGTCGAAGACGACACGCTCTGCCAGCGCCTGACCAAGGCCCTGCGCGACGCCGCCGTGCACCTGACCTTCGACCAGCATCGGGTTAATAAGGTTACCGAAATCGTCGACGACGGTGTAGCGGTCGACGGTGGTCTGGCCGGTCTCGGGGTCGACCTCCACCTCCACGACGTGGGCGCCATTGGGGAAGCTGCGGTTATCCAGCGTGATGCGCTGGCTGTGGCGTAGCAGATCGCCGCGCCCGTCGGCGCGGGCCATTTCTGCCACGTCCAGCATGGTGGGCGTGAGGTTGGACCCTTTGATGCGGAACCGTTCGTCGTCGAAGCTGACCTCACCGCCTTCCTTTTCAGACAGGTAGGCGCCGAAGGCCGCGACCATCGCGTCCACGGTCGCTAGCGTGGCGGTGTTCTGGACAGTCACGGACCGCGACCCGCCTGTGCCGCCGCCGGTCGGAATACGGTCGCTGTCGCCCTGCACGACCGTGATCCGGTCGGCGGGAATGCCGGTCTGGTCCGACAGGAACTGGGCATAGACCGTCTCGTGCCCCTGCCCGTTCGATTGCGTGCCGACATAGATCAAGGCCGTCCCATCCTCCGCAAACTCCACAGCCGTGGTTTCCGAAGGATCGCCTAGAATGCTTTCGATATAGTAACACAGCCCCTGCCCGCGCAGCTTGCCCGCCTTTGCCGAGGCCGCCTTGCGCGCGGCAAATCCGCCGGTGTCCGCAGTGGCCTGCGCGGTGTCCAGCAGGTCGCTGAACTCGCCCACATCGTAGGTAACGCCCGTCGGCGTGGTATAGGGGAACTGGTCCGGCCGGATGAAATTGCGCTTGCGCAGCTCCCACCCGCTCAGCCCCAGCTGCCGCGCCGCCTCGTCCATCGACCGTTCGAGGACGAAGATCGCCTCCGGCCGTCCGGCGCCGCGATAGGCATCGACCGGTGTCGTGTTGGTATAGATGCCACGCGTCCGCATGTAAGCGTGCGGCACGGCGTAGGTGCCGGTCAGCACCTTGGAAAACAGGTTCGTCTGGATGCCCTGCGCGAACTGGCTGTTGTAGGCCCCCATGTTCGCCACGGTATCGAGGCTGTAAGCCGTCATGCGATAGTCCGCATCGAAGGCCAGCGTCGCCGTCGTCACCAGATCGCGCCCGGCGTTGTCGGTCAGCATGGCCTCGGTCCGCTCGCTCATCCAGCGGACCGGGCGGGACAGGCTGCGTGCCGCATGGGCCACGACGAAGGGTTCGGGATAGCGCATGCCTTTCATCCCGAACCCGCCGCCGACATCGGGGGTCGTCACATGAACGTCGTCCGGGTCCAGCTTGAAATGCCTGACAAGATCCGCCTTCGGCCCCCAAACGCCCTGTCCGTTGACCGCGACGTGCAGGCGACCGTTGCTCACCTCGGCGTAGCAGCCGCGCGGCTCCATTGCGTTGCAGATGACGCGGTTGTCCGTCACCTCGACCGTGACGACATGGGCCGCCGCCTTGATGGCCGCATCGACACCTTCCGCATCGCCCAGACCGAAGTCGAAGGCGACGTTGTCCGGCGCCGTCGGGTGCAGCGCCTCGCCACCCGGGGCGGCCTCCATATGGGCAGGCAGGTCGTCGATTTCTGCCATCACCGCCTCGGCCGCGTCGCGGGCCTGCTGCAGCGTCTCGGCCACGACACAGGCAATGGGTTCGCCCACGTGCCGGACCCGCCCACGGGCAAGGATGCTCCGCTCCGTATAGGCGCCGTCGCTGCCGTCACGGTTTTTGACGCGCGACCCCTCCATCTCCAGCACCATGCCCGCGTCCGCAAGGTCCTGCGCCGTGATGACCGCATGCACGCCGGGCATTAACTGCGCATCCTCCACGTCGATCCCGGTCAAGGTGCCGTGCCCCACCTGTGCGCGCACGAAGACCGCGAAGAGCGCGCCGTCAGGGGCGATATCGTCGACGTAGCGCCCCTGCCCGGTCAGGAACCGCTGGTCCTCGACCCGCGTCACCGGCTGACTTTTCCCGAACTTTTCCATGGCGTGCGACCCCTTGCATTGCGACGCAGACCCTAATCGGGATCGCGCGGTTGTCCAGCCCCGGCCATTGGCCCTTTTCCGCGCGCGCCCCTTTCGGTAAACCCTGCGCAAACCGGAAGTAAGGACGCAGCCCCATGGCCCTCGACAAGACATTCGACCCCGCCGCCCGCGAAGCCGCGATCTATGCCGCGTGGGAACAGGCAGGGGCGTTCAAGGCGGGTGCCGGCAAGCGGCGTGACGAAACCTTCACCATCATGCTGCCGCCGCCCAACGTCACCGGCGCGCTGCACGTCGGCCACGCCTTCAACCACACGCTGATGGACATCCTGACGCGGTGGAAGCGGATGCAGGGCTACGATACCCTCTGGCAGCCCGGCCTCGACCACGCGGGCATCGCGACGCAGCTTGTCGTGGAAAAGCAGCTGGCCGAACGCCAGATCAGGCGCACCGACATGACCCGGCCCGACTTCATCGCCGAGATCTGGAAGTGGAAGGCAAGTTCCGGCGGCACAATCGAGGATCAGGCCAAGCGCCTGGGCGACAGCATGGACTGGTCGCGGTCGGCCTTCACCATGTCCGGCGCGGACAGTGCCCCCGATACGGAAAAGCCCGGCAACTTCCACGACGCCGTCCTCAAGGTCTTCGTCGAGATGTACGACAAGGGCCTGATCTACCGCGGCAAGCGCCTGGTGAACTGGGACCCGCATTTCGAGACCGCGATCAGCGACCTGGAGGTCGAGAACCGCGAGGTCGACGGCCACATGTGGCACTTCAAGTATCCGCTGGCGGGGGGCGAGACCTATACTTACGTCGAGAAGGACGAGGACGGGAACGTTCTGTTCGAGGAGGAGCGCGACTACATTTCCATCGCCACCACCCGGCCCGAGACGATGCTGGGCGACGGTGCCGTCGCCGTCCACCCGGACGACACCCGCTACGCCCCCATCGTCGGAAAGCTTTGCGAGATCCCGGTCGGCCCGAAGGACAGCCGCCGCCTGATCCCGATCATCACCGACGAATACCCGGACATGACCTTCGGGTCGGGTGCCGTGAAGATCACCGGCGCCCACGATTTCAACGACTACCAGGTCGCCAAGCGCGCCGGCATCCCGATGTATGCCCTGATGGATACCAAGGGCCGAATGCGCGCCGACGGGCGGCCCTACGCCGAGGAGGCAGCGACCGCGCAAGCGATCGCGTCCGACGAGGCCCCCTTCGACGAGGCGATGATCGCCGCCATGAACCTCGTCCCCGAGGCCTACCGCGGCCTCGACCGGTTCGAGGCGCGCAACCGCGTGATCGAAGACATCACCGCCGAGGGCCTCGCCGTCATGGTCCCCGCCACCGACCCGCGCCTTGGCCAGCCGGCGAAACTCACAGCCCCCGAGGAAGGCGGCGAGAGCCGCCTTGACCAGCTCGCCCCGCTGGTCGAGCCCAAGAAGATCATGCAGCCCTTCGGCGACCGCTCGAACGTCGTGATCGAACCGATGCTGACCGACCAGTGGTTCGTCGACACGGCCAAGATCGTGGGTCCCGCCCTCGACGCCGTCCGCGACGGCCGCACGAAGATCATCCCCGAGAGCGGCGAGAAGGTATATTACCATTGGCTTGAGAACATCGAGCCCTGGTGCATCTCGCGCCAGCTCTGGTGGGGCCACCAAATTCCGGTCTGGTTCGACGAGGCCGGAAACGAGTATTGCGCCATGAGCGAGGCCGAGGCGCAGGCCAAGGCCCCCGGCAAGACCCTGACCCGCGACCCCGACGTCCTCGACACCTGGTTCTCCTCCGGCCTCTGGCCCTTCGGCACCCTCGGCTGGCCCGAAGACACACCGGAGCTGCAACGCTACTTCCCCGGCGACGTGCTCATCACCGGGCAGGACATCCTGTTCTTCTGGGTCGCGCGCATGATGATGATGTCGCTCGCCGTAATGGACGACGTGCCGTTCCACACGGTCTACCTCCACCAGCTCGTCCGCGATGCCAAGGGCGAGAAGATGTCGAAGACCCGCGGCAACGTCATCGACCCGCTGGCGATGATCGACCTCTACGGCGCCGACGCACTGCGGTTCAACAATGCGGCAATGGCGGCCCTGGGCGGCGTGCTGAAGATCAGCGAGGACCGCATCAAGGGCTATCGCAACTTCGGCACGAAGCTCTGGAACGCCACCCGCTTCGCCGAGATGAACGAGGTCTTCGCCGCCCCCGCCACGGACGGCATCCCGCAGGCCACCCAGACCGTGAACCGCTGGATCATCGGTGAAACCGCCAAGGTCCGCGAGGAGGTCGACGCCGCCCTCACCGCCTATCGCTTCAACGACGCGGCCAATGCGCTCTACGCCTTCGTCTGGGGCAAGGTCTGCGACTGGTACGTCGAATTCTCCAAGCCGCTCCTGCTCGACGGCGCGAAAGAGGAGAAGCGGGAGACGCAGGCGACGATGCGCTGGGTGCTTGAGCAGTCGCTCGTCCTCCTGCACCCCTTCATGCCCTTCATCACAGAGGAACTCTGGTCTCTCACCGGCACCCGCGCGCAGGTGCTGGCCCTGACCGCATGGCCGGACGACCTGACGACCGACATGGTCGACGCGCAGGCGCAGGCCGAGATGGACTGGACCATCCAGCTGATCGAAGGCGTCCGCTCCGCCCGCGCGCAGATGAACGTGCCCGCTGGTCTGAAGATCGACGTGCTGCGCATCGAGGCCGACGCGGATGCGCAACGGGCCGAGGCCAACAACCTGCCGATGATCCAGCGCCTCGCCCGGATCGAGACGATCGGCAGCGCGACGGAGGTTCCGAAAGGCTCCCTCACCGTCACCGCCAAGGGCGCCACCTACGCCCTGCCGCTGGCGGGACTGATCGACGTGGAGGCGGAAAAGGATCGCCTGTCCAAGGGGCTCACGAAGCTGGAAAAGGAGATCAAGGGCCTCGCCGGTCGCGCGAACAACCCCAACTTCGCCGCCTCCGCCCCGCCGGATGTCGTGGCCGAGACCAAGCAGAACCTCGCCGACCGCGAGGCCGAGGCAGATCAGCTCAGGACCGCCCTCGCCCGTCTGAGCGAAATCGGATGACCTTCATCCGACCAGACAAACGCCTGCCGGAGGCTCCGACCATCGCCTCCGGCACCCCCTCCTCGCTTTTTTCCAAATACTCCCGCCGGAGGCTCCCTTGGCTGATCCAACCGACCCCCGCCTGACCCCTCTGGCGCTGTCCCTGCCCGCCACGGTCCCCTTCGTCGGACCAGAGGCGCAGGAACGCGCCCGGGGCAAGCCCTTCGTTGCCCGCCTCGGTGCCAATGAATCCGCCTTCGGCCCCTCGCCCAAGGCGATTGCCGCCATGCACGCCGCCGCCGCCGGGTCATGGCAGTATGCCGATCCCGAGGCCCACGATCTGCGGCAGGCCATCGCCGCGCACCACGGCATCGACGCCGCGCATATCATGGTGGGCGAAGGCATCGACACGCTGTTGGGCAACCTCGTGCGGCTGACCGTCGCCCCCGGCGATCCGGTGGTGACCAGCGCCGGCGCCTATCCGACCTTCAACTACCACGTCACCGGCTTTGGCGGCATCCTTCACACGGTGCCCTACGCCGGGGATTTCGAGGATCCGGAGCGTCTGACCGCCAGGGCGGCGGAGGTTGGGGCGAAGCTGATCTACATCGCCAATCCCGACAACCCGATGGGCAGCCACCACGGTGCGGCGACGATCCAGCGCATGGTCAGCCATGTTCCGGACAGCTGCCTGCTGGTGCTGGACGAGGCCTATATCGACCTCGCCCCCGAAGGCACCGTCCCCTTCATCGCACCGGACGACGACCGCGTGATCCGGATGCGCACCTTTTCCAAAGCCTATGGCCTTGCGGGGGCGCGGGTCGGCTATGCCATCGGGCCACGGCCGCTGATCGCCGCCTTCGACCGGGTGCGCAATCACTTCGGGATGGCGCGGATCAGTCAGGCCGCGGCTCTGGCCGCCCTGCGGGATCAGGACTGGCTGGGTCAGGTGAAGGCGATGGTTGTGGCCGCCCGGGACCGGCTGGCGGGCGTTGCACGCGACAATGGCCTCACACCCCTGCCCAGTGCCACGAACTTCGTCACGATGGATTGCGGGCAGGACGGTGCCTTCGCCAGACAGGTGGTGAAGGCGCTGGGAGAGGCCGGCATCTTCGTCCGCATGCCGTTCGTGGCACCCCACGACCGTTGCATCCGCGTCAGCTGCGGCCCGGACGACGCGATCGCAGCCTTCGCCGCGGCCTTGCCGCAGGCCCTTTCGACGGCGCGGGCCGCAAGCTGACCCTTGCGCCCTTGCGCGGAATCGCGGCGCGCCTAGATCGAACGGGAACCCAACAGGACGGACGTTAAGATGTCGACGGCAGGAAACGTCTTTGCGGCGCTGGTCATCGGGGTCGTCGTGGGCGTCGGCAGCATGATGCTGCTTCACGTCGGCAACATGGGGCGCATGGACGGTAGCATGATGGATCACGACGGCATGGCGGGCATGAGCCCGATGCCCGTGACCGGCGATCCTGATCACGATTTCATGGCCGGCATGGTCCCTCATCACCAGTCTGCCATCGACATGGCGCATACGGTGTTGGAAACCACCGATGACCCGCAGGTCCGCGCGCTGGCCGAGAACATCCTTGCGACCCAGCAGGCCGAGATCGACGAGATGAACGCCTGGCTTGCTGCCAATCCGCAGTAGGGGTCAGCCTGCGGCGATGACCTCGGCCGCGGCGCGGATGCCGCCCGGCGCATGGGGGATGTCGCAGGCGATCAGGCCCGCCTCGATCGTGGCGAGGCAGCCCAGGATCATCTGCGCGTTCACGTGCCCCATGTGACCGATGCGGAACCAGGCGTCGGCGGGTTCGCGCCCCAGCCCGATCCCCAGCGTCAACCCCGCCTGATGCTCGCACCAGTGGCGCAGGGCATCGCCCTGCCCCGGCCCCATGCCGACCGAGGTGACGGAATGGGACCGCAGTGCTGCGTCCTTGATATTCAGACGGAGCGGCCCTTCGGCGCCCCAGGCCTCGCAGGCCGCCCAGAGCGCGCGCGACAGCGTCGCGTGGCGGGCCCAGACATGCTCCAGCCCCTCGGCCATGATCATGTCGAGCGCCGCACGCAGACCGTAAAGGTGATGGGTAGGCGCGGTGCCGTTGGAATACTGGAAGAACATCTGCGGATGCGCCCGGGGCGTCCAGTTCCACCAGCTCGAGACTTCGGCGTTCTGCCGCCCTGCCGCCCGCGCGTTGAAGAAGACGAAGGCGAGGCCCGCCGGGGTCATCAGCCCCTTCTGGCAGCCGGCGACCATGACATCGACGCCCCAATCGTCCATCTCGAACGTGTCGCAGCCCAGTGACGCCATGCAGTCCACCATCAGCAGCCCATCGTGGCCGGTGGCGTCGAGGGTGGCGCGCAATCCTTTCACGTCATTGCGCACGCCGGTCGAGGTGTCAGTGTGGCAGACCATCACCGCCTTGATGCGACCGGCGGTGTCGGCGCGCAGCACCTCGGCCACCTTGTCAAGGTCGACGGCATCGGTCTGACCGAAGTCCAGCACCTCGACCGCCACGCCCAGACCGCGGGCCATGTCGGCCCAGCCATGGCCGAACCGGCCCGTCGCCAGCACGAGGACAGTGTCGCCCCGCTTGCAGAGGTTCGCGACCGATGCCTCCCACGCGGCGTGGCCATTGCCGATGTAGATCGCGACATCGCCCGCGGTGCGCGCCACGGCCTTCAGGTCGGGGATCAGGCTGTCGGTCAGCGCGTGAAGCTCGCCCTCGTAGATGTTGGGGGATGCGCGGTGCATCGCCCGCAGGACCGCGTCCGGCATGATGGATGGGCCGGGAATGGCAAGGTAGCTGCGGCCTTGGGCAAGGGACATCTGGCGTGCTTTCGCTTGGTTGAACGGGGCGACACTAGCCGCGCCGCCGGTCGCGTCAACCGCAACCGTCGGACCCGCGTCGCTTGCCCCGCAGGGGCCGAGCGATTAGGTGAAAGGAAAGGCAAGTCCCGCCATTCGCCGAAGGTTCACCGGATGCTGCGCAAATTCGTCACCGCCCTGACCGGCAGTCCGCGACCCCGTCGGGTCCACGGCCTGTCCGACGCGGCTGGACGCAGGCGGGCCTGGTGGCATTACCATTTCATCGATCACGGTGTCCTGCGCTACGGCTGGACCAACTTCGCAGAGATCGCGCCGGGGGTGTTCCGGTCCAACCATCCGCACGCCGGCCGGCTGAACGACTACAAGGCGCGCGGCATCCGCGCCGTCTTGAACCTGCGCGGCGTCAACGGCAGCCCATCCTACCTGATGGAGGAAGCGGCCTGCCTTGCGGCTGGCCTCGACCTCGTCAGCGTGAAGTTCGCGGCCCGCAACGCGCCCAACCGCGACAAGCTGCTGGAACTGTTGCAGGCCTTCGACACGATCCGGCGCCCCTTCGTGATGCACTGTAAATCGGGCGCCGACCGGGCCGGCCTTGCCGCCGCACTCTACCTGCTGGATCAAGGTGTGCCTCTGGAGGTCGCGCGCCGCCAGCTGTCGGTGCGGTTCCTGCACCTGCGGTTCACCAAGACCGGCGTTCAAGATGCGCTGCTGGATGTCTACGCCGACCGCTTGGCGCAGGGCCCCATTAGCCTGCGCGACTGGGTCCGCACCGAATACGATCCCGACGCCGTCCGCGCCCGCTTTGCCAGCCGTCGCAGCCTGCCGGTATGACGCAGACTTCCAGTACCGACGCCTTCCGCTGGCTGTGGCGCAGCTACCTGCATCCCTATCGCTGGATCATCGTCGTGGCCGTTATCATGATGGCGCTGGAAGGCGGGATGCTGGGTCTGCTGTCGTGGATGATCAAGCCGATGTTCGACCGCGTCTTCGTCGGCGGCGACGGCGGCGCGATGTGGCTGGTCGGGCTTGCGATCATGGGCATCTTTCTGGTCCGCGCCGGCACCTCGACCGGACAGCGGGTGCTGATGATGATGGCGAGCCAGCGCGCGGCTGCAGCGATGCGCAGCGATCTGCTGCGCCACCTGATGCAACTGGACAGCGCCTATCATCAGATCAACCCGCCGGGTCAGCTGATCGAGCGGGTGCAGGGCGATGTGACCCTAGTGAACCAGAGCTGGGCCGCGATCCTCGTCGGGCTGGGCCGCGACGCCGTGACCGTCGTCGTTCTGTTCGGCGTGGCCCTGTCGGTCGACTGGCGCTGGACTCTGATCGCTCTGGTCGGCACACCGTTCCTGATCCTGCCCGCGCTAATCGCACAACGCTACGTCCGCCGCCGGTCCGTCACCGCCCGTGACCTTGCGGGGCGGATGTCGACCCGGCTGGACGAGGTCTTTCACGGCATCAACCCGATCAAGCTGAACGCGCTGGAGCGCTATCAGTCGACCCGCTACGACGATCTGACCAATGCCCGCGTCAGCGCAGAGGTCAAGGCCGCCGCCGGGCAGGCCACCGTGCCCGCGATGATCGACGTGATGACCGGCTTCGGCTTTCTGGCCGTGATGATTTACGGCGGCGGAGAGATCATCGCCGGCACCAAGACCGTGGGCGAGTTCATGTCCTTCTTTGCGGCGATGGCGCTTGTCTTCGATCCCCTGCGCCGGCTGGGCCAGACCAGCGGCCAGTGGCAGGTCGCAACCGCCAGCATCGACCGGCTGCGCGGCGTGCTGGCCGAACGCCCCACCCTGCTATCCCCCGCCACCCCCCGCGCCGCGCCGATGGACGCGCCGGAGGTGCGGCTGGAGGACGTGTCGCTGACCTATGGCGACCTGCCGGTGCTGCGCGGCGCCACCTTCACCGCGCCAGCAGGCCGCACGACGGCGCTCGTCGGCGCGTCAGGTGCTGGCAAAAGCACCGTTTTCAATGTCCTTACCCGGCTGGTGGAGACGGGGGGCGGCCAAGTGACGATCGGTGGCATCCCGATCGCAGAGATGGATCTGGCCGATCTGCGCGCTCTCTTTTCAGTGGTCACGCAGGATGCCGCGCTGTTCGACGAAACCTTGCGCGACAACATCCTTCTTGGGCGCACGGATATACCCGAGGATCGTCTGTTGGCCGTCCTCGACGCCGCCCATGTCACCGACTTCCTGCCGCAGCTTGGCCAAGGCCTCGACAGTCCTGCCGGGCCGCGCGGGTCGAACCTGTCCGGCGGCCAGCGCCAGCGCGTCGCCATCGCCCGCGCCCTGCTGCGCGACACGCCGATCCTGCTGCTGGACGAGGCGACGAGCGCGCTCGACACCCGGTCCGAGGCGCTGGTGCAGGAGGCACTGGAGCGGCTTTCGGTCGGGCGCACGACGCTTGTCATCGCTCACCGCCTGTCTACGGTGCGCAACGCCGACAGCATCGTTGTGATGGACCACGGACAGGTCGTCGATCAGGGCACCCATGCGGCGCTTCTTGAACGCGGCGGCATCTATGCCGATCTTTACGCCATGCAATTCAAATCGAAAGAAGGTGCAGCCGATGAATGATCGCACGGTACTGGCGGTCAGCGGACCGCAGCGGACCGATTTCCTGCAGGGTCTGGTGACGAACGACGTGACGCGCGCGGCAGAGGGAATCGTCTATGCCGCCTTGCTGACGCCACAGGGCAAATACCTCGCGGATTTTTTCATCGTGGACGACGGTGACCGGTATCTGATCGACGTGGCCGAAAGCCACGCCAGCCTGCTGCTGCAACGGCTGACCATGTATCGCCTGCGGGCCGATGTGCAGATCGCGCCGACGGACCTCGTCGTGTCGCGCGGCACCGGCCCCGCGCCGGATGGCGCCCTGCCGGACCCACGGGACCCGGCGCTCGGCTGGCGCCTTTACGGGGCGCAGGACGTATCCGACGACACGGACTGGCAGGCGCTGCAGGTGGCCCATCTGGTGCCGGTCACGGGCATCGACCTGACGCCGGAGACCTACATCCTCGAAGCCGGGTTCGAGAGACTGCACGGCGTCGACTTCCGCAAGGGCTGCTTCGTGGGGCAGGAGATCGTGGCGCGGATGAAGCACAAGACGGTGTTGCGCAAGGGCCTTGCCCGCGTCACCATTGAGGGCAGCGCTCAGCCGGGGGACGAGATCGCCTCCGGCGACCGCGTGGCCGGAGCCCTGCATTCGGTAGCCGGAGATCAGGGCATTGCCTATCTGAGATTCGATCGGGCAAGTGACCTGCGCACGACGGGCGCGCGGCTTGTCCCTCACCCCGGCGATATCCCCGCATTGTCGTAACGATATGTTAGGTTTTGGCCATCACGTTCCCCTCACCTAATGAGGGAGGACGCGATGGCATCATTTCATTCCCCGGTCGAACCGCCCGGCTGAACGGGGTGCGTCAGGCACGTTCGACGTATTCGAACAGTTCGGTGTTGACGACGATATCCTCGTCCGTGCCGACGAAGGGCGGGATCATGACGCGGACGCCGTTGTCCAGGATCGCGGGCTTGAAGCTGTTTGCAGCGGTCTGACCTTTGACCACCGGCTCCGTCTCGACGATCTTGCAGGTGACGCGCAGCGGCAGCGTGACGTTCAGGGCCTCGTCGCCGTAGTATTCGATATGGACGATCATGCCGTCCTGCAGGAACGGACGGCGATCCCCCAAAATGTCGGCGGGCAAGGCGATCTGCTCGTAGGTCTGGCTGTCCATGAAGGTCAGCATGTCGTCGGTTTCGAACAGGAACTGCTGGTCCTTCTGCTCCAGCTGGACCTTTTCGACCTTGTCGGCAGACCGGAAGCGTTCGTTCAGCTTGCGACCGTCGCGCAGGTTCTTCAGCTCCACCTGCGCAAAGGCGCCACCCTTGCCGGGCTTTACATGATCGACCTTGACCGCAGCCCACAGGCCACCGTCATGTTCCAGAACGTTGCCGGGGCGAATTTCGTTACCGTTGATTTTGGGCATGGGTCACTTCGTGTCAAAAATGTAGCGTGCGCTTGATGCAGATGTGACGCGGTCTATATCTGGCGTAGGTTCGTCTGGCAAGGCGACTAAATAGGCTGTTACCCGCTCCTCTGCCATGCACTGCGCACATGGCAGGCATTCCAAAAGAGGGTCCCCGAATCGCCTTTGGTCAGGCATAAGGGGCCACTCGCCGAAACCACAAGAGCGAAAAAAAACGAGAAGGACCCATGATGAGAGATTTCGTCGACGGCACAGCGTTCAACAACGAACAGGGCAATCGCGCCCGCAAGCTTTTTGCTGCGGTCGTTCTGGCTGCCTTGGATGATGCCATCGCGGATGACAAGAAGTATGGAAACGGCCCCGAGCAGATCGCCCGCTGGGCGCGGTCGCGCGATGGCCGCGAGGTGCTGTCATGTGCCGGTATCGACCCGAATGAACGGGTCGTGTCCGGCCTGATGGAGTTCGTGGGCAAGGGTGTGCGCACCTCTGTCGCGCTGTCGCGCGAAGAGAGCGAGCGCCGCAATGCTGCCGAACAGGATGCACGCGCCGCCTGATTTCCGCTTCGATCCGACTTGAAAACGCGGCCCCTGCCAGGGTCGCGTTTTTTTGTGCGCTGTGCCACTGACGGGCAGCAGCAGGGGGAACCGCCGATGACCAAGGCCATCATGATACAGGGCGCCGGATCGAATGTCGGCAAGTCGATGCTGGTCGCGGGGCTGGTACGCGCGGCGACGCGTGCCGGCCTGCGCGTCGCCCCCTTCAAACCGCAGAATATGTCGAACAATGCCGCCGTGACCGTGGACGGCGGAGAGATCGGCCGCGCCCAGGCGCTGCAAGCCCTCGCCTGCGGGCGCGACCCGGTCGTCGACATGAACCCGGTCCTTCTGAAGCCCGAGACAGACATCGGCGCGCAGGTCATTCTGCGCGGGCAGCGCATCGCCACGGTGCAGGCCCGCGACTACGGCCTGATGAAAGCGCGGTTGCTGCCAGAGGTTCTGGACAGCTTTCATCGGCTGGCCGAAACCTGCGATCTGATTATCGTCGAAGGCGCCGGCAGCCCGGCAGAGGTCAACCTGCGACAAGGGGACATCGCCAACATGGGGTTCGCGCAGGCGGCGCGGGTGCCTGTAATCCTGATCGGCGACATCGACCGCGGCGGCGTCATCGCGCAGATGGTCGGCACGCATGCGGTGCTGGACCCGTCCGACCTTGCACTGGTGAAAGGCTTCGCAATCAACAAGTTCCGTGGCGATCCTACGCTCTTCGCGGCGGGGATGGAGGTCATTGCCGACCGCACTGGCTGGCAGCCGCTTGGCATCCTGCCGTGGTTCGCGGACGCCTGGCGCCTGCCGGCGGAGGACGTGATGGACATTGCCAGCCGACCCGGCGGGCCGCTCCGCGTCGTGGTGCCGCGGCTGAACCGGATCGCAAATTTCGACGACCTCGACCCGCTGTCGACGACACCCGATGTCAGCGTGGACATCGTGCCCGAGGGACGCCCCCTGCCCCTCGACGCGGATCTGATCCTGCTGCCCGGGTCGAAATCGACAATCGCGGACCTTGCGCATTTTCGTGCACAGGGCTGGGACGTCGATCTGGCGGCGCACATCCGTCGTGGGGGGCACGTGCTGGGGCTGTGCGGCGGCTATCAGATGCTGGGCCGTCGGATCGACGATCCGGAGGGGATCGAGGGACCACCCGCAAGCGTCCCGGGACTAGGGCATCTGGATATCGTCACAGTCATGGGGCCGCGCAAGCGGCTGGCGCTGGCGCAGGCGACCTACCTGCCGACCGGGGACCCGGTATCCGGCTACGAAATTCACATGGGGCAGACGACCGGGCCAGATCAAGCCCGCGCGTGGCTGGCCCTTGACGGGCACACGGAGGGCGCACAAAGCGCCGACGGTCGGGTGATGGGTTGCTATCTGCACGGGCTCTTTGCCGCTGATGCCTTTCGCACGTCCTATCTGGGACGCTTCGGCAAGACGGTCGAAGCCGGCGATTACGGCGGAACGGTCCAGACGACGCTGGATGCCCTGGCCGACCACGTCACGGCGCATCTGGACGTGGACCGCATCATCGATCTGGCGGCAGAGGTTAGGCGCTAGTCGAAATCCTGGGTCGTCAGAACCCGGTGAATCTCGCGTCGGACAAGCTTGCGGACGTTATGCGTAATCCGCTCACCCAGCTTGCCCTGCAGTTCGTCGCGCACGATCTGGCGCACCATCTCTCGCAACGTATCTTCGTCGATCAGGCCCGCACCGTTCAGATACCGGTTCAGGGGATCCTCCGGATCGGTGCCCAGATCGGGACCTCCGATCAGGTCGTCCTGAAACCCCTCGTCGGGTTGGGTTGCCGCATCTGCCTTGTGCGTCGCATTGGGGCGCACGACGTTTTCAGACCGGTGATGGCGGAACTCGGGCACCGCATCCGCCTCGGGTGCGTCGCCGTAACGCCGCGCCGCCTCGACCAGGGTCGGTGGCCAGGCACCCGCGTCTGCCGGTGCGGGTGCAAGGTCGTCTTCCTGCGGATCGGCGGCATCGTCCGGCATATGGTCTGGTCGATCATCCTCATCGAGGAAGGCCGGATCGAAGTCATCGTCGAGCGAATCGTCGTCGCCCACGCCGGTGGGCCCGCGAAAGACGGCGCGCGCCCAGCCCGGATCGGTTTGCGTGCCCGTGCCGTCGGGTTCCCATTCGTCGGCCTGCTCGCGTACTGCGGCCTCAAGCTCTGCAATAGTTGCCAGCAGGCTTAATCGGTCCGGCACCTTGGCCGCCGGTTCGTCAATGGGGGTCGGGGCAGCCGGCGCCTCCGTTGCGGCCCTGACGCGGACGGACCGTGCGATACGGTCGCGCTGCCCAAGGACGATGGGTGCCGCCTCTGCCGGGGCCTGCGGCTCTTCCGCGGTCTGGCCCTCGACCGGGGTATCGACGCGCAGGGCGGGAGTCAGCACAAGTTTCGGCGTGCGCGGCGGTGTCGGCCGCGGTGCGGCAGGTTGACTACCATCCGCCACAAGACGCCGGATGGACGACAGGACATCCTCGATTTCGACGTTGGTCATCGGATCAGACATGACGTGCCCCTGCATTTTGCCCACGACACCAGACTACGCCCAAATCCGTGGCCAAACAACCAGGACTGCTGGCCGCGTTATTGTCCGATGGCCCGCAGGACACGGTCCAGCGCCTGCCCCTGTTCGGACAGCGCCGCCGGCGCATCCTTCACGAGGTTGTAGTAGGCTGCGGGGTCGTATTGCTGCACCGGCAGCTTCAGATGCTCTGCCGTCAGCAGGCCGACGGCCGACAGGACGGCATAAGAGGCATTCACTTCCGCCTCTTGCGCCGTGATGACGTTGGCGCGGGCGTTCAGCAGGTTCTGTTCGGCGTTCAGCACGTCCAGTGTCGTGCGCGCGCCAAGGGTCGCCTCTTCGCGAATCCCCTCGAAGGCCACACGCGCGGCGCGCACCTGTTCATCTGTCGATTGCAACGACGCACGCGCGGCCTGCAGGACGGCGTAGGAATTCGAGACCTGCTGGATCACCCCGAGAGAGGCGAGGTGAAGGCCGGCGCGCGCCTGATCGCGCTGGGCCTGTGCCTGACGGACGGCAGCGGGCAAGGCGCCGCCGTTGTAGATTGGCCCGCCCAGCGAAAGCGTCACGGACCGCCCGACGACGCCGGAGTTGGCATCGACGCCGACCCGACCGGACAGGGTCGCGTTGGGCACATAGGCCGCTTCCGCCACCTTGATCCCGATTTCGCGGACCATCACGGAATGCTGGGCCTGCAGAACCTGCGGATGGTTGCGAACGGCCAGCGACTCGGCTTCGCCTTCGCTGCGGGACACGGGTGCGGGCGCGACAGCGGCCAGCGTTCCGGGCTTACGCCCGACCGCCACGGCAAATTCCGCCGCAGCCTGTTCCGCGTCGCCGCGCGCAGAGGCCAGAAGGCTTTGCGCCGAAGCCACGCTGGCCTGTGCCAGTGCCACGTCGGTGCGCGTCACCTCGCCCACGTCGAACCGGTCCTGCGCGGCGCGCAGTTCCTGTTGCAGGACGCGCAGGTTGTTCTGACGCAGGTTGATGAACTCGGCAGTGCTGCGGACCGAATTATAGGCTTGCACGGCGCGCAGCAGAACCTGCTGTTCGACGTCCCGCAGGGATTCGCGCGTCGCCAGGACGAGTTCCTTCTGCGCCTCGCGGCCCATCCGGTTGGCACCGCCGTCAAACAGGGTCAGGTCCGCGTTCAGGCTGATCTGCGCGGTGATCGTGTCGGCCGACGGCAGGCGCGGCGCCTGACTGGCGGCGGTGGCGGCCCAGCTGATCACCGGCAAGAGGCGGGACGTAGCAAGTGCCACATCCTCGTCCGCCGCACGCAAGACCGCACGGTTCTGCGCCAACAGGCCGGAGTTGGTGTAGGCGTCGGTCAGCGTCTGGGCCAGGGTCTCGGCCGAGAGTGCCGTCGCGGACAGGGCGAGGCAGACGATCGCCACCCCCTGCCGCAGTAACCGGCGGGCCATCACAGCGCGAACGTCCGGTCGCGGGTGAACCCCGCGAGCGTCGGCGCGCCGGCATTGAAGGCATAGCGCCATGTCACGCCGCCGTCGGACTTCAGCCCGATCCGCACGGTGCCCAATGCTCCTTCTGAAAACAGAGCGGCGATCCGGCCACCGGGGCGCAGTTGGTCAGTCAGCGCGTCCGGCACGACCTCGACCGCGCCGTGGACGATGATGGCGTCGTAGGGACCGGACTTGGCCACGCCCTCGGCCAGCGGGCCCGTCATCACGGCGGCATTGTCGATCCCGGCATCTGACAGGTTCGACTGCGCTTCGGCGGCGCGATCGGCGTCATCCTCCAGCCCGACGACGAACGACACGATCCGTGCCGCGACGGCGGTGGAATAGCCAAGGCCGCAGCCCACATCCAGCATGACATCCGCAGGCTGCACGTCCAGCGCGTCCAGCATCTTGGCCAGCGTGCGGGGTTCCAGCATCGTGCGCCCACCCGGCAGCATCAGGTTCTCGCCCACGTAGGCGGCCTCGCGCAGGGAGGTCGGCACGAAGTCCTCGCGCGGCACGGACAGCATCGCGTCGATGATCGGGAATTTGGTCACGTCAGAGGGTCGCACCTGAGTGTCGACCATCATCGTGCGGCGGGCATCGAAGTTTGCCAAAGTCTTTACTTCCGTTCGCAATGATTGCCCCTGAAATGCCACAGCACGCCGCCCGGAGCAACGCGCGATTGCGCACAGGCCTCATTGCGCATTGGCACCTGTGGCTTGGCGGAACCGGTCGGCCCCTGCCCCGCCGCGTCAGCCCGGCCGCGCGGCCCGGTTGCGGATGCGATCCTCCAGCAGGGTCATGATGCGGGCGACGGCGGGCGTCGGGGCCGCATCGCGCAGCGACACCAGACCGTAGGGATCGACCGCCATGTCGCCGGCGACATCCAAAATCCGCAGATCGCCGTTGATCCGCCCGGGCGAGACGAGGACGTCCGCCACCGAACGCGCGACCGGTGCGACGACATTGGTGTCGGAAATGATGCCCAGCGTCAGCAGCAGAGAGGATGTCGAAAGGGTCCGCGACGGCGGCGGCAGGTCATGGCGCAGAAGATAGGCCTCGACCGCGCGGCGCAGCAGACCGCCGGGCGCCTGCATGACCCAGTCATGCGCCAGCGTATCCTGAAGCGTCAGGTTGGTCTTGCGCAGCAAGGGGTGGTCCTTGCGCACCAGCAGGGCGATCGGCTCCGGCCCGATATGGCGGACGATTACGTCGCGCGGGTTCACATTTGCCAGCACCCGCCCGATGTAGAAGTCGATGCGATGGGCAAACAGCGCCTCTGCCAGCATGTCCGAGGTGTCGACAGTCACGTCGAATTCGATTTCCGGATAGGTCACGCGCATATCGCGGATCAACGGCAGCACCAGTTCCAGCCCCGGCCCGGTGACGGTGCCGATCCGCACCACGCCGCCCGCGCCGCTGGCCAGCATGTCCACCTCGGCAAAGGCCGTCGCAATGTCACGCAGGGCGCTGCGCGCGCGCCGTGCCAGCAACGCACCGGCCTGTGTCAACACCACGCCGCGCGGATGCCTGTCAAAGAGCGGCGCACCGGCAGTCCGCTCCAGTTCCGCCAACAGACGGGACGCGGCAGGCTGCGTCATGCCGACCTGCGCCGCGGCGCCGGAGATCTGCCCGATATCCGCGATGGCCAGCAGCAGGCGCAGCTGCGGCAGACGCAGACCGGCCCGGATCAGCGCGGCGGCTGTCTTGTCCTGTGGTTGTGGCATGGCGCCTCCTGACCGCTGACTGCCATATCACGAAAGACATATCCAGATGTGTAAAATGAATTTGATTTACATAGCCGTCACGCGCAGGGTCGCCGCACAGAGGCGGAGACCGTGTTTGCACCGGATCGGCCCTGCTTACACAATCGTGCGGGCGTCCTCGGGGGGAAACTGAAGCCGATCTGCACAAGGGAGGACGACATGAATATTTTTAAATCCATGCTGGCGACGACAGCACTCGTGGCCATGACCGGTGGCGCTTGGGCGCAGGACGCGGGCTATGTGGGCATCGCGATGCCGACCAAATCCTCGGCGCGCTGGATCGCCGACGGTGACAACATGGTCAAGCAGTTCGAAGAGGCCGGGTTCAAGGTCGACCTGCAGTACGCAGAGGACGACATTCCGAACCAGCTCGCCCAGATCGAGAACATGATCACCAAGGGCGTCGACGTTCTGGTCATCGCCGCCATCGACGGCACGACGCTGTCGAACGCGCTGGCCAATGCCGCCGCCGCCGACATCGACGTGGTGGCCTACGACCGCCTGATCCGCGACTCCGGCGACGTGAGCTATTACGCCACCTTCGACAACTTCAAGGTCGGCGTGCAGCAGGCGACGACGCTGGTCGACGGCCTGAAGGAACGCTTCCCGGACCAGAAGCCGTGGAACGTGGAGCTGTTCGGCGGCAGCCCGGACGACAACAACGCCTATTTCTTCTACGACGGCGCGATGTCGGTCCTGCAGCCCCTGATCGACAGCGGCGACATCGTGATCCCCTCGGGCCAGATGGGCATGGACCAGGTCGGCACCCTGCGCTGGGACGGATCAGTCGCACAGGCGCGCATGGATAACCTGCTGTCCGCCAACTACACCGACAAGCCGGTCCACGCGGTCCTGTCGCCCTACGACGGGCTGTCCATCGGCATCCTGTCCTCGCTCAAGGGCGTGGGCTACGGCTCTGGCGACATGAAGATGCCGATCGTGTCCGGTCAGGACGCCGAAGTACCCTCGGTCAAGTCGATCATGGCGGACGAACAGTATTCGACGATCTTCAAGGACACGCGCGAGCTGGCCCGCGTCACCGTCGGCATGGTCGAGGCGTTGTTGAACGACTCGGAGCCCGAGATCAACGACACCGAGACCTATGACAACGGCGTCAAGGTCGTGCCCGCCTACCTGCTGGAGCCGGTGGCCGTGACCAAGGACAATATCCAGTCCGTGCTGATCGACAGCGGTTACTACACCGAAGACCAGATCAAGTGATCCTCCCTGTCGGGGGCGGGGCCTTTTGGTCCCGCCCGTGACGCTGGCCCCCTGACCTGCTGACGGCACGGGTCGGGGGCCCTTTTTATCCATTGCGGGCACCGGGGGGCGCCATGGCCACACTTCTTGAAATGCGCGGCATCACAAAGGAATTTCCCGGCGTGAAGGCGCTCGACCGGGTCAGCCTGTCGGTCGAGGAAGGCGAGATCCACGCCCTCGTCGGCGAGAACGGCGCCGGCAAATCCACGCTGATGAAGGTTCTGTCCGGTGTCTATCCGCATGGTAGCTACACCGGCGACATCGTCTATGACGGCGAGGTGCAGTCGTTCGGCGGCATCCGCGATTCAGAGGCGATGGGCATCATCATCATCCACCAGGAACTGGCGCTTGTGCCGCTCCTCTCGGTGGCCGAGAACATCTATCTGGGCAACGAACGCGCCACGAAGGGCATCATGGACTGGCGCGCGACCCGCGCCGGGGCTGCGAGGCTGCTGGCCCGCGTCGGCCTGAAGGAACATCCCGACACGCTGGTCGATGCGTTGGGCCTCGGCAAGCAGCAGCTGGTGGAAATTGCCAAGGCGCTGTCCAAGGATGTGCGCCTGCTGATCCTCGACGAACCCACGTCGTCCCTGAACGAGACCGACAGCGCAAAGCTGCTCGATCTGCTGCTGGAGTTCAAGCGGCAGGGCGTCACCTCGATCCTCATCAGCCACAAGCTGAACGAAATCAGCAAGGTGGCGGATACGATTACAGTGATCCGAGACGGCGCCGCCGTGTCGCGCCTCGACTGTCGCACCGGCATTAGCGAAGGCGATATCATCCGCGACATGGTGGGCCGGTCGCTCGACGACCGTTATCCACCGAAGGTTGACACGACGACGCCAGAGGTCGCGATGCGCGTGCAGAACTGGTGCGTCACGCATCCGCTGCACAGCGACCGGCAGGTGGTGAAGGATGTCTCCTTTCACGTGAACAAGGGCGAGGTTCTGGGCATCGCGGGCCTGATGGGCGCGGGGCGCACGGAACTTGCCATGTCTCTTTTCGGGCGCAGCTATGGCAGCCACATCACCGGCGAGGTGCAGATCAACGGCACCGCCGCCGACCTGTCCACCGTGCGCCGCGCGATCAACGCGGGGCTGGCCTATGCGACGGAGGACCGCAAGACCTACGGCCTCGTCCTCGACGACACGATCCGCCGCAACGTCCCGCTGGCGAACCTGTCCGGGGTATCCGACGGCATGGTCGTGAACCGCGAACGCGAAGCCGAGGTGGCCGCGCGCTACCGCACCCGGCTCAACATCAAGTCGAGCAGCATCGAGCAGGAGACGGTGAACCTCTCGGGCGGCAACCAGCAGAAGGTCGTGCTGTCCAAGTGGCTCTTTGCCGATCCCGACGTGCTGATCCTGGACGAGCCCACGCGCGGCATCGACGTCGGCGCGAAGTATGAAATCTACACCGTGATCCGTGACCTCGCGGCGGCGGGCAAGGCGATCGTCGTCATCTCCTCCGAGATGCCGGAGCTGCTGGGCATCACCGACCGCATCTACGTCATGAACGAGGGCCGCTTCGTGGGCGAGATGCCGACCGCCGACGCCAGTCAGGAAAAGATCATGGCAACCATCATCAGATCGGGGGATCGCACATGACCCAGACGACCACCAACCCGGACAACGCCGACCTGCCGCCCGTGCAGGTCAAGTCGAGCTGGTCCTTCCTGCGCGGTCACATGCGCGAATACGGCATCCTCTTCGCCCTGATCGCGATCATGGCGTTCTTTCAGGTCGCGACGGGTGGCATCCTGCTGAAGCCTGTCAACCTGACGAACCTGATCCTGCAGAACAGCTACATCATCATCATGGCGATCGGGATGCTGCTGATCATCGTGGCGGGACACATCGACCTGAGCGTCGGGTCCGTCATGGGCTTCGTCGGCGCGCTGGCGGCGGTGATGATCGTGAACTTCGACATCCCCTACCTGCTGGCGGGGATCATCTGCCTCTTCGCCGGGGCCGTGATCGGCATGGCGCAGGGGTTCTGGGTCGCCTATTTCAAGATCCCCAGCTTCATCGTGACGCTCGCGGGCATGCTGGTGTTCAAAGGCCTGACGCTTTGGCTGCTGGCCGGGCAGTCCGTCGGCCCATTCCCGGGTCAGTTCCAGCTGATCGCTTCGGGCTTCATCCCCGACCTGATCGGCAGCGGCAAGCCCAACGTGTTTTCGCTGGCGATTGGCGTCGTCGTGGCCTCCATCATCCTGTTGCTCGCTGTGCGGTCCCGGTCAGAGGCCGCCAAGACCGGCAGTGTGGAGGAACCCTTCGTCTTCTTCGCTGCCAAGAACGGTCTGATCTTCTTGGCGCTGATCTACCTCAGCTACCTAATGGCGAACTTCCGCGGGCTGCCGAACGTCTTCATCGTCATGGCGCTGCTGATCGCGGTCTATTCCTTCGTCACCAGCCGCACGACCATCGGCCGCCGCATCTATGCCATCGGCGGGAACGAGAAGGCGGCGATGCTGTCGGGCATCAACGCGCCGCGCCTGACCTTCCTGACCTTCGCCAATATGGGCGTGCTGGCGGCGCTGGCCGGCCTCGTCTTCGCCGCCCGCCTGAACACGGCGACGCCGAAGGCGGGTGCGGGGTTCGAGCTTGATGTGATCGCCGCCGTCTTCATCGGCGGCGCGTCGATGGCCGGTGGCGTCGGCACCGTGGTGGGGGCCGTGATCGGGGCGTTCATCATGGGGGTGATGAACAACGGCATGTCGATCCTCGGCATCGGCATCGACTGGCAACAGTGCATCAAGGGCCTCGTCCTGCTGGCCGCCGTGATCTTCGACGTGATGAACAAGCGAAAGGCCTGATCCATGCTGCTGTCCCAATACCGCACCGCCACCGGTGGCATCCAGCTTGTCGCGCGCGACGGCACGCAGGCCTGCGCCGTCAGGACCGAAATGTCGCTGTACGATCTGGCAATGGAATGCGCGGCGCAGTCCACGTCCCTGCGCGACAGGATCGGCCAGCTTGGCATGGGCGAGAATGTCGATCTGGAGACGCTCTATGCCGAAGGGCGGATGCTGCCGCCGCTTTTTCACGACGATCCCGCGCATACCTACCTGACCGGCACTGGCCTGACGCACCTCGGCTCCGCCTCCACCCGCGCCGCGATGCATGAAAAGGCTGACAAGGCCGAGACGGATTCCATGAAGATGTTCCGCTGGGGGATCGAGGGCGGCAAGCCGACCGGTACCGCGCCCGGCGTCCAGCCCGAGTGGTTCTACAAGGGAACAGGTCACGCGCTGATCGCCCCCGGCGCGCCCCTGCCCTCGCCCGCCTTCGCGCTGGACGGTGGAGAAGAGCCGGAAATCGCCGGCATCTATGTCATCGCCGCCGACGGCACGCCGTTCCGTGTCGGCTTTGCCTTGGCAAACGAGTTTTCGGATCACGTGACCGAGAAGCAGAACTACCTCTACCTCGCCCATTCCAAGCTGCGGGCCTGCGCCGTCGGGCCGGAATTGCTGGTGGGCGAACTGCCGCAGGACATTCAGGGCTACAGCCGTGTGATCCGCAATGGGCAGGCGATCTTCGACGCGCCCTTCGTCAGTGGCGAGGCGAACATGTCCCACACCATCGGCAATCTCGAGCACCATCATTTCAAGTACGGCATCTTCTGCCAGCCCGGCGACGTCCATATCCACATGTTCGGCACGGCAACGCTGTCCTTCGCGACCGGACTGTCCTGTCAGGATGGCGATATCTTCGAAATCGCCGCCCCCGCCTTCGGCTTGCCCCTGCGCAATGCGCTGTCCATAGAGGCCGCGGCCGATACCGCCCGCGTCACCGTCAAAACCCTTTAGGAAAACGCCCATGACCTTCAGCCCCGCCCCCTGGCCCCGTCGTCTGCGTTCACAGGAATGGTATGGCGGCACGTCCCGCGACAACATCTATCACCGTGGCTGGCTGAAGAATCAGGGCTACCCCGACGACCTGTTCGACGGCCGCCCGGTGATCGGCATCCTGAACACATGGTCCGACCTGACGCCTTGCAACGGCCACCTGCGCGAGCTGGCCGAAAAGGTGAAGGCCGGCGTCTGGGAGGCCGGCGGTTTCCCCGTCGAGGTGCCGGTGTTCAGTGCATCGGAGAACACCTTCCGCCCCACGGCGATGATGTACCGCAACCTCGCCGCCATGGCGGTGGAGGAGGTGATGCGCGCCCAGCCCATCGACGGCGCCGTGCTGCTGGTGGGCTGCGACAAGACCACGCCCTCGCTGATGATGGGCGCCGCATCGACCGACATTCCCTCCATCGTCGTCACCGGCGGACCGATGCTGAACGGCTGGTTCCGGGGCGAGCGGGTCGGGTCCGGCACCGCGCTCTGGCAGATGTCAGAGGACATCAAGGCCGGGAAGATGACCCAAGAGGAGTTTCTGCAGGCCGAGCAGGCGATGAGCCGCTCGTCGGGCACCTGCAACACGATGGGCACGGCCAGCACGATGGCCAGCATGGCCGAGGCGCTTGGCATGGCCCTGTCGGGCAACGCCGCGATCCCCGGCGTGGACAGCCGCCGCCGCGTCATGGCGCAGCTGACCGGGCGGCGCATCGTGCAGATGGTGAAGGACGACCTGAAACCCTCTGATATCCTGACGAAACAGGCATTCGAGAACGCGATCCGCTGCAACGGCGCGATCGGCGGATCGACCAATGCGGTGATACACCTGCTGGCCCTTGCGGGCCGTGTGGGCGTCGATGTGACGCTGGACGACTGGGACCGCTGCGGCCGCGACGTGCCCACCATCGTCAATCTGATGCCGTCGGGCAAATACCTGATGGAGGAGTTCTTCTACGCCGGCGGCCTGCCCGTGGTGCTGAAGCGCCTGTCCGAGGCCGGAATGCTGCACGACGACGCGCTGACGGTTTCAGGGACCACCATCGGGGAAGAGGTCAAGGGCGCGCAGAACTGGAACGACGACGTGATCCTGCCGGTGGAAAAGGCGCTTGCGGCCTCCGGCGGCATCGCGGTGCTGCGCGGCAACCTCGCGCCGAACGGCGCGGTCCTGAAACCCTCCGCCGCCAGCCCGCACCTGATGAAGCATCGCGGGCGGGCCGTAGTGTTCGAGGATATCGACGACTACAAGGCGCGGATCAACGACGATGCGCTCGACATCGACGAGACCTGCGTCATGGTGATGAAGAACTGCGGCCCCAAGGGCTATCCCGGCATGTCAGAGGTCGGCAACATGGGCCTGCCGCCCAAGGTGCTGAAGAAGGGTATCACTGACATGGTCCGCATTTCCGACGCCCGCATGTCGGGCACCGCCTACGGCACCGTCGTCCTGCACACCGCGCCAGAAGCCGCTGCCGGTGGCCCGCTGGCTGTCGTGCGCACCGGCGACATGATCGAACTGGACGTGGAGGCACGGCGCATTCATCTGGATATTTCCGATGAGGAACTGGCTGCGCGGCTGGCCGCATGGACTCCGCCCGCGCCGATGTTCACGTCAGGTTATTCGAAGATGTTCGTGGACATGGTGGAAGGGGCCGACACCGGCGCCGACTTCACCATCCTGAAAGGCAACCGTGGACACGAGGTGCCCCGTGACAGTCACTAGAGGCGCAGGGGCCGGCGGTGTCGGCCGTCAGCTTGTGAGCGAACCGATCGCCCTGCTGGGCATCGGCAAGATTGCCCGCGACCAGCATATTCCCGCAATCGCGAGCAGCGGCGCGTTCCATCTGGCCGCGACTGTCAGCCGGTCCGGCGGGATCGACGACGTGGAAAACCACGCGGACGTGGCCGATCTGCTGACCGCGCGCCCGGACATCAACGTCCTGTCGCTCTGCATGCCCCCCGTGCCGCGCTTCGACATCGCCACGGCGGCCTTAGCTGCAGGCAAGCACGTCATGCTGGAAAAGCCCCCCGGCGCCACGGTATCCGAGGTGCTGAAGCTCGAACGCCTCGCCCGGGCCAAGGGCGTCACGCTCTTCGCCACGTGGCACTCGCGAGAGGCCGCTGGCGTCGCGCAGGCCCGCGCGCATCTGCGCGATGCGCAGATCAAGCACGTCCAGATCGACTGGAAGGAAGACGTGCGCCGTTGGCATCCGGGGCAGGACTGGATCTGGCAGGCCGGTGGGCTCGGCGTTTTCGATCCCGGCATCAACGCGCTGTCGATCATGACCGCGATCGTGCCGAACCCGGTGCATCTGACGGATGCCACGCTGTCGTTCCCCGAAAACCGGGACACGCCTATCGCCGCCGACCTTTCGTTCGCCGGACCGGCCGGCATGACGGTCGACGCCGCCTTCGACTGGCGGCAGGAAGGTCCGCAAAGTTGGAACATCACGGTGGATACGACCGTTGGACAACTGAGGCTGACAGATGGCGGGGCGACACTGCATATCGACGGCATGGCGCAGACGTGCGAAGGCCCGGGGGAATATCCCGGCCTTTACCACCGCTTTGCCGAACTGATCGAGGCTGGACAGTCCGACGTGGACATCAGCCCCCTGCAGCATGTAGCCGATGCCTTCATGCTGGGCCGCCGCACCACCGTGGCGGCATTTCACGACTGACCAAGGAGAGAGACGACATGACCAAGCTGACCGGCAACCATTACATCGACGGGGCCTGGGTCGCGGGGGGCACGACGTTTCAGTCCGATCCCGTCACCGGCGATCCCGTGACCGTCCAGTCCGGCGGCAAGGCGGAGGTCGATGCCGCCATGCAGGCGGCGGAGGCCGCATTCGAGACCTACGGCTGGACCAGCCGCGAGGAGCGCGCCGCGTTCCTGGAGGCCATCGCCGACAAGATCGAGGCGCGAGGCGACGATCTGACCGCCTACGGCACGGCAGAGACCGGCCTGCCCGAGGCGCGTCTGAACGGCGAACGTGGCCGCACGACGGGCCAGTTGCGCCTGTTCGCGGATCACATCCGCAAGGCGGACTACCTCGATGTGCGCCTCGATGCCGCGCTGCCTGACCGCGCGCCCCTGCCCCGCCCGGACCTGCGGATGATCCAGCGCCCGCTGGGCCCTGTGGCCGTCTTCGGCGCGTCGAACTTCCCGCTCGCCTTTTCCACCGCCGGGGGCGATACCGCAGCCGCCCTCGCCGCGGGCTGTCCCGTTGTCTACAAGGGTCATCCGGGCCACCCCGCGACGGGAGAGATCGTGGCGCAGGCCATCGCCGCCGCGGTGGAGACGACGGGCATGCCGAAAGGCACTTTCGGCTTTGTCCAGTCCAACACCAACGAGGCCGGCGAGGCGTTGGTGCAGCATCCGCTGACGCGCGCGGTAGGCTTCACCGGGTCGTTCCGCGGTGGCAAGGCGCTGTTCGACCTCGCCATGGCGCGGCCCGAACCGATCCCCTTCTTCGGTGAACTCGGCGCGATCAACCCGGTCTTCGTGCTGCCCGCAGCCTCTGCCGCCCGCGCGGCAGAGACGGGCAAAGGCTGGGCCGGGTCGCTGACCATGGGCGTCGGCCAGTTCTGCACCAACCCCGGCGTGGTGGTCATCAAGGACGCTGACGCCGATGCATTCATCGATGCGGCAGAGGCAGCGCTGAAGGACGTGGCGCCTGCTGCGATGCTGACCGGCGGCACCGCCGAGGGTTATCGCAAGGGGGTCGAAACGATCTCTGGCGCGGCCAACGTGACGACCCGCCTGCAGGCACCGGGAGAGGGGCGCAAGGCCGGTCCCGCGCTGTTCGTCGTCAGCGCCGCCGACTGGCTGGCGAATGAAGACCTCGCGATCGAGATGTTCGGCCCCGCCGGCGTGGTCATCCGCGCCGACACCGACGAGGAGATGCTGTCGGTCGCCCGCGGTCTGCATGGGCAGTTGACCTGCACGCTGCAGATGGATGACGGCGATACCGGCATCGGGCAGAAGCTGGTCCCGATCCTGGAACGCAAGGCCGGTCGTCTGCTGGTCAACGCCTTCCCGACAGGGGTCGAGGTCGCGGATTCAATGGTCCACGGCGGGCCTTTCCCGGCCAGCACGAACTTCGGCGCGACATCCGTGGGCACGCTCGCGATCCGGCGTTTCCTGCGCCCGGTCTGCTATCAGAACATGCCCACGGCCCTGCTGCCCGAAGACCTGCGGCACGGCTGACCGACTGACGCCTAGCCCTCGGCCACCAGATGGCCGGGGGCCACTTCCATCAAGTGGTGACGGGCGATTGAGGCACCGACAGGATGCACGGGGTTCGGAATGTCCCCGGTCATCCGCGGTGTCGCCTCGCGCACGGCGGTCGGATCGGCCACCGGCACCGCCGCCATCAGGCGCCGGGTATAGGGATGCTGCGGGTTGCCGAAGATCTGCGCCCTGCTTCCGATCTCGACGATCTGTCCCAGTTGCATCACGGCGACCCGATCAGAGATATTCTCGACCACCGCCATGTCGTGGCTGATGAACAGCATGGCGATCCCGAATTCGTCCTTCAGCGCCCGCAGCAGGTCAAGCACCCGGGCCTGCACCGACACATCCAGCGCCGAAACGCTTTCGTCCGCCACGATCAATTGCGGTGTCAGCGCGAGGGCGCGCGCGATGCAGATGCGCTGGCGCTGCCCGCCAGAGAATTCGTGGGGGTAGTTGTCCAGCTTCGCCTCCGTCAGACCGACGCGCGCCATCAGGTCCGCAGCGCGGGCGCGGCGCGCGGTGGCGTCCATCGTGCTGTGGATCAGCAACGGTTCCGCAATCTGCTCGCCCACGGTCATGCGGGAATCGAGCGCCGCCATCGGGTCCTGAAAGACGATCTGCGTGACCGCGCTCAGCCGCTTGCGGGCCTGCGCGGTCATCGTGCCCACGGTCTGGTCGCCAACGCGGATCAGCCCGGCGTGCGGGACAAGGCCGACGATGGCGCGGGCGACGGTGGACTTGCCGCAGCCCGATTCGCCGACGAGCGAGAGGGTTTCACCCGCGCGGATATCGAACCCGACCCCTTCGACCGCGTGGACGCGGTGTGTCACGCGGTTCAGGATGCCGCCGCGAATATCGTAGCGCACGGCGACCTCGCGCAGGTCGGCCACGACCGGCCGGTCCGGGCGGGCGATTGCCGCACCGCCCTGCCCCATGCGTGGCACGGCGGCCAGCAGGTCGCGGGTATAGGGATTGGCGGGCGCGGCGAAGATCTGGCGCACCGGCCCCGTCTCCTCGACGACGCCGCGCCGCATGATGACCACGCGGTCGGCCATTTCGGCCACCACGCCCATGTCATGGGTAATCAACAGGATCGCGGTGCCACGGTCGCGCTGCAGGTCGCGCAGCAGGTCCAGCACCTCGCGCTGCACGGTGACATCGAGCGCGGTGGTCGGTTCGTCCGCGATCAGCACGTCGGGCTTCAGCGCCAGCGCCATCGCGATCATCACGCGCTGACGCATCCCGCCGGAGAGTTCGTGGGGAAACTGGTCCATCCGCCGCGCCGGCTCCGACAGGCGCACGGCGGTCAGGGCGTCCAGCGCCTTGACCCTTGCCTTGCGCCGCGACATTGGCGCATGGGCGCGGATCGCCTCGACCAGTTGGGTGCCGACGGTCATCACCGGGTTCAGGCTGGTCATCGGTTCCTGAAAGATCATCGCAATGCGGTCGCCGCGCAGGGCGCGCAACTGACCTTCCGGCAGGGAGGTCAGCACGCGGTCGCCCAGCGCCACGCTGCCGCCGGTCACCCGCACCGCGGGCGGCGGCAGCAGGCCCATGATGGCGAGAGAGGTGATCGACTTGCCCGACCCGCTTTCGCCCGCGATGGCCAGCGTCTCGCCGCGTCTCAGATCGAAGGTTACATCCTTCACCAAAGGCAGCAGGCCGGCGTCCGTGCGGACCGAGACGGTGAGGTCACGCACCGACAAGAGAATGTCGTCCGGGGCCGTCCCGGCCCCGGTCCGTTGTTTCGTCTCCACGCTCACTCGAACACGCAGCGCGGGAAGTAGAAGCTGACGACCCAGTTCGGCATGTCCACGATCTCGGAGATCCGCAAATCGCCGCAGGTGCTGACCAGCATGTAGGCATCGACCGCCGCCATGCCGCGCGTGGCACAGAGGTGATCGACCATCCCCGACACCGCGTCGCGGGCGGCGGCCATCAGGTCCGGCCCGATGCCCGTCGTCACTTCGTAGCCCTTGGCGTCCAGGTGCCGCGTCACCGGCCCCGGCGTGGTGAAGCGCGGGGTCTTCAGGTTTGCTCCCTTTACCAGGTCGAGCGTCAGGACCACGTCCATCGGGCTCTCGATCGCCGTGCCGCAGACCTCTCCGTCGCCCTGCGCCGCATGGGTGTCGCCCACGCTGAACAGCGCGCCCGCGACCTCGACCGGTAGGTAAAGCACCGTCCCCGCCGACAGATCGCGGATGTCGAGATTGCCGCCGACCCGCCGTGGCGGGACGATGGAATGCAGCCCCGGTTCCGCCAGCGCGTTGCCGATGGTGCCGGCGAAGGGCTTCAGCGGCACGCGGCCTTCCGTGCCGAAGAGCGACGGCGCCATGCTGCCCGGGTCATAGGACCAGACGTGCAGGGCGGGCTCGGTGAACTGGTCCGCCAGCAGGCCGAAGCCCGGGATGTTCGCGGTCCAGCCCCAGCCCTTTCCGTCCTGCACCTGTGGCGCGAAGCTGTCGAGCGTCACCTTCACCGCGTCGCCCGGCTCCGCTCCCTCGATCCAGATCGGACCCGAGACCGGGTTGATCTTGCCGAAGTCGAGAGTGGCGACGTCCGCCACCGTGGACGACGGGCCAAGCTGGCCCGCCGAACTGTCGTGACAGTGGAACAGGATCGTCTGACCCGGCTCCACCCGCTGCACCGGGGCGATGCTGTTGTCCCAGCCGAAGTGGTGCTGGGCCCCGTGGATCGTGTAGTCGCACGCCTTGCACATGCGATCAGTCCGTCACGTAGACGTAGTCGTAGTTGACGGGGATCGACACCGGATCGACGTAAAGCGCGTCGTCGCCGCCCATCCGCGCCGACTTCATCGTGTAGCGCTGCTCGTTGAACACCGGCACCCAGGGGGCCTCCTCCATCACCTTCATGTAGACGTCGGACCACATCTTCAGGCGCTCTTCGCCCTCCTGGCTGACCATGGAGTCGGCGGCGGTCGCCTCGGCGTCCAGCGCCTCGTCGCAGAACTTCGACCAGTTCCAGCCGCCCTCGACCGCACCCGCGCAACCCAGGATCGGCCCGTAGAAGTTGGACGGATCGGGGAAGTCCGCGATCCAGGCCATGCCGCCGGACCAGATCATCGGCGCCGTGCCGGCCCCGCCCGCCTCGATCACGTTGGCCTGCGCGAGGGACTGGATGGAGGCGTTCACGCCGATCGCGGCGAGATCCTGCTGGATCGCCTGGGCGATGCGGGGGTTGGGGTCGGTGTTCATGACGTAAAGCTCCGTCTCGAACCCGTCGGGCAGGCCCGCGTCGGCCAGCATCTGTTTCGCGGCCTCGGGGTCGTAGGCATAGCCTGCGTAGTCGGTCGTGTAGCCCGGCATCGACGGCGGCAGCGGCTGGTTGGCGGGGACCGCGCGGCCGTTGATCAGCTGCACGATGCGGTCCTTGTTGATCGCCATGTTGATCGCCTTGCGGACCTCGACCTGATCCAGCGGCGGGGTGGTCACGTTCAGGGTGATGTAGCCGGTCTGCAGCTGGCCGCCCTCGACCACGCGGGCCGCCTGTTCGGGATCGGCCATCACCTCCTGGAACTTGGCGGGCGGGATGCCGTCGCCGGGCACGTCGACCTCTCCGTTCTGCAGGCGCAGCAGGGCCACGATGGGCTCCTGCCCGACCTCGAAGGTCACGGTGTCGAGATAGGGCAGCCCGTCGCGCCAATAGTCGGCGTTCTTCTCGAACACCAGCCGCTGGCCGATGGTCCATTCGCCAAGCTTGAAGGCACCGGTACCCACCGGCTGCTTGCCGAAGTCGCCGCCGGCGGCCTCCACCGCCTCTTGCGGGACGACCGAGGCGAAGTTCAGCGCCATGACGTGCAAGAAGGTGGCGTCGGGGCGCGACAGCTTGATCTGCACGGTCTGCGGATCGACGACGGTGACGCCGGACAGGGTCTCCGCCTCGCCGGAGGCGACGGCGTCGTAGCCCTCGATCGCGCCGAAGAAGCCCGCGCCGGGGGATTGCGTCGCCGGGTTGGTCACGCGGTCGAGCGAGTATTTCACGTCCTCGGCCACCATCTCACGCCCGTTGTGGAACTTGACACCGGGGCGCAGGTGGAAGGTGAAGGTCATGCCGTCGTCGGAGATCTCGTAGCTTTCGGCCAGGCCCGGGCGCAGGGTCGTGGTGCCGGGTTCGTAATCCATCAGCCCGTCGAACAGCGACTTGATCATCGACCAGTTCTGCCAGTCGTAGCCGATCGCCGGATCCAGCGTCGCCACGTCGTCCTTGTAGGTCACTGTGATGTTGCCGCCCGGTTTCGCGTTCGGGTCCATGTGCTGCTCTGCTACGGCAGGCAGCGCGAGGGCCGCGATCAAGGCGGTGGATGCGAGAAGTTTCTTCATCTTGGTTCTCTCCTGTTGGGTTAGCGGATGCGGATGCGGGGGTCGATCAGGGGCGCGATCAGGTCGGCCAGCAGGTTGCCGGTCACGATTGCGCAGGCGCTGACGAGCGTGACGCCCATGATGATCGGAATGTCGACGCGCTGGATCGCCTGCCAGGCCAGTTGCCCGATGCCGGGCCAGCCGAAAACGCCTTCCACCACGACGATGCCGCCCATGAAGATGCCGATGTCGATGCCGATCATGGCGATCACCGGCAGGATGGCATTGGGCAGCGCGTGGCGGAGGATCACGCGGGCGCGGCTCAGGCCCTTGGCGCGGGCGGTGCGGATGAAGTCGGCGCGCAGCACCTCGACCATGCTCGACCGCATCATCCGGGCATACCAGCCGGACCCGAGGATACCGAGCGTCAGCGCGGGCAGCACGAGGTGCGCGGGCGTACCGTAGCCGCCGATAGGAAACCAGCCGAGCTTCACCGCGAAGACGTAGAGCAGCAGCAGCGCCACGACGAACTGCGGCGCGCTGACGGTGACGAAGCTTGTCATCATCAGCCCGTTGTCGACCGCCCTGCCGCGCCAGAGCGCCGCAATGACACCCATGGTCAGGCCGATCACCAGCTCCGCCCCGATCCCTGCCACCATCAGCAGCAGCGATGCAGGCAGCCGCGCCATGATCAACGTCGCCACGTCCGTCTTCTGCAGATAGCTGCGGCCCATGTCGCCCTGCACCAGACCGGCGAGGTAGCGCCCGTATTGCACGATGAACGGCTGGTCGAGGCCGAGTTGCGTGCGGATGTTCTCGACCGTCTGCGGCGTGGCGGACCGCCCTGCGATCTGGCGCACAGGGTCGGCGGGCAGGACGTAGAGCAGGAAGAAGGTGATGAAGCTGACGCCGAGCAGGATCAGGATGCTTTGGATCAGGCGGCGGATCAGGTAGGCGACCATCAGTCGGACCCTCTCAACGTGGGGTCCAATACGTCTCGCAGGGCGTCGCCCACGAGGTTGAAGGCCAATGCCAACACGACGATCGCTGCCCCCGGAAAAAACACGAGCCACGGGGCGGACTGGAAATAGGTCTGGTTCTCGAAGATGATGTTGCCCCAGCTGGGCGTCGGCGGCTGCACGCCTACTCCGAGGTAGGAGAGCGTCGCCTCCAGCAGCACGGTCGTCGAGATCCCCAGCGTGCCCCAGACGATGATCAACGGCACAAGGTGCGGCAGGATGTGACGGAACAGGATGCGCGGCGTGCTGGCCCCCAGCGTGCGCTGCGCCGCGATGTAATCGCGCGCGGCCAGTGCCGAGGTCTCGGTATAGATCACCCGCGCGGTCTGGACCCAGTTCACCATGGCGATCACGAAGGCGACGATCCACAGGCTTGGCTGGAAGACGGCGGCAAGGCAGATCGCCAGCAAGAGCGCCGGAAACGCCATCATCAGGTCGGTGAAGCGCATCAGCACCGCGCCGATCCAGCCCTGAAAGAACCCGGCCGTCAATCCGATCACCGTGCCGATCAGCAACGCGATCCCGTTAGCCACCACCCCAATGATCAGCGAGGTGCGCGCGCCGTAGAGCAGACGGCTGAGCAGGTCGCGCCCTAGCAGGTCGGTGCCCAGGACATAGGCTCCGCCGGGCGGCAGGGGCTCTCCGAACATCGTCAGGCCGTCGAAGTTCTGCGCGAAGGGATCGAAGGGCGCGATCACGGGGGCCAGCACAGCGGCCCCGACGATCAGCAAGACCAATGCCATGCCGAACAGCGCCAGCGGGCGATGGCGCAGGCGCGACCAGACACCGTCGGGGCGGCGCGACGTGGCGGGGGCCGTGACCTCTGTCATGCGGTGCCTTTTCGCGCTCGGCGATCGACGGCAGGTGTGGCCACCACCCGGGCGGCGGCCTCTTCCAGCGTGATCCGGCCGTCCATCGCCATGCGCCGCAGGGCATCATAGGCGGCATCTTCCGATCCTGCCCCGCGCGTCAGCTGGACGATGGCACGCACCACGGTCTGCCGCGCGCCGAGGCGTCCGCGCATGTCATCGACCGCCGCCGTCAGCGTCTGGCGCATGGCGAAACCGTGCCTTGCGATCAGCAGCGCACTGTAGACGCCGCCGTCGCCCACGGGCTTCAGGATCTGCGCCTGCGCCCCGGCTGAAAGCGCCCATTCGATGCGACCCGGCGCCTCTGACCCGATCAGGGCGATCAGCGGCAGCGGCGCCGCACCCGGCTGCCAGGGAAACTGTGCGTCGAACCCCATGTCGGCGTCGAAGAACAGGAAGTCCGCCGACGCGGCGTCGGCAGGCAGGTCTGGCCATGCCGACTCTACCGACAAGCCAATGGCCTGCAGTTGCCGGGTTACGGATGCGACGACGGCATGAGGACGATGCAGGACGATCGCCCGCGCACCACCCAGATCGCCGCCTTCCACCCCCCGGCTCACCAGACGACCTTCAGCGCCGGCGGGCGGCCGGGGGATGCGGCCATCATCCAGTCCGCCGACAGGTAGGGATCGCCGCGCCGCGCGCCGCAGTCGCGGATGACCTGAAAGCCGCCGCCATGCGCCCGTGCAATCAGCGCGGATTGCGGCATGTGGTGTGTCTGCGGGTCGATCCCGCTGGCGTGACCGGCCGGCGTTTGCAGCAGGGCAGCGATGTCCGCGTCTTCCCGCCCCGGGGCATCCAGAAGGTCCGCCAAGGTGCGGATCGCCAGATCCGCAGCGGCGGCGAGGCTGTTAGGGAAGGACTGCAGACCTGTGTGAAAATAGGGGCCGGCCGCCACGAGCCCTTCGGCGGCGGCGCCGAAGTCGGGCAGTTCGCATTCCGTCAGGTTGCAGGACAGCACCGGGCAGAGGTCCGGCGCGAACCGGGGGTCGGTGGCGCCAAGCGCGGCGTAGGCCGTCAGAAAGGCCCGGGACGATGGGCCGATCAGGGAATTGAGAATGAAATCCGGCGTGGTCTGACGAATCTCCGCGATCATCTGCGCCACGTCTGTCGACCCCGGCGACAGATACCGCTCTCCCGTGACCTCGCCGCCCGCAGTCAGTATCGTCTGACGGGCAAGGCGGTTCATCTCCCACCCCCAGATGTAGTTGGAGCCCGTCAGATATCCGCGCCGCCCGTGCGTGGCGAAGGCCCAGTCCAGAAGCGGCAGCAGGTGCTGATTCGGGCAGGCGTGCAGATAGATGACCCGGTCCGACGCCTCGAACCCCTCGTAGGGGACCGTGTACCAGAGGGTGCCGCCGTGACGGTCCAGCGTCGGGATCACCTCCTTGCGGCTGGAGGATGTGACGCAGCCGACGATGTGCCTGACCCCGCCCTGCAGAAGTTCGGTGCACAGCGGCGCGTAGCGGTCGAGGTTGCCGTCCGGATCACGCTCTACCACCGACAGGGCGATGCGGCGGGCGGGGTCGGCGTTCACGCGGGCGACGGCCTCGAGCACGCCGTTGCGACAAGCGGTCCCGATCGTGCCATAGGCGCCGCCGGTCGAGAACAGAAGTCCGATGGGCACGGTGCGTTTCAAGATCGGTCCTTCACAAAAAAGCCCCGCCCGAAGGCATCAGGATGTGATGTTCGGATCGGGGCGCGCATGCCGGATTGGCGTTCAGCCAGATGTCGTTGCAGCCTGTCGCGGCGCACTCTGTCCGTCAAGATGGCAAGGGTAACCGCATTACGTAACGCCGGTTACGACGGGAAATCACACTTATCTTGGCGGGTAGCGGGCTCTGCCATGCACGCATGTCGCGTGTTTTGTACGGATAACTTCATATAGGGGACACATCTTTCGCCGCCAAAATGATCTTATGCACAAATATTATGCTATATTCGGTGCATGGATGGCAAATTTCATCATTTCGTCACGTCTGACCCGGTTCCGGTTGACTTTAAGGCATCGCAACCATTGTCTGATTGGGCGAAACCAATAAAAAGATTGGGCTGATGACCACGACCGGCCACCCCCTCGACAACACATCGCTCGCCCTGACGCGGATCCGTCGCATGATCGACAGCGGCGCCGTGCCGAACGAAGGACGTCTGCCGACCGAGCGGGAATTGTCGCAGCAACTGGACGTGGGGCGCCACACCGTCCGCCGCGCGCTGGAAGTGCTGGAGGCCGAAGGGCTGGTCTGGCGCCAGCAAGGCAAGGGCACCTTCGTCGGGCAGCCGCCGCAGATCATCACCGGCCTCGCGGCCGAGATCGCGGGCGACGTCGACGCGCTGGCGGTGATGGATGCGCGGCTGGGCATCGAACCGCAATTGGCCGCCCTCTGCGCCCGCCGGGCCACCGCAGAGGACGTGGACCGGCTGCGGATGCTTGCGGACCGCGTCAGCCACGCGCAGGATCGCGACTCGACCGAGTTGTGGGACGGGGCGCTGCACCGCCTGATCGCCCGGATCGCCGACAACCGGCTGCTTTCGGTCGCCTTCGGCTTGGTCGACGAGGTGCGCGGGTCCGCCGACTGGCAGCAAAAGCGCGATCTCGCCCGGTCGCCGGCGCTGCTGAAGCTCTACGATTCCCAGCACATGGCGATCATCGACGCGATCGATGCGCGTGATCCCGATGCTGCGCAGGCAGCGATGACGGATCATCTGGTGCATCTGACCCGCAATTTGCGGGACTCCCTGAAGGATCATGCCCATGACCACTGAACCCCTGCTGCAGGTCACGGGCCTTGGCATCCGCATCGACGGCACCGAGCGCGATCTGGTCAGCGACCTGACGTTTACTTTGAACAAGGGAGAAACCCTGTGCATCGTCGGCGAAAGCGGCTGCGGCAAGAGCCTGACGGCATTGGCGCTGATGGGCCTGCTGGCGACACCCCCCCTGCGGGTGACCGGCGGCACCGCCGACTTTCGGGGCCGCGACCTGCTGACCCTGCCTGCGGCAGAGATGCGCCGCCTGCGCGGCGACCGGATCGGGATGATCTTTCAGGAACCGATGACCAGCCTGAACCCGGCGCTGAAGGTCGGCGACCAGATAGCCGAGGCGGTCCGCCGCCACACCGGCAAGTCAGAGGCCGAGGCCCGTGCCCATGCGCTGGAAATGCTGCGCCGGGTCCGCATCCCCGCGCCCGAGACGCGGCTGGACGTCTACCCCCACAACCTGTCCGGCGGCATGCGCCAGCGGGTGATGATCGCCATGGCGCTGGCCAATGCGCCGGATCTCGTGCTGGCGGACGAGCCGACGACGGCGCTGGACGTCACCATACAGGCGCAGGTCCTGGAACTGATGCGCGGGTTGCAGCGCGACACCGGTACCGCAATGATCCTGATCACCCACGATCTTGGCATGGTCGCGGAAATGGCCGACATGGTCGCCGTCATGTATGCGGGTCAGATGGTCGAGACCGGCTCTGCCGCTGCCATCTTCGACGACCCGCAGCACCCCTATACCATCGGCCTCATGTCCTCGATGCCCGGCCTCGATGGTGACGGCGACCGGCTGGTCACGATCCCCGGCGTCGTCCCGCCGGCCCGAGAGATGCCCGGTGGCTGCCGCTTTGCCGCGCGCTGCCCCTTTGCCGATGCGCAATGCGCCAAGGTGCCGCCGACCCTTCCGGTGGCGGGCGACGTCAGTCACCGCGTCGCCTGCTGGAAAGCTCCCCTTGATGCGCAGGTGGCGGCATGAATACCGAGATCATCCTCGAGACGCAGGCGCTGCAGAAGCGGTTCACCGGGCGCAAGCCGTTCTTCGGCGAGGCCAAGGTCGTGCGCGCCGTGGACGGCATCAACCTCAAGATCCGCCGCGGCGAGACGCTGGCGATCGTGGGGGAATCCGGCTGCGGCAAGTCCACGCTCGCCCGCCTGCTGGTGCGGCTGATGTCGCCCAGCGACGGCACCGTCGTCTATCAGGGGCGCAACATCGCCAATGTTCCCGCAGAGGACATGCGGCACCTCCGCCGCGACCTGCAGTTCATTTTTCAGGACCCGTTTTCGTCGCTGAACCCGCGCATGACCATCGGCGCGCTGATCGAGGAACCGCTGCTGGTCCACAACATCGGCGACAGGCAGGACCGCCGCGCCAAGGTGGCTGCCATGCTCGCCCGCGTCGGCCTGCCCGCCTCAGTCATCGACCGCTATCCACACGAATTCTCGGGCGGGCAGCGCCAGCGCATCGGCATCGCGCGTGCCCTGATCACCGAACCCAAGGTGGTGATCGGTGACGAGCCGGTGTCGGCGCTGGACGTGTCGATCCAGGCGCAGGTCATCAACATCCTGCAGGACCTGAAGGAGGCGCTTGGCCTGACGCTGGTCATCATCGCCCACGATCTGGCCGTCGTGCGCCACATGGCCGACCGCGTCGCAGTGATGTATCTGGGCGAGATCGTTGAACAGGGCCCGGTGGCCGATCTGTTTGCAAACCCGAAGCACCCCTATACCGCCGCACTGATCGCCGCGATCCCCGTGGCGCAGGTCGGCGCGCGCAGCGCCGCGGCGCAGTTGCAGGGCGATCCGCCCAATCCGATCGACCTGCCGACCGGCTGTCGCTTTCACCCCCGCTGCCCGCACGCGACCGAGGTCTGTACGACCACGCGCCCCGCCCTCGCCGCCACCGGTCCCGACCGGTGGGCCGCGTGCCACCACGCTGCGACCCTGTCGCTGCAAGGCCATGCCGCCACCGGCCAGACCCGGTCTGCCGCCGCGCAGGCACGCTTCGACCTCTACCGCGACCGCAGCGCAGACGCGGCGCGCACCACCACGCCCACTTGATCCAACAGTCAGGAGAACGACCATGAAGAAACCAGCCGTATTGACCCTGTCAGCCATGCTGATGCTGACCGCAGCCCCCCTCTTCGCCGCCGATCTGAAGATCGGTCTGGCAGAAGATCCCGACATCCTCGACCCCGACCAGTCGCGCACCTTCGTGGGGCGCATCGTCTATGCCTCGCTTTGCGACAAGCTGGTGGACATCACCCCGGACCTTGAAATCATCCCGATGCTGGCGACCGAATGGTCGTGGTCCGACGACAACCTGACCCTGACCATGAAGCTGCGCGACGACGTCACCTTTCAGGACGGCACCAAGTTCGACGCAGAGGCGGTGGCCTACAACATCAACCGCTCCCAGACGCTGGAGGAAAGCCGCCGCAAGTCCGAGGTCGCCTCGATCACCGGAACCAATGTCGTCGACCCCACCACGATCGAGATCACCGTCGCCCAGCCCGACGCAACCCTGATCGCACAGCTGGCCGACCGCGCCGGCATGATGGTCTCGCCCACCGCGGCAGAGGCAGCGGGTGCCGATTTCGGCAACGCGCCGGTCTGCGCCGGCCCCTACAGCTTTACCGAGCGGGTGCAACAGGACCGCATCGTGCTGACGAAGTTCGCGGACTACTACGACGCGGACAAGTACAGCTTCGACACCGTGACCTTTCTGCCGATCGTCGACACCACCGTGCGTCTGGCGAACCTGCGCGCCGGCGATGTGGACATGATCGAACGGCTGGCGGCAACGGACGTGGCCTCGGTCAAGGCCGACGACGGGCTGACGATGGAGCAGGCCACCTCCCTTGGCTATCAGGGCCTGACGGTCAACGTCGGCAACGGCGACAAGTCGCAGAACCCCTTCGGTCAGGACAAGCTGGTGCGGCAAGCCCTGTCGCTGTCCATCGACCGCGAGGCGATCAATCAGGTCGTGTTCGAAGGCGCCTTCGCCGCCGGCAACCAGCCGTGGCCGCCGACCTCGCCCTGGTACAACCAGGACATTCCGATCCCCGCCCGCGACGTCGAAGCCGCGAAAGCCAAGCTGGCCGAGGCCGGTGTCGAGAACCCGACGGTCGAGATCCAGGTCAGCACCGACCCGGTGAACCAGCAGGTGACGCAGGTCATTCAGGCCATGGCGTCGGAGGCCGGGATCACCGTTAACGTGGTCGCCAAGGAGTTCGCCACCCAGTTGTCCCAGCAGACCGCCGGCGACTACGAGATCAGCCAGATCGGCTGGTCGGGCCGCGTCGATCCCGATGGCAACATCCACCAGTTCGTCACGACGGACGGCGGGCTGAACGATGCAAAATACTCCAACCCCGAGGTCGACCGCCTGCTGAACGAGGCGCGCGCCACCAACGACACCGCCGCGCGCAAGGCGCTTTACGATCAGGCGACGGCGATCCTCGATGACGAGCTACCGCTGATCTACGTCTACCACCAGAACTGGATCTGGGCGATGGACAAGGGCGTCACGGGCTTTACCGCCTACCCCGACGGCATGATCCGTCTGGCCGGCGTGTCCAAGGCCGAATGACCTGACCACGGCCCGGCGGCACGCGTCGCCGGGCCACCCTGATCCCCGCAAGGACATCCCATGCTCCGCTTCATCGGCCACCGCCTTCTGATCGCGATCCCGACGATCCTGCTGATCTCGGTCTTCGTGTTCCTGCTGCAAAAGCTGCTGCCGGGCGATCCGGTGCTGGCCCTGGCCGGTGAGGACCGCAACCCCGAGATGCTGGAATTCCTGCGGGCAAAATACCACCTGAACGATCCGATCTACGTCCAGTACTTCAACTGGGTCTGGAACGCGCTGCAGGGCGATCTCGGCATCTCCTTGCGAACCAATCAGAACGTCACGACACTGATCGCGCAGAAGCTGCCCGTGACCATCCAGCTGGCATTGATGGCGCTGTTCTTCGCCGTCGTGATCGGCATCCCGGCGGGCATCCTGTCGGCCTACACGAAGGGGACCTGGATCGACTGGGTTGCCAATGTCGTCGCCCTGTCGGGGTTGTCGATCCCGAACTTCTGGCTGGGGATCATGATGATCCTGCTCGTGTCGGTGAACCTCGGCTGGCTTCCCGCCTCCGGCTACCAGCCATTCTCGGACGATCCACTGCGGTCGATCCAGACCATGCTGATGCCCGCCTTCGTGCTCGGTACGGGGCTGGCCGCCACGCTGATGCGGCACACGCGGTCGGCCATGCTGGGTGTGCTGCAGTCCGACTACGTCCGCACCGCCCGCGCCAAGGGTCTGGGCGAACGTGCCGTGGTCGTCAAGCACGCCCTGCGCAACGCGCTGGTGCCCGTCGTGACCGTCGTCACGCTGTTGTTCGGCGAGTTGCTTGCGGGTGCCGTGCTGACCGAACAGATCTTCACCATCCCCGGTTTCGGCAAGCTGGTCGTGGATGCGGTGTTCAACCGCGATTACGCCGTGGTGCAGGGCATCGTGCTGTGCACGGCCATTGCCTTTATCCTGATGAACATCCTCTCCGACGCGCTCTACCGCGTCCTGAACCCGAAGATGATCGAATCATGAGCAACCCCGTCACCCTCGACACCGCCCCGTCCCGGCAGGAGGTCTCGGAAGTCCTGCCGCCGAAGCAGAGCCGTGTCTGGCGCAAGCTGAGGAAGAACCCGGCCGCCTTGCTGGGCGGCGGCATCGTGGCCTTCTTTTGCATCGTTGCGATCCTCGCCCCCGTCCTGCCGATCCCCGGCCCCGCCGCCACGGATTTCGGCGCGGTGCGCAAGGCGCCCTCTGCCGTGCACTGGTTCGGCACCGACGAGCTGGGCCGCGACATGCTGTCACGCATGATCTGGGGCGCGCAGGCGTCGTTGATGGCGGGCGTCGTGTCCGTCACCATCGCGCTGGTGATCGGCGTACCGCTGGGAGTCGCCGCCGGCTACGCGCGCGGCTGGACCGACGCCGCGATCTCCCGCGTGACCGAGGCTCTGCTGGCCGCCCCCTTCCTGATCCTCGCCATCGCCATGGCCGCCTTCCTTGGCCCATCGCTGACAAACGCGATGATCGCGATCGGCATCTCGGCGGTGCCGATCTTCATTCGACTGGCCCGGGCCCAGACCATGCAGGTGCTGACAGAGGACTACGTCGAGGGCGCCACCGCCATCGGCCTCACGCACCGCGACATCATCGCGCGCTACATCCTGCCCAACATCGTGCCGCCGCTGCTGGTGCAGGCGACGCTGACCATCGCCACGGCGATCATCGCCGAGGCGTCGCTGTCCTTCCTCGGCCTTGGCCAGCAGCCGCCGGCCCCCAGCTGGGGGTCGATGCTGAACACTGCCAAGCAGTTCCTCGAACAGGCGCCCTGGCTGGCGCTCTACCCCGGCATCGCGATCTTCCTCGTCGTGCTCGGCTTCAATCTTCTGGGCGACGGTCTGCGCGACGCCCTCGATCCCCGCGACAACTGAACAGGACGATATCCATGCAATTCACCACCCGGCCCGAAATCCTGGGCACCTTCGGCGTCGCGACCTCGACTCACTGGATCGCCTCTGCCGTCGGCATGAGCATCCTCGAAAAAGGCGGCACCGCCTTCGACGCCGCCGCCGCGATGAACTTCGTGCTGAACGTGGTGGAGCCGCACCTCTGCGGCCCGCTGGGCGACATGCCCGCGCTGATCCAGGTCGCGGGAGAGGACACGCCCCGCGTCGTCTGCGGCCAGGGCACCGCGCCGGCGGGGGCGACGATCCAGCACTACAAAAACGAAGGGCTGGACCTGATTCCCGGATCGGGGCTGCTGGCGACGGTCATTCCGGGCGTGTTCGACGCCTGGATGCTGATGCTGCGCGACCACGGCAAGCTGCCGCTGCGCGATATCCTGGAACCGGCGATCCACTATGCCCGCCATGGCCACCCGGTGCTGTCCCGCGTGTCGGCGACGATTGCAGGGCTTGGCGACTTCTTCCGCGACGAATGGCCCACGTCCTATGACACGTGGATGCCGGGGGGGCAGGCCCCGGCCCCGGAAAGCCTGTTCCGCAACCCCGCCCTCGCCGACACCTGGGACCGCATCCTGACCGAGGCCGAGGCGGCCAGTGGCCATGACGCCCAGATCGAGGCGGCGCGGGCCGCGTTCTCGAAGGGTTTCGTCGCAGAGGCGATCGACGACTGGATGCGCGAGGCCTGCGTCATGGATGCCGCCGGCGGTCGTCGCAAGGGCGTACTGACCGGCGATGACATGGCGGGTTGGGAAGCCACCTACGAGGCACCGCTGTCCATCGACTACAACGGCTGGACCGTATGGAAGGCCGGCATGTGGGCGCAGTCGCCGACCATGCTGCAATCCCTGCGTATCCTCGAAGGCTCCGGCATCGCGGACATGGACCCGAACGGCGCGGATTTCGTGCATTGGGTGACGGAGGCGATGAAGCTGTCCTTTGCCGACCGCGAGGCCTACTACGGCGACCCGGACCATACGAACATCCCGACCGACACCCTGCTGTCGAAGGACTACGCCGCGATCCGCCGCGCGATGATCGGCGCGGAGGCCTCGCTCGACCAGCGCCCGGGAGAGATCGTGGGTCACGATCTGTGGGTGCGCGAGGCGCTGAAGCGCGCGAGCGCCGAGGTGGCGGACACCGGCGTCGGTGCCGGCGAGCCCACGATGGCGCACTTGAGCGAGAAGCGCGGCGACACGGTGCATATCGACGTGATCGACCGCTGGGGCAACATGGTCTCTGCCACGCCCTCTGGGGGATGGTTGCAATCGTCGCCAGTGGTCCCCGGCCTTGGCATGCCCTTGAACAGTCGCGCACAGATGTTCTGGCTGACCGAGGGTCTGCCCACCTCGCTGGTCCCGGGACGGCGGCCGCGCACGACGCTGTCGCCCTCCATCGCGGGGCGGAATCGTCGCGCCAGCATGGTCTTCGGCACCCCGGGCGGCGACCAGCAGGACCAGTGGCAACTGATGTTCTTCCTGCGCCATGTCCACGGCATGACGAACCTGCAGGCGGCGATCGACGCGCCGCTGTTCCACACGGCCCACTTCCAGGGCTCGTTCTATCCCCGGGCAACCGATCCCGGTCACCTGATGGTGGAACCGTCGTTCGGCGAGGGCGTCATCGCCGACCTGCGCGGGCGCGGGCACAGGGTGCAGGTGGCCGAACCCTGGAGCGTCGGCCGCCTGACCGCCGCCAGCCGCGATGCATCCGGCCTGATGCGGGCGGCGGCGACGCCGCGGCTGATGCAGGCCTACGCCGTCGGGCGCTGACCGACGGGAGGCAGGCCGCGGCGACAGCTGCCTGCCTCCCGAATTTTCTAGAAAATTCGGAGTCTTGGCACCTAGTAGATGCCGCCCGTAATCCCGCCGCCTCAAGTCTGGCGCGGCGCGAACCCATTGCCCATGATACGATGTTTGACTTCGTCAAGCGCTGAAAGACGCGGGCGGCCGGGGGGGACCGTCATCCGCCTGCCACCCGAATTTTCTAGAAAATTCGGAGTCCCGGCGCCCGGTGAATACCCCACGCTATCCCGTCGGCGCTTCAGGCTTGCGGTGCCGCGAACCCCTTGCCGATGATCGGCCCCGTTGGCCGCCCGGTGGGCGAGCCGCCCAGCGGTTCCAGCGTCACTTCGTAAAGCTGCTGCGCACCGGGATCCGGCAGGTCGGCAAAGCGAAGCTGCGCCGGCGCCGTCCGGTCGAGCGTGCCGAGCGATATCGGCCCGAGGTCCTGCGACGGCAGTGTCCAGACCTGCAGCGTCCGGTCGGCGGGCACGGCAACGTCGGCAACGAATCGGACCGTGGCGGTATCGTTGCCGTAGTCGTCTATGACGGCCTGCGGCACACCATCCGCGTCCACAAGCACCGCGACGACGGTGGGCGCAGGCAGGGGCCGCATGCCGGTCAATCCGACCCCCAAGGCCAGACCGGCAACCGCCGCCGCAATCAGGCCCAACGCCCTGCGACCCGGTGCGCCCGATGCATTGGACGGCGTCGCGTCCACCGACGGTACTGCTGTCCCCTGCTGCGCTGGAAGTTGCCCCCGCACCTTCGCCGCGAATCCCTCCGGCAGGGGCATAGGGTCCGCCGACAGGTCGAGCGGCAGCAACTGATCGCGCAGGCGGCCCACCCTGCGGGACAGTTCGGGCTCTCGGGCGATGACGGCCTCCATCAGCGTCGCCTCGGCGGGCGACAGCAAGCCCAGCACGTAGTCGTCGGACAGGGCCATGATCTCGTCGGACAGGCGGGTCATGTCAGGCACTCCTTCAATGCGTGCAGGCCGCGACGGATGAGCGACTTGATCGTGCCGAGCGGCATGTCCTGACGGGCGGCGATCTCGGCGTGGGTGAAGCCCGCGACATGGGCCAGCAGGATGGCGTGGCGGCTGGGCTGATCCAGACCGCGCAGGCACGCGCGGATGCGCCCCGGCCCGGCCAGCAGTTCCCAGCCTTCCTCCGGCACGATCCGCTGGCGCCCTTCCTGCAGTGTCGCCAGATCGCCGGGGTCCAGGATCGACAGGCGCTTGCGGTCGCGCAGGATGTTCAGACAGCGGTTGCGGAGGATGGCGTAGATCCAGCCGCGCGCGGACCCGGACCCTGCATCAAATTGGGCAGCCTTGCGCCAGACCTGCACCATGGCATCCTGCAGGGCCTCTTCCGCAAGGTCGCGGCGGGACAGGATACGGTGAGCCAGACCCAGCAACTGCGGCCCTTCGAGCCCGAGGATCGCATCGACGCCGGACTGATCCCCCGCGGCGCAGGCGGTCACCGCCGCGTTCAGACGGGCGGCGCGGTCTTTGGCACTGTCGTCGGTCAAGGGGTCGTCCTCTCGCGTCTGGATGTGCCGCAGCACCGGGGCAAAGGCGGTGACATCGGTCATCTGTCGCGTGTGTTGATGCATCAATCTTGCCCCTTTCAAAAGCGAAGACACGAGGGCCGCCGCCCCGGATGCAGATAAATTCAATATTTCTGCATCCGATTTCGCATCCCCCGTGTCTTCGGGACATGGACGGCGACGAGCGCCGTGCCTTTGCAGACCTTGAAAAGGATTGACCCATGTTTCGTATCGCAGTCTTCTCGACCACTGCACTGACCCTGTCCCTGTCGGCCGCCCATGCGGCGCCCGCGGTGGGCCTCGTCGGTGACAAGACCCTCGTGATGTTCGACACCGAGACGCTGGCCGTCTCCGGCACGATGGACGTGACCGGCGTCGACAGCCTGCTGGGCTTCGACCTGCGTCCCTCCGACAAGACGCTTGTTGGCGTGACGCCAGACATGGTCGTCGTCAGCATCGACCCGGCAACCGGCGCCGCGACCGAGATGTCCACGATGGACACGGAGCTTCCCGTCACCGACCAGCCCGTCATCGTCGATTTCAACCCGATGGCCGACAAGCTTCGCTTCATGACTGGCACGACGAACCACCGCGTCGACGTTGACACGGGTGCTGTGACGGTTGACGGCAGCCTCGACTGGCAGGCGGGCGACATGCACGTGGGCGAAACTCCGGCCATTGCCGCCGCCGCCTACATCAACAGCTATGGCAAGCCCGACAGTACGGCGATGTTCGACATCGACAGCACCATCGTCGCGGTGATCCAGCAGGTCTCGCCCAACGACGGCACGCTGGGCGCGATCGGCAAGCTGGGGATCGAGGCGCCGGAGGCGAACTATGCCTTCGACATCCAGACCACCGAGGCGATGGAGAACACCGGCTGGCTGGTGAACGGCACGACGCTCTACACCGTCGACCTCGAGACCGGCGCCGCGACCGAGGCCGGCCCGATCGAGGGCGTCGATGGCACGATCCGCGATATGGCGATCCTGCCGGCGATGTAGGCCGCACCACCGGCGCGGCCCCGCCACGGCAGGGCCGCGCCCCCTTCTTCTGGTTAAAAATACCTCGGAGGTCTGGAGGCAGCGCCTCCATCCGGCCCGACGGGCCAGACCGCCTAATGCGCCGCGACCGCCTTGTCCTTCGGCGGTGCGCGCATCAGCAGCGCCGCCAACGCCAGCCCGCCGAAGAGCACGGTGATCAGCACGAAGACGTCGATGAAAGACATCACCGCCGCCTGCCCGCGCAGCCGACCGGCCATCTGGGCCAGCGCGCCGGTCGTGCCGTCCAGTCCGCGCGCCGTCAGATTCCGCGCCATCATGTCAAGCTGGCGCAGCGCCTCGTCGTTGGTCCAGTTGACCGCCTCCGACAGCCGTTCGTAGTGCAGGGTGCGGCGGTCGGTCAGCAGCGTATTGATGACCGCAAGGCCCACCGCACCGCCAAGGTTGCGCATCAGGTTGTACAGGCCCGACGCCCCCTTCATCTTCTCCGGCGGCAGGGTGCCGAGGGCGAGGTTGTTGATCGGCACCATGCACAGCATCAGCGACAGCCCGCGCAGGATCTGCGGCAACATCAGTTCCCGGAAATCCCATTCGGCAGTCAGCCCGGTCAGCATCCATGTCGAGGTGGCAAAGCCGATGAAGCCGATCAGAAGCATGACCCGCAGGTCCAGCCGCGATGCGAGGATCCCCGCCAGCGGTGCGCTGACGAACATCGCGAGCCCCGAGATGAAGACGGTCTCTCCGATCATCAGGCTGTCGTACCCGCGGATCGAGGCGAGGTAGAGCGGATAGAGGTAGGTCAGCCCGTAAAGGCCGATACCCATGGTGAAGCTGAAGACAGACCCCACGGCGAAGTTCGTGTTGCCGAAGGCGGACAGGTCCACGATCGGCTCTTCCCGCGTGAAGGCGCGCCAGAAGGTGACGATGGCCCCCACGACCATGATGACGGCGAGGACGGCCACGGCCTCGTCCTGCAGCCAGTCGTTGGCGGGCCCTTCCTCCAGCACGTATTCCAGCCCGCCGAGGAACCCGGCGAGCGCCGCCAGTCCCCACCAGTCGAAACGATTGAACAGCTTCCAGTTCGGGCGGTCGAAGTCGATCAGGGTCCATGCGCCGATGGCGACGGCGATGCCGGGGATCACGTTGACGAGGAACAGCCAGTGCCACGACAGCGCGTGGCTGAGGTAGCCGCCCACGGTTGGCCCAACGGTCGGCGCCAGCGTCGCGATCAGGCCGATGATCGGCGACACCACGTTGCGCTTGGACGGCGGAAAGATCGTGAAGGCCGCAGCGAAGACCGAGGGGATCATGCCGCCGCCCAGAAATCCCTGCAATCCGCGCCAAAGGATCATCTCGGAAATCGAGCCGGAGGTGGCGCACATGAAGCTGGCGGCGGTGAACCCGGCGGCGGCCGCGGTGAACAGGATGCGCGTGGACATGACCCGGCTCAGGAACCCCGACAGCGGGATCATGATGACCTCTGCGATCAGATAGGCGGTCTGGACCCAGCTGATCTCGTCCGGGCTGGCGCCAAGGCCTGCCTGGATGTCAGGCAGAGAGGCGCTGACAATCTGGATGTCGAGGATCGCCATGAACATGCCGACGACCATGACCATGAAGGCCGCGATCCGGCGTCCCGTCAGTTCCGGTGCGTCGTCCATGTCACTTGGCCGCCATGACCGCGCCGTTGCCGGTACGGCTGTCGATCTCGACCACGGCGGACAGGCCGGCGCGCAGCAGGCCGGTGTCCAGCGCATCCGCCGGGATCGCGATCCGAACCGGGACGCGTTGCACGACCTTGGTGAAGTTTCCGGTCGCATTGTCGGCGGGCAGCAGACTGAAGACCGACCCGGTCGCGGGGGCGAAGGAATCGACGGTTCCTTCGTATTCCACATCCGGCAGCGCGTCGAAGGTGATGTGGACCGTAGCACCCGGATGGATGCCCGGCATCTGCGTTTCCTTGAAGTTCGCCTCGATGTAAAGCTTCTGCGTCGGCACCAGCGCCGCCAGACGGGCGCCGGGGGCGACCAGATCGCCGACCTCCAGCGTCAGGTTGGCCAGCGTGCCGTCGGCGGGCGCGCGCAGCACCGTCAGGTCCAGATTGCGCGCGGCCTGATCGACGGCCAGTTCCAGCTCCCGCGTCGTTCCCTCGGCCTCGGCCCGCTGGGCCTGCAGCACGGCGACCTGCGCCTCTGCCGCCGCGATGGCGGCGTCGGCGTTCGCGATGGAGGCCGTGGCGGTGTCCAGCCCCTCGGTCGCGGTATCCAGCTGTGCCTGAGAGGCGACGTTATCGCGGCTCAGCTTTTCCGTCCGCTCTGCCGTCGTGGTGGCGGTTCGCAGCTGCGCTCCTGCCACGTCGCGCATCGCCCTCGCCTGCGCAACACCGGCTTCGGCCGCATCGATCTGGGCGTCGATCCGCGCCAGCGTGTCGTCTGCCGTCGCAACTCGGCTTTTCGCCACGTCGAGGGCAATGGCATAGTCGCCGTCGTCCAGCCGCACCAGCACGTCCCCGGCCTTCACGGTCTGATTCTCCACCGCCTCGACCGCAGCGACGTAGCCCTGCACCCGGCTGGAGATCAGGGTGATATCCGCGGTGACGTAGGCGTCGTCCGTGTCGACCATGAAGCGGCCCGTCGTCCACCAGCCCTGCCCGACGTAGGCAAGGCCGCCGATGACCGCCAGCGCCACGATCATCAGGACGATCTTCTTGCGGCTGCGACCCGCGGGCTTTTCCGGCGCGGCAAGGGGGGGCGTCGTGGCGGCATCCGGCACGGCGGCGGGTGACAATGTACGGTCGTGGCGTGCCATGGAACGTCCTTTCATGCGAATCGAAACGATCGGTTCGATCGGGAGGTAGGACAAAGTCATGCACAAATCAAGACTTCATCGAACCGATCGGTTCGATTATACCCGTGTCATGGAACAGGATCAGACAGTACAACGGCGCCACGCCGCCGGCACCGACCCGCAAAAACGGGCGGCCATCCTGCGCGGGGCCGCGCAGATCTTCATGGAAAAGGGTTTCGACGGGGCCGGCGTCAGCGACATCTGTCGCGCCGCCGGCGTGTCGAAAAGCACGCTTTACGTCTATTTCGCAAGCAAGGAAGACCTGTTCGAATCGCTTGTCAGTCAGGAGCGCGACAGGCTGTTCATCGGGGTCGAGGACGCGATGGACGGCGACGCCCCCCTGCCCGACCGATTGACGGCGTTTGCGACCGCCCTGGCGCAGGTGCTGTGTTCCGACACGGTGATCCGGGCGCAGCGCATCGTCATCGGCATCGCGGAAAGAATGCCCGACATCGGCATGCGCTTTTACGAGGACGGTGCGCTGCATGCGCAACGCACCCTCGCGCAGCGGCTGGACAAGGAGGTTGCGGCGGGCCGACTTGCGATCCCGGACACAGCCCTCGCCGCCGGCCAGCTGATCGAACTATCCACCGTCGGCCTGTGGCGTCGGCGGCTGTTCGGGCATGCCCAGACGCCCCCGGACCCCGCGGCCATCGCCGAAAGCGCTGCGGCAGCGGTCGCGATGTTCCTTGGCCGCTACGGCACCTGACCGTCAGTCCGCGTATTCGAGGTGCGTGGTCACGCGCAGCGCGATGAAGGTGCAGACAGCGCCCGACAGAAGGTAGGCGCCGCTGCTCCACAATCCGAAGGACGACGACAACAGCAACGCGACGCCCGGGGCAAAGCCCGCGCCGAATAGCCATGCGATATCCGACGTCAGCGACGACCCGGTATAACGATACTTGCGCGAGAAGCGCACGGCCACGGCACCGGAACTTTGCCCGAAAGACAGGCCCAGCAGGGCGAAGCCGGTGAACATGTAGATCACCTCTCCCGCGATCCCGCCGCTCAGCAGGATCGGCGCGAAGAGGGCGAAGACACCGATCGCAACGGCGCAGAGGGTCAGCAGGCGCAGGCGGCCGATCCGGTCGGCGAGGATGCCCGACAGCAGGATCGCGAAGAAGCCGATGACGGCGCCGAGGATCTCGATGATCAGGAATTCGGCCGGGCTATCGGTGGTGTAGAGGAACACCCAAGACAAAGGGAACACCGTGACCATGTGGAACAGCGCGAAGCTTGCCAGCGGTGTGAAGGCGCCCAGCAGCAGGTTGCGTCCCTCGTTGCGGACGGTCTCGCTGACCTTCACGGGGCTCAGTTCCAGATTGGCGAACTGGCGTTCGTATTCCGGCGTCGCGACGATCCGCAGGCGGGCGAACAGCGCCACGACGTTGATCGCGAAGGCGCAGAAGAACGGATAGCGCCAGCCGAATTCGAGGAAGTCATGGGCACTGAGGCGGATGATCAGGAACAGGAACAGCCCACTGGCGACAATCATGCCCAGCGCCGCCCCCAGCTGGGGCACCATGGCGTACCAGCCGCGCCGGTTGGGCGGGGCGTTCATCGCCAGAAGCGAGGCAAGGCCGTCCCATGCGCCGCCCAGCGCCAGCCCCTGACCGATGCGCAGCACGGCCAGCATGGCGATCGCATAACCGCCCGCCTGCTCATAGCTTGGCGTAAATGCCAGTGCCGCGGTCGAAACGCCCAACAGGAACAGGGCCGAGGTCAACTTGACGCTGCGCCCGAAGTTCTTGTCGATGCGGGTAAAGATGACGGTGCCGAAGGGCCGCGCGATGAAGGCCAGCGCGAAGATCGCGAAGGAGTAGACCGTGCCGTGCAACGGATCGGTGAAAGAGAAGATCAGTGCAGGGAACACCAGCACCGACGCAATGGCGAACACGAAGAAGTCGAAAAATTCCGACGTGCGGCCGATAATCACCCCGATCGAGATTTCGCCCGGTTCCAGCGGCACGTCGGCGTGATGCAGGGCGCGCGCATCGCGTTCCGCGACGGTGGATGTGCTGCTGGTCATCGGCGTGATGCTCCGTTCGGTCAGTCTTGCGGTCTAACTGCGCCATTTGCCGGCGGCCGGGGATTGGACAAATTGTCCAATGTTGCAGGTGCGGCATGACCGGTAGTGCCAAGGATACACCGCGAAGGCAAACTGTGCTAGCCTGAGGCCGCACGGACCAACAGACTGGAAATACCTTGAAACGTCTACGTCTTGCAGCATTGTCCCTGTCCCTTGCCGCGATGGCGGCCTGCAAGCCCGTGGTGCTGGCGCCCGCCGGCGACGTGGCAGCACGGCAGCGGGACATCCTCGTACACTCGACCTACCTGATGCTGCTGATCATCGTGCCGGTGCTGCTGCTGATCGCCTTCTTCGCCTTTCGCTACCGCGCGTCCAATACGGACGCGACCTATGACCCGGAGTGGAGCCATTCGACACGGCTGGAGCTGGTGATCTGGGCGGCGCCGCTGCTGATCGTGATCTGTCTCGGCGGCCTGACGTGGGTCGGCACGCACCTGCTGGACCCTTACCGGCCGCTCGACCGTATCTCTGCCGGCAATGCCATCGGCCCTGATGCCACCCCGCTGGAGGTCGAGGTCGTGGCGCTCGACTGGAAGTGGATGTTCATCTATCCGCAATACGGCATCGCCACGGTGAACGAACTCGCCATGCCGGTGGACCGACCCGTCGCCTTCAAGCTGACATCCGACAGCGTGATGAACGCCTTCTACATCCCGACCATGGCCGGCATGATCTACACCATGCCCGGCATGCAGACGGCGCTGCATGGCGTCATCAATGCCGAGGGCGTCTACGACGGCTTTTCGTCCAACTATTCCGGAGCCGGCTTTTCCGGCATGCGGTTCAAGGTCCATGCCACCGACGAGGCCACATTCGAGGACTGGATCGCCAAGGCGAAGGAATCCCCGGACACGCTGGATGCCGAAAGCTACCTGACGCTGACGGAACCGTCCGAAAACGTGCCACCCGCCTATTTCGGCAATGTGTCCGGCGTTCTGTTCCACGACATTGTCAACATGTGCGTCAGGCAAGGCACGACCTGCATGGACGAGATCATGATGCAGGACGCCCGCACCGCCGCGGCCGAGCCGATGGACCACGGCACCGGTCACGACATGCCCGGCATGACCATGGACGAGGACAAGCCCGTCGCGGGCACCGGCGGCACGCCCGAGACGGCGACCGAGAACGCGGCCACGACACCAATCGACACCGAGGCACCGGCGCCCGCGACGGACGGCCTGCGCGGGCACGGGCTGTCCCGCGAACTGACCCCCTTCTTCGGCAAGACCGCCGCCCCCCAAGATACCCTCTGAACGGAACGACCATGACATTGCCAGCGCAAGACACCGCCACCAGCGTCCTGTTCGGACGCCTGTCCTGGGACTCGTTTCCGTTCCACGAGCCTATCGTGCTCGTCACATTCATCGTCGTGATGCTGGGGGGCGCGGCCCTGCTGGCCGCAATCACCTGGTTCCGTCTTTGGGGCTACCTCTGGACCGAATGGTTCACTTCCGTCGATCACAAGAAGATCGGCATCATGTACATGATCCTTGGCATCGTCATGCTGCTGCGGGGCTTTTCCGACGCGATCATGATGCGCCTGCAGCAGGCGATGGCCTTCGGCGGATCGGAAGGATACCTGAACGCCCACCACTACGACCAGATCTTTACCGCGCACGGCGTCATCATGATCTTCTTCGTAGCGATGCCCTTCATCACCGGTTTGATGAACTACATCGTGCCGCTGCAGATCGGCGCGCGCGACGTGTCCTTTCCGTTCCTCAACAACTTCTCGTTCTGGATGACTGCCGGCGGGGCCGTCATCATCATGATGTCGCTGTTCATCGGCGAATTCTCGACCGCGGGCTGGCTGGCGATGCCGCCCCTGTCGGGCCCGGCCAGCAGTCCCGGCGTTGGGGTGGATTACTACATCTGGGGCCTGCAGATCGCGGGCGTCGGCACGACGCTGTCGGGGATCAACCTTCTGGTCACCATCATCAAGATGCGCGCGCCGGGCATGAGCATGATGAGGATGCCGATCTTCACCTGGACGGCGCTGTGCACCAACGTGCTGATCGTCGCCTCCTTCCCCGTCCTCACCGCCGTGCTGGTCCTGATGACGCTGGACCGCTACATCGGCACGCACTTCTTCACGAACGATGCGGGCGGCAACCCGATGATGTACGTGAACCTGATCTGGATTTGGGGCCACCCGGAAGTCTACATCCTCATCCTGCCCTGCTTCGGCATCTTCTCGGAAATCACCTCGGCCTTCTCGGGCAAGCGGCTGTTCGGATATACCTCGATGGTCTATGCGACCGTGACGATCACGATCCTGTCCTACCTCGTCTGGCTCCACCACTTCTTCACCATGGGGTCCGGGGCCAGCGTGAACTCCTTCTTCGGCATCACGACGATGATCATCTCGATCCCGACGGGGGCCAAGCTCTTTAACTGGCTGTTCACCATGTACCACGGTCGCATCCGGTTTGAGCTGCCGATGATGTGGACCCTCGCCTTCATGATTACCTTCACCGTAGGCGGCATGACGGGGGTGCTGCTGGCCGTGCCGCCTGCCGACTTCGTGCTGCACAACTCGCTGTTCCTGATCGCGCACTTCCACAATGTCATCATCGGCGGCGTCGTCTTTGGCGCCTTCGCCGGCATGACCTTCTGGTTCCCTAAAGCTTTCGGCTTCTCGCTGAACGAGTTCTGGGGCAAGATTTCCTTCTGGTTCTGGGTCACCGGCTACTGGTGTGCGTTCACGCCGCTTTATGTGCTGGGCCTGATGGGCGTCACGCGCCGTACGCGTGTCTTCGACGACCCCAGCCTGCAGATCTGGTTCCTGATCGCGGCCTTCGGGGCGGCCCTGATCGCCGTCGGCATCGCGGCCTTCCTGATCCAGATCGCCGTGTCGATCCGCGACCGCGCGCAGAACCGCGACCTGACGGGCGACCCGTGGCAGGGGAGGACGCTGGAATGGGCGACCTCCTCACCGCCGCCGGACTACAACTTCGCATTCACGCCGATCGTGCACGACATCGACGCATGGCATGACATGAAGGTGCATGGCTACGAACGGCCCGCTGCCGACTTCAAAGCGATCCACATGCCGCGCAATACCGGGGCCGGCGTCATCATCGCGGCGCTGTCCGTGGCCTGCGGGTTCGGCCTGATCTGGTACATCTGGTGGCTCGCGGCGCTTGGTTTCGTCGGTATCCTTGCCACGGCGATCGCGCATACCTTCAATACGGACCGCGATTTCCACATTCCGGCCAAGACCGTGGCCCAGACCGAAGCCGCGCGCACGCAGCTTCTGACGCGCGGGGCCTGAGCGATGAGCAGCACCACCATGACCGACGACGTCCGCAGCTTTCACGCCGACGAAGAGCCGCACCATCCCGAAGGCCACAGCACCATGCTGGGCTTCTGGATCTACCTGATGAGCGACTGCCTGATCTTTGCGGTGCTCTTCGCGGTCTACGCGGTCCTCGGTCGCAGCTATGCCGGCGGTCCGGGGCCCAGAGAGCTCTTCGACCTCAGCCTCGTCGCGGTGAACACCTCGATGCTGCTGCTGTCGTCGATCACCTATGGTTTCGCGATGCTGGAGATGGCCCGCGACCGGGTGAAACCGATGGTCGTCTGGCTGATCATCACCGGCCTCTTCGGCGCGGTCTTCCTCGGGATTGAGATCTACGAGTTCAATCATCTGATCCATGAAGGCGCCGGGCCGCAGAGCTCTGCCTTCCTGTCGTCCTTCTTCGCCCTGGTCGGCACCCACGGGCTGCACGTCACCTTCGGCATCCTGTGGCTGATCACCCTGCTGGTGCAGGTTGGCCGCTTCGGCCTGACCGACTTCAACAAGCGCCGGCTGATGTGCCTCAGCCTGTTCTGGCACTTTCTGGACGTCATCTGGATCGGCGTCTTCACCTTCGTCTACCTGATGGGACTGATCTGATGAGCAGCCATGACACGCACGACCACGCCGCGCACGACCACGGCACTATTCGGTCCTACGTTACGGGTTTCGTTCTGGCCGTCATCCTGACGGTCATCCCATTCTACGTGGTGATGACAGGCGGGTTGCCCAGCCGCGACCTGACGGTCTTCGTCGTGCTGGCGACCGCCACCGTGCAGATCGTCGTGCACATGTATTATTTCCTGCACATGAAGCCGGGGACCGAAGGCGGTTGGTCGATGATTTCGCTGATCTTCACGCTGATCATTCTCGGCATCATGCTGGCGGGGTCTGTCTGGGTCATGTACCACCTGAACGCCAACATGATGCCGATGCAGCCGGACATGTAAGGCGTCTGCGATGTCTTCCGACGTCACCCGCCGGTCGCGGACAGGCTTCTGGCTGATCATCGGGCTGGGGGTGATGCTGATCGGGCTGTTCTGCGCCCTCGGCATCTGGCAGGTCGAGCGTCTGGCGTGGAAGCGCGACCTGATCGCCACCGTCGACGCGCGGCTGGCCGCCCCAGCCGTGCCCGCCCCCGGGTCCGGGGACTGGGCCCGGATCAGCCGGACCGATGACCGCTACCGCAAGGTCACCGTGACGGGCCAGTTTCGCCACGCGGACGAGGTGCTGGTGAAGGCGGTCACCGAATTGGGCGGCGGGTTCTGGGTGATGACGCCGCTGGAGACACAGGATGGCACGTGGCTGGTCAACCGCGGCTTCGTCCCCGCCGATCGGCGCGACCCCGAAACCCGCAGCGACGGTCAGGTCGCAGGCACCCTCACCGTTACCGGCCTGATGCGGATGACCGAACCCGGTGGTGCCTTTCTGCGCGCCAATGCACCGGCCGAGGGGCGCTGGTATTCCCGCGACGTCGCGGCCATCGCGCAGGCGATCGGCACGCCACTGGCGCCCGTCTTCATCGACGCCGACGCGACACCCAACCCCGGCGGCCTGCCGGTGGGCGGCCTGACCGTCGTCGCCTTCCGCAACAGCCATCTGTCCTACGCGCTGACATGGTTCGCCCTTTCCCTCGGCACTGTCGTCGGTCTTGTCATCCTGATCCGGCAAGATCGCGCAGCCGGCAGGACCACGTCGTGAACCTGTCACCCGCCGCGATGTTTCGCAAAAGATCCACCCGCGCGGTCGAGGCCGATCTGCAGAACCAGCATCTGCTGATCCAGCTGCGCTGGATCGCAATGGGCGGTCAGGTGGCGACGATTGCCTTCGTCGCGACGGCCATGCAGGTCGATCTGCCGCTTGTGTGGATGGCCGCGACGCTCACTGCGCTTCTGGTCCTGAACCTTGTCAGCCTCGCCGCCCTGCGGCGCGGGCGGGTTCCGGGTGCCGCATGGCCCCTGATGATCGACGCCGTCTTGCTGACCGTGCAGCTGGGCCTGTCGGGCGGGGCGACCAACCCGTTCACGGCGCTTTACCTGTTGCAGATCACCCTCGCCGCGGTGCTGCTGCGGCCGCGCGACTGCTGGATCTTCATCGGCCTGACCGCGGTGCTGGCGGGGGCGCTGACGCTCCTTTACCTGCCGCTGCAATTGCCCGGCGAAGAAACCATCTTTCCGATCTACCTGATTGGCATGCTGGTGGCACTGGTGATCGATGCCGTGCTGATCGCGGCCTTCGTCACGCGGATTAACCGCAACCTGCGGGACCGCGACGCGCGACTGGCCGACATGCGCCAGCAGGCGGCAGAAGAGGATCACATCGTCCGGATGGGCCTGCTTGCCTCGGGCGCCGCCCATGAGCTTGGCACGCCGCTGGCGCTGATCTCTGTCATCCTCAGCGATTGGCGCACCCTGATGGCGACGCGCGACGACACCGACCTGCAGCACGACGTCGCGCAGATGCAAAAGGCGCTGGATCGCTGCAAGGGCATCGTCGGAGAGATCCTGCGATCCTCTGGAGAGACGCGTGGCATCGCTCCCGGCCGGTCCAGCGTGAACGCCTTCCTTGACGATCTGGTCGCGGAGTGGACCGAGAGCCGCCAGACCGAGGCGCTGCAATTCTACAACCGCATCGACGACGATCTGCCGATCCTGACCGATCCGTCGATCAAGCAACTGGTGACGGCCGTGCTGGACAATGCGCTGGAGGCCTCGCCCGACCGCATCTACCTGACCGCGATGCAGCGGGACGACGCGCTGGTGCTGCGGATCGACGACCGCGGTCCCGGCTTCGACGCAGGCGTCCTCGCGAAATTCGGCAAGCCCTATAACTCCACCAAGCCCGGAGAGGCCAAGGGCGTCGGCTTGTTTCTGGTCGTGAACGCGATACATAAACTGGGTGGAGAGGTGAAGGCGGTGAACCATCCGGCGGGCGGCGCCTCTGTGACCATGAAACTGCCATTGGCCCGCCTGGCCGTAGCCCAAGGTGCAGCCGATGACGCCAGACGCGCGAATCCTGATCGTCGAGGATGACGACGATCTTGCCCTTACCCTGCAACGCTCCCTCACGCGGCGCGGGTTCGACGTAGCGCGGGTGGCCTCTGCCGATGCGCTGCGACAGCACCTTGCGATCGAAATTCCGACCCATGCCGTCGTCGACCTGAAGCTATCGGGCGAATCCGGGCTGGTCTGCGTCGATCTGCTGCACGACCACGACCCCGACATGCGGATCGTCGTGCTGACTGGCTTTGCCAGCATCGCCACGGCGGTAGAGGCGATCAAGCTCGGCGCCTGCAATTACCTGACCAAGCCGTCGAATACCGACGACATCCTTGCGGCCTTCGCCCGCGTCGCGGGGGATGCAGAGGTGCAGCCGACGCACCGGCCGACCTCGATCAAGACACTGGAATGGGAAACGATCCACCAGATGCTTGTGGCGACGGATTTCAACATCTCGGAAACAGCGCGTCGGCTGGGGATGCACCGCCGCACGCTGGCGCGCAAACTGGAAAAGCGGCAGGTTCAGTAGCGCCAACAATCCGCCGCACCCCGGCTCGTCCGCTTGCGGCTGCAGGCGGTTCCGCTAGGGTATCCGCAACACAATAATCACAAAGACGGGCCCACGGCATGCAGGCGACACGACGGACATTCACACTCGGGGCCGCGATGGCCGTTCTGACCGCCTGCGGCGGACGCTCGACCGGCGGCGGGGTCGCCAGCCTTGCCGCCCGGGCGCCGGATCCGGTCATGGTCGCCGTTCCCGATGCCGGGTGGGACGCCTGGGTCGCGGCATTCAAGGGCCGGGCGGCGGGGCAAGGCATATCGCAGGCCACCTTGTCGTCCTCTTTCGCCCGCGCCGGTTTCCTGCCCGAGGTGATCGAAAAGGACCGCAACCAGACCGAATTTAGCCGTACGCTCGAGGAATACCTTGCCATCGCCGCATCGGACGAGCGAGTGGCGAAGGGGCGTGCGAACTATGCCCGCTACCGCGACGTGCTGGCCCAGATCGAAGCGGGCTATGGCGTGGAAGCCAACGTCGTCACCGCCATCTGGGGTCTGGAAAGCATGTACGGCGAGCGCCGGGGCAACGTGCCCGTCGTCTCGGCCCTGTCGACTCTCGGGTACGAAGGGCGGCGCGGTGCCTTCTTCGAGGATCAGCTGGTCGCGGCCCTGCGCATACTCCAAAATGGCGACACGACGCCCGACAACATGACCGGCAGCTGGGCCGGTGCGATGGGTCATACCCAGTTCATCCCGACCTCCTACCTTGGCTATGCCGTCGATTTCACCGGCGACGGCCGCCGCGACATCTGGTCCGACGATCCGACCGACGCGCTGGCCAGCACCGCGTCCTACCTTGCCCGTTCGGGCTGGAAGAAGGGTCAGGCCTGGGGTGGCGAGGACGGATCACCCGGGGCTGCCTTCGGCACGCGCCGCATCCAGCCGCAGCCGGGCGGACCAGTCTTCGTCGTCGGGCCGAACTTCAGCGCGATCAAGCGCTACAACAATTCCGACAGCTACGCGATCGGCGTCGGGCATCTGGCCGACCGGATCGCCGGCGCCGGTCCGATCCGCGGCGGCTTCCCCCCCGACCGCTACGGGATGACGGCCGACCAGCGAGAGCAGTTGCAAATCCGCCTGACCGCCGCCGGCTACGACACCGGCGGCACCGACGGCGTGCTGGGAGGCAAGTCCCGCGCCGCGATTGCGGCCTACCAGCAGAGCGTCGGCCTGCCTGCGACGGGCGAACCGTCCCTGGACCTGCTGCGCCGGTTGAGCTGACCGCGCGACAGGCGACGATTGGAAAGCCCGCGCCGACGTCCCCCTGCCGCATCCCGTGCTGTTTGACCTGTCAGGTCTCGGCACCGGCGCGACAGGACAGGAATGCACATGCCATGTGCGTCCAGCGCGCTGGCACGGCGCCGCTTTTCACGGCAGAGAGTCGCGAGTTGCCGGGAATCGGCACGTTTCGCGCGCCCTGTTCTGTTGCTTTCGCAGACGGCTGACTTAACCTGTGTCAACCGCCGCCCCATCGAGTTAGGTTAGATCTCATGCCACACCGTCCTGTCCGCAGCCTCCTGATCCTGGTGGCGGCCGCGCTGACGGGCCTTCCGCAGCCGGCTTCCGCGCAGCAGGGTCAGGGCGACCGCCCCCCTGCCGCCGTGACCGTCGTGACCCTGCAGCCCCGATCCGTCACCCTAACGACGACCTTGCCGGGCCGCGTCGCCGCATCTGCCATGGCAGAGGTGCGGCCGCAGGTGGCCGGGATCATCACAGAGGAACTTTTCACCGAAGGTGCGCCCGTTTCCGCGGGCGACCCGCTCTTCCAGATTGACCCGGCCAGCTATGATGCCGCCGTGGCGCAGGCCGATGCGGCCGTGGCACAGGCGCAGGCGCAGCTGAACGCCGCCCTGAAATCCGCGGCGCGTGTCGACGAGCTGGCATCGCGCAACGTTGCCAGCGACGCCACCAAGGACGATGCGGACGCCGCCCGCGCCAGCGCAGAGGCCAACCTGCAGGCGGCACAGGCGCAGCGCGACGCGGCCCAGATCGAGCGTGACCGCACCACGATCCGCGCCCGGCTTTCGGGCGAGATCGGCATTTCGCAGACCAGCCCCGGCGCGCTGGTCACCGCCAGTCAGGCCGATCCGCTTGCCGTGATCCGCAACATTGATCCGGTGAATGTCGACGTGACCCAATCCGCCGCCGCCCTCCTTGAATTCCGGCGCAACACCGCCGGCCGGGAAGAGGACTATCGCGATCCGACTGTCGTGCTGACATTGGCGGACGGCAGCACCTTCGACCAGACTGGCAGCCTGAAAGCGGCGGAACCCAGCGTCGACGAACAGACCGGCGTCGTCGTCCTGAGGATGCAGTTCGCCAACCCCGACAAGCTGTTGCTACCGGGCATGTACGTGCAGGTCGAACTACCCACGCGCACCATCGACGACGTCTTCGTCGTCCCGCAAGAGGCCGTTACCCGTGACCAGCGCGGCACGGCGACGGTACTGGTCGTCGGCCCCGACAACGTGGTGGCATCGAAAACGCTCAACATCGTGACCGATCAGGGCGCCGACTGGATCGTTGACGACGGTCTGGCCGCCGGCGACCGCGTCATCGTGGCCGGCCTGCAGAAGACCGCTGCCGGCGCGACCGTCACCCCGCAGGAACGCGGTGCCGCAGCCGAAGGCACCGCTCCGGCGGCAGAGGGCGCAGCCCCGGCGACCGAAGCCGAGGCTTCCGCGGCCGAGGGCGAGGCCCCTGCCGCCGACTGATACGAACGCGCCGTCGGGACACGGACCCGGGCGGCGCGCCACACCCTGACCGCTGCCGGCGCCGCCGGTCCGGATGCTTCTGTTTCGAAAGTAATTTCATGGCCCGCTTCTTCATCGACCGACCGATCTTCGCATGGGTCATAGCGCTGTTCATCTCGAGCCTCGGCATCCTGTCGATCCTGCAACTTCCGATTTCGCAGTATCCGCAGATCGCCTCGCCTTCGGTCTCGATCAACGCGGCCTACCCCGGCGCATCCGCCGACACCGTTGCCAACACCGTCACGCAGGTCATCGAACAGCAGATGACCGGCCTTGACGGGCTGCGCTACTTCTCGTCCAGCTCGACCTCCTCCGGCGGGGCCAGTATCACCCTGACGTTCGAAACGGGAACCGACCCGGACATCGCGCAGGTGCAGGTCCAGAACAAGCTGTCGCAGGCCACCGCGCTGTTGCCCGAAGCCGTGCAGCGGCAAGGCGTCACGGTGCAGAAATCCTCCTCCGGGTTCCTGATGGTGGTGGGCCTCATTTCAGAAGACGGCAGCTACAACGCCACCGACCTTTCCGACTATCTGGCGACCAACGTCGTCAACGATATCAGCCGCGTGGACGGCGTGGGATCGGTGCAGGTCTTCGGCGCCCAATACGCCATGCGGATCTGGCTGGACCCGGCCAAGCTCGCGGCCTTCAACCTGACGCCCTCGGACATCGTCGCCGCGGTGTCCGAGGAGAACGCCCAGATTTCCGCCGGCGCCTTCGGCAGCCGCCCTGCCATCGACGGCCAGCAACTGAATGCGACGATCACCGCGCAGTCTCTTCTCCGCACGCCGGAGGATTTCGAGCAGATCGTCATTCGGGCCGAAACCGACGGCGGCCTCGTCCTGCTGGACGACGTCGCCCGGGTCGAGATCGGGGCCGAAAACTATGCCACCATCTCGCGCTACAACCGGTCCAACTCCACCGGCATGGCGATCTCCCTGGCGCCGGGGGCCAATGCCCTCGACGCCGCCGACGCGGTGAAGACCCGGCTGGAGGAATTGGCTGCCTTCTTTCCGGAGGGCGTGACCTACGTCATTCCCTACGACACCACCCCCTTCGTTCTGATCTCGATCGAGGAGGTCGTGAAGACGCTGGTCGAGGCCGTCGTGCTCGTCTTCCTCGTCATGCTGCTGTTCCTGCAGAACTTCCGCGCGACGATCATCCCGACGCTGGTTGTGCCCGTAGTGCTGCTGGGCACCTTCGGCATCCTCGCGGCGTTCGGCTTCTCGATCAACTCGTTGACCATGCTGGCGATGGTGCTGGCGATCGGCTTGCTGGTCGACGATGCCATCGTGGTCGTGGAAAACGTCGAACGCATCATGGAACAGGAGGGCGTCAGCCCGATGGAGGCGACGCGCCGGTCGATGGACGAGATCACCGGAGCGCTGATCGGCATCGCCGTGGTGCTGACGGCGGTCTTCATCCCGATGGCCTTCTTCCCCGGGTCCACCGGGGTCATCTACAAGCAGTTCTCGATCACCATCGTGTCCGCCATGGTGCTGTCGGTCGTCATGGCCCTGACCCTGACACCGGCGCTCTGCGCCACGATGCTGAAGCCCAAGAAAGAGGGCAAGCGTCGCGGGCCCTTCGGCTGGTTCAACGCCGGTTTCGGCGCCCTGTTGTCAGGCTACGCGTCAAGCATCGGCTGGATCGTGCGGCGACCGTTTCGGGTCGGCATCTTTTATATCGCAATCATCGCTGCAACCGCATTCCTCTTCCTCCGCACGCCGGGCGGCTTTCTGCCGGAAGAGGATCAGGGCATCCTCTTTACCCTGATCCAGACCCCCACGGGCGCCACGGCAGAGCGGACGCTTGCCGTGCTGGAACAGGTCGAGGACTACTTCCTCGAACAGGAAAGCGAAATCGTCGAATCTACTTTCGGCGTCGTGGGCTTCAGCTTTGGCGGCCAGGGACAGAACCAGGCGCTGGCCTTCGTCCGGCTGAAGGACTGGGAAGAGCGGACCGCCCCGAACCAGAGCGTGCAGGCGCTGGCCGGCCGTGCCTTTGGCGCGCTCAGCCAGATACAGGACGCGCAGGTCTTCCCCATCGTGCCGCCCTCGGTCATCGAGCTTGGCAACGCGTCGGGGTTCGACATGTATCTGCAGGCCCGCGGCGGCCAGACCCACGAAGAGCTGCTGGCCGCACGCAACCAGTTCCTCGGCCTTGCTGCGCAAAGCCCGCTGATCGCCTCCGCGCGCCCGAACGGGCTGGAGGATGCGGCCCAGTTCAACCTCGACATCGATTGGCGCAAGGCCGGCGCCATGGGGGTGTCCGCGACGGACGTCGGCACGCTGCTGACGACGGCCTGGGCCGGGCGCTATGTCAACGACTTCATCGACCGGGGCCGGATCAAGCGGGTCTATGTGCAGGGCGAGGCGGATTCGCGGGCCACGCCGTCGGATCTGGACAAATGGCGGGTGCGCAACGAAAGTGGCGGGCTTGTGCCCTTCTCGAACTTTTCGACTGCGGACTGGGTGTTTGGCCCACAGGGCGTAAACCGCTACAACGGTATCCCCGCCATGCAGATCCAAGGCTCTCCCGCCGCGGGGGTCAGCACCGGCGAAGCGATCGCAGAGGTCGAGCGGCTGATCGGCCAGTTGCCCCCCGGCTTTGGCGCAGCCTGGACCGGCCTGTCGCTAGAGGAACAACAAAGTGGCAATCAGGCGCCGCTGCTCTATGCCCTGTCGCTGGCGGCGGTGTTCCTTGCCCTCGCGGCCCTTTACGAAAGCTGGTCGATTCCCTTTGCCGTCATGCTGGCCATGCCGATCGGCGTGCTCGGCACGCTGCTGGCCGCCTATATCGGCGGATTTGAGAACGGCGTCTTCTTTCAGGTCGGCCTGCTGACGGTGATCGGCCTGACCGGCAAGAACGCGATCCTGATCGTCGAATTCGCCCGAGAGCAGATGGAGAGTGGCGCCAAAGTCTTCGATGCGGCGGTCAAGGCGGCGCGCCAGCGCTTCCGCCCGATCATCATGACATCGATGGCCTTCTCGCTTGGCGTCGTGCCGCTGGCGCTGTCGACCGGCGCGGGGTCCGGCGGACGCACCGCCATCGGCGCGGGCGTGCTGGGCGGCACCCTGACCGCAACGATCATCGGCGTGCTTTTCGTGCCGCTGTTTTTCGTCGTGATCGCGCGGCTGACCGGGGCCGGCAAGACGAAGGCCGACAGCTGAAGCCTTGCCCTGCCCGGCCTCAGGTCTGGCAGGGCGCGAGTGTCACCGGCGGTCCCGCCGCGTCCCCCAGCCCCCTGCATTGGCCGTCCGCGCACAGGGTCCACCCGGCACCCGTCGCGCCAGAGGCTGCGAGCGTCAGGCGGGGCACGGTCAGGTGACTTGGCGAAACCCACCAGCCATCCTGCAACACGGCATCCGGCCCCGGCTCCATCCCCGCCCCAGACCCCTTGATCCGCGACCGGTCAAGCCGCAGGCCGTCAGGCAGCACGGTCCAGTCCTCCTCCCATGCGATGTGCTCGATGGAATGGGTCCAGTGCAGGGTAAAGGTGCCGGCGGTCAGGTGCAGCATCATTGCCCCGACCGCCAGGCAGGCGCTCATGCCAAGGCCCGGCGACGCTGGAGCAGTACCGCGCCGACGAAGACGGCGACCAGCGCGAACCCGATCTCGTCCGTCAGCGGCAACGCCGCGATCAGCGTGGCCGCCGCCACGACCGCCAGAATGCGCAGCGGCCAGCCCAGCGGGCGCCCCAGCCAGCCGATGACTGCAGCCCCCCACATGCCGATGCACAGCACGGTTTTGAAGACGATATAGGCAACGGCGGGCCAGTAGCCGATTTCATCCGCCAGCGGTCCGCCCGCCTGCAGCATCAGCGCAGGGGTGTAGACCGCCATGAAGGGAATGACGAAGCCGGCGGCAGCCACCTTGATCGCCTCGATGCTGATCTTCAGGCCGCTTTCCTTTGCGATGGGCGCCGCGGCGAAGCAGGCCAGCGCCACGGGCGGCGTCAGGTCGGCAAGGATGCCGAAGTAGAAGACGAACATGTGGCTGACGATCAGCGGCACCCCCAGCGCCAGCAGCGCGGGCCCGGCGATGGAGGAGGTGATGATGTAGTTCGGGATCGTCGGGATCCCCATGCCCAGCAGGATGCAGGTAAACATCGTCAAAATCAGGCTTAGAAGCAGGCTGTTCTGCCCGACGGCCACGATGAACTGGCCAAAGGTATTGGCCGCCCCGGTCAGGGTCATGGTCCCGATGATGATGCCGACCAGCGCGCAGGCGACACCGACGGGCAGTGCCGTCTTTGCGCCCTCGGCCAGCGAGTCCCGGCACAACCGCAACGTCTCTCGCCCGCCGCGGGTCGCGGCGCACCAGACGATCAGCGCCACCAACGCCGCGATCAGGACGTTGATGCCGAACTGCAGGAAGCCCGCGGCGACAAGGCCGAGGCACAGCCAGAAGATTACCCGCATCGCCCCCGCTGGCAGGTTCAGCACAGCCGATCCGCCAAGGATCAGCAACACCGTCAGCCCCAGCCCGATGGTACCGGCAAAGAGCGGCGTGTACCCGCCGAACAGCAGGTAGACCAGCACACCCAACGGCACCAGCAGCATCCAGTTTTCCCTGATCGCCTTGCGGGCGGAGGGCAGTTCGTCCCGGTTCAGACCGCGCAGCCCGTAGCGCCCCGCCTCCAGATGCACCATCCAAAAGGCGGAGGCGAAGTAGAGGATCGCCGGGATCAGCGCAGCCTTCACGACCTCGACGTAAGGCACGTCCAGCGTCTCGGCCATGATGAAGGCGACGGCCCCCATCACCGGCGGCATGATCTGCCCGCCCATCGACGCAGTGGATTCGACGCCACCCGCGAATGCGGCGCGGTAGCCGAACTTCTTCATCAGCGGGATGGTGAACTGCCCCGTGGTCACGACGTTCGCCACGCCGGACCCGGAAATGGTGCCCATCAGGCCGGAAGAGACGACGGCGACCTTGGCCGCGCCACCCTGCCGGTGGCCGAAAAGTCCCATGGCAACATCGGTGAACAGTCGGATCATCCCCGCCCGTTCGAGGAACGAACCGAACAGGATGAAGAGAAAGATGTAAGTGCTTGAGACGTATGTGGGAATGCCGTAAATGCCTTCGGTCCCGAAGGCCATGTGATCGATGACCTGACTGAAGCTGTAGCCGCGGTGGTTCAGCGGCGATGGCAGGTATTCCCCGAACAGGCAGTAGGCCAGGAACATGCCCGCGATCAGCGGCAGCGCGAAGCCCATCATCGTCCAGGCAGCGGCGAAGACCACCACAAGTGCCACGACACCGACGACGATGTCCTGCGTCAGCGGCCGCCCCGCCCGCATGATGAGCGGCTGGTATTCCCACCACTGGTAAAGCGCCACGCCGACCCCGGCCAGTGCGAAGGCCCAGGCGAGAGTCTTGAACGGAACGGACAGATTGCGCCCGTAGGCGACCAGCGGGAACGCAAGAAGTGTCAGGAAACCGACATGCACCGCCCGGGTGATCTGGCTTGCCATGTCGACGATGTGGGCCGCGGTGACGATCTGAAAGATCGAGAAGGCCACGGCGATCCAGAACAGGAAACGCCCCATGGCGTCATCACCGAAGGCGACCTCGTGGCCCTCCTGCGGCTCCGGTGGAGTGAGGGTATCGGACATCGACACAGCTTTCATGAAGGGAAGAAACGGCAACGGGGCGCGCCGTGACGGCACGCCCCTTTCCCACGGGTCGGGTGCTTACTTGATGATGCCCTGCTCGCGGTAGTAACGCTCGGCGCCCGGGTGCAGCGGGATCGGCATGCCTTCCAGCGCGTTCGCGATGTCGATCTGGCTGGCGGCCTGATGCGAGGCGACCAGCGTATCGAGGTTCTCGAACAGCTGCTTGGTCATCTGGTAGGCGATCTCGTCGCTGACCGCATCGCTGGTGACGAGGAAGTTCGACACGGCGACGGTCGGCACGTCTTCGGTCTGGCCATCGTAGGTGTTGGCCGGGATCGTGGCCGCGATGTAGGGCGCGCCGAGGGTTTCGGCGACGGTCTCCGGCACCGCGACGACGGTGATCGGCTGCGACGACGCAAGGTCGCGGATCGAGGCGACGCCAAGGCCCGCCGACTGCAGCGTGGCATCCAGCTGGCGGTTCTTGATCAGCTCGACGGATTCCGCGAAGGGCAGGTATTCGACCTTGCCCAGATCGTCATAGCTCATGTCCATCGCGCCAAAGATCGCGCGGGCGTTCAGTTCCGTGCCGGAGGCCGGTGCGCCGACCGACAGGCTCTTGCCGGCAAGGCCCGCGAAATCGGCGATGCCGCTGTCGGCGCTGGCGACGATCTGGATGTAGTTCGGATAGATCGCGGCGATGCCGCGCAGCTTGTCGAGCTTCTGCGGAAAACCCGCTTCCTCGTCGCCGGCCCAGGCCGCGGCGACTGAGTCGCCCAGCGCAAAGCCCAGCTCTCCGCGGCCGTCCTGCAGCAGGTTCAGGTTTTCCACGCTGGCCTTGGTGGACTGCACCTGCGTGCGCACGCCCTCGATCTTCTCGCCGTAAATGTTGGCGAGACCCGCGCCCAGCGGATAATAGACGCCAGACGTGCCGCCGGTCAGCACGTTGATGAAGTCCTGCGCGCTGGCGGCGAGCGGCGCGGCCATCAGCGTGGACGCGACAACGCAGCCCCGTAGGGCTGTTTTCAGAGTGATCATGGTATTCCTCCCAGAAAAGTAGAAGACCCCGAGGGCCATCGGCGCCAGTTTCAGCCAATGCCGCCCCCCATTGCAAGCGCCTGCGGCCGATCCGGCGGATTTATCTGCGGCGATGCGCCATGGATCGGGGGCGAACCGCCCTCCGTGCCTCGTACGTCCGGCATCGGTGACGCGGCTTTCACTGGCCTCGCTCGCCCGAAAGAAAAAAGGCGGACCATTGGTCCGCCTTTTTCGCTAATACTGCAATGGCTTGTCAGCCCTTCTTCAAGCACTCACGGCCTAGCAGCTCGGCGATCTGCACGGCGTTCAGGGCCGCACCCTTGCGCAGGTTATCGGACACGCACCACAGGTTGATGCCGTTCTCGATCGTGCTGTCGTCGCGGATGCGGCTGATGAAGGTGGCGTAGTCGCCGACACATTCGATCGGGGTTACGTAGCCGCCGTCCTCGCGCTTGTCGATCACCATGATGCCTGGGGATTCGCGCAGGATGTCGCGCGCCTCGTCGGCGTCGAGGGGGTTCTCGAACTCGATGTTGATGGACTCGGAATGGCCGACGAAGACCGGCACCCGCACGCAGGTGGCCGTGACCTTGACCTTGGGGTCGAGGATCTTCTTGGTCTCCGCGACCATCTTCCATTCCTCCTTCGTCTCACCGGAGTCGAGGAACACGTCGATATGCGGGATCACATTGAAAGCGATCTGCTTGGTGAACTTCGTGGGCGGCTTGGAATCCGTCGGGTTGTAGATGGATTTCGTCTGGTCCCAAAGCTCGTCCATGCCTTCCTTGCCCGCGCCCGACACCGATTGGTAGGTCGAGACGACGACGCGCTTGATCGTGGCGCGGTCGTGGAGCGGCTTCAGCGCCACCACCATCTGCGCGGTAGAGCAGTTGGGGTTTGCAATGATGTTCTTCTTTGCATAGCCGTGGACGGCCTGGGGGTTCACCTCGGGCACGATCAGCGGCACGTCGGCGTCGTATCGGTAGAGCGAGGAGTTGTCGATCACCACGCAGCCGGCGGCGGCGGCCTTCGGCGCGTATTTCTGGGTCGCCTCGGATCCCACGGCAAACAGCGCCATGTCCCAGCCGGTGAAGTCGAAGGTGTCCAGATCGGTGGTCTTCAGGGTACGGTCGCCAAAGCTGACTTCGGTCCCCAGCGACTTGCGGCTGGCGAGTGCGGCAATCTCATCCACGGGAAACTCGCGTTCCGCCAGGATGTTCAGCATTTCGTGGCCCACGTTGCCCGTGGCGCCGACGACGACGATTCTGTAACCCATCTGTCAGGCTCCTTGTTCAGACCGGGGGGTCTTACGCCCTTGGCCGTCAAAGGGAAAGGGGTCAGTCCGTCCGGTCCTGCGCGCGCAGATAGATCAGCAGCCCTGCGGCCAGCAAGGCGGCGAAGGCGGCAAAGAGCAGCGTGAAGGCCTGCGACGGCGTGGCACCGGCGCGGTAGATCGGACCGGTGGCGTATTGCATGACGCCCACTCCGCCCACCCCGAAGAGGTTCATCAACGTGACCCCCCGCCCGGTCAGGTGCGGCGGAAAGAACGCGCGTGCATGGGCGATGATGAGGCCATAGGCCGCGGCCCCCGCACCCAGCACCGCCAGCAGCGCGGTGCTGCGCACCAGCCCCGCCTCCGGCGCCAGGGCCAGCAGCACCAAGGCGCCAAGCGCCACGGCGTTGCCCGCCACGACCACCCATTTGCGTGTGCCGAACAGACGGTCCATCGGCCCGTAGGCAAAATTCCCGACGATCATCGCCAGCCCCATGACCAGCGTGACGCGGCCGATGGTCAGGGTGTCGGCGCCGTAGATCTCTGCTGCGAAAGGCCCGGCCCAAAGACCGCGCACCCCGGCGGCGGGCGCGTAGTTCACGAACATCATCGCAAAGATCGGCCAGAGCGCCGGGATCCGCAGCAGGTCCAGCACGGACCCGCGCGTGGTGACGGCGAGCCGTTCGGGATCACGCACCAGCACCCCGATGGCCAGCGCCACGGCCAGCGACAGGGCGGCCAGCGCCATGACGCTGGGCCGCCAGCCAAAGGCCGCGACGCTCCACGCCAGCGGCGAGGCGCCGGCAATGTTGCCGAGGCTGCCAAGGCCGATCATCGCCGTCGCCAATGTGGCGAAGATTGCCGGCGGGTACTGGCGCGCGAAGATGTAGTAGCTGGCCATCAGCACCGGCGAACATCCGACGCCCAGCAGCGCCATGGCCCAGATGATCTGCGCCGGCGACTGTGCCAGCGCGAAGACCAGCGCGCCGCCGCCACCGCCAAGGGCGAAGAGAACGGCAGAAGTCCAACGAGGCCCGACACGGTCGAGAGCGGCCCCCACCGGGATCTGCATGGCGGCGAACACGAGGAACCAGACGCTGGACGCGGTGGCCAGATCCTCCGGCGTGGCATTGAGGTCGGCCTTCAGCACCGGCGATAGCACCGGCAGGAAGGCGCGATAGAATTGCGACAGTGCGTAGGAAAGTGTAAGGACGATCAGGCCTTTGGTCATCTGTAAACGCTCCCCTTGCGACGTGGTGGCACGCGGATGCGGAGGGTGCAAGGGGTGGCGCGGTCGCCGGGGCTCTGCCCCGGACCCCGAGGTATTTCCGACGAGAAGAAGGGGGCCGCCGTGCCCTAGGGTGTCAACCGAACTGGACAGGGGGGCGGCGGCGGATAAGGTGGCGGCATGACAGATGCCCCCTCCCTGCCCCGCTTCGCCGATCCCGCGCCGCGGGGCCTCTGCACCGACTGCGGCGTCAGCCGGATGTCGGATCCGGCGGCCTGCGGACGCGCCTGCCAGTTCATCAGGCCGGACTATCCGGGCAGCGAGGTGCGGGTCCACGGTCGTGCGGCGCAGGTGACAGGCGACGAGGGCTTCTTCGGCGTGCATCAGGCAATGTACCGTGCCCGGATGGCGCAGCCCGCCGATGGCGCCCAGTGGACAGGGATCACGACGGGCCTTGCAGCCGACCTGCTGCGCCGGGGCGTCGTGGATGCGGTGCTGGCGATGGTGCCCGATGCGCAGGACCGCTGGGCGCCGCGGCCGGCGATCCTGACCTCGCCCGCGCAGATGGCGCAGGCACGGGGCATGCGGATGGGCTATGCGCCGCTGCTGGCGCTGCTTGAACCGGCGCGGGCGGCGGGGCACCGGCGGATCGCGGTGATCGGCATTCCCTGCCAGATCTACGCCCTTCGCGCGCTGGAGTCGGAATTGGGGTTCGACCGCCTTTACGTCATCGGCACGCCCTGCTCCGACAATACGACGACCGCCAACTTTCACAGCTTTCTCGCCCGGCTGACCGACCGGCCCCAGACGGTCACCTATCTGGAATTCCGCGCCGACTATCACGTCGAACTGCGCTTTGCGGACGGCACGCGGCGTCTGATCCCCTTCCTGCAGCTGCCGCTGTCGGACCTGCCGGGAGATTTTTTTCCGCTGACCTGCCGGACCTGCGTCGACTACACCAACCGTCTGGCGGACATCACTGTGGGCTACATGGCCGGAGAGGGCGACCAGTGGCTGATCGTGCGCAACGCCCGCGGGGCCGAGATGCTGACGTCCCTCGGCAATGCGGTGGTGCTGGAGGCGCCGGGGTCGAAGGGCAAGCGGGCGGGCCCCGTCAAGGGTTTCATCGCCAATACGGCACGTGCCGCCGGTGGCCTGCCGCTGCGGCGCATGCCGGGGTGGCTGCGACCCATCATGGGCTGGCTGATGCCGAAGCTGGGGCCCAAGGGCCTCGAATTCGCGCGGGCACGGGTCGAGATGAAGGCCGCCGAGACGATCCTGCACCTGCGACGCGAGGAACCGGCGAAGATGAAGAACATGGTCCCCGGCCACGTCTGGCGGATCGCGGCCCCCTACGGCCTGACGTCGGCGGCCGGGGAACAAACCGGCGGCGGTGCGCCTTAGCTCCGACACCGATCAGGAGGACGCGATGTCATCGAAATCACACGACGATATTTGGGAAGAGTGGGGCGACCTCGTCAACATGGCGCCCGAGGAACTGGACGACTGGCTTGAGACCGACGAGAGCAAATCCGTCGGCGACAGCGACAGCGGCGAGAGCACCGGCCACAAGTCGGGTCGCCGCATCGTCGAGATCAAGCGCACGAAGAAGGACGATCTGACCGACGGTCAGTGGGATCACATGGCCAAGGTCACGGGCTACATCAAGCGGCATCTGGCGCAGGGCGGCCCCGACGACGACGTAAAGCACTCCGACTGGCGCTACAGCCTGATGAACTGGGGGCACGACCCGCTCAAGGACTAGGTCCGTCCGGGATCGTTCCCCCGCGCCTCAGATCGCGGTCTTGCGGCTCTCGTCCAGATAGATCTCGCGCAGGCGGGCGGCCACCGGGCCGGGCGCACCGCTGCCGATGGCCGCGCCGTCCATTTCGACCACCGGCATCACGAACATGCTGGCCGAGGTGATGAAGGCTTCGTCCGCCGCCTGCGCCTCGGCCACGGTAAAGGGTCGCTCCTCGACGCTCATCTGCGCCTCGCGGGCAAAGCGCAGGACGGCGGCGCGGGTGATGCCGTGCAGGATGTCGTGGCCCAGCTGCCGGGTGACGATGGTGTTGCCCTTGACGATATAGGCATTGTTCGAGGTGCCCTCGGTGATGTGGTCGTCCTCAACCATCCAGGCATCATCGGCACCCGCCGCCTTGGCCATCATCTTGCCCATCGACGGATACAGCAGTTGCACCGTCTTGATGTCGCGCCGCCCCCAGCGCTGGTCGGGGATCGAAATCACCTTCATCCCTGTCTTCGTCAGCGGGCTATCTGCCATGCCGGGCTTGGCTTGCGTGAACAGCACGACAGTCGGCGCCGTGTCCTGCGGCGGATAGGCGAAATCGCGATCGCCCGGATTGCCGCGGGTGATCTGCAGATAAATCATCCCGTCGGTGATCTCGTTCAGCCGCACCAGTTCGCGGTGAACCTCCAGCAGGTCCTCCTTGCTGGACGGGTGCCGCATCTCGAGCTCGTCGAGGCTGCGCTGCAGCCGCACCGCGTGGCCGTCGAAATCGATCAGCTTGCCGTCCAGCACCGAGGTCACCTCGTAGACGCCGTCCGCCATCAGGAACCCGCGATCGAAGACAGAGACCTTGGCCTCGTCCTCCGGCATATACTCGCCATTCAGATAAACGGTGCGCATGGTCTTATCCCCAGAGTGCGGCGCTGGGCGGATGCACGCCAGCGGTGTCATAATGCAAAGGCTGATCACGGTCTTCCGCCAGAAGCAGCGGCCCGTCAAGATCGGTAAAGGCCACACCCTGCGCCAGCAGGGTCGCCGGCGCCATGGCGAGCGACGATCCCACCATGCAGCCGACCATGATGCCATATCCCTCTGCCTGCGCCTGCGTCTTCAGGGCCAGCGCCTCGGTCAATCCGCCGGTCTTGTCCAGCTTGATGTTCACCATGTCGTACTTGCCGTGCAAGCCCGGCAGCGATGCCCGGTCGTGGCAGGATTCGTCGGCGCAGACCGGCAGGGGCCGCGCGATCTCGGCCAGCATGTCGTCGGCCCCCGCAGGCAGGGGCTGTTCGACCATCTTCACCCCCAGCCGGATCAGGTGGGGCGCTAGGTCGGCATAGACCTCCGCCGTCCAGCCCTCGTTGGCATCCACGATGATCGCGGCCTCCGGCGCGCCGCGCCGCACCGCCTCCAGCCGCGCCATGTCGTCCGGCGTGCCGAGCTTGATCTTCAACAGCGGACGACCCGCGTTCTTTGCAGCTTGGCGCTCCATCACCTCGGGCGTGTCGAGCGACAGGGTATAGGCGGTGATCTGCGGCTGTGGCGCGGGCAGGTCCAGCAGATCCCAGACCCGCCGCCCCGCCCGCTTCGCCGCCAGATCCCACAGCGCGCAATCCACCGCATTGCGCGCCGCTCCGGCGGGCAGCAGACCTTGCAGCGCGTCGCGCATCATTTCTCCGGGCAGGCCGGTAACCTGCGCCGCGACGCTGTCCAGCGTCTCGTCATACCGCGCATAGGGCACACATTCGCCACGCCCGGTCACGCCATCCTGGGTCACCGTCACGGTAAGCACCTTGGCTTCCGTCCGCGACCCGCGCGAGATGGTGAACACCTGCGCCAGCCGGAACACGTCCCGGGTCACATCAATGCGCATCGCCAGTCCTCGCTTTTTTCCAAATACTCCCGCCGGAGGCACGGTTTTGCGTGCAAAACCGTATCAATGCGCCACCAGCGCATCCACCAGACGCCCCGCCCCCTGGCGGTAGGGATCGACGGTCGGCAGGCCCATGCGGTCCTCGACCTCGGCCAGATAGGCCTCGAAGGCATCCTCCGCGAGGTGCTGCGTGTTCACCGAAACGCCGACGACCCGGCAGTCGGGATTGGCGACGCGGGCGAGCGGCAGGGCGGTGTCTCGCAGCGCCTCCAGCGTCGGCAGGGCGTAGTCCGGCAGGCCGCGCATATGGGTCCGGGTCGGCTCGTGCGCGAGGATCAGCGCATCCGGCTGCCCGCCATGCACCAGCGCCATCGTCACGCCGGAGTAGCTGACGTGGAACAGGCTGCCCTGCCCCTCGATGTGGTCCCAGTGGTCGGCGTCGTTGTCGGGCGTCAGCCATTCGACCGCACCGGCCATGAAGTCGGCCACCACTGCGTCCAGCGGCACGCCCTCGCCGGTGATCAGGATGCCGGTCTGACCCGTGGCGCGAAAGCTCGACTTCAACCCGCGCGCCTTCATCTCGGTATCCATCGCCAGCGCGGTATACATCTTGCCGACGGAACAATCGGTGCCCACCGTCAGCACCCGCTTGCCGCTGCGGGGGATGCCGCTGGCGATGGGATACTTCACCGACGGCACCCGCACGTCGTGCAGGGTGCGGCCATGTCGGGCCGCCGCATCCGCCAGTTCGGGCTCGTCCCGCAGCAGGTTGTGCAGGCCGGACGCAAGGTCGTAACCCGCCTCCAGCGCCTTCAGCAGCTGTTCCTTCCACGCGGGAGAGATCAGCCCGCCGCGGTTCGCCACGCCGATCACCAGTGTCCGGGCACCCGCGGCCAGCCCCTCTTCCAGCGTCATTTCAGTCAGGCCAAGGTCGGCACGACACTCTGGCAAGCGCATCTGGCCCACCGCATGGCGGGGACGCCAGTCGCGGATGCCGATGGCCACCTTACAGGCCAGCATATCGGGCGCATCGCCCAGAAACAAAAGGTACGGGGTCTGGATCATCATCGTCTCCAAGGTCGTTTGCGGCAGCCTAGAACGGGAACGGGCGATGCACCAGTGGTGCACCGCCCGCGCCGTTGACCTGTGACCGGCGATCAGCTGTGGTAGGCCGTCTCGCCGTGGGAGGACAGGTCGAGACCGATCCGCTCTTCCTCTTCCGTCACCCGCAGGCCGACGATCAGGTCGACCAGCTTGTAGAGGATGAGGGAGGCGATGCCGCACCAGACGATGGTGATGACGACCGCCTCGATCTGGATGAAGGTCTGGCCGGTCAGCGAATAATCCTCGCCGCCCGTGCCACCCAGGCCCGGCGCAGTGAAGATGCCGGTGCCGATGGCGCCGATGATGCCGCCGATGCCGTGCACGCCGAAGACGTCGAGGCTGTCGTCGTAGCCGGCCTTGTTCTTGACCACTGCCACGAAGAAGTAGCAGCAGGCCGAGGCGATGGCACCCAGCACGATCGCGCCCACCGGGCCGATGGTGCCGCAGGCCGGCGTCACGGCGACGAGGCCCGCGACCATGCCCGACGCGGCACCCAGCATGGAGGCCTTGCCACGGGTCATCCCCTCGATCGCGCACCAGGCGAGGATCGCGCCCGCCGTGGCGGTGAAGGTGTTGATCATCGCCAGCGTGGCACCGCCGTTCGCCTCGAGGTTGGAGCCCGCGTTGAAGCCGAACCAGCCGACCCAGAGCATCGCCGCACCCACCATCGTGAGCGTCATCGAATGCGGCGCCATGTTGTCGCGGCCGAGGCCCACGCGCTTGCCGATCAGGATCGACCCGCACAGTGCCGCGATGCCCGCGTTGATGTGGACCACCGTGCCGCCGGCAAAGTCGATCGCGCCCATCTGGAAGATCAGGCCGTTGGCGTCCCAGACCATGTGAGCGATCGGGAAATAGACCAGCGTGACCCAGAAGAGGACGAACAGCAGCAGGGCACTGAACTTGATCCGCTCGGCAAAAGCGCCGACGATCAGCGCGGGGGTGATCGCGGCAAAGGTCATCTGGAAGGCAATGAACAGGTATTCGGGGATGACCACGCCGTCGGTGAAGGTGGCCGCCATGCTGTCGGGGGTGACACCCGCCAGGAACAGCTTGCCCATGCCGCCCCAGAAGGCGCCGGTGCCGCCGCCAAAGGCGAAGGAGTAGCCATAGACGACCCAGATCACCATGACCATGGCGGTGATCAGCGTGCACTGCATCAGCACGGACAGCATGTTCTTGGACCGCACGAGGCCGCCATAGAACAGCGCAAGACCCGGCACGATCATGAACAGGACCAGCACTGTCGCGGTCATCATCCAGGCGACGTCGCCCTTGTCCATCGTCTCGGCCGCCGCGTCCTGCGCCAGCGCCAGCGTCGGCAGCAGGGCCATGGCGCAGGCGGTAAGGAGTGTCTTCAGTTTCATTCGGTTTTTCCCCTATGCGCGGTTCAGAGCGCGTCGTCGTTCGTCTCGCCGGTGCGGACGCGCAGCGCGCCCTCAACGTCGAGGGTGAAAATCTTGCCGTCGCCGATCTTGTCGGTCTTGGCGGTCCGGGCGATCGTCGCCACGACCTGTTCGGCCAGATCGTCCGGCACGACGATCTCCAGCCTCAGCTTGGGGACGAAATTCACGACGTATTCGGCCCCCCGGTAGACTTCCGTATGGCCGGACTGGGCGCCGAAGCCCTTGATCTCGGACACCATCATCCCGCGGACGCCGACGGACGTCAGTGCCTCGCGCACCTCGTCGAGCTTGAACGGTTTGATCACGGCGATAATCAGCTTCATGACAGACTCCCTTCGTCCCATGGTTCTGCCGGACAGAAGCGGGCCAGAAACGCGGCAGAACAAGGGATTCGCACCCACCTATGCCCGTTCCTGCAGCAGAACGACGCCGTGACGCCCAAAAATTAGACGAATCGATCAATATTTGCGCGGACTGCGAATGGGCCCGCAAAACAAAACGGCCCGGGCATGACTGCCCGGGCCGGTCTCGCAAGGGGACGAAGGAAGGGTCAGCCCTTTGCGAATTCGGGATAGGCCTCCATGCCCATTTCCGACACGTCCAGCCCGTTGATCTCGGCCTCTTCGCTGACGCGGATACCCGTGACCGCCTTCAGGATCAGCCAGACCACCAGCGACACGACGAACATGAAGATGCCGATGGCGGCGAAGCCGATGAACTGCGTCACGAAGGAGGTGTCGGGAGAGTTGAACGGCACGACCATGGTGCCCCAGAACCCGGCGACGAGGTGGACCGGGATGGCGCCGACGACATCGTCGATCTTCAGCTTGTCCAGCATCGGCACGACCAGCACGGCGATGATGCCGCCGATTGCGCCGATCAGCAGCGCGCCGAAGAGCGAGGGATCAAGCGGACCGGCGGTGATGGACACGAGGCCCGCCAGCGCGCCGTTCAGCAGCATCGTCAGGTCGACCTTGCCATACATCAGCTGCGTCAGGATCATCGCGGCCACCGCCCCGGCAGAGGCTGCCATGTTGGTGTTGGCGAAGATGCGGCCGACGTCGGTGATGTCGCCCACGGTGCCCGCGGCCAGCTGGCTGCCACCGTTGAAGCCGAACCAGCCCAGCCACAGGATGAACGTGCCCAGCGTCGCCAGCGCGAGGTTGCTGCCCGGCATCGGAAACACGCGACCGTCCTTGAAGCGGCCGATCCGCGGTCCCAGCACCAGCGCACCGGCGAGCGCCGCGAAACCACCTGCGGCATGCACCAGCGTCGAGCCTGCGAAGTCGTAGAAGCCCGCCTCGGACAGCCAGCCGCCGCCCCACTGCCACGATGCCTCGATTGGGTAGAGGATGCCGGTCAGGACAACGGTGAAGATAAGGAAGGGCCACAGCTTGATGCGTTCGGCCAAAGTGCCCGAGACGATGGACGCGGTCGTGGCGCAGAACATGAGCTGGAAGAAGAAGTCCGACGCGGTAGAGGCATAGTCGAGTGCGGCATCCGCCGCCGACAGGCCGACCGGTTCAAGCGTCGCCGGCGCGAAGAGGTTGCCGAGGTAGCCCTGTATCGTCCAGCCGTCATCGCCCGGATACATGATGCCGTAGCCGATCAGCCAGTACATGATGCCCGCGATGCCGAAAAGCGCCACGTTCTTGGTCAACTGCGTGGTGACGTTCTTGGACCGCACGAGCCCGGCTTCGAGCATCGCGAAGCCCGCCGCCATCCACATGACGAGGAAGCCGCCCACGAGGAACAGCAGCGTGGTCATGATATAAGGGCCGATCTGATCGAAGGTCGGCGCCGCCGCCTCGACCGCGTCCGTCGCCGCCTCTGCGGTGGCCGTGTCCTGCGCGAAGGCAACCGCGGGCAGCAACGCGACTGCGACCCCGACCAGCAACGCTTTTTGAGGTGAGATAGTCATCGGATGAAATGTCCCTTTCATGAATCTGGCCTTACAGCGCGTCGTCGTTGAGTTCGCCGGTGCGGACGCGCAGCGCGCCCTCGACGTCGAGGGTGAAGATCTTGCCGTCGCCGATCTTGTCGGTCTTCGCGGTGGCGGCGATGGTGCTGACCACCTGCTCGGCCATGGTGTCGGGCACCACGATCTCCAGCTTGACCTTGGGCACGAAGTTCACTGCGTATTCCGCTCCGCGGTAGATTTCCGTATGGCCCGACTGGGATCCGAACCCCTTGATTTCGGACACCATCATGCCGCGCACGCCGATGGTGGTCAGCGCCTCGCGGACCTCCTCCAGCTTGAACGGCTTGATCGTTGCAATGATCAGTTTCACGTCTGTTTCCCCTGTTTCCGGCGCCCCCTATGTGGGCGTCCACGCTGCGCATGGCTGACAACAGGGCGGCTGCGTCGCCGCGACACAAGAAAAGCCGTCCGGCACTGCCCCCGTGAATCCGGGGAAGTTGCACAATTTTTGCACAAAAGCCGTGGCGTGATTAAATATTGGACATCACGAAAAACCGGATGCCGGCGGGTCATGATCGCGGGACAAGCGGGCGTCCGTTGTCTATGATCACCAAAACACAAGAACGACGGACCGGGCAGCGCATGGCGAAGAACAGCAAGACAGGCAAACCACTGGTGGCGGACCGCCGCTATGGCGCGACCCCGGAACAGCCCAAGCCGACCAAACGCAAGCGACAGCCGCGCAAGCGCACGGCCCGCCGTCGCGGGCTTGTTGGCTGGCTGCTGCTGCCGTTCACCTGGACGTTGGGACTGATCCTGCGGCTGACGTGGAAACTGGCACTCGCAGTCGCCGTGCTGATCGCAGTCGGCGTCTTGTATTTCGCGTCGCAGATGCCCCCCATCGCACAACTGGTCGACGGTCGCACCCGCGGGTCGGTGACGCTGCTGGACCGCAATGGCGACGTCTTCGCCTGGCGCGGCGACCAGTTCGGCGGCATGGTCACCTCGGAGGAGGTGTCGCAATACCTGCACGATGCGGTCGTCGCGACAGAAGACAAGCGCTTCTACAGCCATTTCGGCATCAGCCCGCGCGGCGTGGCCAGCGCGGTCAAGATCAACCTCAGCGAAGGGCGTGGCCCCCTGTCCGGCAACGGCGGGTCCACGATCACTCAGCAGACGGCCAAGCTGCTCTGCCTCGGCGTGCCCTACGACGCCGAAACGTGGAAGACAGAGCGGGCCTACGAGGATGACTGCCGCCGTACGACGCTTTGGCGCAAGATCAAGGAAGCCATCTTCTCGATGGGGATGGAGGTCGCCTATACCAAGGACCAGATCCTGACGGTCTATCTCAACCGGGCCTACCTCGGCGCCGGCAGCCGTGGATTCGAGGCCGCCGCCCAGCGTTATTTCGGCAAGTCCGCCGCCGACGTCGATCCGGCAGAGGCCGCGATGCTGGCCGGTCTGCTGAAGGCGCCCTCCAGCTACGCACCGACGTCGAGCATGGATCGCGCCGTGGCGCGCGCCAACGTCGTGATCGGTCTGATGGAGGAACAGGGTTACCTCACGCCCCAGCAGGCCGAGGATGCCCGCACCCATCCCGCACAGCTGAGCGAGGCCGCGCAGGCGCGGGCGGGCGGCTACTTCGCCGACTGGGTCATGGAACAGGGTCCCGACTTCTTCACCCAGGACACGACAGAGGATGTGGTGATCCGCACCACCCTTGACCAGCGGATCCAGACCGCGACGGAATCTGCGCTGCTGTCGATCTTCGATGCCAAGCTGAAACCCTCGTCCAAGGCGCAGGCCGCGATCATCGTGATGAGCGCCGACGGCGCCGTGCGCGCCATGGTCGGCGGGCGCGACGTGCGTGCCTCCGGCGCGTTCAACCGTGCGACGCAGGCCAAACGGCAGCCCGGCTCGGCCTTCAAGCCCTTCATCTACGCCACGGCGCTGGACCTCGGGTTCAGCCCGAACGACATCATCGACGATCAGCCGCTGACCATCAACGTCCCCGGATCCGGCCCTTGGCGGCCCGACAATTACGACCACCGATTCAAAGGCCCGATCACCCTGACGCAAGCGCTCTACGAATCGCGCAACATTCCCGCCATCGTTCTGTCAGAGGAAGTGGGTCGCGAACTGGTCCGCACCGTGGCGCAGAAGTTTGGCATCGCAAGCGACCTCGCCGCCGGTCCGGCGCTGGCACTGGGCGTGTCGGAAAGCACCCTGATCGAGATGACGGGCGCCTACGCCGGCATCCTGAACGGCGGGTCCGCCGTCGAACCCTACGGCCTGATCGACCTGCGGCTGAAGGGCGACGAATCGCCCCTGATGGATAACATGGGCACAGGCATGCAAGAGCGCGTGATCCAGCAGAAGGCCGCGCGTGAACTGACCTATATGATGAGCCAGGTCGTCGCCCGCGGCACCGGCACCCGGGCGCAAATCAAGGGTTGGGAACTGGCCGGCAAGTCAGGCACGACGAACTCTTCGCGCGACGCGTGGTTCATCGGGTTCAACGCCGATTACGTCGTGGGTGTCTGGATGGGCTACGACGACAACAGTCCGATGACCGGCGTCACCGGCGGCGGCTTGCCGGCAGAGATCTGGCAGGCCACGATGTCCCGCGTGGTGGCGGGCGAGGTGCCGAAGCCCCTGCCGATGGACCTGCCCGGCCCCAGCAGCCGCGGTGGCATGCTGGCCGACAGCGGGATCGAGGCGGACGGTCAGATCCTCGACGTGCTGAACAACATCCTGAACGGGCTGGGAAACTGATCGGCAGTCAGTCACCGGCGGCGGGCGCGGTCGGCACCGAGGCCGGCGCCGGTGTGACCTCAGGCGCCACGTCTGCGATGCCGGGCACCGCATCCCCCGCCCCGTCGTCCGGCGCCGCTGCGTCGGCCACCGGCCCGGGGACGGTTGCCTTGCCCGGCTCCGGACAGCGATCATAGACGAAGGCATAGCCGTCCCAGACCATGATGATGCCGTCGCCCTGCGCCTTGTTCATCAGCATCGCCCGCTCGCTGAACTCCTGATCCTCGCCGCTGCACTGCATCGTATAAAGCAGCGCATCCATGTCGAGGACATTGACCGGGTTGGTCATCCGGCAACTGACCTCGACGCCGTAGAAGATACCGTCGGCGATCCTGACCGACCCCCCGTCGATCCCCACGAGCGCACATTCGGAATTTGCCGCCTGCCGATAGGTTCCGTCATAGGGATCGCCGAAGGCGGGCGAGGTCATGCCGATCAGGGCAAGGGTAATGCGCAGGTCTTGTCTCATGCCGGGTCGGGTCCCTGTCGTTCGCGTCCGAAAGACACTACAGGCCGATTGTGGCCCTGTCACGGCATCCGGACTCCGCATTTCGTAACACATCTGCCGTAAAACGGTCTTGTCTGGGACACGCTCTCGCCGCGGCCCGCGGCTTCGGTATACATGGGCCGCCGTTCCGCCTCGCGGGAAGGCATCGAAGGGTGCGGGTCGATCGGACCCGCAAAGGGGAAGACGCGATGATCAGAAGCGATCAGGCATACCGGCGCGGCGCCGCCGAACTTGCGGCGGTGCGGCGCGAGGGGCGGCTGCTCTATTGGGCGGTCGCGGTGTTCAGCTTCTTCGTGAACCTCCTGATGCTGACCGGGCCGCTCTACATGCTGAACGTCTACGACCGGGTGCTGGGGTCGCGCAGCCTCGAGACGCTGATCGCGCTCAGCGTGCTGGTGGCTTTCCTCTACGGGATGATGGGTATCCTCGATTTCGTGCGGGGCCGGGTCATGGGGCGGCTGGGGGCGCGCTTCCAGGCGCGGCTCGACCGGCGCGTCTTTGCCGCCAGCCTGATGGCCCAGACCCTGAACCGCGTCCCGCAGGAGGCGCGGACCGGCCTGCGCGACCTCGAGGCAGTGCAGCGGCTGATCACCTCTCCCGCGCTGATGGCGGTCTTCGACGTGCCCTTCATCCCGCTGTTCTTTGCGGGGATCTTCGTCTTTCACATGGACCTCGGCCTGCTGGCGCTGGCCGGCGGGGCGGTGTTGATCGTCGTCGCCCTTGCCAACCAGATGACCACCAAGAAACCGCTGGAGGCCGCCAATGCCGCCTCCTTCCAGTCGGAGGCGCTCGGCGCGCAGATCCGCGGCGAGAGCGAGATGGTCCATGCCCTCGGCATGCGGGGCGCGGCCTTCGACCGCTGGCAGATCGCCCGCGGCGCCTCGCTCGACGCCAGCATCGGTGCGGCGGATTCCGCCGGCACCTTCACCGCGATGACCCGCACCTTTCGCCTGTTCCTGCAGTCGGCGATGCTGGGCCTCGGCGCGCTGCTGGTGCTGCAGGGCGAAATGACGGCGGGTGCGATGATCGCGGGGTCGATCCTGATGGGCCGCGCCCTGGCGCCGATCGAGATGATCGTGGGCCAGTGGGCGGTGTTCCAGAAGGGCCGCGAAGGCTGGGCCCGTCTGTCGCTTCTGCTGGGATCCGTCCCCGAGGAGGAGGCCCGCACCGCCCTGCCCGCCCCCCGCGCGATCCTGAGCGCCGAGAGCGTCACCGTCGTCCCGCCGGGCGAGCAGCAGGCCAGCCTGCGCCTGATCAGCTTCGACGTGAAGCCGGGTCAGGCGGTGGGTGTGATCGGCACATCCGGCGCCGGCAAGTCGACGCTGGCGCGCGCCCTCACCGGCGTCTGGCGCCCCGCGGGCGGCAAGATCCGCCTCGATGGTGCGGCGCTGGACCAGTACGACGCCGACACGCTGGGCAAGCATATCGGCTATCTGCCGCAGCGGGTGCAGCTCTTCGATGGCACGATCAAGGAGAACATCGCCCGGATGTCGATGACCCCCGACGACGACGCCGTGGTGCGCGCGGCGCAGAAGGCGGCCGCCCACGACATGATCCTGCGCCTGCCCGACGGCTACGACACCCGTGTCACCGCCAACGGCGGCCGGCTGTCGGGCGGCCAGATCCAGCGGGTAGGCCTGGCGCGGGCGATGTACGGCGACCCGGTGGTGCTGGTGCTGGACGAGCCCAACAGCAACCTCGACAACGACGGGTCGATGGCGCTGAACAACGCGATCCGGGTCGCCAAGTCCGAAGGCAAGGCGGTGTTCATCATGGCGCACCGCCCCGCCGCCATCCAGGAATGCGACCTGCTGCTGGTGATCGAGGGCGGCGCCCTGCGCGCCTTCGGCCCCAAGGACGAGGTGATGCGGAAGGTCCTGAGCAACGCGCAGACGCTGTCGAACGCCCCCACACAACTGGCGGGCGTGCAATGATCGCGCCCCATGTCCCCAGCCGCTGGTCGGCGGCAAAGCCGCTGCTGATCGGCACCCTCGCCGTGGCCCTGCTGGTCGGCGGCTTCGGCACCTGGGCGGTCTTCGCCAACCTGACCGGCGCCGTCATCACCCATGGCCAGATCGAGGTCGACCGCAACCGTCAGGTGATCCAGCACCCCGACGGCGGGGTGGTGGAGGAGATCGTCGTCGACGAGGGCGAGACCGTGGAAGCGGGCGACCTGCTGATCCGGCTCGATTCCTCCAACCTCGCCAGCGAATTGGCCGTGGTCGAGGGCCAGCTTTACGAGATCCTTGCCCGCCGCGCCCGACTCGAAGCGGAACGCGACGGTCTGGACAAGATCACCTTCGATCCGCTGCTGCTGGAGGGCGAGGACGAGGCCGGTGACCTGATGGCCGGCCAGCAGCGCCTGTTCGAGGCGCGGCTCGACAGCCTGCTGCAGGCGACCAACCAGCTGAACCAGCAGGAAATGCAGATCGGCAGTCAGATCGAAGGCATTACGGCCCAGCAGACGGCACTGACCGAACAGACCGCCCTGATCGACGAGGAACTGGCCGACCAGCAAAGCCTGCTGGACCGCGGCCTCGCCCAGGCCAGCCGGGTGCTGGCGCTGAAGCGCGAGGCGTCGAACATGCGCGGCCGGGTGGGCGAACTGACGGCACAGGCCGCCCAGGCCGCAGAGCGGCGTACGGAGATCGAGATCCAGATCCTCGGCCTGACCAGCACCCGGCGCGAAGAGGCGATCACCCGCCTGCGCGACCTGCAGTACAACGAGCTGGAGCTGACCGAGCGCCGCCGCACCCTGCGCCAGCAGCTCGACCGGCTGGACATCCGCGCGCCGGTCTCAGGCGTGGTCTACGACCTTTCGGTCTATGCCCCCCGCTCGGTGATCCGGCCGGCCGATCCGCTGATGTATCTGGTGCCGCAGGACCGGCCACTGGTGATCGCGACACAGGTGCAGGTGACGGACATCGACCAGATCCACACGGGTCAGGACGTGATCCTGCGCCTCTCGGCCTTCGACCAGCGCCGTACGCCGGAACTGTCGGGCCACGTGACACAGGTCAGCGCCGACGCCTTCCGCAACGAACAGAACGGGCTGTCCTTCTACCGGGCAGAGGTCCGCATGGACGAGGGCGAGATCGACAAGCTCCCCGACGGCATGACCCTGATCCCCGGCATGCCGGTCGAGGCCTACGTCCGCACCGCCGACCGCACCCCCATGGACTACTTCCTCAAACCCGTCGCCGACTACTTCGCAAAGGCCTTCCGCGAAAGCTAGATGGACGCGCCATCCGCCCCGGCATAGGGTGGCCGCGATATCGCAACGGAGGCCAGCATGAGCACGATCGAGACGACCCTGACGGACATGGGCATTACCCTGCCGGACGCCCCTGCGCCTGCGGCGAACTACGTCCCCTTCGTCCGGACGGGCAATCAGGTCTGGGTCTCGGGCCAGATCAGCCAGGGGCCAGACGGGTTGATGACAGGCAAGCTGGGCGACGGCGTCGATGTCGAAACCGGGGCCGCCGCGGCCAAAGCCTGCGCGATCAGCCTGCTGGCGCAGCTGAAGAAGGCCTGCGATGGCGACCTCGACCGTCTGGTCCGCGTCGTGAAACTGGTCGGCATGGTCAACAGCACCGGTGATTTCACGGACCAGCCCAAGGTCATCAACGGCGCGTCGGATTTCCTCGTGGCCGCTCTTGGCGACAAGGGACGCCACGCCCGCTCCGCCGTCGGCGTCGCCAGCCTGCCGATGGGCGTGATGGTCGAGATCGAAGCCGTGTTCGAGATCGCATGATGCTTCCCAAATCCTTCGTCACCCGCCCGATCGCGCACCGCGCCTATCACGACAGGGCGCATGGTCGCGTCGAGAACAGCATCACGTCGATCAAGTCGGCCATCGAGCATGGCTACGGGATCGAGATCGACCTGCAGCTGTCCAGCGATGGCGTGCCCATGGTCTTTCACGATTACGACCTGCGACGCCTGACGATCGAACAGGGCCCTGTGATGCAAAGGTCCTCGGCGCAGCTGGCGCAGATCCCGCTGATGGGCGACAGCACGACGATCCCCACGCTGGCGGATGTGCTGAAGCTGGTCGCCGGCCGCGTGCCGCTGCTGATCGAGATCAAGGATCAGGACGGCGCGCTCGGGCCCGACATCGGCCCCCTTGGCAAGGCAGTCGCCGCGGTGCTGGAGCCCTACAAGGGACCCGTCGCGGTGATGTCATTCAACCCCCACGCGGTGGCGGAAATGGCGCGCCTGCTGCCGGACGTGCCGCGCGGCCTGACCACAGGGTCCTTCACCCCGCAGGACTGGCCCGCGATCCCGCAGCCGACGCTGGAACGCCTGCGCGAGATTCCCGACTATGGCCATGTCGGCGCAAGCTTCATCAGCCACCACCACGCAGAGCTGGATCATCCCCGCGTGGCGGAACTGAACCAGCAGCACGGGGCAGCGGTCCTGTGCTGGACGATCAGGTCGAAGGACGAGGCGCAGGCCGCCCGGCAATACGCCGACAACATCACGTTCGAGGGATATGCCGCTTGACGCCGCGGGCATCGCGACCACGTTAGGCCCCATGAACACCCCCACCATAGAACTGACGGCGCATGTGTCGCTGGATGACATTGCACCGAAAGATTGGGACGCCTGCGCCTGCCCCGGCGACGGACGCCCAGAGGACCCCTTCACCACCTACCGCTTCCTCAAGGCACTAGAGGACTCGCGATCGGTCGGCGGCCGGTCCGGCTGGCAGCCTCGCTACCTCGTGGCACGGGCCGACGGTCAGGTCATCGCCTGTGCGCCGCTGTACGCCAAGGGCCACAGCCAGGGCGAGTATATCTTCGATTTCAATTGGGCGCAGGCCTACGAAAACGCGGGCGGCGACTATTACCCCAAGCTGCAGATCGCCGTGCCCTTCACCCCCGCGACGGGGCGCCGCTTCCTGACCCGGCCGGGGTACGAGGCGATGGGTATGGCCGCTTTGGTGCAGGGCGCCGTGCAGATCGCGTCGGACAACGAGCTGTCGTCCCTGCATATCACTTTCTGCACCGAAGCCGAGGCGCTTGCGGGTGCCGAGATGGGGTTGATGCCGCGCGTGGGCCAGCAGTTCCACTGGGAAAACCGGGGCTACGCCGACTTCGACGCATTCCTCGCCGATCTGTCCAGTCGCAAGCGCAAGAACATTCGTCGCGAACGGGCCGAGGCGCAGGGCTTCGGTGGCACAATCGTTGCCCTGACCGGCGATGCGATACAGCCGCACCACTGGGACGCCTTCTGGCGCTTCTATCAGGACACCGGCAACCGCAAGTGGGGCACCCCCTATCTGACGCGGGACTTCTTCAACCGGGCGCAGCAAACCTTGCGCGACGACATGCTGCTGGTCCTGGCGATGGATGGCGACCGGCCCGTGGCGGGGGCGCTGAACTTCATCGGACGCGATACGCTTTATGGCCGTTACTGGGGCAGCACGGAATACCACCCATCCCTGCACTTCGAGCTGTGCTATTATCAAGCCATCGATTTTGCCATCCGTAACAACATGATGCGGGTCGAAGCTGGCGCGCAGGGTGAACACAAGCTGGCGCGCGGCTACCTACCCGTGGCGACCCATTCCCTGCACTGGATCAGGGATGCGTCGTTTCGTGACGCCATCGCCCGCTACCTCGTGGCCGAAACCCGCGCCGTCGACGAGGAAATCGAGGTGCTGACCGCCTACGGACCCTTCAAGCGCGATCACAGAGAGGAACAGCAATGACCGACAAACTGACGCAAGACGAGATCAAGCCACTGCAGGACGCGGGCTGGACCCTGTCCGAGGACGGCGACGCGATCACCAAGACGTTTGAATTCAAGAATTTCGTGCAGGCTTTCGGCTGGATGACGCGGGCGGCTATCCACGCCGAAAAGCTGAACCACCATCCCGAATGGTCCAATGTCTATAAGACCGTCGAAGTGGCGTTGACCACGCACGACGTGGATGGTCTGACCGCCCTCGACGCGAAACTCGCGCAGATCATGGACAAGCTCGCGGCGGACTGATGCAGAACCTTCTCAATACCCCGATCATCAACGGCACGTCGATCATGGACGTGCTGACGGTGGAATTCCTCGTCTCGGCCTTCGGATCGGTGCTGACCGCGATCATCATCCTGATCGTCGGCTTCATCATTGGCAGCTGGGTGTCGGGCCGCATCGAGAGCATCGGCCGCCGCAACCGTCATCTGGACGAGACGCTGTTCAACTTCCTGGGCAACATCGTCCGCTACGTCATCATCGGCTTTGCCTTCCTGTTCGTGCTGAACACCTTCGGCGTGCAGACGACCTCCGTCGTGGCCGTCATCGGTGCCGCCGGTCTGGCCATCGGTCTGGCGCTTCAGGGCACGCTGTCGAACGTTGCGGCGGGGGTGATGATCATCTTCTTCCGGCCGATCAAGCTGGGTGACTTCGTCGAGATCAACGACCGCGCCGGAACCGTGAAGGCGATCAACCTCAACTTCATCGAACTGGCCAGCGTCGGCAATTTCCAGATCATCATCCCCAACTCCGAAGTCTGGGGGAACACGATCGTCAATTACTCGGTCTATCCGCAGCGCCGGGCCGAATGGGTCATCGGCGTGGGCTACGGTGCCAATCTGGCCGAGGCGGAGCGGACCATAATCGACACGATCATGGCCGACCCCCGCAGCCTGTCCGACCCCGAGCCGTTCATCCAGGTGAACAACCTGAACGCCTCCTCGGTTGATTTCCTCGTGCGCGTCTGGTGCGCGCGAACCGATTATTTCCAATATCAGGCCGACATGACCCGCAAGATCAAGGAAGCGTTGGACGCGGCCGGGATCGAGATTCCCTTCCCCAACCGCACGGTCCACATCGTCAAGGACGACGACTGACGCCGATAAAGGCGGGGGCTGCCGACCGGCCAGCCCCCGCCAGCCGTATCAGGCCATCGCGTCCAGCAAGCTCTCGCCGCCCGAAATGTCGCACTGGCCCGCGCCCGGTTCCTCGTTCAGGATTTTCACGACGCCGTCCTCGACCAGCATGGCATAGCGCTTGGACCGGTTCACGAAGCCCACGGGCGGGGCAGAGAATTCCATGCCGATCGCCTTGGTAAAGGACGCCTCTGCATCGCCCAGCATGGTGATGCCGGCGGCAATGGCGCCGGTGGACTCGCCCCAGGCCTTCATCACGAAGGGGTCGTTGACCGAAACGCAGATAACCTCGTCCACGCCCTTGGCCTTCAGCGCATCCATGTTGCGGATGAAGCTTGGCACATGCGCCGTTGTGCAGGTGCCTGTGTAGGCGCCCGGCAGGCCGAAGATCACGACGGTGCGGCCTTTCAACCTGTCGCCGATGGACACGGTCTGTGGCCCGTCCGCACCCATGGTCAGGACCGATGCGTCCGGCAGGGTGTCGCCCGTGGTGATGGTCATGCTGATCGTCCTTTGATTGCTCTTGTCACCGCAAAACATATAGGGTGCGCGGGAATAGAACCAGAGCAAGGGCGTGACATCGTGGGCAGGATCGTTGTGATCGGCGGAGGACAGGCCGCGGCGGCGCTGATCGCCAAGCTGGTGGCTGGCGGTATGACCGACGGCATCACCCTGATCTGCGCCGAACCCCATGCGCCCTACCAGCGCCCGCCCCTGTCGAAGGCCTATCTGCTGGGCACGATGGACCGCGCGCGCCTGTTCTTCAAACCGGAGGGATGGTACGCGGAGCATGGTGTCGAGCTGCGGCTGGGCTGTCGGGCTGTCGGCGTCGACGCCGCCACACGGCGGGTCACGCTGTCGCACGGCGACGTGCTGGGCTACGACGATCTGGTGCTGACCACCGGCGCATGGCCGCGCACCCTGCCTGCCGCGATCGGCGGCAGCCTGAAGAATGTCTTTGCCGTCCGCGATCTGGCCGATGCCGATGCGATGGCCCCCGCCTTTGCGCAAGGCGCGCGCTGCCTGATCGTCGGCGGCGGCTACATCGGGCTGGAGGCGGCGGCCGTTGCCGCCAGCCGCGGTTTGCAGGTCACTTTGGTCGAAGCGTCCGAGCGTATCCTGCAGCGGGTCGCCGCACCCGAGACATCCGCCTACTTCCGGGATCTTCACCGTGGCCACGGCGTCGACATCCGCGAGAGCACGGGTCTGGTGCGGCTGACCGGCGACGACGTGGTCACGGGCGCCGTTCTGTCGGACGGAACGGCACTGGACATTGACTTTGCCATCGTCGGCGTCGGGATTGCGCCGGATACGGCGCTGGCGGGCGGCGCCAGGCTGACACTCGACAACGGCATCGCCTGCGATGCCCATGGCCGCACCTCCGATCCGCACATCTGGGCGGCGGGGGACTGCGCCTCGACCCCGTGGCGGAACGGCCGCGTGCGGATCGAAAGCGTCGGCAATGCCATCGATCAGGCAGAGATCGTGGCCCAGAACCTGATGGGCCACGACGTGACCTATACGCCAACCCCGTGGTTCTGGTCAGACCAGTACGACGTCAAGCTGCAGATCGCGGGGCTGAACACCGGTTACACGTCTGTCCATGTCAAACGTGGCGAGGGCGGTGCGCAGTCGCACTGGTATTACCGCGGCGACACCCTGATCGCCATCGACGCCATGTCGGACGTGCGCAACTACATGGTCGGCAAGCGCCTGATCGAGGCGGGCATCAGCCCCGCCCCCGCCACCGTCACCGACCCCGCCACGGACATGAAGGCGCTGCTGCGCGCGTGAGGATCATCGCGGGCACCCATCGCGGCACGCAACTGGTGCCGGTCGGCGACGGCGACACGGCCGCGCATCTGCGCCCCACCACGGACCGCGTGCGCGAAAGCCTGTTCAACGTGCTGCAGGGCGGCCGCTTTGGCGATCCCATTCGGGGCGTGCGGGTGCTGGACCTGTTCGCCGGCACCGGCGCGCTGGGGCTGGAGGCGCTGTCGCGCGGCGCGGCCCACGTGACCTTCGTCGATGACGGCAAGGTGGCGCAGGGCCTGATCGCCGGAAACATCGCAAAGCTTCGGCGTACCGCCGATTGCACCCTCCTGCGTTGCCGCGCCGATGACCTGCCGGACGGTCAGCCGTGCGGCTTGGTGTTCCTCGACCCGCCCTATGGTCGGAACCTTGGTCTTCTGGCACTGCGCGTCGCCCGGCACAGGGGCTGGATCGCACCCGGCACGGTCATCGTCTGGGAAGAACGCGCAGCCCAGATCGCGCTGCAAGGCTTCAAGGCGCTGGACGCCCGCCGCTACGGCGACACATGGATCACGCTGATGGAGGCGACATGACACCCGGACTGGTAATCTTCGACTGTGACGGCGTGCTGGTAGATACCGAACCCACCACCGACCGGGTGATCGCAGAAAACCTCACGCGCCACGGGCTGACCATCGCCCCGCACGAGATCCACACGCTCTTTGCCGGCGGTACGCTGAAGGCCGTAGGTGAAGGTGCTGCCGCGCGCGGCGCGCGCCTGCCGCCCGACTGGCTGGAGAATGCCTATGCCGAGGTCTACGCCGCCTTGCGCGCCGGTGTGAATGTCATGCCAGGCGTGCTCGATCTTATCGACGCGCTGGAGGACGCGGGCGTGCCGATGGCCATCGCCTCGAACGGGCCATTGCAGAAGATGGAGATTTCGCTGGCCGCCTCCGGCCTTTGGAACAGGTTCGCCGGGCGCATCTATTCCGCCTACGACCACGCACCAAAGCCCGATCCCGCCATGCTGCGCCACGCGATGCAGGTGGCGGGGGCCGGGCCGGACACCACGTGGATGATCGACGACATGCCGGCCGGCTGGCACGCGGCTGCGGCGGCAGGCTGCAACTGCTTTGCCTATGTGGCCGAGGGCGGTCCAGCCCGCGCGGCTGGCTTCGCGGCAACTCCCGTCACCGCCATGTCCCAGATCGCGGCGGCCTTCCGGGTTTAGCGCGCGTCGAAGGCGGCCGTCCGGTTCAGGCGTTCGGACCAGAGGATGTGCGCCGTGGCGATCAGGGCAGCTGCCGCACCGCCAAGGCCCAGCGCGCGCAGATCAAAGGTGGCGATGATGGCGCTACCGATGGCAGAGCCGACCGCGGCACCGATGTAGATCGCGGCGGCGTTCAGCGCCAGAACGATGGGGGCCGCCCCGGGACGCAGGCCGATGATCCGCATCTGCTGCCCCGCCATCATCGACCAGATCAGAAGCGACCAGACCGCGATCAGCGCGAACAGCAGCGGCCCCGGCAGCGGCATGAGGGAAAACAGCGGCAGCACCAGCATCTGGCCCACCGCCAGTCCGAGCAGCGTCCGGAACGGCCCGATGCGGTCGGCGACCGCTCCGCCGGCCAGATTGCCGATCACGGCGGCCGCACCGAAGACCAGCAGGACCGCCGTGATCCCGTTGCGCCCGTAAGCCATCGTCTGCTCCAGCAGCGGTGCAAGGTAGGTATACAGGACGTAGGCCGCCGCAAGGAAGGTCGCCGTGAAGGCGACGGCCAGCATGGTGCGGCCATCCCGCAGCGTCCGGCCAAGCTCCGGCAGGGTCACGGTCTGGAACGCCAGCCCCGCCGGCACGATGCGCCAGATCAGCGGCACGATCGGCACCGCCAGCAGCGCCACCACGACGAAGGCTGCGCGCCAGCCGAAGGTATAGGCGATGAAGCTGCCCGCAGGCACGCCCAATACCTGCGCCAGGGTCAGGCCGAAGACGACGGCCGCCAGCGCCTTGCCCCGCCGTTCCGGTGCGGACAGCCCGGCGGCGACCGATGCGCTGACCGGCGTCAGCATGCCGGCGCCAGCGGCGGCGAGGATGCGGGTCAGATGCAGGGTCAATTCGTTCGGGGCCAGCGCCGACAGCAGGTTCGCCACCGCGAATCCGGTCAACGCATAGGCCAGCACCCGCCTGCGCCCGATCGCCCCCGTCACCGACACCAGCAAGGGGGACAGCACGGCATAGGCCAGCGCATAGGTCGTCATCAGCCAGCCGGTACGACCGGGCGTCAGACCCAGATCCTGCCCCACCGGGGTCAGCATCCCGATCAGCACGAAAGCCCCCATCCCGATGACGAAATTCGCCGCCGACAGGACCGGGATCAGCCGTTTCGGCGCGCTCACACGGCCTGCGTCGGGTAGAATCGCCCGGCGGGCGAGGTCGTGAAGACCTCGCAGCCCTGCGCGGTGATGCCGATGGAATGTTCGAACTGCGCCGAAAGCGACCGGTCCTGCGTCACGGCGGTCCAGTCGTCGGCCAATGTCTTGGTCTCTGGTCGCCCGAGGTTGATCATCGGCTCGATGGTGAAGAACATGCCTTCCTCCAGCACGGCGCCGGACCCGGCGCGGCCGTAGTGCAGCACGTTGGGCGGCGCGTGAAAAACGCGGCCCAGCCCGTGCCCGCAGAAGTCGCGCACCACGGACATGCGCTGCGCCTCGGCGTAGGTCTGGATCGCGTGACCGATGTCACCGAAGGTGTTGCCGGGCCGTGCCGCCTCGATCCCCACCATCAGCGCGTCATGCGTGACTTCTATCAGGCGCTGCGCCTTGGGGCTGGCGGTGCCGGCCACGTACATGCGGCTGCTGTCGCCGTACCAGCCATCCACGATCACGGTGACGTCGATGTTCAGGATGTCGCCGTCCTTCAGCACGTCGTTGTCGCGGCGCTTTTCAAGGTTCTTCGACACCGTCTCGTCCTTGCCCTTGGGCACCGGCGCGCCGGGGATGCCGTGGCAGACGACGTGGTTGACGGAAATGCAGCTGGCGTGCTGATACCCGCGGTAGCCGATGGTGGCAGAGGTCGCCCCCGCCGCCGTCACCCAGTCGGTGATCAGCTGGTCCAGCTGTGCAGTGGTCTGCCCCGGAAAGACATGGTCAGCGATGTCGTCGAGGATCGTCGCCGCCAGCCGTCCGGCGCGGTTCATGCCGCCGAAATCCGCCGGCGCATAAAGCCGGATGCCGTCTTTCGTCAGATGGGTCGTGTCGGTCATCGCGTCTGTCCTTGGCTGCCTTTGCGCCGACATAGGCCGTTTTGCACGGTCATTCCACCCCCCCGGGCCGCCGCATCCACGACGGCCCGTACCTGTCCCAGTGCGATCCGGTCCGGTGTGATGTCGCAGTCCATCGCCATGACCTCGACCCCCGCCGCCCGCGCCGCGTCGAAGGCCGTGGCATAGGCCGGATCGATGTCGCGGGCGACAGCGACGGCGGCGCAGTCCGTGCGGGTGATGAGGTAAAGGACCATCGCCCGGTGCCCCGCTGCCACCATCCGCGCCAGATCGGCCATGTGCCGGGCGCCGCGCAGGGTCTTGCTGTCTGGAAACTCTACCAGCGGTGCGGCGCGGCAGAAGTTGGCACTCTTGACCTCCAGATAGAGGTCCGGACCGCCGCCGGTCAGCAAGAAGTCGATCCGGCTCGCATCGGCATACTTCACCTCGGGCCGGATCACGTCATAGCGGTCCAGCCCCGGCACCGAACCCGCCCGCAGCCCCTCGCCCACGATGCGGTTCGCAAGCGACGTATCCACGCAGACGAAATCGCCCCCTGCCTCCACCAGCCGCCAGCCGTAGTCGAGCTTGGTGCGCGGGTTATCGTTCGGCTCCAGCCAGATGCGGGCGCCGGGGATCGCCGTGCCCGTCATTGCACCCGGATTGGCGACATGGGCCGTGACCTCCGGCCCGTCGTCCAGCCTGCAGTCTGCCAGAAAGCGCTTGTAGCGGCGGATCAGCGTGGCGGGGATCAGGGGCGTGGCAAAGTCCATGCGGCGGGCTATACCAAGACCCGACGCACAGGAGAAGCCAATGCCAAACCCCACCGCCGCGATGCTGGTCATCGGTGACGAGATCCTTTCCGGACGGACCCGCGATTCCAACATGAACCACCTTGCCAAGGTGCTGACCGCAGCGGGCATCGACCTGAAAGAGGCGCGTGTCGTCAGCGACGACCAGACCGCAATCGTGGCGGCGGTGCAGGCGCTGTCTGCGGCTTACGATCATGTCTTCACCTCTGGCGGCATCGGGCCGACCCACGACGACATCACCGCGGACGCCATCGGCGCGGCCTTCGGCGTCAGCGTCGGCGTGCGCGACGACGCCCGCGCTTTGCTGCAAGCCCACTACGACCGCAGCGGCACCACCCTGAACGAGGCGCGGCTGCGCATGGCCCGCATCCCCGAAGGGGCTGCGCTGATCGACAACCCGGTCAGCACGGCGCCGGGCTTTACCCTTGGCAACGTCAACGTCATGGCCGGCGTGCCCGCGGTCTTCGAGGCGATGGTCGCCTCGGTCGTCAGCAAGCTCGCCCATGGCGCGCCGCTGCTGTCGGAGACATGGAGCATCATGCGCGGCGAGGGCGACGTGGCGGAGCCCCTGTCACGCATTGCGCGGGACCATCCGGACCTGAGTATCGGGTCCTACCCGTTCCAGAAGGACGGCATCTACGGCACCAACATCGTGATCCGCGGCATGGAGGCCGCCCGCGTCTCGGACGCGATGGCGCAGCTTCGGGCGCTGTTTCCCGCATGACCGACTGGGCCGCCGTGATCGACGCCACGTGGCCCGCTGCCGCTTGCCAGTCGCTGGGGCCCTGGACGATCCGCACCGGGGCCGGCGGCGGCAATCGCGTCAGCGCCGCGACGGCTCGCGCCGCTGTTACGCCAGATGATCCGGACAAAGCCGCTGCAGCGATGCGCGATCTGGGGCAGGATCCGCTTTTCATGATCCGGGACGTAGAAGGCGCGCTGGACCGGATGCTGGCCGATGCGGGTTACGTCATGCGCGATCCGACGATCATCAGGGCCTGTCCGGTCGCCCATCTGACGACCGCGCCGCTGCCCCCCGTCACCGCATTCACCGTCTGGCCGCCGCTGGCGGCCCAGCGCGACATCTGGGCCGAGGGCGGCATCGGTCCGGCGCGGCTTGCGATCATGGACCGAGTGCAGGGGCCAAAGACCACACTGTTCGGACGGATCGACGACCGCCCCGCCGGCACCCTTTTCGTCGCGATCCACGACGGCACGGCGATGCTGCACGGGCTGGAGGTCGCGACGCACCACCGCCGCAAGGGGCTGGCACGATGGCTGACCCGCGCCGCGGCTCATTGGGCGCAGCGACAGGGTGCCACGACGTTCAGCTTGCTGGTGACCGAAGCCAATGCCGGGGCCAATGCCCTCTACGCCGACCTCGGCCTGACCGAGGTCGGTCGCTACCACTACCGCATCTTGCAAAGGAACAGGCCATGACCGACCAGCCCACCGCCCTCGACCTGCCGCAGGTCGATCCCCTGCCGCCCGCGACGCAGAAGTATTTCGACGTCTGTCAGGACAAGCTGGGGATGGTGCCCAACGTGCTGCGTGCCTATGCCTTCGACATCGCCAAGCTCGACGCCTTTACCGGCCTCTACAACGACCTGATGCTGGCGGATTCGGGCCTGAGCAAGCTGGAGCGCGAGATGATCGCCGTCGTCGTCTCGTCGATCAACAAGTGCTTCTACTGCCTGACCGCCCACGGCGCCGCCGTGCGGCAGCTGTCGGGCGATCCGGCGCTGGGAGAGATGATGGCGATGAACTGGCGCGCCGCCGATCTGGACGCCCGCCAGACCGCGATGCTCTCCTTTGCCGAAAAATTGACGATGGACAGTGCCCGGATCGTGGAGGCCGACCGGCAAGCGCTGCGGGACGCGGGGTTTACCGACCGCGACATCTGGGACATCGCCGGCGTCGCTGCCTTCTTCAACATGACGAATCGCGTCGCCTCTGCCACCGACATGCGCCCCAATCCTGAATATCACGCCCAGGCGCGATGATCCGAGGGCTGGCCCTGTGGTTGGTCTGGCCCGGCGCGCTGGCGGCACAGGTGCTGACCCTGCCCGGCAATGCGACGCTGGACAGCGACGTCAGCGTGCCGCTGGACAGCTACGACCTGCCGACGGGGCCCTGGTCCGACGGCGCGATCCCCGCCACACGGGTCGAAGGCGCGATGACCACGCAGGTCTGGCGCGTGGCGGCCACCGACCTTGCCAGCCTGCAACTGCTGCGTCCCCTGCGCGATCAGCTGCGGCAGGCGGGGTATGAGATCATCTTCGAATGCGACACCCAGGATTGCGGCGGTTTCGATTTCCGCTTCGGCACGAAGGTCGTGCCCCCGCCCACGCTGCAGATCGACCTGTCGGATTTCCGGTTCCTGTCCGCGACACGCGGGTCCGGCGCCGGCACACGGGCGGTCAGCCTGCTGGTCAGCCGCACGCCGCAGGCGGGCTTCGTACAGATCATCCGCGTTGTCCCCGCCGACGCGCCATCGGTCCCCGCGCTGACCGCCGCCGACGATCCGCCCGCGCGCGCGCGCGGCCCCGTGGCTGCCGGCGATCTGGCGCAGGCGCTGGACGGCGCCGGTCATGTGGTGCTGGACGGCGTCACCTTCCAGACCGGCGACGTGACCTTGGGTGAAGACGAAATGCCGGTTCTGCAGCATCTGGCGGACTACATGGCGGCCAATCCCGTCGTGCAGGTCAGCATCGTCGGCCACACGGACAGCCAGGGCGGACTGGAGGGCAACATCGCGATCTCTCGCCGGCGGGCGGCGGCGGTGATCGACAGGCTTGTGACAAAGCACGGCGTCGATCGCAGGCGGTTGACGGCGGCGGGGATGGGCTACTTGGCGCCCGTCGCGAGCAATCTGAATGAGGACGGGCGCGCGGCCAACCGGCGGGTCGAGGCGGTCGTGACCGGCCCGATCGAGTAAAGCCGCGTGGTCGTCGGGTATCGCCGGGCCTGGGGCCCGTCGATCCGCCGGGCGGCCAGCCCCCCGGCCCCCCGAGGTATTTGGGACGAGAAGAAGGAGCGACGTCGGGCAGGTCCGTCGGGCCTACCAGGCGTCGGGGCCTTTTTCCGCAAACGCGTGGACAAGGAAGTCGATGAAGGCACGCACCTTGGGCTGGGTGAACCGGCCCGGCGGATACACCGCATAGATGCCCTGCGTGTCGGCAGGCAGGTCGGGGATCGCCTCCTCGACCAGACCCTTCGACATGGCCTCACCGTAAAGAAAGCTGGGCAGATAGGCGATGCCGAGTCCGCCGATGCAGGCATTCAGCAGCGACTGGCCGTCGTTCACCGTCAGCCAGCCCGCGGTGCGGACCTGACGCTTTTCGCCCGAAGGGGCAGTCAGCTTCCACACGGCGGAATTGGCGGCATTGGAATAATGCAGCAGCTTGTGGTCGTTCAGGTCGTCGATCTTCTCGGGCCGACCATGTTTCGCGAAGTAGCCGGGTGACGCGATCATCCGACGTGTGGTGTCGGTCAGCTTACGGGCGCGCAGGGTGCTGTCCTCCAGCTCTCCGATCCGGACGGCCATGTCGAAGCCTTCGGAGATCAGTTCCACGTAGCGGTTGTTCAGCACCATGTTGACGGTGATATCGGGGAATTCGGACAGGAAATCCCCCAGCACCGGCGACAGGTGGTTCACTCCGAAGTCGGTCGCGACGGAAATGCGCAGCAGGCCCGAGGGCGCGGATTGCATCGATGTCACCAGCGCATCCGCCTCGCCCGCGTCGTTCAGCACGCGGCGCGCGCGGTCGTAATAGGCCAGCCCGATCTCGGTCGGCGAGACGCGGCGGGTGGTGCGGTTCAGCAGGCGTGCGCCCAGACGCGCCTCGAGCGATGACACATGCTTGGAAACGGCGGATTTCGAGATTCCCATCTTGCGGGCGGCATCGGTAAACCCGCCCTGATCCACCACCGTGGCAAAGGCTTCCATTTCCGTAAGGCGATCCATGCCACTGTCCTAACGCACTGATAACTGTTGCGGCGGTGGTGACAGCCAATCAGGGCAGGATTGGGACAGGGGCCTGACAATACCGCGGTTTTGGCGCGAATGGTCCGGTTTGCGAAACGACCGACCCCGGTCGGCGGTGCTGTTTCCAGCGGCCAAATCACCGTGCAGTCAAGGGGTTGGCAGGATCGCCGGTCATCCGTTCAAAGCGCGGCTGCCAGCCTGGTTCCCTGGTCGATGGCGCGTTTGGCATCGAGTTCTGCCGCGACGTCCGCGCCGCCGATGACATGCGCCGCGATTCCCGCCGCCGTCAGCGCATCGAGGAGCGTCCGCTCCGGCTCCTGCCCGGCGCAGAGGACGATGGTGTCGGCGGGAATGAGGGTCGGTCGCTCCCGCTCGGGCCCGAAGGAGATGTGCAGCCCTGCGTCGTCGATCCGCTCGTAGGTGACACCGGCGATCATTTGCACGGACTTCATCTGCAGGGCCGCGCGGTGGATCCAGCCGGTCGTCTTGCCAAGCCCCTTGCCCGGTTTCGATGCCTTGCGCTGCAACAGGGTGACCTGTCGCGCGGGGGCGGCGGGGCGCGGCCCGGCGGGATCGAGACCGCCGCGCCGCGCGGCCGGGTCCGTCACGCCCCATTCGGTCATCCAGGCCGGCAGGTCGACTGTCGGGCTGTCCGTCGTGACAAGGTATTCGGCCACGTCGAACCCGATGCCACCGGCCCCGATGATCGCGACGCGGTCGCCCACCGGCACCTTGCCACGCAGCACGTCGATGTAGCTGACCACGTTCGGCCCGTCTTGCCCGGGGATCATGGGGTCGCGGGGGCGCACGCCGGTCGCGATGACGACGTGATCGAAGCCGGTCAGGTCGGATACGGTCGCCACAGTGTTCAGCCGCAACGTGATGCCCGCCTCCGCAACGCTGGTGCGATACCACTCGACGAGGCCGTGGAACTCCTCCTTGCCCGGAACCTGTCGCGCCATGTTCAGCTGTCCACCGATATCGTCGGCAGCGTCGAACAGCGTGACGTGGTCGCCCCGCCGGGCGGCAGCCAGTGCAGTGGCCAGCCCGGCAGGCCCCGCGCCGACCACGGCGACGGTCCGTGCCACGGCGACGGGCGGCAGGGTCAGCACCGTTTCGTGACAGGCGCGGGGATTGACCAGGCAGGACGACAATTTGCCACCGAAGGTGTGATCGAGGCAGGCCTGATTGCAGGCGATGCAGGGGGCGATGGTGTCCGCCCGTCCCCGCGCGGCCTTGGCCACGAAATCGGGATCGGCAAGGAAGGGGCGCGCCATGCTGACCATGTCGGCGCAGCCTTGCGCCAGCACCTCCTCTGCGACCTGGGGCGTGTTGATGCGGTTGGAGGTGATGATCGGTATGCCCACCTGCCCCATCAGTTTTTGCGTGACCCAGGCAAAGGCCGCCCGGGGGACGGAGGTGGCGATGGTCGGGATCCGCGCCTCGTGCCAACCGATGCCGGTATTCAGGATCGTAGCGCCTGCGGACTCGATTGCTTTTGCAAGGAGCACCACTTCGTCAAAGGTGGAGCCGTCGGGGACCAGGTCGATCATCGACAGCCGGTAGATGATGATGAAATCCGTGCCGACGGCGGCGCGGGCGCGGCGCACGACCTCGACCGGCAGGCGCATGCGGTTCTCGTAGCTGCCGCCCCAACCGTCGGTGCGCCTGTTGGTGTGGGTCACGAGGAACTGGTTCAGGAAATAGCCTTCCGACCCCATGATCTCGACCCCGTCGTAGCCCGCCGCGCGGGCGCGGACGGCGGCGGTGACGATGTCGCTGATCTGCTTTTCGATCCCCGACGGGTCCAGTTCCAGAGGGGGGAAAGGCGAGATCGGGGACTTGATGGCAGAGGGTGCGACGCATTTGGGCGAATAGGCATAACGGCCGGCGTGCAGGATCTGCATGGCGATCTTGCCGCCTGAATCATGCACGCGGTCGGTCACGATTCGGTGATTGGCGATGTCCTGATCCGTGAAAAGCCCCGCCGCCCCCGGAAATACGCCGCCTTCGGCGTTCGGCGCCATGCCCCCCGTCACCATCAGGCCGACCCCGCCGCGTGCGCGGGTGGCGTAGAACTCGGCGACGCGGTTCCAGTCGCGGGTCTCCTCCAGCCCGGTGTGCATCGACCCCATCAGCACGCGGTTCTTCAGCGTGGTGAAACCGAGGTCGAGCGGCGCGAGCAGGTGCGGATAATCGGTCATGGCGTGGCCCTCCTGCGCGGCAGGATGCCCCGGCGGCGGGCCAGCGTCATCACCGACGCGGCGTCACTCGTCCTCCATCGTCTCCACGCAGTGGCGACGGAACGCGCGCTTGAGCATGTCGAGTTCGTCGCGCAGCAGATCAACCTCTGCGCGGATGTCTTCGGCCAGACCCTCGCCGGCAAGGAAGGCGAAGCTGGCGAGGATCGCTCCGGTCGCGGCCTCGGCGATGACGAAGGTCTGCACGCCGTCGGCCAGACGGTCCATCGGCACCGCAACCTCGACCGACCACCGGTCGTCGTCACGCGGCAGCACGGTGGGACCGGTCGGCAGCACCTCTGCCTTGTGGGACAGGGTCAGGGCCGGGGGCGTGTCGCCCGTGACGCCGGTCAGGATACCATGCCATATCCCGGCGATCATCCGCGTCTTGGTCAGTTTCAGGTCGGACATCGCGTCCCCTTTTACAGCTCGGCGCGCGGGTAACGGCAGACCGTGACGTCGCGCAGGGTAATCTGGTTCATCTCCGGCCCCTCGAAGATCAGGTCGAGCCAGGCCTTCTCGATCCGCTTCTCGTTCAGGTCGCAATAGGCGAGGTCGAATTCCACGATGGCCTCGCCCCGGTTGCGGGGCAATTCCTGCACCATCTGCTCTGTATTCGGGCCGTGGTTGATATTCAGCCGCGCGAAGATCTCCAACGGCTTCTCGATCTCCAGCACGGCAGAGACACGCAGGATCTGGCGGCGGGTCATGCCCTCTACCGCCTCTGGCGGCATGTCGAGGGCCAGTGAAAGGAACGATCCGTCGAAGCGGAAGACGTCGAGTCGCAGGCCGAAGGGGGCCAGATCCTCTTCGCGCGTGTTGCGCAACTGGCGCAGGGTCAGTTCGCTGACCTTGCAATCGTGGAACAGCGTCACCTCGTCGCCGAGGGTCGTTCTGGCGGCGACGGCGGTCATGCCTTTCTGCGGCAGCGGGCCGCGCCACAGCTGCGGGCGCCAGGACCACAGTGTCCCGGCAGGCCGGGCGAAGGCCTTCGATCCGATGCGCGGCATCGCCAGCCGCCCGTCCGCAAGGTAGATCAGTTCGTTTAGCCGGGCGGACAGTTCACGCGCCTGCTGGCGCTGCACCCGCAGCACCTGCAATTCCGCGGCGCCTGCCTTGCGCGCGGCACGGGTCCAGCGCCGCAGGACGCGGGCGTGCAGCAGCGCGTTCATCACACCCTCGGTCTTGCGTCCCATCCCGGCCGGTCCCATTCCGTTCGTCGTCAGCAGCCTGTCTGGCAAATTGCAAAGGCAAAGAAAATACCCGCCGCCTGTCAGCCGGCGGCGTTGCCGTTGGCCTGCCGCAGGATTGCCAGCATCTGCATCAAAAGCCCGCGTGACGCGGACTGCGACAGCGGATCCTCCGACAGCCCCCGGACGGAGATCGTGACGAGGCGGCCCCGCATGTCCGTGAACAGCCGCCAGGCCTGCGTCTGCGTGCCCTCCACCCCCGGCGGGCCGACATCCTCTGTATAGACCGCGACGGCGTTCGTGTCCGTCTGCGTCCGCCGCACCGCGACCGGCCCACCGATGGCAGAGGCCGACAGCAGCGCCGCGCCTTGCGGCGTTTCGAGGAATGTCTTGAAGTCCTCTTCCTGCCCCGCGACGACGGCGCTGTCCACGTCGCCCACGGTCACGGTGATCAAGGCAATGTCATCGGGATAGGTGTCCGTCTCGTCGGCGGTCATCGCGGCACAGGCGGCCAGCAGGGCAAAGCCCTGCCGCGGCCGTGTCACCACCGGATCGACGCAGTATCCCTTGGGACCGCCGACGAGGACGTTGCCAACCAGACGCACCGAAGGCGTACCCGGCGCAGTGAGGGAAACCGGCTCGCACGCCGCCAGTGCCGCGATCAGACCCAGTGCCGCAGGCAGGCGCGCTCGCACGATCCTCACAGATCCATGTAGATATGCTTTTCGTGCTTGGCTCCGGGGTGCGTCACCGCTCCCTTGCGCGCACCGCCGACAAGCTGCGCGTATTTCCACAGTGCGCCGGACGCATAGACCGTCTCCTTCGGGCCTGACCATGCGGCGCGGCGGGCGTCCATCTCCTCGTCGGAGATGTCTGCGGACAGCTCTCCCGTCAGGGCGTTGATCGTGATCATGTCGCCATCCTCCAGCAGGGCGATCGGGCCACCGTGGGCGGCCTCCGGCCCGACGTGCCCCACGCAGAAGCCGCGGGTCGCGCCCGAGAAGCGGCCGTCGGTGATGAGGGCCACTTTCTTGCCCATGCCCTGCCCCGACAGGGCGGCGGTCGTCGCCAGCATCTCGCGCATGCCGGGGCCGCCGGCGGGGCCTTCATTGCGGATCACCAGGACCTCGCCTTCCTTGTAGGTGCGCGCCTTGACCGAGGCAAAGGCCTCCTCCTCGTTCTCGTAGACGCGCGCGGGGCCGGTAAAGACCTGCTGGTCCTCGGTCATGCCGGCGACCTTCACGATGGCCCCGTCGGGGGCCACGTTGCCGCGCAGGCCGACGACGCCGCCCGTCTTGGTGATCGGGTTGTCGATGAAGTGGATCGTCTTGCCGTCGGGGTCGCGGGTGATCTTGTCGATCTCCTCGCCGATGCTGTAGCCGGATGCGGTGATGCAATCCTCGTGCATCAGACCCGCCTTGCGCAGTTCCTTCATCACGACGGGAATGCCGCCGGCGTCGTAAAGGTCCTTGGCGACAGCCTGCCCGCCGGGCTTCATGTCGACGAAGTAGGGCGTGTCCTTGAAAATCTCGCAGACGTCCCAGAGGTCGAAGTCGATCCCGGCCTCGTGTGCCATGGCCGGCAGGTGCAGACCGGCGTTGGTGGACCCGCCGGTGCAGGCCACGACGCGCGCGGCGTTCTCTAGCGACTTGCGCGTGACGATGTCGCGGGCGCGGATGTTCTGCTCGATCAGGTGCATGACCGCCTTGCCCGACGCCGTGCCGTATTGCGCGCGGTCCTTGAACGGCGCGGGCATGCCGGAGGAGTTCAGAAGCGCCAGACCGATCGCCTCGCTTACGCAGGCCATGGTGTTGGCGGTGAACTGGCCGCCGCAGGCGCCCTCGGACGGGCAGGCGACGCGTTCGAGGATCGCAAGCTGTTCGTCGGTCATCTCGCCGTTCTGATAGCGGCCCACCGCCTCGAACATGTCCTGCACGGTCAGGTCGCGGCTGGCGAAATCGGCGGGCACGTCGGCGCCGGCAGGCACCTTGCCCGGCAGGATCGATCCGCCATACATGAAGACCGAAGGCACGTTCAGCCGGATCATTGCCATCATCATGCCCGGCAGCGACTTGTCGCAGCCCGCAAGGCCGACCAGCGCATCATAGCCGTGGCCGCGCATTGTCAGCTCGACCGAATCCGCAATCGCCTCGCGCGACGCCAGCGACGACCGCATCCCCTCGTGCCCCATGGCGATGCCGTCGGTGACGGTGATCGTGGTGAATTCGCGCGGGGTGCCGTGCGCTTCCTTTACCCCGTCCTTGACCGATTGCGCCTGCCAGTTCAGCGCGATGTTGCAGGGCGCGGCCTCGTTCCAGCAGGTGGCGACGCCGACGAAGGGCTGCGCGATCTCGTCCTCGGTCAGACCCATAGCATAGTAATACGACCGGTGCGGCGCGCGGGCGGGCCCTTCGGTAACGTGGCGGCTGGGCAGACGGGATTTGTCGAAGCGGTTCGTGGCCATGGGATCGGTCCTTCTGAAGTTGCCCTTGGTCTAATTTGCACCTTGCCGCGACACAAGACGCAATGCAGAGGCGCATCGCGCGTTCGGACATTGCGCAGCCGCACCGCCTGCGCCACACCTGCGCCATGCCCCTGCCCGTCCCCTACAGCGCCCTGCGCGCGTTCCGCCGCCCCGCGCTCGCCCTGCCCGGCCTCTGGCGGACAGCCCTCGTCATTCTAGGGTTCGAGGTCGCCTTCGCGACCACTCCCTTTATCCTCGACCCCTTCGTGGATTGGTCATGGCCGGACCAGGTGCTGGAGGTGCTGAACTACGCGGGCTTCGGCCTCGACCTCGCCGCCCTATTGGTGCTGGTCGCCCTGCTGCACAACCGTGGGCCCGGCAGCATGACCGGCCCGCTGCGCCCGCTGCTGCGGGACCTCGGCCGGGTGCTGGTCGCGGTCTGCCTCGTCCTGCTGGTGCAGCAGCCCTTCGATCTGGCGCCGGACCTGTCCGACCTGATCCTCGCCCCGCTCGGCCGCTGGTTCGTCTGGCTGATCCCCGCCGCGCTTGCGATCCTGCTGCAGGTCGCGACAGAGGAGATCTACTTTCGCGGCTACCTGACCCAGCAACTCGCCGCGTTCAGCCTGAAGCGGCGCGTCTGGATGCTGCTGCCCTCGGTCTACTTCGGCACCAGCCACCTGCTGAACGGCGACGGTCTGGCCGAAGGCGTGCTCTGGGCGGTCTGGGCCACGATGCTGGGCGCCGCCTGCGCCGATCTGACTGCCCGCACCGGCAACCTCGGCGCCGCGATCGGCCTTCATCTGGGCAACAACCTCTTCGCTGCCCTCGTGCTGGGCTTCATCGGCACCCCCGGCTTCGGCCTGGCGTTGTTCCTACTGCCGCAGGGCGCCGAGGCGATCGATACCGCCGGGCTGGAAGGGCTGGCGACCTCCGCCACGCTCCTCGATCTGGCCTATTCGGGGATGGGCGTGCTGGTGATGTGGCTGGCCGCACGGGTCGCCATCAGGGTCTGATTGCATTCGAGGACGCGACGGCCTATTTCGGGGCGGTAAAGCTGATAGGTATGCCGCGATGAACTGGATCACCAACTACGTCCGTCCGACGATCAACTCTTTGTTTTCGCGGCGCGAAGTGCCTGACAACCTGTGGACCAAGTGCCCCGAGTGCGGCACCATGCTGTTTCACCGCGAACTGGCCGACAACCTGAACGTCTGCACCAACTGCGGCCACCACATGCCGATCACCGCCCGCGACCGGCTGACCGCGCTGTTCGACGGCGGCATCTACACCGACGTCAAGGTGCCGGAACCCGTCGCCGACCCGCTGCAGTTCCGCGACCAGAAGAAATACACCGACCGGCTGAAGGAAGCCCGCAAGAAGACCGGCGAACGCGATGCCATGCTGGTCGCAGAGGGCGAGATCGGGCGCACGCCCATCGTCGCCGCGGTGCAGGACTTCAGCTTCATGGGCGGGTCGATGTCGATGTATGTCGGCAACGCCATCGTCGCCGCCGCCGAACGCGCGGTCGAGACCGGGCGCCCACTGGTCCTGTTCTCCGCCGCCGGCGGCGCGCGGATGCAGGAAGGGATCCTCGGCCTGATGCAGATGCCGCGCACCACCATCGCCGTGCAGATGCTGAAAGAGGCGGGACTGCCCTATATCGTCGTGCTGACCCACCCCACCACGGGCGGCGTCACCGCCTCCTATGCCATGCTGGGCGACGTGCAGATCGCCGAACCCAATGCGCTGATCGGTTTCGCCGGCGCCCGCGTGATCGAGCAGACGATCGGGGAAAAGCTGCCCGAAGGGTTTCAGCGCGCCGAATACCTGCTGGATCACGGCATGCTGGACCGCGTCACCAAGCGCACCGACCTCAAGGACGAACTCATCACCATCGTCCGCATCCTCGGCAAGCTGCCGCCCGCGGTCCGGGGTGATCTGCCGCCGCCGCAGATCAACAGCCACGCGCTGGAGGACAAGGCCACCGTTCCGGTCCAACCGTGACGCCCGCCTCCGACGTCATCCTCGCGCGGATGATGTCCCTGCATCCCAAGGTCATCGACCTGACGCTGGACCGGGTCTGGCGCCTGCTGCATCGCCTTGACGATCCGCAGGACCGCCTGCCGCCCGTCATCCATATCGCAGGCACCAATGGCAAGGGCAGCACGCAGGCGATGATCCGCGCGGGGCTGGAAGCGCGCGGCAGGACCGTCCACGCCTATACCTCGCCGCACCTCGCCCGGTTCCACGAGCGCATCCGCCTCGCCGGTCACCTGATCACCGAAGAGGCGCTGACCACCCTGCTCGACCGTGTCCATACCGCCAACGGCCCCGACCCGATCACCTATTTCGAGATCACGACCGTCGCGGCCCTGCTCGCCTTTGCCGAGACGCCGGCGGACTATACCCTGCTGGAGGTCGGTCTCGGCGGGCGGCTGGATGCGACGAACGTCGTGGCAAAGCCCGCGCTCACCATCATCACGCCGGTCGACCTCGACCATCAAGGCTACCTTGGCGATACGCTGGCGCTGATCGCGGGCGAGAAGGCGGGCATCCTCAAGCGCGGCGTCACATGCATCGTCGGCCCGCAGCACGATGAAAGCCTCGCCGTGATCGAGGCGCGGGCCGCCCGCGTCGGGGCGCCGCTTCTGGTTCACGGCCAGCACTGGCACGTCACGACCGAAAGGGATCGCCTGATCTATCAGGACGAATATGGCCTCCTCGATCTGCCCCTGCCCGCCCTGCCCGGCCCGCACCAGATCGGCAACGCCGGGATGGCGATCGCGGCGCTACGCCATCTGGCACCCGAGGAGGGCGCGTCAGCAACCGACGAGGACGCCTGCACAGCCGCATTGACCCGCGTGACCTGGCCCGCCCGGATGCAGCGGCTGACCTCCGGCGCGCTCGTCGACTTGGCCCGTCCGGCGGAACTCTGGCTCGACGGCGGCCACAATCCCGCGGCGGGCGTCGTTCTGGCCGCGACGCTGGCCGCCCTGCCGCCGCGACCGACGCATCTGGTCTGCGGCATGCTGAACACGAAGGATATCGCGGGCTATCTGTCCCCCCTCGCGGCGGTCGCCGACAGCCTGACTGCCGTCTCGATCCCCGGCGAGGCGGCGACGATCCCCGCGGCAGACACGGCAAGATACGCGACCGACCTCGGCCTGCCCGCCGTGACCGCACCTGATGTCGAGACGGCGCTGCGCGACCTGTCGGCCCGTGGCCCCGTCCGCGTGCTGATCTGCGGTTCGCTGTATCTGGCGGGCCACATCCTGCGTCTGAACGGCACCGGCGGGCCGGTCTGAACGGAACCGGCACAACGGTCACACTGTTAACGTTTCGTTAAGAAAATACATGCGGTGCCGGTTTGCGGCATGGTAATCTGTCGTCATTTCACATTCCGGATTTTCAAGATGTTGCGCTTTTTTGCAGTTCTCGCCGCCATGGCCCCTCTCCCTACCGCTGCCGCCACACTTAACTTCTGCTGGGTCGGCTCGCAGGGCTACACCATGACCGGCCGGATGCAGATCCCGGACGCAAAGATGAAACGGCACCTGCTGACAGAGGCCGACGTCACACGCTTCAAGATCTCCGGCTATCGGGACGGTCGTCTGCTGGGCACCTGGGACAACAGCCGCGTCGCGGAGGGCGATACCTGGCACCTGCGGTTCGATCCGGCCACCATGACCTTCCTGACCGGCGGCAGTTTCGACGGACCTCACTCGCAGGGCTGGAATGCCGACGGCAATGTGCAGAACTGCGGCAGCCCCGGCTTCGGTTTCAACTCCGGCAACTATGCGCAGGACATCTGTGTGAACGGCACCTACGTCCATACCAGCAGCATCCCCCCCGACACCCCGCTGAAGGCCACGACCGATCCGGTCACACCCGACTGCGCCGTCACCATTCCGACGAGTTAAATCCCGATTCGCGAATCAGGGTATTGACGCCGAATCACCGCTCACATTATGGTTACTGCAGCAAAGGGAAGACAGACGGGGCAACCGTCGCACCCTTCGGGCGGTGAGGCAGGGCAAAAAAGCAGGCACTCAGCCTGCTTTTTTGTTATTTAGCCACAGATTCACGTTGACTCTTTGGCTGCCGCATCAATCGGAACGGCTAATCGCATAAAGGTTACCGACCGCAGCCGACGTGTCAGGCAGACCCCCACCCGTCCGCCTGCATCTCGCGCAGACGGCTTGCCGTGCGGGCAAATTCGAAGGATCCCTCGCCCTCGCGATACAGGTACTCGGGGTCGGCGGCGGCGCTGCAGATCAGCCGCACACGCGCTTCGTAAAGCGCGTCGATCAGCGTCACGAACCGTTTTGCCTCGTTGAAATTGTCGCGACCGAGCGAGGGAACGTCCTCGAGGATCAGCACCCGCACCGCATCGGCCAGCGCCAGATAGTCGGCCGCCCCGAGGGGCTTGCCGCAGAGGTCGTAAAACGACGCCCGCGCCACGCCGTTGTGGAACTGGGGCAGCACCACGTCTCGCCCCTTGATCCGCAGCGTCAGCGGCTCGCTTTCGCCATGGCTGATGTCCTGCCAGATCGCGGCGATCCGGGCGCGGCTGTCGGCATTCACGGGGGTGAAATAGCTTTCGGCCCCGGCCAGACGACCCTGACGATAGTCCTGTGCCGCCGCCAGCTCGTGCACGACCATCCGGTCCTTCAGCAGCGCGATGAACGGCAGGAAGATGTCGCGGTTCAGCCCGTCCTTGTACAGATCAACCGGCGGCCGGTTCGAGGTGGTGATGACCGTGACACCGGCGGCAAACAGCGCCTCGAACAGGCGGCCCACGATCATCGCGTCGGTGATGTCGCTGATCTGCATCTCGTCGAAGGCCAGCAGGCGGATGTCGGCGGTCAGTTTCGCCGCCACCGGCCTGATCGCATCGTCGACACCGGTCTTGCGCGCCTCGCCGATCTCGGCGTGGACCCACTGCATGAAGGCATGGAAATGCTGGCGCTTCTTCGGAACGTCCATCTGCGCATAGGCAAGGTCCATCAGCATCGACTTGCCGCGCCCCACGCCGCCCCACATGTAAAGCCCCTTGGGCGGTGGCGGGGCCTTGCGGAACAGGCTCTTCCGCACCGGCTCCGCCAGTGCCGCCTGTATCCGGTCGAGTTCGGGCAGCACGCCCTCCTGCGCCGGATCACGGGTCAGGCGACCATCGGTCACGGCGGCATCGTAGGCTTGGGTCACGGTCATCATGGGACTGACTTAGGCGGTGCGCGCGGAATTGACAATTCGCGAGCGCCGCAGTCAATCTGCGCCATGGAACAGCGCAGCCCCCTTCTGAACCCCGTCCTCATCGCAGGCTGCGTCATTATCATGACCGGCTTCGCGATCCGTGCCTCCTTCGGTGTCTTCCAGATTCCGATTGCCGAGGAATTCAACTGGCCGCGGGCCGAGTTCAGCCTTGCCATCGCGATTCAGAACCTCGCCTGGGGCTTCGGGCAGCCGTTCTTCGGCGCGATCGCCGAGAAGCTGGGCGACCGCAAGGCCATCGTGCTGGGCGCGCTCTGCTATGCCATCGGTCTCGTGCTGTCGGCGGGGGCCACGACACCGCTGGCCGCCCAGCTGACAGAGGTGCTGGTGGGTTTCGGTGTGGCGGGCACCGGCTTTGGCGTGATCCTGGCCGTCGTGGGCCGCGCGGCCTCCGACGACAACCGGTCGATGGCGCTGGCGGTCGCCACCGCCGCCGGGTCCGCCGGGCAGGTCTTCGGTGCGCCGCTGGCGGAATGGCTGCTGACGCTGATGACATGGCAAAGCGTCTTCCTCGTCTTCGCTGCGCTCATACTCGCGTCCCTCTCCGTACTGCCGATGATGCGCAGCCCCGCGCCGGTGTCGCGCAATGTGCTGGAAGAAAGCATGGGCACCATCCTGAACAGAGCGCTGCGCGATCCGTCCTTCACGTTGATCTTCGTCGGCTTCTTTTCCTGCGGCTACCAGCTTGGCTTCATCACCGCCCACTTCCCCGCCTTCGTGACGGAGATGTGCGCCCCGGTCATGGCGGGCGGCATCCTGTCGGGGCTTGGGATCAGCACGACCAGCGCGCTGGGGGCCATCGCGATTTCCCTGATCGGGCTGGCCAACATCGCCGGCACCCTACTTGCGGGCTGGGCGGGCAAGCGATTCCCGCGCAAGTATCTGCTGGCGGGCATCTACACCGGGCGGACGCTGGTCGCCGCGGCCTTCATCCTGACGCCGGTGACACCGGCCACGGTGATCCTCTTCAGCCTTGCCATGGGCAGCCTGTGGTTGGCGACCGTGCCGCTGACCTCCGGCCTCGTCGCGCATCTGTACGGGCTGCGCTACATGGGGACGCTTTACGGCATCGTCTTCTTCTCGCACCAGTTGGGCAGCTTCATGGGGGTCTGGCTTGGCGGGCGGCTCTATGACGCTTTCGGCAGCTATACCGCCGTCTGGTGGATCGGCATCGGCGTCGGCGCATTCAGCGCCATCGTCCATCTGCCGATCAAGGAGGCGCGACCCGTCGGGGCGGCACTGGCCTGAAGTCAGCGCAGATCGCGGAGGATCTTTGTCACGTCCTTTGCGTGGCGCCACGGCAGGCTGTGATCGGCATCCGGCACCACATCCTGCACCGCATTGCGGTTCCACTGCGCCAGCAGGCCCAGCGCCTGCAGGGGAATCACCGGGTCCTGACCGCCCCAGATCGCCGTCACCGGCACGTCCTCGCGCCCCAGAAAACGATGCGCGGGCTGCTGGCTGACCGACAGGAAATGCCTGCGGCTGGACAGCACCGCCGCCAGATAGCCCCGCCGCGCCAATTGCGCGCGCTGTACCCGGTTCACGGACGTGTCGCCCGCCGCCTCTGCCGCCAGCAGGCGGGCGCCGAAGGTGCCGACCAGCCAGTCGCCAAGGACCGGCACACGACGGGCAAAGTGCCAGAACCGGGTCTCTTTCAGTGCCATGCCGGCGGGGGCCAGCAGGATCACGCGCGCTACCCTGTGCGGCTGTGCGGCGGCAAAGGCGGCGGCGATGGCGCCGCCCATGGAATAGCCCATCAGGATCACGTCCTCGCCCAGCCCCTCGTGGGTAAGCAGATCGTCGAGCTGCCGCAGGAAGAAGGCCGCGTTCTGCGGTCCCCGCACATGGTCCGACAGTCCGCGCCCGTACAGATCGTAGGTCAGAACCCGATAGCCCAGCTGCCCCAGACATCCCGCAAGCGCATCGAAGACGGGCGAAGGCGTGGTCAACCCATGGATCGCCACGATCACCGGCCCCCGCACCGGCCCGTGCCAGCGGACATAGGTCTGTCCCTGCGACAACCCCACGCAGGCGCCGGGGGCGGCGGCGCGATCGGCGGCGCCGACCGGATGACGCCGCGCCTCTAGGACGATCGGCACGAAGGCGACGCCCGCCAGAGCCGCAAGGACCAGCGCCCCGATCATGCGCCCGCAGGTCCGTCTGTCATCATCGTGTCAGTCGGCGGCATCCGCGACGGCCCTCAGGATGTAATCGGCGGTCATCAGGTCCAGATGCGCGCCTCCACCGTTCTTGAACAGGGTGATTTCGTCGGGGTCATGGCGCTGGAATAACGGCAGGTCGTAGTAGTCAGCGGTCACGTGCTCCGGCGCGATGACGCCGGCGGCCAGCGGGGTCTTCAGCTCGCCGATATGCTCCATCGTCGTGTGGCGGTTGTCGACGAAGACGCGGGCGCGGGCGATGGCCGTGTCATCGGCCTCGCGCATGTCGGGCCGGTAGGCGCCGATCAGGTCGATATGCTGGCCGGGCTGCAGCCAGTCGCCCTTGATGATCGGGTCCGTCGACATGGTGGCAGAGGTCACGATGTCCGCGGCACGCACGGCGGCTTCCAGATCCTTCGCAATCGTCACCCCGGGATGGTCCGCGGCGAAATCCGCAGCCCCCTTGGGCGAACGGTTCCAGACCGTGAACTGCGCCTGCGGAAACGCGGCGCCGTAGGCCGCCAACAGGCTGCGCCCGACAGTCCCCGCCCCCACGATCAGGATGTTGCGGCTGTCTGGCCGCGCCAGTCGCCGTGCCGCCAGCAGGCTGTCGCCCGCCGTCTTCCACTTCGTCACCAGCGCGAAATCGAGGATCGCGCGCAAGCTGCCGTCGTCGTCGGACATCAGGTTCACGGCGCCGCCGACCATTGGCTTGCCCCGCGCGGGATTACCCGGAAAGACCGTCGCGGCCTTCACCAGCAGCCCCAGCCCTGCGATCCACGCCGAGCGGTTCAGCAGCGTGTTGTCGCCTTGGTAAAGGAACACATCCTCCACCTTCGCCGCCGGCAGGTCGTGCCCTGCGGCCAGCGCATCGGTCAGCGCCAGCCAGTCGAGGTGACGTTCGGCAGCAAAGGGAATGGTCTGGGTCATGCGGCCTGCTCCGGTGCCAGCAATCCTTCGGCGATCAGGCGCCCGGCAAAGGCGCGCGGACCGTCGAACAGATGGGTCTGCCAACCGCGCCGTTCCGCGGCACGGATGTTGTCGATGCGGTCGTCGGTGAACAGCAGCGCGCCGGGGGCCACGCCGCAGTCATCCTCCAGCATGGCGAAGATCTGCGCGTCCGGCTTGATCACGCCCATGTGGCCGGAAATGTAGCGCCGGTCGAAGTCCTGCAGGAAGGGATAGCGTTCTTCGGCAATCTGAAAGGTCTGGATGCCGAAATTGGATAAGGCGAAACAGGGGACGCCCTCGGCCCGCAGGGCCTGCAGCAGCCGGACGGAATGGTCGATGGCAGGGCTGGCCATGTCGGCCCAGTTGTCGTGCCACATCATGATCTCGGCGTTCCAGTCCGGATGGGCGGCGGCGAAAGCCGTCACCGCATCACGGAAGTGATCGCCCCGGTCCACCCCGTCGTTCATGCCGTGAAGATCGAGGGCCGCGAACATCTCGCGCCGCCGCGCCTCTCCGACGCGGGCGTCGTAGAAGCGTTCCGGCTGCCATTCGATCAGCACGTTGCCGATGTCGAAGACGACGGCCTTGACGGTCGGGGTGACGGGCATGGTCTATCCTTTGGCTGCGCGCAGCGCGCGTTCGAGGGCGTCGAGAAAGCGGGACCGGTCCGCCTTTGAAAACGGCCGCCCGCCGCCCTGACGGAACGGATCGGCGGCGCGCATGTCGGCCATCAGGTCGCGGGTGGCGAGGATGTTGCCGATATTGGCGGGCGTCAACGCCTCGCCGTTGTGCTTGAGCACCTGCGCACCGTTCTCGACGCAGCGGGCGGCAAGGGGGATATCGCCGGTGATGACGATATCGCCCCGCGTCGCCCGGTCGGCGATCCACATGTCCGCCACGTCGGGTCCGTCCGGCACGACGATGGTCTCGATGAGTGGATTGGGCGAGGGCCGGATGCCGCCGTTCGACACGACGAAGGTCTTCACCTTGTGACGGGTGGCCACACGTTCGACCTCTGCCTTCACCGGGCAGGCGTCCGCATCGACGTAGATCATCGGCGTAACCTCACGCGTAAAGCGCCTGCGCGTGGAAATCGACATGCTCTTCCATGAAGGTCGAGATGAAGAAGTAGCTGTGGTCGTACCCCTTGTGCAGCCGCACCGTCGCATCCTGACGGCGCGCGGCACAGGCGGCGGCGAAATCGCCGGTGTTCAGCAGGTCATAGAACTGATCGTCCGTCCCTTGATCTACCAGGACCGGCCCTTCGAACCCGCGATCCTTCATCAACAGTGTCGCGTCATGCCCCGTCCAGTCCGCATCCTTGCCCAGATAGCCGGTGAACTGCTTGCGCCCCCAGTCCGACGCGGTCGGATGACAGATCGGAGAGAAGGCCGAGACCGAGCGGAACCGCCCCGGATTTTTCATCGCCAGCGTCAGCGCGCCGTGGCCGCCCATGGAATGGCCGGTGATCGCCTGCCGGTCCATGTCCAGCGGAAACTCCGCCGCCAGAAGGTCGGTCAGATCCTTGGTGATATAGGTTTCCATCCGGAAATGCGGCGACCACGGATCCTGCGTCGCGTCGATGTAGAATCCGGCGCCCTGCCCCATGTCGTAGGCCTCGTCATTCGCCACATCCTCGCCGCGCGGCGAGGTATCGGGGAACACCAGACCCAGCCCTTGGGCTGCGCACCACTGCTGCGCGCCCGCCTTGGTCATGGCATTCTCGTGCGTGCAGGTCAGGCCGGACAGGAACCACAGCAGCGGGACCGGGCCGGTCGCGGCTTCTTCCGGCAGGAACAGCGCAAAGGTCATGTCGGTGCCGGTGGTTTTGCTGGCATGCGTATAGACGCCCTGCGTGCCGCCAAAGCTGCGGTTTTCGGATTTCGTGTCCATCTGCGTCTCCTCCGTTTGGGGTTGACGCATGGCTAGCGCAGTCCCACGCGCCTGTGAACCCCGCCTTATGGCCCAGACGCGACCAGTGCGATCACCGCAGAGATGGTCAGGATGCTGAAGGCCGTCGACACGAGGATCGCCGCCGACACCCGCTGCGGCGCCACCCGGTAGTGCTGCGCCAGCATATAGACGTTGCCCGCCACCGGCAGGGACGCCGCCGCGATCATCACCCCCGCCGCATAGCGGTCGACGTCGAAGACCAGCAGCGCGAAGACGGCGACGGATGCCGGGTGCAGCACCAGCTTGGCCGTCGACAGCCATGCGGCGACGGACAGCCGTTCCGCAGATTTCGACGCAAGCGACGCGCCGATGGCGAAAAGCGCGCCGGGCGTCGCGGCCCCGCCCAGCAGCGCCACGAAGTCGTTCAGTGGCTTCGGGATCGGCAGCGCCAGCGCGGATACCGTCAGGCCGAGCACGATCGACACGATCATCGGGTTCCTCAGCAGTCCCATCGCCACGGTCTTCAGGACTCCGATATGGACACGCCCGTCGCGGCTGCCGGTGATCAGCACCACGATCAGCGACCCAAAGACGATCAGGTCCACCGACAGCACCATCATGTTAGGCCCGATCGCATCGGGCCCCAGCAGCAGCGTCAGCATAGGGATCCCAAGGAAGCCGACGTTGCCGATCACCGCGACCTGCGCCTCGACCGCCGCCTCTGCGATGGACAGGCGGCGGACCACCGCGACCGCCGTGGCCAGCAGATAGATCGCCCCCGTCCCGCAGAGGTAGGCCAGGACGAAGTTCCAGTCGAAGACCTCCGACAGGCTCAGGTTCGCGGAAAAGCGAAACAGCAGGGCGGACAGGGCAAAGTAGAAGACGAACTTCGTCAGGCTGGCCGTTGCCGCCTCTGAAAAGAAGCCGGTGCGCCCCGCCCCGTAGCCCAGTCCGATGATCGCGAAGAACGGCAGCGTCTGCAGAAAGATCGCCAGCACGTTCAGTCGAAGGCCCCGGTCACGCGCCCCAGCAGCATGAAGGCGCGCGCCGTCCGGGTATCGGCAAAGGCGGCCAGTTCCTCGTCCGTCGCCTCTGCCTCGAAGCTGACCAGCGTCTTGTCGAAGAGGCGCAGGAAGTGGTGCGCCGCATCGCGAAAGATCGTATCCTCGCGCATCCGCCCTGCCGACAACGCCAAAGAGCTGCGGTCCCGGATGCCGCCCAGCGCCGCCATCGACCGTCCCCGCTCGCCCTGCGCGAAACGGCGCCAGATCTCGGATCGCGCCCGATCCGGTGTCAGGTCGTCCATGTAGATGCCATCCTGACTCAACAGCGTCAGCACGTCCTGCGCCGCCTGCACCAGTTGCCGTGCCTTGCGGTCCTTCAGGGCGCGGCGCAGGGCGTCGAACCCTGTCTTGTCACGGTCGTTGTCAGGAAAATTGAGCGCCCGGATGAAGTCGGCGTTGGGCAGCGGCGGTGCCGCGTCCTCTTCGCGCGTGCCAAGTGCCAGCAGGGGCTGCTCGTCCGGCGTCGCCGCGCGGATCGCGGTGATCGCCAGCTTCGGCTTGGGCTGCGACGTCGCATCCCGGGATGTCGTGAAGGTCGCCAGCGCCGTTTCCGTCTTGCGGGCGGTCTGTGCGATCTCGTTCAGCCGCGCCTCGACGGTCGGCGCCGCCGGGCTGTTCTTGCGGTCCGCCACATAGGCCGCGCGCAGCGCATCGATCGCCGCCTGCAGGCGGGCGGATTCGGCGCGCAGCACGCGAGTCGTGCGCGCCGCGGTGGCCACCACCCAGCACATCGCCAGCGGCAGGACCACGGTCATCATCAGGACCAGCCCCTGCAAAGCACCCGCGCCTTCGGATGCCGCGGGCATCATCAGGGCAAAGATTCCGACCGCGACCAGCCACAGTCCGCCAAGCCCAAAGGCCAGCAGTTCCACCGTGGACAGGCCCGCATCGTTCACGACGGTCGGTTTGTGCTGGCGGTCGGCCACCTTCACGCCCGCCGCTACTTGAATTCGATCTTCGCGATCTCGTAGGCCTTGTCGCCGCCGGGCGTGCGGACCTCGACGCTGTCGCCCTCTTCCTTGCCGATCAGGGCGCGGGCCAGCGGGGACTTCATGTTCAGGCGGCCCTGCTCAATGTCGGCCTCGTATTCGCCGACGATCTGATAGGTCTTTTCCTCATCCGTATCCTCGTCGATCAGATGCACCGTCGCGCCAAACTTGATGGCGCCGGACATCTTGGCCGGATTGATCACGTCGGCCAGAGACAGGACGCCTTCCAGCTCCTTCACGCGGCCCTCGATGAAGGACTGCTTCTCCTTGGCGGAATGATACTCGGCGTTCTCCGACAGATCGCCGTGCTCGCGCGCCTCCGAAATGGCGCGGATGATCGCCGGACGCTCCACCGACTTGAGGTGCTTGAGCTCGTCGTCGAGTTTCTTGTAGCCGGCTGCGGTCAGCGGGATCTTTTCCATGGGCGTGGCCCCTTGTGGCGGCGGGTTGCATCAATCGAACGTTCATAGCGTATGGGGGCGGTGCAAAGTCAAGCACAAGTCTCGATTGCGAGCGGGGCCCCGGGACGGCTGACTTTCGGTCAATTTGCTGCGGCCGGTCAGGAAACTGCGACCTTGCGTCCCGCGGACCGGCGCGCCAGACCCCCTCGCGCGGTTTTGCCCGGTTTAACGCGGTGTCGCGATTGCCCCCTCCGCCGCCGTCCTGTAACCCGGTGCGCAACAGAATTGCGCGATTAATCAGGGGATGACCGACATGGCCGAGACTGCACGCGAAGCAATGGAATACGACGTCGTCATCGTGGGCGCGGGCCCCGCCGGCCTGTCGGCCGCGATCCGTCTGAAACAGCTGGACGCCGACCTGTCCGTCGTCGTGCTGGAAAAGGGGTCGGAGGTCGGCGCGCATATCCTGTCCGGCGCCGTTCTCGATACATGCGGCCTCGACCGGCTGATGCCCGACTGGAAGGACCGCGGCGCCCCCATCACCGTCCCGGTGAAAGAGGACAATTTCTACCTCCTGGGCGAGGCGGGCAAGGTCCGCGTGCCGAACTTCCCCATGCCGCCGCTGATGAACAATCACGGCAACTACATCGTCTCGATGGGCAACGTCTGCCGCTGGATGGCCGAACAGGCGGAAGGACTGGGTGTCGAAATCTTCCCCGGCATGTCCTGTTCCGAGATCGTCTGGGGTGACGACGGCCGCGTCGCCGGTGTCGTCGCCGGCGAATTCGGCCGCAACGCCGACGGGACCGAGGGCCCCGGCTACGAACCCGGGATGGAGTTGCTGGGCAAATACGTCTTCCTGTCCGAAGGCGTGCGCGGATCGCTGTCCAAGCAGGTGATCGCAAAATACAAACTCGCCAAGGACTCCGAGCCGCAGAAATACGGCCTCGGCATGAAGGAGATCTGGGAGATCGACCCGGCCAAGCACAAGCCGGGCACCGTCACCCACACGATGGGCTGGCCGCTGGGCAAGAACGCCGGCGGCGGGTCGTTCATCTATCACCTTGACAACAATCAGGTCTACGTCGGCTTCGTCGTCCACCTGAACTACAAGAATCCCTACCTTTTCCCCTACATGGAATTCCAGCGGTTCAAGCATCATCCGATGGTGGCCGACCTGCTGGAAGGCGGCAAGCGTGTCGCCTACGGCGCCCGCGCGATCAGTGAGGGCGGTTTCCAGTCGATCCCCCAGATGGCCTTTCCGGGCGGCGCCCTGCTGGGCTGCTCTGCCGGTCTGGTGAACGTGCCGCGGATCAAGGGCAACCACAACGCCATGCTGTCGGGCATCCACGCCGCCGAATCCGCCCATGCAGCGATCGCGGCGGGCCGCGCCGGCGACACGCTGAGCGACTACGACAAGGCCGTGAAATCCGGCCCGATCGGCAAGGACCTCAAGAAGGTCCGCAACGTGAAACCGCTCTGGTCGAAATACGGTCTTGCGACCTCGCTCGCCGTCGGCGGCCTCGACATGTGGACCAACACGCTGGGCTTCTCGTTCCTCGGCACGCTGGGTCACGGCACGAACGATGCCGACGCCACGGAACACGCCGATCATCACAAGCCCATCACCTACCCCAAGCCAGACGGCAAGCTGTCCTTCGACCGGCTGACCAACGTGGCCTTCAGCTTCACCAACCACGAGGAAAGCCAGCCCTCGCACCTGAAGCTGAAGGATCCGTCAATTCCGGTGAAGGTCAATCTGCCGGAATACGCCGGCCCCTCGGCCCGGTACTGCCCGGCGGGAGTCTACGAATTCGTCGGCGAAGGTGCAGAGACGAAGTTTCAGATCAACTTCCAGAACTGCGTCCACTGCAAGACCTGCGACATCAAGGACCCCAGCCAGAACATCGAATGGACCGTTCCACAGGGCGGCGACGGCCCGAACTATCCCAATATGTAAGGCCGGCGGGCGGGCAAAGACCCGCCCGTTCAAGCCCCTGTGACGGGGCCGCGATTGCACAGGTGCCATGTGGGGCATAGGCTGCGCCTTGAACCAGAAGACAGGCGCACCCACACGTGAAAAGACTGATTTCGACCGGCGCGATCCTTGCGACCCTGATCGCGGCCGGCGCCGCGGCGCAAGACGCGCAGGCCCCCGCTGCGACCGGCACCGACACGCCCGACGCCGGCGCCTATCTGGCAGCCCGGAACGCGGCCAGCCGCAGCGACTATGCCGCCGCCGGCAAATGGTATGACGCGGCCCGCGTGGCGGACACCGACAATCCCGCCCTTCTGGAAGGCAGCGTCATCGCCGACCTCGCCATGGGGAACATCGACGCGGCAAAGCCGACGGCGCAGGCCCTGCGCGACGGCGGTTTCGCCAGTCAGGTCGGCAATATGGTCCTGATTGCCGACGCCGCGTTGCGGGACGACTGGACCGGCATCCTGGCAGACCTCGACGCGGGTCAAGGCGTCAGCCCGCTGTTCGACGGCCTGACGCGGGCCTGGGCAACGGTGGGCCTCGGCAACATGACAGAGGCGCTGACCGCCTTCGACGCGGTGATCGCGACCGACGGGATGGCGCCCTACGGTCGCTTTCACAAGGCGCTCGCCCTCGCCTCCGTCGGGGACTACGAAGGCGCCGACGCGATCCTGTCCGATCCCGGACCCGGCGCCACGGCCTTCAGCCCCCGCGCCGTCATCGCCCGCGCACAGGTGCTGTCGCAGATGGGCCGCAACGAAGACGCCACCGCCGCGCTCGAGGCCGCCTTCGGCCCCTCGCTGGACCCGGCCCTCGCCGACCTGCGAAAACGGCTGGCGGCCAAAGAAACGCTGCCCTTCGACATCGTGACCGACCCCCGTGATGGCGTGGCAGAGGTCGCATTCATGATTGCGAGCCTGCTCGCAGTCGAGACCCGCGACGACTATACCCTGCAATACGCGCGGGTGGCGCAGCTTCTGGCACCCCAGAACGCCGATGCCGCGATGCTGGCCGCGGCACTCCTGCAGAACCTCGGTCAATACGAACTGGCAGCGGCCGCCTTCGCGCAGGTGCCGCAGGACGCGCCGGCCTTCGTGAACGCCGAACTGGGGCGCATCGACACCCTGCGCAGCTCCGGCGATACCGCCGTCGCGACAGAGGTGGCGCAATCGCTTGCCCGTTCGCACCCTGACCTGCCCTACGTCCAGTCCAAACTGGGCGATGTCCTGCGCGATGCCGGTGACAAGACAGGGGCGATCGCCGCCTATACCGCAGCGCTCGACCTGTTCCCGGAGTCCGATCCCAACCGCTGGCTCGTCCTCTACACCCGCGGCGTCATCCACCACGACCTTGACCAATGGTCCGACGCAGAAGCGGACTTTCGCGCCGCCCTCGCCCTCAATCCCGACCAGCCGCAGGTCCTGAACTACCTTGGCTACTCCCTCGTAGAGCGAGGCGAGAAGCTGGACGAGGCCCTCGGCATGATCGAGCGTGCCGTCGCGGACCAGCCCGACAACGGCGCCATCGTGGATTCCCTTGGCTGGGTCTATTTTCAGCTTGGCCGCTACGAGGACGCCATCGACCCGATGGAAAAGGCCGCCTCACTGGAGGCGACCGACGCGGTCGTCAACGATCACCTTGGCGATGCCTACTGGGCCGTCGGCCGCCAGCGAGAGGCGCGCTTCCAGTGGCAACGCTCGCTGTCCTTCGATCCCGAGCCGGAGCTTGCGGCCCGCATCCGCGCGAAGCTCGCCCGCGGCCTTGACGCCGTGCGGGCCGATGAAGGGCTCGCGCCCACCCGCGTCGCCTCCGAACCCGCCCGATGAGCAGGCTGACCGCAGATGCCCCGGCCAAGGTGAACCTGACGCTGCACGTGACCGGTCAGCGCGACGATGGCTATCATACGCTCGATTCGCTCGTGGTCTTCGTCGATCTGGGTGACCGGCTGACCGTGCAGCCCGCCCCAGACCTGCGCCTGACCGTCGGCGGCCCATTTGCGCAAGGCGTGCCGACGGACGACCGCAACCTCGTGCTGCGCGCGGCCCATGCGCTGGCGCGGGTGCGCGGTGTCGACCGTGGCGCCGGGCTGCAGCTGGAAAAGAACCTGCCCCACGCGGCGGGCGTCGGCGGCGGGTCCGCGGACGCCGCAGCCGCGCTGACGCTGCTGGCGGCATTCTGGGACGTCACCCCCCTGCCCGCCGACCATCCAGAGGTGCTGGCCCTTGGCGCCGATGTGCCGGCCTGCCTGTCGGGGCCGGGCCCGTTGCACATGACCGGCACGGGCGATCACATCGCCCACGCGCCGGCCCTGCCCGACTGTGCGCTCGTCCTAGTCAATCCTCGGGTCAAAACCCCTACGCCGCAGGTCTTCAAGGCACTGGCATCGCGTCACAACGATCCCATGGCGGATCTGCCCCATGGCATGGCCTTCGACGATTTCGCGCACTGGCTGTCGCACCAGCGCAACGACCTGCTGGACACGGCCCGCAGCATGGCGCCGGATATCGACCGGGTGCTTGACCGGCTGCAGCGTCTGCCAGCGGTCAAGGCCGTCGGCCTGTCAGGCTCCGGTGCCACGTGCTGGGCACTGGTGCAAGACATGGCTGCGGCCCGGCTTACGGCCCGCGCGGTTCAGGTGGCAGAAATGGCGTGGTGGGTCGCCCCGGCCGCCGTGCAGCGCGCCTGAGCGTCAGACGAGGCGCGCCACCACATAGTCCGCCAGATCCGTCAGCATCTCGCGGATCTGGTGATCCGGCAGCGCTGCCAGCGCGGTCTTGGCCCTGTCCGCCCACATCAGCGCATCGTCACGCGTGCTGGCCAGCGTGCCGTGCCTGTCCAGCAAGGCCAGCGCCCGGTCCTGATCGCCCGCCTCGATCACGCGCTTTTCCAGCGTGCGGGTCCAGAACACGCGGTCCTCGGCGTCGCCCGCGGCAATCGCGCGGATCACGGGCAGTGTCATCTTGCCCTCTCGGAAATCGTCGCCGACGTTCTTGCCGATCCCGGCCCCGCCCTGCCAGTCCAGCAGGTCGTCGACGATCTGAAAGGCAATCCCCAGCGCATCGCCATAGTCATGCAGCGCCTTGACCTGATCCTCCGGCGCACCAGCGATGACGCCGCCCACCTCTGTCGCGGCGGAAAACAGCGCCGCGGTCTTGCCCCGCACGACCTTGAGGTAGGTTTCCTCTGTCGTCGCAATGTTGCGCGCCGCCGTCAATTGCAGGACCTCGCCCTCCGCTATCGTTGCCGCCGCATTGGCAAGGATATCCAGCACCCGCAGGCTGCCCGTCTCGACCATCAACTGAAAGCTGCGGGCAAAGAGGTAGTCGCCCACCAGCACGCTCGAGGTGTTGTCCCACAGCAGGTTCGCCGTCGGCCGCCCGCGCCGCTTGTCGCTTTCATCAACGACGTCGTCGTGCAGCAGGGTGGCGGTGTGGATGAACTCCACCGTCGCCGCCAGATGGACGTGGAAGGGTCCGTCGTAGCCGCAAAGCCGTGCCGCGGCGAGCGTCAGCATCGGCCGCAACCGTTTGCCGCCCGCGTTCACCAGATGTGCCGTCACTTCGGGAATGCGCGGCGCGTGTTCCGACGCCATGCGTGCCGCGATCATGTCGTTCACGGCGGCCATGTCCCCGGACAGCGCGGCAGCCAGCCGCTCGTGGGGTTTCGAAGCGGCGTGATCGAGGCTCATGACGGCAACTTTCGCAGGCTGAATGGACAAGGGCGCGGGCGCGACTTAGGTTTTGCCCATGAAAGAACTGCTGCGCACCAATGACCCGACCGTCATCGCCCTTGCGACCGCCCTTCTGGACGCCGAGGACATAACCTGTTTCCAGTTTGACGTAAACATGAGCATCCTCGACGGCAGCCTTGGCATATTGCCGCGCCGCGTCATGGTGGCAGACCGCGATCTGTTCTTGGCCCGCGCCGTGATGCGCGACGCGCAGATCGACACCTCGCCTTGATGCCGGGCCAGCGGCGGGCGCATATGGGCGCGCTGTCCGACATTGCGACCCCCATGGCGATCACGGCGACGGAGGTAGCGAAAAATTGCCGTGGCGAGATTAATCTCTTGGCAATAATTGCGTCTGAAACTGGGCAAACGGCAGGATCGGGCCAAACACCGTGACTTTGAAACCGGTCTGTGCTGGAATGTAACTGTTCAATGACAGCAAAAGGAGCCGACCATGAGCTTGAGTTCGCACGTTGAGGAACTGAAAAAGAAGCACCAGATCCTGTCCGAGTCGGTCGAATCGCTTCAGCGCCGCCCGGCGATCGACGATCAGGAGATCTCTCGCCTGAAAAAGCAGAAGCTGATGATCAAGCAAGCGATCACACGTCTGTCGGCGTAACGATCGGTCCTTTTGCACTGGCCCTTGCGGCCAGTGCAGCCCCACCGGCGATCAGGACCGTGGCCCCTGCCAGCGCCCATGTCGCGGGCGATTGACCCGCCAGAACCAGCACCATCGTCGACAGCACGGGTGCCGCATACGATGCGGTGCCAAGCACCTGGATATCCCCGGCCTTCACCCCGATGTCCCAGACGAAGAACGCCAGCCCCACCGGCCCAAGCCCCAGCCCGATGATCGCCAGCCAGCCGACGGCGGATGGTGCCACCGGGTTTTCCGTCACCATGTGAACCACGGCAGCCAGAACCGCGGTCGCGGCGCAGAATACCGTCACGCTCACCGTCGGCACGCCACCCAGCCGTCGGGACAGGACCGAATAGCCCGACCAGAACAGCGCGCACAGCAGCGCCAGCGCATAGCCGGCGAAGGCGCCCGTGCCCGCCACGCCGCGGCCGCCCAGAATGATCAGTGCAGCCCCCGCAAATCCCAGCACCGCCCCGGCGACGTGGCCGCGGCGCAGGGTCTCTCCCGGAAGCAGGCCTGACAGCAGCACGATTAGGAGCGGCCAAAGGTAGGCGATCAGCCCCGCCTCTGCCGGTGGTGCCAGCCGAAGCGCCGAAAAATAAAGCGCGTGATAGCCGAACAACCCGAAGGTTCCCATCGCGTAGACCGCCACCGGCACCTGTCGCAAACGTCCCAGCGTGCCCGTCGCCGCCCCCCAGACCAGACCGACACCCGCGCCCACCGCGAAGGTCAGCGCCGCGAGCTGGAACGGTGGCACCGGAGAGGTCAGCACCGTCAGAACCGCCAGCAGGGACCAGAGCAGTACGGCGATGAACCCCGTCAGTGTCGCACCCTTGCGTGTCATGTGATCCCCGCCATGCAAAAGGCCGGGGACTTACCCCGGCCTGTCGCGCCTAGCACGTCTTCGTGCCTCAGGCCATGTACTGCCCGCCGTTCGCGGTCAGCGTAGCCCCGGTGATGAAGGCTGCATCGTCGGAGGCGAGGAAGACCACCGCGCGGGCGATCTCCGCGGGTTCGCCCAGCCGGCCGACTGGAATGCCGCCCACGATGCTGTCCATGACTTTCTCGGGAATGGTGCTCATCATGTCGGTGTTGATATAGCCCGGGCATATCACGTTGACGGTAATCCCCGCGCGCGCGCCTTCCTGCGCCAGCGCCTTGGTGAACCCGATGTCACCGGCCTTGGCGGCGGAATAGTTCGCCTGCGCGAACTGGCCCTTCTGCCCGTTGATCGAACTGATCGTGATGATCCGCCCGAACTTGCGCTCGCGCATGCCGGGCCACACCGGATGGGTCATGTTGAAGACGCCTGTCAGGTTGGTGTCGATAACCTGGTTCCACTGGTCCGGCGTCATCTTGTGAAAGGGCGCGTCGCGGGTGATGCCCGCATTGTTCACCAGCACCTCGATCGGACCGAGGTCGGCCTCGATCCCCGCGATGCCCTCCTTGCAGGCGTCATAGCTGCCGACGTCCCACTTGTAGGTCTTGATGCCGTGCTCATCGGAAAAGGCCTTGGCCTTTTCGTCATTGCCCGCATAGGTCGCGGCGACGCTGTATCCGGCCTCCTTCAGTGCGGTTGCAATGGCCGCGCCGATGCCGCGCGTCCCCCCTGTGACAAGTGCCACTCGAGCCATGTGTCTTTCCTCCCTTGATCGTCACTTCAGTGTAAAGAGCAATAATGTTGCGTCCACCGGTTTCGTTGTGGTTCTCTGTTTCGGATCTCCGGCTGTTGGTGAAGCGCTTATGCTCGCGCCCCAGGTGGGACGCGGGCGAAGGCGGTCAGGGCCGCTCGACGCACATGGCGACACCCATGCCGCCGCCGATGCACAGTGTCGCAAGGCCCTTCTTCACGCCGCGGCGCTGCATCTCGAACAGCAGGGTGTTCAAAACCCGGGCGCCCGAGGCGCCGATCGGATGACCGATAGCGATGGCGCCGCCGTTCACGTTCACGATCTCGGGGTCCCAGCCCATCTCCTTGTTTACCGCACAGGCCTGCGCGGCGAACGCCTCGTTCGCCTCGACCAATTCGAGGTCTGCCGCTTTCCAGCCCGCTTTCTCCAGCGCCTTGCGCGAGGCAAAGATCGGGCCGACGCCCATGATCTTGGGATCGAGACCGGCCGTTGCGTAGGACACGATCCGCGCCAGTGGCTCGATCCCGCGCTTCTCCGCCTCCTCCGCCGTCATCAGCAGGCAGCCGGCGGCGCCGTCGTTCAGGCCAGAGGCATTGGCCGCCGTGACCGATCCGTCCTTGGCAAAGGCGGGACGCAGCTTCTGCATCGCCTCGATCGTGGCGCCGTGGCGGATGTATTCGTCGCTGTCCATCACCACGTCGCCCTTGCGGGTCTTGATGGTGAAGGGAATGATCTCGTCCTTGAACTTGCCGGCCTTCTGCGCGGCCTCGGCCTTGTTCTGCGATCCGACGGCGAATTCATCCTGCTGATCACGACTGATCTGGTACTTCTCGGCCACATTCTCTGCCGTCTGACCCATGTGATAGCCGTTGAAGGCGTCCCACAGACCGTCCTTGATCATCGTATCGATGTAGGTCACGTCGCCCATCTTGTGGCCCTGACGCAGGTTGGCCGCGTGGGGCGACATCGACATGTTCTCCTGCCCGCCAGCGGCGACGATCGTGGCGTCACCCAGCTGGATATGCTGCGCGGCGATCGCCACGGCCCGCAGGCCCGACCCGCAGACCTGGTTGATCGACCAGGCCGCGGACTCGATCGGAAGCCCCGCGTTGATATGCGCCTGACGCGCCGGGTTCTGCCCCTGCGCCGCGGTCAGCACCTGACCCAGAATCGTCTCGCTCACCTCGGACTTGTCGATCCCGGCGCGCTCCACGATGCCCTCCAGCATGGCGGCCCCCAGATCGTGGGCAGGCGTTGCGGCGAACGAGCCGAGGAAACTTCCGACAGCGGTGCGCCCGGCGGACGCGATCACGACATTGGTCATGTTAACCCTTTCTAGCGGTTGCAGGCCGCGAAGCAGGCATGACGTCGTCCCCCCTCCGCGTCTTGCACCCGAATGTATGCCGCACGTCAGGGAAGGGCAACTCGAACCAAGTCGTCGATTTCGAACCGGGGGGCGCCGAAGTGATAGCCCTGCATACAGTCGACCGGAATTCCCTGCAGCCATCGCGCGTCCTGGGCATTCTCCACCCCCTCGACGATCGCGAACATCTCGAACTGGTGGGCCACGGTCACCAGCGCCTCCACCAGCACCTGATTGTCGGGGTCGCCGGCGATCCCCTTCACGAAGGTCTTGTCGACCTTCACCATGTCGAAGAAGAAATCCTTCAGGTGCCGGAAGGCCGTCATCCCGCCGCCGAAGCCGTCCAGCGCAAAGGCCACGCCACGCGGTTGCATGTCCTGCATGAAGTGCATGACGACCTCGTGCAGCATCATGGCAGAAGCTTCGCTGATCTCGAAGATCAGACGCTCGCCCAGCGCGCCGCGTTCCGCCAGCCCGGCTTCCAGCGTCTGGCGCCAGCGCCAGTCGCCCAGCGACCGGGCCGAGACGTTGACCGACAGCCGCATCGCCGGGTTCTGCCGCAGCATCCGCAGGGCAAGGTCCAGCGTCAGCACGTCGATCCGGCGCCCGATCTCCGTATTCGTCACCTGCGGCATGAAATTGGCGGCAGGAATGACCCGCCCCGCATCGTCCAGCAGCCGGATCAGCCCTTCGTGAAAGGCTGTCCGCGCGGGGTCCGCCGCCATGACGATCGGCTGAAAGGCCAGCTTTGCCTGCCCCCGGTCCAGCGCGCGCGACACGAGTTGCGGCGTATCCGCATCGCGGCTGGCAAAGGCGTACTGCAGCGGATCGGCGAAATCATCGTCCCCTGCGGGCGTCGGGTGAAGGCGGGTCTGCGACATGGCATGCGATCCAATTCCGGGCCTTGCCACAGTGCCGCCTGCCGCCTAACACCGGGTTAAGACATCCCCGCCAGAGGTCACCTCATGCCACCGATCCGCTGCGCCTGGGCGGGCGACGACCCGCTCTACCAGGCCTACCACGACACCGAATGGGGCGTGCCCGAATACGACAGCCGCGCGCTGTGGGAAAAGCTCGTGCTCGACGGCTTTCAGGCCGGGCTGTCGTGGATCACGATCCTGCGCAAGCGCGACAACTTCCGCGCCGCCTTTGCCGGCTTCGACCCCGACATCATCGCAGCATGGGGCGAGCCCGAAATCGCCCGCCTGCTGGCCGACCCCGGCATCATCCGCCACCGGGGCAAGATCGCCGCGACGATCACCAACGCGCAGGCCTGGCAGCGGATCGAGGCGCAGCAGGGATTCGACCGCTTCCTGTGGGACTACGTGGACGGCAGCCCGCTGCAGACCCACCGTGCCACGATGGCCGACGTGCCGGCCTTCACACCGCTCTCCACGCAAATCTCGAAGGACCTCAAGAAGGCGGGCTTCCGGTTCTGCGGACCGACGATCGTCTACGCGTTCATGCAGGCCTGCGGGCTGGTGAACGACCACATCGTCCCCTGCCACCGCCACGATCCGTTAACAAACCCCTGACGCAACGCGCGTCTTCCCTGCGGATAAGGTCAGGACCAGCGGTCCAGCGCATCCTCGTCGGCGGCCTTGGCGGCGACCCAGTCCGCACCCTCCGCCGTGACTTCCTTCTTCCAGAAGGGCGCCCGCGATTTCAGGTAGTCCATCAGGAAATCCGCCGCGGCAAAGGCCGCAGCCCGATGCGGCGCCGCCGTGGCCACCATCATGATCGCGGCCCCCGGCGCCAGCTGTCCGAACCGGTGGATCACCAGCGCATCGGCCAGATCCCACCGCACCCGCGCTTCTGCCACGATGCCCGTGATCGCCTTTTCCGTCATGCCCGGATAATGCTCGATCAGCATGTCCCGCAGCCCACCGTCAACATCGCGCACGATTCCGGTAAAACTCACGACGGCCCCCGCCCCCGCGACAGCGCCGGTAAAGGCGTTCAGCTCCGCCCCAGCGTCAAAGACCGCATCCTGCACCCGGACCGGCATCAGCCGCCCGTCATCGGGGGAAAGAACGCGACCTCGCGCACTCCGGCCAGCGGCGCGTCGAAATCCGCCAGCACCTGGTCAAGGGCGACCCGCAGCGCGGTCGTATCCGCAAAGGCCGCATCGTAGCGCGCCTCGCGCGCCCGCAACTCGGTAACCAGATCCTTCACCGTGGCGGCCTGTGTCTCCACCCGCTCGCGGGGCAGGCCGATGCGTTCGCGCACCCATGCAAAGTACAGCACGTCCATCACGCGTCCCTCAGATAAGGCATGGCCTTGCGAAAGTAGTCCCAGCCCGTCAGCAGGGTCAATGCGGCCGCCAGCCACAGGACCGTGATCCCCAGATACCAGCTCAGCATCATGCCCCAGTCCTTCCAGACCAGCCCCAGCTCGTCGGGGATGTTGCCCGCGAGCACGTTGTCCCGCATCTGCCGGTCCATGCCGAAGGTCTGCATGCCCAGATAATGCTCGAAGGCGCCGGTGGCGAACAGCAGCGCGATTCCGACCATCTGCGCCGTCGTCTTCCACTTGGCCAGCTGCGTGACCTTCAGCAGCCCCGCCGTCGCCCCCAGGAATTCGCGCAGGCCCGACACGAAGACCTCGCGGAAGATGATGAAGGTCGCCGGCAGCAGGATCCAGGGGTTCATCCCCGAAAACCCGGTGATGACCAGCAGCGCGATCACCACCATCGCCTTGTCGGCGATCGGATCCAGCATCGCGCCGAACTTGCTTTCCTGCTTCCACGCCCGGGCCAGGTAGCCATCGACGAAATCCGTCAGCGCCGCGCCGACGAAAAGCACGAGCGCGAACCAGTCCGCCCAGGGGCGCGCGAAGAACAGGAACATCACCGCCACGGCGGGGGCCGCCAGCAGGCGCAGGATCGTCAGGATATTGGGCACGTTCAAAGTCATGGCCGCACCCTACCCGCCGCCCGCGCGATACGCCAGACGACGCGATGCGGTCCCGCCCTTCTTCTCGTCGCAAATACCTCGGGGGGAGTCGGCTTGCCGACGGGGGGCTGGCCCCCCTCCGATTTTTCTAGAAAAATCGGCACCCTCACAAACCCTCAGCCATTCTCGTGAAAGTAGTCGTAGATCGTCTGTGCCATGGTCTGGCTGATTCCGCCCACCGCCTGCAGGTCGCCGACATTGGCCCGCGCCACCGCCTTGGCCGACCCGAAATGTGCCAGCAACGCGCGCTTGCGCGTGGCACCCACCCCCGGCACGTCGTCGAGAGGCGTGGCCCCGATCGCCTTGGCGCGCTTGGCACGGTGCGTCCCTATGGCGAAGCGGTGGACCTCGTCGCGCATCCGCTGGATGAAATAGAGCACGGGATCGTTGTGCCGCAGCGCCATCACGCTTTTGCCGGTGCGGTGGAACTCCTCCTTGCCGGCGTCCCGGTCGATGCCCTTGGCGACACCGACCATCGGCACGTCGCCGACGCCAAGATTCTCCATGATCTCGCGCACGGCACTCACCTGCCCCGCGCCGCCGTCGATCAGCAGCAGGTCCGGCCATGTGCCGCCCTTGCGCTCCGGGTCCTCCTTCAGCAGGCGCTGGAACCGGCGGGTCAACACTTCCTTCATCATGCCGAAGTCGTCGCCGGGCACCAGATCCTCGCCGCGGATGTTAAACTTGCGATACTGGTTCTTCTCGAACCCCTCGGGGCCCACGACGACCATCGCGCCCACGGCAAAGCTGCCCTGGATGTGACTGTTGTCGTAAACCTCGATGCGCCGCGGTGTCTTCTCGAGGTCGAACGCTTCGGCCACGCCCTTCAGCAGTCGCCCCTGCGTCGCCGTCTCGCTCATCTTGCGCGCAAGGCTTTCGCGGGCGTTGCGCAGGGCGCCCTGCACCAGCTCCGCCTTCTCGCCGCGCTGCGGCACCATGATCTCGACCTTGCGGCCCAGCTTCTCGCCCAGCGCCTGCGCCATCAATTCGGTGTCGTCCAGCCCGTGGGACAGGATCAGCATCTTCGGCGGCTCGCGGTCGGCGTAGAACTGGCCGACGAAGGCCTCCATCACCTCGGTCGGGTCCTCGTCCCCGCTGATCCGGGGATAGTAGTCGTGGTTGCCCCAGTTCTGGTTCGCGCGGATGAAGAAGACCTGAACACAGGCCTGCCCGCCGTCGATGTGCAGGCCGATGATGTCGGCCTCCTCGACGTGCTTGGGATTGATGCCCTGCGTGGTCTGCACCTGCGTCAGCGCCTTGATCCGGTCGCGCATCGCCGCGGCGCGCTCGAACTCCATCGCCTCCGACGCCCTGGCCATCTCGGCGGCCAGCGTCTCCTGAATGCCCTTGGTCCGGCCGGACAGGAAGGCCTGCGCATTGCGGACGGACGCACGGTAGTCCTCCTTGCTGACCAGATCGCAACACGGACCGGAGCAGCGCTTGATCTGGTACTGCAGGCAGGGCCGCGTCCGCGTCTCGAAGTCCTGGTCAGAGCAGTTGCGCAGCAGGAACACCCGCTGCAACTGGTTCAGCGTCCGGTTCACCGCCCCCGCGCCAGCGAAGGGGCCGTAGTAATCGCCCTTCTCGGTCTTGGCGCCCCGGTGCTTCTTGATCTGCGGCCAGTCGTGGCCCGTGGTGACAAGGATGTTCGGAAACGACTTGTCGTCGCGCAGCAGCACGTTGTAGCGCGGCTTCAGCTGCTTGATCAGGTTCTGCTCCAGCAGCAGCGCTTCGGTCTCGGTCCGGGTGGTCAGGACCATCATCGCCTGCGTCTCGCGGATCATCCGGGCGATGCGCCCCGAATGCTGACCGCGCCGGCTATAGCTCGTGACCCGCGCCTTCAGGTTGCGCGCCTTGCCGACGTAAAGCACACGGCTTTCGCCATCCAGCATCCGGTAGACCCCGGGCGAGGCGTCCAGCGTCTTCACGAAGGCCGCGATATAGGCGTAGCCCGTCAGGGCGGCGCTTGTCTTGGTCTCGGTCATCCGTAGGTCCGTGATTCTGGGAGTGGCTGCAATGTTAACGCAATCGGGACAAGACGAAAGGCATCCACGGAATCTGTGGATAACTGCGGGGGCACTTTGCTGTGAGGTCGAATTTTACGTTGCATCTCTGGCACTTCATCACTTTGCCGCATTTATGGGCGGTTCTGTATCCCGCTGTTTTCGTTAGACATATTTGTGAAGGTTTTGTGAAGGAGCGTCTGACGCAGATTAAGGAAGCCTAACGGCGCCCCGCGGATGTCAAGGTGCACAACTTGCGTCAAAGCAGTTTATTCAAGGCCCAGCACATCGGGCGTCTGCCATCCTAGATGCTGACCACCGTCAACGGCAATCATCTGCCCCGTGACGGCCTTCGCGTTCAAAAGGTAGACGAGCGCGGTGCAAATATCGTCCGCGTCAGCACCGCGACCGAGGATCGTCGCGGCGCGCTGGCGCTTGAAATGGTCCTCTGACTGGCGGCTGCCCTTCAGCGTGGGACCGGGTCCGATTCCGTTGACGCGCACGCGGGGGGCGAGGCCCTGCGCCGCCGTGCGGGTCAAGGTCCAGAGGCCCATCTTGGCCAAGGTGTAGGTCATGAAGGCGGGCGTCAGCTTGTGTACGCGCTGGTCCAGCATGTTGACGATCAGGCCCTGCGCCACCGGTTCGCCCCGGTCGTCGGTCACCGGATCAGGCACCTGTGCGGCAAAGCCCTGCGTCAGCACGAAGGGCGCGCGCAGGTTCGACCCGATGTGCCGGTCCCAGCTGTCGCGGGTGGCACTCTGGATCGTGTCGTAATCGAAGATCGAGGCGTTGTTGACCAGCACCGTCAGCGGCCCGCCCAGCCCCTTTGCGGCCCGGCCGACCAGCGCTGCGGTCGCTTCCTCTTCCAGCAGGTCGGCCTGCAGGGTGACAGCGTGCCGCCCCCGGTCCCGGATCTGGGCAGCCGTTTCCTCTGCCCCCTTGGCATTGCCGGCGTAGTGCACGGCGACGTCGTGACCGTGGTCGGCCAGCGTCAGCGCCATCGCGCGGCCCAGACGCGACCCGGCTCCGGTGACCAGCGCCCTCACAGGATGCTCCAGACATAGACGGCATAGGCCGCCGTCAGGCCGACGCCCCAGACCCGCGTCAGGTTGCGGCCCATGAAGACCAGCGGGATCATCAGAAGTGCAGCCCCCAGCATGACCCACAGATCGAAGGTCAGGAACTGGTCGTCCACCGGCACCGGACCCACCAAGGTGGCGATGCCCATGATGCCGAGGATGTTGAACAGGTTCGACCCGACCACGTTGCCCAGCGCCACGTCCGCCTGCCGCCGCAGGGCCGCCATGACGGTCGTCGCAAGCTCCGGCAGGGACGTGCCGACGGCCACCAGCGTCAGGCCGATCACGCTGTCGGACAGGCCGAAGTCCTGCGCGATAACCGTGGCGCCCCGGATCAGCAGTTCCGACCCGATCGGCAGGCCGATGAGGCCGATCACGAGGAACAGGATGATCTTGCCCCATGCCATCGACGGATCCGCGCCCTCGACCTCTGGCGGGGCGGGACTGCGGCGGGCCTTCAGGACGGCATCGACCAGCATCGCCGCCAGACCGGCCAGCAGGATCAGGCCGCTGATCCAGTTCAGGGGTCCGAAGAAGCACAGCACGATGAACAGGACCGAGGCGGCCAGCATCTGCAGGTAGCTGGCGCGCACGTCCGATTCAGAGGTGTGGATCACCGCCAGCAGCGCCGGAATCCCAAGCACCAGCAGCACGTTGGCTGTGTTCGACCCTACCACGTTGCCCAGCGCCAGCCCCGGGAAGCCGTCGAGGATCGACTGCACCGAAATGAGGAGTTCGGGGGCAGAAGTGCCGAAGGCCACGATGGTCAGCGACAAGATCAGCGCGGGCACGCCAAGGCGCAGCGCAAGGTTCACGGCGCCCTTCACGAGGCTGTCGCCGGCGAGGATCAGGATGATCAGACCGCCGGCGGCGAGGATCCATTCCATTCAGGGTCGTCCTTTTTCACAGGCGCAGGGGCCCTTGCCGATGTTGTAGCGCCCGCACTTCGGGCATTTGGCCGCCGCAAGCGACTTCTGCCCCGGGAACCGCCATTTACCGAACAGCCCAAGCACGAAGAAGAAGACGAGGAAGAGCGCCGCGACCTTGATGAGCATCTAGAGACCGAACCGGGCAAAGGCGGTACGATCCTCGATCGAGGCGATGGCGTCGCCCATGATCCGCGCGCCGAGGCGGGCGAAAAGCGACTTCTTCGGCCCGTAGCGCCGGAACTTCACCTTGTCGCCGTGCATCGCCTTCATCACCGGGATCAGGTGACCGATGCCGTCGATCAGGCCCTTGTCCTCTGCCTTGCGGCCGATCCAGACCTCGCCCGAGAAGATCGCGGGATCGTCGTCAAGCAACGCCTCGCGCCGCGACTTGACGTAGTCGATGAAGATCTCGTGCAGGTCGGTCAGCCAGCCTTCGAGCTTCTGCACGTCCTCCGGCTTTTCGGGCCGGAACGGATCGAGCATGGACTTGCTGGTGCCCGCCGTGTGGACACGGCGTTCGACGCCGTAGCGATCGATCAGGTCATGAAAGCCGAAGCCCGCCGCGATGACGCCGATGGACCCCACGAGGGATCCCACGTCCGCATAGATCTCATCCGCCGCGCAGGCGAGCCAGTAGCCGCCGGAGGCCGCGACATCCTCGACGAAGGCGATGACGGGCACGTCATGGTCCTGGCTCAACCGCCGGATGCGCGCGGCGATCAGCGAGGATTGGACCGGGCTGCCGCCGGGACAGTTGATCTGCAGGGCGACGGCCTTGGGTTTGCCCCGTGTGAACGCCTTCTGCAGGACGGCGGCGAGCGACGGATCGTCCAACCCCCGGCCCGCGGTGGTGATGGCGCCTTGCAGGCGGACGACATTGACCAGCGGGTCGCGGTTCAGAAAGGGGATTTTCAGTTTCATCCCCCCGATCTAGGGCCCCTGCCCCAGCCCCGCAAGGCTTTGCCGCCGCGGTGTTGCGCGCCTTACTGGCGGATGCGCCAACCGGTGCTGAAGATCCACCAGATGGCGGTCAGGCAGGCCCCCATGAACAGGCTGATCGCCAGCAGGGACAGGCCCACCGGCACGTCGGCGGCGTCGAAGAACGCCCAGCGGAAACCGCTGATCAGATAGACGACCGGGTTGAACATGGTGATGGTCTGCCAGACCGGCGGCAGCATGGTGACGGAATAGAAGGACCCGCCAAGGAATACGAGCGGGGTGATGATCAGCAGGGGAATCAGCTGCAACTGCTCGAAATTGCCCGCCCAGATGCCGATGATGAAACCCAGCAGCGCAAAGCTGACGCAGGTCATCACGAGGAAGGCCACCATCCAGACCGGATGCGCCACCTGAATATCGACGAAGAAGAAGGCGGTGATGAAGATGATCGCCCCGATGAACAGCGCCTTTGTCGCCGCGGCCCCGACGTAGCCGATGGTGATCTCGATGAAGTTCACGGGGGCCGACAGCAGTTCGTAGATCGTGCCGATGAACTTCGGGAAATAGATGCCGAAGCTGGCGTTGCTGGTCGATTGGGTCATCACGCTCAGCATGATAAGGCCCGGCACGATGAAGGCGCCGTAGCTCACGCCCTCGACGGTGTCGATGCGGCTGCCGATGGCGGTGCCGAAGACCACGAAGTAAAGTGACGTGGACAGCACCGGAGAGACCAGCGACTGCGTGATCGTGCGGAAGAAGCGGGCCATCTCGAAGCGGTAGATGGATTTGATCGCGGTCAGGTTCATGGCCATGATTATGCGTCGTCCTTTACCAGCCCGACGAAGATGTCCTCGAGGCTGCTTTGCTGGGTCTGCAGGTCGGTCATCACCAGACCCGCATCGTTCATTTCGTTCAGCAGGCGGCGGATGCCGGTGCGTTCGTGGCGCGTGTCGTAGGTATAGACCAGCACGGTGCCGTCCTTTTCCAGCGCGAGGTCATAGTCCGACAGGCTGGAGGGAATCGTGGTCGCCCGCTCCGCCAGATCGACGCGCAGCTGTTTCTTGCCCATCTGGCTCATCAGTTCGGCCTTGTCCTGCACCAGCAGGATCTGCCCCTTGCTGATGACACCGACGCGGTCGGCGATGGCCTCCGCCTCCTCGATGTAATGGGTGGTCAGGATGATCGTGACGCCCGTGGCCTTCAGGTCGGCCACGACGTTCCACATGTCGCGGCGCAGTTCCACGTCGACGCCTGCCGTGGGCTCGTCGAGGAAGAGCACGCGCGGTTCGTGCGCCAGCGCCTTGGCGATCAGCACGCGGCGCTTCATGCCGCCCGACAGTTCCTTGACCTTCGACTTTGCCTTGTCGTCGAGCGACAGGGATTTCAGGATCGCCGCGACCTTGGCATCGTCGCGGGGCTTGCCGAACAGCCCGCGGGAAAAGGCGACGGTGTTCTGCACCGTCTCGAAGGGTTCGAGGTTGATCTCCTGCGGGACCAGCCCGATCAGGCTGCGGGCCTGACGGTATTCCAGCACCGTGTCAAAGCCGCCGACGCTGACCGTGCCAGAGGTCGGCACGGTGATGCCGCAGATGGTAGAGATCAGCGTCGTCTTGCCCGCCCCGTTGGGCCCGAGCAGCGCGAGGATCTCGCCCTCCTCGATATCGAGGTTGACCGATTTCAGCGCCTCGAACCCGGTATCGTAGGTCTTGCGCAGGTTCTTGACGGACACGATCGCGGCCATGGCGGATCCTTTCGGAATGTTCGCACGCAACATAGGGCCAGTCGCGCGCCTGTGATAGGTGCGTCAGCGCACAGCGCAGTGGCCATGCCGATACGTTTGCACAGCAGACATGTGGCTGCCGGGGTAAGCGCATATGCATTCAGACCTGCAAATGGACCGCTCGTGCCCGCCATTTCACGCTGTCAGCGACCCTTGCTTCACCCGCTCGCACGACGCAAAGGAAACCCATCGAAAGAACTCTTCTTTTCTACAGAATGGGTCTGGACGCGCCAAAACCCGGTTGTTATAGCAGCCCCAGGTTTTCCGACGTAGCTCAGCGGTAGAGCAGTTGACTGTTAATCAATTGGTCGTAGGTTCGATCCCTACCGTCGGAGCCAATATCACCGTAAGTTGTTGATTTTACTGGCTACTTCTCTTGTAGCTGCGATGTGTCAGACATGGGTGTCACACTTCGCGTTTTGGCCAGACGAGCGTCGCTCCAGCTTCGGAGCCGCCACATGGGTTATGATCGACATCTTTTTCGCCGCGGCGTGGTCTGGCAATGGCGCAGACGCGTCTGTGGGTTTTCCACAGGAACCTGTGTCCTCCAACTCTCTCTGCGCACGACAGATCGTCGGCTTGCGAGTAGACTTGCACGTGAGATGAGCGTGGAGTGCGATCGCATGTTAAATACGGCAGACGTGAGGGCCCTTGGCCAGCGAGACCTTACAAACTGGGCCAAGCAAGTTTTTGCGCAAAAGCTTGATGGACTGACCAACAGCCAACAGATTGCGCGCATCTCGGCCAGTGGCCCGGACGCGGCCGATAATCTGCTTTGGGATGAGGCGGCGGTCAGGGCCTGGAATCTCATTGAAGCAAATGGCATCAACGTCAAATGGCCAACACACCAAACTCCTGACAGCGTCTTGATGTCTGCTGCGGAAGCGGATGCGTTACAACGTGTGCTTACCCTTCTAACGAACAGTTTGAAGACCCCCGCGAAGGCGGCAGAACTGAAGACATCGTTCGAGGCTGCCACCGGTCAACCGGCTCCGGCTGCTCAGCACGTCGTCCAGTTGACCTGCCCCCCGCAATATCCCTCAGCCTGATGTAGAGTTTGCTCAACCGTGAAGGAGCAGACGAATGAGAAAGAGCCGTTTCACCGAGGCGCAGATAATCGGGATGATCAAGGAGCAGGAGGCGGGCTTGCAGACAGTTGAGGTGTGCCGCAGGCATGGTCTGAGCCCGGCGACGTTCTACAAACTGAAGTCCAAGTATGGCGGCATGGAGGTTTCCGATGCCGCCAAGCTGAAGACACTGGAAGACGAGAACGCCAAGCTTAAGCGCCTGCTGGCCGACACCATGCTCGACAATGTCGTCCTGAAGGATCTGTTGGGAAAGAACTGACGACGCTGACCAAGCGGCGAGAGGCAGCGCTCAGGGCAATGCGGGATCACGATATCTCGCAGCGTCGGGCCTGCCAGCTGGTCGGTGTCGATCCCAAGACGGTCCGGCGCACACGCCCGCAGGACTGTCCAGAGATCCGCGAGGAGATGAAGGAGATCGCCGGGAAGCGGCGCCGGTTCGGTTATCGCCGGATCGGCATTCTGCTCGAGCGCAAGG
>NZ_FQUE01000009.1 GCF_900128995.1 Loktanella atrilutea | reverse complement strand
GACCCGGCGGACCCGGCGATCTTGTGCAGGATCCCCTCGATCTCGGCGGTGGTCGCGACCGGATCCGCATGCCCGGCCAAAGCCTGGGCCAGCAGTTCCAACCGATCGTGACGGTCGCAAAGTTTGCGGATGAACAGTCCCCTCAGGCGGGCCATGCCGTCGTCGAAGGATTGACGATCCATCACGCCGTGGCTCCGGAGAACCAGAAATCATCCAGCTGCGCCTCGACCCGGCGCGCCTCCTGCTCTGCACTGTTGACCGCTCGCGACAACAGATCGAGCGCCGAGGCGCCGGACTGCCACATGATGCGGCTGGACTGACCCGTGCTGACGCGCACGTTCAAGGGCGCGCCGTTGCTGCAATGCATTTCCAGCCGCTGGATCGACAGGTTCAGCCGATCGGTGAATGCCTCGTAATCAGTCATGCGCGCGCCCTCGACGACACAGACGAACGATCCGCTGCCCGCGTAGGCCGCGACGAAAGTCTGCGAGGCCAGCGTGTCGGACAGCGCCTCTGCCACGTCGACGATCATGCATTGGAAGTCGAAGACCGAGGTCTGCAGGAACAGCTGCTCGATCCGCCGGATCGAGATCGCGAAGACACTGGATCCGAACAAACGCGCCCGCGATAGTTTGGACACGTAGTTTTCCAATGCGACGACATCGACGATGCCTTCGATGTCCCTGATCTCGAACGGCTTATCGATCGACATCGGCGTCGCGCCGACACTGGCGCGATGGCCGGATGGCGTCGGTTCAAGCTTTGTGCCGTTGTCACGGCGCGCCTGAACAAGCGACTCGATCAGATTCAGCCGGACGCGCAGTTCGGAGATGTCGAAAGGCTTCGTCAGGTAGTCCGTGGCCCCCGCTAAAAAGGCCGAATCAATATAGCGCTTTTCCGACATCGCCGTCAGCATCATGACCGGCGTCTGGGCATAGCCGTTGATCAGGCGCAGGGCACGGCAAACCTCCACCCCGTTCATCTCTGGCATCTGGTAATCGAGCATGACGCAGTCGAAATCCCTTTGCTCATGCAACATCTCGAGGGCCTCGGGGCCAGAAACAGCGGTCTGCAGTGTATGGTCGCCGACGTGGCCGATGATCTCGGTCAGAAGTTCAAGGATGAACGGATCGTCATCAACAGCCAGAATTTTCATGACACGGGCCCTTCTGCCTGCACGTGCATCTCTGGGATGCGGGAATGGTCGTCTTGTGCCCACGGGTGATCCCCAATTGCGGTGGCAATTTGTCGAATCGACGATGATTTTGGGATGGTCGCTGTCATCGTCCGCTGCCGATCATACCTGAACAAAAGGACAGGGTCCTGCACGCATAGGCAGAAATGGCACAGGTGCCGAAAAAGTGTCCGGAAACCAGTCCCCTTGACGACTGATGTGGGTAACAGTCTCGAACGCCTGTTAAAATAGCACCCTTGAGTAGTAAATTCGATGTCGGCCAATGCGAACATCAGGGTTCATGTCCTGATTGCCATGATTTGTCTCGGACTGACGGGCGGAATCGCGATCGCAGCAGAGGTCGTAGCACAACGCCGCGCGGAATCGGCCTATCAATCCATCGTCGATGACAGCCGGGCGGCGATGCTGACGCGCATCGAAAGCTACATGCTCGGCCTCAACGGACTCGCGGCCTTCTACGACGCGTCGGACAACGTCACGGCTGGCGATTGGGCGTCCTACGTGGCGGCGCTCGACATCGATCGCACCTTGCCCGGCGTGCTGGGTCTCGGACTGGTGCAACCGGTCGACGGTCCGGAATTGGTCGATATGCTGGACAGCGTCCGCGCAGCCGGAGAGCGTGAACTGGTCGTGCACCCGGAAACCGGACGCGCCGAAAAGATGATCGTCCGTTACATCGAACCGGCGCCCTCGAACGAGGCGGCGCGCGGTCTGGATATCAGTTTTGAGGAGACGCGGAGGAGCGCCGCAGTGCTGGCCCGCGACGCCGGCGTGGCGCAGATGACGGGCCCGATCGAACTGGTCCAACGGGGCGGCGAGACCTGGGGCGCGCTGCTGCTTCGGCCGATCTACGACATCACCCCGATCCCCGAGACGGTGGACGCCCGGAAGGCCGCACACCTCGGTTGGGTGTATGCACCGTTCTTCATGGAAGAAGCCCTTTCCGGCCTGTCTGCAAGTCAGGGCGATCTATACGGAGTCACCGTCTCGGACGGGGATCAAATCATCTATCACTCCGGTCACGACGATACGGCGTCCCACTACGTCAGGTCCGAAGACATTCCGGTTCACGGCCGGACTTGGTCCGTGACATGGGAAAGCTCGCCCGCTTTCGATGGGCTGCACCACAGCCCCGCACCCTATATCGTGCTGGTAACCGGGTTTTGCACGACGATGCTCTTGTGGTTCTACCTGCGGACGCTGGCCACCCGCGAGACGGAGATCAACAGGCTCGTCGACAAGAAGACCCGCGCCCTGTCGGACCGGGTACAGCAGAACCGGGCAGTGATCGAGAATTCCGTTTTCGGCGTCATTCATCTGGACGCGGACGGGATCGTCCAGTCATCCAACGCCGCCTCCTGCAATCTGCTGGGATTGAACAAGACGGAATTGAAAGGCCGCCGCCTGGCCAATCTGATCAAGCCGGACAACCCCGAAATCGACAGCGCAGTGCCGCAGATGGCAACAGCGCTGCGCAACGGGGAATTACGCAACCTCGAAATGCAGACGAATGTCTGGCATCGGTCCAACGGCAAATCGGTCCAGTCCGTCCTGCTCCGTGACGTCACCGAAGAAATCCAGTCGCAGCAGACGATTCGTGCCGCGGAGGAGCGCTGGAACCTCGCGTTGCAGGGTGCAGAAATTGGTGTCTTCGATGTGGACCTGACGACTAATACCTCGATCGTCTCCGACACCTGGAGACGGATGATGGAGGTGCCGGATGACGTGAGCATCAATGCGCAGGCGCACTTCTTCTCTCGCGTCCACCCCGACGATCTGCAGGCGCTGCAGGCGGCCGATCTGGCAGCGATCAAGGGCAAGGTACCGCGTTCCATTTCCGAATTCCGTGTCAGCACGCCTGACGGCAAATGGCGCTGGCTGCGATCGGACGCCGTCGTGGTGCAGCGCGGGGCCGATGGAACGGCGCTGCGTCTGATCGGCGCACAGACCGACATCACAGCCCTGCGCGCTGCAGAAATGGCCCGCAATCAAAGCGAGGAACTGCTGCAACTCGTGATCGACCGCGCCCCGGTCGGCACGGCGATACTTGATCAGAATGGCATCCTGACGCGCGCAAACGGTGCCCTGTCGAACCTTACCGGCCACGACGAGAAGGAGCTGGTCGGCAGCCACCTCGGCTCGATCCTGATGCCGGAGGAACGTGACGCGATACTGGCGGCTGTAGTCGACCTGCAAGGTGACTCAAAGCGGAACTATCGCGGCGAACATCGGATCTGCTGCGCCGGCGACGACGTGCGCTGGGGCCTCATCAAGGTGTCCTGGGCGTTCGACCCGGCACAGGGCACGGAAATCTTCATCGTTCAGATCAACGACATCACAGAGGAAAAGCGGGCCGAACTGGTCAAGAACGAATTCATCGCGACCATCAGCCACGAGCTGCGGACGCCTCTGACATCGATCAAGGGTGCGCTGGGGCTGATTGCGGCGAAGCGGTCCGACGAGATTTCGGCGCCGTCGGCACGGCTGCTCGAAATCGCCAGCGCCAACACCAACCGATTGATTGCCCTTGTGAACGACATCCTCGATCTGGAAAAGATCACTGCGGGCAAGATGGATTTCAACATCCAGCGCCATGACGCCGCCGCCCTCGTCACAGAGGCACTCGAAAACAACCGCCCCCTTCTGCTGAAGAACAGCCTGACGTTCCGTGTCGTGGACCGGTCCGACAGGGCCGAGGTGATGGTCGATGCCGATCGCATGGCACAGATCCTGAACAACCTGCTTTCGAACGCCTGCAAGTTCGCCCCGACGGGCAGTGCGGTTGTGGTCGAGATCCTGCGCAGCGACGACATGGTGCGCTTCGACGTCACCGATCGCGGACCCGGCGTGCCCCAGGCCTTCCGGAGCCGAATTTTCGGCGCTTTTTCGCAGGCGGACAGTTCGGATACCCGCCAGAAGGGCGGCACCGGCCTCGGGCTCAGCATTTGTCGTCAGATGGTCGAGAAAATGGGTGGACAGATCGGATTCGAAAGCGACCCCGACGTGCGCACGACCTTCCATTTCACCTGCCCGCTTGCAACCGCGCCGCAGCCCGAAAAGGTCGAGGTTCCCGTGATCACCACCGACTTGTCGCGCAAGGTCATCCTGCACCTCGAGGATGACGACGACTTTGCAGAAGTCATCCTTTACGGCCTTGGCGATATCGCCGACATCACGAAGGCCGCCACCCTGACCGAAGCGCGGCAACGGATGAAAGAGCGGTCCTACGACCTGATCCTCGTCGACTGGGTGCTGCGCGACGGCGATGTCGCCTGCCTGCTGGATGAATTGGTCATCGCGCAACCAAAGGCCCGGATCGTGGTCCTGTCGTCGGCGGACCTGACCATTTGCAAGGACCGCATTGATCTCGCGATGACGAAGTCCCGCAACGGCCTTCCCGATATCGTCGCCAACCTCAAGCAGGAAATGATGAAAACTGCAGTCGCCTGACATTTTCGGCGCGATTGCAGAGGCCCCGCCTTACCCTCTCCTGAGCCATAAACTTGCCTCAAATGAAAATTATTCAGTTGGCAGTCGAAGCTCTCGGCTTGACGTTTGATCTTGAATAAAGACTTTTATCGCAGGACTATTTTTATGCGAGACCCCATTTTGTCATCACGGCTCGCATTGCGATCCATCTCTACCGGCGCGGCCGCAATGCTGATATGGCAGACCCAGCCTTTCATGCATCTTAACGCGACCTCCGCCAGCATCTTTGCGCTGACCGCAAGCCTTGGGTTGCTCATGTGTCTGCCACCGCGTCAGTCCCTTGCCCCCGTTGGCGGCGGGACGACGCGATCATCGCGGGATACAATTGCGCTCGACCTTCATGCGCTTGTGGTCAGGACCGACCTGCAGGGCAAGATCCGGCAGGTGAATGACCACTTCCTCGCTTTGACGGGTTACCAGCGAGAGGAAATCATCGGGCGGCCCGTATCCGTGCTTCACCACCCCAAGGATGTTGCGCCACACGCAGAGGCGTCGCACGCTCTCGCCACCGGTGACAGCTGGACCGGTGAAAATCGCATCGTGGGCCGCGACGGCATCATCCTTTGGACCCGTGCTACGGCATTATCGGACACGGATGCGGACGGCCGGCCCTGCGGCACCCTGCTGGTGCATTCCGACATCAGCCGAACGAAGGAATCTCTGGCAGCCCACAACGCCACCGCCAGCTTGAACCGGCTGACCGAACCGGTCTTCATGGTCAGCACCACCAATTACGAACTGACGTTTGCCAATGATGCAGCGGCGGCGCTGTTCAATTGGAACCGTGAGGACATGTCGGTCATCCGCGTCGGCTCGCTGCCGCTGGAATGTGACAGGCCGGCGGTATCGCGGCAGATTGAATCCCTGCTTGCGCACGAAATCGGCAGCTTCGCCTTCGAAGCGCTTTACAAGGGCGTTCCCTACCGTGCCGACGTGCAGCTGATCGAGCACACCGATATCCGGCCTCGGCTTTATGTCGTCCTGCGCGACCAGGTTGCCGTCAAGGCCGCCGGCCGCGCCAAGGACGAGCTGGTCGCCACTGTCAGCCACGAACTTCGCACACCTCTGACCTCGATCAAGGGTGCCCTGGGTCTGATCCGATCCGGCGTCGCGGGTGAATTGACCGACAAGATCCGTGACCTGCTGGACATCGCCTACCGCAACGCCGACCGGCTGGTGCTGATCGTGAACGACATTCTCGACCTCGAGAAGCTGGCTGCGGGGCAGATGGATTATGATATGGAACGGCAGGATCTGATCCAGACACTGAAGGAGGCGATTGCCGCAAACGAGGCCTTCGCCACCCGCTTCGGCGTCACGATCCGCCTGATCGCCGAGGACGACTCTGCATTTGTCTGCTACGACGCCGACCGTATCCATCAGGTCATGACGAACCTGATCTCGAACGCCTGCAAGTTTTCACCCACGGGCACCGACATCGAGGTTCGTGTCGATTCTGACGAAGAAAAACTGCACGTCAGCGTCACCGACAAAGGTATCGGCATCCCTGCCGACGCGCTCGAAACGATCTTCGACCGGTTCACACAGGTCGGCAAGGCCAGCCGCTCCCGGCAGGGCGGCACCGGTCTGGGACTCAGCATCGTGAAAGGCATTGTCGAAAGTCATGGCGGAACGGTAGACTTGTCCAGTATCGAAGGTCAGGGCACCACAGTTACCATTACATTGCATCGCGCACCCGCGGAAAAACCCGCGGCCATGTTAAGCGCCAACAGAGGTCTTCACTGACATGCCATCCGCGCCGATCCGCCTCCTGCACGTCGAGGATGACCTCGATATCCTCGAAATTGCCGCCATGTCGCTGGAAATGGCCGGTGGTTTCGACGTCCGGCAGTGCGAGAATGCGGCGGATGCCCTGCGGGTTGCACCGGACTTCAAGCCCGACGTCATGCTGTTCGACATGATGCTGCCAGAGATGAGCGGCGTTCAATTGCTGGCCGCCATCCGCGAGGTACCCGACTTCGCCGAGACGCCGGTGATCTTCATGACCGCCCGTGCCCAACCGCACGAACGCCGGGACCTGATCGAACGCGGTGCCGTTGATGTGATCGTAAAGCCGTTCGACCCGGTGAAGCTGGGCGATCAGATCAAGGGCATCCTCGCCGCGTCCTGAACCAGCCGGCACGGCATTTGGCCGGTCTTTGCACCCTCGGATATCGCAAATATCTGTACCCACAGACTGTCGCCACCGGTTCTTGACTATTTTACTTTGCCGGGCGTAGACAGGCCTTGCCGACGCGATGAACCACGCCGTGCTATGGCCAGATCCGGCCGCAGGAACGCAACGCCATGGCCCTTGATCATGCTATGCCACCCATCACCGTCCTCTGCCTCGGGGCGGCGACAAAAGGTTTTTCCGGAAAGGTGCAAGCCATCGAAGTCGCCGACACGCGATCCAGCCTCCCGGCGGCAGAGATGGAGCGGCGCCTGATCGAACTGGGGTTTATCGAAGGCGCGCGGGTGCAGATCCTGCATCAAGGCCTTTTCGGACGCGATCCGATCGCCGTCCGGGTGAACGGGACCACCGTGGCGCTGCGGCGGCGAGAGGCAATGGCCATTCAGGTCGCCTAGAATTCAACCGGGACATTTCCCATGCCAGACGGCTCTCATTCGCGGGCGTTACGCTTTGCCATCGTTGGCGCGCCGAACTGCGGCAAGACGGCCGTGTTTAACGCGCTTACAGGCGGGCGGCAGAAAGTCGGGAATTACGCTGGTGTCACGGTCGAGCGGAAGACCGGCATCGCACGCACGCCCGCGGGCCGGACCCTGAATATCATCGACCTGCCCGGTACCTATTCCCTGCGCGCCCGCAGCCCGGACGAGGAAGTGACCCGCGACGTCGTCCTGGGCACACATCCGGGTGAACCGGCACCGGACCTCCTCTTGGTCGTGGCCGACGCAACCTCGCCACGGTCGGGCCTGCGGCTGGTGATGGAACTGCAGCAGGTCGGGCGACCGATGATCCTTGTCATGAACATGATCGACATCGCCCGGCACCGGGGCATCACCGTCGATCTCGAAAGGCTCAGCCGTGACCTTGACATCCCCGTCGTGGCCGCGACCGCCGTGCGCCGCGGTGGACAGGACGAGGTGTGGCGAGCCCTCGATGCCGCCATTGACGAAGGGATAGCGCCTGCTGCCGAAAACCGCTGGACCCCGCCCACGGCCGCCGACCTGCGCCGGTCCCAGCGCGTGGCGGATACGCTGATTTCTGCCGCAGTGATCCAGCCTGAAAAGCCCGATACCGTGACCAACCGCATCGACGGCGTGCTGCTGCACCCGGTCTGGGGCCTCGTCATTCTGCTCGCGCTGCTGTTCGTCATGTTTCAGGCAGTGTTTAGCTGGGCCACCCCGGCGATGGATGGCATTGCCTGGGTCTTCGACCACCTCAGCCTGCTGATCGGGCAAGTCCTGCCGCCGGGTCTTGTCCAAAGCTTCCTGCGCGACGGCGTGATATCGGGCGTCGGCGGCGTACTCGTCTTCCTGCCGCAGATCCTGATCCTCTTCCTGTTCATCCTCCTGCTCGAAGACCTCGGTTACATGGCCCGCGCCGCGTTCCTGATGGACCGGATCATGGGCGGTGCGGGGCTGCACGGGCGAGCGTTCATCCCGTTGTTGTCCAGCTTCGCCTGTGCGATACCCGGCATCATGGCAGCCCGTGTGATCGACAACCGGCGCGACCGGCTGACGACGATCCTCGTGGCGCCCCTGATCACCTGCTCTGCCCGGATTCCGGTCTACACCCTCATCATCTCGGCCTTCGTGCCCGCGCGGCAGGTGGCCGGCCTGTTCAACCTGCAGGGTCTCGTGATGTTCGGACTCTATGCCGCCGGGATCGCGGCCGCCCTCGGCGCCGCAGCGGTGGCGAAATTCGTGTTCTGGCGCGATCAGTCGTCGCCTCCGTTCATGCTGGAACTGCCGGACTACAAGATGCCTCGCGGCCGTGACGTGGCCCGCGGACTGATGACCCGTGCGCGCATCTTCATCAAGCGGGCCGGGACGACGATCTTTTCCATGACCGTCCTGATCTGGGTGCTGGCGACCTTCCCCCGCCCGCCCTCCGGCGCCACCGAACCCGGCATCTTCTACAGCTTCGCCGCGATGATCGGCCATCTGATCGGACCGCTGCTGGCTCCCATCGGGTTCAACTGGCAGATCAGCGTGGCCCTGATCCCGGGCATGGCCGCAAGAGAGGTCGCGGTCTCGGCCCTCGGCACCGTCTACGCGATACAAGGCGACACCGGCCTGATCGGCCGGACATTGGCCACCAGCTGGAGCCTTGCAACCGCCCTGTCCTTCCTCGTGTGGTACATTTTCGCGCCGCAATGCGCCTCCACCCTCGCGGTGATCCGGCGAGAGACGGGCGGATGGACATGGATGTGGGTGACCTTCGGCTACATGCTTGCGCTGGCCTATGCCGCTTCGTTTCTCACTTACCACCTCGCCGTTCTGATGGGTGCTGGCTGACCGTCCGACAGATTGTTGCGCGCACCCTCTGGACGACGCACCACGGTCGTTTAGACTGGTCTGAAACGCAACCGGGTCCACCGGGACGAATAACCTCCGGGGACGCCACAGCCTATGCCATTCAGATCATGTCTCGTCCTAACCGCGCTTCTGGCCCTCGGGGCCTGCGTCGGGCGTCAGTCCGTCCTCGATCCTGCAGGGCAGGATGCGCAGACGTTGCTGATACTTTTCGCCGTGATGCTAGCCGGGGCAATCGTGCTATGGGTGGCCGTGAACGGCATGATGCTGTTTTTCAATCGGATCAGCACGCGGCACTACGACGAATCCGCCGCCCGTAAACTGATTATCGGCGGCGGCATCGTGTTTCCCACCATCGTCATCGCCGCCCTGCTGGCCTGGGGCCTGTCGATCATGCCCGACCAGCGTGCGCCCGGCGACGGCCTGCGCATCAAGGTGATCGGCGAACAGTGGTGGTGGCGCGTCGAATACTGGCCGGAGGGTGCAGAGACACCCATCGTTGCCGCCAATGAAATCCGCCTGCCCGTCGGCGCGCGGACGGAATTCAACCTGACCAGCGCCTATGTCATCCACTCCTTCTGGATCCCCGCACTGGGTGGCAAGATGGACATGTTCCCCGGCCGCGAGACGATGGTCTCGCTGGAACCGACCGAGACGGGCGTCTACCGCGGCCAGTGCGCCGAGTTCTGCGGCGCGTCCCACGCGCAGATGGCCTTCGAGGTCGTCACCCTGGACACCGCCGATTTCGACACATGGCTCGCGGCAGAGGCCGCACCGGCCATGGCCCCCGAAGGGGCGAAGGCGCAACGCGGGGCGCAGGTCTTTCTGGCCGAAGGCTGCGGCGCCTGCCACGCCATTCGCGGGACCGAAGCCGTGGGTGAGGTCGGCCCCGACCTCACCCACGTCGGCAGCCGCGAAAGCCTTGGCGCCGGGGTGCTGGAACCGACCATGGCGAACATCGCGGACTGGATCGCCCACACCGACGACCTGAAGCCCGAGGTGGAAATGCCTGCCTATGACGACATGCCGGACGACGACCTGATGGCGCTGGCCACCTACCTGAAGGGCCTGAAATGAGATACTCCGGCACCGACCGCCCGCAGGCCTCCGGCATCTGGCCGCCCACCGAGGAGATGCTGGCCGAACCCGTCGACCGCGCCGCGCAGGCGGCGCGCGAAGACCGCCTGCGCGAAGCCTGGGACGAACCGACCGGCATCGCCTACTGGACCGCCGTCAACAACGACAAGGTCGGCGCTTGGTATTCGCTGACCGCACTCTTCTTCATGCTCTGCGCCGGGGTGCTGGCGCTGCTGATGCGGGTGCAGCTCGCGGTGCCGGACAACCAGTTCCTCGACGCGGACCGGTTCAACCAGTTCTTCACCATGCATGGCTCGGCCATGATGTTCCTCTTCGCCGTGCCGATGTTCGAGGCGATCTCGATCCTCGTGCTGCCCGCCTTCCTCGGTGCCCGCGACATGCCGTTCCCCCGGCTGTCGGCCTATGGATACTGGTGCTTCCTGATCGGTGGCATCTTCGTCATGGGGTCGGTGCTGTTCGACAGCGGACCGCGCGGAGGCTGGTTCATGTATCCACCCCTGTCCACGCTGGACGACGGCGTCGGCGCCGACATCTGGTTGCTGGGGCTGAGCTTTATCGAGGTCGCCTCCATCGCCGCGGCGGTGGAGCTGATCGTGGGCGTGCTGAAGTGCCGCCCGCCCGGGATGCGCGTCAACCTGATGCCGCTCTACGCGTGGTACGTGCTGGTCGTGGGGGGCATGATCCTCTTCGCCTTTCCGCCGCTGATCGCGGGCGACTTCCTGTTCGAGATGGAGCGCAGCTTCGACTGGCCCTTCTTCGACCCCACGCGCGGCGGCGATCCCATGCTGTGGCAGCACCTGTTCTGGATCTTCGGCCACCCGGAGGTCTACATCATCTTCCTGCCCTCCATCGCCATCGCGGCGATGGTGGTGCCCACGGTCGCGCAGCGTCCCATTGTCGGCTATTCCTGGATCGTGCTGAGCGCAGTGGGCGTGGGCTTCCTGAGCTTCGGCCTCTGGGTCCACCACATGTTCACGACCGGCCTGCCGAACATTTCGCTCGGCTTCTTTTCGGCCGCGTCGGAGGCGGTGGTGATCCCCACCGGCATCCAGATCTTCGTCTTCGCCGCGACGCTGATGGTGGGCAAGGTCAAGAAAAGCCTGCCGATGCTGTGGATCGCCGGGGCGCTTGCGATCTTCACGCTGGGCGGTCTGACCGGCGTCATGCTGGCCATCGCGCCCTTCAACTGGGCCGTGCACGACACCTATTTCGTCGTGGCGCACCTGCATTACACACTTTTCGGCGGCATGATCTTTCCGGTGATGGCGGGCGTCTACTACTTCTATCCCTTCATCCGGAAGGGCAAGATGATGTCAGAAACGCTGGGCCGCTGGTCGTTCTGGCTGATTTTCGTCGGCTTCAACGCGGCCTTCCTGCCGATGCACTACACCGGCATGATGGGCATGCCGCGCCGGGTCTATACATATGGTGAAAGCATGGACTGGGGCTGGCTGAACATGCTGTCCACCGTGGCGAGCTTCGTCATCGCGGCGGGATTCCTCGTCTTCGTCTACGACCTGCTGCGCAAGAAGAAGGACTTCGAGGGCCGCCAGCGCAACCCGTGGAACGCGGGCACGCTGGAATGGTCCCACGATGTGCCAGAGGAAAACTGGGGCGTCCGCACCATCCCCTACATTACCACGCGCTATCCCCTCTGGCAGCAGCCGCAGATGGTGGAGAGGATGGACGCGGGCCGATTCTACCTTGGCGATACCGAATTCGGCCACCGCGAGACGCTGGTGACCTCGGTCCTCGATGCCAAGCCGCTGCATATTCAGCGTGTCACGGGCCCAGCCTATATCACCATGCTGGCGGCGGGTTTCACCGGCGGCGCCTTCATCTTTCCGACCTTTCACATCTATGGGCCTGCGATCGTCTGCGGTGCCTTCGCCATCGTCTGTGTGCTTTACTGGCTCTGGACCTCTACCGCGCAGATTCCCGAGGCCCCGACTGGCGACGTCGGACTTGGCCTGACCCTGCCGCGCTATGCCTCCGGGTCCGATGCGCCGGGCTGGTGGGCGGTCTGGATCACCATGCTGGGCGATGCCACGGCTTTCGCGTCGCTGATCTTCGGTTTCTTCTTCTACTGGACCGCCAGCGACAACTTTCCGCCGCAGGATACGACACATGCGGACGGCGGTTACGTGGCGGCCTTCGCCGTGCTTCTGGCCCTGTCCTGGGTCGCGACGCGCATGGCGCGCGGCATCCACCGGGGCGGCAACGTCGCAATGGGCCGCATCCTGATGGCCGCCGGCATCGTGCTGACCCTGACGGGCGGGGCCGCCGTCTATACCGCGGTCAGCGACCTGCGCCCCACGGAACACGTCTATCCCGCGCTGATCTGCGGCCTTGCCGTCTGGCTGGGCGCGCATCTGATGCTGGGGGTGATCGGTCAGGGCTACTGCCTCGCGCGGTCCCTCGCGGGGCGGATGACGCCGCTTTATGACGCGGATCTCCACAACGTGACGCTGCTGTGGCACTTCATAGCGCTGCAATCGCTGGTCACGGCGGCTGTGATCGGCCTGCTGCCGGGGTGGATGTCGTGAAGGCGCAGGGCAAGACCGAATTCCGCACCGGTGTCGGGACCCTGCTGAAGATCAGCCTCGCCCCGACGATCTGGGCCTTCCACTTCGTCATCTGCTACGGCGCCACCGCCGTCTGGTGCACCAAGCTTACCGCATCCGGCGATACCGTGCCGCTGCAGACATGGCTGTCCGCCCTGACGGTCGCGGCACTGGCAGGGATCGTTGCCTGTGGCATCAACGGCTGGCGGACCTGGCGAAGGGGCGGCTACGGCGAGGATGGTCATACCCCGGGAATCGGCGACACTGAAAGCCGCGCACGATTCCTCGGCCATGCGACGGTGCTGCTCAGCGTCGTGTCCTTCATCGGCGTGATTTTCGTGATCACCCCCGTGCTGCTCATCGGCACCTGCGCATGAAGGCTCTTGGCATCCTCGGCCTCGCCCTTCTGCTCGCCATCTGGGTCTGGCCGTGGGAGGGGTGGATCGGTCTCTTTCCCGCTCATATGGTCCGTCACATGGGGCTGGTCGCCGTCGTAGCACCGCTGCTGGTCATCGGCTTTCCGAAGGCCACGCGCATCTTCGCCGTCTCCCCTCTCGCCGCCACGGTGTTCGAGTTCGTCATCGTTTGGGGCTTTCATCTGCCCGCCCTGCACGAGGGCGCGGCCTTCAGCACCCCTGCCTTCGTCGCGGAACAGACCCTGTTCCTGCTCGCAGGCCTTTGCGTCTGGGCTGGTTGCCTGCGCGGCGGCGGTCTGGCGGGCGCGGGGGGGCTTTTGCTGACCTCGATGCACATGACCCTGCTGGGAGCGCTGCTGACGCTTGCGCCGCGCGTGCTGTATGTGCCGGGCTGCGTCGGATCGCTCGCGGAACAGCAGCTTGGTGGCATGATGATGCTGGCCATCGGCACACCTGTCTACCTCATCGCTGGCCTCTGGCTGACCGGCGGCGCACTCAAGGAGGAAACCGCATGAAGCGCGTTCTGCAGACGCTCGCCGCCCTCGCGGTGCTTGGCCTTATCGGCGGGTCTGCCGTGGTGTTCGGAGGGCTTTACAACGTCTCCGCCCGGGTCGGCCATTTTCCGGGTGTGCCTCTCATCCTGCACACCACCTTCATCAATTCCGTGAAACGGCATGCCCCTCCTGAAAGTGCCGTGCCCGATCTTGACGGCGAAGGCATGGTCGCCTTGGGGGCGAAGCACTTCGACGGCGGTTGCAAGGTCTGCCACGCAGCCCCCGGGCAAGACCGGTGGGCCATTCCCACCGTCATGGTCCCCGCCCCGCCACACATCACGGACGCCGTGCAGGAATGGCAGCCGAACGAACTGCACTGGATTGTCGATGAAGGCGTCAAGATGTCGGGCATGCCCTATTGGCCCGCGACGCGCACCGACGATATCTGGCCCATGGTCGCTTTCCTCGATGCGGTGCAGGACGGCATGACCGGGCAGAACTATGCCGACCTGACGGCGCGCCCCACACGGCCGGACGGCGCGCCAGAGGCGCTCCCCTACTGCGCAATGTGTCACGACAACTCCGGGCGCACCGACAACCCGTTGATACCCCGCCTCGACATCCAGCCGCAGGCTTACCTTGAACAGACGCTGCTGGCCTACGCGGACGGCAGCCGCGACAGTGGCATCATGCACGTCGCCGCCTCTCGCGTGACAGAGTCCGACCTTATGGAACTGGCTGGCTGGTTTGCAGCGCAGGACACCACCCCCACGACGGTCAGCAATATCACAGATCGCGACCTGATTGCCCGGGGCGAGGCACTGGCGGCCAAAGGCACCCGCGACGTGCCCGCCTGCACCGCCTGCCATGGGCCGAAGGCCGGGCCGCGGGCGTCAGATTTCCCCCGCCTCGCGGGGCAGAGTGTCACGTTCCTGTCCGACCAGCTTCACCTGTGGCGCGACGGTGCACGCGGCGGCGGGACCAAGGCGAACCTGATGACCAAAGCCGCGCAGGATCTCAGCGACGGCGACATCGCCGCCCTCTCCGCCTGGTTCGCCGCCCAGCCCGCATCGCGCTAGCGCATCCGCGCACCGTCGATCTGCTCGCACGGGGCTTTTCGAATGGTCGGGGCCGTGCCACCTTTCTGGCGTGCGACGCGCAACGCGCACCCCCTCCGCCCGGAAAGGATGCACCCATGAGCTGGAGCCCCACCCCCGACCCGACCCTCGGCGACCGCGACAGCGTGAACGCCGTCGACATCCTGATCGTCCCCCGTGCCGTCGATCTGGGAGAGATGACCGTCCGCCGCGCCCTGCCGTCCGTCAAGCGGCAGATGGTCGGCCCCTTCATCTTCTTCGACCAGATGGGCCCGGCGGAATTCCTGACCGATCAGGGTATCGACGTGCGGCCCCATCCGCACATCAACCTCGCCACCCTCACCTATCTGTTCGAGGGGCAGATCATGCACCGCGACAGCCTCGGCACCGAACAGGCGATCGAGCCCGGCGCGGTCAACTGGATGCGCGCAGGCCGCGGCATCGTCCATTCCGAACGCACCAGCGCGGATCGCCGCCGTGACGGCCAACGCCTTTTCGGCATCCAGACCTGGATGGCCCTGCCCGAGGACCGGGAGGAAGACGACCCCGCCTTCCTGCATCACGGCAAGGACGATCTGCCCCATGTCAGCGCCGACGGCATCACTGCGCGCCTGATCGCCGGAACGGCCTTCGGCGAAACCTCGCCCCTCGTCACCGCCTCCGACACGCTCTATGCCGACGTGGCCCTTGCGGCGGGCCGGTCCATGCCCATCGACCCCACGACCGAGGAACGCGCGATGTACACCATATCGGGAGAGATCGATATCGCCGGCGACACCTTCGGCCCGGCGCAGCTTCTGGTCCTGCACCCCGGCGACCGGATCACTGTGCGGGCGAGCTCCGATGCACGCTTCATGTTGTTCGGCGGCGCTCCGATGGGCGCGCCCCGCTACATCTGGTGGAATTTCGTATCCTCCCGACTCGAACGGATCGAAGCCGCGAAGGAGGAATGGGCCCGGGGCCGCTTCGACACCGTGCCGGGGGACGAGGCGGATTTCATCCCTCTGCCGGACAACATCGGCAAGCCGCGCAGGGCACAGGGCGGCGTTTTCTACCCCTGACCTTGGGCCAAACCGGGCGGGCTGGCATCCCGACGCGGCCTGCCCCATGATCGGCACCATGACGGGCCGGCCCGACCGGGTCCGCCACATTCATTTTCCACAGGATGCGCCCATGCAGAACGAAAACCCCGTCTGGCCGCTGGTCGACGCCCGCGCCGCTGAATTCACCGGCCTCGCCGACCGCGTCTTCGATACGCCGGAACTGGCCTATACTGAAACCCGGTCCTGCGCCGAACACACTGCCATGCTGAAACAGCAGGGATTTCGCGTGACCGAGAACGTCGCCGGCATCCCCACCGCCGTCATGGGCGAGGCGGGCAATGGCGGCCCGGTCATCGCGATCCTCGGCGAATACGACGCCCTGCCCGGCCTGTCCCAGCAGCCCGGCATTGCCACGCCGCAACAGATCGCCGACCACGGTTTCGGCCACGGCTGCGGGCACAACCTGCTGGGCTCTGCCGCCCTCTCTGCCGCCACCGCCGTCAAGGACTGGCTGGAGGCCGAAGGCATTACGGGCCGCATCCGATATTACGGTTGTCCGGCCGAGGAAGGCGGCGCCGCCAAGACCTACATGGTGCGTGACGGCTGGTTCGATGACGTCGACATCGCGATCACATGGCACCCCGGCGCCTACAGCGCGGTGGACGACATGCGCTCCCTCGCCAACACCCGCATCGACTTTACCTTCACCGGCAAGGCCGCCCATGCGGCGGGCGCGCCGGAACTGGGCCGCTCCGCCCTCGATTCTGTCGAACTGATGAGTGTCGGCGTAAACTACCTGCGCGAGCACATGCCCGATCAGGCGCGGGTGCACTATGCCTACCTCGACGCGGGCGGGATCGCGCCCAACGTTGTGCAGGCCAAGGCCACCGTCCGCCACCTGATCCGCAGCCCTGACCTGCAGGGCCTTGCCGATCTGGTGCAACGGGTCCGCGCCATCGCGGATGGCGCGGCGCTGATGGCGGGCACGCAGGTCAGCTCGCGCGTCTTTTCCGCCGTGTCGAACCTGCTGGAAAACCGCCCCCTGTCGGAAGCCATGCAGGCAGAGTTCGAGGCGCTTGGCCCCGTCCCGTTCGACGAGGCCGACCGCGCCTATGCCCGCGAGATCCGCGAGACGCTGACCCGCGCCGATATCGACGACACCTTTCGCAGTGTCGCGCAGCGGCCTGACTACGACCTCGCCCTCTTCGATACCGTCGCCCCGCTGAACCGGCCCTTCACCGGGGGCATGGGGTCGACCGACGTAGGCGACGTCAGCTGGGCCGTGCCGACCGTGCAAGCCCGCGTCGCCACCTGTGCCGTGGGCACTGCGCTGCATTCATGGCAGCAGACGGCGCAGGGCAAGGCCCTGGCCGCCCACAAGGGGATGCTGCATGCCGCCAAGCTGATGGCCGCCACCGCGCGCCGCGCCCTGACCGACGACATGCTGCGTGCGGCGGCGAAGAAGGCGCACGCCGACCATCTGGCGGAGTTCCCGTACACCTGCCCGATCCCGGCGGAAACGAAACCGCCGATCGCCGCGGAGTGACTTGCGAACCCGCCGCCCGGACCGGGCGACGGGACCGTTCAAAGATCCTGCAGTACCGCAGTCGGGCGATCGGCCATCTGCGCCAGCTTCACCTGCATCAGGATCGACAGCTCGTCGTAGTTCGTCCACTCGTCGACGATCTTGCCGTCCTTGTAGTGCAGATGCGTCATGCCCATGACCTGCACCCGCTTGCCCGTGGGTGCGCCCAGCGATTCGAGGATGCCCCACCCCAGATGGTGCCCCTCGATCAGCCAGCGCACCGCAACCTTGGTGCCGCCCTCGTCCGAGGGGACGGAACAGATGTGCTGCGGCATGAACGCACCATCCGGCACAGAGCCATAGAGCCCGATGGTCTGGTGCATGACCGAGGCCACGCCGTAAAGCTCCTTCATCAGCGGGCCGTGCCACTGGACGGTGGGCGCGTAAACGTCCTTGATCTTGCCGAACATCCGCTTGTTATGGACCTCGTGCATCCATTCCAGCGTCTCGCGCTCGATGTCGTTGGTGGCGATGGACGTGTCGGCCTCGGTCTCGGGCGGGTATTGCCCGATCAGGCGACGGGTCTCGCCGATGTCGATGGACAGCAGGCCCTTCTCGAAATAGCCGCGCGCCATGTCCTCGGCGTATTTGTCCACATCCAGCCCGATCTGCCGCAGCTGCGCCATGCTGTCGACGACCAGCCATTCGCGGTAGATCATGTTCTCGAACACCATGCAGTCGGCAATGGTGCGCGCGACGAAGGGCCGTCCCGTGGGCTTGCCCCAGGCGCCCGGCTGGGTGTGCCGCCCGGACCCGGTGACGAGGTGCGAGGTGTAAAACCCTGTCTGATCGTCGCCGCCCCAGATCACATGGGTCGCCATCCCCCGCCGCTCCGGCAGCATGCACAGCCGCTGGATCGTGTTCTGCACCACGTCCTCGCGGTTGTAGACCGTACCGGACGAGGAATAGACCACGCAGTTGTGGGTGTAGTGGGTGTAGATCAGCCCAACGTCACGCTCGTCCCAGATCCGGTGGGTGCAGCGGATGATATAGTCCACGATGTCCGTATAGATCGGATCGAACCCCTGCATCGCCTGCGCACGGGGCCGATCCGTCGGCACCATCCGGGTAAAGTCGAGCCGTTCCGGCTGCAATGTCGGCTCACCTGTCGGTGCATCCTGCCTGGTACTGCGTGTCGGCGTGGTCTTTGGGCTGTTGTCTGCGGGGGCTGTCATGTCCTGTCCTGTCGGCTGCTGGAGTGGCTCGAAACTGGGCCGATCCTGACAGGACTGCATACGATTGCAAGCATTACCTTCCCCTACGGAAGATCGGCTGCATCCGGTCCATCACATCCACCCCCATCTGCAGCAGCAGATCGAGGATATCGAGCGGCACCCAGTTTTCACGGATCAGCCCCTCGTGGTGCAGATAGAAGTCCATGACCCGCATGGTGACCGGCCGGTTGGTCGGCCCGACCCCAAGGAACCCGCCACCCGCATGCATGGCAAAGACGGACGGCCAGCCCCCCGTGACGGAGTATGGTCCGTCGCCGATCCGGATGTAGTGACCGCCCTTGTGCTGCGCCTTCAGCTCCGCGATCTCGTCCCACTGCCCGCCGCCCTTGCGCCCCGGAAAAGCGGTCCTGAACGGCAGCTGGTGATAATCCACGAAGCCCTGCAGCCCCCGTGTCGTGCCGATGCCGGACGGTCCGTACCACATCATCTTCGGGTGCCAGTGCTCCTTCTGCGGCATGGTCAACAGGCCATCGCGCCCTTGCCGCGCCTGGTCGTTGTAGGCCCCCAGCGTGCCATGCATCGCCAGCGTCTGCGCCAAGCTGGCAGCGCCCTGCGTTGCGTCCAGCGGATCAAGTGCCACGCCGTCGGCGGTCAGCGGGCCGGGCCACATCCCCTCTGTCCCGAGGCTGGGCGCGATCGGCCAGAAGCCCGCCTGCCGGATCACATCCAGCACATCCCACAGGCAGGACGACTGGACGATTCGCCCATTCTCGACCTGATGCACCTCGCCGTAGCGGATGTAGATTGGCGCGCCGGTGGCCGGAATCGTCAGCCAGTCCTGCCGAAAGGTGCCGCAGTAATGGCCCACTGCCGCGATATAGTCGCGCCCCTCGAAGCTACCGCCGACGAAGATCGCGTCGCGGCGCTCCAGATCGGGAAAGGATCGCAGCAGCGGCTGCCAGACCTGATCCGCGATCGCGTCGATGCCCTGCATCTCGTTGATCGGATGGCTGCCGCGCCACTGGGCGTCGGGGGCGTAAAGATCGGTCAGCCGGGCCGTCAGCCTCTCCGGCGTCGCCTCGGCCAGCGCGCGCAGACCGGCCAGGAGGCGGCGGCGGTCGATGCTTTTGGGGTGGGTCACGGAAGCCTCCGAGTGGGGCCGGAAACGGCGTTTCAAAAAATTCTTGCAAACGTATTCAACACGACCTAGCGTCAACGTCAACGCAGTCGTCATCCGGGTCGCCAGAAATCCGGAACCGCGTGAAATGGCCCCCAACGCCGGAACAGCAAGGCCTACCGCCTGCCCTTCACCAGAGAGGATTTCCATGACCAAGATGCTTCTGTCCACCACCGCTGTCCTGATCGGGTTGGCCGGTGCCGCTTCTGCCCAATGCGCGATCGAAGGCGACGGCTCCGTCCGCATCCTCGCCAACGATTTTCAAGCGCTGCATGCCGTCGTCAGCCGTGCCGCTACTTGCGCAGGCGAAGGCGTCGAGGTCACGACCAACGAAACGACGGAGCATAAGGACATCCAGGTCGCTGCCCTGTCCACGAGCCCCGCAGCCTATACAATCGCCGTCGTGGCGAACGGATCGCTCGTGCCTTTGCTGAACGAAGGTCTGGTTCAGCCGATGGACGATCTGGTCGCAAAATACGGGCAGAACCTGCAGGACAGCCAGCTGATCCGCGTCGACGGCAAGATCATGGCGATCGCCTTCATGGCCAACAGCCAGATGCTGCACTACCGCGCCGACCTGCTGGACCAGAATGGCATTGCCGTTCCGGCGACCTACGAGGATGTCATCGCCGCCGCGAAGACCCTCGAAGAGAAGGGCGTCATGAAGACGCCGCTTTACGCCAGCTTCAAGCCGGGCTGGGATCTGGGCGAGGAATTCATCAACATGTACATGGGCTCGGGCGAGCCGTTCTTCGAGGACGGCACGGCGAAGCCCGCCATCGACAATGATGCCGGCGTCGCAGCACTCGAGATGATGAAGGCGCTGAAGGACAACATGGGTCCAGACGTGATGACCTACAACTCGAACGAGGCCCAGCCCTACTGGGAAAACTCCGAGGTCGCGATCATGACCGGCTGGGGCAGCCGCACTGCCGCCTTCATCGACGAAAACGGTGCCACGCCAGAGATCGCCAAGGAAACAAAGATTGCGGCAATGCCGTCCTGGGGCGGCCACGACATCCCGGCAACCACGCTGTGGTGGGACGGCTTCGCACTGGCCAAGAACATCTCTGACGAAGACGCCGCCGCGTCCTTTCAGGCGATGATGTACGCCCTGTCGCCAGACCTCGTGGCCGATCCCGAAACCGCCGGCCTCGCCGCCTGGCTGGTGAACGGCTACACGCCCACCCCGGCGTCCGAAGGCGTCTTCGCCAACATGAAGGCGGGTGCCAAGCCCTATCCGATGACACCTTACATGGGGATGCTGCACACGGCGCTTGGCGACAACCTGGCCGAGTTCATGCAGGGTCAGGAAACGGCCGAAAAGGCGCTGGAGGACACCGTCGCCGCCTATACCACCGCCGCGACAGAGGCCGGCTTCATCAAGTAGGCCCTATAGGCAGGGCGCCCCCGCGCCCTGCCCTTTCATCCCTCAAACCCGATCCTCACGGTCCGCCCTGCGCGGCCGGCCAACCCCGCCACGCCGAAAGGAGGTGCCCGGATGCCGCACAAGACGTTCCTCGCCTTCATCCTGCCGTCGCTGCTGGCGATGCTGCTCTTCGTGGCGCTGCCGATCGGGTCCGTCGTCTACCAGTCGCTCTTCATCGAGCACGAGCAGGTGATGACCGAGGTCGAGACCTGCGGCCCCTTCGGCTGCACGACCGAACGCAAGGTCGACGCCGCCGCCATGCAGGAGCTGCGCGACGCGCAGCCCGCCGGGCGGTTTAACGGGCTCGGGACCTATTTTAATTCCGGCCATCTCGCCTTCGACCGCATCGGCCAGATCTGGACCCGCAGTGAAACCTGGGGCGGCTTCTTCAATCAGGTGATGAACCTGCCGCTTTACAAGGCGTTGATCTTCACGCTGGCCTATACCTTCATCGTCACCCCCTGCGTGATCGTGCTGGGGTTCTTCATCGCTCTCGGCGTCAATGCCATTCCGGGGCTGATCAAAGGGCCGGTGATCTTCTTTTCGCTGCTGCCGATGATCGTCACGCCGCTGATTGGCAGCCTCGTGCTCTACTGGATGATCGACAGCCGGGGCATCATCGGCGCGGGCCTGCAGGCGCTGTTCAACAACCCCTCCCTGTCGCTGAAGGCTTCGCCGACACTGACCTGGATCACGCTTTTCGTCTATGGCATCTGGCACAACGCGCCCTTCGCCTTCGTCGTATTCTACGCGGGCCTGCAGGGCGTGCCGCAGGACACGATGGAATCCGCCATGGTGGACGGTGCCAGCCGGTGGGAGCGGATCCGCTTCGTCACCATCCCCTATCTGCTGCCGCTGGCAACCTTCGTGGCACTGATGCAGCTGATGGACAACTTCCGCGTCTTCGAGCCGATCGTCGGCTTCTCGGCCGAGGCCAATGCGACCTCGCTGTCCTACCTGATCTATTCCGACCTGCGCGGTGCCGATACGCCGCTCTTCGCCTCCGCCGCCGCGACCTCCGTGCTGACCACGCTCGGGGTGATCGTCCTGCTGACGCCCGTGCTGATCCGCACCTGGCGCGATTTCAACCGCAAGGCCTGAGGAGGGACCGATGGCACGCCCCACCAACGCACAGCCCCTGCCCCTGATGGTGCTCTCGCTCGGCTTCATTGCGCTGTGGCTGATTGCCGCCGCCTTCCCCTTCGTCTGGACGGCCTGGGGGTCGTTCAAGGTCGAACCGGACTTCTTCTCGCGCTCGGACTGGACCAATGCGATCACCGGCGTCCAGACGATCCGCCAGACCGGCAGCGCCTTCACCGGCGCCGGCTACGAAGGCGCGTGGCTCGAGCAGGAATTCTGGAAATCCGTCATCAACACCGCCATCGTGACGCTTTGCGTCACCGTCATCTCACTGACCTTTGGCACGCTGGGCGGCTATGCGCTGGCGCGGTCTGGCTACCGCTACACCTTCTGGATCCTGATCGCGGCGCTGATCTTCCGTGCCATGCCTCATGTCACGCTGGTCTCGGGCTATCTGTTGCCGTTCTTCGAACTGGGCATCTGGGGCTATCTGCCGACGACGATCATCGTGCTGGTGGCGATCAACCAGCCCTTCACCCTGTGGATGCTGCACAGCTTCTTTCTGTCGATCCCCAAGGATCTGGACGAAAGCGCCATGGTCGACGGCTGCACCCGGTTTCAGGCGTTCCGGCTGGCGGTGATCCCGGTCATGTGGCCCGGCGTCGTGACCACCGGCCTGTTCAGCTTCCTGCTGGCCTACAACGACTTCACCGTGACCTCGATGCTGCTGACGCAGGAAAACCAGACCATGGTGCCCAAGATCGCCAGCTTCCTCGGGTCCACACAGGCCGAGGGCAAGGTGATGTATGCGGTCGCCGCCGTCGTGTCCGCCATCGCACCGCTCTTCGTGCTCGTGCTCTTCTTCCAACGCCAGATCGTCAGCGGGTTGACCGCCGGCGCCGTGAAAGGGTGATCCCATGGCCCGACTGAACCTCAAGAACGTCAACAAACGCTGGGGCAACTACGTCGCGGTCAAGGATTTCGACCTCGACATCGCGGATCAGGAATTCCTCGTGCTGCTCGGCCCCTCGGGCTGCGGCAAGTCCACCACCATGCGGATGATCGCGGGGCTGGAGGATGTGACCGAGGGCGAGATCTGGCTGGGCGACCGCATGGTCAACGATCTGGAACCAAAGGACCGTGACATCTCGATGGTGTTCCAGTCCTACGGCCTCTACCCCAACCTCACGGTCTACGAGAACATCCGCTTCCCCCTGCGCGTGCGCAAGGTGCCGAAAGACAAGCACGACGAGATGGTGATGACTGCCATCCGCATGGTGGAACTCGAACAGTTCATGCATCGCCGCCCGGCGGAACTGTCGGGTGGCCAGCGGCAGCGCGTGGCGTTGGGACGCGCCATCGTGCGCAAGCCCACCGTCTTCCTGATGGACGAGCCGCTGTCGAACCTCGACGCCAAGCTGCGGGTGTCGACCCGCGCGCAGATCAAGAACCTGCAAAGCAAGCTCAAGACCACCACTGTCTACGTTACCCACGATCAGATCGAGGCGATGACCCTCGCCGACCGCGTCGTGGTGATGAACAAGGGCGAAATCCAGCAGGTCGGCACGCCGACCCAGATCTACGACCACCCCGCCAATACCTTCGTCGCCAGCTTCATCGGCAGCCCCGCGATGAACCTGATCCCCGGCACCCTGCGCGGCGGCACGTTCACCGGCGACGGCATCACCGTCACGGGCCTGACCGCACCCGACGGCGATATGACCTTGGGCTTCCGCGCCGAGGACGCGGAGATCACCGAAAGCGGCGGCCAGATCGCGGCGCCGGTCTATGCCGTGGAACTGCTGGGCGAGGCCTCGATGATCTCGTGGCGGCTGGGGGACGCGCTGGTGTCGGTCAAGACCGCCAAGGACTACCGCGCCGAGACCGGCCAGATGGTCGAGGCCAGCGTGCCCGCCGCGATCTGCCACCTCTTCGATACCCAGACCGGAAAGGCCCTGCCCCGATGACCCCACAGGAACAGGCCGACGCGACCCGCGCCGTGATCCAGCGCATGGAACGCGCCTTGGGCGAGAACTCCAACGACATGGCCGCGCATTTCCACGCGGACTTCCACTGGTACGGCAACCGCGGCTGCGGCACCAAGGACGGGCTTCAGGCCTTCCGCGACAACTGGCAACTACCGCTGCGCGCGGCCTTCACCGACCGGACCTACCACACGCAGCGTTTCATCTGCGAAGGCGACTGGGCGTCCTGCTTCGGCCATATCGAGGGGACCCATTCCGGCCCCTTCATGGGCATCGCGCCCACGGGCAGGCGCGTGACGATCCCCTACATGGATTTCTGGCAGGTGACCGAGGGGCGCATCAAGGACAATTGGGTCAGCGTGGATTTCGCGAGCGTGCTGGCGCAACTGGGCCGCGACGTGTTCGACGGCCACGGCTGGGAGGCATTCGACGACAGAACACGGGTGCCACCGCACCCGAAGGAGACAGCATGACGATCACCTATCTCAAGCGCGGCAAGCCCGACGCCGAACGGGCCGAGGACGACGCGAAGGTCCGCGGCATCGTGGAAACGACGCTCAAGGACATCGAGATGCGCGGCGACGCCGCGATCCGCGACCTGTCGCAGAAGTTCGACGGCTATGCGCCCGACTCCTTCCGCCTGTCCGCGTCAGAGATCGAGGCCGCCATGTCGAAGGTGTCCGACCGCGACATGGCCGACATCCGGTTCGCACAGAACCAGATCCGCACCTTCGCCGAGGCGCAGCGCGCGTCGATGACCGACATCGAGGTCGAGACCCTGCCCGGCGTGATCCTCGGGCACCGCAACATCCCCGTGCAGTCGGTCGGCTGCTACGTCCCAGGCGGCAAGTTCCCCATGGTCGCCTCCGCCCATATGTCGGTGCTCACGGCCTCCGTCGCCGGCGTGCCGCGCATCGTGGCCTCTGCCCCGCCGGTCAACGGCGCGCCGCATCCGGCCATCGTCGCCGCGATGCATCTGGGCGGCGCGCATGAAATCCTCGTGCTGGGCGGCATGCAGGCGGTCGGTGCGATGGCGATCGGGACCGAGAGCATCGACCCCGTCCACATGCTCGTCGGCCCCGGCAACGCCTTCGTGGCAGAGGCCAAGCGCCAGCTTTACGGCCGCGTCGGCATCGACCTCTTCGCCGGCCCGACCGAGACGATGGTCATCGCTGACGACACGGTCGATGCGGAAATGTGCGCGACCGACCTGCTGGGACAGGCGGAACACGGCTACAACTCCCCCGCCGTGCTGCTGACCACCAGCCGCAAGCTGGCCGAAGGCACCCTGGCCGAAATCGACCGACTGCTGGCGATCCTGCCCACCGCCGAGACCGCAAGCGTCAGCTGGCGCGATTACGGCGAGGTGATCCTTTGCGACACGCACGAGGAGATGCTGCAGGTCGCCAACGACATCGCCTCGGAACACGTGCAGGTCATGACCGACCGCGACGACTGGTATCTGGACAACATGCACAGCTACGGCGCGCTGTTCCTAGGCCCCCGCACCAACGTGGCAAACGGAGACAAGGTGATCGGCACCAACCACACCCTTCCCACCAAGAAGGCGGGCCGCTACACCGGCGGTCTCTGGGTCGGCAAGTTCCTCAAGACCCACAGCTACCAGCGCATCACGACGGATGCGGCGGCGGCGCAGATCGGCGCCTACGGCTCGCGCCTGTGCATGCTCGAAGGCTTCGTCGGCCATGCCGAACAATGCAATGTGCGCGTGCGCCGCTACGGCGGACAGAACCTCGCCTATGGCACCGCCGCCCCCTACAAGGACGCGGCGGAATAGGATGCCTCAGGGGGACTTGCGATGAAACTGCCGACACCACCGACGACACGGCTCGACGGCAAATGCGCGCTGGTCACGGGGGCCTCCTCTGGCATCGGGCTGGGCTGCGCGGTGGCGCTGGCGGATCGGGGCGCCCACGTCGTCTGCGCCGCCCGTGGCGGCGACCGGCTGGCAGAGGCGGTCGCGGCGATGAAAGGCAAGGGCTATGCCGCCGAGGCGCTGACGCTGGACATCGCGGACCTCGATGCGATGGCGGCGGCGCTGGATGCGCAGAATCCCTTCGACATCGTCGTGAACTCGGCCGGCATGGCCCGCCACGGCCCCGCCACGGCCACCACGCCCGCCGATTTCGACGCCGTGATGGCGGTGAACCTGCGGGGGGCCTATTTCCTGTCCGCCCGCACGGCGCAGGCGATGCAGTCCGCGGGCATCAGGGGGTCGATCATCCACATCTCCAGCCAGATGGGCCATGTCGGCGGCATTGACCGGGCGGTCTACTGCGCCTCGAAACACGCCCTCGAAGGCATGGTGAAGGCCATGGCGATCGAATGGGGCCCGCATGGCATCCGCATCAACACGCTCTGCCCCACCTTCATCCGCACGCCTCTGGGCGACGTCACCCTGCGTGATGCCGAGAAAAGGGCGTGGATCGAGGGCATGATTAAGCTCGGCCGCGTGGGAGAGGTCGAGGACATCATGGGCGGGGTGGCCTACCTTGCCTCCGACGCCTCCGCCCTCGTGACCGGGACCGCGCTGATGATCGACGGCGGATGGACGGCGCACTGATGGCGAACGACACCCCCTCCAAGGTCACATCGCTCGACGTGGCGCGGCTGGCGGGCGTCAGCCAGTCCGCGGTCAGCCGCGTGTTCACCCCCGGCGCCTCCGCGTCCAAGCGCACGGTGGAAAAGGTCCGCAAGGCGGCCGAGGAACTGGGCTACCGCCCCAACATCCTCGCCCGCGCGATGATCACCGGGAAAAGCCGGATCATCGGCCTCGTGGTGGCATACCTCGACAACTACTTCTATCCGCTCGCCGTCGAACGCCTGTCGGTCGAGTTGCAGAAGCAAGGCTACCACGTCCTCGTCTTCATGGCGTCGAACACCGTGGGCGACGTGGAAACCGTGATGCAGGAAATCCTCGACTATCAGGTCGACGGCATCGTGCTCGCCTCCGTCTCCATGTCCTCGGTCCTCGCCGCGCGCTGCGACGATCTTGGCATTCCCGTCGTCCTCTTCAACCGGACCCAGCCCGACACGCGCCTCGCCAGCGTCACGACCGACAACGTCGAAGGCGGCCGGCAGATCGCCCACCACCTGATCGCGGGCGGCGCGCAGCGCGTCGGCTATATCGCAGGGTTCGAGGGCGCCTCGACCCAGATCGACCGCGAGGCGGGATTCCTCAAGGGGCTGGCAGAGGCGGGGGCCAGCCTGCAGGACCGCGGCGTCGGCAACTTCCTGCACGACCAGGCCCGCGCCGCGGCGCTCGAGATGTTCGCCGGCCGCGACCGGCCCGATGCCGTCTTCGTCTGCAACGACCATATGGCCTTTGCGGTGATGGACGTGCTGCGCGGCAAGCTGGGCCTCGACGTGCCCGGCGACGTCGCCGTCGCGGGATTCGACGACGTGCCGATCTCGGCCTGGGCCGCCTACGACCTGACCAGCTTTCGCCAGCCCCTGAACGCCATGGTCGCCGCCACCGTCGAGACATTGATGGAACGCATCGCCGACGACGCGGTGATGCCCCGCAAACACAAGCTGTCGGGACAGCTGATCGCCCGCGGCTCGACCCACCCCGCAAAGGACACGCCATGAAGGGTTTCGACCCCAAGTTCCGCGACTTCCCCGACTACATCATCGGCATTACGAAAGAGATCTGGGAAGACCGCGGCATCGCCACGCTGCACCAGTATTACGGCGAGGACATCGTCGTCCGCTCCCCCTCGGGCGTCGTCACGGGCAACACCGGCGTGATCGCCGCGACGCTGGCGACGCTGGCGGAATTTCCCGACCGCACCCTTCTGGGGCAGGACGTGATCTGGTCCGGCACGCCGGAGGACGGGATGCTGTCGTCGCATCGCCTCTTCTCTACCGCGACCCACCTGGGCGACGGCGTCTATGGCAAGGCGACGGGCAAGCGCCTGAAATACCGCATCATCGCCGACTGCTACGCCATCGACAACGCGATCACCGACGAATGGCTGATCCGCGATCAGGGTGCCATCGTGCGTCAACTGGGCCTCGACCCAGCCGACTTTGCCCGCGACCAGATCGCCAGCGAAGGCGGCGCAAAGGCCTGCAAAAGGCCCTTCACGCCCGAAGCCGACCTGCCCGGCCCCTACACAGGCGCCGGCAATGACAACATCTGGGGCACCCGACTGGCCGAGGCGGTAACCCGCCTGATGGACGCCGACCTTGCCGCGATCCCGGTGCTGTGGGACCGTGCCTGCGAACTGGCCTATCCCGGCGGTTTCAACGGCCACTCGCATGTGGACGTCGACCGCTTCTGGACCGGCCTGCGCGCCGCCTTTCCCGATGCCCGGTTTGAAATCCACCATACCATCGGGCGCGAGGATCCCCTGATGCCGCCCCGCGCCGCCCTGCGCTGGTCGCTGACCGGCACCCATTCCGGCTGGGGCGCCTTCGGTCCACCCACCGGGGCACCGGTGCACGTCATGGCCGTCACCCACGCGGAATTCGGTCCCTTCACCGACCGCGCCCATGGCACCGACCACAGCATCCGGCGCGAGTGGACCCTGTTCGACGAAACCGCGATCTGGAAGCAGATCCTGATCCACACCGGCGCCCACGACTGACCGCATCACTCTCAGGAGCATCCCATGACAACCGCCACCGCCGCCCGCCCCGCCACGATCACCGCCGCCGAGATGGAGGCCCGCATCGTTCGCTACGGCGATCTGCAGCCCTGCAAGACCGCCTTCATCGACGCCCATACGCCCGGGTCCGACCAGAAAGAGAACTTTACCATCATCGGCGGTGGCGTGTCGGAATCCACCGACCAGCACGTCCACATCACGATCCCGCACGGTTTCAACATCGGCGCCGCGGGCCAGCCGCCGAAATGCCGGAACTCGCTGCACAGCCACCGCACGGCAGAGGTGTTCTTCGTCCTCTCGGGCCGCTGGCGGTTCTTCTGGGGCCGCTGGGGCAATGCGGGAGAGGTCGTGTTGGAGGAAGGCGATATCATCAACATCCCCACCGGCATCTTCCGCGGGTTCGAGAACATCGGCACCGACTACGGCATGATCATGGCCGTGCTGGGCGGCGACGATGCCGGCGGCGGCGTGATCTGGGCGCCGCAGGTAATCGAGGACGCCGCCGCCCATGGCCTCGTGCTGGGCGAGAACGGGAAGCTCTACGATAGCAAAAAGGGCCAGACCCTGCCCGAGGGCGTGAAGCCGATGCCGACCCTGACCGACGCGCAGCTGGCCGACTACCCCGAGCCTCAGGCCGCCGACGTCGTGCCGCGCCACGTCGCCCGCTACTGGGACATGATGGCGATGGCGCAGAAGAAACCCGCCCTCGTGATCGGCGAAAACGGCATGCTGCCCGACCGCCCGGGGTTCGAGGTCGGTTTCCTGACCCGCGGATCCGCGACCGAAGAGATGCACAGTCACGACGTGCCTTCGGTCCTCATGCCGATGCGCGGCCACTGGCGCGTGACCTGGGACGGCGGCGCCGCCACCCTCGCCCCCGGCGACACGATGAGCGTGCCAGCCCACCTGCCCCACACCGCCGTGCCGTCGATGACGGGCGAAGCCTCGCTGTTCCACGTCGTCGCCACCGCCGACCCTGCCGGCCCGACCTGGAAAGGCTGACCCATGCCCGTGCTGACCACCCACACCGGCTCCCTCCCCCGCACGCAAAAGGTCGTGGATTTCATCTTCGCCCGCGAGCGCGAGGAGCCCTACGACGCCGCCGCCTTCGATGCCGCCATGACCGCGGCGGTGGCGGAAACCGTGCGCAAGCAGGTCGCCGCGGGGATCGACATCGTGTCCGACGGCGAGACGTCGAAGATCAGCTATGCCACTTACGTCAAAGACCGCTACACCGGCTTTGCCGGCGACGGCCCCCGCAACGCCCCCGCCGACCTCAAGCTGTTTCCGAGCTTCCTCAAGCGCGTCGCGGCGGAAGGCGGCACGCCCAAATACGCCCGCCCGGTCTGCGTGGGCGAGGTCAGGTCCAAGGGTCAGGGCGAGCTGGAAAAGGACATCGCCAACCTCGAGGCCGCGATGGCAGAGCATGGTGCGCGGCGCGGCTTCATGAACGCCGCCTCTCCCGGCGTGATCTCGCTGTTCCTGCAGAACGAATATTACGCCACCCGCGACGCCTACCTCGCCGCCCTCGCGGACGCGATGAAGACGGAATACGAAACCATCGTCGCCGCCGGTCTGGACCTCCAACTGGACTGTCCCGACCTCGCCCTGTCGCGGCACATGCTGTTCAACGACCTGTCCGAGGCGGAATTCGTGAAGGTCGCGCAGTCGCACGTCGACGCCCTGAACCACGCCCTGCGCGACATCCCGGCCGAAAAGGTCCGCATCCACATCTGCTGGGGCAATTACGAAGGCCCGCACGTCTGCGACATCCCCATGGATCGCATGTTCGGCACCCTCATGTCCGCCAAGGCCCAGTATCTGCTGTTCGAGACCTCGAACCCCCGCCACGCCCACGAATGGACCGTGTTCCGCGACCGCGCGACGGAAATCCCCGACGACAAGGTGCTGGTTCCCGGCGTCGTGGACACCACGACGAACTTCGTCGAACACCCAATGCTGGTCGCGCAGCGCTTGCAGCGCTTCACCGACATCGTCGGCCACGACAGGGTGATCGCCGGCAGCGACTGCGGCTTCGGCACCTTCGCGGGTTTCGGCGCGGTCGATCCCGACATTGCCTACGCCAAGCTCGCCGCCATTGCGGAGGGGGCGGCGCTGGCATGATCCCTCTCGTGCTCCTGCCCGGCATGATGTGCGACGCCCGCCTTTACGGCCCGCAGGTTACAGCCCTGTCGGGACCGCGCGACGTGCACGTCCTGCCGGTGACGGATCACGACACGGTGCAGGCGCTGGCCGCCGCCGTGCTGGCCGCCGCCCCGCCCCGCTTTGCCCTGTGCGGGCTGTCCATGGGTGGCATCGTCGCGATGGAGGTGCTGCGTCAGGCCCCCGACCGCGTCGACCGCATCGCCCTGCTCGACACCAACCCCAAGGCAGAGGCTCCCGCCGTGCAGGAGATGCGCGCGCCCCAGATCGCGGCGGCGCAGGCGGGGCGTCTGGCGGCGGTGATGCGCGATGAGATGAAGCCGAACTATTTGGCGGATGGCCCCGACAAGCCCGCGATCCTCGATTTGTGCATGAACATGGCCCTGACGCTGGGGCCCGAGGTCTTCGTCCGCCAGTCCAGAGCCTTGCGCGACCGCCCCGACCAGCAGGACACGCTGCGCGCCGCCCGCGTCCCCGCGCTGATCCTGTGCGGGGCCGAGGACGCGCTCTGCCCCCTCCACCGCCACACCCTGATGCACGACCTGATGCCGGGATCGACCCTGACCGTCATCGCCGGCGCCGGGCATCTGCCGACCCTCGAAAAACCTGATGACACCACGGCGGCCCTGCGCCGCTGGCTGGAGGATGCATGACCCTCGATCCCGACCTTCTGGCGCTGCTGCAGCGCGTCGACACCCCCACCGTCTGCAACGCGATCGAGGTGGCGCAGGGCAAGCGGGGTTTCGACGCCTTCACCCGCGGCACCGTCCTCGCCTCCGACACCAGCCGCGCCGTGGTGGGCTATGCCGTCACCGCGCAGATCGCCGCGGTGGAGCCCCCGACGGAAACCCCGGAGGTGATCCGCGCCCGCCGCATGGCCTATTACAAGGCGATGGCCGATGGACCCAAGCCGTCCCTCGCGGTGGTCGAGGATCTGGACGTGCCCCACGCCATCGGCGCCTACTGGGGCGAGGTGAACACCACGATCCACAAGGGCTTCGGCCTGTCCGGCGCCCTGACCAACGGCGTCATGCGCGACCTGGGCGACATGGCGCCCGACTTTCCGGTCATCGCGGGGTCCATCGGGCCCAGCCACGGCTTCGTCCACGTCCGCAGCATTGGCACGCCGGTCACCGTCTTCGGCCTGACCGTGGCCCCCGGCGATCTGGTCCACGCCGACCGCCACGGCGCCGTCGTCATCCCGCCGGAGGTCCTGCCGCAACTCTCTGCCGCCATCACGAAGATGCAGGAGACCGAGCGCCTCGTCCTCGACCCCGCCCAGGCGGAGGGCTTCGATTTCGCCGCCTTCGAAGCGGCCTGGACCGCCTTCGAAAAGGCCCGGACGTGACGGAAGGGCCCCGACTGACCGCGGCGCAATTCGACGCCGCCCTCGCCGCGCGGGGCATCGCGCCGGATGCGGCGGACCGGGATGCGGCCCTGACCATCGCCCGCTTCCTCGACGACTGCACGCGCCGCCTGAAGGCAGAGGCGCCGGACGACACGCCGGACCATGATGCAGGAGAATGACGTAACCACCTCCGACGCGGCCCTGCCGGAGCTGTCCGTCGCCGAAGCCGCCGCCGCCCTGCGCGACGGCACACTGACCTCCGCCCGTCTGACCCGCGCGCATCTCGACCTGATTGCCCGCCGCGACCCGCAGGTGCGCGCCTTCGTCCACCTGACCGCCGACCGCGCCACGGCCGCTGCCGCGCAGGCCGATGCGGATTTTGCGCGGGGCATCGACCGCGGCCCGCTGCAGGGCATCCCCTTCGCGATCAAGGACCTGATCGACGTGGCGGGCGCCACCGTCACCTTCGGCGCGCTGCGCCACGCAGATCGCACCGCCACGACAACCGCCACCGCCGTGCAGCGGCTGCTGGACGCGGGCGCCGTGCCGCTGGGGATGGTGGCGACCTATGACCTGGCCCTCGTCGGCCCGTCGCAGGACGGCCCCTATCCACCCGCCCGCAATCCCTGGCACACCGACCACATCACCGGCGGGTCCTCCTCCGGCTCTGCCGCCGCCGTCGCGGCGGGGCTCGTGCGCGTGGCGCTCGGCACAGACACCGGCGGGTCGATCCGCAGTCCCGCCGCCTATTGCGGCGTGGTCGGGCTGAAGCCGACTTTCGGTGCGGTGCCGATTGACGGCGTGCAGCCGCTCGCGCCCGGGCTCGACCACCTCGGCCCCATCGCCCGCACGGTCGCAGACGCTGCCTTCGTCTTCGCCGCCCTGACCGGCACCGCCCCGCCCGATCTGTCAGGCAACCTGCAGGGACTGCGCGTCGGCTACGCCCGGCACTGGGCAGAGGGGTCAGAGACCACGCCCGCCCTCCTCGACCGGCTCGATGACGCGGTGGCCACCCTGTCGCAGATCGGGGCACAGTTCGCACTGGTCACCCTGCCCGACATCGCCCTGATGGAGGCTGCCGGCGCCGTCATCATCCACGCCGAGGCGCTGGACACCCACGCCGCCGACGTCACCGGCACCGGCGGCCCGACCGGGCGCATGGCCTACCAAAGCCTGATCGCCGGCGCGGCCCTGACGTCAGAAGATGTTGCCCGCGCCCGGGCCGCGGCGGTGCGTCTGCGGGCCGGGATCGACACCGTGCTCGACACCTGCGATGTCATTATCACCGCCACCACACTCACGCCCGCCCCGTCGTTCTCGGCCTTCGCGGGCGGTCGTGCGGTCTGGACGCCAATGCGCACCCTGCCCTTCAACGCCACGGGCCACCCGGCCCTGTCGGTGCCCATGGAATTCGTGGACGGCCTGCCGGTCGGCCTGCAAATCATCGGCCGCCATGGCGAAGAGGCCCGGCTGCTGCAGGTCGGCGCCGCCTTCGAGGCGGCCACCGACCACGCGGTGCAACGCCCGCCCTACCTGGCCTGAAGCCTGTCCAGCCGCAGCTGCGCCGCGCGGCGGTGGCCGTCAAGCCCCTCGCTCGCACTCTGTCGCACGGCGGGGGGCGCCACCGCGTTCACGCCCTCCGGCGTAAGCCACTGGTGCGTCGCGATCTTGACGTAGGCGCCGACCCACAGCCCACCGGTATAGCGCCCCGCCGCCATCGTCGGCAGCGTGTGGTTCGTGCCGGAACACTTGTCCGAATAGACCACGCTCGCCAGCTCCCCGATGAAGAGCGAGCCATAGTTCCGCAGCCGCTTGGCGAAGGCCTGCGCGTCCTGCGTGTGCACCTGCAGATGCTCCGCCGCGATGAGGTCGGAATAGGCGATCATTGCCTCCTCGCTGTCGCAGACCGCGATCTCGCCGTAGTCACGCCAAGCCTGCGCCGCCGTCTCGGCCGTCGCGAGTTCGGTCAGTTGCCGCTTGACCTCCGCCTCGACCGCCGCGGCCAGCTTGGCATCCGTCGTGATCAGCCCCACCCGCGTCCGGACGTCATGCTCCGCCTGCGCCAGCAGGTCCGTGGCGATCATCTCGGCGTCGCCGGTGTGATCGGCGAGGACATAGATCTCCGACGGGCCGGCAAGCTGGTCGATGCCCACGGGGCCAAAGACCTGCCGCTTGGCCTCGTTCACAAAGGCATTGCCGGGGCCCACGATCTTGGTCACCTGCGGCACGGTCTCGGTGCCATAGGCCATCGCGGCGATCGCCTGCGCGCCGCCGATGCGGAAAATGCGGTCGGCTCCGGACAGGTGGCAGCCCGCAATCATCGCCGGATGCGCATTGGGCGGCAGGCAGGCGATCACCGTATCGACCCCGGCCACCTTGGCCGGCACGATCGTCATGATCGGCGCCGACAGCAGTGGATAACGCCCGCCCGGCACGTAGCAGCCGACCGTTTCCAGCGGGATCACCCGGTGCCCCATGTGGACCCCCGGCAGCGCCTCCATCTCCAGCGGCAACATGGTCGCAAGCTGCGCCTCTGCAAAACGGCGCACGTTGGCGATGGCAAATTCCGTGTCGGCGCGTGTCTGCTGGTCCAGACCCGCCAGCGCGGCTGTCCTTTCAGCGTCAGTAACCTCGAAGACCGCAAGTTCGCTCTTGTCGAAACGGCGCGCGTAGTCCGCCACCGCGGCATCGCCGCGCGTCCGAACGGCGTCGAGGATCTCGGTCACGAGTTCCGCCACGGAACCGGTATCCCCCGCCGCACTGCGCGCCGGCGCCCGGAGTTGTGTGACGCCCCGAGGAAGATCGTTGAATTGCACCATGAGAGGATTCCTTACCGGTCTGCAGCCCGTCAAACGCGGCCGCGCATATTGCTTGCATACGTATTCAATACAGCGCGCCACTTGCTGACGCAACGTCAGATTTCGATCCATCACAAGACCCGATCGAGCCGCATCGCTGATCGTGACGCACCCAGAAGATCCGTGGCCACCACTTCCAGCGCGCTGACCTCTCCGGGCGGCACGAAGCGGCGCAAGGCTGCCGGCAACTGACCATTCATTTCCGTCACCGCCCGTTCGGCTGTGGCGGCAGGGGGACCGCTGGCAGGACTGCAAAAATGTTAAACAGCACCGGCGCGGCCAGATCGCCGCCAAAGGCCCCCGGCACCGGCGTTCCGTCCGGGCGTCCCCGCCAGACCGCCGCGACATGCGTCCTGTGGAAGCCTACGACCAGCACATCGCGATTACCGCCGACATCAGCCCGGTGCGCGAAATCCTCGACCAACGCCCGGGCACTTGCAAGTTCACGTCCCTTCGATCCATTCATTATATCAACGTGCCACGTTCTAAGATTAGTTTTCGACGCCAAAGGCAGATATACCACGTATCCGCCATCTCCGGCACCCTCCGGCATCTGGCGATCAGCCTCGAGCCCGTCGGGGCGATATTGGATCGCGGTGACCGGCAAGCCGTCCACCGCCCTAACCCGGTCGCCAGCGGCCCTGCCTCGTCCGAAATCACAAGCCGGGTCGTCACATCGACGTTCATGCCCCCTGCCCCGGCACAGTGGCGCTGCCCCGCCAGACCTCGGTCGCGCACGCGGCATTGAAACGCCGACCAGACGTCCAGCGGGCGTGCGAACAGATCATCCTGCACGCCGCGACCAAATGGCGGTCCGACATCTGCATCAGCTTAAGATCGCCTTGATCAAGGTTTACCGTCGTCATCGCCAGCCCTTGGTCACCGCCCTACGGCAGGACGTAGACGCGCCCCGGAAACCGCACTGCCGGGCTGCGGTCGCGGATGTAGCCGCTGATCGCATCGTCACGCGCCAAGATCTCGCCGTTGGCAGCCGGAAGGTCGCGCCGCAGGGTGACGGCGATCTCTTGTCCATGGGTTAGCCCGGCAATGCGCAGATGTTCGTCGCGCGCGTCTACCGTCAGCCCCCTATCCGGCAGACGCACGAAGGACGTGTGATCAAGCTGCTACGACAATGGAGCGGAGAATGGGGCGCAGAACGAAGGCGACAGGCTCTCTCAGGCTTCGATCTCCACCCGCTTGATGGTCGGGTCGCAGGCCAGCAAGGCGGCCATTAGGTGTCCGGTATAGTGGCTGCGGACGTAATCCGCGATGAACCGGGTCGGTGCGACCAGCCGCAGCACCCCGCCGTCGCAGGTCCGCATCCGCAGACCGCTGAACCACGCCTGAAACAATGCGGGCGCATCCTGCTGAAGCCGCTGGATCGCAGCGGCCCAGATCCCGTCGTCGCCGGTGACGACCGGTGCAGGGCGCAGTGGCACGACGTTGCTGACGGCTGCCTCTGGCATCGCCGCGGCGCCGGTCATGCGCGCGGTAAAGTCCGGTCCGACCGCAGTCCAGTAGGGCATGGTGTCCGGCAGCACCGCATCGAAATGGATGGCATGCGTCGCGACCCTGCCGCGCGCCGCGGGGATGGTCACGCTGATCCAGCCAAGATTGCGCATCTGAGCAAGGTCCCGTTTCGCCGTCCGTTCGGTGACGCCCCACATGCGCGCAATCTCGCGCTGGCCGACACAGAACTGCCCCATCCGCCAATTGAACCGTGCGGTGATCAGGAGCGACAGCCGCAGCGCCAGTCGGCCTTGAACCGGCGAACCTTGGGCTGCGAGCGTCAGCAGCGCCGTCAGCACATCGTATTTCAGGGCACCTGCCTGCGGACCTGCCGCTGATCTGATCTGCATGACCCGCTCCTCGCCCAAGGGCCTTGCCTGACCACTGGACCTTTTCCTCGTTCCACCTCCGGCGGGCATGTCTTGCTACGACCTTCGCCGCGGCATCGTCTTAACAACGCTTTTGCCAACCTGTGGCTGATTAGCGTTGGATTGCCGGCCTGTGTCAAGGATTCGTCGCTGTGGATAGCATCCCCTCCCAATTCAATCTGAAAGAAACGGTATGAGATTGGTATAGGGGGCCGCCCATGGTGTCCCCCTAAAGCGACGCAATGTCCCCTCAATGGTTGGTATCGGCCAATTCGCGTCCCCCCAAATCGAGGGTATCTCGTCCTCCGAATCACCCCGGCGTCCGAATCACTGAAGCCCCTTCGGGCGTTTATGTGCGGACCAGTTTGCCTAGCCGGACCTTATCCGCGGATAAGGTTCTGTAGCATGGAACCAGCTCTCGACAAAACCGTCATTTTACGCGTAAATCGTCACAACCACTGAAATAACGTCCGAGGCATCATGTTCACTCACCACGATCTGCGCGATATCCAGACGCGCTCGCTGAAGATGCAGGGCTGGATCCGGCAGCAGACCTTTTCTCCGGAGAATACGAAGACCCTGCGCCGGTTCTCTAGCTGGGAGGTGGCGGAGTTGATCCTGCATATGAATCAGTCGACGTTCCGGGGCCGCATGGCGGCCGACCCTGCCCTGCCGGCCGGTCTGGTCGAACCCGACGGCCGTCAGCGGTGGTTCACGCTGGAGGAGGTGAATACCCTCCGCCGCAAGCTGAAGGTCAAGGGCAAGTCCCTGATGCCGCCCCGCCCCAAGGGGCGAGCGTTTCGGACGGCCATAGCCAATTTCAAGGGCGGCGCCGGCAAGTCGACCGTCGCCCTGCACTTCGCCCACGCCGCGGCGCTGGAGGGCTACCGTGTCCTTTGCGTCGACTTCGACCCGCAGGCGACGCTGTCTCACTCCATGGGTCTGACGGACGTGGGCGAGGAGCAGACCGTCTGGGGCATCATGGCCCGCGACCTGGTGCGGGAAACGGAAGCCGCGAACAATGCCCCCGCCGCCGCCGCGTCAGGGACCGCCCTGCCCCGCCGCACCATCCCGTCCAGCATCACCGACCTTGGCCTGCAGGATCTGCGGATCGCGGACTTCATCCAGCCGACGGCCTGGCCGACCATCGACATCATTCCCAGCTGCGCCAACGCGGCCTTCGTCGAGTTTGCCAGCGCCCAGTATCGCCATCTGAACCCCGAGTGGTCGTTCTTTGCGGCCGTGTCCCGCTACCTTGACCAGTTGCCGGACGACCAGTGGGACCTGATCTTCTTCGATTGCCCGCCCGCCATCGGCTACCAGTCGATGAACGCCGTCTTCGCGGCAGATATGCTCTACATCCCCTCCGGCCCCGGCTATTGGGAGTATGACAGCACCACGTCCTTCATCGGTCAGCTGGCCGAAGCGCTCGGCGATCTGGCGCATGGCTTTCAGGGGTCGCTGCCGGAAGACGGCATGACGCTGCCCAAGGCCTTTGCCGACATCCGGTTTCTGCTGACCCGGTTCGAGCCGGGCAATGAACTGCACCGTGCGATGCAGGATGCTTTTGGCAAGGTCTTCGGTGACAAACTGGCGCAGCATCCCGTCGAGATGACCCGTGCCGTCGAACAGTCCGGCCGGTTCCTCGCCTCGATCTACGAGATGGACTACCGCGATATGACCCGCGAGACGTGGCGCCGTGCGCGCGCCAGCTTCGACCAGGCCTACGATGAATTCCACGACACCATGCTGCCACACTGGACAGCCATGGGCACGCAGGACTGACCCAATCCCGCAAACCTTATCCGCGGATAAGGTTTCACCAGACCATGAAGGGGACCGACCATGACCCGCAAGAAACGTATCTTCGATGTCGAGATGCCAGATGACACGCCAGAGGTTGCGCCTGCGCCGGCGGAGCCCGAAACCACCGCGCGACGTGGGCCAATGGCGAGCGCGATTTCGGAAAACGCCTCTGCGCTGCAGGCCCGCAACGCCGCCGCCGCCGCGATCCGCGCAGAGAATGATGAACTGGCGCATGCCTTCGTGGCCATGAGGGCCGCGGGCCAGGTCGTCGAGGAGATCCCCCTCGATCAGGTCCACACCTACCTGCTGACGCGCGAACGGCTGGGCAGCGACGATCCCGAGCTCGATGATCTCGTGACTTCGATCCGCGAGGTGGGCCTGTCGAACCCGATCCGGGTGGAGGCGCGCACCGACGGCACGGGTTACGAGTTGATCCAAGGCTTTCGTCGGCTGTCTGCATATCGCGTACTGGCCGAAGAAGATCCCGAGAGGTGGGGCAGGGTGCCCGCGCTGGTCCTTCCCCGCGGGGAAGATATCGCGGGCCTTTACCGTCGGATGGTGGACGAGAACGTGGTGCGGAAGGACCTGTCGTTTGCAGAGATGGCCAATGCCGCCCAGAACTACGCGGCCGACCCTGCGACGCCGGTCCATGACCTGCAGGGCGCGGTCAAGGCGTTGTTCCAGTCGGCGCCCTATTCCAAGCGCAGCTACATCCGTGCCTTTGCCCGGATGCTCGATCTGATCGGCAACTATCTGATGTATCCGACGGAAATCCCTCGCAAGCTGGGCGTCGATCTTGCGCGCGAGCTTGAAGACCGGCCAGAACTTATCGGTCGTATCAGAGACGACTTGCGGGACTGGGACAGTCGATCGATTCACGACGAACTCGAAGTGTTGCGCCGCTGCGTGGGCGTCGACCGCTATATGGATGACGGCCCCGTCCTGCCGGCCCGTGATGCGCCGACCCGAAAGGCGCAGGCCGACCGGGGCAAGACCAAGACGACCTTCGACATCCGCACCGGGCGTGGCCGCGTGAAATGCACCGCCGCCGTGGGGCGGTTGGAAATCAAGATCGACCGCGACTTCTCGACCATGGACCGCGCGCGGCTGGAACGCGCGATTGCGGCGCTGATCGATGGGCTGGACTGACGGGGCAGGGGCCAAAACCTTATCCGCGGGTAAGGTTTTGGCCCTTACGATGGCAAGCGGTTTGCGCAGTGCCCTCCATAAAGATGTTTTATAACAACGATATAGCAGGTATTTCTCTCGCGTAGCCTTCAAACCTTATCCGCGGATAAGGTTTGAATTCCGAAACCGCCATCAGCAAACGAAGTAGACCTTCCCCATGGCATCTCACCAAGGGGAAGGTCTTTTCATTTTGACCGGCGGGTTGGCCGATCGTCGGGGGTGCGACCGGTTTACTCCGCCGGCTGGGGGGCAACGTCCGCCGGGTCGGCGGGTCTTTCACCGTAAAGCTCGCCGGGCAGTTCCGGTGGCATCGCGTGGTCCGCTTCCGCGTCGTTGCGGTATTTCTGGTTGTGCCTGTAGACGATCAGCGGGTCCCAGCGCAGCGCCTTGATCAGGCCGATCAGGATCAGTGCCACGACGATGGCAAAGGGAAAGCCCGCCACGACCGCTGCCGCCTGCAGCGCGGACAGACCGCCTGCCAGCAACAGGACCGATGCCACGGCGCCTTCGCTGATCGCCCAGAAGATGCGCTGCACCTTGGGTGGATCCGGGTCGCCGCCGGCAGTCAGCATGTCGATCACGAAGGACCCGGAATCGGAGGATGTCACGAACCACATCACGATCAGGATGATGGCGAAGCCCGAGGTGATGCTGGCTAAGGGGAAGTAATCCAGCAGGGCGAACATCGCATCGCCATAGGCGTTCTGTGTCGCCTCGACCAGCGTTGGGTCGCCACCGAGAGAGATCGACAGCGCCGTGCCGCCGAAGGCGCAGAACCAGAAGAACATGATCGAAGCGGGGATCAGCATGACGCCGAGGATGAACTCGCGGATCGTGCGGCCGCGGCTGATCCGGGCGACGAAGACGCCGACGAAGGGTGCCCAGCTGACCCACCATGCCCAATAGAAGATCGTCCAGTTGTTCTGCCATGTGCCGCCGTCGGTCCATGCCTCCGTCCATGTCCCCCAGGATACGATGTCGCGCACGTAGGCTCCGTAGCTTTGCACGAAGGTATCGAAGATAAAGAGGGTGGGGCCGACGATGACCATGAAGACGAGGAAGACCAGCGACAGGCCGATGTTGATGCTCGACAGCCGTTTGATGCCGCCGTCCAGGCCCGCGACGACCGACAGGGTCGCCATTGCGGTGATGACGGCGATGACGGCGATCTGCACGAAGGCGTTCTGCGGCAGGCCGAAGACGGTATCGAGGCCCGAATTGATCTGCATCGCGCCAAGGCCCAGCGAGGTCACGATACCGAACATGGTGCCGAAGACGGCGAGGATGTCGACCACATCGCCCCAGAATCCATAGATCCGGTCCCCCAGCAGAGGGTAGAGCGCCGAGCGGATCGTCAGCGGCAACCCCTTGCGAAAGTGGAAGTAGGCGAGGCTGAGCGCCACGACGGCATAGACCGCCCAGGCATGGAAACCCCAGTGCAGGAAAGAGATCGTCATCGCCTGCTTGGCGGCCTCGACGGTCTCGGCTTCTCCGACCGGGGGGGCGAAAAAGTGGTAGAGCGGCTCTGCGGCGCCCCAGTAGATCAGGCCGATCCCGATGCCGGCAGAGAACAGCATCGCGACCCAGGCGAACAGGCTGTATTCCGGCGCCTCGTCCATGCGTCCCAGGCGGATGTCCCCGAACCGGCCGAAGGCGAGATATACGACGGCGACCAGCATGACGTTGACGAGGATGATCATGGCCCATCCGAAGGTATTCGCCAGCCAGTCCTGCATGCCCGAGAACACCGCGCCCGCCGTTTCGCTGAACGCGGCGCCAAGGATGATGAAGCCCAGGATCAGGATCGCCGAGACCGAAAAGACCCTGACATTTACCTTGGGAAAGATCAGTAGTCGCTGCTGTTTCATCCGGTCCATGTGATCCTGCATCGTTATCCTTTCCTCGGTCCGCATCCGGCGCTTTGCGTCCGGTCGGTGCTTCTGATGGCTGCGCCGCAATGGCCTGCGCGGAGCAGTCGTGCAGCAGTTTTTGCCACACGGTCTTGTGATCAAAGCGGACGGAGGGGGATATTGTTCCGAAAAAAGCGGTATCAGCCCTTTATGCGGCGCGAAGGGGTGTCAGCTTTGGTGACCTGCGCATCGCCTTCTAGCGCCGCAGACCGTCGACGAAGATATCCAGCAGGCGCAACACCTGCGCCCGCCAGTCCGGGCCGGGCGGGCGGGCGTAGCAGAGTGCATACATCGTCTGCAAAACATCATCCGCCGTCACGTCGTCCCTGATCTGTCCCTGCGAGGCCGCCGCTTCCAGAAGCCGCGCCACGGCGGCGTTGATCCGGTCTGACAGCGGTGCGAGGGGGCGCTTGAGGTCGTCGGACATCACCAGCGAAAGCGCACCCAGCATGCCACGCTTCGTCTCGACCGTCGCGACATTGGCGTGAAGCCAGTGCCGCAGGGCCCCAACCGGATCGTCGGTCCGGTCAAGGCTGTCGGCGGTGGTCACGAGCTGTTCGAGCTCGCGCAGGAAGACCGCATGGAACAACGCCGCCCGGTCGGGAAAATTGCGGTAGAGCGTGCCGATCCCGACACCGGCCTCGCGCGCGACGGCCTCGAGGCTTGCGTCCGGGCCGCCCTTGCCCAGCACGTCCTTGGCTGCCGCGATCAGTCTTTCACGGTTGCGCAGGGCGTCGGACCGCGGCTTGCGTTTGCGCGTTTCCAAGGGCAACCACCTTTCACTTGCAAAGCGGAGGGTTCCTCCGTATAACGGTTTCTGAACGATCCACCAAGGCCCCGATTGGTGCGGGGGATCGCCACCCGGCAGGGCGCATGTGCCCTGCTTTCCGCAAAATAGCACGGAAGGGAAGGACGCATGTCACTTTCTATCTCTCTGACCCTGAACGGTGTCGTCCGCGACATCGTGCTGGATGACCCGCGCGTGACGCTGCTGGACCTGCTGCGCGAGCGTCTGGCCCTGCCGGGAACGAAGAAAGGCTGCGACCGCGGCCAGTGCGGGGCCTGTACGGTGCTGCTGAACGGCAAGCGGATGAATGCCTGCCTGACGCTGGCGGCGACACTCGACGGTGCCACGGTCACGACGATCGAAGGGCTGGCCGATGGCGATGCACTGCACCCGGTGCAGACGGCATTTCTGGAAAACGACGGATTCCAGTGTGGATACTGCACCCCGGGCCAGATCATGAGTGCGGTGGGCCTGATCGCGGAAGGCCGCGCCGGGGACGATCCGGAGCGTATCCGCGAAGGTATGAGCGGCAACATCTGCCGGTGTGCCGCCTATCACGGCATCACCAGGGCGGTGCAGGAGGCGACGCGTCGCATGGCTGCCGCCGAACGAGGAGACGCAGCATGAAGCGGTTCGATTTCGTCCAGCCCGCCAGCGTAGCAGAGGCGCTGCAGGTCTGGCATCCCGGTGCCGTCTGGCTGGGGGGCGGGACCAACCTGCTGGACCTGATGAAGGGCGGCGTGATGCTGCCCGACACGGTCATCGACATCAACCGGCTGGCCGATCTGCGCGGTATCACGACGCTGGACGACGGGTCACTGCGGATCGGTGCGCTGGTCAGCAACGCCGAACTGGCGGATGACACCGGCTTTGCCCATGATTTCCCGATGGTGGCAGAGGCGCTGTTGTCAGGCGCGTCCGGCCAGTTGCGGAATGCGGCGACGGTGGCGGGCAACCTGATGCAGCGCACCCGCTGCGCCTATTTTCAGGATACCACCGCCGCCTGCAACCGGCGAGAGCCGGGGACCGGATGCGATGCGCGGGGCGGGGTGGACAGCCATACCGCCGTGCTGGGGTTTGGCGATGCCTGCATCACCACCCATCCATCGGACTTCTGCGTGCCGCTGGCTGCACTTGATGCGGTGGTCGAGGTACAGGGCCCGGACGGTGCGCGCGAGGTTGCGCTGCGCGACTTTCACCTGCTGCCCGGAGAGACGCCGGAGCGTGAGACGGCGCTGCAGCCGGGCGAGATCATCGTGGCCCTGCGTCTGCCAGCGGACGCCAAGGGGTTTGCGGCCCATGCCCGCTACCTCAAGGTGCGGGACCGGACGTCCTATGCCTTTGCGACGACCTCTGCCGCCGCCGCGCTGCGGGTCGAGGGTGGCGTGATCGCGGAAGCGCGGCTTTCGCTGGGTGCCATCGCGGCAAAGCCATGGCGCGTGACGGAGGCCGAGGCGCTGCTGGTTGGCCATGCGCCGGATGCGGCGCCCTTCGATCAGGCAGCGGCGCGCGCGTTGGACGGGGCCGTGCCATCGAACGACAACGGCTGGAAGATTGCGCTTGCGCGGCGCACGGCGATCCGGGCGCTGGAACTGGCCGCCGCCGGCACGCCCGAACGGATGCCGGCGCTGCCTGCCTCACCCTTTGCTGACCAGAACGGAGATCATGCCCATGTCTGATACGATGACACCGCAACGCTATGGGTCGAACGCCGGCCAGCCGTTGACGCGGCGTGACGGCTTGGCGAAGGTGACCGGCACGGCGACCTTCGCTGCCGACAATACGCCCGAGGGACTGCTCTATGCCGTCTATGTGCCCGCCGCGATCGCACGGGGGCGCGTCGTGCATCTGAATGTCGAAGCTGCCACCGCCGTCGCCGGTGTGACCCACGTGATGACGCCACAGAACCGTCCGCCGCTGCAGGGCGACCCGGAGGCGAAGCCGAACGGATTTTCGTTCATCGTCGATGTCCTGCAGAACGATGGCGTGCGCTATGCCGGGCAGCCGATCGCACTGGTGGTGGGCGAGACGCTGGAGGCGGCGACGGAAGGCGCGCGCCTGCTGGCGCCGCGCTACGAGGTTGCCGATTCAGAGACGACACTGGCAGGGCAGGGGGGTGAAGCGGTGGAACCGGGCGCCTTCGGACGTCCCGGCGGGGCAGAGCATGGCGATGTCCCGGCGGGACATGCAGCCGCCGTCAGTGCCATCGATGTCGTCTACGAAACACCGGCCCAGTATCATAATGCCATGGAAACCCACGCGGTGGTGGCCGCATGGGACGGCGACCGACTGCACCTCGACCTGCCCAGTCAGGCGCTGAGCCTGTCCTGTGCAAGCTATGCCTATTTCTTCGGGATTCCCGCCGACAACGTGACGATCCGCTGCCCCTATATCGGTGGCGGGTTCGGATCGAAGGCCTTTCCGACGGGGCCGCAGGTGCTGGCGATCCTTGCGGCGCGGACGGCAGGCCGGCCGGTGAAGCTGATGCTGACACGGGCGCAGATGTTCGGCCCCGTCGGGCACCGTGGTGCAACGCGTCAGCGGCTGCGGCTGGGGATCGACGGTGGCGCGGCGCTGACCGTTCTGGATCACGAAGGCACGGCGGCCACGTCCCGCTTCGACGATTTCATCGAGCCCGCGGCGAACGCGTCGCAGGGCCTTTACGCGGCAGAGGCGCTGCGGTCGGCGCACCGCGCGGTACGTCTGGACGTCGGTACTCCCGGACCGATGCGCGCGCCCGGAGAGGCGTCGGGGTCGGCGGCGCTGGAATGCGCGATGGACGAAATGGCGCTGCTTGCAGGCCTCGACCCGCTGAAGTTCCGGCTGCGCAACTATGCAGAGGTGGAGCCGGGGACCGGCAAGCCCTATTCGTCGAAGGCCCTGCGCGCGTGCTATGCCGAGGGTGCAAAGCGGTTCGGCTGGGCGGACCGGCCGATGGAGCCGGGCCGGATGCGTGACGCGCGGGGGCTGTTGACCGGCTGGGGCATGGGCACGGCGCTGTTCGGCTGCCCGATGTTCGAGGCGGAGGCGACGGCGACGCTGCGCGCCGACGGGTCCGCGCTGGTCGAAACCTCTGCCATCGACATGGGGCAGGGGGCCTGGACGGCGCTGGCGCAGATCGCGGCGGACAGTCTGGGCCTGCCGATGGACCGGGTGGAGTTCCGGGCCGGCCATTCGTCCCTTCCGAACGCGGGCATCGCGGGCGGGTCGGGGCATACGGCGACCGCGGGCGGCGCGCTGCATGCGGCCGGTCGCGACGCGATCCGCAAGCTGGGCGAGATCGCGGCGGCCGACCCGGATTCGCCCCTTCACGGTAGCGGCAACGCGGATTTCACCGCGCGTGACGGGCGCCTTTACGTCGCAGGCGACGACAGTCGCAGCGAGGATTTCGCGGCGATCCTGTCGCGGGCCGGGGCGGTGGACCTGACCGGTGCGGGGTCTGCGTCAAGGCCGGCCGCGGATGCGGAGGCCCATGCAATGAACTCTCACGGCGCGGTCTTTGCAGAGGTGAAGGTCGATCCGGACCTGTGTCAGGTCCGCGTGACGCGGCTGGTCGGCGCCTTTGCCGCGGGCCGGATCATCAACCCCCGGCTGACGGAAAGCCAGCTGATGGGCGGCATGATCTGGGGCATCTCTTTCGCCCTGCACGAGGAGGCGAAGCACGACCCGCGTTCCGGCCGGATCATGAACGCCGATCTGGCGGGGTATCATGTGCCGGTCAACGCCGACGTGCGCGGGCTGGAGGTGCTGACGATCCACGAGGACGACCCCTACGTGAACGCCCTTGGGATCAAGGGTGTCGGAGAGATTGGCGTCACCGGAACGGTCGGCGCCATTGCGAACGCGATCTGGCACGCGACAGGCAAGCGCGCGCGCCGCTTTCCGATCCGGATCGAGGATCTGCTGGACTAACCGGCCCGCCCCGTGGCGCATAGCGTCACGGGGCGGGTCAGGCAGAGGCCTTGTCCCGCGGGTCGTCCTTTGACCAATCACTTTCCGGTTCCGGCAGGACCATGAGGTCGTCGAGGAACAGGCTGAGCAACTGGCCCCGGCCACTGACGCCGGCCTTGCGGTAGATGGCGTTGCTTTGCGCCTTCACCGTGCCTTCGCTGACGCCGCGCAGGCGGGCGATATCGGCGCCGGACAGGCCCTTGATCGCGAAGAGGGCGACGTCACGCTCCGCCGGGGTGAGGCGCCAGCTGTCGAAACGATCCTCCAGCATCTGCATGAAGGCGCCCGAGGCGCGGCGAAGTTGATCCTCGATCTCGGCCGAGCGGCGCAGGGTGCGTTGCAGGACGATGACGCCAAGCACGACGCCCAGCAGCAGGCCGAGGGCGGCGCCAAGTTCGATGTATTCGCTGATCTGCCAACTGATCGGGACGAGGCCGAGGACCGATGACAGGATGTTGGCGAGGAAGAACATCGCGCAGATGATCTGAACGACGAGGATCGCCAGCACGCCGGCGCCGCGGCGTCCAAGGCGCCGGCGGGCGCGCATCAGTCGTCGTCCCCGTCGTCGCCGCCACCGCGTCCGCCATGGCCGCCGCCATCGCCCTTGCCACCGTCATCGCTGCCGCCGCGGTCACCGCCGCCGTCGTCACCGCCGCCCCGTCCGCTGTTGCCGCCGCCATCGTCGCTGCCGCCGCCGCGGTCACCGTCGTCACCTCCGCCGCGACCGCTGTTACCGGATCCGCCCCCGTCGTCACCGCCCTTGCCCGATCCCGATCCGCCGCGACCACCGGAATCGTCGGACCCGCGTCCGGAGCGATCTTCGCGGCCACCCTGCGGATCCATGATTTGCGGTGCTGCACGGCCGTCGTCGTTCCGTTCCTGCCAGTAGTCGCGCAGGATCTCTCCGGTCTGGGGATTGAAGACCATTTCCCGTTCAAGACGGTCGCTCGTCGCCTCCAGCCGCGTCCGGCCAAGGAGGGTGCGGCTGACCTCGATCCGGGTAAAGCCCTGATCGCGCAACTGGGACAGGATCGATTCCTGCACGGTTTCCGCAGCGGCAAGGGACGGAAGCAGGCACAAGCAAGGCAGGATCAGATGTTTCAGCACAGCAATACTTTCTGCGTGTAGAGGCCCCTGCACCGATGCAGGGGCCCGCTGTTCATGATGTTTATCACGAATTTTCCCGGACTACCGAGATCAATCGTCATCGCTGTCGTCGTTGTCATCGCGGCCGCCGTGACGACCGCCGTCGGATTTGCCGCCATTGTCATCGCCGCCGGACGCATTGTCACCGCCACGGCCGCCATGATTGCCGGGCTCGTGATCGTCGCCATCGTCATCGGATGCGCGATCTCCACCGTGACGGCCATGATCGTCATCGTCGCCCTGCATGCCGTCATCGTCATCGTCTTCGGCATGATCCCCGCCACGGCCCCGACCGCGGCCCTGACCACGGTGATCGTCTGAAGCCTCGTTCGCATGTTCGTCATCGCGCGGCGTGCCGTTCATCATGCCGTCACGATCTTCGACGGAATTGACTTCCTGTTTGAGGATGTCACCGGTGGTGGCGTCATAGGTGACCTCGAGCTGGCGGTCACCGCGAATTGCCTCGACCTTGACCTGATTGTCGCGGGTCTTGACCTCGATGCGCGAGTATCCCTGTTCGGTCAGCTGGTCGACGACCTGCTGACTGATGGATTGGGCGTGACCTGCAATGGCGATCGTCGTCAGGATCGTGGCGCAGGCGAGTGTGGTGCGGATGGACATGTCGGGTTCCTCTCTGGCTGGCCCCGCGTCGTGCCGGGCCCTGACCTCAGAAAGGCGCGTTGCCGTCGCCGGGGCCATTGCCCAGAGGTGCATATTGCACCCGATCATCCTGCTACCTAGGACCATCAACCCAAGTTTACGACCTTGTTTGCCCGACTGGGACGACCTGCCACGCGAACCGCGGTCTGGCGGCGGGGCGCAAAGCGTCGCATGACTGGTCAAGCACGGTGTCACGCACGGACCCCGCGCAGCAACGTGAAAGGACATCCGATGACTTGGCCCACCCCCCGTCTGGCACCGCCGCAGCCCGCCGATTACAATGCGCGACAGCAGCAGATTGCGGCCGCGATCGCAAGCGGACCACGCGGGGTCGTCGCCGGCCCGCTGGCGATCTGGCTGCACCGGCCGCAGCTGGCGGATACCGCGCAGGCACTGGGGGCCTACTGCCGCTATGGCACGTCACTGGAACCGCGCCTGTCGGAACTCGCGATCCTCGTGACGGGCCGGGTGTTCGGGTCGGAATACGAATGGTTCGCCCACAAGGACCATGCCCTTGCCGCCGGTCTGCCGCCCGAGACGGTCGAGGCGATTCGCCTAAACCTGGTTCCTGCGTTCGAAACAGAAGAGGAGAGCGTCGTACACGACGTTGCTCGCGCCGCGCATCTGAACCGGGGTCTGGATGACACGCTCTACGCCCGTGCGATGGCCGTGCTGGGACAGGATCGTCTGGTCGATCTGGTCGGCCTGCTGGGCTATTACACGTTGATCTCGCTGACCATCAACATCTTCGGCGTAACGCCGCCTGACAGCGCCACACCGGAACTTGCCGAGGGATGACGTGACGGATTTGGCCGGTGCCATGCTGCACTGGCAATTGTCCGTCCGATCACCATAATTCGCGCAGCGCAGCATTCCACCGGGGAGCGATGGGCGGTATCTGACGGTCATGGACATCATTCTCGTCACGACCGTCATCGCCTCGCTCTTTCTGGTCATCGGCCTCGCAGAGCCGCTAGCGGCCCGACTGCGGCTGCCCTACAGCGTGATCCTCGCCGTGCTGGGCGTCACCATCGCGGCCGGGGCCACGTTCTTTCTGCGCACGACGCTGACCGACGCGCTGAACCCGGTGGCCGAGGCGATCCTCGGCCTGCCGATCCGGTCAAACGTGTTCCTTTACGTCTTTCTGCCGACCCTGCTGTTTCAGGCCACATTGGGCATGAACCTGCGGCGAATGCTGGATGACTGGGTGCCGATCCTGACGCTGGCTGTGGTTGCCGTCGTCGTGGCGACGATCACGGTGGGTTACGCCCTGTCATGGGCCAGCACGTTGCCGCTGGCGGCCTGCCTGCTGATCGGCGCGATCGTGTCGACCACGGACCCCTCGGCGGTGGTCTCGATCTTCCGTTCGATTTCGGCCCCGCGACGGCTGGCGCGGATCATCGAAGGAGAGAGCCTGCTGAACGACGCCGCGGCGATCGCGCTGTTTGGCCTGTTCATGGGATTTGTCATGCTGGGCGTGCCGGATCCGACCTTTTCCGACGCGATCGGCCGGTTCCCGATGCTGATCGCGGGCGGGGCCCTGGCGGGTTGGGTCGCGGCGCGGCTGGCGGTCTGGATCATGGGCATGTTCGCGCGGCACGAGCGGGCGCAGATCACCGTCTCCATCGCGCTGCCCTATCTGGCCTACATCATCGCCGAACAAAGCGTCGGCGCCTCGGGCGTGATCGCGGTCGTGACCGCCGGCCTGACGCTGAACCTGACCGGGCCGGGGCGGCTGCCGCCGCAGGCCTGGACCTCGCTGCAAGAGGTCTGGGACCTGCTGGCGCATTGGGCCGGGGCGCTGATCTTTATCCTCGCCGCGCTGCTGATCCCGCGTCTGCTGGAGGCGGTGCGCCTGAGCGATATCGCCCTGATCGGCGTCGTCATTCTGGCCGCCGTCGCGGCGCGGGCGGTGATTCTGTTCGGATTGCTGCCGTTGCTGAGCCTGCTGCGGCTGTCGCCTGTCGTGGAACGCCCCTATCGCGCGGCGATCCTATGGGGGGGATTGCGGGGGGCGGTGACGCTGGCGCTAGCGCTGGCGGTGACCGAGAGCCTGCGAGTGCCGGTCGAGGTCAAGCGCATCGTCGGCATCCTTGCGACGGGTTTCACCGTTTTCACCCTGATCGTGCAGGGGTCGACCCTGCGGATGGTGATCGGCTGGCTGGGGCTGGACCGGCTGTCGCCTATCGATGACGCGCTGTCGCGGCAGGTCGTCGCCGTCGCACTGCAGACGGTGAGAGAGGATGTCGCCCGCACGACAGAGAACTACGACCTGTCCCGCGACATCGTACGGTCAGAGGCGAAGCGGTTCGGCGAGCGGCTTGATGCCGCCGTCGTGTCGGCAGAGGCGAATGCCGACATCCTCGACCGGGATCGGATCACGCTGGGGCTGATCGCGTTGGCGGGTCACGAGCGGGACACGATTCTCGCGCGGGTGCGGGAACGCACGATCTCTGCCCGGATGGCGGAGCGGGTGCTGCTGGATGCGGACCAGCTGATCGAGGGCGCCCGGTCTGGCGGGCGCAGCGGGTATCAGCGGGCCGCGCGGCGCAACGTGGCCTATGGCCCGGCGTTTCAGGCGGGCGTCTCGCTGCAGCGGCGATTGGGGCTGTCGGGGCCGCTGGCCCGGATGACGGCGGACCGGTTCGAACTGCTTTTGTCGCAGCGACTGATCCTGCGGGATCTGGGCGGATTCATCGACGGGCGGATCAGGCGCATTCACGGACGGCGGGTCGCGGACCTGCTGCACGAGCTGCTGTCGCGCAGGATCGAAGCGGCGGAGACCGCACTGGAGGGGCTGCGCCTGCAATATCCGGGCTATGCCGAGGAACTGGAGCGGCGCTTCATCCGGAGGACGGCGTTGCGGCTGGAAGAGCGGGAATACAACGCGATGCGAGAGGACGGCCTGATCGGGTCGGAGGTCTATACCGCGCTGATGCAGGAACTGGGCGCGCGGCGGGCCAGTGCCGAGGACCGCCCGAAGCTCGACATTGCATTGCAGCGCACGGATCTGGTGCGGCAATTTCCAGTCTTCAAGGATCTGGACGATGCAGCGCTGGCCCGGCTGGGACGGGCGCTGCAGACGGAATACGTCGATGCGGGTCAGGTCATTGTGCCGCGCGACAGCATCGCCACGCGGGTCTTCTTCATCGCCTCTGGCGCGGTCGAGATGGAAGCGGCGGGCCAGCCCCTGCGCCTTGGGCGGGGCGAAATGTTCGGCCAGTTGGCGTTGCTGTCGCGGCGGCCCCGGCGGGCCGAGGTGCGGGCGATCGCGCCCTCGACACTGCTGGTGCTGGACGAGGTGCGGTTTCGCCGGCTGCTGCAGGCCAGCAGCGGGCTGCAAGAGGCTGTCCGGGCAAGTGCCGAAAAGCGGGGACTCGACCCCGACGCGGTGTTTTAGGGTGGCGCAGCCTTGATGACCGGGACTGCCAGCCTAAGCTGTGGCAGGCTTCGGGACGACCAGCATGACAGGCGGCCTGCCCGGACGGTTTACCAGGGCGAGGTTCGCAGATGTCCGAACATCAAGACCGACCGGCCGATGCGGCCGAGACCGCGCCAGACAGCGGCGATACATCAGACGAAGCGAAAGGGTCGTCGCGCCGCAAGCGGATCACGCTGATCATCGTGGCGATCGTCGTCGTGGCCGCGGTGGTTGGCGGCGTTCTGTGGTACCTGCACGCCCGGCAATTCGCGACGACCGACGATGCCTTTATCGGTGGCGACGTGGTGCGGGTCTCGGCGCAGGAGGCGGGCGCACTGATCGCGGTGCCCGTCACGTCCAACCAGCAGGTGCAGGCGGGCGATGTGCTGGCGCGGATCGACGATGCAGCCCTGCAGGCTGAATTGGCGCTACGGCAGGCGCAGTTGGCGCAGGCGCGCACCGCGATGGGTGAGGCGGAGGCCGGCATCGCCGAAGCGCAGGCGGCCCTAGCGGGGGCGCAAAGCAATGCGGCGGGCGCCCAGGTCACGGCGCAGAACGCACGCACCAAGGCAGACCGCTACGCGGCACTGGTCGACGAAACCGGGCAGACCTCGATTTCACGCCAGACCAACGACGACACGCAGGCTGCGGCGGACGAGGCCGAAGCCGCAGCAACGGCTGCTGCGACGCAGGTCAAGACTGCCGAAAGCCGGGTTGCGGCGGCCGAGGCGCAGGCTGCATCCGCCAAGGCGAATATCAAGGCGGCTGAAGCCAATGTCGCGGCGACGCAGGTCAGCGTGGATCATACGACGATCACGGCGCCGATCGACGGTCAGGTCGTGCAAAACAATGTGAACCTCGGGTCCTATGTCGCGGCGGGCACGCAACTGATGGCGATCGTACCGAACGACCTTTACGTGACCGCGAACTTCAAGGAAACGCAGATTGCCGACATCCATCCGGGGCAGGCGGTCGATATCACCATCGACGCCTTTCCCGACGTGGACTTCAGCGGCACCGTGGTCTCGATCCAGAACGGGGCAGGGCAGGCGTTCCAACTGCTGCCACCGCAGAACGCCACCGGCAACTTCGTCAAGGTCGTGCAGCGGGTGCCGGTCCGGATCTCGATCGACAAGCCGAGCCTTGCGGATTACCCCATCGGGCCGGGCATGTCGGTGCTGCCCCGCATCCATCTGGACGACTGACCGTGGCGGGGGCCGCCACCGCCGGGGCAGGGGACCGCGCGCGGGACGACACGCCGGACCTGCCCCGCTCGGCCGCCGGGGTCGGCGGGCCGTGGCTGATGACCATCGTGATCTCTGCCGCGACCTTCATGGAGATCCTCGATACCTCGATCGCCAACGTGGCGCTGGCCAACATCTCGGGCGGTTTGGGCGTTTCGACCAGTCAAGGGACGTGGATCGTCACCAGCTACCTCGTCGCCAACGCGATCATCATTCCGATCAGCGGGTTCCTGTCCAAGGCGATCGGGCGCAAGCGCTACTTCATGATCTCGATCGCGCTGTTCACGGCGGCCTCGCTGCTTTGCGCCGTGTCCACGTCGCTGGGGACGCTGATCCTCGCCCGCGTGCTGCAGGGCGTCGGTGGCGGCGGGCTGGCCCCGGTGGAACAGTCGATGCTGGCCGACAGTTTCCCGCCCGAGAAGCGGGGGCAGGCCTTTGCGGTCTTCGGCATCGTCGTGGTGGTGGCCCCGATCATCGGGCCGACCATCGGCGGCTGGATCACCAATGTCATCTCGTGGCACTGGATATTCCTGATCAACGTGCCGGTGGGCATATTCACCCTGTTCACCGTCGGCGCCGTGGTCAACGAACCCAAGGCGCTGGTGGAGGAGACGCGCAAGCTGCGCGCCGGCGGGCTGAAGGTTGACTACATCGGTTTCATCCTTGTCGCCATCGGTCTGGCGGGCCTGCTGGTGATGCTCGACCGGGGCGAGGCGGAGGGCTGGTTTTCCAGCAACCTGATCCTGACCATGACCGCGATGGCCGTCGTGGGCCTTGGCGGCATGGTCGCGTGGGAGCTGAACCACCCGGACCCCATCGTGCCCATCGGGCTGCTGGCGAACCGCAACTTCGCGATCTGCACCGTGCTGATCATGATCACCGGGCTGCTGGTCTTCGGCACGATCCAGATCATCCCCCAGATGCTGCAGCAGGTCTTTGGCTATACCGCCTATGACGCGGGGCTGGCGCTGACCTATGGCGGGGTGATCTCGCTGCTGCTGATGCCCGTGGCCGGGGCGCTGTCGGGGCGGGTCGACCTGCGGCTGCTGCTCCTGCCCGCCTTCGTCACGCAGGCGGTGTCGTTCTGGTGGTTCAGCGGGTTCAGCCTGCAAAGCACCTTTGCCGATGCGGCATGGGGGCGGTTCTTCATCTCTCTGGGGCTGCCGTTCATCTTCATCCCGATCACCTCTGCCGCCTACGTCGGGTTGAAGCAGGGCGAGTCGGACAAGGCGTCGGCCTTGTTGAACTTCTTTCGCAATCTCGGTGGGGCATTCGGGATATCCCTCTGCCAGACGCTGCTGGCGCGGCGCGAACAGGTGCAGCAGGCGCGGATGACCGAGGGGCTGAACGATCTGAACCCTATCTTTGTCGATGCGCTCGACACGCTGACGCGACAGGTCGGCAGCCGCGATGCGGGGCTGGCGACGCTGTACCAACAGGCGCAGCGGCAGGCGGCGATGATGGCCTATGTGGAGCTTTTCCACGTCCTGATGCTGCTGGTCGTCTTCATGCTGCCGCTGATCCTGCTGCTGCGCACGCGCAAGAGTTGACGCCCGCGGGGCCCCCGCGCCCTTGACGATGCGTCCGGTGCCATGCACACCAAGCGGCAAGAGGGGTGGGGGACCGGACGTCATGGCTCAGACGACAGGCGCGCGGGCGGCACTGATCGGCGCCGGCATGGTGGCACGGACCCACGTTGCCGCGATCGCCGATACGGACGCCGTGCAACTGGCCACGATCTGCGCCCGCCGCCCAGAACGGGCCGCGGCGCTGGCGGCAGAGGCCGCAGAGCGCATGGGCCACCCCGTCGCCGCGACGACCGATCTGGCCAGCGTGGCCGCCGATCCTGCCATCGCCTTTGCCATCGTGCTGACCCCGCCCGACGCCCGCGCCGACGTGATCCGGCCGCTGGCGCAGGCGGGCAAGCACATCCTGCTGGAAAAGCCCATGGGCCGCACGGCAGAGGAAGCGCGCGAGGTCGTGGCGATCTGCCGCGATGCCGGTGTCACCTTGGGCGTGGTGTTCCAGCATCGCGTGCGCGCGGCTTCCCGCGCCGCCGCCGCGCGCATCGCCACCGGCGATCTGGGTGCGCTGGGGCTGGTGGAGATTTCCGTGCCCTGGTGGCGGCCGCAAAGCTATTACGACGAGCCGGGGCGCGGCACCTATGCCCGCGACGGCGGCGGGGTGCTGATCTCTCAGGCGATCCACACGATGGATCTGGCGCTGAGCCTCGCGGGGCCGGTGACGGCGGTGCGGGCCATGGCCGCGACGACCCGCTTTCACGCCATGGAGGCGGAGGATTTCGTCACCGCCGGCCTGACTTTCGCCAACGGCGCGGTGGGGTCCATGGTCGCCAGCACCGCCAGCTTTCCCGGCGGGGCGGAATCGATCACCCTGCATTTCGAGCGCGCCAGCCTGCACCTCGCCTCCGGCCAGCTGGTCACGCAGTGGCGCGATGGCCGGGTTGAAAAGGAAGGTGCCACGGGCGGCACCGGCGGCGGGGCCGATCCAATGGCCTTTACCTCCGACTGGCACCGGGACGTCATCGCGGATTTCGCGCAAGCCATCGCCACCGGCCGCGACCCGCTGGTGACGGGAGAGGCCGCATTGGCCGCCCACGACCTGATCGACGCAACCATCCGGTCGGCCCGCAGCGGCCGCCCCGAGGAGATACCGCAATGACCACGCCCCTGCGCTTTGCCGCCATCGGCATCGACCACCGCCACATCTACGGCATGGCCGCCAACATGATCGACGCGGGCTGCACCTTCGTCGGCTGGGCGACCGAGGGGCATCCCAATACCGAGGACGGCTTTGTCGAACGGTTCCCCGACGTGCCGCGCCGCGACGCGCAGGCTCTGCTGGACGATCCCGCCGTCGACCTGATCCTGCTGTCGGGCATCCCCCGCGACAGGGCTGGTTGGGCCGTCCGCGCGATGGAGGCCGGCAAGGACGTGCTCAGCGACAAGCCCGGCTGCACGACCGAGGAGCAGCTGGCGACGCTGCGGGACACCGTCGCCCGCACCGGCCGCATCTGGTCCATCGACTTTTCCGAACGGTTCGAGGTGCCTGCCGTCACCCGCGCGGCCGAACTGGTGGCCGAGGGCGCCATCGGGCGGGTGATCCAGACGCTGGGCATCGGGCCGCACCGGCTGAACCGGGCGACGCGGCCCGACTGGTTCTTCGAACGCGACGCCTATGGCGGCATCCTGACCGACATCGCCAGCCACCAGATCGACCAGTTCCTGTTCTTCACCGGATCGACCGACGCCGAGGTGACGCTCGCCCGCGTCGCCAACTACGCCAACCCGGACGATCCCGGCCTGCAGGATTTCGGAGAGATCGCCCTGCAAAGCCCGAAGGGTCACGGCTATATCCGCGTCGACTGGTACACGCCCGACGCGCTGCCGACGTGGGGCGACGGGCGGCTGACCATTCTGGGGACCGAGGGCTATATCGACCTGCGCAAGTACGTGGACGTGGGCCAGCCGGGGACCGATCACCTGATCCTTGTCAACGGCGACCGGTGCGAGCGGATCGACGCCTCCGGCGCCGGTCTGCCGTTCTTTGCGCGGCTGGCGGCGGATGTCCGCGACCGGACCGAGACGGCGATGACGCAGACGCATGTCTTCAAGGTCTGCGAACTGTCCCTGCGGGCGCAGGCCATGGCAGAGGCGGCGCAGGCATGATCCGGGTCGCCATCGTCGGCGCCGGGATCGGGGCCGAGCATCTGGCGGGCTACCGGGCGCTGCCCGACCGTTTTGCCGTGACGACCTTCTGCGATCTGGACACCGCCCGCGCCGAAAAGGCCACCGGCGGCGACCCCGCCATCGCCGTCACCGGCGATCTGGACGCGGTGCTGGCGGACCCGGCCATCGACCTGATCGACGTCTGCCTGCCGCCGCATCTGCATTTCCCGATCACCCTGCGGGTGCTGAAGGCGGGCAAGCACGCGATCTGCGAAAAGCCCATCGTGCGCGCCCTGTCCGAGGCGGATGCGCTGGAACGCGCGGCGCTGGCCGCCGACCGGCAGGTGTTTCCGGTGTTCCAATATCGCTTCGGCCGCGCGATGCAGCAGCTGGTGGCCCTTCAGGAGGCGGGGCTGGCGGGCAAGGCCTTCGTTGCCAGCATCGAGACGCACTGGAACCGCGGCACCGCCTATTACGACATTCCGTGGCGCGGCACATGGGCCGGCGAATCCGGCGGCGCCCTGCTGGGCCATGCGATCCACGCCCACGACCTGCTGTGCCACATCCTCGGGCCCGTCGCCGCCGTCTCGGCCATGGCCGACACCCGCGTGAACGCAATCGAGACCGAGGATTGCGCCGCGCTCGCCTTTCGCATGGAAAGCGGCGCGCTGGCGACCAGTTCGGTCACGCTGGGCGGCGGCGACGACACCACGCGGCTGCGGTTCTGCTTTCAGGGCTTCACAGCCGAAAGCGGCAGCGCGCCCTATACCCCCGCGCAGTCCGACTGGCGCTTCATCGCGCGGGCGCCCACGACGCAGGACCAGATCGACGCGGTGACGCAGGCGGTGCCCGAGGGACACGGCGGCTTTGCCGGATACCTCGACGCGGTGGCCGATGCACTGGACGGCGCACCGGGGCGCGAGGTCAACCTTGCAGCCGGACGCCGGTCCATCGAACTTGTGACGGCGATATACGCGGCGATCCGGGGGGGGCGGACCATCGACCTGCCCCTCGCGCCGGATTCAGAGTTTTACAACGGCTGGATGCCGCCCGTAAGCTAGGGCGACCAACATCCGGCACACGGCATCTGGGAGGAGCCTGACCAATGAGACAGACGATTTTGCGGACGACCGCGCTTGCGGCGGGACTTGGGATGACGGCCGGGGCGGCCATGGCGCAGGACATCCGGTTCCAGTGCTATTCCGACGGCAACGAATGCGAGGTCTACGACGACCTGCTGTCGCGCTTCGAGGCCGAAAACCAGGGCGTCAACATCACCGTGGACGTGGTGCCCTATCAGGCGATCCTCGAAAATTTGCCGGTGCAGCTGGCAGCCGGCAACGGGCCGGACATGGCGAAGGTCACGGACCTTGGCGGTCTGAACCAGTATTACCTCGACCTTGCGCCCTACATCGACACCGCCGCCTGGGACGAGGCCTTCGGCAACACGCTGGACTGGTATCGCGCCGGCGACCGTCAGGGATACTATGGCCTGCACACGCAGCTGACCATCACCGGCGGCTTCGTCAACGCGACCCTGTTCGAGCAGGCGGGCGTCGAGATGCCCGGCGAAGGCGCGACATGGGACGACTGGGCGACGGCGACCAAGGCCGTGGCCGAGGCGACCGACGCCGACTTCCCGATGGCGGTCGACCGGTCGGGCCACCGCGTCGCGGGGCCCGCGATCTCCTACGGCGCCAAGTTCCTCGATGCCGAGGGCAAGGGCACCTTCGACGGCTTCAAGCCCTTTGCCGAGCAGTTCGTCGCTTGGAACGAGGACGGCACCATGGCGCGCGACGTCTGGGCCAGCCAGGGCGGCGCCACCTATGCCGACGCCGCGCAGGAGTTCATCAACGGCGAGGTCGTGCTCTACTACTCCGGCTCTTGGCAGGTCGCGCGGCTGGACGAGCAGGTGGGCGACTTCTTCGACTGGAAGGTCATCGGGTCGCCCTGCGGTCCCACGGGTGAATGCACCGGCATGCCGGGTGGTGCCGGCATCGTCGGCTTCGAGCAGACCGAGCACCCGGAACTGGTGGCGAAGATCATCGACTTCCTTGCGCAAAAGGACATCTATGCCGAGGCCGCCGCGCGGACACGCAACCTGCCCGCGCATCAGGGCGTCGCCGCCGAGGGCGTGACCTTCGAAGACGTGACGCCAGCCGCGCAGGAGGCGCTGAGCGCCTTTGCCGCCGACCTGAAGAACGTGTCGCCCACCGCCTTCGCCTATCAGGGCTATGCGGGCAACCGGGCGATGTTCGGCATCACGGTCGAGCGTCTGAGCCAGGCCATCGTCGGAGAGCTGACGGTGGACGACGCGATGACCCGCATGGAAGACGACCTGAAGGCCGCGGCCGAAGGGTCGCAATAACAGGACGACACCCCGCCGCACCCCTGCGGCGGGGACTTTCGGGGGGCGTCCATGCTGGCAGTCATCACACCGCTCATGCGGATCATCGAGATCCCGATGCTGGCCCTGCAGCGGCTGCTGGGGATCAACCGGCTGGCCTGGGCGTTCCTGCTGCCGAACCTGATCCTTTTCGGACTCTTCGCCTTTCTGCCGGTAATACTAAACGTGTTCTACGCGACCTCTGGCAGCGACAACGTGCTGCTTCAGAACCGGCCCTTCGTGGGCGGGCAGAACTTCGGTCAGCTGCTGGACTGCGGCAACTACATCGACGCCAATTCCTGCCGCGAGGACAAGTTCTGGCGCGCGGTCTGGAATACCGTGACCTTCGTGACGCTGCAGGCCGGCTTCATGGTGGGGTTCGCCCTGCTGACGGCGGTGATCCTGAACGGCAGGATCCGGGCGCGGGGCTTTTTTCGGTCGGTGTTCTTCTTTCCGGTGTTGCTGTCGCCGGTCGTCGTGGCGCTGATCTGGAAATGGATCCTGCAGCGCGAGGGGGTGCTGAACGCCTTCCTCGACTGGACCGGGCTTGGCGGCATCAACTGGCTGGTCGATGCGCAATGGGCCTTTGGCTGGTCGGTCTTCATCTCGGTCTGGGCGCATATGGGGTTCTATACGCTGATCCTGCTGGCGGGCCTGCAGGCGATCCCGCGGGATGTCTACGAGGCGGCGACGATGGACGGCGCGTCAGGCTGGCGGACGTTCCGGCGCATCACCCTGCCGCTGTTGGCGCCCACCATGCTGGTCGTGCTGGTGCTGGCGCTGATCCGCGGCGTGCAGACCTTCGACGAGATCTATGCCTTTACCGGGGGCGGGCCGGGGACGGCTACGACCTTCATCATTCAATATATCTATGAACGCGGCTTTGCAGGTGCGCCGCGGCTGTTCGGGCTGGCCGCGGCCGCATCGCTGCTGGTGGCGGGTGTGCTGGTGGTGCTGACGCTGGCGCAGTTGTGGGCCAACAGGAGGAACGTCGATGGCTGACCGCAGTGGCGTCACGGGCTTTCTGACCGCGACGCGGGGCAGGGGGCGGCTGCACTGGACCGACTGGGTGTCCTACGGCTACCTCTTCCTTGGCGTCTTCCTGATGTTTGGCCCCGTGGTCTGGCTGGTGCTGTCCAGCTTCAAGGACCAGAACGAGCTCGACCGGTTTCCGCCGCGGTTCCTGCCCTATGCGCAGGAGGTGCTGACGGTGCCGGGCTACGACGATCCGCTGCCCGCCTTCACCGTGACGGAGGGCGATCTGGCGGGACAGGTCGTCGGCCAGACCCGCCGCGCCGCGGGCCGGGCCGAGGTCGTGTCGCCCGACGCGCCGGAGGATCGTGTGCGTCTGACCACGGACATGCTGCAACCGGTCGAAGGGGTGGCCTTTGCCACCGACAATTATACCCAGCTTTTCGCGCGGTTCGATTTCCTGCGGTATTTCTGGAACTCGACCTTCATCACTATCGCCGCCACGGTCATCATGCTGCTGGTCAACGCGATGGCCGCCTTCGCCCTGTCGAAATACCAGTTTCGGGGGCGCAACGCGGTGCTGCTGATCGTCATCGGCACATTGATGATCCCGCAGACCGTGGTGCTGGTGCCGCTGTTCCTGATCGTCACGAAACTGGGCATGTTCAACAGCCTGTGGGGCGTCATCATTCCCGGAGCCGCGACGCCGACCGGGGTGTTCCTGCTACGGCAGTACATGATCACGATCCCGGACGAGATCCTTGACGCCGCGCGCATGGACAAGGCCAGCGAGTGGAAGATCTTCTGGCGGATCATCCTGCCGCTGTCGGCCCCCGCCATCGCGGTGCTGGCGATCCTTGCGATCATGTGGCGCTGGAACGACTTCCTCTGGCCGCTGATCGTGCTGACCCGGACCGAGAATTTCACATTGCAGCTTGCACTGAACTCCTTCCAAGGCGAGTTGCAGACCGACTGGCCCAGCCTGCTGGCGATGACCGTTCTGACGCTGCTGCCGATCGCGGCGGTGTTCATGTTCCTGCAGAAATACATCGCTACAGGCATCGCCTCGACCGGCGGCAAATGACGACGAATAGGAAACAAGATGGCCAGAGTTGAGCTGCGGCGGGTCCGCAAGTCCTATGGAGAGGTGGAGGTCATCAAGGGCATCGACCTCGACGTGCAGCAGGGCGAGTTCTGCGTCTTCGTCGGCCCCTCGGGCTGCGGCAAGTCCACGCTGCTGCGCATGATCTCGGGGCTGGAGCCGATCAGCGACGGCGACGTCGTCATTGGCGACGAGGTTGTCAACGACATTCCCGCCGCCGACCGGGGGCTGGCGATGGTGTTCCAGTCCTATGCGCTTTACCCGCACATGTCCGTGCGCCAGAATCTCAGCTTCGGGTTGGAAAACATCAACACGCCGAAGGCCGAGATCAGGGCCAAGGTCGATCAGGTGGCGAAGATGCTGCAGATCGACACGTTGCTGGACCGGCGCCCCAAGGACCTATCCGGCGGTCAGCGCCAGCGGGTCGCGATCGGGCGGGCCGTTGTGCGCGAGCCGCGCGTCTTCCTGTTCGACGAGCCGCTGTCGAACCTCGATGCGGAGCTGCGGGTCGAAATGCGCAAGGAGATCACGGGCCTGCACCGGCGGCTGGAAAACACCATGATCTACGTGACGCACGATCAGGTCGAGGCGATGACGATGGCCGACAAGATCGCGGTCCTTCGGCTCGGCGAGCTGGAACAGTTCGGGAAACCGCTCGACCTTTACAACCGGCCGCGCAACCTGTTCGTCGCGGGCTTCATCGGGTCACCCAAGATGAACTTCGTCGCGGGGCGGATCGATGGCGACACGCTGGCGCTGGACACCGGCGAGCGGATGTCGCTGCCCGCCACGGGGTTCCGCTATCAGCCGGGACAGGCGGTCACGCTGGGGATCCGGCCCAACCACGTCACCGTCGGCGACGACGGCCCGATTCGCATGACTGTCGCCAGCGTGGAGCAGTTGGGGGGCGAATCTTATATCTACGGCACCCTTGGCAATGGCGGCGCAATCGCGCTGCATCTGCCCGGTCAGGCCGGCGCCGGTACGGGCGAAGTGCTGACCATCGGTGCCGACCCTGCGCAGATCCATCTGTTCGACACCGAAAGCGGCCTGTCCCTGCGCACCGACTGACGATTCCATGCGGCGTGCCCGCCCGCTGAATCGCATTGACCTTGGCGTAGTGGGGGCCATGTCCTGCAGCATTCCGGCGCGGCGCGAGACCTGCCGATCATACCCCAAGGAGGCCCGTCCTGCCCGGTCAACCCATCTCTCCATTCTCGGTGCCGATCTTCCGCTCCATCTGGCTCGCGTCGATGTCGTCGAACTTCGGCGGTCTGGTCCAGGCCGTGGGTGCGTCCTGGCTGATGACTTCGCTGTCGAACTCATCTCAGGAAGTGGCGCTGGTGCAGGCGTCGACCGCCTTGCCGATCATGCTCTTTTCACTCGCGGCGGGAGCGATCGCAGATAACCTCGACCGGCGCATCGTGATGCTGTGCGCGCAGACCTACATGGTGGTGATGTCCCTGCTGCTGGCGTTTTTCGCATGGAACGACTGGCTGACGCCCTGGGGGCTGCTGGGGTTCACCTTTGCCATCGCCTGCGGCACGGCGCTGAACAATCCGGCGTGGCAGGCCTCTGTCGGGGACATGGTGCCGCGCAGTGCCTTGCCCGGCGCGGTAGCGCTGAATTCCATGGGGTTCAACATGGCGCGGTCAGTCGGGCCAGCGATCGGCGGGGCGATCGTCGCCGTGGCCGGGGCCGCGGGCGCGTTCCTGACCAACGCCGTCAGCTACATCGGACTGATCGTGGTTCTGTTGCGCTGGCATCCGGACCGTAAGCCGCGCACGCTGCCGCGGGAACGGATCGACGTCGCCATGGCCGCCGGGCTGCGCTATGTCGCCATGTCGCCGAACCTGTGCGTCGTGCTGCTGCGTGGGTGCCTTTTCGGCGCAGCCGCGGCGGCGATCCCGGCACTGATGCCGATCGTGGCACGCGACCTGATCGTTGGCGGGCCGCTGACCTATGGCGTCCTGCTGGGGGCCTTCGGCATCGGTGCCGTCGGCGGTGCCCTGTCCAGCGGAAGGCTGCGTGCGCGGCTCACGACCGAGGGGATCGTAAGGGTTGCATCCGTCGCGATCGTGCTGGGCGGTGCCGCCACAGGCCTCAGTCGGACTCTCATTCTGACGCTGCCCGCGCTGATGCTGGCAGGAGCAGGGTGGGTGCTGGCACTGTCCACATTCAACGTGACGGTGCAGCTGTCGACGCCGCGCTGGGTCGTCGGACGCGCACTGTCGTTGTACCAGATGGCGACCTTCGGCGGTATGGCAGCCGGAGCCTGGGGTTTCGGCGCGGTGGCGGAACGTCATGGTGTGACCCTCGGTCTGCTTGCCGCGGCGGCACTGCAGGCGGCGGGCGGGCTGGCCGGGCTTGTGCTGCCATTGCCCGCGGGTGGCGATGCGGACCTCGAACCGATGGACAATCTGGGCGAGCCCGAGACCGCGGTGCCGGTCCACGCCCGGTCCGGCCCCATCGTCATCACCATCGAACATCGCGTGCCCGAGGCGAACATTCCGGCCTTCGTTGCCGCAATGAACGAAAGGCGGCGCATCCTGCGCCGCGACGGCGCGCAACGCTGGACCCTGCTGCGCGATCTGGCCGAAACCGACCTGTGGATCGAGCGCTATCACGTCGCGACGTGGCTGGAATACATCCGCGACCGGCAACGGCGGACCCGGGCGGACCAGGACAATTCAAGGCAAATCCGTGCGCTTCATGTCGAGGGTCACACGCCGCGTGTGCACCGGATGATCGAGCGGCCCGTCGGCTCTGCTTCGTCGGAACATGTGCCGGGCGGCCATGAAGCCGGCGATCCGATGACGGACCCGACGCGGGCCAACTGAAGGCGTTTGACAAGTTGCATTCGCGGCTTGGCTGCCTTTCAGCGGCGCTGCACTCCGAGCTTTTTGGCTGGAATTCCTGATCGATGGCGCCTGAATTTTCGCCAGTTAGCGCAGGGCGGGCAGACCGACGCCTGTCGATTCGAAACCTCCGTCGGCGGCCACGACCTGACCGGTCACGTAGCTTGCGCGGGAACCGGCCAGAAAGCAGATGACCTCCGCGATCTCGCGTTCCGTGCCGTAGCGATTCAGCGGGATCGCATCGTGATAGGCGGCGCGGATTTCGGGCGAGTGAACGGCAAGGGCCAGCTTCGTGTTCACCGGGCCGGGGCAGACGCAGTTGGCGCGGATGCCGACCTCGCCTAGTTCCGCCGCCTGTTGCTTGGTCAGATGGATGACGGCGGCCTTTGACGTGCCGTAGGCGATCCGCAGGGTGGAGGCGCGCAGGCCGGAGATCGAGGCGATATTGACGATGGCCCCGCCCTGCGCCGACAGCAGCGGCAGGCAGGCCTGGCTCATCAGGAAGACGCCGTCGAGGTTCGTTTCCATCACCCGGCGCCAGCGGGCAAAGTCGGTCTCGGCCAAGGGGCCGAAGTCCGCGACGCCCGCGTTGTTCACGAGGATATCGAGGCGACCGCAGGTCTGTTCGATCTCGGCCGCCGCCTGCGCAACCTGCTGCGGCACCGCGACGTCGCAGGGGATCGCCAGCGCGCCGGGCAGGGTGGCTGCGGCCTGTTCCAGCTCCTCGGCGTCGCGGTCAAGCATGACGACGCGGCGGCCTTCGGCCTGCATCAGGGTCGCGGTGGCCAGCCCGATGCCGCGGGCGGCCCCGGTGATCAGGGCGACGGTGTCGGTCATTTCAGCATCTCCGGCAGGAACAGGGACAGGGCGGGCATGGCCGCCACGATGGCGAGGCCGATGATGCTGACCACCAGGAACGGCAGCGCCGCGCGGGCGATGCGTTCCAGCGGCAGCCGCGTGATGTTGGCCGCGACATAGAGGTTGATCCCGACGGGCGGCGTGATCAGGCCGATGGCGAGGTTCACCATGACCAGCACACCGAACCAAACCGGATCCCAGCCCAGTTCCCGCACCACCGGCATGAAGATCGGGAGGGAAATGAACATGACCGTCACAGGGTCCATGAACATCCCCGCGATCAGCAGGATCAGCATGATGACCATCAGGATCACCGCGCCGTTGTCCGACAGGCCCAGCAGCTGGCCGGAATACTGACCCACCAGGTCCTCAACCGTCACGACCCATCCGAAAAGGCTGGCATAGGCCACGACCAGCATGACGACGGCGGAGGAGGCCGCGGCCTCGGTCAGCGCGTCGTAGAGGGTGCGGAGGGTCAGGGTGCGATAGGCGAAGGCACCAACGGCGATGGCATAGACGGTGGCGACCAGCGCCGCCTCGGTCGGGGTGAAGATGCCGGAGTAGATGCCGCCGAGGATCACGACCGGCGTCATCAGGCCCCAGAAGGACGCGCGGAAGCTGCGGCCGAGGTCGCACCAGTAGCCGTCGCTGGCAGCAGCGGGGGCCAGACGGTCGAGCCCGTCACGGCCGCGCGGCTTGATGAAGGGCAGGACCACCAGCATCAGCAGGCCCATGAAGAGGCCCGGCACGATGGCGGCGGTGAAGAGGGCGGAGATCGAGGTTTCCGCGATCACGCCATAGATCACGAGGCCGATGGAGGGCGGGATCACGATCGAGAAGGCGGCCCCGGTGCAGACGAGGGCGGCGGCGGCGGCGCGGGGATAGCCGTCCTCCTGCATGCCCTTGATGATCATCGGGCCGATGGCGGCGACGGAGGCGGGACCGGAGCCGGAAACGGCGCCCCAGAACAGGCAGACGACGGTGCCGACGACGCCCATGCCGCCGGGCAGATTGCCGATCAGGATGCGGAAGAAGCGGATCATCCGCTCTGCAATGCCCAGCGTGCCCATCAGGGTGCCGGCGAGGATGAAGAAGGGGATCGCGAGCAGCGCGTATTTTGCAATGCCGGTGGCGATGAGGTCGCCGGCGAGCTCGAACCCGAAGCCGATCTGCCACATGGCATACATCGCCGACAGGCCAAGCGCGAAGGCCACGGGCACCCGCAGGGCCATCAGCAGGAAGAAGACGACGATCATCTGGGTGCCGGCACTCATGCCAAGAAGGTCAGACACTGGGCGTCGCCTGCGGTTCGGCGCGGGGGGCGTGCCATGTTTCGGCCGCGTGTTGCAAGTAGCGGATAATGATGAGGGCGAAGCCGAAGGGCAGGCCAATCTGATACCACCAGGCGGGCAGGCCGAGGGCATAGCTGCGCATGCCGCTTTCGATCTGGTTCATCGCCGTGACCCACGAAAACCACGCCGATGCCGCCAGCAGGATCAGTGAGAGGATGACCGACAGGACGAAGACCGCCTGCGCCGCGCGGCGGGGCAGGGCGTCCTGCACCAGTGTCACGGCCAGATGCTCGCCCCGCCGGGCGGCGATGGCGGCGCCGAAGACGGTCAGCAGCAGGAAGCCGTTGGTCAGCACCTCCTCCGACGCGGCGAAGGAATAGTGCGTGGCGTAGCGCACCACGACGTTGATGAAGCCGATCAGCGTCATGCCGAGGAACAGCACGGCGCAGACGATCTTCTCGAATTCGCGCAGGACGAAGCGCATCTGATCCCCTCCCCGGATCGGCGCAGCCCCGGTGGCGGGGCCGCGCCGCAGTCTTCAGTTCGCGGGCACGGTCGCGATGGCATCCTGAAAGCTGCCGACGATGTCGGTGCCGACCTTCTCGGCCCAGGTGTCGAAGGCGGGTTGGGTCGCCTCGCGGAAGGCGGCGAGCTCTTCCTGCGAGGGCTCGTAGATCTCCATGCCCTTCTCGCGCAGCAGGTCGACGCCTTCGGCGGTGCTGTCACGCGTGATCTCGCGCTGGTATTCCATCGCCTCGGTCGCGGCGGCACGCATCTCCTCCTGCGTCTCGGCATCCAGGCCGTCCCAGACCTTGGTGGACACGCCGAGGAAGATCGGGTCGTAGGAATAATGCCAGGTCGTCAGGTATTTCTGCACCTCGAAGACCTGCTGCGGGATGATGACGGCGCCGATCGGGTTCTCCTGCCCGTCGACCACGCCCTGCTGCAGGGCGGTCATCGTCTCGCCCCACTGCATCTGCTGGGGATTGGCGCCGAGGGCGTTCATCACGTCGATGTACATCGGCCCCGCCACACGCATGTTCAGGCCCTTCATGTCGTCGGGCTTGGTGATCGGGCGGACGTTGTTGGTGACCTCGCGGAAGCCGTTCTCGCCCCAGGCCAGAACTTCGATCCCCTTGTCGCGCAGGATGTCCTCCAGCAGCTTGGCGGGTTCGCCCTGCGTGGTCGCGTCGACCTGCGCGTAGTCGGCATAGAGGTAGGGCAGCGAGAAGACGGCCATCTCGGGCACCAGCGGTGTGACGTTGATCGCGGAGGTCACGACGAGGTCGAGCGCGCCGCGGCCCACCATCTCGGCCTGCTTCATCTGGTCGCCGCCGGACAGCTGGGCGTTCGGGAAGACGCGGACGTCGTAGGCGCCGTCGGTTTTCTCCTTCAGCAGTTCGGCGAACTTGTCGGCGCCCTTCTGCCAAGTCGTCGTGTCGCCGGTGTTGTGGGAAAGGCGCAGGGTCTCGGCCTGGACGGCGCCGGACAGGACGGTGGTGGCAAGCATGGCGGCCAGGACGGCCTTGGTGATGGTCTTCATGATGGTTCCTCCCTCAGTTCGTCATAATGTGGAACAGAGAACGCCGCGTCGGGCAAGATATTTCTTGCATTACATGCGAAAATGCGCAGGTCTTTGGGGAAAGGCCCGAGGTTTCGGGAGGATTTCAGAGATGGCGGTCCATATCGTGAAAGATCTTGGCGATGCGACCCAGGCCAGCGGCAGCCAGGCGGTGGACCGGGCGCTGCTGCTGTTGCAGATCACCGGTCAGGCGGCCGGGCGGGGCGTGTCGCTGTCCGATCTCATCGCGGCCTCCGGCCTCGGCAAGCCCACGGTGCGGCGGCTGATGCTGGCGCTGATCCGGCGCGGGCTGGTCGAACAGGACGTGGCCACGCGGGCCTACCATCTGGGGGAGGAGGCCTATGTGCTGGGCACGCTGGCGACGCCCCGCCACGGGCTGCTGGAGATTGCCGCCGATGCGGTCGTGCGGCTGGCCAAGGCCAGCGGCGACACCGCCTTCGTCAACATGCGGCGCGGGGCGGCGGCGGTCTGCCTGCACCGGGAGGAGGGATCGTTCCCCATCCGCACCCTCGCGCTGGAAACCGGCGCGCAGCATCCCCTCGGTATCGGTGCTGGGTCTCTGGCGATGCTGAGCGCCCTGCCCGACGCGGAGGTCGAGGTGGTGCTGGCTGACAACGCGGACCGGATGGCCGCCGATTATCCGAGTTACGACGCCGCGCTGCTGCGCAGCGACGTGGCGGCGACGCGGGCGCGGGGATTCGCGCTGAACCCCGGGCGGATCGTGGCGGGCAGCTGGGGCGTGGGCGTCGCCCTGCGGCGGCCCGACGGCACGGTTGCCGGTGCGCTGTCGATCGCCGCCATCGACAGCCGCATGCAGCCGCCGCGCGACGCGGAACTGGCGGCAATGCTGACGCGCGAGGCGCGCGAAATCGAGACACGGTTGGCCCGGCGCATGCCGCGCACCGCAACGGAGGACGCAAGATGACCGATCCCTATATCGTGGGCTGGGCCCACACCGCCTTTGGCCGAAGTGCTGCCGAGGATACCGAGGCCCTGATGGCCGAGGTGACCGGCCCCGCGCTGGACCACGCCGGCGTCGTGGCTGAGGATGTCGACGGCATCTTCGTCGGCGTCTTCAACAACGGCTTCTCGGGGCAGGACTTCCACGGCGCGCTGGTCGGCATGGGCAACGACGCCCTGAGCCGCGTGCCCGCGACCCGCTACGAGAACGCCTGCGCCACAGGCTCCGCCGCGCTGCACGGGGCGATGGATTTCATCGCCAGCGGGCGCGGCAAGGTGGCGCTGGTCGTGGGGGCGGAGAAGATGACCGCGACCCCGGGGGTGGAGGTGGGCGACATTCTCCTCGGCGCCTCTTACCGGCGCGAGGAGTCGGGGGTCGGCGGCGGCTTTGCCGGGCTCTTCGGTCAGATCGCGTCGAACTATTTCCAGCGCTACGGCGACCGGTCCGAGGAATTGGCGATGATCGCCGCCAAGAACCACCACAACGGGATGCAGAATCCCTTCGCCCACATGCGGCGCGACTTCGACGTGGCGTTCTGCAACACGGTGTCCGAGAAGAACCCACTTGTCGCCGGCCCCCTGCGGCGCACGGACTGTTCGCTGGTCTCCGACGGCGCGGCGGCACTGGTGCTGGCCGCACCCGAGGTCGCGGCGGAGCTGCACCGCGCGATCCGCTTCCGTGCCCGGACCCACACCAACGAACCGCTGGCCTTGTCCCGCCGCGACATGACCCGCTTCGACGGCGCGAAGCGCGCCTGGGATCAGGCCTATGCCGCTGCCGGGGTGACGCTGGACGACCTGAGCCTTGTCGAGACCCACGACTGTTTCACCGTGGCCGAGCTGTTGGAATACGAGGCCATGGGGCTGGCCGAACCGGGGCAGGGCGGCCGCGCGATCCGCGAGGGCTGGACGGCGAAGGACGGGCGGCTGCCGGTGAACCCCTCTGGCGGGCTGAAGTCCAAGGGACACCCCATAGGCGCCACCGGCGTGTCGATGCACGTCATGGCCGCGATGCAGCTGATGGGCGAGGCCGGGGGAATGCAGATCCCCGACGCCAAACTCGCCGGTGTCTTCAACATGGGCGGGGCGGCGGTCGCCTCCTACGCCTCGATCCTCGAACGGGTCGCGTGATGCCCGTCTCGACCCGGGTGATGAACCTGTCGCAGTTCCTGACGGAGTCCGCGCGGCGGTACGGGGACGACATAGGTCTCGTCTGGGGCGAGGCGACCTGGACCTGGGACCAGATCGAGGCGCGCGCGACGGCCTTCGCCGCCGCCCTGCGCGACCGCTACGGCATGGTGAAGGGCGACCGTCTGCTGGTCCAATCCGCCAACTGCAACCAGATGTTCGAGGCCGCCTTCGCCTGCTGGAAGCTGGGTTGTGTCTGGGTGCCCGCCAACTTTCGCCAGACGCCCGAGGACGTGGCGTGGCTGGCAGGATCGTCGGGGGCGAAGGGTCTGCTGGCGGGGGCGGAGTTCGCGGACCACATCGCGGCCTGCGACGTCGGCTTCACGGTGACCATAGGCGGAGAGGGTTCCGACGACTACGACACGCTCGTCGCAGAACACATGGGGCGAGAGGTCATCCCGGCGGCCGTGGACCGCGACGATCCCGCGTGGTTCTTCTTCACCTCGGGCACCACGGGCAAGCCTAAGGCCGCCGTGCTGACGCACGGGCAGATGGCCTTCGTCGTGACGAACCACCTCTGCGACCTGATGCCGGGGACGGGGCCGGAGGATGCGTCGATCGTCGTGGCGCCGCTGTCGCATGGGGCGGGGATCCACCAGCTGGCGCAGGTGGCGCATGGGGTGAAGACGATCCTGCCCGGCGGCACGAAGTTCGACGCGGGCGAAGTCTGGCGGCTGATCGAAGAGTGGCGCGTGACCAACGCCTTCACCGTGCCGACCATCGTGAAGCTGCTGGTGGAACACCCGGCGGTGCACGAATACGATCACGCCAGCTTGCGATACATGATCTATGCGGGCGCGCCGATGTATCGCGCCGACCAGGTCCGCGCGCTGGAGGTGCTGGGGCCGGTCCTCGTTCAATATTTCGGGTTGGGAGAGGTGACGGGCAACATCACCGTGCTGCCGCCGGCGCATCATTCGGCCAACGATGCCGTCATGCGGATCGGCACCTGCGGTTTTGCCCGGACGGCAATGCAGGTGCAGGTGCAGGATGCCGAAGGTCGCGAGGTCGCGCCGGGTGATACCGGCGAGGTCGCCGTCATCGGGCCTGCGGTCTTTGCCGGATACCATGACAACCCGGAGGCCAATGCCAAGGCCTTCCGCGACGGCTGGTTCCTCACGGGCGATCTCGGCCACATGGATGCGGAGGGGTTCCTCTACCTGACCGACCGGGCGTCGGACATGTACATCTCGGGTGGGTCCAACATCTATCCGCGCGAGATCGAGGAGAAGATCCTGCTGCACCCCGCGATCAGCGAATGCGCTGTGCTGGGCATGCCCGATCCGACATGGGGCGAGGTCGGCGTCGCCGTCTGCGTCGCGCGCGGCGCGGCACCGGAGGCGGGGGCGTTGCTGGACTGGTTGTCCGCAAAGGTGCCGCGCTACAAGATGCCGAAGGCGGTGGTGTTCTGGGAGGAGATGCCGAAATCGGGCTACGGCAAGATCACCAAGAAATTAATCCGCGCCGAGCTGATCGCCCGCGGCGACCTTGCCGGTGTCTGAGGCGCGCACCCTGATCCACCCCGGCCCCGTCGCGGCGGCGCGGATGACCGCCGTACCTTGTTTCGCCACCCGCAGACGGGTCACATTGCGGGCGGGACTGACGCTCTTGGAAGCAATGGTCAATGCGGTCGGCGCGTGGGGCGCGTGGTTTGACTTGCGGAACGTGCCCGTCCGAACGCTGTCTTTCGTGCGGCCAGCGCCGGCCAACGATGCGGCGCATGTGGCGTGGTACAGCGACACGACCGTTCTGGAGCATGCTCGTGTCGTCGTGGCCGGCGCGCATCTGGGGTGGCGTGACGGGTCACCCTTCGCCCACGTCCACGGCCAGTGGACGGCGCAGGACGGCAGGGTCCACGCCGGGCACCTGCTGGCGGAGGTGACGGTCCTTGGGGCCGACCACGAGGTGGATGTCTGGACGCTTTCAGGCGCGCGGATGGAGAGCGGATACGATGAGGAAACCGGGTTCACGCTGTTTGTGCCGAAGCCGACCCAGCCTGTCATGCGGCCCAACGCGGTGCTGTCCTGTGTCAAACCGAACGAGGTGATCGACGATGCTATCAGGACCATCGGGGCCGGCGCGTCGCGCGTTACGGTCAAGGGACTTGGCAGCCTCGTGGGCACAGCGCTGGAAGGTCAGGCCGGGCTTGACGATCATGCGACAGAAGTGCTGTTGACCGGCGGTGCGCCGTCGGTCCTCGACGTGGTCAGCGTCGGGTTCGACGGACCGCCCGTGGCGGGGGCATTGGTGCCGGGGGCGAACCGGGTCTGCGTCACCTTCGAACTGCTGGTGCTTCTGGATTGACCTCGCCCGGTCAGAGCCACGACATGAGAAGCAGTGACCACAGCGTCAGCACGGCCCCGGCAACAAGGATATAGACGCCGTTCCAGCCCAGACCGGCACGCATCGGGGATACGCCACCCAAGGATGCGGCCAGCATGACGGACGCGGTGAAGGGCGAGGTCGCCCCGCTGAGTGCCCAGCCCGACGTGATCGCGATGACCATCGCGGTGGGCGGGATGCCCATGACATCCGGCGCAGGCAGGATCGGCACCAGTAAAGACACCGCAAGGATCGGGTTCATGCCCAGTTGCCCGGTCAGGGGAATGATCCAGACCATGGCTGCGATAATGACCCACGGCGGGATCGATGTCATGTCCAGTCCCTGGGCCTGAACCAAGGGCACCAGCAGATATGCACCGAGGCTGCCGATGAAACCCGCCATGAACAAGAGCACGATCTCTCCTCTATAGCCGGGCAATTCCTCCATGACGAAGCGTGACGTCCTGAGCCGGACATGGGCAAGGCGGGTCAACCCTGTGGGCGGCGTCTGTGCCGCGACCCATAGCACGGCGATGGCCGGTACGAGCGACATCACGGCGCCGATCACCTCGACCCCTGCCGCGGCGTGCAACAGGGCGACACCGATCATCACGGCCCCCAGCAGGATCAGCAGGGGGCGGAGTTGGACCAGCCAGCGCTCGGTTTCTTTCGGGCGCATCTGCGGGGTGCCTTTGGTTTTGTACAAGGCGTCCAGACCCCAGCCGATCACCAGCATCATCAAGGCACTGGCGATACCGGGCAGGGCAGCGGCGGCCCAGCTGGCACCCGGCACAACGGATACACTGATGATCATCGAGAACCCGAGCGGCGACCAGCACAGCGTCGAGGCAAAGCCGCGCTGGATCGCGATCATCATCCGGCGGGTGCGCTGGCGGCGAATCTCGGGGTCGCGCTCGTGCACCGCGCTTTCGGTAGCAAGCGTGCCGAGCAGTGAGATCGAGCCGTAGATCAGGATGAGCGCGAAGAGGTGCCCGCCGATGGTCAGGGCGGTATAGCGCAAGCCCGGTCGTTGCCGGGCAAGGAACCGGCCGCATTCGACGATTTCCGGGGCAGTCATGGCGGCGTTGCGGATCGCCGTCAGCGCAGCGAACAGGGCCATGACCATCGCGCCCCGTTGTGCCGCCGTGGCGGTGGCCGCGGCCCAGTCCGACCGGGTCAGGGCAGCCCAGAACACCAGCCCGATGGCGATCACCACGAAAGCCACACGAGAGGCACGAACGCCGAAACTGAAGATCGCGACGGCGATGATGGCGAGAACGGAGGCGGCCAGAGCAAAGCCCGTCTGGCCCGTGTATTCGAAGGCGATCATCAAAAGGACGACGCCCGCCGGCAGGATGCCGGCCAGACCGAAGATGCGAGACTCTCTGGGGGCGGTCACGAAGGGCGTCGGGCTTCTGTCAACGGATCGGGTGCCGCACACTTGTCAGATGCGCGGCCCGGCTGGAAGGGCCATGATGGCCCCGTCGCCTGCCCCGTCATTCCCGGGGCAGGGCGTAGACGGCGACCTGATCGCCGACCTGATCCTTCAGGATGGTATTTCCGCCAGCGACGAAGGCGACGTATTCCCGGCCCTGATACTCATAGATGGCGGGGTTCGCGACGGCCGGGGCCATGGCCTGATCGGACCAGAGCTCTTGCCCCGTTTCAAGGCTGTAGGCCCGCACCTTGGCGTCCATCGAAGCCCCGATGAAGATCACGCCGCCTGCCGTGACGGCGGGCCCGCCGATGGTGGGCGAACCCCAGCTTTCGGGCATGAAGAAGCCGTATTGCTGAGAGGCCCCGACCGGCTTGCGCCACTTGACCTCTCCCGTATGCATGTCAAGGGCCACGAGCTCGCCGTAAGGCGGCACCCAGCACGGCATGCCAAGCCAGTTGCGTGCCACTTCCAGCTGCATTCCGTAAGGCGATCCGGTCTGCGGTGCAAAGCCACTTTCGTTGCCGGAACCATTATTGGCCTTCTCATAGGCCCCTCGGTCGTAAAGTTTGATGTACTGCACGAGGTGAGACGTGTTCACGACTGCAATCTGACTGTCAGGTTCGAACGCCACGCCGCCCCATTGGACGCCACCGGCGCTGTCCGGATAAGCCATCGCACCGGACCCGCGGGTCGTGGGCGGTGTGTACATGCCCTCGTACCACAGGTCGTTCCACAGCCGTGAACAGGACCCCAGACCGACCGCGTCTGCCAAAGCCCAGATCTCGGGTTTTTCGGCTTGATCCAGCAAGGGCTTCGGCATTGTCGGGAACGGCTGGGTGGGGGCATAGACCTCTCCGTTCACGCTGTCGTCGCCTTGCGGGACAGGGCGTTCCTCGATCGGCCAGACGTCCTCTCCGGTTTCGCGGTTCACGACGAAGAGGAATCCCTGTTTCATGGACTGCATCAGCGCCGGGATCGTCTTTCCGTCCACAGTGATGTCCATCAGCGTAGGGGCAGCATTGGTGTCATAATCCCAGATGTCGTGGTGCACCCACTGGCGGGACCAGACGACCTTTCCGGTCTTGATGTCGAGCGCGGTGGTCGAGGTGGCATAGGGTGCCTCCTCGGTCCGGTTGCCACCCCAATAGTTCGGCGAGGGCGAAGAGACGGGCAGGTAGATCAGTCCGCGTTCGACGTCGGCGGACATGGCGGTCCAGATGTTGGCGGTGCCGCTTTTGTCGCGCAGGGATTCAGGCAGGGTCTCGAACGTCCAGACCAGTTCGCCGGTACGGGCGTCGATGGCGAAGACCGACCCCGGCGGCGCCTGCTCGAACTCCCAGTCCTTGCCGGCCCAGCCGAGGATCAGCAGGTTGCCGACGACGGTCGGCGGTTGCAGCAGGGACAGGGGCCAGCGGTCGTTGGTGGTGTTCCACTGGTTGACGTCCAGCACGCCGTTGTCCGCAAATTCAGTGCAGGGTTTGCCGGTATCCGCATCCACGGCGAACAGGCGGGCGTCCATGGTGCCGATGTAGACCGTCTTGTCGCAGGCATTGCCTGAGGCCTCGGCGTCCTGCCAATAGGCGACGCCGCGGTTTTTCAGGGCGGGCTGCGTCAGGGCGGCCAGTTCGGACTGCGTGTCGAAGGTCCATTTCTCGGCACCTGACGCAGGGTCGAGGGCGATGATCCGGTAGAACGGCGTGCCGATATACATCGTGTCGTTGGCGATGACGGGCGTGGCTGACCAGACAGTGGCCGGCAGATCGCCCTTGCCGTCGGCCAGATCGCCGGTGTGGTAATCCCAGACCTTTTCCAGCTGGCCGACGTTGTCGGCCGTGATCTCGGTCAGGGGGGAGTATTTCTGGGCATTCAGCTGACCGTGAAAGCCGTCCCAGCGGGCATCGGCGTTCTGGGCCTGTGCCAGCGGTGCAAGGGCGATCAGCGCGAGGCTGGCAAGGCTTGTGCGGGTCCGGGTCATGCAGCGGTCCTTCCGGGGCGGATGATGTCGATGATTACGCCGATCAGGCCGATGATCATGGCGAGGGCGATCAGGTTCTGATGCAGCAGCAGGCCGGCAACAGCGGTTCCCGCAAGGGCCAGCAGGATCAGGATGCGCATCGTGATCCGCAGGCCCCGACCGACCGCCATCCGCAGGATCAGGCCACCGATGATCAGCAGGACGCCGGCGAGAATGACCAGCAACGGACCAGCGGTGTTATTCACGCCAGTCAGCGGCATCAGGAAGGCGTAGGCGGCAATCACCGCGGCAATCAGTCCGGATACGGCGACCATCGCGCCGCCCGCCGGGTTGCGATGAGGGATGTAGTACATGCGACTCTCCAGTCTGGGGCCGGCGCGGGGCCGAAATTGGACGCAGGGTCTGCAATGTGATCACCGCGCCTGCGGCAAAGCCGTTCTGCGACCCTGTGTCGCGCAAGAACCTAGTCTTGCACCTGCCGGAGTAAATGATTGAGTGTGCATTTCCGCCATGCACCCGCCTCATGCAGGGGCAGGAATCGGTGCACCGCCGCGGCCGGCGGATCAGCGCACCTCGCAGCGGACACGCGTGCGATTGAAGCTGTCGCTGATGACCTCCGTCATGGCCGCGCGGGCGAGGGCAGCCTCTCCGTGGGCGATGGCGGTCGCGATGACGCGGTGCTTGCGGGCAACGTCGACCTTGCTTTGCGGAAAGGCGTCGTTCGCCTCTGTCATGAACAGGGAATAGAGCGCGGTTTGCACCATGTCGCCCAGCGAGTGCAGGAACCGGTTCCGTGACAGCTTGAGGATCTGCTTGTGAAACTCGTAGTCGGCCACGGCGAAGGCTGCACGATCCCGCGCGCTTTCCATGTCGTCACACAGCTGGGTCAGCCGTGCGGAATCCACAACGTTCGCCATGGTCGCGGCCTTCGCCGCGGCGGCGGGTTCGAAGATCATGCGGATCTCGAAAAGTTCGTCGTAGAACTGAGTCGGGTTCTTCTGCGCGGCGTGCCACATCAGCACGTCCTCGTCGAACATGTTCCAGTCATCACCGGCGCGAACATGGGTGCCGACCTTGGCCTTGGACTGGATCAGCCCCTTGGCGATCAGGGTCTTCTTGGCCTCGCGCACGACGGTCCGCGATACGCCGAACATTTCGCACAGGTCCGGGTCCAGCGGGATCATGGTGCCGGCGGGGTATTCGCCCGCCACGATGGACCGCCCCAACTGATCGACGACGAAGGTGGTGTGGTTCGATGCCCGTTCGTCCCGACCGCCGGAATGTATGAAGTTCATGATGGCGTGACGAAGCCAGTCGCTGCTTTTCTGCGTGCCGTCGATGCCCACGTCAGTCCCTTTTGCAAAAGGATGAATGCGAAAAGCAAACCTCCGATGACGATCTTTGTCCACCAGCTCGACAGCGAACCGTCGAAGACGATGTAGGTCTGGATCAGCCCCATGATGAGGATGCCGAAGAAGGTCCCGGCGACGAATCCATAGCCGCCGGTCAGCAGCGTGCCGCCGATGACGACGGCGGCGATGGCATCAAGCTCTACCCCCACGGTGGCCAACGAATAGCCGGCAGAGGTATAGAGCGAGAAGACGATGCCGGACAGTCCTGCCAGACCGCCAGAGATCGCGTAGATGCCGATCGTGGTCGACGCCAGCGGCACGCCCATCAGCCGGGCCGTCGTGCCGCCGCCGCCCAGGGCATAGACGTTCTGACCGAAGCGGGTACGGTGCGCAACCAATGCGCCGACGATGAAGGTCAGGATCATCACGCCGCCGATCAGGCGAAAGCGCCCGCCACTGGCGGTTTTCCAGTAGATCTGCTGCAGGGTGTTGTAGAATTCATGCGTGATCGGCACCGAATCCGTCGACAGGACATAAGCCGCACCGCGGGCCAGGAACATGCCTGCTAGCGTCACGATGAAGGCCGGCATCTCAAGATAATGAATGATCGCGCCCATCGCGGCGCCGAAGGTCGCGGTGATGACAAGCACCAGCGCGAAGGCCGCGAGCGGGTGGATGCTGGTGTCGCGCAGGATCACGGCAAGGAAGACGCCGGTGAAGGCGATGACCGATCCGACCGACAAATCGATGCCGCCCGACAGGATCACGAAGGTCATGCCGACGGCAACGATGCCCAGAAAGGCGTTGTCGGTCAGCAGGTTCGCCACGACCCGCAGGGACAGCATCGCCGGATACTGAGAGGCGCAAAGCGCGTAGGCGAGCACGAAGGTCGCCAGCGTGACGAGCAGAGGCAGGTGGGTGGACCGGATCATCGCTGACCCTCCTTCAACGGCGGTAGAGGTTTGCGCGCGCTTTGCGGGGCAGAGGCACGCAGGATGTAAAGCAGATGACTGACCTTCGGCGACTGGATCACGAGGATCGCGAGGATGAGAAGGGCCTTGATGATCAGGTTGAACTCGGGCGGCAGGCCGGACAGCAGGATCAATGAGTTGACGGATTGAATGATCATCGCGCCCAGAAGCGAGGCAACGATGGAAAACCGACCGCCCAGCAGGGAATTGCCGCCGATCACTACGGCGAGGATGGCGTCGAGTTCGAGCCAGAGGCCCGCATTGTTCGCATCCGCCCCCTGAATGTCGGCTGCGACGATGATGCCGGCGATGGCCGCGCCAAGGCCGGACACGATGTAGACGCAGACCAGCAGCACCTTGCTGTTGATCCCGGCCAGCCGCGAGGAGGCCTCGTTGATGCCAATAGCCTCGATCAGCATCCCCAGCGCCGTCCGGCGCACGAAGATTGCGACGAAGGTGCCGAGAGCGAGCCAGATCACTATCGGTGTCGGCACGCCGAAGATCGTGCCCGCACCGAGGTGGATCAGTCCGGGGTCGAGGAAGGTGAGGATGGTGCCACCGGTGATCAGCTGCGCGATGCCGCGCCCTGCGACCATCAGCACGAGCGTCGCCACGATGGGCTGGATGCGCAGGACAGCGACGAGGATGCCGTTCCAGATCCCGCAGATCGCACCGACGGCCAGCGCACCGGCGACGGCGGTCAGAAAGTGGTGTCCGTCCACCACCAGCGATGCCGCTGTGGCGCCGGCGATGGCCATGACCGCGCCGACCGACAGGTCGATGCCACGTGTCGCGATGACGAGCGTCATGCCGAGGCAAAGCAGCGCCGTCGGCGCACCCCGATTCAGCACGTCGATCAGGTTTCCGAAGAGGCGACCATGTTGCAACTCGACCTTCAGGAAATCAGGGAAGACCATCAAATTCAGCGCCAGCACGATTGCTAGAATGACCAATTGCGGCGCGATCCGCCGCAGAAGCGCGCGGCCCATCATGCCACCGCCGCGCTGACCGGGTCCGCGGCAATGGCACGGACGATGTTGTCAGCGGTCACGTCCTCGCCCACCAATTCGCCGACCTGCCTGCGATCTCGGAGGACGACGACGCGGTTGGCGTAAGCGACGAGCTCTTCCATTTCAGACGATGCGACCAGCAAGGCCATGCCGTCCTGCTGAAGCCGTCCGATCAGGGCGATGATCTCGGCATGGGCGCCGATGTCGATGCCGCGGGTCGGCTCATCGAGGATCAGGACATCGGGATCGGTCGCCAGCCAGCGGGCCAGCAGGGCCTTCTGCTGGTTGCCGCCCGACAGCAGGCGGATCGGCATGTCGAGGTTCGCCAGCCGGATGTCGAGCGTCCGGACGTAATGCTGGGCGATGGCGTCGATCTTCTTGCGGGGGACGGGGCGCATCCAGCCCTGCCGGGCCTGCAGCGCAAGCACGATATTGTCGCGGACGGACAGATCGCCGACGATCCCTTCGGTCTTGCGATCCTCAGGGCAAAGCGCGAAGCCGTGGGCGACCGCATCGCGGGGATTGCGAACCTGGATGTCCTGCCCCCGTAGGCGCAGCCGCCCCTGATCCGCCTTTACTGCACCGAAGATCAGGTTTGCCGTTTCTGTCCGACCCGAACCCAGCAGACCCGCCAGCCCCACGACCTCGCCTTCGTGCAGGTCGAGCGTGAAAGGGTCGAGCATCCCGGTCTTTTGCAGGCTCTCGATCTGAAGAAGCGTGCGACCGCCAACGGCGGGGGCGGGCGCCCGCACGCGGGCGGCCAGCTGGCGGCCGAGCATCAGGCTGATGACATCGTTGCGGGTCGTTTCGGCCAGATCGCGCCGCCCCACGACCTGTCCGTTGCGGAGCACTGTGGCGCTGTCGCAGATGTCAAAGACCTGATCGAGGAAATGGGTGATGAAGACGACCGCCAGACCGCGTGTCTTCAGCCTTCGGATGACGCCAAACAGCAGCTGCACCTCGTCATGATCGAGGCTGGCGGTCGGCTCGTCGAGGATCAGGACCTTGCCCGACATCTCGACCGCGCGGGCGATGGCCACGACCTGCTGGATCGCGACGGAATAGCTGAAAAGCGGTTGAGTCGGATCAACGTTGATCCCGAAGCCGCGCAACGACACGGCGGCGTCGGCGTTCATCTTGCGACGGTCCACGAAAGGCCCGCGCATCGGCTGACGACCAAGGTAGAGGTTTTCGGCCACGGTCAGGTTCGGCAGTAGATTGACCTCTTGGTAAACCGTTCCGATTCCCAGCATCTGGCTGTGATGCGTCGATTTCGGGTCTACGGATGTGCCGTCTAGCAGGATCTCTCCTCCATCGCGGCGATAGACGCCGGTCAGGCATTTGATCAGTGTCGACTTGCCAGCGCCGTTCTCGCCCAGCAGGGCATGGATTTCACCCGCGTGCAGCGTCAGGTCGACGTTGTCGAGCGCGACGGTGCCGGGGAAGAATTTCGAGATGCCTTTGGCATGCAGCACCGGGCGCGGGGTGTCGGTCATGGAAATGTCCTCGGGCAGAAAGGCGGGCGCGACACCCTGCGGCCAGCGCAGGGTGTCGTCCGGAAGATCGGCGGCCGCGGTGGCCGGCCTGCGTCAGTAACCCAAGCCCTTTTTCGTTTCGTAGACGGCCTGATTGTCATCGGCCGCGGTATAGAGCCGCGATTCCGTCTGGATCCATTTCGGCGGCATGGTGCCATCCGCCTTGTAGGCGGCGAGGGCGTCCAGCGCAGGACCGGCCATGTCCGGGGTCAGTTCGATCGTCGCATTCATCTCGCCGTTAGCGATGGCAAGGTGCGCGTCCGGCACGCCGTCGATCGCGACGATCTTGATATCTTCGCCCGGCTTCAGACCCGCTTCCTTGATTGCCTGAATGGCGCCGACGGCCATGTCGTCGTTATGGGCGTAAAGCGCACAGATGTTCTCTCCGCCTTCGGCCTTGAGGAAGCTTTCCATGACGACCTTGCCCTGACTGCGGGTAAAGTCGCCGGTCTGGGACCGTACGATTTCAAGGTTGTCGTGGCCTGCAATCGCGTTCTCGAAGCCCTTTTTGCGATCGATCGCGGGGGACGACCCGGTCGTGCCCTGCAGTTCGACGATCCGGCAGTCGTTGCCAGCCTCTTCGTCCACCAGCCACTGGCCTGCGACTTCGCCCTCGTGCACCAGATCGGACGTCACGGCAGTCAGGTAAAGATCTTCCGGGGCGTCGACCGTGCGGTCAAGCAGGATGACGGGAATGTCGGCATCCTTGGCTTCCTCCAACACGCCGTCCCAGCCCGTTGCCACGACCGGGGCCAGAAGGATCGCATCGACACCCTGCGCGATGAACGACCGCAGTGCAGAGATCTGGTTTTCCTGCTTCTGCTGCGCGTCCGCGAACTTCAGGTCGATACCGCGCTTTTCAGCCTCCTGCTTCGTTACGGTCGTTTCGGCCGCGCGCCAGCCGGATTCAGAGCCGATCTGCGAAAAACCAATGGTCATGTCCTGCGCCGCGGCAGCGAGCGGGGACAGAGCGACGGCGCTGGCGAGTAATGCTGATCTGATAGACATGGTGTTCCTCCCAAAACATAATGTGAGGCGATTAAGTAATACTTTAATACTTTTGTAAAGTGTTTGCTGCGGGCGATGACCTGATCCGCAAGAACGATCTGCAGGGACTGCGGCACATCCTTCACCTGTGGCAGGCGGGAATAATTCCGAACGTTTTCCAGTCGAAGCGTCTGCATGGTATGGCTTCGTTCGATCGGCACGAACCCTGCTACGATCCGACCTTCGATTCGGCCGGTAGGGGACGTCAATCGCGGGCGGACCTGCAGCCAGTGTCGTCGATGGCGCAGGACCCCCCTAGCGCAGGCGGCGTCCGTCGGGCGCGAACAGGAAGCTCTTGGCGGGATCGTAGGCGAGGCCCACGGTGTCGCCGACCCGGGCCGGGTGCTGGCCGAAGACGCGGATCGTCGCCATCTCTTCGGGGCGGGTCTGCACGACGATATTGGTGTCGCCGCCCAGCCGTTCGACGTGGGTGACAGTGCCCTGAAGCGCACCTTCGGGGTCGAGGCGCAAATCCTCCGGTCGGATTCCAAGTTCTGCCCCGTCCGGGGCGTCGTCTGGCGGGGTCAGGAAGTTCATCGCCGGCGCACCCAGAAAACCGGCCACGAAGCGATTGGCGGGATTGTTGTAAAGCTCCATGGGCGATCCGACCTGTTCGACTCGGCCGTCGCGCAGGACGACGATGCGGTCGGCGAGGGTCATCGCCTCGGTCTGATCATGGGTGACGTAGATCATCGTCGTCCCCAGTGTGCGGTGCAGTTGCGCGATCTCGATCCGGGTGTTCATCCGCAGGGCCGCGTCGAGGTTCGACAGCGGTTCGTCGAAGAGGAAAAGCTGCGGCTGGCGCACGATGGCCCGCCCGATCGCGACGCGCTGGCGCTGGCCGCCGGACAGTTCCGCCGGACGGCGGATGAGGTAGGGGTCGAGGTTAAGGATCCGCACCGCTTCGGCCAGCCGTTCGGTGATCATGCTCTTCGACGCCCCTTCTTGCTTCAACCCCAGCGTCATGTTGTCGGCGACATTGAGGTGGGGATAGAGCGCGTAGCTTTGGAACACCATCGCGATGCCGCGTTTCGCGGGCGGCACGGTGTTGACGCGCTGACCTGCGATCTCGACCGTGCCGGAGGTCGCATCCTCCAGCCCCGCTATGACGCGCAGCAGTGTGGACTTGCCGCAGCCGGAGGGGCCGACGAAGACGACGAACTCGCCTTTCTGGACGTCGAGGTCGATGTCGTGCAGCACCTTGACGGTACCGAAGGCCTTGCTGACGCGGTCGAGTTTCAGGCTGGTTTCGGTCATGGGGCATCCTTGAGGGCGACGGGATAGCCCGTGCGGATCGAATGGTCGGCAGCAAGGCAGATTGCCAGCGATTGCACGGCGTCGGCCATGTGGCGGGTCAGGTCGACGTCTTGGGCGATGGCGTCGATGATCCATGCCTGTTCCGCGTCGCAGAGCGCCTGGTGGCCGGGTTCGTCGGGCATCTGGATCGTCTCGTCGCCTGCAGGACGGTGGACGAGGATCGCGCCGACCTTCGTGTGGCCGTCCACGTCGTCGGACCGGCCCTTGTTGCCCTCGGTGATCGAAACGGAGCCGGTGGGCGAGACGATGTCCTTCACGAAACTCGCCGTCTCGCTCATCATCGGGCCCCAGCCGGCCTCGTACCAGCCGACGGAGCCATCGTCGAAGACGACCTGGAACTGGCCGTAATTGTACATCCCCTCCGGCAGCTCGTCCGACAGGCGCAGGCCCATGCCGTTGACGCGGACGGGCTGGGAGTCGGTGATCTGGCACATGACGTCTACGTAGTGCACGCCGCAGTCCACGATGGGCGAGGTCGTCTGCATCAGCGCCTTGTGCGTCTCCCACGTGGGGCCGGTGGATTGCTGGTTGAGGTTCAGGCGGAACACGTAGGGCCCGCCCAGACCCCGCGCCTCTGAGATCAGGCGCTGCCAGCTGGGATGGTGCCGCAGGATGTAGCCGACGCCCAGCTTGCGGTTCAGCTGCTCTGCCGCAGCGACGACCCGCCGGGCGTCATCGACGGAGGTGGCGAGGGGTTTCTCGACGAAGACATGCGCCCCCGCCTCCATCGCAGCGATGGCATAGTCGGCGTGGCTGTCGGAATAGGTGGCGACGACGACCAGATCGGGCCGGGTCTGCGCCAAGGCCTCCGCGTAGTCGCTGAACAGGGGATACTCTCGCAACTCGGCGGGCAGATCGACGGGCGATCGGTTAACGAGCCCCACGATCTGCGCGTCGGGGTGGTGATGGTGGGCCAGCGCGTGGCAGCGCCCCATGTTGCCCAGACCGGCGATCAGCACTCTCATTTCACGGCTCCCGATGTGATGCCCCGGATCAGCTGGCGCGAGAAGATGACGTAGAGCACCATGACCGGCAGGATCGCGAGGCTCAGCGCCGACAGCACCGCGTTCCAGTCGGTGACGAACTGCCCGATGAAGACCTGGGACCCGAGGGTGAGGGTCTTCACTTCCTCCGCCGGGGCGAGGATCAGGGGAAACCAGAGGTCGTTCCAGATCGGGATCATGTTGAAGACCGCCACCGTCGCCATCGCGGGCCGCACCAGCGGCAGCACGAGGCGGAAGAAGATCGCGTATTCGGACAGGCCGTCGATGCGGCCGGCGTTCTTCAGGTCGTCCGAGACCTGGCGCATGAACTCCGACAGGATGAAGACGGCGAGCGGCAAACCTTGCGCGGTATAGACGAGGATCAGCGCCCAGAGCGTGTTCACCAGCCCCGTCGCCACCATCATCTGCAGGATCGCCACCGTGCCGATGCGGATCGGGATCATGATGCCGAGCGCGAGGTAGAGCCCCATCAGCGTGTTGCCCTTGAACCGGTATTCCGCCAGCGCGAACGCGGCCATGGCGCCGAACAGCAGGATGAAGAACAGCGCGACCACGGTCACGATCATCGAGTTCTGGAAGTAGCCGAAGAAGTCGCCCTGCTTCATCACCGTCTGGTAGCCAATCAGCGAGAAGCTCTCGGCATCGGGCAGCGCCAGCGGTTCGCGGAAGATCGCCTTGCGCGCCTTGAAGCTGTTGACAACGATGACGAAGACCGGGAACAGCGCGATCAGCGTGTAGATGATCAGCGCCGCATGGGCGGCGGCGGTGTTCAGGGGATGGCTGCGCGCGGTGCTCATGGGCCTCTCAGAACTGGTAGCGGCGGATGCGCGTCTGGATCCCGAAGAGATACAGGCACACGCCGATCAGGATGACGCCGAACATCGCACTCGCGATGGCCGATCCCATGTAGGGATCGCCCAGCTGCAGCTGGAAGCCGAAGAAGGTGCGGTAGAGGAAGGTGCCGAGGATGTCGGAGGAGAAATCCGGCCCCGCCAGTGTGCCCTGCGCGGCATAGATCAGGTCGAAGGCATTGAAGTTCGCCACGAAAGTCAGGATCGAGATGATGCCGATGGAGGGCAGGATCAGTGGCAGCTTGATCTTCCAGAAGGCCGCCCAGCCGGTGATGCCGTCGCATTCCGCGGCCTCCAGCACCTCGTCGGGGATCGACAGCAGGGCGGCGTAGATCAGCATCATCGGGATGCCGACGAACTGCCAGACCGAGATCAGCGCGAGCGTAGTCAGGGCCGAGCTTTCCTTGCCCAGCCAAGGCGAGAACAGGGATTTCAGCCCCACCGCGTCCAGCATGTTCGGCGCGATGCCCCAGATGGGTGAGAGGATCAGCTTCCACGCGAAGCCCACGATGACGAAGCTCAGGATCGTGGGGACGAAGATTGCGGTGCGGTAAAGGCCCGCGAACCGCAGCCGGGGATTGGACAGGATCGCCGCCAGCGCGATGCCGATGGGATTCTGCACGAGCATGTGGATCACGAAGAACCAGCAGTTGTTGATCAGCGCGTTCCAGAACTGCCGCGACCAGTTGGGATCGCCGAAGAGCGTGGCGAAATTGCGCAGGCCGACGAAGACGGCGCCGTCATCACCCTTGTTGAAAAGCGCGAGCCGCAGCGTGTCGAACAAAGGGATGATCATGATGGCCGTGTAGACCAGCACCGCGGGGGCCAGGAACACGGCGATGTGCCAGCGGCGGCGGGGGCGATCGGTCATTGGGGCCTTTCGGATAGATGGCCCCGGCGCAGACGCCGGGGCCGGGGTGCACTTACTGACCGGGCGTATACCAGGACTCAAGGCCCTGCTGCAGGCGCGCGGCGGCGTCCTGCGGCGACTCTTCGCCCTTGATCACCTGGGCGGAGGCGTTCCAAGTCTCGTTTTCCAGGTTCGGGGTGCCGCGGGACAGGATCTGGTAGGTGGACCGGATCGTCGACTTGCACTCGTCACGCCAGCTCACGAACTCCTGCGCTAGCGGGTCGTCCAGTTCCACCGCCTCGTTGGACAGCGGGAAGAAGCCAGGCAGGGCGTTGGCATAGAGTTTGGCGAACTCGGGCGACGCGACCCAATCTAGAAACGTCCTCGTCTCTTCGGGGTGTTCCGTGGCCTTGTTCATGCCGATCGCGATGTCGACATGGTCCGAGATGTAGCACTCGTCGCCCTCGTTCGGAACGGGCGGCGGGAAAGCCCCCATCTCGAAATCGGCGAGGCCGTTGAAGCCCGAGATCTCCCACGAACCGGCGGGATAGATTGCAGCACGGCCGAGGGTAAAGAGGTTCTGGCTGTCGGGGTAGGTCTGTGCCTCGAACCCCTCGCCGAGGTAGCCCTTCCAGCGGGCCAGTTGCTCGAACGGGGCGACCCAGTCGGCGTCGGTCAGCTTCTGCTCGCCCTTGATCAGCGCGGTGCGGCCGTCCTCGCCCTTCCAGTAGTTCGGGCCGATGTTCTGGTAGCCCATCGTGGCGGCTTCCCACTGGTCGTTGGTGCCCATCGCCATCGGGATGTAGGTGCCGTCCTCCTTGATCTTGTCGAGCACGGCGAAGAACTCGTCGACGGTTTTGGGCTCTTGCAGCCCCAGCTCCGCGAAGGCGTCCTTGTTGTAGATGAAGCCGTGGATCACGCTCGCCATCGGCACGCAGAAGGTGGCACTGCCGTCGTCGGTGGACCAGCCGGATTTCGCCACGTCAGAGAAGTTGGCCATGCCCGGCAGATCGGTCAGATCGGCCAGCTTGCCGCCGTCGTAAAGCGCCAGCGAGGCGTCGAAGGGCCGGCAGGTGATCAGGTCGCCCGCCGATCCGGCGTCGAGCTTGGAGTTCAGGACGGCGTTGTATTCCGCGGGCGCGGAGGGGGCGAAATTCAGCTTGATGCCGGGGTGGCTCGCCTCGAACGCCGGGATGATCTGGTCCTGCCAGATCGACAGGTCGTCGTTGCGCCAGCTTTCGATGGTCAGCGTGACGTCCTGCGCCATGGCGGAGCCCGCAAGCAAGGTCGAGGCCAGCAGCGTGGCCGTGAAGGTACGGTAGTTCATTGTCGTCTCCCAGGTGTTGAAGATGGCAGGCCCGTTCTAGCGGGCATCTTGGTCTTGCAGGGCCGCCAGCGCCGGTCGCAGGTGGCCTTGGTGTCGGGTCAGAAGTTCAATGGCCGCGGCAGGCGAGGCCCCGGCGGCGATAAGACAGGCCGTCTTGGTGTCGTAACGGGCGGCGTTCAGGGACTGGGTCGCCACAGCATCGCTGACGCGCGCGATATGGGCGACGATCCGGGCTGCCCGGTTTCGCAGCTTTGCATTGTCGACGCGCAGGTTGACCATATCGCCGTCGTGCACATGGCCCAGCCGCACGCCTGCAAGGGTCGAGATCAGGTTCAGCGCCGCCTTCTGCGCAGTGCCCGCCCCCATGCGTGTCGATCCGGCCAGCACCTCCGGCGGGGTTGCGAGGCAAATTGCGACGGTCGCCGTTTGCAAGAGGGGGGTATCCGGATTGTTCGCGATGCCGATCACTGGCACGCCATCGGCGCGGGCCCGCGCAGCGGCATCGACCGCCCAGCGGGTACTGCCGCTGGCCGATATGGCAATCAGCAGGTCACCGGGACGGAGCGTCAGACCGGCGTCGACCAGATCCTCTGTATCGCCGGGCATCCGGGCATCGGTCGGGATGCCGCCCGCCATGCGGATGGCGATACGATCGGGATCGATTCCAAAGGTACCCGGCAGTTCGCTGGCATCAGCCAGCGCCATCAGGCCCGAAGATCCTGCCGCGGCATAGACGAGCCGGCCGCTGCCGCGCAGGGTTTCCGCCACCAGGTCGGCGGCAGCATCAAGCGCAGGCAGGACCGCGCGTAACGTGGCGAGGCTCTCGATCTGAACGTCGATCATGCGTGTCAGCGCGGCGGCCCCATCCAGACGGTCAATCGCGGTCTCGTCGGTCGTGCGGGCTTCGGTCCGGGGCAGGGCCATGTGACACTCTCCTTTGTGGTCAGTAATACCTTTCAGATACCTCTTGTCCAGATTCTTTCTGATCGTGCGACGTGTCGCTTCGAAAATCCGGTTCTGGGGGCCGAATTGGGATTTGTTCGCCGCCAAAGGTATTATAAAGGTATGGCATGACGGCGAGCGAACCTCTTTACCTTGGCGTGGACGGTGGCGGAACCGGCTGCCGCGTCGCCCTGTGGTCCGCGGACGGCGCGGTTCTAGCGCGGGCAGAGGGCGGGCCCTCCAACGTGACCTCGGACTTCGATGGGGCCTGCGCAAACATCCTGAATGCCCTGTCGCTTATTTCCGATGCTGTTTCCGGTGCCTTGCCCGAGGCGATCGGTCACCTGGGCCTCGCGGGGGCGATCTCTGACGATGTGTGCCGGGCCGTGGCGGCGCGGATGCCGATGAAACGTTGTACCGTGACCGGCGACATGCCGACGACGGTCGCGGGGGCGCTGGGTCCGCAGGACGGCGCGGTGCTGGCGCTCGGGACTGGGAGCTTCGTGGGTCTGAAGCGGAACGGCGTCGTGACCTCCGTCGGCGGTTGGGGGCTGCAGGTGTCGGACAATGGGTCCGCCGCCTGGATCGGCCGGGCGGGGCTGGCCGCGACGCTGGAAGCGGTGGATGGCCTGACACCGCGCGGCGCCATGGCACAGGCGCTGCTGGCCCGGTTCGACGACGACCCCACCGCCATCGTCCGTTTCGCCGCGACCGCCCGTCCCGCGGACTACGGCAAACTGGCGCCGGTCGTACTGGAGGCCGACGATCCGGCGGCGCGGGCGATTGTGGCGCAGGGGGCGGACTGGTTGGAACGCGCTCTCTTGGCCCTTGGCCATGATGACAGCATGCCGCTGTGCCTGATCGGCGGGCTTGGTCCCCGCTACCACGATCTGTTGGCGCGGGACGGGCGGCAGTTCGTGGCGCCGCAGGGATCGGCCCTCGACGGCGCATTTTTGTTGGCGAAGGGGGCCGCGTGAACATCGCGGCCTTCCTCGCGCCGGACCAGTGGCAGTCGGTCCGCAACGGGCCACTTTACGCGCAGTTGTTTCAGCGGCTGACCGAAGCGATGACGCAGGGCCTTTTGCCGCCCGGCAGCACCCTGCCGCCGGAACGCGAAATTGCGCAACTGACCGCCTTGTCGCGCGTGACAGTGCGCCGCGCCGTGCAGATGCTCGTTCGCGACGGTCTGATCGTGCAAAAACAGGGCGCGGGATCCTTCGTGGCGGCCGCCCCAGTCCGACTTGAACAATCCATGTCACGTCTGACCTCGTTCACCGAGGACATGGCCCGGCGCGGTTTGACGACGACGACCCGGTGGTTGGGGCGTGGTGTGCATGACCCGTCCCCGGATGAGGTCATTGCCCTCGGCCTGCGGCAGGAAGACCGCGTCGCGCGGTTGGCCCGCCTGCGGCTGGCGGATGACCGTCCCCTGGCGATCGAGCAGGCGACCCTGCCGCTTGCCCTGCTGCCGGATCCCGGACAGGTGACGACCTCGCTCTATGCCGTTCTGGCAGAGGACGGTCACCGTCCGGTCAGGGCCTTGCAGAAGATTTCGGCTGTGAACCTTGGCGCCGAGGACGCAACGCTGCTGCAGGTGGCGACCGGCGCGGCCGGGCTGCGAATCGAGCGAATTTCCTATCTGGAGGACGGGGGCGTGGCGGAGTTCACGCGGTCGGTCTACCGGGGTGATGCCTATAACTTCGTCGCGGAACTGCGACTGTCACAGGATTGAAGGGGCCGCCATGGCGCTGCAGACAAAGATGTACGGCGAGATCAGGGATATACCGCAGGCCGTGGCGCAACTGCTGGCCGCGGGCGGCACGACAATGGCTGACGCCGGGTCCGCGCTGCGCGATCGCGATCCGGCCTTTCTATTGACGGCGGCACGGGGATCGTCGGATCATGCCGCGTCCTGCTTCAAATACGCCACCGAAATCCTGATGGGGGTGCCGGTCGCGTCTCTTGGGCCGTCGGTATCGTCGATCTATGGCCGGCAGATGCGGCTGGACAGAGGCGCCTGCGTGGCGGTGTCGCAATCGGGGCAAAGCCCTGACATTGTCGCCGTGGCGCAGATGGCGGCGCGGGGCGGGGCGCTGACCTTTGCGCTGACAAACGAGGCTGACTCGCCACTTGCCGCCGCATGTGACCGGACCCTGCACCTGCACGCGGGGGCGGAACACAGTGTGGCCGCGACCAAGACCTTCGTTAACTCCTGCGTAGCGGCGTTGTGGCTGCTGGCGGAATGGGCGCAGGACAAGGTGCTTCTTGCTGCCTTGCACGATTTGCCAGAGGCGTTGAGCCGTGCCGTGGTGTTGGACTGGCCGGAGTTGCGCGCCGCGCTGGACAAACGGGCGTCCCTTTACTGTCTCGGGCGGGGACCGGCCTATGCCATCGCGGGCGAAGCTGCGCTGAAGTTCAAGGAAACCTGCCTCATGCACGCAGAGGCCTATTCATCTGCAGAGGTGCTGCATGGTCCGGTGTCGCTGGTCGATCCGGGCTTTCCGGTGCTGGCGCTCTGCGCCGCCGACGCGGCAGAGGCGTCGCTGGCCGAGGCGGCGGACGCCATTGCGCAGAAGGGTGCGGCGGTCTTTGCCACGAGCGACAAGGTCCGGCATGCGACAGTCCTGCCGGTGGTGCGCACCGGTCATCCGCTGACGGATGTCGTGGCCTTGATCGCGACCTTCTATGCGATGGTCGAGCGTGTGGCGGTGGGGCGTGGCATTGATCCGGACACACCGCGCCATCTACGCAAGGTGACGGAAACGACATGAACGCCATCGCCTACACCGGCTGCGACATCCACGACGGTAACCGGCTTCACCCCGGTGCCGTGCTGGTGATGGAGGATGACGTCTGTGCCGGGATAGAGAGCACCGTGCCGCCCGGTGCGCGGGTCGTTACGCTGGATGGTGGCACGCTGTGCCCCGGTTTGGTCGACCTGCAGGTGAACGGCGGAGGCGGTGTCATGTTCAACGACGCACCCACGGTCGAGACCTTGCGAACCATTGCCGAGGCTCACCGGCGGATGGGCACGACGGCCTTGTTGCCGACCTTGATCACCGACAGGCGTCATATGTCCCGCGCAGCGATCGCCGCGGCGGTGGAGGCGGTGGGCAAGGTACCCGGCATCATCGGGCTGCATCTGGAAGGGCCGCATCTCTCGCAGGCCCGCAAGGGCGCGCATGATGCGTCGCTGATCCGGCCACTCGACGATGATGACATGGCGATGCTTTGCACTGCGGCGGCAAAGTTGCCAAAACTGATGCTGACTGTCGCCGCGGAAACCGTGACGCCCGCGCAGATCGCCCAGTTGAGCGCGGCGGGCGTCATCGTTTCACTCGGTCATTCCGATGCGGGGTTCGAGGCCTGCCGGGCTGCCTTCGCGGCCGGCGCGCGCTGTACCACGCATCTGTTCAATGCAATGAGCGGATTGGGCCACCGTGAACCGGGACTTGTGGGTGCGACACTGGACGGGGCCGGCGCCGCGGGCATCATCGCGGACGGCATCCACGTCCATCCGACGGCAATCAGGGCGGCACTGCATGCAAAGGTCGCGGGATCGATGTTTCTTGTCAGCGACGCGATGGCGCCCGCGGGGACGGATATCGATCGTTTCACCCTGAACGGGCGAGAGATCCTGCGTCGTGGCGGGCGGCTGACGCTGGCGGACGGCACGCTTGCGGGGGCGGACCTGTCGCTGCCGCAAGCGATTCGCGTCATGGTGAACGAAGTCGGAATATCCCGTGAGCAAGCCATCGTCATGGCTACCGCCGCGCCGGCCGGCGTGCTGCGGCACAAAGGATCGGCCGGTCACCTGACTGTTGGCGCGCGATCCGAGGTCGTTCATCTGGCGCCGGATCTTTCAACGGCGCGTCCGTTGACGGACTGACGGGGGCAGTCATTCCCCGCAAGAAGCAAATGCGATGGCGGGCCGGTCTGACCGGCCCGCCGGATCGTCTATGCAAGAACCTTCAGGTCTTCCGCATTGAAGCCTTTCAGATCGCCCATCCGCCCGTCGCGAACCTTTTCGACCCACTGTGCGTCCGACAGGATGGCCCTGCCGACGGCAATCAGGTCGAACTCATCACGCTCCATCCTCCCGATCAAGCGGTCGAGTGGTGTGGTCTGCGAGCCCTGACCCGCGAAGGCGCCACCGAAGTCGGAGTTCAAGCCGACGGAGCCTACGCTGATTGTGGCTGCCCCGGTCAGCTTCTTGGCCCAGCCGGCGAAGTTCAGGCCGTCATCGCCGTCAATTTCGGGAAACTCGGGTTCCCAGAAGCGGCGCTGGGAACAGTGCAGCACGTCGACGCCGGCTTCGACCAGCGGCATCAGCCAATCGGTCATCTCGTCCGGGGTAGGGGCAAGGCGGGCGGTATAATCCTGCTGTTTCCACTGGCTAACACGCAGGATCAAGGGAAAGTCGGGGCCGACGGCGGCGCGGATTGCCGTGACGATCTCGGCGGCGAAGCGTGATCGTTCCCTGATCGTCGGGCCGTTCCACGCATCGTCGCGCAGGTTCGTGCCGGACCAGAAAAACTGGTCGATCAAGTAGCCATGGGCGCCATGCACCTCTACCGCGTCGAAGCCTGCGTCCTTGGCCAGTTTCGCAGACGATGCAAAGGCCGCGATCGTGTCGGCAATGTCTTCGTCCGTCATGGCGCGCCCGCGCGGTTCACCTGGGCCCACTAATCCAGAAGGGCTTTCGACTTCAGCTTCAGGCTCCCAGTCACCTCCACGGGTCGAGCCGGTGTGCCAGATCTGCGGGGCGATCTTACCGCCTGCCGTATGAACGGCGTCGGCCACGTCCTTCCAGCCCGCCATGGCCTTTTCACCGTGAAAAAACGGGATACCCGGCAAATTGCGCGATGCTGGACGGTCGACCACGGTGCCTTCGGTCAGGATCAGGCCGACATCGGCGGCGGCACGACGCGTGTAATAGTCAACCTGCGGCTGGCCGGGGATGCCTTTGGGCGCCATGCTGCGCGTCATGGGGGCCATGACGATGCGGTTGGGCAGATCCAGCCCCTTGAAGTTAAAGGGGCGAAAAAGAGTGTCGGTCTTCATGACGTGTCCTGATTAGTTTTGTCATTGCGACCGTCTAGGTATACATCATGCACCAGGTGTCCAGAGGGCACCTTGATGACACCAGGTTACTTGGAGGAAACCATGCGTCACGACACGTCCTGCGCAGGCTCGCACTTCTCTGTCGATTGCCCGTCGCGCCTGCTCTTCGATCAGGTGGCCGACAAGTGGTCGATGATGATCATGACTGTCCTGCACGGTGGCGCCACTCGGTTCAACGACCTGAAGCGTCGATTGGAGGGTGTGTCGCAGAAGTCCTTGTCGATGACGCTGAAACGGCTGGAGCGTAACGGCATAATCGCGCGCAGCGTCATTGCCTGCACGCCGCCGGGCGTGCTGTATGAATTGACACCGTTGGGACTTACCCTATTGCCGCCGTTTCAGGCGATTTATCGCTGGGCCAATGAAAACATGCACGCAGTCGAGGCGGCGCGCAACGCCTACGACAGGAACATCGGTTCGGCCTGATCGGGTTCAATTGCCATCAGCTGACACGGGCGTGCCTATCCGCGAACCCGGAGGTGTGGAGGTCGACGCCCATGAGGACGAGTTGCTTGCTAAGCCCGCCGTAGGACCTTGGTTCAGACAACTGGTCGAAGCCATAGAGCATGCGATAGAAGGCAACCCTCTCCTCCGAGACGGCGGCGATGCCGTAGTCCACGTCATGAAGCTTGGCGAAGTTGGCGTAGACCCGCAGCGTCTGCCGCGCCACTGAAAGGCGCAGCGCCCCAAGGTCGGGGGCAACAGCAAACCGCGCACCGTCGATCAGCGTCAGGCCCGACAATATCTTGGGCTTCAGGATGTCCGAGAAGGCGGACATCGTTGCCGAACGGGCATCGCACCCCTTCAGGATATGCAGGCGGATTGTGCCTCCGATCCGGTCACCGGATTTCAGCATGTAGACCTGGGCATTCTCGACATAGTCGTATTCGTCAAGAAAACGCCTGTCTGTACGGCTGCCGATCAACCCGTCCGCCAGATAGCAGTCGTAACGAAACGAACCAACCGCGCTAAGATCACTGTCCGATTGCACGCGGGTGACATCGAACTTTGCCGTCCGCAGCATCAGGGCTTCAGACGGTAGCGGGGGAAGAAGAATCCCGTTCTGGATTTGTAGTCGAGATAATCGGACCCGTGATCGCTGCGATCGAGGACCGCTTCTTCCTTGATCGCGGAATAGATGTAGATGAATACCAGCGTCACGCAGACCGTGATCGACGCGACGTGGGTGGTTCCCAATGCGCAGGCGCACCAGAATAGGGCGTAGGATGAATAGAACGGGTGCCGGACATAATGCCACGGACCCGTTGTGATGATCCCGTCGATGTTCAGATCCTCATCGAAGGCAAGGGAAAGCCTTCGGTTGTGGCTGTGCCTGATCGCCCAAGCAAACAACGCCGCAGCGGCCAGGATCATGCCAAAGACAACTGCACGATATTCGAGCGATGTCAGAAAGGCGTGCGCCATGAATACCGAAATGCCGACCAGCGAGATGGTCGATATCAGCATCATGCCGACCGGGTATTTTTCGGAGGAGAAGTGCTGCTTCGTAGCTGCAGCGATGACCAAGAAATATGCGAGCGCGGCTAAGCCGATCACGACATCAAAAAAATGCGACACTTGTGCGGTTATCTTTCAGGGATCAAGGCAAAGCCAAACGATTAGGAAACGATACACTCGGGTCAAAAACAGTGTTCGCAACCTAAAATAGATAAGTCTACCTTCGGCACGCGGACAAATTGAACTTAGTCCCGATCCAAAAGACCATCAAGCCACTTCTCACAAAAAAGTTAACGATTTTTTTACTTGATGCGCGTTAGCTGATGGAGTGCTGAAGATTCAAGCACGCGCGGACATATCACGATCCTCCGGCCCAGTGACACGAGGCAGATCGACATAGAACGTCGTACCGACGCCTAGGGTGCTTTCGTAATCGATTAGCCCGCCCAAAGCGGACATGATCTCTCGAGAGATGTTCATGCCCAGTCCCGTGCCACCACATTTGCGCTGATCCGATGGATCGAGTTGCGTGAAGCGTCCGAACACCTTTTCCTTACCGTCCTCGGGAATCCCGATCCCGTAGTCGCGCACGAAGATTCGGATCCAGCCCTGCGCCACAGACAGTCCGATATCGACATCGCCCTTTGCCATCGAAAACTTCGCCGCGTTCGAGATGATATTGGCCAGAACCTGCATCAGCCGCGATCTGTCGGCACGGACATGGACCGCGGGCGTATCCTCGAGGTGAATGTTGAGGGTCACGTTGTATTGGTCTGCCAGCCCCTGATGGTCGTTGACCGCGTCGGCAAGGAAGGACCGGACTTCTATTGTCTGGTTGTCGAAGGTCATCTTCCCTTCCTCGAGCTTCTGCAGATCAAGCAAGTCATCGACGAGGTCTGCAAGGCGCTTGCTGTTGCGGCCTGCCACCTCCAGCAGATGCTTTGCCCGTGAGGGGATCTCTCCGAATTTGCCGGTGTTGACCAGTTCGAGAGAACCCTTGATCGAGGTCAAAGGTGTCCGCAGTTCATGGCTGACCGCTGCAACGAACTGCGATTTCACGACGAGCGCCGCCTTGGTACGTTCATGTTCCTGCTGCAGGTCTTCCAGACGCTTCAGGTCCTGACGGTACATCCGCAGGAAGCTGCGCGAGCAGTCGATCAGGAAATACATCACGAAGATGACCGTGAAGAACTGAAGCCAGAGCTCAGAGGTGAGCGGTGGCCGGTAAACGATCAGGTCCCGTGTTGTCAGCACAAGGAATGCGACGCCGTAGATGACAAACCGGATCACCAGCAAGCGCACGATCTGATGGTTGTTGATGGCTGCAAATATGGCGCCCGCCGACAAACAGAAGAGGGCGGTGAAGAGGCCGACGCCTTCTTCGGTCAAGCCAACCCACATGGCGTAAATGCCGATGGTCAGCGAACTGATGACAGTGTTGATCACGAAGCCCGTCATTAGCTTCGACATTGTCTTGTAATCGCCCTCGCGTACACGGTCGACGCGATTGGCAAGCCGGAGGTCCGCCAATTCGCAAAGCATGCCGATTGCAAAGAAAAGCTCTGCCTTCCAAGGCGTAAAGAACCAACCGGTCAGGACGGCAACGGCCGCAAAAATGCTTTGCCGCTGCCAGGTCAGCGCCTTGACCGCCCGAGCGTAATCCTGAAGGTGTTTCAGCCGGTACCGAGGCGTTGCGAATGCCGTGCGCCCGGACATCGCGGCTGTCATGACGCACGACCGAAGCATGTCTGACCCTTTGATTGCATCAGAGTGGTCTGCCATTCGATAGCCATGCTGAGACGGTAGCCTGAAATCAGTTTCGGCTTTCGGGTCGTTTCGGTCAGGTGCGGCATACTGTTTCCATATCATGTTCGGATGGCACGCCCGGTTGTCGTCCAAGGCTCCTTAATCTTTACGAAACATTTACCTGTATTCATCTGAACGCGAAGTATGGCGAATCTTTGGTGCGAGGTTGTTTTATTTACTTGCCTTTCGTTGCAAATCTGTACGTGTCGAAAGCCGCCAGTGGCGGCTTTCGTTGCGATCCATCAAGTGGATGGGACCTAGTAAGAGGTGCGTGCAGGGGGCGGAAGAATGCCGCAATGCATTGTTCGACGTTGCAAATAGCTTGCCAACAACACGCGCTATCGCGATCCTGTGGCGACGACAGACCTCGTTGCCATGGGCAATGCGTTGCGTCGCAATCGCGACATCATTTTACACGGTGCCGGCGCCTGAATCGTTCAAGTGGCAAAGGTCCTGAGGACGAGGATCATTCGCCCTTCAAAAATACAGTTGCCAAAGGCGGCAAAGTCAGGCTAATCCTTGCAGGTTGCCCGTGCATCGGATCGTCACTGGCGCGCAGGGGGGTATGGTTGCCTGTGCCGCTGCCGCCGTATGCCGCAGCGTCGGTATTGAGAACCTCTCGCCAGACACCCGATGATGGCACGCCGGTATTGTATTCTTCGCGCACGACAGGGGCCATGTTGCAGATTGCAACGACCGGGTCGGTTCCGTCGTGTCCATAGCGGATGAAACTGAATACATTGTCATCCTTGTTGCCGCCGTCGATCCATTGAAAGCCGGCGGGATCGCAGTCGCGCTCGTGAAGCGCGCCTTCGCTGCGATACAGCGCGTTCAGGTCAGCGATCAAGCGACGGACACCGTCATGAGCCGGATCATGCAGCAGATGCCAATCGAGACTGCGGTCGTGATTCCATTCACGTTCCTGCCCGAATTCGCCGCCCATGAAGAGCAGCTTCTTGCCGGGATGCGCCCACATGAAACCATAGTAGGCGCGGAGGTTCGCGAATTGCTGCCAGCGATCGCCGGGCATCTTGCCCAGCATCGATCCCTTCCCATGGACAACCTCGTCATGGCTGAGCGGCAAGACGAAATTTTCGGAGAAGGCATAGACCAAACCGAAGGTCATCTTGTCGTGGTGGTATTTCCGGTTGATCGGATCCTCGGCCATGTACTGCAACGTGTCGTGCATCCAGCCCATGTTCCATTTGAAGTTGAAACCAAGGCCCCCTTCGCTCGTCGGACGGCTGACGCCGGGGAATGCGGTACTTTCTTCTGCAATGGTGGCGCCACCCGGCACGCGTTCGGCAACCTGTGCGTTCGTTCCGCGCAGAAAGTCGATTGCGTCCAGATTTTCGCGTCCGCCGTAAGCGTTCGGGATCCATTCGCCGTCATTGCGCGAATAGTCGAGGTACAACATGGAGGCTACGGCATCGACCCGCAGGGCATCGACATGCAGGTCCTTCAGCCAGTAGATCGCAGAAGAGCGCAGGAAGTTTGCCACCTCGCGCCGGCCAAAGTTATAGATCAGCGTGTTCCAGTCCTTGTGGAATCCCTGCCGCGGGTCAGCGTGTTCATAAAGCGCCGTGCCGTCGAACTGCGCCAGACCGTGCGCGTCGGATGGAAAGTGCGCCGGCACCCAGTCGACGATGATGCCGATGCCAGCACCGTGCAGCTTGTCCACCATCTGCGCGAATTGTTCCGGGGTGCCGAAGCGGGACGTCGGGGCATACATCCCGATCGGCTGATAACCCCATGACCCGGTAAAGGGATGTTCCGACAGCGGCAGGAATTCGACGTGGGTGAAGCCCATTTCAGTCACGTAGTCGATCAGCAGATCGCCCATTGCGGCATAGTCGAGGATCGTGTCGCCGTCGCCGCGCCGCCAACTGCCCGGGTGGACCTCGTAGATCGACACGGGCTTGTCGCGCAGGTCTTGCGGGCGGCCCTTCACCCAACCGTCGTCGGTCCATGTGTGGTGCACGCGGCCTTCGACGATAGAGGCCGTGCCGGGAGATTGTTCGGCGTGAAAGCCGACCGGATCGGATTTGAGTGGCTGCAAATGCCCGTGAACGCCGAGGATTTCGTACTTGTAGGTGTCGCCGCGGACGACCTCGGGAATGAAAAGCTCCCATACGCCAGAGGCGCCGCGCCGTCGCATCGGGTGCCGCCGCCCGTCCCATGCGTTGAAGTTGCCGACGACGCTGACGCGCCGGGCGTTCGGAGCCCACACGGCAAAGGTTGTGCCGTCTACACCCTCGTGGGTGCCGGGGTGGGCACCGAGTTTGGCGTAAAGCTCCTCGTGACGGCCTTCGCCCAGCAGGTATTCATCCAATTCGCCCAGGATCGGGCCGAACCGGTAGGGATCGTCGCGCATCCAGCGGTGGTCGCCGGCCTGCATCCGAAGGCGGTAGTCAAAGCGCTTTTTCTTGCCCGGGATAGTGGAGGAGAAGAACCCTTCCGGATGGACCTTGTCCAGCTGCGCCACATCGCGCCCCTTGGCATCCGTCACCCAGACCTCTCCCGCGTCGGGGGCAAAGGCGTTCACCGTCACGGTCTTGTCCGCTTCGAACATGCCGAGGAAGCTGAAGGGGTCGCCGTGGCGGCCCCTAAGGATGGATTCCATCTGGTCGTCGAAGGTCGTCGCAATCATGACGCGTCCTTTCCGTTCAAAATGTCGAGGAGGCCATGCAGCGGTGTCTCGATCCACGCTGGCCGCATGGCGCGTTCGTATTCCACCTCGTACGCCGCCTTGCGGATCAGGAAGAGGTCAAGCAAGGCGCTTTCAATGGCGCTATCGCCGGGATGGATCGCGCTGTCGCCCATGGTGTTGCGGTAGGCATTCAGGAACGCGGCAGAGGTCGCATTCCGCCAGCCGATCACCTGGTCTTGGACCCAGTCGCGGTGGGAGCCCGCATCGACACGCCGGTGCAGCACGTCCCATGTGGCATAGTCGAAGGACCGTAGCATGCCGGCGACATCGCGCAGGGGCGAAGTCTTGATCCGGCGTTCGTGCAGGGGCCGCGTCGGTTCGCCTTCAAAGTCGATCAGGATAACGTCGTTCTGCGATACCAGCACCTGACCCAGATGATAGTCGCCATGGACGCGAATGCGTGCACCGGAGGGATCCATGTTGCGCAAGGCGGCAAACCGCCCGATCAATTCGTCCCGGCGGGACAGCAGTTCGTCTGCCAGAACCTTTGCGTCGCCAGTCAGGGTGACGGCGGCAAGGTTGTCCAACAGCGTCTTGACCTCGGCCTCCGTCTCATCCGCCAGCGCTGCGATATCGTCGCGGGTCAGCGGCTCGGCAGAGAATTCATCGGACCCGCTGCCGAGGGCGAGGTGCAGTTCCGCAGTGCGCTTACCCAAAACGGCGCCAAGATCGAGCGTGCCGCCCATGATGGTGCCTTCCTGCTCCTCCTCGGGCTGCACCTCTCTCGCCTGCAGGTCGCGGTCGAGTGCCGCAGTGATATAGGCCCACGCGTCGCCTTGGTTGCGCACGAACTCCAACGCTGCCGCAAGAGTTGTTACCGCGCCGTCGGCTTCGACAAGATCCACCGTACCCAACAGGGCCGGGGCATTCTTGAAATCCGTTTCGTTCGTCAGGAAACGGGCGATCTCGATATCCGGCTGCACACCGCTGCGCAGGCGACGATAGAGTTTCAGCACGATCTGGTCGCCGAATGCGATCGAGGCGTTGGATTGCTCGCCGGGCAGAAGACGCACGTCCGTGTCGGTATTCACATCATCCAGCCGGTCAGACCGGGTGAAGCGCAGGGTCGTGTCGCCGGCCGTCATATCCTGACCGCTGCGTATTGCTTCAAGCAGCGCGATGCTCATGTCCTCGTCGACGACCCCGTCCATCAGTGCACCGACGCGATTGGTGCGCCGCAACTTTGCCAGCGTGTTCGGTAGGCGCGGCCCGAGGGTCAGCGCCTCTTCGCGCCAGATCGCCGACAATGGAAGGAAATAGGATTGCGTATCGCCGCCGACTTCGACATCGGCAATCGAGAGCAGATGTTTGCCGTCGGACAATTCACCCAGCTTTCGCAGGCTGACTGCTCCGGTCCGCTCTCCCTTGCCGGCGAACCAGCGTTGCAGGGACAGGTATTGCGGCAAGGTGGACTTGACGAAATCACGCCCTTCGCGTCCGTCGAGTGCCGTCGTCAACCGACCGTCGCGGGTGGTCAGGGTCAAAAAGTCAGGCAGCGTGCCGGCGACCGGGGCATGCCACGACGGAGCCTGATTGCTGTCGGCCAGCTCGAACCAGTAGAAACCGTAGGCCGGCAGGGTCAGCAAGTACGGCAGATCACCGATAGGTGGAAAGGCGGACTGGCCCGACAGTTCCACGGGCACCCGACCGGCAAAGGCCGAAAGATCGAGTTCCGCCGCTTGCGCCGACCGCGACAGGTTCGCGACGCAGAGCATCGCCGTCGCACCCTCTTCGCCCAGCGTGCCGGTCCGGCGGATATAAGCGAGAATCTTGCGGTTCTGGGGATAGAGGATGTCGATCTCGCCCCGCCCGAAGGTCGAATGCTTCATCCGCACGGCCAGCATGCGCTTGATCCAGTGCAGATACGACGAGGGCGAGGCCTGCTGCGCCTCGACGTTGATCGCCTGATAGCCGTAGGTCTCGTCCTGGATCGTCGGGAGGTAGAGGCGCTGCGGGCTGGCGCGACTGAAGCCCGCGTTGCGGTCGGCCGACCACTGCATCGGCGTGCGCACACCGTCGCGGTCGCCGAGGTAGTAGTTGTCACCCATCCCGATCTCGTCCCCGTAATAAAGGACTGGCGTGCCGGGCATCGACATCAGCAGCGAATTCAGAAGCTCTATCTTGCGCCGGTCGTTCTGCATCAGGGGCGCCAGACGGCGCCGGATGCCCATGTTGATCCGCGCGCGCTTGTCGGCGGCATAGGTGTCCCAGAGGTAGTCACGCTCCCGGTCTGTCACCATTTCCAGCGTCAGCTCGTCATGGTTGCGCAAGAAAATCGCCCATTGGCAGTTTTCGGGGATGTCTGGCGTCTGGCGGATAATATCGGTGATCGCGTGACGATCTTCTTGCGCGACGGCCATGTACATGCGCGGCATCAGGGGAAAGTGAAATCCCATGTGACATTCGTCGTCATCGCCGAAATAGGGGCGCGTGTCCTCTGGCCACTGGTTCGCCTCGGCCAGCAGCATCCGGTTTTCGTAGTGCTTGTCGAGGTCGGCGCGGATGCGCTTCAGGATGTCGTGGGTTTCCGGCAGGTTCTCGTTGTTGGTGCCGTCGCGTTCCACCAGGTAAGGGATCGCGTCCAGCCGCAGGCCGTCGACGCCCTTGTCCAGCCAGAAATGCATGACATCCAGCACAGCTTCCATCACGGCGGGGTTGTCGAAATTCAGGTCCGGCTGATGATCGAAGAAGCGATGCCAGTAGAATTGCTCTGCCACCGGATCCCATGACCAGTTGCTGTCGTGGGTGTCGTTGAAGATGACGCGGGTCTTGTCCATCCACTGGGTCGGATCGTCGGTCCAGACGTAGAAATCCCGCTCCGGGCTGCCCTTGGGTGCGCGGCGGGCGCGCTGAAACCATTCGTGCTGGTCGCTGGTGTGATTGATGACGAGTTCGGTGATGACCTTCAGTCCACGGCGGTGAGCTTCGTCGACGAAAGCCTCGAAATCCGCCATCGTGCCGTATTGTGGGTTCACTTCCTTGAATTCGGCAATGTCGTAGCCGTCATCGCGCAGAGGCGAGGGGTAGAACGGCAGGATCCAGATCGTGTTGACCCCGAGGTCCTGCACATAGTCCAACCGCTGCATCAGACCTGCGAAATCGCCGATGCCGTCGCCGTTGCTGTCCTGGAACGCCTTGACGTGCAGCTGGTAGATGATCGCGTCCTTGTACCAGTCGAATTTGGTTTCGTCTGTCGCGGTCACGTCGGTCTTGATATTCATCAGCGGGGCTCTCCCGGCGCGATCAGGCGCCAAATTGCGTAGGGTCGGGATTCAGGGTCGAGGTGCAGGGTCTGATACTTGCCGTGCCAGGTAAAGCGGTTGCCGTTAATCAGATCCTCCACCTCGATCGAGGCATGATCGTCCAGCCCGAACTTCCACAGCGGAATCTCGAAGGTGAATTCCGCGGGAGCGAAGGGATCAATCAGGACGTGGAAGAATATGAAATTGCCTGTTTCGGCATCGTGACGCGCGTAGGACAGCACGCGGTCATCGTGGGCAACCTCGAACTTAAGATTGGTGAAGTCGCGCATCGCGGGCTGTTCCCGGCGGATGCGGTTGATCAGGCGCACGTCGTCCTTGATGTGGCCGGGCGCGTCGTAATCGCGGTGACGCAACTCGTACTTCTCGCTGTCGAGGTATTCCTCGCGGCCCGGCAAGGGGGCCGCTTCGCAAAGCTCGAAACCGGAATAGAGCCCCCAGTTGCCCGCCAGACTGGCTGCCAGAATGGCACGCGTGCGGAAACCCGGCCGACCGGAGGTCTGCAGGAAGACAGGGTTGATGTCGGGCGTATTGACGAAGAAGTTGGGCCGCATGTAATGGCGGCACTCCTCAGTCGTCAGCTCTGTCAGGTATTCGGTCAGCTCTGCTTTGTCGTTCCGCCACGTGTAGTAGCTGTAGGACTGGTTGAAGCCGACCTTCGCCAGCCGCTTCATCACCTTGGGACGCGTGAAGGCCTCTGACAGGAAGATCGCGCCGGGATGTTGGGCGTGAACTTCTGCGATGATCCATTCCCAGAACGGAAAGGGTTTCGTGTGCGGGTTGTCGACGCGGAAGCAAAGCACGCCGTGGTCAGCCCAGAACAGGAACATGTCGCGGATTGCCTGCCAGAAGGGCGCGTTCGGCTGGCCGTCGTCCATGTAATAGCGAAAATTGACGATGTCCTCGTACTTTTTCGGAGGGTTCTCGGCGTACTTGATCGTTCCGTCCGGGCGGCGCTCGAACCAATCGGGATGCTCTGCAATCCAAGGATGGTCGGGCGAGGCATTCAGCGCGATGTCCATCGCAATTTCCAACCCATGGTTCGCCGCGGCGTCGATCAGCGTATCGAAATCATCCAGTGTGCCGAGTGCGGGATGAACGGCAGAGTTGCCACCCTCCGGCGATCCGATGGCATAGGGTGAGCCGACATCGTCGGGCCCGGCAGTCAGGCTGTTGTTCTTGCCCTTGCGGTTCGTCGTACCGATTGGATGGATCGGCGGAAAATAGAGCACGTCGAAGCCCAGATCCTTCACATAAGGCAAGCGCTCGATCGTCGTCCGAAATGTCCCATGCTCACCCTCTGCACCGGTAGAGCGGGGAAAGAGTTCGTACCATGCGCTGAACGCCGCGGCCTCGCGGTCGACCCAGACCGGAATCTCGCGGTCATAGGTGCAGGCATTGGCACGGGGACCCGCACGACGCATCAGGGCATCGGTGTCGTCCGACATCGCGATATCTACGGCGGTCTTTCCCTTCATGGCCTTCGCCAAGGCCTTCAACTCCTTCGCGTCCGCACCCTTCGCCGGCGTGGCCGCGATCATCAGGCGCGCTTCCTCGATCTCGACCGAGATATCTTGCCCGGCGGCCATCTTCTTGACGGCGTCACGGCGCCAAGTGCCCCAGACGTCGCGCCAGGCACGGATCGTGAAGATATGCGGACCCGGCGTTTCAAACGTCACCGCGGCCTGCCAGCGATCGTTCTTCAGGGCCTGCATCCGCGTTTCAGTCCAGTCTGCCTCACCTTCCGCCCGCGAGAGCACGGCCGCCGCGAAGACTTCGTGCCCGTCACCGAAAACGTCGGCAGAAACCGTCAGCGGCCAACCGGCGACCGCCTTCGCCGCGAACCTGCCTGCATTGACTTCGGGTGTTACGGCCTCGATCACCATCCGAGAGGCTGCAAGCTGCTGAAGGGAGTCACGAGACTGTCGCGGATTTTCTACCATGATCCGATGCCTTTCACGCCGTTCACTTACCCCATCTCAATGATGTGGGACGGTATTCGTTCCCTGACAGTCGCCCGACGACAGATCACCGCGCCATTTTTTCGCCATTGGACGCGACATCTGCCTCAGTCTTGTGACATCTGACCTATCGTTCGACACGTTGCGATTTCGGTGAACAGGTCCGTCATATGCGCCACAACGGCCGACCCTCCGATTAATGGCGCAGTTTTGAGCCTAATTATCTGGTCTCCTTCAGACCCCCAAAGGCATTGTAGGCCGTCTCTCGAATGCTGCGAAGGGGGTGACGGACCGGCGTCTGCCACGTAGAAATTGCTTCCTGCCGTGGACCGTAGCCCCAAACGGCGGCACGATCAGCCTGAGTTGACGACATCTTCAACGCATCGGGGTAGTCTGCATTGCCGTCGCGGATGATCTCGCTCTCGAATGTGGGTGTTGCGATGTCAAGAAAGGCGGCCAGGCCTGCGGTGATCCGGGACGGGTGCCGCACGAGATCCTCGTAACGTACGACGGCCGCGGCGTGCAGATATGTCAGGTCATTTCTGACGCGGTCATGCGCGTCCAGCCAATGGTCGATCAGGGCCGGGGCAGGGGCATCCACCCATTTCGCAACAGCCGCAGCGACAACCTCTGGATGTCGAATGACAACAACGAAATGCGCCATCGGAAAGAGCTGTTGCAAAAGACGCATGCGCGTCAGGTTGACCGGCGATTTCTCGACCCGCCAGCGGCAGTCCGGCGGATACCAAGGGTCCCAGTCTGCCTCTATCCGCTGGCGTGTTTCCAGACGGTCCAGGGTGTGCCCCTCTGTCATGTGCTGCTGAGGGTCGGTCGCGAAATGCATCGGGATGCCTGTGCGGGCGTGGTGCGGGATAGCGCCCTGCAGATAGGCGCCCTCGCTCTCTGGGACCGGTGCGCCGGTGATGGCACCGACGCCGGGCAGATCGGCAATCAGCCGTGCCGTCAGGCTGGTCCCTGACCGATGCAAACCTGCAACAAAAACATAGCGATAATCCCGCCCGTAAGGCATCGATCCGCCCTCCTCGTCTTAACAATTATTAACGACAGATGTCAGCTGCCAGATGCAACCTTTTCGGACTCCACGAGAAATTTGACGCCTCAATCGTGGCGGCCCAGTTGCGCGAGGGCCGCCCTCGGAACCGGGGGGAGGGGGGGACGTTATCGGACATCAGAGGATACCATATGCACATTTTCCATCTCGCACTGGGGGGTTGCCTGACGGCCCCACGAGTCAATTATGGCCTGACCGAGGATACCGGCGGCCACATTGCCTATGTCCTGGGCGCTGCGACGGCTCAGGCTCAATGCAGTCATGTGACATCTGTGACCGTTGTGACAAGAGCCTTCAATGATCCCTCGCTCGGCGAAGACCATGCGAGGATTTACCAGCCCGTGGAACCGGGGCTTGTCATTCGCAGGCTGAGGACGGCAAACGGTGCATACCTCGCCAAGGAGGCCCTTGCCGCCGAACTGCCGGCTCTCATCGATGCCTTCCTGACCATGCTGGAAGATCTGGACGAACGCCCGGACGTAATCCACGCGCACTTTGCCGATGCCGCCTTGCTGGCACAGGCGGCGAAGGATCGTTTCGATATTCCTTTCATCTACACGCCCCATTCTCTCGGTATCGACAAGCTAACCCATCTCAAGGGCGTGGCCGGTCCGCTTCTGACAGCACGGATTGCGCAGGAGAAGGCCGCCTTGCACGCGGCGGATGCAATCGTGGTCTCGTCGCGGGACGAGGCGGAGCGTCAGATTTCCGCCTATGGCCTGCAGGTCGATGGCAAGGTCTACCGGGTCTGGCCCGGTGTGGACCTGACTGGGGCGGGGAAAACGACGGAAGCCGTAGCCAGCACCTTGGTCCAAGACAGCCTTGCCACGCCAGAATTGCCGATGATCCTGGCGATCGCTCGACCCGTCGCGCGCAAGAACCTGCAGCAGTTGGCAAGAACCTATGCGGAGAGCGCGGCACTGCAGGATCGTGCCAATCTGGTGATCCTGGCCGGTCAACACGGTGCGGATGTGCAAGAGAGTGCTGAAACCGCAGCTGTCTGGGCCGAACTGAATGACATTCTTGCGGGCGCCGATCTGCGGGGAAAGGTTGCGCTACCGGCACGTCACACGCCTGCCGATGTCGTCGCGATCTATGCGAAGGCGCGTGATACACGCGGTGTCTTCGTCAACCTTGCGTTTCATGAACCCTTCGGGCTGACCCTGTTGGAGGCGGCAAGCCACGGTCTGCCGGTCGTGGCCGGCGACCGGGGCGGGCCGCTGGATATTCTGGCGCAGACCGGCCACGGCATTACGCTCGACCCGACGGACGAAGCGGCCATCGTGGCAGGGTTGACGGGACTCCTGTCCGACCCCGCTGCATGGGATTGCCACGCACAGGCGGCGCTGCGCAACGTCGGCATGTTTGACTGGACCGTATGGGCAGATCACGTCACAGCGATCTGCGCGGACCTGATTGCACCCCCATGGATCAATCCGCGACCGGCCTACATCCTTGGCAGTGACATCGATCATACCCTGACCGGTTGTGCCCGGGCGGCGGCGGCGCTGGCGGAGTGGCACGCCGACCGCCGGGGGCTTTTTGTCGTGGCGACAGGCCGTTCGATCGTCGAGGCACGGCGGATCTTACAGGACTGGTCCCTGCCGCTGCCCGACGTCTTCGTCACGGCTGTTGGGACGGAAATTCACCGTCGGGACGACGCGGGTCGTTGGGTGCTCGATGCCGACTACGCCAAGCTGCTCGACAGTGACTGGAAATCCGCAGACATCGCCGCCTGTGTCGAAGCGGCCGGCATCGCCTGGCAAGCGGATATCGAGCAGCGGCGCTGGAAATTCGGCTGCCTCGGTGACTCTGCAGAGGCGGACCGTCTTCGCCAAGTGTTGCGCGCCGCAGGATTGGCGGCCAAGGTCATCGCGTCACACGGTCGGCTGATCGATATTTTGCCGGTGCAAGGCGGCAAGGGAAAGGCGCTGACGTACCTTGCACGCTGCTATGCCATGACGGCGGCGGATGTGATCGCCGCTGGCGACAGCGGTAACGATGTGGACATGCTGACGTCCTGCGGCCGCGGCATCGTCGTCGGCAACGCTCTGCCGGAAATCGCGGATCTGCAGGGTCTGCCGCATCTTTATCACGCCCGTGCGTCTTACGCTGCAGGTGTTCTGGAAGGGCTGACGGCTTTCGGTCTGGCGGGAAGCGACAAACCATCCTTACCTTACCGGCCCTTCGCGGTGTCCAGCCTGCGGATCGCGTCATGAACGCTCCTCTTCGCGCCTTCGATCCCGCTGCCCCCATCGGCTATTTCGTCCACCATCAGGGGAGGGGCCACGCAGAGCGATGCGCCGCCATCGTCAATGCCCTGCCGGCGCATCGGCCGGTCACGATCTTCTGCGCCCGGGACGACATTTTTCCGCCGCTGCGGGCCGGAGTGGAGATCGTGGTGATCCCGTCGCTATTCGAACCCACGGGCGAGGAGGTCGCCAGCGATTTCACATCGCAGCCGGACACGCTGCATTGTGCCCCGCTCGGCTGGCCCGGCATCCGCGCGGCCATGGGTATTATGGCGCAGTGGTTCATGACTGCGAACCCGGCCCTGATGATTTGCGATGTCTCGGCCGAGGTCGCGCAACTGGCGCGCATCTGTTCCGTGCCGCATGTGAAGGTGCTGCAGCACGGGCGGCGCGACGACCCGGGCCACCGCGCGGCCTATGACGGTGCCGCGGGATTGCTGGTGCCGGGGGCTGCATGCCTTGCGCAGGACGACTGGAACAACGCGATGCGGGAAAAGACCTGCTTCGCCGGCGGCTTGGGCGCCGATCTGAACCTTCCCGATCCACAGGTTGCACGGCGCCGGCTCGGTATCGCCGATGACCGGAATGTCGTGTTGGTGCTGTCGGGCGGTGGTGGCACGGGTTTCCCCTCTGCCCCCATTGCTGTCGGCGCACGTGCCTTGCCCGGTAGCCTCTGGCTGACAGTGGGCACGATCGCCCGGGACTGGCATGCGACAGAGCCGGCGAACCTGCGTCACGATGGCTGGGTCAACAACATCGCCGATTACATCGCGGCTGCGGATTGCATCGTCGCCTCTACCGGCAACACGACATGCCAGCAGGTTCTGGCAGCCGGCAAACCTTGGGTCGCGGTGCCGGAATGGCGGTATTTCGACGAGCAGGTCGAGAAGGCCCGTGTCTTGCACCGCGAAGGCGTCGCCCATGCGGTGCCGGGTCTGCCGTCCTCTGTCCAGCAATGGCGTGCCGCAATCGAAGCGGCGCATACGGGCCACGATCCGGATCGTCAGCGGGCCTGCGTGACGCCGGATTCCGCTGCCCGTACCGCCGACTGGCTTGAGGCGCTGATTGCACGCCTTTGGCCCGATGCCACCCTCACCCCCCTGACCACGGGCCGCGTCACCGCGCGGGCCGACACATAGGAGCACGATCATGAATGCCCATCTGCCTGCCATCGATGCACCCGTTTCCGTTCTGACGCTGGCGCGGGGGCGCGCGACACATCTGCACAACGTCGTTCTGGGCCTGACTCGGCAGACCCGTCAGCCACAGGAATTGATCATTGGGGTCATGCAGGACGAACCTTATAGCAACCTGCCGGAAACGTCCTTTCCCATCCGGCAGGTGATGATCGACGGCACGGCCCTGCCGCTGGCACGGGCCCGCAACCGCGTAGCTGAAGATGCCGCTGGCGAAGTTCTGATCTTTCTGGACGTCGACTGTATCCCGGCGCCTCGTTTGGTCGCGGACTACACCGCACAGATGGCTGAGGCGGACGGGCTGTTCATGGGCGAAGTCATGTACCTGCCCGCAGGCGCCGCCACCGAAGGGTGGGATTACGACCGCTTTCATCAGGTCGCCGTCCGCCACTCCGACCGGCAGGGCCCGCCGGAAGAGGCCCGCCGGGCCTGCCACGATTATCGCTGCTTCTGGTCGCTCAACTTTGCGATGTCGCGCGCCAGCTGGGACCGGGTCGGCGGTTTCGATCCGCGGTTCGAAGGCTACGGGGGCGAGGATACTGATTTCGGCCGTACCATATCAGAGATCGGGATGCCGATCTGGTGGATGCGCGGCGCGAAGGTGTTCCACCAGTATCACGACCATTGCATGCCGCCGATCCACCATGTCGCCTCGGTGATTCGTAACAGCGAGCTCTTCGCCTCGAAATGGGGGCATCGCACGATGGAACATTGGCTGCACGCCTTCCGCATGATGGGCCTGATCGAAAATTGCCGCACCGGCCTGCGCATTCTGCGCGAACCTGACGATGCCGATTTTGCCCTGTGCCGTCAGGCCGAGGACATGCCCTATGCGGCCACGGGGCGAGTCATACGTATCCTCGAGGATCGACAGCGCGCCAAGGCAGGATTGGCGCCGTCGGACGCTTCGATGGTAGAGCGACTAGAAACCATGCACCGTGAACAGGAGGATCTTCTGTCCCCGGTGCATGGTGCCACCGGCGTCGCGGCCGAGTGATGCGGATCGCGGTCGTATCACACGTGCGGCACCCCATCGCGCCCCCTTTCATGGGCGGGATGGAGGCGCATTCATGGCATCTCGTTGCGGCATTGGCCCGCGCCGGTCACGACGTCACGCTGTTCGCAAGCGGAGACAGTGCAGTAGGCCTGCCCGACGGGGTTAAACTTTATCCCATCCTGCCAGAGCATTACGACCGACGTTATCCTTGGCACGACTATCACGGCACGGAGACGTTGAACGCCCATGTGGATGCAGGCTTCGCCCGCGCCGCCCGCGCTCTGGTGGAGGGTGACTTCGATGTAATCCACAACAACTCGCTTCACCGCTATCCGCCGCGGCTGGCCCGGGTGCATCGACTGCCGATGGTCACGTCACTGCACATTCCGCCTTTCGACGCATTGCGGCGAGCGGTTCACGAAAGTGCGGCACCTTGGTCGCGGTTTACCGTCACGTCCCATCGACAACTGCGTGTCTGGTGGCCGGACGGGCAACCGCCGGAGGCGACGGTCGCCTACAACGGGATCGATATGGCGCAATGGCCCTATGCCCCGGGCGGTGACGGGTCTGCCATATGGGCGGGACGGATTACTGAAACCAAAGGCACTCACCTTGCTGTGCAGGCGGCCCGCATGGCAGGCATTCCCCTTACGATCTATGGCACGATAGAAAATGCGGGTTATTTCGACCGCACCATCGCGCCCTTTCTGGGCGATAGCATCCGCTATGGCGGTCACCTTCAGGGCCAAGAACTTGCCGCAGCCTACGGTCGCGCCTCTGTGTTGCTGTTCACCCCCTGTTGGGAGGAGCCCTTTGGACTGGCGGCGATCGAGGCGATGGCAACCGGACTGCCTGTCGCGGCCATTGCCAATGGTGCCGCGCGAGAGGTTATCGGCGCCGCCGGCATCTATGCCGCGCCGGATCGGTTGCCCGACCTTGCGACGGCCCTGCGGCGTGCGATGCGGATCGATCCCGCCGTGCCCTATCAGAGGGTCGCGGAAAGCTATACCATTGCCCGCATGATCGAGAATTACGAAGCCAGCTATGCCGCGGCAATCGCGGGGGCCGCCCGCATCGACACCCCAACGGTGACGTTTCCCCCCATCGAATTGGCACTGGCCCCGCCTGTACGTACATATATCCATGCCTGAAAAGACCGCGCCACTGGCGCAGATCGGCATGTTGCGTCACTTGACGCATGCACACTGGACACGGATCGAGCCGGAATTCTCGACCTTGCGCCATTGTGCGGCGGGCGAGACCGTCAGCGAGCGGGGTCAGCCGTTGTCGCAGAGCCTGTTGCTGCTGGACGGCATCGTCGGACGAAGAATCAGGACTGGCCGCAATCACAGCGGACGTCATCATCTCGTTGCCCTGCAGGTGCCCGGGGACTTCGTCGACTTGCATGCCTATCCGTTGAAGGTACTCGACCATGACATCGTCGCCATCACCGATGTGCGAATGGCCGCGGTGTCCCACACACGGCTGAAGGCGGTCCTTGGCAGTCATCCGGAACTTTCGCGGCAGCTTTGGTCTTTGACCCTTGTGGACGCGGCTATTCACCGGCACTGGGCGCTGCGTAACGGCACCATGCGGGCCCTGCAGCGCGTTGCCAATCTTTTCGCTGAACTCGTGACACGTCTGGACGAAGGGCACGGCACTACCGGCGACACCTACCTGCTCAACCTGACCCAGCCACATATCGGCGATGCCTGCGGATTGAGCGGGGTGCACGTCAATCGCGTACTGCGCAGCTTGCGAGAGGCGAACTGCTGCACCTATGCCAAGGGACGTCTGGTGGTGCAGGATCGCGCAGCTCTGAACAGGATCGCGGATTTCGATCCTTATTACCTCTATCTGCCGGAAACCTGAAAAAGGGCCGCCGTCGGTTCAGTCTTCGACGCGGGGCGGGATTTAAGGTCGTGCCATCAAGCGGTGGTCCGCGGGACCGCAACCTTGGCGTAGCCGGCCATGCTGGCATAGCCTGCAACGATGGACTTCCGGTCCTCATAGCTCAAAACGCGGTCGATGTCGGCGAACCCCGCGGGCGCTAGCCGTTCGACCACATCGATCACACGCTCGGGCCCGCCGATGCGGTTGGTTTCCACGACCGCGGCGGTTTTGGGCAGGCGATCCTTCTCGTAGGACCAGAGTGCCGCGCGTGGGTGCTCTGCCGTTGCCAAAGCATCGGCAACGCAGCGGGCATCGAGAATGGCCTGCGATGCGCCGTTCGATCCCACCGGATACATCGGATGGGCCGCGTCGCCCAGCAGCGTTACCCGGCCAAAGGTCCAGCGGGGCAGTGGGTCGCGGTCCGCCATCGGGTATTCGTAGATGACGGGCGTGGCGCGGACCAACCCTTCGATGTCCATACCCGTCACATGAAAGCGCTTGGCATGGGGCAACACGGTCGCAAGTGATACCTGCCGCGACCACGTGTCCGGCATTGGAGAGGAGAGGGCCGGGTCCTTGATCCGCACGTTGACGACCCAGTTAGTCAGCTGCATCCCATTATGCGGCGGGGCAATCGGGTAGAGGACGAACTTGCCGCCCAGTCCGCCACCGATCGCCATGCTCTCGCCATCCTGCCAGATCGGCCAATCCGCGGCCCCACGCCACATCGCAACTCCCTGCCAGCTGGGAGCACCCTCGTCGGGGTAAAATGTCTTGCGCCCCTGTGAATGGATGCCGTCTGCGCAAATCAGCACGTCACCCCGCGCGGTCAGCCCGGTGCTTCCGGCGATGGAATCCGTGAAATGTGCCGTCACGCCGCCCTCATCCTGCACAAACCCGGCCAGCCGCCGCCCCGTCAGCACTGCGTCCACGCCAAGCCGTTCGGTCACGGCATCGAAAATCAGTTTTTGCAGGCGGCCCCGGTGGATTGAGAATTGCGGTACGTCGTGACCTGCATGCAGGCCGCGCAGCTCTGACCAGACTTCTTGCCCTGCTCTGGTCAGATAGGACAGGTGGCGGGTGCGCACGCCGGTCCGGTCGAGGGCCGGCAGCAGGCCGAGCGCATCGAGTTCCCTGATCGCGTGGGGCAGGACGTTGATACCGACGCCGACCTCGCGCACCTCGCGCGCGGCCTCGAACAGCTGCACCGGAATGCCGCGCTGATGCAGCATCAGCGCCGTGACCAGCCCGCCGATCCCCGCCCCGGCGATCAGGACCTTCATCTAGGCATCCCCGGAAGGAGGGAGGAAGTCGACCTCGTGTTGAGCGGACACCGCCACGACATCCGCCGGATTGGCCTGAGGGCCAAGGTTGTGCAGCGCCCAGAACAGATCGTACAGGCGCCGCGAGGGAGCCACCCAGAACAGGCACTTGATCGTACCTGGCGTTTTATTGAAAATGCCGTGCGGGATGCCCATCGGCAGGCGGATCAGGTCGCCCGGCTCGGCATAGGCCTCTACCCCGTTCAGCAGCACGTCGAAGCGACCGTCTAGGACATAGATGAATTCGTCCTGCGTGGGGTGGATATGGGGCGGCACGAAGGTCCCCTTCGGCAGCGTCGCGTGCCAAGACATCGACCCCTTGGAATGGGACTTGGGGACATAGGTCTGCCCGAGGATGTTCCAGCTGATATCATCCATGCCGGAGCCTGACCTAGTCACACCGGGGATCATCGTCATCAGATTGGTCCTTTCGTCAGGTTACACATGCAAAAACCGGTCCTTGACCTCGGGGGTCGACAGGATCTCGGCGGTGGTGCCGTGCCAGACGACGCGACCCTTCTCGATCACGACGTGACGATCCGCGAATTTCGTCAGGGCATCGACATTCTTGTCGATCACAAGGATCGCCTCGCCTTCGGCTTTCAGCCGGGCAAGGCAGGCCCAGATGTCGGCGCGGATCAACGGTGCAAGCCCCTCGGTTGCCTCGTCCAGCACGACGAGCCGCGGGTTCGTCATCAGGGCCCGGCCGATCGCCAGCATCTGTTGTTCGCCGCCACTCAACTGGTTGCCCATGTTGCGTCGCCGTTCAGACAGCCGTGGAAATAGGTCATAGATGCGGTCCAGCGTCCATTTCCCCTTCGTTGCCGTGGCTTGCAGGTTTTCTTGCACGGTCAATGTCGGGAATATCTGCCGCCCTTCGGGCACCAGTCCCAGACCCGCGCCTGCGACCAGATGCGGCGCGGCGCCCGTCAGGTCTCGGCCGTTTATGCAGATATTACCGCCCGTCGGGCGTAGCAGACCAAAGATCGACTTGATCGTCGTCGTCTTGCCCATGCCGTTACGCCCCAGAAGCGTCACGACTTCACCCTGCGCTACGTGCAGATCAATGCCGAAGAGAATGCGGCTTTCGCCATAGGCAGCGGTGAGACCGGTGACATCCAGCATCAAGCAGCCTCCTCGTCGCCCAGATAGGCTGCGCGCACCTTCGCGTCGTTGCGGATCTCATCGGGGGTGCCCGTCGCGATGATCTCTCCGTAGACCAGCACCGATATGCGGTCGGCTAGGGCAAAGACTGCGTCCATATCATGCTCGATGAGAACCGTGGCAAACCGACCCTTCAGGGCAGCAAGGCGCTGAACAAAGGCCCCGGCTTCCTGCCCGCCGATGCCGGCCAGAGGTTCGTCCAGTAGCAGCACGCGTGGCTGCGTCGCCAGCGCGATTGCAAGCTCAAGCTGGCGGTGCTCGCCGTGGGACAGGGCAGAGGCGCGGACGTCGGCGCGGTGGTTCAGACCGGCCTTGGCAAGCACTTCGTAGGCGTCGTCGTTCAGCGCTGCCTCTGCTGCCACCGGTGCGAAGAAGCGGAACGAGGAACCCGATCGCGCCTGCACGGCCACGGCCACATTCTCCAGCACCGTAAACCGCGGCAGGATCGAGGTGATCTGGAACGACCGGGCAAGGCCGAGGCGCACCCTCTCGGCCATGCTGCGCCCCGTCACGTCCCGCCCGTCGAGCAGGACTGCGCCGGAAGCCGGCGCGATCTGTCCCGACAGTTGCCCGATGAGCGTGGTCTTGCCGGCGCCGTTGGGGCCGATGATTGCGTGCAACTCCCCGGGGGCGACATCAAAGGAGACATCCTTCGTCACCTCAAGGGCGCCGTAGGTCTTGCACAGGTTGCGGACGGACAACAGACTCATCGGCGCCCCCGTGCGATCCGGTCCAGCGCGCCGGTGATCCCGTGCGGCGAATACAGAACCATGACGATCAGGAAGACGCCGAACAGCAACCGCCAGTGCTCTGTCAGCACGGCCAGCCAATCCTCCAGCAGCAGGGCCACGACCGCGCCGCCGATGGCTCCGGTCAGGTTGCCGACGCCGCCCAGCACCACCATGACGATCAACTCGCCCGATCGGTGCCAGTTCATGAAGGCAGGCGACACGAACTCTGCCTGGTTGGCGAGGATCACGCCCGCGATGGAGGTCATGCAGCCCGAAATCACGAAGGCCGTCAGCTGATAGCGAAAGGGGGCGAGGCCGATCGCCTCCATCCGGACGGGGTTTTCGCGGGTGCCGATCAGGACGCGCCCGAAGCGCGACCCGACGATCCGGGTGGCAAGAGTGAAGAGGGCGATCAACAAGCCGAGGGCCACGTAGAACAGCGTGCGGTCATCTTCCAAGGCCTGCGATCCGAACAGGGTGGACCGGGCCGGAAGCGGGGTGCCGTCGTCGCCGCCGAAGGCGGACAGCGAGACGAAGAAGAAATAGGCCATCTGCCCGAAGGCCAGCGTGATCATGATGAAATAGACGCCCCGGGTCCGCAGCGAGATCGCCCCGGTGATCGCCGCAAAGACGGCAGAGATCGTTACGGCAAACGCGATGTGCAGCACCAGATCCGTTACGCCGACGCTGTTCAGGATCGCGACCGCATAGGCCCCGAAACCCAGATAGGCCGCATGGCCGAAGCTGACCATCGCCCCGTAGCCAAGGATCAGGTCCAGCGCCATCGCGGCGATGGCATAGGCCAGGATGCGGGTGCCGATCAGCAGCAGGAACGGATCGTCCGTCACGGCAGCAATAACCGGCAGGGCGGCAAAGCATGCAAAGATCAGCAGGGCGAGCCAAAGCCGGGCGGACAGGCGCGCGGGGGCCGGCGTGGCGGTGCCGATCATGACGGCTTTGGCCCGAAGAGCCCTTGCGGGCGGGCGAAGAGGATCGCGGCCATCAGGATGTAGATCAGCATCGGCGCCAGCATCCGGCCGGTCTGCCCGGCCGCAGCCGGTTCCATGACGAAACGCAGCAGGATGGGACCAAAGGTCTTGCCCAGCGTGTCGACGATGGCGACCAGCAGCGCCCCAAGGAATGCGCCCCGGATCGACCCGATCCCGCCGATCACCACGACAACGAAGGTCAGGATCAGCACGCTTTCCCCCATCCCCGTATCCACCGACAGGATCGGCGCCACGATGGCCCCCGCGAAACAGGCCAGCACCGCCCCGAGGGCGAAGACCAGCGAGTAGAGCCTGCGGATGTTGACCCCGAGTACCGAAACCATGTCACGGTTGGTGGCGCCTGCGCGCAGCAACATGCCGATGCGGGTATGGTTGATGACGACGTAAAGCCCCGCCGCCACCGCCAACCCGGCGGCGATGATTGCAAGGCGATAAACCGGATATTGCAGCGGTCCGATCAGGGCGATCGAACCGCTCAGCAAGTCAGGCATCGGGACGGACAGCGGGGAGGGGCCCCAGATGATCTTGACTCCCTCGTTCACGATCATCACCAGACCAAAGGTCGCGAGCACCTGATCAAGGTGCGACCGAGCATAGAGTGGCCGGATCACCAGCCGCTCGATCACCAAGCCGACGGCAAGGGCTGCTGGAAACATCAGCAGCAGCCCAAGCCAGAAACTGCCCGTCAAACCGGCAAAGGTCGCGATCAGGTAGGCCCCGATCATGTAAAGCACGCCATGGGCCAGATTGATCACATCCATGATTCCGAACACCAGCGTCAGACCGGCCGCGATGAGGAACAGAAGCACCCCCAGTTGTGCGCCGTTCAGAAGTTGCAGAATGAACAGGTTCGTCATGCGTCTCTCCGGCCCGAGCGGTCTGTCTTACATCGGGCACTGATCGGCGTAGTTGTCCTTGTAGTCGTCGAAGATCTTCTCGACGATCGCGGTCTGATACTTGCCGTCCTCGCGTTTTTCGGCCTTTACGAGATAGAAGTCCTGGATCGGGAAGTTGTTGTTTCCGAAAGAGAAGTCGCCACGCGGGCTGTCGAAGGCCGCCTCGTGCAGCGCGGCGCGCAGCGCATCCCGGTCGGTCAGGTCGCCGCCCGTCGCGCGCACTGCCGAATCGATCAGCTGGGCTGCATCGTAGGCCTGCATCGCGTAGGTGCCCGGCACGGCGTCATAGGCGGCAAGGTAGCCGTCCACGAAGGCCTTGTTCGCCGCATTGTCCATGTCGGGCGCCCAGTTCGCGCCGCCCATCAGGCCAAGGGCTGCATCCTGGGTCGCGGGCAGGGTCGTCTCGTCCACGGTGAAGGCCGACAGGAACGGAATCGTCGTCAGGCCCGCCTGGCTGTACTGCTTGACCAGATTCACGCCCATGCCGCCCGGCATGAAGGTGAACAGGGCATCGGGCTGGAACGCCGCGATCTGCGACAGTTCGGCAGAGAAATCCAGTTGCCCCAGCTCGGTAAAGACCTCGCCCGCGACGCCGCCAGTGTAGGAATGTTTGAAGCCGTTCAGGCTGTCCTTCCCGGCCTGGTAGTTCGGCGCCATCAGGAAGACGTTGGTGTAACCCTGCTTCTGCGCGTAGGCGCCCATCACCTCGTGGTTCTGGTCGTTCTGGTAAGAGGTGGCAAAGAAGTTCTCGTTGCACTCCGCCCCCGCATAGTTCGAAGTGCCGGCATTGGTGGAAATCAGGATCGTCCCGGTTTCCGTCACCGGCTTGTGGATTGCACCGAGAATGTTGGAGAAGATCGGACCGACGACGAAATCGACTTGATCCCGCGCCACCAGTTCCCGCGCCTTGTCGGCCGCCAGATCCGGGCGCTGTTCGTCGTCGATGATGATGACCTCGGTCTTCATACCGCCCAGATCGCCGATCTTGTCGACTGCGAGCATGAAGCCGTCCCGGGCCTGCGTGCCAAGCGCCGCAGCAGGACCGGACAGGGTATAGATCAGCCCGATCTTGAGGACGCCGTCATCGGCGCCCGGCAGATCCTGCGCCGTGGCGGGCAGGGCCGCCGTCAAGGCCGCAAATGTCGACGCCAGCAGGCTTGTCGTGGTCTTCATGTGAATACTCCCTGTGTTGGAACGCCCCGCTGCCCGGTTTGATGGATCAGCTTTTTCGGGTGCGAATATTTTGTGTCTCGATATTTAAGGCTTGAAGTATCTTTCCGGTCAAGTGAGTCGTTTCGTGGTCCCGCTCGTCCGGAATCCGGTCTCGGCGATTGCCTCAAACTTCATCAGGATCGTGGAGCGCCGTCCGCGTCAAGGGCGACGATCCATGGGCCAGCCCGTCGATCACGTTGAAATGGTGACGGTCGGGTTCGACCACGGCTTGTGTCGCGCAGCCCAGACCGTGCCAGATGTTCGCCAGCAGTGCGGTCTGGCGCAGAAACTCCTGCCGTTCTCCGCCGCCGACCCACGTCGTCAAGCGGACGCCCGGCAGGGGCCGTTTCAGCGCAGGGCTGCCCGCCGTGGCCGAGGCCATGTCGAGTCGCAGCATTTCGTTGCGTGTCGTGGCCAGCAGCGGGCGCAGGTCGTGCAGACCGGAAAGTGACACCACATGCCGCAGGCGGCTGAGGGTGTCGGGCGACAGCGGCGAATCCTCGCACATCATCGCCGTCACCAGATGACCGCCGGCAGAATGTCCGGCCAGCACCACGGGGCCTGAGACGGCCGCCGCGGCGTGGTCGATGGCGCCGCCGACCTGCACGGTAATTTCTGCGATGCTGACTGTGGGGCACAGATCGTAGGACGGGATCGCCACGGCCCAGCCTTTCGCGACAGCCCCCTCCGCCAGATGCGACCAATAGGATTTGTCCAGCGCGACCCAGTAGCCGCCGTGAACGAAGACAAGGAGGCCCTTCGGCGTCCCCTCCGGCAGGAACAGATCGTATTTCGACCGTTCGGTCTGGCCGTAGGCGATATCGAGGCGGTTGGACCCGCGGTCGCGGAAGGCCTGCGCCGGGGCGACCCAGACTCCGGGCCAGTCGGATCCGTTCGGAATGTTGCGCCCGTTTTCATAGGCGTCGTCCCAGTCGTTGACCGCAAAGGTCGTCATTCGGATTTCCCCTCATCTTCAACGCGATACCGCGTGGTCAAGAGCACCTTTTTTCACCGGTCCGGTCCCGCCTGCCGCCCCGTCATGCCCCTGATTGCGTGGTCAAGGCGGCGGTCGGATCATCCCGGTTGACCTGACGCTAGGCAGATGGAAAAAGTATTTCAAGCTCAAAACATTTTTGCTTGAAGTAAATTCCGACGGCGCCTAGCGTTTGTATGGGGTGACGACTCGAGTGCCTCGAAAGGGAAGAGCTCATGCGCATTGCCTGCCTCGGCGGAGGACCTGCCGGCCTCTACTTTGCCATATCTCTGAAGCTGCGTCAGCCAGATGCAGACGTCGTGGTGTTCGAGCGCAACCGCGCCGACGACACCTTTGGCTGGGGCGTAGTGCTGTCCGACGAAACCCTCGACAACCTGTCCCGCAACGACGTCGTCAGCGCCGCGACGATCCGCGAACATTTCGCCTATTGGGACGACGTCGCGCTGGTGCACAAGGGGCAGAAGGTCGTGTCCACGGGGCACGGGTTCTGCGGCATCGGGCGCAAGCGGCTGCTGATGATCCTGCAGGACCGGGCCCGCGACCTTGGCGTCGACCTGCGGTTCTCGACCGAAGTCGGGCCGGCCACGGATTACATGGACGACTACGACGTCGTGGTCGCCAGCGACGGCCTGAATTCGCGCACCCGCTCTGCCTTCGAGGGGGCCTTCGCGCCCGACATCGACCTGCGCGCCTGCCAGTTCGTCTGGCTCGGCACCAGGCAGAAGTTCGACGACGCCTTCACCTTCATCTTCGAGGAGACCGACAAGGGCTGGCTCTGGGCGCATGCCTACCAGTTCGACCCGGACACGGCGACCTTCATCGTGGAATGTTCGCAGGCGACCTTCGACGCCTACGGCTTTGGAGAGATGTCCCAACAGGAGAGCATCGCGATCTGTCAGGAGGTCTTCAAGGATCACCTTGGCGGTCATCCCCTGATGACCAACGCCAACCACATCCGCGGGTCCGCCTGGATCCGCTTTCCGCGCGTGCTGTGCAAACGCTGGAGCCACAAGAACGTCGTGCTGCTGGGCGACGCCGCCGCGACGGCGCATTTTTCGATCGGGTCGGGAACGAAGCTGGCCCTGGAATCCGCCATCGCGCTGGCAGAGAATCTGTCGACCCAGCCCGACGTGGCGACGGCCTTCCGCGCCTACGAGGATCAGCGCCAACTCGAGGTGCTGCGCCTGCAGTCCGCCGCGCGCAATTCCGTCGAGTGGTTCGAGGATGTGGAGCGCTATCTCGACCTTGACCCGGTCCAGCTCAACTACTCCTTACTGACCCGGTCGCAGCGCATCAGCCACGAAAACCTGCGCGCCCGCGATCCCGCATGGCTGGCCGCCGCGGAACGCTGGTTCCAGGCGCAGGCCGGCGTGCAGGCCGACGGTCCCGCACGCGCGCCGATGTTCGCCCCCTTCACCCTGCGCGACATGACCCTGAAGAACCGCGTCGTCGTGTCGCCCATGGCGCAGTACAAGGCCGTCGACGGCTGCCCGACCGACTGGCACCTGATCCATTACGGCGAACGGGCCAAGGGCGGCGCGGGTCTGGTCTATACCGAGATGACCTGCGTCTCGGCCGAGGGCCGCATCACGCCCGGGTGTCCCGGCCTCTACGACCCGGCGCACGAGGCCGCCTGGACCCGCATCGTCGATTTCGTCCACACCGAGACCACGGCGAAGATCTGCTGCCAGATCGGTCACGCCGGTCGAAAGGGATCGACGCGGCTGGGGTGGGAAGGGATGGACCAGCCGTTGTCAGCTGACAACTGGCCCCTGATCTCGGCCTCGGCCCTGCCGTGGTCCGACGCCAACGCCACCCCGAAGGAGATGACGCGCGAGGATATGGACACCGTCACGGCACAGTTCGTGTCAGCCACGCAGATGGCCGCCCGCGCCGGGTTCGACATGATCGAATTGCACGCGGCGCACGGCTATCTGATCTCCTCCTTCATCTCGCCGCTGTCCAACGTCCGCACGGATGAATACGGCGGCCCTCTCGAAAACCGGATGCGGTATCCGCTGGAGGTCTTCGCGGCGATGCGCGCGGCTTGGGGAGACGCGCAACCCCTGTCGGTCCGCATCTCGGCGACCGACTGGACCGACCGGGGCCTGACCCTCGAAGATTCCGTCGCCGTCGCACGGATGTTCGCGGCGGCCGGAGCGGATATCGTTGATGTCTCGGCCGGGCAGACCTCGACCGACGCGCAGCCGGTCTATGGCCGCATGTTCCAGACGCCGTTTTCCGACCGAATCCGGAACGAGACGGGGATCCCCACGATGGCCGTGGGCAACATCTTCGAGGCGGATCACGTCAATTCGATCCTGATGGCCGGCCGCGCCGATCTGGTCTGCCTCGCCCGGCCGCACCTGTCCGATCCCTATTGGCTGCTGCATGCTGCGACGGCCCTCGGCGACCGGCAGGAAGACTGGCCGCTACCCTATCGCGCGGGTCGGGATCAGGCCTGGCGTCTGGCCGACAAGGAAGCAGAGGTCGCGCGGGCATGAGCGTCGCGGGCAAGCATGTCGTCGTCACCGGCGGCGGATCCGGCGTCGGGGCGGAAACGGCGCGCCTGTTTGCCGAGGCCGGTGCGCAGGTCACGATCATGGGCCGCACCGAGGCCGCGCTGAAAGGGCAGCGTCTGCCCTATCAGGTCTGCGACGTGACCGATGCCGCCGCCGTCGCGGCCGCCTTCGACGCGGCCCGCACTGCCCGTGGGCCCATTGCGGCGGTGATCGCCAATGCCGGGGCGGCGGACAGCAGACCCTTTGCCCGCATGTCGGCAGATGACTTCGAGGCCATGCTGTCGGTCAACGTCACCGGCGTCTTCAACGTCTGGCAGGCGGCCCTGGCCGACATGAAGGCGGCGGGCTGGGGCCGGATGATCGCCGTCGCCTCGACCGCGGGGCTCAAGGGCTACACCTATGTCGCAGGCTACGTCGCCGCCAAGCATGGCGTCGTCGGCCTGACCCGGGCCTTGGCGCTGGAACTGGCGAGGACGGGGATCACGGTCAACGCGCTATGCCCGGGTTTCATCGACACGCCGATGCTGGACCGATCGGTCGCCAACATTGTGGCCAAGACCGGCAAATCCGCGACCGAGGCCGTGGCGGATCTGACCGCCGGCAATCCGCAGAAGCGCCTGATCCAGGCCGACGAGGTGGCAGGCGCGGCCCTGTGGCTGTGTTCCGACGCGGCCCGATCCGTTAACGGCCACGCCCTGTCCCTGTCCGGGGGCGAGACATGAGTGCCAACAGCCAGCCCCGCAGTGCCAGTGCGGAGTCCAAGGCCCGCCTGCGCCTCTGGCTGCGCCTGCTGAAAAGCACGCGGGGGGTGGAGGCGGAGCTGCGCGAACGCCTGCGGCAAGAGTTCGGATCGACCCTGCCGCGCTTCGACGTGATGGCAGCCCTGTCGCGCTTTGATGCCGGGCTGAAGATGTCGGCCCTGTCCGGCGTGTTGCGGGTGTCGAACGGCAACGTCACGGGCATCGTCGACCGTCTGGCCGACGACGGCATCGTGGTGCGGGTGCAGGTGCCCGGCGACCGACGGGCCACGCTGGTCCGGCTGACCCGCAAGGGTCAGGAGGAATTCGCCCGTCAGGCCGCAGCGCACGAGCTGTGGATCGACGAGCTGCTGGGCGACTTCGACGGCGACGAGGCCACCGATCTGGCCGCACGATTTGATGCGATGGCCCATCGCGAGGAGGACCGATGAGAACCGATGTCACCCATTTCCGCTGCAGCGTGCAGGACGGGATCGCCCATGTCGCGCTGGACCGGCCCGACCGCAAGAACCCGCTGACCTTCGACAGCTACGCCGAACTGCGCGACTGGTTCCGCGATCTGGCCTACGACGACGCCGTGCGCGTGGTGATCTTCGGGTCGAACGGCGGCAACTTCAGCTCTGGCGGCGACGTGCACGAGATCATCGGGCCCCTGACCAGGATGTCGATGAAGGACCTGCTGGCCTTCACCCGGATGACCGGCGATCTGGTCAGGGCGATCCTGTCCTGCGGCAAGCCTGTTATCGCGGCGGTGGACGGGGTCTGCGTCGGCGCCGGCGCGATCATCGCCATGGCGTCCGACCTGCGGATCGCGACGCCCGCGGCCAAGACCGCCTTCCTCTTCACCCGCGTCGGTCTGGCCGGCTGCGACATGGGGGCCTGCGCCATGCTGCCGCGGATCATCGGACAAGGGCGGGCGGCGGAACTCCTTTACACCGGGCGGTCCATGTCGGCGGAGGAGGGCGAGCGCTGGGGCTTCTACAACCGTCTCGTCACGCAAGAGGCGCTGGACGGCGAGGCGCTGACGCTGGCGCGGCAGATCGCGGCGGGGCCGAATTTCGCGCACATGATGACCAAGACCATGCTGCTGCAGGAATGGGCGATGGGACTGGACCAGGCGATCGAGGCCGAGGCGCAGGCGCAGGCGATCTGCATGCAGACCGCGGATTTCACCCGGGCCTTCGACGCCTTCGTGGCCAAGGACCGCCCGGTGTTCGAGGGGAACTGACGATGGCCGACCGCTCCTTCCTTGACTGGCCGTTCCTCGATGCCGCGCACCGCGACTGGGCCACGTCCCTCGACGACTGGGCCGGTCCCGCGCTGGCCGACGTCGATCACGCGGATACGGATGCGGCCTGTCGGTCGCTGGTGAAGACGCTGGGCGACGGCGGATGGCTGATGCCCACGGCGATCGATCCGCAGGATGAACGCCCGCTGGACGTGCGGACGCTGTGCCTTGCGCGGGAAACGCTGGCGCGGCACGACGGGCTGGCGGATTTCGCCTTCGCGATGCAGGGGCTTGGCACCGGTGCGCTGTCGCTGTTCGGCACCACGACGCAGCGCGACGCATGGCTGCCGCTGACCCGGACCGGGCAGGCCATCGCCGCCTTTGCCCTGACCGAGCCGCAGTCGGGATCGGACGTGGCCCATTCCACCATGACGGCAACACTGGACGGCAACCACTACGTCTTGGACGGCGAGAAGACCTGGATCTCGAACGGCGGGATCGCGGATGTCTATACCGTCTTTGCCCGCACGGGCGAGGCGCCGGGGGCCATGGGCCTGTCGGCCTTCGTCGTGCCCGCCGACACGCCCGGCCTGACCGTGGCCGAACGGTTGCAGACGATCGCGCCGCATCCCCTGGCGCGGCTGCGCTTCGATGGCTGCCGCTTGTCGGCGGACGCGATGATCGGGCAGCCGGGGCAGGGCTTCAAGATCGCGATGTCGGTGTTGGACGTGTTCCGCACCACGGTCGCGGCGGCGGCGCTCGGGTTTGCCCGGCGCGCGCTGGAGGAAAGCCTCGCGCGCGTGAAGTCGCGTCAGGTGCAGGGTGCAACGCTGGCCGATCTGCAGATGGTGCAGGCGCACGTGGCCGACATGGCGTTGCGGGTCGATGCGGCCGCCCTGTTGGTCTACCGCGCCGCCTGGGCCAAGGACATGGGCGCCCCCCGCGTCACGCGCGAGGCGGCGATGGCCAAGCTTTACGCTACCGACGAAGCGCAGAAGGTGATCGACGCCGCCGTCCAGCTGCATGGCGGGGACGGCGTGCGGCAGGGCGCCGTAGTCGAGCGGCTTTACCGCGAGATCAGGGCCCTGCGCATCTATGAGGGCGCATCCGACGTGCAAAAGGTCATCATCGCCCGCGCCACTCTGGCCGAGGCCGAAGGCTGAAGAACCGCCCGCACATGACAGGTGCAGACTGCACCGCCACGAATTCCAGACTGTTCAACTAAGCACAAGGAGCACGTATCATGACCGACCTCGTCAAGGGCATCACACAAAGCGGCACAGGGTTCGACGGTGTCAGCTGGAACATCCTCGGCCAGACTTATTTTCCGAAGGCAGAAAGCGAGAGCTCGTTCGCCTTCGAGGCGAACTCCGCCCCAGGGCAGTTCGTGCCGGTCCACATCCACCCAACGCAGGACGAATTCATCCTCGTGCAGGAGGGCGAACTCGACCTGAAGCTCGACGGTGTCTGGACCAAGGCCCGCGCCGGCGATCTGGTCCGGATGCCGAAGGGCGTGCCGCACGGTTACTTCAACAAGTCGGACAAGCCCGTGCGGGCGTTGTTCTGGGTGTCCCCCGCCGGCAAGCTGCGCGACCTTTTCGCCGCGCTTGATGATTTGACCGACGTGCAGCGCGTCGTGGAACTGTCGGCGCAGCACGACGTGGACTTTCTGCCGGAAGAGGCGAATGCATGATGCCTCTCGGTGCATCGGCCCACACGGACACGTTTACCAGGGACAACCTGCCGCCGCCCGGGATGTGGCCGGAATTTCGCCTTGACGGTTTCACCTACCCCGAACGGCTGAATGCCGGGTTCGAACTGACCGATGCGATGGTCGCAAAAGGATTCGGCGACCGCACCGCACTGATTGGAAATGGCCGCCGGCGGACCTACAAGGAACTGGCCGACTGGACGAACCGGCTGGCCCATGTGCTGGTCGAGGATTTCGACGTAAAGCCGGGTAACCGTGTGCTGATCCGCTCTGCCAACAACCCGGCGATGGTGGCCTGCTGGCTTGCGGCGACAAAGGTCGGGGCGGTGGTCGTCAATACCATGCCCATGCTGCGGGCCGGAGAATTGGCCCAGATCGTCGACAAGGCCCAGATCAGCCACGCGCTTTGCGACACCCGGCTGATGGACGAACTGGCGACCTGTGCCAAAGCCAGCGCTTTTCTGACGACCGTCGTGGGCTTCGACGGCACCTCGAACCACGACGCCGAACTCGATCGGCTGGCGCTGGAGAAATCGGTGCTGTTCGATGCGGTGCAAACGGGGCGCGATGACGTAGCACTCCTTGGTTTCACCTCCGGCACCACGGGCACACCGAAGGCGACGATGCATTTTCACCGCGATCTGCTTGCCATCGCCGACGGCTACGCGCGAGAGGTGCTGAACGTCACGCCGGAGGATATCTTCGTCGGTTCGCCACCGCTGGCCTTCACCTTTGGACTGGGCGGTCTCGCGGTCTTTCCGCTGCGCTTCGGGGCGGCCGCGACGCTGCTGGAAAACGCCTCGCCGCCGAACATGATCGAGATCATCCAGAAATACCGGGCGACGATCTGCTTCACGGCGCCCACAGCTTATCGTGTCATGCTGCAGGCGATGGACGAGGGTGCAGACCTGTCGTCGCTGCGCGCCGCCGTGTCGGCGGGCGAAACACTGCCCGCGCCTATCTATGACGCTTGGATCGAGAAGACGGGCAAACCCATGCTGGACGGCATCGGCGCGACCGAGATGCTGCACATCTTCGTGTCGAATCGGTTCGACGACCACAGGCCCGCCTGCACCGGCAAGCCCGTCGGCGGGTACGAGGCGAAAGTGATCGGCCCGGACGGGCAGGAGGTGCCGCGCGGCACAGTCGGACGCCTCGCGGTACGCGGGCCAACGGGCTGCCGCTACCTTGCCGACGACCGGCAGGCCGGGTACGTGTTCGACGGCTGGAACATTACCGGCGATGCCTTCTCGATGGACGATGACGGGTATCTGCACTTTGCCGCCCGTAACGACGACATGATCGTGTCTTCGGGCTACAACATCGCTGGGCCAGAGGTCGAGGCGGCTTTGCTGTCGCACCCTGCCGTGTCCGAATGCGCGGTCATCGGCATTCCCGACGAGGCCCGCGGCATGATCGTTCAGGCGCATGTCGTTCTGGCTGCGGGCCATGCGGCGAACGAAAAAACGATCAATGCCTTACAGGATCACGTCAAAGCGGTGATTGCGCCGTTCAAATACCCCCGGTCGGTCGTGTTCTGCGATGCCTTGCCGAAGACCCAAACCGGCAAGATCCAGAGGTTTGCCCTGAAACCCCGGACGGACGTCTGATCAGCTCATTTCATTTATTGGAGAGACCCGTGAGGCCGAACCTCGAAGTGCCATTTCTCAATGATTCCCCCTTCGATGCACCCGGGATCGCTGTCGCTCGGTTCGTCGCGCTGAACCGCACGACCGTGCCTGCAATAATGTCCGACATCGCGACCGCGCGCACTGTGGGATACATGAAGAAGCCCAATGCGTATTGAGGGTTCGGACGGGGATGAATCCGACACGAGGTCGGTCTTCCAAGTCATGCAGAAGGTTCTGTTCCGGCATTGCGATCCCGCAGGTATCGTCTTTTACCCTCGCTATTTCGAGATGATCAATGACTGCGTAGAGGCCTTCTTTGCGGACCACCTCGCATGGCCGTTCGAAGCAGTGCACGGGGAAGGAGCCGTCCCCACGGCCGAAATTTCGGCGACCTTCCGGCGGGTGTCCCGGCACGGCGACCGGCTTGTCCTGTCGCTGAACCACGGCGCCCCGGGCCGCACATCGCTAGGGCTTGCCTTTGCCGCCACCTGCGGCGAAGAGCTGCGCTTCACGGCCCGCTCGACCATCGTGAATGTCGATGCGGCGGGCAAACCCACACCTTGGCCTGCGCATGTGCGCGAACGGCTGACACGTGACTCCGGAGACTTCGCATGAACCACCGCATCATACATCCTGATGGCTGGAAGCCCGCCAAGGGCTATGCCAACGGCATGCTGTCCCCCGACGGCACCCTTTATGTCGGGGGACAGATCGGATGGACCAAGGATCAGACCTTCGTGGCGAAGGATTTTATCGGTCAGATGGAGCAGGCCCTGCGCAATATCCTCGATGTGGTCACAACCGCCGGCGGCCGGGCCGAGGATATCTTGCGGCTGACATGGTTCGTGACGGACAAGACGACCTATCTGGCGCATCAGGCCGAGGTTGGCGCGGTCTACCGCAAGGTGCTGGGCCGTCATTTTCCGGCGATGACAATGGTGGTCGTGCAGGCTTTGATCGAGGACGAGGCCCTGCTGGAAATCGAAGCAACGGCTTTTGTTGGTCTTAGGAACTGAGAAAAAGATGCCGATCAACCGATCGGCCTTAGTGATGTCGTTGATGACCTTGTCGGAGGACCGACGCGTTAAGCGCTGCTACTTCAACGTCCGGATCTCTTCTGTTGACATCGTTTCTACCGCTTGTCTCCGCCAACATGGTGACCTATATGTTGGTCACACAGAAAGGATCGTCCCGTGCAGGTCGCTATTGCAGAAGCCAAGGCCCAGTTCGCGGAACTGATCCGCCGCGCAGAGGCGGGGGAAGCCATCGAGCTAACCCGCTACGGACGCCCCGTCGCACGTATTGTCGCGGCGGACCGTCCTGTCGGGCGACCGCTGATCGGCGTGTTGGAGGGACGGTTCACATTGCCCGATGACATGTTCGACGGCGATGCCGAGATTGCTCAGATCTTTGCGCAAAACACGCAGCGCTAGTGCGGGTTCTGCTCGACACTCACGTGCTGCTTTGGGCCATGCTGAACGATCCGCGCCTGTCGACGACCCAGGCGCGGGCGATTTCCGAGGGCGACGTCTACCTGTCGTCGGCAAGTGTGTGGGAGATCGGGATCAAGCGCGCGATCGGCAAACTTGACGTGCCCGACGATCTGTTCCGTGTTGCCATGGATGCCGGCTGTCGGCCCCTGCCGATCACCTGGACCCATGCAGAGGCGGCTGCAGCATTGCCGCTGCACCACGCCGATCCGTTTGACCGGATGCTGATCGCGCAGGCCCGATGCGAAGGGCTGCAGCTTGCGAGCTCTGACACGAAGCTCGGTGCATACGACGTCGCGCTTCTGGGCTGACAACCTGCATTTCGCGAGGCTTGGTGTCCGACCGGGCCATACCCTATGCCGTCCGTGGTGCCGATTATTTTGTAAATTGATAAGACGACGAAAGGCCGGATGCAAAAAGCCCGGCATTGCTGACGCAATGCCGGACTCAGGCGCGAACACCTGTAGGGTAGTATTAGTTGCCGCGCATCTCGGCCAGCGTCGCCTGAACCTGATCGACCACGTCGGCCCCGATCTCGTCCTTGTGCTTCTCGTAGACGACCTGCGACTTCTGCAGCATCTCTTCCTGAGCGGCCGGGTCGATGGTGTTGAACTCCAGACCGGCCTCTTCCATCTTCTTGAGCGACTCCTGGTTCAGATCCTGGATCGCGGCCCGCTCCACGTCGCGGCCGACGATGGTGCAGTCACGCAGGGCCTGCTGCTCTTCGGGCGAGTAGGTGTTGAAGATCGCCTTGGAGAACAGGAACAGGAACGGCGTGTAGGCGTGCTTGGTCTCGCTCAGGTAGGACTGCACCTCGTAGAACTTCGAGGTGTCGATCGTGACGTAGGGGTTTTCCTGCGCGTCGATCGCCTTGGTTTCCAGCGCCGAGAAGACCTCGCCGAAGGACATCGGCGTCGCGTTGGCACCGAAGTTGGAGAAGGTGTCGAGGAAGATGTTGTTCTGCATGACGCGAACCTTCATCCCCTCGAAGTCTTCCCATGTCTTGATGGGCCGCTGCGAGTTCGACATGTTGCGGAAGCCGTTTTCCCAGTAGCCGAGGTTGATCAGGCCGACCTCGTCCAGCTTCTCGTTCAGGGTGTCGCCGAAGGGGCCGTCCATGACGGCATAGGCCTCCTCGGGCGTGCGGAACAGGAAGGGCAGGTCGAAGACGCCGAGGGCCGGGACCATGCCGACCAGCGGCGAGGACGACGTCACCACGGCCTCCTGCAGACCGCTGCGGACGGCCTGCGTGGCCTGAAGGTCGCCGCCGAGCGCGCCGCCCCAGAAGCCCTGCATCTTCATCTTGCCGCCGGTGGCGTCGTCCAGACAGGCCTGCATCGCCTTCATGCCGGTGTTGACCGGGTGATCCTCGTTGATGCCGTTGGACACGCGGAAGGTGCGGTCCTGGAACTCGGCCATGGCCGGGCCCGCGGCAACAAGTGCGGTCGTCAGGCAGATGGCTGCCTTGAGTGCGGAATGTTTCATAGTGTCTCCTCCTCGAGAGTTGTTGTCGTTCAGTAGAACCAGTTGGCTGGGATGATGACGATCTGTGGCACCATGACCAACAGAAGGATCACCAGAACCTGCGCCACCAGAAAGGGCCAGACCCCTCCGATGACCTGCCCCAGCGGCACGCGGCCGACGCCGCTGACCACGTTCAGCACGACGCCGATCGGGGGTGTCAGCAGGCCGATGCAGCAGTTGATGATAAACATGACGCCGAAGTAGATGGGGTCGATTCCCGCCTTGATGATGATCGGCATCAGGACCGGGGTCAGGATCAGGATCGTCGGCGTCAGGTCCAGTGCCGTGCCGACGACCAGGATCAGCAACATGATCGCCAGCATCAAAAGCTTTGGCCGGTCAATCAGGGGTTCGATGTAGGCTGCGACCTCGTTCGGGATGTTCGCCGCCGTAATCAGCCATGCCGAGACAAGCGCAGCGCAGACGAGGAACATGATCGCCGCCGTCGTCCGCCCTGCGGCAATCAGCACCGCGGGCAGTTCGGACAGCTTCAGTTCGCGGTAGACGAACAGGCCGACGAACAGGGCGTAGAACGCTGCGATGACTGCGGCCTCTGTTGGGGTGACGACACCCAGCTTGATTCCGCCCAGAATGATGACAGGCATGCCGAGCGCCCAGACGGCGCGCGCCGAGGCGCGACCCCTGTCGGCCCATGCGGCCCGCGGCAGGGTCTCGACGTCGTCGTTGCGGGCCACGATCAGCCAGGTGATGATCAGCACGACGCCCATCAGCACGCCCGGCACGATGCCAGCCATGAACAGCTTGGAGATCGAGACGTTAGCAGCAACGCCAAAGATGATGAAGGCCATTGACGGCGGTATGACGGGTGCGATGACGCCACCCGCGGCGATCAGGCCGGCGGAGCGGGGCACGTTGTAACCTGCCTTGGCCATCATCGGGATCAGGATCGCGGCCAGCGCTGCGGTATCCGCCGCGGCCGAGCCCGAGATCGACGCCATGATGACGGCTGCGATGATCGCGACCAGCCCCAGACCGCCGCGGATGTGTCCGACGCAGGTGATGGCAAAGTCGATGATCCGCTTGGACAGCCCGCCGGCGTTCATCAATTCGCCTGCAAGAATGAAGAACGGGATCGCCAGCAGCGTGAAGGTGTCCGCGCCGATCAGCATGTTCTGCGCAATGATCTGGGTGTTGAACATGCCCATGAAGGACATCAGCATGACGCCACAGAAGATCAGGGCAAAGGCGACCGGGACGCCGATGACCATGGCGCCCAGAAGCGCACCGATAAAGACCAGCAGAGTCATTCCGCACGTTCCCGCAAATCAGCGTCAGGGTCGGGGGTGTCGGTCGGGTCGTCCATCATCCCCATCTCTCCGCAGAATGCCTTGATCTCGTCCTCGGTTATGCCGCCCGTCGCCAAACGATACAGCCGTTCGAGCGTGATCAGGATGATGCCCGTACCGGCGAACAGCCCGATACCGTAGACCCAGGCCATCGACAGGCCGGACACCGGCGCGTTCATGCTGGCGTTGATCGGCAGCTGCTTCCAGGTGCCGAGGGTCAGGACCCCGGAACACCCCAGGATCATCAGGTCTGAGGCCCCCATCAGGATCAGGCGGCCCCGGCGGCCGAACATCGACACGACGGTTTCCATGCCCATGTGCTGGCGGTGGTGGTGCACGACGACGGCCCCGATGAAGGTCAGCCAGACGAAGGCGAAGCGCGACAGCTCGTCCGACATCGCGAAGCCGGAGTTCATGGTGTAGCGCATGACGACGTTGACGAAGACCATGACGGCCATCGCCGCGAGCAGCAGCCCCAGCAGGATGTCGAGCATCCGGTAAAAGAGGTCCGTGAAACGTTTCACGTCAGATCCTGTCCCCAAGGCCACGGGTCACGAGATTGCGCATCAGCGCGCCGGTTCCGAACTGCCATTCCGGGCAGCGATCAGTCCGGTCGACCCAGTTCACCAGCCGACCCAGCCGGGGCGAGGCAATCTCAACCCGGTCGCCGGTCTCGTGCGTAAAGCCCTGACCTTCGCCACGGCGGTCCTTCACCGGCGCGAACATGGTGCCGAGGAACAGCACCGCCCCGTCGGGATACTGGTGCGAGCGGTTCAGCAGCTGTCCGACCAGATCGCTGGGGCTGCGGCTGATTGCCTGCATCGGGCTTTCTCCGGTCATGACAAAGTCGTCCTCGCCTTCGACCCGCAACGACACGGTGACGTTCTCCAGGTCGGACTGCGTGAAATCCGCATCGAAGAGCCGGATGAAGGGCCCGATGGCGCACGAGGCGTTGTTGTCCTTGGCCTTGCCCAGCAGCAGGGCCGACCGGCCTTCGACATCGCGAAGGTTCACGTCGTTGCCCAATGTTGCACCCAGCATGGCGCCGTCGGACCGCACGACCACGACGACTTCGGGCTCGGGGTTGTTCCACTCGGACATCGGATGGATGCCAACCCGGTCGCCGCAGCCCACTGATGACATCGGTTGTGCTTTGGTAAAGATTTCGGCGTCAGGCCCGATCCCGACTTCCAGATACTGTGACCACAGGCCCATGTCCTGAAGCAAGGCCTTGATCTCGCGTGACTTTTCTGAACCGGCCTGCACGCCGCGCAGGCTGTCGCCGATCACCGGAGCGAGCCGGGCGCGAACCTCGTGAGCGCGGGCGCTGTCGCCGCGGGCTTGCTCCTCGATCACGCGTTCCAGCATGCTGTCAGCGAAGGTGACGCCGGCGGCCTTGACGGCCTGCAGATCGATCGGGGCCAGCAGGTGTCCGACACTGCCATCCAGAAAGCTGTCGAGCGACCCGAGATCTGGAAGATCCGCGGTAGCCACAACCGAAGCAAGATCGCCGCGTTCCAGCAATCCCGACATCGTCGCACAGATACCGGTCAGATCGAGGACGCGACCGTTCCGCAGCACAACTGGACACGGCCCGTCCTGAACGTCAGACCACACCCGCCCCAGCAGAACAGCGCGATCCGCATCGTCCGGCAACAAGTCAGAGGCGCGCAACAGGTTCGGTGTCGTCAAGATGTCTTCCCCCTTTCGGTCGCGACGCCCCCCCCGACGCCGTCATGCCTGATCTTGTCAGACAACCGTATGACATGACCTTATGCCAGAGCGTTCGGGACTGTCCACCCGAAACCTGTGTCGCTGCATCTTGGCCGTCAGTCGTAGAAATCTATTTTCAGATCAACGCGTTGCGTCGATCCGACCATATGCGCCCGCATCGCCGACCGAGCGCGCATCGGATCGCCGGCTGCGATCGCATCCCGCAGATCGCGATGCTCCTGACCCACCACATCCAAAAGTGTATCCAGTCGAATCTTCTCACGCGAGAGAAGAATGGTCTTCAAAATGCGGTCCGAGATCGCCCCAAGGAACTGGACAAAATAGTCGTTACCGGTCCCCAGCGCGATCGTCCGGTGAAAATCGAGATCGGCGAGGATGCCGTCATCCGGGGCCTCACTTCCGGCGGACATCCGCAGCAGCGCCTCGTCCATCTGTGCAAGGTGGTCGGAACTGTGGTTCAGCGCGCAAAGGCCGGCGGCCTCGATCTCCAGCGGGATGCGCAGCTGAAATAGGCCGCGGAAGTCGTCCTCGGTCATGCCGCCGTCATTCAGCCGGATATGCCGCGTCGGGCGTTCAATGACGAAAGCCCCGACGCCCTGCCGTGTTTCGATCATGCCTTCGTTGCGTAGTTGGGCGATTGCCTCGCGGATCACGGTCCGGCTGACGCCGAAGTTCTTTGACATTGCCAGTTCCGTCGGAAGCCTGTCGCCGGGCTTCAGCACGCCGGACAGGATCTGCTGGGCAAACTGATCCGCGATACGGGTCGGCAGATGTGTCGTGCGCAGGATGTGGGGGCGATCGTCCATCATGGGTCGGGATCCTTGGTGCTGCTCGGTGTCATGGCATATCGAAAACACAGCCCGGGTTTATCGTGCCGTGGGGGTCGATCGCCTGTTTCAGGACCGTCAGCGGGGGCCGTTGCACAGCGGGCAGGCGGGCATCCAAGTCGGTTTTCTTCAACCGTCCGATGCCGTGCTCTGAACTGATCGACACGGCGTAGCGAGCGAGCACGGCGGTCACGACCTTCTCGGCCCCCTTGTCGCAACATGGCAGGACGTTCAGATGCACGTTGCCGTCGCCGACAGCGCTGTCGGACACGTAGAAGCTGCCGGGCAAGTTGATCAGTTGCGTGGCTACATCCGGTGAAACGACAGGTTGGATGACAGACATCCTTGGACACGCTCCGGGCCTTGAAGTATTCAGGTTATCAGACAATCATACTACCGGACAGCTGACCCCCTGTCAGCAGCGAATTACGGAGAAGGTTTCGATGCACATTCTGACGATCGGGGCGGCTGGCATGCTCGGCCGCAAGGTGACGCAGCGATTGGTCGATGACAAAGGACTTGATGGGCAAACGATCGACACGATGACGCTTGTCGATGTGATCGCCCCGGAGGCGCCCACAAGTTTCGACGGCACCACGAACCGTATTGCAGTCGATCTGTCCGCGCCCGGCACCGCAGCGGACCTGATCGCCACCCGTCCCGACGTGATCTTCCACTTCGCCGCTATCGTCTCGGGCGAGGCGGAGGCCGATTTCGAGAAGGGCTACCGTATCAACCTCGACGGCACGCGCGACCTTTTCGAGGCGATCCGCCGCGCGCATCTCGAGGACGGCTATTTTCCACGGGTCGTCTTCGCCTCGTCCATCGCCGTGGTCGGCGCGCCGCTGCCCTTCCCGATCCCCGACGATTTCCATACCACGCCACTGACTAGCTACGGCACGCAGAAGGCGATCAGCGAGCTGCTGCTGGCGGACTACACTCGGCACGGGTTCTTCGATGGCATCGGCATCCGCCTGCCCACCCTCTGCATCCGGCCGGGCAAGCCCAACAAGGCGGCCTCGGGCTTCTTCTCCAGCATCCTGCGCGAACCGCTGGTGGGCCAGCCCGCCGTGCTGCCGGTCCCGGACGATATCCGGCACTGGCACACCTCGCCCCGGTCCGCCGTCGGCTTCATGATCCACGCGGCGACGATGAACCTGAGCCAGCTTGGCGCGCGCCGCAACCTGTCGATGCCGGGCCTCAGCGCCACGGTAGGCGAACAGATCGAGGCGCTGCGCCGCGTCGCCGGCGACGCGGCCGTTGCCCTGATTCGCCGCGAACCCGATGCCGCCATCACCCGCATGTGCGAAGGCTGGGCTCCGGGGTTCGAAGCCACCCGTGCCCGCGCCTTGGGATTCACTGCAGAGGACAGCTTCGACGACATCATCCGCCATCATATCGAGGATGAACTGGACGGCGCACAGTGACCGGGGCCGCTTCAGTGAGCATTGCTTTTCTGGGCACCGGCCTGATGGGTGCGCCGATGGTGCGCCGCCTGCTGGGGGCCGGCCACCGCGTGACGGTCTGGAACCGGGCGTCCGAAAAGGCGCAGGCGCTGGCCGGTGACGGGGCTACCGTCGCCGCCACCCCGGCTGAGGCCGGGGCCGGGGCCGAGGTTGTCTTCACCATGCTCTCGGACGCCACCGCGGTCGCCGACGTGCTTTTCGGCAGCGGGACAGTCGAGGCGATTTCCGCCGGCGCGGTGGTCGTCGATACCTCCTCGATCGCGCCGGCGCAGGCGCGCGACCATGCGCAGCGGCTGGCCGACCGGGGGATCGCCGCAGTCGACTGCCCCGTCTCGGGCGGGGTCGCGGGGGCCGAGGCGGGGACGCTCGCCCTGATGGCCGGCGGCGCGCCGGACGTGATTGCCCGCATCGCCCCCGTCATGGAACCGTTGGGCCGGCTGACCCATGTCGGCCCCGCCGGGGCCGGACAGGTCTGCAAACTGGCCAACCAGCAGATCGTTGCGATCACAATCGGGGCCGTTGCCGAGGCGATGGTGCTGGTGGAGGCCGGCGGCGCCGACCGGGCAAAGTTCCGCGACGCGATCCGTGGTGGCTTTGCGGAAAGCCGGATCCTCGATTTGCACGGCGGTCGCATGATCGCCCGCGATTTCACGCCCGGCGGTCCGTCGCGGCTGCATCTGAAGGATCTGAAAGCTGTCACGGCGCTCGCCGATGCCAACGACCTGACATTGCCCCTGACCAAAGCCGTCTCTTCAGCGTTCGAAGCCTTCGTGGCGGCGGGGCACGGAGAGGTCGATCACAGCGGCCTGTTGCTGCACTTGGAATCCCTAAATCCGACGACTGACCGGAAGGACGACACATGACATCGCCAGATACACCGATCCGTCGCCTGCGGTCGCAGGACTGGTTCGACAATCCCGACCACGCCGACCTGACCGCGCTCTACCTCGAACGGTTCATGAACTACGGTACCACACCAGAGGAGCTGCGATCCGGCAAGCCGATCATCGGCATCGCCCAGTCGGGCAGCGACCTGACCCCCTGCAACCGCCACCATCTGGATCTGGCGAAGCGCGTCCGCGACGGCATCCGCGACGCGGGCGGCATTCCGATCGAATTTCCGACCCATCCCCTGTTCGAGAACTGCAAGCGCCCCACCGCCGCGCTGGACCGCAACCTCGCCTACCTCGGGCTGGTGGAACTGCTGTTCGGCTACCCGTTCGACGGCGTCGTGCTGACGACGGGCTGTGACAAGACCACGCCCTCGGCGATCATGGCCGCGGCCACGGTGGACCTGCCCGCGATCGTGCTATCGGGCGGGCCGATGCTGGACGGCTGGCACGAGGGCAAGCTGGTCGGATCCGGCACCGTCATCTGGCAGTCGCGCCGCAGGCTCGCGGCGGGAGAGATCAGCCGCGACGAATTCCTTGAAACCGCCCTCGATTCGGCCCCTTCCATCGGGCACTGCAACACGATGGGCACCGCCTCGACGATGAATGCGATCGCAGAGGCGCTCGGTATGTCCCTGACCGGCTGTGCCGCGATCCCCGCGCCCTATCGCGCGCGGGGGCAAATCGCCTATCGCACCGGGCAGCGGGCGGTGGAGCTGGTGATGCAGGACATCCGTCCCTCGGACATCCTGACCCGCGCAGCATTCCTGAACGCGATCCGCGTCAATTCCGCCATCGGCGGATCGACCAACGCCCAACCGCATCTTATGGCCATGGCTCGCCACGCGGGGGTCGAGCTGACCTCCGACGACTGGCAGGCCTATGGTTATGACATCCCACTGTTGGCCAATGTCCAACCGTCGGGGGCCTATCTGGGAGAGAGGTTCCACCGCGCGGGCGGCGTGCCAGCGATCATGTGGGAACTGCTGCAGGCAGGCCACCTCGACGGCAGCTGCCCCACCGTGACCGGGCAGACGATGGACGAGAACCTCAAGGGGCGCGAGAGCACCGACCGGGAGGTCATCAAGCCCTTCGCCCAGCCTATGATGGAGCGGGCGGGTTTCCTCGTGCTCAGCGGCAATCTGTTCGACGTCGCGATCATGAAGACCAGTGCGATCTCTGATGACTTCCGTGCCCGCTATCTGTCGGAGCCGGGTCGGGAGAACACGTTCGAAGGCACCGCCTTCGTCTTCGAAGGGTCGGAGGATTATCATGCCCGGATCAACGATCCCGCACTGGACATCGACGCGTCGTCCATCCTGGTAATCCGGGGCGCCGGCCCGCTGGGCTGGCCCGGGTCGGCCGAGGTCACGAACATGCAGCCGCCCGACCGCTTGATCCAGGCGGGCATTCGCAGCCTGCCGACGATTGGCGACGGGCGTCAGTCCGGGACCGCCGACAGTCCGTCGATCCTGAACGCAGCACCGGAAAGCGCTGCGGGGGGCGGGCTGGCATGGCTTCGCACTGGCGACCGGATCCGCATCGACCTGAACGAGGGTCAGTGCAACATGCTTGTCGACGAGGCGGAAATCGCGAAACGCAAGGCTGCGGGTCTGCCGGAGACCCGCCCCTCCGCTACGCCGTGGCAACGCCTCTACCGAGAGACTGCAACGCAACTGGACGAAGGTGCCACGATAAGGGGGGCCGACGATTTTCAGCGGATCAGCCGGACCTTGCCGCGGCACAACCACTGACGTGCCGGGCGCCCGGCACCAAGCAGTCGGGCGCCTGCAAGACCACGGGATTTGTTTTGAAATCCACAGCGCAGCAGGCAAGGTCTTGCCGGAAATTGTCATCCCCATTGTCATTCCGACAAAGACATATCACTCACGGCACGAGGGATGCCTTCAAAGACAAGAAACGTGGCTGGCTGGGATATGTTGATCAGGCTCAGATATTGGGCGGCCATGCTGGTCGCAGGCGGTGTGGCCGCCGGCATTTCAATACAGATGGACACGTCTGCCGATGACCCGGCTGTCCTTCAGAACGAAGCATCGGCGGCGCTGACCGTCGATACTGCACCCGCGACCGATATGCCGGACGACGAAGCGGCACCTGCTGTCGCACCTTTGCCGATATGGTCGAAGGTTGTCGGCCCGGGCGACAGTGTGTCGGGCCTTCTGACAGAGGCAGGGCTGGACAAAGAGACCAGCCGCGCGGTCACTGGCGCACTTGGCTCTGCGTTCGATCTGCAGCACATTCAGCCCGGCCATGTCCTGAGCCTCGGACTGAAGGCGGACGGAACACCCCGTACCGCGACGCTGGAAATCGAGGACGGGTCACGTATTCAGGCAACCTTCGGACCCACGCCCTCTGTCGACAGGCTTGCACCACAGCTGACAAGTGTCCGCCGCGCGGGCGAGGCGACTGTCGATAGTTCCATCTTCGCAGCGCTGGACAGGGCCGGGATGCCGACACGTTTCGCCACGGATCTGGAGTTGATTCTGGCGGAAACCTTCGACTTGCGTGCGCACCTTGGCGGCGGTGAGCACATTCGCCTGATGTGGCGGGAGTTCCGATCCGGCGATCGGGTGGTCGGCGATCCGACCATCGACTACGCCCAACTCGACCTGACCGATGGCCGCTATCAGATCATGTGGCCGGACGACAATTCCCGACAGACACGGATCTTCAAGGACGGAGAGCTCCTAAAGACCTTCGACCAACCGATCCGCGGTGCCCGGCTCAGTTCATCCTTCGGGATGCGGATGCACCCCGTTCACGGGACGATGCGGATGCACAGCGGTCTGGATTTCGCGGCGCCGCAGGGTTCGGTCGTCGAGGCGACACAAAAGGGCAGGGTGGCCTACATGGGCAAGCGCAGCGGCTACGGAACCGTCGTGGAATTGGATCATGGCCGGGGCGTCATGACCCGCTATGCACACCTGAGCGCGTTGAACGATAAACTGAAGGTCGGACAGCGGGTCAATGCGGGAACGGAACTCGGTCGCGCCGGATCGACCGGCACCTCGACCGCACCACACCTGCACTACGAGATCCGGATCAACGGTGAAGCGGTATCTCCACTTGCCGACACACGGCTTCGCCAGCCCGATGGCGATACCCGCACGGCTGAACCGCTCGCGCTCGTGGATACGATGCAGAACGAAATGGCCCGACTGATCGCGGCAAAAGGATAACGTCCGGTCAGGCCAGCCTGTCATCGGTCTTGTCGAACCTGCACTTCATGATGTGCAGATGGCAGCGAACCGAAGATCCGGCCGAGCAACAGAACCGAGGCGCGGTCCGCCGTCGGTCTGCCGGCAGACCGGACCTTCAGGCCAGTTGGCGCGGATATAGAAAGGGTGCGGTCCGGCTTAAGGTGGATCGGGCAACGTCCCGGGGCGGCCCCTCGGCTACGATCCGGCCACCCTCTCCCCCGGCACCGGGGCCGATATCGACAATCCAGTCGCTGTGCCGCGCCACCAGCATGTTGTGTTCGACCATGATGACGGAGTTTCCCGCCTCTACCAGCCGCTCCAACTGCGTGAGCAGGAGAGTGACATCCGCCGGATGCAGGCCGGTGGTCGGTTCATCCAGAACGTAGAGTGTGTCGCTGCGCTGCGCCCGCTGCAGTTCCGTGGCCAGCTTGATCCTCTGCGCCTCGCCGCCCGAGAGTTCCGTGGCCGGCTGACCCAATCGCAGATAACCCAGGCCTACCTGACCCAGCGCCGCGAGGGCGCGCTGGATGGCGGGATCGTCGACAAAGACGTCCTGCGCCATGTCCACCGTCAGATCCAGAACCTCTGCGATGGTCCTGTCGCAGTAACGAACCTCCAGCGTCTCGTCGTTATAGCGCTGACCGTGACACACAGGGCAGGGCGCATAAACGCTGGGCAGGAAAAGCAGCTCGACACTGACGAAACCTGCGCCTTCGCAGTGCGGGCAGCGGCCCTTGGCGACGTTGAATGAGAATCGCCCGGCGTCGTACCCTCTGACCCGTGCCGTTTCAGTTGCGGCAAAGAGCTTGCGCACATGATCGAAGAGACCGGTATAGGTCGCCAGATTGGAACGCGGCGTGCGGCCGATGGGTTTCTGATCCACCACGACCAGACGGCGGATATGCTGCATCCCGTCGGCAATATGTCCGCCGGTCGGAATGTCGAAGTCCCGTTCCAGCAATTCCGGCTCGGCTTCTCCGGGTTCGGTCACCGGCTTGTGCCCTAGGGCCTGTCCGACGAATTCCACCAGCGCCTGACTGATGAGACTGGACTTGCCGGACCCCGAAACGCCCGTCACCGTTGCCAAGACCCCCAGCGGCAGATTTGCATCGATACCGTGAAGGTTGTTGCGCGAAATCCCGGCCAGACGCAGCCAGCCCACCGGTTCTCTAGGGGTTCGCCCATCCATCTCCGCCGTGCCGAACAGATGCCGCGCGGTCGAGGAAATCTCTATATCCTTCAGCCCGGCGACCGGACCGCTGAAAACGACACTACCCCCTTCGGTTCCGGCTTTGGGCCCGATGTCAACGATCCAGTCGGCGTGATGGATCACGCTGACATCGTGTTCGACCACGAAGAGGGAATTGCCGGCACCCTTCAGATCGTCCAGCGCGCCGAGCAAGGCCTGCGTATCGGATGGATGCAGCCCGGCCGAGGGCTCGTCCAGCACGTAGACCACACCGAACAGCTGCGACCTGATCTGCGTCGCCAGCCGCAGTCGCTGCATCTCGCCCGGCGACAGGGTGGCCGTGTTGCGGTCGAGTGACAGATACCCGAGGCCCAGCCGGGTCAGCCCCGCCACGCGGGCCATGATGTCGCGCGTGATGCGTTGTGCGACGATGGTCTTTTCGGGGGTTCGGTCATCCGCCACCGGGTCCCGGTCGGCCCGCCTGCGCAGCAACGCAGCCAGATCTTGCAACGTCAGCCGCGAAAGCTCGCCGATATCCAATCCTTCGAACGTGACCGACAGCGACTCCTGCTTCAGCTTTTTGCCGTCGCAAACCGGGCAGACGGAGATATCCATGAATTGTGACACGCGCTTTTTCGTCCGCGCGCTTTGCGTCGTGGCATAGGAATGAAGCACGTAGTTCCGCGCACTGGTGAAGGTGCCCATGTAGGTCGGCGAGCGATCCTCCGCCCGCGCCCGCTGCGTTTCTTCCGGGGTCATCCGGGCATAGACCGGTACCTCCGGCGCCTCATCGGTAAACAGGATCCAGTCGCGCGTGTCCCGCGGCAGGTTATCCCAAGAGGTGTCGATGTCGTGACCCAAAGAGATCAGGATATCGCGCAGGTTCTGCCCGCCCCAGGCGGGCGGCCAACCGGCAATGGCGCCCTCGCGGATCGTCTTTGTGGGGTCAGGGACCAGCAGTTCCTCGGTCACATCGAAGATGCGCCCGATGCCGTGGCAGCGCGGGCAGGCGCCGTCGGGCGTATTCGGCGAGAACGCGTCGGCATAGAGGATACCTTGCCCCTCCGGATAATCGCCCGCACGGGAATAGAGCATCCGCAGACCGTTCGAAATCGTCGTGACGCTCCCGACGGAAGAGCGGGCCGACGGCGCGCCTCGTTGCTGCTGCAGGGCTACCGCAGGCGGCAGCCCTTCGATGCTGTCCACGTCCGGCTCTCCCACCTGATCGATCAGGCGACGGGCGTAGGGCGAGACGGAGTCCAGAAACCGCCGCTGGGACTCTGCGAACAGCGTCCCGAAGGCCAACGATGACTTGCCCGAGCCTGAGATACCGGTGAAGACCACCAGCGCGTCGCGCGGAATATCGATGTCCACATCCTTGAGATTGTGAACGCGCGCGCCCCGCACCTGAACGCAGTTGCGGGGGTCGGCAAGGTGGTTGTCTGTCGTGTTCATGCGTCTCCGACGACCTCTATGCCTGTTCCACGCGTCCGGGATGATGATTTAAAGCATCAATCCCGTTGCTGCCCGTTACCGTAGACGAAATATTTGAAGCTCGTCAGTTGCTCTGCCCCGACAGGTCCGCGCGCGTGCATCTTGCCCGTGGCAATCCCGATCTCTGCCCCCATGCCGAATTCTCCGCCGTCGGAAAACTGGGTCGAAGCGTTGTGCATCACGACAGCAGAGTCGATTGCGGCCATGAATCGTCTGGCGACCTGCACGTCTTCTGCCACGATGGCGTCCGTGTGGCCCGAGGAATGGGCCTGGACAAAGGCGATCGCGGCATCCGCATCATCCACGACCTTCACGGACATGATGTTGCTCAGGTATTCTGTATTCCAGTCCTCGTCGGTCGCTTCTGCCATATCCGGCAGGATACGCCGAGCCATTTCGTCGCCGCGCAGCTCGCAATCCGTCAGGGCCGCCGCAAGCCGGGGGAGCATCTGATCGGCGACACTCGCGTCAATCACGACGCATTCCGTGGCGCCGCAGATACCCGTGCGTCGCATCTTGGCGTTCCGGACGATGCCGACGGCCTTTTCGATATCGGCGCTTTCATGCAGGTAGGTGTGGTTGTTGCCGTCGAGGTGCAGCAATGTCGGTACGCGCGCCTCACGCTGGACCAGCGATACGAGGCCCCGCCCGCCGCGCGGAATGACAAGATCGACAGTGCCCGTGCTATGCAGCAGGGCCTTGACCGCATCCCGGTCGCGCATGTCGACCATCTGTACCGCATCCGTCGGCAGGCCCGCAGCACTAAGACCCTGCGACAGGCAGGCCACGATGACGCGCGAAGACTGCAGGCTTTCCGACCCACCCCGCAGGATGACGGCATTGCCCGACTTGATGCAAAGCGCGCCGGCATCCGAGCCGACGTTCGGACGCGATTCATAGATCATGGCGATCACGCCGATGGGGACGCTGACGCGGTCGATCTTCAGCCCGTTGGGACGGTCGAAGGTCGCAAGCGTGCGTCCCAGTGGATCGTCCTGCCCGGCGATTGCGTCCAGCGCATCGGCCATGGCCGCAACGCGGTCCTCTGTCAGCGTCAGCCGGTCGATGAAGGCTGCATCCTTGCCGCTGACGCTGTCGAGATCCTTGGCATTCGCAGCAAGGATCTCTGCCGTGCGTGCCCGCAGGGCCTTGGCCGCTTCGGTCAGCGCAAGATTGCGGGCCTCCGTCGTGGCCATGGACAGATCGCGCGCCGCGGCCTTGGCGCGGCGACCGAGGTCGGCCACGACAGCTTCAACGTCCGGGTTCATCTCTGTGCTCATATCGTTCATCGTATCTCCTTTCCGTGACAGTTGAACTGCCACGTCTTACTTCAGTTCACCCGCGCGGGCGTAGGCCGCCTGAAGGGTGGTGTGAAACAGGTCGTCCAGCGTGCCGTCGCGCCTCAATGCATCCAGCCCTGCCTGCGTGGTGCCGTTCTTGCTGGTCACGGAATTGCGTAGCTCCTCCAGCGTCAGGTCTGACTGGCGGGCGGCCTCGACCGTGCCGCTGACCGTATCAAACACCAGTGTCCGCGCCGTGTCGTGGTCAAAGCCAAGCGCCTCGGCGGCGGCGACATAGCTGCGCAGGACCTCGAAAACGTAACCGGGACCGCTGCCGCTGACGGCAGTCAACCGGTCGATCTGATCCTCGCTCTCGACCGGGATGCACGTGCCGGTCTGGTCGATCAGGTCCGTGATCGCCTGTGCCTGCTGAGGCGTGCAGCGGGCATTCGCATAAAGTCCCGAAACGCCCATTCCGACCAACGCCGCCATGTTCGGCATGACCCGCACGATGGCCACGTCGCCTACGACCTTTTCGATCGACGCCACACTGGCGCCTGCGGCGATCGATACGAAAGTGCCGCCGTCCTTCACGGCATGTACATAGTCAGGCAGCACGTCGGCGATCATCTGCGGCTTGATCGCAATCAGGGCGACATCGAAGGCACCCGTTGGCAGGTCGGCCGCTCGTGTCACGTGGGTCACGCCATCCGGCAGGTCGGTGGCAGCAGGGTCGGCAACGGTAAAGCTGTGGGCACCACGACTGGTCCACTGACGCAGCATTGCGCCACCCATCTTGCCGCATCCGATCAAGAGTATGTTCATCTTCGTCTCCTTCTTGCGGTCCGGCGAACGGTGTTACGATCTGACAACGATGCGCGGTCGCATCGTTCCATCGCATCCTTGCAGTGCATCGATCACTGCGCGGGGCCGAACCTGCCGACTTGCGGGTCTGGACCGCGACCTGTTTGCGCTCAGGGGGGCAGTCCATGTTACAAGTCAGCGAATCATTGAATGGGCAGTGCTACAGGGCTGCGTCACACGACGCAAACCATTAGCATTTTGTTCATTCCGAACAACGAACTACCGGAGGCGCCCATGCCAAAGAAGAAAAAGATCGTCGTCAAGATCGGATCCAGCCTGCTTGCCAACGATCAGAACCTGACCCTGCGCTATGCCTTTATCAACGGACTGCTCAGCGATCTCGCGCAGCTGAAGAGTGAAGGTTACGACATCATCCTGACCTCGTCCGGGTCGGTGGCCCTTGGCCTGAACATGGTCGGCAAACGCCCCGAGGATGCGGGGATTCTCGACAAGCAGGCAGCTGCCGCCTGCGGCCAGCCGCTGCTGATGAACGCCTACCGGCAGATCGCGTCCGAACATAACATGGACGTCGCCCAGATGCTGGTTTCCGTCGGCGACATGGAAGAACGGCGCCGCTTCCTGAACATCAAGAACACCATGCTGCGCCTGTTCGAGAACGGCATCCTGCCGATCATCAACGAGAACGACTCGGTCGCGACCCGTGACCTGCGCGTGGGCGACAACGACCGTTTGTCCGCAAAGGTCGCCCAGATGGTCGAGGCGGACCTGCTGGTCATCCTGACCAGCGTCGACGGCCTTTACGACCGCAATCCCTCGGAACCGGGGGCACAGTTCATTGCAGAGATCAATGATGTCAGCGAGCATCTCGATTCCACGACCGCCATCAGCGCCCTCGGCAGCGGCGGCATGCTGACCAAGATGCAGGCGGCGAACATGGCTCAGAACGCGGGCGTCGAGACGATCATTGCCGAAGGCATTATCGAACGCCCGATTTCGTCGGTGCTGCAAAAGGAACGGCGGTTCACCAGATGCCTCGTCACCGGCAAGACGGCGTCGCCGCTGATGGTCTGGCTCAGCAACAGGTTGCAGGTTTCGGGGACGCTCGTCGTATCGAATGCCGTGGCCGAGGCCGTAGCCGCCGGGGACCGCGGGGTCGCGCGGCACGACATCATCTCGATCCAAGGTGATTTCAACAAGGGCGACGTGCTGCATGTCTATGACGAAGCAGGGGCGGAAGTCGCGCGCGGTCTGACGAACTTTTCCTCGGAAGAGACGATGCTGATGGCGCGGCACCTCGACATGAACGTCGAGGACGTGATCGGCTACAAAACGAAAAGCGACGTGATCGCCGTGGAAAACATGCTGGTGCTGGAGCAGAACCATCTGCCGCTGGATGCGCCGGAGGTGGATCCGAAGCTGGTCGTTCCTGCGTAGGATTGACCGGGCTCAATCCTTTTCAATATCGCCATGACGGCAGCCCGGTCCCGGGCTGCCGTCTTTTCAATCAGAACGGGCTGTCGGGGTAGTAGAACTGCTCTGCGTTGTCCTTGGTCACCAGCACGGATCCGATGGTGAAGGTGCCGGATACCGGCGCGGTTGAGGTCATGCCGACGGCCGTCAACTCGATTGCGGTGGCGATCATCGAGGGCGGATAGGTCACGTCCGCCGGGATCATCGCATCACCGTCCATCACGCGCTTGACCATCTCCTTCATGCCGGCGCCGCCAAGGACGAATTTCACGTCCTGCCGGTCGGCGGCCTCGATCGCTGCCAGAACGCCGACGGCCATGTCGTCGTCAGACGCCCAGACCGCGTCGATCTGGTCGTACTTCGACAAGAAATCCTGCATCACGTTGAAGCTGTCATCACGGTTCCAGTTGCCGTGCTCCATGCCGACGATCTCGATGCCGGACCCCTCGATCGCGGACTGGAATCCCTCGACCCGCTCGTTGTCGATAGTGGTTGGTATGCCCCGCAGCACGACGATCTTGCCGCCGTCCGGCATCTGGCTGGCCATGTATTCGCCGGACACCTTGCCAAAGCCTGCATTGTCACCGGCGACGTACAGATCCTCGATCCCCGGCACCGACAGGCCGCGGTCGACGACCGTCACCCAGACTCCGCTGTCAGCAACCGACTGCACCGGTGGGGTCAGCGGATCGGATTCGAAGGGCAGCACGACCAGCGCGCTGATGTTGCGGGTCGCGACCATGTCCTCGATGTCGTTGACCTGCTTGCCCGCGTCGGACGCGGTGGCAAGGACGAAGTCGAGGTCTGGATAGACCTCCTCCAGCCGGTCAATGGCTTCTTGCGCGTGAAAGTTCATGCCACCGGCCCAGCCGTGCGTGGCTGCGGGGATCGACACGCCGATCACCTTGGTATCCTGCGCCAGTGCGGCAGTGCCAATCACGGCGGCGGCGGTGCCCGCCAGGATCGTTCTCAAATAAGACATTCTGTTCTCCTCCCAGAGTTGCGAAGCTGTCAGCCCTTCGCTTTGGCTTCTCGCTGCAAGATTACAGCCAGTACGATGATGACCCCCTGAATTGCGCCGTTGAGATAGGGCGAAACAAGGTCGGTCAGATTCAGGATGTTATCGATCAGGCTCAGGATCAGGACACCGATCACGGTGCCCCAGACCCGGCCGAAGCCGCCCTTCAGCACGGTGCCGCCGATGATCACGGCGGCGATCGCCTCCAGCTCCCACAGCACGCCGGTGGAGGCGGAGGCGGAGCCGAGCCGCGGCACGTACATGATCGTCGCGACGCCGACCAGCAGACCGAGCATAATGTAGGTCAGCATCCGCGTGCGATTGACGTTCACGTTGGAATAATGTGCGACATGCTCGTTGGAGCCGGTGGCGGCGCAATGGCGGCCGAAGCGCGCCTTGCTCATCAGCACCTCACCCAGGATCACGACGACCGCGAAGACAATGATCGGCCAGGCGATCCCCAGCACGCCGTCGAAGTAGACCGGGCGGTAAAAGGTCCGAAGGTCGAAGTCGAGCGAAAGTGTGCCGCCGTTCGCAAGCCATGTGACGAGACTGCGGTAGATGCCCATGGTGCCCAGCGTGACGATGAAGGCCTCGATCCCCAGCGTGGTGATGAGGAAACCGTTCAGCATCCCCGCGACGATCCCGGCGATCAGCGCCACCAGCATGCCCAGCAGGATGATCGGCACGCCCACCCCCAAGGAGGGCAGGGCGGCGTTCATCACGAGGATCATAAGCCCCGCGATGAAGGCTGCCATCGACCCCACCGACAGGTCGAGTCCCCCCGCAGTGATGACGAAGGTCATGCCGACCGCAATGATTCCGATGAACGCCGATCGCGACAGCACATTGTTGATGTTGCCCGCGCTCAGGAAGTTGCCGTTCAGGGCGGCTCCGATGACGATCAGGATGACCAGCGCCAGAATGGGCCCGAGCACACTCATCGACGGGATGGCGCTACGGCGCGCGCGGGGCGGGTTGGCGGTTTCGGTTGCCATGTCAGGCGGCCCTCTCGTCTGTGTCTGCGCCGACGCCCATGGCGTGGCGCACGATTGCGTCTTCGGTGATGTCTGCGCCGCCCAGAGTGCCTGCGATCCGGCCCTGCCGCATGACCAGCACCCGGTCGGACAGGCCGATGATTTCCTGCATTTCCGACGATACGACGACGATGGCCTTTCCGGCGGCGGCGAGTGCGCGCAGGAAGGTATAGATCTGCTGCTTGGTCCCGATGTCGATGCCGCGGGTCGGTTCGTCGACGATCAGGATGCGCGGTTCCGACTGCATGACCTTGGCCAGCAGCAACTTTTGCTGGTTGCCGCCCGACAGGTTACCGACCAGCACGTCGCCGTGGCCGGCCCGGATGTCGAAATCCTTGACCGCCCGGGACAGCGCCGCATCTTCCGCCTTGCGATCGATCAGCACGCGACCGAAACGGGCCAGCGCCTGCAGCGTCAGGTTGACGCGCATTCCCTTGTCCAGCAGCAAGCCGCGCAGCTTGCGGTCCTCGGTCATATAGCACAGCCCTTGATCCAGTGCATCGGCAGTACTGCGGATCGTGACTGGTTGCCCTTCAATCTCCAGCGTGGCGACGGTTGCGGGGCGCAACCCGCACAACCCTTCCATCGCCTCGGTCCGGCCGGACCCGATAAGGCCGGCGATGCCAAGGATCTCTCCATGGCGCAGGGAGAACCCGATATCATGGGCACGCCCCGGCACGGTCAGGCCCGCGACCCGCAAGGCGACGCTGCCGTCGGCAGGCAAATCCGGCTTCGGCGGGTAAAGCGCCGAGACATCGCGCCCCACCATCGCCGTGGCCATGTCGTCCTCCGTCATGGCCGCCACGCTGTCCGTCCGTACCACTGCCCCGTCGCGCATAATCGTAACACGGTCCGCGATCGCCTTGACCTCGCCCAGCTTGTGGGACGTGAAGAGGATTGCTGTCCCGGCGGCCCGCAGGGCGCGGACCTGCTCGAACAGTACTTCCACCTCCGACCCGGTCAATACGGCGGTAGGCTCGTCCATGATCAGCACCCGCGCATCGCGGCTAAGCGCCTTGGCGATTTCGACCATCTGCTTGTCAGAGTTCGACAGGCGTGAGACCGGCGTGTCCGGGTCGATGTTGCATTTCAGCCGCGAGAGATAATCCCGCGTGAGTGCGCGCATCCGTGCCTTGTCCAACAGGGGGCCGCGCCGCAGTTCGCGTCCTAGAAAGATGTTCTGTTCTACGGTCAGCTGTTCCGCCAGATTGAATTCCTGATGGATCAGCACGATCCCCGCCGCCTCTCCCTCGTGCAGGGACCCAAACCGAACCTCCTTGCCATCCAGCAGGATCTTGCCCTTGGTGGCGGGCTGATAGCCGGCGAGGATCTTCATGGTCGTGGACTTGCCGGCGCCGTTCTCTCCGATCAGCGCAAGGACCTCGCCGCTGCGCAGGTCGATGTCGATGCCAGACAGCACTTCGACCGGACCAAAGCTCTTGTGAACACTCTGCAGGGCAAGGACGGACGGCGCGGTCATGCGGCAGAGCCTTTCAGAAGGGCGGGGTCGACAGCCGCCGGCAGGTTTTCTCGTAGATAGATCGCAGGCACGATCTGCGGCAGTTGCGGCAGGGGACGCCGATCCGCAAGGCAACGCAGCAAGGTCAGCGTACCGGCGACCTCGTCTTCGGGACGCTGGTCGATGATCACGTCGATCAGCCCGTCCTCCAGCGCCGCGCGGCTGCGTGGCGTCAGTTCGTGGATCATGACGATCGGGCGCCGCCCGGCTTCCGACATCTCTGCCACGACCCGGATCAGGCCGGCATTGCCAGCGCCGGCGCTGTAAATTGCCGTGATGCTGCGATCGGCGGCAAGGGCTGCACGCAGACGCGCCTCGACCACCTCGTGGCGGTCAAGACCTTCGATCAGCGGTGCGAATGTCAGGTCCGTCGGCGCAAGCGTTTCGCGCAGGCCGGAAAGCCGGTCCGCATGATCCCGGGCGGACAGGGCGCCGACGATCGGCAGGACACGGCCAGCCCGACCGCCATGGGACAGAACGATGAGGGCACCGGCAGTCCGCCCGGCCGTCACGTTGTCAATCCCGACATAGGCATCGCGTGCGGGGGTCGGCATGTCGGAAATCATCGTCAGGACCGCGACGCCCTTGTCACGCAGCGCCCCAATGGCATCGTCGACCCCGGCATCGCTCAGTCCGACCAGTGCGACACCGTCGAAAGGGCGCTCCGCCAATGCCGTCAGGCACGCGGCCAACGCCGCAGGATCGAAGGCCGCGACCCGCTCGATCACAAGCTGCACAGGGTCCGTACCTGCAGAAGGATGCATTGCTCGCACGATGTCGCAGACCCGGTCGAAGAACGCGTTGGTGCCCTCGGGGATGATGAAACAGAAACGATAGATCCGGCGCTGCGCTAGATTGGCGGCCGCAACATTGCGGATATATCCCAGATCGGCCACCGCCTGGAGAACCGACGCACGCGATTTTTCAGCCACGCTGCCGCGGCCGTTCACGACGCGATCGACGGTCGCGTAGCTGACGCCCGCGCGTGTCGCGACATCCACCAGAGTAGGTGCACGCTTCAATCTGAAATCCTCCCGAACCACAGAGGACCATCACGGCGCGTCGCCGTCAAATCATATCTGATAGACGTCTTTCATTTTCGGAATTTAGGCGGCCTGGGATGTCGCGAATGTCGGTGTGACCGTAGACGTTCGGGCGAACATTATGCGGCTGTGGCGGAGCCTGTCATGGGCGACCTTCACCGTCGTCGGAGCCTCATTCATGCGAAGCATGTGACACCCCATGCAAAGTAGGATTGCCATCTCTTTCGAATGATCCGGGTTACAATGACAAGAGTGAGCTTCCGCAGCGATCTTCGGCATCCCCGATGACCCGGTAGAGGACGTCCACCGCGCTTTGCCCGTTCGATGCACCCAGTGTCTGGGGCGGGCTCATGTAAGGGACCACGGAAACCGGGCTGCCACGCGAGGAGGGCAGTTGGAGGTTTTCCAGCTTTCCCTGCACGTCCGTTTCCGTCTCGCGCCACGATGTCGCGCTATGCACGGCTTTTTGAGCAATGCCGGTAAAAGCCCCGTACCCTGCGTAGGACAGAAAGAACTGGGGCGCCTGCAGGCATTGGGAGATCGCCATGCCGACGCTTTGCAGGATGAACATGAAATCGTCAGGCGTGCACGACCTATGCAGTTTCGACGCATCTTTGATGGCGAACGAGAAGGCCTCCAGTCTCAAAGACCCCGACTTGCTGAGCTGGAAGATATATTTCTCCAAGGCGTCGATTTCGATCTCACCCTCGATGCCCCCCAGCCACCGGGGCTGGTAGAAATCGATCCGGCCTAGCGCAGGCTCCGGCTGGATCCCACCTTGTTTTGACTTCAGCAGATCCCTCTTTTCCATTTGACGCCTGACCTGGTCGATGCGTGCGATAAAATTTGATGCGACGATCGGCTTGGTTATGTAGTCCGAGGCTCCTGCCGCGAACGCCACATCGATGTCGGCTTTCTCAGAAAGCGCAGTCACCATCAGGATGGGGGTGTCCTTGTGCTCGGGCAGCGTGCGCACCCAGGAACACAAGGCCTCACCCGTGACCCCGGGCATTCTCATGTCGATCAGCATGCAGTCGAAAGCGGGCGTGGCCCGCAGGATGATGGGCGCCGCCTGTCCCGCATCCTCCAGGAAAGTCACGTCAGTATAGCCTGCCGACGCCAACGTCAGCTTTATAAGCTGCAGAATGAACGGGTCGTCGTCTACGACGAGTATCTTCACGTCACGTCTCTTTCGATTATTCCTGGAGGGTCGGAGGTGCAGATTTTCACCCAGGAGTGAGCCGGGTTTTCTATCAAGAACTGGCCCATTTTGATGGTTATGTTTCGATGGTCGGTCTTGGGTCAAGATATCATTTCCCACCCTCATTTTCCTGGCCCATGACGGCGGCACTGGCCTAAAAGCGGAAGCCGCATTGCTGGTCTCAAGGATGTGGCAGTATTAGGGTCAGGCGGTCGTGGAGTGCGGCCGTCATCTTAGGGCCACCGAATACGGTGGCCCTTCCGCTTCGCCGTCCATCATTTGATGCTGTCGTCCATCATCACAGGCAAAGCGATAGATCGTCTCGTGGCTCACGCGGACACTATGGCATTCCAGGCGCATCCGACCGGCGATCTGTTCCGGTGACCACCCCGCCTCGACCGCCTATCGGGATCTGCGTCGGAACCACTACGCCGACAAGGATTGCCTGAGCTGAACGGCTACTATGCTTTGAACGCACAGGACATGTATGAACAACGCCGTGCAGTCCCATTGATCAACTCCATTCGAGCTTCTGGTTTGATACAGAATTTGCACTTCATTTGTAAATCAATCGCCGCAGTTGTGCGCCTTCGCATAATTGGAGTTATGTAAAATGTCGGGAATTCAGTCGCACTGCTTCCCGACCCGCCGAAGTCAAGACACAGCGGCCCACGACGCATTGGGCAACGGCGCTGCATCTTCGACCGGCTCGCAAATATCGAGCGACATGTCCAGAAAGCTATCGAGTCCGTCGGCAATATCCGCCACGTTCCACCTGTCCAAGGCACGCTGATCCCGGATCAGACATTCCAGCCGGGACGCTTCCTCTCCCAGTTCATGCAGACCGACCGACCCGGCGGACCCGGCGATCTTGTGCAGGATCCCCTCGATCTCGGCGGTGGTCGCGACCGGATCCGCATGCCCGGCCAAAGCCTGGGCCAGCAG
>NZ_FQUE01000026.1 GCF_900128995.1 Loktanella atrilutea | reverse complement strand
CGCCTGAACCGAAGCTTTGGCTCGGCGATGACGCGCTTGCTGGATCGTCAGCGCAAAACACCAGTGAAAGCTGCGGAGATCATGAGCGTCGGCGGCCCTCGGGCAACGACGGCGACACCACTGTCAGCGTTGTTGCCCCAGATGGCGGATGGAGCCGTCGATGCGGTCCCGGTTCTTGAACGGGGGCGTATCGTGGGCATTGTGACGCGGACCGATTTGATCAGCGCATTGGCGCGGTCAAGCCTTGGCTAAATGCCCCTCGTTGTGTCGGATCAAGCTGAACCACCCATCGTGCAACGAAGAAACGATCTCACCCAAGCTGTCGGAGATATTTGACCAAGGCCAAGACGCCCAAGACCAGAATTGCACCCGCCAGCAACATGGCGGCAGCGCACCCTGCCATCATCGACCCGGGCATCGGGCAATTTATCATGTTCTTCATTTGAACTTCAGCGATTTGGGTGGCAGGAAACGCCATCAGCGTAAAAGCCGAGATGTTTATGGTGACGTTTTGCCAGTCACCCATACCGGATCATCAAAGTCGGGATAGCGGGCCGGTCTGCCAAGATGAACTGATCCTGCGGGTTCCTCCTTTCAACTATGTATGCGCGCGATCGCTATACTCAGTCCGGCATGTCGATCGACATGTGAAACGGTTGGTTTGGCAGAGCGTGGAATGGCACTGCAAAAAATCAGGTGTTGACGCGCCCCCAAGGCTCTATCCTCGGATGCATGTGCAACCTCTATTCCAACACGATGGCGAAGAACGCAATGCGATAGCTATTCGCTGTCGATACGGCGCACGACGATCTCGGCAATGCGGAGCCGCTGACCGCGATTTTCCCGAAGGGCATGTCGCCCATCGTAGGCGTAAACGCCGACGGCACACGCTGGCTTCAGACGGCGCACTGGGGCTTCGTGATGCCGCAGGTCTCCAAGAAAACTGGCAAGCCCATCCAGCCGAAGGCCGTGAACAACGCCCGCGACGACAAGCTGCGCACTTTACGCTTCTGGACGAAGAGTTTCGAGGAGTGGCGCTGTTTGGTTCCGGCGACCAGCTTCTGCGAAGCGAAGGGCCGTAATCCAGCGATCTACGATGGTTCGGCGTGACGGAGGAGGGGGCGCGGCCGCTCTTCGCCCTGGGGGGCGTTTGGCGCGCCTACAAAGGCAACTATGGTGGCGGCGAGGAGCGTGAGATGGTCACGAGCTCGATGGTTACCTCGACGCCGAACGCACTGGTCAGGGAGTCCCATCTGGACCGGATGCCGGTGATCTTCGATCCCGACGATTACGCGCACTGGCGGACAGGCACACCGGACGAGGCTTTCGCATTGCTCAAGCCGGTCCCAGCGGAGCGCAGGGTGATCAATCAGAGCGGCAAAGGGCTGAAGTCGGACCACGGCGGGTTGGACTGATGGCGGAATCCCCGTTCAGTCCACACTCACTTCCGCACATCCTTTAGGCAGTGCACAGGGGCGCTTGCGATGTACTGTCTGGTGCGTTCCGGATCATGAGGCCGATCGCGACCGCTGACCTTCACAATGTGACGCACATCAATGGCGCCCGAAGCCGCCGCTGCTACGGACGAGGCGCTGAGAACGATCTCGAATAGGATCTCGGCGGTTCTCCATCCTGTCATCGTTCAGTCGCAGCGTCTGCTCACGTCACTTGATCAGGAAATCGTCTTTCGACTGCCCATTCTCCAGAGCATCCTTCATCCAATCCGGCTGACGGCCGCGCCCGGTCCAAGTCTGCTCCGGATTTTCCGGATGGCGATATTTCGGCGGCGACACTGCCTTGCCTTTCTTGGGTGTCATTCCTGTCAGTTCGGCGAGAGAGTATCCATTTTCGCGTGCTGCGGCCTCGACTGCCGCAAGCGCAGCCTTGCGCTGTTTATCTTCATAACCATCAATGGCCTTGCCAACATTTTTCTGCAGCTTCTTGAGTTCGTCCAACGACATGCTGTCCAGATCGATATCGTCCATTGTTATTCCTCGTCTTATTGGCCCAGCAAATTGGGAATCTCGAATTATTTATATGGAATTAGTTATAAATGGAATGCATTGCAACGCACTTTGGTGCGTTTCAATAACGAGCATTTTTGGCGCAGGATTGTGGTAGTCCGCTAGCCGAATGAGAACTTATGTTGCTTTTCTGGGGACGGCTTGTCACCCGGAGCGCATTCATCTCATGCCTCTCATGACGTCCGCTATTGAGCCTGCGAAGATATCGGCAAGGTTAACCGGAAGCGACTACCTTCTCCGGCAATGCTGGCCACGGTCAGAGTGCCTCCCTGCCGCTCTGCGAGGTTGCGTGAGATAGCCAGCCCCAATCCTGTTCCGCCTACACGACGCGTAGCCGTTGAATCGATCTGATAGAAGGCATCGAAGATATGATCAATCTCGGCGGCGGGAATGCCCGGCCCACTGTCTTGAACTTCGAAATCGACTGTGACTGGACTTGTGGTGACAATGATGCGGACAAACCCGGTTTGAGTAAACTTGATGGCGTTGCCCACGAGATTGAACAGGATTTGCCGTGTTCTGTCCGCATCGGCGAAGACCGTACCGGGCGCATAGACAACATCAAATGTCAGCCCTTTCTCTTGCGACAGGGTGATGAGCTGTTCTGCGACGGGATCCACGATGTCTGCGATTGCGCAAACCTCGGTTTGGACTGAGAGGGCACCGGACTCGGCCTTTGCGTAATCCAGCATTTCATTGATTAGATGGAGGAGATGATCTCCTGATTTCACCATGCGGGCCGTCAAGCCTGCAATCTGTTCGAAGACGTCATCCAAAAGCACTCTGACTTGCGGGGATGACAGGTCGTCGGCCCCCAACGCAGCCGTCAATGTCTTGGATGACTTTAAGAGCCGGGGAGTGTTTGCGAGCCGCGCCACACCCAAAATGACGGTCAGGGGCGTCCGCAGTTCATGGCTCAGGACACCCATGAAATCTGTCTTGGCTTTGTCGGCTGCTTCCGCTGCGGCTTTCGCATGGCTGAGTTCCGAGATGTCCACGCGTAGACCGACGTAACCGCCGTCCGGAAGGCGGCGGTCGGACACCTTGATAACGTGGCCATTGAGGAGATGCTGTTCGAAATCCATGGCCTTGCCGGCGCGCCGCGAACGCAGACGGTGTTCCATGATTTCAGCCTGACCTTCGGGGTCCAGTTTGTGTGCCTCCCGCAAGATGCCGCCTTTCAGGATTTCCGAGAATGGCGTGCCGGGACGCAGCAGGCTGCGTGGAAAGTTGTAGAGCTCACGGTATTTCTCGTTGCTGAGGATCAAGCGGTCCTCCGCGTCGTACATGACAAAGCCGTCGTTCAACGCTTCGATGCCGTTGTGTAGAAGCGCCTCAGCCCGCTTGCGGGATTCAGCGAGGCGCAGAACGACCACAAGCACAGTCAAAAGTGCTGCCGCGGCCAATGCCATGATCAAGCGCTCCCGCAATTGTGCCGGCGCCTGTTGCAGCCATCCGCCTTTGCCTGAGGCATAGAGACGCCACAACCCTGCCGGGAATGCAAAATCCAATGTGACTGGATTTTCGTCTTTCAGCGCCGCATCGCCAAAAAACACCGTGTTGTATTCACCCGACACATCCGCAACCTCGATCAACAGGTCGTAGGACGCAGCGGTATCCGGGATGCCGACCTCTTCCATGAACGCCTGATAGTCGAGGACGACAGAAACGATCCCCCAAGGATCGAGGGTGATAGGGGATGCCGCGTCGCCCGACAGGTAGACAGGTGCACGCAGCACGATGCCCTGCTGACCCTGTATCAGATTTACCGGACCAATGATGGCCTCGCGATCCGTTTCGATGACATTCCGGACGATGGGATACTGTTCGGCGCTTGTGCGATAATCGAAACCCAGCACGCCTTCATTGCCGGCAAGGGGGTAGATCAGCGACACCACGAGATCGCGTGCGGCCGCGATGCTGATCATCGCGCCGTCCACGCCCCGGATCTTTTCAGCTCGGCGAGAAAACTCGAGTTGGGTTATGTCAGGCTTTTCGCCGATGAAGGTTGCAAGCTCGCGCAGAACGAGGGATTGAGAATCGATTACGACCTCCATCCGTTCCCGAAGGTCGAGAAGGCTGGCGCTTGCCTCGGACCGCACCTTTTGCAGGTGATTGGCATAGGCAAGGCGATCAAGCCGGTGGGCGACGAGTGCTATGATGACGGTGGCAAGGCCGAGAGCGGCCCAGTTTGCCAGACTTCGCAAGATCGGGCGAAAGCGCAGATATCGCAGAACGGATGTCAGGGAAGTCTCCAGTGCAATTGCGAAGTGACCCATGCAAGAGGCGCTCCTGATGCGATGTCGCCGCTTTGTTTGATCTCATCTCGTTTGCTCAAACAGCAGAAACCAGGAAACGTCGATCCCTTGTGCAGTTCAGATGCGATTTTGGAGTGCCGCCCGTGTTGCAATACTCAGGAACCGAAACTGGTTGTAGTTTACCTGCGCGGCGGCGACAGGAGGGATCAGTGGCGGATTCAACAAGATACCTCATCAGACCGCAGAACCCCTCGTACGTTGACGCTAAGGCGTATCATCCTAACTTAGGTCAATAGCATCATATGAGGCCGACCCAGAGCATGAACAGCAAATCGCGGCCGGCCGTCTTGATCGTGGAGGACGAGACCCTCATCCGCATGGATGCTTTCGACATGATCAGGGAGGCAGGTTTTAAAACATATGAGGCATCATCGGCGGATCAGGCCATTGCGCTGATGGATCAACACTCCGACATCGGCATCCTGTTTACCGACATTGAGATGCCGGGCTCAATGGACGGAGTGAAGCTGGCGGCCTATGTCCGCGACAGGTGGCCTCCGGTCGTAATCATCATTGCTTCTGGCGCTGTGGGACTGGATAGGTCCACGTTTCCCGACGGGGCATCGTTCTTTCCCAAGCCGTATCTAGCAAGCCAGATCACAGCCACCTTGCATGACATTGCTCGGCAATTTGGATAGGACTGCCATTCCGATCAGCGGTATGTTAAATCAAACTCTGGAGAGTTCGATGTTTTGGATTGCCAAGGTGTGCCGGGTGCCGTGCCGATCGCTGGTTCGGGTCAAGACGCCGCCGAGCTGCTGGACGAAGGCGTCAACCAACTTCTGACCCAGCCCGGAGTCGACGCGCGCATTCTTGTCGATGCCGGATCCATCGTCCCAGAACGTGACGTCGATGCCTCCAGCGGTTTCGGCAATACTCAACCCGAGCTTGCCGGTGTCGCGACCGATGTATGCATACTTCAGGCTGTTCGTGACCAGTTCGTTGGTGATCAGCCCTAGGGGCACCGCGGTGCGGGTCGAAAGCTGAATGTCACTGACCGACAAATCGAGCTCAATCGCTCCGGGGGACGCCTCCATGGCTGTCACCGCATCGCGCATGATCGCGTTCAGATAATCGGCAGCAGCCACGCGATCGACCGCCCCCGTCCGCGATAGGGCGCGATACAGGGTTCCGATGGCATCGATGCGGTTTCGCATGCGTGTGAAGGCCCCTTTGCATTCGACGTCACTCAAGGCACGTGATTCCATCGCAATCACCGCGCCGATCATCGACATCGAGTTCATCACGCGATGGTTAAGTTCTTCGAGAAGCCGGGTCGATTGTGCGAGAGCCCGGTCGCGCTCTTCTTCCAAAAGACGCCGCTCCGTTACGTCTTCAATCGCCAGCAGCAGGGTTTTTGAACTGTTCCCCTCCTGAAAGATCTTCCGCGCATTCAGAAGAACCGTCCGCACACCGATCTGCGGAAAGTTATGAGTGATCTCGTAATCTTCGAGGGTCGAGTGTTCGGGGACCACCTCCTTCAGCAGCCGGACAAGCTCCGCATTGGCCCATTGCCCATTTCCAAGCTCCGTCAGGTTCCGGCCAATCGCCTGCTCTGCGTCCACTCTGAACTTTAAATAGAATGCACGGCTTGCAGCGACAATCTGCAGGTTGCCGGTCAGAACGAGAAGTGGTTCGCGAAGTGTGTCAACAATACCTTCCGCCAGCTGTCGCTGAAGGGCAAGCTCACGTGCGTGGTCAGCCGCTTCCGTCACATCGTCGATCGCCAGTAGGATGCGCTTGGCGTTATGACCCGCCCAGACCGTGTTGCAGGCATTGAGGCGCATCACCTTGCGCCCGATGTGGGCAAAGTGATGATCGACGTCGAGGTCCTCGAACGCCGTTTCCCAGACGACGGCGGCTCTCAGTGGCTCAAGCAGGGCAGGGATGTTCCATTGGCCATCGCCAAGACCAGCAAGAGGACGCCCCACCGTTTCGTCTTTGTCGACGTGAAACATCTTCAGAAATCTGTCGCTGGCGAACTCAACAGTCAAGTCTTCCGTCAAAACGAGAAGTCCTTCCCGCAGGGTCGCAACAATCTCCGACGGGTTCATCGCCGTCAGAGCCGTTGATGAGATATCGTCCATCGATCTTTAATCTTTCTTGCGACACTGTCTGGCCGCATGTGGTGCGGGCGATGGGGATGATGATAGCCTGGAGAGGGATGATCTGCGCCGCTGAATGTTAAATTTTAGCTAAGCGACTGCACTGAAAATCTATTCCACAAATTGAACCCCGTGAACACCTATGGTTTTGCCTTGACCCGCGGCGCATTCCGTACTGCCTTGGATATGTCCGGACTGACTTCGATAGAGGCGTCGGCGTCCCGTTCGAGACGCGCTGCACGCAGGCGCATCGTTTTTGCCTTTCGCTTCTGTGCTTCGTCGTCCAGCCGCTCTCTGACCTCGCGCGTCGTTTTCTCCATCGGCGTTTCTGGTCGTGGTTCAGGTGTCCGGGTGACATATTTTACTGAGGGCACAATCATCAGTTGGAGCTCCTTGTCCGTTATCGGCTGGCGGTCCTTAAAAGACTGACACCAGAGGCGGCGATATATCCATCCTGGTGATTTTCGAGCCGGACAACGAGGCCGATTGGCCTCATATCACGGTCTGCGCACCGAGTTGCCACCCGCAATGATGCCCTTGATAAGTCGAGCGACCTGCTCGTGCATTTCCTTGTCGCCGTCGAGGCCGACAGCATTTTCATGTGCGTCTGCAGCGTCTTGCAGAATACCGACGAACTCCTTTTCCGGCAGGATATTGTGATCATTTAATGCCAGCATGAGCGCCTCGCAAATGGTAAGCGCTGCCATGCCGGAATATCTTTCGTGATCAGAGGCCGTGGTATCATCTTTCATCTGCGGTTCGTCCTTCAGTGCATGAGGTCGTCGGAGCACCGGACGCGTCCGTAGCGACACGGAAACTATGTCATGATTAAATGTCGGTCTTACTGATCGAGATCAGGACGCAGGGTTGTTTTATCGAATATGCGTTACACTGTCCGGAGACATGCATGCACGCCACTGAGATCAGTCCTCTCACGAAAAAGCTCGCAGCATTCGTTGCTTTGTCGGATGGTGACCTCGCCGTTCTCGCGCGACTGCACCAAAAGCGTCGGTCTTTCGGGGCCGGGCGGGAGATGGTCCACGAGGGAGAGACTGAACAGTCTGCCTATATTCTGGCGAAGGGTTGGGTGTGTTCTTATAAGCTGCAGCCAGACGGCACACGCCAGATCATCGACTTCCAGATACCGGGCGATTTCCTGGGGTTGCGTAGTGTTCTGCTGCGCACGTCAGACCATAGCTTTGAGCCGATCGTCGACATTCTGGCTGCCGAAGTCCCTAAAAAAGATCTCCTCGAGGCTTTTACGAACACCCCGAGGCTAGCCACAGCCATTCTTTGGGTCGCGTCTCGTGATGAGGCCATGGTGGTCGAACATCTTGTCCGGCTCGGTAGCCGTGATGCAAGTAAACGCATGGCACATTTTTTGTTAGAGCTGGGCGCACGGTTGACGCTCGTTGGGCTGGGAAGCAAGTCAGGATATGCGTGCCCGCTGAGACAGTACCACCTCGCAGACGCGCTGGGATTAAGTTCTGTGCATGTCAATCGTGTGCTACGCGATCTCAGAGAAGCGGGGTTGGTCAGCTTCAGGGACGGCCAGGTCAAGTTCCTCGATTATGCAGGTTTAGTGAAATTGGCAGGTTTTTACACGGCGTATCTAGATGAGACCGGTCCTCTTCTATTGTAATCAGCCATCAGTAGCCTGTTGTGGTCCCTGGTCTTTTAAGTGCTTAATTGAACCTCAGTTTGGATGTGCGGTTCGGCGGCGGCTTTTTGTCGGAACAGATATATGGTCGAAATCTTTAACTTACGTTCGCGTCTAAATAGTCAGTACAAATCGCATTCGGCCGCCGCCGTCCTGCTCCATTGCAACTACGTGTAAATTGCAGTGAACAATATGGTAATTACACCAAAACGGCGGCCTACCGCTAACATACGTTAACTTTGAAAAGATTTTGCCGACGAGGCTATCAGTCGAACATTCAGGTCATCAGCAGGATCATGTGCTGTTCACGGCGCTTCAATTGTAACTGTTGATTTTGGTCTCGGACTTTGCGAACTCCGTGTTTCACGCTGAGGGCGTCCAATTACGTCACGCAAATCATCGAGGTCGATAAAATCATCGCATTGGCGGCGTAGCACGTCTGAGTTTATTGGGGGCTGGCTCTGGATGGTAGAGACCACGGACACGCGCACGCCTTTGCGCTGCAAGCTTTTGATGAGTGGACAAAAATCAGCGTCACCGGTAAAAATCACAATGTGGTCAACATACGGTGCTATTTCAATTGCTCCCACTGCCAGTTCGACATGCATATTGCTTTTGATCTTACGCCGCCCCAATGAATCTATAAATTCTTTTGCTGGTTTCGTGATTACGTTGAATCCGTTATAATCAAGCCAGTCAACGAGCGGCCGGATCGGTGAGTATTCATCGCTATCAAGAAGTGCAGTATAGTAGGAAATGCGCAATAACTTGCCACGGCGCATAAATTCCTGTCGCAGGAGTCTATAATCTATGTCAAACTCAAGTGCTTTTGCCGTCGCATGAAAATTTGCACCGTCTATAAAAACTGCAAGACGCTCGTTGCTGTGAAACAAATCTTATGTCCCTATGAAAAATGACGGATGATAGAGACGAATGTAGACTATGGCGATCAATTCAAATGATGGTTTGAACAGCCGAGAGGTTGATTTGGTATTTCACCCTCTCGCACAGTTTGCGAACTTAAAGATGTCAGGCCGCCTTTGCTTCTATCGCAACGGGATCCACAGACTTGCTGCGTTAGCTTTCAATGATCGCCAAGAATGCGTCAGCATTTTTACGAGGCATACTGCAGACATTCAGCGTGGTGCGAATTTCGTGGGCTGTTACATGAAAATCGTAGTTCGACAGCCCGAGATACTTTTGAGCTTCGAGCATGTTCTTACCCGGATAGCAAGCCGGACTGCTGATTTCCTCCCAGAAGTGATCGGGTTTGGAGTGAACCTCTGGGGCTGAGGTGCCCCCCGAAAACTAGACACTGACGTAAGCTCTTTTGTGGTTGCCGCCCGTGATGCAAGAAGTTTTTGACCCTGTTGGCGTGTGATCGAGTGCGAACTTTTGTCAGGCCTCAAGATGCGGCATTTCCAAAAGCCACGGACCAGGATGGTGATCAGCGGATCAGGTCCAAATCTGACTTCCGAGCTTGATGCTCAGTGAGCTTACCTGGTTTCCCCAATCCGGATCTGTTCGATCGTTTTGCCCATTCAGGTCGTCGTCTTCTCACACCCCCCCTTGGCACCGTCGCTAGCAGCTTGACATGAGCATCATGCTGCGACCGCCATCGCCGGATCTCTGTAATCTTCGTTCTTTGTCAGCATCGCCCAGATCTGGCGGGCCATCTTATTGGCCAGCGCGATCGCGACCAGCATCTTGGGCTTGCGCGTCAGCATGCGTGAAAGCCAGCTGCCCTCCACAATCGTGCGCCGTCCAAGCCAGTTCAATCGTGACATTGCACCAATGATCAGGAGACGTCGAATATCAGCCTGACCAGCCTTGGTCATGCGACCAAGCCGTTCTTTGCCTCCAGAAGAATGTTGCTTGGGCACAAGGCCCAGCCAAGCCGCAAAGTCGCGCCCCGTCTTGAATTGAGCCATGTCGGGAACGAACGCTTCGACCGCAACGGCTGTCAGCGGCCCAACACCAGGCATTGTCTGGAGCCGGCGTGCTCTGTCTGACTGAGTGGCCAGCGTCTTGAGCTTCGTGGTGCGCTCAATGATACGCGCGGTTTTCTCTGCAATCTGCACAAGCAGGTCCAGGCACTCCGCCCGTATCAGCGCGTGCAAGTTGACGGTCTCATCCTCCACAAGCGCCGTCATGCGATTGAGGTGGGACATACCAACGGGAAACACATAGCCGTGCTCATAAAGCAGCGCCCGCAACGCGTTCACATCCGCGGTTCGTTGGTGCACCAGGCGTTCCCGGCCGCGGAAGACCGCTGCGCATGACTGCTGCTCGACTGTCTTAAGATCCACGAAACGCATCTCCGGCTGGCGCGCTGCAATGACGATCGCCTCAGCATCGGCCGCATCATTTTTCTGCCGCTTCACAAACGGTTGCACGTATTGCGGTGCGATCAGCTTCACCTCGTGCCCAAGCACTTCCATCTCACGGGCCCAAAAATGTGCACTACCGCATGCCTCGAAAATTACCATGCCGGGCCTCTGCTGCGCCATGAAGGCTGGGAATTGCTTCCGCGTCAGCTTCTTGCGGAACTGGACTTCCCCCGTTGGAAGGGCACCGTGGACCTGGAAAACATTCTTTGCGAGATCGACCCCGATCATCATATTCTTCATCTCGCCGTCCTCCTCTGCGCGTGGCGTTGAACACCACGACCTTGGCACATTGCGATGCCGTCTGGGGAGGGCGGCAACCACTCCATCTGAATTGCTGTCTGCTGATCTTCACGCCGGAGGAGATCGAAGATGACGAAGCGAAAGCAACATTCCCCTGAGTTCAAGGCGAAGGTGGCGCTGGAGGCGCTGAAAGGCGAGGCGACGGTCTCGGAGTTGACGAGCCGGTTCGGCGTGCATCCCCGCGTTGGCACGCAGGTCACGCCCTCCCCGAGCGAAGGGCCATGAACCGACATCACCCTATCCGCGTCGCGAACGCCAGCGTTGGTTTGACTGCTTCAGTCTCCGAACGCTGGTGGAGGAGTTATAATTTTTTCTGGGTGATGGTCCGACCGACCGGTCGCTATTCCGCAGTCCTCAATCCGCCGCGGTCGGATTTCATATCCTCGCCGCTTTGATGGATCACCATCCGCTCCGACGGAAATGGCTTGAGCAAGGTGAAAGCCTCGTCGGGCGTGCCCATCAGCCACTGTGCGTAGTCCGCGGGATCGAGGATCACCGGCATCCGGTCCGGATGAGTTTCTCGCAACAGTTCGTTCGGTGTCGAGGTAACCATGGAGCTGGTCATCACCTCGCGCAGCTCGCCGCCGCCATAATTGCCGGTATAGGCGCGCCAGACGCCCGCCAAAGCAAAGGGCGGCCGCGCGTCATCCCCTGTCACGCCAAACCAGACGTAGGTCGCCGGGTTGCGGCCCTTCGCTTCGCAGAAGCTTGTCGCTGGGATGAGGCAGCGTCGTTCCTCGAAGCTGTTCCGCCAAAAACCCGACGTACGCAGCTTGTCATTTCGCGCGTTGTTCACTGCCTTTGGCTGGATCGGCTTACCGGTCCTCTTTGACACTTGCGGCATGACGAAGCCTCAGTGTGCCGTTCGGAGCCAGCGTGCGCCATCGTCGTTCACGCCGACAATTGGGGCCATAACGGACTTTCACTGCAGAGGCGAACACGTCCCGACCTCGACGTGGGAGCGGACATTGCGCCAAACCGGCCCCGCCCGATCTGAGTGATCGACACTGAGGGCCGACTACGGACATCCGCCACTACCGCAAATCGAACTTGGCAGTGCCAGGTAAGCGGACGCCGAGCAACGCGCCCCCACAATTTTCGGGTGCCTTGTATCGACTGACTTGTTGTTCCCATTTCAACCTTTTTCCACATTACAGCAAGTGGCGCGCAAATTAGATCCACGCTCTTCACGCAGCCATGATAGGGGCAGACAGGTAAAGGTGCTTTTGAACTACGCCGCCCTCCAAAATTCATCTGGATTCGATGTCCCAGCAAGGTGCCGGAACGCCGTGTCGGCTGGTAGTAAATCAACCGCCAAATCACCTGAAAATTCGGAAAGGCGCGCATAATTCGCGGTCTATTCGATCACAACCGAAGCGGCTTTTCCGCTACCGGTAAACAGACCTCTGGAGTAGCGATAACATGCCTATCCATCACGTTGACCTTGGCGACCAGTCCACCCTGCTGGACATATATGCGACCAAAGCCTCGCAGGACAGCCTTCCGAAGTATCGCTTGCCGCAGGGCCGCACTGAACCAAGTGCCGCCTATGCTCTGATCCGCGACGAGTTGCTGCTGGACGGGAATGCGCGTCAAAACCTCGCGACGTTCTGCACGACATGGGTGGAGGATGAAGTCAGGCAACTTATGGCTGACGCAATCGACAAGAACATGATCGACAAGGACGAATACCCCCAAACCGCAGAGTTGGAAAACCGGTGCGTTCATATACTTGCTGACCTGTGGCATGCCCAGAAATCATGGGACACCGTCGGATGCTCGACCACCGGTTCGAGCGAAGCGGCTATGCTCGGTGGCCTCGCGTTCAAATGGAAGTGGCGCGCGCGGCGGGAAGCAGAAGGTAAAGATATCACCAAGCCAAATATCGTTACCGGACCCGTGCAAATCTGCTGGCATAAGTTCGCGCGATATTTCGACGTCGAAATTCGCGAAGTACCGTTGGAGGGTAATGCCCTTGGACTTCGGCCTGAAAATCTGCGGAAATACTGCGATGAGAACACGATCGGAGTCGTGGCAACACTGGGCGTTACCTTCACGGGCATCTATGAACCTGTAGAAGCAATTGCGCGCGAGCTGGATTCAATCCAGCGCGATCTCGGGCTTGACATCCCGATCCATGTGGATGCGGCCTCAGGTGGTTTCATCGCGCCCTTTATCCAGCGCGATCTTGTCTGGGATTTCCAGATCAAACGGGTTCGATCCATCAACGCATCGGGACATAAATATGGTTTGGCCCCCCTTGGGGTCGGTTGGGCGATCTGGGCCTCCAAGGACGACCTCCCCGAAGAGTTGATCTTTCACGTCGACTACCTTGGCGGCGATCTGCCGACCTTTGCTCTCAACTTCTCCCGCCCCGGTGGAGAAATCATCGCGCAATATTACAATTTCCTGCGCCTCGGGCGGGATGGCTATACGGCGGTCCAACAGGCCTGCTCCGACACTGCGCAATGGCTGGGCACAGAGCTTGCCAAACTCGGACCGTTCGAAATGGTCTATGACGGGCACGGGGGGCTTCCTGCCGTCGCCTACAAATTGACGGACGCCGATCACGGCTACACCCTGTATGACCTGTCGGAACGCGTGCGGATGCGGGGATGGCAGATTGCATCCTATCCGTTGCCCTCAAAGCGTAATAATACGGTCGTTCAGCGCATACTGATACGCCACGGTGTCAGCCGGGATCTTGCGAAACTCCTGCTCGACGACATGAAGCGCGCGATTGAACATCTGACGGCGAACCCGATCCCCAATTCGACTGCAAAAGTCGGTTTCCATCATGGATAGGAGCCGCCTGCAAATTGTCTGCCAGGGTGCATGTATTTCCTTAATGCTATTGGCAGGCCCTGCTGCGGCCCAAGCGATGACCGATACGACGGTCGGTGGCGTCGTGGGGCAAATATTCGACACAATCCAGCCCGTGACCGAAGCAGGATTGCATGGCTTCTTTGAGCTTTTGGATAAGCAGCCGATTGCTTTTGTTCTGCTTGCGCTTGCCCTTGGCACGCTGGTCGGAAAAATAAGCTTCAAGACGATATCTCTTGGATCCACAGCGGGCACGCTGCTTGTCGGTGTGATCTTGTCGATGATTGCGGAGGCAGCCTACGGCATTACCTATGCGATCCCCGGGATACTGTCTTCCTTCATGCTGCTGTTGTTCATGTACGCCCTTGGGCTCAAGGTGGGACCACAGTTCTTCTCGGGCCTGCGAAAGGGGGGGGTGGCATTTGTAACCATCGGCCTGATCGTATGGAGCTTGAACTGGGTCATCTGTTACTTCGGCGCCATGTCGGTCGGTCTCGCGCCCGGCTATGCTACGGGACTTATCTCAGGCAGCTATACGATCACCGCGATTCTCGGTGTAGGTCAGGGCGCGCTGGCCAGCGGTGCCTATGTTCCCCCCGAAGGCATGAGTATCGAGGAGGTCGGTGCCAATATGGCGGCGGCCTATGCAATCAGCTACATCCTGTCCTCGGTCGGCATTATCATGCTGATCCGCTACTTGCCGCGCCTTTTCGGTCGCGACGCCAAAGCGGACGCCAAACTGGCGGAAACGGAATTCAGCGGTGGCGCTGTCCACCCTGTTCCCGGCGCTCCTGGCGCATTCGATTTAGGATTTTCTCCTTACGATTTGCGCGCTTTTGTCGTCGTACACGACGCTTTTGTTGGTCGCACGCTCCTGCAACTGGCGGCTGACTATCCAGAAGCACCTGTTCTTCGGATTATGCGCGACGGCGTTGTTCTGGATATGGCCCCTGATACCTGTTTGGTAAATGGTGACATCATTACGGTGCGCGGAGACATTCATGATCTGATTTTCACGGACGGCCAACTGATTGGTCCGGAATCCGACGATTCTATCGCACGAAATGTTGTTCTGGAAGTGGCAGACGTGCATATTGGTGTCCACGAACACAGTGGCAAGAGCTTGGCGGAGCTGGGCCATATCATGTCGGGCGGCGTTGCGGTGCAGGCTTTGTTTCGCGCTGGGACAGAACTGCCACTTGGTCCAGAAAGTGATGTGCGTTTTGGCGATGTGTTGCGACTAACCGGGCCCGACATTGCACTTCGCAGCATAGCAAAGAAACTTGGAGGGCAATTAATTCTGCCCACAATGAAATCTGAAGTTCTGTATCTGGCCATAGCGATGTTGGTTGGCTATCTCGTGGGAATAATCACCGTCACCATTTCGGGCATTCCGTTTGCACTCGGCACATCTGCCGGGGTTATTATGGCAGGCGTTGGCGTGAGTTATTTTCGTAGCAGGAACCCCAACTTTGGTGGTCCCGTCCATGAAGGCGCACGCAGTTTCCTTCAGGATTTCGGATTGAACGCCTTCGTCGCGGTCCTGTCAGCGAATGTTGGGCCAAAAGTCATCTCTGCGCTTGACGGTGATACGATCTTGTGGCTTGGACTTATTGGATTGGCGGGAGCGCTCATCCCACCTTTCATCGCTTTCTGGATCGGAATACGACTCTTCGGTTTGAATTCGATCATCTCTGACGGTGCCGCCACAGGCGCGCGAAACAGCACGCCGGGATTGAACGCGATCATGGAAGAATCAGGAAGTTCCGTCGCCGCTGTCCCCTACCCAGTCGCCTATGCCCTGACTACAGTCTTGGCACTGATTGGGGGATATTTTTCTATGATCTTATCGTAACTATTTTTGCCGGTGAGCTTGCTGAGATCAAGAAATTTCTAAAGACAGCGAAAGCCGTTTAGCTCTGCTCACCGGCGCTGCCTTCTTCAAGAATGCTGTTCGATCGACGAACGACCACTTCGATGGGCGGCACCTCGGCAAGATAAAGACGTGGCGAACGGCAACAATGGGCCGGACGCGACGGCATCGCGGAAGCAGCCAGTGAACCGCGCCGGGTTTGCCAGAGACTTGAAACCTGAGAAGGATGAGAGTCATGGAAAAGAGCAAGATGGCCAACCGCTATTCACCGGAGGTTCG
>NZ_FQUE01000029.1 GCF_900128995.1 Loktanella atrilutea | reverse complement strand
TGATTTACCGCACGCGCAATTGCACCCCGCAACCTGTCGGAGCGCCAATGACGAGGTCGTGTGGCTTAAAGGGGAAGTAATGGGGATAGTAAACGCGTCAGGAATTCGGTCCCTGTCGTCATGGCATAGAAAATCACTGCCCTGGTGATTTTGGTTGCGGCTGAACGACATCATTTCGGGCCGGTCCCGGTCCTGGTTGCATTGGGGGTGCCTGATCGCAGGCAGGGGTCAGCTTCAAAGGTCATGTCCTGAACGCGTGGCAATCCGTCGCCCCCTTTAACTCATCCTTCAGACGTCATTCCCATGTCACCCTCATCGCCGGTCAGGATGAACCGCAGGAGAGGAGATCGCACATGAGCAGAGACATCACCAATGCCCGGGACATGGACCTGCAGGGGCTGGGACCAGACAGCGTCCCGCGGGCAGAACCCGTCCAGGTGGCCCCGCCCTTCCCGGTCCCGCGGTCCGCCAGCCCCTACGCGGGATATCCCCTCCTGCCCTCACGTACCGCCCGTGCTGACATCGTCCAGGCCCGCGAACGGACGTCGCACCTCACGCCGCAGGCTGGCGATCGCACCGGCGGCCACCCTTCTGCATCCGGCAGCGAGATCACCCCGGCAACGGCGCAACGATACCTGCACCGCTGCGCCATCCTGGTAAACCGGTACCGGCGTGAGTGCGACATCCGCACGGATGTCCCCTGCGACGGTGACGGCGTCTTCAGCACGCTCGACCCGCATGCCTTCGTGATCTGGCTCCTGTCTTTGAAACCCGACCTCAGCGCCGCCACTTGGCGGTTCTACCGACGCGTCGCCGCTCACGTGATTTGCAGCCTGCCCCAGGACGGCGTCATGGCCGCTCTGAACCTCCTCGACACCGACCGTGCGCGTCACGAAAACCGCGCTGGCACAGACACGCGGGGCAAACCGGGCCGCACATCGCCGCGCAGGGTCAGGTATTTCGACCGCGACGACTTTACCCTGATCCAGCGAACGATCTCCTACCAGACCACGCGCTCCGACACCTCTGGGATCCTGAGTGACTGGCTGACCGCCGGCATCGGCGTCGGCCTGCGCCCCCTCGAATGGCGTGCCACCGCCGTCGAGGTCGCTCTGGATCCGGTAACCGGCATACAGACGCTCCTCCTCTTCGTCATGAACCCGAAAACCACCAACATGAGCGGCAACGGCGTCATGCGCACGATCGACATCAGCACCCTCTCCGACGATGCGATCGTGGCCGTCCACCGCATGAGCGCGCGCGGGCGCCATTGGAACCTGCACGGCACCTTCGATGACCACCACGCCAGGGTCGCCAGATGTCTCACATTGCTGAACCGAACCCTCTTCCCGCGCCGGACCGTGCCTTACGCCCTCTACAGCTGCCGCCACCAGTTTATCGCCAACATGAGCACAATCCTCTCCCCGGCCGAAGTCATGGCCCTCACAGGCCGTGATACCCCCCCACGGCGCGTCACAGCATCCTCACCCGCCAGAGCCTGGCCGCCCCAAACTCTCTCACGGCATCCACGCCCAATCCCCTCTGATGTCGAACTCCAACAGATCGTCATCGACATCACAACCGAACGCAGACAGTTCAAACAACGGCAGCGATAAATGATGTCAGGGTCAACAAGACGCAGCATCGCCCGCCCCACGTCACGGCATTGACCCGATCAAAGGAAAAATGATCCGGGCCAAGCCGATGGTCAGCCGCTAGCCTGTTGGTGGAAAGGCCAGAAGCTGATGACCGCGACCGCTGGCCGTCAGAACCGTGACTGCCCTAGATCGCTTCAATGGTTGTGCTCCACAAACTCCATGATGGCCAACTGGTCAAAAGGAGACAATTTGGACGTCACTTCGATCAGCTGGTTCAGCTCATCGATATCTGGACCCTCCCCGGCTTCTTCCAATTCAAACGCCACGTGCCCAAGAAGCCCGCTGAGCGAAAAAGATGGCAAAGGACCGCCATCACACCATTCATAAATACAATACGAAACCCAAGGGTTCCTTGCGATCACCTCCAGCTCTTCATTCCAGTGCGTGCGGAGGATCATGCCATAACGGTCGACGATCTGCGCAATACGCTGGGGTTGCATGGGGCAAAGCTTGTTGCGAGAAATCGCAAACTCTGCGTTGCTGGAAAGTTCGATCTGGATGTCTGCCTTTGTCATATGAGGCTCCTCTTGATGACGTTCATGCAGACCGTTCTAAAGGATAAAGGTTTACTGAAGTTTAAATTTTCCCGGTCTTAAAAAAAAATGCGGACCATATTGAGCTACCCTCTAAAAATCGGACAGTAACGCAAGCTACGATCTGACGTCAGCTGATCTCTAAGAACGAGGAGATCAGAGAATGCCAAAACGCAAGAACCATGACGCGGGCTTCCACGCCTGGCTCAGGCGACCGATCAGCGCCCGGGGGAGCTACGACGCGAAGCTCGTCGTGGAGATCGACAAGAGCTTCAAGGCGAGCGATCGGACCTATGGTGCCCGCCGTGTCTGGCGCGACGTGCTCGAGGACGGGCTTGCCTGCGGGCTGCACCGGGTTGAACGCCTGATGCGTCAGAATGCAATGAGGACGCGACCGAAGCGACGCGGGAAGCCGAAGGACAACGGTGAACGGTCGGTCATCGCCGACAACGTTCTCGACCGGGACTTCAATGCCGACCGTCCGAACCAGAAGTGGCTGGCCGACTTCACCTACATCTGGACCGCCGAGGGCTGGCTCTACGTCTCGGTCGTGTTCGACCTCTTCTCCCGGCGCGTCGTCGGCTGGTCCATGAAGGCGGACCGGGACGCCTCACTGGTCATGGATGCCCTGATAATGGCGGTCTGGCGGCGCGGCAAGGCCGACGCTCTGCTCCACCATTCTGACCAGGGATCGCAATATACCAGTGACCAGTTCCAACGCCTGCTGCTCGACAACGGCATCACCTGCTCGATGAGCCGGGCCGGAAACGTCTGGGACAACTCGGCGATGGAAAGCTTCTTCTCATTGCTGAAGACCGAACGGACAGCCCGCAAGGTCTACCGCACCCGCAACGCCGCCCGCGCCGACGTGTTCGACTACATCGAGCGCTTCTACAATCCGAGAAGACGCCACTCGAAGTTGGGATACCTGAGACCTAGGGCGTTCGAGGACCGAGCTATGGAAACCCAACCCGGTGTTCACGAAACCGGCAGCAGGCCATATCGATCATGCTCCACGAGTTTCTATAAGGCTAAACAGCTTTAAGGCTCGATTTTATTGAGTGTTAAATTAGAGTTATAGTATGGGTTACGCTTACATTTTGTACGGCAAGTATATGATACTCAACACTAATTATAATCTCTCTGTGTGCAGAACTACGATTCGGCGTGTGTAGCCCCACGATTCGCTGTGTGTGAAACTACGATTCTGTGTTGCTGTGTGTGAAACTACGGACTGGCTTGTTCTGTGTGTGAAACTACGGTAGGCATCGTGCGTGTGTGAAACTACGGAGGCAAGCTATGACGTCTTCCCCTTTTAGGTCCCCGCTTCTGCCTGACCGTCACGTTCAGCGGGATTTTTTTGTTTGCGATATTTTCGATGCGGCGCCCAAAGGCGATATGGCATCGATGGAACATCCTATTTTTTCTATTTCGACGAAGCCTGATCGACAGATCCGTCGTTACGAAAATGGTTCGAATTTTGTAGAGATTACGCCATCCGTTAAGGGGTTGGCGACAGTTCATGATCGTGACGTACTAATTTACTGCATCAGCCAGCTTATTGGAGCGCTTAATGATGGCCGTGGCGTATCAAAGGTTCTTCGTTTCTCTGCTGCGGACCTTTTGCAGGCTACGAACAGACCCGTTGGCGGCGAGAGCTATGTACGTCTTCGTAGTGCGCTTGAACGGCTTGTCGGTACGATCATTACGACGAACGTTACGACGGGAAATATCGAGGAGATGGACGGCTTCGGGATCATCAAGCGGTTCAAGATCGTTCGTGAGACACGCGATGGCAGGATGCAGGAACTCGAGATTGAACTTTCAGACTGGGTATTCAACGCTATCAGCGCCAAGGAAGTTCTTACCTTAAGTCGAGATTATTTTCGGCTTCGAAAGCCTTTAGAGAGACGACTTTACGAAATTGCCAGAAAACACTGTGGGGCCAAGGCAGAGTGGAAGATTGGCTTGGAGAAGTTGAAGATGAAGTGCGGTTCAACATCGAATGAACGCGAGTTCCGCCGATTAATTCAGAAGATTGTGGATGAAGATGTAACGCACGGTCATATGCCGGATTACGCAATCCAGATGGATGGCGATTTTGTGATTTTCCGAGGCCGCGGTTCAGTTCCCAGCCCTGTCGAGGAGACAATGGACGCGCCGTTGGGCGGTTCGGTCTACGAGGACGCCCGCGTGGCCGCTCCCGGGTGGGATGTCCGGTACATCGAGGAGGAATGGCGCCGATGGTGTGCCGCGGAAGAGATTCTGCCCAAAAACCCGGAGCGACACTTCGTCAAGTTCTGCTCCAGCTGGTTCGAGAAGCGAGGTCGACCCTAGGCCCCATGATCGCGGTGTAAACTGACTGGGCCGGTGGCCTCTCCCGCTGCATTCTCCGTTCGAGGTATGCGCCGGATTTGCTGGTGCCGAGCCTCAAGAATGGGGGAGTGCCCAGATGCGTGATGGCATGTTTATTGGGCTGGTAAGACAACATCGGCAATTGTACTGGTCACGGAACTGGCCGAAGGCACTCAGGTCATCATGATCGATGCCGACCCAGCCAAACGTCTGACGCGTTGGTCGATGCTGCTCACACTGCCTAAATCTCTGCGTGTAATCATCAGCCAAGGCGAACGCTTTATTCAGGATGAGATTTCTGACGCGCAGAGCAAGACGACGTTCTTGTTGATAGACTTGGAGGGTTCTGCGAGCCGCCTGACATCCTTTGCGATTGCCGAATTCGATTTGGTTGTCATTCCGTTCGGCGAAGAACAGCAAGACGCGGATGCAGTGATCAAAACTTTGGCTGAAATCGAGATGGAGACCGACGCACGGCATTCTCATCTCTGCACAATGCTGGCGGCGGCCTGCGCCAGTTGGACCCTGAACCGGCCGCCGAGAGGCCAGAGGACACCGCAACGCGTTGGCCAAGCCGGGAACCCGTTATGGATGGGCATATCAGCATCAAGGCACCGCTCGACGTCTTGGGCCGCTTCAAACAGATCTGCAAAGATGATCGTCGCACTTACGCTGATATGCTTGGTATTCTCATGAATCTATACAAAGGGAAGTAGCCAAGGGCTAGGCCTGTTCGTGGCGGCATTTGAACGCAGTGGTGTTTGTATGTGTTTGATTCAGTGTTACGCCTCAGAAGATACCACGTAGAACCTTGATACTAAAAACAAGTTTCAGGTCTGCGGTTCCTGATACCCCGAATTGAAGTTCCTGATACCCCGAATACTGGTTCCTAATGTCCGCGTTTTACTGGACGGGTGAAAAAGACTTGATATGCAGCAAGAAAGTGCGATGGGTTCCTAATCCCCCGAATTCAAAGCTTGACCACAGTTCCTGATACCCCGAATGTCGCCCCATGTCAGTTCTTGATACCCCGAATCTGCTGGATCAGCTCCTCCCTGATCGTCATCCGCAAGCGGACTTCTTCATCTGTGATGTCGCAGATGCCGTGCTCAAGGATCTCATGCCAAGTATGGAGCACCCATTCTACGCGCTGAGCAAGAAGCCCGATATGGCGATCCGTCGCTATGAGCACGAAGGGAAATGGTTGGAAGTTGTCCCCAGCGTTAAGGGGCAGGCTACGATCTACGACAAAGACATCCTTATCTACGTCGTGTCGCAAATCATGCATAAGCTTAATCGTGGCGAACAAGTCGAGCGGCGCCTCCGGTTCAACCCGCGCGATCTCCTGATCTTCGTGAACCGCGGCACGGGTGGCAAAGACTACGGTGCGTTTTGTGAGGCCATCGACCGCCTTATGGGCACGGTCATTAAAACGAACATCACCACCGCAGGATCTGATGCTGACCTGCCTCTTGGCGACGAAGAGCGGCTGGGGTGGTTCCACCTCATTGAAAAGGCACACATTCAGCGAAAGAACAATGTTGAAGACGGCCGCATAATGTGGGCGGAAATCGAAATCAGCGAGTGGATTTTCAATAGTATCCGCCGCAAGTCTGTCCTAACGCTTCATCGCGATTATTTTCGATTGAGGAAGCCCATCGAGCGACGTGTCTATGAAATCGCACGAAAGATGTGTGGATCGCAGACTTCTTTCGAGATTGGGCTAAACAAGCTCTTGAAGCGAACAGGTGCTCGGACGGAGTTGAAGCGCTTCCGGCATACACTCAAAGAAATTGCGACTCACAACCACCTGCCTGATTACCTCGTCATGTTCGATGAGGAGCGCGATGTGGTGGTGTTCCAGAGCCGGGGAACGGTGGTGTCCGTCACTGGGAAAGATCGGCCTGAGATTGGTCTCCTGAAGTCCGATACCTACGACAAGGCGCGGGCGGTAGCGCCTGATTGGGACGTTCGGGTTTTGGAGCAGGAGTGGCGTATTTGGGCTAGTGAAGTTCCGAAAAGCGCTGACGCGGCATTTTTAGGGTTCTGCAAGAAGCGGTTCGCCAATAAGGGGCGACCGTAGGTTCGGGGTATCAGGAACGGCTGTGTTGCATAAATCCAAGAGGGATTCATGTCGTGAATCCAGTGTGGTAGCTGGCCCGCATGAGCAAACCGATATCACCTACCTATAAGGCAAGCGGGAAGGCGTGGCCGTTCAGGCGTTGTAGTTCCACGGCATGAGTGCATCGAGTTCAGCACTTGGCCACTGATTGGCGATGCGCTCCAAGGTCAGCGTCGGCTAGGCGCCAGGGTCAACGTCGTTCATTTTGCAGACCTGCAAAAGCGTCGCGATCGTGGCCAATGTCCGGCCACCACCGTCCGATCCGGCGAAGAGCCTGTTCTTGCGTGTGATGGTCTGGAGTCTGATGGCCCGTTCGACGATGTTCGAATCCAGCTCGACGCGGCCGTCGATCAAGAAGCGCTCAAAGATCTCACGACGCGTTATGGCGTAGCGCAGCGCTTCTGCCAGCTTCGACTTGCGACAAGACGCTTGGCCTGCATCCGCTGGATCTGTCGGCGGATTCGCACCTGATCGACGGTCAGAACCTGTTCATCTTCTCCCGTCCCGAGATGGCGTTTCTGAACTTCGGGCCATTTGTCGTCAATCTGGTCAGCGTCACGTTCAACTACGTGAACGATGGAGACAACTTCACTCTGCTGTCGGACCTGTTTCTGGTGCAGACGACTCAGACCATCACTGGGGGGCGTTCCAGCAGACCTTCACGCTTTCGTCCGCTCTGCGCGAATCGGTGTTCGGGATCGGAGCCGACCGGATCCACGATGACTTCAAGATCAAGAGTGTCGCCTTTAGCGTAGTAGCGCCTGTCTCTCCGGTGCCGCTGCGGGCGGCGGGTCTGTTGCTGTTGGGTGCGCTCGCGGGGGCCACTGCGCTGCGGCGCTGCAAGACCGCCTGACCGGACCCGGATCGCGGTCCGTTCAGACCTTTCGACGGCCCGGTTCACGCCGGGGCCGTTCTGCGTTTAAAGCAGCCCGCGCAGGTAGCTGCCATAATCGGTCTTGGCATAGCGGTCGGCCAGGGCGCTCAGCGCCGCAGCGTCGATCCAGCCCTGCTGATAGGCGATTTCCTCGGGGCAGCCGGTCTGCATGCCCTGACGTGATTGCAACGTGCGCACAAAGTTGCCAGCGTCCAGCAGGCTACCGTGGGTGCCGGTGTCGAGCCAGGCATAGCCCCGCCCCATGCGTTCCACCGTCAGGCTGCCGTCGACCAGATAGGTCTCCAGCAGCGAGGTGATCTCCAGCTCGCCACGATGCGACGGCGTGATGCGGCGGGCACGGTCCGGGGCGGTGCCATCCAGAAAGTAGAGCCCGGTGACTGCATAGTTGGACGGCGGGTTGGAGGGCTTTTCGACGATCTGTGTGACGGTGCCATCGCTATCCATGCCCACTACGCCGTAGCGTTCGGGGTCCGACACGCGGTAGCCAAAGACGGTGCCGCCGGCGGGTTTCGCATCGGCGCTGGCCAACATCTCGGGCAGGCCATGGCCGAAGAAGATGTTGTCGCCCAACACCATCGCCGAGGCAGCCCCATCGAGAAAGTCCTCGCCCACCAGATAGGCCTGCGCCAGACCGTCGGGGCTCGGCTGCACCAGCCAGGT
>NZ_FQUE01000040.1 GCF_900128995.1 Loktanella atrilutea | reverse complement strand
TTTGGCGCTGATGCCGATGATCAGGGGGGCATGCCCCCCTGATCATCGGTCGCGCATAATTCCCCTGTTGAGGCCAATGGAAAGGCTCGCAGGTGGTTGGATTGAGGGAGATCGTGATGATCTTGGAATTGAGGCGGCAGGGTCTTGGCGTCAGCGCGATCGCGCGACAGACCGGGCTCGACCGCAAGACTGTGAGAAAATATCTGGAGCGGGGCCTTGAGGCCCCGGTCTATGGGCCACGGGAACCGGGCGATCGGCTGGCTGATCGGTTCCAGTCTTATCTGTCTGAACGGCTCGAGGCGTTCCCGGGTCTCTCGGTGCGCAGACTGCATCGCGAGATCAAGGCGATGGGGTATGAAGGCGCCTATTCCACGCTGAGTGAATATCTCCGACTGATCCGGCCTCCTGTGCCGCGACAGTTTGAGCGACGCTTCGAGACGCCTGCCGGCAAGCAGGCGCAGGTTGATTTTGCTGAGTTCCAGGTGGAGTTCACCTGCGAACCTGGCGTGGTGCGCAAGGTCTGGCTGTTCAGCATGGTGCTGGGGCACAGCCGCTGGCTTTGGGGACGGTTCTGCCCGAACCAGACACTGGAAACGGTGATGCGTTGCCACATCGCGGCGTTCGGCATGATGGGCGGGGTCTGCACGGAGATCCTGTATGATCGGATGAAGACAGCCGTCATTGGCGAAGATACCGCGGGCGTTGTGACCTACAATGCATCTCTGGTGGCGCTGCTGGCGCACTACGGGTCAGCACCGCGGGCTTGTCAGCCGTATCGGGCCAAAACGAAAGGCAAAGTCGAGAGGCCGTTCCGCTATATCCGGCAGGACTTCTTCCTGGGACGCAGTTTCCGCGACATGGAAGATCTGAATGCCCAGTTCGAGGAATGGCGCACGACCATCGCCAACACTCGGGAGCATGCGACCACAAAGCGGATCGTGGATGAGCATTTTGCCGAAGAGGCACCGTATCTTCTGGCTTTACCCGCGCACCCTTATGAAGCGGTTCTGACCGTGGAGCGGCGGATCAGCCAAGATGGCATGGTCGCGGTAGGCGGCAATCAATACAGCGTTCCCGACACCACAAGACGCAGGATTGTCGAAGTCCAGAACCATCCGGTCGAGGTTCGCATCTTTGAGGACGGTGCATTGATCGCAATCCACCCGGTGTTGGAAGGCAAGAACCAGCGTCGGATCGATCCCAGCCATCGCAAGCCCATCCCACTGGCACGGCGGGCTGTTCAGCTGTTGCCGTCACCAGCCGATGCCCCGGTCGCACGACGTCCTCTCACCTTTTACGAAGCCGTGGGTCGCCGTCTGGCCGAAGCTCATGAGGGCCGACCATGCCCCCTGTGACCGAACGCATTCGCCAAAGCCTCGTCAGCTTGCACATGGCCCGCGCCCTCGAAACACTGGACCAGACTCTCAGCCGCCTGGAAAAAGGCGAGATCAGCGCCATCGAGGCTATCGACGAGTTGCTGGCCGAAGAACTGATCCTCAGGGAAGGCCGCCGCATCGGCGTGGGATTGCGAACCGCACGTCTGACCCCGATTAAGACGCTGGAGAGCTTTGACTTCTCATTCCAGCCTTCTCTGGATCGGCACCGTATCATGGCGCTGGCGCAGCTGGAGTTCATCAAGCGGGCTGAGGTCCTGCACTTTCTCGGCCCACCGGGCACCGGCAAAAGCCACCTCGCGACAGCCCTCGGTGTCGCTGCCGTAAGAGCCGGCAGGAGTGTCTATCGCAACACCTTGGCCGAACTGATCGAGGCCTTGAGCAAAGCCGAACGCGAAGGCCGCCTGGTCGAGAAGATCCGGTTCTATGCGCGGGCGTCCCTGCTGATCGTCGATGAGATCGGCTATCTGCCAATTACCAGCGGTGGTGCCAACCTGTTCTTCCAGCTGGTCAACGCGCGATACGAAAAGGGCGCGATGATCCTGACGTCAAACCGGGGCTTCGCGGAATGGGGCGAAATCTTTGGCGATCCCGTCGTCGCTACTGCGTTGCTCGACCGCCTGTTGCATCATGCCGTCGTCGTCCAGATCGAGGGGGCCAGCTACCGGCTGCGCCACCATGCAGACCTGATCCCGGAACATACCAGGGCGCATGCCAACATCACACCGCCGCCACCGCCAAAACGCCGTGGTCGGCCGCCCAAAATCGGAGGCGCCAATCAATTCTCCGGCTGATCGCCGAACCCGTGAGGTGGGGAATTTTGCGCCAGCACTTCTGGGGAAATTTGATCCAGCATTTACA
>NZ_FQUE01000002.1 GCF_900128995.1 Loktanella atrilutea | reverse complement strand
TGATCCGTTCGTCTGTGAATCTCGTTCGTTTCATTGTCCCTCCTCAGGTTGGGCCGGACTATAATCGACGGTGGAGGAAAATTCCCGTGGCAGGTCAGTGGCAGTACATCCGGGCCTGATCCCGCAACCAGTCGATCAGCGCAGGAAGGGTTTCTAAAAATGTGCGCTTTGTGGACATTATCTCTTACCGCACTCTCTGCACCTGTTTCGCGCGAGTAACCAAGTCTCTCACAGGCGTTTCATGAATTTCAGCATAGCGCGCAAGCGGACGATCAGAAGCACCGGGCCATGAAAGGTAGGGTGAAGCGCTATCGTCTTGAATTAAGACCCATGATGTTCGGGCAGGTTTTACCCTGCCCGAACACTTCATTCTCAGGCCGCCAGATCGAAGCGATCGGCATTCATCACTTTCGTCCAGGCCGCCACGAAATCGCGAACGAACTTTGCCTCGTTGTCGTCCTGCGCATAGACCTCTGAGTAGGCACGCAGGATGGAGTTCGATCCGAAGACGAGATCGGCGCTTGTTGCCGTGTATTTGACCTGGCCGGTGGCGCGGTCCTGCAACTGGTAAGTTCCTTGATCTTCGGTCGGAACCCACTTCAAATCCATATCGGTGATTGTCTGAAAGAAGTCGGTGGTTAACTGACCTTCTCGCTGCGTGAAAACTCCGAGCTTGGCGTTTCCGTAATTGACGCCAAGCACACGAAGTCCACCGACCAGCACCGTCATTTCGGCTCCCGTGAGGCCCATCAGCTGCGCTCGGTCAAGCAACAGTTCTTCGGGGGCGGTATCGTAAGCTTGCTTTCTCCAGTTACGGAAACCATCAGCGAGGGGTTCCAGAACCGAGAAACTGTCGACGTCCGTCATCTCGTCGGTCGCGTCACCACGTCCGCCTGTGAAAGGTACGACGACGTCGTGACCGGCCGCAGTGATTGCCCGTTCCAGTCCCACGTTGCCGGCCAGAACGATCACATCCGCAATGGATGCACCTGTTTGGCTGGCGATGGGTTCCAGAACGCTCAGAACTTTGGCCAGACGATCGGGTTCGTTACCAATCCAGTCCTTCTGCGGGGCCAAGCGTATCCGCGCACCGTTCGCGCCACCTCGCCGGTCGGAGCCACGATAGGTTCGCGCGCTGTCCCAAGCGGTGGCCATCAATTCTGCGATGCTCAGTCCACTTTCGGAAATCTTCGCCTTTACCGCGTCAACGTCATAGTCCGTGGAGCCTGCGGGCACCGGATCCTGCCATACCAGGTCTTCCTGCGGGACATATGGGCCCTGATAAATGGCCTTTGGCCCCATATCCCGATGGGTCAGCTTGAACCAAGCCTTGGCAAAGGTCTCCGACAGGTAGTCCGGGTTCGCATAAAACCTTTCGCAAATCTCGCGGTAGACAGGATCAACCTTCATCGCCATGTCTGCGTCGGTCATGATCGGATTGTGCTTGATTGCCGGATCTGTTGAATCCGGTACCTTGTCCTCTTCTGCGATATTGATCGGCTCCCATTGCCACGCGCCAGAGCGGGATTTCACCGGTTGCCAGTCGTACTTGAAGAGCAGGTCGAGGTAGCCGTTGTCCCACTTGGTCGGATTGCTGGTCCACGCCCCTTCGAGTCCGGATGTATGAACGGTGTTCGCGTTGCCATCGAAGCCAGAGTTGCTCCAGCCGAAGCCTGCATTGATGATGTCGCCATCTGAGGGGCCGGCGCCGATTTCACTCGCGGCAAGGCCGCCGTGACACTTGCCGACGGTATGGCCACCCACCGTCAAAGCCGCTGTTTCCAGATCGTTCATGGCCATTCTGGCAAAGGTCGTGCGAACGTAGCGGGCTGTCTTGGCCGGATCGGGGTTGCCGTTGACGCCCTCGGGATTCACATAGATCAATCCCATGTGCGACGCCGCAAGTGGGTCGTACATCGAATCCGGGTCGTCGATATCAGCTACACGCTCGTCAGTGGGAGCGAGGATTTCGCTGTCGTTCCCCCAGTTGATGTCGATTTCCGGTGCCCAGATGTCCTCTCGGCCGAAAGCGAAACCATAGACCTTCAGCCCCATGTTGGCATAGGCCACAGTCCCCGCCAGAACCATCAGGTCGGCCCAGGACAAGGCATTCCCGTATTTCTTCTTGACGGGCCAAAGGATGCGCCGCGCCTTGTCCAGACTGGCATTGTCCGGCCAGGAGTTCAGGGGTTCGAAACGCAAGTTACCGGTGCCGGCACCACCGCGACCGTCGGCCAGACGGTACGACCCGGCCGAGTGCCATGACATGCGAATGAAGAGACCGCCGTAGTGTCCCCAGTCGGCGGGCCACCAGACCTGGCTGTCGGTCAGCAGTGCATCGACATCATCCCACACGCCCTGAAAGTCGAGCGTCTTGACGGCTTCGCGGTGATTGTAGTCGGCGTCCATGGGGTTTGCGCGGGCCCCATGCTGATGCAGGATGTCCAAGTTCAGCATCTTTGGCCACCACTTGGTGGGGTGGTTGTTCAGGGCTGTATTGCTGCCGTGCATCACGGGGCACCCGCCTGTCGTAACCTTGTTCCCGTCCATCGTATTCTCCGTCGGATATTTCCAGTTTTCGCAACTTAGCCATTGCCATGGATAACTTCCAATTGATTTTCATGACCCAGCCGATAGTTTAAGCTAATGATAGGCCTTACACTCAAGCATCTCAGATATTTCGACGCCCTTGCCCGTCATTCCCACTTCGGCCGTGCTGCCGACTCCGTCGGCATATCCCAGCCGGCCCTTTCGGTGCAGATGAAGGAGCTTGAAAGGATGCTTGGCGGCCCTTTGGTAGAGCGCTTGGCGAGAGAGATCAGGCTGACCGCCTTGGGTGAGGATTTTCTAACACGATCCCGCAGCATCCTGTCGGAGGTGCGCGAGCTCGAGGATCTGGTGCGTTCGGCGCCCGGTCCCCTTGCGGGACGGTTGCGGCTTGGTGTCATTCCTACAGTCGCGCCGTATCTTCTGCCGCAAATCATGAAGGCGATGACAACCGAAATGCCTGCGCTCGAACTGCAGCCCAAAGAGAATATCACACGTTCACTCATTGCGGACCTTGCAAATTCCACTCTTGATGCAGCGATCGTCGCGTTGCCGATATCAGAGCCGACGCTGCAGGAGGTTGCGCTTTTTAAGGAGGAATTTCTGCTGCTGCGGCCGCTGAGCGAAGACGGCAAGCCAGTGCCCAGTCCCGACGTCCTTCGCAAGCGGGGGCTGCTGCTGCTGGCCGAAGGTCATTGCTTTCGCGATCAGGCACTGAGTTTCTGCAAGATGGGTGCCGACGAACCGCGATACCTGATGGAAGGCAGTTCGCTTTCGACGCTTGTGCAAATGGTCGGAGCCGGCATGGGGCTGACGCTCATTCCGGAGATCGCCGTCCCGCTGGAAACGAAGTCGGCTCCTGTGGCTGTCGCGCGATTTCCCGAACCCCGACCGTCACGGACGATCGGCATCGTCTGGCGCAGAACAAATCCGCTCGCGGCGAAACTGGAAGACTTTGGCAGAATCATCAAAAGCGTTTTGACCAGTTGATCGCAAAACAGACGCGCTGAGGCGGATCTGCGGCAATATGCTGGATCCGTTGAGCCGTAGCGCCCCGGCACGACTGACGGCCATAAAGGCCGCGATGCTGCACTTGGCCGAAGAATAGCGGGACGGGCGGCAATACATTCGGACTTAAACCCGCAACCGGCTGACCGGCGCAAGAGGCGATCCTTTAAACATGGGTTTGGTGGACAAATGCGAAGGCTGTCCCAGATTGCCTTCGCGATGGGTAGTCGGGCAACTTGATTTTCGGACGGGTTTGCGGACAAAAGGGGCGATCGGGGACGCATCATGGCGGCACCCAGACCCGGACAATGAACTTGTCTCTCATTCGCTACGCCGTGTGTTGGATGTCACTGAGAACTGACCCAGCAGCAGTCGAAATTGTCACTGAGATTTGACCCATGTGGAACCTTGCCCCTGACGGGATTTGTCAGGGATATTAGCGTGATCGACATGGGATTTTTGAGCATCGTTCGACGTTGGGCTTTGCGGGACAAGATGCCCACCTATGTCGGCCCGTTCAATGGCTTTCACGCGCTGCCTGCGTTGGTGTCCAAGTCAGGGGCTCCGCCCGTTCAGGGCTGAATTGGTCCGCTGGACCAATCCCGGGACGCCCTTCACCCTGCCTCGTTCGGTTCGACAAGAACCGCTACTCGGTGGACGGTCGCGCCGTCGGTCGCCCCGTTGAGATCCGTGCCTATGCCGAGCGTGTCGAGTTCTGGCCATAGACACCGATGCAAAACGATCGTTTTACAATCAAGCTGGCAGAAACTGAGGGTGCCTTTATCCGCTCACCGGACCTGTGTTGCATGCTGTGCGAATGGCTGCGGCGAATGTTACGCGCTTGATCGATCATACCATGCCGGTTTCATATGCGGTAACGGCCTACTATGAAGCAGGTTACTTTGCACGCCTTATCCAGAGGCAATGGACGCTGTGAAGACGACCATTCTGTTGCAACCAATCGACACTATTACCAAAAAAATATCTAAAAGGACGATCCCATGAAAGCCATCGGATACCAGCAAAGCCTGCCTATCGACGACCCCAAGTCCCTGCAGGACATCGAGCTGCCCGATCCGACCGAGTCCGACCTGGGCCCGCACGACCTCCTGGTCGAGGTCGCCGCGATCTCGGTTAACCCGGTTGACACCAAGATTCGCAAGGCAATGGCCCCCGACGAGGGCTGGAAGGTGCTCGGCTGGGATGCCAGCGGCACAGTCAAGGCGGTCGGAACGAACGTCACCATCTTTTCCCCCGGCGACGCGGTGTTCTACGCTGGTGCCATAGATCGGCCCGGCACGAACGCACAGCTGCACGTCGTTGACGAGCGCATCGTCGGGCACAAGCCATCGTCGCTGACCGACGCAGAGGCAGCCGCTTTACCACTGACCTCGATCACCGCGTGGGAGCTGCTGTTCGACGGCATGAAAATACCCGAAGGCGGTGGCGCCGGCGATGCGATACTGATCTTGGGTGGCGCAGGCGGAGTCGGCTCGATCCTGATCCAGATTGCCAAGGCACTGACCAAACTGACGGTCATTGCCACGGCCTCTCGCGCCGATACGCAGAATTGGGTCCGCAAGATGGGCGCCGATCATGTCGTCAATCACCACAAGGATATGACGGCACAGTTGAAGGCCCTTGGCATAGCGCCGCGATACGTCGCTTCGCTGACCGGCACCGAACAGAACTGGGCCGCTATCATCGATTTAATCGCTCCACGCGGCACCATCGCTCTGATCGATGATCCCAAGACACTCGACGCTTTGGCGCTCAAACCAAAGGCGCTGACCCTGCACTTCGAATTCATGTTCACCCGCTCGCAGCATCATACCGAAGATATGACCGAGCAGCATCGCCTGCTGGATCGCGTCGCCGGTCTGGTCAATGAAGGCCGCATCCAAACATCCGCGAACCGCGATGGCGGAAACATCACCGCAAAGAACCTTCGCAGCGCCCACGCGCACCAGGAAAGCGGCAGTGCCATCGGAAAGACTGTGCTTGCGGAGTTCTAAGTGCTGAGTCGAGCGAAGGATAACTCAAACCAGACGGGGCCGGCACATTCGGTTCCGTCTGGTTCGTCCTAATTCTTCGCCTTCGTCAGAAGGTGTCGGGAGTTATGGGTAGCAAAGCGGACATTGAGTTTGCAGGCAAAATGGCAGCTTCGTCCCGCTTAGCGGACAAACGCGGCTTGCGGGCACAGTACAAAATTTTCTTCGGCGCGAACGACGCGGCACCAGACCTTGAGACATTCAATCAAGTGCTGTGAGGCCCAAAGACCGGATTCGCGAATAGAGCGTCGTCGGCTGCAGTCCAAGCATGGCCGCGGCGCCGTCCGGGCCGGACACACGGCCCCCTGTTTCCTTCAGGCAGGCAATCGTGTTCGCGATTCGGATCTGGTCGATTTCGGCATCTGTCAGCAGGGCCGTGGTGCCGCGGATGCTGGGCTGCGTAGGCGTGCGGATGTCCACGACCAGCTTGTCGCCGTGGGACACGATGGCGCTGCGTTCGATCACGTTGGCCAGTTCGCGCACGTTGCCGGGCCAGTCGTAGCGCTGCAACTGGGCCATGATCCCTTCGGTGACCACCGGCACGCGGCGGCCCAGACGTTTGCAAGCCAGCTTCAGCAGGTGAGCGACAAGGGGCGGGATGTCCTCTGGCCGGTCGCGCAGCGGCGTGCAGTGGATCGGAAAAACGTTCAGGAACAGCACGAGGTCCTGCCGCAGCCGGCCCGCCTGCACTTCGCGATCCAAGTTGCGTGCAGTTGCGGCGATGATCCGCAGGTCGAGCGCGCGTTCGCGATCCTCGCCCAGTCGCGCGACGGACCGCCGTTGCAGCACCGCCAGTAGCTTGCCCTGCTGGTCGAGCGGGATGTCGCAAAGCTCGTCGATGAAGAGCGTTCCGCCGTGGGCCAGTTCCAGCTTTCCGGGGCGATCGCGCAGGGCACCGGTAAAGGCGCCGCGGATATGACCGAACAGCTCGCTCTCGATCGCGTCGGGGGGCACGGCGCCGCCCTTGAAATGGATCATCGGCCGTCGGCTGCGCGGGCTTTCGTTGTGCACCGCCGACGCGACGAGCGACTTGCCGGTCCCGTTTTCTCCGGTGATCAGCACGTTGGTGTCGGTGCGCGCGACAAGATCAATCTGGCCGATGACCTGCCGCACCGACGAGGAATGACCGATGATGTCGTGGTGCGCGCGCTCCAGATTGATCGCTTCCTGCAGGTAAGCGTTTTCCTGCATCAGCCGGTCGCGGAGGGCACCGACCTCTTCCATCGCGTCGCGCAGCTTGCGTTCATTTTCCCACCGCTCGGTGATGTCGCGAAAGATCACGACGGCGCCGACCAGCACCTGCCCTTCGTAGATCGGGGTCGAAACGTATTCGACGCGGATCGGCTTGCCGTCCTTGCGCCAGAATACCTCGTCCTCGATCCGGTTGACCTGCTCGAACCGGAAGGACCGGTAGATCGGGCAGTGCTGCGAGGGATAGACCTCTCCACTCAGGTGGTGGTGGTGGATCATGTTGTGGATGTCACGGCCCAGCAGGTCCTCGGTCGTCCAGCCCAGCATTTCCTGCGCAGCGCGATTGACGAAGGTGGTCTTGCCGTCGGCGTTGACGCCGTAGATGCCTTCGCCGGCGGCGTTCAGGATCAACTGGTTCTGACGTTCCAGTTCGGAAAAGAACGCCTGCGCCCGCTGCCATTCCAGCAGGCCGCCACCATGCATGCGGGCGGCCTCGGCGCGTTCCGTGCGGTGATCGAGAGCGTCAAGGTCGATGATGTTCAGCAGCACGACATGCGGGCCGACATGGGTCATGGCGCGTCCCCGCAATTCGCAGCGCAGCATCTGGACCTGCGCGGTCCGGAAGGCGACCAGACGGGTCCAGGCCTCTGCCCGGTGAAAGACCTCGTCGATGAAGACGACGAGCTGCGTGAAATCTTGCGCGATCCGTGTGGAAAGGCGGCTGCCCACGAGGGTTTCGTCGGAAAAGAGCCGGACCGCGTCAGGCGATGCGGCCAGGATGCGGTCGGTGTCGAGGTCGATCAGAAGGGTCGGGCCAAAGGCACCGGCGAGGTGGGAATCGAAGGATGGCGGGCGGTCCTGCATGATGTCATGTGAGCCCCTCTGCACTGAGGCACGCAATACGAGAAATCGTAATTTACGAAATATCGTAATGCACGTCACAGCTATATCTGTGTTAACAAGCTGTTTTGAATGTGAATTTTGGAAAGCGCAAATTTGTGGCGCCACGCTTCTGATCCGTCTGGCCCTGCCACATGATCGGTTCAACTCAGCCAGATGGAGCGACAGATGACCTTCAAGAGCCTCGGTAACCCGTTTTCCGCCAGCACCGATCTGCGACATGGGGCCGATTGCGGCTGCGGGGGCTGCGTCAGCGCGGCTGTGGCGCAAAACGACCGCATCGACGTGACCACCACCGACGGCATTCTCGAACGCGCGGTCGAAAGCGCCATCGTCCGGTCCGTCTTCGGGCAGAGCGACATCGGGCGGCGGTCCTTCATGGGGATGATGGGCGGCACCACGGTCGCGGCGGCGCTGGCCTCGGTCTTTCCGATCAACGAGGCAAAGGCCGCGATCCTCGACAATCTCGGCACGCCCGAAAAGACCGATCTCAACATCGGGTTCGTGCCGATCACCTGTGCGACGCCGATCATCATGGCAGAACCGCTGGGCTTCTATAGCCGCTACGGGCTGAACGCCTCGGTCATCAAGACCGCCGGCTGGGCAGTGGCGCGCGACAAGTCGCTGGCGGGGGAATACGATGCCAGCCACATGCTGACGCCGATGCCGCTGGCCATGACGCTGGGGGCGGGGTCCGTGGCCGAACCCTACATCATGCCCGCGGTCGAGAACATCAACGGTCAGGCGATCGTGCTGTCGAACGAGCACCTGGACAAGCGCGACCCCAAGATGTGGAAGGGCATGACCTTTGGCGTGCCGTTCGAATATTCGATGCACAACTTCCTGCTGCGCTACTATGTGGCCGAATTCGGGCTGGACCCGGACGTCGACATCCAGATCCGCGTCGTCCCGCCGCCCGAGATGGTGGCGAACCTGCGGGCCGGCAACATCGACGGCTACCTCTCGCCCGATCCGTTCAACCAGCGCGCCGTCTACGAAGGCATCGGCTTCATCCACATCCTGACAAAGGAGATCTGGGAGGGGCACCCGTGCTGCGCTTTCGCCGCACCGCTGTCCTTTGCGACCGAGCTGCCCAACACTTATGGCGCTTTGCTGAAGTCCATCGTGGACGCGACGCAATACGCGCAGAAGGCTGAAAACCGAAAGGAAATCTCGGAGGCCATCGCGCCGACGAACTACCTCAACCAGCCAGTGACGGTGATTGAACAGGTGCTGACCGGCACCTATGCCGACGGCCTGGGCGAGGTGAAGCAGGTCCCCGATCGCATCGACTTCGACCCGTTCCCCTGGCAGTCGATGGGCGTCTGGATCCTGACCCAGATGAAGCGGTGGGGCTATATCGAGGGCGACGTCGACTACAAAGGCGTGGCCGAGCAGGTCTATCTGGCGGCCGACTGCCGCAAGGTGATGACCGATCTGGGCTACGAGGCCCCGGCGGAGAACTACAAATCCCACACGATCATGGGCAAGACTTTCGATCCGGCGGAACCTGCCGCCTACGTCGACAGCTTCGCGATCAAGAAGGGCTGAGCGGTGCAGGGCCTTTCACTCAATGCCCGCGCGGCGATCATGTCGGTCCTGCTGCTGGTCGTCGGCCTGACGATCTGGGAACTTGCGATCCCCGCGCAGCAGGCTGCCGGTGAGTTGACGGAATACGAACGCCTGACCGGCGGGGGCGCGCCGCGGGCCGGCGTGCCGCCGCCCAGCCAGGTCATCGCCAAGGCCTGGGAAGAGCTGAGCAATCCGTTCTACGACGCGGGCCCCAACGACAAGGGCATCGGCATCCAGATCGGCTATTCGATCTCGCGCGTGCTGACGGGCTATGCGCTGGCCGCGCTGATCGCGATCCCGCTGGGGTTCCTGATCGGCATGTCGCCGGTGGCCTACAAGGCGCTCAACCCATTCATCCAGGTGCTGCGCCCGATTTCGCCGCTCGCGTGGATGCCGCTGGCGCTGTTCATCATTCAGGACAGCGAAGCCTCGGCAATCTTTGTCATCTTCATCTGCTCGATCTGGCCGATGCTGCTGAACACCGCCTTCGGCGTGGCGGGCGTGCGCAAGGACTGGGTCAACGTGGCCCGCACCCACGAACTGGGCTCGCTCAGGACCGCCTTCACCGTGATCCTGCCTGCCGCCGCGCCGACCATCGTGACGGGGATGCGGATTTCCATCGGGATCGCCTGGCTGGTCATCGTCGCGGCCGAGATGCTCGTCGGTGGCACCGGCATCGGCTACTACGTCTGGAACGAGTGGAACAACCTCGACCTCACCTCCGTCATCTTCTCGATCCTCATGATCGGCGTCGTGGGCATGCTGCTGGACGCGATGTTCGGCCTGCTGGCGACCCGCGTCACCTACGTCGAATAAGGAGCCATCCGATGAAACCATTCCTGAGCATCGAGAAACTGACCCAGCGCTTTCCGGACGGGCAGGGCGGCACGCTTACGGTCTTCGAGGATGCCACCTTCGGCGTCGAAAAGGGCGAGTTCGTCGTCATCCTCGGCCATTCCGGCTGCGGCAAGTCCACGATCATGAATATCCTCGCGGGCCTTGCCGATCCCACCAGCGGTGCCGTCGTCATGGACGGTCAGGAGGTGCGCGGCCCCAGCCTCGACCGGGGGTCGTGTTCCAGAACTATTCCCTGCTGCCCTGGCTGTCGACGCTGAAGAACGTGACCTTCGGCGTCGCCGCCCGCCACCCGGAATGGTCGAGGGCGCAGGTCGTCGAACATTCGACCAAATACCTCGCCATGGTCGGGCTGGAGGGCGACGTGATCCATCGCAAGCCCAGCCAGCTGTCGGGTGGCATGCGCCAGCGCGTGTCGATCGCGCGGGCCTTTGCCAACCACCCCAAGCTCTTGCTTCTGGATGAACCCTTCGGCGCGCTGGATGCGCTGACGCGGGGCACGATCCAGGACGAACTGCTCAAGATCTGGGGTGGCACCGAACAGACCGTCTTCATGATCACCCACGACATCGACGAGGCGATCCTGCTGGCCGACCGCATCCTGCTGATGACCAACGGCCCCTTCGCCCGCGTCGCCGAAAGCGTCGAAATCACGATTCCAAGGCCCCGTAGTCGGACCGAGATCGTGGAGCATCCGAACTACTACGCGATCCGCAATCATCTGGTGCAGTTCCTCGGCCGCCGGTCGAAGGAACTGGCGGGTCAGCAGACCGGCACCGACACCAACCGCCCCGAAACCGTGCGCATCGACCGGACGGACCCCACCGACGACCCGGAGGACCTGCGACCGGCCCTTCGCGCCGTCAACAGCTAAGACCGAGAGAGGAGCAACCAGTGAAAGACCTTGCGATGACCGAAACGATGACCCGTGAAGACGTGACCGCCATGATCCTGTCGGCCAAGAAGCAGACCGGGATGACCTGGGAACAGATCGCCGACAAGATCGGCATGTCCCCGGTCTGGACCCATTCCGCCGCGATGGGCATGAACGCGTTTCCGGCCGAGAAGGCCAAGCTGATGGTCAGCGCCATGGGCCTGCCGCAAGAGGCGGAAAGCCTGCTGTCGGAAAGCCCGACCAAGATCTGGACCCAGTCCGTGCCGACCGATCCCTGCATCTATCGCTTTTACGAGATCGTGGGGGTCTATGGCCCGACGCTGAAGGCGCTGATTCAGGAAAAATTCGGCGACGGCATCATGTCGGCCATCGACTTCCACATGTCCGTCACCCGCGAGGAAAACCCCAAGGGTGACCGGGTGAAGGTCGAGATGTCGGGCAAGTATCTGGGCTACAACAGCTGGTAGGATCCACGCCATGAGGAACCCGCGATGACCCGTATGCCCGTTCCTCCCTTCAGCCACGCCGACGCGGTGCTGAAGGTGCGGATAGCCGAGAACGCCTGGAATGGGCAGGATCCAAAGGCGGTCTCGCTGGCCTATACGCCCGACACGCGGTGGCGCAACCGATCGACGTTCCTCACCGGGCGCGCCGCCGTGGTGGCCTTCCTGACGCGCAAGTGGGAGGCCGAACGCGATTACCGGCTGATCAAGGAGATATGGTCTCACGGCGACGACCGCATCGCAGTGCGGTTCTGCTACGAATACCACGACGCGGCGGGGCAATGGTTCCGTGCTCACGGCAACGAGAATTGGGCCTTTGACGCGCAAGGTTACATGGCCGAACGTCATGCCTCTATCAACGACGTTCCCATCGCGCCCGCCGATCGGTTATTTCATTGGCCGCAGGGGCCGAGGCCCGAAGACCATCCGAGTCTCAGCCATCTTGGACTGTGATCTGTGCCGCATCTGACGCGTCGAGGTTCTCTCCCGGCGGAGGGCAGCACCGGCGCAGATCTCGGCGGCCAGCCCCGGCGATCTTCTGAAGGAGATAGTCTGTCGCAGGCCGAGCATTTTGCGCAGCAGGTGAGAGGAGGTCGACCCTGGTTCGAATTGGTGTCGCAACTTACCCATACCGGGACACACGATGTTCGCCGACAGCTGCAACACATCCCGGGACGTTATCCCGATCGTTACCTTCAATTCCGGCCGTTGGATTTTAAAGACAAGACTGGAAATCCGAGTCAACTGCCGCGTTAATGCGAATCACCCTCAAGTTGACTATCGATGCGTTTGGGTGCTTCGGCGAATCTTTTAACTGCAATCTTCAGGAAATTCGCGAAAGAACCGGAATCCGGTAGGATTTTTGGATCATATTGTGATTGGTTAAAAAATAGTTAACGCGAAACGCAATTAAATGAATGTGAGGCCTTTCGCATCGATCTGAGTGCTAAATCTCGACATTAATTAAATTTTCATGATTTTGTAAAATACATCAACGATTCTTATTAACTTTTTTGTCTTTGACAACGCAATAGGCGCCTCCTCAAAATCTTTCATCTTCCGTCAATATCTCGACGGTGGCGTTTGGGAGGATGAAGAGAATGGGTGAATCCACGATTTCCGTCAGACCCTACGACGGAACCCTGGCGTCCCTGAATCTGGGAGGTCTGATCAATCAGAATGTGCTTAACGACCTGGACCCGGCGGTGACAGGCACCATCACTGGCAATGATGGAACCCTCGATGCGAGCGATACGGGATCGTCCCGGTTTACATTGGCCGGATCATCCGATCCCCAAACGCTGACCTATATCGGCGGAGGAACGATTTCGACCTTGGGCTTTAGCGGAATTACCTTGTTTTCAAACCCGATCGCGATCTTCGAAGCCGGGGGGCAGCTCTATTTCTACCTGCCGAATGGATTGCCGCCATTATCAGCAATTACGTTCAGGATCGATATCAGTGCAAACACGGGCATTGGCCTGCCGGACTTCGTTCCCTGCTTTGCATCGGGCACCCGCATCATGACTTCGAAGGGTAACATCGCCATCGAGAATATTCGGGTTGGCGACTACGTGATCGGGACGGACGGTTGCCATCATCAGGTGCTGTGGCGGGGCGAAAAAAGGATCAATCTCGCTGAATTGGGTTCCGATGCCTACGCACGTCTGGTGCCCGTCCGCATCCAAGGATGCATGTCGTCTGGTTTGGCGCCCAGAGAAGATCTTGTCGTCTCGCAGCAGCACCGCATCCTTCTTCGCCATCCTGCGGCCGAATATCTCTTTGGTCTGGACGGTGGCTTTGCCGCCGCGAAGTGTCTGGTCGGCACCTTGGCGCATTACGCCTACGAGATGGAGTCGGTGACATACCATCACATTCTGTGCGGTGAGCATGTGACCCTTCTGGCGAACGGCGTCGAAGCCGAGAGCCTCTTTCTCGGCGACCTGACCCTCCGGAGCATTCGCCCCGAGATCCGGAAGGAATTCGAACTGTTGTTTCCAGAGCTTTGCGACCCGGACAATCAGCGCCGCATGATGATCGCGCACCCGGAGCTGAAATCCTACGAGACACAGGTTCTGGCCCACACGATCGCGGACGTCCCGCAGACGGCCCGCCGCAGCCACGCGCGAACTGCACACTGACCGGCGGAACATGTCCCGCCTGACCGGCCCTTTGCGAAATCCCTTCGGGAGGGCCCGACGACGCTGTCGCGGTCCTCGGCCCCCCTTATCTTAGGCGGGTTTGGTCTTTGGGCTATGCTGCGCGTTGACCATGACTTCAATTTCTGAACTTTGTCGCTGGGGTGACACGTTTTGAAGGATTGGCGTCGGCATGCACAGAAAACAGGACATAGCCGGCAAGTTCGGTTGGCTGGGATTCGGTCCCATGACGACGCTGGGTCTGGTCGCGGCGTTGTCGTTCTTCGTCCTGAGCGGCGCCATTTCCATCTATGTGACCGCACGTCTTCAGGGCAGCAACGATCGCGTTGTCCAGACCCATCAGACCATCGTCGCCGTCGATCAGCTTTTGCTGGACGTGCAGAATGCGGAAACGGGTCACCGGGGCTTTCTGCTGACGGGCGACGAGCAGTATCTGGCACCCTATCTTGCGGCGGTCGGGCGTCTGGCAAGCCGTTTGTCGCAGGCGCGCGCCCTAGTGGTCGACGATGGTGCGCAGCGCGCCCAGTTCGACGAGCTGGAGATCACCATCCAGGACAAGTTCGATATCATGGAGCAAAGCATCACGACCTATCGCACCGCCGGGCAGGCGGCCGCGATTGCCGAGATGAATGCCGACGAAGGCATTGCGGTGATGGACACCATCCGCAGCCTGATCGCCGATCTGCGGTCGGCGGAAACCGACGTGCGGACGCAGCGCCTCGACCGCATGGCGCGCGATTTCAGGTTCGCCGACTTCGTCAGCATCGCAACCGGACTGCTGGGTGCCGCGCTGACCGTCATCATCGGCCTGATCATGCGACGCGCGGCGCTGGCCGCGCGCAGGCAGCAATGGGTCCAGACCACGCAACTGGGTCTGGGTGAGCATGTCGCAGGCGAATTGTCGATCGAGCAGGTGGCGCAGCGCACGTTGCAGGCCCTGACCAATTCCCTGGGCGCAGTCGCGGGGACGCTTTACGTCGAGAAGGATGACAATTTCGATCTTGCTGCGGTGCAGGGGGTGCCGGACAAGTCCGCCATTGCCGCACGGCTGGGCAAGAGCGACAGCCTTTTCAGTCACGTCCTGCAGGATCACCGGCCTATCGCCGTTGGCGAGGTCCCCGAAGGCTACATGGCCTTCGGTTCGGGCCTGGGGCAGGCGCGGCCGCGCTATCTGGCTCTGGCGCCGGCCATCGTCGACGGAGAGGTCGCGGGCCTCGTCGAGCTTGGCTTCCTCAACCCGATCCCGGAGCAGGTGCTGACCCTGCTGGAAAGGGCGTCGTCGACCGTGGCCGTGGCGATCCGGTCCGCGGCCTACCGGACCCGCCTGCGCGAGCTGGTGCTGGAGATGCAGCAGCAATCCGAGACGCTGCAGCTGCAGGGGGAGGAGTTGCGCGTCTCGAACGAGGAACTGGAGGAGCAGGGGCGGGCCCTGAAGGAATCCGCCGCGCGGCTGGAGGTGCAGCAGGTCGAGCTGGAACAGACGAACAGCCAGCTGGAGGAGCAGGCGGAGGAGCTGGAGCGGCAGCGCAATCATCTGGAAAAGGCGAACGCGGATATCCAGGCCAAAGCGCGGGAGGTCGAGCAGGCCAGCCGCTACAAGTCCGATTTCCTTGCCAACATGTCGCATGAGTTGCGCACGCCGCTGAACTCCTCGCTGATCCTGTCGAAGCTGCTGGCCGACAATGCGGATGACAACCTGACGCCCGAACAGGTCAAGTTCGCCCAGACGATCCATTCCGCGGGCAATGACCTGCTGGATCTGATCAACGACATACTCGATCTGTCCAAGATCGAGGCGGGCCACGTCGAGATCAATCCCGAGCCGGTCTCTGTCCAGCGGATGGTCGACGGGGTGCGGCGCCTGTTCGACCCGCTGGCCAAGGACAAGGGCTTGGACTTTGTGGTGAATGTGGCCGACGACGTCCCCGCCGAGATCCGGACCGATCCGCAGCGTGTGGAGCAGGTTCTCAAGAACCTGCTGTCGAACGCCATCAAGTTCACGCAAGGTGGGCGCGTCACGCTGAAGGTGCGCCAGACGGAGGACGACCGGATCGCGCTGGCCGTCACGGATACGGGCATCGGCATTCCCGACGATCAGCAGCGCCGGATATTCGAGGCGTTCCACCAGGCCGACAGCACGATCAGCCGCCGGTTCGGCGGCACGGGTCTTGGCCTGTCGATCTCGCGCGAGCTTGTTCGCCTGCTGGGGGGCACGTTGCAGCTGACCAGCAAGCCCGGCGAGGGCAGCACCTTTACCGTAACCATCCCGGCCGCCTTCGACCCCGAAGCCGTGAAGCCCGCGCTCGCCGCCATGGCAGAGCCGGCCGTCGCGGCGCAGGACGATCCGGCGGAGGAGCCGCCGGTGCCGGCAAAGCCCCGGCCCGCGACGCCGCAGATCGTGCAGGACGACCGTCAGGCGGCCGCCGATCAGGCGCGGACGCTGCTGATCATCGAGGACGATCCCGCCTTTGCCACGATCCTGCGCGATCTGGCGCGAGAGCTGGAATTCCGCACCATCGTCGCCAACACGGCGCAGGACGCGCTTGACCTCGCGCGCCAGCAGATGCCGAGCGCCATCGTGCTGGACGTCGGTCTGCCGGACCAGTCGGGCCTGTCGGTGCTTGACCGGCTGAAGCGCGACGTGCGCACCCGTCACATCCCGATTCACATCGTTTCGGGCGAGGATGCGGCGGACCGGGCGATGTCGCTGGGTGCCATCGGCTATGCGATGAAACCGGTGCTGCGCGACGAGCTGATCTCTGTGTTGCAGTCGCTGGACGCGAAGGTGTCGCAGGCAACCCGGCGCGTCCTGATCGTCGAGGACAACGCCGTGCAGCGCGACGCCGTCGCCGCGCTCATCGCCTCTCATGACGTGGAAACGGTGGGGGCCGCGACCGGGGCCGAATGCCTTGCGCTGCTGAAGGAGCAGACCTTCGACTGCATGGTATTGGACCTGTCGCTGCCGGACTCGTCGGGGCTGGCGCTGCTGGACACGATCAGCCGCGACGACAGCCATTCCTTCCCGCCGGTCATCGTCTACACCGGGCGCGTGCTGAGCGCGGAGGAGGAGCAGGAGCTGCGCCGCTATTCCCGGTCCATCATCATCAAGGGCGCCAAGTCGCCGGAGCGGCTGCTGGACGAGGTGACGCTATTCCTACATCAAGTCGTGTCCGATCTGCCGGACGAGCAGCAGAAGATGATCCGCAAGGCCCACAACCGCGATGCGCTGTTGGAAGGTCGCCGCATCCTTGTGGTGGAGGACGACGTGCGCAACATCTACGCGCTGACCAACATCCTTGAACCGCGCGGTGCCGTTGTCGAGATCGCGCGCAATGGCGAGGAGGCCCTTGAGAAGCTGCGCCGGGCCGGCGGCGGATCCGACACGGCCATCGACCTTGTTCTGATGGACGTGATGATGCCGGTGATGGACGGCCTGACCGCCACCCGCCAGATCCGCGCCAATGGGGACTGGAAGAAGCTGCCGATCATCATGCTGACGGCCAAGGCGATGCCCGACGACCAGCGCCGCTGCATCGAGGCGGGGGCGAACGACTACATGGCCAAGCCGCTGGACGTGGACAAGCTGCTGTCGCTGGTGCGGGTCTGGATGCCGCGATGACCGCGAAGGTAGAGAAGGTTGAAGACATCGAGATCCGGCTGCTGCTGGATGCGATCTACCGGCGCTATCACTACGACTTTCGCAGCTATGCCATGTCGTCGGTGCGCCGCCGCCTGCGGCAGGCGCGGACGGACTTCGATTGCGCCACCATTTCGGCGCTGCAGGAAAAGGTGTTGCATGACCCGGACATGATGCCGCGCATGCTGGGCTATCTGACCGTGCAGGTCAGCGAGATGTTCCGCGATCCGTCCTACTTTCTGGCGATCCGCAAGAAGGTCGTGCCGCATCTGGCGACCTACCCGTCTCTCAAGGTCTGGATCGCCGGATGCAGCACGGGAGAAGAGCTCTATTCCCTCGTCATCCTGTTCCGCGAGGAAGGGCTGGAGGAACGGACGCTGTTCTATGCCACGGACATCAACCGCGACGCGCTGGCGCAGGCAGAGGCGGGCGTCTATGACATCGACAGGATGCGGCAGTTCACCGAGAACCACCGCCTGTCCGGAGGCTCGACGTCACTTTCGGACTACTACCAGACCGGCTATAACCGCTGCGTGCTGGACAAGACCTTGCGTCGCAACGTCGTCTTTTCGGATCACAGCCTTGTCACCGACCAGGTTTTCGGTGAAATGCATCTGGTGTCCTGCCGTAATGTCATGATCTATTTCGACCGCGATCTGCAGGACCGGGCCGTCGGCCTGTTCCGCGACGCGCTGCCGCGCAGCGGTTTCCTGGGCCTCGGCGCGAAGGAGACTTTGCGTTTCTCACATCACGCGGCCGCGTTCCGCGACTTCGTCCCCGACGACCGGATCTACCAGAGGATCGGGTCATGACCGGGACGCCACAGAAGGCCGTCATCATCGGTGCCTCGGCCGGTGCGCTCGAGGCGCTGTCGGCGATCCTGCCCGACCTGCCCGCCGATTTCGCCTGTCCGGTCTATGTCGTCGTCCACGTGCCGCCGCACAGCCGCAGCGTGCTGGCCCAGATATTTTCTGCGAAATGCCAGCTGCCTGCCGTAGAGGTTTCCGACAAGGAGCCGGTGGCGGCGGGCCGGATCTACTTCGCGCCGCCCAACTATCACATGCTGATCGAGGACGAGGGGCACGTCGCCCTGTCGAGCGACGCGGAGGTGCTGTTCTCGCGCCCTTCGATCGACGTGGCCTTCGAGAGCGCGGCGGATGTCTGGGGCGAGGGGCTGACCGGGATCATTCTGACCGGCGCGAACCACGACGGCGCGCAGGGATTGCAGGCAGTCGTGGCAGGCGGCGGTGTCGCCATCGTCCAGGACCCTGCGACGGCCTACGCCAGCGCGATGCCGGAAGCCGCCATCGCCTCCTGTCCGCAGGCGCGGGTCATGTCGCTGGCCGAGATCACGTCCTACCTGAAGGGGGCCTGCGCATGACGGACCCGGTCAAATTCCTGCTCGTCGACGACCTGTCCGAAAATCTGCTGTCGCTGGAAGCCCTGCTGCGTCGCGACGATCTGGTCCTGCTGAAGGCGCGGTCCGGCGACGAGGCGCTGGAACTGCTGCTTGACCACGATGTGGCGCTGGCGCTGATCGACGTGCAGATGCCCGGCCTTGACGGTTTCGAACTGGCCGAGCTGATGCGCGGCAGCGAGCGCACCCGACGCGTGCCGATCATCTTTGTCACCGCCGGAAGCCACAGCGCCGAGCGTCGCTTTCGCGGTTACGATGCCGGGGCGGTCGACTTCATCCAGAAGCCGATCGAACCGGACATCCTGCGCAGCAAGGCAGAGGTCTTTGCCCAGATCTATGAGCAGCGCCGCACGATCTCACTTCAGCGCGACCAGCTGCAGGCGCAGGCGCTGGCGCTGGAGGCGGCCGATCGCCGCAAGAACGAGTTCCTCGCGACCCTGGTGCACGAGCTGCGCAACCCGATCGCGGCGCTGCAGGGTGGGCTGCGGCTGTTGCAACGCGCCAGCGATCCGGACAAGGCCGAGGAGATCGGCCGTCTGATGCAGAACCAGAGCAGTCACCTGTTGCGGCTGGTCGACGATCTTCTGGACGTGTCGCGCATCAGTCAGGGCAAGATCGAACTGCGACTGGCACCTTTCGACCTGGGCGATGCGGTCAGGATGGCGGTTGCGATGGCGGACGGGGCCATCGCAGAAAAGAGCCATGTGTTGACGCTGGACCTGCCCGACACGCCGCTGCCGGTCACGGCCGATCAGGTGCGGATCACACAGTGCATCATCAATCTGCTGATCAACGCTGCCAAGTATACCGACAACAGCGGTCGCATCGGTCTGTCGGTGGTCGAGGAACCGGCGGTGTATCGCGTTACGGTCACCGACAACGGTTTCGGGTTGCCCGCGCATGCCCTGAAGTCGATCTTCGATCTGTTCGAGCAGGTGGACGGTTACCGCGACAGTGCGCAGGGAGGGCTGGGGATCGGTCTGGCGCTGGTCAAACAACTCATGCAACTCCACGGTGGCAGGGTCTTCGCCACGAGCGCAGGAACCGGACTGGGGAGTGCGTTTACCCTCGAAATTCCCCGCACGGCGCTTCTCGGGGCTGCCAGTTCGGTGAGATTGGATCAGGCTGGACCGGACCGAGTCTTCTGATCCAGATGAGCCACCGGCACTATATTCAAGCATTATGGGCCGTAACCGGAGACGCCAAAGCGCCGGTCTAGGCAAAGCGGCATCCTGTTAGGTCGGCTGGTCTGCGATGGACCGGCAGGGTAGGATCGGGTCACCAGAACCTGACGGCGGACGAACCTATGTCTAGAATTGCACCTCCCGGTCTCACTCATGTCTGCGATCTGGAGGTCTCGCTTGGGCCGCTGCGCGAGATGGGGGCGGGGCGTGCAGGGCGACGACGGATCGTTCCCATCGTGGGGGGGCGGGTTTCGGGGCCGCGCCTCAATGGCACGATCCTGAACCTCGGCGCCGACTGGCAGACCATCTTTGCCGATGGCTTAGCGGAACTTGACACACGCTACGGGTTCGAGACCGAGGACGGAGCGACGATCGAGATCAGGAACTACGGCTTTCGCCACGGCCCCGCCGATGTGATCGCCGCCGTTGCCCGGGGGGAGGACGTCGATCCGGCCACCTACTACATGCGCACCCACGCGCGGCTGGAAACCGGCGATCCGCGCTATGCCTGGGTCAACCGGACGCTGTTCGTCGGCAGCGGCGCGCGGCTGAAGGGTCAGGTGATCGTGTCGCTGTTCGCACTGGACTGATCCAGATCGAACAATGTCCTGAAGCGGTCGAGGTTTTCCGTCGAGGGTCGCATCGGGTCGTAGCCGGGTTCTGGGTGCGGCTGCACGACGTCCCAATGTTCGACCATCTGGCCCCTGTCGTTGAAGCGGACGAAGTCGGCGAAGACATGGGTGCCGCTGATCTTGTGCAGGATCACCATGTCGCCTTGCGAGAAGATCTGCACCGGTCGCCAGTCGTGCCGTCCCGGCCGCCGGTGGCCGACCTCCTCGATATATTTGCGCACGCCCTTGCGGCCCTGTCCGATGCCGGGGGTGTGCTGGATGTAATCCTCCGCCACCAGCTCATCGAGGAGCGAGAGGTCGTTGCCGTGCATCACCTCGTCCATGAAGCGCAGGATGGTCTTCTCGTTGTCGGTCAGATCGTCCCGCAGGCGCGGGTCATAGGGATTGGGTTCCATCAGTCGAGATCTCCACGCGTGTCCACGGCCCCGGAATGGGTGACCGCGCCGCGCTCGGCCCCCTGCACCGAGGCGGCATATTTCTCCAGCAAACCGCCGTGACGGGGCAGGGCGGGTGTGCCCCGGGCGGCGCGGCGCCGTTCCAGCGTGGCCTCGTCGACCTCCAGCGTGATGCTGGAGACATCGGAGCGGGCATCGATGGCGATGATGTCGCCGTCCTCGACCAGCGCGATCGGGCCGCCCACCGCCGCCTCGGGCGAGGCGTAGCCGATGCACATGCCCCGCGAGGCGCCGGAGAAGCGGCCGTCGGTCAGCAGCGCCGTTCTGGCACCCATGCCCTGCCCGTAAAGCAGCGCGGTGATCCCCAGCATCTCCTTCATGCCCGGCGCGCCCTTCGGGCCTTCGCCGCGCACCACCAGGACCTCGCCTTCACCATAGGCGCGGGTCTCGACCGCCTTCTGCGCGGCGGCTTCGCCGTCGAAGACGCGGGCAGGGCCGCGAAAGGTCAGGGAGGGCAGGCCCGCGACCTTCAGAAGCGCACCCTTCGGGCAGAGGTTGCCGGTCAGGACCACGACGCCGCCGGTCGGCGCGATGGGGTTCGACAGGGGGCGGATCACCTCGCCGTCCGGTGGCAGGGCATCCGCGACGGCCTCGGCCAGCGTCTGACCGGTGACGGTCAGTGTCGTGCCGTCGACATAGCCGCCGGCGATCAGTTCTTTCAGGATGACGGGTGTGCCGCCGATGGCGTTGACGTGGGTGGCGAGGTATTGGCCCCCGGGGCTGAGGTTTCCGATCAGCGGCGTGCGCTGGAAGATGCGGGCGGCATCGGCGATGCCGAAGTCGATGCCGGCCTCGTGCGCGATGGCCGGGATGTGCAGCGCAGCATTGGTCGAGCCACCGGTCGCCGCGACGATGGCGCAGGCGTTTTCAATGGCGGCGCGGGTGACGATGTCGCGGGGCAGCGGCCCGTCGCCGTCGATGGCCGCGACAAGGGCACGGGCGGCCCGATGCAGCAGCGCTTCCCGCGTCGGGTCCGCGGCGGGCACCATCGATACGCCCACGGGCGACAGGCCCAGCGCCTCCGACACCATGCCCATCGTGTTTGCGGTGAACTGCCCGGCGCAGGCCCCCGGGCCGGGGATGGCGTGGCGCTGGTAGTCGTCGAGCTCCGCGCGATCCGCGTCACCGGCGATCATCCGCCCCACAGTCTCGAAGGCATCGAGGGCAGAGACCTCGCGCCCGCGCACGATGCCGGGGAGGGTCGCGCCGCCGTGCAGGAACACGCCGGGGGCATTGACCCGCACTATAGCCATCATCATGCCCGGCAGGTTCTTGTCGCAGGCCCCGATGGCGATCAGGCCGTCCCAGCAATGGGCGCGCATCGTCGCCTCGATACTGTCGGCGATCAGTTCGCGCGAGATGAGCGAGAAGCGCATGCCCGCATGCGCCATGGTCAGACCGTCCGAGACCGACACGACGGGCGTCTCGTGCGGATAGCCCGCCGCGCGGCGCACCCCTTCGGCGGCCATGGCCGCCTGCGCGCCGAGGTTCATGTTGCAGGGGCTCATGCCGCCGCCCGTGTGGGCGATGGCGATCTGGGGCTTGGCGATGTCCGCGTCGGTCATGCCCATGCCGTAGAGGAACGCCTTCGCGTTCTCGCGCATCAGGGTGGAGTAGATGGTGGGGAACCGCCTCATTGCATGGTCGTCGGCAGCCAGAGGACGAGGACCGGGAACGCCACCAGCAGGACGAGGCGGATGATGTCGGCGGCGACGAAGGGCAGCACACCCCGGAAGATCTGCGTCAGGGAGACGTCCCGTGCGATGGAATTGATGACGAAGACGTTCATCCCCACCGGCGGCGTGATCAGGCCCAGTTCCACGGTCATCACGATGATGACGCCGAACCAGATCGGGTCGAACCCGAGCTTGGTGACGATCGGAAACACGATGGGCACCAGCAGGATGATCATCGCCATCGCATCGAGGATGCAGCCCATGATGACGAAGAAAAGCAGGATCAGCGCGAGCGTGCCGTAGGCCCCCAGATCCAGCGCCACGAGCCAGGCGGTGATCTTCTGCGGGCTCTGCGTGACGGCGAGGAAGTATCCGAAGAGGATCGCGCCGATCAGGATCGTGTAGATCGCGACCGAGGTCCGCAGCGCCTCGACAAGGCTGTCGAGGAGGAGGCGGGCCGAGAGCCGCCGCCGCAGGATGCCGATCAGCGCAGTCAGGAACGATCCCACGGCGGCCGCCTCCGTCGCCGTGGTGAAGCCGAAGTATATCGAGCCGATGATGAGGATGAAGAGCAGCATGACCGCCCAGACGCCTGCCAGCGACGCGACGGCCTGCCGCAGGTCGAACGTCTCTCCTGCCGGCAGACGGCTGCCGTAGGCGAGGCGGACGGCGAGCATGTACATGCCGATGGCGATGATGCCGGGCACGATGCCCGCGATGAACAGCACGCCCACGTCCTGTTCGGTGATGTAGCCATAGACCGCCAGCACCACGGAGGGCGGGATCAGGATGCCGAGCGTGCCGCCCGCCGCGATGACCCCGGTCGAGACCTCGTCCGGGTAGCCGGCCTGCTTCATTTCGGGCAGAGCGATCTTCGTCATGGTCGCCGCGGTCGCGACGGACGACCCGCAGATCGCGGCGAACCCGGCACATGCGCCGATGGTCGACATGGCCATGCCGCCCCGCATGAAGCCGAACCAGTGGCGACCGGTCCGGAACAACTCGCGCGACATGCCGGAATTGGTTGCCAGCACACCCATGAGGACGAAGAAGGGAATGAGGGTGAGGTTGAAGTCGGTGACCGTGCGGATCGGCGATTGCGCCAGAAGGTTCAGCGCGGGCTTCCAGCCCGCCACGGCGGCAAATCCGCCGACGCCGACGAGACCCATCGCCACGCCGATGGGCACCCGCAGGATCATCATGGCGAACAGCGCGACGAACCCCGAGATCGCGATCAGGTCGCCGCTCATGCCTCGTCCTTCACGTCGATGCTTTCATAGGGATCCAGCGTGCCCCGGCCCGTCACGATCAGGATCAGCCGTGCGAGGATCGCGGGCACGCTGACCAGCACGCCCAGCCAGATCAGTCCCATCATCGGCCAGGCGGGCAGGCGCAGGTCCATGGTGGATTCGTTGCTGGCGGCGGCGCTCGAGACGCGGCCGAACAGCTTCCACGCCAGAAGGACGGCAAAGATCAGCAGCACGGTCCAGGCGAAGGTATCGATCCAGCGGCGCGGGCCCGGCGGCAAGCGTTCGGCGAGGATATCGACCTTGATGTGGGACCCGCGGTAGCCGACGCTGGCAAAGCCCCACATGATCGCCGCCCCGAGCAGGAGGCGCGACATGTCGAAGGCGTCGGGAAGCGGGTATGCGAAGAGATACCGCCCCACCGCGGAGGCCACGACCAGCAGGGTGACCAGACCCATGATCAGGCCGGCCACGACCTCGATGCCGTGCGACATCCGCGCGAGTGATTTTTCCAGATTTTTCATGTGTGATGCGGCGGGCGGCACCGGGGCCGCCCGTTCACGTGATCAGTAGCGGGCGTCGTGGCGCTCGAGCGCCTCGATGTAGCCGTCGTAGTAGCCCTGTGCGTCGGCCCCCACCTCGGTCTTCCACTCCTCGATCAGGGGTGCGGCGGCGTCACGCCACAACTGCACCTCTTCGTCGGTGGGCGCGTAGAGCGTGTGTTCGCCGCTGTCGATCATCTTCTGGCGACCGGAGGCTTCGTCCTTGGCCCAGCCTTCCGAGAATTTCCGGGACCATTCCGGCGTGCAGTGATCGTCGAGGATCTGCCTCAGATCCTCGGGCATCCCATTGTAGGTATCCTTGTTGATCAGCAGAAGCTGCGCCGAGATGTAGAACGGCATGTCGAGATGGTACTTCGTCTCGCTGTCGACGCCGAAGATGTAGACGGAGTTCCAGGGAAAAGTGATGGCGTCCGCCGTGCCGTTGGCGATGGCTTCGCGGGCTTCGGGGGCCGGCACCTGAACCGGGCCGCCGCCGAGAGAGCTGATGAAGCGCGACATGGTCGCATGTGCGGGGCGGACGTTCAGGCCGTCGATGTCGGCCGGGACCTTGATCGGGTTCTTGGAATGGAAGGTTCCCGGATCGTGGGGGTTGGCAAGGCAGAACTTGACGTCCGGCATCTCGGTTTCCGCAATCGGGGCGTACCATTCGTGCATCGCCTGCGCGCCGCCGATGGCATCGTCGGCCAGAAACGGAATTTCGATCAGGCTGTAGATCGGAAAGCGCCCGGCCTGATAGCCCGGGTTGGTATAGGTGATGTCGGCGATGCCGTCGCGGGCCATGTCGTAGTGGTCGGGCGCGGCGCCCAGCTGCTGGGCCGGAAAGATCGTCACGGCGATGCGGCCGTCCGATGCCTCTGACAGCGACTTGACCCAAGGCTCGATGCCCATGGTCTGGATCGGGTGCGTCGGCGGCACCCAATGGGAAAGCCTCAGCGTCACCTCCTGCGCTGTGACCGCTCCTGTCGTGATGGCGGCAAGCGTAGCGCAGGCCATCATCCTGATGATCTTCATGGTCTTCCTCCCGGTTTTGCGCGCCCGACTCGAACCGGTCGGATTGCAGTTTGACAATGGCTTATGCATTTTCATTCAGCAAGTCCGCCGCACGAGTCGGACAATTTGGGAGGGGATGCCATGACGATCACGCTGGATGGCGCAAGCCTGACGCTTGCCGATATCGATGCGGTTGCGCGCGGAGGGGCGAAGGTCGCCATCACCGGCGATGCCGACGTTCTTGCACGGGTGCACGGGTCGCGCGACGTGATCGCCCGCGCCGTCGAACGCGGTGAGGAGATCTATGGCGTGACCACGCTTTTCGGTGGCATGGCGGATGTGCACGTCACGCGCGATCAGCTGATCGACGTGCAGAAGATTGCGCTGTGGCAGCACAAGTCGACCACCGGGCCAAGGCTGCCGGATGCGGATGTGCGCGCCGCGATGCTGCTGCGGGCAAATTCGTTGATGCGGGGCGCCTCGGGCGTGCGGATCGCGCTGATCGAACGCCTGGTCGCGTTCCTCAACGCTGGCGCATCGCCGCAGGTGTACCAGCGCGGGTCCATCGGGGCCTCCGGCGATCTGGTGCCGCTGACGTACATCGGCGCGTCGATCCTCGGCCTCTCGCCCGAATTCCTCGTCGATCTGGATGGAGAGACGCTCGACTGCCATACCGTGCTGGCCAAGCTCGGCTTTACGCCCATGGACCCCGATCCGAAGGAGGGGCTGGCGCTGAACAACGGCACCGGGGCCTGCACGGGGGTCGCCGCCAACGTGATGGCCCGGGCGCTGGATGCCGCGACGATGGCGCTGGGCGTCCACGCCCTCTTTGCGCAGGCCCTTCTTGCGACCGACCAGAGCTTCGATCCCTATATCCACGCCCAGAAGCCGCACCCCGGCCAGGTCTGGTCCGCCGCCCGCATGGCAGAGCTTCTGACGGGCGGCAGGACCATCCGCTCGGAAGCCGGCGGTGATCGGGCGCGGCGCAAGGGCGACCTGATCCAAGATCGCTACGGCATCCGCTGTCTGCCGCAGTTCTTTGGCCCCATCGTGGATGGCCTGTCGACGGCCGCCCGGCAGATCGAGACAGAGGCCAATACCGCCAACGACAACCCGCTGATCAACCCCGCGACGGGCGAGACCTTTCATACCGGCAACTTCCTCGCGCAATACACGGCGATCGCGATGGACAGCACGCGCTATCTGATCGGCCTGATGTGCAAGCATATCGACAGCCAGATCGCGCTGATGATCACGCCAGCCTTCTCGAACGGCCTGACGCCTGCGCTGGTCGGCAACATGGACACCGGCGTGAACGTGGGGCTGAAATCGCTGCATATCGGGATGAACCAGATGTCCACGCAGATTTCCTATCTGGGGCAGAGCGTGGCCGACCGCTTTCCGACCCATGCCGAGATGTACAATCAGAACATCAACAGCCAGGCGATGAATGCGGCCAACCTTGCCCGCGACCAGATGGACGTGACCGAGCATTTCCTTGCCGCCGCCCTTCTGACCGGCGTGCAGGCGGTCGAGGTGCGGTCACGGGTCGAGACGGGGTCCTGCGATGCGCGCGACATCCTGTCGCCGGCGACGGTGCCCCTGTACGAGGCAGCGCGTGTGGCCGCCGCGGGGCGACCGGACAAGGCGCGGACCATCGTGTGGGACGACATGGACGGATTCCTGCAGCCCAAGGTCGAGGGGCTGCTGGCCGATATCGGGTCGCGCGGCAATGTTCACGCAGCGTTGCAAGCGCTTCGGAGTTCGCTCGACACCTTCCGCGCCTGATCGTCTGGCAGTCGGGTTCGGTTGTCGGCAGCCGCGAGAGCCATGCGGTAGTGGCCGTCGGGGCCCTGCAAACGCTTCTCCGGCAACCGTCATGGATTGGCCGATGTCCAAGCCCCGCAGGCCTCAGATCTCGCTGCTCTGCATCTCTTGCGCATGAATGCCCAGCAGGAGGAGGGCGGGCCACAGGAGGTAGGCTTCGATCTCGAGGTTCTCGCCGAAGGTCAGCAGGATGATGGTCATCATCAGGCCCATGGGCAGGCGACCGCGGGGGCTGCAGGTGGCGTCGCGCAGGGTCAGGAGGGTCTGCCAGACGAGCGGCACCAGCAGGGCGCCGAAACCCACCAGACCCTTGACGAAGAGCAGGCCATACCACGTGTGATGGCTGCCGATGGGCATGTATTCGACCGCGTGGGACCCCGGCTGCACGGTGCCGTGGCCGAACCAGACCGCCTCGGCCCGCCAGCGTTCGGTGGCGATGCGTTGCAACGTCTCGCGGACGCGGGTGCTGTCGGCGCGGGCCCCCTTGAAGGCGGAGACCGCATCCTTGGCCGCCGCGGCCAGCGCCGCGCCGGAGATGGCGAGGGAGGCGGTGAGGCCCGACAGGACGCGCCACGCCCAGCCCCGCAGGATCAGGGGCATCATCCGCGGGGCGACGGTGCAGGCGGCGAGGCCGACGAGGCCCATGCGCGACTTGGAGGCGAAGATCATCAGAAGACCCGCGGCGATCCCGATGCGACGCCAGCGGCGGTCCGGGTCTTCCAGCGCGAAGAGCACCTGAACCACGCCCAGAAGAGCTGCGAAGGGCGACCACGGGGCGTAGAACTGCCAGCGCGGCGTCCAGCTGGCCGGGTCCCAGGTGAACATGAAGACCGAGAAATATTCAGGCCCCGGTCCACCGATCGCCTTGAGCGGCGAGGTGAAGATCCGTTCCGGCAGGCCGATGTGCGGTGCGGCCAGCATCAGGGGGGCAAGGATCAGGGTCCCAAGGCCCACGACGCACTGACCGCGGACCAGAACGCCGCGCCGGATCGGCAGCACCGCACCGGCGAAGGGAAAGAGCGCCAGCAGCGCCCAGCCCTTGGCCCAGCCGATGGAGGACTTGATGGTCTGCTTGAGGCCGAGCGACCAGTTCAGGTGACCCACCCACAAGGCAATCAGCATGACGGCCATGCCGATGATCCAGAGCCAGACCACGACGGGCACCGGCCCCGTGGCCCGCAGGTCGTCGCGCACGGCGTCGCCGAGGTAGAGGATCAGAACGGCAAGGCCACCCAGCGACCACGCCAGCACAGGCCCCACGACGTAAAGGGCGCCGATGGCATAGAAGGGCCATGTCCAGACCAGCGTGCGATAGACCATACGCTCGACCGGGTTGAGGTCGGTCATGCGGCGACCGGTGTCTTGGAAAGCAGGCGGCTGATCAGGGCCAGCCGGACCCAGCCCATTGCGAGGGCCATCAGCATCATCAGCGTGGCCGCGATGCCAGCGGCGATGGCAAGCTTGCGGTTGGGCGACGAGGGGCGGTCGGCCAGCGAGGGGTTTTCCAGCACCTGCACCAGCGGGTAGGAAGCATAGACGTCGGACTTGCTGGACTGCGCGCGGGCGATGGCGGAGGCGAAGACCGCCTCGGCAACGGAAAAGTCCCGTTCCAGATCCTGAAGTTGCGCGGCTGCGGCGGCCTTGCGGTTCAGGTCGGCCTGACCTTCGGCGTGCTGCGCCTTGAGCGTCGTCAGTTCCTGCTTCAGGCCGGCCCGGTCGACATCCTTGCGGACGAGGTCCGACAGCAGCTCTGCGCGCGCGCCCTGCGGGGCGAGGTCGAGGGTCGCAAGCGTGGCGATGTCCAGTCCTGTCGTGGCAGAGGCCAGTTGCAGTGCGGCGGTGCGGGCCTTGTCGCGTCCGTCCCGGGCGGCGACTACCTTGGGATGCGCGGGGCCATAATGGGCGGAGGCTTCGGCATGGGCCGCCTCGAACCGGGCGATGTCGTCCAGCAGGGCGAGGTAGGACCCGTCTGCGTAAAGCTTCAGCGTCCTTGCCGCGGTCAGGGGATCGAGGCCCAGCTGCCGCGACATCGCCGCGACCGCTGCATCGGCGTCCGCAAGTGCCGCGGCACGGCTGCGGATTTCGGTTTCGAGCGCCAGGTTGCGGTCGAGCAGCACGTCGTATTGCTTCACCGACAGCAGGCCGGTTTCATCCTGCAGACGCGAGATCTCGGCCCGTGTGCCGCCGACGGAGTCGCGGTAGTCGGCGATCGCCTGCAGGCTGCTGTCCTCGCGGGTGTTCACCTCGTCGGCGCGGAGCGCGTCGAGTTCGCGGAAGAAGGCGGTCAGAATTGCCTCGCCGCGGGCCTGCGCATCCTCGGGGCTGCCGCCGGTCATCTCGAAATGGATCAGGCTGGTCTGGTCGACCAGTTCGACGCGGGGCTGGCCAAGCTCTCCCTGGCTGATGTCGAGCGATCGTGCCGCGGCGGCGAGAATCCGGTCGGCGGCCAGCAGGCGCTTGTAGGTCTCGGTCGGGCTGACCGCATTGCTGGAAAAAGCGGAGTTCGCGGAGGACGAAGCCTGCCCGATGCCGTTCAGGTTCAAGGAGGCGGAGGCGCCGGAGCCGGGCAAGATCAGCGAGGTGGAGGATTTGTATTTCAGCGGCGCGGTGCGCAGGTAGCCGGTGATCGGGGCCCAGATCATCGCACCGCCCAGCAGCGCGAAGGCCGCGTAGCGTGGCAGACGTCCCAGATCGCCGAGGCGGCCACCGACGATGGCGCGCCTGATACGGCCTTTGGCGGGTTTGGGACGCGGGGCGATCAGCGTGGTGTCGGCTGGGGCGTAGGACATGGTTCAAGTCTCCTTAACCAATGTCCTAACAATTTGAAGCAAGGGCAGCACGCGCGCGGACGGGGATGCGGCGGTCGCATCGGAGGCGGCGACCTATCCGCCCGGATAGGTCAGTAAAGTCCGGCCTCTCGGGCGATCATCGCGGCCTGCGTGCGGTTCGCGGCACCGACCTTGCGGTAGAGCGTCTTGACGTGCAGCTTGACCGTCGGCTCCTGGATATCCAGATCGCGGGCGATTTCCTTGTTGGACTTGCCTTCGGTCAGGCCCTGCAGGACCTGTAGTTCGCGCGCGGTCAGCTTGTCGGCCAGCGGGTTCGTCACCTTTTCCTCGACCGCCGTCATGAAGTCGATCGGCGCGTATTGCTCGCCCATGGCCATGAAGCGGACGGCATTGATCAGCGACTTGGCGGGCAGCGACTTCGGCACGAAACCGGCTGCACCGGCTTCCAGCGCATCCTCTGCGATCCGGCGCGTCGCCTCGCCGGAGATAAGGGCGACGCGCTGGCCGGTGCCCATGGCGATGGCCGTACGCAGGCCGGCAAGGCCGTTCATGCCGGGCATGTTGTAGTCCAGCAGGACGAGGTCGTAGGGATCGTCCGCCGCGATCCGGGCACAGGCATCGGCGAAGTTGCCGACCGAGGCGGTCTCGATCCCGCCCTGACCCTCCAGATACATGACCAGCGTGTCCCTCAGAAGATCATGGTCGTCTGCGATCAATACTCTCATGACGTGTCCCTCATGGTTACGATGTTCTTAATCCGGGAGTGTGGCCAATCAAAGGCTGAATGTGATGCACATTCGGCGAGTCTCTTAACCATTAAGGATATGTTCACCAACCCACGGCAGGGGGGCGGGTCACCGCCCGGCTGTCCCGCGGCCCGTCTGACCCCTGCACCTGTCCCGTCGCTTCGTTGCGCCAAACCCCTGTTTTCATTGATCTGAATGCAGATGATCTGCAAACGGGACACCCCAGATGAAACACGCAACCTTCGATTTCCTGACCACTCCGGATGCCTTTGAGGACGCACAGAGCTACTTGCCCGCACTCGACCTGACGCTGTTGGACAGCACGGCCGAAAGGGCTGTCGACCTGCTTCTGTCACCCGGAAAGCGCACTGCCTTCTTCATCAATGCCCATTGCTGCAACGTGATGCATCGGGACCGCACCTACATGACGGCGGTGCGCTGCGCCGACGTGCTGCTGCCAGACGGGATCGGTATCGCCCTGGCGGGCCGGATGACGGGCCAGCGCCTTGCGGGCAACCTCAATGGTACGGACCTGATCCCGGCGCTTCTGGCGCGGGCGGCGAAGACCGGCAAGGCGGTCTATCTGTTCGGCGGCACGCCCGGCACAGCGGATGCGGCGGCCGCCACGCTGATCCGGCGCATTCCGCACCTGCGGGTCGTCGGCACCCGCGACGGGTTCGACGGCGCGCAGGATACGGATGCCGTCATCGCCGATATCAACGCCAGCGGCGCCGATATCGTGCTGGTCGCCCTTGGTGTGCCGCTGCAGGAGATCTGGATCCACCGCAACGCCCACAGGATCGACGCGCAGCTGGTCACCGGTGTCGGGGCGGCGCTGGATTTTCTGGCTGGCAACGTCAGCCGCGCCCCCCTCTGGCTGCGGCGGGCGCGGTCCGAGTGGATCTGGCGTCTGGCCCAGGAGCCGCGCCGTCTGGCACGTCGCTATCTGGCCGGTAACTTCACCTTCATGGCGCGCGCGGGGGCGACGGTGCTGCGTCGCGTTTCTGGTGCCAGCGTGGCGCGCCGGGCGCTCGATATCACGGTGGCGGGCTTTGCCTGCGTGGCACTGGCACCGGTCCTTGCGCTGACGGCGCTGGCGATCAAGGCGGATTCGCAGGGGCCGGTGCTGTTCCGGCAGACCCGGATCGGCCAGAACGGCCGGCCCTTCACGATCTACAAGTTCCGGTCCATGGCGCAGGATGCCGAGGCGCGGCGGGCGGCGTTGCTGGCGACGTCGGATCGGGAAGGCGTCTGCTTCAAGTCGAAATCCGATCCGCGCATCACGAAGGTCGGCAAGGTGATCCGTCGTCTGTCCATCGACGAGCTGCCGCAGATCCTGAACGTGCTGCGCGGCGAGATGGCGATCGTCGGTCCGCGCCCGGCGCTGCCGGATGAAGTCGCGGCCTATCCGGCCCGCGCCATGGGGCGTCTGGCGGTAAAGCCGGGGATCACCGGCCTCTGGCAGGTGTCGGGCCGTGCCGACATCGCCTTCGACCAGATGATCGACATGGACCTGACCTATGCCCGGTCGCGGACCATCCTGCTTGACCTGATGTTGATCGCCCTGACATTCCGCGCCGTCGTGTCCGGTCGCGGCGCCCACTGACACCCAGAAAGGATTAAGACCATGACCCATATCCGCAAGGCCGTCTTTCCCGTCGCCGGCATGGGCACCCGTTTCCTGCCCGCCACCAAGTCCATCCCGAAAGAGATGCTGACGCTGATCGACCGCCCGCTGATCCAGTATGCCGTGGACGAGGCGCGCGCGGCGGGGATCGAGGAGTTCATCTTCGTCTCTGCCGCCGGAAAGTGCGCGCTGGAGGATTACTTCGACACAGCCGCCCTGCTGGAAGAGCGCCTGCGCGCGAAGGGCAAGACGGATGCGCTGGCGGCGCTGGACCGGACGCGGATGCCCGAGGGCGCGCTGACGATCCTGCGGCAGGCGCAGCCGCTGGGTCTGGGCCACGCGGTGCGGCAGGCCCGGCGGCTGATCGGTGACGAACCCTTTGCCGTCCTGCTGCCCGACGACGTGATCGCGGGAGAAACAGGTGCCTTGTCGCAGATGGTGGCGGCGCATCGCCTGACCGGCGGCCACATGGTGGCGACGATGGACGTCGCGCGGGCCGAGACGGCGTCCTACGGCGTGCTGGACGTCGCCCGACAGGACGGCAGGCTGGCCCAGGCACGCGGTCTGGTCGAGAAGCCGGATCCGGCGCGGGCGCCGTCCACACTGGCGGTCGTCGGGCGCTATATCCTGCAGCCCTCGATCTTTGATAGGCTGGCCGATCTGACACCGGGTGCCGGCGGAGAGCTGCAACTGACCGACGCGATCAACGCGGATGTCGTCGACACCGGCGTGACCGGCTATCGCTTTGCCGGCGAACGCTTCGACTGCGGGTCGGTGGCGGGCTTCGTGCAGGCCACCGTCGCCTTTGCCCTGGCGCGGGGAGATCTGGCGGCGGGCGTGCGGTGCATCGTCGACGGGGACCGTCCGGCAGGCCGTATCGCCGCGTGACGCGGCGCGCGACCTATCCGTCCGGATAGGTCGCTATCCCGAAGGCCGCATGCATTCTGCCGCGATTTGCGCGACAAGAGGGAAATCGACAAGGGAGCCTGTCATGTTTGCACGAATCCAAAAGACCGCCGGTCTGGCGCTGATGACGATGACCTGTGCCACGGGCGTCGCGGCGCAGGATGCGCCCACTGCCACGCCGGAGGTGCTGCTGACCATATCCGGCGAGGTCGATGCGCCCGAGGCGGCGCTGACCTTTGATCGTGCGGCACTGATGGCCCTGCCTGTCACCACGATCGAGACCAGCACGATCTGGACGGAAGGCACGCATACCTTCACCGGCGTGTCGCTGGCCGATCTGATGGATCAGCTGGGGGTGGAGGACGGCACGCTGCTGGCCACGGCAATCAATGATTACACGGTCGAGATCCCTGTCTCTGACGCCGTCGCGGGCGGACCGATCATCGCCTATCTGATGGACGACGCAGAGATGCCGGTGCGCGACAAGGGCCCGCTCTGGATCATCTACCCCTACGACAGCAGCGCCGCCTTCCGGTCGGAGGTCGTCTATTCGCGGAGCATCTGGCAACTCGACAGGATCGAGGTGGACCGCTAACCCGGTCGGGCGGACAGCCCATGTCCGACGGGGGAGTGACGGATCTGGCGATGATGCCGCACAGACGCAAGCGGGCCGGGCGCACCATGGCGGTGGTGTCCGGCCTTGTCGCGTTTGCGGCGATCCTGTTCCTGACCCTCAATGTCTCGCGAGAAATCCGCCTGCTGGGGTCCGCCAGTTCGGACAACGTCCAGTGGTCGCTGTCCCAGACCGAGGTGGAGTTTCTTGAGTTCACCAAACGGATGACGATGACCCCGGTCGATCTGGGTGACGTGCGTCGCAAGTTCGACATCTTCTACAGCCGGATCGGCACCATCCGCGAGGCGAGGGTCTTTGCTGACCTGCGCGCGGATGCTGGGTTCCGCACGGAGCTTGCCCAGATTCAGACCTTCCTTGAAGACAGCATCCCCGTCATTGATTCTGACGATCTGGCTTTGAGGGCCAGCCTTCCGGCCCTGCGCGACCGAGCAGACGCCGTCCGCCCCGTCGTGCGCGATCTGTCCACCGCGGGGCTGGACCTTTTCGCCGTCGCATCCGACGTGCAGCGCCGCGCCGTTGCCCGGACCCTGACGGAACTGGCGATCGCCCTTGCGATCCTGATCGGCACGCTGGCGGTCGCCGTGCTTTACCTGAACCGGCTGATTGCCGCGAATACGCGGCGGGCGGACCTGCAGGCCCAGACCGTCACCCGGATGAACGCGATCATCGCGACATCGCTCGACGGCGTCATCGTCAGCGATGCTGCGGGCCGGATCATGACCTTCAGCCCCGCGGCCGAGGCGATCTTCGGTCATTTCGCCGAGGATGTCGTTGGGCGCGATCTGGGCGGCGTCATCGTGCCGCCGCATCTGCGTGCCGCCCATGACGCGGGGATGGAACGGATGCGGAACGGCGGACCCAAGCGGGTCGTGGGCCAAGGCCGCGTCCGGCTGGAGGGGATGCGCGCCAGCGGAGAGGTCTTTCCGATCGAGCTGTCGATCCAGTCGTCGGTGACGGAGGCCGGCGAGATCTTCATCGCCTTCGTGCGCGACATCTCGCGCCGGGTGGCGGACGAGGCAGAGCTGATGGCCGCGCGCGACACGGCCCTCGCCAACGAAAAGCTGAAGACGGAATTCCTGGCCACGATGAGCCACGAGATCCGGACGCCGCTGAACGGTCTGCTTGGCAACATGGACCTGTTGCAGGATACACAGCTGAACCCGCAGCAGGCCCGCTTCGTGCGCAACATGGAAACCTCTGGCCGGCTGCTGATGCGGCACATCTCTGACGTGCTGGACATCACGCGCTATGACGCCGGCAAGATGAGCGTGCGGGCGGAGCCGATGAATCTGTCCGTCCTGCTGCAGGACATCGTCGACAGCCAGACCAGCATGGCCGCGGCGAACGGCACGGCGCTGGAATGGGGCTGGAACGGGGCACCGCACAACTGGATCATGTCCGATCACGACCGCCTGCAGCACATTCTGATGAACCTCGTCGGCAATGCGGTGAAGTTCACGAAGGCCGGAAAGATCACGGTGACGGTCGCCGCAGAGCCCGACGGCGACAGGATCGGGCTGACCTTTGCCGTGACGGATACCGGCCCCGGGCTGGATGCCGATCTGGCGGCGCGCGTCTTCGACGACTTCGTGACCGGCAATTCCGCCTATGACCGAGAGGTCGGCGGGACCGGCCTTGGCCTTAGCATCGCGCGGCGGTTCGTGCAGGCGCTTGACGGGGACATCGGCGTCGACAGTGCGCCGGGGCGGGGCAGCACCTTTTGGGTCAGGCTGCCGGTCGCCGTCGCCGAACCGGCAGAGATCGTCGAGGTCGCCGCGCCGGCGCAGGCGCCGCAGCGCCCGCTGCATGTGCTGGTGGTCGAGGATAACGAGATCAACCGGACCGTGGTGCGCGACATGCTTGAAGCTGGCGGGCATCGGGTGACCGAGGCCGCGGATGGGCAGTTGGGCGTCGCCGCGGCGCAGGCACGACGGTTCGACCTGATCCTGATGGATATCAGCATGCCCGTGATGGACGGGCGCACCGCGACCCGTGCCATCCGGAAGGGCGACGGCCCGTCGGCGCAATCGCCCATTGTCGCGCTGACGGCCAACGCGATGCGCGACGAACAGGATGCCTTCATGACGGACGGCATGGACGGCATCCTGATGAAGCCGCTGTCGAAGGCGGCGCTGGCCGAGGTGCTGGCTGCCCATCAAGGACCGGCGCCCGGCGTTGCTGCCGGCGTGATCGACCGCGATCACGCCGCCGAAACGCGAGAGGTGCTCGGGCCCGCGGGCTACGCCCGGCTTGCGGGGCGTTTCGTACAGGAAGCGGATGATCTGCTGGTCTGGCTGCAGGACGTGGCCGACACCGATCTGGCAGAGGTCGCGGCCCGGTCGCACAAGATCGCCGGCAGCGCCGGGGTCTTCGGCGCCACCGCCTTTCGGGATCAGCTGAAGCGGATCGAGACGGCGGCCAAGGCGGGCGACCCGGCGACCGTGACAGCGGCGATCGCGGACCTTGCCGCCGTCTGGGACCGCACCCGCGACGCCCTTATCTAGCGATGAGCGTCGCGGCCCCGAGGATGCCGAAGATGCGCCCGACTTCGGCAATGTTCGTGACCGTGCTGTCGTAGCAGGCCAGCGCATCGCCCGGCAGCAGGTAGGGATCGTAGTCGTCACGGTCGGCACGCCGCAGAAGATCTTCGATATCCCGTTCGATCACGGCGGACACGCCGGTCACCGGGTTGCGGGTGAAGAGCACAGACGACCGGTCGGCGCTGGTGCTGCGCGGCCCGCCGACGCAGTTCGCGTCGATCACCGCCTGCAGGTAGCGCGTGCCATACGGCACCTCTCGCACCGTCTGGCCGATGGCCGCCGCGGCGTTGTTGCTGGCGGGCTGCGTCAGATTGGACAGGAACAGGCTGACACCCGGCGGGCTGATGGGGCTGGGGCGCATCAGGTCTTCCTGAAAGCACTGGCGGCTGGGGACGCGGACCTCGTCCCCGGTCAGCAGCATGATGTCGACGGCATTCTGCCCCTCGAACACGCCGCGCATGTCGAGGCGGTAGAGCACGCCGCCGCGCCGCACCTCGACCGCCGAGATGTCGGCGTCGGGCCGCACGCCGCCGACCGCGCGCAGGGCTGCCGAGAGGTTGCGCCCTTCGGTCGAGGCGCCCAGCGCCGCCTGACGCAGCACGTCGAGGCCATCGCCCGGCACGCCGCCGATTTCGACCGCATGGGGTTCGAAGACGGCGCCGGATACGCCGACGGTGACGGAGGCGAAATCCGTGACGCGCACCGACAGCTGCGGCGCATCCGCGTAAAAATCCTTGGCCTGCAGGCCGCGCAATATGTCGGCCTCGACCTCTGTCGTGGACCGGCCCTGGGCCTGGATCGGGTCGAGAAAGGGCAGCTTGAGCGTGCCGTCGCGCGACACGACATAGGACCCGCTGAAGGTCGGGTCGTCGCCGACGCGCACGTCAAGGAGGTCGTTCCGGGTCAGCCGCTCGCCCTGCAGGATCGCATCGGCCATCGCGCTGCCCTTGCCGAGCCCGGCGCCATTCGCGTCCAGCCCGCCGTAGGGAAGGCATTTCTGCGCGTTCAGCGCCTCTGACCGGAGGAACATCGCATTCGCGCGGGTCACACTGGGGTCGCGGTACTGCGCCTGATAGGCGTCTCCTGTGGCCACGGGCTCGATGTTGTCGGGCGTGTCGTAGGCCGTGCAGGCGGGCGTCAGCATCAGGAGCGACAACGCGCAGCACAATGGAATTGAATGGGCCAACGCTCACCTCGCCTACCTGTCGTTGCAGCGACCTTATGCGAATCCCGCGACGCGGTCCAAGGGCCAGCGGGATACCGGTCTATCCTGACGGGTAGGTTGTTGCGCATTTGTGCGATCCCGGTGACCGGAGGCGCCCGCGACAGGTGGCGGGCGGCGCCTTAATGGTTCGTTGACCTTAACGAAGGGGACGGCCCAGCCATGCAGACGACATCACGATCGAAGGCCCTGATCGGCAACCTCATGGCCTACGGTGCGTCCGAAGTGGCGTCCAAGGCGTCGCGCCTGATCGTCGTGATGGCGGTGGCGCGAACGCTGGACCTGCACCAGATCGGCGTCGCTGCGACAGCGATCGCCGCCGGTGACATCCTGAAGTCGCTGACGGAAACCGGCGTCGGTCAGCGCATCATCGCCGCCACCGACGAGACGCTGGAGGCCGTTTGCGCCACGGCGCACCGCATCTTTTGGGGGTGGAGTATCGGGCTGTTCGCGATCCAGACCCTTGTCGCTGCCGGGTTCTGGCTGACGGGCGGCAGCGTTACGCTGTCCCTGCTGATCCTGCTGCTGGGGGCCGAGTATCTTTTCATGCCGGCGGGACTGGTGCAGGTCGCGCTGGCGATGCGTGCGGGCAAGCTGCGCCGCACCGCGTCGATTGCCGGGGCGCAGGTCGTCGGCGCAAACCTGATGTCGGTGCTGCTGGTCCTCTTCTGGCCTTCGGCGCTGGCGCTAATCCTGCCGCGCCTGTTGTCCGCGCCGATCTGGCTGGTCGCCGTGCGTCGCCTGCATCCGTGGGTTCGACAGCCCGCCGCGGGCTTCGCCCCACTGCGCCCCTTCGTCAGCTACGGCTGGGCGGTGCTGGGTGTGGAGCTGGTCAAGGCGCTGCGCCTGCAGGCGGACAAGCTGATCGTCGGTCTGCTGATGGGGTCGCAGGCGCTGGGCCTTTATTTCATGGCCTTCAATGCGGGGTTGAGCCTGTCGAACGCCTTTACCGTCGCCTTCGCCACGGTGCTGTTTCCGCACCTGACCCAGACCGCCGACCGCAGCGCGGCCCTGCGCGGCAGCATCCTGACCGGGATCGGCCTGATCGGTCCGGTGGTGATCCTGCAGGCGCTGGCCGCACCCTATTACGTGCCCGTCCTGCTGGGCGACGACTGGGCGGGGATCGGCGATATCGTCTCGATCCTCTGCCTCGTGGCGATTCCCACCACGCTGTGGACCGCCGCCGCCGGCTGGCTGCGGGCCAACGACCGGCCGCAGGTGGAACTGGCCGTGACAGTGGCCCTCGCCGCGGGGGTCGTCGCGAACACGGTGCTGCTGGCCCCCCTTGGCCTGACCGCCGTCGCCACCGGCTATGCCATTGTCACGACGATCATCTTCGTCGTCGCTTCGCTTCCCGCGATCCGTACCGCCTTCTTTCCCCGTCTGGCCGAGGTTTGATCCATGCCGCAATACTCTGTCGTCATCCCCTGCTACAATGCCGCCGCGACCATCCGGGATACGCTGGCCAGCATCACCTGCCAGACCCATCCGGCGTGGGAGGTGATCTGCGTCGACGACGGGTCGACGGATGACACCGTGGCCATCGTCCGCGCACATGCCGCGTGCGATCCGCGTATCCGGCTGGTGCGCAATCCGGGCAAGGGGCCGTCGGACGCGCGCAATCACGGCGCCACTGTTGCGCACGGCACGATCATCGCGTTCTGCGATGCCGACGACCTCTGGTCGCCGACGAAGCTGGCCGAGCTGACGACGATCTTCACCGATTCCGGGGTGGATGCCGTCTATGGTCAGATCGCCTTCTTCCGCGATGTGCCGGAGGACGCGGTCACGTTTTCCACCGTGCCGGAGGGAGCCCTGACCATCCCCCGGCTGCTGGGAGAGAACCCGGTCTGCACCATGTCGAACATCGCCGTCCGGCGGGAGCTTTTCGTCGCCTCCGGCGGGTTCGACGCCCGGATCGTGCACAACGAGGATCTGGAATGGCTGATCCGCCTTGTCGGCGGGGGTGCCCGGATCGTCGGCATCGACCTGTGCCAGACGTGGTATCGCACCAGCGCCGGCGGGTTGTCATCCGATCTGCAGGCCATGGCGCAGGGGCGCCGGACCGCGCTGCAGACCGCTGCGCGTTTCGGCCATGCGCCGGACCGGGCGGCAGAGGCGGTGCATCAGCGCTACCTCGCCCGCCGGTCCCTGCGCCTTGGGCAAAGCCGGATCGATCCCCTTCGCTATGCGGCCCGTGGCCTGATCTTTTGCCCGGCCGCCTTCTTTTCCACCCCTCGCCGGGGGCTGCTGACGTTGATCGGGGCCTGCACGGCGCTGTTGATGCCACCCGCCCTGACGGGCCGCCTCTTCTCTCGCTGACAAAAAGGAAACCATCCATGCCCCGCGCCACCATCGTCGTCCCCGCCTTCAATTGCGCCCGGACCCTGGCAGAGACCCTGTCCAGCCTGCTTGCCCAGACCTTCAAAGATTTCGAGATCGTCGTCGTCGACGACGGGTCCAGCGACACCACCGCCGCCATCGCGGCCTCGTTCCAGAGCGACCCGCGTGTGCGCCTTGTCCGGCAACGCAACAGGGGCCTTGCCGGGGCGCGCAACAGCGGCATCGCCGCCGCCGCGGGGGAGCTGATCGGATTCTGCGATGCCGACGACCTGTGGGAGCCATGGAAGCTGCAGGCTCATGTCCGCCATCTGGATGCGGCGCCGCACGTGGGCATCAGCTACGCCGGGTCGGCCTTGATCGACGATACCGGCACCCTGCTGAAGCAGGCGCAGTGCCCGCGCCTGACCGGCATCGACGCCGCGCATATCCTCAAGCGCAACCCGATCGGCAACGGGTCGGCGGCGGTGATCCGCCGCGCGGTGCTTGACGCCATCGCCTATCGCCCGGCGTTCGAGACCGTGCGCGACTGGTATTTCGACGAGACCTTCCGCCAGTCGGAGGACATCGAGTGCTGGATGCGGATCGCCCTGACGACCAACTGGCAGTTCGAAGGCGTGCCCGGCCTGCTGACGCGCTACCGCATTAGCGCCGGTGGCCTGTCCGCCGCAACCGACCGGCAGCTGGCCGCGTGGGAGGCGATGATCGCCAAGCTGACGCCCCTCGACCCGGCGATGATGACCCGCCTGACCCCGGTCGCCCGTGCCTATCAGTTGCGCTACCTGTCCCGCCGCGCGGTCAGCGATTGCGACGGCGACCGCGCGTGGCGGTTGACTGTCCGGGCGCTGGGCCAGTCCCGCCTGCCGCTGATCGAAGAGCCGGTCAGGACCGTCACCACGGTCATCGCCGCCCTTGTGCTGCGGCTGGGCGGCCGGGCGGTCATGGCGACCTTTTTGCCGCTGAAGGCGCAGCGCCCGTGACCCGCCGTCCCGTCGTGATGCACCTGATCGACGACACCACCGCGGGCGGTGTCATGCGTGTCGTCGACTTCCTCGTGACCTCTGGCCCGTTGCAGGATCAGGCCCGGCACATCACGCGGCAGGTCGCGCGTGGCCGAATCAGGCCCGAACGGTTGAAAGCCGACATCATCGTCTCTCATCTGACGATGAACTGGCGCGGGTTGCCGGGTCTGGCGGCGTTACGCGTTGCCAATCCCATGACTCCGATGATCCATGTGGAACACAGCTATACCGCAGGGTTCGTGGCGCATAACGTCGCCCGGCCCCGGCGTTTCCGCAGGATGCTGCGCGTTGGGTTCGGGCTGTTCGACAGGATCGTCGCGGTGAGCGCGGGGCAGGCCGTCTGGATCCGAAATGCCGGCCTGTGCCGGTCCGACAAGGTTGCTGTCATTCCGTCCTGCGTGGACCTGTCGGCCCTTCGCGCCGTCCCCGACCGTGCGGGCCCGGTGCGGGTCTTCGGCGCGATCGGGCGCCTTGATCGGCAGAAGGGATTCGACGCCCTCGTCACGGCATTCCGCACCTTGCCGCAGGCAGACATCGCCTTGCACGTCTACGGTCAGGGGGAGGAGGAGGCATCCTTGCGCGCGCTGGCCGCCGGTGATCCACGCATCCATTTCAAGGGCTTCGCCGCCGACCCGACCCGCCCTTATGCGGAGGTCGATGCCGTGGTCATGCCCTCCCGCTGGGAGGCCTACGGCCTCGTGGCCATCGAAGCCCTGAGTGCCGGACGCCCGGTCATCTGCGCCGATGTGGACGGGTTGCAGGATCACGCCCCGCATGGTGCCGCCGTCGTCGCGCTTCAGACCACCGATGATATCCGTCGTGTGCTTGAACGCGCCATATCGGGCGGCATCGAACGGCGCGCGACGATCCGTTCGGCAAGTCGGCTTGAGGATGCCTTCCTCGAAAGCTGGTGGGATCTGATTGCCGTTCATGGCAAGGCCCGCCGAACGATCTGCGTGGCCGGCTAGTCGGTCGGCCTGTCCCGACCGCCTATTGCGACTGCGTCCGGCGCTTCACCAGACCGAGGAATTTTGCGGGAGGCATTGGCGCGGAGGCGGTTGGCCACGGCGGGGGTGCGGTGTAGAAGGGGGGACCGATGGCGGGGCAAGAATGGTTTCATTTTCGTGCAGACCAAGTTACTCCACGTCGAGGTCGGATGAACCGGACCAAAGAATAACCAAAACCAAACGGGAGAAATGAATGTCCTTCAAATCAACGGTTGCAACGGGCCTGTTGCTGGCCACGGTGGGGGTCTCTGCCTCTGCCCAGTCGCTGGTCTATTGCTCGGAAGGGTCGCCCGAAGGGTTCGACCCGGCGCTCTATACCGCCGGCACGACCTTCGACGCGTCCAGCCACCCGATCTATGACCACCTGACGGAATTCAAGGTCGGCACGACAGAGGTTCTGCCCGGTCTGGCCGAAAGCTGGGAGGTTTCCGAGGACGGCAAGACCGTCACGTTCAAGCTGCGTCAGGGCGTCAAGTTCCACGCCAACGACCAGTTCACGCCGACCCGCAATTTCAACGCCGACGACGTGATCTTTACCTTCGATCGTCAGGGCAACCCGGACAACCCCTACAACAGCTACTCTGGCGGCACGTGGGAATACTACGGGTCCATGTCGATGCCCGATCTGGTCGAGAGCATCGAGAAGGTCGACGATTATACCGTCAAGTTCAACCTGACCCGCCCCGAGGCGCCCTTCATCGCGAACATGGCGATGGATTTCGCGTCGATCGTGTCGAAGGAATACGCCGACGCGATGATGGAAGCCGGCACGCCGGAAATGCTGAACCAGGCGCCCATCGGCACCGGACCGTTCAAGTTCCAAGCCTACCAGAAGGACGCCGTCATCCGCTATCTGCGCAATGACGAGTATTACGGCGACAAGGCCAAGGTCGAGAGCCTGATCTTCGCGATCACGCCCGACGCCTCGGTCCGCTACCAGAAGGTGCAGGCGGGCGAGTGCCACATCATGGCCTACCCGAACCCCGCGGACGTGCAGGCGATGAAGGACAGCGACGATGTCGTCGTGATGGAGCAGGAAGGCCTGAACGTGGGCTATCTGGCCTACAACACGAACGTGGCCCCCTTCGACAACGCCAAGGTCCGCAAGGCGCTGAACATGGCGATCGACAAGCAGTCGATCATCGACGTCGTGTTCCAAGGGTCCGGCCAGATCGCCAAGAACCCGATCCCGCCCACGATGTGGTCCTACAACGACGCGATCGAGGACGATCAGTATGACCCCGAGGCCGCCAAGGCGATGCTGGAAGAGGAAGGCGTCACCGACCTGTCGATGAAGATCTGGGCGATGCCGGTGCAGCGTCCCTACAACCCGAACGCCCGCCGCATGGCCGAACTGATGCAGGACGATCTGTCCAAGGTCGGCGTCGATGTGGAGATCGTGTCCTACGAGTGGGGCGAGTATCTGGAACGGTCCAAGGCCGCCGACCGTGACGGCGCCGTGCTGCTGGGCTGGACCGGCGACAACGGTGATCCCGACAACTTCCTCGCCGTGCTGCTGGGCTGCGATGCGGTCGGCAACTCGAACCGCGCCAACTGGTGCAACGAGGACTTCGACAAGCTGATCCAAGAGGCGAAGGTCCTGCCGACGCAGGAAGAGCGTGCGCCGCTGTACGAACAGGCGCAGCAGATCTTCAAGGATCAGGCCCCCTGGGACACGATCGCGCATTCGGTCGTCTACATGACCATGCGTCCCGAGGTCGAAGGCTATGTCGTGCACCCGCTGGGCGGTCACATCTTCAACGCCGTCGGCCTGAAAGAGTAACCGGTCGCCCTGACCATCCGGGGCGGCACCATCGTGTGCCGCCCCTTGCTGTTTGAAAGACGGAAAATCCCCACATGTCCCCATCCTTAGCTCACCGCCTTGCGGACTATGCCGCTGTCGCCGCCGATCTGGGGGTCGATGCCGTGGCGCTGGTCCCCGGGCCGAATTTCATGCGCGCCGTGCGGCACGGGTTCGGTGGCAATGAACGCCCGCTGGTGCTGATGATCCCGGCGAAGGGTCCGGCCGCGGCGGTGGTGCCCAACCTTGAACTGGGCAGCTGGGAACTGGTCGGCTTCGACGGCGCGATCTTCGACTGGCGCGATCAGGACGGCTATGCCAAGGCCTTTGACGATTTGATGCGGCACCTCGCCATCTCCTCTGTCGCGGTCGAGGGGCAGGTGATGCGCGTCTTCGTGCATCACGCGATGCTGGCGGCGCAGCCCGATCTGAGGATCGTGGATGCCGAGCGCGAGATTTCCGCCCTGCGGATGATCAAGACGACCGAGGATCTGACGGCCCTGCAGCGGGCCATCGACATTTCCGAACGCGCCCTGACGCGGACGCTGGACACCGTCCGGCTGGGGCAGACCGAAAAGCAGATCGAACAGACCCTTGTGCAGATGCTGTTCGAGGAAGGCGCCGACGGCCTGTCGTTTCCGCCCATCGTCGCCGCCGGCGACAATTCGGCGCGACCCCATGCCCATGCCCGCGACGACTATGCCGTCAAGGCGGGCGACGCGCTGCTGCTGGACTTCGGCGCGCGCAAGGACGGCTTTTGTGCCGACATTACCCGCACCGTGTTTCTGGACCATGTCACCGACGAAGGCCGGGCGGTCTACGACACCGTCCTGCGTGCCAATCTGGCGGGGCTGGACGTCACCCGCGCCGGTGTCACGGCCCACCAGATCGACGATGCCGTGATTTCAGTGCTGGAGGCTTCGCCCTTTGCCGACCGCATCCGCACCAAGACGGGCCACGGTCTGGGCCGCGATGTGCACGAGGCACCCTACATCATGCGGGGCAACCACATGGTTCTTCCGGAGGGAACGGTCTATACGAACGAACCCGGCCTGTATCAGATCGGCAATTTCGGCGTCCGGATCGAGGATGACGTGCTGATCACGGCGGACGGATACGAGACGCTGACCCATTTTCCGAAGGACCTGACGGTGCTGTCATGCTGAACTACGTCCTTGGCCGGCTGCTGACGTTCATTCCGACGTTCATCGGGGTGACGCTGATTTCCTTCGGGTTCATCCGGGCGCTGCCGGGCGATCCGATCACCGTCATGGCGGGCGAACGCGGCGTGTCGGCAGAGCGCTATGCCGAACTGAAGGTGCAATACGGGTTCGACCAGCCGATCTACGTCCAGTTCTGGGACTACCTGACCGGCGTGCTGCACGGGGATCTGGGCACGTCCTTTGTGACAAAACGCCCCGTCTTCGACGAATTCTTCGCCCTTTTTCCCGCAACGCTGGAACTGTCGATCTGCGCGATGATCTTTGCGCTGCTGCTTGGCCTGCCGGCGGGCGTCATCGCCGCCGTGAACCGGGGCAAGTTCTTTGACCGGGCACTGATGTCGACGGCGCTGGTGGGCTATTCGATGCCGATCTTCTGGTGGGCGCTGCTGTTGATCATCGTCTTTTCCGGCAATCTGGGCTGGACCCCGGTGTCGGGCCGGATCGACCTGCTGTATTACTTCCCCGACGCCACCGGTTTCATGCTGATCGACAGTCTGGCATCGGGTCAAAGCGGCGCGTTCAAGTCCGCCGTGCTGCACCTGATCCTGCCGACCGTCGTGCTGGGCACGATCCCCCTTGCCGTCATCGCGCGCCAGACCCGGTCCGCCATGCTGGAGGTGCTGGGCGAAGATTACATCCGCACCGCACGTTCCAAAGGCATGTCGCCGGGGCGTATCAACGGCATCCACGCCCTGCGCAACGCCATGATCCCGGTCATCACCGTCATCGGCCTGTCGGTCGGCACGCTGCTGGCGGGCGCGATCCTGACCGAGACGATCTTCAGCTGGCCGGGCATCGGCAAGTGGATGGTCGACAGCATCTTCCGCCGCGACTACCCGGTGGTGCAGGGCGGTCTGCTGCTGATCGCCGTCATGGTGATGATCGTCAACCTGACCGTCGACATGCTCTACGGCGTCATCAACCCCAAGATCAGGAAGCGCTGAGATGGATGAAGCACTCTCTGCCGAAGCCGAGATGGTTCACGAACGCCCGGGCCGCCTGCGCGAGTTCTGGTTCTATTTCCGGGAGAACCGTGGCGCCGTCATCGGGTTGTGGATCTTCGTCGTCTTCGCGATCCTCGCCGTCTTCGGCCCGTGGATCGCGCCGCACGACGCCACTGCCCAGTTCCGCAGCGACACGCTGGTGCCGCCCGTCTGGCAGGAGGGCGGCGACTGGCGGTTCATCCTGGGCACCGATCCGCTGGGACGGGACATGCTGTCGCGGCTGATCGTCGGCGCGCGGTTCTCGTTCTTCGTGGGCATCGTGGTCGTCACCGTCGCCGCGACGGGGGGCATCCTGATCGGTTTGCTGGCGGGCTTCGCGCCAAAGTGGCTCGACGGGATCGTCATGCGGATCATGGACATCATCCTCGCCTTCCCGTCGCTGCTGCTGGCGCTGGTGCTGGTCGCGATCCTCGGGCCGTCGCTGATCAACGCGATGATCGCCATCGCGATCGTGCTGCAGCCGCACTACGTCCGGCTGACCCGGGCCAGCGTGATCTCGGAACGGCAGAAGGATTACGTCACCTCGGCCCGGGTGGCCGGGGCAGGGCTGTGGCGGCTGATGTTCGTCACCGTGCTGCCGAACTGCCTTGCGCCGATCATCGTGCAGGCGGCGCTGTCGTTCTCGACCGCGATCCTCGACGCGGCGGCGCTCGGCTTCCTCGGCATGGGGGCGCAGCCGCCGACGCCGGAATGGGGCACCATGCTGGCCGAGGCGCGCGAGTTCATCCTGCGCGCCTGGTGGGTCGTCACCTTTCCGGGCATCGCGATCCTCGTGACCGTGCTTGCGATCAACCTGATGGGGGACGGCCTGCGCGACGCCCTCGACCCCAAACTGAAACGGAGCTGAGCTGATGGCATTGCTGCGCATCCGCAACCTCACCGTCGAATTCGCCACCGCATCGGGCCGGTTCCGGGCCGTCGACAGCGTCGATCAGGACGTCGACACCGGGGAAATCCTGGCCATCGTCGGCGAAAGCGGGTCGGGCAAGTCGGTGTCCATGCTGGCGGTGATGGGCCTGCTGCCCTGGACCGCCAAGGTCACGGCGGACGAGATCACCTTCGACGGCCACGACCTGCTGCGCATCGACAACCGCGCTCGCCGCCGCATCATCGGCAAGGATCTTGCGATGATCTTTCAGGAGCCGATGTCTTCGCTGAACCCCTGTTTCACCGTCGGCTGGCAGATCAAGGAGGCACTGCGCTTCCACCTTGGCATGGACCGGCGCGCGCGTCACGCCCGGGCGGTCGAACTGTTCGAGCAGGTGGGCATCCCCGACCCGGAGAAGCGGCTGTCGGCCTTTCCGCACCAGCTGTCGGGGGGCATGAACCAGCGTGTGATGATCGCCATGGCCATCGCCTGCAAACCCAAGCTGCTGATCGCGGACGAGCCGACGACGGCGCTTGACGTGACAATTCAGGCCCAGATCCTTGATCTGTTGGCGTTTCTGCGCGACGAAAGCGGCATGGGGCTGGTGCTGATCACCCATGACATGGGCGTGGTGGCCGAAACGGCGGAGCGGGTCAGCGTGCAATACGCGGGTCAGAAGGTCGAGGAACAGTCCGTCGTCGACCTGTTCTCGACCCCGCACCACCCCTATACGGCGGCGCTGCTGGACGCGCTGCCGGAACGGGCGACGGAACGTCTGCTGCCGACCATTCCCGGCGTCGTGCCGGGGCAGTTCGACCGGCCGGCGGGATGCCTCTTCTCGCCCCGGTGCAAGTTCGCCGATGCGCGGTGCAAGTCGACGCCGCCGCCGGTGCTTGGACCGGACCTGGGTTATGCACGCTGTTTCTATCCGCTGAATACCGACGAAAGGATTGCATCATGACCGATACCCCGGTGATGCAGGCCAAGGCGCTGGAACGACATTACGACGTCAGCGGCGGTTTCCTGAAGAAATCCCGCGTCCTGAAGGCCGTGGGCGGACTCGACTTTCAGGTGGTGCCCGGCAAGACGCTGGCCGTCGTGGGCGAAAGCGGCTGTGGCAAGTCAACCCTCGCGCGGATGGTCGCGATGATCGAGGAGCCGACGAAGGGCACCCTGACCCTCGACGGCAAGGACGTGCTGCCGGAGAACTGGGCCGACCAGCGCAAGGACGTCCAGATCGTCTTCCAAGACCCCTACGGATCACTGAACCCGCGCCAGCGCATCGGCACCATCCTGATGGAACCTCTGGTCATCAACACGACGATGCCGAAGGCGGAGCGTGAAGCCAAGGCGCGCGACATGCTCAAGCTCGTGGGCTTGCGGCCCGAACATTTCGACCGCTACCCGCATATGTTTTCCGGCGGGCAGCGACAGCGGATTGCGGTCGCTCGCGCGCTGATGCTCGACCCCAAGGTGCTGGTGCTGGACGAGCCGGTGTCGGCGCTGGACCTGTCGATCCAGAGTGCGATCCTGAACCTGCTGCTGGGGCTACAGGACCGGCTGCAACTGGCCTATCTGTTCATCAGCCACGATCTGGGCGTCGTGCGCCACGTGGCGGACGAGCTGATCGTGATGTATCTGGGTCGCGCGGTCGAGAAGGGGCCGAAGGACGCGCTGTTCGCCGCGCCAAAGCATCCCTATACCGTGGCGCTGCTGTCCGCGACGCCGCAGGCGGATCCGACCAAGGACAAGAAACGCATCAAGCTGGAAGGCGAATTGCCCTCGCCCCTGTCCGTGCCGGACGGCTGCCCCTTTGCCCCGCGCTGCTGGAAGGCCCAGCCTAAGTGCCGGGCAGAGCGTCCGGAACTGGGGACAGGCGCGCATACGGCGGCCTGCTTCTTTCCGGAGAACGAGGGGTAGGCGCAGAGCGACCGCGGAGGCGGGGCGGCAGAGGATATTCCTGCATCTTTTGATGCTTCTGCGATTTCCGCGCTATTCCTGACTATAATAGTCTGATACTGCTGGGCAGGGATACGCGTCGCCGTGTGGCGGATGGCGCGTTCCTCAAGCCATGTGTCGGGGCGGTCGATCCAGTCCTCGCAGACGAGGACGGATCGCAGATGTTGCGCCAGTTCTATGCCTACTACCGCCCCTGGGCGGGTCTGTTCTGGCTCGATTTCGGCTGCGCCGTGCTGTCGGGATTGCTGGAGCTTGCCTTTCCGCTGGCAATCAAGGGCTTCATCGACGTGCTGCTGCCGCGTGGTGATCTGTGGCTGACGATCCTCGTGTCCGTCGCCCTGCTGGCCGTCTATCTGGTCAATACGGGCCTGATGGCCGTGGTCATCTACTGGGGCCACAAGCTGGGCATCAATATCGAGACGGAGATGCGCCGCCGCGCGTTCGAGCATCTGCAGCGGCTGTCCTTCGCCTATTTCGACAAGGTGCGGACCGGGAAGCTGGTCGCCCGGGTCACCCGTGATCTGGAGGAGATCGGAGAGGTCGCGCACCATGGACCGGAAGATCTGTTTATCGCGGTGATGACCTTCGTCGGGGCCTTTCTGCTGATGATGACGATCAACACCGATCTGGCCCTGATCACCGCGGCCATCGTGCCCGCCAGCGTGGCGATCGTCACGATCTTCGGCGGCCGCATGACCAGCGCGTGGCAGGCGATCTATGCCCGTGTCGCCGATTTCAACGTAAGGCTGGAGGAGAACGTCGGCGGCATGCGCGTCGTGCAGGCCTTTGCCAACGAGGAGCACGAGAAGCAGCTTTTTGCCCGCGACAATGCCCGCTACCGCGACACCAAGCTGCTGGCCTACCGCACGATGGCGGCCTCTGCCTCGCTGAACTACATGGGGATGCGAATGATCCAGATCGTGGTCATGGTCGCTGGTGCGGTCTTCGTGCTCCGCGGCGATCTGACGACCGGCGGCTTCGTCGCGTTCCTGCTTCTGGTCGGCGTGTTCTTTCGTCCCATCGACAAGATCGCCGCGGTGATCGAGCTTTATCCGCGGGGCATCGCGGGATTCCGCCGCTACCTCGATCTGCTGGCCACGGCGCCGGATATCGCGGACCGTCCCGACGCCCGGCCGGCGCCGGATCTGAAAGGGTCGATCACGTTCGACGGCGTGGGCTTTGCCTACGCGCCGGACCGGGCGGTGCTGCAGGACATCTCTGTCACCGTGGCGCCGGGCGAGACGCTGGCCTTCGTCGGTCCGTCGGGTGCGGGCAAGACGTCGCTGCTGGCGCTGGTGCCGCGGTTCTACGACCCGCAGGCCGGGCGCATCCTGATCGACGGCATCGACATTCGCGACATGACGCTGCAAAGCCTGCGGCGGCAGGTGGGCATCGTCAGTCAGGATGTCTTCCTCTTCGGTGGCACCCTGCGCGAGAACATCGCCTACGGTCGGTTTGACGCGACCGAGGATGACATCCGACAGGCGGCGGCGCAGGCACAGCTGTCGTCCATGATCGCGGGCCTTCCCGAGGGACTTAATACGATCGTCGGCGAACGCGGTGTGACCCTGTCGGGTGGTCAGAAGCAGCGCGTCGCCATCGCGCGCGCTTTCCTGAAGAACCCGCCGATCCTGATTCTGGACGAGGCGACCTCGGCCCTCGACACCGAGACCGAGCGCCAGATTCAGGCGGCATTGGAAGCGCTGTCGGTCGGCCGCACGTCGCTGGTGATCGCCCATCGCCTTGGCACGATCCGCAATGCCGACCGCATCGCCGTGATGGTCGAGGGGCGGATCGTCGAGACCGGTCGCCATGCCGACCTGATCCATGCCGAAGGCCACTACGCCCGGCTGGCCGCCGCATGACGGTGTCAGGACAACGCTCGAGGATCATCCCATGACATCTGCCTTTCATCCCGCATCGGCCCCGGTGATCCTGACGACCGAGACCCGTCACGATGGTCCGTTGCCCGCCCGGTTGCTGAACCACATCCATGATCACGTGATCGAATACGGGCTGCCGGTCACGCGCGGGCCCCACGGCCTCGACCTGATGCGGGGCGATGCCCGTGTGGCGATCCATGCCGTAGACGACCGCTTTGACGTCCGTATCACGGCGCCGACGGAGGTGATGCTGCATCAGGCCCGGGAAAGCGTCATCTACCTGCTCGATCACGTCATGCCCGACATTAGCGGCAGGCTGGCGTGGACCGGTCCGGCGCCTGCCAGTCATCGTCCGCCAAACTTTCATCTGGCAACGGTCCGGAGCACGGACCGGGTCGGTGCGCATTTCATCCGGGTCCATATGGCGTGCGACGATGTCGCGGCGTTGTGCGTGGGTGGGATGCACTTTTCGCTGTTGTTGCCGCCGGGGGGCCGCGCCCCTGTCTGGCCCATGCTGAACGACCGGATGCGCACGGTCTGGCCTGCAGACGCCGATGCCCTGCACCGGGCGCCCTATACCTTCGTCACGCGCGATCCCGCGCAGGGCACATTCAGCTTCGACATTTTCATCCACGACGGCGGCCGCACGACGACATGGGCGCAGAGCCTCGTGGGTGGAGAGGTCGTGGGGGTCATGGGGCCAGGCAGCGGCGACCATCCGGTCACGGACGACCTGCTCATCGCCGGTGACGAGACGGCCTTGCCCGCGATCCGCAGCATTCTGGAGCAGGCTCCGCGGCACCTGCGCGGTCGCGCGGTGATCGAGGTGGGCGATCCGGCGGACATCGTGGCACTGGCCATGCCGTCCGGCATGTCGCTTGACTGGATCGTGCGGGGACCGGACAGCGACCTGTGGTCGTGGCTGCGACGCGTGGACAGCCTGTTGCCGGACACATTCGTCTGGATCGCTGCGGAACAGGCGACGATCCGTCAGGCCAAGGCGCATTTCAAGGCGCTGGGGCTGACCCGCGACCGCAGCTACATCTCCTACTACTGGACGCGCCAGCTTTAACGGTTGAAGGCCATCGGCAGGGTGAAGCTGTGCGCCCCCCCGCCGATGCCGGCGGGCGCTGCGGGGAACCGCCCCGCCCGCTGCACCGCGGTCAGGGCCGCCTGATCGAGGGCCGCGTTGCCGGAGGATCCCGCAATGCCAAGGCCCCGAAGTTGCCCGTCCGCCCCCACACGGATCGCGACCTGCACGGTGCCGGAGGCGCCGCCGGCGGCGCGGGGATAGGACTTGCGCCGTTCGATCCGGGATCTGATTTCGCCGCCCCAGCGGGCCATCAGGCTTTGGACCTGTGCCGCGCTGGCCGTCGGCGCCGGGCTGGTGCCTGCGGTGCCGGCTGCAGCACCACTGCCCTGACCCGCAGCGCGTTGCGCCGGCGCAGCCGGACGGGGTGCCGCCTGCTGCGGTGCGGGTGCGGGGGGCGCCTGACGCGCAGGCTGCGGCGTTGGCCGCGCTGGCCGGTTCACGGGACGCAGCGACGCCTGCGGGGCAAAGCTCGGCGCGGCGGTGACGGCCTCCGGCAGGGGTTCCGGCGGCGGGGCCTGAGGTGCGACCGGCAGGGCGGGGCTTGCGATGTCGGGGGTGGACATGTCCGGTGGGGCCGCCATCGGCGGAGCCTCTGCCGTCATCGGAGGGGCAGACGGGGCCGCGGGCATGGATGGCGGGGCTGAGACCGTCACCTCTGGCGGGCGGTCCCATTCCGCGACCATGTCGATCACTGTGGCGCTGGCCGCTTCAAGGGATACCATCGCCTCTCCCCCGTCACCGGTGGAGGTCGCCCCATCCTTCGGTTCCTGGCGATAGGCCGCCAGCGCGCCGAGGTGCAGCGCAACAGCCAAGGAGCCGAAGACCAGCCATTCGGCAGGGCGCCTCATGGTGCTGCCGTGACGAGTGTAATGGCGTCAAAGCCGGCCGCCGCAAGGCGGGGCAGCAGGGCGGCGACCGTCGAGGCGGGCACCGCGGCGTCGGCCTTGATGGTCAAGGCGGCCGGTTGTGCCGCGAAGAGCGCCGCCAGTGCCGCATCGCCCTGTGCCGTGTCGTAGGCCGGCGTGCCGTCGGCGGAGATGAACAGCGTCAGGTCGCCGTCGCTCGGGTCGTCCATGGTGGCGACGGGCGGCGTGACCTCTACCGGTTCGGGCGGCGTGATCTGCGCCGTCATCAGGAAGAAGATCAGCAGCAGGAAGACGACGTTGATCATCGGCACGATGCTTTCGGGCGGTGTGCGCCGGGGCGGCATGTCGAAGGTCATGGCGCCGCGACCATCACGACGCGGGCATGGCCCGCCGCGTTCATCGCCAGCATCACATCGACGGCGCGCTGCAGGTCGGTGTCCGCCGCGGGCCGCAGGACGATCATGTCCGTGGGGGCCTCGGTCATCGTGTCCAGTCGTGCGACCAAAGCATCGAGCGGCATGGAGACGCCGTTCAGCGCCAGACCGTCGGGGGCGACGTCGACCAGACGCGGTGGGCCGGAATAGGCCTCTCCCGATCCGGCGGCGATCAGGGGCAGGGCCGTGTCCATCCCGAAACGGGCGGCAAGCATGAAGAACACCAGCAGCAGGAACACCACGTCGATCATCGGCGTGAGGCTTGGCTTGCGGCGCGGGCGGGGGGTGTCGAAGGTGAACATTCAGGCGGCCGCGGCGACCGCGGTATCAGGTCTGCGCAGAAAGATCCGCGACGCCGTATCCTCCATGTCGAACCGCAGACGGTCGACGACGCTTTCGAACCAGGTCAACGCCACGGACGCGGGGATGGCGACGCCCATCCCTGCAGCTGTTGTCAGCAGAGCCTCCCAGATGCCGCCGGCCAGTGCGGCCGGGTCGGCGCGGACGCCGGACTGTTGCAGCGCCTGAAAGGCGCCGATCATGCCAAGGACCGTGCCCAGCAGTCCCAGCAAGGGTGCGATGGTGGAGATGAGTTCGAGCGCGCGCAGGCCGCTGCGCGCCTGCTCCAGCGATCCGCGTGCGACACGGGCGGTTTCCTCGCGCGCGGCGGCGTCGTCGCGATCATCGTGGCAGGATGCGCGCATGGCGGTCAGGGCGACGCGTGCACGCAGGGACCGGGAGGATTGCAGCAACGCAACGGCCGCGCGATCGTCATGATCCTGCCACAGCTGCACCGCCCGTCGCGTGCGGCCGCCGGCCCAGGCCCCGAGGCGGACGAGGCGGTAGACCTTCCACAGGATGATGGCGAGGGTGGCGACGGAGAGCGCCGCGATGACGATGATCGCCGGGCCGCCGATCGCCATGAGATCCTGCAGGGCGGCGATGGTCGTGTCGAGGAGGGTCATGTCGGGCTCGCTTTCGTGGGAACTGATCGAAGGGGTTTCATGACGCGCGGTGCGGTCCGGTCGTGACGGCTGCGGGGCAGCATCATCGGTTTTCCGGACACCGGGTCGGTGATGATCTGGCATGCCAGACCGAAGACATGGCGCACCGTGTCGCTGGTCAGGACGTCCTCTGGCGTGCCGGCGGCATGCAGGTGCCCCTGCGCCAGCGCCAGGATGCGGTCCGCATAGCGCGCGGCGAGGTTCAGGTCGTGCAGCACCATGACGATGGTCGTACCGTCGGCACGGTTGAGGTCAACCAGCAGATCCAGCACCTCGATCTGGTGCGCGATGTCGAGGAAGGTCGTCGGCTCGTCCAGCAGCAGCACATCGGTCTGCTGGGCCAGTGCCATGGCGATCCAGACCCGCTGCCGCTGCCCGCCGGACAGGGCGTCGATTTCGCGCTCTGCCAGATCGGCCGTGCCGGTTACCGTCATTGCGCGCGCGACCGCGGCATCGTCCGCGGCTGTCCAGCGCGACAGCATTCCATGATGCGGATGGCGACCGCGCGACACGAGGTCGGCCACGGTCATGCCGTCCGGCGCGGTCGGGGACTGCGGCAGCAGGCCCAACCGCTGTGCTAGCGCGCGGGGCGGCGTATGGTGGATCGACTTGCCGTTGAGCAGGACCTGTCCGGTCGCGGGGACCAGCAGGCGCGACATGGTGCGCAGCAGCGTGGACTTGCCGCAGGCGTTGGCCCCGACGATGGCGGTGATTCCGCCTTTGGCGACATCCAGGTCGAGGGACTGAAGCACGGTCCGGTCGCCGTAGCCGGCGGTCAGGTTGCGGGCGGAAAGGGAAGATCCGGTCATGCGACACGTCCTGTCCGGTTCATCCGGACGATGAGATACAGAAGGTAGGGACCGCCCAGCGCGCCCGTCACCACGCCGACCGGGTAGCGGTTGGGCAGCAGGAACTGTCCTGCATAATCGCCGCCCAGCACCAGCACCGCCCCGACCAGCGCAGCCGGCACCAGCACCGGGCGGCCCGGGCCGACGATCCAGGCCGCTATGGGTCCCGCGAGGAAGGAGACGAAGGCGATCGGTCCGACCGCCGCCGTGGCGGTGGAGATCAGTCCGACGATGCCGATGATGACCTGCAACCGCACCGCACCCAAGCGCACGCCTAGCGCTGCAGCCTTGTCGTCGCCGAGACGCAGGGCGTCAATGTCGCGGGATCGCACCAAAAGGAGACTGCCGAAGGTCAGCAGGGCCGTCAGCAGGGGAAGGGCCTGCCCAAGTCGCGCACCGTTCACGCTGCCGGTTAGCCAGCGCAGGGCCTCTTGCAGGCTCCAGGCCGGAGCCTGCAGCAGGACGTAGGCGGTGACGCTGTTCAGCATGGCGGCGATGCCGATGCCGATCAGGATCAGGCGGGCGCCGGACAGCCCGTCGCGCCACGCGAGGGCATGGATCAGCAGGGCCGTCCCCAGCCCGCCCACGATGGCAAGCACGGATATCGCCGCACCGGACCATTGCAGCATGACGATGCCAAGGACCGCCGCCGCCCCGCTGCCGGCGGTGATGCCGATGATGTCGGGGCTCGCCAGCGGATTGCGCAGCAGGGTCTGGCAGGCGGCCCCGCCGAGACCGAAGGACAGGCCCGCAAGCACCGCCAGTGTCATGCGCGGCAGGCGCAGCGTGCCGACGGTGAAACTCGCACCCGGCACATCCTCGCCGCTCAGGACGCGCAGCACGACGTGCAGCGGAGTCGTCGACTGGCCGACCATGAGGGTCAGGACGCCACCCGCGATCAGCAGGGCGGCCAGCGCCGCCACGATTTGCAGGCGTCGCCGCTCTCGCCTTCGGCGCTGATGCGACAGCTGCGGGATCAGGTCGGCGTGTGTTCGGGGCGGGCTGACGATCACAGGTCGCGCACCTGCCGCCGACGGACGATCCAGATGAAGACGGGGGCGCCGATGAAGGCGGTGACGATGCCGACGTCGACCTCTGCCGGGCGGGCGATGACGCGTCCCAGCACGTCTGCCGCGATCAGCAAGGCCGCCCCCGTGACTGCAGACAGCGGCAGCAGCCAGCGGTGATCGACGCCCACCAGCAGGCGGCACAGATGCGGCACGATCAGCCCGACGAAACCGATAGGCCCGCAGATCGCGGTCGTGACACCGCAAAGGAGAACGGCGCTGACCAGTGCCGCGCCGCGGGCAAGAGGCACGCGCACGCCGAAGGCGGAGGCGGTTTCGTCACCCAAGGCCAGCATGTTCAGGTGTCGGGCCGACAGCAGGCCGACCACCAGTCCGACCAGAAGGAACGGCAGCATTGGAATGACGCCGGTGAAGGTCGCACCGCCGACGCCGCCGACCTGCCAGGACTGCACCGCCCCCGCGATGTCGTTCCGCCCAAGGATCACCGCCGTCACACAGGACCCCGCCGCGATCGAGGTTGCGGCCCCGGCCAGCGTCAGTTTCAGCGGGGTTGCCCCGCCCCGGCCGAGCGATCCGACCGCGTAGACGAAGCAGGATGCGGCACCCGCACCCCCGATGCCGGCCCAGACGTAGGCGCCGAGCGTGTCGATCCCGAAGTATGCGATGGCGATGACGACGGCCAGCGCCGCACCGGCGTTCACGCCCAGAAGCCCCGGATCGGCAAGCGGATTGCGCGTGACGCCCTGCATCACCGCCCCCGCAAGACCCAGCGCCGCGCCGGCCAGCGCCGCCAACGCCGTGCGCGGCAGGCGCAGGGCAACGGCCGCCTGACCGATGGTCTCGGTTCCGCCGGTCAACGCGGCGCCGATATCGTCCCAACCGACCGCGCGCGTGCCGACCGTCACCGACAGCACGGCCGTCAGGCACAGGGCGGCCAGCGCCAGCGCGAGCCAGCCCGGGCGCCCGATCGCCACCCGTCGGATATGCAGGATCGCCGTCATTCTGCCTTGCGGGCGGCGTCGGCGAGCAATGCCACGTAGTCGTCCAGTAGCCAGCTGATCGACAGCGGCGTGGGGTTTGCCGCCGTGCCAAGCGCGTCGTCGCCCAGAAGCACGACAGACCCCGATTGCACCGCCGCCATGCGGGAGGCGAGCGGATTGCCTTTCATGGCATCGCGCAGCGCGGCGGTCCCGTAGGTCACGACGATATCCGCATCTGCGAAGTCGTCGATCCGCTCTGCGCTGACCTGCGCGGAAAACCGTCCGTCCGAGGAGGCCGCCTGCACGCTGGCGGGAGAGGCGAGGCCCAGATCAGCGAAGAAGCGGACGCGTGTATCGTTTGCCGTGTAGAATGAAATCGTGCTGAGGTCTCGGGCGTCGAGGTGGGTGACGAACATCGCCGTCTTGCCCGCGAGTTCCGGATGATTGGCTGTGGCCTGCGCGATGGTCCGATCCAGTTCGACGATCAGATCCTCGCCCGCATCCACCATGCCAAGGCCCGCGCTGTTCAGCCGGATCATCTCTCGCCAGTCGGTGGCCCAGGGCTGGTCGGGATAGGCCACCACCGGCGCGATCTGGCTGAGCGTATCGTAGTCCACCTGCGAAAGACCGGAATAGGCGGCGAGGATGACGTCGGGCTGAACCGCGGCGACCCCCTCGAAATCGATGCCGTCGCCTTCGTCGAAGAGGGGCGGCGCGTCGGCGCCAAGTTCCTTCAGGCGGGCGTCGACCCAAGGCAGCAGGCCATCGCCGTCAACATCTCCGAAGTTCGCCCGTGCAAAGCCGACGGGCACGACCCCCAGTGCCAGCGGCACCTCCTGATTGGCCCAGGATACGGTGGCCACCCGTTCCGGTTTCGCTGGTATCATCGTGGTGCCGAAGGCATGCTGGATGGTCAGCGGATAATCCTGCGCGCAGGCGCCCTGACCTGCGCCGGCCAGCGCCAGGACAAGCGGAAGCGCTCTTGATATGGGATGCGATAGGGACATGGGTCCTTTCCTTTGTCGTGCGGCGGATGCGCACCCGCCCGCAGGCCGGTGCGCGCCCTGTCACCAGCTTCTGCGAAGGGTCACGGCCACGTTGCGGGCCGGGTTGTAGTAGTTCGCGGTGCCAGAGCCCACAACATGCTGTTCGTCGAACAGGTTGCTGACATTCAGCGCCACCTCTGTCGCGGCGTCGAAGGCGTAGGTATAGGCGGCGTCGACGAGGATCGCGGCCTCTGCCTTGTCGGCATTTGGCAGCCCGAAATAGTAGTCACCCAGGTAACGCGCACCGATGCCGAAGGTCTGTGCGCCCAGGTTGCCGGACTCCGGCACGGCATAGCTCATCCACAGGGACGCCGTATGCCGCGGGACGTTGGCGAAGGCTTGCCCCGACACGTCGGTCCCACGCACGACCGCCCGTTCGACTTCTGCATCGACATAAGAGTAGCCGCCGATGATGCTGAGGTTGTTGGACAGCTCGGCCTTGCCCTCGATTTCGAACCCACGCGCACGGGTCTTGCCGACCAGTTCGCGGGTGATCGACCCGTCGGCCTGCACGACCGGGACGGTGATATTGTTCTTTTCCAGATCGAAGGCGGCGGCAGAGATCAGGGCGGTCGTCCCGGCCGGCTGATATTTCACGCCGACCTCGTATTGATGACCGCGTTCGGGAGAAACCCCGAACTCCGGCGGGGCGACGGACTGGACGTAGCTGGCATAGGTCGAAAGACCCTCGTTGATCTTGTAGGTCAGCGCGCCGCGCCACGACGTTTCGGCAAAGTCGTCCTGAAGGTCCGACGGCACGCCGAAGCTGTCGCCTACGCTGGCCAGTTCCAGCCAGTCGCGTCGCAGGCCGACCGTCGCGATGAAGCGGTCGTCGAACGACAGGTTCTGCTGCACGAAAAGCGATTTCGTCGTATAGTCCTCGTCCGCGGTGGCGTAGGGTGTCAGACCGACCGGCGCGCCGGAGTAGACCGAGTCGGCCACGTCGATCGCCGGTGCCGCGGTATAGTAGGACGCGCTTTCGGTCTGGGCGTCGCGGAACTCGATCCCCGCGAGCGTGCTGCTGTCGATGGCGCCAAATTGCGCATCGTACTGCACCATCACGTTGCCGATCAGTTCCTGCGCCGTCCTGTCGGTGCCGAAGAAGGCACGGTCGAAGACGGTGCCGGTCCCGGTGCCGGGATCGACGATGTAGGCATAGCCGAAATCGTCTGTCAGGTCGCTGTAGCGCAGGTTGGCCCGAAGGTTCAGGCCATTCGCGAATTCATGCCGCAGGAACGCCGAGAGTGTGGAACGGTCGACGGCGTGGTCGTTATAGTCCGGTTCACCGAAGAAGTCGGAACGGTCGTACTGCCTGTCCATCGGATAGCCGCCGCTGTTGGGCGTGCCGTCGCGGGTCAGCCGGTCGAAGGTGACCGTCAATTCTGTGGCATCCGACGGCGACCAAGTCAGACCGCCCATCAGAAAGGTCGAATCGTCCCGTGACGTCGCGTAGTCCAGCCCGCTGTCCTGTGCCTTGGCGGTCAGGCGATAGGCGAGCGTCGCTTCGTCGTCCAGAATGTCGCCGAAATCGATGCCCACCTCTGCGTGATCGTTGCTGCCAGCGGTCAAATAGGCATCGCCGAAGCGTTCGAACCGCGGCGTCTTGGTTACGAAGTTGATCGAACCGCCCGGATCGGAGACGCCGAACAGGGTGGAGTTCGCACCGCGGATCGCCTCGACCCGTGCATAGGCGAAAGGATCTTCCCGCACGCCACGCATGGATCCGAGGGTCATGCCCTCGCGGTAGCTCGTCGCCTGAAACCCGCGCATCAGGACATAGTCGTTGCGGTCGTCCGATCCGTAGAAATCGGTGTGAATGCCCGGGGTGTATTGCAGGACGGTTTCGAGCGTATCCGCGTTGCGGGCCTCGATCTCCTGCGCCGTGACGACGGAGACGGAGGCAGGCGTATCGAGGATGCTCGTCGCGACCTTGCCGCCGACCCACAACTCCTGCGCCACGACCGATTGCGCATCGTCGTCAACGGCGACCGCCCCCGTCACGATGATCGGCGACAGCCGGTAAGGAGTTGCTGCATCCTGCGCGAGTGCGGACATGGGCAGCAGGTTCAAGGACGTGCAGCCGAGTAGAGCATGAAGGGCAAAGCTGCGTCTGCCGCCGATGAGATGATGTTCGCGCATGTGCCCTCCAATGGACTACAAAAATAGTAAGGTATAAAAAAGTCTTTTAGTCAGGAATATGGTGGTGGCAAGGGTCATTCGTATTTGAAGCGAGGTCTTGGATTGTTGGATTGTGCCAGGTGTCCATCGGGCAGGACCGTAACTTCCGGAATACATGGGATAACCACTTGAAAGCGATTGAACCGATCAAGGGCTTGTTTAGCAAAGGCTGCGGCGATGAAACGAAGCCATAGCCATGCCCGATCGGCTGGCCCGAGGGAGGCCATGACGGGATTCTCTCATGGCTCCGAATTCTGCGAACAGCTTAGTCGCAAGTTATACGTTTATCGGTCGTATGTTCTGCGCTTCGGTCGAAGCGCGCTCGCTCCGGGGCGCAAGACCTTGGCAGAGGCCGACAAGCCTAGCTTCCACAAGTGAAAAGATCGCTCATGCAGGGGGTGGTGGCGGAGACGAAGGGATTCGAACCCTCGATACCGTTTCCGGTATGCGCCCTTAGCAGGGGCGTGCCTTCGACCACTCGGCCACGTCTCCGAGGTCGCTTTTAGGTGCCAGTCGGCGCGGAAACAAGTGCTAAAGCAACAGGCGCGGAACTGTGCGGGGATTGCCCGGATAGTCCAAGGACCGCGGTGTGATCGAGACGAGCCGGAGCACGATGGCGTACCGGGTCAAGAGATCATCAGCCTTTGGAGCCTATACGGGGTTCGGTTCCTGTGCGCAGACGGCGGATGTTGGCGGCATGGCGGATGTAGACGAGAATCGCGAGTGCAAGTGTGAGGAGCGACAAGTGACCTTGTCCGATCAAAATGACCACGACAGGCGTCCATCCGGCAGCGAGGAGCGCGGCGAGGGACGACATGCGGGCGATCCATGCCGTCAGCGCCCAGATTGCGCAGGCGATTGCGCCGCCGAGCGGTGTCAGAGCCAGCACGACGCCGAGAAACGTGGCAACGCCCTTGCCGCCACGGAACCGGAGCCACACGGGGAAGCAGTGCCCGAGGAAGGCGGCGAGGGCGGCGATCTGCACCGCATCGGGGGCGGCCATGGCGCGGGCCAACAGCACGGCGGCGGCGCCTTTCAGCGCATCGCCGAGCAGCGTGAGGGCGGCGGCGGTCTTGTTTCCGGTGCGCAGAACGTTCGTGGCCCCGATGTTGCCCGACCCGATCTGGCGCAGGTCGCCAAGGCCCATCACGCGGGCGAGGATCACCCCGGTGGGGATCGATCCGAGCAGATAGCCGATCGCGGCCCAGAGCAGCAGGACGGCGGCGGGAGAGGTGAGTTCAGGCATCGACGGACTCTCCGAACACGCGGGTGCCGGCGACCCATGTGCCGAGGACGCGGCCCTGCAGACGGGCGCCGTCGAAGGGGGTGTTCTTGGACTTCGACAGCAGGGTGCTGCGGTCCAGCACGAACGGCGCATCGGGATCGAAGAGGACGAGGTCGGCCGGCGCGTCTTCAGTCAGGCGCCCGGCGGGCAGGTTCAGCAGGTGGGCGGGGTTCAGCGACAGGGCGCGGAACAGGCGGGGCAGGTCGATCTGGTCGTTGTGCACGAGGCGCAGTGCGGCGGGCAGTAGGGTCTGCAGGCCGACGGCGCCGGGCGCGGCCTGTTCGAAGGGCAGACGCTTGGATTCCTCGTCCTGCGGGGTGTGCATGGAGCAGACGATGTCGATCAGACCTTCCGCCACCGCATGGATCACGGCCTGACGGTCGTCCTCTGACCGCAGGGGCGGGGTCAGCTTGAAGAAGGTGCGGTAGTCGGCCACGTCCATGTCGTTCAGCGTCAGGTGGTGGATGCTGATGCCGGCGGTGATCGACAGGCCGTTGCGCTTGGCCCGTTCGAGGGCGGGCAGGGCGCGGGCGGTGGTGATCTGGTCCGCGTGGTAGCGGGCGCCGGTCATTTCCAGCAGGGCGATGTCGCGGTCGAGGCCCATGCGTTCCGCCATCGGCGAGACGCCGGGCAGGCCGCGGAGAGAGGCGAACTTGCCCGTGGTCACGCAGGCGCCGCGCGACAGGCCCGGATCCTGCGGGTGACCGATTACCAGCGCGCCGAGGCTGCGGGCGTAGGTGAGGGCGCGGGACAGCACCTTGGTATCCGCGACGACCTGGGCGCCGTCGGTGAATGCCACGGCACCGGCGTCGAGGAGGAAGCCGATCTCCGTCATCTCGGTCCCCGCGCGGCCCTTGGTCAGGGTCGCCATCGGCAGGACGTTCACGATGGATTCCACCTCGGCCCGGCGGCGGACGAACTCCAGCGCCTCTGGCGTGTCGATCGGGGGGTGGGTGTCGGGGCGGGTGACCATGGTGGTGACGCCGCCGGCGGCCGCGGCGCGCCCGGCAGAGCGGAAGGATTCCTTGTGGCGCTCGCCCGGTTCCGAGACCTTGACGCCGATGTCGATGATGCCGGGGGCAAGGCAGGCGCCGTGGCAATCGATGACATCCGCGTCCTTGGGCGATTTGGCGTCGCGGGCGATGATGACCCCGTCGCGCACGGTCAGCGATCCCGAAAGGTCGGTCAACGCGACAGGGTCGATGATGCGGGCGTTGGTGAAATGGACAGTCGTCATGCGGGTGTCGATCCTTGCGGCGATGCGGCAAGGTGTAGGCAGCGCGGGCGACAGGGTCAATCTTTGCCGCTAGCTGGCGACCCAGATCATCAGGACAACCAGTGCGAAGAGAACGATCAAGGCGATGGTGGCGACCCGGCCCGACATGGCGGCCTGCGACGGCGCGGACCGCCCGCCGGGGACGGTGCCCGCCGCCGCTGCTGTTTCGACCGGCGGGGACGGCACCCGCAGGCGGGCAGGATCGCCGGTCGTCGTGACATGGGTGACCGTGTCGGCGAGGGTCAATGTCAACGCACGCCCGCGGGCGGCCCGGGACATGAGCAGCACCACGACGCCTTTCAGGTCGCGCAGGGCCGGGTCGTCTGTCGCGGTGTCCGGAATGTCGTAACCCTGATGCAGGTAATCGATCAGGGACAACCCGGCGAGGTGCCGGGTATCGACGACGTCGATGTAGTCGGGATCCAGATCATCCGTGCCGAAGAGTGCGGCAAGGGCGGCGGGCGTCCGCTCCTCCAGCCCGGCGGGGGCGGGTATCGCGATCTTGAAGATACGGATCAGGCCGTGGTCGTCGGCGGGCAGGGTCAATGTCATCGATGTGGCCTGAGTGTAGGATCATTCGAACTATCAACCGGTCCGCCCCGGTCTGGTTCCTTTTTTGCGGCCATACCGCCGCGAGGGATCTGGCCAATTGTCCGGTCAGGCGACGGCCGAGGCGCGGTCCGCCCGCAGGTTGCGCGCCAGCAGATCCATCGCGGCCATGCGGACGGCGACGCCCATCTCGACCTGGGTCTGGATGACGCTGCGGTTGATGTCGTCGGCGATGGTGCCGTCGATTTCGACCCCGCGGTTCATCGGTCCGGGGTGCATGACGATGGCGTCGGGCTTGGCGCAGGCGAGTTTCGTGGCATCGAGGCCGTATCGGTGGAAATATTCGCGTTCCGAGGGGATGAAGCCGCCGTCCATCCGTTCCTTCTGCAGGCGCAACATCATGACGACGTCGACGTCGGCCAGCCCTTCCTCCATGTCGTCGAAGACCTCGACCCCGAAGTCGGAGATGCCGGCGGGCATCAGGGTCGGCGGGCCGATCAGGCGGATGCGGTTTTCCATCTTGCCGAGCAGCATGATGTTGGACCGGGCGACGCGGGAATGGGCGATATCACCGCAGATCGCGACCGAAAGGCGGTGCAGCCGCCCCTTGGCGCGGCGGATCGTCAGCGCGTCGAGCAGGGCCTGTGTCGGGTGTTCGTGGCGGCCGTCGCCGGCGTTGAGCACGGCGCAGTTCACCTTTTGCGACAGAAGGTCGACGGCCCCGGAGGAGGGGTGACGCACGACGAGCAGGTCAGGGTGCATGGCGTTGAGGGTGAGGGCGGTGTCGATCAGGGTCTCGCCCTTCTTCACGCTGCTGGACTGCATGCCCATGTTCATCACGTCGGCGCCGAGCTTCTTGCCCGCAAGCTCGAAGCTGGCCTGTGTCCGCGTCGAATTCTCGAAGAACATGTTGATCTGGGTCATGTCCGCCAGCACGTCGCGGTGGGTCCGACCCGCGCGGGTGTCCGTCGCATAGGTGTCCGCAAGGTCGAGCAGCGTGACGATCTCGTCCGGGGCGAGGTGTTCGATGCCGAGCAGGTGGCGGGCGCGGAATGACATGAGGGCTCCTTCGCTGGTGGCGGGGTTATAGGCGGGCCGTGGCAGGGGGGCCAGCCCCCCCGGCTGCGCCGTCCCCCCGAGGTATTTGCGACGAGAAGAAGGGGACTGCGTTTCCCGGCGGGGGCGGGTAAGGTCGCGGTCATGGAGTCGCAGGAAGATTATTGGGCCGCGGTCGCCCTGCTGGACTGGCAGGTGGCGCTGGGGGCGGACGAGGCGATCGGGGACGTGCCGGTCGATCGCTATGCGCTGGATGCGGTCGTGGCGAAGCCCGCGCCGGTCGCTGTCGAACGGGGGCGGCCGCCGCCGCCGCCGATCCCGGCGCCCGAAAGCTTCGATGCGCCGGCGTTGGCGCGCGAGGCGGCGGAGGGGGCGGCCGATCTTGAAGCGCTGCGCGCTGCGCAGGAGGGGTTCACCCTGTGCACCTTGCAGCGCGGCGCGCGGCATTTCGTCTGGGCAGAGGGCGATCCCGCTGCCCGCGTCATGTGGATCGGCGAGGCGCCCGGCCGGGCGGAAGATCAGGCGGGACGCCCCTTCGTCGGGCCGGGCGGGGCTTTGCTGGACCGGATGCTGGGGGCGATCGGTCTGGACCGGACGGCCGCCGACCCCGCGCGGGCGGCCTATGTCCTGCACGCGCTGCCGTGGCGGACGGCGGGGGCGGGGATGCCGCAGCCCGAGGATCTGGCGATGATGCTGCCGTTCTTGGAGCGGCATATCGCGCTGGTGCAGCCCGACATCGTGGTCTGCATGGGCAATGCGCCCTGTCAGGCGTTGCTGGGGCGTGCCGGGATCACGCGGATGCGGGGGCGGTGGGCCGAGGTGCTGGGCCGCCCGGCGCTGCCGATATTCGCGCCGGAATATCTTCTGGCACAGCCCGAAGCCAAGCGCGAGGCCTGGGCCGACCTGCTGGCCGTGAAGGCGCGGTTGCGGGCCGGCGGCTAGCGCCGCGCCGGCCCCGACGGCCGAGCTGACGTCAGTTCCCCGCGGGCGCGTCGGCCGCAGGTGGTGCACCGTCGTCAGCCGCGGGATCGCTCGCTTCCTCCGGCGGCGGCGTGGTCGCGTCCGCGGTTGCCGGATCGCCCGTGTCCGGTGTGGCTGGCGTCAGCAGCGCCCCGTCGGCCCAATCGCCGGAGGTTTCGGTGCCGCTGGCGTAACGCATCGTGCCGGGCCCCTCGCGCCGGCCATGGACGAAGGATCCTTCGTAGATGTCGCCGTTGGCGTAGGTCGCGATTCCGGTGCCGGAAATCTCTCCACCCTGCCATTCACCTTCGTATGTGAAGCCGTCGGGCAGGGTGATCTTGCCGGAGCCGTGGCGCTGGCCGTCCTTGAATTCGCCGGTGTAGACGGTGCCGTCCGCATAGGTCGCGGTGCCGGTGCCGTTGCGCTGACCGTCGGACCAGCCGCCGGTGTAGGTATAGCCATCGGGATAGGTCATCTTGCCCTGCCCGTCGTTCTTGGCATCGACGAAGTCGCCTTCGTAGACGAGCCCGTTCGCATAGGTGGCGATGCCGGTGCCGTTGATCACGCCGTTGACCCAGTTGCCGTCGTAGGACGATCCGTCGGGATAGACGATGCGGCCCGTGCCGTTCGCGAGGTCGGCGGTGAAGTCGCCGGTGTAGACGGCGCCATCAGGATAGGTGACCTCGCCCTTGCCGTCGATCTGGCCGTCGACCCAGTCGCCGGTATAGCGATAGCCGTCGGTCCCGGTGAAGGTGCCGGTGCCGCTGCGGACGTCGTCGGCGAAGCCGCCTTCGTAGACGTCGCCGTTGGCGTAGGTCACGCGGCCCTGGCCGTCGCGCTTGCCGGCGACGAGATCGCCTTCGTAGACATCACCGTTGGGCTGGGTCAGCTTGCCCTGACCCTGGATCTGGCCGTCGACCCATGTGCCGTCGTAGACCAGCCCGTCCTTCATGGTAAGGATGCCTGTGCCGTCACGTTCGCCGGCCTTCAGCTCGCCTTCGTAGACGGCGCCGTCGGGATAGACGACCTTGCCGGTGCCTTCCTTCACGCCGTTGATCCAGGGGCCGGTGTATTCGTAGCCATCGGGGCTGCGCATTGTGCCGGTGCCGTGGTGCATGGCGTTGCGGAACTCACCTTCGTAGACGACGCCGTTCGCGTAGCGGGCGATGCCGCGGCCGGTGATTTCCCCTGCCGCCCAGTCGCCTTCGTAGGTGCCGCCGTCGGAAAAGGTGATCTTGCCGGTGCCGTCGGGCTTGCCCGCGGCGAAGGTGCCTTCGTAGACGGAGCCGTTCGGAAACACGGCGCGGCCCTGACCGGTGATTTCCCCCTGATCCCAGTTGCCGGAATACTCGTAACCATTGGGCAGGGTGTAGGTGCCCTGACCGTGCTGCTTGCCGTTCAGGAACGCACCGGTATAGACGCCGCCGTCGTCGTATTGCTTGGTTTCCGTGGTCTGGGCCAGTGCCGGAGCGATCGACAGGGTGCCCGCAAGGGTCAGTGACAGCAGTGCCGCCGTTGCAAAACGCGTCATGGATAGTCCTACCTTTGCCTCAGGCCAAAGTGGTAAAGACTCCGCCGCGCGCTGACAACGGGCAAGGGCTGCCGCCGGCGGGTTTCCCTTGGCGGGATATCTGCTATCTGCGTCACAAACCGGAGAGGGTGGCCCATGACCGACCATTACCGCATCACGCTGGCGCAGTTGAACCCGACGGTCGGCGACCTGAAGGGCAATGCCGCCAAGGCGCGGGAGGCCTGGCGGCAGGGGCGCGATGCGGGCGCGCAGATGGTGGCGCTGCCCGAGATGTTCATCACCGGCTACCAGACGCAGGACCTGATCCGCCGGAAGGGGTTCATCCTGGCCGCCGTGGCCGAGATTGCGGCGCTGGCCGAGGCTTGCGCCGACGGGCCGGTCCTGATGATCGGCGGGCCGGCGCTGGAGGGGGTGAAGCTGCACAACAGCTATTACATGCTGAAGGATGGCGCGATCGCGGGGCGCGCGGACAAGTATTTCCTGCCGAACTTCAACGTCTTCGACGAGGTGCGGCTGTTTTCGCGGGGGCAGATTCAAGGTCCCTTCGCCACGACCGGCCCGCGCATCGGCACGCCGATCTGCGAGGATGCCTGGTATCCGGACGTGGCCGAGGCGCAGGTCGAGAGTGGGGCGGAGGTGCTGCTCGTGCCGAACGGCAGCCCCTATTTTCGCGACAAGTTCGCCGTGCGGCTGAACAACATGGTGGCCCGCGTGGTCGAGAACGACGTGCCGCTGATCTATGTCAACATGGTGGGCGGCCAGGACGACCAGTTCTTTGACGGCGGGTCCTTCGTTCTGAACCGGCATGGCAAGATGGCACTGCAGATGCCCTTCGGCGAGGAAGCTGTAGCGCATGTCGACCTGACGCACGGGGCCGGGGGCTGGGTCGCGGAAGAAGGCGATTTTGCCCGGCACCCGGACAGTCTGGAACAGGACTATCGCGCGATGGTCGAGACACTGGGTGACTACTGCCGCAAGGCGGGGTTCGGGAAAGTGCTGCTGGGCCTGTCTGGCGGGATCGATAGTGCCATCGTCGCCGTGATCGCGGCAGACGCGCTGGGACCGGAGAAAGTGCGGGGCGTCATGCTGCCGAGCAAGTATACCTCTCAGGCTTCGCTGGATGATGCGCAGCGCGTGGTGGACGGGCTGGGCTGCCACTACGACACCGTGCCGATCGCGGGGCCGGTGGATGCGGTGGGCGAGGCGCTGGCGCCGCTGTTCGAGGGTCGCGCGCCTGATTTGACCGAGGAGAACATCCAGAGCCGGATGCGTGGTCTGCTGCTGATGGCGCAGTCCAACAAGTTCGGTGAGATGCTGCTGACCACCGGCAACAAGTCCGAGGTCGCGGTGGGCTACGCTACGATCTATGGTGACATGGCGGGCGGCTACAACCCGATCAAGGATCTGTACAAGACGCGCGTCTTCGACATCTGCCGCTGGCGCAACGCCAACCATCGCCCCTGGATGAAGGCGCCGGCGGGCGAGATGATCCCGGTCAGCATCATCGACAAGCCGCCTTCGGCCGAGTTGCGGCCTGACCAGCGCGATGATGACAGCCTGCCGCCCTACGACATTCTGGACGGCATCCTGAAGATGCTGGTGGACGACGAGTCGAGCGTCGCCGACTGCGTCGCGGCCGGCTATGCGCGCGAGACGGTGAAGAAGGTAGAGCACCTGATCTACGTCAGCGAGTACAAGCGGTTCCAGTCGGCGCCCGGCACGCGGCTGTCGAACCGCGCCTTCTGGCTGGATCGCCGCTATCCAATCGTGAACCGCTGGCGAGATGATTCCGTGTAAAGGTCAGCTGGGCGGTGCTGGCAACTTTGATTTGCCGGCATAGTCAAGGCATTTTCGATCGGGTCGGTGAAATCGGCCTGTTCCAGCCTTTGGGGTGGCAATTTTCTGCCTGTGCCATTTGCGGCAGAGGAACGCAGCCCGTCTGCTAGGCATTTGTCACCCAGATAGCCGACCTTGAGGGCGGTGCCGATGATCGGCGCTGCGGGTTGGCGAAGGACATGACGATGAAACTGACAACACTGACAATCGCATCCGTGATGGCGCTGGGCGCCGCTTTGCCCGCCGTGGCGCAGACCACCACCGCCAAAGCCGGGACGGAACTGAACGTCCGCGATCAGCCGTCGCCCTTCGGTGCCGTCCTCGGCGCGCTCGAGAAGGATCAGGAAGTGACGATCGACGGCTGCCTGCAGGACATCAGCTGGTGCAAGATCTCCTCCGGTTCGATGAACGGCTGGGCTTCGGGCCAGTACCTTTACGTTGAAGAAAACGCCAACGCGGTGCCGCTGGTCGACATGTCCGGCGCGGCCGAGACCGTGACCGTGATCCAGCAGACCGAGGAAGGCACGTCCAAGACCGATCAGAACGTCGCGGCGACCGCGACGGGCACCGTCGGTGCGCTGACGGCCTTTGCTCTGGGCGGACCGGCCGGTGCGATCGTTGCCGGTGCGATCGCCGGGACGGCGGTGGGTGCCGCGGCGGTCGAGCCGACGGAAGACACCATCACCTATGTCACGGCCAACCCGGTCGAGACGGTCTACCTTGACGGTGAAGTCGTGGTCGGTGCCGTGGTGCCGTCCGAGGTCACGACCTATGAGGTGCCGCAGCCCGAACTGCGTTACCTGAACATCAACGGCCTGCCCGTGCTGGTCGATGCCGAGTCGGGCACGATCGTCCGCATCGTCCGTTAATCATCGTTTGATCGATGACCGGCAGAGGGCCCTGTGCATCCGCGCAGGGCCTTTTGCATTGCGTGTTGCCGCGGCGTCAGGTTGAAGGTTGCGAAAGCTGGCCGCGCGCCCGTGACATTACAGGCGGGTCAGCTACCTAGACGCTGTCTCAGATCAGAAAGCCCCCCGGATGCACCGTACGAACGCCGACGAACCTTTGGCCGGGCGATGGATCGCCATGGCGACATTGCTTGTGGCGGGTTTCATGAACCTGATCGACGTGACCATCGTGAACGTTGCGATCCCCTCGCTGCAGCGCGCCTTCGACGCCACGGACAGCCAGATCGAATGGGTCGTGGCGATCTACATCCTGACCTTTGCGCTGCTGCTGTTGCCGATGGGGCGTCTGGGCGACGTCATCGGACGGCGCCGCATGTTCATCGCGGGCGTCTGTGTCTTCACATTCGGATCGGCACTTTGCGGTCTGGCCCCCACCGTCTACGGCCTCGTCGCGGCCCGCGTGGTGCAGGGGATCGGCGGCGCTATGATGACGCCGCAGACGCTGGCCATCGTGCCGGCGCTGTTTGCGCCCAAGGAACGCGGGCTTGCCTTTGCACTGTTCGGGCTGTCGGCGGGACTGGCGAGCGTGACCGGTCCGGTGCTGGGCGGGTTCCTGATCGAAAGCAACATTTCCGGCTTGGACTGGCGGCCGATCTTTCTGGTGAACGTGCCTGTGGGCATCCTTGCCGTTCTGGCCGCGCTGAAGTTCGTGCCCGCCCTGCCGGGCAACAAGGGGCTGGAGATCGACGGCGTAGGCATCGCGCTGGCGGCGGTGACGACCCTGCTGGTGATGTTCCCGCTGATCGAGGGGCGGCAGATCGGTTGGCCGGTCTGGATCTTCGTCATGATGATCGCGGCGCTGCCAATGCTCTATGTCTTTATCCGTTGGCAGCGTTACCGGGCTGCCGCGGGCCGGGCGCAGCTGCTGCCCGTCACTCTGTTCCGCAATCGGAATTTCATGTTGGGCACAGGGCTGGTCATGCTGCTGTTCGCCGGGGTGCCGGGTTTCTTTCTGGTGCTTGCCATTCTTCTTCAGATCGGCAACGGGTTCACGCCGCTGGAATCCGGCCTGACCACCATTCCGTTCCCGGTTGGCGTGCTCTGTGCCTCGCTCGCCGCGGGACGGATGGGAAACCGGTTCCTGCGCCAAAGGATCAGCGCGGGCGGTCTGCTTTTGGCGACCTGCATGGTCATCCTGCCATTCGTCACACCGCAGGCGACGGGAGAGATCACGCGCACCGCCTTCATCCTTCCGCTGTTCCTGGGTGGGCTGGGGCTGGGCACGGCGATCTCTCCCCTTTTCAACACGGTATTGTCGCAGGTCGCCGACAGCGATACGGGGTCGGCCTCTGGCGCGTTGCAGTCGTTTCAGCAGTTGGGCGGCGCGTTGGGGCTGGCGGTGATGGGGCAGCTCTTCTTCTCTCATATCGCTGCGGCGATGCAGGGTGGCGGGGACCGGGTGCCGGTCTATTCCGATGCCCTGCAGATGGCGCTGCTGTTTTCCACGACGACCTTCATCGCGCTGGCGCTGCTGGTCTGGCGCCTGCCGGCGCCCGGGGCGCAGAAACTGGACAAACGGCAGGCGGCGTGACACAGCACTGGCAAAGATAGAGGACGCTGCCCATGACCACGATCACCCGCTTCGCCCCTTCGCCTACCGGCTGGATGCATATCGGCAACCTGCGTGCCGCGATGTTCAACTATGCGATCGCGCGGCAAAACGGCGGACGGTTCATCCTGCGGATCGACGATACGGATCAGGAGCGTTCGAAGCCGGAATACGAGCAGGGCATCAAGGATGTGCTGACCTGGCTTGGTATAAGATGGGACGACATCCAGAAGCAGTCCGACCGACTGGTCCGCTATGACGAAGCGCGGCAGCAGTTGCTGGATGCGGGGCGCATCTATGAATGTTTCGAAACGCCGACGGAACTGGATCTGAAGCGCAAGAAACAGCTGAACATGGGCAAGCCGCCGGTCTACGACCGCGCCGCGCTGTCACTGACGGACGCGCAGAAGCAGGCCTATCGCGATGAGGGGCGGCAGGGGCACTGGCGGTTCAAGCTCGACCTTGAGCGGGTCGAGTGGGACGACGGGATCATGGGGCCGATCAGCATAGACTGCGCAAGCGTAAGCGATCCGGTGCTGATCAAGGAAAGCGGCCAGATCCTCTATACATTTGCCTCGCCCGTTGACGACGTGGACATGGGGATTACCGACATCGTGCGCGGGTCGGACCATGTGACCAACACGGCGACGCAGATCCAGATCATGCAGGCGCTGGGCGGGCGCGTGCCGCGCTTTGCGCATCATTCGCTGCTGACCGGCCCGCAGGGCGAGGCCCTGTCGAAGCGGCTTGGCACGCTGGCGCTGCGGGATCTGCGCGCACAGGGGATTGCGGCAGAAGCGGTGCTGAGCCTGATGGCCCGTCTGGGATCGTCGCAGCCGGTGGTGCTGGTCGACGGGATCGACGACGTGGTCGCGGGCTTCGACGTGTCGACCTTCGGGTCCGCGCCGACGAAGTTCGATTTCGAGGATCTGTGGCCCCTGACCGCCCGCCACCTTGCGCGTCTGGACGCGGCGGCCGTCAAGCCGACGCTGGACGACGCGGGCGTGCCCGACGACTTGCAGCCGGCCTTTTGGGACGTGGTGAAGGAAAACATCACCAAGCTGGAGGACGTGGCCCCCTGGTGGGCGCTGTTCCGCGACGGCGGGCAGGCGGTTGTGGCGGACGAGGATCGCGAGATGGTCACGCAGGCCTTCGATTTGCTGGGCGAGCCGCCCTATACGGATGCGACTTGGGGCGAATGGACCGGTGCGGTGAAGGATGCGACGGGGCGTAAGGGCAAGGGCCTCTTCATGCCGTTGCGGCTGGCGGTGACCGGCCAGGCGCGCGGGCCAGAGATGGCGCAGGTCATGCCGCTGCTGCAGAAGAAGCCGACGCTTTAAGCGATCAGTGCGGGACGGACAGGCGGCGCAGGTGGTGATCCACCTGCGCCGTTTCCATGTCCGACAAGATCTGCGCGCGGGGATAGAGCGGGGCCGCGCGATCATCGAGGACCCCGACCTGCCACCCTTCCGTGGTGTCAAAAAACGCGGTCACGCCGGTGGGGCCGAAGACCCGAAAATACCCCTGAACGACAACGTCGAGGTAGCTGCGCAAGATCATGTGGCCGTTGGGATCGGACAGTGTGAAGCGGTCGCTGACCCGGTAGACGGCAGCGGAACAATCAAGGCCAAGCGTTTCAGAGATGTCGATCCGTGTATAGGCGGCCTCTCTTTCGTCAAGCGCGAGCCAGTCGCCCCCCGGCACGCGGGCCGCGATGCCCTCGAGAGTGACCCCCGGCGCGGGATCGACTGACAGAAACGCAGCGTCGCGCAGGGTCGTGCTGCGCCAGACACGTCGCCAGCCGGCCAGTCGGGTCGGGCGCGGATCGGCGTAGGCGTGCGTCGCAAGGTTCACGAGGCTGCCGTAGCCGAAGAATGCAGGATCATTCACGGGCACGCAGCACCTGCGCCGGGGCAGCCTGCAGGGGGCGGATCGCGAAGGCGAGGCCAGCGAGCAGCGAGACGAGTATACCGCCGCCGACGATCCAGAGCGCGTTCGACCAGATGATCCGATAGTCGTTTTCCATGATGTAGGTCTGTACCGCCCAGCCGCCGATGATGCCAGCCGTCAGCGCCACGACCCCCGCCGCCAACCCCAGCAGGGCGGCGCGCAGGGCGAAGCTTGCGACGATCAGGCCGCGTGTGGCGCCCAGAGTCTTGAGGACTGCCGCCTCGAACGTGCGGGCCCGTTCGCCGGCGGCGGCGGCCCCGATCAGGACGAGGAAGCCCGTCACGAGGGTTGCCAGCGCGCCGTAGCGGGTGGCGGCGGTGATCCCCTCGATCAGTACGGACACGCGGTCGATGGCGTCGCGGATGCGTATCGCGGTGACGTTGGGATAGGCGGTCGCCACATCGCGGAGGATCCGGGCCTCGGCCTCCTCCGGCGCGTAGACGGTGGAAATCCAGCTGTGCGGCGCACCGGCAAGAGCGGCGGAATTGAAGGTCAGCACAAACCCAAGCCCCGCGCTGTCCCAGTTCACCTGTCGAAAACTGGTGATGGTGCCCGTGATGTCGCGTCCCAGGACGTTCACCGTCAGGGTGTCGCCCAATTCGAGGCCGATCTCTGCAGCTTCTTCGGCGGCGAAGCTGATCTGCGGTTCGCCGGCGTAGTCCTTTGGCCACCACTCACCACCGGCAAGGCTGCTGCCATCGGGCAGATTGTCGGCATAGGTGATGCCGCGGTCGCCGCGCACAACCCAGTGGCCGCCGGCGACCTTCTGGGCATCCTCGCCATTGATGCGGGTGATGACGCCGCGCAGCATGGGGGCGGTTTCCACCTTCGTAACGGCCGGGTTGTCGGCGAGGATCTGGCGGTAGCCGTCGATCTGGTCGGGCTGGATGTCGACGAAGAAGTAGCTGGGGGCGCGGTCTGGCAGTTCGGCGGTGAAGGCGCGGCGCAGATTGCCGTCGATCTGGCCGATGGCGGCGAGCACGGCGAGGCCGAGGCCCAATGAGAGCACCACGGAGGTCGATTCGCCGCCACGCGCACCAATGCTGGCAAGGGCCAGCCGCAGGGCGGGACGGCCCCGCGCAGCGCGGCGCAGAAGGCGCGCCACGAGGCGGATCAGGGCGGCGGCGAGGACGAGGATCAGCAGGGCGCCCGCAATCCCGCCGGCCGTCCAGAGTGTCAGCCAGACAGTGCCGGAGAACCAAATGGCGAGGCCCAGCAGCAGGGCGATCATCGCGACAGTGATCGCGAGGTAGGGCCAGCGGGGTAGGGCGGTTCCGCCGCCGAAGGCGTCGCGGAACAGGGTCGCCGCGCGAATGTTCTCGGTCCGGGCAAGGGGCCAGAGGGTGAAGATCGCGGAGGCGAGGATGCCATAAATCGCGGCCTCGATCAGCGGTGCGGGGTAGAGGCCGAAATCGGCGGGGATCGGCAATTGCGCCTCGATCACGGGGGCAAGGGCGAGGGGGATGCCCCCGCCGAGGATGAGGCCGATCGCTACGCCGAGCAGGGTCAGCGCACCGATCTGGATCGCATAGGTCGCGAAGATCGTGCCGCGCGTGGCGCCGAGCGTCTTGAGGATCGCGATCGTGGCGGTCTTATTGCCGAGGTAGGCGCGCACGGCGGCGCTGACACCGATACCGCCGACGGCGAGACCCGAAAGGCCGACCAGAATCAGGAACGCCCCCATCCTGTCAACGAAGCGGGCGGTGCCGCCGGCGCCTTCACGGCTGTCGCGCCAGCGCATGCCGGTGTCGCGGAACTGCGTCTCGGCCCGGTCCTGCAAGGCCTGCAGGTTGGTGCCGGGGGGCAGCAGCATGCGGTAGTCGGTGTCGAAAAGCGTGCCTTCTGTCAGCAAACCGGCATTGGTCAGATCCTTGGTCAGGACGATGCTGCGCGGCCCGAGGGAGAAGCCGCCGGCGGCGTTGTCGGGATAGCTGGTGAGGACAGCGCTGAAGACGAAATCCTGCGTGCCCATGCGGAACGTGTCGCCGGGTTCGAGGCCAAGACGGTCGGACAGCACACGTTCCATCACGCCGCCGGGGAGGGTGCCATTCCCGGCCAGCGCGTCGGCCAGTGGCATCGGCGGGTCGAGCGCGACCTTTCCAACCAGCGGATAGGCATCGTCGACACCCCGAACCTGCGTCAGGGCGCGCTCTTCGCCGACCAGGATCATGGACCGGAAATCGACTGTTTCGGACAGGGTGGTCGAAACGTCCTGCATGAAGGCCAGCTCTTCGGGGGTGGCATAGCGATAGGTCAGCGTCGCCTGGGCATCGCCGCCGAGGAGGGCGCTGCCCTGTTCTGCGAGGCCCGCCTCGATCCCCGCGCGGACAGTGCCGACGGCGGCAATGGCGGCGACGCCGAGGGCCAGGCAGGCGAGAAACACGCGGAAGCCGCGCAGGCCGCCGCGCAATTCGCGACGGGCGAATGTCAACGCGAGGGAAAGGGTCATGCAGCGTCCAGTCGGCCGTCGCGCAGACCGATCACGCGCGAACACCGGGCAGCGAGGTCGCGGGCGTGGGTCACCATGATGAGCGTAGCGCCGTGGCGGTCGCGCAGGCCGAAGAGCAGGTCGATGATGGCGGAACCGTTCGCCTCGTCGAGATTGCCGGTGGGTTCGTCGGCCAGCAGCAGCCTGGGTCGCGGGGCGGAGGCGCGGGCGAGGGCGACGCGCTGCTGTTCGCCGCCGGACATCTGGTTGGGGTAATGGTCAACGCGGTTGCCGAGACCCACCGCCTCCAGTTCCGCCTGCGCCCGGTCGAAGGCGTCAGCCACCCCGGCCAGTTCCAGCGGGGTCGCGACGTTTTCAAGGGCCGTCATCGTGGGGATCAGGTGGAAAGACTGGAACACCACCCCCATATGTGACCTGCGAAAGCGCGCGAGCTGGTCTTCGTTCATCGCGGTCAGGTCGTCGCCCATGGCGTTGATCGTCCCAGCGGTGGCCTGTTCCAGCCCGCCCATCAGCATCAGGAGAGATGACTTGCCAGATCCACTCGGCCCGACCAGCCCCAAAGTCTCGCCACTCGCCACGTCAAGCGAGATGTCGTGCAGAATGTCGACCCTGCCTGCGTTGCCGTCGAGGGACAGCGCCACCTGGCGCAGCGACAGGACGGTATCGGACATGGGGCGGACCTTTTCTTTGTTCTCCCTTGCATATGGTGCAGTGCGCTCGGTCCGCAACGGGTTGATCCTGAGCCTTTTTGCCACGGCGACCTTTGCCGCACCCGTGACCGTCGCGGCGCTGGGCGACAGCCTGACGGCGGGATACGGGCTGGACCAGCCCGACGGCTTCGTGCCGCAGATGCAGGCGTGGCTTGATGCCCATGGGGCAGAGGTCAACCTGCTGAACGCCGGGGTGTCGGGCGACACCACCGCCGGCGGCCTGTCACGGGTCGGCTGGACGCTGACCCCGGATGTCGATGGCATGCTGGTGGCGCTGGGGGGCAACGATTATCTGCGCGGCCTTGATCCGAAGGTCAGCCGTGATAATCTGGACAAGATACTTGGCAAGACAGAAGCGGCCGACGTGCCGGCAATGCTGATCGGGCTGCGGGCAGGCACGAACTATGGCGCGGACTACGCAACTGCATTCAACGGCATGTATGGCGATCTTGGAGCCAAATACGACGTGCCTGTCTACCCCGACTGGTTCGAGGGGCTGCGCGGTCAGAACTTGCAAAGCTACCTGCAGGCAGATGGCGTCCACCCCAACGCGGAAGGGGTGAAGCTGATTGTCGCGGCCATGGGGCCAGCTGTTCTGGACTTCGTGAATGCGTTGCCGGCCGATTAGGCCAGCGACAGGTTCACGGCCGATTCGCGGCCGTCGCGGCCAGCTTCGATATCGAACTTAACCTTCTGGTTATCGGCCAGGCCGGTCAGGCCAGAACGCTCAACGGCGGAAATATGGACAAAAACGTCCTTGGTGCCGCCGTCGGGCGCGATAAATCCAAAGCCCTTGGTCGTGTTGAACCATTTTACGGTGCCGGTTGGCATCGGTCTTCTCCCATTTTCACCGCTCGCGGAATGCAGCGGATCGGCTCGTCAGTGCAAGATCGAGGCACCGGGCCGTCGGGACCGTCGTCGATAAAGTTAACGTAGCGTTAAGGATTATCCTCGACGCGGCGATAAAATCAACACAATTTTGGATAAGAGTCGTCTCGCCAGACGGATCGGTCAGTTGTTGCCGACACGGCGATGGGAGGATGCGCGATTCCGCGCACCCAGATATTGCAGATCGCGGCTTATGCCAACGACAGGTTCACAGCGGATTCGCGACCGTCACGGCCGGATTCGATGTCGAAGGTGACTTTCTGGTTGTCGGCCAGACCGGTCAGGCCCGAACGCTCGACAGCAGAGATGTGGACGAAGACGTCCTTGGAGCCACCATCGGGAGCGATAAAGCCGAAGCCTTTGGTTGCGTTGAACCATTTCACGGTGCCAGTAGCCATCGTGTTATTCCTTTTAGTCTTGCCACCCACGAGATTGCGGTGGCCCGGCTTAGTCAGTGCAATGTCGAGCGCTGTAGCCTGGAAAGGAACACAGTGGGTCGAGATGGATAACGTCTGCCCGAGTTGTCTAGCCCAAACGCGTGGCAAAAGCAAGGGCGCGTGCCGCCCGTCGATTTTTTGCCTTCAGGTACGAGGTTCCGCGGCAACGGGCCAGCTTGCCGATATGGCACACATGGCAACGGTAGTGAGGGACATGACGAGGTAGATCGCGCAGCTTTCGAAGACAGAAATGCCATTTACAAAAACGGACGCGATTGCCGCGGCCAGACCGATCAATGCGCCAAGGATGCTGATAGCCATGATATGCTCCCCCTAAACTAATTTTAGTATCGGATGGAAACGCGGCGAAAGAAAGGGGCTATCGCGTTTGTTGCTTTACATCATCTAAAAGTGACATTTTCTTGCCGACATGATGTAAAAAGCCCCCGCTGTGCGGAGGCTTTGAGGGCTCTTAAAAGCGTGTCGGATCAGCGAACGAATTTCTTGTGCTTCAGGCGTTTGGGTTCCAGCGCGTCGGCGCCAAGACGGCGTTTCTTGTCTTCTTCGTAATCCTCGAAATTGCCCTGGAACCATTCGACGTGAGCGTCGCCTTCGAACGCCAGAATGTGCGTGCAGATCCGGTCGAGGAAGAAGCGGTCGTGGCTGATGACCACGGCGCAACCGGCGAAAGAGGTCAGCGCGTCCTCGAGCGCACGCAGAGTCTCGACGTCGAGGTCGTTGGTCGGTTCGTCGAGGAGAAGGACATTGCCGCCGGATTTCAGCAGCTTGGCCATGTGGACGCGATTGCGTTCGCCGCCCGACAAAAGGCCGACCTTCTTCTGTTGATCGCCGCCCTTGAAGTTGAAAGCGGAGCAATAGGCGCGACTGTTCATCGAGGCGTCGCCCAGTTCGATGATCTCGGCGCCGCCGGTGATCTCTTCCCAGACCGTCGCGTCGGGGGACAGGGCGTCGCGGGACTGATCGACGTAGGACAGTTTGACCGTGTCTCCGTATTCGACGCTGCCTTCGTCAGGCTGGGCCTGACCGGTCAGCATGGAAAAGAGGGTCGACTTGCCGGCACCGTTCGGCCCGATCACGCCGACGATACCGCCCGGGGGCAGGTCGAACGACAGGTTTTCCACCAGCAGCTTGTCGCCCATGGCCTTCTTGAGGTCCGTGACCTCGATCACCTTGGACCCAAGACGCGGGCCGTTGGGAATGATGATCTGGGCGCGGCCCATCTTTTCCCGTTCGGACTGGTTGGCGAGGTCGTTGTAGGCGCTGATCCGCGCCTTGGACTTGGCTTGGCGGGCCTTGGCGCCCTGACGCATCCATTCCAGTTCGCGCTCCAGCGTGCGCTGTTTGGACTTGTCCTCTTTCGCTTCCTTCTCCAGCCGTTTGGCCTTCGCCTCCAGCCAGGAGGAGTAGTTGCCCTCGTGCGGAATGCCCGACCCGCGGTCGAGTTCGAGGATCCAGCCGGTGATGGCGTCGAGGAAGTAGCGGTCGTGGGTGACGATCAGAATCGTACCTTTGTAGTCGATCAGGTGCTGCTGCAGCCAGGCGATCGTCTCGGCGTCGAGGTGGTTGGTCGGTTCGTCCAGCAGCAGCATGTCGGGCGCTTCGAGCAGAAGCTTGCAAAGGGCGACGCGGCGCTTCTCGCCGCCCGAAAGCGTGCTGACGTCAGCGTCGTCGGGGGGGCAGCGCAGCGCCTCCATACTGACGTCGATCTGCGCGTCGAGGTCCCAGAGGTTCTGGGCGTCGATCTCGTCCTGCAGGCGGGCCATCTCGTCCGCCGTCTCTTCGCTGTAGTTCATCGCGACTTCGTTGTAGCGGTCCAGCACCGCCTTCTTGTCGGCGACACCCAGCATGACGTTTTCGCGGACCGTCAGCGACGGGTCGAGTTCCGGTTCCTGCGGCAGGTAACCGACACGGGCGCCTTCGGCGGCCCAGGCTTCTCCGGCAAAATCCTTGTCCTGACCGGCCATGATGCGCATCAGGGTGGATTTACCGGTGCCGTTCACGCCGACGACGCCGATCTTGACGCCGGGCAGGAAGTTCAGGCGGATGTTTTCAAAGACCTTCTTGCCGCCGGGGTAGGTCTTGGACACACCGTCCATGAAATAGACGAACTGATAGCTGGCCATGGTCATGCTCCGCTGGAATGGGTTTTCTCTTCCTTATCGGGCAGCGGACACGGGGGCAATCGGAGACGGGCGGACCGCAGGGCGGTGACAGACCGAATCGTGACGAGTGCGGGGCCATAGGCGACGCCCCAGGGTTCGGAAATGGCCGTCGCAATGCAGCCTTCCGGGCATTTTGGACTTTACACGGCGACCGCGCTGGGCGCTTTTGCTGCGAACGGACGGAGGAGCGGCATGCAGGGGTGGCCCGCGGCAACACGGGGACAGGTGATCGGCCTGCTGGGTGGATCGTTCGATCCGGCGCATACGGGACACGTCCACATCACCCGCGCAGCGCTGCGCCGCTTTGGGCTGGACCGGGTCTGGTGGCTGGTTAGCCCCGGCAATCCGCTGAAAGCGACCGGTCCCGCCCCACTAGACGCGCGCATGGCGCAGGCCGCGGCCGTGATGCGGCACCCGCGTGTCGCCATCACGGATATCGAGGCGCGGCTGGGGACACGCATCACGGCGCAGACCCTGCAGGCCCTGCAGGACAGGTATCCCGGCGTGCGGTTCGTCTGGCTGATGGGGGCGGATAATTTGGTGCAATTCCATCGATGGAATGACTGGCGGTGGATCATGGACAATGTGCCCGTCGGGATTCTGGCCCGCCCCGGCGATCGGCTTCCTGCGCGCGTCAGCCGGGCGGCACGCATTTACAAGTCTGCGCGTTTGCCCGCCTCTGCCAGTCGGGCGCTGGGACGGCAGGAGGCGCCCGCCTGGTGCTTCGTCGATCTGCCCCTGAACGACATGTCATCGAGCGATATCCGGGCGCGGGGGGCATGGCGCAAGCGTGATCGTGCGAAGATTGTCAGGCCGGTGGACCGCACGGTAGGGATGGTGAATGACTGAACCGAAGACACTTCTGACACGCCGCGCGCTTCTGTCCGGCGGGATTTCCCTTGTTGCAGGCATGGCGTTCGCCGCGCCCCAGACCACGCAGCGGCCCGTCCTGCGGCCTGTCGCGGCGCCCGCGGCACCGGAGGTGCCCACCGGCGTCCGTCCCGTCGCGCGCAAAAACGCTGTCGATCTGATCCGCGCCGCCGGACTCGAGGGCAAGGTGGGTTTCGTCATCAGCGATCATGAGACCGGAGAGACGCTAGAACAGGTAGATGGCCAAGAAGGCCGCCCACCGGCCAGCGTCACAAAGACGCTGACGGCGCTTTATGCTCTGGAAGTGCTTGGCGCCGACTACCGCTTTGCCACCCGCGTTCTGGCGACGGGGCCGGTGACGGACGGCGTCGTGAAAGGCGATCTGATCCTTGCCGGCGGCGGTGATCCGAACCTCGTCACCGACGAGCTGGCGACACTTGCGCAGCGTCTGGCCGATGTCGGCGTAACCGGTATCGACGGCGATTTTCTGGTCTGGGGCAATGCCCTTCCGGGCGTGAAGGAAATCGAGCCGGGTCAGCTTGACCAACTGGGATACAATCCCTCGCTGGGCGGTCTGAACCTGAACTTCAACCGCGTCTATTTCGAATGGTCGCGGGCTGGTACGGATTATACCGTCACGCTTGATGCGCGCAGCGAGACGCGCCGCCCCGCGGTCAGAACGGCGCGGATGGCGGTCGTGGACCGTGCCGGACCCGTCTATACCTATTCAGAAGGGCAGGGTGTCGACGACTGGACCGTCGCACGCAGCGCCTTGGGCAAGGCTGGGTCAAGGTGGCTGCCGGTGCGGTTTCCCGCGCTTTATGCCGGCGAGGTGTTCCAGATCCTGGCACGCGATGCGGGCGTCACCCTGCCGGCGATGAAGCTGGTCGACACGCTGCCCGCAGCGACGGAACTCGCGCGGTTCGAAAGCCAGCCCCTGCAAGACATGCTGCGCGACATGCTGCTTTATTCGACCAACATCACCGCCGAGGCGGTCGGCATGACGGCGACGGCGAAACGGGTCGGAAGGGCACTTGATATGCAGGCCTCTGCCATGGGGATGGCAGAGTGGTACACGGGACGCGCAGGGATCGATATCCACCTGGAGGACCATTCGGGCCTGACCGATGAAAACCGGGTCTCCGCCCGTGACGAGGTGGCGTTCCTGAACGCGCCCGGTGTGGAGGCGCAGCTGCGTCCGTTGATGAAATCGATTGTGATGCTGGATGATCAACGCCGGGCGATCCGTGATTTTCCGGGGCAGGTGCGGGCCAAGACAGGCACGTTGAACTTCGTCTCGGCATTGGCAGGATATCTGGAGACCGACAAGGGGCGGACATTGACCTTTGCCATCTTTGCCCACGATGTGGCCGCGCGGCAAGCGTCGCTGTCATCACTGGACGAACAGCCTGCGGGGGCTGCGGGTTTCAACGGCCGGGCCAAGGGGCTTCAGCAGGACCTTCTGCAACGCTGGGCCGTTCTGGGCCGCATCGGCGGCTGAGGACGGTCAGCCGTCAGATCGTCATGTGCCGGGCGCGTGCGCCCCGTTCGATGGCGGCGGCGTGCAGGCGGTCGAGTTCCAATTCGTCGCGGATCTCTTCCAGCATGCGGCCCTCGGTCTCTCCGATCTTGCCATCGGCAGCCGCGACATCGCAGGACAGCGCGTAGGCGGTCTCGAACAGACGCTCGGGCAGGGTGTCGCGGATCAGGCCGAACAACGCCTCCAGTCCGTCTTCCTGATCCAGCAGGTCGAAGACCATGCGCGTGATGCGCGGCAGCCGGTCTGAGTCGTAGTTCGAGAAGACCGGCAGGTTGTTGATGGCCGAATTGATCTTGATCAGTTCGGACGTGCGGATGTTCTCGTCCGAGGCCGATACGGCAATCATCAGGGCTGCGAGCGCGTCCTGTGCGGTCATGGAATCCGATACCATCGTCATGGTCCTTCCGGCATGTCAGTCGAGACCCATTTATTGACGGCCCCGCGCTGTCGCAATAGGGATGCGCGACACGGAGCCACGGGGGTTCCGGACCATGAAGCGAGTGAAACCATGAGCACATTGCGCGATGCTGCGATGACATCGAAGGCCTGGCCGTTCGAAGAGGCGCGCCGCGTGCTCAAACGTTACGAGAAGAAAGACCCCGAAAAGGGCTACGTTCTGTTCGAGACCGGATACGGGCCGAGTGGCCTGCCGCATATCGGCACCTTCGGCGAGGTCGGGCGCACGACGATGATCCGACGTGCCTTCGAAATCATCAGCGATATCCCGACGAAGCTGCTTTGCTTTTCCGACGACATGGACGGGATGCGCAAGATCCCGGGCAATGTGCCCGATCCGGCTGCGTTGGAGCCCTATATGCAGCGCCCCTTGACGGCGGTGCCCGATCCCTTCGGCACGCACGGCAGCTTTGGCGCGCATATGAACGCGCGACTGAACAATTTCCTCGATACCTTCGGCTTCGAATACGAATTTGCCAGCGCCACGGAGTATTATCGCAGCGGCAAGATGGATGCGATCCTGCTGCGCGCCTGCGCGAAGTACGACGAGATCATGGAGATCATGCTCAAGTCCCTGCGCGACGAGCGGCGGGCGACCTATTCGTGCTTTCTGCCGATCAGCCCGACGACGGGGCGGGTGCTTTACGTGCCGATGAAGTCCGTCACGAAGGACGGTATGATCACCTTCGACGATGAAGACGGGACGGAGCATACGATCAGCGTCACCGGGGGCAACTGCAAGCTGCAGTGGAAGCCCGACTTTGGCGCGCGCTGGGCGGCGCTGGGCGTCGATTTCGAGATGTATGGCAAGGATCACGCCACGAACACCCCGATCTATGACGGCATCTGCCGCGTGCTGGGTGGTCGACCGCCGGAGCATTTCACCTACGAGCTGTTCCTCGACGCAGAGGGTCACAAGATTTCCAAGACCTCTGGCAACGGGCTGACCATCGATGAATGGCTGACCTATGCCGCGACGGAGAGCCTGTCGTATTTTATGTATCTGAAGCCGAAGACGGCCAAGCGGATGCATTTCGACGTGATTCCCAAGGCGGTTGATGAATATCATCAGCAATTGCGGGCCTACGCGACGCAGGACGATGCCGGGCGACTGAACAACCCCGTATTCCACATCCACGGGCATGACGTTCCGCAGTCGGACATGGTCGTACCCTTCGCAATGCTGCTGAACCTCGCCTCCGTTTCCAGCGCGGAAAGCAAGGACAAGCTGTGGGGGTTCATCCAGCGCTATGCACCCGAGGCGTCCCCCGCGGCCAATCCGCAGATGGATCAGGCGGCGGGCTTTGCGGTGCGCTATTACAATGACTTCGTGAAGCCGGAGAAGGTGTTCCGGACTCCCACCGACATGGAACGTGCCGCGCTGGAGGATCTGGCGGCGCGGTTGCGGGTCTGGGAAGGCGGTCTGGACGCAGAGGCCTTGCAGTCCGAGGTGTTCGCCGTCGGAAAGGCGCACGGGTTCGAGCCGTTGCGCGACTGGTTCACGGCACTGTACGAAGTGCTGCTGGGGGCTTCGCAAGGGCCGCGGTTCGGCGGTTTCATCGCACTTTACGGTGTAGATGAAACAATCGCCCTGATCGAAGCGGCACTGCGTGGGGATTTGCAGCAGGGCTGATCGTGAAACCTTTTGCTTACGACCTGCGTATCTTCCCTTGATTGGGATGTGCGCAGGGGGCGAGACATGCGGTTCTGGATGACGGTCACGTTGGTCGCGGGTCTTGCATCGGCTGCTGCCGCACAAGAATTGACGACGCCTTCGGCACCCGACGGGCCGGTCGCGCCAAATCCCGCCGCGCCAGCGGACGGGGCCACCGGTTCCCCTGCCGCGGATGCCGACTTGTCGTCGCTGTCGATGCAAGAGGTGATCGGCCGGCAACTGGGTGCCTTCAACGCGAGGGACATCGATCTGGCCTGGCAATTCGCGAGTCCGATGATCCGCAGCCTTTTCGGCACGCCGCAGAACTTTGGCACGATGGTCAACCGGGCTTATCCGATGGTCTGGGACAATTCGGCGACCCGCTTCGTCGCGACGCGCCAGTCCGATGCCGTGACATTCCAGCAGGTGATGGTGCAGGATACCAACGGCAAGCTGCACCTGCTGGAATATGCCATGATCAAGACCTCCGACGGCTGGAAGATCGACGGTGTCTTTCTGCTGCCGCCGCCCGACGTCGGTACCTGATCCCCGTTGCGTGACGCGGGGCGTCTGCGTCACGGTGCCGTCAGACCCGGTTCACCCCGCCTGATTATCCCCCGATCGCGATGACCGGCCCTGTCGCCGGGCAGCGTGCAACGGGATGCCGTGGGGCGACGTCATGTCCGAACCGCCGCGCCATCCCATCGACAAGGGGATCTGGGATGAACAAGGCAATTACCGACGGCATCGTGTTTCAGCCGCTGCCGTTCGCGGCGGGGCTTGGCGTCTGGTCCAGTGGCGACGGCACACCCGGCAGCGATACCTATGCGACCAGCGGCACCGGTGTCTTCGTGGCAGCCGATCAGGATTTCGGGGGCTGCCTCGAGGTGCAGAAAACCAGCACGGTGCAGAAGGTCCGCTACATGGGCGAAACCCCGATCCTGCCGGGCTGCTATCTGCGGATCACCGCGCGGGTCAAGGCAGTCGCGGGACCGCTGCCGAGCGTGCGCATCGCTGGCTATGCGGGGCGCAATGGCGGTGGTGCCGCGACCGTACCGACGAGTGTCGGCCCGGCAACCGCGCTGACGACCTACGGGGATGTCGTCGAAGTCAGTGCGATCGTCGGGACGGGCGACAGGACAGGGGTCGACCTTGTCTGGACCAATGCCGATTTCGGGCATTTCGGGATCGACCTGACGGGGCCCAGCGGCGGGCTGGTGCGGATCGACGACATCGTGATCGAGGATTACACCGTTGCCTTCCTTCGCGACCTGATCGCGATGGTGGACGTGCGCGACTATGGCGCCAAGGGTGACAATGCCGCCGATGATTCGGACGCCTTCGAGGCGGCCGATGCGGCGGCGAACGGGCGAGAGATCCTTGTGTCGGAGGGGGTCTACCGTCTGGCACAGGACGTCACGATCCAGAACCGCATCCGGTTCGAGGGACGCGTCACGCAGCCCGCCGACAAACGCTTCATCCTGCAGAAGGATTTCAACTACCGGACCTATGTGGATGCATTCAAGGACGAAGAACTGGCGTTCCGCAAGGCCTATCAAGCGCTTCTGAACTTTTCAGACCATGGATCGCTCGACCTGAACGGCCGTATCATCAATCTGACCGGGCCGGTCGACATGCAGGCCTGCGATCCGAGCCGCACCACATTCGCGACACGGCGCGTCATCCGCAACGGCCAGTTCCGCGCGGCCGGCAGCGGGGATTGGGCGACCACGGACGTGACCTCTCAGGTGACCTACAGCCCGTCCAGTGACCGCACGCTGAGCAACGTGGTCAACGTCGCCAATATCCCCGTCGGATCGCTGGTGGTGGGGTCCGGCGTCGGGCGCGAGGTCTACGTCACCTCTCGGAACATTGGGGCGCGAACCTTGCAAATCAGCGGCGGGCTTTACGATGCGGCCGGCACACAGACCTTCACCTTTCGGCGGTTCAGGTATCTGCTGGATTTCTCGGGTTACGACAGCCTGTCGCAGTTCGTCATCGACGACGTCGAGTTTCAGGGCGACGGCAATGCCAGTGGCATCCTGCTGGCCCCGGCGGGCCTGACGTTCCACGTGCGCGATTGCTTCTTCACCAAGCCGAAGGATCGCGGCATCTCCAGCCCCGGGAACGGCTGTCAGGGCATGATGATCGATCGTTGCCAATTCGTGTCGAACGAGGCGTCGCTGCGGGTGCAGGATCGCACGACCATCGCCTTCAATTCCAACGCCAACGACGTGAAGGTGCGCGAGAACCGGGTCGTTCTGTTCAAGCACTTCGGTGTCATCGCCGGTGGCGGCAGCACCATCGTGGGCAACCACTGGTTCCATGGCGATACGGAAAACGACGGCCTGCGGCGCGGCGGCGTCGTCTTTACGCAGTCGAATTGCCGCGCGGCGATCACCGGCAATTACATCGACAACTGCTTTGTCGAATGGACCAACGAGTCGGAGGCGAACCCCGCGTTCACCACAGGCTATTCCTTCGGCGGACTGACGATCACCGGAAACCATTTCGTCTGCATCAACGTCAGTCCGGGGTTCAACTTCATCGTCATCAAACCCTACGGGCCGGGTCACTTCCTGCACGGGCTGGGCGTGATGGGCAACGTCTTTCGCACGTTCAACGGCAATATCAATCGGGTCGAGGCCGTCGATACCACCTTTGCCGATCTGGACTACGGGCGGATGCGGCAGGTTACGTTTTCCGGCAACTGCTATAACGGCGTGACCGACGAGGTGTTCAATCCTGCCTACCTGACGCATACGCAGGCCACGGCGTCGAACCAGTGGGTTGCACGTACCGCGCCGCAGTTGCCGTTTCTGGGGCGGGCCCGCTTCGTCGAGTCGGTCTTGGCCGACGGGCCGCTGCAGACGGCGTCGAACCAGACCGTCAACCAGATTCCCTGGGCCGACAAGAACTATGGCGGCGACCAGCGCAGCATACGGTTCGTCTTCGATCAGGCGCTGAAGGGCACGATCCGTTACATCGCGCGCATGGACAATCCTGTCTGAACTGCCGGCCCGAGGGATCGCGACCCGGTTCTGCGGGGTCAGAACCTCAGCCAGGTTTCGAGCTTCAGGGCGCTGCCGCCGTCACCGGTCAGCGCCTTGACTGCGCCAAGATTGATCTTGAACCTTTCATTCAGGGAGAAAATTATCGTCGGACTGACCTTGGCGTAGTCGTCGTTGTAATAGCCCTGTCCCGTCTGCAACTGGATCGTCGACGTCCATCGGTTCGACCAGCCGTGACCCCATGTAAAATCGGCCTTGGGCCGCCATGTCGTGTCCTGCAGTCCGATGGTGGCGGAGGCATCGGCGGCCAGCCAGCCCTTGTCCAATGCACGACCCACCGACAGGCCGAGGCGCATCAGCCCCTCGGTCGAGGTGTCGGGGTTCAGGCGGTAGCCGTAGCCGACCGAGACGGACGCGCGGTTCTTGAGTTTCAACGATCCGACCGGCACGCTGACGAAGGTGAAGCCCGATGCGATGCGACCCTTGTCGGCGGTATAGAAATCCAGGCCCAGCGTGATCCTGTCGGTCAGGCCGTATTCTGCATATACTGTCGGATCGTAGTGTACGGGCAATTCGGCGCCGTTCGACAACAGGAAGTTGCCCCCGGCCGCGATGAAAAGGTCGCCCTTGTCGCGGGGCCATGCGCCGGCGTGCACAGCACTTACCGAGATGAAGAACAACGTGAAGATGGCGAACAGGCGCATGACTAACCCTGGCTGACAGAAGCTCAGGATTCGTTCATCACGCTTAATTTCTGGTTAACCGCAAGGGGCAAGGTTTAGTCATCGCGGCTTTGACCCATCAATCGGATCGCATAGAGCGGATAGGCCCCGAGTTCGCGAAGGGCCTGCCGCAGCACGCTGCGTTTATGGCTGCCGCGCAGGGACGGTGCACTGCAGCGGGCCTTCAGGCGGAAATGGCGGGCCACGCGCAGCGCGCGGGGGCCATGGGTCGCGTCGGTGACGATGACGATCTGGTCGACGTGATGACGGCGCAGCAGGGGCAGAGCGAACCGGATGTTTTCCAGCGTCGTGGTCGAGCGATCCTCTTGCAGGATCGCGTCCGTCGGTATGCCCTCTTCCATCAGGATCTGCGCGATGGCTTCCGCTTCGGTCGGCGGGTGGCGGCCCATGCCGCCGCACGCCACGATGATCTGCCCTTCACCGGCGTGCCACAGCCGCGCGCCGTGACGGGCGCGCCGGCGCAGCGTCGGTGAAGGGCCTTCGGCCCAGACCGCGGCGCCAAGGATGACGATTGCTTTCATGTGGCCGCTATAGCGACACACGACCGGCGGGGAAACGGCGTCCATGATTTGACAGCCGCGCGTTGATACGTTTTCAAGATGTTGACAGCCGCGGCCGCGGCGATCCAACGGCACCTTGGCATTCCAGTCAGGATCAGCATCATGCATGTCGGGAGGAGGCGACGGCCGTCAGGGCTGTCGTTGCGGCGGATCGCACTGCCGCGGATGCCAAGCAGGAGGAACCCTCGATGACCGACAAGACATTTCCGCCGCAGGCCGACATGGCGGCAGGCGCCCATGCGGACAAGGCCACATACGACCGGATGTATGCACACTCGGTCAGCGATCCCGACGGCTTCTGGGGCGAGGAAGGCAAGCGTCTGGACTGGATGACGCCCTATACCAAGGTCAAGAATACCAGCTTTGCGCCCGGCAACATCGACATCAGATGGTTCGAGGACGGCACGCTGAACGTCGCCGCCAACTGCATCGACCGTCATCTCGCGGATCGCGCCGACCAGACCGCGATCATCTGGGAACCGGATGATCCCAAGGCCGAGGCGCAGCATATCACCTATCGCCAATTGCATGCCCATGTCTCGAAAATGGCCAACGTCCTGAAGGACCTCGGCGTGGGCAAGGGTGACCGCGTCGTGATCTACCTGCCGATGATCCCGCAGGCCGCCTACGCGATGCTGGCCTGTGCGCGGATCGGGGCAATTCACTCGGTCGTCTTCGCGGGCTTCAGCCCCGACGCGCTGGCCGCTCGCGTGAACGGGTCGGAGGCGAAGGTCGTCATCACCGCGGACGAGGCGCCGCGCGGCGGGCGCAACACCCCGCTGAAGGACAATGCGGACAAGGCCTTCGACAAGATCACCACTGACACGAAGATGCTGGTCGTCAAGCGCACCGGGGGCGATATCGCGATGCAGGAGGGCCGTGACCACTGGCTGCACGAGATGGAGGACACGGTCGGCAACGACTGTCCGCCGGAGGAGATGAACGCGGAGGATCCGCTCTTTATCCTCTACACCTCCGGCTCCACCGGTCAGCCGAAGGGTGTCGTGCATACGACTGGGGGCTACCTTGTCTATGCGGCGATGACCCATCAGTACACTTTCGATTATCACGACGGCGACGTGTTCTGGTGCACCGCCGATGTCGGTTGGGTGACTGGCCATAGCTATATCGTCTACGGCCCATTGGCGAACGGAGCGACGACGCTGATGTTCGAAGGGGTGCCGACCTACCCGGACGCCGGCCGCTTCTGGCAAGTCTGCGAGGAGCACAAGGTCAACCAGTTCTACACCGCGCCGACCGCGATCCGCGCGCTGATGGGCAAGGGCAACGCGTTTGTCGAGAAGTACGACCTGTCGTCGCTGAAGGTTTTGGGCACAGTGGGCGAGCCGATCAACCCCGAAGCGTGGAACTGGTACAACGAGGTCGTCGGAAAGGGCAAAGTCCCCATCGTCGACACCTGGTGGCAGACGGAAACCGGTGGCCATCTGCTGACACCGCTGCCGGGCGCCACGCCGACGAAGCCGGGATCGGCCACCCTGCCGTTCTTCGGGATCAAGCCAGTGGTGCTGGAGCCCGAAACGGGCAAGGAGATCACCACGACCGAGGCCGAGGGCGTGCTTGCCATCGCCGATAGTTGGCCCAGCCAGATGCGTACCATCTGGGGCGATCACGAGCGGTTCGAGATGACCTACTTCAGCCAGTACGAAAACCTGTTCTTCTCGGGCGACGGCTGCCGCCGCGACGCAGATGGCTACTACTGGATCACGGGGCGCGTCGACGACGTCATCAACGTGTCGGGCCATCGCATGGGCACGGCAGAGGTCGAAAGCGCGCTGGTCGCCCACAAGGCCGTCAGCGAGGCGGCGGTCGTCGGCTACCCGCACGAGATCAAGGGGCAGGGCATCTATGCCTATGTGTCCCTGATGCAGGGTGAAGAGCCGACGGACGCCCTGCGCAAGGATCTCGAGACCTGGGTTCGGTCTGAAATCGGGCCGATCGCCAAGCCCGACCTGATCCAGTTCGCGCCCGGTCTACCAAAGACGCGGTCCGGCAAGATCATGCGCCGCATCCTGCGCAAGATCGCCGAGAACGACTACGGCTCGCTGGGCGATACCTCGACCCTTGCCGAACCGGAGGTCGTGGACGATCTGATCGCCAACCGCATGAACAAGGGATGAAAGTCGGGCCCCGCCGGTGACGGCGGGGCAGCCGGGGGGTGTCAGCCGGCGTCGCGATCCGCATCGGCTTTTGCGAAATGTGCCATCTGGTCGTCCAGCGCCTTCCGGAACGCGGGGCGGTCACATGCCCGGTCGACGTAAGCCCGCAGGGCCGGCCGGGTATCAAGCGCCTCGCGGATCGCCTTCACGCGCAGGACGTCGGCCAGTGCGATGTCGGCAATGGTAAACCGCCCGGCCGCCACCCATTCGCGTCCGGCCATCGCCGCCTCCAGAAGATCGAGGCGCTTGCCCATCCAGTCCGCAAGCGGGTTCGTCTCGGGCTTCGACAGGCTGATGAACCACCACGGCACGGTGACGAGTTCGACGGAGTTCAGTGCCGCGAAGAGCCATTGCAGCACGTCGGCCCGGTCCTGTGCGCCCGGAGGCATCAGGCTGTCGGTCTTCTCTGCGATGTGCAGCAGGCAGGCGCCGCTTTCGAACAGGCATACGCCACCATCGTCGATGAATGGCACCTGTGCGAAGGGTTGCCGGGCCAGATGCTCTGGCCCCCGGTCCGTGATCGGCACGGTGGCGATGCGGTAGGGCAGGCCAGCCTCTTCCAATGCCCATCGCAGGCGCATGTCGCGCACGAATCCGCGCGGCCCGTTCGGCACCCAGTCGTAGGTCCAGATCGTGATCGGATCTGTCATCGGAACCTCCTTCTCAATGATCGATCCTGACGCGCGAACGGATGACAAATCAACTGAAATCCTGCGCCGCTCAGCCGCCCAGATCGCTGCTGCCGAACTTCAGGATGACTGGCACGACAAGGTCTTCCTCGTCAGTAAGGTGGCGGTTCAGTAGCCGTTCCATATCCCCCAACGCGGCCTTGAACGTCGCCGCGTTGTCCTGCAGCACATTGCGGTCGTCGAGCCGCGACAGAACGCCGTTTGCGCTGTCCACGAAAGCCGCAAGGTGCCCGTCGAGGGCATGGTGATCCGCGTCGAGGATATCGAAGCCGCGCGCGACCCGGTCATCCTTGGTCTGCAGCTTCGGGAAATAGTAGGTGTCCTCGATCGTGTGGTGTTCGTGCAGACCATTCACGAACATGCCGCCATAGCGCGACACCTGCCCGGCAAAGGCGCGGGGATCGGTCTTGCGATCCAGCAGGCCTTCGGTGCCGGTCTGCATCTCTGCCAGCAGGCGCCGGAACATCAGGTGGCGGTCCAGCCAGAAGCGGATCAGCCCGTCGAATCCGGGGTCCTGCGTCCAGCCCTGACGGGGATAGGCCTCCAGCAACACGCGCAGGGCATCGGGCAGGCCGTCGCGGGTCTCGAGCGCAAGATCGGTCATATGAGGTCTTTCAATCTGGGTGTGCTCTACAGGTGGTGCGCCTGTGAAGGCCTGTCCAGCCTTGCCGGCGCACAAGGCCTGTGCAGCCCCGCCGCGAAGGGCGGGGCCGGTTGGATCAGTAGTCCCGCTCGAAGAAGACGCCGATGCTGGTGTCACCGTCGGCTCCGGCGGTGCCCTTGGCGGTGATCTCGTCGGTGATGTCGAGGTTCAGATTGATCTCTGTCGTGCCGTCGCTGCCGATGGTGACGTCGGTATAGAGGTTGTCGGTCAGGTATTTGCCAGCCCGCACGGCTGCATTGCCGTTTTCGTCCGTCGTCACGTCGAAATCGTCGAGGCCGATGCCGGAACGGAAGTTGTCGATCAATCCGCCGCCGCCGCGTCCCGCAAGTTCACCCACCGCAGCCGCCAGCTGGATCGCCTGCAGCGGGCTGATTTCCGAGATGTCACGTCCGAAGATCAGCTGCGACAGGACTTCGTCCTGCGGCAGGTCGGGGGTGGACTGGAACGTCACCTCCGGATCGTTGGCGGGGCCTTCGACGATGATGTTGATGACGGTGCCTGTGTCCGCCTGCGTCGTGGCGACCAGACGGATGTAGGGAATGAAATCACCCTGCAGAGAGGCGGAGCCTTCGGTCAGGTCGAAGCGCTGCTGCAGGATGCTGATCCGGCCGCGCTGCAGGTCGAACTGGCCAACGGGCACGATATTCGCCGTGGTGCCCCCCAGTTGAAGCGTGCCGCCGAGTTCGGCGTCCAGACCGCGCCCGCGGATGAAGATGCGGTTCGGTGCGTCGATCCGCAGATCGAGGGGATAGACGGGCCCCCCGCTTGCGGCGGCCTTGGCCGGGGCAGAGGAGGCATTCACCGCAACATCCGCCCGGTCGAGCGTCAGCCGGACCGCCGGGCTGGGGTTCAGGTGTGTGACGGCGGGCAGTTCCCCTAGCGCACCGGTGCCGGAGGAGGGGACCTGGATATTGGTCTCTCCAAGTGCGAGGCGTCCGGCGATCCGTGCGCCTCCGGCAAGCGGGCCATTCACGGTAACAGTCCCGTTCACGACAGTCTCGTAGAGGTTGGGGTCGCGCAGTTCGACGGCGTTCACGTTCAGCGTCAGGTCGCCGTTGAAGGGGGCCGACAGGGTCACGGGGCCAGAGAGGGCGATGCCGCCCCCGCTTTGCACATTGCCGGTCAGGTCGACCTGTGCCTGCCCGCCGTTCAGCGCGACGGTCGCGTTGATATCGGTCAGGGCCTGCGACAGCGTCGGATCGGACAGACGCGCACCGGTGGTGGTGACGCGGCCACTGATCGACGACAGGGCAGGGGGGCCGTTGGCCGAGATGTTGAAGTTCGCGATGCCGTCCAGCCGCCTTGGTTCAAGGAATGGGTTGGCAAAGCCGAGCGGCGCATTGCCGGTCACGTCGATGTTCAGGTTCCCGTTGCCGGCGATCTCTCCGCGCGCGGTGGCGGCGATGCCGCCCGGTCCGGTGGCGTCGATGTCCAGCGTATAGCCGCCCGCCGCAGTGCGGCCGACCTGACCCTGCGCGGTAACGGGACCAGAGAGGGCATCGGTGAACAGGCCGACGTCCGCCAGACGGGCGTTGATCGTGCCGTTGGCGGCACCGCCTCCGGCAGCGTTGAGGTTGCCGGAAGCGCTGACCTGCGGAAATTGCACGTCGAAGCTGCGGACCGTGATGTCCTGTCCGGACTTGGCGGCGTCCAGCGCAATCGTCCCCTGACCGCGCAGCAGCTGATCGACCTGCGGATTGCCGACGGCAAGGTTGCTCGTCGTCGCGTTCACTCGCGCGTCAAGCTGGCTGAGGTCCGGCAGCAGCGTGCCGTCGGCCTGCAGGTTCAGACCGCCGGATATCGGCTGACCGGCCAAGGCCCTGAATTGCGACAGGTCCGAGATGGCAGCGTCCAGCGTGCCGGTGACGCGATAGTCGTCCTCTTGCGGGGCGACCTGCGCGTCGAGCGTCACATCGGTGCCGCTGCCGTTCGCCCTGAGGTCAACCTGCGCGGTGCCGGCATCGTTGCGGCTGGCGGTCAGGTCGATGGCCAGCGGGCCGTTCAGGCCCTGCGCCAGTGCCCCCGCATCGTTCAACTGCGCCTTGATGTCGGCCGCCAGTGGGCCGGTCATGCCACCATTGGCGCTGCCCTGAACGGTCAGCTGCGGTGTCGCGACGTCAAGACTGTTCAGCGCGAAGGTGTCCGGCCCGGTCCGCGCCACGCCGCCGCTGATCCGGCCGGACCCGGCCAGCAGCGCGTCAACCTGCGGAATGCCCACGGCCAGATCATCGGTCGTGCCGAGGAGGGTGACGTCGAAAAGGCTCAGGTCCGGCAGCAGGGTGCCGTCCACGGTCATGTCGATGCCGCCCGCTATGTCCTGCCCCGCGAGTGCCGCATAGGGTGCAAGGTCAGCCACGGCGGCGTCGATCGTGCCGCTGATGCGATAGTTGTCCACGGGTGCGGCGACCTGCACGTCGGCGCTGATATCGGTGCCGGGACCCTTGGCGGCCAAGGTTGCGTCGGTGACACCAGCGTCGTCACGGTCGGCGTTCAGGGCGATGGTCAGTGGGCCCGTCAGGCCATCCGCGATCAGGCCGATGTCGGCGATCCGCAGGTTGGCGTCGGCGCTTAGCGGGCCGGTCAGGCCGCCGTCCGCATCGGCGGTCAGCGACAGTTCCGGCGTCTGTACGTCCAGACCCTTGATGATATACCGGTTGTCCCCGATGTAGCCGACCTCGCCCGCGAGTGTGCCGGGGCCCGCCAGCAGGGGATCGATCTGGGGGGTTCCCGTCTGCAGATCCTGCGTGTTGCCGCTGAATTCGGCGGTATAGCGGGTCATGTCCGACAGCATCACGGCGTTGACGGTCAGATCGACGGCACCGGCAAGGTCGCGCTGCGCAATCTCGCTGAACCGCGAAAGGTCGTCGGCGGTGGCGTCGATCTTGGCGTTGATCGTCTGACCTTCTTCGGATGGCGTGACCGTGCCGCTGGCGTCAAAGGTCGTGGCAGGACCGGTGCCATTGACTTCGAAAGTAATGTTGCCCGCCTCGTTGCGATCAGCATTGCCGGTAACGCGGGCGGGGCCGGTCAGACCCGGCGCGATCAGCCCGACGTTCTGGACAGAGATGTCGAAGTTGCCAGTGCTCAGCCCGCTGGTGATATTTGCATCGGCAGTGACCGCCGCTTCAGGCGTATTGACGGTCAGATCCTCGATCCGGGTGCCGCTGGTGTCGCGCACGGCGCGGACGGACACGGTACCGGTTCCCGCCAGAACCGGGTCAAGCTGCGGCACGTCGACAGCCAGATCCTGCGTCGTGGCATTCAGCAGGATGTCGAACAGGCCGTCCAGCGGCGTTACGGTCGCGGTCACATCGGCCTGCGCCGATCCCCCGAGGTTCCGCCCGGCAAGGGTCGAGAAGCGCCCCAGCGCTTCTGCATCGAAGGTCACGTCGGCCTGCGTGCGGAAGCCGTCGGCGGGGCCCTGCACCGTGGCGTTGGCCGCGACCTCGATTCCCGGACCGTTCAGGGTCAGGGTCGAGATGTCGGTCGGCTGCCCCTCGACCCGGGTCACGACGATATTGCCGTTCAGCGTGTCGCCGAAGGCCTGTGCCGCGCCGGCGTCGTCCAGTTGCAGTCCCGTCGCCGCATAGTCGAGGTCGGCGGTCAGCCGCCCCTCTGCCGGGCCGTTGCCGTTCTCGATGATGCCACCGCCCTGCAGGGTGATCTCTGCGATCCCGAGGCCGGGGCGGTCGAAGTTGCTGATGTCAAAGTTCGCGGTCCAGTCCGTGCTGACCGATTGGTCGTACTTGATCGCGAGGTCGACGTTGTCGACGTAGGTCTTCGGCCCGCCGATGGGCAGCAGCACCGGCTCTCCCGACGCGTCGGCCACGGTGCCGGTCAGGTCGATCAGTTCCGGCCAGCCGTTCGGACCGACATTCACACGGCCGTTGAGCCGCAGGCTTTGTGCCGTCAGATCCAGCGTTGTCAGGGCAAAGCCGCCATTGGCACCGACGTTGCCCGCTGCGACCAGCGACACGTCTGACCCGAAGAAGGCGTCGTAGTCGTCAGCCAGCAAGGGCGTCAGGTCGCCGCCGATGTTCAGGGCAAAACCTGTCTGCCCGGTGGTGGAGTTCACCGCAAAGTCGCCGGTGATCCGGTCCTGACCGTCGGTGGCCAGCGCAAGATTGGCGGCAAATTCGCTGATCGGCGCCTCTCCGTTCAATGTCAGCTTCAGCGACGGGCGGTCCGGCAGGTTGATCAGGCGCGCAACGATACCGTCCTGACCTTCCTCGACGTTCAGGTTCAGGCTCAGCACCTTGGTGCCGTTGTCGTAGCTGCCTTCGACCGCGAACACGCCGGTCTTGCCGTCAAGTCGGTTCGCCGTGACGTTGGCCGATCCCTCGCCGTTCGCAAGCTGGGCAGAGCCCTGCAGGTTCAGGGCAACGGGTTCGCCGAGAAAGCTCTCGCCCAGTTCGATCCGGGCGATGTTCAGGGTGTCGAGGTTGATGCCGACGGGCAGTTCCGGCAGGGAAAACGGCTGCGCCTCGGGCGACGGCGCGGTGTTGCTGGACACGGGCGCGCGTTCGACGCGGACCAGTTCCGCGGTCAGCTCCTCTACGTCAATGCGACCGCGCAGAAGGGCGCTGCGGTTCCAGTCGAGCACGACATTCTGCAGGTCGAGCCAGACGCCCTCGCTGTCGGCCACGGTGATCCTGTCCACTGTCGCGCGGGATGACAGCGCCCCCTGAAAGCCCTGAATGTCCACGATCCGGTCGTCGCCGGACAGGTTGTCCTGAATCAGGCGGGTCAGATAGCCTTCACCCTCGTCGTCCTGCGCCACGGCGGCGAAGGGCAGGGTCAGCAAAGTCAGCAGAAGGAGAAAATGTTTCAAAACGCTTGTCCGATTCCGATGTAGACTTCGACAGATTTGAACTGGTCGTCACCGCTGGCCGGCGTGCCGACATCAAGACGGATCGGCCCGATCGCGGTGTTGTAGCGCACGCCGAGGCCGACGCCGTCCTGATCAGCGCCATCGGTCAGCGGTGTCGGGCTGCTGCCGACATAGCCGTAGTCGTAGAACCCCACGATGCTGATTGCCTTGGTGATGCCGACCCGCGCTTCGAGCTGGGCACCGGCGTAGGACGTGCCGCCGGTCGTCACGACCTCTCCGTTTACTGTGCGGTCGACGCCCAGTGACTTGTAGCCCTGACCGCGGACCGTGCCACTGCCGCCGGAGTAGAACAGGAAGTCAGCGGGGGAGTCGGTCTCGTCCGGGCCGATCACGGTGCCCAGCTGGCCCCGGGCGGCGACGGTAAAGCGGTCGTCGGTGCCGAAGCTGTAGTAGACGCGGCCGTCGAGGTAGCCGCGCGCGCCACTCGATCCGCCCGCGAGGGCGAGGAAGGGCGTCGTCTCGACGTCGATGTAATAGCCGTTCTTGGCATTGGTGTCGCTGTCGCGCTTGTCGTAGGTGGCAGCCAACGGTGCGGTCAGCAGAGTATAGTTTCGGGTGCCGAGGTCGGTGACTTCCTTTGCGGTCAGCAGGCCGACACCGATCTGCACCTCCAGCGCGTCGGTCAGCTGGCGGTTGACCAGCACCTCGGTGTTGAACTTGTCGACGAGGTAATTCGGCTCGTCCTCGCGGCTGATCTGGGCCGTGGCTGTCAGGTCGGTATCGGCGCCGTAGATCGCAGGAATGCGCAGCGCGGTGCCCAGCGAATAATCGATCCCCCCCGTGCCGCCGCCCAGACCCGCGACGGCCGCGTCAAAGCGCAGGTTCTCGGCCCCACCAAAGATGTTGCGGTGCATCCAATAGGCTGACAGGCGGATGCCTTCCACGGTGGAATACTCCACACCCGCACCGATCCGGCGGGGCTTGCTTTCGGCAATGGTGGCGGTGATCGGCAGCGTGTTGTCGGGGCCGATCTCCTCTGCCTCCGTCAGGGACACGCTGTCGAAGGCCCCGGTTTCGCGCAGGCGCTGAGCGGCCTTGGTCATCTCGTCCGGGCTGTAGATCTCTCCCGTCGGCAGTCCCGCGATCCTGTTGATCGCGCTGGTGCGGACGGCTTCGTTCCCGGTGATGGTCAGCGGACCGAAGGTCAGTCGTGGGCCGGGGGCGATGGCGACCGTGGCATCCAGCAGGTCTTCTGTGTGCCGGGCCACGATCTGTTGGTCAGCAACGGTGACCTTTGCGTACCCCTGATCGCGCCAAGTGGTGCGCGCGGCTGACGCAGCCTGCCGAATCACGTCGGCACGGGCGTCCTCGCCCGGGGCGAATCCGTCGGGCAGTTCGGTGCCGGGGGCCAGCGGCGCGACCTCGGCCCGGCCGAAAGTGAACAGCGGGCCGGGGACGACGGTGATCGCGATGCTGTCGATCCGGTCCGGCGCCGCCAATGGCGCGATCGACGCGGCCTCTGCCCCGTTGACCTTGATGCTGATGGTGCCGCTGTAATATCCGGCTGCATAGAGGGCCGTCAGAAGCCGGCGATAGTCGGCGCGGGCAGCGGCAACGTAGTCCTGTGGCTGCGGATCCGATTCGTCACCGATGCCGCGCGACAGGGACGCGTCCTGCAACAGACCGAGCAGATCGTCGTCGGCACCCGGCGCGTCGATCGTGACTTCCTGCGCGACCGCCGCGGTGGCCGCCGTCATCATCAGGACTGCGGTCCAACTGATCTGCTTTAGTTTCACCTGTCCGCCCCTCGTCGACCACGTTTTTGTTGTATCTTAGCGCGAAGCAAACGCAAACCGCGGCCCGAGAGATCGGCGGCAAACGTGGCAGGTTTCACGCAGGCGCCGCACCCGGATGCGCCTGTCAGTTGTCTGCAAACGGATCGACTGGATAGGTGACGGCCGCCAGATAGAGGCCGTGCGGCGGGCTGACCGGGCCACAGGCCGCGCGGTCGCGCGCCTCCAGCGCGGTCTTCACGTCGTGAGGTTGCCATGCGCCGGTGCCCACCCGTTCGAGCGTGCCGACGATGCTGCGGACCTGATTGTGGAGGAACGACCGGGCTTCGACATGAATGTGGAGCAGCTGTCCGCTATGGGTCGGCACCTCCTCGATCCACAGACGATCAAGCGTGCGCACGGGGCTGTCCGCCTGACACATCGCGGCGCGGAACGTGGTGAAGTCGTGCCGTCCCAGAAGGTGATCCGCCCCGGCCTGCATGGCCGTGACATCAAGCGGCATCTTCACCTGCCACAGCGCGCCGGCCCCGACCGTCAGGGGCGCGCGCCGCGCGATCAGGCGAAAAAGATAGCGTCGCCCTGTCGCGGTGAACCGCGCATGCCAGTCGTCGCAGACCCGCGCACAGTCTAGGATCGCGACGGGATGCGGCTTCAGATGGTAGTTCAGAGCCTCTGACAGGCGGAAGGGGTCCCAGTCACGCGTCAGGTCGCAGTGGGCGATCTGACCGGTGGCATGCACACCGGAATCCGTGCGTCCCGCGGCCGCGATCGTGTGGGGGCCGGGTTCCAGTCGCGCCAGTGCCGACTCGACAGCGCCTTGCACCGATGGCTGGTCCGCCTGCCGCTGCCAGCCCGCGAAGGGGCCGCCGTCATACTCGATCTTCAGGGCAAAGCGGGGCATGGCGCGGGGCTTAGGCCGCGGGCCTGCCAAAATCAATCCCTACCCAAGGCGCCGCGCAGCCCCTATCTGTCGGTGAACCGGAATGGAGGGTGCCGTTTGGGCCTGTTCGACATCACAGAGGGCCTTCTGCGCGGCATGGGAAACGTGACGAGCGCCGTCACGCGCCCCGTCACCGCACCCTTCACGGATCCCGTCATCCGGCTGGGCGTCACCGGCCTCAGCCGGGCGGGCAAGACGGTCTTCATAACCTCTCTCGTGGCGAACCTGATGGACCGCGGGCGGATGCCGCAACTGCGCGCCGCGGCGAGCGGTGCGATCCGCACCGCCTATCTGCAGCCGCAGCCCGACGACACGCTGCCGCGCTTCGACTACGAGACCTACCTTGCCCAGCTGACTGCGCCGGAGCCGAGCTGGCCGGAGGGCACGCGCCAGATCTCGGAGCTGCGTCTGTCGCTAAGAGTGCAGCCGACGGGTTTCATGGCGGGCCTGCAGGGCGTGCGGACCGTGCACCTCGATATCGTCGATTATCCGGGCGAATGGCTTCTGGATCTGGCGCTGCTGGATCAGAGTTATGCGACGTGGTCGAAGGCCGCGCTGGCGCGTGCCGACGGGCGGCCTTCGGGCGACGACTATCTGGCGCTCGTCGCGCAGACCGATCCCGACCGCCCGCTGGAGGAGGCGACCGCGCGCAGCCTGGCGCAGGCCTATACGGTGCATCTGAATGCGGCGCGCGCCGCGGGCTATTCCGATTGTACGCCGGGACGGTTCCTGCTGCCGGGCGATCTGGCGGGGTCACCGGTGCTGACCTTCGCGCCGCTGCCGGGCGGTGACTTCTCGCGCGGGTCGCTGGGCCGCGAGATGGGGCGCAGGTTCGAGTCCTACAAGAAGAACGTCGTGAAGCCGTTCTTTCGCGACCATTTCGCTCGGATCGACCGGCAGGTCGTGCTGGTCGATGTACTGGGTGCGATCCACAACGGGCCGCGGGCGGTGGACGATCTGCGCACCGCGATGGCTGACATCCTCTCGGCCTTCAATCCCGGTCGCAACAGCTTCATCAGCCGCATCTTTCAGGGTCGGAGGGTGGAAAAGATCCTCTTTGCCGCGACCAAGGCCGACCACCTGCACCACACGCAGCACCCCCAGCTGACCGCGATCACACAGGCCCTGCTGCGAGAGGCGCGCGACCGCGCTGATTTCGCCGGGGCGCAGACCGCCGCCATGTCCATTGCCGCCCTGCGCACCACGGTGGAGGAGACGGTCGAACACCGCGACGGTCCCCTTGACGTCGTGCGGGGCCGGTTGCTCGATACCGGCAAGCAGGCGGCATTCTATCCAGGCGCATTGCCCGAGGATCCGCAGCACCTGCTGGCGCCCGCGCGTGCCGGCGCGGCGGACTGGGGCGAGGGGGACTACAAGGTGATGCGCTTTGCGCCCGCGCCGACGACCCTGCGCCCGGGCGAAGGCCCTCCGCACATCCGGCTGGACAAGGCTGCAGAGTTCCTGATCGGAGACCGGTTGTGAAACGTCCCGTACTGATCGACCTCGACGAGGCGTCCGAGATGACGCCGGCGACGGCACCGATGGTGATCGACGACGCCCCGCAGGGGGCGGCGATGCAGCGGGTCGCGTCCCTTGCGACACGCCGGGCATCGCCCTTGGCAAAGTGGTTCTGGTCGCTTTTGGTCAGCATCGTCGGTTTCCTCGTGTCGCTGGCCGCCTGGAACTTCGTCACCGGCCTGATTGCCAGCCATCCCATCCTCGGCATGGCCTTCAGCGCCCTGCTGGTGATCTTTTGCTGTGTCCTGCTGGCGATCGCCCTGCGCGAAATGTCGGCATTCCACCGGTTGCGCCGGATCGACACGATCCAGACCGAGGCCGCGACGGCCCATGCGGGCGGTGACCTGCCGATGGCCCGGAAGGTCGTGGGCCACATGACCAGCCTTTATGCCAGCCGCGACGATACCGCGTGGGGCCGCACGCAGCTGGAGGAGCGTGCACCGGAGGTCATGGATGCCGACGGCCTGCTCGATCTGGCAGAGCGGAGCCTGCTCGAACCGCTCGACGCGCGGGCCGTGGCAGAGGTGCAGGCCGCGGCGCGTCAGGTCGCTGTCGTGACGGCTGTTGTGCCGCTGGCGCTGGCCGACGTCTTTACCGCACTGACCGCGAACCTGCGGATGATCCGGCGCATCGCAGAGATCTACGGTGGCCGGTCCGGCACGCTGGGGTCGTTTCGTCTCGTGCGGACCGTGCTGGGCCATCTTGTGGCGACGGGCGCCGTCGCTGTGGGCGACGACCTGATCCATTCGGTCGCCGGCGGTGGCCTGCTTTCCAAGGTATCGCGCCGCTTCGGCGAGGGTGTCGTGAACGGCGCCCTGACCGCGCGCGTCGGCATCGCCGCGATCGAGGTCTGCCGCCCCCTGCCGTTTCAGGCTTTGAAGCGCCCGTCGGTCACCGGTACGGTGCAACGGGCGCTGACAGGTCTCTTTGGCCAAGCCTAGGGCTGGATGCAGGTCTTCAGCGTCGTCGCAATGTCGGTCAGAAGCTCTGCATAGAGAGCTGGCCCCGGCGTCAGCGTCATCCCGGTATCGTCGATCACGGCCTGCCGGGCCGCCGTGCCCTCGGTCAGCAAGTCGGCATAACGTGTCGGGGCGTTGGTTTCCGACAACACGCAGGTGATCTCTCCCGCTTTGACCTGTGCGCGCAGATCGGACAAGTGGGCGGGGCCGGGCTCTTCCGCCTCGCTGTCGCTGATCGCGCCGCCCGCCGGCAGGTCGAAGCGCTTCTCGAAGTAACCGAAAGCGTCGTGCGGCGCGACCCATGTCCCGCCCGGCAGCCCCGACAGGTCGGTCGTGATGGTCTTGCGCAGCGCGGCCAGCCCGGCAAGCGCCTTTTCCGCGTTCGCGGCGTAGGTCATGGCATTGTCGGGGTCCGTCGTCGCGAGGGTGTCGCGGATCGCGCCGACCCAGACGGAGGCGATCTCCGGATCCAGCCATGCGTGCGGATCGCGGTCGTGATGGTGACCTTCAGCCTCATGACCCTCCGCATCGTGATGCTCTGCGTCGTGATCGTCCGGAGCGGCGCGGGGCGTCCAGCCGGGGGCGTCCAACAGAGTCAGTGTCGCTGCCTTGGGCGCGAGGGTTGTCAGTGGATCGACCAGCCACGGCGTCAGATCGGCGCCGACCCAGATGACGACATCCGCCTGCGACAGGTTGCTGGCGTCGGACGGCCGCAGCGCCATGTGATGCGCGTCTGCGCCCGGCGGCACGATCAGTCCAGGGACGGCAACTCCGTCCATCACCTGCGCCACGAGGCTGTGGACGGGCACGATATCCGCGACGACACGAGGGGCGTCGGCTTGAGCCGCCGCTGCGGCCAAGATGAACGTGGTGGTCAGAAGATGTCTCATCGGGATCTCTTGCTTAGTGACGACAGCCGGTCTATAAAAGATATGTTATAACATAACAAGAGGCCTTGCCGATGACGACCGGCTTCGACCGCCATGACCATGCCGCCTGCGTCCATGATGCGCTGCGCAGCGCCGAGGTGACATGCGCCACATCAGCCCTGCGGCTGACACCGCTGCGACGCCGCGTGCTGGAAATCCTGTTGGAAAGTCACGCGGCGCTGGGTGCCTACGACGTTCTCGCGCGCCTCGATGCCGAAGGGTTGGGGTCGAAGCCACCGGTCGCCTATCGGGCTTTGGGCTTTCTGGTCGACAACGGCTTTGCGCATCGGATCGAGGGGCTGAACGCCTTCATCGCCTGCGCCCATCCGGGCGCGGCGCATACGCCGGCCTTTCTGATCTGCCGGGGGTGCCACAAGATCGCGGAAACGGCGGCCGGCGCACCCCTCGGTTCGGCTGCGGCCCAGTCCGGCTTTGCCATCGAGCAAACCGTGGTGGAGGCGCAGGGCCTCTGTCCTGCCTGCCAGACCGCATCATGAGCCTTCTGTCCGCGCGCGGCATTGGCGTCAGCCGCAACGGCACCGCGATCCTGCAGAACGTCGGGCTGGATATCGCGGCAGGCGAGATCGTCACGATCGTCGGTCCGAACGGATCCGGAAAGTCCACCCTGCTGCGCGTCCTGATTGGGGCGTTGCGTCCCGACCGGGGGCAGGTCAGGCGCAGTCCCGGCTTACGATTGGGGTATGTGCCACAGAAACTCGCCATCGACGCGACGCTGCCGCTGACGGCGCGACGCTTCCTTGACCTGCCGCATCCCGTGCCAAAGACCGAGGCCCGTCAGGCGCTGGCGACGGCGGGCGTGCCGGACGTCGCTGACCGACAGATGACGGACCTGTCCGGCGGACAGTTCCAGCGCGTCCTGCTGGCCCGGGCGATCCTCTCCCGGCCGCAGCTTCTGATCCTCGACGAGGCGACGCAGGGCCTCGATCAGCCCGGCGCGGCCCGCTTCTATCGCCAGATCGAGGCGGTGAGGCGCGACATGAATTGCGCGGTCCTGATGGTCAGCCACGAGTTGCACGTCGTGATGTCGGCCTCTGACCGGGTGATCTGTTTGAACGGCCACATCTGCTGCGAAGGCACACCCGAGGTCGTGTCCGCTGCACCCGCTTACAGAGAGCTCTTCGGCACCGGGACCGGTGGCGCGCTGGCCCTCTACCGCCACGACCACGGACATAGCCACGATCACGATCACGGCGCCGATCATGTCCACGATCACCCGGACCACGATCATGCTTGACGACTTCCTTTTCCGAGCCGCCCTTGCGGCGCTGGGAACCTCACTCGCGGCCTCCGTCCTGGGGTGCTTCGTGGTCTGGCGGCGGATGGCCTATTTCGGCGATGCCACGGCCCACGCAGCCATCCTCGGCGTCGCCCTCGCGCTGGCCCTGAACATCTCTATTCTGGCCGGTGTCGGTGCGATCGCCCTCGTGGTGGCGCTACTGATCCACCGCCTTTCGGACCGGGCGCAGGGGACGGACACGATACTGGGGGTTCTGGCGCATGGCGCGTTGGCGACAGGACTTGTCGCGGTCACCCTCATCCCCGGCGCGCGGATCAACCTCGAGGCTTACCTGTTCGGCGACGTGTTGACGGTGTCGCGCCTTGATCTCGCCGTCATCTGGGGGGGCACCGCACTGGTGCTGAGCGTCCTGTGGTTCCACTGGTCGGCGCTGTTGCTGGCAACGCTGAATCCGGATCTTGCCACCGCCTCCGGCATCGATCCGCGACGGGAGAACCTGATCCTGACGTTGTTGCTGGCAGGTATCGTGGCGGTCGCGATCAAGGTCGTCGGCGCCCTGTTGATCACGGCCCTGCTGGTCATTCCCGCCGCTGGCGCGCGCCGCCTGTCGTCCTCGCCCGAGGGGATGGCCCTGCGCGCCGCGCTGATCGGCGCTCTGTCCGCGGGTGGGGGGCTTGTGCTGTCCGTCCGCCTCGACACGCCGACCGGCCCGTCCATCGTGGTTCTGGCGGTCGTCCTTTACGCTTTATCAACGATTGGCGGATATTTGCAGGGAGCAGGCAGGAATTCGCCCTAGGGTTGCCACATGGTTGCCTGATTCATTCGGGATGGTCTAGGTCTGCACCGACGAACAACCCAAAGGATGCCCATGCTCAGATCCCTGATTGTTGCTTTGCTGCTGGTCGTGACCGCCCAGACCGCTGCCGCCTCCAACGCCTGCGCAACGCCGGCCAATGTCAACCAGATGGCGTCGCAGATCGCGGCGGGGGTCAATGCCAGTCGCAAGGCGAACGGCCTGAAACCGCTGAAATACAACCAGACCCTTAGCAAGGCGGCGATGGCCCATGCCTGCGACATGTCGGTCCACAATTTCTTTGGCCACACCGGCAGCAACGGCAGCCGCTCTCAGGGACGGGTGCGTGCTGCGGGTTACAAGGATTGCACCGTGGCCGAAAACCTGGCCTGGGGCTACCCGAAGGCGGGACAGATCATCGGGGGCTGGATGCAGTCGGCCGGACACCGGTCAAACATGCTTCATCCCCGCGTGACCGAGATGGGCATTGCGATCACCAAGGGCAGCAAAGGGCCGAACTGGGTTCTTGTCCTGGCACGCCGCTGCTAGCATCCTGACCGCTCCCGCGGTATCCGGTACCCCAAATACCTTTGGGAAGGCCGCCGGATGCGCATTGTTTTCATGGGAACGCCGGACTTTTCGGTGCCGGTTCTGGATGCACTGCACGACGCAGGGCATGATATCCTTGCCGTCTATACACAGCCGCCGCGCCCCGCGGGCCGCGGCAAACGCGACCGCCCGGGTGCGGTGCACCAGCGGGCCATGGCTTTGGGACTGCCGGTCCGCCACCCTGTCTCACTGAAAGGGGCGGAAGCACAGGCTGATTTTGTGGCGTTCGATGCGGAGGTTGCCGTCGTCGTGGCCTACGGCTTGATCCTGCCGCAGGCCGTGCTGGACGCTCCGCGACGCGGTTGTCTGAATATCCATGCCTCTCTCTTGCCCCGCTGGCGCGGCGCTGCGCCGATACACCGCTCGATCATGGCGGGTGACGCGCAGACCGGCGTCTGCATCATGCGGATGGAGGCGGGACTGGATACCGGACCCGTCCTGCTGCGTGAAAGTGTCGCAATCCAGCCCGAGGATACGACTGGAACCCTGCATGACCGGTTGTCCACCCTCGGCGGGACCCTCATCAGGAGCGCGCTGGATCGGTTGGACGACCTGACGCCTGTCCCGCAACCGGCAGAGGGTGTCACCTATGCCGCCAAGATCGACAAGGCAGAGGCGCGTGTCGACTGGACCCGCCCCGCCGCCGTTGTGGATGCGCAGGTTCGAGGTCTGTCACCCTTTCCCGGCGCCTGGTGCGAGATCGGTGGTGAACGGGTGAAACTGCTCGGTTCCCGTGTGGCGGAGGGTGAAGGCGAGCCGGGGCAGGTGCTGTCCGGCCTGACCGTTGCCTGCGGGACCGGGGCTGTCGCCATCACGCGCCTGCAACGTGCCGGTGGGCGGGCGCAAAGGACCGAGGACGCCTTGCGCGGCTTCGACCCCGGCCCTTTCGTAATGTGACGTTGGATGCCCCATCGCAACATTCCCTTCGCCCTCGTAGGCATCGATCACGTCGTCTTTCTTGTCGATGACATGGATCGCGCGCTTGCGTTCTACCGCGACGTGCTGGGCTGTGCCCCTGGTTATTCCTATCCGGCCATGGGGATGGAACAGGTCTGGGCGGGCGCCGCGCTGATCGTGCTGTGGGATACGACCCACGCCGGCGCCAAGGCCGCAGTGCCGCCGGTGACGGGCGGGCGCAATGTCGATCATCTCTGCCTCGCGACTTCACCCTTCGCAGCGGAGGATATGCGCGCCCACCTTGCGCGTCATGGTGTGACCATCGAACGCGAGGCGATGCACGGCGGCGCACGCGGCATGGGCCATTCATTCTACATCCACGACCCCTTCGGCAATAAGCTCGAGATCAAGGGGCCGGCAGAGTATCCGGACGGCCGCGCGCAGGATCAGGCGAAATAGGGGTCGTCTGCATCCTTCAGGCTGCAGATGTTGCCGTCGGGGTCCGTGAACGATCCGGTCGTGCCCCAACTGTGCTCGCTGACCGTGACATTAATGCCAGCAGTTTGCAGCAGCGCCGCCGTTGCAGCCACGTCGGCGACGTTGAACCGCAGGACGGTCGGATTTTGTGCAACCGTCTTGCGACCGTCGATAGCCATCCCGTCCCGTTCGATCATCAGATAGCCGGTGCCGAACCGCAGACAGACCAGTCCCGGCTTTTCGAACCACTGCGGCAGACCGAGGGTATCTCGGTAGAACGCGACGCAGGCGTCGAAATGTTCGGTGAACAGGATGACACCGGGCGTCAGGACGTGGTCAGCAAGTCGCATTGCAGTCATCCCATCCGTTCCGATGCGTAGGAGCCCGGCGAGGCGGGAAACACCACCGTCTTGTGCCCGTTCAGAAGCACGCGGCGATGGATGTGGGCATGGATGGCGCGGGACAGCACCTGCGCCTCGACATCGCGGCCGAGGCTGACGTAGTCGGCGGGGGACTGGGCGTGGGTCACGCGCACCGTATCCTGCTCGATGATCGGGCCCTCGTCCAGATCGGCGGTTACGTAATGCGACGTGGCGCCGATCAGCTTCACCCCCCGCTCGAACGCCTGCTTGTAGGGGTTCGCGCCTTTGAAACTGGGCAGGAAGGAGTGATGGATGTTGATGATGCGCCCAGACATCTTCTGGCACATGTCGTCAGACAGGATCTGCATGTAACGGGCGAGCACGATCAGATCGGCGCCGGCCTCCTCGACCACGCTCATGATCTGCGCCTCGGCCTGCGGCTTGTTGGCCGGCGTGACCTTGATGCAGTGAAACGGGATATCGTGGTTCACCACGACCTTCTGATAGTCGAGGTGGTTCGAGATGACGGCCACGATGTCGATGGGCAGCGCACCGATCCGCCAGCGGTACAGCAGGTCGTTCAGGCAGTGGCCGAAACGGCTGACCATGATCACGACCTTCATCTTCACGCTCTGGTCGTGGAACTCGTAGGTCATGTCAAAGGCTTCGGCGGCCGCGACGAAACCGCGTGTCAGGCCATCCAGATTGCGGCTGCCGTCGTTCTCGAAGCTCATGCGCATGAAGAACTGACCGGTTTCGGGATCGTCGAACTGGGACGAGTCCGTGATGTTGCAGTCGTTGTCTGCCATGTAGTTCGCGATCGCTGCCACGATGCCCTTGGTGGATGGGCAGGTGACGGTCAGGGCGTAGTCTGTCATCGGTCTAACTTTTCTTCGCAAAGAGGGTGGGGCGTTCGGCCTCTTGTCAGGCATGGGATCCGTCGGGTGCGCGTCGGAAACGGCGCAGTCTGCAGCGAAAGCGACGCGGTCCCCCGGGTGCGTCAGTCGATGGCACCGAAGGCGGCGCTGGGCAAGGTGCAGTCACGCGCAACGTCTTCTTCGCAGTTCCGTGGCGCAAGGTCCTTTGTCAGGCAGATCCGCACCTCTTGAATGGCGCCGTTGCTGCAGGTCACGGTGATGCCGTCGCGGGGCAGATCAGGATTGGCTTCGACGAAGGCATCCTCGATCAGCGACGCCGGCAAGGTCACATCGCGGGTCAGCTTGGCGAAGGCTTGCGGGATGCGGATACCATCGTGCGCCGCGCGTGCGGTGCGGAAGTAGGCCTTCGGCGGCAGACCGCTGCAGGATCCATGCTTGTTCCACTGGTACCACGCCAGCCCACCGGTGCCCATGATGTCGGCCATCGCCGCTGTTTCGGCCCGCGACGGCGGGGCAAACGACGTGCGGCAGTCACGCGGGTATCCGCGGTCGTATTGTGGCCAGAGGCCGTGCAGCACCCACCCGAATCCGGCCCCTGGCGCGCATTGGGGCGAGTGCCGGGCACGACCTGTCGCATCGCACCAGTTCGGCGACCACGACAGGGACAAGACATAGTAATCGAATACACCGGCCCGGTCCTGCGCCCCGGCCTGTGCCGCAAGGAACATCGTCAGGGCAGCAAACACCGCTTTCATGTTTTTGATCTTCCCAATTTCGGCGGCTTTCCCTATATATGACCCAAGTTCCCCGACAATGTGAACCCGGCCCACGCGGTCAGCCCCTTCAAGGGCCCGAGGAAGGCTTGTCGAAGTTCAAGGATAGGAGTGAAGACGATGTCCGATAAACCGATCATGGCCAAGGCCACCGCCGTCTGGCTGTGCGACAACACGACGCTGACGTTCCAGCAGATCGCCGACTTCTGCGGGCTGCACCCGCTGGAGGTGCAGGGTATCGCTGACGGCGACGTGGCGACCGGCGTGAAGGGGTTCGACCCCATCAGCAACAACCAGCTGACGCAGGACGAACTCGACCGTGCCGAGGCGAACCCCCAGCACAAGCTGAAGCTGAAGTTCAACGCTGCCGCCCAAGGCGAGGAAAAGCGCCGCGGTCCGCGCTACACGCCGCTGTCCAAGCGCCAGGACCGTCCCGCGTCGATCTACTGGCTGGTCAAGTTCCATCCGGAACTGGAAGACAGCCAGATCAGCAAGCTGGTCGGCACCACGAAGCCCACGATCGCCGCGATCCGCGAGCGGACCCATTGGAACATCAACAACCTCGATCCCATCGATCCCGTCGCACTGGGCCTGTGCAAGCAGTCGGAACTTGACGCCGCCGTCCAGAAGGCCAATGCGAAGCGCGCCCGTGAGGGCACCGCGATGACCGATGACGAGCGTCGCAAGCTGGTGTCGACGGAGTCGAGCCTCGGGTCCGCGCCCGAACCCAAGATGCCGTCGTCGATGGCGGGCCTCGAAACCTTCAGCCTGTCCGACTCCACCCCCGTCGAGGAGGAGGAGGTTGAGGACAAGCGCGACATCCGCGATGCGGACAGCTTCTTCAACCTGCCTGACGATGTCGATGCGACCAATGATGACGAAGACGAGGACGACGACGACTCTGACATGCGCCACAAGCGCTGAGCGTATCCGATCGGAACGACGACATGCCCCGGCGGTGACGCCGGGGCATTTTGATTCGAAGCGCGTCTTTGCTACGCTGCTGCGCGGTTCGCATGCAGGCGGCGGTCAGGTCACAGCGTCCGTCGCGCGCGGAGGGCAGCGGTGATCGTGCCATCGTCGAGGTAGTCGAGCTCTCCTCCCACCGGTACGCCTTGCGCGAGGGAGGTCACGGTGACGCCGGTCAACTGGTCCGCGATGTAATGCGCGGTGGTGTGCCCGTCGATGGTGGCGCCCAGGGCGAGGATGACCTCTCGCACCTCTTCCGACGTGATGCGGTCCAGAAGGCGAGGGATGCGCAGTTCTTCCGGCCCGACTGCATCCAGCGCGGACAGCGTGCCACCCAGCACGTGATAGCGGCCCTTGAATTGCTGGCTGCGTTCCATGGCCCAAAGGTCGGCCACATCCTCGACCACGCAGATTTCGCCGTTGGCGCGGCGGTCGTCGGTGCAGATCGCGCAGATATCGCCGGTGGCGACATTGCCGCAATTCAGACATTCGCGCACCGTCGCGCCGACGCGGGTCATCGCCTCTGCCAGCGGGATCAACAGGGGGCCGCGCTTCTTGATCAGGTGCAGGACCGCGCGCCGCGCCGATCGGGGGCCAAGGCCCGGCAGCTTCGCCATCAGGGCAATCAGGTCGTTCAGCGCCTCCGTGTCATCGGTCATGGGACATGACCGGCGCCGGACCCTCCGGGGGGAGTTTATCTTGCCAGGTAAACAGGGGACCGATCCCTAGAACGGCATCTTCATGCCCGGCGGCAGGCCGAGGCTTTCGGCGATCTTGCCCATCTCCTCCTGCGCCCGGTCAGAGGCGCGGGATTGGGCATCCTTGATGGCGGCGAGGATCAGATCTTCGACCACCTCCTTGTCGGACCCGTTGAAGATGCTGGGATCGATGTCGAGGCCGGTCAGTTCGCCCTTGGCGGTGGCGGTGGCCTTGACCAGACCCGCGCCCGCCTCTCCGGTGACGGTGATCGTATCGAGATTATCCTGCATCTCGGCCATCTTGGCCTGCATGTCCTGCGCGGATTTCATCATCTTGGCCATATCGCCCAGACCGCCCAAACCTTTGAACATCGTGTCGTCTCCGTTGCTGTGCTTTGTCTTCAGATACGTATGGGGCAGGTGCGGAACAAGGGTGTCAGCCGTCCTCGAACGGATCCCATTCGTCCTCGACCTCGGCCAGCGCATCGCTCGCAGCCTCTTGTGCGCGGTCCGCCTCGGTGCGGATGTCGGTGATGCGGGCCTTTGGAAACTGCGCCAGCACGGCCTGCACCAAAGGATGCGCCGTGGCTAGCTGCTGGAGGGCAGACGCGGCAGCATCCCGGACCTCGGCGATCGTCGGTTGGCCTTCTTCGTTGCTGACAATGACGGCCCAGCGGTTGCCGGTCCACGCCTGCAGCCGCGCGCCGAGGCGCTGTGTCAGGTCAGACGCGGCGTTCGGCGTGGGATGCACCTCGATCCGACCGGGCTGGTAGCTGACGAGGCGCAGGCCCGTTTCGACCTCGACCAGCAGCTTCACGTCGCGGTGGGCGCGGATGAGGCCGACGACGTCCTCGAACCGGGCGTAGTGGTGCAGCGCCTCGGTCGCGAGCTGGGGCGCCGTAGAGGCGGACGGACCGGAGGGGCCGCCATGCGTGGGGGCCGGCGTGCGAGAGATCGCCTGCGTGGCACCTGCGGCGGGGGCCATGCGGGCGCCGTTTCCACTGACGGAGGGCGGCGGCGGCGTGGCGTCCTTCAGCTTGCGGACCAGATCCTCCGGCGTGGGCAGATCGGCCACGTGGGTCAGGCGGATCACGGCCATTTCCGCTGCCATCATGGCATTGGGCGAGGCCGCCACCTCTTCCAGCGCCTTCAGCAGCATCTGCCACATGCGGGTCAGCACCCGCATCGGTAGGGCCCGCGCCATCGACAGGCCACGGGTGCGTTCGTCGGGGCCGATGGTGGGGTCTTCGGCCGCATCGGGCGTGATCTTGATGACGCTGACCCAATGGGTGACCTCTGCCAGATCACGCAGGATCGCCATGGGATCGGCGCCGTCGGCATATTGGGTCGAAAGCTCGGTCAGCGCCTCTGCCGCTTCGCCCCGCAGGATCATGTCGAAGAGGTCGAGCACGCGACCCCGGTCGGCAAGGCCCAGCATCGCCCGGACCTGATCCGCCGTCGTCTCGCCCGCGCCGTGACTGATGGCCTGATCCAGCAGGGACGTGGCATCGCGGGCCGACCCTTCGGCGGCGCGGGTGATGAGCGCCAGCGCATCGGCACTGATCTCCGCCTGCTCGGCCTTGGCAATGCGGGTCAGCAGGCCGATCATCACCTCGGGTTCGATCCGGCGCAGGTCGAAGCGCTGGCACCGGGACAGGACGGTGACGGGGACCTGCCTGATCTCGGTCGTGGCAAAGATGAATTTTACATGAGCGGGAGGCTCTTCCAGCGTCTTGAGCAGCGCATTGAAGGCGCTTTTCGACAGCATGTGAACTTCGTCGATGATGAAGATCTTGTAGCGCGCTGACACGGCGCGATAGCTGACGGTTTCGATGATCGCGTCGCGGATATTCTGCACGCCGGTGTTGGACGCCGCGTCCATCTCCATCACATCGACGTGGCGGCCTTCCATGATGGCGACGCAGTGTTCGCAGACGCCACAGGGTTCGGTCGTGGGGCCACCCTGTCCGTCGGGGCCGATGCAGTTCATGCCCTTGGCGATGATCCGGGCGGTCGTCGTCTTTCCGGTGCCGCGGATCCCGGTCATGATGAAGGCCTGCGCGATGCGGTCGGCGGCAAAGGCGTTCTTCAGCGTGCGCACCATCGCGTCCTGTCCGACAAGATCGGCGAAGGTTTCCGGACGGTATTTCCGAGCGAGGACCTGATAGGCGGGTTTGTCAGACATGGGGCGTTGCGTTCCGATCGGGTGGGTTGCGGCAATCTAGGCCTGCGCGACCGTCAGAGCAACCAGAGGACCACGCCCGTCAGCAGCGTCGCCAGCGAAAGCGCGCTTGCCAGAATGGTATAGGACTTTGTCGATTGCGGCATGCAATCGCGGCTGTGCAACCGGGTCAGCGTTGCCTTGGCGCGATTGCGCGCCGACCAGAACACGCCGATGGCGGCGGCCAGAAAGACTGTTGCCACAGCCTTGCCCAGACCCTTCGGTTCGATCGATCCGAACACGGCCTGCAGGCCCAATGCGATCACGATGCAGGCCAGTCCGGTGCGAATCCACGCGGCGAAGGTTCGTTCGTTGGCCATGATCGTGCGATCCTCGGCCCAGTCGGTCCGGGCTTCGGCCCAGTCGGTGCGGCTTTGCGCCAGTTCTGTCGAAGATTGGTCCTTTGCCATCGGTCAAGATTAGGACGGGTGGGTCGGTCACGGAACCGCAAAAATGCAGCCGGTCGACCCGGCGGCTTGATCCTGTGCAAGGCGCGGCCCAATCACCCCCTTGCCTGACGCTGATCCATCGGAGGGGCAAGGGACGCCAGTGTCCGCACCGCCAGTTGCAGGTCAGACACCATGGCGGCCTCCGCCTCTGGCCGGGCGGCGGGCGGCATCCGCAATAGTGCGCTGGGGTGGAGCGTGATGAGGACAGGGCCATGGGGCGTGTCCTCGATGCTGCCGCGCCGCTTCATCACGGCCTTGGCGTCGCCGGTCAGTGCGCCCATCGCCGTACCGCCAAGGGCAAGCGTCAGCTTTGGGCGCAGCAGCGTGCGCTCCGTGTCGAGCCAGAACTTGCAGTGACTCACTTCCGAAGTGTTCGGATTGACATGCAGGCGGCGTTTGGCGCCTTCCTTGAATTTGAAATGCTTGACCGCGTTCGTCACATAAGCCGCCTTGCGGTCGAGCCCGGCGCGGGCGGCCAGTTGATCGAAGAGTTGCCCGGCTGGACCGACGAAGGGGGTGCCGGCCAGATCCTCCTGATCGCCGGGCTGTTCGCCCACGATCATCAGCGCGGCGTCATGAGGGCCGGCACCGGGGACGACCTGCGTTGCAGGACCGTGCAGCGGGCAGCGGGTGCAACCGGCCAGACCGGCAGTCAGCAGGTTCCAAGAGGCCGGCTGCGGCGCCTCCTGCAATTGGGCGTGGATACGCGCGACGCGGGCGGGCTCCAGCGTCGGGGCGGTCTCTGCCATCTCGCGCACGCGCGTCTCGGCTTGTGCGATCATGTCGGGAATGTATTGCGCCTCCGGCAGGTTCTTCCAGTATTTCTTCGGCATCTCGGACGTCATGGCAGAGACCTTCAGCCGCGCCGGATTGAAGATGTTCTGGAAATAGGTGCCCCACAGCGCCTCTGCCGCGTCGTCCGGCAGATCAGGCCTTTCGCGCCCCTCGTGGAACGACAGCGTTCCACTGCTGAACTTTGCCGTGACGTCCGGCGTCACGATCATCCAGTCCATGTCGGCGAACCGGCGGGCAAAGAACGGTGCGTTCGGTTCCACCGTATGATGCGTCGGCTCGAACCAGGCGGCGAAGCTGCGGCGCGGACCGTCGCTGCGCAGATCGCGAAACCGCACGAAAGCACGCATCTTGTGCTTGCAGCGGTGTACCGCCTTTTCCATCTGCCGCAGGCGCGCCAGTTCCGGGTCGGCGCGGTCTGCCATCGCGCCCTTGTCCAGCCGTAACCGCCACAGCAACGCATAAAGACGGGCAAAACGCTGCGGATCCTTGTGCCACACGACCCACTGCGCCATGGCGACGAAATCCGCCGGAACCTTGATCGCCTGCCGGGTCGTCGGTGGTGGGATGTCTGTTTCGAACAGCTCGGTAGCTGTGTTGTCCCAGTTCCAGAGGATATCCTCCGGCGGGACACGCGCTGACAGAAGCCCGCGCGCGGCATCGCGCCAGGCCTCCCATGTGCCGATCCGGGGCAGGGGCACGCCGATCATCAGAAAAGTGTCAGCTGTTCCGGCGGCGGCGCGAAGCGCGCGCGCAGATCGATGCTGTCGGTCAGGTTGCCTGGCGTCCAGTCCAGCGCCGTCACGAAGGCGCGGGCCTTCTTCAGGCTTGCGCCAAGGCGCAGAAGATCGTCGTATCGCAGGGTCCGGTAACGGCGTGTCGTCAGGATGCGGTTCACCGTTTTCGTACCGAACCCCGGTACCCGCAGAAGCATGTCGCGCCCTGCCTTGTTGACGTCCAGCGGGAACCTGTGACGGTTCTGCAGGGCCCACGCGAGCTTTGGATCGATCTCCAGATCGAGGTTACCGTCCTGTGCGCCGGCCGTGATCTCCTCGACCCCGAAACCGTAGAACCTCATCAGCCAATCGGCCTGATACAGCCGGTGTTCCCGCATCAGCGGCGGCTTGATCAAGGGGAGCTTGGCCGTGCTGTCAGGGATGGGCGAGAAAGCGGAGTAGTAGACGCGCCGCAACTTGTAATCGTCGTAAAGCGATGTCGACCGGGTCAGGATGGTCGCGTCCGTCGCACCATCGGCGCCCACGATCATCTGGGTCGACTGTCCGGCCGGCGCAAACTTCGGTGGGCGCTTGCCGGTGTGGCTCTTTTCCTTGGATGCATCGCGAGAGGCGCGTACGTCCCCCATCGCTGCACGGATCGTCGCGGGGTTTTTTTCGGGGGCGAAGGCTTGCACGCTGCGGTCTGTCGGCAGTTCGACGTTGATCGACAGGCGGTCGGCATAAAGTCCCGCCTCGGCGATGATTTCTGGCGCCGCGTCGGGAATCGTCTTGAGGTGAATGTAGCCGCGAAAGTTCTCGACCGTGCGCAGGCGCTTGGCGATGCGCACCATGTCGGCCATCGTGTCATCGGGATTTCGGATCACGCCGGAGGACAGGAACAGCCCTTCGATATAATTGCGCCGGTAGAATTCCAGCGTCAGGCTGACGACTTCGTCCACGCTGAACCGGGCCCGCGTCACATTCGATGACACCCGGTTCACGCAATAGGCGCAATCGTAGATGCAGAAGTTCGTCATCAAAATCTTGAGCAGGCTGATGCACCGCCCATCGGGGGCGTAGGCATGACAGATTCCGGCTCCTTCGGTGCTGCCCAGCCCCTTGCCATCCCGGCTGTCGCGCCGGGTTGTGCCACTCGATGTGCAAGATGCGTCGTAACGGGCGGCGTCCGACAGGATAGCGAGTTTTTGCTGCAATGTCTGTGTCATGTTGTTCATGGTATGTTCACTTACCATGCATGACAAGGTCAGGGGTCTGGCAAAGTCACCGCAATACCGGAAAAGGCTGCGTCAGTTCAGTATCGGATCAATATGTCGCAGCAGGCTGACAAGATGTGGAGGGGCGAAGAGCGGCAGATCATTTTTTGACAACCACAACAGCCGCGCCGCTTGCATCAGATCCGAGAACTGCTGGGATCCGGCCTGACACAGCTCCACCGCTTGATCCGCCAGTCGGGATGGTCAGCAGACCACATCGCCAGTTGGCCCGGCGCGCCGGTCATGCAGGACATCACTGGCATGTCCGCGAATAAGAGATGTTCTGTCCTGCAATCATCGGGCGCAGTGGACAGACAGATCATAAATACGAGTTCAATCATCTGAAGTCTCCTGAACAGGATGCGGATACCGAAACGATGCTGCGAGTGCGAAAGAGATCCTATGAAAAAACGAGTGGGGCGGACGATGATGGGACACACCGGCCGATGCTGCCCAAACGTTCGGCAGAGAGTCCGGTTTCAGCGACGATTGAGAAATGATCGATATCATGGCGCGATCAAAGCACGCGCGCATTAATTTGAAATGAAAAAGTGGGTGGTGGAGCCTAGGGGGATCGAACCCCTGACCTCTTGCATGCCATGCAAGCGCTCTCCCAGCTGAGCTAAGGCCCCGTACCGTGTGACGCGATCCGCGTCGTCCGTGTGGCGCTGTCTATGCAGCGTCCGAGGCGAGATCAAGTAAGAAATCGCGCCCCGGACTGAACTTTTTTCAGTCGTCGTCGCCTTTGCTGACGTCAGCGATATCGTCGAGGCTGACGGTGTCGTCGTCGTCGTCTTCCAGGACATCATCGCCCAGATCGACATCCTCGTCCTCGTCATCCTCGTCGTCGAGGACCAGATCGTCCTCCTCGTCGGCGACCTTCATCTTCTTGGTCTGCGCGTCTTCGGCATCGGCGACCATGGTGCGGGTCTTCGAGGTCTCGATGTTGACGACATTGCCCGTGTAGGGGCTGACGACCGGGTTCTTGTTCATGTCGTAGAACCGCTTGCCCGTTTCCGGGCACAGGCGCTTCGTGCCCCATTCTTCTTTCGGCATGGGTGACCCCCTTCATGAATATCGGTGCGGCCCTTGCGGCGGGCTGACGTCCCCTGCCATAAGACAGGAGCGGTGTCAAAGACCTTTGGCGCGGGCAAAACAAGGGTTTCATATGGGCCGCGATCTGATCATTGGCAACCCCCCGATTGCGGTGGACCTGCGCCGCTCTGCACAGGCCCGGCGGCTGAGCCTGCGGGTCTCTCGGCTGGACGGCAAGGTGACCCTGACGATGCCGCCCCGCGCACCGGAGCGTGAGGCACTTGCCTTTCTGCAAGAGCGCGAGGCCTGGCTGCGCGGACATCTGGCCGACGTGACCCCGCAGGCCACTGTCGCGGCGGGAGGCGAGATCATGTTCGCGGGCCGCTTGCTGCCGATCCGCAGCCATGCGGGGCGTGGCGTGCGGGCGGACGATGCGGCGCTCTATCTGGCCAGAGGCGCTGGCGGGGCTGCGCTGAAGGCCTTCATGCGCGCGCGGGCCCACGATGCCCTGACCGTGGCCTGTGACCGCTATGCCGGACAGGTGGGACGCCGCTATACGCGTCTGACGCTTCGGGATACGCGGTCGCGCTGGGGGTCCTGCACCTCTGACGGGGCGCTGATGTTTTCCTGGCGTCTGATCATGGCGCCGCCGCCGGTGCTGGACTACGTCGCCGCGCACGAGGTCGCGCATCTTGTCGAAATGAACCATTCACCGGCTTTCTGGGCGGTGGTCGCCTCTCTCGTCCCCGATTACGCCGGGCATCGTCTCTGGCTGCGCGAGCATGGTGACCAGCTGCATCGGTCGCGGTTCGATGCCTGAGGACCCGCGGTCATGATTCCGCCGCGCGTCCCGGCGACACCGGGGGCCGCCCACGACCGGGTCTTTCGCGCCCTGCGGACGCGTATCCTGCACGGCCAGGTGGAACCGGGCACGACCCTGACCCTGCGGGGCATCGCGCGTGATTTCGAGGTTTCGATGACCCCGGCACGGGAGGCCGTGCGGCGGCTGGCTTCCGAAGGTGCGCTGTCGCTGTCGGCCACGGGGCGGATCAGCACGCCGCTTCTGTCGAACGACCGGATCGAGGAACTGGCGACGTTGCGGGCGCTGTTGGAGCCGGAACTGGCCTCTCGTGCCCTGCCGCGCGCGCATTTCGCGCTCATCGAGCGGTTGGAGACGATCAACCATGGGGTCAGCCAGATGGTCGCGCGCCACGATGCGAGCGGCTATATCCGCATGAACCTGGAATTCCATCGCACGCTCTATCTGCGGGCGCAGGCTCCGGCGATACTGGCGATGACCGAGACGGTCTGGCTGCAACTGGGACCGACGATGCGGGCGCTTTACGGGCGGCTGAACCGCACCGATCCGCCGATGCACCACCGGCTGATCCTTGCCGCGCTGAAGGCCGGGGACGAGCCGGGCTTGCGGCTGGCGGTGCGGGGCGACGTGACGAAGGGGCTGCGGCTGCTGAAGGCCTGAGTGCGGGGCGGGCGGCGGAGGGGGGCTGTCTGCCCCCCGTCGCGTGCCGCGACTCCCCCCGAGGATATTTCCAAGACAGAGAGGACCGGTGTTAACCTGCTGTTCATGCTGTTGCGCTTTTCTTGCCGAGCGGGACAGGCAGGGATGCCGATGACCGCAGACAGAGGGGCCACCGGTCCGGCCCTGCACCACGGGTGCCGGTCGGGACGGTGGCTGATCGGTCGTCTGGATCAGGCGTGGATCGCGCCGTCGCCGCAGGCGAGCGCCGCCTCGCGTACTGCTTCGGAATAGGTCGGGTGGGCGTGGCAGGTGCGGGCGAGATCCTCGGCCGCGGCACCGAATTCCATGGCGACGCAGATCTCGTGAATCAGGTCGCCCGCCATCGGGCCGATGATATGGGCGCCAAGGATGCGGTCGGTTTCCTTGTCGGCAAGGATCTTGACGAAGCCGTCGCCCATAAAGTTCGCCTTGGCGCGTGCGTTACCCATGAAGGGGAACTTGCCGACCTTGTAGGCACGGCCCGCCTCTTTCAGCGTCTCCTCGGTTTCGCCGACGGAGGCGACCTCGGGGTGGGTGTAGATCACGCCGGGGATCACGCCGTAGTTCACGTGGCCGTGCTGGCCGGCCAGGATTTCGGCGATGGCCATGCCCTCGTCCTCGGCCTTGTGGGCCAGCATCGGGCCCTTGATCGCGTCGCCGATGGCGTAGATGCCGTCGACGCTGGTCTTGTAGCGGTCGTTCACCTCGATCTGGCCACGGTCCGACATGGCGATTCCGAGCGCATCGAGGCCGAGGCCGTCGGTGTAGGGCCGGCGACCGGTTGCCAGCAGGACGGTATCGGCGGTGATCTCGGCCTCTGCGTCGTCCTTGCGCATCTTGTAGCTGACGGTCGCCTTCTTGTTCTTGACGCTGACGCCCTGCACGGCGGCACCGAGAACGAACTTCAGGCCCTGCTTGGTCAGCATTTTCTGGAACTGGCGGGCGATTTCCGCGTCCTGACCGGGGGTGATCGCGTCGAGGTATTCGACGACCGTCACCTCCGACCCGAGGCGGGCATAGACGGACCCCAGCTCCAGCCCGATGACACCGGCGCCGATGACGACCATCTGTTTCGGGACCTTGTTCAGCTTCAGCGCGCCCGTGGAGGTGACCACGGTCTCTTCGTCGACCTCGACGCCTTTGAGCGGCGAGGGTTCGGAGCCGGTGGCGACGATGATGTGTTTCGCCTCGTGGACCTCGTCACCGACCTTGACGCGGCCCTTCTCGGGGATCGACCCCCAGCCTTTCAGCCAGTCGACCTTGTTCTTCTTGAACAGGAATTCGATACCGCCGGTGTTCTGGCCGACGGTCTTGTCCTTGTAGGCCAGCATCTGCGCCCAGTCGACGGAGGGGCTTTTGCCCTTCAGGCCCATTTCTGCGAAATTGTGTTCGGCCTCGTGGAGCATTTCTGTCGCGTGCAGCAGGGCCTTGGAGGGGATGCAGCCGACATTCAGGCAGGTGCCGCCCAGCGTCTCGCGTCCTTCGACGCAGGCGACCTTCAGACCTAGCTGCGCGCAGCGGATCGCGCAGACATAGCCGCCGGGGCCGGAACCGATGATGATGACGTCGTAGCTGGCCATATTGGGCCTCCGTGTTCAGATGAGGGCAGAGAGGAGCATGAGCATGGTCGCGAGAAATCCCACGATCCAGATGACCGAGCGCCAAGGCGTCAGGCCGAAGAAGTAGGCTGGCACGTAGAAGACACGCGCGATGAGGTAGATCCAGGCACAGGCGGCGGTCAGGCCGGTGCCCTTGTCGCCCAGGGTCACGACAACCACGGCAAGGGTGAAGAGGATCAGCCCCTCGAAATGGTTGTTCAGGGCGCGGAACAGTCGACCGGTGCGCGGGCTGACCTGTTCGGCGATGGGTTTCCCGAGCCGGTCGGGATCGCGCGGGCCCATCGTCTTGCCGGCTGGCAACTCCATATTGGCGCGCACGGAGACGAGCGCGAATTGCACGCCTTGCAACAGTCCGGCGAGGGTCAGGGCGGTCAGTTCCGGTGTCATTGCGTCCCGATCAGGCGGTTTTCAGGAAGCGGCCGGTCATGGCGCTGCCCGTCTGGGTTTCGGCGTTCAGCCAAGCCTCTGCCTTGGAACGGTCGTTGACGTCAAACAGGCAGAGCACGGCACCCGCATCATCATCGGCGTCGCGCCACATCTGCATCAGCGTCAGACCGGCGTTCATCCGTTTCTCGGCCTCGGCATCGAAGGCGGACTTGAAGCTGGCGAAGTCACCGACGGTGGTCTGGGTCAGCAGTTGCATGGCTTGGCCTTTCTGGCTGGGGTGTGGCGGGCCAATGACCCGCCGCACCCGTTGGTTCCGTCAGAGATCCATCAGCAGGCGACGCGGATCCTCGAGCGCTTCCTTCACGCGGACGAGGAATGTCACGGCGCCCTTGCCGTCGACGATGCGGTGATCGTAGGACAGCGCCAGATACATCATCGGCCGGATCTCCACCTTGCCGTTGATCGCCATCGGGCGGTCCTGGATCTTGTGCATGCCGAGGATGCCGGATTGCGGGGGGTTCAGGATTGGCGAGGACATCAGCGAGCCATAGACGCCACCGTTGGAGATGGTGAAGGTGCCGCCCTGCATGTCGGCCATCGACAGCTTGCCGTCACGGGCCTTGCTGCCCATCTCGGCGATCGCCTTCTCGATACCGGCAAAGGACATCCGGTCGGCGTCCTTCAGCACCGGCACGACAAGACCGGTAGGTGTACCGGCGGCGATGCCCATGTTGACGTAGTTCTTGTAGACGACATCGGTGCCGTCAATCTCTGCGTTCACTTCCGGCACTTCGTGCAGGGCGTGGATGCAGGCCTTGGTGAAGAAGGACATGAAGCCCAGCTTGACCCCGTGCTTCTTGAGGAAGAGGTCCTTGTACTCGTTCCGCAGGGCCATGATCTCCGTCATGTCGACCTCGTTGTAGGTCGTGAGCATGGCGGCGGTATTCTGGCTGTCCTTCAGACGCTTCGCGATGGTCTGACGCAGGCGGGTCATCTTGACCCGTTCCTCGCGGTCGGCCTGATCGGCGGCGGTTGCGGGGCGCGCCGCGGCCTTGGGTGCATCGGCCTTGGGCTGAGACAGCGCCTTCAGCACGTCCTCCTTCATCACGCGGCCGTCCTTGCCGGTGGCGGTGACGGCATCGCGGTCGATGCCTTTCTCTGCCATCATCTTCTGGGCGGAGGGTGCATCCTCCGGGTCGCGGGGCTTGGTCTCCTCCGGGCCGGCGTTCACCGTGTCGGTGCCGCCGGACGCGGGGGCGCCTTCGCCGGCGGCGGTCGGCACATCCTCGGCCTTGGCGGCCTGATCGGCATTGGATGTCTCGGGCTTGGCGTCAGCCTTCGGGGCCTCCGCCTTTGCGCTGTCGGAACCCCCTTCGCTGATCTGGGCCAGCAGGGCGTCGACGCCCACCGTGTCGCCTTCGGCGGCGACGATCTCGCTCAGCGTGCCCGCGACGGGCGAGGGGACTTCCACCGTCACCTTGTCGGTCTCGAGTTCGCAGAGCATCTCGTCCACGGCGACGCTGTCGCCCGGCTTCTTGAACCAGGTTGCGACGGTCGCTTCGGTAACGGATTCGCCCAGAGTGGGGACGCGGACTTCGGTGCTCATTGGTCTTTTCCTTCGATGTTCAGGGCCTCGGCCACAAGAGCGGCTTGCTGGGCTTTGTGCTGGCTGGCCAGACCCGTCGCGGGGGACGCCGCCGCCGCGCGACCGGCGTAGATGGGCCGGGTGTGTTTCGCCTTGATCCGGGTCAGGCACCATTCAAGGTTCGGCTCCATGAAGGTCCACGCCCCCTGATTCTTCGGCTCTTCCTGACACCAGACCATCTCGGCATTCTTGAACCGTTCCAGCTCTGCCACGGCGGATTGTGCCGGGAAGGGATAGAACTGTTCGAACCGCAGGATGTAGGTGTCGGTGATGCCGCGGGCGTCACGCTCCTCCAGCAGGTCGTAGTAGACCTTGCCGGAACACATCACCACACGCTTGATCTTGTCATCGGCGACCAGTTGCGTTTCCGAATGACCCTTTTCCGCATCGTCCCAAAGGACGCGGTGGAAGGACGACCCGGTGGTGAAGTCGGCGGCGTCGCTGACCGCCATCTTGTGGCGCAGCAGCGATTTCGGCGTCATCAGGATCAGCGGCTTGCGGTAGCTGCGGTGCAGCTGGCGGCGCAGGATGTGAAAGTAGTTCGCAGGCGTCGTGCAGTTGGCGACGATCCAGTTGTCGTTGCCGCACATGGTCAGGAACCGTTCCAGCCGGGCGGAGGAGTGTTCCGGCCCCTGACCTTCGTAGCCGTGCGGCAGGAGGCAGACGAGGCCCGACATGCGCAGCCACTTTGATTCGCCGGAGCTGATGAACTGGTCGAACATGATCTGCGCGCCATTGGCGAAGTCGCCGAACTGCGCTTCCCACAGGGTCAGGGCGTTGGGTTCGGCGAGGCTGTAGCCATACTCGAAGCCCAGCACCGCGTATTCCGACAGCATGGAGTCGATGACTTCATACTGCGCCTGACCGTCGCGGATATGGTTCAGCGGGTAGTAGCGTTCCTCGGTATTCTGGTTGATCAGTGCGGAATGACGCTGACTGAAGGTGCCGCGCGTGCTGTCCTGACCGGCCAGACGGACGGGGTAGCCTTCGAGTGCCAGCGAGCCGAAAGCCAGCGCTTCGCCGGTTGCCCAGTCGAAGCCTTCGCCGGTCTCGAACATCTGCTTCTTTGCGTCCAGCAGGCGATCGATGGTCCGATGGGTCGCGAAATGTTCGGGCGGCGTCGTCAGGGCGCGGCCGATGTCGGCCATCGCTTCGGCGCTGATCGCGGTTTCGCCGCGCTGATAGTTGTCCTTGTCCCGGTCCAGATGGGACCAGCGACCGTCCAGCCAGTCGGCCTTGTTCGGCTTGTAGGTCTTGCCGGCCTCGAACTCCTCGTTCAGCTTGGACTGGAACGCGGCCTTCATGTCCTCGATCTCGCCTTCCGGGATCAGGCCGTCCTTGACCAGCCGGTCCGTATAAAGCGTCAGCGTCGTCTTCTGCTTCTTGATCTTGGTGTACATCACCGGGTTGGTGAACATCGGCTCGTCGCCTTCGTTGTGACCGAAGCGGCGGTAGCAGATGATGTCGAGCACGACGTCCTTGTGGAATTTCTGACGGAATTCGGTCGCGACGCGGGCGGCGTGGACCACGGCCTCGGGATCATCGCCATTGACGTGAAAGATCGGCGCCTCGACCATCAGGGCGATGTCCGTGGGGTATGGCGAGGTGCGCGAGAAATGCGGCGAGGTGGTGAAGCCGATCTGGTTGTTCACCACGATGTGCATGGTGCCGCCGGTGCGGTGCCCGCGGATGCCTGAGAGCTGGAAGCCTTCGGCCACGACGCCCTGACCGGCAAAGGCGGCGTCGCCGTGCAGGAGGATCGCCATGACCTTGGTGCGGTCCTTGTCATGCTTCTGGTCCTGCTTGGCGCGGACCTTGCCCAGCACGACGGGGTTCACGGCCTCGAGGTGCGACGGGTTCGCGGTCAGCGACAGGTGGACGGTGTTGCCGTCGAAATCCCGGTCGCTGGACGCGCCGAGGTGGTACTTCACGTCGCCAGAGCCTTCGACATCCTCGGGCTTGAAGCTGCCGCCCTGAAATTCGTTGAAGATCGCGCGGTAGGGCTTCTGCATGACATTGGCCAGCACCGACAGGCGGCCCCTGTGCGGCATCCCGATGACGATCTCCTCGATGCCCAGTTGCCCGCCGCGCTTGACGACCTGCTCCATCGCGGGGATCAGGCTTTCACCGCCGTCGAGGCCGAAACGCTTCGTGCCCATGTACTTGACGTGCAGGAACTTCTCGAAGCCTTCGGCCTCGACAAGCTTGTTCAGGATCGCCTTGCGGCCATTCTGGGTAAAGCTGATCTCCTTGCCGTAGCCTTCGATCCGCTCCTTCAGCCAGCCGGCTTCTTCGGGGTTGGAAATGTGCATGTACTGCAGCGCAAAGGTGCCGCAGTAGGTCCGCTTCACGATGGCCATGATCTCTGCCATCGTGGCAAGTTCCAACCCAAGCACGTTGTCGATGAAGATCGGGCGGTCCATGTCGGCCTTGGTGAAGCCGTAGTTCGCGGGGTCCAGTTCCGGGTGGTTCGTCTGTTCCCGCATGCCCAGCGGGTCGAGGTCCGCGATCAGGTGCCCCCGGATCCGGTAGGCGCGGATGATCATCAGTGCGCGGATGCTGTCCAGCACGGCGGCCCGGACCTGAGCCTCGGTCAGGCTCGCGCCCTTCTCCTCGGCCTTTGCGGCGATCTTCTTCGCCGCAGCCGCCGGTTCCTGCGCCCATTGTCCGTCGAGAGCCTGCGTCAGGTCGTCGTTCGGCACCGGCGGCCAGTCCATCCGGCCCCAGCTCGGCCCTGCGGCCTCTGCCTTCGCATCGGCGGGCGCGTCGCCCAATGACTTGAAGAAATCCCGCCAGCTTTCGTCCACCGCCTGCGGATTGTCCGCGTAGCGCGCGTAAAGCTGTTCGACGTAATCGGCGTTATGCCCCTGCAGGAAGCTGGAAGCGTGGAATACGTCGTTGGGGGAATGGTCGTTCATCTGGACACCTGTGGGTCAGGGCGGGCTACATGCCCGCCGCACGGGGAACAGGTGGGCCTTTGCGGCCCACCTCTCAAGTCACTTCTTGTCGATGGCGGCAAGAACCGCCTCGCCCAGCGTGGCGGGGCTGTCGGCGACGATGATGCCGGCAGACTTCATCGCCTCGATCTTGCTTTCCGCGTCGCCCTTGCCGCCGGCCACGATGGCACCGGCATGGCCCATCCGACGACCCGGAGGGGCGGTGCGACCCGCGATGAAGCCGGCGGTGGGCTTCCAGCGACCCGCCTTGCGTTCATCGGCGAGGAATTGCGCAGCCTCTTCCTCGGCCGAACCGCCGATCTCGCCGATCATGATGATCGAGGTCGTCTCGGGGTCGGCCAGAAACATCTCGAGGATGTCGATGTGCTCGCTGCCCTTGATCGGGTCGCCGCCGATGCCGACGGCAGTGGACTGACCCAGCCCGCTGTCCGTCGTCTGCTTGACTGCTTCATAGGTCAGGGTGCCGGAGCGGGAGACGACGCCGACGCTGCCCCGCTTGTGGATGTGGCCGGGCATGATGCCGATCTTGCAGGCGTCCGGGGTGATGACACCGGGGCAGTTCGGCCCGATCAGCCGCGATTTCGACCCGTCCAGCGCGCGCTTGACCTTCATCATGTCCAGCACCGGAATACCCTCGGTGATGCAGATGATCAGTTCCATCTCGGCGTCGATCGCCTCGAGGATCGAATCGGCGGCGAAGGGGGGCGGAACGTAGATGACAGAGGCATTTGCCTCTGTCTTCGCCTTCGCCTCGTGGACGCTGTCGAACACCGGCAGATCAAGGTGCGTCTGACCACCCTTGCCGGGCGTGACGCCGCCGACCATCTGCGTGCCGTAGGCGATGGCCTGTTCGGAGTGGAACGTTCCCTGAGAGCCGGTGAAGCCCTGACAGATGACGCGAGTGTTTTCGTTGACGAGAATGGCCATGCGGGCCTCCGTAGATTGAATGTCCTTGGTGGAGCGATCCACCACATGCAGGGGGGGCAGGGCCGAAGCCCCGTCTGGTCAGCCCTTGACCGCCTTCACGATCTTTTGCGCGCCGTCCTTCAGATCGTCGGCCGCGATCACGTCGAGGCCGGAGTTGCGGATGATCTCCTTGCCCTTTTCGACGTTCGTCCCTTCGAGGCGGACGACCAGCGGCACCTTCAGACCGACTTCCTTCACCGCGGCAATCACGCCTTCGGCGATGACGTCGCAGCGCATGATGCCGCCGAAGATGTTGACCAGAATGCCCTTCACATTCGGGTCCGACGTGATGATCTTGAAGGCTTCGGTCACCTTCTCCTTCGTGGCGCCGCCGCCGACGTCGAGGAAGTTGGCAGGCTCTGCCCCGTAAAGCTTGATGATGTCCATCGTCGCCATGGCCAGGCCTGCGCCGTTCACCATGCAGCCGATCTCGCCGTCCAGAGCGATATAGTTCAGGTCGTACTTGGACGCGGCCAGTTCCTTGGCATCTTCTTCCGTCTCGTCCCGCAGGGACGCGATGTCGGAATGACGGTACATCGCGTTGCCGTCGAAGCTGACCTTCGCGTCCAGCACCTTCAGATCGCCCTTGTCGGTCACGATCAGCGGGTTGATCTCCAGCATCTCCATGTCCTTCTCGGTGAAGGCGCGATAGAGGTTGCCCAGCAGCGTGACGCACTGCTTCACCTGACCGCCGGTCAGACCCAGCGCAAAGGCGACGCGGCGGCCGTGGTAGGGCTGATACCCGGTGGCGGGATCGACGCTGAACGACAGGATCTTGTCGGGGGTAGAGGCCGCGACCTCCTCGATGTCCATGCCGCCCTCGGTCGAGCAGACGAAGCTGATCCGGCTGGTCTGACGATCGACCAGCAAGGCAAGATACATCTCCGTCTCGATGCCCGAGCCATCCTCGATGTAGATGCGGTTCACGACCTTGCCGGCGGGGCCGGTCTGATGCGTGATCAGCGTGCGGCCCAGCATCTTCTTGGCTTCTTGTGCGGCCTCCTCGACCGACTTGGCAAGGCGCACGCCGCCCTTCTCACCGGCGTCGGCTTCCTTGAAGTGGCCCTTGCCGCGGCCTCCGGCGTGGATCTGCGCCTTGACCACCCACAGCGGCCCGTCCATCTCGCCCGCGGCTGTCTTGGCGTCCTCGGCCTTCAGCACGGCACGGCCATCGCTGACGGGGGCGCCATAGGACCGCAGAAGCGCCTTGGCCTGATATTCGTGAATGTTCATGTCTGGTCCCTTGTCTGTCTGGGTTTGATCCTACCAATCATATCGTGATTTAACAAAAAACTGCTTGCGGCCGTTCCAACCTATAATTCCGACATTTGTGATCACAGCCTCAAAGCGTGTGATCACATAATGGATTGGCTCGTGTATGGCAGGGATTCTCTAAGCAATCATGTAAAACCGCAGGGCGATGTCCGTACCTTTCAGCGGGGGTAATGCGGGATTCACGAAACCCTCGCGACCTGGTGCGAAGACCTCACCGTTCAAATGGCGCGTAGAGTCGGACCGGCAGATGTTCGATGCCATTGCGTCGATCAGCTACATCCTATCACTTCGAATGAAAAAGGCACGCTGCAGCGAACTGCAGCGTGCCCGATGTCGTCGTCCAGCCGTCAGGTTCAGGCGAGGGACGGGTCGATATCCTTGCAGGCCGCGACAAGGCCCTTCACCGCATCCACGGACTTGTCGAACATGCCCTGTTCGGTCTTGTCCATCTTGATTTCGACGACACGCTCGATCCCGCCGGCGCCGATGATCGTCGGCACCCCGACGTAGAACCCGTCGAGGCCGTAGGCGCCGTCAACGTGTGCGGCGCAGGGCAGCAGGCGCTTCTGGTCCTTCAGGAAGGCTTCAGCCATCTCGATGGCCGAGGTCGCGGGCGCATAGAAGGCGGAGCCGGTCTTGAGCAGGCCCACGATTTCGGCGCCGCCGTCGCGCGTGCGCTGGACGATCGCGTCGAGTTTGTCCTGCGTCGTCCAGCCCATGTCCACGAGATCGGGCAGGGGGATGCCGCCCACGGTGGAATAGCGCGTCAGCGGGACCATCGTGTCACCGTGACCGCCCAACACGAAAGCCGTTACATCGCGCATGGATACGTTGAACTCGTCGGCAAGGAAATGGCGGAAACGGGCGCTGTCCAGCACGCCCGCCATGCCGCAGACCATCTTGTGCGGCAGGCCCGAGAATTCGCGCAGCGCCCAGACCATCGCGTCGAGCGGGTTGGTAATGCAGATCACGAAGGCATCGGGCGCATGGGCGGCAATGCCCTCGCCCACGGATTTCATGACCTTGAGGTTGATGCCCAGCAGGTCGTCACGGCTCATGCCCGGCTTGCGCGGAACGCCAGCGGTGACGATGCAGACATCGGCACCGGCGATGTCTGCATAATCGTTGGTGCCCTTGAAGGATCCGTCGAACTTGGCAGCAGGGCCCGATTCGGCGATGTCCAGCGCCTTGCCCTGCGGCGTGCCTTCGGAGATGTCGAAAAGGACGACGTCGCCGAGTTCCTTGACGGCGGCAAGGTGGGCGAGCGTGCCACCGATCTGTCCGGCGCCGATCAGTGCAATCTTGGGTCTGGCCATGGGAAGGCTCCTGCTAAAGTGCGGGTTGAACTTGGCCCGCTGGTTAGTCCTTTGGGGCAAAGGGCGCAAGTGGTGCGGCCACGGGCCCGCAGGCGTGGTGTTTCGCACGGCATGCATTTAGGCAGTGTGAACATCGCAGGGGACCGCACATGATCGACTTCGACTGGACATTCTTTGCCCTCGCTATCCCGGCGGTCATGTTCGCGGGCATCTCGAAGGCCGGGTTCGGGTCGGGCGCCGCCTTTGCCGCCTCTGCGATCCTTGCACTGACGGTGCCGCCCGGGGCTGCGCTGGGGATCATGCTGCCGCTGCTGATGGTCATCGATGCGGTGTCGCTGCGCCCCTACTGGCGTCGCTGGGACGAACCTTCGGCGCGCGGCATCATCGTGGGTGCAGTGCCGGGGACCGCGCTGGGCGCGCTTGTCTATGCGCTGGTGAATGCCGACGTGGTGCGCGTCCTGATCGGCGTCATCTGCATCGTCTTCGTCGGCTGGCAATGGGGCCGGGCGCGGGGGCTGATCCGGGTCGGACGGTTCTCCTTTTCGCGCGGCAGGGCGTGGCTGACCGGCACGGTGGCCGGTTTCACGAGCTTCGTCAGCCATGCGGGCGGGCCGCCGGTCGCGGTGTTCCTTCTGGGGCAGGGCATCGACAAGACGACGTATCAGGCGACCACGGTCGTGTCCTTCTGGGCAATCAACCTGATGAAGTTCCTGCCCTACCTCTTTCTCGGCATCTTTTCGACGCAGACCCTGCTGGCCGATGTGCTGCTTGCCCCATTTGCAGTGCTGGGGGCCTGGCTGGGCGTTCGCGCGCATCATCTCGTGTCCGACCGGGTCTTCTTCGGTCTGACATATCTGCTGCTTCTGGCCACAGGTGGGCGGCTTCTCTGGCAGGCGCTGGCATGAAAAGGGCCGCCCCAGAAGGGGCGGCCCAGACGACGAGATCGAGAGGATCTCTTAGTTGTTGGCGGCGGGCGCTGTGCCGTCGGCAGGGGCTGCATCGGTCGCGGTGCCGTCTGCAGGCGCTGCTTCCATCGTGGAGCTGTCGGTCGCCGTCGAGTCCATGGTGGTGCTGTCGGTCGTCGCGGCATCCATCGCAGCGGCGTCGTTCGGCGATTCGTACTTCGGCAGTTCCTTCAGCTGATCTTCGGTCATCGAAACGTAGGCGCGCATGTCGTCGCCATCGGTCTGTTTCATGATCTGGACGCTGTCGAAGGCGATCGAGACGGGCTTTTCGCCCAGACCCAGGAAGCCGCCCACGTCGACGATGACGTCGGTGATCTTGCCTTCTTCGCCGACCACGAGGTCACCGATCTCGCCCACTTCGTCCTCGTCCGGACCGTAGACCTTGGTACCGGTCAGTTCGTCCGTCGTGACATCGGCGTTCATCACCGTTTCATAGCCGTCCATGGTCATGGACGGTGCGCTGGATGCGCTGTCCGTCGCCATACCGGTGGAGGAATCGGCCGGCGCCGTGCCGCTGTCGGTCGTCATCGTGCCGTCGGTCGAGGCGGCACCATCGGTCGCGGCCGTACCGTCGGCGGGCGCCATGGTGCTGTCGGTCGAGGTCGCGCTGTCAGTCGACGCCGCGCCATCGGCGGGTGCCGTGGTCGTATCCGTAGAGGTTGCGCTGTCGGTGGACATCGAACCATCGGCCGGCGCTTCGGTCGTATCGGTCGATTCAGCACCATCGGCCGGCGCTGCAGTCGTATCGGTTGACGTGGAACCGTCCGCCGGTGCAGCAGTCGTGTCGGTCGAAGTTGCGGTGTCCTTGGGCGTGCCGTCAGCATTCATGTGGCTTTCGGCGAATGCACCGTTGGCCATGACGAGAGCAATTGCGGTCGTTGCAAGAATCTTTTTCATTGTCTTCATCCTCATTCGGATATTGGGTCCGGTAGTCCAGGCCCTTCCATGGAATGATAACCGCGATCGCACCGATTGGTTTCCTTCTCGCAGCGCTATATATTTGTGCGATCGGCGGGAACCTGCGCGTCTGGTCAGGTGGCACGTTCCGGCACAAGTCCGCCGCGATGCAGCAAGTTAAGGTCCTCGCCGGCAACGACAATGCAGGCGCTCTCGTCCGGTCGTTGCAGCGTCATGGTCCAGGTCCCATGCGCAGATGCATAAAGTGTCAGCAATGAACCGTCCGGCATCATTGCAATGGCGAGTGGGAACTCTTGAAAGCTGCGTTCCAATGCCGCCTCCATTTCCGGTGTCGGCAGACAGGGTCGGGCGGCAGCCAGGCTGCGGCCCGCGAAAAGCAGGAAAATGCTTGAAAACATCACAAGGCTGAGTAGGGCGCGGTGCATCGTGAACCTTCCTTCAATATGAGTAATCCAACATGGTTCTCTGTTCGTAAGAGTGCGCTGACACCACCGAACGTAGTGGTTCGCCTTTCCGCAACGCAGCAATTCGGGGGTTGTGCACCACAGTCCGATCGGGTCCACCTGTGCATACATTTGTCGCGAGATCCCGCCATGCACAGCCGTCCGGTCCGATCAGCCCTCTATATACCCGGGTCGAAACCTCGGGCACTCGACAAGGCCCGCGGTCTGCCCTGCGACGCGATCCTTTTCGATCTCGAGGATGCTGTAACCCCCGACGCAAAGGTGTCTGCAAGATCGATCCTGCAGCAGGCGCTCGCGCAGGGTGGATACGGTGCCCGCCTGCGGCTGGTACGGATCAACGCGTTGGATACCGCTTGGGGCGAGGATGATGCCCGTGCAGCGGCCGACATGGATTGCGATGGTGTCCTCGTGCCCAAGGTTTCAGACCCTGCCGATCTGGATGCCGTCGCAGCACTGGTGCCGGACCTGCCGCTTTGGGCGATGATGGAAACGCCACGAGGCGTGCTGAATGCGCAGGCCATTGCGTCCCATGGCCGACTGGCCGGCGTCGTCATTGGAACGAACGATCTGGCCAATGATCTGGGGGCGCGGACCCGCGGCGCACTGACGACGGCCTTGCAGCATTGCCTCCTTGCCGCGCGTGCCGCGGGGATTCCGGCTATCGACGGTGTCTTTAACGCCTATCAGGATGACGAAGGGCTTCGTGCCGAATGCAGTGACGGCCGCGACATGGGGTTCGACGGCAAGTCCCTGATCCACCCTGCGCAGATCGAGATCGCGAACGCGGTCTTTGGCGCCACCCCGACAGAGATCGACCTTGCGCGGCGTCAGATCGCCGCCTTCGACAGAGCGGCACGCGACGGGCAGGGGGTCGCCGTCGTCGATGGTCGCATCGTCGAGAACTTGCATATCGTCACGGCGCGGGCCACGCTGGCCAAAGCAGACGCCATCGCCGCACTGGAGCGCACATGATACTCATCCTTCTCGGCCTGATCCTCTGGGCGGGGTCGCACTTCTGGAAGCGGATCGCGCCGGACAGCCGCGCCGCCATGGGGGACAAGGGCAAGCTGGTCGTCGCCGTGGCCTCTGTCCTTGCGATTATCCTGATGGTGGTCGGCTACCGCAGTGCCGATGGCGCCGTCTACTGGGGCCGGACACCGGCCATGACCGGCATAAACAACCTTCTCGTGCTCTTCGCCTTCTATCTCTTCGCCGCTTCCGGCAAAGGCACCCGCGTCACGAAGGTAATCCGCAATCCGCAACTGACGGCCGTGGCGGTCTGGGCCGTCGCGCACCTTCTGGTGAATGGGGACACGCCATCGTTCCTGCTGTTCGGCGGCATGCTGGTCTGGGCGCTTGCAGAGATCGCTGTGCTGAACCGAGCCGCCGGCCCGCGCGGCGCCTACCACGCCCCACCGATCAAGTCGGAAATCATCGCTGCCGTGGCCACGCTGGTCGTCTTCGCCGTCGTGGCCGGCATCCACACCGCCCTTGGCTACAACCCGTTCGGATAAACCATGCCCAAGATCTACCGTCTGCTGACCGAGGATGACACCTCCGCCTTCTGCCACAAGGTCTCTGACGCCCTGTCCAAGGGGTGGGAGCTTTATGGCACACCGACCTATGCCTTCGATCAGGCCAACGGCGTCATGCGCTGTGGTCAGGCCGTGACGAAGGATATCACGGTCGAATACAGCCCCGACATGAAGCTCGGGCAGCAATGACCAAGACGAACCCGGGGCGGTTCTTCGAGGACTACGCCGTGGGTGAAATCATCGCTCATGCCGTTCCGCGCACAATCAAGATGGGTGAACGCGCGCTTTACCATGCGCTCTATCACGCACGGCACGCGCTGCATTCCGCCGATACCTTTGCCCAGTCCTGCGGCCTGCCGTTCAGTCCGCTCGATGATCTGGTCACGTTCCACACGGTCTTCGGCAAGTCTGTCCCCGACATCTCGCTGAATGCCATCGCCAATCTGGGCTATGCAGAGGGGCGCTGGATCACCCCCCTCTGGCCCGGCGACACGATTACCGCCACGTCAGAGGTGATTGGCCTCAAGCAGAACTCCAACGGGCAAAGCGGTGTCGTCTGGGTCCGCACGACCGGGCGCAACCAGCACGGCGAGGTGCAGCTGACATTCGTCCGTTGGGTCATGGTGCGCAAGCGCGGTGACGGGGCGGCACCGGCGATGGTCGTGCCAGAGCTTGCAGACAGTGTCGCAGCCGCCGATCTCGTCATCCCGCACGGCCTCGACTTTTCCAACTACGACTTTGCACTTGCGGGCGAGCCGCATCGCCTGAGCGACTATGCCGTGGGCGAGATCATCGATCACGTCGACGGCGTGACGATCGAGGAGGCGGAGCACATGCTGGCCGCCCGCCTTTGGCAGAACACCGCCAAGGTCCATTTCGATGCGACCCTGCGCCCCGATGGCAAGCGCCTGATCTACGGTGGACACGTCATCAGCCTTGCGCGTGCCCTGTCGTTCAATGGCCTCGCGAACGCGCAGATGATCGTGGCCCTGAACGGCGGGGCGCACGCCAATCCCTGCTTTGCCGGCGATACGATCAGGGCATGGTCCGAAGTGCTGGACATCGCTGAAACGGACGCCCCCGGCGTCGGCGCGATCCGCCTGCGGCTGGTCGCGACAAAGGGCGATGTCGGTCCGGTGCGAGATGCAGATGCCAAGTATTTACCTAATATTCTCCTCGACCTGGATTACTGGGCGCTGATGCCTGTCTAAGACCCGTGATCACAGCCCCGATTTCTGTGATCACAACGGGTAAAAACCTGACCGGCGCGGCGAAATCGCGCGGATTATCAGGGTCGCCGTGCGTGACTTCCGTGGCGTGATGGTGCAGAACGACGACAATTGCGCGCCCGGACGCGGGCTGCGATAGCCAAAGGGAGCCGACATGGCCGATGTAAACCGGGGCAATCGCCCGCTTTCGCCGCATCTTTCGATCTACCGCCCGCAGTGGACCTCCGGCACTTCGATCTTTACCCGGATCACCGGCAATGCATTGATCGTCGCGGCCCTTCTGATCGTCTGGTGGTTCATCGCCGCGGCGACGGGTCCAGAGGCATTTGCCCGCGCCGATGGCTTCATTACCAGCTGGTTCGGCGATCTGGTCATGTTCCTGTCGGTCGCCGCGATCTGGTATCACACGCTGGCCGGCATTCGTCACCTGATCTGGGACAGCGGTCATATGCTGGAGGTCGACAAGTCAGAGACCTTCGGTCAGGCCATGGTCCTCGCGGCGGTCCTGCTGACCATCTTCACCGTCATCGTGCTGTAAGGGGTTCGTCATGGCATATCTTACCGACCGCAAGCGTGCCGCAGGCATGGGCTCCGCCAAGTCCGGCACGCTGCACCACTGGCACATGATGATCAGCTCCGTCGCCCTCGTCGGCCTGATCCCCTGCTTCATCTTCACCTTCGGCAGCATCTACGGCGCCCCCTACGAGGATGTCGTCGCCTATTATCAGCGCCCGTTCCCGTCCATCGTGGCGCTGCTGACATTCGCCGTGGGTTTCATCCACTTCCGTGGCGGTGTGCAGACCCTGATCGAGGACTACGTCCACGGCTTCGCCGGACGCGCCCTGCTGATCGGCATGATCTGCCTGTCCTATACCGCCATGGCCGCCGGCATCCTTGCCGTCGCGCGCCTTGCCCTTTGATTTGCCGGAGTTGACCGATGGCTGCTTACGAATACGAAACCCACACCTATGACGCGATCGTCGTGGGCGCCGGCGGGTCCGGCCTGCGCGCGACGCTGGGTCTGGCCGAACAAGGGCTGAAGACCGCCTGCATCACCAAGGTCTTCCCGACCCGGTCGCACACCGTCGCGGCGCAGGGCGGCATCGCGGCAAGCCTGTCGAACATGGGTCCCGACCACTGGCAGTGGCACATGTATGACACGGTGAAGGGGTCCGACTGGCTGGGCGATACCGACGCGATGGAATACCTCGCGCGGGAAGCACCCAAGGCCGTCTACGAGCTGGAGCACTACGGCGTGCCGTTTTCGCGCACCGAAGAGGGCAAGATCTACCAGCGCCCCTTCGGTGGCCACACCACGGAATTCGGTGAAGGCCCGCCCGTGCAGCGCACCTGCGCCGCCGCCGACCGCACCGGCCACGCGATCCTGCACACGCTCTACGGCCAGAGCCTGAAGCAGAAGGCCGAGTTCTACATCGAATACTTCGCCATCGACCTGATCATGTCCGAGGACGGCCAGTGCCAGGGCGTCGTGGCGTGGAAGCTCGACGATGGCACCATGCATGTCTTCAACGCCAAGATGGTCGTGCTGGCGACGGGCGGCTACGGCCGCGCCTATTTCAGCGCCACCTCGGCCCATACCTGCACCGGCGACGGCGGCGGCATGGTCGCGCGGCAGGGGCTGAAGCTGCAGGACATGGAATTCGTGCAGTTCCACCCGACCGGCATCTACGGTGCCGGCTGCCTCATCACCGAAGGCGCGCGTGGCGAGGGGGGCTACCTCACGAACTCCGAAGGCGAGCGGTTCATGGAACGCTACGCGCCGACCTACAAGGACCTCGCGTCGCGTGACGTGGTCAGCCGCTGCATGACGATGGAAATCCGCGAAGGCCGCGGTGTGGGCCCCAAGAAGGACCACATCCACCTGAACCTGAACCACCTGCCGCCGGAAACGCTGGACCTGCGCCTGCCCGGCATCACCGAATCGGCCCGTATCTTTGCCGGTGTGGACCTGACCAAGGAACCGATCCCGGTGCAGCCGACCGTCCACTACAATATGGGCGGCATCCCCACGAACTACTGGGGCGAGGTGCTGAATCCGACCGACGAGAATCCCGATGCCATCGTCCCCGGTCTCATGGCCGTGGGCGAGGCGGGCTGCGCTTCCGTCCACGGGGCGAACCGCCTCGGGTCGAACTCCTTGATCGACCTCGTGGTCTTCGGCCGCGCCGCCGCGATCAAGGCGGGCGAGATCGTCGACCCGAACACCGAGAATGCGCCGCTGAATCAGGCCTCGGTGGATGCGGCCTTTGATCGCTTCGACAAGCTGCGCAACGCCAACGGCGGCACGCCGACGGCTGCCCTGCGTCTGGAAATGCAGGAAGCGATGCAGGCCGACGCTGCCGTCTTCCGCACCGACAAGACGCTGGCAGAGGGCGTGGAGGCGATGACAAAGATTGCAGCCAAGCTGGACGACCTGAAGGTCACGGACCGCAGCCTCGTCTGGAACTCGGACCTGATGGAAACGCTGGAACTGACGAACCTGATGCCGAACGCGCTGGCCACCATCGTGTCGGCAGAGGCCCGGAAGGAATCCCGCGGAGCCCATGCGCACGAGGATTATCCGGACCGCAACGACACCGACTGGCGCAAGCACTCTCTGGCCGTCGTCACCGGGTCCAAGGTCGATCTGACGTATCGTCCGGTCCACATGGATCCGCTGACGACGCAGGACCAGGGCGGGATCGACATGTCCAAGATCGCACCGAAAAAGCGGGTCTATTGATGCGTGGCCTCGTCCTGATCGTCCTGCTGGCGGGAACGGCGGCCTGTGGCCCCCGCATCCCGCCGACGCAGGCTCAGGTCGAGGCGCGTTGCGCGCAGGAAGCGCGCGCCGCCCGCGGTCCGACCGGAGAGGCCGCCATCGGTGTTGGCACCGGTCGCGGCGTACGGTCTCGGCTCGAGATTGACCTGACCACCGATTTCCTGCGCGGCAAGGATCCCGCGACCGTATATGCGCAATGCTTCTCCCGCCTATCGGGTGCGGCGCCCATGATACCCTATTCGCCTGCCCTCCAAGGGTAAGGCCGAGCAAGAGGAGCCTGAGACATGGTTGAATTCACCCTACCCAAGAACAGCCGGATGGTGACGGGCAAGACCTGGCCCAAGCCCGAAGGGGCGAAGAACACCAAGAAGGTGCAGGTCTATCGCTGGAACCCCGACGACGGCAAGAACCCGCGGCTGGACACCTACCACGTCGATCTGGACACCTGTGGACCCATGGTCCTCGACGCACTCATCAAGATCAAGACCGACATCGACCCGACCCTGACCTTCCGCCGGTCCTGCCGCGAGGGAATCTGCGGGTCCTGCGCCATGAACATCGACGGCGTGAATACCCTGGCCTGCATCTCGGGCCTCGACGAGGCGAAGGGCGACATCAAGATCTACCCGCTGCCGCACATGCCGGTGGTCAAGGATCTGATCCCGGACCTCACCCACTTCTACGCCCAGCATGCCAGCATCATGCCGTGGCTGGAAACCAAGACGAACCCGCCCGCCAAGGAGTGGAAGCAGTCCGTCGAGGACCGTGCAAAGCTGGACGGCCGCTACGAGTGCATCATGTGCGCCTGCTGCTCGACATCCTGCCCGTCCTACTGGTGGAATTCCGATAGGTTCCTCGGCCCGGCCGCACTGTTGGCCGCCCACCGCTGGATCGTGGACAGCCGGGACGAAGCGACGGGCGAGCGGCTCGATGATCTCGAGGATCCGTTCAAGCTCTACCGGTGCCATACGATCATGAACTGCGCCAAGACCTGCCCCAAGGGACTGAACCCGTCGAAGGCCATCGCCGAGATCAAGCACATGATGGTCGAACGGATCGTCTAGGCGATACCAGTTAGCCAGCAAAATCGGCAGGGTCCGTCACCGCAGGATGACGGACCCTTTTCTTATTCGGCGACGACGAAACCACCGGCGATCGAAGAGTCTGGTGCCTTGCCTTCGAAGATGCCGATGGCGTTCGTGGCACCGGCGAAGCCATCGAGCTTGCCCCGCACGCCACCATAGCTTGCCGTCCCGCTCAGCGTGTCACCCTTCAGCCGCCCATCGACCGTCAACCCGTCGCCAGCACCGCGCAGGGTACCGGCCCCAAAGTCGGCGTTCAGCGTGATGGTGCCGGAGACGTTCTTCACCTTGCCGGAATAGGTCTTATCGGTCAGGCGCAGGTCCGTCACATGCCGCAGGGCAAAAGGCCCTGTCATCCGCGCGCTGCCGCTGGTGGGGGCAGGAACCGGTGCCGGCGTGCCCGGCAGAACCTCGGCGTCGTAGAGGTTGCCGCCCTTCGGATCGATGCGATTGCTGAACCTGATGCCTCCACCGCCCGCGATGGCAAGGTTTCCGGCCGTGGCGGAAAACGCGGGCGGCTTGATGTCCGGCCGGCCGAACGGCCCGGTCCCGGAGGACGATCCACAGGCGGACAGGCCGGTTGCAAAAAGGATAAGACTGACACGCTTCAACATGGGGGTGATCCGATGGTGCTGGCAGGCCTCCGGTGCGCGCGGGCCATACCGTAAAAGGGGGTTGCGCCGGGCTTCGCTTCGGCATTGTCTTCCTACATGATCACACCGCAGCCTCCTAGTGACGCCGATCGCCGCCGCGCCGTGGCGCCTGTCATCTGTTACCCGACGGACACCCTGCCGGTCCCCAATCCCGCAACCTTCGACCGGGCCCGAGCCGCGACCAAGCGCGTCGCTTACATCACCGTGCCGCCGCGCAACGCTGCGGCGATCCGGGTGGCGGCAGGGCAGGTGCTGCGCATCCACTGCCCCGATGGCCCGCAGGTCGGCGACCTGAACCTCTTCAATGCCCACGACCTGTCCGAGAAGTTCTATTCGGGCAAGACCCGTGCGCTTCATGGCACCCATGTCACGACAGGTCACCGGCTGTGGTCCTGCTTTCCCTACCTGCGTCCGATGGCGACGATCACGGGTGATACGCTGGCCTGGTATGGTCGAGATGGCTTCGGCGCCGGGGTGCACGACGTGATCGGGACCCGCTGCGATCCCTATACCGCCCGCCTGCTGGGCGGCGGCGACTATCACCACTGCTGCCACTCCAACCTCACCCGGGCGCTTTCCACCGCCGCGGGTCTGCCATTGACCGAGGCGGAGCCGCTGGTGCACGACGTCCTCAACGTTTTCATGTGCACAGGCTTTACCGCCGACACCGGCCAGTATTTCATGAAGGCCAGCCCGGTGAGGGCCGGCGACCACCTCGACCTGTTGGCAGAGATCGACCTGCTGGCGGTGTTGTCTGCCTGCCCGGGCGGCGACTGCAGTGCCGAACATTCCTCTGACACCGCGACTTGCCACCCCCTCGCGATGGAGGTGCTGGATGCAGAACGGGCGGCCCCGTGGCCGGAGCCGCCCCTCAATGCTTACGACCGCTCTCACGGTGTTCAGGCGAATGCAGCTTCCAGCGCGATTTCGACCATGTCGCCGAAGGACCGCTCGCGCTGATCCGACGGCAGGGCCTCTCCGGTGATGATGTGATCGCTGACGGTCATCACCGCGAGGGCCCGGCGCTGGTAGCGCGCGGCGAGAATGTAAAGCTCCGCCGCCTCCATCTCGACTGCAAGGACGCCGTGGCGGATCATCTGCTCGGTCAGATCATTGCGTTCCGCATAAAAGGTGTCGGACGAATAGATGCTGCCGACATGCGTGGGCGTGCCGCGCTTCGTGGCGGCTGCATGGGCCGCCTGCAGCAGGCCGAAATCGCAGACGGGCGCGAAATTCAGCTCGCGAAAGATGGTGTCGGACGGCGTGCCCGACGAACAGGCGGTCATCGCCAGCACCACGTCGCGGACCTTGGTCTTGTCCTGCATCGCGCCGCAGCTGCCGATGCGGATCAGCGTCTGCGCGCCGTAATCCTTGATCAGTTCGTTGGCATAGATCGACATCGACGGCATGCCCATGCCGGACCCCTGGATCGTGACGCGGTTGCCGTTCCAGGTGCCGGTATAACCCAGCATGCCGCGGACTTCGTTGATGCAGACGGCGTCGGTCAGAAAGGTCTCGGCGGCCCATTTCGCGCGATAGGGATCGCCAGGCATCAATACGGTTTCTGCGATATCGCCGGGCTTGGCGCCAATATGAACGGTCATGTGTTGGTTTCCTCTTCGTTTGGCAGGACTATTGCTGGAATTCGGTGCGAAAGGAAAGCCATGCTGCGCGTCATGGGTCTGTTGCTGCTTGTCATGGCCAACCCCGTCGGCGCGCAGGATGCGGCAGAGCTGGCCTTGGCCCGAAAGGTGTTGACCGCGCTGCAGCCGCTGTCATTCCAGAAGATGCGCGAATACTGCGGATACCTCGCGCTCGACCGCAACGGGGGTCTGGTCGCGTCGGACCCGGTGCCCGGTGACAGGGCCAGTTGCGCCGCTCCCTTTCCGGCAGGGCTGGCGGTCGTTGCGTCCTACCACACGCACGGTGATTTCGATGAGGGGTATTTCAATGAAATGCCAAGTACCATCGACCTTGAAAGCGACAGTGCGTTCTATCTGAACGGCTATGTCGCGACGCCGGGTGGACGGTTCTGGTACATCGACGGGCGGCAGAAGGTGACACGACAGATCTGCGGCGAAGGTTGCCTGCCTGCGGCCCCCCTGTTCCGCAAGGGGGCCGAGGGCCGCATCTTCGATATCTATACCTACGACGACCTGCGCAGGCTTCAGCGCTAGCGTCAGATTTCCAGCGTCTGCGGGTCGGTGCCTTCGGCCATCGCGGCCTTGTACCATTCCGGCTGACGGCCCTTGCCGGTCCAGGTCTGGGTTTCGTCCGCGGGGTTGCGATACTTCGGCGCCGACATCGATTTGCCGGACTTGCCGCTGCGTTTCACCGCCGCCGGCATGTTGTTCAATTCGTCCAGAGAGAAACCGTAATCGGCTGCCGCCTTTGCAGCCGCATCATGGGCCAGCTTCATTTCCCGTGATTCAACCTTTTCCAGCGCAACTTCCACATCCTTCCGCAGTTTTTCAAGTTCCTTGCGGGACATGGTCTTCAATTCGGCTCTCATTGATTTCTCCTTCAATCAATGTCGTGCGACTGATTCAAACGACACCTGACCAGCCTTTGACCGATCTGAATTACGAAATCAACATAAAAGCAATTATTGCGCCGCGATACTCTGGCTATCCACCAGCGTTACGATATCTTCCATGATCGTGTTCAGCAGAAAATCCTTGGGTGTATAAACGCGAGCCACGCCCATTGACTGCAATCTGCGCGCGTCATCATCAGGAATGATGCCGCCGGCAATAACCGGAATATGACCAAGGCCGGCCGCGTTCAATCTTTTCATGAAGCTTTCGATGAGGGGAATGTGAGAGCCGGAAAGGACCGAAAGCCCGATCACGTGAACATCCTGATCGATGGCGACCCGGACCAATTCATCGGGGGTCAGGCGAATACCGTCGTAGGCGATGTCCATACCGCAATCGCGGGCGCGGGTGGCAATCTGCTCTGCCCCGTTCGAATGACCGTCAAGGCCCGGCTTGCCGATCAGGAACTTCATTCGCCGGCCAAGTTTGGCAGAGACCGCGTCGACCCGCGCCCGGATATCGTCGAGGTTTTCTGTTCGGTTGGACATGGCCTGACTGACGCCGGTCGGCGCGCGGTATTCGCCGAAAGCGTCGCGTATCACGTCAGCCCATTCCCCCGTCGTCACCCCCGCCCTCGCCGCGGCGATGGACGGCGGCATGATGTTGGACCCGTCCAAGGCCGCGCTGCGCAGGTCGCGCAGCGCCTGTGCGACCGCATCCGCATCACGCTCATTTCGCCATTTGTTCAATCGCGCAATCTGGTCGGCTTCGGCAGCGGCATCCGCAACCATGATCGCATCCTCGCCTGCCGTCAGGGGAGAGGGTTCCCCGGCCTGCCATCTGTTGACGCCGACGACCGTTGTCCCACCGGTCTCGATACCGGCGATCCGCGCGGCATTGCTTTCGACCAGACGCCCTTTCATGTAGGCGATCGCCTCGACCGCGCCGCCCATGCCGTCGATGGTCGCCAATTCGGACCGCGCGCCGTCCATCAATTGCGCGACCTTGCGGTCGATTGCCGGATTGCCGTCAAACAGATCATCGAATTCCAGCAGGTCCGTCTCATAGGCCAGGATCTGCTGCATCCGCAGTGACCATTGCTGATCCCAGGGACGGGGCAGGCCCAATGCTTCGTTCCAGGCGGGTAATTGCACGGCGCGGGCGCGTGCGTTCTTCGACAACGTCACGGCCAGCATCTCGATCAGGATGCGGTAAACGTTGTTTTCCGGCTGCTGTTCGGTCAGGCCCAGCGAATTGACCTGAACGCCATAGCGGAAACGACGGTATTTTGGATCCGTCACGCCATAGCGGTCGCGGCAGATTTCGTCCCACAGGGCCACGAAAGCGCGCATCTTGCATAATTCGGTCACGAATCGGATACCGGCGTTAACAAAGAATGAAATTCGGCCGACCATCTGTGGAAAATGTTCGGCCGGGACCTTCGTTTTCAGATCGTCCAGCACCGCCGTTGCCGTGGCGAGGGCAAAGGCCAATTCCTCCTCCGGCGTCGCGCCGGCCTCTTGCAGATGGTAGGAACAGACATTCATGGGATTCCATTTCGGAAGATGCGCGCGCGTATATGCGGCCACATCCGTGATCATGCGCAGGGACGGTGCCGGCGGGCAGATATAGGTACCGCGCGACAGGTATTCCTTGATGATGTCGTTCTGCACGGTCCCCTGCAGCGCAGCCACATCCGCGCCTTGGTCTTCGGCCACGGCGATATACAGCGACAGTAACCACGGCGCGGTCGCGTTGATCGTCATCGAGGTGTTCATCCGGTCCAGCGGGATCCCGTCGAAAAGCGCGCGCATGTCGCCCAGATGATTGACCGGCACGCCGACCTTGCCGACTTCGCCCCGCGCCAGCTCGTGGTCGCTGTCGTAACCCGTCTGGGTCGGCAGGTCGAAGGCCACGGACAGGCCTGTCTGCCCCTTGGCCAGATTGCCCCGGTACAATGCATTGGAGGCGCTTGCCGTCGAGTGACCGGCATAGGTGCGAAACAGCCAAGGCGTGTCGGCACCCATACGGTCCAGAGCGGGGTCGGTCATGGTCAAATCCCTCCGAGTCGAGCGCAACTTTATTTCACAATGTCTCGGTTATAGGAAACTTTGAACCCCGGTCAAGCTGCTGCGACGCAGCATGGCGGGATTTACGGCATCGGGCAAACCTGTCACGGTCTGGCCATGACCCATCCCGTGACATTGCCGCTCTGGACCTTCGTCCTCATCGTGCTGTTCGCCACCGTCACCTTCGCATCGCATTTCCTGTTCCCCTCCGTCCGCTGGTTCTTTCGCAAGCGGGCCGAACGGGTGATCGCCCGCCTGAACACCCGCCTTGCCCGCCCGATCGAACCGTTCAAGCTCGCGCGGCGATACGACATGATCCAGCGTCTTATCTACGATCCGGAGGTCACGCAGGCCATCGTCGACCACGCCCGCGCCAACGACGTGCCCGAGAACGTGGCTTTCGAAAAGGCACGGTCCTACGCCCGTGAAATCGTGCCCGGCTTTTCCGCCACGGCCTACTTCTCCTTTGGGATGCGGCTGGCACGATTTCTGTCGAATACGCTCTACCGCGTGCGGATCGCGACGTTTCCACGGCAGGAACTGGCGGCGCTTGATCCCAAGGCCACGATCATCTTCGTGATGAACCACCGCAGCAACATGGACTACGTCCTCGTGACTTACCTCGTCAGCCGCGCCGGCGCGCTGTCCTATGCGGTGGGCGAGTGGGCCCGCGTCTGGCCCCTGTCCGGCCTGATCCGGATGCTGGGCGCCTACTTCATCCGGCGCCGGTCGCGCGGCAACCTCTATCGCCGGGTGCTGTCGCGTTACGTCCAGATGGCCACCGACGGCGGCGTGACGCAGGCGATGTTCCCCGAAGGCGGCCTGTCCCTGACAGGAGAGGTGAAGGCCCCGAAACTGGGCCTTCTGAACTACATCGTCAGCAACTACCGGCCGCAGGGGCGGGACGTGATCTTTATCCCCGTCGGCCTGAACTACGACCGTGTGCTCGAGGATCAATTCCTGATTGCCGCCGACAAGCGCGGTGTCCGCCGTTTCCGTCCGCCGGCGATGACCGTGGTTCGCGCGATTGGCGGCCACCTCTGGGCGCGCATGACCCGCCGGTTCGACGGCTTCGGCACCGCATCCGTAGGGTTCGGTCGTCCGTTGGAACTCTCGCTCTTTCTCAGGGACAATCCCGACCTGCCGGACGACCCGACGGAGGCCGTGGCCCAAGAACTGATGGACCGCATCAAGGAGGTGGTGCCGGTTCTCGCCACGCCACTCATCGCGCGACTGCTGCTGCGACACCCCGGCCTCGATCGTGATGCCTTGCTGTCAGCGGTGACGGACTGCCTCGCGGCGCTGCATTCACGCCAGATGCCCTTGCCGCAACGGGATACGGCAACGCTGGTGGATGACACGCTCGCCCGCCTGTCCGCCCGCAACCTGATCCACGTGACTCCGCAGGCCATCGCCATCACGCCGAGCGGAGAGGATGTGCTGCGCTATTACGCCAATAGCATCGCCCACCACTTCAAAATTCCACCGCGCAACTAAATTACAAACTATATGCCTTCTGGGGTTGCATAGTTACGCTGCAGTTGCATATTGATGTGCAAAGTGCCGATCTGGCGGCGCGGCAAAGTGATGGTGCGAAGATGGAGACGGACATGGCCCTCGACCTGCAACCCGGTACGAAAACCGATGGCAAGGCGCTTTACGATATTGGCGAGATGCCACCCCTCGGCCATGTCCCTGACCGGATGTACGCATGGACCATCCGAAGAGAGCGTCACGGCGAGCCGGAGCAGGCGTTCCAGGTCGAGGTCGTGGACTGCCCGAAACCCGACAGTCAGGAAGTCCTCGTCATGGTCATGGCGGCTGGCGTGAACTACAACGGTGTCTGGGCAGGCCTCGGTGTGCCGATCTCACCCTTCGACGTGCACAAGGCGGACTACCACATCGCCGGGTCCGACGCCTCTGGCATTGTCTGGGCGGTGGGCGACAAGGTGAAACGCTGGAAGGTCGGCGACGAGGTCGTGATTCACTGCAATCAGGACGATGGTGACGACGAGCACTGCAATGGCGGCGATCCGATGTTCTCGCCCAGCCAGCGGATCTGGGGTTACGAGACCCCGGATGGCTCCTTCGCCCAGTTCACCTGCGTCCAGTCGCAGCAGCTGATGCCCCGGCCCCAGCACCTGACGTGGGAGGAATCGGCTTGCTACACCCTCACGCTGGCGACCGCCTACCGAATGCTCTTTGGCCACGAACCGCACGAGCTGAAGCCGGGCCAGAACGTGCTGGTCTGGGGCGCCTCGGGCGGGCTCGGCTCATATGCGATCCAGCTTATCAACACGGCGGGCGCGAATGCGATCGGCGTGATTTCTGATGAATCGAAGCGCGATTTCGTCATGGCGCTAGGTGCCAAGGGCGTGCTGAACCGCAACGACTTCAACTGTTGGGGCCAGATGCCCACGGTGAACACGGCCGAATACAAGGAATGGTTCAACGAAACCCGCAAGTTCGGCAAGGCGATCTGGGACATTACCGGCAAGGGCAACAACGTCGACATGGTCTTCGAACACCCGGGCGAAGCGACCTTTCCCGTCTCGACCTTCGTCGTGAAGCGCGGCGGAATGGTCGTCATCTGTGCCGGCACGACCGGCTACAACCTGACGATGGACGCCCGCTACATGTGGATGCATCAGAAGCGCCTGCAGGGCAGCCACTTCGCCAACCTCAAGCAGGCATCGGCCGCTAACCGCCTGATGGTTGAACGCCGTCTGGATCCCTGCATGTCAGAGGTCTTCGGCTGGGACGACATTCCCGCCGCGCATACCAAGATGCGCAAGAACCAGCACAAGCCCGGCAACATGGCGGTCCTTGTCCAAAGCCCCCGCACAGGTCTGCGGACCTTTGCCGACGCGCAGGCCGAGGCGCGCGGCTGAGCCTTCCGACCGGCGGATCGAGAAGGGCGTCTGCCGCGGGGCAGGCGCCTTTTCGTTAGCCGCTTCTTTAAGTCTGGCCACCTGCGTCCAACGCGCTGCAAAATCAAGCGACGTCACTGCATCATTCCTGATCAGCACGTTGCGACGATACGGTCCCCCCATATCCGGGGAGGCTTAAGAAGCGAGTATTTTACTCGATTTCGCCATGCTACCTTGGGTTGTTAATTTTTCATTAACCAATAGCAAGGGAATGTGGTCATGGGACAAATGTGGATCATCGACGTTCTGGCCGATCTGGAGTCTTTCGCGACCAAAAACGGACTGCCCCTCGTGGCGGACCGCATGCGCGAAGCCGCAGTCGTGGCAACGGCAGAAATCTCGTCGGGATCCGAAACGCCTTCGGGCCGGGTGAGATTCGATGCGGACCAGACTGAACCGCTTTTTGCAGGATCTCGAATCTGCCGACAGGCTTGACCAGATCCAGGGCCTGACCACGCAGCTGCGTGACGCGCTCGAAATCGACCATGTTGTCTATCACTGGGTAAGCGTGGACGGAGAGCAGTATGGCTTCGGCACCTACGATCCAGCCTGGGCGCAGCGCTATCAGGATCAGGACTACATCCGTATCGATCCGGTGGTGCTCGGCTGCTTCCAGCGGTTTCACCCGGTTGACTGGAAAAGCCTCGACTGGACATCGAAGGCCGTCCGCGCCTTCCGTGCCGATTCGATCGCGCACGGTGTCGGTAATCAGGGTTTCTCGATCCCGATCCGGGGGCCGAATGGGCAGTTCGCCTTGCTTACCTTGTCGCACACCTGTTCCGACGCATCTTGGGAGGCGTTCATGTTCAGCTACCAGCGCGACCTGATCGTCATCGCCCACTATCTCAACGCCAAGGCGCTGACCCTGCAGAAGGGACGCAGGCCCGATACAATCCGGCCCCTGTCCCCAAGGGAGATCGACGCGCTTTCATTCCTCGCCATGGGGTATTCGCGCAGTCAGGCGGCGGATCTTCTGGGCATATCGGAGCATACGCTGCGCGCATATATCGAAAGCGCGCGGCACAAGCTGGGTGCCTTAAACACGGTCCACGCCGTCGCCCGCGCCATCGGCGAGGGTCTGATCATCGTCGGTGGCGCGGCAAGGGAAGCGGCAGGCGGCTGGCCGGGGCAAAATCAGGCGCGAGGTGTTGCGTCCAGCTAGCGCACCGTGCGCGGCCTGACCGAAGCGTTAGGCACGAAACACGAAGGTCACTCCATCGCAACGCCGACGGGGACCTTCACCATGATCCGCTACCTTTACGCCGACCAGCTGCACAAGCACGCCGCCCTGCAAGCCGGCATGCACCGTGACCGCGCCGCCCAGTTCCGCCACCGGCTGAAGTGGGAGGTCACCGTGGACGACAGGGGGTGGGAGCGGGACGGTTACGACGATCTCAACCCTCTATATGTCATCTGGGAACCGACGCCGGGGGTGCATGGCGGATCGATGCGGTTCCTGCCCATGTCGGGGCGGACGATGGTCAACGATCACTTCGCCGACTTGACCACGGGGCCAATCGTCAGTCCGCTGATCTGGGAATGTACCCGCTTTTGTATCGCCCCCAACGCCGGCCCCCGCGTCGCGGGCCTGCTGATGCTGGCGGGTGGAGAATTGATGCGCGCCTTTTCCCTGACCCATCTGCTGGGCGTCTTCGATGCCCGCATGATCAGCATCTACAACGCCGTGGGGGCCGCGCCCGAGCTGCTGGGAACCCGTGGCATCGGGCGCGATGCGATCAGCGTCGGGCTTTGGCCCTATCGTCCCGATGATCGGCTGCGCGTGCTGCGGCGGGCGGGTGTGTCGTCAGAGGTGTCGGAGGCATGGTTCGCGCGATCGTTCGGCCGGTCCGTCGGCGAAAAGGCGGCGCAAATCGCGGCCTGAGGGTCTGGCAGGGGCGGGCGCGGGCAGGTAGGGTCGCGCCATGAACGCCCCCACCGTCATCACCTTCTCCGACGATCAGGCCGCTGCCTGGGACAATGTCGCCGTGGCTCTGCGCCAGTCCGGCATCGACCTGAACGACGACCTGCTGCAACCACCGCAGACCGACGTCAGCGAGGTGCTGGCGGTGATCGGCAAGGCCGGCAGCGGCAAGACGATGCTGCTGGCCGAACTTTACCGCGCCCTGGAGAGGGCGGGTGTGGATATCGTGTCTGGCGACTATGAGGGCAAGAAGCGCAGCAACCGCCGGACGCTGGCGATCCTTGCCCCCACCAATAAGGCCGCGAGCGTGTTGCGCAACCGGGGCGTCCCGGCAACCACGATCCATCGCATCCTTTACACCCCCGTCTATGACCCGGAATACGAGAAGGTTGCCGAATGGCTGGCCGGGCAGGGCGAGCGGCCGGATGTGGAGCAGTTGACGGACGTGGCGCTCGACCGGGCCTTTGCGTCCTACCAGGGCCACAAGTCCATCCCCGCGGCGCTGGCCGCCGCCGGTCTGCGGGGCAGCGATTTCATCACAGGCTGGAAGCGGCGGGAAGAGCCGCTCGATATCGGCTTCGTCGACGAGTCCTCCATGCTCGACGCCAAGCAGTTCGAGGATCTGAAGGAGATCTTTCCGACCCTGCTGCTGTTCGGCGATCCGGCCCAGTTGCCGCCCGTCCAGTCCTCTGGCGGCATGGTGTTCGAGACGCTGCCGGAAAAGCGCGTCCTGACCCTGTCCCGTATTCACCGGCAGGACGCCGACAACCCGATCCTCGACCTAGCCCACGCGCTGGCCGACCCAATGCTGGATTTCTACCATTTCGAGCGGATGGTGCAGGACGCGGCGGAGCGGGACGAGCGTGTCGTCGTTGCGCAAAGGGTCGAGGCATCGCTGATGGCGCGCTCGCCTTGCCTCGTCTGGACGAACAAGACGCGCATCCGCCTGATCCACGCTTTCCGTGCCGCCTATGACGCGCCCTCTGACAGCTTGCTGCCGGGAGAGCCGCTGATCTGCGACGGGATCGAACTACCGATCAAGCATCGCAAGAAGCGGTTGGACCTTGAAGCGCGAGGGCTGATCAAAGGGGCGCAGGTGATCTACCTCGGGCCCGGACAGCGCCCCGGTTTCAGCAAGTTGCATGTCCTTGGTGCGCTCGATCCGCGCATGTCCGCCGCCAGCATCGTCAAGATCGAGCTGGAGGGCGACGAGGAACCCTTCATCCCGTTTGCCGCCAAGATGGGCGCAACGTTCCTGCACGGTGCCGCGGTGACGATTCACAAGGCGCAGGGCAGTCAGTGGGACACGGTGCAGGTCTTTGCCCCCGATATCGAGATGGCAAGCCGCATGGGCCGGGTCGAGGCCGGGCAGCCCCTGTGGAAGCGGCTGGCCTATGTCGCGATCACGCGGGCGGAGACTCAGTTGCGCTGGGTCGTGCGCAATCGTCTGGCCAAGCCTGCCGATCCGTTCCTGCACGTCGACGATCTGGACAGCGGTCCCGCCCCCCTGACGCTGACGGTGCAGGACACCGCGGACTGACGCCGTCCGACCTTACCCGCGGATAAGGTTTCTTTATATTAATCAGTTATTTACCTTTTGAGGGCAGCTGCACCGGCCGACGCGGCCCAGCCGGCCGCGACTGCGATCACCAGTGACAGCAGGCCATAAAGCAGCGGCTGCACGTGGGCGAGATTGTAGAGCCAGCGTTCAAGGCCGACCTTCTGCACCGGGATGACCGTGCTGTGTTCGTCGATCAGCCGCCCGCCGCGGGTCAGGAAGATGCGGGCAAGGTAGTCGCCTTCCAAAAGGTTCGCGGGCAGCCTGAACGACGTCCGGAACAGGGTGTCCTGCTGCAGGTCGACGGTGCCTTCCTTCATCTGAAACAGACCGTTGCGGGCCCGGATGCGGATCAGCGCATCGGTAAAGGCAGCGCTGTCGCTGACCGTGGCGCCCACCGACCGGATCGCGCGGGGAATGGTGATCCGGTGGCGCAGATCTTCGGTATCGCGCAGGATGTCGGCAATCGGTGCACTGGTGGCGACGGCATAGAACGACGGTGCGCGGTCGACCTCGACCTCGTCCGCATTGATCCAGATGCCGAACTGACGCGCCTTGCGAAAGACCGACACCGGCTGGTCCGGACCGGAGACGGCGATGATGACGCCTAGCGGGCCAAGGTCCGTGGGTTCCGGCGCGGTGCGGCTGACGGCGCCGAAGATCAGGATGTCGGACCCGTCGAAGCTGGCCGTGATCGAGACGGAATCCTGACTGAGCCCCAGCACGATGCTTTCGGCCCGCAGGGGGGTGGCGAGGGTCAAAAGCAGGAAGACAAGGCGGATCATGCGGCCCCCGGCACCTTGAGGGTATAAAGCTCTGACGGTTGCAGGATCAGGTCCAGGCCCAGCTTGCCGCAGACCAGCAGCACGAGCAGGGCGAGCAGGATGCGCAGGTTCTCGGCCTTCATGCGCAGGCCGATGCGGGTGCCGACCTGTGCCCCGATGACGCCGCCGACGATCAGCAGCAGGGCCAGCATGATGTCGACGGTATAGTTGGTCGTGGCGTGCAGCATGGTGGTATAGGCGGTGACAAAGATGATCTGGAAGAGCGAGGTGCCGATCACGACCTTGGTCGGCATCCCCAGCAGGTAGATCATCGCCGGGACCATGATGAATCCGCCGCCGACGCCCATGATGGCCGACAGCACGCCGACCAGCACGCCCACAAGTAGCGGCGGAATGACCGAGATATAAAGGCCGGAGACCCGGAACTTGATCTTCAACGGCAGGTTGTGAACCCAGTTGTGGTTCCGTCGCGGCTTGCGCGCACCGCCCGGCTTGCGGGCCTTGCGCATGGCATTCAGGCTTTCGATCAGCATCAGCGCGCCGATGATGCCGAGGAACACGACGTAGAACAGGCTGACCAGCAGATCGACCTGACCGAGCGATTTCAGGTAGTTGAACAGCACCAGCCCCAGTGAGGACCCGATCAGGCCGCCGATCAGCAAGACGGTGCCCATGCGCAGGTCCACCGTCCGGCGCTTCAGATGCGCCAGCAGGGCCGAGAAAGACGAGGCGACGATCTGGTTGGTGGAGGTGGCGACGGCCACGGCGGGCGGGATGCCGACGAAGAACAGGAGCGGCGTGATCAGGAACCCGCCACCGACGCCGAACATGCCGGACAGCACGCCGACGAGGCCGCCCAGACCGAGGATCAGGAAGATGTTGACCGAAACCTCGGCGATGGGCAGGTAAAGTTGCATCAGTCGTCCCGCGGGGGGCTGGTCCGCCAGCCTACCTGACTGCGGATCGGCGGCGGTGTCAAACGGTGAACTCAGCGCTCCTTGACGTAGGGCTCGCCACCGGCGCGGGGCGGGATCGCCTTGCCCACGAAACCGGCAAGGATTACGACCGTCAGGATGTAGGGCAGGGCATCGAGAAGCTGGGTCTGGACGCTGAAGCCCAGCGTGCGCTGGATCAGGTCGGGGCGCAGGGCCAGCGCCTGCAGCAGGCCGAACAGCAGCGTGGCCCAGAGGCAGGGCCAGGGCTTCCACTTGGCGAAGATCAGCGCGGCCAGCGCGATGTAGCCGCGCCCGGCGCTCATGTCCTTGGTGAAGCCCGCCTGCAGGGCGGTGGCGAGGTAAGCGCCGGCGATGCCGCAGAGCACGCCGCAGATGCCGACGGCGGCAAACCGCAGGCCGACGACAGAGACGCCGGCGGTGTCCACAGCGGCGGGGTTTTCACCCACGGCGCGCAGGCGGAGGCCGAAGCGGGTGGCGTAGAGGATCCACCAGGTCAGCGGTACGATCACCAGTGCAACATAGACCAGTGCCGTGTGGCCCGAGATCAGTTCATAGTAAATCGGGCCAATGACGGGCACGTCACGCAGGGCGTCGGCGAAGGGTAGGGTGATCGGGTTGAAGCGAGCCGCGCCGGCCAGCTGCGGCGTGCGGCCGCCTTGGGCGAACCAGCTTTGCGCGATGACGACGGTCAGGCCGGCGGCGAGGAAGTTGATGGCCACACCGGAAATCAACTGGTTGCCGCGAAATGTGATGGAGGCGATGCCGTGGATCGCGGACAGCAGCAGCGAGGCGCCGATCCCCGCCAGCAGCCCGATCCAGACGTTGCCGGTGGTATAGGCGACGGCGGCGGACAGGAAGGCCGCAGCCAGCATCTTGCCTTCGAGCCCGATGTCGAAGATGCCGGCGCGTTCGGAATAGAGGCCTGCGATGCAGGCCAGCAGCAACGGCGTCGCCAGACGGACGGCGGAATCGAGCAGTTGCAGCAGGGTCAGCAGGTCCATGGCATCACTCCGCCGGGGTCAGTTTGGGCTTGGGCTTGGCGGCCCGGCGGCGGGCGAGAAAGAAGCGTTCCAGCGGCATCCGCACCATGTTGTCGAGCGCGCCGGTGAAGAGGATCACCAGTGCCTGGATCACGACGATCAGTTCTCGGGGGATCGAGGTCCAGAGCGCCAGTTCCGCCCCACCCTGATAGAGGAAGCCGAAGAGGATGGCCGCGAGGAACACGCCGAAAGGATGCGATCGGCCCATCAGGGCCACGGCGATGCCGATGAAGCCGGCGCCTTCGACGGCGTTGAGGACCAGACGCTCCGCCTCTCCCATCACGTTGTTGATGGCCATCATGCCGGCGAGGGCGCCGGAGATCGACATGGAGATCACGATAATCTTGGTCGGGCTGATGCCCGCGTATTTCGCCGCCGATTCCGAATGGCCGAAGGCGCGGATTTCGTAGCCCAGACGGGTGCGCCAGATCAGTGCCCAGATCACGACGCAGGCGGCGATGGCCACAAAGAAGCTGACATTGGCCGGGGCGCCACGGAACAGAACCGTGTCGGCGGTCGAGAACATCTCCTGGAAGCTCGGCAGATGGGTGCCGGGCAGGAACTTGCCCGTGGCGGGTTCCATGCTGCCAGCGGGCTTCAGCGCACCGACGAGGAGGTAGTTCAGCAGGGCGGCGGCGATGAAGTTGAACATGATCGTCGTGATGACGATGTGGCTGCCGCGCTTGGCCTGCAGATATGCCGGAATGATCGCCCAGCCAGCGCCGAAGATCGCGGCCCCGACCGAGGCCGCGACCAGCGCCAGCGACCAGTGCGGAAAGGGAATGTAAAGGCAGACCAGCGCCACGCCGAGACCGCCGAGGACGGCCTGCCCTTCGCCGCCGATGTTGAACATGCGGGCATGGAAGGCGATGGCGACGGCGAGGCCGGTAAAGATGAAGTTGGTGGCGTAGTAAAGCGTGTAGCCCCAGCCGTAGGTGGACCCCAATGACCCTTCGACCATGATCTTGAGGGCGTTCCACGGGTTTTCCCCAATTGCAAGGATCACTACCGCCGACAGCGCCGCCGCCAGCAGCAGAGAGATCAGGGGGATCAGGACCACGTCGGCCCACTTCGGCATCACGTCCATGATCTAGACCTTCTCTCCGGTGCCCGCGTGGGCGAGGTTTTCTTCGATCTCAGCCGTGCTGACTTTGTCGGGATCGCTGGTCATGCCGGCCATCAGCATGCCGAGTTCGCGTTCATCGGTGCGCGCGGGATCACGTTCGCCCATGATCCGGCCGTCAAACATTACGATGATCCGGTCGGACAGGCCAAGGATCTCTTCCAGTTCAACGCTGACCAGCAGGATCGCCTTGCCCTGATCGCGCAGGGCGACGATCTGCTTGTGGATGAACTCGATCGCGCCGATGTCGACGCCGCGGGTGGGCTGGCCGATCAGCAGAAGGTCGGGATTCTGCTCGATCTCGCGCGCCAGAACGATCTTTTGCTGGTTGCCGCCAGAGAAATTCTTGGCTGCCAGTTTCGGATCGGGAGGACGCACGTCGAAACGCTGCATCTTCTCTTCGGTATCGGCCAGCATCGCGGCGTTGTTCATCAGGATGCCGGACTGGTATTTCGCGTCGTGGTGATAACCGAAGGCCACGTTTTCCCACGCGGCGTAGTCCATGATCAGCCCCTCGGCCTGACGGTCCTCGGGCACATGGGAAATGCCGCGCGCCCGGCGGCTTTGCCCGTCGGATTTCGTGCCGGTCAGGTCGATGGGGTCGCCGTTCATCAAAACGGTGCCGCTGGCGGTCTGGTAACCGCCCAGCACCTCCAGCAGTTCGGACTGGCCGTTGCCGGACACGCCTGCGATGCCGAGGATCTCTCCCGCGCGGACCTGAAAGCTGACGTCCTTCAGCCGATGGACGCCCTTTGTGTCGGTGACATTCAGCATCTGCACGTCAAGGATCACACGTCCCGGCTGCGCGGGAGTCTTGTCTACGCGCAGCAGCACCTTGCGACCGACCATTAGTTCGGCCAACTCGGACGGGCTCGTCTCTGCCGTCTTGACGGTGGCCGTCATTTCGCCGCGGCGCATCACGCTGACGGTGTCGGTGATTTCCATGATCTCGCGCAGCTTGTGGGTGATCAGGATGATCGTCTTGCCCTCGCGCCGCAGGTTTTCGAGGATGCGGAACAGATGGTCCGCCTCGGCGGGGGTCAGCACCCCGGTGGGCTCGTCGAGGATCAGGATGTCGGCCTTGCGATAGAGCGCCTTCAGGATTTCCACCCGCTGCTGCATGCCGACGCCGATGTCCTGCACGAGGGCGTCCGCATCGACGTTCAGTTCGTATTCCTCGGCCAGCGCCCGGAGCTCGCGTCGGGCGCGGGCAAGGGAGGGGCGCAGCAGGCCGGAATCCTCTGCCCCCAACACGATATTTTCAAGGACGGTGAAGGTCTCGACCAGCTTGAAATGCTGGAAGACCATACCGATCCCGGCGGCGATCGCGGCTTGGCTGTCGGGAATGTCGACCTGTTTGCCCGCGATGTGGATCTCTCCCGCATCGGCCTTGTAGAAGCCGTAGAGGATGCTCATCAGCGTGGACTTGCCGGCACCGTTTTCGCCGATGATGCCGTGGATCGTGCCGGGCATGACGCGGATGCTGATGTCCTTGTTGGCCTGCACGGGGCCGAAGGACTTTGATATGCCCCGCAATTCGATGGCGGGGGCGGCGGTCGTGGTGCTGTCGGTCATGGCGTGTCCCCCGATGGATCGGGGCCGCGCGAAAGCATCGGCGCGGCCCCGGTTCGTGTGGTCGATCTGCGGCGCTTAGAACGTCAGCGCGGGGCAGGATTCGTCGGACATGTAATCGTGCACGGTGATCGAGCCGTCGGCGATACCGGCCTTGGCTTCCTCGACCTTGGCCTGCATGTCGGCGGTGACCAGATCCTTGTTGTTGTCGTCCATGGCGTAACCGACACCGTCCTGTGCAACGCCGAGGGATTCGATCCCCGGCTTGACGTCCGTGCCGGCCTTGAAGGCGTCGTAGACGGCGTTGTCCACGCGCTTGAGCATCGAGGTCAGGACCTGACCGGGGTGCATGTAGTTCTGGTTGGCGTCGACGCCGATGCCCAGCATGTCGTTGTCAGCCGCGGCCTGCAGGACGCCGACACCTGTACCGCCGGCAGCCTGGAATACCACGTCGGAACCCTGCGATTTCTGCGCCAGCGTCAGTTCGGTGCCCTTGACGGGATCGTTCCATGCGGCGGGCGTGGTGCCGGTCATGTTGGCGATGACCTTGATGTCCGGGTTCGCGGCCTTGGCGCCTTCGGCGTAGCCGCAGGCGAACTTGCGGATCAGCGGGATGTCCATGCCGCCGACGAAGGACACCGTGCCGGTCTTGGACGCCATCGCGGCCAGCATGCCGACGAGGTAGGAGCCCTGCTCCTCGTTGAAGACGATGGATTGCACGTTCGGCGCGTCCACCACGGCGTCGATGATCACGAACTTGGTGTCAGGATAGTCCCCGGCCAGATCCTGCAGCGGTGTGGCGAAGGAGAAGCCAGCCATGACGATCGGGTTCATGCCGGATTCGGCAAAGCGACGCAGCGCCTGCTCGCGCTGGGCGTCGGACTGCAACTCGACTTCCGCGAACTTGCCGCCGGTTTCCTCGGCCCATTTCGTGGCGCCGTTGAAGGCGGATTCGTTAAAGGATTTGTCGAACTTGCCGCCAAGGTCGAAGATGATCGCCGGATCGGCCAGCGCGGCCCCCGCGGTCAGGGCAAGGGCAGCCGTGGCGCCAAGGCATTTGGTGAAAAGGGTCATGGAAGTCTCCCGCGTGTCGTTGGTTTCAGACCGGGCGGTTATCCCCACCCGTGATGTGACATGGAGGGATAAGGCAACGGCGTGCGGTTGCGGTCAACCGTTTCTTTGGGGAAACCGCCGCAAGTTTGGCCGAACGGTCAAAAATCGGGCGCGGTCGGATACGGCATGGTTGTGCCGGCGCGGGGACCACTGGTCAGGTCGCCGCAAGGCTGCGGCGCATGACCAATGCGTCCGCGGCGGGGCCATCCTCGCGGGCATAGTATGCGCGACGACGTCCGACGGTGGAAAAGTCGCAGGCCCGGTAGAGCGCGATGGCGGCAGCATTGTCGGCTGCGACCTCCAGAAACACGGAAAGGGCGCCGGCGCGGGCGGCGCGGTCGTGAAAGTCGTCAAGGGCGGCGCGGGCAAGGCCCCGGCGGCGCTGATCGGGCCGGGTGGCGAGGGTCAGGACCTCTGCCTCGTCGAAGGCCACGCGGCCGAGGACGAAGCTTTCGGGCGTGCCGCAGAGGATCACACTGCGCTGCGCCAGCAGGTCCGCGAATTCGACGGCCGACCAGGGGCGGTCCAGGGTAAAGGCAAGCCGATGCGTCGCGGCCAGATCGGTGGGAGTCACGGCACGATGCGGGGCGGCGCGTCACGGGCCGGGGCCGCATCGGCGGGCCGCAGATAAAGCGGCGCCGGGCGGTCGGGGTGGTCCATCCGGTAGATCGGATCGGCGGTCAGAAGGGCAATCCCCTCGACCACGCTGACGACCGGGGTGCCGATGGTCAGCCCATGCGCGTCGTGCAGCACCTGCGCCATGTCACCAATCACCGCCACCTCTTCGCGGCCAGCGAGCGCAAGAGCACCCGTCAGATCGGTGAATTGCGGCGGTGCATCGGGCCAGCCGTCGGTCAGGCGCTGAACATAGACCATGTCGCGCGGCGCACGCAGAGTGGACAGGACCGGACCCTGCGTGCCGAAGGCCTGCGCCTCGAGCGTGCCGACACCCACGGCAGGCTTGCCCAGTCCGAGGGCCAGACCGCGGGCCGCGGCGACGGACATCCGGATGCCGGTGAAATTGCCGGGGCCGGTGCCGACGCCGATCAGGTCCAGGTCGGCCCAGGTCAGGCCGTCTTTTGCAAGCACCTCTTCCAGCATCGGCATCAGATGTTCCGCCTGACCGCGCGCCATGTCGTCCGTGCGTGTGACGATGCGGTCGCCGATCAGCAAGGCGGCGGCGCAATGCGCCGCCGCCGTGTCGAAGGCCAGAATGGTCGGCTCAGGCGGCAACGGGCCGCACCTCTGTCACTTCGGGGATGTAGTGGCGCAGAAGGTTCTCGATCCCCATCTTCAGCGTCAGGGTCGAGGAGGGGCAGCCGGCGCAGGCGCCCTGCATGTGCAGGTAGACGACGCCGCGTTCGAACCCGTGGAAGGTGATGTCGCCGCCGTCCTGCGCCACGGCGGGCCGCACGCGGGTATCGAGCAGTTCCTTGATCTGCTCGACGATGGCGCCGTCCTCTCCGTCATGGGTGGCGTGGCCGGAGACCGGCTTGTGATCGTCGCCCATCACGGCCTGGCCGGACTGGTAGTGTTCCATGATCGCGCCCAGCAGGGCGGGCTTGATGTGGTCCCAGTCGACGGCATCGGCCTTGGTCACGGTAACGAAGTCCATGCCGAAGAACACGCCCTCGACCCCGTCAACGGCAAAAAGCCGCTTTGCCAGCGGGCTGGACCCGGCGGAGTCAGGCGTAGGGAAGTCGGCGGTGCCCATGTCCAGCACGGTTTGGCCCGGCAGGAATTTCAGCGTCGCGGGGTTCGGCGTCGATTCGGTCTGGATGAACATGAAACCGTCCTTTTTTGTCAGGTATCAGATATGCGCCTTCGCGACGCTTTCGTCAAGGTTTGGAACCGTTCTAAACTGGTTCAGGTGATCGCTTCCAGCTTTTCCTTGGACAGATCGCCGGGGACGATGGTGACGGGGATCGGGAGCGTGCCGGCCTGTCGCGTCAGGGCCGAGATCAGCGGACCCGGACCCTTGTTATCGGCGCTGGCGCCCAGCACCAGCACTCCGATCTCGGAATCCTCGGCAATCTGCGCCATGATCTCCGGCATCGGCTCGCCTTCGCGTATGACGAGGTCCGGGTTCACGTTTTGTCGATCACGCATCCACTTGGCGAAGACCTCGAAATGCACCTCGATCCGTTCGCGGGCCTCCTCGCGGAATATCTCGCCGACGCCGATCCAGTGGTTGAATTCGTCGGGCGGGATGATCGACAGCACGGTGACGCCGCCGCCGGTCTTCGACGCACGCATCGCGGCATAGCGCATGGCATTCAGACATTCGCGGCTGTCATCCAGCACGACAAGGAACTTGCGCATCTTGACCCCTCCGGTTCGTCCGCATCCTGTCGGATCGCGGGGCGACTGGCAACGGTCAGAGCGTTTCCGACGCGGCCCAGTCCCAGTACATGTCGCGCACGGCCTGCGTGACGGGGCCGTTGTTGTAATGCCGGTCCTCGAAGGCGCTTACGGCCGTCACCTTCATCATGTTGCCGGACAGGAACACCTCGTCCGCGGTGCGGAAGTCGTCGAACGACAGAACGGTCTCTTGCACGTCGTAACCGTTGGCGCGCAGGTTCGTCAGGTGACGGGCGCGGGTGATGCCGGCCAGAAATGTACCGTTCGGGATCGGGGTGAAGACGACGCCGTCACGCACCATGAAGACATTGGCGCTCGCGGTTTCGGCCACATTGCCCATCGCGTCCGCGACCAGTGCGTTGCCGAAGCCCTTGGACCGCGCCTCGGCCAGCATCCGCGCGTTGTTGGGATAGAGGCAGCCGGCCTTGGCATTGACGACGTTGTCTTCCATCACGGGCCGGCGAAAGCGGGTGGTCGTAAGCGTGGTACTGGCGGTCGCCGGGGCCATCGGGATCGCCTCGAGGCTGATGGCGAAACCGGTGGCGCCTTCCTTCGGGACGATGCCCAAATCTCCGCCTTCCAGCGCCCAGTACATCGGGCGGATGTAGACGGCGGTATCGGGGCTGTAGGCCGCCAGACCGTCGCGGACGATCTGCACCATGTCGTCCGTATTCACGGTGGGCGTGATCATCAGCGCGCTGGCGGACCGGTTGACGCGGGCGCAATGGGCGGCAAGGTCCGGCACGACGCCGTGGGCATAGCGTGCGCCGTCAAAGACGGTGGTGCCGAGCCATGATCCATGATCCGCAGCCCGCATAACGGGCAGGTCGCCCTCGTGCCAACGGCCTTCGAAATAGGTGCGGATCTGGGTGCCGGTCGCCATGACGCTGCCTTTCAGGATGGGTCTCGCGGCACCCTAGGCAAAGCGGGGCAGGGGGTAAAGGCGGCGCGTCCGCCACGGGACGCGCCGCCGGGATCGCACTGGGACAGGCGGCGATCCATGCCTACTGCAGCCGGGGAACTGCAGGGCGATCCTGCACGCGCGCGGAATCAGTTTTGTGACACCGTGGGTCTAAATCGATTGCGCCGCGGGGTGTGCGTCCAGCAGCGCCTGCAGATCGAAGCGGCGGTTGACCATGGCAAGCCGGCCCTGCGCATCGCGGGGCCAGTCGGCCGCAGGTCGGTCCACGTAGAGCTCGACACCGTTCAGGTCGGGGTCGCGGAGATAGATCGCCTCTGACACGCCGTGATCCGCTGCGCCGTCGATGGCGATGCCGGCTGCCAGCACGCGGCGCAGGACATCCGCAAGCGATGCGCGATCCGGATAAAGAAAGGCGGTATGATAAAGGCCCGTGTGGCCCGGCGGCGGCGGCGTCGCACCGGCGCTTTCCCAGGTATTGAGCCCGATGTGATGGTGATAGCCGCCCGCCGACAGGAACGCCGCCTGTGCCCCATAGCGCTGGGTCATCGAGAAGCCCAGGACATCACCGTAGAAGGCAATGGCGCGGTCGAGGTCGGCGACCTTCCGGTGGACGTGACCGATTCGGGTGGCGGAGGGGGCGAGGTCTGGCATGGCGAAGACTCCTTTGCCCGCAATCTAAGCCCTCGCGCGCGCCGCAACAGAGGGCATTTTCAAACCATGCCTCTGCACTGTCGCGCAGGTCCGTCCTTCTTCTGGTTTGAAATACCTCTGCCGGAGGCTGCCGCGCCTTGCGCGGCTATACAATTTTTCTCGAAGAATCGGCCCCGGCGGCAGGGTCAGCGCAGCAGGCCGACGATCTCGTAGGTCTGCGCAAGGATCGGTGCGGCAATGGCACGGGCGCGGTCGGCGCCGTCGGCAAGGATGCGGTCGATCTCGGCGGGGTCGTCCATCAGGCGTGTCATCTCGTCCGAGATCGGTGCCAGTTTCGCCACCGCCAGATCGGCCAGTGCCGGCTTGAACCGGCCCCAGCCGGCCCCGGCGTAGTCCGCGATCACCGCGTCCGGCGTGGTGTCGGACAGGGCGGCGTAGATATCCACGAGGTTTCGGGCCTCCGGCCGGTCCTTGAGGCCTTCGACCGTTTCGGGCAGGACGTCCTGATCGGACTTCGACTTCTTGAACTTCTTCGCGATGGTATCGGCATCGTCGCGCATATTGATCCGCTCCATGTCCGACTCGCCCGATTTCGACATCTTCTTCGTTCCGTCCCGCAGGTTCATCACGCGGGTCGCGGGGCCGTCGATCACCGGAATGGTCTCTGGAAAGAAATCGATCTTGTAGTCGTGGTTGAACTTGTTCGCGATGTCGCGCGTCAGCTCTACATGCTGTTTCTGATCCTCGCCCACGGGCACGTGGGTCGCGTGATACAGCAGGATGTCGGCAGCCATCAGCGACGGATAGGCATAGAGGCCGAGCGAGACCTTTTCAGCGTTCGCGCCAGCCTTGTCCTTGAACTGGGTCATCCGGTTCATCCAGCCGACACGTGCGACGCAATTGAAGATCCATGCGAGTTCTGCGTGCTGGCTGACCCGGGACTGGTTGAACAGGATCGACTGCGTGGGATCGAGGCCGGCTGCAAGATAGCCTGCGGCGACCTCGCGCGTGGCATGGGCGAGCTCTTTCGGATCCTGCCAGACGGTGATCGCATGCAGGTCGACGACGCAATAGATCGTTTCCATCTGGCCTTGCATACCGACGAACCGCTTGATGGCCCCCAGGTAGTTGCCCAGCGTCAGCCCGCCGGAGGGCTTGATGCCGGAAAACACGCGGGGGGTGAAGGTTGTCTGGGTCATGGGATTATCCGGGGTGGTCACAGGGTGCACTCTGGCCTACCCATGCCAGAGCGACCCGACAACATCAACAACCCCAGAGGCGAGACGCCCCATGAGCGACGACCACAGGCCCTTCGAGAGCCCATTCAACGCGATTCCGCCAGTCATCCTCGTGCTGGTCGTCGCTGTCATGGCGATCGAGCTGACCCTGAGTGCTGGCGCGAGCGGTCTCGTCGGTGGACCGGGGGCGATCGGTTGGCGGCTGGCGGCGCAGCAGGACTATGCCTTTTCGCCCGCGGTGCTGGACTACGTCTGGTCCGGCACGGACCGCAGTATCAACCTGCTGCGGCGTTTCGTGACCTATGCCTTCGTGCACGGCAGCTTTACCGACGCCCTGTTCGGCGCGGCACTTCTGCTGGCTCTGGGCAAATTCGTGGGCGACGTCTTTGCGCCCGCGGCGACGGTCGCCGTGCTGGTGCTGGGGACGCTGGCCGGGGCGCTGGCTTTTGGCGTCTTCGTCGGCGGGACGACGCCGCTGTTCGGTGTCTGGCCTGCGGTCTACGGGCTGATCGGGGCTTTTACCTACATCCTCTGGCTGCGGCTGGGGGCCGCGGGACAGAACCAGGTGGCGGCCTTCCGGCTGATCGGCTTCCTGCTGGCGCTGCAACTGGTCTTCGGTCTGCTGTTCGGGTCGAGCCCGATCTGGATCGCGGAATTGGCAGGCTTTGCCGTGGGGTTCGTGGCCTCAGTCGTGCTGGCCCCTGGCGGGTGGAGCGCGCTGCTAATGCGTTTGCGTCAGCGGTAGGGGCGGGACGCCTGCCCCGGGCGCAATGTGAAATTGGAGGGGTCGGGGCGGTCCGGTGACGAGCCGGAGCCATCGGCAGGCGGTTGTCCGGTCAGATGAAGGTGTGTCAGCGGCGCAGGGCGCGGCGGAATTCGTGCAGCTTGAACGCGCCGACCATCTGGCCGATCGCAAAGTAGCTGACGATACCCGATGCGACGAGGGCCGACAGGGCAACGTAGCGCAGGCCAGGGCTGCCGAACCAGGGGCCGAGGATGACTTCGACCACCCAGAGCACCACGCCCATGCCGCCCGAGGCGATCAGGATACGCCAGAGTCGGGCCTTGAAACGGTCGTCGAGTGTTGCTGCCTCGCCCATGTCACGGCTACCGCGCCAAAGCAGGACGACCATCGCCCAGCCGGTCATGGTCGTGCCGAGGGCGGCGGCGATGAAGCCGATGACAGGGGCAAGGCCCACGGCCAGCACGAGGTTCAGGACCATCGCAATGACGGCATAATTGAAAGGGCGGCGGGTATCTTCGCGGGCGAAGAACAGCGGCTGCAAGGTCTTTTGCAAGACGAAGGCAGGCAGCCCCAGTCCGTAGACCGCAACGGTAAGGGCCGTGGCGGCGGTATCGTCCACCGTGAAGGCGCCGCGCTGAAACAGCACCGAGGTGAGCGGCATCGGGATCACGATCAGGGCCACGGCGGCGGGGATCGTCAGGGCGAGGCTGAGTTCCGAGGCCCGGTTGAAGGCATCGCGGCCGCCCGCCGTATCGCCGCCGCGCAGGCGGCGCGAGAGATCCGGCAGCAGCACGACGCCGATGGCGATACCGACCACGCCCAAGGGCAACTGGTAAAGGCGGTCGGCGTAGTTCAGCCAGGCGACGGCGCCTTCGAAGAAGCTGGCGACCTGACGGCCCACCAGCAGGTTGATCTGGACCACGCCACCGGCAAGGGCGGCGGGGGCGGCGATGACGGCGAGGCGTTTCAGTTCGGGTGTGAGCCGCGGGCGTTTGAACCGCAGGGGGTAGCCCGCACGGGCGGCAGCCCACCAGACGACGGCCATCTGCACGAAGCCGGCGAAAGGCACCGAAAGCGCCAGCGAATCGCCGACACGCAGGCCGAGGGCCTGATCCAGGCCGACGCCAAGCGTGTCGCTCATCGGGCGACCCAGGGCGGCGGCGGTGACGATGGCGAAGATGAAGACGATGTTCAGCAAAACCGGGGCGGCGGCGGCGGCCATGAAGCGGCCCGTGGCATTCAGCACGCCGGACAGCAACGCGGCAAGCGAGATGAACAGGATGTAGGGAAAGGCGTAGCGACCGTATTCGACGGCGAGGTCGAAGCGTTCGTCGCCGCGGAAGCCAGAGGCCATGGCCGTGACCAGCAGCGGCATGAAGATGATGCCAAGGATCGTAAAGAAGGTCAGGATCACCGCCATGCCGACAAAGGCGTCCTGTGCGAATTCCTCCGCCCCTTCACCGCCTTCGACCTTTTTTGAAAACATGGGAATGAAGGCCATGTTGAAGGCGCCTTCGGCGAAGAAGCGGCGGAACAGGTTGGGCAGCGAGAAGGCGACCAGGAAGGCCTCGGCGATCGGGCCGGTGCCGAGGTAGCCCGCGATCATGATGTCGCGGGCGAAGCCCATGACACGGCTCAGCAGGGTCCAGATGCCGACGGTGAAGAAGCCGGACATCAGGCGGATCGGTTTCATGAAAGGGCCCCTCGGATTGCGGCGCTACGTGTGCGCCCGTTCCGTGCCACGGTCAATGGCCTCGCGCAGGCGGCGTTCAAGGCTGTGGCGTTTGGATTCGCTATGGAATTTCAGGCCGGTCAGATCCTTGACGTAGAAGGTGTCGACAGCCTGTTCGCCGTAGGTCGCGATCACTGCGCTGGCGATATAGACATGCGCCCCCGCCAGGGTGCGCGTGAGGTCGAAAAGCAGGCCCGGGCGGTCGCGGGTGTCGACCTCGATGATCGTGTAGATTTCCGATCCCTCGTTGTCGAAGGTGATCGTGGTGGGCACGCGGAAGGCGCGTTCGCGCTTGGGCAGCTTGTCGCGGTCGGCCAGCGCGTCGCGCGGTACGACCTCTCCCATCAGGGTGCGGTGGATCATGTTGCGCAGGCGGGGCAGGCGCGATTCCTCGAACGGGTGGCCGTCGGCGTCCTGGATCCAGAAGACCGCCGTGGCATAGCCGTCCTTTGACGTATAGGTGCGCGCATCGACGATATTGGCCCCGACGAGCGCCAGCGCACCGGTCATGCGGCTGAACAGGCCCGGATGGTCGACCATGGCGAAACAGGCGCGGGTGGCGTCGCGGTCGGGGTCCGGCATCAGGTCGATGCGGATTTCAGAGTCCGGAATGTCGCGCAGCAGATTGGCAAAGATCACGTGAGTCGCGGGCGGCAGGCCTTGCCAGTAAGGGCCATAATGCCGTGCCATTTCGCGCTTGAGGTCGGCGCCGTCCCAATCGCCAAGCGCATCGCGCAGGCTGCGCTTGGCAACGTTCTCACGGGTTTCGCGATTCACGTCCTCCAGTCCGTTATCAAGCGCATCGCGGGTCGCGGCATAGAGGTTGCGGAGCAGCACGGCCTTCCAGTTGTTCCACGTGCCGGGACCGACGCCGCGAATGTCGCAGACGGTCAGGATGGTCAGCAAGTCCAGACGTTCGACGGACTTCACGGCCTTGGCGAAACCGCGGATCGTGCGCGGTTCCGAGATGTCGCGCTTTTGCGCGGTGTCGGACATCAGCAGATGATAGCGGATCAGCCACTCCACCGTCTCGCATTCCTTCTTCGTCAGTCCGAACCGCGGGCAGAGGCGGCGTGCGATCTGGGCGCCGAGGATCGAGTGGTCCTCTGGCCGGCCCTTGCCGATATCGTGCAGCAGCAGCGCGACATAGATGATCTTGCGATTGACGCCTTTCGACAGGATGCCGGAAACCAGCGGCAGGCTGTCACCCAGTTCGCCACGCTCGATCTGGGCGAGGTGGCTGATGCACTGGATGATATGCTCGTCCACCGTGTAATGGTGATACATGTTGAATTGCATCATCGCGACGATGGGGGCAAAATCAGGGATGAAGGCGCCCAGCACGCCCAGCTCGTTCATCCGGCGCAGGCCGCGCTCTGGATTGCCGTGTTTCAGCATGAGGTTCAGTAACAGGCGGTTCGCTTCCGGGTCGTTCTGTACGCGAGTGTCGATCAAATGCAGATTGGCGGCGATCAGGCGCATTGCATCCGGGTGCATCAGGGTGCCAGTCCGCATCGATTCGTCGAAAATCCGCAGCAGGTTCAGCGGATCGGACAGAAAGGTCTTCGGTCCCGACACCGTCAGCCGGTTCTGCTTGATCGCATAGGGCGGCTGGGTCTTCGGCTTGCGTTTCAGCAGGCGTTCCAGCATCGGGGCAGCCTTGGTATGGCTCTTCTCTTGCGCCACGAGGAAGATGCGCGTCAGGTCGCCGACCATGGTGGCGTGACGGAAGTAGGCCTGCATGAAATGCTCGACCCCGCGGCGTCCGCCGCCGTCGGCGTAGCCCATGGCATCCGACACGGCCACCTGCATGTCGAAGGTCAACTGGTCCTGCGCGCGGTTTGCGATCAGGTGCAGGTGGCAGCGCACGGCCCAGAGGAATTCGTGTGCCGCGCGGAAGGTCTCGTATTCCTCCTGCGAGAAAACCTTGTATCGCACCAGTTCGGATGCGTCGCGGACGCCATGGATGTATTTGCCGATCCAGTAGAGCGATTGCAGGTCGCGCAAGCCCCCCTTGCCCTCTTTCACGTTGGGTTCGACCATGTAGCGTTGACCGCCCTGCTTGCGGTGGCGCTGGGCGCGTTCCTCCAGCTTGGCCTCGATGAAGTCAGGGGCGGAGGATTTGAAGAGTTCGGTCCAGAGCCGCTTGCCCAGTTCGTCCGCGAGGGCGGCATCGCCGGTCAGGTAGCGGTATTCCACCAGTGACGTGCGGATCGTGTAGTCCTCGGCGGCAAGGCGCAGGCAGTCCTTTACTGTGCGACTGGCGTGGCCGACCTTCATCTTGAGGTCCCAGAGCATGTAGAGCGTCGATTCGATGACGCTCTCGGCCCATGGGGTGATCTTGTAGGGTGTGAGGAACAGCAGGTCGACGTCAGAGAAGGGCGCCATCTCTCCACGGCCATAGCCGCCGACGGCGATGACGGACAGGCGTTCGCTGATCGTCGGATTGGGCAGGCGGTGCAGGCGCATGCGGGCCACGTCGAGGACGGTGATCAGGATCTGGTCGGTCAGCCAGCTGTAGGACCGGGTCGTCGGATTGGCCCGGAATGGCTGCGCAAGGAAGGCGTCGCGGATCGCGTCGCGGCCTTCGGTCTGGGCGCGCTTGAGTATTCCCACGGTGGCGGCCCGCAAGGTGCGATCGTCGGGCGCCGCCTTCATCACCTCGTCGATGGACGCGAAAACGGCGGCGGCGTCGAAAATCAGCGGCGCCGGCAGGATCAAATCCTCCGGCGCCGGATCGACGATCAGCGATGCGGGTCTAGCTGCCTGCACGGTCAAAGCTGCGCGGGGCATTCTCGAGGATCACGACCTGATTGTTGCGAATCGTCGCGACCGCGAGGCCACGTTCATTCAGACCGTTCGGCAGCAGACGGAAGATGCCGTTAGTGCCCTGAAAGCCCTGCGATGTCGTCAGCGCGGCCTTGGTCAGCGCATTCCGGTTGCCAGTGGCGACAAGCGCGCCGATCGCCGCGATCCCGTCATAGGCCAGACCCGCGGGGGGCAGGGGCATGCTGCCGTAGGCAGCGTTGTAGCGCGCCTCGAAGTTGGCAACCGTGCCGCGGTCGGGCACGGCAAAGAGGCCGCCCTGCACGCCAGGCAGTGACAGCGCTTGCGGCAGCACCGACCAGTTCGTCAGCCCGATGTAGCGGGTGTCGGCCGGACTGATCCCGGCTGACGGCAGCGCGGTCGCGATGATCGGCAGGTCCGCGTTGGCGCTGGCGGTGAGGAACACGGCCTGCGCGCCGGCCTGCTTCAGCGTGGCGGCGATCTGCGGCGTCGCATCGGTAATGCCTTGCTGCGACAGGGGGTAGCTGCCGATGCCGGCAACCTGCGCCCCGTTCGCCTGCACGGCGGCCACGATGGCGTCCCGCCCCAGTTGGCCACCGATGTCATTGGCGTGGACGACGCCGAATCGCTCGACCCCCGACCGGCGGGCATAGGATACGAGGCGGTCAGCCGTGTTGTTGAACGTCGGCCCGAGGACGAAGACGTTGCCCCCCGCGACCGTCGGGTTGTTGGACAGGGCAAGGACGTTGATGTTGCGCGCGGCTACGGCGTTGCCGACCGAGTTCACAGTACCGCCGTAAAGGGGACCAAGGATGATCTTGGCGCCGTCGTCCGCCGCCTGGGTCGCGACCTGCGCTGCCAATTCCGGGCTGGCACCGGAGTTGTAGACGCGCAGGTCGATCTGAACGCCGTTCAGGTCGGCGATCGCCATCCTTGCCGCGTTCTCGAGGTTGCGCGCCAGCAGGGCGTCGTTGCTGTCACCCGAGCCAGCGGGCACCAGAAGCGCCACCTGCACGGGCGCGTTGGGGTCGATCGGAACGCCGGTGTTGGTTCCGTCGGTCATGGACAGCGGCGCACAGGCGGCCATCCAAAGGGCCGCGCAGGCGGCCGTGGTCCGCGTGGCAAGCCGCCGCAGGCGGTCGATAGGGGTCCGGGGCAACATGGCAGTCATTGGCGACATCCTCTGGCTTGTCGGGGTCATGGAGACGCGGGGCGTTGTCCTTTCGCCCGTTCCCCCCCATGGTTCGGGGCTTGTGGCATCATAAGGCAGGGCGCCAGAGGGTCTAGGCATGAATCACGAGATCAGACCATTGTCGGCGGGATTGTATCTGGTTGCGACACCGATCGGATCCGCCCGCGACATCACGCTGCGCGCGCTGGACATTCTGGCCAGCTGCGACGTGATCGCGGCAGAAGACACGCGCACGGCGCGCAAACTGATGGAGATCCACGGTGTGCCGCTGGGCAAGCGCCCGGTTGTGGCCTTCCACGATCACAGCGGCACGGGACAGATCGCGCGGCTGGTGGCCGAGATCAAGGCGGGCAAGGCGGTGGCCTGCGTGTCGGAAGCCGGCACGCCGCTGATCGCGGACCCGGGCTACGAACTGGCACTGGCGGTCCGCGACGCGGGGCTGCCGGTCACCGCGGCGCCCGGCGCCTCTGCGGTACTGACGGCGCTGGCGGTCGGGGGCTTGCCGACGGACAGGTTCGCCTTCGTCGGCTTCCTGTCGGCGGCGGCGGCACAGCGGGCAACGCAACTGGCGGAGTTGCGGGACCTGCCGTTCACTCTGGTCCTCTACGAATCGCCGAAACGCGTTCACGGATTGTTAGCTTCGGCCTGCGAGGTTCTGGGGGCGGATCGGGAAGCGGTCGTATGCCGGGAACTGACCAAGAAGTTCGAGGAGGTGACGCGGGGCACGCTGGGGTCGCTGGCCGATGACTTCGACGGACAGGCCGTGAAGGGCGAAATCGTCGTGCTGATCGGTCGCGTCGGAGCACAGACCGTGTCCGACGGGGATGTCGAAACCGCGCTGCGCGACGCGATGGCGACGATGCGGATCAAGGATGCAGCGACGGCGGTGGCCGGTGCGCTGGGGCTGCCGCGGCGGCAGGTCTACCAGACCGCGCTGGGGCTGGAACGAAAGGATGACTGAACCATGCAGGACGGTGTTCGGCAGCGGACGAACCACTACGCCGGGCTGGCGGCAGAGGATATCGTCGCCCGGTCCTATGTCGCGCGGGGCTGCACGGAAGCCGCGCGCCGGTGGCGGGGACGTGGTGGCGAGATCGACCTGATCCTGCGGGACGGGATCGACGTCATCTTCGTCGAGGTGAAGAAGAGCCGGACCCATGCCCAGGCGGCGCAGCGGGTGACCCGGCGCCAGATGGACAGGATCTGTGCCGCCGCAACCGAATTCGTGGGTACCGAACCGCGCGGATCGCTGACACCGATGCGGTTCGACGTGGCCACGGTGGATGCAGCTGGGCAGGTTCGGGTGATCGCGAACGCCTTTGGCGGCTGGTGACGCGCCATTGCGCCGGCGGCGGGGCTGCGGCATATCGGTGCGACATCCGATCTGAAAGGTCAGCGCACCATGTCCCTCAACGTTGCGATCCAGATGGACCCCATCGGTCCGATCAACATCGATGCCGACAGCACGTTCCGCATCGCCGAGGAGGCGCAGTCCCGCGGGCATAGCCTGTTCTACTACACGCCAGACAAGCTGGCATTTCGCGAAGGGCGTGTGACGGCGCGGGGCTGGCCGCTGACCGTGCGGCGGGAGAAGGGAAATCACTTCACGCTGGGCGAGGAGACGGAGGTCGATCTTGCCGATTTCGATGTAGTCTGGCTGCGGCAGGATCCGCCGTTCGACATGGGCTACATCACGACGACCCATCTGCTCGACATGGTGTCCGACACGACGCTGGTGGTGAACGATCCGTTCTGGGTGCGCAACTACCCGGAGAAGCTGCTCGTGCTGCAGTTTCAGGACCTGACGCCGCCAACGATGATCGCCCGTGACCTTGCAACCCTGCGAGACTTCCGGGCCAAGCATGGGGACGTGATCCTGAAGCCGCTCTACGGCAACGGCGGGGCGGGTGTGTTCAAACTGGGTCAGTCGGACAGCAACCTCGCGTCCCTGCACGAACTGTTCTCCGGCATCAACCGCGAGCCGCTGATCATGCAAAAATTTCTCCCGGCGGTCTCGAAAGGCGACAAGCGCATCATCCTCGTCGACGGCGAGGCGGTCGGGGCGATCAACCGGGTACCCGCGGACGGCGAAACGCGGTCGAACATGCACGTTGGCGGGCGGCCGGAGAAGGTCGCCATGACCGACCGCGACCATGAGATTTGCACGCGGATTGGGCCGCTGTTGCGTGAAAAGGGCCAGATTTTTGTCGGAATCGACGTGATCGGCGACTGGCTGACAGAGATCAACCTTACCTCTCCGACCGGGATCCAAGAACTGGAGCGTTTCGACGGGGTCAACATCGCAGAGAAGATCTGGCTGGCGATCGAGGCGCGCCGCGCCGCCTAGGGTAGCGCGATGCGCGGGGCCGGACCCAGCGGGACCGGTCCCAGCGCCATATTGCCGTTGGCAAGGGTCAGGGGCAGGGTCAAGGCACCGTCCGCCCCCGCCATCATGCCTGCCATGCTCGTCAGGGTCTGAAGCAGGCCGGCCGGGACCAGACCGGCCTCTGCCAGCAGGCCGATCCGGTCCCGCCAGCCTGTCGCCACGACGGTGATCGTGCCCGTCGGCACGCCGGCAGGATCGACGGCAAGGTCACCGCTGGCCGAAAGCGTCAGACCGCCCCAGTCGACGGTCATCGTGTCGAGGGCGAGCGCCGTAATGGCGGGCCGTTCCGGCAGCAGCGCCATGCGATCCAGCGGGCGGTCAAGGGTGACGGTGGCGTCGGCCGTGACCTGCGCCGGTGCGGCGGGCGCCGATGGCAATGACAGGCCGGGCCGGAGGTCGGCTATCTTGAGGTAACCTTCGTAGGTATTGGCCGCGGGCCCATGTGGTCGCAGTCCCAGCACCGTGGCGCCGCCAGCTACGGACCAGCCCGTGTCGGAGGCGAGAGAAAGCGACTGCGCCTCTGCTGTCAGCCGGTCGAAATCGAGCAGGCGGCTGGCCGCGACCGAAAAGCTGGCGCGCAGGCCCTCTGCCTTCAGCGTCATCAGCTGTCGGCCCACCTGCAGCGTCTGCTGAGGTGGCAGAACGGCAATCACCTTATTCGGGCGATAGGACAGCGCGGCGGTTTCCAGCCAAGGCGCCTGCCAGACAATGCTCCCGTCGGCAGACGCCACCGTCAGGTCGGTCGCATGCACATCGAAACGAGACGGGAAACCGCCCGTCGTCAGGCTGGCGGTATCGATCTGCCATCCCCGCGCCTCTGCCGCGGCGATGCCGGTCTGCAGGCCATGGTTCAGCCCGCGTGACGCGACGAACCAGGCCCCCGCATAGAGCGCGGCGGCGCTCAGCACGATGATCAACAACAGCTTCATGTCGGCCCCCTCGCAATCGGTCGCCTTCGCGTCTATAGGTCCCTCGGAAAAAGGACCAGTCACATGAGCTTGTGGGTTTTCGGTTACGGATCGCTGCTGTGGAATCCGGGGTTCACCCCGGCTGAGGCGCGGCGTGCCGTGCTGCACGACTACCACCGCAGTTTCTGCATGCTGTCGATCCATCATCGCGGCACCCCGGACCAGCCGGGTCTCGTGCTGGCGCTGGACGCGGTGCCCGGGGGACAATGCACCGGCATGGCCTTTCGCGCTGACGAAGCCGAGGCGGAGGCGGTATTGGAGATGCTGCGTGCACGAGAACTTATCTCTTCCGCCTATCTGGAACGCACGGTGACCTTGCAGACCGAAGACGGGCCGCAGGACGCGGTGGCCTACGTCATCGACCCGGCGCACGCGCAATACGTGCAGCTTGATCTGGAGACGCAGGCCACGATGATCGCCCGCAGCACGGGCGGGCGGGGGCCCAACCCGGAATACCTCTATCGCACGGCGGACCACCTTGAGCAGATGGGCATCGTCGATCCTGACATGCGCTGGCTGGTCGCGCGGGTCAAACGATTGGCAACGACTGATTAATCATTTCCGTTTGGCGTCCGGGGCCACTAGGCTGCGGCAAAACAAGGAAGACAGGACAGGATGCGGTCGCCCGTGACGGACCTCAGCAAACCACAGTCGCCGCAATTCTCGCAGCCGGTGCGGCAGATCACCTCGATGCTGATCGCCCTCGCGCTGGTGGCTGCGGGGCTTTACGTGGGCTTCGCACAGATCCGTGCCATCTTCATGTCGAACCCCTATCTGAACGGGCTGATCCTCGCGGTCTTCGTCATGGGTGTCGCATCGACCTTTGCACAGGTCTGGCAGCTGATGAAATCGGTGGAGTGGATCGAGGGATTTGCCGCCAATCGCGCCGGCCACCAGATCACCATAGCGCCGTCGCTACTGGCACCGCTCGCCACGCTGCTGCGGTCGCGCGGGCAGCGGATGCAGATTTCCTCGACTGCCGCCACCTCGATTCAGGACAGTGTGGCGCAGCGGATCGACGAGGACCGCGAGATCACGCGCTATCTGGGAAATACTTTGATTTTCCTTGGCCTTCTGGGGACATTCTATGGTCTTGCGACGACCGTGCCGGCCCTCGTCGAGACGATCCGCAGCCTGAACCCGGCCGAGGGTGAAAGCGGCGCCGATGTCTTCGGCCGCTTGCAACAGGGCTTGGAGAGCCAGCTGGGTGGCATGGGCACTGCCTTTTCGTCCTCGCTGCTGGGTCTGGCCGGGTCACTGGTCGTGGGGCTGCTGGAACTGTTCGCGGGACATGGCCAGAACCGGTTCTACCGCGAGCTGGAGGAGTGGCTGTCGACGATCACGCGTCTGGGGTTCGCCGGCAGTGACGAGGGAGGAAGCGAGGACAGTGCGATGCTGTCGGCCTTCGCCGACCACATGGGAGAGCAGCTTGACACAATGCGTGGCTTGTTCGCTCAGGCCGAGCAGACGCGCGGCGAAGCGGACGAACATCTGTCGCAACTGGCGCGTACCATCGACCGGCTGGTGGACAGCCAACGCGGCAATACGGCGAATGAGGCGCTACTGACCCGGATCGCCGAGGGTCAGGACCGCCTGATCGCGCAGATGCAGGACGGTGGCGTCGACGGTCTGGACGCCGAGAGCCGGATGCGGCTGCGGTCCATCGACACCCAGATGCTGCGCCTGCTCGAGGAGATCGCGGCAGGCCGGCAGGAGACCCTGGCCGATCTTCGCACCGATTTGGCGGGACTGACACGCGCGATCAAGCAGTCCCGACGGGACGCCTGACCCATGGCGCTATCCCGTCGCAACCAGCGCATGAACGCCAATATCTGGCCCGGCTTCGTCGATGCGATGACCGGCCTGCTGCTGGTGTTGATGTTCGTTCTGACGATCTTCATGGTCATTCAGTTCGTGCTGAGAGAGACGATCACCGGGCAGGCTTCTGAACTGGATGCCCTTGCGGGGCAGGTGGCATCACTGACCGATGCGCTGGGGCTGGCGCGGGATGACAACGCCGCGCTGACGGCGGACAACGATGCGCAAGCAAGCCAGATCGCATCCTTGATCGGCGAGCGGGATCAGACGGCGGCTGCTTTGCAGGACGCGGAGAACCGGATCACCGGGTTCGAAGCGCAAGTCGCCGGTCTGCTGGCACAACGGACAGACTTGTCTGATCGCGTGGCCGGTCTGGAAAAGAGCAATGCTGACCTGATGACCGAACAGGAGCAGCTGAACCTCGCGCTTGCGAGCGCACGGACCGAGGTCGATTCGCAAGCCGAGGCGGCCCGTCTGGCCGCGGCCCGGCGCGAAGCTCTGGAAGCGATGGTTGCTCAACTGCAGACGAAGACAACTGACCAGACAACGCAGATCAGTGATCTAGAGGCGGCCCAGTTGACCGATGCCGCGGCGGCAGAGGCGTTGCGAAAGCGGCTGGCCGATTCCAGTACGGAACTGACGGCGATGACCCTGTCGCTGGAGGAGCAGCGGCGCAAGGCGGAGGAGACTTTGACCCTGCTGGCCGCGGCTCAGGCGGCGCGGGACGACCTGCAAATGAACCTGTCAGCGGCCCTGCTGGCGCAGCAGCAGGCCGAGACCGATCTGGCTGGAGCACTGAGCCAAGGGTCCGATCTGGACGCGCGATTGGCGGCGGCGCTGTCGCTGCAGGACAAGACCGCGGCGGAGCTTGCCGATGCGCGTGCCCGGCTGGACGACGCCGCGGCGCAGACGGACGATCTGACGACGCGGCTCGCCGCGGCGGTCGCGGCGGGACGAGAGTCCGAAAGTGCCCTGAAGGATGCGCAGGCGGCGTTGGACGCGGCACGGTCGCAAGAGGCATCGTCCGAAACGGAGCTGCAATCGCGTCTCGCGGCCATGGTGCTGGCGCAGGAGGCGGCCAAGGCCGAAGCCGCCGACGCGACCGCACGCAGCGCTTCGCTGGAAGATCGTCTGGCCGAGGCACTTCTGGCACGGGATGCCTTGCGGGCGCAGGTGGCGAGCCTGTCGACGACGACTTCGGATACGGCGCAGGACCGGGCCGATCTGCAAGCCCGTCTGGCAGAGGCGCTGTCCGCCGGAACCGAGGCGCAGGCAGCGGCCGATCGACAGGAGGCGCTGCTGGTCACGGCGCAGGCGGAACTGAGTGATGAGCAAAAGCAAAGCGCCGAGGCGCAGCGGCAGACAGCGCTGCTGAACGAGCAGGTTGCGGCCCTACGCCAGCAGGTCGGCACGCTGCAGTCTTTGCTGAACGTCGCGAACGATGACAGTGCCGATGCGCAGGTCCAGATCGAACAACTCGGATCGCAGCTAAACACCGCGCTCGCCCGCGTTGCGGCGGAGGAGCGCCGTCGTCGCGCGCTGGAGGAGGCGGAGCGGCAGCGGCTGGAAGCGGAGACCGCGCGGTTGCAGGCCGAAACGCAGAACCTCGAGCGGTTCCGGTCCGATTTCTTCGGCGAGTTGCGTGGCGTGGTCGAGGGCATGGACGGCGTCCAGATTGCCGGTGACCGCTTCGTCTTTTCATCAGAGGTGTTGTTCGGGCCGGGCGATGCGACGCTGTCGGAGCGGGGGCGCGCCGAGATCGCGAAGGTTGCTACGATCTTGCGGCAGATCGCCGACCGGATCCCGCCGGATATCGACTGGATCATTCGGGTGGACGGCCACACCGACACGACGCCGCTGTCCGGCAACGGGCGCTACGCCGACAACTGGGAGCTGTCGCAGGCCCGCGCCCTGTCGGTGGTGAAGTACATGGAAACGCTCGGAATCGCACCGAGCCGGATGTCGGCCAACGGTTTCGCCGAGTTCCAGCCGCTGAACCCCGCCGATACGGCAGAGGCCAGAGCCCAGAACCGCCGAATCGAATTGAAGCTGACGGAGCGCTAATTCAGAACGACCTGCGTCGTCTGCACGTCGAGCGTGGTGCCGTCGCGCTGCATTTTCACCGTGCCAGTGTAGACACCGGCGGGCCAGCCGCCGGGTGGCGTGCGTCTGCCACCGGCGCGGAACAGTTGGGCCCGATCGCGATCTATCGTCTGGGTGTCTGCAAAGACCTCTTCCTGCTCGTCGCGGATCGTCAGGGTCAAAGTGTCGCCGGTGCGGGCCCCATAGGCAAAGCCCCAAAGCACGAGGCCGGGCGCTGTCGTCGGCATGTCATCGTGCGCAGCATTCCCCGCCTTGATCACGTCGTAATCAGGCACCGCATCGCCGAAGCCAACAGCGATCAGGCCACCGGGCGGAAAGGGCACGGGGGCGTTCCAAAGGGTGCGAGAGGGTGCCGCCCCACATGTGGTCAAGGCATCTGGCGCGAAGGGGTCGACCACGACGCCATCATGACGGACCGATAGGTGAACATGGGGAAATTGGGTCTGCCCCGAGAGACCGACTTGTCCCAGCACATCGCCCGCGGCCACTGTCTGTCCCGGCTGCACGGTAACGGAGCCTTGCTTCATATGACAATACTGCGTTTCCCAGCCGTCGGGGTGGTTGATGACAAGACCATTGCCGCACTCGCGGTCAGACACGTCTGGGGCGCCGGGCGCGCCCTGCAGGACGTCCATCATGTCGTTGCGCACGCCGCGCACGATGCCGGCGGCCGAGGCCCGCACATTCACGCCGGCAGCCTGCATTGCGAGGGATGGAAGGGCAAAGTCGGTGCCCTTGTGGCCATTGTAACTTAGGCCGTCGCATAGGTAATCCTGCGCGCCCGGGCCGGGATCATGGTCCACGCCCTGCTGGATGTAGCAGGTCTGCGTCAGGTCGCAGTCCAATGGGACCTCCAAAAGAATATCCCCCGCAGCCGATGTGGCTGCGAGGGACAGGAAGGCTATAACGACGTGTCGGATCACTCGGCAGTCAGCAAGGGAGGCTTCTTGCCCGCGATCCGGCCCTGTTCGGGCGCTTCGAACGTCAGGTGAAGCTGCTTGTCCTTCACGCCGACCTTTACCAGACCACCCTTCACCAGCTTGCCGAACAGAAGTTCCTCGGCCAGCGGCTTCTTGATGTGCTCCTGGATCACGCGACCGAGTGGGCGCGCGCCCATCTTGGCATCGTAACCCTTGTCGGCCAGCCAGTCTGCGGCCGCCGGCGACAGCTCAATATGGACGTTCCGATCGATCAGCTGCGCTTCGAGTTGCAGGACGAACTTCTCGACAACCTTCATGATCACCTCTTTCGGCAGGGCGCCGAAGCTGATGATCGCGTCCAGACGGTTGCGGAACTCTGGCGTGAAGATCCGCTCGATGGCGGCGGTATCCTCGCCCTCGCGCGTTTCACGGCCGAAGCCCATCGCATTCTTGCCCATCTCGGCCGCACCGGCGTTGCTGGTCATGATCAGGATCACGTTGCGGAAGTCCGTTGTCCGGCCATTGTGGTCGGTCAGTTTCCCATGGTCCATGACCTGCAGCAGGATGTTGTAGACATCCGGGTGCGCCTTCTCCATCTCGTCCAGCAGCAGCACGCAGTGCGGGTTCTGGTCGACGCCGTCGGTCAGCATGCCGCCCTGGTCGAAGCCGACGTAGCCCGGAGGCGCGCCGATCAGACGGGAAACAGCGTGCTTTTCCATGTACTCGGACATGTCGAAGCGGATCAGTTCCACCCCCAGCGTATCCGCCAGCTGCTTGGCCACCTCGGTCTTGCCGACGCCGGTCGGACCCGCAAACAGGTAGTTGCCGATCGGCTTTTCCGGCTCGCGCAGACCGGCACGGGCCAGCTTGATGGCCGACGACAGCGCTTCGATCGCCTTGTCCTGACCGAAGACGACGCGCTTGAGCGAGCCCTCGAGGTCCTTGAGCACCTCTGCATCGTCCTTGCTGACGTTCTTCGGCGGAATGCGGGCGATCTTGGCGACGACGCTTTCGATCTCCTTCACGCCGATGGTCTTGCGGCGCTTGGATTCCGCGATCAATTGCTGGCTGGCACCGGCCTCGTCGATGACGTCGATGGCCTTATCGGGCAACTTGCGGTCGTTGATGTAGCGGGCGGACAGTTCGACCGCCGTGCGGATCGCTTCGGCGGTGTATTTTACGCCGTGATGCTCCTCGAAATAGGGCTTGAGGCCCTTGAGGATCTTGACCGCGTCATCGACCGAAGGCTCGTTCACGTCGATCTTCTGGAACCGGCGGCTTAGCGCGCGGTCCTTTTCGAAGTGCTGGCGGAACTCCTTGTAGGTCGTCGACCCCATGCACCGCAGCTTGCCGCCTTGAAGTGCAGGCTTCAACAGGTTGGACGCATCCATCGCACCGCCGGACGTCGCACCGGCGCCGATGATCGTGTGGATCTCGTCGATGAAGAGGACCGCGTCCTTGTGGTTCTCCATCTCGGTCATGACGGCCTTCAGTCGCTCTTCGAAGTCGCCGCGGTAGCGGGTGCCGGCCAGCAGCGCGCCCATGTCGAGGCTGTAGATCGTGGCGTGGGCCAGAACCTCCGGCACCTCCTTGCTGACGATCTTGTAGGCGAGGCCTTCGGCGATGGCCGTCTTGCCGACACCCGGATCGCCCACCAGCAGCGGGTTGTTCTTGCGGCGGCGACAGAGCACCTGAATGCAGCGCTCGACCTCGTGGGCACGACCGATCAGCGGATCGAGGTCGCCCTTGCCCGCCTTCTCGTTCAGGTCCACGCAGTATTTTGCCAGTGCGGATTCCTTCTTGTCCCCGTCGGTCACGCTTTCGTCCTCGTCCGGTTGCGGCGAGCCTGTGACCGGGCGGCTTTCGCCGAACGCCGGATCCTTCGCCACGCCATGCGCGATGAAATTGACTGCGTCGTAACGGGTCATGTCCTGCTCCTGCAGGAAATAGGCCGCGTTGCTTTCACGTTCCGCAAAGATCGCGACCAGCACATTCGCGCCGGTCACTTCGGTCCGGCCCGACGACTGGACGTGGATCGCCGCGCGCTGGATGACGCGCTGGAAGGCAGCGGTCGGCACGGCCTCTGACCCGTCGACGTCGGTTTCCAGCGTCGAAAGGTCATCGGAAATAAATTCCTCGAGATCCTTGCGCAACTCGTCCAGATCGACCGAGCAGGCCCGCATCACACGCGCCGCATCGGGTTCGTCGATCAGGGCCAGCAGCAGGTGTTCCAGCGTGGCGAGTTCGTGGCGACGGGCGTTGGCGAGGGCCAGGGCACCGTGAATGGACTGCTCGAGCGTCGTGGAAAAAGATGGCACTTCGGGTGCTCCTTGCTGTTCGGGGGTCCGGTGGGCAGGTCAGCCTGATCGGACCGTGGCCTTATCTTCCAAGGTTTGGCTTTTCGGCCCGACCTTCAAGTTTTTTCTTGCCAAGCCTGTTCACAAAAAGACTGACGTGTCGTGAACGCGGCGGTCAGGCGGGCCTTTTGGACATGCGCCCGGGCAATGCTGTCAGAACCGGTCCCTGCGGGCCCGGATTTCGGTGAAAATTTCGGCAGGTTGCGCATCGGCCATGGCGATGGCCTTTGCCAGAACCGGATCGTCCGCACGCAGGAACGGGTTGGTCTCGCATTCCAGCGACAAGAGCGACGGGACGGTGGCGCGGCCGTTTTCACGCGCCGTCTTCGTTGCCTCATGACGAGAAATAATCGCTTTGTTCCCCGGTTCAAGAGAGAGTGCGAAACGGGCGTTCGTCATCGTGTATTCATGGCCGGAGCAGACGGTGGTGTCGCCGGGCAGGGCGCGCAGGCGCTGCAGACTGTCCCACATCTGCGCCGGGGTCCCCTCGAAGAGCCGACCGCAGCCCATCGCCATCAGACTGTCGGCGGTGAACAGAAGGCTTTCATCGGGCATGTAGAAAGCGATGTGGCCGATGGTATGCCCCGAGACGTCCATGACTGTGACGGCACGGTCGCAGACGGTGATCGTGTCGCCCTCCGCCACTTCGGTATCAAGGCGGGGCAGCCGGTGGGCGTCGGCCCGGGCACCGATGACTCTGGCATCATTGCGCAGCGCATCCAGCCCCTGAACGTGATCGTCATGGTGGTGCGTCAGCAGGATGTCCGTCAGGGTCCAGCCGCGCCGGTCCAATTCGGCTTGAATTGGTGCCGCTTCCGGGACGTCCACGAGGGCCGTCTGACCACTGGCGTCGTTATGGATCAGGTAAGCATAATTGTCGGACAGGCAGGGAATGGTGATCAGTTCAACGGGCATGGCAACTTCGCTTTTCTTTGCTAGGGTAACGCGTACCGGCCTTGGGACCTCGTTCACCGCAATGCATCTGGACGTTCTTCATCTGCGCAACTTCTATTATCGCAGCGCGCTGGGACGGGCGGCGCAGAAGGTGATACGGGATGAACTGGTGCGAATGTGGCCGGAGGCAAAGGGCCAGACGGTCGCGGGCTTTGGTTTCGCCGTCCCATTGCTGCGCCCCTACCTTGGGGGGGCCCGCCGCGTCATTGGCCTGATGCCCGGACCGCAGGGCGTCATGCCCTGGCCCGCGGGACAGCCGAACGTGTCGGTCCTGTGCGAGGATACGCTCTGGCCCCTGCCGACCGGGTTCGTCGACAAGCTGGTCGTCATGCACGGGCTGGAGACGACGGATCATCCGACAGGCGTGCTGAACGAGTGTCACCGCGTACTGGGGCCGGGGGGGCGGGCGATCTTCATCGTCCCGAACCGCGCGGGGCTTTGGTCGCGATCGGACAGGACACCCTTCGGCTTCGGCCGTCCGTATTCACCGAGTCAACTGGAAAGCCAACTGCGGGCGCATGATTTCGATATCGGCACGGTCCGGGCGACACTCTACCAGCCGCCTTCGCACAACCCGGTCTGGCGACGGATGGCGGGAGTACTGGAACGGGCGGGTCACAATATCCCGATGCTGGCCGGCGGCGGCGTGCTGATCGTCGAAGCCTGCAAGCAATCGCCTGCCGCGTCGGGTCCCGGACTGCGCGCCCGGTCACGCGCATCGGTGCTCGCTCCCATGCCGGACGCAGTCCCGGTCTGACCGCTGCGGCGCGTTGCCGCAGTACCGAAACCGTGGAAAAGTCGGTGTCGGCCCGTCAACTAAAATCACCATAGCTTGTTGCGGGGCGGGAACTCCTCTGCTAGATCGACACGGATTTTAATGCCTCGGTAACAATCGGGGAGACGTGAACGCCTCCGGACCCTCTTGGGGTCACGGGGGCCTTATATCGGAAGGGTGGACGTGTCCGAACCAGCTTCGATCACACAGGGTATCGCCGGGCGCTATGCGTCGGCCGTGTTCGACATCGCCAAGGAAGGCAACAATCTCAAGGCGATGGAACAGGATGTCGACGCGCTTGACACCGCATTGTCAGAGAGTTCGGATTTTCGTGATCTGATCACGTCGCCGCTTTATGGCCGCGACGAGCAGGCGGATGCCATGAAGGCGATCGCGACCAAGATGGGTCTGTCGGAGACGATGACGAATCTGCTGGGCCTGTTGGCGGACAAGCGGCGGCTGTTCGTGCTGCCGGGTATCGTCGGAACGTTGCGCGACATGCTGGCTACGGACCGCGGCGAGATGACTGCCGAGGTCACGACCGCGACTGCCCTGTCGGACGACCAGCGTAACGCACTGGCCAACACCCTGTCGGAAAAATTCGGCAAGACCGTCGGCATCAAGGAAACCGTGGACGCCTCCATTCTGGGTGGTCTGATCGTCAAGGTCGGCTCCCGCATGATCGACACGTCGATCGCGTCCAAACTCAATGCACTCCAGAACAACATGAAAGAGGTCGGATAATGGCGATCCAAGCGTCTGAAATCTCTGCGATCCTGAAGGACCAGATCAAGAACTTCGGTCAGGATGCCGAAGTCGCCGAAGTCGGCCGCGTGCTGTCCGTCGGTGACGGTATCGCCCGTGTATACGGCCTCGACGCCGTGCAGGCGGGCGAGATGGTCGAATTCCCCGGCGGCATCCGCGGGATGGCCCTGAACCTCGAATCCGACAACGTCGGTGTCGTGATCTTCGGGTCCGACCGCGACATCAAGGAAGGCGACACCGTCAAGCGCACCAAGTCCATCGTGGACGTGCCCGCCGGTCTGGGCCTGTTGGGTCGCGTCGTGGACGGCCTTGGCAACCCGCTGGATGGCAAGGGCGCCATCGACGCGTCAGAGCGTCGCGTGGCCGACGTGAAAGCACCGGGCATCATTCCGCGCAAATCCGTGCACGAGCCGATGCCGACGGGCCTGAAGGCCATCGACTCCATGATCCCGATCGGCCGAGGCCAGCGCGAGCTGATCATCGGGGACCGTCAGACCGGCAAGACCGCCGTGGCGCTCGACACGATCCTGAACCAGAAGTCCTACAACGACGCGGCGACCGACGACAGCCAGAAGCTGTATTGCATCTACGTCGCGATTGGCCAGAAGCGGTCCACCGTGGCCCAGCTGGTGAAGAAGCTGGAAGAGACGGGCGCGATCGAATACACGACCGTCGTCGCCGCGACCGCATCGGACCCCGCACCGATGCAGTACCTCGCACCCTATTCCGCCACCGCAATGGCCGAATACTTCCGCGACAACGGCAAACACGCCCTGATCATCTACGATGACCTGTCCAAGCAGGCCGTTTCCTACCGCCAGATGTCCCTGCTGCTGCGCCGTCCGCCGGGCCGTGAAGCCTACCCGGGCGACGTGTTCTACCTCCACTCCCGCTTGCTGGAGCGTTCGGCCAAGCTGAACGAGGACAACGGCTCTGGCTCGCTGACCGCGCTGCCGATCATCGAAACGCAGGGTGGCGACGTGTCCGCGTTCATTCCGACGAACGTGATCTCGATCACCGACGGCCAGATCTTCCTGGAAACGGAACTGTTCTTTCAGGGCATCCGCCCTGCCGTAAACACCGGTCTGTCCGTGTCCCGCGTCGGTTCCGCTGCGCAGACCAACGCGATGAAGTCCGTTGCCGGTCCGGTTAAATTGGAACTCGCCCAGTACCGCGAGATGGCGGCCTTTGCGCAGTTCGGGTCCGACCTCGACGCCGCAACGCAGCGTCTGCTGAATCGTGGTGCCCGTCTGACGGAACTGATGAAGCAGCCGCAGTATTCGCCGCTGACCAACGCAGAGATCGTGGCCGTCATCTACGCCGGCACGCATGGCTACCTCGACAAGATCGACACCAAGCAAGTCGGTCGTTTCGAGGCGGGCCTGCTGAAGCATATGCGGACGCAGGGCCGTGACGTGCTGGACATGATCACGACCGAGGACCCCAAGATCAAGGGCGATGCGGAAGCCAAGCTGAAGGCCGCCATCGACGCCTTCGCCAAGGATTTCGCATAACCTTTGCCCGAGAGAGGAGTTTAGGTTTTGCCTAGTCTCAAGGACCTGAAAAACCGGATCGCGTCGGTCAAGTCGACCCGCAAGATCACCAAGGCCATGCAGATGGTGGCCGCCGCAAAACTGCGGCGGGCACAGGATGCCGCCGAGGCCGCGCGCCCCTACACGGAGCGGTTCAACGCGGTCATGGCAGGTCTGAGCCAGGCAGCGGAGGGCTCTCCCTCTGCGCCGACGCTGCTGGCCGGCACCGGATCGGACCAAACGCATCTGCTGATCGTCATGACGGCAGAGCGGGGCCTGTGCGGTGGTTTCAACGCCAACATCGCCAAGCTGGCGCGCCAGCGGGCGCAGAAGCTGAAGTCCGAAGGCAAGATGGTCAAGATCCTGACTGTCGGCAAGAAGGGCCGCGACAGCCTTCGGCGCGAGCTGGGCGAGCATTTCGTCGGTCACATCGACCTGTCCGACGTCAAGCGGATGTCCTATGCGGATGCGCAGCGTGTCGCACGCGACGTGCTGAACCGCTTCGATGGCGGCGAATTCGATGTGGCGACGATCTTCTTCGCCCGGTTCGAAAACGTCGTGGCCCAGCATCCGACCGCGCAGCAGATCATCCCGGCGAAGTTCGAGGCTATGGCGGATGCCAACGTCAACGACGCCGCCAACACGCTCTACGACTACGAGCCCAGTGAAGAGGCGATCCTTGCCGACCTGCTGCCGCGCGGCGTCGCCACGCAGATCTTTGCAGCCCTGCTGGAAAATGCGGCGTCGGAACAGGGTGCCCGGATGTCCGCCATGGACAACGCGACGCGCAACGCCGGCGACATGATCGAAGACCTGACCATCGAGTACAACCGTTCGCGTCAGGCCAAGATCACCAACGAGCTGATCGAAATCATTTCGGGCGCGGAAGCGCTCTAAGAAGACTGGAGAAACACTTATGGCAAACGCAAAAGGCAAGATCACGCAGGTGATTGGTGCCGTCGTGGACGTCCAGTTCGGGGATCACCTGCCCGAAATCCTGAACGCCCTGACCACCGATAACAACGGCAAGACGCTGACGATGGAAGTCGCCCAGCACCTTGGTGAAAACACCGTTCGCTGCATCGCGATGGACGCGACCGAAGGTCTGGTTCGCGGTCAGGAAGTCACCGACATGGACGACACGATCACCGTGCCCGTCGGCGACGCGACGCTCGGCCGGATCATGAACGTGGTCGGCGACCCCGTCGATGAAAAAGGACCGATCGGCGAAACCGAGCGCCGTTCGATCCACAATACGGCCCCGTCGTTCGAGGCGCAGTCCACCGCGTCCGAAGTGCTGGTCACCGGCATCAAGGTCATCGACCTGCTGGCCCCCTATGCCAAGGGCGGCAAGATCGGCCTGTTCGGCGGTGCCGGCGTGGGCAAGACGGTTCTGATTCAGGAACTGATCAACAACATCGCCAAGGTGCACTCCGGCTACTCCGTCTTCGCCGGCGTGGGCGAGCGGACGCGTGAGGGCAACGACCTTTACTATGAATTCATCGAATCCGGCGTCATCAACGCCGAGGACCTGACGAAGTCCAAAGTGGCCCTCGTTTACGGTCAGATGAACGAGCCGCCGGGGGCCCGCATGCGCGTCGCCCTGTCCGGCCTGACCATGGCCGAGCAGTTCCGCGACCAGTCCGGCACCGACGTGCTGTTCTTCGTGGACAACATCTTCCGCTTCACGCAGGCGGGGTCCGAGGTGTCGGCGCTTCTGGGCCGCATTCCCTCCGCCGTGGGCTACCAGCCGACGCTGGCGACCGACATGGGTGCGATGCAGGAACGCATCACCTCGACCAAGAACGGTTCGATCACGTCCGTGCAGGCCATCTACGTGCCCGCCGACGACCTGACGGACCCGGCGCCCGCCACGTCCTTCGCCCACCTCGACGCGACGACGGTTCTTAACCGTGCGATCTCGGAGAAGGGCATCTACCCGGCCGTGGACCCGCTGGACTCCACCTCGCGCCTGCTCGATCCGGGCATCGTGGGTGAGGAGCACTACCGTGTCGCCAACGACGTGCAGCAGATCCTGCAACGTTACAAGTCACTGCAGGACATCATCGCGATCCTCGGGATGGACGAGCTGTCCGAGGACGACAAGATCACCGTGGCGCGCGCCCGCAAGATCGAGCGCTTCCTGTCGCAGCCCTTCGACGTGGCACAGGTCTTCACCGGTTCGCCCGGTGTGCAGGTGCCGTTGGACGACACCATCGCGTCGTTCAAGGCGGTCGTGGCCGGTGAATACGATCATCTGCCGGAAGGTGCGTTCTACATGGTCGGCGGGATCGATCAAGTCGTGGCCAAAGCCGAGAAAATGGCCGCAGACGCGGCGTAAGGAGCGATCATGGCAGATCATCTGCAATTCGATCTCGTCTCGCCCGAGCGCCGTCTGGCCTCGGTCGAGGCCTCCGAGGTGCAAATCCCCGGTGCCGACGGCGACATGACGGCGATGGCGGGACATGCGCCCACCATCACCACCCTGCGCCCCGGCGTGCTGCGAGTCGTCCACAGCAAGGGCACCGACGAATTCGTTGTGATCGGCGGCTTTGCCGAAATCACCGCGACGTCGGTGTCGGTGCTGGCGGAAAGCGCCTTGCCGCGTGGAGAGATGTCCCAGGAGGTCTACGACACGATGATGAAGGACGCCCACGCAGAGCTGAAAAAGGCACGCGAGACCTTCGACAACGAACCGGGCCCTGTCGATGACGCAGCCAAGCTGATTGCCGACATGGTCGCGGTCGGCGGCCATATCGGCCTTGATCCAAAGCAGTCGAACTTCGGCTGATCGCTGTTTTTGCGTAACAGTTGCCAGAAGGCCCCGCCGTGCGGGGCCTTTTTTCTTCTCACGCGCCGGAATTCGATCAAGTTGGTCCGATCATTTCGCTCGATGCAAGGCCGCCAAGATGCGCAAATTCAGTCAGCACAGTCTTGGCATCGATCAAGGCGATCTTGTCCTGTTCTCCGATTTCGAGGACGACGGAGAGATGTGGACCGGCGAGGGCCCGCGGGAGGCCCGTCGTCGCGTTCGATTTGCAGAAGGATTTGCAGTCGTCCCCGTCGTGCAAACCTCCATGTCGATGTGGGACATCGCCCGGGGCACCAATTCGCGGGCCGACGTGACGGCCGAACGGATCGACCGTGACGGGTTCGATATCGTCTTCCGCACGTGGGGCGACACCCGTGTCGCACGGGTACGCGTCGCTTGGATCGCGCTGGGCGCCGTTGCGAACGACGACGGTTGGGACGTCTAGCGGCTGTAGACGCCTTCGTAGATCGGCTGCAGCGTCTTGTGGTTGAACAGCGACGACACCGATGTGCCATTCCATGTGTTCAGGATTGCCTGCGCGAAAATCGGCGCCGTTTTCACGATACGGATGTTGGGGCAGGTCAGGGTCTCGGCCTTGGGCTGGATCGTGTCGGTGATCACGAGGTTCTTCATTACGGATTTGGCCACACGCTCCACCGCGGGGCCGGACAGGACGCCATGCGTGATGTAGGAATGCACTTCCTTGGCGCCGTTCTCCATCAGGACCTCTGCCGCCTTGCACAGGGTGCCAGCAGTGTCGACGAGGTCGTCGACGATCAGGCAGACACGGTCCTTTACGTCGCCGATGACGGTCATTTCGGCCACCTCGCCCGGTTTGCCGCGGCGCTTGTCCACGATGGACAAGGGCGCGCCGATCCGCTGGGCCAAGTCCCGCGCGCGGGCTACGCCGCCGACGTCGGGGGACACGACCATGACTTCTTCCATGTTGCCCTTGAAGTTGTGCATGACATCGAGCGCCCAAAGCGGGCTGGCATATAGGTTGTCGACCGGAATGTCGAAGAACCCCTGGATCTGTGTGGCGTGCAGGTCGAGCGTCAGAATGCGCTCTATCCCAGCCTCGACAAGGATGTTGGCCACCAGCTTGGCGGTGATGGGCGTGCGGGCCTTTGACCGGCGATCCTGACGGGCATAGCCGAAGTAAGGCATCACGGCCGTGATGCGATCCGCGGACGACCGGCGCAGGGCGTCGGCGATGATAAGGAGTTCCATCAGGTTGTCGTTTGTCGGATTGCTGGTCGGCTGGATGATGTACATGTCCTCGCCGCGCACGTTTTCGAAGACCTCGACAAAGATTTCGCCATCGTTGAACCGTTCCACCCGCGCATCGACCAAGCCGACATCCATGCCCCGGTGCATCGACATGCGGGCGGCGACCGCCTCGGCCAAAGGCCTGTTCGCGTTGCCGGAAATCAGCTTGGGTTCATGCATGTTCGCCATGGGAGGTCCTTGTGGAGCTGTCGCGGAGAAGCCCGCGCGTTGACACCGCCTAGCACACCGCTACGGTCCCGAAAACATCAACACCTGAAAGGCTGACTGAAATGGCTCACATCGATTACTTCTTCGCCACGATCAGCCCCTACACCTATCTGTGCGGCGTGCGGCCCGCCGAGATCGCGAATGCGCACGATGCTACGATCACCTATCGCCCCGTCGACCTGATGAGCGTCTTTTCCCGCACCGGCGGCCAGCCGGTGCCGGAAAGACATCCGAGCAGGCAGGACTACCGCCTGCAGGACCTGCACCGCCGATCAGTCCTGTTGGGATTGCCTCTGAATGTGAAGCCCGCGCATTTCCCGACCAATCCCGCACCCAGTTCGTATGCCATCATCGCGGCGCAGGCCGCGGGGGGCGGGCGCATGGCGGCGCTGGTCGCGAATCTGACCGCAGCCTGCTGGGCCCAGGATCGCGACATCGCCGACGACGACGTGATTCGCGATTGCCTGCAAGCCGCCGATTTCGATCCGAAGCTGGCCGACAGCGGACTGCTGGCGGGCGCGGAGGAATATCATCGTAATACGGAGGAAGCCGTGCGCCTTGGCGTCTTCGGTGCACCCTTCTTCATCACCGACACGGACCAGCGGTTCTGGGGCGAGGACCGTCTGGACGACCTAGAGGCGCATCTGGCCGGTCGGGTCTGATGCCGGTCGAGGCGCGCGGCGGGCACGACGTCAATGTGATCCGCACCGGTGGCGACGTGCAGAACCTGCTGCTGCATTGTACGCTTGCTCGGTCAGAGGCGCTGCTGCCACTGGCGCAGACCTTGGCCGGCGATTCGGTCCTGATGGACCTGATAGGGCACGGGAGGTCGGAGGACTGGGACAAGCGGGGCGATTACCAGACCGAGAACATGGCGGCGGCGATCGACCTGTGTGACCGGCCCCTGCATGTCATCGGCCATTCATTCGGCGCGACCGTGGCGCTGCGCATGGCGCTGGACCACCCGGACCGGGTCGCGCGGCTGACGCTGATCGAACCGGTGTATTTCGCTCTGGCAACTGATGCTGACGCCCGTGCCGATCATATCGCGCGGTTTACGTCGATCTACGCCGCCTACGATGCAGGCGATCTGGACCGGGCAGCGCGGCTGTTTCACGGTGACTGGGGCGGCGGCGCATGGGCGGCTTTACCGGCGCACACCCGTGCCGCATTCGCGCGTCGGATGCCGTTGATCATGGCCGGTGTGCCGGCGATCCAGGACGATATCCACGCCGTCAAGGCGCGGCTGTCAAAAGTGTCGGTGCCCGTAAGTCTGATACGCGGCGAGACCTCGCCGCCAATCATTCCGGCGATACATGCTGCGATCTGTGCGTCTGTCCCGCAGGCGCAGGACCATGTGATCGCCGGCGCGGGGCATATGGTGCCGATGACCGACACCGCTGCCGTTGCGGCGCTTATTGCCTCAGATGCGCGATGAAGCGGTCAATGGCGCCGTGATCGCAGGACCAATCGCAGACAAGACGTCCGGTCAGGCGCTCGTCGGCCGGGCCCGAGTCCGGATCACCGCCGGTGACGTAGTAGACCGCACCGGCCTGCAGCGCCCGCTGGTGCATCGACCGGGGCGCGCTAAAGAACAGAAGGTTGGACTGGGGTGGGAACTGGATCTCGACCTCTTCCACCTGTTCCAGCCCCTGGACCAGCCGGGCGCAGGCGGCATTGGCCTGCCGGGCCATGTTCAGCCACAGATCGTCCGTCAGATAAGCATGCATCTGGGCCGAAAGGTAGCGGTGCTTGGAAAATAGGTGTGCACCGCGCTTGCGCCGTAGCTCGAACTGCTTGGACACAGCGGGATCGAAAAAGACGCAGGCCTCGACCCCGATCAGGCCGTTCTTGGTGCCGCCGAAGCTGACGGCGTCGATGCCGGCCTTCCACGTCATCTCTGCCGGGGTGCAGCCAAGCGACACGAGGGCGTTGGTGAACCGCGCCCCGTCCAGATGCGTCTTCAGGCCAAAGGATCGAGCCACGTCAGTCAGCGCCATCAGCTCTGCCGTGGTATAGACTGTACCCTTTTCCGTCGCCTGCGTGATCGACACCGGGCCGCGCTGTGGACCGTGCACACCGCGCGTTTCCTCTCGCTCGATCGCCGCCAGCAGGGTGGGGGCGGTCATTTTGGCGTCGATCGCCTCGACCAGCGCCAACTTCGCGCCGCCGGTGTAGAATTCCGGTGCGTTACACTCGTCCTCGTGGATATGCGCCATGGGTGTACAAAAGATCGCTTCCCACGGATTGGATAGCGTCGCGAGGGTGAGCGCGTTCGCGGCGGTTCCGGTGGCGACCAGATGCACGGCCGCCTCTGGCGCCTCGAAGATGTCGCGGATCATCTGCCGCACTTCGATCATAGGAGCGTCGGCACCATAGCCGCTGGCATAGCCCTGATTTGCAGCGACCAGCGCGTCCATCACGCGGGGATGCGCCGGACCGGCGTTGTCGGAGGCAAAGAACATTCAGGTCGGCTCCTCGATGATGTTGTTTTCCCAGTCGTCGTCGTTGACCTCGACCTCTGACAGGGTCTGGCCGCGCATGGTGACGCCGGCGGCGTGCGGGCTGTCCGGGTCGCCGGTTAGCAGCGGGTGCCACGGATAAAGGTCACGCCCTTCGGCGACAAGGCGATAGGCGCAGGTCTGTGGCAGCCAGTACATGTTGTCCTGTATCGTCTTCGGCGTCAGCACGATACATTCCGGTACGAACTTGTGGCGTATGGGATACTTGGCGCAAAGGCAGGTCTCATTGTCCAGCAGGCGGCAGGCGACGCGGGTCAGGGCGACCTCGCCGGTGTCCTCGTCCTCAAGCTTGTTCAGGCAGCACTTGCCGCAGCCGTCACACAGTGCTTCCCATTCCGGCCGGGTCAGCTTGGCCATCGGGACGGTCTTCCAGAACCGCGGACGCAGTCCATTGCGGTCGATGCCGCCCGGCTTCGGGGCGTCAGACATCGTTCAGGATCTCTCGCGCGCGGGTGCAGTCGGCGTCCATCTGGGCAATCAGCGCGGGCAGGCCGTCGAACGTCATCTCGGGCCGCAGATAATCGACGAGTGCGACGCTAATGTGCTGACCGTAGAGGTCGCCCTTGAAGTCGAAGAGGAAGGTCTCGCAGTTGGGCACGTCACCGTTGAACATCGGGCGCACGCCGATGCTGGCCGCGCCGTGATAGCGGCCCTTGTGCGGCCCGTCCCCGATGTCCACCCGCACGGCATAGACGCCGAATTTCGGCGGATGCAGACCGGCAATGGACATGTTGGCGGTCGGGTAGCCCAGGTCGCGTCCACGCTGGTCGCCGCGGATCACTTCACCGACAATGCGGTGCCAGTGGCCCAGCATGGCCGCGGCGTCGCGCGGACGCCCTTCGGTCAGGGCGGTACGGATCGCGGTCGAACTGACGCGCCCTGCCTCCAGCTTCAGCATCGGGGCAACCGTCACGCCAAAGCCCATCGTTGCCCCGAAGCGCTGCAGGTCGCTGGCATCACCGGCGCGATCCTTGCCAAAGCAGAAATCCGCACCCACGACGACATGGGCAAGACCGAGGCGGTCATGAATGATCTTCTGTGCAAACTCCTCTGGGGTCAGGGCGACGAGGGCGGCGTTGAAGGGCACCTCGTACAGCTTTTCCACCCCTTGCTTGGCCAGTTCGTTAGCACGCGCCTCGGCATTCATCAGGCGGAAGGGCGGAGCGTCGGGGGCGAAGAACTGGCGAGGATGAGGCTCGAACGTCATCAGGCCGAGCGGGGCGTCCAGTTGCAGTGCGGCGGCCCGCGCGGCGTCGATGACAGCGCGATGACCAAGGTGCACCCCGTCGAAATTTCCGATGGCAGCGGCGGCGCCACGGTCCGCCGGGTCAAGATAAAGGGTGTCACGGATGATACGCATGGGATTGCGTAGCGCGGCGATGCTGCAGGTGCAAGCGGCGGTCGCGCCTTTGCGGCGTCAGTCGAACTTGGCAGATGGCGCAAGAACGACGGCCTCTCCGGTCAGGACCTTCTTGCCGTCGACAAGGCAGCGCGTTTCCATGGTGACCTTGCGTTTGGCGTAGTCGATGGCGGTGACTTCGACCTCTGCGGTGACCATGTCGCCGGGGCGCACGGGCGCCAGAAACCGAAGCGTCTGGCCTAGATAGACGGTCCCGTGGCCCGGCAGCTGCTCGCCGATGACCGCGGAGATCAGGCCCGCAGTCAGCATGCCATGGGCAATCCGACCTTCGAAGATCGTGTCGCGGGCGTAATCGTCATCCAGATGCACAGGGTTCCGGTCGGTACTGACTTCGGCGAACATCTCGATGTCGGCGTCGGTTACGACCTTTCGCAGGGACCTCATCATGCCGACGGCAAGATCTTCTATGACGATGGTGCCGCGGGGGGCGTTGTCCAGCATGTCGCTTTCCTTCACGTTACAAACCATCGCATCTAGCGTTTAAATTGTAACTTAATTGCGTTGCTGGCGCGTAAAGTCAAGTAATGCGGAAACTAGCGAAGAAATCCGATAGCGAAAGTAGGGCTGACGCGGTGCGTCTCGAGATAGGCTGCAAGCGCGGGGCCGGCGGGATCAGCATCAACGGTTTCGGTTTCGCTGGCCGCAAGGCCGCCGGTGATGAAGAGCGAATCCAGATCTTCCTGCTGGGCGCCGAGGATGTCCGTATGGATGCCATCGCCGATGCAGATGATGCGGCTGGCATCGGCGCCACCGTCTAGTGCCGCCAGTCGGCGGCGGGCAAGATCGTAGATCGGCGGATGCGGTTTGCCGAAATAGAGGCTTTCGCCGCCCATGTCCGTGTATAGCTGCGCAAGGGCACCGGCACACCATTCACGGCTTTCGCCACGGTCGACAACGATGTCCGGGTTGGCGCACAGCAGCTTCAAGCCGCGCTGCTTGGCGGCGAGGAATTGCGGGCGATAGACGGATGGGTCGGCTTGGGGATCGGCGGGGCCGCAGCAGACGATGCCCTGCGCCTGATCCAGAGGCACCTGACGGATGTCGACCGGATCCGATAGCAGGTTCATCGGCTTGAAGAAGCTCTGGTCGTGATCCTCTCCGATGAACCAGACATCCGAGCCGACGGCGCCCTCGAACATGGCGGCCCGGGCCGAATCGCCGGAGGTCGCGATGGCGTCCCAGCAATCGTCGGGCACTCCCATACGCTGGATCTGCGGCTGGACGGATGTCCAGGGCCGTGGAGAGTTGGTAACCAGCACGACGCGCCCGCCGGCGCGGCGGTAATCCTGCATCGCCTTGACCGCGTCCGGAAAGGCGGTGAGGCCGTTGTGCATGCACCCCCAGAGGTCGACGAAGGCCGCATCGTAGTCGCCGGCGATGTCGAGGAAACTGTGGACGATCTGGGTCATGGCGGTGCCTTTGCGGGATGTATGGCGCCGGAGGCCTGCGTCGGAGCCTCCGGCGGGAGTATTTTGAAAAAAGCGAGGATGCTTATTTCTTCAGGTTCGGGATGATCTGCTTCTTGCGGCTCATCACGCCGGGCAGGACGACCGTGTCACCGGTGACGTCCGCATCGAAGGAAGCTTTCGCCACCTGCTTCGTCAAGTCGTTGGGCAGCAGCATCGTTGCTTCCTCGCGGATGATGTCCACGACGAAGAGCAGCACCTGGTCGACCCCGTCCTCTGACGCGACGGCTGGCATGGCGGCGACCAGCGCATCCTTGCGGTCCAGGATCGCGGCGGGTGAGGTCGTTTCCAGCACGGACACGCGGAACTTGGTGCCCTCGATCTCGTATTCCTTGGAATCCATGCGCAGGAGTTCGGCGTCGGAAAAAGCGCTGACGTCGGACTTGGCAGCGAACATTTCGTCGGCGTAGGCATTGATGTCGATCTTGAGGTCGGCGGCGAGGTCTTCGGCCAGCTTCTTGTCGACCGGCGTGGTGGTGGGCGAACGGAAGGCGAGCGTATCCGACAGGATGCAGGACACCATCAGACCCTTGATGCCTTCGGGCATCTTCGCGGCCTTGTCGCCCATCAGCTGGTGCATGATCGTGGCGGTACAGGCCAGGGGCCGGATCGTGACATCGATCGGGCCCTTGGTCTTGATCCCGCCGACAAGCAGGTGGTGATCGATGATCGCCTGCACATCGGCGCCATTGATGTTCTCGGGCAATTCGGCAGGGTTATTGGTATCGACGATGACGCAGGACTGGCCATCCTCCACGTCGCGTACGATCTCGGGCTGCTCGAAGCCCCAGCGCTTCGCGACGAAGGCGGCCTCTGTGTTCGGTTGGCCCAGCAGCACTGCCTTTGCGTCGAGGCCGGCATCCTTCAGGAACCATTCCCAGATCAGGGGAGAGCCGGTGGAATCGGTGTCGGGGGACTTGTGGCCGAAGATCAGTGTGGTCATTGTCATTTCGCCTATGCTCGGGAATGGTTCGGCCGCCTTATACGGACGATGCAGGGTGCTGTCACGCAAGTCAGGGGAAACATGACGCGTCAACGCGAAGCGGATCTTTATCCGCCGATCAAAGCCCATCTGATGGCGCGGGGATTCGACGTCAAGGGCGAGGTCGGGGCGGCGGACATCGTGGCGGTCAAGGGGGAGGAGACGCTGGTGGTCGAGCTGAAGCTCGGGTTCTCGCTGGCGCTGTTCCATCAGGGCATTGCGCGGCAGGCCGCTACGGATCAGGTCTATCTTGCGGTGCCAGCGGGCGGGCAGCGGAAGGCGCTGCTGGCGAATATCGGTCTGGCACGGCGGTTGCGGCTGGGGGTGATGACCGTGAGACTGCGCGACGGCTTCGTCGAGGTTCTGGCCGACCCGACCCCTTTTACCCCGCGCAAGTCACAGAAGAAGATAAAGGCGCTGCAGAAGGCCTTTACACGACTTCGCGGCGATCCGAATGCAGGCGGTGCGACACGGCATGGACTGGTGACGGGCTACAGGCAGGATGCCATTGCCTGTGCGCGGTTTCTGGCCGTTCATGGTCCGTCGACCGGCGCGCGGATCAAGGACTGGGCCGAGGTGCCAGAGGCCACGCGGATCATGGCGGCGGACCACTACGGCTGGTTCCGGCGGGTTAGCCGTGGGATCTATGACCTGACGCCGAAGGGGCGTCAGGGGTTGGCGGACTGGAGCGAGAGCGAGGTTTAGGGCAGGCGGGTGACGATCCATCCGTCCTGCGCCAGCAGCTTCAGAAGGCCATGGATGCCCTGCAGGTGCGCGGCCCCAACGGCGACGGTCAGCCGGTCGTGGTCTTCCGCGGCCGCGTCGATGACGGTGATCCAGTCTGCATTGCGATCGAACAGCAATTGCCGTTCCGACGCGGTGAAAAGGGCGTCCGCCGCGGCTCGGTCCACATCGGGCAGCAAGTGAGCCGCCACCCGAGAGACCTCCCACAGTTCTCCGATCCGTTCCGCAAAGTAGCTGTCCATCATGCTTGCAAACATTTCGGCCTGCAGGTCCGATGGCGACAGAGCCAAGCGTAACTGGTCGATCTGCTGATCCAAAGGATCAGCCCGCAGTATATCGAACAGGGTCTGCCAAGGCTCCAGCGCCTGAACGGGCAGATCTGCCGCCTGTGCCTGCGCCACGATCATGCCGTCGAGTCCCTTCTTTCCGGCTGAAAGCTCACTCATTGCGCAGGGCGGGATCGCCAGCATCATGCCCACATACCAGGGCTGCATCTGCGATGCGATCACCGCCGGGACGCCGCGTGCATTCAGCGCCGACACAAGAGCCTGCCACGTGGTGTCGTCCAGCCTTTCTGGCAGGGTAGGGCCATCGGGCAGGAAAATCAGCGACCGGTCGGTGGCCATGGCATGGGTCAGGGCCGCTTCCTCCTCCGGCCCGGCTTCGACCAGCAACAGGTCGCTGGCGGCGACATGGGGGGCCGCGCGGTCGGCCAGTGCGTCGAGACGCGGGTCGTAGATGTGCATTGTCCCGATCACGGTGACAGCGGTATCGTCCCGCGTGGCGCGGTAGAACAACCCCTGTGCGAAGGGCATGGTCGCCACGGCGCTGGCTACGGCAGCCCGGTCTGCGTCCGAAAGGCGCGCCCGGATGTCCGGGCCGGTGCAAAGTGCCTGCGCCGGCAACGCCAGAACCATCATGATGGCAGCAAGGATCAGGCGCATTCTCGCATCCATGTTAGAAGGGTCGCCAACACCATAGGCTATTGGTCGCCGGCGCGCCAAGGTGCCGTCCGAAGACCCCGCAATCTTATTGACAGGGCGTCGCCGGATCCTTAGGTAAGCGCCGCTGGCACTCGACAAAGGTGAGTGCTAACGGCATGACAACGAAACGTAGGAAGGTTCACAAGATGGCATTCAAACCTCTGCACGACCGCGTGCTGGTCCGTCGCATCGAAGGCGAAGACAAGACCAAGGGCGGTCTGATCATTCCTGACTCCGCCAAGGAAAAGCCCGCTGAAGGCGAAATCGTTGCGGTCGGCACCGGCGCCCGCAAGGACAACGGCGAGCTGATCGAAATGGCCGTGAAGGCCGGCGACAAGATCCTGTTCGGCAAGTGGTCCGGCACCGAAGTCAAGCTCGACGGTGAAGACCTGCTGATCATGAAGGAAAGCGACATCCTCGGCGTCATGTAACGCCGCTGGGGGCCGACCAGCCCACGGCTTTCTCAAACCACTGAAATTTCAAGGAGCACATGAAAATGGCAGCCAAAGACGTCAAATTCAGCACCGACGCCCGCAATCGCATGCTCAAGGGCGTGAACATCCTCGCCGACGCCGTGAAGGTAACGCTGGGCCCCAAGGGTCGTAACGTCGTCCTCGACAAGTCCTTCGGCGCACCGCGCATCACCAAGGACGGTGTCTCTGTCGCCAAGGAAATCGAACTGGAAGACAAGTTCGAGAACATGGGCGCGCAAATGGTGAAGGAAGTCGCTTCCCGCACCAACGACGAAGCCGGTGACGGCACCACGACCGCGACCGTTCTGGCACAGGCCATCGTCCGCGAAGGCATGAAGTCCGTCGCCGCCGGCATGAACCCGATGGACCTGAAGCGCGGCATCGACATGGCCACGCTGAAAGTGGTCGAGGCCATCAAGGCCGCCGCCCGCGACGTGACCGACAGCGACGAAGTCGCGCAGGTCGGCACCATCTCGGCCAACGGCGAAGCCGAAATCGGCCGTCAGATTGCCGATGCGATGCAGAAGGTCGGCAACGAGGGTGTCATCACCGTCGAAGAGAACAAAGGCCTCGAGACCGAGACCGATGTCGTCGAAGGCATGCAGTTCGATCGCGGCTACCTGAGCCCCTACTTCACCACCAACACCGAGAAGATGACCGCCGAGCTCGACGACGTCATCATCCTGCTGCACGAGAAGAAGCTCTCCTCGCTGCAGCCGATGGTGCCGCTGCTGGAGTCGGTAATCCAGAGCCAGAAGCCGCTGCTGATCATCTCCGAGGACGTTGAAGGCGAGGCTCTGGCCACGCTGGTCGTCAACAAGCTGCGTGGCGGCCTGAAGATCGCCGCCGTCAAGGCGCCGGGCTTCGGCGACCGTCGCAAGGCCATGCTGCAGGACATCGCGATCCTGACCGGTGGTCAGGTGATCTCCGAAGATCTGGGCATGAAGCTGGAAAACGTGACCATCGACATGCTGGGTTCTGCCAAGCGCGTCACGATCACGAAGGACACCACGACGATCATCGACGGTGCCGGCGAGAAGGCCGAGATCGAGGCACGGGTCAACCAGATCCGCGGCCAGATCGAAGAGACGACCTCCGACTACGACCGCGAGAAGCTGCAGGAGCGTGTGGCCAAGCTGGCGGGCGGCGTCGCCGTCATCCGCGTCGGCGGCATGTCCGAAGTGGAAGTGAAGGAGCGTAAGGACCGTGTCGATGACGCCCTGAACGCGACCCGTGCGGCCGTGCAGGAAGGTGTCGTCGTCGGTGGCGGTGTGGCTCTCGTGCAGGCTGCGAAGTCGCTGGACGGCATGAAGGGTGCGAACTCTGACCAAGACGTCGGCATCGCGATCATCCGCAAGGCACTCGAGGCTCCGCTGCGTCAGATCGCCGAGAACTCCGGTGTGGACGGTTCTGTCGTTGCGGGCAAGATCCGCGAAAGCAATGACAAGAACTACGGCTTCAATGCGCAGACTGAAGAATATGGCGACATGTTCAAGTTCGGCGTCATCGACCCGGCCAAGGTCGTGCGCACCGCGCTGCAGGACGCTGCTTCGGTTGCTGGTCTGCTGATCACCACCGAGGCCATGGTTGCTGATCGTCCGTCCAAGGACGGCGGCAACGGCGGCGGCGGCATGGGCGACATGGGCGGCATGGGCGGCATGGGCGGCATGATGTAAGATCCCGCGTCGGGGCCTTTGCGCCCCGTCCGGATCGAACCGGATGCAGCCGGGTCTGCCAGCTGCATTCGGAACATCACGCCAATCAGCGGTTCACCGGCGCTCCGCGCCGGGCAACAACATGAACAGGGCCCGCAGTGATGACTGCGGGCCCTTTTTCGTGCAGGGTTATCGCGGCAAAATCTGCTCTGATCAGCGATTGAGACCCGTACCCGGAGCCGGTCGCCGCCAGGATGGCAGGCGTCTGGATTGCGGTACTCGCCCGGCATGAATGCGCGGGTCGCCCGCGATGACAGGCCCTTTCTTCATCGTCTTTGCCACGTACATTGCGGCATCGGCAGCCTTCTCGATCTGAATCGCAGTGGTGCCATCCTGCGGCCATCGCGCACCGCCAATCGCGGCGTCAAGCGTGATTGCATCGTTGGGGCCAGCGATGCGGTGCTGCGCAACAGTCGTCAGGATGCCGTGCGATATGTCGCACAGGACGGCCCGCGCTTTCACGTTTCGGACCAGCACTGCAAATTCATCGCCCCCCAGCCGGGCCGCGGCATCATCTTGTCGCACGTTGACGCGGATCGCATCCGCCAATGCACAGATTGCAGCGTCACCGACCGCGTGTCCCCAAGTATCGTTGACCGCCTTCAGGCCATTCATGTCGATGTAAAGCAGCGCGAACGGTGTGCCTGCGGCGATGGACGCTCGAATCTGGGCACGTATGCCCTGCGCATTCAGAAGGCCCGTCATGGCGTCTATTTCCGCGACAGTGGCCAAATGCCTGTTGCGGTCTTCCAGCAGTTTTTTCTGCATGTGAAGCCGCTTGGCCCGCTGCACGCCGGACCGGTGCGCCGCCGTCATCTTGATGAACTCGGACCGGATGCGCAAAGACGCCTCCAGCTTCAGTGCGATCAGATTTTCCGTGGTGTAGGGGGCGCCAAGGCGCCAGCCGATCACATTCACATTCCGGCCGGAGGCATGGGCGAAGGATATTCGGATCGGTGCGGTACTGGCAAAGCAGCGATTGATCATCTGCAACGTCGGCGCCGTCAGCTGAAAGCCGGCGCCGAGGGACCCGCCCGCCGACAGGTTGAAATCAGCCCGGGCCAGACCGTTGCCGGCCACCACCGTCAGGTCGCGATCCAGCACGATGCAAGCTTCGGAACTGAAGGCAAGCATGGGCTGCAGAAGATCCAGATCCATCGTGCTACTCGGTAAAGAATTCGAGCCCGTCGCTGGGCGCCATATCCTGCAGTTTCAAGGCAACGACCACGCGGCAGCCCGGGTCGCCGCGGGCAATGGACCTGTCGATTTTGACATGAGCGTATCCGTTGCGGTCCGCAACGATGCGGCCGAAGACATTGGTCGTCATCATGCAGAGCGACGGCCTGCCGACGGCTTGTTCCCCGAACGGGCATTGCCGCGCGACGAGGACGATCTCCTCCTCGTCTGCCGAGATCACGCTGAAGTCGCCTTTGATGCGGGCCTTCAGATCCACGAGAATCCTTGCGATGTGATCGGGCGTCGCGGCATCCGGAACGGCGGGATACCGCTGCGACATCTCCTCTCCAAGAGCGCCGCCGACGGTGCTGATGAAACCTTCGGCTTCCTTCAGGCCAATCACCTCCTCCAGCAGGCCGGACAGGTGTCCGATGATGGCGTTGAAGAATAAGGTCTGTTCGCGAGTATCCTCGACCGGTGTCGTGACGAGGGGAGCCTGCAGCGGCGCGGCCCGGTCATGCAGCATTTGGGGGTCCTTCCGAAGCGATGTTTTATGAAGACTAGGACCGAGTGGGCTAAGATAGTCTTAAGAGCAGGCAGCGCGATTTCGCGTAAATGTCCTCTGGGCAAATCCAGTGTGACGCGCCATCAAGGAGGCATGCAATTCACCGGTAGGATCCGCATCGCCGAATGTCCCGCCGCCGCGCGAAGGCGGCAATGCAGTTGGGTCGTCATCCGATGATGCGGCTGTTCCTGCTGGTGAGTGTGGTGATGTGTGCGTTTGCAGGGAACTCGATCCTGACGCGCCTTGGCATCTCGCGTTACGGAATCGACCCGCTGACCTTTGGCGCGATCCGGGTGGCGGCGGGGGCCGCGGCGCTGCTGATCCTGCGACGGGGAAGGGGCGTGGCGCTGCAAGGCAGACGGCGCTGGGCAGGGGCAGGGACCCTTGCGATCTACATGATCGGATTTTCTTTAGCCTACCTGAGCCTGCCCGCCGGGCTGGGGGCGCTGATCCTGTTCGCAACGGTACAGGGCGCGATGTTTACCACGGCAGTGTGGCGGCGGCAGGCGGTGCCTGTCCGTCGGTGGGTTGGCATGGGACTGGCACTTGTCGGCCTCGTGATCTTGCTGTGGCCCGCGGGGCCGGTCCGCGTTGACCCGGCTGGCGCCGTTGCAATGGTCTGCGCGGGGATCGGTTGGGGCGCCTATACGCTGCTAGGGCAGGCAGAGCGGGACGCGACCGCGGCCACGACCGCGAATTTCCTGCTGTGTCTGCCGCTGATGGTCGCCGGCATCCTTACGCAGGGCGATCCGGGCGTGCTGTCAGGGGCGGGTGTCGCGACCGCGGTGCTGGCGGGGGCCGTGACCTCTGGCCTGGGCTACGCACTATGGTATCGCGTGCTGCCGGGGCTGACGGTAACCGCCGCGGCCGTGGCACAGCTGAGCGTGCCGGTCCTCGCCGTCGTGGGCGGCATCCTGCTGCTGTCAGAGCCGCTGACGCCCCGCATCTCGCTGGCGGCAGTGATGGTTCTGGCCGGGATCGGCCTGTCGAGCCTGCGTCAACGCAGAATGGGTTCCAGCGGATCGTAGGTGATCGCATCACCCTCGCCCCAGGCGACCGCGGCAAGGGAGTCCGGTTTGACCTGAAGCCGTGACAGATCGGCGCGGCTGGCCCATCGGTGATGGGTCACGATGCCCTCCGGGTCCGTCCAGCCGGGGGCGATAACAGGATCCGTGACGGTGCAGCGAAAGTAGATGTCGACCTGATGGAAATCCCGTTTTTGATCGTGAAACTCGTTCACGAGGCAGACTACACCGACGGTGATCTGCAAACCGGTTTCCTCGAAAAGTTCGCGCTTCAGGTTGTTCGGCAGGCTGCTGTGCGGGGCGACGCCACCGCCGGGCGCGCACCACAGGTCCGTGCGCCCGGCATAGGCATTGACCAGCAGCAAAAGGTCCTCGTGAAGGACCACGGCGCGGACGGCGAGGCGGGGAGGGCGCGGCATGACGTGATGCTGCCCGGTGCCGCCGAATTGTGCAAGCCTGTGCCCGCCGCGGCTGGGCGGCGCATGGATCGGTGCTATCTGTCAGTCGATGAAACGCCTCGCTCCGATCTTGCTGTCCCTGATGGCTGCCTGCACCAGAGGAGAGCCCGCCGTGGCCAAGCCCGATGACTGCATCGTGCTGCTTCATGGGCTGGCACGGAGCGAGATCAGCCTGACGCCGATGCAGCTTTACCTCGAAAATGCGGGCTACAAGGTGATCAACCGGGGCTACCCGTCAACCAAGGAGCCGATCCAGAAGCTGGTGGCCGAGAATGTCGGTCAGGACGTGGCGGCCTGCGGCGACCGGCGCGTGAATTTCGTCACACACTCCATGGGCGGCATCCTTGCCCGTGCATGGCTGGCGCAGCAACGGCCGGACCGGATGGGGCGGGTCGTGATGCTGGCGCCGCCGAACGAGGGATCAGACCTCGTGGACATGTTCGGAGGGTGGGAGCCGTTTCGCTGGATCAACGGGCCGGCGGGCCTGCAACTCGGGACCGATCCCGACAGTTTTCCCAATGCCCTGCCGGGGGCCGAGGACTACCAACTCGGCATCATCGCAGGCTCTCGGAGCCTGAACCCGCTTTATTCCGCGGTGATCGACGGCGGCGATGACGGCAAGGTCAGTGTGGCGAGCACGAAGCTTGCGGGGATGCAGGACCATATCGTGCTGCCGGTCACACATACCTTCATGATGAACAATCCGCTGGTCATGGCGCAGGTGCTGGCCTTTCTGCAAACCGGCCACTTCGATCGCGGACTGAGTCTGACAGGAGTGATCTTCGGCCGGAACTGACGTCCATCCTTCGATGAAGGACGAAGCCTCTGGCGGCAGGTTATTTTGCCACGTGATTGCGGATAGCGCATCCCTGCAAAAAAAAGGCCCCGGGGCGGCTGCGCGCGGGGCCTCTGTCGTGACGTTGGGCGAGGTTTCAGCCCTGCTTGCCTTCTAGCGCCGCTATGCGGGCGGACAGGGCCGCGTTTTCCTCGCGCGCCTTCTGCGCCATGGTGCGGACGGCGTCGAATTCTTCACGGGTGACGAAGTCGCGGTCGGCAAGCCACCGGTCCATCATGGATTTCATCGCGTTCCCGGCCTCGTCGCGGGCGCCTTGGGCCACACCCATGGCATTCGTCATCAAGGCGCTGAGGTCGTCAAAGATCTTGGTCTTGGGTTGCATGGGGTAAGCTCCATCCGGTTGCGGGGGCGGGCCCCGTTGTGATGTCTATATGGGTGGGGTCTGCCGGTCCCGCAAGCGGGTGGTTGACTTCACCCCGGACGCGACACAGGAATGGCGCCATGCTGGCTGCCTTGACCTTTCCTGACATCTCTCCCGAGATCTTCACCGTCACGCTCTTCGGCGCGAGTTTCGCGCTGCGCTGGTACGCTGTCGCCTATATCGTGGGGATCGCGATCGGTTACTCGATGATCGCGCGGGCGCTGCGGCGGCCCGACCTGTGGCGCGGTGATCCGCCGATCGCGCCGGCGCGGCTGGAAGACTACCTGACCTACATCGTCATCGGTGTCATCGCGGGCGGCAGGTTGGGATACTGCCTGTTCTACCAGCCCGGCTATTACTTGTCACATCCGCTGGAGATTCCGGCGATCTGGACAGGGGGCATGTCATTTCACGGCGGCTTCCTGGGCGTGGTGCTGGCTGTCTACCTGTTCGCGCGGCGCAACGGCGTGTCCTTCGGATCGATGGCCGATGTGACCTGCCTTGCGGCGACGCCAGCGATCCTGCTGGTGCGGATCGCGAACTTCATCAATGACGAACTATGGGGGCGGCCCACGGACCTGCCTTGGGGTGTCGTCTTTCCGTCCGAGGCGGCTCAGGACTGTCCTGACGTCGTGGGCATCTGCGCCCGCCATCCGAGCCAGCTGTACGAATCTGCATTGGAGGGGCTGATCCTCGGGGCGGTTCTGCTGTTCCTCGTCTATCGGCGTGGCGCACTGAAGTTTCCGTGGTTCACGACGGGCGTGTTCTGTGCAGGCTATGCTTTGGCAAGGTTCATGCTGGAATTCGTGCGTCAGCCCGATGCACAGTTCCGTGGCACCGGTAACCCGTTGGGCTGGGCACTGGACTTCGGCCAGTGGGGACTGACGATGGGCCAGTGCCTGTCGCTGCCGATGTTCCTGTTCGGGGTCAGCCTGATCGTGCTGTCGCGTCGCCGGTGACGCTGGCCGACACACTGCGCGCGCGCATCTCCCACGACGGGCCGATGACGCTGGCCGATTACATGTCGGTCTGCCTGCTGGACCCCGATCACGGCTATTACGCGACACGCGATCCCTTCGGTGCGGCGGGCGATTTCATCACGGCGCCAGAGATCAGCCAGATGTTCGGCGAACTGATCGGCCTTTGCCTTGCGCAGGCTTGGCTCGATCAGGGGGCGCCCGCGTCCTTTGTGCTGGCCGAGGCCGGGCCGGGGCGCGGGACGTTGATGGCCGATATCCTGCGTGCGACGAAGGCCGTGCCGGGGTTCCATGCGGCGGCACGGGTGCATCTGGTCGAGGCCTCTGCGACGCTGCGTGCAGCGCAGGCAACGCGGGTGCCGGGGGCCGTCTGGCTCGACCGGGTCGATCAATTGCCCGCATTGCCGCTTTTCCTGGTTGCCAACGAGTTCTTTGACGCCTTGCCGATCCGTCAATTCCAGCGTGCGGGTGATGCGTGGCGCGAAAGGGTCGTTGGCCTGAAAGACGGTGCCCTGACGCTGGGGCTGACGACACCGGTGCCCCTCGCAGCCCTGGCGCACCATTTGTCCGAGACGCGGGACGGCGATATCGTCGAGACCTGTCCCGCGCTGCCCGCGATCGCCGGAACCATCGGGGCGCGTATTGCGACCCACGGCGGGGCGGGACTGGTCATCGACTACGGCGACTGGACCTCGCTGGGTGATACGTTTCAGGCGGTGCAGGGACATGCCGTGACAGATCCGCTGGCGGCGCCCGGACAGGCCGATCTGACGGCCCATGTGGATTTCGCGGCATTGGCTGCCGCGGTCGCGCCGGCGCGACACACGCGCCTGACGCCGCAGGGCGTGTTTCTGGAGCGCCTGGGAATTACGCCGCGGGCGCAGACGCTTGCCACGGGCCTGCAGGGCGAGGCGCTGGAGGCGCACGTCGCAGCACATCGGCGCTTGACCGACCCCGCCCTGATGGGCGACCACTTCAAGGTAATGGGGATATATCCTCACGGCGCCGCACCCCCACCGGGACTGAACGCATGACACTGGATATCATTACGGCCCCGGTCCTTCAGCCGTTGAGGCACGGGTTCTTCAGCCGGATCGGTGGGGCATCGTCTGGCGTTTTTGCGGGGCTGAACTGCGGCTTCGGCAGCAGCGACCAGTCCGACATCGTGGCGATCAACCGCGCCCGGGTCGCGGCGGCAATGGCCGTGGCACCCGACCACCTGACCGGTGTCCTGCAGGTCCATTCTGCGGACGTGGTCGTCGCGAAGGAGCCGCTGGCCCCCAAACCAGCGGCCGATGGCCTCGTGACCGCCACACCCGGCTTGGCGTTGTCGGTCCTGACTGCAGACTGTCAGCCGATCCTGTTTGCCGATCACGATGCCGCCGTCATCGGCGCCTGTCATGCAGGCTGGCAGGGGGCGCTGGGTGGCGTGATCGAAAATACGGTGGCAGCGATGGTGTCCCTCGGGGCAAAGGCGCCGCGCATCGCTGCTGTTATCGGGCCCACGATCAGCCAGCGCGCCTACGAGGTGGGACCCGAGTTCCGCGACAGATTTCTTGACACCGATGCGAGTTCGGCGCGGTTCTTTGCCCAGGGCAAGGGCGACCGTCTGCATTTCGATCTTCCGGCCTACGGCCTGCACCGCCTGGCACGCGCCGGGGTGGGGCACGCCGCCTGGACGCGTCACTGCACCTATAGCGATCCTGCGCGATTCTTTTCCTACCGGCGTTCCGTGCATGCGAAGGATCCTGATTACGGCAGGCTGATCGCGGCCATCGCACTGTAATTCTGGCATGATTGCGAAGCGGACACGCCGCGATCCTGCCACGATTCTGGCAACAATCAACGGCCTCGCTTGCGTATTGATGCCAAAACCGGCTGAAATCATCTAAAACACGTGGTTTCTCGTGTGGCATCAACAGTGCCGCAATCCATCGACACTGCCGTGAAAAATCATGCGAAATTTCTCCGACGCGGCCCTATTCCAGCCAACAAGAGAAGGGAGTCTGTCGGTATCGGCCGCCGCGGGCAGGCCCAAGGACACCGCAACAGAGGATCGCTTCAATGGAAACGCAGACACGCTGGATGAGCAAAATGATCGCCGAGGCCGAGAAGGCCGCCCCCGCCATGCCGTGGGAGCGTGGATTGCGCCGGCAAGCCATGATTTCCCGCAGGCTGGAGCGCGAGGAGCGGCATGTTAAAGTCACGCTTCCCGCCATGCCCGCCGGCATCAGCCTCGCCGGCTGAACGACGCAACTGTTTCTTTTCCTCAAAGACCGGCTTCCTCCCTTTCCGGTCCACCTGTCCCGCGCGGTTCATCCCTCTGGCCGCGCGGGCTTTTTGTGCGTGCTCCGCCTCAGCTGTCGAACGCGTCGATCAGTGACGTGACAACCTGAACAAGAGCTTCGCGATCCGACGCCCCCTGTTCCAACGCCATGTCCCGAATGCCACGCTGCCGCGCAGCGCTGGTCCCGCCGGTCACGACGCCGCGCGCCTTTTCGGCGTCCGAAGCGCTTTGAAAATGGTCAAGATCCGGCGCGAGGCGGTTCAGCATGTCATCCACAACCAACTTCATCGGAACGATCCGTGCCGGATCGCCGGCGATCAGTCCTTCTGCGGTGCCATAGCGTTGAGCGCGCCACCGGTTTTCCGACAGGACCAAGGGGTCGGGAACCGGTTCGTCCCGTGACATGCCGCGCCAGATCATTCGCGCCAAGGCTTGGACAAGGGCAGCGAGCATCAGTGCCTCGTCGATCCGGGGCGAAACGTCGCAAATCCGCGCCTCCAGCGTCGGGAAGGCGGCAGAGGGTCGCAGGTCCCACCAGATCTTCGAGGCGTCCTCGATGATCCCAAGTTCGACGAGTGTCCCCGTGGTGGCTTCGAAGGCCGCCCAGTCCGCCAGACGTGGCGGCAACCCAGTACGCGGCATGCTGTCGAAGACGCTGACCCGCCAGGATGCGAGGCCGGTATCCTCGCCCTGCCAGAACGGGCTGGAGGCTGAAAGCGCCAGCAGCACTGGCAGCCACGGCGTAAGGCTGTTCATGACAGCGATCCGGGTGTCCCGATCCTCGATGCCGACATGGACGTGCATGCCACCGATCAGCATCCGTCGCGCGACGGCGCCCAGATCGGTATCGAGCTTGTCGTAACGCGGCTTTTCGGTTCGCTCCTGATCGGACCAATTCCCCCACGGGTGGCAGGATGCGGCGATCGGCGCCAGCCCGTGTCCACGCGCGATCCTTGCGACAGCGCCACGAAGTCGCGACAGATCGGCCCGCGCATCCGCCACGGTGGCGCAGACCCCTGTTCCGACCTCGACCTGACAGCCCAGAAACTCGGTGCTGACCTGATCGCCGAGGGCCTCTTTCAGATCTTCCAGCAGTTTTTCTGGCGCGGTACGCAGCGCTCCGCTTTCGGGAACGACCAAAAGGTATTCTTCTTCAATCCCGATAGTGAAGGCGGGGGCGGTTGTCATGGCAGTCTCCGGGGCGCTGGGCGGCGATTCGCGTTGAACATCAGAGAATGTGGCGGAATCGTCGGCTGTCCATGCACAATCCGGCCGCGCTTCAGTCATTGGTGCCGCGTGTGTGGGGCGGTGCAAAAGACTTTGACAGTCCTACCCCTATCTTGCCACATTCAAGTCAACAGCAACGTTCTCCTCAGATGTTGTCGGTGGGGCCGGCAGATGATGTGAATAACCGCAAGGTGACGCACATGACCTATCAGACCCCCACTTCCGCCGCTGGCCTCGCGGCGGATCGTGATACGAAGCCGGAGTCCTCGGGCCGGTTCGCTTGTCCGGATGGGCAACCTCGGCGCATGATGCCTCTCATGCGAAGTTACGAGGTTGCCCACCTGACACCCTCCGGCCATGCGGACAGTTTCACACGTCTCGCACCTGCGATTCCGGCATTCGAAGACTGCTTCGGTGCGTTCGGCCGGGGTGCCATCCTGCAGACTGACACCGGCCCGCGCGCGGTCGAGGATCTTTGGCCCGGTGACCGGGTTCTGACGTCAAGTCACGGCATGCAGACCCTGCTTTGGCATGGCACGATGCAGATCGTCCCCCGGAGTACGCAAACCCGTGCCGAGATCGGGACGATGGTTCGGATCATGACCGAAGCCTTCGGTCTCGCCCGGCCGGCAACCGATCTGGTGTTGGGTCCGACGGCTCGGCTGGCCCATGCCGCCCCCGGGACGCGTCGATTGACCGGTGACGATACCGCCTTCGTCCCGGCACGTGATTTCGTCGATCATACCAGCGTCATTGCCCTGCAACCCGTGGCGCCGGTCCACGCCTATCAGCTGGGCTTCGCCGCTCATGCGCGGATCAGCGCGAACGGTGTCGAAATAGAGACCTTGCACCCCGGCCTGCCGCATCTGGTCCGGTTGCCTCCCGACATGGCCGCGCTTCTGCTGGCGCTTTTCCCGCACAAATCGTCCTTGGCGGATTTCGGCCCCCTGCTGCACCCCCGTGTGACCCTGCGCGATCTCGATCTCTTCAGCGCTGCTTGACCGCGGGTCGCCCCCGCAGCCTAGCGAGGCGCAACCTCTCTCTTTCCGGTTTGCCTTAATAAGCGCCAGAAGAGGCGACTATTGCCCTGAAAATCGACACCTGCTGCCGAACCGGTGTTGCAGGGCTGATTGTGACAGGTGTGACTTCTGACCTTACGTAACGCTTTGGAGGTACCGAGAGGTTACAACGTCATGCGTGGGTCAGCTCTTAAGGATCGGGCCACGCACAGGGGTCAAACATCAACTGCTGACGCGCGTCTATTCAAAGGTTCCGGGTTTCGGCGGGCGCAGACCCGCGCCCGGATCCGCGGCGGCCGGCAGACAACAGGGGACGATATCTTGAAGACATTCATCACACGGGGCCTGCTCGCCTCCGCTGCCATCACTGCGGCCACATCCATGGCCAGCGCGCAGGACTGCGCCGATCCGATCAAGGTCGGCATCCTCCACTCGCTGTCCGGCTCTATGGCCATTTCAGAGACGACCTTGAAGGACGTCATGCTGATGCTGATCGAAGAGCAGAACGCCAAAGGTGGCCTGCTCGGCTGCCAGATCGAGCCTATCGTCGTCGATCCTGCCTCCGACTGGCCGCTGTTCGCTGAAAAGGCGCGCGAATTGCTGACGGTGGAAAATGTTGACGTGATCTTCGGTAACTGGACGAGCGTGTCACGCAAGTCGGTGTTGCCGGTACTGGAGGAACTGAACGGCCTGCTGTTCTATCCGGTGCAGTACGAGGGCGAGGAATCGTCCAAGAATGTCTTCTACACCGGCGCCGCTCCGAACCAGCAGGCGATTCCCGCGGTCGACTACTTCCTCGAAGAACTGGGCGTCGAGAAATTTGCGCTGCTGGGCACCGACTACGTCTATCCGCGCACGACGAACAACATCCTGCAGGCCTACCTGATGGATCACGGCATTTCCGAGGAGGATATCTTCGTCAACTACACGCCCTTCGGACAAAGCGACTGGGCGACCATCGTCGGTGACGTGGTGAAACTGGGCGAGGACGGCAAGCAGGTCGGCGTCATCAGCACGATCAACGGCGATGCGAACATCGGCTTCTACAAGGAACTCGCCGCCGCCAATGTCAGCGCCGACGACATCCCCGTCGTCGCTTTTTCTGTGGGCGAGGAGGAGCTGTCGGGTCTCGATACTTCGAACCTTGTCGGGCACCTTGCGGCCTGGAATTACTTCATGTCCGCCGACACGCCGGAAAACGCCGATTTCATCGAGAAATGGCACGCCTACATCGGTGACGACAAGCGCGTGACCAACGACCCGATGGAAGCCCATTACATCGGCTTCAACATGTGGGTGCAGGCGGTCGAGGCGGCCGGCACGACCGATGTCGATGCCGTGTCGGACGCGATGATCGGGCAGACCTTTCCGAACCTGACCGGCACCACAGCCGAGATGCTGCCGAACCACCACCTGACCAAGCCTGTACTGATCGGAGAGATCCGCGCCGATGGCCAGTTCGACATCATCAGCCAGACAGAGCCGGTGCCGGGCGACGCCTGGACCGACTTCCTGCCGGAAAGCGCGGTGCTTGAATCCGATTGGAAGGACCTGAAGTGCGGGATGTATAACACCGAGACCAAGACCTGCGTACAGATGACGTCGAACTACTGATCTGACGCAGGCGGGCGCGAAGATTTTCGCGCCCGCCATCCCGAATGTTACCGACAGAAAGACCGTCATGCTGCGCATCCTGGCCGCATTCTGCCTCGCGCTCGGGCTCGTCACCGGTGCGCAGGCCCAAGACTTGCAACCCGTTCTTCAGGCCCATGCCGATGACATCACCAAACCGTCGCGCGGCACCATCGGAACGACCCTTGATGCCTTGGTCGACTCCGGTCTGCCACAGGTGACGCCCTTCCTTGAAGCCTGGACCGACAAGGGCATCTGGCAGCGAGAAGCGGATAGCGTCTTCTTCTATGGCCGTGCGCAGGGTGCCGACCTGACCCTGACGGACATTGACACCGGCACCGTGACCGAAGTGCCGAAGTCCGGCTACACTGAACTGCGTCCCAATGGTGGGGTGCGCCGCGTCATCGGCACCGCTCTTGTACAGTTCCAACTGTCCGATCCCGACATCGCCCGCCGGCTGTCCGCCATCGATTCGCTGGCCCGCCGTCCCGATGCCGAACAGCTGGAACCGCTCCTCGCTTCGATCGACGGCGAACCCGATGCGGCCTTGAAGGCCCGAAAGATCCAGCTCGCAAATTTCCTGTCGGCCAGCTTCGCCCCGGCGCCCGCGGATCGAATCGCTGCCATCGAGAGCCTGTCGGACGACACATCGATCGAGGCGCGCGCCGTGCTCAACCAGATCCTCGCCACGACGCCCTACGTCGGTACCGCCGCCCCAGATGGCAACGTCGCACGCATCCTGACCGTCGGCGACGACCTTTCTGCGGATGACGCCTACAGCCGTCTTGTCGCCGCCAACATCGCGCCGCCCGCGATCCCCTCCACCGCGATCCGCGACGCACTGGCCGCCAATATCATCGACGGGGGTGTGGGCGATGTGCCGCTGGCGCAGTTGGGCACCACCGCGGCCCGCGACCGGGCCTACGCCACCCTTGCCACTGCCGGCACCGTTCCGCCGCGCCTGACCGATCAGGGGCGTGCCGACGCCGTTGCGTCCCATATATTCGCAGAGATCTATGTCGAGGACGACCCGGCCATCACCGATGCCGCCCACGCCGCCCTTTCAAGCGTCGAGACGCGGGTAGCCGCCGAGCGCTTCGCCGATCTGGCGTTGGACGCCCTGTCGCTCGCGTCGATCTACTTCCTCGCGGCTATCGGCCTTGCGATCACCTTCGGTGTCATGGGGGTCATCAACATGGCCCATGGCGAGTTCATCATGATGGGGGCCTACACCGGTTACGTCGTGCAGCAATTCGTGCCCGACTACACGCTGTCGATCGTCGTGGCGCTGCCGCTGGCCTTCGCCATTACCTTCGGCGCCGGCGTCACGATGGAGCGTCTGGTCATCCGCCACCTCTACCACCGCCCGCTGGAGACGCTGCTGGCGACCTTCGGCATTTCGATCGCGCTGCAGCAGCTGGCCAAGAACATTTTCGGCACACAGGCAAGGCCGCTGACCTCGCCGGGCTGGCTCGACGGCGCGCTGGTTCTGTCCGACGTGGTCCAGATCAGCTATATCCGGATCGCCATCTTCGTTCTCGCGCTCCTGTTCCTTGGCCTGATCCTGTTCATCCTGAAACGGACGCGACTGGGGCTGGAGGTACGCGCCGTCACCCAGAATCCCGGCATGGCGGCCTCGATGGGCATCGATCCCGACCGCATCAACATGATGACCTTCGGACTCGGCTCCGGCATCGCAGGCATCGCCGGTGTCGCCATCGGTCTCTATGCGAAAGTCACCTCGGAAATGGGCGCCGACTACATCGTGCAAAGCTTCATGACGGTCGTCGTGGGAGGGGTCGGCAATGTCTGGGGCACGCTCGCCGGCGCCACGCTGATCGGTTTCCTGCAAAAGGGGATCGAGTTCCTGAACCCCTCCAACACTCTTGCCGCACAGACCTACATGGTCCTCTTCATCATCCTTTTCATCCAGTTCCGTCCCAAGGGCATCGTCGCCCAAAAGGGCCGCGCGGCGGCCGACTGATGCGCCGGTTCCCCCTTCTTCTGGTCGAAAATACCTCGGGGGGTGCGGGGGGCTGGCCCTTCGCTGCGGCAACACGCAGCGCGTGGCGCAAAACCTCGACCCACAGGGACCGCACATGACGCAAGGCTTCCTCGTCACCAACCGCTCCGTCCGCTGGTTCCTGTTCACGCTGGCGCTCTTCACCGCCGTCATCGCGTTCGGATCGGAGGCCTCCGGTACAGGCATCTTCTCAACCTCTCTCGTCAAGACGCTGGGCAAGACACTTTGCCTCTGCCTGATCGCGGTCGCAATGGATGTTGTCTGGGGTTACTGCGGCATCCTCAGTCTTGGCCATTTCGCGTTCTTCGGGATCGGCGGCTACGCCATCGGCATGTGGCTGATGTATGGCCGGACCGAGGGCATCGTCATGACGAGCCTTGCGAACCAGACGATTCCGCCGACCCCGCAAGAGGTCTCGGACGCCATCGGCGGCCAGATCTTCGGCGTGGTGGGATCGTCGGAGTTCCCGCTGATCTGGTCCTTCGCCCACAGCCTGCCGCTGCAACTTCTGATGGTCGTCCTCGTGCCCGGGCTGCTGGCGCTGGTCTTCGGCTGGCTGGCGTTTCGCAGCCGGGTCACGGGCGTCTATCTGTCTATTCTCACGCAGGCGATGACCCTGGCGCTGTCGCTCTACCTCTTCCAGAACGACTCCGGCCTGCGCGGCAACAACGGGTTGTCCGGTCTTCAGAACATCCCCGGGTTCGAGCAGACCTCGCAGGCGACGATCAGCCTCGTCTTCTTCCTTGCCTCGGCCGCCGCACTGGCCTTGGGCTACGTCCTTTTCGCGTGGGTCGTCGCGGGCAAGATGGGCAGCGTCATCATGGGCATCCGCGATAACGAAGCACGGGTGCGCTTCCTCGGCTACCGTGTCGAAGGCTACAAGCTCTTCGTCTTCACCCTCACGGCGATCGTCTCTGGCATCGCCGGTGCGCTCTACTACCCGCAGGCCGGCATCATAAACCCGGCCGAGATCGCGCCCATCGCCTCCATCTACCTCGCCGTCTGGGTCGCCATCGGGGGGCGGGGGCGGCTTTATGGCGCCGTCATCGGGGCGGCGCTGGTGTCGCTACTGTCGAGCTGGTTCACGGGGGGCGGCGCACCGGACGTGAACCTCGGCTTATATCGCATTCAATGGACCGACTGGTGGCTGGTGCTGCTGGGGCTATCCTTCGTCTGTGTCACGCTGTTCTTTCCCAAGGGCATCGGCGGCCTCTTCGACTACCTCGTGAGGAAACCGTCATGACCAGCCTTCTGGAAGTCTCCGGCGTGTCGAAGACCTTCGACGGGTTCCGCGCGATCAACGACCTGTCGATCCAGATCTCCGAGCCGGAACTGCGGGCGATCATCGGCCCGAACGGCGCGGGCAAGACGACCTTCATGGACATTGTCACCGGCAAGACCCGCCCCGACGAAGGCCGCGTCCTCTGGGGCGAGAAGAACGAGTCGCTGCTGGGTCTGTCCGAGGCCGAGATCGCTAACCGGGGCATAGGGCGCAAGTTCCAGAAACCCACCGTCTTCGAGGATCAGACCGTGCGGCAGAACCTTGCCATGGCCCTCAAGAACCCGCGCGGGCCATTTGCGGTGCTGTTCCATCGCAAGACGCCGCAGGGCGCGCAACGGATCGAGGAGATCGCCGCCGAAATCGGCCTGACCGACCAGTTGACCCGCACCTCAGGCGAACTGTCCCACGGGCAAAAGCAGTGGCTGGAGATCGGGATGTTGCTGGCGCAGGACCCACGCCTGCTGCTGGTCGATGAACCCGCCGCCGGCATGACGGCGGAGGAGCGTGAAAAGACGACCGATATCCTGCGCCGCGCGGCGCAGACCCGGGCGGTCGTGGTGGTGGAGCACGACATGGAATTTGTTCGACGTCTAGACTGCAAAGTCACCGTCCTGCATGAGGGTCACGTGCTGGCCGAGGGTCCGTTGGACCACGTGACCTCTGACCCCACGGTGATCGACGTCTATCTGGGACGATCCGATGCTTGAGGTGCGCGACCTGTCCCTGAAATACGGCCAAAGCCAGATCCTTTACGATGTCTCGATGACCGCACCGGCGGGGCAGGTCACGACCGTTATGGGGACGAATGGCGTTGGCAAGACCAGTCTGCTGCGCGCCCTGTCCGGTCGCCATGCCTACAGTGGCGGCACTGTCGCGCTCGATGGCGCCCCGCTGGATCACCTGACTGCAGCGCAGGCGGCGCGGGCGGGTATCGCCTATGTCCCCCAAGGGCGAGAGGTCTTTCCGATGCTGACTGTGGCCGAGAACATGGAAACCGGATTTGCCTGCCTGCCGAAGGCCGATCGCAAGGTGCCGGCCTGGATCTTCGATCTTTTCCCCGTGCTGGCGGAAATGCAGCAACGCTGGGGTGGTGATCTGTCCGGCGGGCAGCAGCAGCAGCTTGCCATCGCCCGCGCGCTGATCACGAAGCCCCGGGTCCTTCTGCTGGACGAACCTACGGAAGGGATCCAGCCCAACGTGATCCAGCAGATCGGTCGCGCCATTGCGCAACTGCGCGATCGGGGCGACATGGCGATCATCCTCGTGGAACAGAACGTGGATTTCGCGTGGCGCGCCGCCGACAACTTCGTGATGATGAAGCGGGGTGCGATCTGGCGAAACATGGTCAAGTCCGATTGCACCCGCGATGATGTAGTGGCGGCACTGGCGCTCTGAGGGCGGCGGCGCATGGCATCGTACGCAAGTTTGGCCTAGAACGACGCGGGAAGCGGTCGCGCGATGCGGCTGCGCGTCAGGGGGCGGGACATGGCCGACGGCGGCAACGGACGTGGCACAGTGCGGATTGCACTGGACGGCGTGACGCTGTCACGGGCCGGCCGCCCTGTCCTGCAGGACGTCTCCCTGTCGACCGACGCGCGACGCATCGGCGTCCTTGGGCGCAACGGGTCCGGCAAGACGACGCTGGCAAGGCTGCTGTGTGGGCTCATCTCTCCAGACAAGGGAACAGTGCGGGTCGGCGGCATCGATGTCGCCCGGGACCGACGCGCGGCCCTGCGCACGGTCGGCATCCTGTTCCAGAACCCGGACCATCAGATCATCTTTCCCACCGTCACCGAGGAACTGACCTTCGGTCTGACGCAGATGGGGCAGGACAAGGCGCAGGCCGCACGGACGGTCTCGCGCGTTCTGTCAGACTTCGGCAAGCGTCACTGGGCCGAGGCAGCGACCCACAGCCTCAGCCATGGTCAGAAACAATTGGTCTGCCTGATGGCCGTCATCGCGATGGCGCCCCGTGTCGTCATTCTGGACGAGCCCTTTTCTGGTCTCGATCTGGTGACGCGCCTGCAACTGGGGGCCTATCTGGCAAGGATCGATGCAACGGTGGTGCATATCACCCACGATCCACAGGCGTTGCGCGGTTATGATCTGGCAATCTGGCTTGACGCGGGAGAAATTGCGCAAAGCGGCGCGGCGCCCGGGGTGATTGATGCCTATGTCGCAAGGATGACGGAACTGGGGGCTGGCGATGATCTCTCTGACCTCGCCGGTTAAGACGCAGGCTCATCGTTGGCCTGCAGGCCTAAAGCTGGGGCTGCTCTGTGCTGCAACGGTCGTGCTGTTTGCCCGGCAGGATGCCGCGTTCCATGCCGCAGCTCTCGCCGGGACAATCGGCCTTTACTTGATGGGGGGCAGGCGCTTCGCGCGCGCAGGTCTCGCGGCGGTCTGGCGCCTCTGGCCCTTCGTCGTCGTGGTGGGGTTCTGGCATCTGCTGACCGGGACACCGCTTGCAGGACTGGTCATCGTTCTGCGCCTTTCGACGGCCGTAGCTTTGGCGAACTTGGTGACGATGACGACAAGTCTTTCCCAGATGATCGCAGTCGTCATGGCCCTCGCAGCCCCCCTTCGGCCTTTGGGGCTAAACACCCGCGCATTGGCCCTTGGCATCGCTCTCGTGGTGCGCTTTACCCCTGCCTTGGCGGACAAGGGCACCCAGCTGTCGCAGGCCTGGTCTGCACGCTCGCCCCGGCGGCCAAGCTGGCGGATCGTGATGCCCTTCACGGTGCTGGCGCTGGACGATGCCGAGAATGTGGCCGAGGCGCTGCGTGCGCGCGGCGGCTTGAACCCCTGAAAGGGACGACGATGGAACGAAACCTGACACTCGTGGCGCTGTTCGCCGCTCTGATTGCGGCGCTGGGCCTGATCCCGCAGCTGACGCTGGCCTTTGGCGTGCCGGTCACGGCGCAAAGTCTTGGGGTCATGCTTTGCGGCGCTGTGCTGGGGGCGCGGCGCGGGGCGCTGGCGGTACTGCTCTTCGTGCTGCTGGTGGCTCTGGGTCTGCCCCTGTTGGCGGGCGGGCGCGGCGGCTTGGGGGTCTTCGCCTCGCCGACCGCAGGCTTCGTCGTGGGCTTTCCCTTTGCCGCCTTCATCACGGGGCTGATCGTCGAGAACTGGCGGCAGGGGCCGCTGGCGCTGGTCGCCGGCACGGCCTCGGTCATCGGGGGTATCGTCGTGCTTTATGCCTTCGGCATTTCCGGTTTGGCCTGGGCGCTGGACAAGTCATTGCCGCAGGCGGCCCTGCTGGTCACGGCCTTCATCCCGGGCGACCTGATCAAGGCGGTGCTGGCCGGTCTGATCACGGCGGCCCTAGCCCGCGCACGACCCGACAGCGTGCTGTCACGGGCATGACCGATCTGGCGGCGCTGCTGAACGAACGGCGGTCGGTCCGGGCCTACCTGCCGACACCGGTGCCGAAGGCCGATGTGACGCGCATCCTGAAGGCGGCCCGGCAGGCCCCAAGCGGTGCCAACCTGCAGCCGGGGCATTTCGTGGCATTGACCGGCACACCGTTCGCCGCGCTGCAAACTGCGTTGGCGCAGGCCATTGCCAGTAAACGCCCGCAGGTCAGCGAGTACAGTTACTTCCCCGATCCGATGCCGGCACACCTTAAGGCGCGGCAACGGGGGGCGGGCTATGGGCTTTATGCGACGCTGGGTGTGGACCGACGCGATGTGGTCGGACGGCGGGCGCAGTTCGCGCGCAACTACGCTTTCTTCGACGCGCCAGTCGGCATCGTGGTGACGATCGACCGGGCGATGGGCAAGGGCTGTTACATGGACCTTGGCATGGCACTCATGTCGCTGTTCCTTGCCGCGACGGCGCGGGGGTATGCCACCACCGGGATTGGGGCGCTGGCGCATTACGGCGATGTGGTGCACGAGACCCTTCGCCTGCCTGCGGACCAGCTTGTTGTCTGCGGCATCGCCCTGGGACGGGCTGATCCAGACGCACCGGTGAATACCTTCCGAACCGACCGTGCCGATCTGGCGGACTACGCCCGTTTCGAAGGATTCGAGGACTAGACTTCCAATAGAAGTGCCGTACCGAGGCCGCCGGCCGCAGCGATAGCGGCAAGGCCTTGGCCACCACGGGCCTGCAAATCGTGGAACAGGCGCACGGCATTGATCGCGCCGGAGGCGCCGATAGGGTGCCCGCGTGCCAGTGCGCCTCCACCGATGTTCACCCGCGCGGGGTCGAGGCCGGCGCCCTGAGCGCAGGCGATGGCCTGTACGGCATAGGCCTCCATGACCTCTGCCAGCGCGATATCGGCGGGAACAAGGCCTGCCTTTCGCAGGGTCCGGTCGATGGCCGCAACCGGCGCAAGTCCCGGCATGTTGGGCGCGCCGCCCAGCGTGCAACCCCCGACAATGCATGCACTTGGACGCCGCAGGTCTTGCGCAATGCGGTCCGACACGACGAGCACGAAAGCCGACGCGTCCGCGCCGACGGCCGTATTGGCCGCCGTAATCGTCCCGCTGATGGGTGCCGCACGCGCGCAGGTCTGCAAGGACAGGTTTCTCGTAAAGGCGTCCTGTGCGAGTCCCGCAACCGGCACCATCTCTCGTTGCATCCGGTCACGGGCATCGCGGGCTTTTGCATGGCTTTCGACAGCCCAGCGGTCCTGCGCGTCGCGGCTAATCTTCAGTATCCGTCCCAGATGGTCGGCCGCATCGGCCATCGCGGGATCGCGGTCAGACCAAGGGGTGAATGGCGCTTGATCGTAGGGCGTGGGCGGGCGACCGTCCGCATGGGTGTGATATCGAAGCGGTCGTCGAGAGGTGCTTTCCACCCCGCCGACCAGGATGACCTCGGCCGTACCACCGCGAACCAGCGCGTCCGCCAGCAGGATGGCATCCAGCCCGCTGACGCACTGGCGATCGACGCTCAATCCTGCGACCCCCTGAGGCAAACCTGCGGCAAGAGCGCACAGACGCGCAGGATTGCCGCCGGCGCCAAGGGCATTGCCGACGATGACCTCGTCCACCCGTCCGCGATCCAGACCCGCATCGGCAAGGCAGGCCAGCAGGACCGGAGCCGCCAGTTCATGAAATGCAAGGGCGCGAAAGGCGCCGCCGGCCGGGGCGACAGCGGTCCGCCGGGCGGCGACGATGACACTCACGCCATATCCTGCGCCAACTTCGTGGCTGTCCTGTAATCGGGCTTGCCCCCGGGCAGCATCGGAACGGCATCGCACATCTGGATGCGATGCGGCGCCATGATCGGCCCAAGGTGCTGGCGGCTCAGACGGTGAAGGTCGTCGGCACTGTCTTCTGTCGGCGCCCCTGCCACCAGCGCCACGACCCGCGCGCCGCGCCTTGGATCGGGCACCGCCACGACGACGATCTGCGCGCCGGGGATCAGGTGCGACAGCGCGGCCTCGACTCGGTCGAGCGAAACGTTGCGATCCGCCACGGTCACCGTTCGCCCCGCGCGCCCGGTCAGGAACAAATGACCACCCGGGTCCAGATAACCAACCTCTCCCACCGTCAGGAAGCCGTCGCGCCAGCGAGTGTGCCGACTGTCGCCGTGTTCATATCCTTCGAAAAGGTAGGGGCTGCGCACCCAGATCGTCCCGTCATCGTCGACATGCAGTACGACACCGGGGTAGGGGCGCCCTACGGAGCCGGGCGGCGTGGACGCATCGGTCCAGGTGATGAAGCTCGTTTCCGCCGCGCCGTAGAACTGGATCAGCCGGGCGGCGGGAAAGGTCGTGGCCGCAGCTTCCACTGCAGCCAGCGAGAGTCGTCCACCGCCGACCATGATGCAGCGCACGGACGACAGCGCGCTCGACGACTTGCACAGCTCCGTCAATTGCGTCGGTGTGAGGTAGAGCACATCGGCCCGGCTGTCGGCAATGGCGCGCGCCTGCCGGTCGGGCCGCACGCCGGACAACGAAAGGATCGCTGCCCCATGGTGCGCAGCTTCCAGCGCTGCGTACAGTGCCAGTGAGGAATCGAAGCCGGAAAAAACCGCGACGGTTGCTGCCGGTCCAAGACCCAGAACGGATCCGTTGACCGCAAAACTTGTTTGCCACGAGGCAGGCGTGCGGCGGATGACCTTGGGCGCCCCGGAACTGCCCGATGTGGCGCATAAAAGTACGGGGTGGGGCGCTTTGAACCCGGAGATCCGACCACCCTCCACCCGCAACGAGAATCCGGCACGGACGGCATCGCGCAAGCCATCCTGCACCGTATCCGCGCGAAGAAGGCGCGTATCTTCATGCCACCGGAATGCGCCGCCTGTCGCCGTCACCACGATGATCCTTCAGCCTTTCCGGTATCCAGACCCCATTTTCCCCGCCAACGCAATCGCACGAGCCGTCAGTCCAGCGCTTGCCAGCCTTCCGGCGTGCGGCGATAGCGGCTTTGGCTGCGACCGGAATAGGTCATCTCTCCGGTATCTGCGGTCATGCGACAGGCGCTGAAGGTATCGCCCTTCAGGTCGAGGATCGCGAACTCGTTCGGCTCCCCGCGCAGGCGGGTGGACAGGCCGGTGCCGCAGTGGACCTGAAGTGTCATTTGCCGGTTCTTCTGAGCAAGGAACGGCTCTACCGTCCACGTGTGCAGGTGGCCTGACAGGATCACGTGAGGCCCGCAGTCGGACCAAGTGGAAAGGGCGCGCGCGGCACCTTTCATCACCTTCTTTTCGACCTGGGGTGACTGGTGGAACGGGTGATGGGCCATCACCACCACGGTGCGGTCGCGACCCGCCTCGCGGATTAGCCGGCTGACACGGTCGATCTGCGCAGGCCGGATCAGACCGCGTTGATGGCTCCAGCGGTGCGTGGTGTCGAGGCCGATGACCAGCATGTTGTCATCTTCCACCAGCGGCTCGGTTTCGTTGGTGATGTAACGGCGAAAGGCGGCGCGGGGTGCAAAGGCGCGGGCGAAGATATTGTAGAGTGGAATATCGTGGTTGCCGGGAACCGCGATCCAGTCGTGGCGCAGGCGGGCGACGAAGTCCCGGGCGTCACGGAACTGGCCGGCGCGGGCGCGCTGGACGAAATCGCCGGCGATCACCACCAGATCCGGATCGGCCTCGGAGATGCTGTTCAACAGCGGCTGCACCAGATCCGGCTGCGCGCGGCCGAAGTGAAGGTCGGTCAGCAGGACAAGACGCATCAGTCCGGGTCTCCGCCGCCGTCCTTCGGTACCATGACGCGGATCGCATCGCGCCTGACGTGGAACCGATAGGGGCCCGACATGCGCTCGTTTTCGCCGTCACGCGCGATCAAGGTGCGCCCGCGCTTCGTGTCGATCGTGATCTCCTCTCCCGCATGCAGGATGTAATCGTCGCCCCGGTGAATTCCGCCGAACAGGATCTTGACCGATTTCCACAACAATTGAAGCCGGTTGGAATGTGGCGCGAGGATGAGCGCCAGCTTGCCGTTACGCACGTCGTCAGCGCCTTCGAACTCGTATTGCTCCAACTGGTAGGCGCTGCTGGCAATGAAGGCCATAGGTGCGCGCACAGTCTGGGTCTTTCCGTCGACCGTGATGGTCATTGTCAGGTTGCGGTAAAGCGTCAGCATGGCCTTGATGACGGACCAGTAAGCCGCGATCCGGCTTCGCCCCCAACGCTTGTAAACGCCTTCCCTGACGTCGAGCACGGTTGCATAGGCGCCGAGACTGGCATTGTTGAGGAAAATCTTTCCGTTGACGTCGCCCAGTGTCAGCGGGGCAGGGGTGCCGTCGAAAAGGACATCGAGCGCCGCGTCGGGGTCTTCCGGGATGCCAAGGCCACGGGCTACGAAGTTGAAGGTACCCATTGGCAGCACGCCGAGCACGACATCGCTGTCCAGCAGCCCCGAGGTCACGCCCGCAATGGTGCCATCGCCGCCGGCAGCCACCACAATGCTGAAACCGTCGTCCACAGCCTGACTGACCATCATGTCCAGATGGGCAGGATTGTCTATCATGCGCAGGTCGATGCGGTTGTCGTTTCGCATGCGCTCCAGCAATGCCTCGGCGACGGGATCGTCCTTCTTCTTGCCCGATGAGGGATTGAACAGGACGCAGACGGAAGCTTTTGTCATCGGTATTCCCGGATACATGCGGCACTGCTCAATGCCGTGACGGTACGACTTGTTCCGCCGGAATTGGTTGCCCCTGATCGGCACTGCGGGGGTGGACGGTTTGCGCGCGGATCGGGTCGCAGGAACGTGAAAAGATTGCTACTGCCACCGCTCACGTTTCCGTGGTAGTGACGCGGCACGGGCAAAGCGCCGCGAGAGCGTGTGCGCCTCTGGCAGTTGACAGGATTCTGACATGACACAGACTTTCACGCGCCGCGTGGCGTTGGGGATTGCATTGGGCGGTCTGGCCGCGCCGACATTGCTGCGGGCACAGACGCTGCCTGGCGGCGTCACGCGGAACGTCGCAGCCTTCCGCACCTATGTCTGGAGCGATCATTTTGACGCCCTGTCCGGCGTGCCGATGCTGGTGGCCGACACGCAGGCCCGGTCACTGCATTACTGGGACGCGCAGGGGATCGACTACCGCGTCTATCCGACCTCCGTGCCCAAGACGGACGAGCTGACAAAGCGCGGCTATACCGAGATCGTGCGCAAGAAGGTCGGCCCGGACTGGACGCCGACACAATCGCAGAAGGAGCGCTTCGGATGGGAATACATTCCGCCCGGACCGAAAAGCCCCATGGGGACCCATGCGATGTATCTTGGCTGGCCCGCCTATGCGATCCACGGTACCCATGATACCCGCAAGATCGGCCGCCCGTCGTCCGACGGATGCATCGGTCTCTACAACGAAAAGATTGCCGAATTGTTCGAACTCTGCCCGATCGGATCCAAGGTCCGCATCATCTGAAAGTCTCAGAAGTCGCGTTTGAAAGGCCGCCGGGATGCTCCGGCGGCCTTTTGTGTGTCAGAACGGAAGGTAGCTTTCGATCGCGCGCCCGCGCCCGGCGGCATAGTCATTGGCCACCTGCATCCAGTCGATCCGCGCGGCCTGGGTCCAGTCCGGCCGGGGCGCAGCTTGCGGCAGTCCTACCTGACCGGCAACCTGTGGCAAAGCGGGAGCCAAGCCACTGGGATAGGTCACGACCCGCTGCCCTTCACGGAAGTCGGCGAGGGACTGCGACCACGTCCCGTCCGGTAAGATTAGATCGAGGGTCAGGGCCCTTGGGTCGTAGGCCGCCGTGAACAGCGTGCCGAAACCCTCCGTGTAACGGTCCTGAAGCAGGGGCGGCCGGCGGAACTGGTGCGAGAGGGATCGCGGGGCGCCGCGCAAGGTCCGCAGGTGGGCGTGACGCTCATGGGTCCGGGTGAAGCACGGACGGTCGGCCATGCTGCCATCGCTCTGGTGATTGGTGGCGATGGCCTGCGGCATCCGTCTCGCACCGCCGCCGGGCGACAATTCGACACTCGCCGTATTGCCGCCTGCGTCTGCGATAACCACGTTATAGGCCATGTGGGACGGCACACGGTCAAGGACGGCCAGCGCCTGATCCACCGTTTCGCAGGTCTCCATCACGTAGCGCAGGATCGTGGTGATGCCGAAACCACGACCTGTCCGGGTGCGCCCGCCGTAGGCCAGCGCGATCGACAGGCCCGCATCATTGATGCCGTCGGACAGGCCCCAGAGGAACTCGACCATCCCCATCACCCGCCGTCCGGTCCATGCGGTTTGCAGCATCAGCCCCTCGTTCAGATCGGGGGAAAGGTCGTAATTCCGCACGAGCCGCACGTCGGTCCCGTCCGAAACGGCCGCGAGGGAACAGCCCCCAAGATACTGCGGCGGACACCATGTGGACAGAAACCGCGCCGCGCGGTCGCCGCCGCCGGCCAGATCGACCAGCCTGTCATACGTCGCCACCAGCTCCGGCATGTGGTCTGCGATGGCGTCACGACAGGCGGCGCGGTCAGGGCCGTTATCACCGCCGCGGGCGATGAACCATGGCTCGTACGCGGGCCAGGACCGGTTCCAGCGGGCGGCCCATTTTGGTCCGGGCGATGCTTCGGCCACGGCGTCGAAGGTCAGGCTCATATCGGTCATTGCTGTGCCTTTCCGGCATTGTCGAAGAAGAAACGAACCATTTCGGCGCTGGCATCGGGCCCCTTGGTGTCCGTGTAGCTGCCGCTGGGCTGCCCCCCGGACCAGGCGTGGCCCAGGCCCTCGACGCTCCAGAGCTCCAGCATCTGGCGGCCTTGCATGTCTGCGGCGCTACGCATCTGCCAGCCGCGACCGTTGGTGGAGCCGGAGGCCTCGGCCTCGATCGTCTGGGCAGTGCCGGTCAGGGCGTGAGCGGCGATGCGCTGGCCGTTGACCGGGTTGACGGTGTTGTCGGCCGTGCCGTGAAAGACGATGGTCGGGATGCCCTGCCCGGCAGGGGCGGCCATGTCGGGCCCCTGACCCCCCATTGCGGCAAAGGCCGACGGCACGTCCCGCGCGGCGGAATAGGGCAGGCCGGAATGGGCCCCCACGGCAGAGTAGACGTCACCGTAGGTCTGCCCGAGGATCACCGCCATCGCAGCCCCTGCCGAGAGACCGGCAACGAACGTCCGGTCTGCCCCGATTCCATATTCCTCGGCGATCTGCCGGGTCATGCCGGCAATGATCGCGGGCTCGCCCTTGTCACGCAACTGATCGCCGCGGCTGAACCAGTTCCAGCAGGATTGTGCGTTGTCGCCCCGCGACTGCTGAGGGTACAGGACGATGAAGCCATCGCGGTCGGCCAGTGCGTTCATACCAGTGCCGGCCGCAAAATCGGCGGAGTTCTGCGTGCAGCCATGCAGCATCACGACGAGCCCGGTGGCGTCTTCGGCGGCGCTGGCAGGCACATGTACGAGGTAGTCGCGATGTCCGGCGGCACAGGTATAGGTACCTGACCTCATGCCATGTGCCACCGTGTTAGCGCGAGAGATGCCTGAGAGTCCGTTTATGGAAGGCATCTGTGGCATCTTCGGCATGCTCCAGTTTGCCTGCGGCGTTGACGATCCGCCGGGTATCAGACCGTGCTGTGCCAGCGTGCGGCTGACGAGGTCGTTGGCGGCGGCAAGACGTGCGTCACCGGACGCGGGGTGCTGCGCACCTGCGTTGAATTTGAACATCTGTTCAGTCCTTTTGATGGCCCGGAACGGGCCTGAAAATTATTGGATGCGGTCGGCCAAGGCGGCCTTTACCTCTGCACTGGCCTGAAGGGCGCCCAGCACGGTGATCGACCCGATCGTGGCGAGGGCCAGTTCCGGCGTCACGTCGGATGCGATCCGGGCGAGGCCTACGACCTTGACGTGCAGCACCTCTCCGGCCTTTTGCAGGCTTTCCAGATCGGCGCGGGTATAGTCGCGCAGACCAAGTTCCATCGTATGGCGTTCGATGGATTTGCTGACCGCATCCGTATGCGATCCCAGTTGGTTGCGGATCGCGGTCCGGATGAAGTCGGTGCGGTTTGAATAGAATCCTTCTTGCACCAGCAGGTCGATACGGCCGAGGTCGACGTAACCGAGGTTGATGGTAATCTTCTCACTATCAGGCGTCCTGTCTCGCAGCTGTCTGACGTTGCTCATATAGGTTTCTCCATCCGTGTAGATGGTATATGGATGTTATACGGCACCGTGCAACCCCGCATATTCAATCTGCCCAATCATCGCGCCTTCCCTTGCGGTTTCGCAAGTTTGCACGTTCTATCGCCCGGTGCCGGATGGGTGCTGAACTGCAGGAGACGACGACGATGGATTTCATGGCACGCGCAACCGCGCTGGTTGGCGGCACGATGGTAATGATGCGCCGCATGTCCGCACCGCGCCATCAGGCGGTCGGACAGTCGCCGCAGATCCCGCAGGCAAAGAAGCAGGGCCTGATGACCCTGAAGATGCCGACCGCGCAGGGCTGGGCCAAGGGACAGGTGCCGACCACTGCGCCGGGTCTGAAGGTCAACGCCTTTGCCAGCGCGTTGCAGCATCCGCGCTGGATCGAGGTTCTGCCCAATGGTGACGTCCTGATCGCAGAGGCGCTGCAGGAGGCTTCGAAGCCCCGTGGAATCGTCGATCGCGCCGCTCAGGCCACGATGCGCCGCGCACGCGCACTGGGCGTCAGTGCCAACCGGATCACGCTATGGCGCGATGCGGACGGCGACGGCGTGGCCGAAGAGCGGCACGTCTTTCTTGAAAACCAGCGCCAGCCATTCGGCATGGCTCTTGTAGACGGGACCTTCTACGTCGGGAACACCGACGGCATCGTCGCCTTTGACTATACCGAGGGGGCCACGAAGATCGAGGGGCCGGGACGCAAGCTGCTGACCTTCAAGCCCGGCGGTCACTGGACGCGCAGCCTGATCGTCTCTCCTGACCGGACGAAGATCTATGCCGGGGTCGGGTCGCTGACAAATATCGGTGACGAGGGAATGGAGGCCGAGGAGGGTCGCGCCTGCATCTGGGAACTGGAACTCGCCACCCAGAAGGCGCGCATCTTCGCCTCTGGCCTGCGCAATGCGGTCGGCACGGCGTGGGAGCCGACGACGGGTGCGCTCTGGACCGTTGTGAACGAACGCGACGGTTTGGGGGACGAAACGCCGCCGGATTACCTGACGCGGGTGCAGGACGGAGGCTTCTACGGGTGGCCCTATTGCTACTGGGGGCAGATCGTCGACGACCGGGTACCGCAGGATGCGGCAATGGTCGCTGCCGCAATCACGCCGGATTATGCGTTGGGCGGTCATACGGCGTCACTTGGGCTGTGTTGGGTCCCGGAGGGCACGCTGCCCGGCTTCGGCGCAGGGATGGCGATCGGGCAGCACGGATCATGGAACCGCTCGACGCTGTCTGGCTATCGATTGATCCACGTGCCCTTTACGGACGGCAAGCCGTCGGGGCCGCCGCGTGACATCCTGTCGGGCTTTTTGTCGGAAGACGAGCGCGTGTCCTACGGTCGGCCTGTCGGCGTGACGGTCGGGCCGGATGGCAAGTCTCTTCTGATGGCGGACGATGTCGGTGACATTGTCTGGCGCGTCACCGGCGCGTGATATCGACCAACGGGGGTACGGATTTTGTGCGAAAATTCACTCGCCCCCGGTCGCCGTCGGCGGGATCGGATCGACCAGCGGGATGACATCGACGGACTGGCGGCTGGTTTGCCCGCCAGATCCTCGCAGGATGCCCCGAATCGGGGCGACGTCGCCATAGTCCCTGCCGTGGGCCACGATGATATGCGAGCTATCCGCAATGCGATCGTTTGTCGGGTCGAAGGCCAGCCACCCTGCCTGAGGCCCGCACCAGGCCCGGACCCAGGCGTGCATCGCATCGGCGCCCTCCAACCGCGGCTTGCCCGGTGGCGGTCGGGTGCGAAGATAGCCGCTGACGTAGCCCGCAGGAATTCCGATGCCGCGCAGGCAGGCAATCATGATGTGGGAAAAATCCTGACAGACGCCGTGGCGCTTGGCAAAGGCCTCTGGCGCGGGGGTATCGACCGTAGTCGCCTTGGGATCGAACTGCATCGTGCGGTACAGGGCCCGGCCCACCGCCACGACGGCCTCCGCCGTATCCATGTCGGATACGACGTGCGCACGGGCAAAGGCCGTCATAGCCGGCGTCAGCGGCGCCCGGGCCGAGGCGGCTATGAAATGCACCGGGCTGTCCGGCCCCATGTCCCGGCAGGCATCTATGATCCGTGGCAGCGCGCCAAGCGAGGTAGCACTTTGGGGACTCTGCCGGGTAACCTGACGCTCTACCCGCGCCTGAACCGACACCTCGACACCGCCGTGGAGCGCATCGAGGGCGAATTCGACCACAGCGTTGCCAAAGAAGTCGATCCGGTCGCGCCGTTCCGACGGTCGGGGCGACAGGGTCAGCAGGCCGGCGACAAGCCGCTGTTCCGGCCCCAGATCGCGGGGCATGACGCAGACGACGTGGCGACCGTTCGACGCCGTGCCGGCGTAGTCCGTGGCAAGCGTCAGGCGGATGTCGTAGATCATCGGGTCAATGCAGGAAAGCTGCGTTGATCGTGTTCGACAGCCCCAGCACCTCCGTCAGGGCGGCATCGAGGGCGGCGGTGTCGAGCGTGACGACCGTGTGAACGGCGAAGGCGGTCTGTAGTGTCCGCACGCTACGTTCGAAATCGGTCATGTGACCCAGCGGCGCGTCGGCCGTCAGATCCGTTACCCGCGCCAGCAGGGTATCAAGCTGGAACCGTACGGCGCGCGGATTGAGGGGATCAAGTGCCAGCAGGTCGATCACGGTATCGCGGCTGGTGATCGTGGCATAGCGCTGGCGATGGACGATGACACTATCGCCGATCTCGACCGCCAGGTCGAGGGCCCCGTCCGGCGCATCCCGATCGGCCAGCCGCGACAGCAGGCCGAGGGTCATCGCCGCGCGTTCGAGAGCGCGTCCGATAGCAAGGAACTGCCAGCCGGCGGTGCGGTACATGTTGTCGTGGGTCAGGCCGGAAAACCCGGCGACCTTGCGCAACAGGATTCCCGTGGCGAGCGCTCCGTCATCCCCGACTTTCGTCGTGCCCTGCATCTTGGCGAGGGTCTTGTCCATGTCCGTGAGCGCCGCCCAACCGTCGACGCTGAAGCGATCGCGGATCTGGCTGGCGGAATGGACAGCCGCCGCCAGCGTCCGGCACAGGCCCTTGGGTATTGCGTGATCCATCTTGATGCCGTTGTCGCCCAAATGGCCGCGGATCCCGTCGAGCAGGGGCCCCGAGGCACCTTCCGACAAGCGACCATGATAGGCCCGCAGCAAGCGCAGCTGACCCTCCGTCCTCTCGATATAGCGACCCAGCCAGAACAGGTTGTCGGCGGCCCGGCTCGGCAGCGCCTCCGGCGTGGCGCGACGAAAGGGACCGTCACCCGCACGCGGCAGCAGTGTGGGGGTCGCGACGGGTGTGTCGGACACGACCCAGACGTCGGCCACCGACCCGCCGCGCCGCATTGAAACGGCAGAGGTATCGGCGCCGCCGCCGATCCGGGCAAAGCCACCGGGCATGACGTGCCAGCCCTGCGGCCCGCGGGCCAGGAAGACGCGGAGGGTCATTGGTCGGGGCACGAGGGCGCCGTTCTCATAGACCGGTGTCGTCGAAAGGGTCACGAGTTCCTTTGCCATCAGATCCGCCGCATTGGCGGCAAGCCACTGGCCGACGGCGGGATCGTCAGTGCCGGTCAGCGTGCCGCCGATCGCGTGGGGGGCCGAAGTCTCGTAGGGCATACGGGTCGCGAGGGCCGGACCAATCATCATGCGCGCCGCGTGGCGCTGAACGTGGGCCAGTTCGGCGGCCTGACCGCACCACCATGTCGCCACGTTGGGCAGCATCAGGTCGGCGCCGGTCAGCACCCGGCTGATCGCCGGCAGAAAGGCCATCAGGGCCTGCGTTTCCAGCACGCCGGCCCCCAATGCATTGACCATCGTCACCTGCCCCTGCCGGATCGCAGACATCAGGCCGGGCGTGCCAAGGTGACTGTCGCGCCGCAGTTCCAGCGGGTCGGACCAGATTCCATCCATGCGCCGCCACAGTACCTCGACCGGGATAAGGCCCTTTACGGTGCGCACTTTCAGGCCACCGTCGGCGACCGTCAGGTCGCCGCCCTCCAAAAGGCTCAGTCCCAGATAGCGGGCGATATAGGCCTGCTCGTAGTAGGTATCCGTCAAGGGGCCGGGTGTCAGGATCGCGGCGCGGCTGCTGCGGTCGCCCTTCAGGTCCGTCAGGGCGGACCTGAAATCCTGAAAGAAGCCTGCAAGCCGCTGGACGTTGGCCCGCGCGTAGAGGTCGGGGAAGACATGCGTGGTGGCGATCCGGTTCTCCAGCGCAAAACCGGCGCCGGACGGGGCGTCGGTCAGATCTTGCAGCACCCACCAGCGTCCGTCCGGACCGCGCCCGAGTTCAAAGGCGCAGAAGTGCAGAAAGTGGCCGCCGCGAGGTGCCACGCCGACCATCGGGCGCAACCATTCAGGGTTCGAGGCCACCAGTTGCGCCGGCAAGTGTCCATGAGCGACGAGCCGGTTCGGACCGTAGAGGTCGGCCGCCACCTGTTCCATCAGATCGGCACGCTGGATCAGTCCCGCGCTGATCGTATCCCAGTCCGCTTGTGCAAGGACGACGGGCACCGGGCTGTAGGGCCAGTCCCGCGTCGCCGCTGTCGCATCGCCGTACTTGCGAAAGAATACACCCGCGTCCGCCAGATGCTGCTCGCCCCGGGCGAAATCGGCAGCGATCCGGGAAGGGGTCAGTGCGGAGAGGTGGTCGAGCAGCGGCGCCCAGCCGGGGCGCATCCGACCCTGGGCATCGCAGAGCTCGTCCGGGACGCCGGGCAAGGGCCGGTAGCTGTCGAACAGCCCCGAAATGCCGGCGGCTTGGGCGGGCATCACAGGCCCGGTTTGCGGCGCAGGTCCAGCGTCATGGGGCATGAGGGATGTGGCGTTTCGGGCTGGGGTTCATAGGTTCCGGCAGTATGTCCGTAGGGTTCGAAACGGGCAAGGCGACGGGCCTCTGCCTCGTTCCCGTTGACGGGAAATGTATCATAATTGCGACCGCCCGGATGGGCCACGTGATAGGTGCAGCCGCCGATCGCGCGTCCCGTCCAGGTATCGTAGATGTCGAAGGTCAATGGCGCGTTGACGGGCAATTTGGGATGCAGCGCGAGCGGCGGCTGCCACGCCTTGAAGCGCACGGCGGCGACGCTTTCGCCGTTCTTGCCGGTGGGCTGCATCGGCATGGTGCGCCGGTTGCACGTCATTGTGTAGCGGCCCGGATCGGTCGCCGTCAGCTTCGCCTGCAGCCGCTCGACCGAGCTGTCGGTATAGCGCACGGTGCCGCCGATCGCCCCGGTCTCGCCCATGACGTGCCAGGGTTCCAGCGCCTGCCGGATCTCGAGGTGCACGCCGTTCACCTCGATCTCGCCGCAGAAGGGAAACCGGAACTCCTCCTGCGCCTTGAACCAGTCGGGGTCCAGATCAAAACCGTGCTGTTTCAGGTCAGCCAGCACCTCGAGGAAGTCTTGCCAGACCATCTCGGGCAACATGAACCGGTCGAGCAGCGTGGTCTCCCAGCGCGTCAGGTTGCCCTTGATCGGGGCCTTCCACATCCGCGCGATCAGCGCCCGGATCAGCAGTTGCTGGGCAAGGCTCATCCGCGGATTGGGCGGCATCTCGAAGCCGCGGAATTCCACGAGGCCGAGTCGCCCGGTGGGGCCGTCGGGGGAATAGAGCTTGTCGATGCAGATCTCGGCCCGGTGGGTGTTGCCGGTCACATCGACCAGCAGGTTGCGCAGCAGCCGGTCGGTGAGCCACGGGGCAGGCACATCGCCCTCTTCGGGCGTGCGGATCTGGTCTAGCGCGATTTCCAGCTCGTACAGGCTGTCCATCCGCGCCTCGTCGATGCGGGGGGCCTGGGAGGTCGGACCGATGAACATGCCGCTGAAGAGGTAGGACAGGGACGGATGCCGCTGCCAGTGCAGGATGATCGACCGCATCAGGTCGGGACGCCGCAGGAAGGGGCTGTCGGCGGGTGTGACGCCGCCCACGACAACGTGGTTGCCGCCGCCCGTGCCGGTGTGCCGCCCGTCGATCATGAACTTGTCGGCGCCAAGGCGCAGTTGCCGCGCCTCCTCGTAGACGATCTCGGTGGTGTTGACGCAATCCTCCCAGCTATGCGCGGGGTGGATGTTGACCTCGATCACGCCGGGATCGGGGGCGACGCGGATCACGTTCAGGCGCGGGTCCGATGGCGGCCCATAGCCTTCGATATGGACAGGCACGCCAAGCTTCTTTGCGGCCGCCTCTGCCGCGCCGACGAGTTCGAGGTAGTCCTCCACCTCCTCCACGGGCGGCATGAAGACGCAAAGCCGCCCGTCGCGGGGTTCGACCGACACGGCGGTCCGCACGCGGCCCTTCAGGTCGCTGATCACCTGCTCGGTGCGCTCCTGCACCGGCTCCGCCGCAGTGAAGCTGGCGCGCATCTGCTCTGGGATTTCCTCCTCACGCAGGTCGCGCGTGGGGGCCTGACCCGGACGCGGTGGCAGTGGCGGGCGGTCCTGCATCGGATCGCCGACGATGACATGAGGATAGCTGGCTTCGGGGATATGTTCCAGCGATCCCAAGGGCAGACGATAGCCTACGGGACTGTCGCCCGGCACGAGGTAAAGGTGCCCGCGCCGCATCTCCCAGACTTCGGAGAGCCATTGCGACTTGGCGCGACCCTGCCATTTCTGAACTGGCAGGACGTAGCCCGACGGCTCCGTCAACCCGCGTTCGAAGACGCGGGCCATGCGGTTGCGAGCCTCTGCGTCCTTCAGTTCGTTGTTCTCCGGCGTCACGTTGACCGGCAGGTTGCCTTCCTTCAGCACCCAGTCGGCGGGGTCCTCGAAGGCGGGGATGACGTTGGCGGGCGGCACGCCCAGCGTCTCGGCCATGGTGTGCAGGACGGCCTGCGCCTGCTCCTTGGTCGCCCCCGTCGCATCCTCGGCGGCGATCAGGTCGGGGTCGACCCAGATCGGCTCGCCATCCCGGCGCCAGTAGAGTGAGAACGTCCAGCGCGGCAGGGTCTCGCCCGGATACCACTTGCCTTGCCCGTAGTGCAGGAAACCGCCGGGCGCGAAACGCGCCTGCAGGCGGCGGATCAGCTTGTCGGCAAACAGGCGCTTCGTGGGGCCGACGGCGCCGGTGTTCCACTCCTCCGCCTCGAAGTCGTCGATGGACACGAAGGTCGGTTCGCCGCCCATCGTCAGGCGCACGTCGCCGTCGTCAAGTGCCTTGTCCACCGTCTGCCCCAGCGCGTTCAGCTTGTCCCAAGCCGCGTCCGAGAACGGCTTGGTAATGCGCGGATGCTCCGCCACGCGGGTCACGGTCATGTCGAAGTCGAAGGTGACCTCGGCAAAGCTCGCCATGCCGGAAATCGGTGCGGCATTTGCGTAATGCGGCGTCGCGGCGAGCGGGATATGGCTTTCGCCGGTCAAGAGGCCCGAGGTGGGGTCGAGGCCGACCCAGCCGGCGCCGGGCAGATAGACCTCGCACCAGGCGTGAAGATCGGTGAAGTCGTTCTCTGTCCCCTGCGGACCCGATACCGCCTTCAGGTCGGGCTTCAGCTGGATCAGATAGCCTGACACGAAACGCGCGGCCAGTCCCAGATGGCGCAGCAGGTTTACCAGCAGCCAGCTGGTGTCCCGGCAGGACCCCTTCGCCAACTGCAGCGTCTCCTCCGGTGTCTGCACGCCCGGTTCCATGCGGACGATGTAACCGATGTCGCGCGCCAACCGCGCGTTCAGCCCGACGACGAAGTCGATGGTACGCTGCGTATCGCGGGAGATGCCGTCGAGATATTTGCTGAAAAGCGGGCCCTCTTCATGGGTCCGCATGTAGATCGACAGGTCGTCGTGAATGGCTGCGGGGTAGGCGAATGGGAATTCCTGTGCCGTATCCTCGACGAAGAAGTCGAAGGGGTTGTAGACGCTCATGTCGGCAACGACATCGACCTCGACCTTGAATTCGGTGACCGGATCTGGAAAGACGTAGCGGGCTTGCCAGTTGCCGTAGGCATCCTGTTGATAATTCACGAAGTGGTTCGCCGGCGTCACCTTCAGGCTGTGCGACAGCACTGGCGTCCGGCTGTGGGGGGCGGGTCGCAACCGGATGATCTGTGGACCGAGCGTCACGGGCCGATCGTACTGGTAATGGGTCAGGTGGCGGATCGCGGCGAGGATCGACATGGGCAACCTTTCGGAACAGTTGTCATGAACTGTCCCACGATGTGCCCGCCACCTCCACCCGCATTTGATCGAAACGCGGGCAAAGGAAACGGAGTGCCTGAAAATTAGGCGATTGCGGCGCCGTGGATCAGGTCATTGATGAACTGCAGCTTGGCCATGACCGGCTTGTTCAGAACGAAGGGGTAAAGGTCGGGCTGACCCATGGCGCGGTTCATGTTGTTCAGCGCGACCGTTACCGGCACCCACGCCTCGACCACCGGCTCTATTTCCTTGGCGGCATAGGCGTCCTCCGTCACCTGACGCCCGTCCAGCGACATGGCATAGGCGGCAGCGGTTTCGACCCCGTCGGCGATGTGCATCCAATGAGCCCAGGTCTCTGCAAAGTCCTCCCACGGGTGAGAGGTGGCGTAGGCGCTGATGTGCGTCTGCTGCCAGCCCTGCGGCGCGCCGTTGTCGTAGTGGTGTTGCAGCGCCGCGCTGTAATCCGCCCTCTCGTCCCCGAAGAGTTCGCGATAGCGGTCGATCTGCGGCGAATTGTCGACGAGCAGCGCCCAGTAGAAGTGCCCGACCTCGTGCCGCATGTGGCCGATCAGCGTGCGGTAGGGCTCGTCCATCGCGGTGCGGCGAGCGACGCGCACGTCGTCATCGCTTTCGGCGATGTTGATCGTGATCAGCCCGCTTTCATGGCCAGTCATCACCGGCGTCACGCCGTTCGGCCCCTCGGCATCGGCCAGAAAGTCGAAGGCCAACCCGAGGTTCGGGTTCTGGGCGCGGGTCGGGCGCGGCAGGTGCCACCGCATCAGCCCGTAGATCAGCTTGCGCTTGGCAAGTTCGACTTCCTGCCAGCGGACAAGGTTGCCCTCCATCGAGGCATCGGGGATGAAATGGTTGTGCTGGCAGGCAAGGCAGTAGCTCCCCTGTTTGGCATCGATCGCAAGCCAGTTGCAGGCGGCTCCCTCGGCATTGGCGCAAAGCACCACATCGCCGCCGGCAGCGCGCATCGTCATGGCATTGGCATCGAACCCGAGGCGTGTGCCGCAGTTGACGCAGGACTGATTTCGGAAATGCACCTCGTTGGCGCAGGTGGGGCAGGTGAAGCGTTTCATGGGACCGCCGTTCTGGACAGAAGCTATGCAGCTAGCGTCGGGCAACCCTTCGTCAATGTATGGCACTCCGGACGCCGGCGGCAGATTGCGAAATCGTTAAATCGTTCCATGCCTGCCCTAGTGACGCCGGACCGTCAGTAGGGCAGGCCTACATAGTTTTCTGCCAACGCGGCCTGCGCCCTTGGCGACGCTTGCAGATACCGCAGCTCTGCATCCTGAATGGCCTGATCGAAGGGCGTTTGTTCGGGAAAGCGGTGCATCGTCGTGGTGAACCACCAGCTGAACCGGATCGCGTTCCAGACACGCGCGAGGGCGGTCTGAGAATACCCGTCGAGACCCGTTTCGTCACCCTGTCCATAGTGCAGCTTCAAGGCCTTGAACAGGTAATGCACATCCGAGATCGCGAGGTTCAATCCCTTGGCGCCGGTCGGCGGCACGATGTGGGCCGCGTCGCCGACAAGGAACAGACGGCCCCAGCGCATCGGGTCGGCGACATAGGATCGCAGGGGTGCGATCGATTTCTCGATGGTAGGGCCCGTGACCAGCGCCTCTGCTGCGTCGTGGGGCAGGCGGCGGCGCAGTTCGTCCCAGAACGCCGCGTCGGTCCACTTGTCGAGGGGGTCATCGACGGGGGCCTGAATGTAGTAGCGGCTGAGATGCGGATTGCGCATCGACGCCAGCGCAAACCCGCGCGGGTGGTTGGCGTAGATCAGCTCGTGGCTGACGGGAGGCGTTTCCGACAGGACACCCAGCCAGCCGAAGGGGTAGACGCGCTCGTATTCCGTCAGCACATCCTTTGGAATTGCTTGGCGCGACGGGCCGTGAAAGCCGTCGCATCCGGCCACGAAATCGCAGTCGACACGGTATTCCGTGCCGTCCAGAGTGTAGGTGACATAGGGTGCGTCGGTGTCCAGATCGTGGGGCCACGTGCCTTCCACCTCGTGGATCACGATACCGTCTGCCTTTTCGCGGGCGTCATAGAGGTCACGGGTCACTTCGGTCTGGCCGTAGACCATCACCTTCTTCCCGATCAGCGCGTCGAAATCGATCCGGAACCCTTCGTTCTGCACCGCAAGGTAGGTGCCGGAGTGGGGCAGACCCTCTGCATGGGCGCGAGCCGCGACACCGGCCTGTTCCAGCATCCCGACGGAGCCGTATTCCAGCACGCCCGCGCGGATCCGACCGAGGACGTAGTCGCGCGACCGACGTTCCAGCACAACGGATGCGATGCCCGCCCGGTGCAGCAATTGCGACAGCAAAAGGCCCGAAGGCCCCCCTCCGATGATGCAGACTTGCGTGCGCATGTGCCCCCCCTCTGACAGCATGTCTTGCAAGGATGGACCTGCCGGCCGCATGATACCCGAAGGATCGGAGCGAGAACTTGGACAATCCAGCCAAACGAACACCTGCCTTCGCCTTGTTCGGCGAGGGTCGCATCTTTCCCGACGTCCTGCACTGCGAGGACATCAATGCCCGCGCGCATCGACACGGCTGGAAGATAGCGCGCCATCGGCATCCGGACCTGCACCAGTTCTTTCTGTTCCGGTCCGGTGACGTGACCCTGCGACTGGCGGATGGCGACCGGCCGCTGCACCTGCCCGTGGCACTGTCGATCCCGAGCCAGCTTGAACACGGTTTCATCTTCGAGGCCGGGACAGAAGGCTACGTCGTGACGGTTCCGGTCGACGTGCTGTCCGACCTTGCACCGACGGGTCTGCGGCGGTTCCAATCGCGAGCGGAAACGCCCCGGATGGCGAGTCTTTTCGCAGCCATTGCCGACCGGTACGCGGATCGGTCAGGTCCACGGGATCTTGCCCTGCGCGCCCTCGTGGTGGCGCTGGGCTGCGATCTGGTGACGGCAGAGCCTTCGATGACCGATCCTGCTGCGACCCTTTATGCCAGGTTCGAGGATGCGGTAAGGACCCATGCGGCGGACGGGTGGCGCGTGAAGGATTACGCGGCACATCTTGGCACCTCCTCCACGCAGCTGAACCGGGTCGTCCGCCATCAGGCGGATCAGTCGGTCATGGGCGCAGTGCAGGCCCATCTGCTGGGAGAGGCGGCGCGGCGGTTGGCCTACACCCGTCAGCCGGTCACGACGATCGCCTATGATCTGGGATTTTCGGACCCGGCGTATTTCGCAAGGGTCTTCCGCAAGGGGATGGGTCTTTCGGCGCGGGACTATCGCAAGAGCTTCGGGGCGGGGGCCTCTGGCTGATCCGCCGCCCTTGGGTCCTCAGGGTATTTTGACCAGACGAAACGCGCAGGCCGCGACCGTGACGGGCGGCCTGCCGTCCTGTCAGGCCATTTCCATTTCCTGATCGGGCACCTTGGCGCCGGTCATGTAGCCGACGGCGTCGGACATCGAGTGGTTCCGCGGATTGATGACGCAAAGCCGCTTGCCCAGCCGGTGGACGTGGATGCGGTCGGCGACCTCGAACACGTGCGGCATGTTGTGGCTGATCAGGATGATCGGCACGCCGCGCGCGCGGACGTCCTGAATCAGTTCCAGCACCTTGCGGCTTTCCTTGACGCCCAGCGCCGCCGTCGGTTCATCGAGGATGATGACCTTCGACCCGAAGGCTGCGGCACGGGCCACGGCCACGCCTTGGCGTTGGCCGCCGGACAGGGTTTCCACCGCCTGGTTGATGTTCTGGATCGTCATCAGGCCCAGTTCGCTCAGCTTTTCGCGGGCGAATTTTTCCATCGCGCTCCGGTCCAACTGTCGCAGCCACTTACCGCGGAAGCCGGGTTTGCGCAGTTCCCGCCCCATGAACATGTTGTCGGCGATCGACAGGGCAGGGGACATGGCGAGGGTCTGGTAGACCGTCTCGATCCCCGCCTCGCGCGCCTCGATGGGAGAGGCAAACCGGATCTTCTTGCCTTCAAGGAAAATCTCGCCCTCGTCGGGAATGACGGCGCCCGACACCGCCTTGATGAGTGAGGACTTGCCGGCGCCGTTGTCGCCGATCACGGCCAGGATTTCTCCGGGGTAGAGATCGAAATCGCAATGGTCGAGTGCGGTCACCTTGCCGTAGCGCTTGACCAGATTGCGGCCCTTGAGAATGGGTTCCATTATGCAGACACCTTTCTGATCCATTGGTCGACGGCAACGGCGATGATGATCAGTGCGCCGATGAAGAGATACGTCCACTGCGCGTCTGCCCCGGCCAGCCGCAGGCCCAGCGTGAACACGCCCACGATCAGCGCGCCGAAGAGTGAGCCCATGATCGACCCGCGCCCGCCGAAGAGCGAAATGCCACCGATCACGACGGCGGTGATGGACTGGATGTTCGCCTCTTGCCCCGAGGTGGGAGAGACCGAGCCGATGCGCCCGATCAGGGCCCAGCCGGCAAAGGCGCAGATCAGGCCCGCGAGCGCATAGACCGCGATCAGCACGCCGTCGACATTCACGCCCGAGAGCTTCGCCGCTTCCTGATCGTCGCCGACCGCATAAATGTGGCGGCCAAAGGCGGTCTGTCGCAGCATGTAAGCGAGAAAGGCCACCAGCACGAGCATGAAGATGACGCCTACCGTCAGCGTCGCGCCGCCCTGTCCGGCCTCGTTGGCGCCGATCTTGAAGGTTGTGCCGAAAAGCTGAAGGATCGGCGCTTCGGTCCGGATCTCCTGGCTGCGGATTGTCTCGTTGGCGGAATAGAGGAAGTTCGCGGCCAGGATGATCTGCCAGGTGCCCAGCGTCACGATGAAGGGCGGCAGCTTCATCTTCGACACGAGAATTCCATTCGCTGCGCCCAGCGCTGTGCCGATGATCAGACCGCAGAGGATCGATATCTCGGCCGGGATGCCGTAGCGAAAGGTGAACTGACCCATGATGACCGAGGACATCACCATGATCGCACCGACGGACAGGTCGATGCCAGCGGTCAGGATGACGAGGGACTGGGCGGCGGCCACGATGCCCACAAGCTGCACCTGCTGCAAGATCAGCGTCAGGGACGAAGCCGAGAAGAACTTGCTGCCGAGCAGGCTGCCGAATACGATGATCGATACGATCAGGACGATCAGCGGGACAAGGGACGGCGTCACGTGCAATGCGTGCTGGACCGTCTTGACGAAGCCCTTGTGGTCGTCACGAAATTCGGCAACCGCTTCTTCGCGCTTGACCTTCACGACGGATTCATAGTCGTCGGATTGCGATGCCATCGCCTGCCTCCCCCTTTGCGTTCAATGTCTGCTGTGGCGCCGGTCACGGCAGCACAGGCCTCCCCGGACTTGTCCGACAGGGGCGGATCCTCCGCCGCCCCCGTCGTCGTCAGTGTGTCGTAACCTGCGGGCTCAGATCAACCCCAGCAGATTGCCTTGCCTTCTTCGGAAGTGATCGACTCGACGCCATCGACGGGCTTGTCGGTGATCAACTTCACGCCGGTATCGGTAAAGGTCTTGCCCTCGGTCGGTGTCGGCATCGTGCCGTCCTTTGCGAAGGCGGCGATCGCCTCGACGCCCAGCTTGGCCATATCCAGCGGATACTGCTGGCTGGTGGCGCCGATCACGCCGTCGGCCACGTTCTGAACGCCGGGGCAGCCCCCGTCGACGGAGACAATCAGTACGTCGTTCTCGCGGCCCACGGCCTTCAGCGCCTCGTAGGCACCGGCGGCTGCTGGTTCGTTGATCGTGTAGACGACGTTGATGTCGGGGTTCACGGCGAGGAGGTTCTCCATCGCGGTGCGGCCGCCTTCCTCGTTCCCGGCAGTGACGTCGTTGCCGACGATGCGTGCATCGTCCTCGTCACCGATGACGTTCTCGTCCTTCAGGTCGATTCCGAATCCCTGCAGGAAGCCCTGATCACGCAACACGTCGACGGTGGGTTGGCTGACGGCAAGGTCCAGCATCGCGATCTTGGCGTCGGCAGCGGCATCGCCCAGCGTGCCCTTTGCCCATTCGCCGATCAGAAGGCCGGCGGCAAAGTTGTCGGTGGCGAAGGTCGCGTCGGCGGCATCGGCGGGGGACAGCGGGGTATCCAGCGCGATGACCAGCAGGCCGGCATCGCGGGCTTTCTGGACCGAATCGACGATGGCAGAGGTGTCGGATGCGGTGATCAGGATCCCCTTGGCACCGTCGGCGATGCAGGTCTCGATCGCGGCGACCTGGGTTTCATTGTCGCCATCGACCTTGCCGGCAAAGGATTTAAGTTCCATGCCCAGATCGGCAGCCGCCTTTTCGGCGCCTTCCTTCATCTTCACGAAGAACGGGTTGGTGTCCGTCTTGGTGATCAGGCATGCGGACATGCCGGTATGGGATTCGGCGCTGGCGGCACCGGCCAGCGCGATCATCGCCAGAGCGGTGCCTGCAAACAATTTCGTCATGGTAGCCTCCCAAAGATTTTCAGCGGTAACGACCGCTCGTGCCCCGCGCCCTCCCGGCTGGGGACTGTTCCCGATAGACACTATTTAAGATGATTCGTCAATAAATAAATCAACTTGATTTATTAAATGGTTTAGGTGATTGTAGTGGCTGGAGGATCGATCATGAGCGATACCGATGTGCGCGATCCCGGCACCGGCCGGAACCAGCATACGCTGCGCGATCATAACGAAAGATTAATTCTCACGACACTTTTGCGCAACGGTGCATCGGCGGGCAGCGATATCGCGCGGCGGACGGGCCTGTCACCGCAGACGGTATCCGTCATCTTGCGAGGACTGGAGCAGGACGGTTTGCTGACCCGTGGCAGTCCGCAGCGCGGCCGCGTCGGCAAGCCGTCGATCCCGATGGATCTTGCGCCACATGGCGCCCATGCCGTGGGTCTAAAGATCGGACGACGCAGTGCGGATCTGGTTCTGACCGACATGATCGGCAGCATCGTCGCCGAACGGAACCTGACCTATCGCTACCCCTTACCCAAGGCGATCCTCAGCTTCCTGCGTGAGGGGCTTGTGGCCTTTGCCGACGCGTTGACGCCAGCGGCGGCAGACCGGATCGCCGGGATCGGGATCGCCATGCCCTACGAGATCTGGAACTGGCACGAGATCATCGGCGCACCGGAAGACGCCATGCAAGCTTGGCGAACCTTCGACTTCGCGTCCGCCATCGTGGAATTTTCGTCCCTGCCAGTCTTCGTCGAAAATGACGCGACCGCCGCGAGCCGTGCCGAACATATCTACGGTATCGGGCGGAGCTGGCGCGATTACGCGTATTTCTTTATCGGGTCCTTTATCGGCGGCGGCGTGATCCTCAACCATTCCGTGTTTGAAGGGCGGTCCGGCAATGCCGGGGCCTTCGGGTCGCTGCCGATGCGCGGGCCCGACGGGCATGACATCCAGCTGATCGACGCAGCCTCTCTCCATCTGCTCGAAACGGCCCTGACCCAAGCAGGTCACGATCCCTCTGTCCTGTGGACGTCGCCGCAGGACTGGTCACGGTTCGACGCGATCCTTGACAATTGGATCGCAGTGACGGCCCAGCAGCTTGCACTTGCCGCGCTGACGGTCTGTTCCGTTATCGACTTCGAGGCGATCGTCATCGACGGCGGCTTTCCGGCGTCGGTCCGCGACAGGCTGGTTACACAGACCGCGACCTGCCTCAAGGCGCTTGACCTGCGTGGTCTGGCGGCGCCTGTCATCATCGCCGGCAGCATCGGCCCGAATGCCCGCGCCCTCGGCGCGGCATCAACGCCAATTCTATCGCAATACTTCCTGAACACCCACGGCGAGACGGGCGGCTAGGACCGACCGCACATATTCAGACCCGGCGCCCGGCATCATGGCATAGGATGACCGCTTCGCTGCGGGTCAGGACGCGTCGGGCGTGGCCGCCGTAGGCGTCGATGTCGTGTCGCAGTGCGGGCAAGCGACTGAACATCCGGTCGCGGTCGTCGTCGCCCATCGTAGACAGTGCGGCACTGGCGGGATGAAAGCTCTCGGTTGCCACGTTGTTGGCAAAGACGATCTGATGATGCGCCAGCATCATGTGGATGTAGGTAACCCTGCGCATGCCATGGTCGCGCAGCACCAGCGCATCGTCGACCAGATCCCGAGCCATGACCAAAACCTCCTCGGTATTGAAGAGGGCCCTTGCTCTGGGTCCGCGCAACACGAGGCGATGGTCGGGAGAGACCAGAAGGCCTGCATCCGGGACATCGTTGTCCAGCGCACCGGTGCGCAGGCGGATTGGCGCAAGATCCGGCATCGCGCGCAGCCGGGCACCTGTCACCTCGCGCCTGCCGATCCAGAGGACTTCGGCCGGTCCATTGTCGCGAGTCTGCACACGGCACCCTTCGACAAGCGAAGCGACATCGCGTGGCCCCTCCGGCGTCAGGATCATCGTGCCGGGGGTGAAGCAGATCACGCCGTGCGGCGGGGCCGAGGCTTCGGCCAATGTCATGATGTCGATGTCATGGCGCACGATCCAGAGGTCGGTATCGCGGGGCGGCAGGGCATCGTGGAACATCAAGAGAGGCGTGCGGCCGCGCCCGCGCGGGACTAGCGTGACGGTCCACGCGGCATAGCCGTCTGTAACGTCGAAGCTGTCTGTGAACAGCGGATCCTGCGGTGTCGGCGGGGGCCACGCTGCCGGAGCTCGCGATCCCGCCAGGATGCGTCGCACTGCGGGTGCAGCGCGCTTTCGTAGGTCTGCCATGTCCCTCGACGGCCCCAATGGAAGAATGGCGCTTGGCCCGTCCACGCGGACCGGCGCCCCGGTCCATGACCAGACGGCGCCCGCACGAATGTCGTCAACCGGCGCAGACCGGCGCCCGTCCAGTTCCGTTTGCGACCAGGGAACGACAAACGTGCCGGTAAAGCCCGTGTCCATGCCTGCTCTTTTAGCCTCGACTGCACGCCCCGCGTCGTTTGTCGCACGTGGTCATGAATCCAAGGTAGGCACAGCCGGGCCTCGTAGGCAAGCGACCGACTGCGGTTTATGGTCAGAAATTGAAATTCAGTTTCAGTGACCCCGTGATCCTTCCATCGGTCTGTCTGCGGATTTCGGGGCGGAGAGAGGTTGCATCGTAGAACAGGGCGATCCCGGACGCCAATTGCCAGCGATCGTCTGGGCGGCCGCTGTGGTTTGTAAATTGCGGAGACCTGTTGGATGGGCCGAGCGGCACATTGCTCTTGCCAAAAACCATGACATCGCCGCCCAGCAAAAAGTCGGCCCCCTGCACAGGGGCTTGTATGCTGTGGCCGAACGACAGGGTCGTCAGGTTTGTGCCGGAGAAATTATGTCGGCCCATAAGTTCACCGAGGATGAGGTCCAACTGGAAGCTTCTCCCATCATCCCAGGCGGCATGCTCATTCATTAAAAGGTAAGAAATAGTGGCGTGAGTCAAGGAAAGGGTATGGCGGGCATTGGCGGTCACAGTGGCAATGATCTGGTTCGGAGCCAAGGCGAAGTCGTTGACCTGCGCGATGATGTTGATCGGCCGAGATTCACTACGCGCTGTTTGCAGCTTATGATGCGCCAAATCGTCTTCAGATCCCCAAGGGGAAGTGCTGGCGCCAGTCGTAGGATAGACGCGCTTGAAACCACTCGCATTGCGATGCTCGACACGGTGCCGGGTTGGCACGAACGTTTCCGACCCGACGCGATATTGCGAGAATGAACCTGACGTAGTGGCCATGCCGGGGCCGAACGTCGGTGCATCCCGATGGTCGAAGAAGGGCGTGCAGGCGCGAAAGCAATCGCGACTGTCCGTCACCCGGTCGTCGTAAAACAGCCGTCCGTCGTCGATCTTGACATCTGATTGAGCCGTCGCGAACGACGTTGTCAATAAGAGCCACAACAGGGTCAGATAGTGCACGGCAATCCCGTTCTTCTTTCTCATGGCCTGGGCCGCCCCTCGATAAGGTCAAATATCGGGCAATACGACGCAGGGTTTTCAGGATCGAAAGCGCCGGTGATGCGCCGTATCCTGAGTCGCTGGCTTTCTGCCGCAGTCCTCAGATGACGGCCAATTTCTTTCTAAACCGTGAATATCTTGCGTTCCGCTGCCGGAGCGGTTGGAATGCATGAAAGCCGCGCGATCGTCGTCCGGTGCAAATGACGCCACATGAAATTTCTGGGAGGAAAGACATGAAACCGACGCCCAATACCCGCCTATCGAACCGCGCGCTGGCTTTCGTCCTGGCGGGCGGCCGGGGCAGCCGCCTGAAGGAACTGACCGACAACCGCGCTAAGCCGGCCGTCTACTTCGGCGGAAAGACCCGGATCGTCGACTTCGCCCTGTCGAATGCCCTGAATTCCGGTATCCGCAAGATGGCGATCGCCACGCAATATAAGGCCCACAGCTTGATCCGCCATTGCCAGCGCGGCTGGGGCTTCCTGCGGGCGGAGCGGAACGAATTCCTCGATATCCTTCCGGCCTCGCAGCGCATGGACGAGACGAAGTGGTACGTCGGCACCGCCGATGCGGTGACGCAGAACATCGATATCATCGACAGTTACGACATCGATTACATCGTGGTGCTGGCGGGCGACCACATCTACAAGATGGATTACGAGGTCATGCTGCAGCAGCATGTGGACACGGGCGCCGACGTGACGATCGGCTGCCTGACCGTGCCCCGGATGGAGGCGGTGGCCTTCGGCGTCATGCACGTCGACGGGCAGAACCGGATCACCGATTTTCTAGAAAAACCGAAGGATCCGCCCAGCATCCCCGGCGATCCAGATCACGCGCTTGCGTCCATGGGTATCTACATCTTCGACTGGAAAGTACTGCGTGCACGGTTGCTGGATGACCTGAACGACACCAATTCCAGCCACGATTTCGGCCACGACATCATTCCCTACATGGTGGCCAACGGCAAGGCGATGGCCCACCGGTTCGAGGATTCCTGCGTTACCTCGGGGCTGGAGACGGAACCCTACTGGCGTGACGTCGGCACAATCGATGCATTCTGGCAGGCCAATATCGACCTTACGCAATTCACGCCTCCTCTGGACCTTTACGATACCAGCTGGCCAATCTGGACCTACGCGGAAAGTGTCCCGCCGGCGAAGTTCATCCATAACGAGGATGGCCGACGCGGATCTGCCGTGTCGTCGATGGTCAGCGGCAACTGCATCATCTCCGGTTCCGAAATATCGGAATCCTTGCTTTTCACAGGCGTGCGGACACATTCTTATGCCGCGCTGCACCGGGTGGTCGCCCTGCCGGACGTTGTGGTCAATCGCAGCGCACAACTGCGCAACTGCGTCCTGGACCGCGGGGTCGAAATCCCTGAAGGACTGTCGATTGGCGAGGACCCTGACATGGACCGCGCAAACGGTTTCCGGGTGTCGGAAGGTGGCGTCGTGCTGGTCACGAAGGCCATGATCGACGCCTTCAACGACAGGGCCTGAGACATGCCGGGTCGCGTCCTTTCCGTCGCCTCCGAATACGTGCCGCTGATCAAGACTGGCGGTCTGGCAGATGTGGCAGGTGCCTTGCCCGGCGCATTGGCCGGGCAGGGATGGGACATGCGTACCCTGCTGCCGGCCTATCCCGATCTGATCGCGCGGACCGAGGCGGACAGCGTGCTGTGGTCCGACCCGGACCTTTTCGGCGGTCCGGCGCGGGTCCGCGCGGGGCAGGTGGGGGCCGACACGGTGTTGTTGCTGGATGCGCCACACCTCTACGACCGCAATGGTGGCCCCTACGGCGATCCGCAGGATTTCCCCGACAATGCGATACGGTTTGCGGCCCTGTCATGGGCCGCCTCCTGCATTGCCATCGAAGGTCTGTCCGATGGTTGGACGCCGGACATCCTTCATGGGCACGACTGGCAAGCGGGCTTCGCACCCGCCTACCTGCGGTTTGCCGGCGATACCCGTGTCAGGACGGTCATGACCATCCATAACATCGCGTTCCAAGGAAATGCCCCTGCCGCCATGCTGGGACAGCTGCGCCTGCCGTTCGAAGCTTTCAATTCCGATACGCTGGAATACTGGGGGCACCTGTCCAGCCTGAAGGCGGGCCTCGCTACAGCCGATGCCATCACGACCGTCAGCCCGACCTATGCGGCAGAACTGATGCGCGGCGACTTCGGCATGGGGCTCGAGGGGTTGATGGCCTATCGCGCTGGGGACCTGCACGGCATCCTGAATGGCATCGATGACGCCGTCTGGAACCCGGAAACAGATCCCGAGATTGCCCAGACCTACAGCCGCACCTCGCTTGGCCGCAAGAAAGCCAATCGCGACGGGCTGATGGCAGAGTTCGGGCTGACCGGTATCGACGGGCCGCTTGCGATCGTGGTCAGCCGTCTGACGGATCAGAAGGGCATCGACCTGATCGTCGCCGCTGCCGCGGATTTCGTGGCAATGGGCGGCGGCCTTGCCATTCTGGGATCCGGCGAACGCCGTCTGGAGGAGGCATTGAAGGATCTGGCCAGGGCGCACCCGGATCGGATCGGCCTGCGGATCGGCTATGACGAGGCGTTGTCGCACCGCATGTTCGCGGGCGGCGATGCGGTGCTGGTCCCTTCGCGGTTCGAGCCCTGCGGCCTGACCCAGCTTTACGGCCTGCGCTACGGCTGCGTCCCCGTCGTGGCGTTGACGGGGGGCCTTGCGGATACGGTGATCCATGCCAACCCGATGGCGCGGCAGGCCGGAGTGGCGACGGGCGTTCAGTTCCATCCGATTGATGCAATGGCCTTCGGTCAGGCGCTGCGGACCGTGGTTGATTTGCATCGCGATACGAAGGGATGGGCGCTGATGCAAAAACGCGGGATGTCCCAGTCGCTGGGATGGGATACATCTGCTTTAACTTATGCCGCCTTATACGAGTCGCTGACCGCGTGAACGCAAACCTCAATCAGGGCATTCCGACCAAACTGCGCGATCACCCGCTCGCCGCCGGCCGTCCAAACCCGCTCGGCGCCACTTTCGATGGGCAGGGCGTCAATTTCGCAGTGTTCTCGGAACATGCCGAAGCGATCGACCTTTGTCTCTTTACCGATGACGGCCGCAAGGAAAGGGCGCGCATCCCTCTGCTGGAACGGGACGGCGACATCTGGCACGTCTATGTCGCGGGCATCACGCCGGGTGCGAAATACGGTTTTCGTGTTCAGGGTCCCTATGATCCGGAACAGGGCCACCGCTTCAACTACAACAAGCTGCTGCTGGACCCCTACGCCAAACGCATCTCGGGCAAGTTACGCTGGTCCGATGCAGTCATGGGCTACAAGGTCGGCAGTCCGCGTGCGGACCTGAGTTTCGACAACCGCGACAGCGCCTTCGCGGTTCCGCGCAGCATGGTGGTCGATCCGTCCTTCAACTGGGGCGACGACAAGCCGCCGGCCGTTACGCCATCCGACACAGTCCTTTACGAAGCCCACATCAAAGGCATGACAGCGCGCATGCCCGGCGTGTCGCCAATGACCCGTGGCAGGTTCCTCGGCCTGTCGTCAGAGCCGGTGTTGGAACATCTGACGCGTATTGGCGTGACGACCGTCCAGCTGATGCCGGCGCAGGCCTATGTCGACGACCATTTCCTGTCGCAGCAGGGGTTGCGGAACTACTGGGGTTACAACACGATCGGCTTCTTTGCCCCCGAACCGCGCTACATGACCGATCAGGGGGTCTGGGAGTTCCAGACCATGGTGCGGCGCTTCCATTCTGCCGGGATTGAGGTGGTGCTGGACGTGGTCTATAACCACACCGCCGAAGGCAACGAACTGGGGCCGACCCTGTCGTTCAAGGGGTTCGACAACCTGTCCTATTACCGTCTGGCTGAAGACAGGCGGTTCTACGTCAACGATACCGGCACCGGCAATACGCTGCGCGTCGAACACCCCATGGTGCTGCGCATGATCATGGATTCCATGCGCTACTGGGTCGAGGTGATGCATGTCGATGGCTTCCGCTTCGACCTTGCCACGATACTGGGACGGGAAGAGCATGGCTTCGACCGGCAGGGCGGGTTCCTCGACGCGCTGCGGCAGGACCCGGTACTGGGCAACGTCAAGCTGATCGCGGAACCCTGGGACCTTGGCCCCGGCGGCTACCAGTTGGGCAACTGGCCGCATCCCTTCCTAGAGTTCAACGACAAGTATCGCGACAACGTCCGTAAGTACTGGCGCGGCGACACGGGGATGACGGCGGAACTGGCCAAGCGCGTCGTCGGGTCTGCCGAGCAATTTGACCATTCGGGCCGGGCCGCCACGTCGTCGGTCAATTTCGTCACCGTCCACGATGGTTTCGTGCTGGAAGACCTCGTCAGCTACAACGTCAAGCACAACAAGGCCAACGGCGAGGACAATCGCGACGGCAAGGATGACAACTATTCGGACAATCTGGGTCACGAAGGCCCGACCGACGACGCCGCGATCCGCGCTGCCCGCGCACAACGCAAGCGTAACCTGCTGGCCACGGTCTTTCTCAGCCAAGGCACCCCGTTCCTGCTGTCCGGGGACGAGATCGGGAATTCGCAATGGGGCAACAACAATACCTATGCGCAGGACAACGATCAGGGCTGGGTGAACTGGCACAAGCCAGACCACAAGCTGCTCGCCTTCGTCGAAAGGCTCGCGCACCTGCGCCGCGCGCACCCGGTGCTGCGACAGTCGCGGTTCCTGCACAGCCGGGCGCGGCGCGTCGACGGAAAGCCCGACCTGTTCTGGCGGATGCCCGACGGGCGCGCACCATCGGCCGCCGACTGGCAGAACCCCGACTGGCGCGCCCTGTCGGTCGAAGTGCGCACCTCCTCGGACACGCCGGAATACGCGGCCTCGACGGACACACTGTTCCTGACCTTCAATGCGGGTGACGAGGTCACGATCACGCTGCCGGACCTTCCGGACAACTGCCTGTGGGAACTCGTGCTCGACACGGCCGCGCCGGAGGACGGACCGCAATGCATCGGCGATGCGACGGCCAAGATCGCAGCACATTCCGTCTGCGTCTTTGCCCAGACCCCCGCTTGACCTAAGTCCGCTTCAGGAGGACCGCCCATGCATACCGTCACCACCCGGCCCATCGAAGGTCAGAAGCCCGGCACATCCGGCCTGCGCAAGAAGACCCGCGTCTTCATGCAGCCGCACTACCTTGAAAACTTCGTGCAAAGCGTCTTCGACTCCATCGGCGGGGCGGCAGGCAAGACCTTTGTTGTCGGTGGCGACGGGCGGTTCTTCAACGACCGCGCGGCGCAGGTGATCCTGCGTATGGCCGCCGCCAACGGGGCCGCGCATGTCATCGTGGGGCAGGGCGCGCTGTTGTCGACGCCTGCCGCCTCGCACCTCATTCGCCTGAACAAGACCGACGGTGGCCTGATCATGTCGGCCAGCCACAACCCCGGCGGCGAGGACGAGGATTTCGGGATCAAGTTCAACGGACCCAACGGCGGCCCGGCGGCGGAAGGATTGACCGATCGCATCTTCGCCCGCACGAAAGAGATTGCGGAATACAAGATCACCGATGCGCAGGACATCGACCTGTCGCGGATCGGAGAGACCGCGCTGGGCGACATGAAGATCACCGTCGTCGATCCCGTAACCGACTACGCCGCATTGATGGAGACACTGTTCGACTTCGACAAGATCCGCGCAATGATTGCGGACGGCTTCCGCATCCGCTTCGATGCAATGAACGCGATCACGGGGCCGTACGCGATCGAGATCATCGAGAACCGCCTCGGTGCCGCCGAGGGCTCGGTCGTTCACGGCACGCCGCTACCCGACTTCGGCGGGATGCACCCGGATCCCAACCCCACCTGGGCGCACGAGTTGATGGACACCATGAACGGCCCCGATGCGCCGGACTTTGGTGCCGCCAGCGACGGCGATGGCGACCGGAACATGATCGTAGGGCCGAACGTCTATGTCAGCCCGTCCGACAGCCTGGCCGTGCTGGCCGCCAACGCGCATCTGGCAAAGGGCTATACCGAAGGTCTGGCCGGCGTGGCCCGGTCGATGCCGACCTCAGCCGCCGCCGACCGCGTGGCGCAGAAGATGGGGTTGCCCTGCTACGAAACGCCCACAGGCTGGAAGTTTTTCGGCAACCTCATGGACGACAATCGCGTGACCCTTTGCGGAGAGGAATCCTTCGGCACCGGGTCCAACCACGTGCGCGAAAAAGACGGCGTCTGGGCCGTTCTGATGTGGCTGAACATCCTTGCGGTGCGCAAGATGTCCGTGGTCGAAATCATGCAGGATCACTGGCAGACTTACGGACGAAACTACTATTCTCGCCACGATTACGAAGCGATCGAGACAGATACAGCGAACGCTCTGGTGACGGACCTGCGCGCGAAATTACCCGACCTGCCGGGACAGACGATTCAGGGGCGCACCATCGCCACCGCCGACGACTATACTTACCACGATCCGGTCGACGGGTCGGTGTCCGAACATCAGGGTATCCGCGTGATCTTCGACGACGCCGCGCGCTTCGTGATCCGGCTGTCCGGGACAGGCACCTCGGGGGCGACCCTCCGCCTTTACCTGGAGTCGCTGGAGCTTGACCCCGCCAATTTCGACCGCGATCCGCAGGACGCGCTGGCCGGCATCATTGGCGCGGCAGAGGAGATCGCGGGGATCAAGGCCCGCACGGGGCGCGACGGTCCGGACGTCACCACCTGACCCTTGCCAATTGCCCCGCCCCGGACGCAAGGTAGCGCCGAGAGCGGAGGGGCGATGACGCGGACCTATCTGAAACGGGCAACCCGGCGGCCAGAAACGGACGCCTCCGACGTGCGGCAGATCGTGCAGGACATGCTCACCCGGATCGAGGCGGGCGGCGATGCGGTTGCGCTGGAATACGCGCGCCAGTTCGACCGTTACGACGGCACCGTTGTCCTGAGCGCCGCACAGATCGCCGCCGCCTGCGACCGCGTGCCGGAAGTGACCAAAGCCGACATCCGCTTTGCCCACGCCAATATCGCGCGATTTGCCACCGCCCAGCGTGCAACCTTGCAGGATATAACGCTGGAGGTCTTGCCCGGACTGACCGTGGGCCAGCGAAACCTCCCAGTCAGCGCCGCCGGATGCTATGTTCCGGGTGGCCGTTACAGCCATATCGCCAGCGCGATCATGACGGTGACGACGGCGAAGGTCGCTGGCGTCGGTCACATCACCGCCTGCTCGCCGCCGCGTGGGGCCGACGGTATCGATGACGCCCTGATCTTTGCCGCCGATCTGTGCGGCGCCGACACCATCGTCGCGATGGGCGGTGTGCAAGCCATCGCCGCCATGGCCTTCGGTCTGCTGGGCCTGCCGCCCGCGGACATCCTCGTCGGTCCCGGCAACCAGTTCGTGGCCGAGGCGAAACGCCTCCTCTTCGGCCGCGTCGGTATCGACATGGTGGCCGGCCCCACCGACAGCCTCATCGTGGCGGACGCGACGGCAGAGCCCGCCATCGTCGCCGCCGACCTCGTAGGGCAGGCAGAACATGGCTACAATTCACCCGTCTGGCTGATCACGGATGATGAAACCCTGGCCTGTGACGTCATGGCCCGCGTGCCCGCTCTGATCGCCAGCCTGCCGGAGGTCAATCGCCTGAATGCCGAGGCCGCGTGGCGCGACTGCGCCGAGGTGATCCTTTGCGACAGCCGCGAGGAACTGGCCGCCACGTCGGATGACTATGCGCCGGAACACCTGCACGTGCAGGCCGCCGACCTGCCATGGTGGCTGAACCGCCTGCGCAACTACGGCAGCCTCTTTCTGGGCGAGGAGACGACGGTGGCCTTCGGCGACAAGGCCAGCGGCACGAACCATGTCCTGCCGACCAGCGGGGCCGCGAAATACACCGGCGGCCTGTCGGTCCACAAGTTCATGAAGATCGTCACGTGGCAGCAGGCGACCCGCCTCGGTGCGCGCCCCGTTGCCGAGGCGACGGCGCGCATCTCTCGCCTCGAGGGGATGGAGGGGCACGCCCGCACCGCCGACGTGCGGCTGGCGAAATACTTCCACGACTTCGACCCGGCCACCACCCAGATCAAGGAAACCCCGTGAACATCTCCGAGAAACTGGTCGCGGACTTCGCGGCGAACGACGTGGGTTTCATCACCACCGTCCCCTGCAAGCAACTGGCCGGCGTCATCGACGCGGTGGAGGCGCACCCGGACATCCGCCACATTCCGGCGAACAAGGAGGACGAGGGCATGGGTCTGTGTGCCGGGGCCTTCATGGGGGGCACCCGAAGTGCCATCATCATGCAGAACACCGCCATCGGCGTGACGATCAACACGCTTGTCACGCTGATCCAGTATTACCGCATACCGCTGCCGATGCTGATCTCGTACCGGGGCGAATTGCGCGAGCCCGTCGCCTGTCAGGCCGAGATGGCAGTCCACACCAAGGCGCTGCTGGCGCAGCTGAACATCCCGACCTATCACTTCCACAAGCTGTCGGACGCGGACGAATTTGACGCGATCCTGAAATACACCTTCATGTGCAACAAGCCGGTCGCGATCCTGACGGATGCGTCCTTCTGGGGAGGATATGGCGAATGATCCGGTCGGAAATCCTGAAACACATCGCGCCGATTCTGGACGGCCAGCTTGCGGTCTGCAACATCGGCATTCCCAGCCAGGAACTGCACGCGATCCACGACCAGGCCAGCAACTTCTACATGCTGGGCACGATGGGGCTGGCGTCTTCCATCGGTCTTGGGTTGGCGCTGGCGCAGCCCAAGACCGTCATCGCCATCGACGGCGACGGGTCGGTGCTCACGAACCTCGGCACGCTGCCGACCATCGCCAACAACGTGGCCAACAACTTCATCCTGTTGATCATCGACAACGGCAGCTATGGCTCTACCGGCGATCAGCCGACCTACGCAGGGATGAAAACGAAGCTTGAGGACGTGGCGAGGGCCTGCGGCTGCGAGAACGTGATCGCATGCGCGGCCGAGGACACGGGTACGACCCTGCAGGCCGCAATCGACAGCGGGAAACAAACCGTCATCGTCTGCAAGTGCGAAAGCGGCAATGCCAAGATGCCCGTCATCACGATGGACCCCGTCACCATCCGGGACCGGTTCATGGGGGCGGTAAAGGCCTAGCTGCCGATCAGCCCACGTATTTCTTGTAGGCGCCCTCGTCCATGAGGTCGTCCATCTCGTCCATGTCCTCTGGCGTTATGGCAAAGAGCCAGCCGTCGCCAACGGGATCGTCAGCCAGAAGCCCGGGGTTCTTGGTCAGCGCCGTATTCACGTCCGCGATCTCTCCGCCGATGGGGGCGAGGATGTCGGAGGTCGTCTTGTCGCTTTCGACGACGGCACATTCGTCGTCCTTCACCACGGTATCCCCTTCTTCCGGCAGCTCGACGAAGGCGATCTCGCCCAGTTCGGCCACGCCGAATTCGGTCACGCCGACGACGATCATCCCGTCTTCCTCGCGCAGCCAGAGGTGTTCTTCGGTGAATTTCATGGACCCGTCCTTCGGCGCTTGCTCCGTTCTTCCATAGGATAGGCGCGAAGCCTGTGCCTTCAAGCGGTCTTGCACGAGGTTTTCGGACGCGCGAGGATGCGTGCAGACCGGGGAGGGCAGCATGACCGACATCTACATCACGGGGGCGGCGCGCACGCCCCTTGGCGCGTTTCAGGGAACGTTTTCCGACGTGACGGCCCCGCAGCTGGGCAGCGTGGCAATCCATGCGGCACTGGACAGAGCCGGTGTCGATCCGACGACGGTGGACGAGGTGCTGATGGGCAACGTGTTGCCCGCAGGTCTTGGTCAAGCGCCGGCGCGGCAGGCGGCACTGGGGGCCGGACTGAGCGTCGCCACGCCCTGCACCACGGTCAGCAAGGTCTGCGGATCGGGCATGAAGGCCGTGACGCAGGGCATGGATGCCATCCTGTGCGGCAACGTGTCCACCGTGGTCGTCGGCGGGATGGAGAGCATGACCAACGCCCCCTACCTGCTACCGAAGGCGCGGGGCGGCGCCCGCATCGGTCACGACGTCATGCTCGATCACATGATGCTGGACGGGCTTGAGGATGCTTATGCCCGCACCAATACCGGTGCCCGCCGGTCGATGGGCACCTTCGGGGAGGATTGCGCGGCGCACTACGGCTTCGACCGGGCGGCGCAGGATGACTTCGCGATCGAAAGCGTGACCCGGGCGAAGCGGGCCGCAGACGAGGGCCTTTTCGATTGGGAAATCGCGCCCGTCATGGCAGGACGCAAGGGCGACGTGCAGGTCAGCCGCGACGAGGGGCCGGACCGAATCGACACAGCGAAAATTCCGAAGCTACGCACGGCCTTTGCCGAGGGCGGCACGATCACCGCGGCCTCGGCGTCGTCCATTAACGATGGGGCGGCGGCGCTGGTGCTGATGTCGGGTGAGGCGATGTCGGCCGCGGGGGTCAGCCCGCTGGCACGGATCGTCGGACATGCCGCCTACGCTGGCGAACGGGGCTGGTTCACCACGGCGCCGATCTTCGCCATGCGGACACTGGCGAAGCGGATCGGCTGGGCCTTGGCCGACGTCGATCTGTTCGAAATCAATGAAGCTTTCGCCGTGGTGCCGATGGCCGCGATGGCGGATTGCGGAATACCCCGTGACCGGCTGAACGTCCACGGCGGCGCCGTAGCCCTCGGTCATCCGATCGGCGCCTCCGGCGCGCGGATCATCGTCACCCTGCTGGGCGCAATGCGTGCGCGCGGGGCGCAGCGGGGGATCGCCAGCATCTGCATCGGTGGCGGCGAGGCGCTGGCGGTCGCACTGGAAGCCTAGAGGATCGCCAGCCGGATCGCGAAGGCGACGACGGCCAAGGCGGCGACACTTGCGAACCAGATCGCCACGAACCACGCGATCCGCTGCCAGAGGGGACCGGTCGCCATCAGTGATAGCCGTTTTCGGGATCCAGCTTGCCACGGAACACCCAGTAGGCATAGGCCGTGTAGGCCAGGATCAGCGGGATCAGGACAGAGGTCCCGACCAGCGCGAACTTCAGGCTGGAATCCGGTGCGGCGGCATCGGTGATCAGCAGCGACGGCGGCACGATATAGGGGTAGAAACTGATCCCGATGCCGATGAAGCTGATGACGAAAAGCCCCTCTGCCGCGAAGAAGGGTATGACATCCCGCCCGCGGGCGATGCCCGTGAACAGCATGTAGACCGTGAATAGCAGCAGGATCGGTATCGGCAGGGTGTAAAGGAAGCCGGGCATGGCGAACCAGCGTTCGAAATAGGTGTAGTTCTGGAACGGTGTCCAGACGCTGACCGCCGCGATGAAGGCCAGCGTCGCGATTGCCAACGGCTTGGCAAGGTCGCGCATCCGGTGGTGGACCGCCCCGTCCGTCTTCATCATGACCCAACAGGCGCCCAGCAGGGCATAGCCCACCACGACCGCGATGCCGGTGGTGATCGAGAACGGCGTCAGCCAGTCCCACCAGCCGCCGGAGTAATGACGCTCCGTCACCTTGATTCCCTGGACCAGCGCGCCGAGAGAAATGCCCTGACACAGGGCCGCCATCGTGGACCCCCCGAAGAAGGCGATATCCCAGACGCGCTTCCACCGCTCCGTCCTCCACCGGTATTCAAAGGCGACACCCCTGAACACCAGCGCCAGAAGCATCAGGATGATCGGCATGTACAACGCCGACATCACGACCGCATAGGCCAGTGGAAACACCGCGAAAAGGCCGCCGCCGCCCAGGATCAGCCAGGTTTCGTTACCGTCCCATATCGGCGCGACCGAATTCATCATGGTGTCGCGGTCCTTCTTGGACTGGGCGAAGGGAAACAGGATGCCCACGCCCAGATCGAACCCGTCAAGGATGATGTAGGTCAGTACGGCGAAGGCGATAAGCCCGGCCCAGATGAAGGAAAGCTCGAAAATGACGTCCATTGTGCCTTACTCCGCCGGGTGCGCGTTGTGGGTCTGTTGCAGCGGCGTGATTCCTGCCGCGCGCACCGGACCGTCACGCAGGCCCAGACGCGGTGTGCCGGGATACTTGCCCATCATCCGCATGATGTAGAATGTGCCCGCGCCGAAGACGAAGAAGTATACGACGATGAAGGCGATCAATGACGCTGCAACGGCTGGTGCCGCAACGGGGCCAAGGCTCTCTGACGTGCGCAGCATGCCGTAGACCGTATAGGGCTGGCGCCCCACCTCTGTCGTGATCCAGCCGGCCAGCACCGCCACGAAGCCCATGGGCCCCATCACGACGGCCGCCCGGTGCAGCCACGTCGTGTCGTAAAGTCGCCCGCGCCAGCGCTGGATCCCGCCCCAAAGACCCATCCCCAGCATCGCAAAGCCGATGCCGACCATGATCCGGAAGCTGAAGAACACGATCGTGACCGGCGGTTCCTCGTCATCGGGTACGGTATCGAGGCCGGCCAGCGGGGCGTTCCAGTCGTGCTTGAGGATCAGGGACGACAGCTTCGGCACTTCTACCGCATAGTCGATCCGCTTTTCCGCCGGGTTGGGAATGCCGAAGAGGACAAGCGGCGCGCCGTCGGGGTGGCTGTCGTAATGCCCCTCCATCGCCATGATCTTGACCGGCTGGTGTTCCAGCGTGTTGATACCGTGCTCGTCACCGGCGAAGATCTGGATCGGCGTGACGATCAGCGCCATCCACATCGCCATGGAGAACATGGTCCGCGTTGCAGGATTGCTGCGATCCTTCAGCAAATGCCAACCCGCGACACCGGCGACCACAAAAGCTGTGGTGAGGTAGGCCGCAAGCACCATATGTACGAGGCGGTAGGGGAACGACGGGTTGAATATGATCGCCCACCAGTCCTCCGGCACGAACTGGCCGACCTCGTTCATGGAAAAGCCCGCGGGGGTCTGCATCCAGCTGTTCACGCTCAGGATCCACGTGGCCGACATCAGCGTGCCGCCCGCGACCATTGCGGTGGCGAACATGTGCAGCCCGTTGCCCACCTTTTCACGGCCGAACAGCATGATGCCGAGGAAACCTGCCTCGAGGAAGAAGGCGCTCAGCACCTCGTAGGCCATTAGCGGGCCGAGGACCGGCCCGGTCTTGTCGGCGTATTCGGACCAGTTCGTGCCGAACTGGTAGGACATGACGATGCCCGACACGACGCCCATCCCGAAGGCCACCGCGAAGATCTTTTTCCAGTAGTCGAAGACAGTGCGATACACCGCGTCGCCCGTCCACAACCACAGCGCGTTCAGCACGGCCAAAAAGCTGGCGAGGCCGATCGAGAACGCGGGAAAGATGATGTGGAACGATACGGTAAAGGCAAACTGGAATCGCGCCAGTGTCTCTGCTGCGAAGCTGCTGAGCATATCTTTTGTCCTCTACTGTTGCCCGGATGGGCTGGGCTTGGCATGCAATTTGCATCTAGAGCACGTGGCATCCATGAGGCAAACCCGCGCAGACACCGCTGCCGCCCCTATTTCGCGTCATAGTGCTTTGCAGGCACTGATATAAATCAGCAGAATTCGCAGGCTCTGGTCGGATTTCCCATGACAAGCCCGTGGTCATCTGCATCATGCGGCCCATGGCGCAGGCGATTTCGACCTGCCGCCGCCGCATTGAACGTCTGGGAGGACCGGGATGAGAACCAATCGTAGAACCCTGTTGGGAGCCGCAGGTGCCATGGCCCTGCTGGCACTGACCGCCACCGGCGCACGCGCGCAGGAGGTCACGCTGAAGCTGCATCAGATGCTTCCCGCGCAGGCCTCCGTTCCGAAACTGATCCTCGACGTCTGGGCCGACAAGGTCGAGGCGGATTCCGGCGGTCGCATCAAGATCGACCGCTATCCCTCGATGCAACTTGGCGGTTCGCCTCCCGAGTTGATCGACCAGGTCGTCGATGGTGTCGCCGACATCGTCTGGACCGTCGTGGGCTACACGCCGGGCCGCTTTCCCAGCACCGAGGTCTTCGAACTGCCTTTCTTCGTGAGCGACCCCAAGGCTGCCGCATATGCCTTCTGGAAGATGTACGAAAAGGACATGAAGGACGGAGAGTTCAAGGACGTCCATATGCTGGGAACCTGGGTCCATGGTCCGGGCCTGTTCCACACAAAGGATCCGGTCGAAACGCCAGAGGATTTGCAGGGGATGAAAATCCGCGGCGGCTCACGCCTTGTAAACCAGATGCTGGAGGCCGTGGGCGCCACGCCCGTCGGCATGCCGGTGCCCGCCGTGTCGGAAGCCCTCTCCAAGGGTGTCATCGACGGCACCACCCTACCATGGGAAGTGACAAGCGCTCTCAAGGTTGCCGAACTGGTCCACAACCATACCGATTTCGAAGGGAATGGCCTTTATACGCTCGCCTTCGTCCTGGCGATGAACCCGGCCTCCTACGACGCGCTGCCGGATGACCTGAAGGCGGTCATCGACGCGGATTCGGGCCTCGATTTCTCGATCCTGGCGGCAGAGGTCAATCTGGCGGCCGATGGACCGGCGAGGCAGATTGCAGAGGACATGGGCAACGAATTCATCACGATTGATGCGGCGACAGTGGAATCCGACTGGATGCCGCTGGTAGAGCCGATCTATGCCAACTGGGCCGCCGACATGGATGCCAAGGGCTACGACGGACAGGCGCTGATCGACGAGGCACGTGCCCTGATGGACGAGTACAAGGCCAGCAACTGACCTTTCGGTCGACGATGAACCATACGGGGGCGTCCGCGGGCGGACGCCCCCGCGCATGCGGACAGGGCGTGCCACCACTGGGAGACGGCGATGTATCGTGCCATTCTGAGACTGTCGCAACTGATGGCGTGGCTGGGCGGCGCCATGCTGACCGCACTCATCCTGCTGGTCTGCCTTTCCGTCGTTGGGCGAGAGCTGAATTCCATCCTGCATGGCGACGTCATGTCCGGCCTGGCCCCCGGCCTTGCGACATGGCTTCTGGATCTGGGCGTCGGCCCGGTCAACGGCGACTTCGAACTGGTCGAAGCCGGCATTGCCTTTTCGATTTTCGCCTTCCTGCCCCTCTGCCAGATCACCGGTGGCCATGCGGCGGTCGACGTCTTCACGAATTACCTGCCTGACCCCGCCAATCGGGGGCTGCGACTGGCTACGGACATCGTCTTTGCCGCGGTCATGGTCCTGATTGCCTGGCAATTGTGGTTGGGCCTGCTGTCGAAGCTCGACGCCGGCCAGACGACTTTTCTGCTCGAAATGCCTGTCTGGTGGGCCTACGCTTTGTCACTTCTGGGTGCAGTCGTAGCGGCGGTGGTGGCCTGCTATATCGCCGCCGTGCGCCTGCGGGAAACGCTGACCGGCACCACGATCCTGCCCGCCGATCTGGGGGCAGAGCATTGAGCGACCTTACGATCGGTATCGTATCATTCCCGGCGCTGCTCGGGCTGATCTTCCTGCGGGTTCCCATCGGTCTCGCCATGTTCCTCGCGGGCCTTGTCGGGCTGGTGCTTGTGACCGGCGACACCACGATCCCCTTCGCGCGCCTGAAGTCCGAAACCTTCACGACCTTTTCCAGCTATTCGCTGTCAATCATCCCGATGTTCCTGCTGATGGGTCACTTCGCGACACTCGGCGGCATGAGCCAGGCCCTCTTCAAGGCGGCGGAGGGGTTCCTCGGCCACCGGCGCGGCGGCGTGGCGATGGCCGCCATCGGCGCCTGCGCGGGCTTCGGCGCAATCTGCGGGTCGAGTCTCGCCACGGCCGCCACGATGAGCCGCGTTGCCCTGCCAGAGTTGCGCCGTTACGGCTATGCCGGCGGGTTCTCTACTGCGACGTTGGCGGCGGGTGGCACTCTGGGCATTCTAATCCCGCCTTCTATCGTGCTCGTGATCTACGCCATTCTGACGGAACAGAACATCGCGAAGCTGTTTCTTGCCGCCTTCATTCCCGGTGTGCTCGCGGCGCTGGGCTACGTCATCGTCATCGGCATCTACGTCCGCCTGTACCCCGAAAGCGCCGGCACGCGCCCCCGGGTCGGCTGGGCGGCCAGATTGCGTGGCGTCATCGCGGTCTGGCCCGTGCTGATTGTCTTTGCCCTCGTCGTCGGCGGCATCTACGCGGGGTGGTTCACCCCCACCGAAGGGGCCGCCGTCGGCGCGCTGGGCACTGGAACCATTGCCTGGGCCAATGGCGGCCTGACATGGACCACACTGGGCGAATCCTTCATGGTGACGGCGCGGTCGACGGCGATGATCTTCTTCATCGTGCTGGGGGCTGCCTTCTACAACGGCTTCCTCGCGCTGACCCAAGTGCCGCAGGAAATCGCGCTCTGGGTCGTGGACCAGGGCCTGTCACCGCTGCTCGTGCTGACAGTGATCCTGATCTTCTATTTGCTGCTGGGCTGCCTGATGGACAGCCTGTCGATGATCCTGCTGACGATCCCGATCTTCTGGCCCGTAGTGCAGGGCCTCGATTTTGGCTTCGTGAGTCTTGTCGATCTGCAAAGTGCGCGGCTGACCGAGCTCGTTCAAAGCGGCACGCAGGTGGCCCCCGACCTGCTCGCGCAGGCGCAGGATATGCTGGCGCAGGGTCTGGAACTGACCCGGGACCAGATGAAGGAACTCGGGCTGCGCGGCGCGAACGAAGGTGCGCTGTCACGGATCAACACCGAACGTGTCGCGATCTGGTTCGGTATCCTCGTGCTGATCGTGGTCGAGGTCGGGCTGATCACCCCACCCGTCGGCATGAACCTCTTCATCATCAACGCAATGGACCGCAAGACGCCGATGTCGGACACCTACAGGGCCGTGATGTTCTACGTTGCCTCCGACCTCGTGCGCGTTGCTATTCTCGTGGCGTTCCCCATTGTGACGCTGGCCCTTATTCCCTGGTAGCGCGCGCCTTGGGGCGGCATGGTTTGGCAGCCTTTGGTCCGCGGGAGCGGGGCAGGGGTAACGACTTTTGCAATAGTCAGACGAGGTTCAGGGGACATTAATCTTTGTGCGCGATGAAGGCTGCAGACGGATATCTTTGCACCCTTGAAATGGATCGTACGCACATGAAACCTTTCGTTCTGACCACGGCCCTGACGCTGTCGCTCGGCCTGACGCCGGCCCACGCCTCGGAAGAGGACTATACGTCCTTCATCCAGACGAAGGCCTCCGTCTGGATGGCCGATCCCGTGGTTCAGGACGCGGTTGCCGCCGCGGACGCCGCACATTCAGATCTGACAGAAAGCGACATCCTCGACCTCGATGCGACCTGGCGGGCAGAGATCGATGCTGCAGACAGGCCATTGATCACGCAGCTGATCGCGTCGCCTGCGTCGGATTACCTGCGAACACTGGTCGAAGAATCCGAAGGCCTGATCGTCGAGGTCATTCTGATGGATGATCGCGGACTTAATGTCGGTATCAGCAGCGTCACTTCCGACTACTGGCAGGGCGACGAGGACAAGTATCAGCAGACCTATCCCATCGGTCCGACGGCAATCCATATCGGTGACGTGGAACTGGACGAATCGACCGGAACCTACGTTGTTCAGGTCTCGATGCCCGTCCTCGATGCGGGCGGTGCAGCGATCGGGGCTGCCACCTTCAGTCTCGACGCCGAACGCTTCTGATCCACACCCGTCCGCCATCGCCGAGACCCGGAACCAAGGATTCATGGCCATGATTCGCCGCCTTATCGACAAACTCTCCCTGACGCTGAAAGTTACTCTGATCGCGGGGTTTGCCACCGCATTGGTCGGCGGCACCCTGATCCTGCTGAACAATGCCTCGACAAGAGCCAACATGGAAAAGCTGCTGGAATCGCAGGGCATTGTCGAAAGTCGGATGCTGTCTGACACTCTTTACGGCGCGACGCGTTTCGAGGATGCGGAAACGGTCGAAGCCCTTCTTCGATCCGCGGTCGAGACGTCGAACGGCGCCGCCCTTGCCGCGGTCGTTATCAAGAATGACGGTCAGGTTCTTGGCAGTGCCGCGCAGCAGGGTGGCGACGTTCAGTCCCTCGTTGCCGCTGCAACTCCGTTGCTCGGCGAGGCCCGATCCGGAACGAAGGTAGACGGCAACACTATCCTGCAGCCGATCAACAAGGGCGAAGCTGCGGCCCAGGATGCTGCGGTCGGCACGCTCGTTATCCACTGGACCGCCGACAGCGCGCTGGCAGCACATGCTGCCACGGCGCGCAAGGATTTGCTGAAATCATTACTGGTCACCGTCGCGGTGCTGGGCGCGACGGTCTTGCTGTCGCAGGTTCTCATCATTCGCCCTCTGATCGCCACACGACATGCTGTTGGACGGATTAGTGCGGGCGATCTGGATATCGAAGTTCCGGCCATGTCGCGCGGCGATGAGATAGGTGGAATCGCCCGGTCACTCGACGACCTGAGGCAGACGCTTTCGGCGAATGCAGCATCGCAGCGCGAAGCCGCCTACAAGGCCGCGGCCTTCAGTTCGGCCTCTGCCGCACTTATGATGACGGACCGCGATCTGAACATTCGCCATGTTAATCCCGCGATGGTGACGCTGCTGTCGCGGTTCCGCACCCATATTCCCGCTTTGGCAGAGGGCATAGACACCGCGCGCCTGACATCGATGTCTATCGACAGTTTCCATCGGGAACTGGGTGAGGTCCGGTCCCGCCTACGGCACCTTGGGGACAAGACGATCAGCATTCCCATCGCATTCGGAAATGATCGCATCGCCCTCGGGATTTCGTCCGTCGCCGACGCATCGGGCGAGCCTATCGGATTCATCATGGAATGGGCGGACGTCACCCAACAATGGCTGAACGATGCTATTTTGCATGGGCTGGAGGAACAGCAACTCCGCGCCGACGTCGATGTTGACGGCAAGGTACTCTACATCAACCGGCATATGTCCGAAGCACTGCACCGCGACGCGGACGCGGCTTGCGGACTTGACCTGAGCGTTTTGATGGGGCAGACGCCGCCCGATGCACCTCGTGCTTTGGATATCCTGTCCGCCGCCCGGGAAAACCGCACCTTTGCCGGTCACATCTCGATGACGGCCTCAAACGGAGCGCAACTGGTGCTGGACGGCAGTGTGAACGCCGTCAGGGACAGCAACGGTGTGCCGATCCGCTACATCCTGCTGGCGCGCGACATTACGCAATCCGAGATAGCGCTGCGCGATGCCGCGGCCGCCCGGGAAAACTTCGAGAAGGAACAGACCGTGGTGGTCGAGGCCCTGCGCGTCGGACTGCGCAGCCTCAGTGATGGCAATCTGACCGCCATGATCGATGCGCCCTTCGCCGGCAAGTACGAAGACCTGCGGACTGCTTACAATGGTGCGGTTAGAACCTTGGCGGAAGCAATGCGTGGCGTCGTCGAGAATGCCGACAATATCTCAAACGAAGCGCGCGACATCTCCAGCACCACGGACGGATTGTCGCGCCGGACAGAGTCGACCGCAGCCACGCTTGAACAGACAGCGGCAGCACTCAACGATCTTACATCGTCGATTCGCTTGACGGCGCAGGGCGCCAAGGAGGCCGACGGTGTCGTCCGCGAGGCTCGCAAGAGCGCCGAACATAGCGGCCAGGTCGTCCTTGAAACCGTTTCTGCGATGGATCAGATCGCCGAAAGTTCCGGCCGTATCACGTCGATCATCAAGGTCATTGACGACATTGCCTTCCAGACGAACCTTCTTGCGCTGAATGCGGGCGTGGAAGCGGCAAGGGCTGGCGATGCGGGGCGGGGTTTTGCCGTCGTGGCATCGGAAGTCAGGGCTTTGGCCCAGCGATCCTCTGATGCGGCACGAGAGATCAATGATCTGATCGACAAGAGCGGCAGTCAGGTCCGACGGGGCGTCGATCTTGTCGGTCGCACTGGAAGCGCGCTCCAACAGATCGTGGATGCCGTCTCGCAGATCTCTGACCTCGTCTCCACAATCGCGGATTCTTCTGCGCTGCAATCCACCAATCTTGGCGATATCAATAGCTCGCTCAATCAACTTGACCAGTCGACTCAGCAAAACGCGGCACGACTGGAGGAAACCACTGCTGCCAGCGAAAGCCTTCGCAAGGATGCCGTTTCTCTGGTTGAGACGGTCGCATATTTCAAGATTGATGCGGAAAGTCAGCAAGCCGCGCAGGACCCTGATGTCGTGTCGTTCCGTGCGCGATTTAAACCAGGGACCACGCCGGAGAAGGCAGCGCCTGCAGCGAAAATGACACCGAAGAGGGATGTCGCAGCGGTTGGTGGGTGGGAGGACTTCTGACCACGACATCCGTAAGTCCTAGCCCTGTATTCGCCTTACCTATCGCTTCCGAGATCGGCACACGATGACCTATGTAAATCCGCCAGGACAATCTGCTTCGGAATGCCTCCTGCATGTCATCCAAGGAACGCATCTCGTTTCAGATGAACCTGCAGTGGTGATGACGACGATCTTGGGATCCTGTGTCGCAACATGCCTGTGGGATCCAGTTGCGGGCATTGGTGGGATGAACCATTTTCTTTTGGCGAAAGAGCCGGAACTGGGCGCAGCCAATCATCGCTACGGTTCGCACGCGATGGAACTACTGATCAATGATCTTCTGAAAAAGGGGGCGGCGCGCGGTCGGCTCAAGGCCAAGCTTTTCGGCGGGGCAATGATGCAAAACAGTTTTGGCAAGATCGGGCGTGCGAATGCCGAGTTCGCGCTCCAATTCCTCGAAAACGAGGACATTCCCTTGGTTTCCCAAAGTCTCCTCGGCACTCAAGCGCGCCGCATTCGGTTTTCTCCCGTTGATGGGCAAGCGCAGCAGCGCCTCGTGTCCGAGGCCGACGTCCCAGCAATCGAGCTGCCGAAGCCTCCTGTCACCGACGACATTACGTTTTTCTGAATGGACAACATTATGGCGCGAACACTTACCTTGCCTGAAAACCTTGATACTGCAGTTGCAAGCTTTCTGCTGGCTGACCTTCTGGCAGCTCGCGGTGACGCGTTGATCCTTGATGCCGTCCGTTGTCGCAACATCGGTGCGATCTGCGCTCAAATCATTATTTCCGCTTATCACGCATGGCAAGCAGATGGCCATGCATTCGTTCTGCAGGGGCATGCGGGCATTGCAAACGATCTTACTCTGCTGGGTCTTTCAGACTTTGTAGATGCATTGGAGACGCAACGATGACACTGAAAATTCTGGCGATCGATGACTCCCGTACGATAAGGGAAATGCTGCGCATGGCGCTGGGCAGGGCAGGTTTCGATGTCCATCTTGCAAATGACGGTCAGGAGGGCGTCGAAGCTCTTGCCACCATTTCCCCCGACCTCGTGATCACCGATATCAACATGCCGCGTCTGGACGGCTTTGGCGTAATCGATGCGATCCGAAGTGGGACCTGTCTGAATGCATTGCCAATCCTCGTCCTGACAACTGAAAGCGCGCAGGAATTGAAGGAGCGTGCCCGTCAGGCGGGCGCCACGGGCTGGATTGTGAAGCCTTTTGACGATGCCAAACTAATCAGCGCAATCCGCCGCATCGCAGCGGTCTGAGGTGAAAGATGAGCACGCTGAACGATATTCGTCAGATGTTCTTTCAGGAATGCGAAGAATTACTGGAAGCTCTCGATGACGGTCTGGAACTCTTGCGCGATTCCCTGGACGACGGGCAGGAAATGGATCTGGAGACCATCAATGCTGTCTTCCGCTCCGTTCATTCGATCAAGGGTGGGGCTGCCGCATTCGGACTTGAAGCTCTCGTCCGCTTCGCGCATCGCTTCGAGACGACCTTGGACGACCTGCGCGCCGGCCGCTTGCCACTGACCTCCGATGTGCTCGAGGTTTGTCTGCGCGCCGCTGATCAACTGGCCGAACTTGTCGCGGCCGGGCGCGATGATCGCGATGTCGCGGCCGATGCGGGTGCAGCAGTCATCGAGAAGCTCGCGGCTCTCTCCGATACTAAGATTGTCACCGAGGCGGAGGAGGACAGCTACGTCCCTGTGCCGATGTCCTTCGACCCACTGCCGTTAGAATTCGGAAGCGTAGCGGATGATGGCCCATTAACACTTCGCTTTCAGGCACAGAAGCGGCTCTTCACGAATGGCAACGATCCCGTACACCTGTTCCGCGAGTTGTCGGTGCTGGGTCAGATCAAGGTCCAGATCGATCCTAAATCCGTGCCTGAGTTCGATCAGCTCGACCCGACGGATTGCGCACTATCCTGGCTGATCTTAATGGAAACCTCGGAACCAGTGGAATCAATCTGGGAGGTTTTTGATTTCGTCGATGGCTTGTGCACGCTCGAAATAGATACCCCCAAAGATGCGTCGGCACTGCCAAGTTCGTCACAGACACACGTCCCTCTGCCAGACGCCGGTTTATCCGCATCTGCGGCGGCTCCCGAAGTGTCTCGCCTAGATCCGATCGGGACGGGTTCCGAAGTGTCGCTCGGGGCGCAGAGGCCTGAATCGCAATCGCCGGTCCCTGAAAAGTCTGCAAAAAGCGAAACCTGTGCCGGGGCCGCTACGGCCAAGGCCACCGTCCGGGTGGACCTGGACCAAGTTGATCGTCTGATCAACGTCGTGGGCGAACTCGTTATCAATCAGGCCGTCCTGACTCAATGCATTAAGGCCGCAGAAATCCCGATGACAACGGGGCTTTCCGCCAGCCTTGACGAATTCATGGCACTGGCGCGCGAAATCCAGGAAGGGGTGATGGCTATTCGGGCGCAGTCAGTGAAGCCGCTGTTCCAGCGCATGGCGCGCATCGCGCGCGAGGCTGCCGATCTGGCTGGCAAAAGTGTCCGCTTCGAGACGGAGGGCGAAGCGACCGAAGTCGACAAGACCGTGATCGAGCGGCTGGTTGATCCACTCACGCATATCATCCGCAATGCAGTGGATCACGGGCTTGAAACAGAGGAACAGCGGCGCGCGGCCGGCAAGACCGATATCGGCACCGTCACGTTGCGCGCTGCGCACCGCTCCGGTCGGGTGCTGATCGACGTCACCGACAACGGTGCCGGCATCAACCGCCGACGTGTGCTCAGCATTGCAATCGAGAAAGGTCTCGTCCCGCCCGACGTGGTCCTCAGCGATCCGGAAATTGACAAGCTGCTGTTCCTGCCGGGCTTCTCGACAGCACCAACGGTCACCGACCTGTCTGGGCGTGGTGTCGGAATGGATGTCGTCCGCAGCGCTATTCAGAAGCTGGGCGGCCGCATCAACATTACCTCGACGTCCGGCGCCGGCACCACGATGTCGATTTCCCTGCCGCTCACGCTTGCTGTTCTGGACGGCATGGTGGTTGATGTCGCCGGCCAGACCATGGTTGTCCCGATTGCGACGATCGTCGAGACGATCCGACCGGTGCCGGGCGATCTGCACCGGCTGGCGGGCGGCATGACGGTTGTGTCGGTCCGTGACAGGTTCATTCCGATCGTCGATCTGGGTTACGTCTTTCAGTTTCGCGACGATCCTTCTACCTCGACGGACCTTGTGTATCTGCTGGTCGAAAGCGACCACGAACAGATGTGGGCCCTTGCCGTGGACCGGATTCACGACCAGCGGCAAGTGGTGATCAAGGGCCTTGAAGGGAACTACGGCCACGTCACCGGAGTCGCGGCGGCGACGATTCTGGGTGACGGCAAGGTTGCCCTGATCATCGACCCCGAAGAGGCGGTCCAACGGACGCCGTCTGACATGCCACCGCCCACGTCCCCCCGGATCGAGGAGAACAGACAATGACAGCGGCCGAAGACGTCACGATCGAAGACGAACGTGAACTGGTCACCTTTCGCGTCGGCGACCAGGATTTCTGCATCGACATCATTCATGTGCGCGAGATCCGCGGCTGGACACCGGCGACCGTACTGCCACATGCGCCGGATTATGTCCTCGGTGTAATCAACCTCCGTGGCGCGATCGTGCCGATCGTCGATCTGGCCCGGCGGCTCGGCCTGCCGAAGACGGATCTGGGCGACCGCCATGTCATCGTGATCGCAGTCGTAGCCGAACAGACGGTGGGTTTCCTTGTGGATGCAGTGGCCGACATCATCGGCGTTGCACCGAAGCTGATCCAGCCGACGCCGGACATCACCGCCCAGACGACACGCATGTTCATTCAGGGCGTCATCGCGCTGGAACAGAGAATGCTTCGCCTGATCGATATTTCGGCAGTGCTGCCACCGCTGGTGAAGGAAGCCAGTGCATGACATCGCTGCCACTGACTATTCCGTCGGGGCCGGAGCCGGGCGGTCCGATGACCTGCGATGAGCATAGTTTCCGCGCGATCGCCGCCCTGCTGCACGACGAAACCGGCATCCATTTACCCGAGGACAATACCTCGCTGGTCGTCTCGCGCCTGATCAAGCATCTGCGTCGTCTCAAGCTTCCGGATTTCGCCGCGTATGTCCGCTGGATCAACGAGCCTGCGCACCGCGATGATCGCGACCTGATGATCACGGCGTTGACTACCAATACGACGCATTTCTTCCGCGAGGGGTATCATTTCGATATCTTCGTGAAGGTAGTGCTGCCGGACCTGCGCGCCGCGGCAGAGGATGGCGGGCGGGTCAGGTTATGGTCGGCAGGTTGTTCCTCCGGAGAGGAGGCTTACAGTCTGGCCGCAACGCTGCTTCATCATTGGCCGACTGCAGTGCAACACGACGTACGCATCCTCGCCACGGATATCAGCGCTGAATGCCTCGAGACCGCGGAGCGTGCCGAATATGCGCGCGAGCGTCTGAACCCCGTGCCCGACGCAATCAGGTCTCTGATGCTGTCAGAGGCCACTCCCGATTCCGCAGTCGTCCGCATGCCGAAAGTCCTGCGCGATCTGGTGACGGTTCGCTACCTCAACTTTGTAACGCCATGGCCGACGCGCGGACCGTTCCAGACAATTTTCTGTCGCAACGTGGCGATCTACATGGACGAGCAAACCCAAGGCCGCGTCTTCACGGGACTTGCCGACCTACTTGCGCCGCAGGGCCTACTCTTCATCGGGCATTCTGAACGATTGCCTCCGTCGCTGTCCCATCGTTTGACGATGATCGACCGTACGACATTCAAGCACAACTGACCGGCACCTCGCCGAACCGCACTGGAGGACACATGTCGCTCAAGGATACAATTTCAATCATGGTGGTCGACGACATGTCGACGAGCCGGGGTCTGATCACGATGGCGCTGGACGAAATTGGCGTCAAGAACGTGGACTTTCGAAGTGACGGGCAGTCCGCCCTCGCCTCGATTGCTGCAAAGCCGGTGCATCTCGTCATCTCGGATTACAATATGCCGGGTCTCGACGGACTGCAGCTTTTGCATGGGTTGCGTACGAACCGCAATACGCAGCGGATCGGTTTCATACTCGTCAGCGGCCGCCTCGACGAAACGATCGTCGCAACCGGGCGCAAGCTGGGCATGAACAATTTCATTGCGAAGCCCTTCAACACTCAGCAGATGCGGAAATGCATCGAGGCCGTGGTCGGCCCCCTATGACAGTGCCGATCACCGTGCTTCTGACGCGGCTTGCTGACGAATTGAACAGAGCAGCTGATCTGGCCGCGCGTGTCGAGGCGACGATGCACCATGGCGCCAACCTGAGCGGACAGGACAGGAGCAATTTGCAGAACCTCGATCTGTTGACGCAGTCGCTTGCGGACCTGTCTCGCTTCGCATCGGCTCTGGGCGAAGCTGCGCCGGCCACGCCTGTTAATGCGGCCAAGGCGCTCGATGCCCTCCATCTTGGCGCCGTCGCCGCGCGCCTTGCGGGTGCTGACGCAAGCACGGACCCGACGCACGGCGACGTATCGGTGTTCTGATTGTTTTAAAATTGAACGGCTCATTCTCAGAACGAGACCTACCGTAATGTGAGCGGGCATTTTCAACGAGCGTAAGGGCTTCTATCGGCCAGCTAATGTTATCGTAAAGCCAGATTGCGAATGCGTCGTCGAAAACTCAGGTTCGACTACGCTCGCCCATCAGGTTCACGCGCCGGAACTATGCTGCATTGATCCTTCGGATGTGTCGCAACTTGCGTATCGGCACATTCAAATGACGGTGTCAGCAGCGAGCCTGAAGAAGCAGGCCGCCCTTTGCACGGCACTCGTCGCAACCATCTTTCATCCTGTCGTCTCGGCGGGGCGGGGCGAACGATCCCTGAAGGTGACGCAGACCAGCGCGTATCAAAATCCCGATGCGAGCAGCAAAATGCTTCGCGTCAGGATTGCGCAATACGGCCCTTTCCACCACGGGTGAGTTGTCCTAACCTTTCGGAAAGGTTTGCGTGTTGGCGGGCTGCAATTGTCGACATCCGCGCGCGTCGGAGCCTTGACCGAAATGCTTCGGATTGAACCGAGCTCGATATACTCTGGGAGGAGACCACACCATGATCCGCACTCTGTCTGGCGTAAGCGCCATCGCGCTGCTGGCCGTATCCGCACACTCCGCCACGGCGCAGGACCTGATGTTCCCCAAGGGCGAGGGTGCGTTCACCTGGGACAGCCTGCAGACCTTTGCGGACGCCACTGATCTGTCGGGGCAGCAGGTCACCGTCTTCGGTCCTTGGTTGGGCCCGGATCAGGCCGCGGTGGAGGCGGTGCTCGCCTATTTCGCCGACGCCACCGGCGCTGACGTGCGCTATACCGGGTCCGACAGCTTCGAACAGCAGGTCGTCATCGATGCCGAGGCAGGATCGTCTGCCAATGTCGCCGTCTTCCCGCAGCCGGGCCTTGCGGCCGACATGGCCAAACGTGGTTTCCTGACCCCGCTGGGGCAGGAGGCTGCCGACTGGATGGCCGAAAACTATGCCGCCGGTCAATCCTGGGTCGACCTAGGGACCTACGCCGGCGCCGACGGCAGCGAGGCCTTCTACGGCTTCCCCTACAAGGCCGACGTGAAGTCGCTTGTCTGGTACGTGCCCGAGAACTTCGAGGATGCGGGCTATGAAGTCCCGACCACGATGGAGGAACTCAAGGCCCTGACGGACCAGATCGTCGAGGACGGCGGCACGCCGTGGTGCATCGGTCTGGGATCGGGCGGTGCGACGGGCTGGCCCGCGACCGATTGGGTCGAGGACATGATGCTGCGCACCCAGTCGCCAGAAAACTATGACAAGTGGGTCACGAACGAGCTGCCCTTCAACTCGCCCGAAGTCGTCGGCGCGATCGAGGAATTCGGCCATTTTGCCAAGAACGACGCCTATGTCGCCGGCGGAGCGGGCGCCGTCGCCTCGACGGACTTCCGCGACAGTCCCAAGGGTCTCTTCGACAGCCCGCCGCAGTGCTACCTGCACCATCAGGCATCCTTCATCCCCGCATTCTTCCCGGACGGCACGCTGGTCGGCGAGGATGGTGACGCGAACTTCTTCTACATGCCCGCCTATGCGGACAAAGATCTGGGCCAGCCGGTGTTGGGGGCCGGGACGATCTTTGCGATCACGAACGATAACCCGGGGGCAGAAGCGCTGATCAAGTTCCTGCAGACCCCGATCGCACACGAGATCTGGATGGCGGTTCCCGGTCAGGGCTTCCTGACGCCGCTGACCACCGCGAACCTCGAAACCTATGAAAACGACACCCGCCGCGCATTGGGCGAGATCCTGACATCGGCCACCACCTTCCGCTTCGATGCATCCGATTTGATGCCAGGCGGCGTCGGTGCTGGCACCTTCTGGACCGGCATGGTCGATTATGTCGGTGGCGAGGATGCGCAGTCCGTCGCAGACAAGATCCAGGCTTCCTGGGACGCGCTGAAGTAAGCACCAAAGGTCGCGCGGTCCGCCGCGCGACCGCATCCGGACGGGAGGGTCCGGATCGACGGCATTGCAAGGGGGGACATCCATGAATCCGGCACTACTCGGCCTGGTGACGATCGTGATCGGCGTCGGTGGCTGTCTCGCCTACTTCTACTTTTCCAACATCCTACTGGACAAGGTCATCTTTCCCGGCACCGGCCCGAATGCCGGTCGTAACATCAACCGGGCCGAGAAGGTGCGCCCCTGGCTCTTCCTCGCCCCGGCAATCCTGGCGCTGGGTCTTTACCTCGCCTATCCGGTGTTTGCGACGATCTGGCTGTCGCTGACCGACCGCAGTCAGGGCAACGCCTTCGTGGGCCTCGCGAATTACCGGCAGATGGGTCTGGATCCAAAGTTCTGGGAGGCGCTGCGCAACAACATGTTGTGGCTGATCGTGGTGCCTGCCGCCTCGACCGCCTTCGGCCTATTGGCGGCACAGTTGACCGATCGCATCCGCTGGGGCAGCTTTGCAAAATCGATCATCTTCATGCCGATGGCGATCTCGTTCGTGGGCGCTGCGGTGATCTTCAAGCTGGTCTACGATGCCCGCCCTGAAGGCACCAACCAGATCGGCATCCTGAACGCGATCTGGCTGCAGTTCGACGGCGCGATCTGGTCCGTCGTGATCCTGCGCATCCTGCCCGTGGTGATCCTGCTGGCGATCGCAACGCTTTGCGCCTTTCTGGTCTGGGTCTTCGCCAGACCCGTGCTGCGTCCGGACCAAAGCCGTCCCGGGCTGATCAACAGCATCGTCCGGATCTCTGCCGCTGTGGTCACGGCCGTCTTGGTGCTCGCCTGCCTGCTGGGTGCGCTAAACGCCGTGACCGGTACCTATCCCTATGGCGTGCCGCAGCAGTGGCTGACGATCCCGGTGTGGAACAGCTTCTTTCTGATGATCGTGCTGATCTGGATCCAGACCGGCTTTGCCATGGTCATCCTGTCAGCGGCCCTGCGCGGTATCCCCGAAGAGACGATCGAGGCCGCGATCATCGACGGCGCCAACCCGTTGCAGATCTTCTTTTCGATCAAGATGCCGCAGATCTCCTCGACTATCGTCGTGGTCTGGACGACCATCACCATCGTCGTGCTCAAGGTCTTCGACATCGTTTATGCCATGACCAACGGCCAATGGCAGACGCAGGTGCTGGCCAACTACATGTACGACAAGCTGTTTCGCGCCAACGACTGGGGCGTTGGGTCGGCGGCGGCCATGGTCATCATGCTGTTGGTCACGCCGATCCTGGTCTGGAACGTCTACAACGCCCGCAAGGAGATGCGCTGATGGATGACGGTATGGCGGGCGGCAAGTCGTCGCTGACATGGGTCGTGAACATCTCGGTCGTATTGCTGGTGGCCCTGTGGCTGTTCCCGACGGCGGGCCTGTTCATCAGTTCCTTCCGCACGGCGGACCAGATTTCCTCCTCTGGCTGGTGGGCGTCGATGTTCCCGCAGGAACAGAACCAGACGCTCCGGACGGCGCGGCCCGGTGAAGACAACATTGCAGAGGTGAACGGCGTCTACCAGATCGACGGCAACCTCTTCGTCGCCGAAGGGCAGGCGGCGGATATCGACGCGGTGCAGGCAACCATCAGCGCCTGGGGAACGGGATCGCTGAACATCGACGAATACGCGCCCGGCGACACCGCCGATCTGGGCGACGGCGAGCAGATCACCGTGCAGGCCAACGGCGACTACGTCTGGACAAGTCCGGAGCCGCAGTCGGGCAGGGGACAGCGCGTATTTACCACCGCCAAGACCCCGCCGGAGTTCACGCTCGACAACTACCGCAACGTCCTCTTCAATCCGAACAATCGAGAGGGCATGGCCAAGGCGTTCTTCAACACCCTGACCGTGACGATTCCCGCGACGATCATTCCCATCCTGATTGCGGCATTTGCCGCCTATGCGCTGGCATGGATGGACTTCCCCGGCCGCGCCCTGCTGATCGCTGCCGTCGTCGGCCTGCTGGTCGTGCCGCTGCAACTGGCGCTGATCCCGCTTCTGCGTCTGCACAACGAGATCGGGATCGGCAAGGGCTACCTCGGCGTCTGGCTTGCCCATACTGGCTTTGGCCTGCCGCTCGCGATCTATTTGTTGCGCAATTACATGGTCGGCCTTCCGCGTGACATCATCGAGAATGCCCGCGTCGACGGTGCCACGGATTTCCAGATCTTCGTCAAGATCATCCTGCCGCTGTCCTATCCCGCACTCGCGTCCTTCGCGATCTTCCAATTCCTGTGGACCTGGAACGACCTGCTGGTGGCGCTGGTGTTCCTGATCGACAGCTCCGGCGACACCACAGTGATGACCAAGCAGATCGTCGAGCTTCTGGGCACCCGCGGCGGCAACTGGGAGATCCTCGCCACATCCGCCTTCGTGTCGATCGCCGTGCCGCTGCTCGTCTTCTTCTCCCTGCAACGATTCCTCGTCCGCGGCCTGCTGGCCGGGTCCGTGAAATAAAGGAACCCATCCCATGGCAACGCTCAAACTGACAGATGTGGCCAAGACCTACGGCGGCACGATCGACGTCCTCAAGAACATCAACCTCGACATCAAGACCGGGGAATTGATCGTCTTCGTCGGCCCCTCGGGCTGCGGCAAGTCCACCTTGCTACGAATGATCGCGGGGCTGGAGAAGATTTCGGGCGGCGAGTTGCAGATCGATGGGCGTGTTGTAAACGACATCCCCCCCGCCCAGCGCGGCATCGCGATGGTCTTCCAAAGCTACGCGCTTTATCCACACATGACGGTGCGCGACAACATGACCTTCGCGCTCAAACTGGCGAAGAAGTCGAAGGCCGAGATCGACGCCGCCGTCGCAAAGGCGGCGCGGATACTGCAGCTTGAACCCTACCTCGACCGCCTGCCGAAGGCGCTGTCGGGCGGCCAGCGCCAGCGGGTCGCCATCGGGCGGTCCATCGTGCGCGACCCCAAGGTCTATCTTTTCGATGAACCGCTGTCGAACCTCGATGCCGCTCTGCGGGTGGCCACCCGGATCGAGATCGCGCAGCTCAAGGAATCTATGCCAGACAGCACGATGATCTACGTCACCCACGATCAGGTCGAGGCGATGACCCTCGCTTCTCGCATCGTGGTGCTGGCCAACAAGGGCATCGCGCAGGTCGGCACCCCGCTGGAACTTTACGAGCGCCCCCAGAACGAGTTCGTGGCCCAGTTCATCGGCTCCCCTGCCATGAACCTACTAGCGGGAGAAATCGTGGAGACCGGCGCGCAGACCACCGTGAAGCTGGCCGGTGGAGGTACTGCCGTCGCCGCCGTGCCGACCCGTGACTCTGACAGGGGCCTGCAGGTCAACGTCGGCGTCCGCCCCGAGGATCTGTCGGCGGTGGAGGATGGTGCGCCCTACATCTTCGAGGGAACGGTCAACATCACCGAGGCGCTGGGCGAGGTCACGCTGCTTTACTTCGATCGGATCGGCGACAACGATGCGGTCATCGGCAAGCTGCCGGGCATCCATCAGGGCCTGCGTGGTCAGACCGTCCGGATGACGGCGCAGTCTGACAAGGTGCAGATCTTCCACAACGGCCAGTCGTTGCACTACCGCTGATGCCGCAGCCGATTTTTCTAGAAAAATCGGAACACCGGATTTTCGTAGAAAATCCGGCCTCCCCACCGCAGGCGCCACGTGCTAATGCAGTGACATGACCAGCAGCATCCTTGTCCTTAACGGTCCTAATCTGAACCTGCTGGGGAAACGCCAGCCCGAGATTTACGGCCACGCAACCCTCGACGATGTAGCCGAACTCTGCCGCACCGCGGCCGGCGATGTTGCGGTCGACATCAAGCAGTCCAACCACGAGGGGCAGCTTGTCGACTGGATTCATGAGGCGCGCGAGAGCGCTCAAGGCATCGTCATCAACGCCGGCGCCTATACCCACACCTCTATCGCGATCCTCGATGCGCTGAACGCCTTCGAAGGCCCCGTGATCGAGGTTCACATTTCCAACGTTCACCGGCGGGAGTCCTTCCGGCATCATTCCTACATCTCGGCCCGCGCCGACGGCGTGATCGTGGGATTGGGCATCAACGGTTATGCCGCCGCCGTACGCCACATCCGCGACCTGATTCCGACCGACTGATCCAAAACCGTCCCGGCTTTCGTCCCGTCGGGTACAGAAACGTCGCCCGCTACACCGCGCCACCTATGCCACCGGAGGACATTTTCATGAAGACGCCGATCCTTGTCGCCCTGTTGATGACGGCCACCCTGCCGGCCTTCGCCCAGTCCAATGCCGATCCTGTCGAGGTAGAGCTCTGGCGCCTCGACTGCGGCGAGGTGAAGGTAAACGACCTCGACATGTTTTCCGACACGCGCGCCTATACCGGCGAGACGCGCGACCTGACCTCCTCCTGTTATCTGATCCGCCACGGCAGCGACTACATGCTCTGGGACACGGGATTGCCGGTCGCGCTGAAAGGGGCGGAACAGAACGACACCGATGCCCTGTCGCCGACCCTGAAGGTGACGATCGAAGAGCAACTGGCCGAAATCGACCTGACACCCGCCGACATCGGACGGGTCGGGATCAGCCACTACCATTTCGACCACACCGGGCAGGCAGCCAGCTTTCCACAGGCCGAGCTGATGATCGACACCCGCGACTGGGACGTGCTGTCATCCGACCCCCTGCCGACCTTCGCCGAAGGATTTGCCAACCCGGATCTGGTGAAGCCCTGGCAGGATGGCGGCAAGCTGACCACGACGATGGGCGATACCGACGTCTTCGGTGACGGCTCCGTGACGATGCTTGCGATGCCGGGCCATACGCCCGGCAGCCTCGCTTTGCTTCTGCAATTGGCCGAGACAGGGCCGGTGCTGCTATCCGGCGATGTCGTCCATTTCGAAGAGCAGATCGCAAACGCCGGCGTACCCCCCTTCAATACGGACCGCGGTGATACGCTGGCCTCCATCGACAGGATGAACAGGCTGGCCGGCAATCTGGGCGCCACGCTGATCATCCAGCACGATCCCCGCGACATCGACAAACTCCCGGCCTTTCCGGCCTCGGCGAAATAAGCCATCGTGCCGGCGGGGCCCGCTTCGGCCCCGCTGACCGGAGGAGACGCCACATGACCCACATCCTTGCCATCGACCAGGGCACCACGTCCACGCGCGCCATCATCTTCGGTGCGGACATGACACCGGTCGCGACCGCGCAGGAGGAGTTTCCCCAGCATTTTCCGCAGTCTGGCTGGGTCGAGCACGATCCGTCCGATCTGTGGTCCACCACGGCGGCGACCTGTCGCGCGGTGATCGAAAAGGCCGGCCTCGGCGCAGACGACATCGCGGCCATCGGGATCACCAATCAACGGGAAACCACGCTCGTCTGGGACCGCAAGACCGGTCAACCGATCCATAATGCCATCGTCTGGCAGGATCGCCGCACGGCGCAGATCTGCCGCGATCTGGCAGAACATGCCGAAACGGTCACGGCCAAGACCGGCCTTCTGCTCGATCCCTATTTCTCTGCGACCAAGGTGAAGTGGATCCTCGATCACGTGGACGGATCGCGCGACCGCGCCCGGCGTGGAGAGCTGGCCTTCGGCACCGTGGACAGTTGGCTGATCTGGAAATTGACCGGCGGCCATGCCCATGTCACCGATGCGACGAATGCCAGCCGCACCATGCTGTACGACATCCACAAGGGACGCTGGTCCTCGACGATCGCCACATTGCTCGACATTCCCATGGAAATGCTGCCCGAGGTGAAGGACTCCGCCGCCGACTTCGGCACCGCGCGATCGGACCTGTTTGGCCGCCCGATCCCGATCCTCGGCGTTGCGGGCGACCAGCAGGCAGCGACCCTGGGACAGGCCTGCTTCAAGCCGGGGATGCTGAAATCCACGTACGGTACGGGCTGTTTCGCGCTTCTCAATACCGGCGACACGCCCGTCGCCTCGACCTCGCGCCTGCTGACCACGATCGCCTATCAGATCGACGGCAAGCCCACTTATGCCCTCGAAGGATCGATCTTCATTGCGGGCGCAGTCGTTCAATGGCTGCGCGATGGTCTGAAGATGATCCGCGAGGCGCAGGAAACACAGCCGCTGGCGGAATCTTCGGATGTTGACCAACCGGTGATTCTCGTCCCGGCCTTCACGGGGCTGGGCGCCCCTTACTGGAATGCGGATTGCCGCGGAGCGATCTACGGCTTGTCGCGCAACACCGGGCCGGCTGAACTGGCACGCGCCGCACTCGAATCGGTCGGTTACCAGACCCGCGACCTGCTCGACGCGATGCGGGCCGACTGGAAGAGCGAGGCAGGAGAGGCCAGCCTGCGCGTCGACGGCGGGATGAGCGCCTCTGACTACGCCATGCAGTTCCTCGCCGACATCATCGATGCCCCGGTCGATCGCCCCGTGGTGCTCGAGACGACGGCGCTGGGTGCTGCATGGCTTGCCGGACAGCGTGCCGGTCTCTACCCCGATCAGGCGGGGTTCGCGGCAAAATGGGCGCTCGACCGCACCTTTGCACCGGCGATGGATTCCGTAGATCGCGGTCGCAAATACCAGCAATGGCAACGCGCGGTGCAGGCAACCCTGACCTATGCGGGTGCGGACTGATCCTTCATTCATTCGACCGGTCAAACTCCCGCCGGAGGCTCCGGCCTCGCCGGTTCGCCGTATCATTGCCCGTTGACAGCCGGTGCCGGGTCCTCTAATCGCCCCGGATACACATGGTGTTGGTGGCCCCCGCAAGGGGATGCCTGTCGGGGGTGAAACCCAAAGGACAACGCCCTTCATACCAGCCGAAGGAGATCAGCCGTGACCAAACGCACCGCTGCCAAGTACAAGATCGACCGCCGCATGGGCGAAAACATCTGGGGCCGTCCGAAGTCCCCGGTCAACCGCCGTGAATACGGCCCCGGCCAGCACGGCCAGCGCCGCAAGGGCAAGGTCTCCGACTTCGGCCTTCAGCTGCGCGCCAAGCAGAAGCTGAAGGGCTACTACGGCGACCTGACCGAAAAGCAGTTCCGTCGCATCTACACCGAGGCCGAGCGCGTCCGTGGCGACACCGGCGAGAACCTGATCGGCCTGCTGGAGCGTCGTCTCGACGCCGTGGTCTATCGCGCCAAGTTCGTGCCGACCGTCTTCGCCGCCCGCCAGTTCGTGAACCACGGCCACGTGACCGTGAACGGCGTCCGCGTGAACATCCCCTCCTACCGCGTGAAGGAAGGTGACGTGATCGAAGTCCGGCAGAAGTCCAAGCAGCTGGAGCTGGTGCTGGTTGCCGCGCAACTGCCCGAGCGGGACGTGCCCGACTACATGGAAGTCGACCACTCCAAGATGGTCGCGACCTTCGTGCGTACCCCGACCCTTGGCGACGTGCCCTACCCGGTGACGATGGAGCCGAACCTAGTCGTCGAATTCTACGCCAAGAACTGAGCCTTCTGTCCTGATGGACCGCAAAGGCCGCCCCAAGGGGCGGCCTTTCGCGTATGGGTCCCGATTTTTCGTCGGGATGATCGGCGTGTCTGGCTCCGCGGTAGGCGGATCGCGCGCGACAATGCTTTGTGATGGTGGAACGCCTTCGTTCGGTCGCGGCGCCGTGCGACACTTATGGCCCTGGTCCGGAGCGGAGATCGGAACGCCGTGCGACGCTGTTGTCCGCTGACGCGGCCAAGGCGCCCCGCCCGCCGTCCCGCAGCGCGCCTGCTTCGGTCTCTTGCCACTGGTCAGGGCGGCGCTTGATCGCTAGAACCACGGCACGCCCCACAGACGGATCGCACCCGATGACCATCACACCTCGTCCCGGCATCATGGACATCGCCCTTTACCAGGGCGGGGCCGCGCACGTCGACGGTGTCGTGAACGTGCTGAAGCTGTCCTCGAACGAAAACCCCTACGGGCCCTCCGACCGCGCGAAAGAGGCGTTCAGCCGGGCGGCGCACGACCTGCACCGCTATCCGGTCACGGATCATGCGGGGTTGCGCACGGCCATCGGCGATGTCTGGCACCTCGATCCAACGCGCGTGATCTGCGGTGTCGGCAGCGACGAGATCATCCACTTTCTGTGTCAGGCGTATACCGGCCCGGGGACCGAGGTGATCCACACCGAGCATGGTTTCGCGATGTACCGCATCTCGGCGCTGGCGAACGGGGCCACGCCCGTCGAGGTCAAGGAGCATGAGCGCGTCACGGATGTGGACGCCATCCTCGCCGCGTGCACCGACAGGACGCGGCTGGTCTTCATTGCCAACCCCAACAATCCCACTGGGACCATGATCGGTCAGGCAGAGGTTGCGCGGCTGGCCGAGGGCCTGCCATCTGGCGCGATCCTCGTGCTGGACGGGGCCTACGCCGAATATGTCGAAGGCTTCGATGCCGGCCTCGCCCTGGTCGAATCGCGCCAGAACGTCGTCATGACGCGGACGTTTTCCAAGATCTACGGCCTTGGCGGCTTGCGGGTCGGCTGGGGCTATGGTCCGCAGGAGATCATCGACACGCTGACCCGGGTCAGGGGGCCGTTCAACCTGTCCACCGCGGCACTCGCCGCGGCGGAGGCCGCGGTGCGCGACACCGGATGGGTCGACCGGTGCCGGGCCGACAACGCGCGCTGGCGCGAATGGATGGCAACGGCGCTGGCTGAACTGGGCGTGCCGTCTGACACGTCGACCGCGAATTTCGTGCTGGCGCGCTTCACCAGTGAAGCAGAGGCGAACGCCTGCGACGATTACCTGCGCACGCAGGGGATCATCGTGCGACGGGTCGCGGGCTACAATCTGCCGCAGTGCCTGCGCATCACTGTGGGCGACGAGTCCGCGTGCCGGCGTGTCGTGCATGCAGTGGCGCAGTTTAAGGGCGCCCGGTGACCGTGGTCTACGACAAGGTCGCGCTGATCGGGCTGGGTCTGATCGCCTCGTCGATGGCATTGGCGATGAAACGCGGCGGATTGGTCGGGCAGATCACCGGCTATGCCCGCAGCCGGGACACGCGGGACATCGCGCGCGAGCTGAATCTCTGCGAGGTCTGCGAAACGGCGGACGAGGCGGTGCGCGACGCCGACCTCGTGGTGCTGTGCGTGCCGGTGGGGGCGATGGCCGAGGTCATGGCCGACATCGGACCGGCGCTAAAGCCCGGGGCCACGCTGTCGGATGTGGGGTCGGTCAAGAAGGCAGTGATCGAGGCCGTCTCGCCCTTCGTGCCGGACGGCGTGCATTTTGTTCCGGCGCATCCGCTGGCGGGCACCGAACATTCGGGGCCGCGCGCGGGCTTCGCCACGCTGTTCGACAACCGCTGGTGCATCATCGTCCCCACCCCGGGCACCGATCGCGCGGCGGTGGAGCGTCTGGAAGTCCTGTGGCAGGGCATGGGCGCCAACACCGACGAGATGGATGCGGACCACCACGATCTGGTTCTCGCCGTCACCAGCCACACACCGCACCTGATTGCCTACACGATGGTGGGCGTGGCCGATGACCTGCGGCGCGTCACCGACAGCGAGGTCATCAAGTATTCCGCCGCGGGGTTTCGCGACTTCACCCGCATCGCGGCCTCCGACCCCACGATGTGGCGCGACGTCTTCCTGACGAACAAGGAGGCGACGCTGGAAATTCTCGGCCGCTTCACCGAAGAGCTCTTTGCCCTGCAGCGGGCAATCCGGACCGGCGACGGTGACCACCTGCATGCCTATTTTACGCGGACCCGGGCGATCCGGCGTGGCATCATAGATGCGGGACAGGATACGGATGCGCCGGATTTCGGCCGGACGCCGGTGAAACGGTGACGCGTGTCTGGCCCGCCGCGGTGCTCGTGCTGCTGGCGACGTCGGCACTGGCACAGGGGCCGGGTGCCACGCTTCGGCCCGCCTTGCGTCCGGACTCAGTCGTCACGATCGAGGAGGAAGGGGCTGCCCCGCCCGAGGAGATCGTGACGATCCGCCCTGTCCTGCGCCCCGGCGGCAGCATCGCGGTCGCCGAACCACCTGACGATCGGGATGTCACGGCCGGGCCGGCCAGCCCGCTCGCACCGCAGTTGACGGATCGGCCGGCCCTTCGCCCTGCAGCCATCACCCAAAGGGCCGTGCGTCAGCAGCAAGAGCTGGCGCGGGGCCAGATTTGCGGCGATCCGGCCATTCAGGGCGAAGAAATTGCCGATATCGCCGGTCCCGGCGGTTGCGGGGTCATCGGTGCCGTGCGGGTAAAGTCCGTGGCTGGCATCCGCCTGACAGAGCAGCCCACCATCGACTGCAACACCGCCAAGGCTTTGCGGAGGTGGGTGACCGATGGCATCGTTCCCGCGGTGGGCGACACCGGCGGCGGTGTGGCCGCCCTGCGGGTCGTCGGGCACTACACCTGCCGCAACCGGGTCGGCGGCAGTGCCACGAACAACAAGCTGTCAGAGCACGGGCGTGGGCGTGCCGTCGACATCGGCGGTATTCAGTTGAAGAACGGGCGGGAACTTACCGTGGCGACCGATTGGAACCGCGGCGCTGCCGGACGTCAGCTGAAGGCGATGTGGTCGGCCGCCTGCGGCCCCTTCGGGACCGTGCTTGGCCCCGGCGCCAATGCGGCACACCACGATCATTTTCATGTCGATACGGCGCGGTATCGCAGCGGATCCTACTGCCGTTGAACGCCGGCAGAAGCCGCGCCGGGGTGTGCGGGCCATCCCGGTTGCACCATCTTTACCCCGGTGGTGCCGCTGCCTATAACGCGGACATGATGATGCGGGTCCTGATACGAATTATGTCCCCGGCGCGCTGAGCTTTCAGCGCCGCCGGGTCAAGGCGCATGACGCCGCCCCCCCTTGTCCACCATTTCCTATCGAAGGACGCCGCCCCATGTGCGCCGACACGCCCGATACGACCGAAACTACCGTCGATTACAAGGACACCCTGAACCTGCCGCGCACGGACTTTCCAATGCGCGCGGGCCTGCCGAAGCGCGAGCCCGAGTGGCTCGCCCGGTGGGAGGAGATCGGCGTCTACGACACCCTGCGCGGCAAGGAGAACCGGACGCCCTTCATCCTGCATGATGGTCCGCCTTACGCCAACGGCCACCTGCACATCGGTCACGCGCTGAACAAGACGATCAAGGACATGATCGTGCGGTCGCGCCAGATGATGGGCCATGATGCGCGCTACGTCCCCGGCTGGGATTGCCACGGCCTGCCCATCGAATGGAAGATCGAGGAGCAGTACCGCGAGAAGGGCCTGAACAAGGACGACGTGCCGATCAACGACTTCCGCGCCGAGTGCCGGAAGTTCGCCGCGGGCTGGGTCGACATCCAGCGCGAGGAGTTCAAGCGTCTCGGCATCACCGGCAACTGGGCCGATCCGTACCTCACGATGGATTTCCACGCCGAGGCCGTGATCGCCGCCGAGTTCCAGAAGTTCCTGATGAACGGCACGCTCTATCAGGGCTCCAAGCCCGTGATGTGGTCGCCGGTGGAAAAGACGGCGCTCGCCGAGGCCGAGGTCGAATACCACGACAAGGAAAGCCACACGGTCTGGGTGAAGTTCGAGGTGATCGGCACCGGTGACGCCGACCTTGACGGCGCGCATGTCTTGATCTGGACCACGACCCCCTGGACCATGCCCAGCAACAAGGCCGTCGTCTGGGGCGAGGACATCGCCTATGGCCTCTACGAGGTCACCGGCACGCCGGAGCAATCCTGGGTCTCGGTCGGCGACCGCTTCCTGATCGCCGACAACCTGGCCGACGCCGTGATGCAGAAGGGCCGGCTGGAGCCGGGCATGTATCGCCGCCTGCGCGACGTGACCCACGACGATCTGCACAAGATCAGCCTTCAGCACCCGCTGGCCGGCACGGAAGGGTCCGGCGGCGAATGGGACGCCCCCCGCGACTTCCGCGCCGCCGATTTCGTCACCGCCGACGAAGGCACCGGCTTCGTCCACTGCGCGCCGTCGCATGGGATGGAGGAATTCGAGCTCTACCGCGACCTTGGCATGCTGGAACAGGTCATCACCTACAACGTGACCGAGGACGGCACCTTCCGCGCCGACCTGCCGTTCTTCGGCGGCAAGGCCATCTTCCGCGACAAGCCCAAGAACAAGTCCTGGGAAGGCGACGCCAACACTGCCGTCATCGACAAGCTGGTGGAGGTCGGCGGTCTGTTTGCCCGCGGCAAAATCAAGCACTCCTACCCCCATTCCTGGCGGTCCAAGGCGCCGGTGATCTACCGCAACACGCCGCAGTGGTTCGCCGCCATCGACCGCCCCGTGGGCGACGGGCAGGACACCTATGGCAAGACGATCCGCGAACGTGCCCTGACCTCGATCGACGAGCTGGTCACCTGGACCCCGCAGCGCGGCCGCAACCGGCTGCACGCGATGATCTCCCAGCGCCCCGACTGGGTGCTGTCGCGGCAGCGCGCCTGGGGCGTGCCGCTGACCTGCTTCACGAAGCGGGGCGCGCTGCCCACAGATCCCGACTTCCTGCTGCGGGACGAGGCGGTCAACGCCCGCATCCGCGAGGCCTTCGAGACGGAAGGCGCCGACGCCTGGTACGAGGAGGGTGCCAAGGCCCGCTTCCTCGGGTCCGACTACAATGCGGACGATTGGGACCAGGTCTTCGACATCCTCGACGTGTGGTTCGACAGCGGCTCCACCCATGCCTTCGTGCTGCGCGACCGGGCGGACGGCGCGCCCGACGGGATCGCCGACGTCTACATGGAAGGCACCGACCAGCATCGCGGGTGGTTCCATTCCTCGCTGCTGCAGGCCTGCGGCACGCTGGGCCGCGCGCCCTACAAGGCAGTCGTGACCCACGGCTTCACACTGGACGAGAAGGGCATGAAGATGTCCAAGTCCGTCGGCAACACCGTGGCACCCGAGACGGTCATCAAGGAATACGGCGCCGATATCCTGCGCCTCTGGGTCGCGCAGTCGGACTACACCAACGACCTGCGCATCGGGCCCGAGATCCTGAAGGGCACCGCCGACAGCTACCGCCGTCTGCGCAACACCATGCGTTTCATGCTCGGCTCGCTCGCGGACGTGACCGAGGCCGACCGCGTCAGCCGCGACGACATGCCAGAGCTGGAGCAGTGGGTGCTGCATCGCTTGGCCGAACTCGACCAGACCGTGCGCAAAGGCTACGCCGCCTACGACTTCCAGGGCGTGTTCCGCGCGATCTTCGACTTCGCCACGCTGGACCTGTCGGCCTTCTACTTCGACATCCGCAAGGACGCGCTCTACTGCGACGGCGACACCGCGCGCCGCCGCGCCGCGCGCACGGTGCTGGAACTGCTGTTTGACCGGCTGACCACATGGCTCGCCCCGATCCTGTGCTTCACGATGGAGGAAGTCTGGCTCGAACGGCATCCCGGTCCGGTGTCCTCGGTCCATCTGCACGACTTTCCCGAAACGCCCGAGGACTGGCTGGACGCCGACCTCGCCGCGAAATGGGCTGCCGTGCGCCGCGTCCGCCGCGTCGTCACCGGCGCGCTGGAGGTGAAGCGCACAGAGAAGGTGATCGGTGCATCGCTCGAAGCCGCGCCCGTCGTGCATGTCAGCGACGAGGAGGCGGCGATCCTGCGCACGGTCGCCTTCGACGACCTCTGCATCACCTCCGGCATTCAGATCACAACCGATCCAGCCCCGGCAGAGGCGTTCCGATCGGAGGACGTGCCGGACGTCGGCGTGGTCTTCGAGACGGCAGAGGGCAGCAAATGTCAGCGCTGCTGGAAGATTCTGCCCGACGTCGGCACCCACAGCCACCCGGGCGTTTGCGCCAGGTGCGAAGCGGCGCTGAGCTGAACGAAAGGGCCGGGCCTTTGCCCGGCCTTTTCCGTCAAGGCTTCCACGTCCGATCCAGCACGGCGAACCAGTTTTCGTGGCAAAGCTTCGTCATCAATTCCGCCCCATAGCCATGCGCTCTCAACGCCGCACGCAGTCCGTTCAGGCCCGCCACGTCACCCATGATGGCCGGCACTTGCGCGCCGTCGAAGTCGGACCCGAAACCGACGTGATCCTCGCCCAGGCGTCCAATCAGGTAGTCCAGATGCCGCAGCATTGGATCCCACCCACGGTCATCGGCCTTGGCGCCGTCCTCGTTCAGAAACCCGGTTGCGTAATTCAGCCCGACCATGCCGCCCGTGTCGCGGATCATGTCCAATTGCCGGTCGGTCAGGTTGCGTGCCGACGGCGTGATCGCATGGGCGTTCGAATGGGTCGCCACCAGCGGCGCGTCCGACAGCGTGGCCACGTCGTTGAAACCGGCCTCGTTCAGGTGTGACAGGTCCAGCATGATGCCAAGGTCGTTGCACAACCGCACGAGATCCTTGCCCGCGGCGGTCAACCCATCGCCGGTGTCGGGCGAGGAGGGGAAGGCGAAGGGTACGCCGTGGCCGAAGACGGTCGGACGGGACCAGACCGGGCCGATCGAACGCAGGCCCATGTCGTGCCAGAGGTAGAGCGCGTCAAGGTCGGCCGAGATCGGCTCCGCCCCCTCGATATGCATGATCGCTGAAACGATGCCTTTCGCCTGACAGTCGCGCAGTTCCGCAACCGTGCGGCAGATGCGGAACGCACCCTCGGATGCCCGCTCCATCCACTTCAGGTGTCCCGCCATGGCGAGCGCCACCGGCATCGCCGTGACGTGGTCGATCAGCGGGGGCAGGGGGACGCTGTAAGGTGGGTTCGCCATCATGTCGTCGATGTCGTACGGTTGGTCCGGCGAGGAGATGTAGATTGCAAAAAACCCGCCGCCAAAGCCGCCCCTCTGCATGCGGGGCAGGTCGAGGTGGCCATGCCCGGTGTCTGTCAGCCATGTGGTCTCTCGATTGACCGGATCGCGCAGCAGGCGCAGCAGGAAATCGTTGTGGCCGTCGAAGATCATCGGCATGTCAGTCGGGGTATCGGTCATGGGGCCTTGAATCCTTCGCTGGCGACCAGCAGTTGGCGTGTGTAATCCTTGGTCGCCGCGCGCGCCTGCAGGGCGTCGCGGGTCAGCTCCTCGACCGCCTGACCGTGCTGCATCACCAGCAGCCGCCTGCACATGTGCGACACGACGGCAAGGTCGTGGCTGACGAGGACATAGGTCAGGCCCTTGTCGACCCGCAGGGCATCGAGAAGGTTCAGCACCTCCGCCTGGATGGAGGCGTCGAGGGCCGAGGTTGGTTCGTCCAGCAGCAGGATCTGCGGTTCCAGAATCAGGGCGCGGGCGATGGCGACGCGCTGGCGCTGCCCGCCGGACAGCTGATGCGGATAGCGGAAGCGGAAACCGCGGCCCAGGCCCACGTCTTCCAGCGCGCGCTCGATCCGCGTCTCGGCGTCCTTGAAGCCGTGGATCGCCAGCGGTTCCGACAGCACCCGGTCGATGGTGTGGCGGGGATGGATCGACCCGTAGGGGTCCTGAAACACCATCTGCACCTGCTGGTAGAACGCCGGATCGCGGGGGGTCTTCAACGGCTTGCCGCCGATGTGCACGGTCCCGCCGGTCATCGGGGCCAGCCCGCAGATCGCGCGCAGGACGGTGGACTTGCCGGACCCGCTCTCGCCCACCAGACCGAAACTCTCGCCTTGCTCAACGTCGAAGCTGACGCCGCGCACGGCCCTCACCTGCTGACGGCCGGACCCAAAGGTCACGGCCAAGTCGCGGACCTCGATCAGCGCGGTCATGCCAGCCACGCGGGGTCGCGGGTCAGGGTCGGCAGCGGCGCGCTGTCGCCGTCGATCTGCGGCAGGCAGTTCAGCAGGCCTTGCGTGTAGGGGTGCTGCGCGTTCTTCAGGTCGCGCGCGGCGATCTGTTCGACCACGCGGCCGGCATACATCACCAGCACCCGGTCGCAGAAGGACGACACCAGCCGCAGGTCGTGGCTGATAAAGATCAGGCCCATCCCCCGGTCGCGCACCAGGTCGTCGAGGATCTTCAGCACGTCGAGCTGCACCGTCACGTCCAGCGCCGAGGTCACCTCGTCCGCGATCAGCAGGTCGGGTTCGGCGATCAGCATCATCGCGATCATCGCCCGCTGGCCCATGCCACCCGACAGCTCGTGCGGATAGGCGCGGAACACGCGCTCCGGGTCGCGGATCTGCACCGCCTCCAGCATGGCGATGGCCTTGGACCGCGCATCGCCGCGGGCGGCGTTGCCGCGGCGGCGATAGGCCTCCACGATCTGGCGGCCGATGGTCATCACGGGGTTCAGCGAATACTTCGGGTCCTGCATGATCATGCTCATGCGCGGCCCGCGCAGGCTGCGCCATGTTCGTGCCGATGCCTTCCGCAGGTCGATCCCGTCGAAGGTCAGCCGGTCCGCCGTCACCGTCCCGCTGGCGGGCGTCAATCCAAGGATCGCGCGTCCGGTCTGGCTCTTGCCCGATCCGCTCTCGCCCACGATGCCCAGCCGCTCGCGGCCCAGCGTGAAGGACACGTCGCGCACCACCCGGACGGGTCCGTCGCGCGACGGGAAGGCGACGTTCAGCCCTTTCACCTGCAGCATGTCGGTCATGTCTCGCCTTTCGGGTCCAGCACGTCGCGCAGACCGTCGCCCAGCAGGTTGAAGCCCAGCGAGACAACGAAGATCGCGATGCCGGGCATGGTCGCGACCCACCAGAAGTCGATCATGAACCGCCGCCCGCCAGCGATCATCGCACCCCATTCCGGCTGCGGCGGCTGCGCGCCGAGGCCGAGGAAGCCAAGCCCCGCCGCCGTCAGGATGATCCCCGCCATGTCGAGCGTCACCCGCACGATGACGGAACTCAGGCACAGCGGCACGACATGCCCCCAGATGATCCGCGCCGACCCTGCCCCCTGCAGACGGATCGCGGCGATGTAGTCGGCGTCGCGGATCTGCATGGTCTCGGCCCGCGCGAGGCGGGCATAGGGCGGCCAGCTGGTGATCGCGATGGCGATGATCGCGTTCTCGATCCCCGGGCCGAGGGCGGCCACGAAGGCCAGCGCCAAGATTAGGCGCGGGAAGGCGAGGAAGATGTCGGTGATCCGCATCAGCACCACGTCGACCCAGCCGCCGAAATACCCGGCGGTCGTGCCCACGGCGAGGCCGATCGGCGTCGCGATCACGGCCACCAGCGCGACCACCATCAGCGTCAGCCGTGACCCGTGGACGATCCGGCTGAAGATGTCGCGGGCCTGATCGTCGGTGCCCATCAGGTGCGTCCAGCTTGGCGGCAGCAGCCGTTCGGTCCGCAAATCGCCGCCGACGATGGGATCATAGGGCGCGATCACGTCGGCGAAGATCGCCATCAGGATCAGGACCACGACGATGCTGAGGCCGACCATCGCCAGTTTGTTGCGGCGCAGTTGCGACCAGGTGCGATAGGCCTGCCCCAGCCGCGCCTGACGGCGGGACGCGGGCCGGTCGCTCAGCAGCCAGTCGCGGGTCGTGACGTCGCTCATGTCCGCCGCCTCACGCGGGGGTCGAGCACGGTGTAGAGAAGATCGCTCAAAAGGTTCAGCCCCACGAAGATGATGCCGATGACCAGCGTGCCGCCCAGCACCGCGTTCATGTCGGCGTTCTGCAAGCTGTTGGTCAGGTATTGCCCGAGCCCCGGCCATGCGAAGACCGTTTCGGTCAGCACGGACCCTTCCAGCAGGCCCGCGTAGGACAGGGCGATGACCGTCACCAGCGGCACGGCGGCGTTGCGCAGGGCGTGGACCCAGATGATGCGCCATTCTGGCACGCCCTTCACCCGGGCGGCGGTGATGTATTCCTGCCCGAGTTCCGCCAGCATGAAGGACCGCGTCATGCGGCTGATGTAGGCCATCGAGAAGTAACCCAGCAGCGTCGCCGGCAGCGCCAGATGGGCCACCACGTTGCGGAAGGCGTCCCATTGCCCCTGCATCGCCGTGTCCAGCAGCAGGATGCCGGTGGTCTGGGTGAAGTTGTACTCATAGGCGATGTCGATGCGCCCCGGTCCCGCGACCCATTGCAGCTTGGCGTAGAACACCAGCAGCCCCAGCAGCCCAAGCCAGAAGATCGGCGCGGAATAGCCGACGAGGCCCACGACACGGATCACCTGATCCGGCAGTCTGCCCTGCCGCACGGCCCCCCAGATGCCAAGCGGCACGCCGACCAGCGTGCCGATGATGATGCCGCAGGTCGCAAGCTCCAGCGTGGCGGGAAAGACGCGCTTGATGTCCTCGACGATGGGCTTCTTGGTCAGGACCGACATGCCCAGATCGCCGGACAGCGCCTGCTTGAGGTAGATCCAGAACTGGTAATAGAGCGGCTTGTCCAGCCCCAGCGCGATATAGGCCGCGTCGTAGGTGGACTTGGACGCCCGGTCGCCGACGACGGCCAGCACCGGATCGACGGGCACGACGCGCCCGATCAGGAAGGTCACGACCATCAGGCCGAGGAAGGTGATCGCCACGGTGACGACCAGCTTGCCGGCCTTGAGGCCGAGCAGAGGGAGGGCGCGCCAGCGCCCTCCCTCATTGGCCGGCGAAACGCTCATTCCGTCTTGGTCACGTTGCGGAAGGAGTTGTCGTTGAACGACGGCCCGATGATGAAGCCCTCGACATTGTCACGCAGTCCAAGCACCTCGATCTCCTGGAACATGATGACGAAGGGTGAATCCTCCTGCTCCTGCTTCTGCATGGCCTGATACATCTCGGCCCGCTTCGCGGGATCGGATTCCAGCACCGCCGCATCGGCCTGCGCCGTCAGTTCGGGGATGTCCCAGGCGTTGCGCCAGGCCAGCGGCTTGGAGGCCGCGTCGTCGCCGTTGTCGGGGTTGCGCGCGAAGGTGTCGGCGTTGGTGTGCGGGTCCTGATAGTCCGGGCCCCAGCGGCCGATGTAGATGTCGTGGCTGCGGGCGCGATACTTGGTCAGCGTCTGCTGGCCGTCGCCCGGGATGATCTCGATCGTGATCCCGGCCTGCGCCATGGTCTGCTGGATCGCCTCTGCGATCGCCGTGATCTCGGGCGTGTTGCGGGTGTCCATCGTCACGGTGAACCCGTCGGGATAGCCCGCCTCGGCCAGCAGGGACTTCGCCTTTTCCACGTCGAGGGAATAGGGATTGTCCATCAGCGCGCCGAGGAAGCCTTCGGGCAGGAACGCCTGATGGACCTTGACCTTACCCTTCATGATCGTGTCGGCGATGGCCTGATAGTCGACCAGATACTTCATCGCCTGCGTGACGAGTGGATTGGCCAGCGCCTCGTTCTTCTGGTTCAGGCCCATGTAGTAGATGGAGCCCTTGATGCCGTCCTCGATCTTGATGTCCGGGTTGTCGGCCAGCGCCGTGATCTCCTCGGCGCCGAGGTTGCGGGCGATGTCGATGTCGCCCTGTTCCAGCAGCAGGCGCTGGGTCGAGCCTTCGGGGATGTTGCGGTAGATCGCGCGCGCCATGGCGGGCGTGTCGCCGGAGTAGTTGTCGTTGCGCTCCATCACGACGACCTCGTTGGCGCGCCATTCGCGGATCGTGAAGGGACCGGACCCGGCGTAGTTCGTCTTGAGCCACTCGTAGCCGAAATCGCCGTCGACCTCGTGGCTGGCGACCAGTTCCTTGTCCACGACGAAGCCCACGGTCGCCGTCAGGCAATAGAGCAGCAGGGTGGGGGCATAGGCCTTGTCCATCTCGAGCTCGAAGGTCATGTCGCCGGTCTGGCGGACCATCTGGTCGACGTTGTCTGCTGACAATCCGAACTGCGTCAGGATGAACGCGGGCGACTTGTCCAGCTTGACCGCGCGCTGGATCGAATAGACCGGATCAGCCGCGGTGATCGGGTTGCCAGAGGCGAACTTCATGTCCGGCTTGATGGTAAAGGTAAAGGTCTTGCCGTCCTCCGACACCTCCCACTTTTCGGCGATCACGCCGAAGATGTCGGAAACGTCGTTCACGTCATAGCCCACCAGCGGCTGATAGCTGTTGCCGAGAATCTCGGAGGCGGTGAATTCGAACACCTCTGCAGGGTCGATCGAGATCATGTCGTCAAGCTGCCACGCCTGAATCAGCGTGTCTGGCGGCGTTTCCGCGATGGCGGGGGCGCTGGTCAGACCAAAGGTGGCGCTGATCATCGCGGCTGCGACAAGTTTGGTAAAATGTGTCATGCGAGCTTCCCTGTTGAAAAGGTGAATGGCACTGCATCCTTGTCTGATCGGACGCTTGAGCACCTGTGCCTGCAGTAGGCGCAGCCGCCCGGTAAGTGTCAAGCCACCCTCCGGTGACTTTGGTCATATCCTCTGACGCAATTCCAAAGCCTGCGTAAAAGGTTGGCTTCCGGTTCGACCCACAACCTGTAGGATCGGCCTGCGCGCCAATGCGAAAGGTCAGACTATGCCCACGGTACGTTATCCCGAAGCCCTGACCCGGACCCGCGCCGATTTCGACCGGCAGGGGGTGATGACGACACTCGGTATCACGGTGGCAGAGGTCGCGGCGGGACGCGTCGTGTTGACCCTGCCGTTCCGGGCGGATCTGACCCAGCACCACGGGTTCCTGCATGCGGGTGTCCTGACGACGGCGATGGACAGCGCCGCAGGCTTCGCTGCCTTCACCTTGATGGATGCAGAGGCGGAGGTGCTGACAGCGGAATTCAAGGCGAGCTTCCTTGCCCCCGCGCGGGGGCAAGTGTTTCGCATCGTCGGTGAGGTCATCCGCTCCGGCCGCACCCTGACATTCACCGAGGCGCGGGCCTATGCTGACGAGGGCGACGCCGTCATCGCGACGCTGTCCGCAACAATGATGGCCGTACGCAACCCCGGCCTGCAACGCTAGTCCTGCATACCGGAAGGTACCGGTCAGTCCTGCCGCGCCTCGATCCGCGCCGTCGAAAGACGCTCCATCGTGGCAAGATATGTGGCTGTCCAGTGGCCGACGCTTTCCTTCAGCACGCCTTTCAGCAGGACGGCGTGCCGCTCCTTCCGCTCTTCCAGCGGCATCGCCAGCGCAGTGCGCAGGGCGTCCGCCATTTCGCCGATATCGTAGGGATTGACGATTAGGGCGGCGGCCATCTGCTCGGCAGCACCGGCGAACTGCGACAGAATCAGGACACCCGGATTCTCACGATTCTGGGCGGCGACATATTCCTTCGCCACAAGGTTCATGCCGTCACAGAACGGCGTGACAAAGCCGACATCCGCGGCGCGATAAAGCGACGCCAGGGTCTCGCGCGGGATAGCGCGGTGGATGTAGCGGATGGGGGTCCAGTCCAGATCGGAATAAAGTCCGTTCACCTTGCCCGTGATGCGCTCCATCTCCGACCTGATATCCTGATAGGCGGCGACTTCCTCTCTGGTCGGCGGCGCGATCTGAAGCAGCGATGCACGCGGGTTGTCGTCGCGCCGCGCCTCTAGGTATCGGCCGAACGCGCGCAGCCGGTTGTCGAGCCCCTTGGAATAATCCAGCCGATCGACGCCGATCACCAGACGTTCGTCCGGCGCAAGGTTCAGCAGATCGCGGCCGCTGCCCCGGGTCGCCTCTTGCGCAAAGGCTTCGCCATCGATCCCGATGGGAAAGCTGCGCACCTCGAACCGGCGATCGCGGTATTGCAGGGACCCGTCGCGCAGGTGCTCTGCGCCCGCAAGGCTGCGATACATCTCCAGCGCCGCGGCGACGTCCCGCTGGCTTTGCAGGCCGACAAGGTCGAAGCTCGCGATCCATCCGGGAAAGATGTCATGTTCAGGCAGGGCCATCAGGTCATGCACGGCGGGAAAGGGGATGTGGTGGAAATACCCCAGCGTCGCCGTTACGCCCTCTGCCCGCAGACAGGCGGCCAGCGGCAGGAAGTGGTAGTCATGGATCCAGACGCGGTCGTCCGGCCGCAGGTCGCGGGCCATCATGCGCGCCAACCGCCGGTTGACGCCCATGTATGTCTCGTAATCGCCGCCGTTCAGCGCCATCAGGTCGGCACGGCGATGGCACAATGGCCACAGCACCGAATTGGCATAGCCAAGGTAATATCCCTCGTGCTCGACCTGCGTCAGATCGAAGGTGCGCATGTCGTAGCTTTCGCCGGGGACGTCCTGCAGCCGATCTTCCGACGTCTCTGCGATCTTGCCAGAGGTCCCGTACCAGATGCCGCCCTGGGCAGAGAGGCATTCGTGCAGCGCCACGACCAGCCCGCCAGCGGGCGGCCCGTCAGAGGGGACGCGGTTCGAAACGACGATCAGGCGCCCGGTCATACAGCCCCCTCCGTCACCCAGCCGTGCAACAGCTGTCGGACGGCGGCGGGGTCCGGAAGACGATAGGCGGCACAGGTGTCACCGTCGCCTACGCGGATGCACAGCCCGTCGCGTTCCAGCGCCGCCTCCATCGCTTCTTCGTCCGTGACATCGTCTCCGATGACGACGGGGCGGATATGGTCCGGCTGCCCTTCCATCGCGGTCCGTACTGCGCCGGCCTTGGTCGCATCGGCGGGCCTGATCTCGAAGGCCATCTTGGACCGGTGCATCTCCATGCCCTCCGCCGCCTCAGCGATCCGCACTGCCGCGGTCAGGGCCTCGGGCTCTGCATGCGGCACACCGCGATAATGGATCACGGCCCCCGTGTCCTTGGTTTCCAGTGTCAGACCCTCGATAGCTGCAGCCGCCTTGCGAGCCTGGGCCTGCACATCTGCCACGACGGCGCTGCCGACCAGCGGGTGACGTGTCAGCCGACCGCTTTGCCGCGACTCCGCACCGTGCGCGCCATAGAGATCGCCTGCGAAATCCGGCAGGAACCGTTCCAGCGTTGCGACCTCTCGGCCCGACACGAGGGCGATACGGCCATCCAGCCGCCTGTGAAGGCGGGCGAGCAGATCGGTCAAATCATCCGGAACCGAAATACCGTCCGGTGTGGGGGCCAGATCGACCAATGTTCCGTCGAAATCGAGGAAAAGGAAAAAGTCGTCGATCTTGCGATCGCGCAATGTACTGCCGTCCTCCGTCATTCCGCGGCCAGGACGCACGCCAGTTCAGCCGCCCGGGCATTGGCTGCCCCCAGCAGGCCTTCGTGCGATCCGCAATCGTGGCGAGCCCCGGAAAACCGGAAGCCTGTCAGGGACAGATCGCCCGCATCGGCGGCGATCGCGTCCGTCAGCTGATATTCGCCCCCGGCCCCCGGCTCCAGCGCACGCAGTGCGTCGAAGATCCGTGCGTCGAGGATATAGCGCCCCACAGCGGCGAGCCGGGAGGGTGCAACGTCCGGCGCGGGTTTCTCGACCAGTTCCGACGCCCGCACGATCCGACCCACGGCGCCATCGCCCAGCGGCCGAAAGATACCGTATTTCGATACATCCTGCTCGGGCACGTCCATGGCGGCGATCATGTGACCGGCCTCGTAGGCTTCGGCCATTTCCGGTAGGCAGGGCCGCCCGAGGATCACGTCGTCCGGCAGGATGACGCCAAAGGCATCGCCGCGCACATGTTCCGCCGCCATCAGCACCGCATGACCCAGACCGAGGGGTTGTTCCTGGTCGACGAACAGCACTTCGACATTCTGGCCCAGCGTGATGTCTTCCAGCGCCCGCACCAGCTTGGCCTTGCCGTCGGTCCTCAGCACATCCATCAGCGCCGTGTCGGGTTGTAGATATTCGTTGATCGCCCGTTTTGAGGCATGGGTGATAAAGACCAGCCGCTGGGCCCCGGCTGCCACCGCCTCTTCGACCGCGAACTGCAAGATCGGCTTGTCGTAGACCGGCAGCAATTCCTTTGGCACCGACTTGGTCACCGGAAGAAGACGCGTGCCACGCCCTGCAACCGGGAAGACGACGGTATCCAAGACTGGCATTTGAAAATCTCCTCAATGTGATGCTGCATTTGCATAACACTTGCATGTGACATGTGTTCCAGCAGGTTCGAAGAAATGGACAAAGATCAGGCGGCTTGCCGCGCCACTAAGCAGAATGTTCGAATTTCCGGCGCAATGCGCAAAATTAACCCTTTGGAAAGGCCCGGGGATCGTAACTCGGCACGAATCTCTCTCTACCGGAACGCGTCAGCGCTTTAACAATTATCAATATCGTTGGTTTGCCGAGTGGTCACCGACACAGGGTGCCGCGACGTCGAGAGCTCAGACGGACAGCGTCAACCCGAAGTGTTGCAAGCGTTCTCTGTTCTTAAGATCCGCGCGACATCTCCCGGATCCAGCAGCGACCATTGGCCCAGCCCCAGATCATCCGGCAACGACAGACCGCCAAGGCTCTCTCGGTGCAGTTCGACAACATGGTTTCCGGCTGCCGCGAACATGCGGCGCACCTGATGATACCGGCCCTCGGTAATCCGGATCAGTGCCTCCGTCTCCGTCAGCACGTCAAGGAAAGCAGGGGCAAGAGGCTTGTCCTCGCCTTGTAACATGAAGCGGCCAGAGGCGAAATGCTCCGCCTCCGTCCCGTCCAGCGGTCTGGCCAGCGTGACCCGGTAGATCTTGTCGACATGATGCCGCGGGCTGATGATGCGATGAAGCAGATCGCCGTCGTCGGTCAGCAATAACAGTCCCGTCGTCTGCCGGTCGAGGCGACCGACGGTCGACAGGGGCGGGTTGCGGCGGCGCCAGCGCGGCGGCAACAGATCATGGATCAAGGTGCCCTCGTCCTTGTGGGAACACGTCACGCCGAGGGGCTTGTTCATCAGGACGACCATGCCTGCCACGGGGTCCAGCGCTTCGCCTTGAACCATCATCCGGGCCGACAGATCGGGCGTGACGGGGATCCGCGCCGTGACGTCCCGCAGTGCCTCACCGTCGAGCATCACCTTTCCAGCCCGCGCAATCCGCGCGATTTCGGTTCTGGACCCGTAGCCCATGGACGACAGCAGCCTGTCGATCCGCGATGTCGGGGTCTTCGACCATTTTGGACCCATCGATCATATTCCCCGTAACACCCTGCGACCCTGATAGCGTCCCGTGCCGAAAAACAGAAGGCGAAGGGTCAGGTGTCGGTCCGCGCCAAAGGCCCCTACATCAGCGACGATAGCGCATCCAGCGTCCGTGCCGTCAGGGTCTGCGGCTGCGCCAGGGCCGTCATATAGGGGCAGGGGGCCGACAGGTGGGCGATGGCGGCATCGATGTCGAAGGCATCCGCCCCGGCGATCTCGTCTAACGCGTCCCAGGTGACCGGCACCGCGACCGGCCCGCCGGTTCGCGCGCGGATCGCGTAAGGCGCGATGGCGGTCGCCCCCCGCTCGTTGCGCAGCCAGTCGATAAAGATCCGCCCCTTGCGCTTCGACTTCGACATGACGGCGGTGAACCGCTTCGGTTCCCGCTCGGCCATCATGTAGGCGACGGTCTTGGTGAAAAGCTTCACCGTGTCCCAGCCCTGCGTGCGCCGCAGGCAGACACAGACGTGAATGCCCTTGCCGCCGGTCACGACGGGCACCGTGGCAAGGTCCAGCTGCGCAAGCAGGTCGCGCAGGTCGAAAGCGGCGCGGCGCACATCCGACCAGCCAAGACCTTCGTCCGGGTCAAGGTCGAAGACCAGCCGGTCCGGGCGGTCGAGCCGGTCCGTCCGTGCGCCCCAGATGTGGACCTCGACCGTCCCCATCTGCGCCGCCGCCACGAAGGCCGCGGCCTTCGTGGCATCGAAGGCAGTCGTGGCGCCGCCGCTGCTGTCCGTGATCTCGACCCGGTGCAAGGCTGCGGGAAACCCGGCGCCGGCGTGTTTCTGAAAGAAGCTTTCGCCGCCCTGCCCCTCCGGCAGCCGCAGCAGGGACAACGGTCGCTTGCCGGCAATGTCCATCAGCCGCGCGCTGGCGCGGTCGTAGTAACGCGCGACATCGACCTTGGTAATCGTCGTGCCGGGAAAGATCAGGCGATCGGGATGCGTGATCGCGATACCGGCCACCGTCACCCTGTCCGACCTTGTTGCCGGTGCCTTGCGCGGCACCTCCAGCGTGACCTCCTTCGCCGTCTTGTCCTTCCTTAATCCCAGATAGCTGCCGTGACGGATGTGCCCGTCCGCCGTCAATTCGGTGAAATCGACCTCGATGACCGTCCCCGGTGTCACCCAGACCGCACCGGCGGCAATGTCGCTGGGCACGTCGATGAACGGGCTGGTCTTGCGCGTCCTGAGGGCCGCCTGCAGCTCATCGAAGTCGCCCTCGGCAAAGCCAGTGCCCACGCGCCCGCGATACCGAAGACCCTCCGGCCCCATCTCTCCGACCAGCAGCGATGCAAAGGGCCGGCCCGGCTTGTCCGAAGGAGAATACCCGCCGATCACGAATTCCTGCCGCTTCGTGCACTTCACCTTCAGCCAGTCGGTGGTGCGTCGCCCGCGATAGGGCGCCCCGGCGCGCTTGGCGATGATCCCCTCCGCCCCGGTCTTGCAGGCATGGGCAAGGATTTGGGCGCCGTCGCCGGGAATATGCGTGCTGACCCGCAGCGGTCCGTCCTCCGGCAAGCCGTCAAGCAGCTTGGCCAGACGCGCCTTGCGATCCAGCAACGGTGCGTCGGTCAAATCCTTGCCGTCCAGCGACAGCAGGTCGAAGGCATAGAAGACCAGCGGTCGCCCCTCTGCCAGCGCCGCCTGCAGGGACGAGAAGGCCGATCCCTTGATCCGGGCGGCCATGACTTCGCCGTCGATCAGCGCGGATTTGCAGGGCAAGGCGCCGAAAGCAGCCGTCAGGGACTGGAACCGATCGGTCCAGTCGTGACCGTTGCGGGTCCACAGGCGGGGACCGCCCTTGCCCAGCGCCGCCAGGCAGCGGTAGCCGTCGAACTTCGTCTCGAAGATCCAGTCGTCGCCGCCCGGGGCGTCGCTGACGAGCGTCGCAAGCTGTGGTTTCCGAAAGGCGGGACGCTTGCCGCCCTGCGTCGCGGAAGGTTTGCGTTGCGGTTTCGCCTTTGCGCCCGACGCGATCTGCGCCATCGTACGACCGGTGGTGACGGAGGTGTCGAAGCCATCCGTCAAGGCGTCCGGATCGTCACAGGCAGCACTGTCGCGGTGCTTTATCAGCAGCCAGTTCTCGCGTTTCTCGCCCTTGTTCTTCATCCGGACCAGGGCCCAGCTGCCGGTCATCCGCTGCCCTTGCAGGGTGAACCCGAGCTTGCCGTCCTTCAGGCCCTGCGCCGGATCGTTCTCCGGCAGCCAAAGACCTTCGTCCCACAGCATCACGGTCCCGCCGCCATAGGCCTTGGCCGGGATGGTGCCCTCGAAATCACGATAAGACAGCGGGTGGTCCTCCGTCCGGACCGCAAGCCGCTTCTCTCGCGTGTCCGGGCTGGGGCCGCGGGTCACCGCCCAGCTAAGCAGCACGCCCTGCCATTCGAGGCGAAAGTCGTAGTGCAACCGACGGGCGTCATGTTTCTGGACGACGAACCGAAGACCCGTCGTGCTGGCCGCGCCGCTTTTGCCGCGCGGCTCTTCCGTCAGGGCAAAATCGCGCTTGGCATTATAGGCGGCAAGGGGATCCGGCCCGCGGGCCACGTCAGGAGGCCTTCTTGCGCCCGCCCTTCGCAGGCGTCTTCGTGCCCTTCAGGCTCTGCTTCAACGCCGCCATCAGATCGACGACATTTTCCCCTTGAGACGCATCGTCCTCGGCGGCCGCGACGTGCTTCGTCTTGCGGTTCTTCCGCTTGGCCTCGATCAGGTCATGCAGGGCCTTGGAATAGTGGTCGGTAAAGGCTGCCGCATCGAAAGGCCCGGATTTGCGGTCGATCAGGGCCGTCGCGACCTCCAGCAGGTCCTTGTCTGACGTCTCGTCTGCGATGTCATTGAACAGGGGGTCGGCGTTCCGCAACTCGTCGGCGTAGTGCAACGTTTCCATCAAAAGGCCGTCGCCACACGGTTTTACGGCCCCAAGGTATTCCTTGCCGCGCATGGTGAACTGGCCCAGCCCGACCTTGCCGGCCGTGCGCAACGCATCGCGGATGACCCGATAGGCGTCCTGCGCCAGGTCGTCCGTCGGAACGATGTAATAGGGCTTGTCGAAGTAGAGTGGCGAAATTTCGCAGGCGTCGACGAACTGCACCAACTCGAAGGTCTTCTTGGTTTCAAGGCGGATCGCGTCAAGCTCCTCGGGGTCGATCAGCATGTAGTTATCGTCGCCCGTCTCGTAGCCCTTCACGATGTCCTTGGTATCGATTGGCCCGATCCCGGCGACGGTCTTCTGATATTTCACGGGCTTCCCGCTCGGCTCGTGAATCTGCCGGAACGAGATCGAAGATGACGATTTTGTCGCCGAATGGATCTCGACCGGGATCGAGACGAGCGACAACCGCAATTGCCCCTTCCAAAGTGCACGCGATGCCATCAGGATCCCCTTCGACCAGTCATCTGATCGAACGCTGTCGGGGGCAAAGGGTTCCGCAAACTGTATCGACAGGTTGGTGCCAAAGCAGATGACGCTGGTCATCCATATCCCATTCACGCTAGCGTGAACTTCCGGCTGATAAGCCAGCGAATGTCGTGTCCGGTCAGGAAGGTTCCATGGACGATCAATCAAGCTGTCTCGTGACGAAACTGTCGCATTACATCACCTTGGACGAGACCCACCGGGAACAGCTTGCAAGCCTCGAAAAGGCGGAGCGGGACTTCGAGGAAGGCGTCGAGATCTATCAGAACGGCGATGCGGCAAGGGACCTTTACGTGGTCAAGCGCGGCTGGCTGTTCAGCTATACCGATCTTCCGGACGGCCGTCGGCAGATCGTCAAGATACATCATCCCGGCGACATCATCGGCTTTCCCGACGTCGCCCTCAAACACATGACAACGACCTTGCGAACGTCAGAGGCCGTCACGCTCTGTCCGTTTCCAAAGTCTTCGCTGGACGTCATTCTGCGCGAATCGCCTCGCCTGTCGGCGCTGCTGCTGTCGATCGGGCTGCGCGATCAGGTCGTCTTCATCGATCTGCTGCGCGCGATGGGACGCATGAAGGCGCAGGAGCGGGTGGCCTACATGGTGCTGGACCTGATCGCGCGCCTGCGCATCACGAACCGCCGGATGACAGACACGATCCGCCTGCCGCTGACGCAAAGCCAGATCGGCGATTACCTGGGTCTGACGAACGTCTACATCAGTCGCACCCTCATCAAGATGGAAGAGGACGGCTATATCCAGCGGATCGGGGATCGCCTGCGGATACTGCGGGAAGACGACCTGGCGGACATGACCGACTTCAATAATCGCTACGCCGACATGGATACCTCCTGGTTTCCGGAAAACTGACTCCCCCTCCGTCAATGCAGTTTGAAGCGTCCTTCCTCCTCTCGTGACAACCTGTGCCGTGCGCGCGGTGAGGGGCCGGCGGCGACCTCGGGGGAACTCGTGACCCGCACCGGCGTTATCTAGCTAGGCGTGAACCATTTTGTTTTCGAAGCCTCGAAAACCCATGCCCTGTGTGGAGACACGTCATGTTCGTCCTGCCGATCTTTCTGGCGGTCATCTGTCTGTGCGTCCTCGTCCTGCCCGGCCTTGTCGCGGCGCTTTGCGCAGCATTAATCTTCCTCCAGGTTGCGGGGCTGGTCATGCGGTATTGGGCGAACGGTCAGGATCTGCGCGTGCCGCTGCGGCCGATCCCGCAGGCAACGCCAGTCTTTTCGGTCCACGTCGCGACGCACAACGAACCCCCGTCGCTGGTGATTGCAACCGTTCGCGCGCTTGCGCGGCAGGACTGGCCGGCCTCCGCGGTCGAGATTGTCGTGATCGATAACAACACCGAGGATTCGGCCGTCTGGCAGCCGGTGCGCGATGAATGTGACCGGCTTGGCGACCGGGTCCGCTTCCTGCATCGGACCGGCGTGGCGGGCGCCAAGGCCGGCGCCCTGAACATCGCTTTGGACCATACCCGCACCGACGCGACCCATGTGGTGACCGTGGATGCCGATTATGCCGTCGATCCGGACTTTCTGACCAGTGCCGCCGCGGCACTGTCCCTGACCGGCGCCGACTACGTGCAATTCCCTCAGGCCTATGCCGGCTGCGCCGGCGTGGCCGATGGCGTCGATGCGGAACTCGCGGAATATTTCCAAGGAAGCGCGCAAATGGCCGACGTGGCAGAGGCCGTGCTGCTGACCGGCACGCTCTGCGTCATCTCGGTGCCCGCCCTGCGGGCGGTCGGCGGCTGGTCGGGCCGCACCGTCACGGAGGATGCGGACCTTGGCGTGCGGCTTTGCCGGGCCGGTTTCACCGGTCGTTTCATCAATCAGATCGTCGGGCGCGGCCTTCTGCCGTTCTCCCTGCGCGGGCTGGAGCGTCAGCGCCACCGTTGGGCCAGCGGCAATCTGCAAACGCTGATTGCCCATGCCGCTGCACTCCTGCCGTGGCGTGTCGGCATGACCGTCCGTCAGCGTGCCGCGATCCTCTCACAACTGACCGCTTGGCTGACCCTGTCCCTGCTTCCCGTCACCGCGCTGCTCTGCAGTCTGGCGACCGGCGGTGGCGGAGAGACGCTGATCCAGCTGGCGAGCCTTTCCGTATGGCTTACGGTGTTCGACATTGTCCTGCGGCTTCTGGGGCAGGGGCGGCCCGAACCTATGCCCGGACGGATCCGCTTCGCCGCCATCTGTCATCGCGCCGCCCTTGCGCCTGTCGCGGCCTGTGCGACCGTCAGCGCCGTGTGTGGCCGACCGCTTGCCTTTGCCGTCACCGACAAGGCCGGCGTGGCGCGACCGACGGGCGCTTCGGGTGCGAGCCTCATCCTCTTCGCCACCGCCGGGGCCGCCGTGCCGCTGACCCTGACCCACAGCGTGCTGGTGACCGGAGCCGTGCTCGCGCTTCTGGTCCCGCTGCCTGCGGGACTGGCATTGGCTCGGGTGCTGGACCGCTACCGACGCCACGTCACCATGCAACCGATCGGAGCCTGACCATGACCGACCTGTCCGTCGACATCATCATCCCGACCCACAACCGCGCTCACATGATCGACACCGCCGTCCGCGCCGCACTCGACCAGTCGTGGTGGAATACCCGCGTCACCGTCATCGATGACGGCAGCACCGACGATACGCAGGGGCGTCTGGCCCGGCATTTCGATGATCCGCGCTTCACCTACATCCGGCTCGCGCACAACGTCGGCACGGCGCTGGCCAAGAATGCGGGCCTTCTGCTGACGGACGGGGATGCAGTGACGTTCCACGATTCCGACGACATCCCGCATCGCGACAAGGTCCTGCATCAGGCGCGCATCCTGTCCCAGCCCGCCATCGGGGCGCATGAGTGCCTGAACTGGCGCATGGTCGGGCAAGAGCCCGGCAGCATCCTGCAGGTCGGTGCCGCGCTGGTGCAGCACGAGCTGGTCCTGCCGGACGGGCGACGCGTCCCGATCCGCCGCGACCTGTCGCTTTTCGACGACGTGTTCCCGAACATGCAGATGGGCGGGCAGGTGCCGGGAGAGTGGACGCACATCAACTCCGGCCTGTTCCGGCAGGAACTGCTGGCCCGCAACGGCGGCTTCGCGCCCTGCATCGAAGAGGATCGCGAATTCCGCAACCGGCTGATGTTCAATGGAGAAATCATCTGGATCGTGCAGGAACTGCTACTGACCAAGATAGAGACGCCAGACAGCCTCACTCAGTCGCAGGACACGGACTATGACAGCGCACGGCGCAAGGCCGACCGCGCGATGGTCTGGGACAAGGTGCGCCAGTGGCGGACCGAAGGCCGCGTCGATCCGGTTCCGATCGACATGCCCGACCTTGCGCTTGCCTTCGTCAGCAACCCCGCGCACCTGCGCCGGCGCGACCTGCCGATGACCGACGCGACCCGTGCCGCCGTCGCGCGCTGCCTGCACGTCGATGTCACACGTCCGGTGGCCGCCGAATGATGGCGGCAGTCCCGGATATCGCCGTCGTCGACCCCTGCTGCGCCCGCGGCTACACCCCCGCGACCCTGCTGGCCGGCGGGCTTGGCGGGACAGAGGCCACGGTCTTGCGCGTGATGACCGTGCTGTCGCGCGACATGGCGATCACCCACTACCAGCGCGGACGCACTGAACGGGACGCGACCAAGGCAGGCGTGATGCGACCGCTCGCTGACGTCTTCACAGCCGACGCCACCCCGACGCTGATCGTCATCAATGCGTGGAAGGTCGCCTGCAAATTGCGAAAGACCCAGCCGGCGGCGCGCATCGTTCTCTGGCTGCACAACCATCCGGGTCGCCACAACCGCCCCATGGCGCGGGCGCTGACAGAGGCAGGCGTGGAAGTCATCTGCGTCTCCGCCAGCCACGCCAGGTCGCTGCGCCGTTTCCTGTCGGCTGGGCCGGGGTTGTCCATCGATCATATTCACAATCCCATTGCGCCGGGGCTACGGCCCGACGGCACGCGCCATGACCCCGACCGCCTGCTCTTTGCCAGTTCGCCGCACAAGGGACTGGCGCAGGTCTTCGCCCGCTTCCGCACGGCGCGCGACGCCATCCCGACCCTGACCCTCGCCGTCGCCGATCCCGGGTATCTTGCGTGGGACACCGGACCGGTGCCCGACGGCGTAACCTTCCTCGGGCCGTTGCCGCATACGGAACTGATTGCGCAGATGCGCCGATCGCTCTGCCTGTTCTATCCACAGACCACCTTTGCAGAGACCTTCGGCCTCGTCATGGCAGAGGCGCAGTCTGTTGGCCTGCCGGTGCTGGCGCACGACCGCCTCGGCGCCAACGCCGAAGTGGTCGCGACGCCCGGGCAGTTGCTGGATGCTGCGGACGATACGGCAATTCTGGCGCGACTTCTGGCGTGGCGCAGTCAACGCCCGGAGGTCTGCGGCAATCCCGACTTCACGCTGGATGCCGTCTGCCGTCGCTGGCGTGATCGACTGATGTCGCGCGCTGCCCGCAACATGGAAAGGGTCGCCTGAATGCTGATCGAGAGAGATCCCCGTCCCGGTTCCGCCGACGCCGCCCCCACCTCGCCGGATCCGACGACCCGTCTGGCCCGGACCCTCGCCGCCTCCGCCGCGGCGGAGGAGGCGGGGACGACCGCCATCGCCGGATCCCTGCGCCATCTGCGCGATGCCGGTTGGCTGGACGACGACGGCACCGCGGATCCCGTCCTGACCGCGCGCCGTCTGCAACGCGTCGGCGCGGCGAACCTGCCCGTCGGCCGGCTGTGGGAAGGGCACATGAACGCCCTCTACCTCGCCAACGTCCATGGCGACAGTCAGGCCGATGCGCGCGTGCGCGCGCTCGTCGCCGACGGCGCGATCCTCGGCGTCTGGGGTGCCGACGGGCCAGAGCCGGTCGCACCCGGGCCCCATGATATGCTGATGGGGCACAAGCTTTTTGCCTCTGGCCTCGGCACTGTCACCCATGCGGTCATCACCGTCTCTTCCGGGCCTCGCGTGCGGCTGGCGCTGGTCGCGGTGAACGACACCGCGCGTGCAGACGCAAACGCCTGGCAGATGTCGGGCATGCGCTCCACGGACTCGGGGCGCTACGACTTCGACGGCACCCCCTTGCGCGACGTGATCTGGCTTGGCGGGGCAGGGGACTACGTGACGGAGCCGCATTTCGTCGGCGGCGTTTGGCGTATCGCCGCCCTGCAGGTCGGTGCCGCCCTTGGCCTGCTGGAGTCTGCCGCCGCCCATCTGCGAGCCCGCGACCGGCTGGCGGCCGCGGCACAGATGGCGCGCCTGTCCTCCGCGACGATCGGCGCAATGGCTGCCTCCGCTCTCGTGACCCGTGCGGCCCAGGCAGCGTTGCCTTCTGCGCCAGATGCGGCGCGACGCGCGCCGATCCTGTCCGCCGCCGCGCGGTTGGCGACGGAAGAGGTCGCCCTCGATGCAATCCGTGCCGTGGAACAATCCGTCGGGCTCGCGCATTTCGCGGACGATTCCGCCACCGGACGCAAGGCGCGCGACCTGTCGGTCTACCTGCGGCAAGCGGCACGCGACGCTTTCCAGACCCGCGTGGGCGAGGCCTGTTTCAACGAGGAGGATACCCTGTGGGACTACATCTGACCACGCATCTGCCGCGGGTTTCTGCTGAAAGCCTGACCGGTGGCGCACCGATCGTCGTTCTTGCCCCGCACCCGGACGACGAAAGTCTTGGCTGCGGCGCGCTGCTGGCCCACGCCTTCGACACGCATGGCGCCCATGTCGTCTGCATGACCGACGGCAGCGGATCGCATCCCGGTTCCACCGATTGGCCCGCCGAACGGCTGGCCGCCATGCGCTGGCAGGAATTGTCGCACGCCATCGTGCGTCTGGGCGGAATGCCGACGGACATGACATGGCTGGGACATCCCGACGGTTGGCTTGGAACGCAGGATACGGACCGGATCGTAGCCGATATCGTGGCGATCTGTCGGGGCTGCGGCGCGCGGCACCTCTTCGCCCCGGCGCCAGAGGATCACCACGAGGATCACCGCTCCACCGCGCGGATCGCGCGGCGCGTGGCGCAGGCGATGCCGGACCTTGCGCTCTTCAGCTATCCGGTATGGAGCCGTTGGGACGATCCCGATCTGCTGGACCATGTGGCCGCGCGCCATCCCGTGGCGCTCGACTCGCGTACGTGGCAGGCACGCAAGAGGCTTGCCATCGCGGCGCACCGCACACAGCGCGGACTGGTGATCGAGGATGATCCCAAGGGCTTCAGCCTGCCGCTCGACTTCATCGACGCCTTCGCGAAAGAGCCGGAAATCTTCTGGCGCGCCGCCTGATGTCCTCCGTCCTCGACCATCTGGAAACGCTGTACGCCCGGACCGATGATCCGTGGGATTTCGCAACCAGTCCCTACGAGCAGGACAAGTTCAAGGCGACTCGTGCCGCCCTGAGCAGGGTTCGTTACCGCTTCGGGCTGGAAATCGGCTGCGGAAACGGTGCCCTTGCGCGGCATCTCGCCCCGCTCTGCGACCGCTACACCGGCATCGACGCCATCGCGCGCGCCGTAGAGGCCGCCCGCAGGGCCGTACCGGACGCTCATTTCCAACAGGGGACCTATCCCTGCGACCTGCCGCTAGCCGACGCCGACCTGATGGTGCTGTCTGAGGTTCTTTATTTCCTGACACCAGCAATGATCCGGCAATTGGCAAAGGAGGTGCTGGAGACTGCGCAGGGGGTCGAGGTCGTCTGCGTGACCTATCTCGGCGACACGGCGCAGGCCCTGCAGGGCCTCGACACGCTGGCCATATTCGACAAGGTGGTGCCTCTTTCGCCGGTGGTCGATACGGGCAGATACCGCATCGACCGCGGCATCGTCGGACCCGCCGCAGCGTGACACCCGATTCCCGTGTCAGAACCGTCGTCGTCATCCCCGCCCGTAACGAGGCGGATCGCATTCCCGCCTGCCTTGCGGCGCTGGCGGCTCAATCGGCCTTGGATCTGGCCGTCGTCGTCGTGGCGAACAACTGCATCGACGCGACCGAGGCAGCCGCCCGTGCCGCTGCCACCGCCGCCGGAATGCGGCTGGATGTCGTCAACGTCACGCTCGGCAGCGAAGAGGGGGTGGGCACCGCACGCCGTCTGGGATGCGAGCATGCCCTGCGATCCTGGCCCGCGGCGGATGCCCTGCTGTTCACCGATGCGGACTGCCTGACCGGCGCGGACTGGATCGCCCGCAACCGGCATCATCTGACGCGGGTTGCGGCCGTCTGCGGGCGGGTGAATCCGATGCCCGAAGAACTCTTTGTCCTGAAAGACATGGATATTCCGCTCGCCGAGATGGAAGGGCGGTACGAGGCGCTCGTGACCGCCTTCTACCGGCGTCACAGGCCCGGCCCCCTTGGCCTCGACGGGGAACATGCACACGCGGCGGGTGCCAGCCTTGCGGTACGCAGGGACGCCCTGCAGGCGGTCGGTGGTTTCGCAGATCTGGCAACCGGAGAGGATCGCGATCTGGTCCGGCGCCTGAAGGCCACCGGTCATGCTGTCCTCCACGCCGGCGATGTGACCGTCACCGCATCCTGCCGACTGGACGGTCGTGCCCGCGACGGCATGTCGGCGGCGTTGCGCGCGCGGGCTGACCGGACCGACTACCTGATCGACGATGCGCTGCCACCGGCAGAGCGCCTGATCGCCGCACGCGACAGCGGCCTGCTGGGCCCGTGGCCCCCGCTCGTAACGCCACAGGATCGGCTACGCGCAAGCGATCTGTTGCCGCACATCCGGGCACTCGAAGCGGCACTGGACATGACCTCGACTTGCGGTGTTGCGCATTGAAGGTCGTTGCTTGGGCCTGACGGTTGCACCGTCGCGCGCCGGCCTTGAACCCCGGCCCCCGAGGCGTTATCTCTGCCCTCCATTACCGCATCTCCGGCTGACCCACCGCACGCTCCAGGGACTCCCATGGTAAAATCCTTGGACGACATCAGGTGGTTCCTGCGCGATGCGACGGCGACATCCCATCGCCGCCTCGACACCTGTATGGACAGGCTGGATTTGACTTCTGCCACGGACTACACGGCCTTCCTGATGATCTCTCACCGCGGGATCAGCCAGGTGGAGATCGCTCTCGACGCCTTCGGCATCGGGGCGATCTACCCGAACTGGCCAGCCGCGCGTCGCCTGGACTGTCTGGATGCCGACCTGTCCGCCCTGGGCGAGCGCGCCGCCGGGCCGGTCAGGCAGTGGTTGCCCAAGTCCGTCCCGGAGGCATTGGGCGCCCTCTATGTCCTCGAAGGCTCCCGCCTGGGTGCGCGCATCCTGCTGGGCCGCGCATCGGCCAGCTCCGATCCGCGGGTCAGCCGCAACCTCCGCTACCTCCGGCACGGTCAGGATCAGCCCCTATGGCCCGATTTCCTCGATCTGCTGGAAACCCACGTTACCAGTGAAACGGATTTCATCATGGCAAAAGCCGGTGCACTGACAGCTTTCGACATCTTCCTGGATGCCGCAACCACCTTGATGCCCTGCCAGACCGAAGGATCGTCACAATGACGAATGACAGCATGATCTCTCCGGACGACGATGTCGATCTGACATCCTGCGATCGAGAGCCGATCCACCTGCTGGGTGCCGTGCAATCCTTCGGGTTCCTGATCGCCGTGTCGACGGACTGGATCGTGTCGCGTGTGTCCGAAAACGCCGCCGACACCCTCGGCATCGCGACAGAGACCCTGCTGGGGTCGTCGCTGGACGCCGTGTTCGACCGGGACGTCATCCACAGGCTGCGCGGTCTGTCACAGGGTCTGCGCGGGCCGGACTCGGTAGAGCGTACATTCGGCGTCCCTCTGGTGTCCGGGCAGGGCAACTTTGACATCGCGATGCACCAGTCCGGCCACCTGATCGTCATCGAGGCCGAACCGTCGGAACGTGACGAGACCCGTGCCGCCGCGGCTGTCAAGACGATGATCGGCCGGCTTCAGGCGACCGCCGGCATCGACGGCCTGCTGCGCGAAGCGGCGCGTCAGGTGCGACTGCTGACCGGCTTCGATCGCGTCATGGTCTACCAGTTCGACCGTGACGGCGCCGGCGAGGTCGTCGCCGAAGTCGTCGCCGGCGGACTGGACCGCTATCTCGGCCTGAAATACCCCGCATCCGATATCCCCCGGCAGGCCCGCGCCCTCTACCTGCGCAATGCCCTGCGCCTGATCTGGGATACGACAGAGCCCGGTTCCCGGATCGTCCCGCCACGCGACCCTGCCGGAGCGCCGCTCGACCTGTCGCTCAGCGTATTGCGCGCGGTGTCGCCGATCCATCTTGAATATCTGACGAATATGGGTGTCAGGGCGTCGCTGTCGATCTCGATCATTGTGAACGGCAGGCTCTGGGGTCTCTTCGCCTGTCACCACATGGAACCGCGGCGCATCTCGCTGGAACGCCGCACGGCGGCAGAGCTGTTCGGGCAGGTGTTTTCCTATCTGCTGGAATCGCGCCAGCGCGACGACGCCGAATCCTATCGCGACAAGGCGCAGTTGCTGCACGACGGTCTGATGCGTGCGGTTGCCGCCAATGGTTCCACCGTCGATGCCATCCTCAGCCAGATCGACCAGCTGTCGGACCTCGTGATGGCGGATGGTGTCGGGGTCTGGATCGACGGGCAGGTAGAACTGCACGGCAAAACCCCCAGCATGGAGGAATTCACCAGCCTCGTGCGTCACCTCAATCAGGCCCCCGCCGGCAAGATCTATGCGACAGAGGAGCTTGCTGCCTTTCACCCGCCTGCGGCAGACTACAGCGACCGCGTGGCCGGTGCCCTCGCCATCCCCATCTCGCGGCTGCCGCGCGACTATCTGGTCTTCTTCCGTCGTGAATTCGCGAGGTCCGTCACATGGGCCGGCAATCCGGACAAGCCCGTGTCCGTAGGCCCCAACGGCACGCGGCTGACCCCCCGCAAAAGTTTTGCCGCCTGGCAGGACACGGTGCGGGGCCAGTCCATCCCTTGGAAGAGCACGGAGATCAGCATCGCGGAATCCCTGCGCGTGACGCTGCTCGAGGTCATCCTGCGCATGAAGGACGAAAGCGACCGCGACCGTCAGTCGGCACAGGATCGGCAGGAATTGCTGATCGCGGAACTCAATCATCGGGTCCGCAACATTCTCGGCCTGATCCGCGGCCTCGTTACCCAGTCGCAGTCGCGCGCCGGAACGGTCGAGGATTTCGCCACCGTCATCGGGGGCCGGATTCAGGCCCTCGCACGGGCGCACGATCAGGTCACGACGAACAACTGGGGCCCCGGTTCCCTGTCGGAACTGATCCGGCTGGAGGCGGTGGCCTATCTCAACGATCAGGTGACGCGGATGCGGGCCTCCGGTCCGGCGATCCTGCTCGAACCGCAGGCCTTTTCCACCCTTGCACTCGTGCTGCATGAACTGGTGACGAACGCGGCGAAATACGGCGCCCTGTCGGACACCTCCGGGTATGTGACCATCGACTGGCATCTCGATACACTTGACCGGCTGGTCATCGACTGGCGCGAACATGGCGGTCCGGCCGTGCAGGCACCCAGCCGTCGCGGCTTCGGCACGACGATCATCGAACGCTCCATCCCTTACGAACTGAAGGGCGAGGCGAGGATAACCTACGCGCTGACCGGGGTGCAGGCACGTTTCGTCCTGCCGGCGGCCTCCGTCTCTCTGGGCGCGCCGCCCGCTGTGACTGCCCCCGCTTTAACCGAAGCCGTCCAGCCGCGGACATCCGCCGCCCTCTCGGGGCAGGCGCTGCTGGTCGAGGACAACATGCTCATCGCCCTCGATGCCGAGGACATGCTGATGGAGCTCGGCGCCAGTTCGGTCACCACGTCATCCTCCGCCGCGGACGCCCTGCGCGCGATCGAACGGAACCCGCCGGACTTTGCCCTGCTCGACGTCAATCTGGGTGACGGAACCAGCATTCCGGTGGCGCAGGCGCTCTCGAAACGCAACATCCCCTTCGTTTTCGCGACCGGCTACGGCGAAGGCATCCCGCGTCCCGACGACATCGCCGACGCCCCGGTACTTTCAAAGCCCTACACCCTCGCCTCGCTGCGCGACATCTTCAAGGATCTGTTGACCAACAACTGATCTCTTCAATTCCGACCTGCAATTCAGCGGCAGCGCTCGGGGTATTTTCCTGATCACGGCCAAATAGCCGGTATCGCGATGGGCGAAGCTGGTTCTGACGTCAATTCAGTCCCTTAGATGGAAGTACCTGACAGCATCACGGCCACTGCTTCCGTCGTAGTCAGCATGTCCTCCGAAATCGACATGGCCCGGTCCCGGGTCATTTGTCCGGGCATTCGCAACCATGTGCGTTCCGTCCTTGTGTAACGACAAGAACATTCCAACCCAAAGGTTGCGCTCAACATCTTCGAAACAATGAAGGATGGTGCTGTGAGAGAGGATTGAACTCTCGACCTCACCCTTACCAAGGGTGTGCTCTGCCACTGAGCTACCACAGCATCCGTGGCGGGGAATTAGCGGACCTTTCTGCAGGGCGCAAGCCCTCTCTGGACGGAAATTCCGGCAAATGGTAGGACGCGGGATGACCGAAAAACCAGAAAGCCCCGCCCCCCGCCCGCAGACGGCGGCCGAACTGCGCGAAGCGCGGCTGAAGGCGGCGCTGAAGGCAAACATGGCCAAGCGCAAGGCGCAGGCGAAGGCCCGCAGGGCCGAGGACGCGTCGGACTGACCGCAAGAGCCGCCGGGTCGTCCGGACGATCCGGCGCCTGTGACTGGACGACACCCGGCTGGCGGGGTAACACCCCGACCAACGGGCGCAGCCAGGAAAGTTTCGCATCATGGATTCCATCGTCGTCACGGGGGGCAAGGCCCTGCACGGCCAGATTGCCATCGCCGGGGCCAAGAACGCGGCGCTGGCGCTGATGCCGGCGACCCTCCTGTCCGAAGACCCCCTGACCCTGACCAACGCGCCGCGCCTGTCGGACATCAAGACCATGACCGCCCTGCTGCAGTCGCTGGGGGTCGAGGTGACGTCGATGCAGAACGGCAAGGTGCAGGTCCTGTCGAGCCATGCCATGACCTCGACGACCGCCGACTACGAGATCGTGCGCAAGATGCGGGCCTCGAACCTCGTCCTCGGTCCCCTGCTGGCACGGCACCATCAGGCCGTCGTCTCGCTGCCCGGCGGCTGCGCCATCGGCGCGCGTCCCATGGACATCCACGTCACGGCGCTGGAGGCGATGGGCGCGCAGATCGACCTGCGTGACGGCTACCTGCACGCCAAGGCCCCCGGCGGGCTGAAGGGGGCAAAGGTGCCGCTGCGCTTCGCCTCCGTCGGTGCGACCGAAAACGTGCTGATGGCGGCCACGCTGGCAAAGGGCACGACGGTGATCGAGAACGCCGCCCGCGAGCCGGAAATCGTCGATCTGGCCCATTGCCTGCGTCGCATGGGGGCGCAGATCGAGGGTGAGGGGACTTCGACCATCATCGTGCAGGGGGTTGACCGGCTGGGCGCCGCGACCCACCCCGTCGTGACCGACCGGATCGAGCTGGGCACTTACATGCTGGCCCCGGTGTTCTGCGGCGGCGAGGTGGAATGTCTCGGCGGGCGGATGGACCTTGTCGCTGCCTTCGCCGAAAAACTGGATGCCGCCGGCGTCGACGTGACCGAGACCGACAAGGGTCTGAAGGTAAAGCTGCGGGGCGACCGGCCCCGCGCCGTGGATGTCGTGACCGAACCCTTCCCGGGCTTTCCCACGGACCTGCAGGCGCAGATGATGGCAATGCTGTGCCTGGCCGATGGAACGTCGGTGCTGGAAGAGAAGATCTTCGAGAACCGGTTCATGCACGCGCCCGAGCTGGTGCGCATGGGCGCCCGGATCGACGTCCACGGAGGGCATGCGACGGTGCACGGTGTCGAAACCCTGAAGGGCGCACCGGTGATGGCGACGGACCTGCGCGCCAGCGTCTCGCTCATCCTTGCGGGGCTGGCGGCGGAGGGAGAGACCGTGGTGAACCGGGTCTACCATCTGGATCGCGGTTACGAGCATGTCGAGGACAAGTTGGGCGCCGTCGGCGCGCAGATCGAACGGGTGAGCGGCACATGACCGAAGATGCACGTTTCGAGGACGGGGTCGACAGGCCGCTGGCCCTGATGGCCTGCGATGCGGAGGATCTGCAGGTGATCTCGGCCCTGGCGCAGGATGCGGTATTTCCTGCCTCGGAAATGCGCTGGACCCCGGCGAACCGGCGCTTTGCCATCCTGCTCAATCGGTTCCGCTGGGAAGATGCGCCGAAGGCGCAGGGTCGTCGCGATTTCGAACGGGTGCAGGCGGTGCTGCTGATCGAGGACGTGATGGCGGTGCGGTCGCAAGGTGTGCCCAAGGGCGATGCCGACACGATCCTGTCGCTCCTGGCGCTGGAATTTCGCCCCGGCGAGGATGGTACGGGCGAGGTGGTGATGACACTGGCGGGGGACGGCGTGATTTCCTGCAGCGTCGAGGCGCTGGAGGTGATCCTGCGCGACGTGACGCGGCCCTATGTCGCACCGTCACGTAAGGCCCCGCGACATCCGGACTGATTGCCGGTCCACGAAAAGATTCTATGCCTCCGGCGGGAGTTTATCTGGCCACATGAAGGGCTGACCCGCACCGGCCCGAAGGATACGACATGCCACAGTTTCTGGACGCGCGTGACGCGGATTTCGAAGCAAGGTTCCGCGCGCTCTTGGGCGCCAAGCGCGAGGACAGTCCTGACGTCGACGACGCCGTCGCGGGGATCATCGCCGACGTGCGGGCGCGCGGGGATGCCGCGCTGATCGACCTGACCGCGCGTTTCGACCGTCTGACGCTGACGGCGGATCGCCTGCGCATCTCAACCGCCGACGTCGATGCCGCCTGCGCCGAAGTCGGGGCAGAAGACCGGGCGGCGCTGGAACTGGCGGCGGCACGGATCCGCGCCTATCACGCTCGCCAGATGCCGGAGGACCAGCAGTGGACCGACGAGGCCGGTGCGACGCTGGGGTGGCGCTGGACGCCAGTGGCGGCAGCCGGGCTCTACGTGCCGGGCGGCCTTGCAAACTATCCCTCTTCCGTCCTGATGAACGCGATCCCGGCGAAGGTGGCTGGGGTGGCACGCCTCGCGATGGTCGTGCCCAGTCCCGACGGGGTGCTGAACCCGCTCGTCCTGCTGGCGGCACGGATCGCCGGCGTGGACGAGATCTATCGCGTCGGCGGCGCGCAGGCGATCGCCGCGCTGGCCTACGGAACGGAAACGATCGCGCCGGTGGACAAGATCACCGGGCCCGGCAACGCCTATGTCGCGGCGGCCAAGCGGCGGGTCTTCGGCAAGGTCGGCATCGACATGATCGCTGGCCCGTCGGAAATCCTCGTGATCGCCGACGCCGACAACGATCCGGACTGGATCGCCCTCGACCTGCTGAGCCAGGCCGAACACGACGAGAGTGCCCAGTCGATCCTGATCACCACCGACGCCGCCTTTGGTCGCTCCGTCGCCGATGCGGTGGATGCGCGCCTGCAGACGCTGGAGCGGCGCGCCATCGCAGGCGCCAGCTGGCAGGACTTCGGCGCCGTCATTACGGTGCCCGACCTCGACACCGCCGTCGCCCTGTCGGACCGGATCGCACCCGAACACCTCGAACTCTGCGTGGCGGATGCCGAAGCGTTGAGCGGCCGCATCGCCCACGCGGGCGCGATCTTCATCGGCGGCTGGACGCCGGAGGCGATCGGTGACTACATTGGGGGACCGAACCATGTGCTGCCCACGGCACGGTCGGCCCGCTTTTCCAGTGGATTGTCCGTCATGGATTTCATCAAGCGCACGACACTCGCCCGGATGACACCCGCCGCACTGGCCGCCATCGGCCCCGCCGCGGCGCGGCTGGCACGCTCGGAAAGCCTCGAGGCCCACGGGCTCAGCGTGCAGGCCCGCCTTGACCGGTTGAACCGCGGGTGACGCGCATCGTCCATATCGCGCTCGACGATACCGGGCTTCCCGCACCCTCGCCGGAGATCGAGCAGGAACGCAAGGTCGCGATCTTCGACCTGCTGGAGGATAATACATTCGTTCTGCCGCAGCGTGCCGACCGCGCGGTGCCGCCCGGACCCTACCGGTTGGAACTGTCGATTCGCGAACGCAGGCTGGTTTTCGACATCACCGATGCGGAACTGGGCGATGCGGGGGCCTTTCATCTGTCGCTGGGTCCGTTCCGGCAAGTGGTGAAAGATTATTTCCAGATCTGCGAAAGCTATTTCGACGCGGTCAAGACCATGCCGCCCAGCCAGATCGAAACCATCGATATGGCACGGCGCGGCATCCACAACGAAGGCGCGCGCGTCCTGCAGGAACGGCTGGACGGCAAGGCGGACGTCGATATCGACACCGCGCGTCGCCTCTTCACCCTGATCTGCGTGCTGCATTTTGGTGGATGAGGGGGCAGGTCACGCGGCACCCCTGCCGCAATCCGTCCTGTTTTGCTGCGACCATAATGCCGTGCGTTCGCCCATGGCCGAAGGCATCATGAAAAAGCTCTACGGCACCCGGGCCTACATCCAGTCCGTCGGCGTCAACAACGACATGGAAATCGACGGCTTCGCTGTGGCGGTCTGCGCCGAGATCGGGGTGGAACTGCAACGCCACCGGTCCCGCAGCTTCGATGAGATGGAACAGTGGGGCGACGACCTGTCGTCCTTCGATCTCGTCCTCGCCCTGTCGCCTGCCAGCCAGCGGCGGGCGCTGGACCTGACCCAATTCTACCACCTCGACGTCGAATACTGGCCGGTGCTGGACCCCACCGGCATGGCCGACCAGCGCGAGGCGCGCATGGCGCTCTACCGTCAGACGCGCGACCAGATCATCGCGCGGCTGACGGAACGGTTCGGGCCGCCGGTCACATCGGACTGACTGCTCTATCGGCGCACGCAAAAATGGCCGCCCCGACAGGGGACGGCCATCGTCGTCAGGAAGAGAGAAGATCAACCCTCGTATTCGGGCATGTCCTTCAGCCGGTCTTCGGTCGCGTCGACATAGACCCGCATCTCGCCGTTGCCGTCGGACAAGACAGAGACCATCTCTACAGGCACTTCGATCTTGCGCTCGCCCAGACCGAGGAAGCCGCCGACTTCCACGACCAGACCCTGCACGGCACCTTCGGCCGTTTCGATCACCGTGCCGACGTCACCAACGTCTTCGTCGTTGACGCCATAGACCTTCATGCCTTGCAGCGTGTCTGCCCGCAGATCGGCCAGCGGCACCGCGGTGTAGCCGTCACGCGTCACGACAGGGGCCGTTGCGGTGTCTGCCGCAGCGGTATCCGTCGCCGCGTCTGCGTCGGCTGCGTCACCGGCCTCGGTCGCGGTTTCGCCTTCGGCACTGTCCATGGCCGCGGCACCGTCCTGAGAGATCGGCGCCACGTCGGCGGGCGGCGTGTCAGCCGCTGCCTGATCTTCGGTCTGCGACTCTGCAGCCGCATCCGTCGCTTCCGTGCCCTCAGCGGCAGCTGCGTCGGACTCGGGCGCATCGGCATCGGCCTCAGGGGCCGTGCTGTCGGCTGCGGCGGCCGGCGTGCTGTCGGACGCATCCGCCGATTGTTCGATGGTCACGACGGGATCACCGGTCTGCACCATTTCGATCTGCGGCTCACCCATGGACGTGACCTGCACGTTCGGTTGGGCGGATTCGAAGCTGACGGTCGGTTCGGCGCGGTTGACGGTGGGCGTCTTGGCTTCGCCGTCCTGATAGACGACCTTTGGCTCGACCTCCGGCATGTTCACGGTCGCATCGTCCATCGCCATCGACTCTCCGGCTTCACCGGCTGCATAGGTGCTGCCGCTGGCGCGGTCGGTCACGGTCGTCGACGCGGTTTCGCCCTCGGGCACGCGCTCCAGTTCCAGATCGACCTTCGGCGCGGCCTGCGTCACGGTGACCGTCGGCTTGGCCTGACGCACTTCGACCTGCGGCCGGGCATTCGCGACATCGACGCCGGGCGCCGGCATCGTGATGATGACTTCAGGCGCGGGCTGTTCGATGCGGATCGTCGGTTGCGGCATCTCGACGACCACGTTCGCGGCGGCCTGACGGATGACGATGTTGGCCTGACCTTCGGTCACGGTCACATCGGGCTGTTCGCTCGTCACCGACACCTCGGTGTCGCCACCCGCGATATCCACGTTTGCCGGCTGGCGATCCAAGTAGACCATGCCCTGCACGGTCATCTCGTCCTGCAGCTTGACCGTCAGTTGGTCGGTCTCGGCGAGCGTCTCTTCATCGCTGGCCTGATCGCTCCCCTCCGTCACGGACTTGATGGCCACAAGTTCCACGTCGCAGGCGGCGGGGTCCCCGGCGGCCTGCACATCGGTGATGCGCTGCACGTCACCGGACAGGTTTTCGGGCAGACCGTCGTTCAGCGCGACACCAAGGTCTTCGCAGGCGGCGTCGGACTGGGCGAAAGACGCCGTGGCGATGGGCAGGCACAGGGCCGTTGTCAAAAGCAGGCGTGGGAATTGGCGGGTCATTGAACTCTCCGGTTGGGGTCTGTTGTGCCGGGCCAACGGGCCGGGGGCCGATACCGTTCCGACATCGGTTCACCGATCCGTGATTACTAAACCTGCCTTTGGTTTTCGCCCTTTCCGCCTTTTCTTCTTGTCCTGCCGCCACAAGGCTTTTAAAGGCACGCCTCTTTAGCACTTGAAAATCCGGGCAATCAGGCGCATTTACACGCCGCAGCCGCATCCGACGCGGCACAAATCCAGACAGGAGACCACATGGCCAAGGATGAACTTCTCGAATTCCCGGGCGTCGTGAAGGAACTGCTGCCGAATGCGACATTCCGGGTCGAGTTGGAAAACGGCCATGAGATCATCGCACATACGGCTGGCAAGATGCGCAAGAACCGCATCCGTGTCCTCGCGGGCGACAAGGTGCAGGTCGAGATGACCCCCTACGATCTGACCAAGGGCCGGATCAACTATCGCTTCAAGTAATCAAGGGCGCGGTGTCGCGCCTTTGCGGGCCTGCGGTTTGCATCCGGCAGACCGCGACCGACACCCGGCACGAACATCGGGTGCAGACCATGACTGACAGACCGCAACTGATCCTCGGCTCCGGGTCGCCCCGGCGGCTGGACCTGCTGGCGCAAATTGGCGTTGTGCCGGATGCCATCCTGCCGCCCGACATCGACGAGAGCGTGAGGCCCGCCGAACTGCCGCGCGACTACGTCAAGCGGATCGCGGCCCAGAAGGTCGCTGCGGTGACGGCCACCGACGATGCCATTGTCCTCTGCGCCGATACGACGGTGGCGCTGGGCCGGCGGATCATGGGCAAGCCTGCCAACGAAGACGAGGCGCGGGCCTTTCTCGCGCTGCTGTCCGGACGGCGCCACAAGGTCATCACCGCCGTCACGCTGCGCCGGAACGGCCGCGTCACGGCGCGCGACGTGCAGACCGTCGTGATGATGAAGCGCCTGTCCGACGCGGAAACCGACGGCTACATCGCGTCCGGCGACTGGCGGGGCAAGGCCGGGGGCTATGCCATTCAGGGCCCCGCCGGCGCCTTCATCCCCTGGATCAACGGCAGCTTCACTGCTGTCGTCGGCCTGCCGCTGGCCGAAACCGCAACGCTTCTGACCGCCGCAGGCTATCATATGAACGGAGGTCCCGCATGAAGGGCCGTACCATCATCCTGGACGATCTGAACGGGATCGAGGCCGCCGCCCTGCTGGTGGACGGGCAACTCGACGATCTGCTGATCGACACACCCGATGCACCTCGGCCCGGCGCGATCTTTCGCGGCATCTGCGACCGGCCGCTGAAGGGGCAGGGCGGGATGATGCTGCGTCTGCCAGCGGGCGGCACGGCCTTTCTGCGCAGCGCTAAGGGCCTGCGTCCCGGTCAGCCGATGCTGGTGCAGGTCACCGGCTACGCCGAAGACGGCAAGGCCGTGCCCGTGACAGACCGCGTCCTGTTCAAGAGCCGCTATGCCATCGTCACCCCCGGCAAGCCGGGACTGAACGTCAGCCGCCAGATCACCGACGACGACCAGCGCGACGCGCTGCTGGCGGTGGCCCACGGCGTCTTCGACGACGCGGATGGCATGGGCCTGATCCTGCGGTCCTCATGTGCCCATGCGACAGAGGATGAGATCGCCGAGGACATCGTCGCCATGCAGGACCTTGCCGCGACGGTCATGGCCGAAGCGCAGGGCACCGAACCCGAGGCGCTGACCGAAGGCGACGGCCCCCACGCGCTGGCCTGGCGCGAATGGGTCATCCCGGCCGATGTCGTGACCGAACCCGGTGGGTTCGACCGGCTCGGCGTCATGGATCAGATCGACGATATTTCCCGACCCCGCATCCCCCTGTCCGACGGCACGATGTATGTCGAGGCGACGCGCGCGCTGGTCGCCGTCGATGTGAACACCGGCGGCGATACCTCTCCGGCGGCAGCGCTGAAGGTGAACCTCGCCGCCGCCCGCGTCCTGCCGCGCGCACTGCGCCTGCGCGGCTTCGGCGGGCAGATCGCCGTCGACTTCGCGCCGATGTCCAAGGCGCACCGCAAGCAGGTCGAGCAGTCTCTGCGCGCTGCTTTCAAGGCCGACGCGGTGGAAACCTCGCTGGTCGGCTGGACGACGATGGGGCTGTTCGAGTTGCAGCGCAAGCGCGAGCGTCTGCCGTGGCAGGGTCTGCCGACATGAATTGCCCGATCTGCGATCGCGACACCGACCCGAAATACCGCCCCTTCTGCTCGCGCCGCTGCGCCGATGTGGACCTTGCGAAATGGCTGACCGGGTCCTACGCGATCCCCGCGGCGCCCGAGGAACAGGCCGACGACGGCGACTGGCCCGACCCCGAAAAACCCCACTGATTTCGGCGAAAAGCCTCTGGACACCCCGCCACGCCTGACCTAGAACCCCGCTACCCGATGGCTCACGCCATCCCGGTGCCCGGGTAGCTCAGGGGTAGAGCAGTGGATTGAAAATCCTCGTGTCGGTGGTTCGATTCCGCCCCTGGGCACCATTTATATCTCCAAGCCATTCAGAAGCTTCAGCTAAACGTAATTTAGCCGGAGCCGTAGTACATGCCGGAGCGCAATTCTGCCCCCCCATACCTTCCAGAAGGACGGGATTTACTACTTTCACAGGCGTGTCCCTGCCGTTCTTCGGAAGCACTACACATCGCCTGGGATTTCATATTCTCTGCGGACCCGGTCGAAGTCAGTTGCGGCTTCAAGGGCTGTACGAGCAGCTGGTCAGCTTGATGAATATTGGTTTCATCTGCGGTCACAGGATGCAGAACTACCTGGGAAGCATCTGTTGAAGATGCGGGATCAACATCGATCAGGACGGACCCCGCCACACCATGATGTCTAAGCCGCAAATCTAAGCCTGTCAGAGGCTGTTGAAGTCTACCTACGCCTGAAAGGTACCGGGAAGGGAAAGACCTTCAGCCCAGAGGCACCGTGAAAGATGCCCATCCTGCTTGCAATGCATGGATCGAGTTGTCCTCGTCCTCGACGTCATGCACCGCTTTCGCGGCGGTGATCTCGTCATAAGAGATCACGGTCAATTCGCTGAAGGGTTCTCCACGGGCATTGCCTGGACCGAGGATCAGGTCGCAATGCGCTCCGTTCGCGCGTACGTCGATGATCGCATCGATGTCACAGATCGGGCGACAAATCCCGTGTCGCGAACGCGACAGATTTTCCCGCCAATGGCGGATTACCCTGCGTCAAGCGGTGCATCAAAACGAGCCGCGGAAAGGGGAACGACATGAAACACGTTTTGAAGGCAGCCATCCTCGGGCTGACCGCGACCGGGGCGATGGCCGATGTCTCCGTCGAACGGGGCGAATATCTCGTGACAGGGCCGATGGGCTGCGGCAACTGTCACACGCCGCAGGGCGCGGACGGACCCATCCCGGGGGCAGAGCTTTCGGGGATGCTGGTCGACCAGAATCCGGGCTTCACCGCTATCGCCAGCAACATCACGCCGGCGGGCGACATTGCGGACTGGTCCGACGACGAACTGGCGAAAGCGATCCGCGAAGGCATCCGCCCCGACGGCAGCGTCATCGGGCCACCGATGCCGATCGGCCTCTACCGTCACATCTCGGACGACGACCTCGGATCGATCGTGGCCTATCTGCGCACCGTTCACGCGGTCGAGAACGACCCGGGCAAGAGCGTCTACAACATCCCCCTGCCGCCGGCCTACGGCCCGCCGCTGACCTCCGTCTCGGCCCCGGCGGAGGGTGAGACGGCCGAATGGGGTGGCTACGTCGCGTCCATCTCGCATTGCTTCGAATGCCACTCCACCCCGGTCGAGGGCGTGCCCGATCTGGCCGGGCACTACGGGCAGGGCGGGCTGGAGTTTGCGGGCCCCTGGGGCGTGTCCGTTGCACCGGACATCACCGCGGGCGAGGACGGGATCGGCAAGTATTCCGATGCGGACCTCGCGGCCATGATCCAGCACGGCATCCGTCCCGACGGGAACCGGATGCTGCCGCCAATGCCCTATCCCTACCTTGCGAAGATGACGGATCAGGACCTTTCGGCCGTGATCCTCTACCTCCGCTCGGGCCCCACCGCGCCGCCCGCCGAGATGTAAGTCAGGTCAATCTGCCGAAGGTGCCCCCTTGGTGCATCCTCACATTTAACGGTGTTGCCGGACGCGACAGCGCCCGGCGCGATACGGGGTTCACGGCGGCGAAGGCTGTCCAGCCCGTCAACCGGTCGGACGCCGGGTCCACGGCGCGCTTCATCCAACCTCCGCGGCGGCCATGACAGGGCCGCCGTTCCGCCGAGGACCAGTGCGGATCAGCGTCAATTCATCCTCTGGCGTGGCTTCGGCAAGGTAGTCGTTAACACCGGACGCCGCCGCGATAGCAGCCGCCGTCCGCGGGTTGTCCCCGTGGATCATCACGCTGCGGTTGCCTATGCGCCGCAGTTTCGCGCATCGCATATTGATGCCGATCATCGCGATCTCCAACCGGTTAATCGCGGCAAGAAGCCGGCTGCCATCCGCCACCGCCAGCAGTGTGCCGCCGGATCGCAAGGTGCTTTCAGTCGGTTGGCGCAACTTCCTCCCGGCGTCCGGGTCGAAGGGATGCACCTCGCGGATCGCACCCACAGCGCCCTTGCGGATCTGCCGCTCGTCCATGTCGATGCCGCTGATCCTCGTCGGCGCCGAGAACCTCTGCACCATCGAGCATGACATCGCGTCCTACGAAGACCGACATGTCTCTGACAGCTGCGGTGGAAGGACGTAAGGGTGTGGGGTCCGTATGGGCCCGGAATTCATCCAATCTCTGATCGACAGGGGGCCGTCAGACCATTATCCCTTCGGCTTTCGGTGACCCGACGGTAGATCTTTCGATGTTCATTCCCTGCCGTGACCAACCCGTCCTTCGCGTGTTATGGACGCCCACGCACCGTCGCCCGTGTCAACCGTCAGAAGTGTTCCCCTGCCCATGAGTTTCGTGGTCTTCATCAACGGGCTGGTCCTGATCTTCTTCGCTTCACTGATGGGGCTAGATGCGCTGCTCTTTCCGGCGACCGCACCCGTGTTCCTCTTCGCGATGGCGCTCGTGGGGGTGCCGGGCCTCCTGCTGGCCATGGTGTCGTCGTCATCGGACGCGGGCCTGCGGCGGGCACATACCTTTTTGTTGACCTCGACGGTCTGGTTCATGGCCGCGGTGGCCGGCGCCGTCCCCCTGATGGTCTGGTCGATGACCGCGACCGACGCCCTGTTCGAGTCGATGTCGGGCATCACCACCACGGGTGCGACGGTCCTGGCCGGTCTGGACGCCATGCCGCACGGCATCATCATGTGGCGCGCGGCGCTGCAAGCCGTGGGGGGCGTCGGATTCATTGTGACGGGCATTGCCATCCTGCCTCTGCTGAAGGTGGGCGGCATGCAGCTGTTTCGCACCGAAAGCTCCGACAAGGGCGAAAAGGAACTGAAGAGCGCGGCGCTCTTCGCATCCGCGACCCTTCAGATCTACGCCGGTCTGATCATGCTCTGCGCCATCGTCTATCTTGCCGGCGGCATGAGCGGTTTCGACGCGATCACCCACGCCATGACGACGATCTCGACCGGCGGCTATTCGGGACACGACGCCTCGTTCGGCTTCTTCCAAAGCGCGTTCCTGCAATGGGCGGCGACCTTCTTCATGCTGATGGGGGCGCTGCCCTTCGCGTGGTATATCCGGGTGGCCCAGGGCGGCACGTTCCGCAGCGAACAGGTGGGTGCCATGATCCAGACCCTGACGATCGTCATCCTGATGCTGACGGTCTGGGTCATGGCCAGAACGGGGATGCCGCCGTTGACCGCTCTGCGCCAGGTTTCGTTCAACGTGGTGTCCGTCGTCACGACAACCGGCTATGCGACGACGGATTACACCCTGTGGGGGCCCTTCGCGGTCGCCATGTTCTTCGTGCTCACGGCTGTCGGCGGCTGCACGGGGTCCACGGCGGGCGGTGCCAAGGCCATGCGCTGGCTTTTGCTCAGCCGGTCCATCAAGGCACAGGTTCAGGCCCTGCATTCGCCCCACCGTGTGGTAACCGTGCGCTACGAAGGCCAGAGGGTCGATGCCGATGTTATCGCGGGCCTGATTACGTTCTTCGCGGTCTATCTCGCCACGTTTGCCGTCCTGTCGTTCGTATTGACCTTTCTTGGTCTGGACGTGTCGACGGCAACCAGCGGTGCATTGACTGCCCTTGCGAATGTCGGACCTGGCATCGGTGCGATCATCGGCCCGGCCGGCAATTTCTCGTCGATCGGCGATCCGGCCAAGCTGACGCTCGTGCTCGGCATGTTTTTGGGGCGGTTGGAATTGCTGACCGTCCTGGTGCTGGTGACACCCCTCTTCTGGAGAGAGATCACCGCCCGGATGTCGTGACGGATCCATGAGCCTGCAATGAACGGTCTTTCCTCTTCAGAATGGCCATCTGAACGGGCCAGATGACCAATTCATCATTGTCAGTTCATGCGCGTCACCACACCACTCCCGTCCTCATCCGCACTTCGAAAACCCGCAGCTGCCGCAGGTCATGCAGCCTTCGACCATCCGCAGGTCGTAGCTGCCGCAGGATCCGCAGGCTTTGCCACGAGGGGCGCCGGTCAGGTTGACCACGTCCGCCTGGGGATCGGTCTTCAGCCCCTGACCCTCGCCGGACAAAAAGCCCGTCGCGATCATGTGCTTCTCGATCACGCCGCCGATGGCCGCGAGGATGGAAGGCACGTATTTCCCCTGCATCCAGGCCCCGCCGCGCGGGTCGAAGACGGCCTTCAGCTCCTCGACAACGAAGGTGACGTCGCCACCGCGCCGGAACACGGCAGAGATCATCCGCGTCAGCGCCACGGTCCAGGCGAAATGCTCCATGTTCTTGGAATTGATGAAGACCTCGAAGGGCCGACGGTGTCCCGCCACCACCAGATCGTTGACGGTGATGTAGATCGCGTGCTCGCTGTCGTGCCACTTCAGCTTGTAGGTCGCACCCTCAAGCTCGGTCGGGCGGTCCAGCGGCTCGGTCATGTAGACGACCTCGGCCCCGCCGCCGTCTTGCGCGACGGCGACCGGCTTGTCCTCGGACACGCTCAGCACCGACCCGGTGACGGCGTTGGGCCGGTAGGTCGTGCAGCCCTTGCAGCCCTGATCCCAGGCGGCCATGTAGACCTCCTTGAAATCGTCGAAGCTGATGTCCTCGGGGCAGTTGATCGTCTTCGAGATCGAGGAATCGATCCACTTCTGCGCCGCGGCCTGCATCCGCACATGCTCCAGCGGGGCCAGTGTCTGTGCATTGACGAAATAGTCGGGCAGGGGGGCGTCGCCCTTCAACTCGCGCCACAGCTGGACGGCGTAGTCGACGACCTCTTCCTCGGTCCGCGACCCGTCCTTCTGCAGCACTTTGCGGGTATAGGCATAGGCAAAGACCGGCTCGATCCCCGACGACACGTTCCCGGCATAAAGCGAAATCGTCCCCGTCGGCGCGATCGAGGTCAGCAGCGCGTTGCGGATGCCATGCTGCCGGATCGCGTCCCGGACATCGTCGTCCATCTCCTGCATCGCGCCAGAGGCGAGGTAGGCCTCCGCGTCGAACAGCGGAAACGCGCCCTTCTCCTTCGCCAGATCGACCGAGGCCAGATAGGCGGCGCGGGCGATCGCGTGCATCCAACGGTCGGTCTGCCGCGCGGCCTCCTCGGACCCGTAGCGCAGGCCGACCATCAGCAGCGCGTCGGCCAGACCGGTGACGCCAAGTCCGATCCGGCGCTTGGCGCGGGCTTCCTGAGCCTGCGCCTCCAGCGGGAACTGGCTGACGTCGACGACATTGTCCATCATCCGGACCGCGGTGGCGACCAGTTTGCCAAGGGCATCGACATCCAGCGCCGCCGCGGCGCCGAAGGGATCGGACACAAGCCGCGCCATGTTGATCGACCCCAGCAGGCAGGCGCCGTAGGGCGGCAGGGGCTGCTCGCCGCAGGGGTTGGTCGCGGCGATGGTCTCGCAATAGCTCAGGTTGTTTGCCGCGTTGATCCGGTCGATGAAGATCACGCCCGGCTCCGCCACCTCATAGGTGGACTTCATGATCGCGTCCCACAGATCGCGCGCCTTCACGGTGCGATAGACCTCGCCGCCGAACACCAGATCCCAGTCACCCCCGGCTTTCACCGCGTCCATGAAGGGGTCGGTGATCAGCACGCTCATGTTGAACATCCGCAGGCGCGCTGCGTCGTGCTTGGCGGTGATGAAATCTTCCACGTCTGGGTGGTCGCAGCGCATCGTCGCCATCATGGCCCCGCGGCGCGAACCGGCGGACATGATGGTGCGGCACATCGCATCCCAGACGTCCATGAAGGACAGCGGACCGGAGGCGTCCGCCGCAACCCCGTGCACCGCCGACCCCTTGGGCCGGATCGTGCTGAAGTCATAGCCGATGCCGCCGCCCTGCTGCATGGTCAGCGCGGCCTCCTTCAGCATGTCGAAGATGCCCGCCATGCTGTCGGGCACCGTCCCCATGACGAAACAGTTGAACAGCGTCACCTGCCGTGCGGTGCCCGCACCGGCGGTGATCCGGCCCGCCGGCAGATATTTGAAATCCGACAGCGCGTCGAAGAAGGTCTCCTCCCACGCCGCGGGGTCGGTCTCCACCACCGCCAGCGACCGCGCGATCCGGCGCCAGGTGTCCTCGACCGTGACATCCTTCGGCGTGCCGTCGGCTGCCTTGAAGCGGTACTTCATGTCCCAGATCTGCTCGGCAATGGGGGCACTGAAACGGGTCATTTAGGCAATCCTTGAGGCGGGGAATCGGGGAGCTAAGGAGGAACTGTGTAAGACTGCCATCGGCGATTGGCAATTGCAGGAAGGGCTACTTTTTATTCGGCAGTCCTCGGAGGGCACCACATATGGCGCAATGCTGACCTGCGGCGCCTATATATGGTCTCGATTTCGGTTGGGTAGGGGTGGATCATATGCCCGTCGTTGAGGGCGATGATACATGCAGGCAGCGTTCCTTTTCGAAGGCTTTGCAGGTTTGACGTATGGATAGTCAGCTTATCGCCGGCGCAGCGATCCAGATTGCCAACAGGAGGGCCGCCAGTATTAAGCCGGCAACGAGGGTCGTCGCCACGGCATCGCCGGAGGCCTCGGCGGTTAATTCTCGCCAACTAAACTTGATTGATAGCCACCGTGGAGGACTGTGCCGTCGTTTCGACTCCAATTTTTTCATCAGTTTCAAGCCTCATCCGAACGTTGTCATTAGCCGTGGAATCTGACCGAACGGGCGCCGCAATTCTCTTACTGTGAGCCAATACGGTCGCCGTCGCCGGTGAAGTTGGATTGGCCGCAGGCGCTTTAACCCAGCATCGCCGCTACTTGACTTGGACCAATTGCTACGGCCTGCTCCGGGGCGGGTCAATTGAAACACGGCGCCTCCGACCTACCTGTTCAAAAGGTAAAGAATCGGTTAAAGCCGGGTCTGCATACTACATCTGGGGCGGTGAATTGGGCAACCACATAAATCTGGTAAAACTCTCCGTCGGAACGGAGTCCATCGACGATCTGCAGACATGGCAGCGGCACCGGTCGCAGCAGGTGACGGATGGCCAGTATTATCACGTCACCCGCATGTGGCCCAAGCGTGATGCCGAGCTGCTTGACGGTGGCAGTATCTACTGGGTCATCAAGGGGGTCATCCAGTGCCGCCAGCGCATCACCGCACTCAGGGAAATCGTGGGACAGGACGGCATCCGCCGCTGTGGCCTCGTGCTGGCGCCGGATGTCATCCGTACCGCCTCGGTCCCCAAGAAGGCGTTCCAGGGCTGGCGCTACCTCGCCCCCGCCGACGCGCCCCGCGACCTGACCGGCGCCCAGGCCCACGAGGACGCCCTGCCGCCCGACCTGCAAAAGGCGCTGGCGGCGATCGGCGTGCTCTGATCCGCATTCATCTGACCGGTAAACCCCCCGGAGGGTCCGACGGCAAGCGCACGCCCTGACAGCGCCGCTCGCACCCCACGGCGCATGTCAAAACCGGTGACAGGCGCCGCACGGCAAGGCACACTCCAGCGAGGAGGAGACCCATCCATGTCCATTTTCGAAAGTACCTTCGATCCGATCGTCCTGCGCGACGTCTCGATCACAGATCGCGTGTTCGAGGGGCTGCGTGACCGTCCGAACGAGGTCGTGCTGACCGATGGCCCCACGGGCCGTACCCTGACAGCGGCGCAGTTCATCGATCAGGTGGAATCGCTGGCGGGCGGCCTGACGGCGCGCGGCTTCGGCGCTGGCCATACGGTGGCGCTGATGGCACCGAACTGCCCGGAATACTGCGTCGTGTTCCATGCCGTCGCCTACGCCGGTGGCACGATCACCACGATCAACCCGACTTACACGGAATCGGAAGTCCGCCACCAGTTGCAGGACAGCCAGGCCGAGTGCCTGATCACCGTGCCGGCCTTCCGCGACACCGCCCGCGCCGCCATGGCAAAGACCGCCGTGACGGAACTCGTGACCATCGGACAGGCACCCGACACGCCGGAGCTTGCGGACCTGATGGGCGATCCGCTGTCGCATCAGGTCGCGGTGGATTTCGACGCCCATACGGTCGTGCTGCCCTATTCCTCCGGCACCACCGGCCTGCCCAAGGGTGTCATGCTGTCGCACCGCAACCTCGTCACCAATGTCGATCAGATCATCGAGGGCGTGAACTTTCGCCGGGGCGAGGTCGCGGCCGCCTTCCTGCCCTTTTTCCACATCTACGGCATGACCGTGATGATGAACGTCCACCTTGCGGGCGGCGGCGGCCTCGTGACCCTGCCGCGCTTCGATCTGGAACTCTTCCTGCGCGTCAGTCAGGACCATCGGTCCAAGCGCATGTGGATCGTGCCGCCCGTGGCGCTGGCGCTGGCTAAGCACCCGCTGGTCGACCAGTTCGACCTGTCGTCGCTGGAGGAAATCTTCTGCGGCGCCGCCCCCCTCGGGGCCGACCTGTCGAACGCCGTGGGCCGCCGCCTGAACTGCGTGTCGCTGCAGGGCTACGGCATGACCGAATTGTCCCCCGTCAGCCACCTGTCGCCCCGAGAGGAAGCGAAGCCCGGCGCCTCCGGCCTCGCCGCTCCCAACGTCCAGTGCCGCATCGTGAACATCGAAACGGGCGAGGACATGGGGCCGGGCGAAGAGGGCGAGCTTTGGGTCAAGGGGCCCAACGTCATGCAGGGCTACCTCAACAACGCGAAGGCCACGGCGGATACGATCGTCGAGGGCGGCTGGCTGCGCACCGGCGACATCTCCTACATCGACGCCGACGGGCACATGTTCATCGTCGATCGCCTGAAGGAGCTGATCAAGTACAAGGGGTTCCAGGTCGCCCCGGCAGAGCTGGAGGCCGCGATCGTCAGCATGGACGGCGTGACCGATGCCGCCGTCGTCGGCCTGCCGGACCCGGACGCGGGAGAGATCCCGATGGCCTTCGTCGTGCGCACCGACGACGGCCCGGATGCGGAAGCGATCAAGGATCACCTGTCGCGGACCCTGTCGTCCTACAAGCAGGTCCACCGCATCGATTTCGTCGATACGATCCCGAAATCCGCCTCCGGCAAGATCCTGCGCCGCCTTCTGCGGGACGAGGTCAAGGCCCGGGGCTGAACCCGGCCACCGCAGGATCAGGGGGCTGCCGCCGGCAGCCCCGCCGCATCCAATACCGCACGGACCTGCGCCATGGCGCGGGTGACGCTGTCGTCAGGCGTGCGCACCGGATCGTCGGTCATCGTCCAGTCCAGCGGCGCCTCTGCCGTCAGAGTGCCGATATAGACCGGCGCGCCGTCGGGAGTCCGACGCAGGCTGTCCCAGAACCGCAGGTGCAGCCGGTGGCCATTCGCCGTGTCCTCGGGCCATGCGAAACCCAGCGCGCTCGGCCGGTTGTCCCAGAAGGTCGGCACGACCAGCGGGCGGGGCAGGGGGCCGCCGGTCCAGTCCGCCAGACCCGCTTGTGCCAGCAAGGCCGGGCCGGGCCGCGGTGCCGCCTGCCAGCCCGCGCCCGTCAGGGCGGCGGTCAGCTCTTCCGGCCCCGGCGCTGCCACGGCCAGTCCGATCGACTGCCGCGCCGTGCCCGACAGCGCTGCCGTCTCGCGCGGCAGGGCGGGGTCGGCCAGTACCTCTGCCGGTCCGGCGACGACCACCGTCTCCCGCGCGACCGGCGTGTTCATCGGGCTGGCGGTCCGTGTCGCGATGACGACCGCGGCAAGGACGGCCGCCGCAACGCAGGCCGCCGCGGCCCAGCGCCGCAGGGCGGTGGCGGGTCCCCTGTCGCGCCGCCGCCGCCATTCGCAGAACGCGATGCCAAGGATCAGCCACAGCCCCCCCACGAGGTAGCCGTTCAGCACGTCCGACACGTAATGCTCGACAAGATAGACCCGGCTGAGCCCGATCAGCACCACGGCGGTCACGGCCAGAAACCCCGCAAGCTCTGCCCGCAGCAGCCGCATCCGCCAGCCAAGGTAGAACAGCATCGCCCAGACCGCGACGGCCCCCGCCGCGTGACCGCTGGGAAAGCTGCCAGAGGTTTCGGTGAAATACCCCAGATCCGACCGGGGCCGGGCAAAGAAGCCCTTCAGCAGCGTGACGGTGATCTGGTTGCCCGCCGCCGCGATCCACAGACCCCCCAGCAAATCGAACCGGCGCAGCACCAGCAGCGCCAGCGTCGTCCCGGCCAGCATCGGCAGCACGCCGTGGCGGCCACCGACCTCGGTGATCCAGCCCAGAACGGCGATCACCCGGTCGTCGCGGATCGCGTAAAGCAGGTTCGCAATCCGCGTGTCTGCGGTGACCGTGCCCCGCGTGCCAAGGAAATCGGTGACGGATGCGACGTAGGCCCCGACGATATAGAGAAGAAGAAGACCCAGCACCGTCGCTGTCAGGCCAAGGAACCGCTCTGTCCCGAACCGCGCGGCCAGAAACCCGGACCAGCGCGGATGCCGGTCGATCAGCCGGCGCAGGCCGAGGCGGCGACCGATCCGCGCCGCCACCACCCGAAGGACGCGCACCACATCCGGGCCGACCCTGCGCGCCCGACGCAGGACAAGTGCCACGGTCAGCAGGATCGCCGCAAGGATCAGCGCCAGCACCGCCAGCCGCGGCGTCGCGGCTCCCAGCGCCCCGATCACAAGACCTGCCGCCATGCCCGCAAGGGTTGCGCTTATTGCAAATCCCGCGGCGACCATCCCGCACCAGCCGATGACCGCCAGCGGCGCGCCCCGCATCCGCCCCGCCCCGAAGGGAACGAAGGCAAAGGTGCCGCCCGACAGCCGCCCCCGGATCACGCCCGGACCCCGCGCCGTGGCCCAACGCAGGCCCGCCGGATGCCGCAGATTGACGTCAACGCCCTGCACCAGCCGCCCGATCCCGTAACTGATCCCGCAGCCGACCCAGCCGCCAAGCGCGAGGCTCCACACCAGCGTGACCGGATCGAGATAGCCGCGTTGCGCCAGCAGCCCCGCCGCGACGGCAATGGGCGTCAGCGGCACCGCAAATCCGGTCAGAACGACGGCGTGTGCCAGCGCAAGCAGCATCACCACAGCGTAAAGCCCGGTGCCAAGGACACTCCATATCGGCAACAACTGGGCGGCGGCATCGGACATGCGCCGGTTCTAGGCCGTCCGCCGGACCGCGTGCAAGATCGGATCGCCGACGGTCCGGGCTCCAGTTCCCGGTCCGGTTCCCCGATCAAAGGTCGGATCCCACCCCATTATCGGCGGATTTCCGCGCAGGGCCTTCGGATCGCCGGAACGCCATCCAGCGACTGCCGGTTTCCTTTCCAACAGAGGTGCCGGCAATCGGCGCGCTTTCGGAGGAATACCATGCGTCTCTCACTCAAATCCACGACCTCACTCGTGCTGTCGCTGTCGCTGGCGACACCGGTCTTCGCGCAGGACGCGCAGCCCTTTCCCTGCGTCACCGGCGACGGCCAGACCGTCGACACCGCGGCCGCCTTCTCCAGCGCGCTGATCGCTGGCCTCGGCACCGAGGTCACTGCCGATGCCGCCGCCGACCCCGCCACGGTCTGTTCCGCCGACGCTTACGCGCAGGCCGTGGCAGAGGGCGGTGACCAGCTTGCCGCAGCCCTCGCCACCGCCTCCGCCGACGCAAAAGCCGTCCTGATCCCCGAGGGTGCCGCCGCTTCGGCAGATGCCACGGTCGACACGACCGCAGCGCCCGCCGCCGACGCCGCCGCAGCGGATCAGGCCGCTGCCGACCAGGCCGCCGCTGACCAAGCCGCGGCGGATCAAGCAGCCGCAGATCAGGCAGCCGCCGATCAAGCCGCGGCGGATCAGGCAGCCGCAGACCAAGCAGCCGCCGATCAAGCAGCTGCCGACCAAGCTGCCGCCGATCAGGCAGCTGCCGACCAAGCTGCAGTAGACCAGGCCGCGGCGGATCAAGCAGCAGCAGACCAAGCTGCAGCAGACCAGGCTGCAGCAGACCAAGCTGCAGCAGACCAGGCTGCCGCTGACCAGGCTGCAGCCGATCAAGCTGCCGCCGACCAGGCCGCTGCCGATCAAGCCGCCGCCGATCAGGCCGTGACGGACCAGACCGCAACCGAGCCGGCCGCCGACGCGACCGCATCGACAGAGGCGACCACCTCCGCCGATGCGACCGCGGCACCCGAAGCCGATGCGACCACCACCGCCGATGCGACCGCGGCACCTGAGGCCGATGCGACCACCACCGCCGATGCGCCAGCCGCTGATACCGCGACGGACGACGCCGCTGCGGCTGCCGCGGCCATCGCAGCGCAATCGGGTGACGCGGCCCCGGCCGATGCCGCCCCCGCAGGCGACGTGACCACGACCGAGGCAGCGCCCGCCGACGCGGCGCCCACCTCGAACATCGAAACCGACACGACCGCCGAAACCTCCACCCCGCCAGCGGACACCACGACGGAGGCCGCGCCCGCCACGGCTGATGCCACCGCCACGACCGATGCACAGCCGCAGCTGACGGCGGAAGAACAGGCTGCCCGTGACGCAGAGCGTCAGGCCGCCCGCGCGGCCTCTGCCGCCGCCACGGCCACGACAGAGGATCTGGCGAACGATCCCGAGGCCGTCACCGAAGAGGTGACGCAGGATGATGTCCGGTCCGCCGACCAGGACTTCGACACGGCCGTGACCGGTGACACGACCACGACGACGACCACCACCACGACGACCGGCGACGCCTCCGCCACCACCGGCGATGCGCCCGTGACGGCCGACAACAACGACAAGGGCGGTCTCTCGACCTTCGAGAAGGCGCTGGTCCTCGGCCTCGGCGCCGTGGCCGTCGGTGCGATCCTCAAGAACGGCGACAAGGTCGTGTCGAACTCCGGCGACCGTGTCGTCGTGCAGCGCGACGGCGAGCTGCGCGTGCTCAAGAACGACGACGTCCTGCTGCGCCAGCCCGGCGCGCAACTGGCGACGCGCACCTTCGACGACGGCTCGACCCTGACCACCGTCACCCGTGACGACGGCAGCGTCGTGACCACGATCCGCGCCGCCGACGGCACCGTGCTGCGCCGCAGCCTGACCCGCGCCGATGGCACCGAAGTCGCCCTGATCGACGATCTGGACAACACGACGCCGGTCGTGGTCTCCAGCCTGCCGCCCGTCCCGCAGGAAACCGTCTCGACCTCCTCGGTCGCGCTGACCGATCAGGCGGCGCTGCAGGCGGCCCTGACCGCCAGCCTGCGGGCCGACACCGGCCGTACCTACTCGCTGGAACAGGTGCGTGACATCCGCGAGGTCCGCGCTCTGGCCCCGCAGGTCGAACTGGCCGCCATCACGTTCGAGACCGGCTCCGCCGCGATCCAGCAAAGTCAGGCGGATGAACTGGCCTCGCTTGGCGGCGCGATCCGTCAGATCGTCGCCAACAACCCCTCTGCCGTCTTCCTGGTCGAGGGTCACACCGACGCGGTGGGTGATGCGGGCTACAACCTCGCCCTGTCCGACCGTCGCGCCGAAACCGTCGCTCTGGCTCTCTCGCAGTACTTTCAGGTGCCGCCGGAAAACCTCGTGACGCAGGGCTACGGCGAACAGTTCCTGAAGGTGAACACGCAGTCGGGCGAACGCGCCAACCGCCGCGCCGCGGTGCGCAACATCTCGCAACTGCTCAGCAACAGCTGATCGATCGGACATGGCATGGAAGGGGCCCGCGTCACACGACGCGGGCCTTTTGCGTTCCCGAACCGGTCGGCGGTCGCGTCGGCACTTATTCACCGCTTCCGCGTTCCGTCGCGCACCCCGGCGGGGCGGTCGCGCGTTGACGTTACATATGGCGCAGCCCGCGCCCGATGGAGACACGACATGGCCGACAAGACCCTGAAGGACATCGCCGACCAGATGGCGAAGATCGACTTCTGCATGATGGAGACCCACAGCGAGGACGGCCGCATCGCCGCCCGTCCGATGAGCTCGAACGGCGACGTGGAATACCGTGGTCAAAGCTGGTTCTACAGCCACGAGGACAGCCGCAAGATCCGCGACCTGCGCGCCGACGACCGGATCGGCCTGTCCTTTCAGGGGACCGGCGGGGTCATGGGCCTCGTCGGCAAACCGGGCGTGATGATCCACGTGCAGGGACGTGCGCAGCTGATCGACGACCGCGCCACGTTCGAGGAACACTGGGTCCCCGAACTGGAATACTGGTTCAAGGATGGCATCGACACCCCCGGCATGATCATGATCCGCGTCGACGCCGACCGCATCACCTACTGGGACGGCACGGAGCAGGGCGAGGTCCGACCCTAACCCTCATCCGCCAAGACTGGACTGTGCAAACGACAACGGCCCCGAGGATCACCTCGGGGCCGCTTGATCAAATCGGAATGGCAGACCTACTTCGGCAGCGGCCCGATCAGCATGACCATCTGGCGGCCTTCCATCTTGGGGAAGTTCTCGACCTTGCCGTGCTCCTTGGTGTCCTCTGCCACGCGTTCCAGCAACTGCCGTCCCAGTTCCTGGTGCGCCATCTCGCGGCCGCGGAAGCGCAGGGTGATCTTCACCTTGTCGCCGGCTTCGAGGAACTTGAAGACGTTGCGCATCTTCACATCGTAATCATTGCTGTCCGTATTCGGACGGAACTTGATTTCCTTGATCTCGATGATCTTCTGCTTCTTGCGGGCTTCGTTCTCTTTCTTCTGGGTCTCGTACTTGTACTTGCCGAAGTCCATGATCTTGCAGACGGGCGGAGACGCATTGGGCGAGATCTCGACCAGGTCGAGGCCTGCCTCCTCTGCCATCTGCATCGCCCGCTCGGGGCTGACGACACCCACGTTCTCGCCTTCAGCGCCGATCAGGCGGATATCTCCGCCGCGGATGCGTTCGTTGATGCGGGGGCCGGTCTCACGCACGGGGGGTGCGTTGTGGGGTCTGCGTCCTATGGTCTTGATCCTTTGATCATTGAAATGGGTGATGGGAACCTAATGCCAAGGCCACGTCTCTTCAAGGCGCAAATCGGGGCGGGACCGGCGGAAAAGGGTCCGGATGTCCCGCTTTGGGTTGACGCGGGGGCAGGGCGACCGCATCTGAACGGACAAGGCGGCGATTTCGGCCGCCGGATCGAGAGGAGACTGTCATGCGCGCCATCGTCATCATCGTGATCGCCGCGATTCTGGGGTATTTCGGCTATCAATATGCGGTCAACGGTCGCGACCCGCATGCCATCGTCACCGGCGCCGACAGCCTTGGCGCGACCGGGATCGACACCGGCGCAGCGGCGCCCGCCGCCGAAGCGGCCACGGCGCCCGACGCTGTGGCGCCCGACCCCGCCGATGACGCCGCCGCCGAAGCCGCGCCGGACGAGGCCGTGCCTGCCGCCGATACCCCGGCCGAGGAGGACGACACCGCGACCGCCGCCCCCGCGCCACAGGCAACGGACAACCCAGAGGCCGAAGCTGCCCCGGACGCGACCGACAGCGCCGCATCGGACACGCCCGCGACCGATGCCGCCGCACCGGAGGCCGCCGCAGCTGACACACCCCCGTCCGATTCGACCGCGCCCGCGCCCGCAGCAACCGAAGCGCCGACCTCCGGAGGATCGGTGGATGCGACGGTGGACGCGGCCGGCACGATGACGCCCGGCGCCGGGGCAGAGGCCGCGGCCGATGTCGCCCTGCCCACCCTGCTGACACAGGAAGGCTTCAACGCCGACGCGGTCATCGCCCGGATCGCCGACAGCGACCTGTCGGTCGTGCAGAAGACGACCCTGACTGCCGCCGTCCGCGACGCCCGCGAAAACCCCGAGCTGCTGCCGGCCACGATCACCCGCCTGCGCGAGGCGATGGGCCTCTGAGTCCGGCGTCCGCGACCGTGAAACAGCGGAGCGGGCCCCATGGGGCCCGCACGACATGCCCGACGCCCGGTTGCGCCTGTCGCGGTTGACCATCTGGCATTCAGGCGTCCTTGCAGGCTGCAGAGCCTCCGGCGGGGATATTTCAAAGACAGAGAGACCGCGGCGGCAGGCGACGCCCGACGCGGGGGCCCGCATGGCCGATCAGTCGCCGGGCCGGTCGTGATCGTGAAGGACGGTGCCTGTGAAGGCGGGCAGCCAGCCCTCGCGGCGGACAACCCAGCTTTCGTAGTCCGGCACGAACCGGTCCGGCGCGTCCAGCGTGCCCAGATAGACCTCGACCTCTGCGCCTGCGCGCGCAAGGACCGACGATCCGCAGGTCGGGCAGAAGGCCCTTCCCTTGTAGTCGCCGGTCTCACCGCTGACGGTCACGGCGGCGGCGGGAAAGATCGCGGCGGCATAGAACACCGCCCCGTGATGCTTGCGGCAGTCGAGGCAATGGCACACCGCCACCCGGTCCGGCGCGCCCCGCGCGGTCAGCCGCACCTGTCCGCACAGGCATCCACCCGTCACGTCATCCATGATTCCGTCCTTTCGTACGCGTCACGCCCAAGCTAGCGCAAAATGCAAAAGGCGCACCCCCAAGGGATGCGCCTTCGCCGTCTTCGGCGGGCCGTCGCGTCAGCCGACGAAAGCCTTTTCGATCACGAACTCGCCGGGCTCCGAATTGGCGCCCTCGTGCAGGCCGGCCGCCTCCAGCAGGGCGGCGATGTCCTTGTTGAAGGCCAGCGACCCGCAGACCATCGCCCGGTCCGTCGCCGGGTCCAGCGGCGGCACGCCCAGATCGGTGAACAGCTCGCCGCTTTCGATCAGCGTGGTGATCCGGCCCATCTTCGCGCTCTTCTCGCGCGTGGTGGTGGGGTAATAGCGGATCTTGGCGAGGTTCTCCTCGCCCAGCAGCTCGATCATCATCTCGTCGGACGTGATGTCCGCGATCAGGTTGGCGCCATAGGTCAGCTCTGCCACGTCGCGGCAGGTATGGGTCACGATGACCTCGTCGTAATTCTCAAAGGTCTCGGGCTCGCGCAGCAGCGACGCGAAGGGGGCGAACCCCGTCCCGGTCGAGAAGAAGTAGAGCCGCTTGCCCGGCAGAAGAGCGTCATGCACCAGCGTGCCCACGGGCTTGGGCTTCAGGATGATCTGGTCGCCCACCGCGATGTGCTGCAATTTGCTGGTCAGCGGCCCGTCCTCGACCTTGATCGAGTAGAACTCCAGCTCTTCGTCCCAGGACGGCGAGGCGATGGAATAGGCCCGCAGCAGCGGCTTCTGCCGCCCGGTCCTGGGGTCCGGATCCCCCATCAGGCCGATCATCACGAATTCGCCGGACCGGAACCGCAGGGACGCGGGGCGCGTCACGCGGAAGGAAAACAGCCGGTCGGTGTAATGCGTCACGGACGTCACCGTCTGCGCGTCGGGCAGCACGGGCTGGGCTGCGGTGTCGGTCACGGGGCGTTGCTCTGTCATGTCATTCATCGCGGCGGTTGTGACGCCACGCCTTCGGTTCGTCAAGGAAAGGGAAGTCAGCCGCGCATCCGCGCCTGATAGTCGTGGGCACGCCAGTCGGCGCGGGCCAGCCACTGGTCCTCGGGCTGGCGCGCGGCCAGATCGTCGTCGATCTCGACCTCGTCGAAGCCCGACCGCCGCGCCATCGCGTACTGGTCCGCGATGACATGGCCCCGGGCCCGCAGCCGGCCCTGATAGCCCGCCCGCCGCAGGATCGCGGCCAGGGTGAACCCGCGCCCGTCGGAAAAGCTGGGAAAGGCGATGCGGATCATCGGTGCCTGCATTACGGTGCGCACCGCGTCCGGTTCCGCGTCAGAGGGCACGTCGACCGCCCCCGGCACGTCCAGCGCCACCTCGTCCAGCGGCACGAAGCCGCCGTCGAAATCATCGGCCGCAAAGCCGGCATCTGTCACAATCACGCTCATGTCGTCCTCCGGGCGCACAGGCCCCTGTTCGTTTGGCAGGATAAACTCATCCGACTTTCGCCTCCGGCGCCGGGATCCGGACCATCTTGCCGTTCACGAAATGGATGCCGCATTCGGTCTTTTCCTGATTGCGCCAGCGGCCGGCCCGCGGGTCCTCGCCCGGCGCCACCCGTGTCGTGCAGGGCGCGCAGCCGATCGACGGATACCCCTGCGCCACCAGCGGATGCCGCGGCAGGCGGTTCTCGGTCATGTAGTCCTGCACGTCCTGCCGGTCCCAATGCGCCAGCGGGTTTACCTTCAGGTGCGTGCCATCCGCCTCGAAGAACGGCAGGGCCGCGCGCTTGCCGCCCTGATATTGCTTGCGTCCGGTGATCCAGCCATCGAAAGGCATCAGCGCCCGTTGCAGCGGCAGAGACTTGCGCAACGCGCAGCAGCTGTCGGGATCGGCCAGATGCAGCAGCCCCTCGTTGTCCTGCTCGAAGACCTCCTGACGGTCCGGGTGCAGCACCCGCACGTCGCGCAGGTTCAGCCGCTCGGCCACCTCCATCTGATAGGTCAGCGTTTCCGCGAACAACATTTCGGTGTCGAGGAACAGGACCGGCGTGCTGCGGTCGATCATCGACACGAGGTGCAACAGCGCCACGGATTCCGCCCCGAAGGAACTGACCAGCGCCAGCGGCCCCACGTCCGGGTCCTTCAGCGCCCGTTCCAGCACCGCATGGGCCGAATGATGCCGGTAGGCCTCGTTCAGCGCATCGGCGCGGCCTTGTATATCGTCAAGCGGCATTACGTGCCCCTTCCTTGTCCGGATAAAGGACGGCCTTGAACGGGTCCATCCCCAGCCTGCGGTAGGTCTGCAGGAACGTCTCCTCGGGGTCCGATCGCAGGTCGAGGTAGCCCAGCACCAGCCGCTCGATGGCGGGCAGGATCTCTTCTGCGCTGAACCCCGGTCCCGCGCGTTCGCCGATGGCCGCGTCCTGCGTGCCGTCGCCGCCCAGCGTGACCTGATAGTTCTCGACCCCCGCGCGATCCAGCCCGAGGATGCCGATGTGACCGACGTGGTGGTGCCCGCAGGCATTGATGCAGCCAGAGATCTTGATCTTCAGCGGCCCCACGTCATGCTCCAGCTTCAGTTCGTCGAAGCGCAGTGCGATCTGCTGTGCAATCGGGATCGACCGCGCCGTCGCCAGCGCGCAGTAGTCCATGCCGGGGCAGGCGATGATGTCGGAAATCAGCCCGATGTTCGCCGTCGCCAGATCGGCCTCCCGCAGGGCCGCATAGACCGCCGCCAGATCGCCCTTGTGGACATGCGGCAGGATCACGTTCTGCTCGTGGCTGATCCGCAGCTCGTCGTGGCCGAACCGCTCCGCCAGGTCCGCCATCACCCGCATCTGATCGGCAGAGGCGTCGCCGGGCGTCGCGCCCTGTTTCTTCAGCGAGATGCTGACGATGGCGTAGTCCGGGTTCGCGTGCGCCGTCAGGTTGGTGTCCGACCACGACCGGAAGGCCGGGTTCGCCGCACGCGCGGCTGCATAACCGTCGACGGAGGCCGTCTTGAACACCGGCGGCGCGAAGGCGGCCTTGATGTCCGCCAGCAGCGCCTGATCGACACCGGCAAACGTCGGCCTGACCTGCGCAAAGCGCTCTTCCACCCGGGCCCGGATATCCTCGATTCCGTGCTCGTGGACGGTGATCTTGATACGGGCCTTGTACTTGTTGTCGCGCCGGCCCAGCAGGTTCCACACCGACACGATCGCCTCGCAATAGGGCAGCAGGTCGGCTTCGGCCACGAAGGGGCTGATCTCCTTGCCGATCATCGGCGTGCGGCCAAGGCCGCCGCCGACCAGCACGCGGAAGCCCCGCTTGCCGTTGCTCTCGACCAGTTGCAGGCCGATGTCGTGGGACGCGATCACGGCGCGGTCCTGTTCGGACCCGGTCACGGCGATCTTGAACTTGCGCGGCAGGAACTGGAACTCCGGGTGGTCGGTGGACCACTGGCGCAGCAACTCAGCGTAGGGACGCGGGTCCGCCACCTCATCCGCGGCGGCGCCGGCGAAATGGTCCGCCGTCACGTTGCGGATCGTGTTGCCGCTGGTCTGGATCGCGTGCATCTCGACGTCCGCCAGCGCTTCGAGGATATCCGGCACGTCCGGCAGCTTCGGCCAGTTGTACTGGATGTTCTGGCGCGTGGTGAAATGGCCATAACCCTTGTCCCAGCGCTCGGCGATCATCGCCAGCTGGCGCATCTGGCGGCTGTTCAACGTGCCGTAGGGGATCGCCACGCGCAGCATGTAGGCGTGCAGCTGCAGGTACAGGCCGTTCATCAGCCGCAGCGGCTTGAACTCGTCCTCGGTCAGGCTGCCGTCGACACGGCGTTCCACCTGCCCGCGGAACTGGCTGACCCGCTCGCGCACGAAGGCTTCGTCGAACTCGCTATAGCTATACATGGTTCAAGCCTCCGTCTGCTTGCCGTGGAAATAGTTGGACGGGCCGCGCGTGCGGAATTCCTCGCGGAAATGCGTGGGCACCGGCCCGTGGTCGGACGCCTTCGCATCGGCGAGGTAGGCGCCCGCGATCTCGTCCTGCCGCCACTGCGCCTCCATCAGGCGCAGCTCCGCGTGGGCCTCGTCGGTCAGCAGCTCCGCTTCCGCGATGTCCCGGGTCCAGCGGTCGTCCTCGGTCAGCCAGACCGCGTCGCCTTCCAGCAGCGCATTCGCCGTGACGACCTTGGGTGTGAATGCTTTCGCCATCAGGCAAACTCCTCGATGTTCATGGTCTGCGTGGCCGCCACCGCGTCGCGCGGGGCAAGGCCCAGAAAGGTCAGGGCAGGGCCGGTCAGGCCCGCCTCGCTCAACGTCGGCTCCAGCTCCGCCAGCGTCGTCGCCAGCACCCGCTGATCGAGCCGAGAGGCGTTCTCGATCACCGTCACCGGCGTCATGGGGTCCGCCCCGTGCATCAGCAGCCGCCCCTGAATGAACCGCGCCGCGCGCTTGCCCATGTAGATCGCCGCGACCTCGCCGGGACGCGCCAGCACCTTCCAGTCGTGATCGGCAAAACCTTTCGTGTCGTGCCCCGTCATGAACCGCACCGCAGAGTTGCGCCCGCGCTTCGTCAGGCTCTGCCCGATGCTCGCCACGGCAGCACTCGCCGCCGTGATGCCCGGCACGATGCGCCACGACACGCCCGCCGCGGCCAGCGCGTCGATCTCCTCGTCCAGCCGGCCAAAGACCGTCGGATCGCCCGCCTTCAGCCGCACCACATGGGCGCCCTTCAGTGCATGTTCCACGATCAGCGCATCGATGTCGGCCTGTGCCATCGCGGCGCCGAACCCTTCCTTGCCGGCATCGATCATCACCGCCTCGCGCCGCGCCAGTTCAAGGATCTCGCGGCTCACCAGCCGGTCGTGGATCACCACGTCGGCCACATCCAGCGCCTTGCGCGCCTTCAGGGTCAGCAGCTCGGGATCGCCCGGACCTGCGCCCACCAGATCGACATGGCCGGCCTTGCCGGTGGCCCGCAACGTCTCGTCCAGCAAAGTCTCCAGCGCCGGGATCACGGCCGCCTCACCGTCGCTCTCCACCGCCTGCGGTCCGACACGGTCGTAGAACGCCGTCCAGAAATCGCGCCGCACGACACCCATCGGCAGCACGTCGGCGGCGGCGCGAAAGGTCTTGCCGATCCGCGCCAGCAGGCCAAGGCTCGCGGGAAGCCGCTCTTCCAGATCGCGCTTGATCCGCCGCGCCAGCACCGGCGCGGCGCCTTCCGTCCCGATGGCGATGACCACCGGGTCACGGTCGACGATGGCCGGCGTGATGAACTGGCTGTCCAGCAGGTTATCGACGATGTTCACCCGCGCCCCGTCGCGATGCGCCAGCCGCGCCACGCGGGCATCCTCGGCGTCATCCTCGTTCGCGGCGTAGAACAGCACGGCGCACATCGCATCGCCCGGCTCCATCGCGCGGGGGATCAGCCGCAGCCGGCCTTCTGCGGCCCAGCGCCGGATCTCCGGCGCGGCCTCTGCCGCCACCACCGTCACATGGGCGGTCGTCTTCAGGATCAGCCGCAGCTTGGCCAGCGCCGCCTCGCCGCCACCGGACACCACGATCCGCCGCCCCGCGACTGCCATGAAGACTGGAAAATGATCCATACCGAAGGCTCCCTTGCTGCCCTTCCATATAGAACATTGTTCTGGTTTTTGACCACGGGTGCCGCTAGATAAGGACACGCGTTCCACGCAGAACGACGAAGGGAACCATTGTTCCATCACACGGGGGAAAACCGAAATGCCAGTCCGCATCGACGACACGGATCGGAAGATTCTCGCGGCCCTGCAGCGCGACGCCAGCCGCTCCCTCGACGACATCGCGGCAGAGGTCGGCTCTTCCAAGACCCCGGTCTGGAATCGCATCCGCAAGCTGCGCGCCGCCGGCGTGATCGGCCAGACCACCGTCATCCTCGACGCCGAGGCGCTGGGCTTCGACGCCTGCTTCTTTGTCCTGATCCGCACCTCTGAACACGACGCCGACTGGCAGCAGCGCTTCCTCAAGGCCCTGAAATCGCGGCCAGAGGTGCAGGAGGCGCACCGCCTCGCCGGCGACATCGATTACATCCTCAAGGTCCGCGTCGCCAATGCCCGCGCTTACGACACCTTCTACCAGGCCCTCATTTCAGAGGTGAAGGTCCACAACGTCACCGCCCTCCTCTCGATGGAGGAGATCAAGTCCACCGTCGCCCTGCCGCTCTGACGCCGCCCCGCTCGCCCGTCCTCGCTTTTTTCAAAATACTCCCCCGCGGGAGGCGTCCTGCACCCTCAACCGCTCCAGCCCGTGGAAATGATAGACATCCGCGTAGACCGGCGGCTCTGCCAGCATGAGGCCGGGGCACCGCTCCCACAGCACCTCCAGCGCGATCTGCAGTTCCATCCGCGCCAGCGGCGCCCCGACGCAGAAGTGCGCGCCGCCGCCGAAGGCCACATGCGCGGGCCCGGTCCGGTCGGGATCGAAGATATCCGCCCGGTCCCAGACCGTTTCGTCGCGGTTCGCAGACCCCAGCAGACAGGCGATCCGGTCGCCGCGCCGAAAGGTTTCGCCCGCGACCTCGCAATCCTCCAGCACCCAGCGGGTGAACATGTGCAGCGGCGGATCGAGGCGCATGACCTCCTCGACCGCCGCCGGATCGGACCGCCGCACCCCCGCGGCCAGCATCAGGGCCACGCCATTGCCCAATGTGTGCACCGTCGCCTCGTGGCCCGCGTTCAGCAGCAGGATGCAGGTGCTCAGCAGGTCCACCTCCGGCATCTCCGCCGCGATCAGGGTCGAGATCAGGTCGTCGACCGGCGCCTGCCGCTTCATCGCCAGATGAGCGCGCAGGAAGGCGCAGAAAGCGGCCGTCGCCGCCTCCGCCTCGGCCATGATCGCCGGGGTGAGGCGGGCCTGATACATCGCGACCATCGCGTTCGACCAGCGCAGCAGGTCGTCTGCCGCCGCGTCCGGCACGCCCAGCAGGCGGGCGATGGTGATCACCGGCACGGGGCGCGCATAGGCGTCCAGCAGATCGAAATCCTCCGCCGGGAATGCATCGATCCGGGCGTGGCACAGTGCCCGGATGCCGGGTGCCAGCGCCGCGATGCTGCGGCTGGTAAAGGACCGCAGCACCGCCCCGCGCAGCCGCGCGTGGTGCGCGCCGTCCAGTTCCAGCATCGAATGCGCCTCGACGGCGTCGAAGCCCGCCCGCGCCGGGTCCGGGGCAGGGGCCAGTTCCGCCGGCACCTGCCGGCCCATCCGCCTGTCGCGCAGCACCGCGCTGACCGTCGCATGATCCGTGGCGCAGGCCATGTCGTAGTCCGCCCACCGGACCAGCGGCCCCGCGGCCCGCATGCGGGCATAGGTGGCATAGGGGTCCTGCACGAAGGCGGGGTCTGTCGGGCTCTGGCTGATGATCTGCATGGGCGGCACCATCGGTCCGATCGCGCACCATCGCAACCCCGGTTGCGACGTTCTGACGCACCCCCGCCCGGATTTGTGATGCTAGCCTGTGCATACGATCGAATACCGACGGGCGCTGCCACGCCCTTGCCTGCGGGACACGGTCGGGGGGGGCATCGGGACGGGGGCCGTCACATGGCACGTCAGCAACGCGACAAGGACGATCTGGATCGGGCGGCCTGGGTGCAGGCGCATCTGCAGTTCGAGCGATTGCAGACCCATCTTCCCGAAGATGCCGTCAGCCACGTGGCGCAAGAGGTCGTGCGCCGCCTCGCCTTCCGTCTGCCGCGCTACGGCGCCGGGACAGACGGGCCGACCCGGGCGGACATCATCCGGTTCTGCAGCACCCTGACCGCCGCGGACGATGACCCCGCCGAGCGTTTCATCCGCAACCTGCGCCGCGCCGGCAGCTCGGCCCACACGATCTACCTGTCCTACATCGCCGCCGCCGCCCGTCATCTGGGCGAGCAGTGGGAAGAGGACGAGATCTCCTTCGCAGAGGTCACGATGGCCTCCGGCCGCCTGTTCCGGATCATCCGGGGATTGCGCTACGTGCTCGACCGCGACGGCCCCCAGCCCGCCGACAGCCGCCGCATCCTGCTGGCCGTGCTGCCCGGCGATTCGCATACATTGGCCAGCGAGATGGCGGCCGACCTCTTCCGTCGCGACGGCTGGGACGTCGATCTCGCGGTCGGAGAGGATCACGACAGCATCGTGGGGCGCGCCGATACGACCCGCTTCGCCGCCGTGGTGATCGTCGCAAATGCGATCCGCGACATCGCGACCCTGACCCGTCTGGTCATCGGCCTGCGCATCGCGGCCCCCGTCGCGCCCCTCGTGGTCGCGGGCAAGATCCTCGACGCGCCGGACGTGGCCGCGCTCTGCGGGGCCGACGCGGCCATCGCCAGCCTTGACACGGCCGCAGCACGGCTGCGCGCGATCACCGGCCTTGCCCCGCCCCGCGACGACGGACCCTCTGCCCCGTGATCGCGCCAATGACGCCCGACCCCTCTGTTCGCGCAGCAAAATTGCGCGAGATTGTGATCAGACGTATGGAAATCGCCTTGTCTGACCCGGACAATGGTGTAGGACGGTTCAACCATTTCGGCACCCGTCCGAACAACAAAACCGATCTCTGGGAGGAGACAGCATGACTTTCCTGAAAACCGCAGCCCTGGCAGCGGCGATGTCCGTCGCGGCGACCGCGACACTGGCGCAGGGCACGGGCTGCGACGCGGGCGAGACCGTCGTCAAGTTCAGCCACGTCACCAACACCGACAAGCACCCCAAGGGCATCGCCGCCCAGCTGCTGATGGACCGCGTCAACGAAGAGATGAACGGCACCATGTGCATGGAGGTCTTTCCGAACTCCACGCTCTACACCGACGAGCAGGTGATCGAGGCGCTGTTGCGCGGCGACGTCCAGCTGGCCGCCCCCTCCCTGTCGCTGTTCGAAAGCATCACCAAGGCCTACCGCCTGTTCGACCTGCCCTTCATGTTCAAGAACATCGACGCCGTCGACGCCTTCCAGGCGTCCGACACCGGTCAGGGCATGCTCGACATGATGCAGCGCCGCGGCCTGCAGGGTCTGGGCTACTGGCACAACGGCATGAAGCAGATCTCGGCCAACAAGCCCCTGATCGAACCCACCGACGCCGCCGGCCTCAAGTTCCGGGTGCAGCCCTCCGACGTGCTGGTCGCCCAGTTCAAGGCGCTGAACGCCAGCCCGCAGCCGATGGCCTTCTCGGAAGTCTACGGCGCGCTGCAGACCGGCGTCGTCGACGGTCAGGAAAACACCTGGTCCAACATCTACGGCCAGAAGTTCTTCGAAGTGCAGGACGGCATCACCGAAACCAACCACGGCATCATCGACTACATGGTCGTGACCTCGACCGACTTCCTCGACAGCCTCGATCCGGCGGTGAAGGACCAGTTCCTGACCATCCTGAACGAAGTGACGACGGAACGGAACGCCGCCGTGACGCAGGTCGACCTCGAAGCCCGTCAGGCGATCCTCGACGCCGGCAGCAAGATCGTCGAACTGACGCCGGAACAGCGTCAGGCCTGGGTCGACGTGATGAAGCCGGTGTGGTCGCAGTTCGCCGACGAAGTCGGACAAGAGAACATCGACGCCGCCCAGAAGATCAACGAAAGCATGTAATCCGACGCAGGCCCGGCGCGCGGCGCCGGACCTGCGGCACACGCCACGGCCCGGACCTCGCGTCCGGGCCGTTTCACCATCACACCAGCGGGGGCGGGGCAGATGAGCCAGCATTACGAGGCGCGGGGACCGGTCGGGGCCTTCGTCAACGGCATCGAGGAAACCATCATTTCGGCCCTTCTGGGCGTGATGACCCTTCTGACCTTCGTCAACGTGGTCCTGCGCTACGGCTTCAACCACTCCATCATCTGGAGCCTTGAAGTCGTGCTGACCCTCTTTGCATGGCTGGTGCTCTTCGGCATCGCCTATGCCTTCAAGGTCACCGCGCATCTGGGCGTCGACGCCGTCACCAACCTGCTGTCGCCGGGGCCGCGCAAGGCCGTGGCCCTGATCGCGGGCGTGCTTTGCATTCTCTACGCGCTGCTGTTCCTGAAAGGGGCCTATGACTACTGGGCGCCCTTCGCGGACATGGCCCCGACGTCGGGACGCTGGTTCCCCACCGGATTCGATTCCTCCGCCCGCAGCCAAAGCTATTTCGAAACCGACCAGATCCCGATCCCCTTCGAATGGTTCAAGGCCTGGCTGGAAACGACCTTCAACTCCTACGAACAGGGCGGCCAGATCCTGACCGACGAATACGCCAAGATGCCGCGGCTGGTGCCCTACACCATGCTGCCGGTCGCCGCCCTGCTGATCCTGTTCCGCGTCGTGCAGGCGGTCTGGCGGATCTGGACCGACCGGTCGCCCAGCCTGATCGTCAGCCATGAAGCCGAAGACGCCGTGGCCGAGGCCGCCCTTCTGAACAGGGATAACTGATCCATGGAAGTCCTCCTCCTCTTCGTCCTGATCGTCGGCTTCCTGCTGATCGGCATGCCCATCGCCGTGTCGCTGGGCCTCGCCTCGATCCTGTTCCAGCTGTGGTTCTCTGAAACCTCCCTCGCCGCCGTGGCGCAGGCGATCTATCAGGCGATGGCCGGGCACTACACGCTGCTGGCGATCCCCTTCTTCATCCTCGCCTCGTCCTTCATGTCCACGGGCGGCGTCGCGAAACGCATCATCCGCTTCGCCATCGCTTGCGTCGGCCACCTGCAGGGCGGCCTCGCCATCGCGGGCGTTCTGGCCTGCATGATCTTCGCCGCCCTCTCCGGCTCATCCCCCGCCACCGTGGTCGCCATCGGCTCCATCGTGATCGCGGCGATGACCAAGGCCGGCTATACCAAGGACTTCGCCGCCGGCGTGATCTGCAACGCAGGCACGCTCGGCATCCTGATCCCGCCGTCGATCGTGATGGTCGTCTATGCCTCCGCCACCGACGTCAGCGTCGGGCGGATGTTCCTTGCGGGCGTGATTCCCGGCCTGCTGGCCGGTGTCATGCTGATGATCACGATCTACGTCATGGCCAAGGTCAAGAACATGCCCGCCGGCGAATGGGTCGGCTGGGGCGAGGTCGGTGACAGCTTTCGCGATTCGCTCTGGGGCCTTGGGCTGATCGTCATCATCATGGGTGGCATCTACGGTCACCCCTGGATCAGCCTCTCTCCCTTCGGCATCTATTGGCAAAGCGGCGCCTTCACCCCGACAGAGGCCGCCGCCGTCGCCGCCGTCTACGCCTTCCTCGTGGCCTCCTTCATCTATCGCGACATGGGGCCCCTGTCGCAGGGGCCGGGCCAGCGCCCGCTGCCGCTCTGGCGCAAGCCGGTGGCGATCGTCACCGCGTTCTTCCACCGCGACACCCGCGCGACCCTGTTCGAAAGCGCCAAGCTGACCGTCACGCTGATGTTCATCATCGCAAACGCGTTGATCCTCAAGCATGTGCTGACCGACGAACAGGTGCCGCAGCACATCGCAAACGCCCTGCTGGGCGCGGGGCTGGGGCCGATCACCTTCCTGATCGTGGTGAACGTGATTCTGCTGATCGGCGGACAGTTCATGGAACCCTCTGGCCTGATCGTCATCGTCGCCCCGCTGGTCTTCCCGATCGCGATCACGCTCGGCATCGACCCGATCCACCTTGGCATCATCATGGTGGTGAACATGGAAATCGGGATGATCACGCCGCCCGTCGGCCTGAACCTCTTCGTGACCTCGGGCGTGGCGAACATGCCGATGATGGCCGTCGTGCGCGCCGCCCTGCCGTTCCTGGCCGTGCTCTTCGTCTTCCTCATCATGATCACCTACATCCCGATCATTTCCACCTATCTGCCGAATTCGGTCATGGGCCCTGAAACGATCATCAAGTGACGCAAGGGGCGCGGCCCCGCCCCCCGCGGCGCCGCGCCCCAAATTCGCCTGACCCCGGAACTTCGCCGAAGGCATCCCGCCCCGCAACCGGCGCCCCGGCACCGGCGACGGCACGGGGGTGCGGAACAATCCGCATCCTGCGGTGTTTGCGACCGTCCGCATGTCGCGGCGCGCAGGGGCCGCCAGACCCGCCATTCAAGGATGACCCCATGTTGCTTCAGATCGGCGTCCAGCTGCGTTACGCGGTGCAGGCCCCCACCGACATCATCTTGCAGATCACCGTGCCCAGCTTCGCCGACCAGCGGGTGATCCACGACGATATCGCGATCAGCGACACGCTGCACCACGCCACCGTCTCGGCAGAGGAGGGGCTGGGCGAGCGCAGGCTGCTGCGGGTGGAGAAGGATTTCGCCTGCAACTACACCGCGCGGGTCGAGGTCGACCGCCCCGCGCTCGACATCGCACTGCTGCCCGCGGTGCCGCCCCACCAGTTGCCCAGCGATGCGGTCCGCTACCTGATGCCCTCGCGCTATTGCCAGTCGGATGAGCTGCAGAACTTCGTCGCCGCCGAATTCGGCGACAGCAGCGGCGGCGCGCGCATCGCGCAGATGCGCGACTGGATCTTCGAACGGTTCAGCTACGTGCCCGGGTCCAGCAACGGCCAGACCACCGCGCTCGACACCTTCGTGCAGCGTCAGGGCGTCTGCCGCGACTATGCCCACGTCATGATCGCGCTGGCCCGCGCCTCGGCGATTCCGGCCCGCTTCGTCAGCGTCTATGCCCCCTACGTCACGCCGCAGGACTTCCACGCGGTGGCAGAGGTCTACCTCGACGGTACGTGGCACCTCGTCGATGCGACGGGCATGGCCGCGGCGAACCAGATCGCCCGGATCGGCGTCGGCCTCGACGCGGCAGAGGTTTCGTTCTTCTCCAGCTTCGGGCCGGTCAGCCTGCAGAACCAGTCGGTGCAGGTCACCGTCGACCAGTGACGCGCAGGCAGGGCAGGTGCTTGTCATCCGCCCTGCCTGCGCGTAACCCGGTGCGCGACCACACGGGCAGCGACGACGGCGGATGATCCGGCCGGCCGGATGACCGCCACGATCCCCGGACGCCGCCATGACCGCCACGATCCTGCACGACAGCCCCCTCGGCCCGCTGGGCGCCGACGCAAAGGATGGTTGCATCACCCGCCTGCGCTGGGGGCCGGGCACCCTGACCGAGGGGGCCTTGGCAGACCTCTTGCGCACCGAACTCGCGGCCTATTTCGCGGGTCGGCTGACCGCCTTCACGGTGCCGCTCGCGATCACCGGCAGCGCATTCCAGCGCGCCTTCCTCACCGCTCTGACCCGGATCCCCTACGGCCAGACGCGCACCTACGGCGATCTTGCCGCGGGCTTGGCCGTCAGCGCGCAGGCCATCGGTCAGGCCTGCGGTGCCAACCCGATCCCGGTCCTCATCCCCTGCCACCGGGTGCTGGGGGCGCAGGGGCTCGGCGGCTTTTCCGGCCCCCGCGGGGTCGAGGACAAGGTCGCCCTGCTGCGGCTGGAAGGAGCGGCGGGCCTGCTGATATGACATTGACAGTCTTCTTCGCAGTGCTGGCCGCGGCCGTCCTGCATGCGGTCTGGAACGCGCTGATCCGCAGCGGGACCGACAAGCAGACCGCGATGCTGGTCCTGACGCTGGGCAACGCCCTGACCGGACTTTGCGTCGTCGCCACCCGCCCCTGGCCGGGGGGCGAGGTCTGGGTCTGGATCATCGCCTCCGGCGCGATCCATACGGCCTACCAGCTCTTCCTCGCCTATGCCTACGAACAGGGCGACCTCAGCCGCGTCTATCCTCTGGCCCGCGGCGGGGCGCCGATGATCGTGCTGGCGGTCAGCCTGATCTTCGCCCTCGACGCCGTGTCGGGGACAGAGGTGGCGGGTGTCCTGCTGCTGGGCGCGGGGCTGGCGGTCATGGCGCGCGGCGTCTTCGACAGCGGAGAGAGCCGTCGCATGTTGCCCTTCGCCGCCGGGTCCGCCTGCGCCACCGCGGCCTATACCCTGACAGACGGGATCGGAGCGCGCGTCGGCGGCGATCCGGTGGGCTATACCGGCTGGCTGCTGATCGCCGCCGCGGTGTTCTACGTGCCCGTGATCCTCGCCCTGCGGGGCCGGACGGTGGTGCCGCGTGCGGGGCGGGTCTGGGGCATCGGTCTGGTCGCCGGGGCCTGTTCCTTCATGGCCTATGGCATCGTCGTCTGGGCCATGACGCAGGCCCCCATCGCTCTTGTGGCCGCGCTGCGCGAAACCTCGATCCTCTTTGCCGTCATCATCGGCTGGCGCGTCTTCGGCGAGGCGATGGGCCGGCAAAAGGCCGCGGCCGCCCTGCTGATCGTGGCGGGCGTGGTGCTGACGCGGATCTAGCCGTCGCGGCCGTAGACGACCTGCTGCGCCGCACCGGCCAGCGTCAGGTAGACGCTGGTGACGATCAGCCCGTAATGCGCCCAACTGCCGGGGTCGAAATTCACCCAGGCCGCCCAGCCCGCAAAGACGACCCAGGCCAGCGCCATCGGCAGGGTCACGACCTGCCAGCGCTTCGTACGGACCGGGTGGACGAATTTGACCGGCACGAACATCGTCACCGCCAGCACCGCGACGAGGCCAAGGCAGACCCACCACGCCGGCGCGATCGCGAAAAGCACCAGAACCAGCATGTTCCAGCACCCCGGAAAGCCAGAGAAGCTGTAGTCCGTCGTCTTCATCCGGGTGTCGGCGAAATACATGGCAGAGGCATAGGTGATGATGATGATCGCCACCCAGCCCGACCAGCCGTCCATCAGGCCCGATCCGTAAAGCGCGTAGGCGGGAATGAAGACATAGGTCAGGTAGTCGATGATCAGGTCGAGCAGCACGCCGTCGAACTCTGCGGCATTCGTCTCCACGTCGTAGCGGCGCGCCAGCGGCCCGTCGATGCCGTCGACGAAGAAGGCGACCACCAGCCAGAGGAACATCAGCGCCCATTCGTGATCCACCGCCGCCAGCATGGCCAGCATGGCAAAGACGGCGCCGGTTGCGGTCAGCAGATGAACGGCGAGGGCTTTTTGCGAGATCGTCATCGGGGCGCTTTCGGCTGGGGCTGTGCGCAGGTTAGCGGAAGGTCGCACGGATTGTGAAGGTCGGAGCCTCCGGCGGGAGTATTTTTCGAAAATGCGAGGAGGACGCGGTGACCTCGGGCAGAGGCGTTGGCGCGCGTGCGGACAGGGTTGTGACTGTGTGCCGGGGAGCCTTTTGCGACGGACCCCGCTTACGCGCGCGGGTGGGCGGCATCGTAGACTTCCATCAGGCGGGCGGCGTCGACGGAGGTATAGGCCTGCGTCGTCGACAGGCTGGCATGGCCCAGCAGTTCCTGGATGCTGCGCAGATCACCGCCGGCGGTCAGCAGGTGGGTGGCGAAACTGTGGCGCATGGCGTGCGGCGTGGCGGTGGCCGGCAGGCCAAGCTGCAGGCGCGACACCTCCATCACCTTCTGGATCGCCCTTGGGTTCAGAGCGCCGCCGCGCTGGCCGCGGAACAGCGGGCCGCCGTCGGTCAGGTCGTGCGGGCAAAGGCGGACATAGGCTGCGACGGCGTCGCGGGCGGCGGGGATGACGGGGACCATGCGGTCCTTGCCGCCCTTGCCGGTGATCCGAAGGGTGGCGGGCAGGGGGCTTTGCCGCGTGGTCAGCGACAGCGCCTCGGAAATCCGCAGCCCGCAGCCGTAAAGCACCGTGACGACGGCGGTATCACGGGCGGCGACCCAGGGCTCGCTCGCCTGACATTCGACGCGGTCGATCATCGCGCGGGCGGCGGGCTCCTCCAGCGGGCGTGGCAGCTTCTTGGTGAACTTGGGGCTGCGGATGGTCAGGACGGCGGTGGGTTCGAACCCCTCGCGGTCCGACAGCCAGCGGTAGAAGGTCTTGACCGCCGACAGGCTGCGCGCCAGCGACCGGGCGCCGACGCCACGGCCCCTCTCGTGCGCCATCCACGCCCGCATGTCCCCCGTGGTGATCCGGGCGAGCGGGCCGAGGCCCACCGCGTCGCCGTGGTGGACCTGCATGAAGGCCATGAAACCCATGACATCGGCACGGTAGGCGGTGATCGTGTTCTCGGCGGCGTCGTTCAGCGCGGCGCAGTGATCCAGCCAGCCGTTCAGCGCATCGGTCAGCTGCGGCGCGATCATACGCCGGCCATCAGCCAGCGCCTCATGCTGCGCTCGAACACGCCGCCGAAGAAGGTCAGCAGGTCCGTGCCCTGCTGCGGTGTGAACAGGTGCGGATCCTCCGACCCCATGACCAGCATGCCGGGCAGGCGGCCGGTGCCAAGGTCGAGCTTCAGGCAGGCCTCCGACCGGACGTAGTCGGATTTCTCGCCGTAGACCTCTGCCCCGTGGTTCTGGACCTGCCGCAGGGTGACGGCGCGCACCGGGATGTCGCGGCCCCGGGTGATATAGGCGTCGCAGAAGCCCGGACGCCCGACGCTCAGCACTTCGCCCAACTGGCGGATTGCCGGATCCTCGCCATCGGAATCGCTTTCGAGGACGAGGCGCATCACGTCGACGCGCAGGGTGTCGGCCACATCGCCGGCCAAGTCGCGCAGGAAGGTCTCGAACCGGGTCGCGTCCATCAGGCGCAGCACGGCGCGGTGGACCTGATTGGTGCCGGCAAGGTTCTCGTAGGCGGCGGCGATGACCGAGCGGTGGGTATCCTCCAGCCTGTCGAGGCGGGATTCCAGACGTTCCATCGCGATGCCGCGCAGATCGACGATGTTGCCGCCCATTGCGCTGTCGTTGGCGCCGACGAGGGCGCGCATGATGTCCTGATCCTCCAGCAGAAGTTCAGGGTCCGCGATGATGCGGTCGCGGATGGAGGTATCCATCAGGGGTGTGCTGCTCATGTGCCTGCTCTTGTTTGTTTCGTGACAGGCTAGCAGGTCTTTCGCCCGATTTCGCCCGTAAATTGTAGAGGTCGTGCAAGGGGTCTTGGCTGTTGCACGGGGGGTTCAGTGGTTGGCCTGGCCGGGGTGCAGCGGGGTGAGGCGGGAAAAACTTCGGCTGACGCAGCACCGGACGGGTTGGCGTTCGGATAAGGGGAGTCTACCTGAGGGGTGTAACCCTGAAAAGGCCGATATGGCGCAATCCCGTTTCAATGCAGGCGAACTGGTCGGCGTGCTGACGACGCAACCGCTGGGGCGGGTGCTGGACTACAGGGCGCCGGAGGACGGTTGCCTCGTCGGCGATTTCGTCGAAGTCCCGCTGGGGCCACGGCGGATCCTCGGCGTGGTCTGGGGGCCCGGGGCGGGCGATTACGACTACGCCAAGGTCAGGGCGATCTTCCGGGTCCTCGACGTGGCGCCGATGCGCGACGAGATGCGCGCGTTCCTGAGCCGCGCGGCCGACTATACGCTGACGCCCCTCGACGCCATGCTGCGGCTGGCGACGCGCGCGCCGGGACTGGGCGAGGCGCCGGGCACGCGGAAGGTCTATCGCCTCGGATCGACAGAGCCGGAGCGGATGACCGATGCCCGCCGCGCCGTGCTGGAGGTCCTGCGCGACTACGGCGGGCTGTCGTTCACGCTGAAGGAACTGGCGGACATGGCGGGGGTCGGGACCTCGGTCGTCAAGGGCATGGTGAAACTGGGCGCCGTGTCCGAGGAAGAAGCGCCGCGCGACACGCCCTATCCCCGGCTCGACCCCGGCCACGGCGGCAAGGACCTGACGCCCGATCAGGCGGCGGGAGCCAAGGTGCTGGCAGAGGCGGTGGCCTCGGGCACCTATGGCACCACCTTGCTGAAGGGCGTCACCGGGTCCGGCAAGACGGAAGTGTATCTGGAGGCCGTCGCCGCCTGCCTGCGGGCCGGACGGCAGGCGCTGGTGCTGTTGCCGGAAATCGCGCTGACCGGAGAGTTCCTCGACCGGGTCGAGGCGCGGTTCGGGCAGCGCCCGGCGGAGTGGCATTCCGGCGTGACCCAGACAGAACGGCGGCGCTGCTGGCGCATGGTGGGGCAGGGGGACGCGGACCTTGTCGTCGGCGCGCGGTCTGCCCTGTTCCTGCCCTACCGCGACCTGGGCCTGATCGTCGTGGATGAGGAGCACGACACCTCCTACAAGCAGGAGGATGGCGTGCTTTACAACGCGCGCGACATGGCGGTGCTGCGGGCGGCGGGGACGGGGGCGCAGGTGGTGCTGGCCTCGGCCACGCCAAGCCTCGAAAGCTGGGCCAACGTGGAGGCGGGGAAGTATCGCCGGCTGGAACTGACCTCGCGGTTCGGGCCCGCGGTGATGCCGCGGATGGCCGCCATCGACATGCGGACCGAGGATCTCCCCGGCGGGCGCTGGGTGTCGCCGACGCTGCGCGCGGCGATGCGGGACCGGCTGGACAAGGGAGAGCAGAGCCTCGTGTTCCTCAACCGGCGCGGCTATGCGCCGGTCACGCTCTGCCGCGCCTGCGGGCACCAGATCGGCTGCGACGACTGCGACGCCCGAATGGTGGAGCACCGTTTCCTGAAGCGACTGATGTGCCACCAGTGCGGCGCCACGAAGCCGATGCCGACCGTCTGCCCCCATTGTCAGGTCGAAGGCAAGCTGAGCGCCGTCGGCCCCGGGGTGGAACGGATGGGCGAGGAGGTGCAGGCGCTGTTCCCTGACGCGCGGGTCGCGGTGCTGAGCTCCGACCTCTACGGCTCGGCCCGGGCGATGAAGGCCCATATCGCAGAGATCGCGGCGGGCGGCACCGACATCATCATCGGCACGCAGCTGGTGGCGAAGGGGCACAACTTTCCCAAGCTGACGCTGGTGGGGGTGATCGACGCGGACCTTGGGTTGCAGGGCAGCGACCTGCGGGCGGCGGAGCGGACGTTCCAGCTGATGCGGCAGGTCGCGGGACGTGCCGGCCGGGCCGAGGCGCCGGGCGAGGCGCTGTTGCAGACCTACCAGCCGGAGCATGCTGTCATCCGGTCGATCGTTGCGGGCGACGAGGAAGCCTTCTGGGCCGCCGAGGCGGCCGAGCGGCGGGCGGCGGGGGTGCCGCCCTATGGCCGCATGGCCGGGATCGTGCTGAGTTCGACGGACGTGCAGGAGGTCTTCGACCTCGGCACCGCGCTGGCGCGGGCGGATGCGCCACTGCGGCGGATCGGGGCGCAGGTCTTTGGCCCCGCACCCGCGCCGATCGCCCGGATCCGGGGGCGACACCGGGTGCGGCTGCTGGTGAAGGCGGAAAAGTCGGCACCCCTGCAGGCGGCGCTGGCGGAATGGGCGGGACAGTTCAAGCTGCGCGGCGATCTGAGGATGGCGATCGATATCGATCCCCAGAGCTTTTACTGACGCCTCGTCGCGGGGCGAAGATACATTGCAAAATGCAAATGTTTCGCATGCGATACATATTATGTCATATTGAACGGTTCTTTAACGGGTTCGGGCGCAGGATCGGATCAGACGCAACGGCAGAGGAGGTCCAGTGACGAAACATGTGACGTGCAGCGGTACGGTGGGACGACGCTGTTCGGGCTGACGCCCGAAGGCGCCCCGCCCACCGTCCCCTGCGGCCTCTGTCCTCTTGTCAGATCTCAGGTGCCGTGGGGCTCCTCTATTCTGGGCAGGAACCAGATCAGCAGGCCCGCGAGGGGCAGGAAGGCGCAGATGCGGTAGACCGACTGGACGCCGTAGCTTTCCGCCAGCACGCCGAGGATCGCCGCGGCGATGCCGCCGAGGCCGAAATTCAGACCGTAGAACAGGCCGCCGATCAGCCCGATGCGGTCCGGCAGGAGGTCCATCGCATAGATCAGGATGGCGGCGAAAGCGCTGGCCATGACGAGGTTGATCATCACCGTCAGCACGCCCGTCCAGAACAGATCGGCGTAGGGCAGCATGAGGGTGAGGGGCAGCGGACCGAGGACCGAGATCCAGATGATCCGGCGCCGCCCGATCCGGTCGCCCACGATGCCGCCGACCAGCACGCCGACGGCGGCGGCAAGCAGAAAGACGAAGAGCATCAGCTGACTGGCCGGGATCGAGAGTCCGAAGCGGTCGATCAGGTAGAAGGTATAGAAGGAGCGGAAGCTTTCGCCGTAGGTATTCTTGGTGAACATCAGGAAGGTCAGCACGATCAGGCTGATCGCGATGGTCCGTGTGCCGTGGGATGGGGCCGGCGCGCCGTCGCTCTGGCTTTTGCGGCGGGCGGCGAAGGCCGCGCTGATGCTGCGCTGCTGGCTGCCGATCCAGCCCAGCAGCAGCATCGCCAGCAGGGCGAAGACCGCGAATGCCGCGAGGCTGGGCTGGCCCCAGGGCACGATGATCAGCGCCGCGGCGACGGGACCGAGGGCACCGCCCGCCTGCCCGCCGACCTGAAAGATGCCCTGAGCAAGCCCCTGGCGGCTGCCTGCGGCATAGCGGGCCATGCGCGTCGCTTCTGGATGGAAGATCGACGAGCCGACGCCGATCAGCGCCACCGAGGCGAGGATCATCGCGTAGCTTTGCGCGAAGGCGAGGCAGACGAGGCCCGAGAGGGTAAACATCATGCCGGCGACCGGCGAATAGGGGGCGGGGCGCTTGTCCGTGATCAGGCCGACGACAGGCTGCAGCAGGGCGCCCGCGATCTGGAAGGTCAGCGTGATCATCCCGATCTGCACGAAGTCGAGGGCGTAGGCCTCCTTGAGGATCGGGTAGGCGGCGGGGATCAGGGACTGCATCATGTCGTTCAGCAGGTGCGACACACCCAGCATCACGAGAACGGTAAGGTGGGTGCCGGTACGCGACGTGATCGTCATGGAACTGTCCTGCGGATGGTGGCCGTCTGGCTGCAGTTGCTCACACCCGCGTGACGGTCGCAAGGGGACCCGTGACAAAGCCGGTCCGGGGCGTGGCATTGTCGCGCGAACCGCCTATATGACGGGGGCAACCCGCACAGGAGGTTTCCACATGTTCTTCATGTCCCGCGCCAAGTCGGAAATGGTCTCGCCCGAAAATGCCCTGAAGGGCCGCGATCAGGCGATCCCGACGGAAAAGATGCACTTCGTCCTCGATACGCCGATCCATGACGTGCCGGAGGGGCACGCGGTGGCGATCTTCGGCATGGGCTGTTTCTGGGGCGTCGAGCGGATGTTCTGGACGCTGGACGGCGTCACGACCACGGCCGTGGGCTACGCCGGCGGCTACACGCCGAACCCGACGTATGAGGAAGTCTGCACCGGCAAGACCGGTCACAACGAGGTGGTGCGCGTCGTCTACGATCCCGCGAAGATCGGCTATGACGATCTGCTGCAGGTCTTCTGGGAAGGCCACGACCCGACGCAGGGCATGCGGCAGGGCAACGATGCGGGGACCCAGTACCGGTCCGGCATCTATGCCACGAACGCGGAGCAGAAGGCAGCGGCGGAGGCCAGCCGCGAGACGTTCCAGCCGCGCCTGACGCAAGCGGGCTACGGCGCGATCACGACCGAAATCGTCGATGCGCCGGAGTTCTACTTCGCGGAAGGCTATCACCAGCAGTATCTGGCGAAGAACCCGAACGGCTATTGCGGGATCGGCGGCACGGGTGTGACCTGTCCGATCGGCGTGAACGCCTGATCCGGCAAGGCCCCGGCGGTGGACGCCGGGGCCTTTCGCGTTTGACGCCTCGCGGGACAGCGCCTAACTGGCGACCAGCGAAGGAGACAGGCGCCATGACAACCTACACCGCATTGACCACGACGACCGGGCGCGAGGTGGCCGAAGGGCTCGCCACGGCGCTGGAGGCGTTGCAGCCGGAGCCCACGGGCATCGGCGTCTTCGAGGTGGAGGACGGGTCCGGCCTGTTCGAGGTGGCGGCCTATTTCACCGATCCCCCGGACCGGGCGGGACTGGCGGTGCTGGCCATGGTGCACGGGGTCAAGGATTTCAACGTCTCTGATGTGCCGGACGAGGACTGGGTCGCCAAGGTGCGGCGCGACCTGCCGCCGGTCGATGCGGGGCGCTTCTTCGTCTACGGCAGCCACGATGCGGACAAGGTGCCGACGGGCCGCGTGCCGCTGCTGATCGAGGCGGCGATGGCCTTCGGCACCGGTCATCATGGCACGACGCTGGGCTGCCTGCTGGCCTTCGACCGCATGGTCGACGCGGGCACGGTGCCGCAGAACGTGATCGACGTGGGCTGCGGCACGGCCGTGCTGGCGATGGCGGCAGCGCATGTCAGCCCCAATGTCGTGCTCGCGTCGGACATCGATCCGCTGGCGGTCGAGGTCGCGACGGCAAACGTGACGGCGAACGGACTGGACGGTCGGGTGCGCTGCGTCGTGGCGGCCGGGTTCGACGCGCCGGAGCTTGCGGCGGCGGCGCCCTTCGATCTGGTCTTTGCCAATATCCTCAAGGGGCCGCTGATCGCGCTGGCGGATGACATGGCACGGGCCACACAGGCCGGCGGCACGGCGATTCTGTCGGGCATCCTGAACGAACAGGCGGATGACGTGGCAGCGGTTTATGCACGCGCCGGCTTCAATGAGGTCCGAAGGGACAGCATTGTCGACTGGACGACGCTGACATTAACCAAATAAGGCGAAAACCGGTACGAAAATGCGGCGTGCCTTGGAATTGCCACAATTCGACCTCAGTTTCGGATGCAGAAGGTGGGGGCCTTCGGGGACTGCCATGGCACTGGAACACAAGCCTTTCGAAAACCGCGTTGGCCGGATCATGCAGCAGCGACGCAGGCTGGCTGGCGGCTTCGGCCTGACCGTCGACAGCAACAACCTGATCGTGCCGCGCCCGCAGCACGTGACGCTGGTGTTTCCGTGGCGGGGCCTGTGCCTTGCCCTGCTGATCGGTCTGGCGTTCAAGGCCTATCTGCTGGCCACCTTCGACGCGCCGGCTTATGCGGACAGGCTGGCCATTCTGGAAACGGGTCGCCCGGTAGAGCGGGCGGGCGCCTGGGTCATGCAGCCGGACCCGGCCTCCGTTGCTCTCGCAGGGGTGATCCGGCTGCTGCAGCGCTGAGCTGCGGAACTTCGGGGCATGGCGACGGGGGTCGCGAGCGAAATTGCTTGTGAGCCGAAGGGCAGACGTGGAAACGCCGCGCCGGAGGGGTCCGGGCGCGGCGTTTGCATGTCTCGGTCGGGCTGGTCGATCAGCGGCGCAGGCCGCCGGCGGCCACGTCCTTGATGTCGCCGTAGCACAGGCCGATATCGTCGAGCTCTCGCGCGGAGAGCTGGGACAGGGACTTGCGGGTGATGCGTGCATCGTTCCACGCGCTGAGGCGGGACACGAAGGCGGTGAAGATCCCGGACGTCATGCCGCCGGTCAGGGCGGGGTTCATGCGGGTCGAATTGAGCGATGCCATGGAATGGCTCCTGAAAATATCTGTGCCGCGATCCGCGGCGATTGCGGTGATGCCTGCCACCTAGTCCCGCGCGGGCCATGCCACTACCCCCGATAAATGCACACCCCTTATGCGTTTTATGAATGCCATGAAAACGGGCAGGCGGCGCGATTCCCGGGCAACGGGGTCCAGGGTGGATGTCGGCTGGTCTGCAGCTTGGGGGCCGGTCGGGGCGATGCAAGAGACGGGACGCTTGGTTTGCGTTCGCGCTTTGTGCTAACGGTGGCGCAATCACAAGAAAAGAACGAGGGCGAGATGCGGGTATTGGGGATCGATCCGGGGTTGCGGAACATGGGCTGGGGTGTCGTCGACGTACAGGGCAGCCGGATCACCCATGTCGCGAACGGCATCTGCCACGGGCTGGGCGACAACCTGGCCGAACGGCTGTTGGCGCTTTACCAAGGCCTGTCCGCCGTGATGATCGCCCATGCACCGGATCGGGCGGCGGTGGAGCAGACCTTCGTCAACAAGGACGCCGTCGGTACGCTGAAGCTGGGTCAGGCGCGGGGCATCGCGCTTTTGGTCGTGGCGCAGGCGGGGATCGAGGTGGGCGAATACGCGCCCAACGCGGTCAAGAAGGCGGTGGTTGGCGTGGGCCACGCGGCCAAGGCACAGATCGACCACATGGTGCGGTTGCAGCTGCCGGGCGTGGCGTTGGCGGGGCCCGACGCGGCGGATGCGCTGGCGATCGCGATCTGCCACGCGCACCACCTGCAGTCGGCGGGACATCTGGACAAGGCGCTGGCCAAGGCCGCCGCGCGGGTCGCCTCGTGATCGGGCGGATCGCCGGGCGGCTGGACTACCGCGCCGCGGACCATGTGCTGATCGATGTGCGGGGGGTCGGCTACCTCGTCCATGTCAGCGACCGGACCATGGCGGGCCTGCCGGGGAATGGCGAGGCGGTGGCGCTCTATACCGATCTGCTGGTGCGGGAGGATGTGCTGCAGCTCTTCGGGTTCACGTCGCTGGTCGAGAAGGAGTGGCACCGGCTGCTGATGGGCGTGCAGGGAATCGGGGCGAAGGCGTCGCTTGCGATTCTGGGCGCGCTGGGGCCGGAGGGGGTGTCAAAGGCCATCGCGCTCGGCGACTGGCATGCGCTGGCGAAAGCGAAGGGCGTGGGCCCCAAGATCGCGCAGCGCGCGGCGATCGAGCTGAAGAACAAGGCGCCCGCCGTCATGGCGATGGGGGGCGATGTCGTCGACAGTGACGACGTGGTGATCGCGGAGGATACGCCGGCCGGCCGGCCGCGCAAGGCGGCGGCGAAGGCCAACCCCGCGCAGGGCGAGGCGTTGTCGGCGCTGGTGAACCTTGGCTATGCCCCGTCTGACGCGGCGGCGGCGGTGGCCGAGGCGATGACGCCGGAGTCCACGACGGGCGAGGTGATCCGCGCCGCCTTGAAGCTGCTGGCCCCGAAGGGGTAGGGTGGTGCGCTCGTCGGTCCTGCCGTCCCTCCTCGCTGGTGAATCCTGATGTCCGATATCGACCCGACCCTGCGGCCCGATCCGCTGCCGGAGGATGCGGACCGCGCCCTGCGGCCGCAGACGCTGGAGGCCTTCATCGGTCAGGCGGAGGCGCGGGCGAACCTGCGCGTCTTCATCGAGAGCGCGAAGATGCGCAAGGACGCGATGGACCACGTGCTGTTCCACGGGCCCCCGGGGCTTGGCAAGACGACGCTGGCGCAGATCATGGCGCGCGAGCTGGGGGTCGGGTTTCGCATGACCTCTGGCCCGGTGCTGGCGCGGGCGGGGGACCTGGCGGCGATCCTGACGAACCTCGAACCCAACGATGTGCTGTTCATCGACGAGATCCACCGGCTGAATCCGGCGGTGGAGGAGGTGCTGTATCCGGCGTTGGAGGATTTCGCCCTCGATCTTGTGATCGGAGAGGGGCCGGCGGCGCGGACCGTGCGGATCGAACTGCAGCCCTTCACGCTGGTGGGTGCGACGACGCGGATGGGCCTGCTGACGACGCCGTTGCGCGACCGGTTCGGCATTCCGGTGCGGCTGGAGTTCTATACGGAAGGCGAGCTGAACGAGATCGTGACGCGCGGTGCGCGGCTGATGGGGGCACCCGCGACGCCGGACGGCGCAATGGAAATCGCGCGCCGCGCGCGGGGCACGCCGCGGATCGCCGGGCGACTGTTGCGGCGCGTGGTGGATTTCGCGCTGGTGGAAGGCGACGGCACCGTCGACCGGGCCATCGCCGACCGGGCGCTCACCCGGATGGGGGTGGACGACCTGGGGCTCGACAACGCCGACCGGCGCTATCTGCGCCTGATCGCCGAGAGCTATGGCGGCGGGCCCGTGGGGGTCGAGACGCTGAGTGCGGCGCTGAGCGAGAGCCGGGATTCGCTGGAGGATGTGATCGAGCCTTACCTGTTGCAGAAGGGGTTGATCCAGCGCACGCCGCGCGGGCGGATGCTGGCGCGGGACGCCTGGCGGCACCTGGGACTGGATGCGCCACGACGCGAGGGCGATCTGTTTGACTGACGCCGGACGCTTTGCGGGGCGTTTATCCGGGAAGATGATGGGGCGTCCCTCTGCGCGTGGGGCAGGGGTGGACCCTCCGGGGGGAGTATTTTGGAAAAAGCGAGGACGGCGGCGGTGACGGTTGAGGCGGCGGAGATCGAGGCGATGTTCACGCGCGGCGACGGCAGCTATCTGTGCGCGCGCTGGGGGCGGCCGATCGTGCCGGTGGTCTTCGGCGTGGACGACGCGACGCTGTCGGTCTTCAAGGGCGCGATCGAGGCGGTGGTGGCGCTGGCCGGGCACCGGATGGCCGAGACCGACATGGAACTGGGCGCGAACCTGATGGTCTTCTTCTGTCGCGACTGGGCGGAGTTGACGGAGGTGCCGCATCTGGACCGGCTGGTGCCGGACCTTGGCCCGCTGGTGGACCGGTTGCAGGGGGCGGAGGCGAACCAGTACCGCATCTTCCGCTTCGACGCGGCGGGCGCGATCCGGGCCTGTTTCGTGTTCCTGCGCATGGATGCGCATCTGGCGGCGGTCAGCGCCGACACGCTGGCGCTGAGCCAGGCCGTGCAGACCATCGTGCTTTGGTCCGACCGCGCCTTCCTGGATGTCTCGCCGCTGGCGCTGCTGGAGGGGGCGGCGGTGATCCGGCCGGAGGTGGCCGGGATCGTCCGGGCCGTCTACGATCCTGTGATGCCCGCGGTGGCGCGTGATGCAAGTCACGCGCTGCGGGTCGCGGCACGGGTGGGCAAGATGCAATGACGCACGAGATGCCGGTTCGGGTGTATTACGAGGACACCGACATGGGCGGTGTGGTCTATTACGCCAACTATCTGAAGTTCATCGAGCGGGGGCGGTCGGAACTGGTCGAATTGCTGGGGCTGAACCAACGCGAGATGCGCGACCGCGACGGCATCGTCTTCGTCGTGACGCGGGTGGTCGCGGATTACCTCGCCCCCGCGCGACTGGACGACCGGCTGGTGGTGCGGACGGCGCACCGGGCAGCCTCGGCCGTGCGCTGGGTCTTCGATCAGGAGGTCTTGCATGGGGATCGGGTGCTGTTCCGTGCCGAAGTCACCGCCGTCTGCATGACGCTGGACGGGCGTCCGACACGCCTGCCCGCGACCCTGCGGGGGCAGGTGCCGTGAAACAGCATGCTGATTGGCTGACTGTGCCGCCGCAAGGCAGGTTGGTGGCGGTCTGACCGGTCGCGTGTGATATCCGGTCACAGGTGCAAGATCCGTCGCCATTGCGTTTTCCGCGTCTACGATCCAGCCGCTCTGTTGCACGACCGCACGGAGTCTTGATCGGTTCCGACCGCCCTGGACGGCGGGTCGCCGCGCTGCCGCGCGGATTGCCGTTGGCGTTCGGCGCCCGTTCCGCTAGAATCGCCGCCAATCAGATCGCGCAAGCGGCCAAACGACAGAGCAGGCACCATGGAAACAGTCACCGACATCACGATGTGGTCGATGTTCGCCAATGCGACCATCCTCGTGAAACTCGTCATGTTCATGCTGATCGGCGCCAGTGTCTGGTGCTGGTCGATCATCGTCGACAAGACGATCCAGTATCGCCGCGCCCGTGCCGCGGCAGAGCAGTTCGACCACGCCTTCTGGAGCGGCGAGCCGCTGGATCAGTTGTTCGATCAGGTGGGGCCTGCACCCCGCGGGGCGGCAGAGGTGATCTTTGCCGCCGGCATGACCGAATGGCGGCGCAGCCACCGGCAGGACGGCGACCTGATCGCGGGGGCGCAGGCGCGCATCGACCGCAGCATGGACGTGGCCATCGGCAAGGAGACCGCCAAGCTGCAGAAGGGTCTTGCGGTGCTGGCGACGACCGGGTCGGTGGCGCCCTACGTCGGCCTGTTCGGGACGGTCTTCGGGATCATGAACGCCTTCATCGAGATCGCGCAGGCGCAGAACACCAACCTCGCCGTTGTCGCGCCCGGCATCGCCGAGGCGCTGCTGGCGACCGGGCTGGGCCTGATGGCCGCCATTCCCGCCGTCATCTTCTACAACAAGCTGAGCGCGGATGCGGACCGGATCGTCGCGGGCTGGGAAGCCTTCGCCGACGAATTCTCGACCATCCTGTCGCGCCAGCTGGACGCCTGAGCGATGGGGGCCGAGGCAGGCAACCGGCGGGGCCGGCGGCGGGGCCGGGCGCAGCCCATGGCCGAGATCAACATCACGCCCTTCGTCGACGTGATGCTGGTGCTGCTGATCATCTTCATGGTGGCGGCGCCGCTGATGACCGTGGGCGTGCCGGTGGACCTGCCCAAGACGGCGGCCAGCGCGCTGCCGTCCGACGAGGAGGAGCCGCTGACCGTGACGATCAAGGCCGACGGCAGCCTTGCGATCCAGACCACGGACACGGCCGAGGATGAGCTGATCACCAAGCTGCAGGCGATCGCGGCGGAACGCACCAGCGACCGCATCTTCCTGCGCGCGGACGGCACCAACGCCTGGAACCGTGTGGCAGAGGTGATGGGCGCACTGAACGCAGCCGGGTTCACCAACATCGGTCTCGTCACCGACATCGGCGGCACGACGCTGACCGGATCGGGTGTGGCGGCATCGGACCCGACGGGGTCGGGCAACTAGCGGATGCAGCGGACGACGGGCACATATGTCTCGGCGGCAGGGCATCTGGCGCTGCTGGTCTGGCTGATCGTCGGATGGGGGTTCAACGCCGAACCGCTGCCCTTCGAGGTCAGCGAAGTGTCCGTGGTGAGTTCCGACGAATATGCCGCGATCGTGGCCGCGACGACGCCCGACCCGACCGAGGCGCCGCCGGAGGCGCCCGAAGCGCCCGCCGCCGAGGCGGCGCCCGAGGTGCCGGTGCAGGAGGAGGCGGCCGCGACCCCGCCGCCCCCCGACGTGGCAGAGCCGCCCAGCCCCGATCTGCCGCCGCCTCCCGCGCCGGAACCGCCGGAGCCTGTGCCCGTCATCAGCGACGCCCCCGCCAGCCCCGGCGCCCCGGCCGAGGAGGTCGTGGCAGCGCCCGACCTGACCGAAAGCCCGCGCCCGGTGCCGCGCCCGGCGCAGCGGATCACGCCGGACCCGGTGGCGCCGCCACCCCCCGACGCGGCCCCCGCCGACGTGGCGCAGGATCAGGCGAGCCCCGATGCCGCCCCCGATGCGCCCGTCGTCGAGGAGGCGCAGGAGGAAACCGCCCCCGAGGAGGCGGCCACGGAAATCGTCACCGAGGCTGAGACGCCGCAGGGCAAGCTGACCGAGATTCCGCGCCCCCGGACCCGGCCCAACCGCCCGACACCTCCCCCGGCGCCGGAGGTGGAGCCCGAGACCGAGACCGCCGAGGCAGAGACGCCGCCCGTGGACGATGCCGCCGTGCAGGCGGCGCTGGAGGCCGCGACAGCCGCTGCGGCGGCGCCCGCCCAAGCGGCCAACGTCCCGCAGGGCCCGCCGCTGACGGGGTCAGAGCGCGAGGGGTTCCGCGTGGCGGTGAACCGATGCTGGAACGTGGACCCCGGCTCTCAGGCGGCGCGGGTCACGATGACGGTGGGCTTTTCACTGGGGCAGGACGGCAAGGTGAACAGCGACGTGCGACAGGTGGCCGCGACGGGCGGCGATGCTGCGGCGACGAAGATCGCCTACGATGCGGCACGCCGCGCGATCCTGCGCTGTCAGGGCACCGGCGGCTATGACCTGCCGGCAGAGAAATACAGCGAGTGGCAGGATGTGGAGATCACCTTCGACCCGTCCGGCATGCGATTGCGCTAAGCGGCGAAAGATCGCCGGTCGGGCGTAGTAAGACGGAAGCGCACTTGATAGTGTGGCAACAACAGGCAAACGGGCGCAAAGCCCTGCGAGTGAGGACGAGAGCAATGAAGAACCGGTTCATGATTGCCGCATTGGCCGCCGTGCTGGCGCTGGGCACGAGCGCCCCCGTGCTGGCGCAAGGCAGTCCCCTGCGGCTGACCATCACCGACGGCGTGATCGAGCCGCTGCCCTTCGCGGTGCCGACCTTCACGGCCGAGACGGCGGGGGCGGAGCAGCTGGCGAGCGACATCAGCCGCCTCGTGGCGCAGGATCTGAGCGGCACGGGCCTGTTTCGGGAAATCCCATCCAGCGCCTACATCAGCCAGATGGGGGCCTTCGGCTCTCCCGTCGCCTATCCCGACTGGCGGGCGATCAACGCGCAGGCACTTATCGGCGGCGCCGTGGCGGTGAACGGCGACCAGCTGACGGTGAAGTTCCGCCTTTATGATGTGTTCACAGGGGCAGAGCTGGGCGAGGGCCTGCAGTTCGCCGGCACCACCGGCGGCTGGCGGCGGATGGCGCACAAGGTGGCCGATGCCGCCTATAGCCGGATCACCGGCGAGGGCGGCTATTTCGACAGCCGCGTCGTCTACGTGGCCGAGCAGGGGCCGAAGGACAACCGCCAGAAGCGTCTGGCGATCATGGATTTCGACGGTGCGAACACCCAGTTCCTGACCGACAGCAGCGCGATCGTGCTGGCGCCGCGCTTCTCGCCCTCGGGCGACCGGGTGCTCTACACCTCCTACGAATCGGGCTTTCCGCGGATCAACCTGCTGGACGTGGGCTCCGTCACCAAGCGGCAGGTCGCGACGGCAGAGGGCGAGATGGCCTTCAGCCCCCGCTTTTCCAAGGACGGCAGCCGGGTGGTCTATTCCATCGCCAACGGCGGCAACACCGACCTTTACATGTCGGACCTGAACTCCGGCGCATCGACCCGGCTGACCAACGCGCCCAGCATCGAAACGGCGCCGAGCTTCTCCCCCGACGGCAGCCAGATCGTCTTTGAATCCGACCGCTCTGGCGGCAGCCAGATCTACATCATGTCGGCGGGCGGCGGCGAGCCGCGGCGCGTCTCCTTCGGCGAGGGCCGCTACGGCACGCCGGTCTGGTCGCCGCGCGGCGACCTGATCGCCTTCACCAACCAGAACGGCGGACAGTTCCACATCGGCGTCATGCGCACCGACGGGTCAGAGGAGCGTCTGCTGACGACCTCGTTCCTTGACGAGGGGCCGACGTGGTCGCCCAACGGCCGGGTGCTGATGTTCACCCGCGAAACGCAGGGGGCCGGCGGCACCTCGGCGCTGTATTCGGTCGATATTTCCGGCCGGAATCTGAAGGAAATCCCCGTGCAGGGCGGCGCATCCGACCCGTCGTGGGGCCCGTTGCAGCCATGATTAACATGGCCGTCGTGCCGTGCTAGAGTGATATCAAGAGCAGTTCATAGGGACGATTTGACATGAAGATGACGACCAAGGCGATGCTGGTTCTGCTGGCGCTGTCCACCGCGGCCTGCACCCGGCCGGACCGGTTCGGCGGGGCGAACGGCGCCGACGGGATGGCGAACGGCGGCGCGCCGCTGGGCAACACGATGCCTGCCGGCAACGGCGGCGCCTCCGACCCGCGCAGCGCGGCCTATTTCCAGCAGACCGTGGGCGACCGCGTGCTCTTCGTCGTGGACAGCAGCAGCCTGACGCCGCAGGGGCAGGCCACGCTCGACGCGCAGGCGAACTGGCTGCAGACCAACAGCGACTACCTCGCGATCATCGAAGGCCACGCGGACGAGCAGGGGACACGGGAATACAACCTCGCCCTCGGCGCGCGCCGGGCCAATGCGGTGCGCGAATATCTGGCGTCCAAGGGCGTCGCCGCCACCCGCCTGCGCACCATCAGCTACGGCAAGGAACGCCCGATCGAGGTCTGCTCGAACGAGGAATGCTACGCCAAGAACCGCCGCGCGGTGACGGTCATTTCGGTCGGATCGCTCAGCTGATGCGGGGCGTCGCACGGACACTGGCGGTGGGCGCACTGATCTTCGGTGCGACGACCGCCACGGCGCAGGACAAGGCCTCGACGCTGGCGGACATCCGCCAGCAGCTGGGCACGCTCTACAATGACGTGCAGGGCCTGCGGGCGGAACTGTCGACGACCGGCGCGCTGACCACGGGCGCGGTGGGCAACACCCCGCTCGACCGCCTGAACGCGATCGAAAGCGAGCTCACGCGCCTGACCGGCAAGACCGAGGAGCTGGAGTTCCGGATCAACCGGATCACCACCGACGGCACCAACCGGATCGGCGATCTGGAATTCCGGCTTTGCGAGATCGAGGAAGGCTGCGACATCGGCGCCCTCGGCGACACGCCCTCCTTGGGCGGTGTCGATTCCGCCGCGCAGGTGCCGGCCCCCGCCCCGGCCACGCCGGACGCCCCGCAACTCGCCATCGGCGAAAGTCAGGACTACCAGCGGGCGCAGGAGGCGCTCGCATCCGGTGACTTTCGCAGCGCCGCGGATCTCCTTGCGGCCTTTGGCACGACCTACCCGGGATCGACCCTGACCGAAGACGCGGCACTGGCGCGTGGCAAGGCGCTCGAAGGCCTCGGCGACACATCCAACGCCGCCCGCGCCTACCTCGAGGCGTTCTCGGGCAATCCCGAAGGCAAGGCGGCGCCGGAGGCGCTGTTCCGTCTGGGCAAGGCGCTGGGCGACGTGGGCCAGAATCAGGACGCCTGCGTGACCCTGAACGAGGTCGCGGTCCGGTTCCCGACCTCGCCCTTCGTGGCCGACGCCGCAAACACGCGCGTCGCGCTGTCGTGTCCCTAGGGACCGATCTGCCCCGGCGGTTCGCGGATCGCATGGGGCAGATGTTCGGCCCGGACTTCCCCGAAGATATCGCGCTTGCCGTGTCCGGCGGCGGCGACAGCATGGCGATGCTGCACCTCGCCGCCGGCTGGGCGCATGTCTACGGCGTGCGGCTGTGGGTCGCGACGGTCGACCACGGTCTGCGGGCCGAAAGCGCGGCCGAGGCGGCGATGGTCGCGGCGGAATGCAAGGCGTTGGGCCTGCGTCACAGCACTTTGCGCTGGGGCGGCTGGGACGGCGGCGGCAACCTGCAGGATGCAGCCCGCGCAGCCCGCCGCGACCTGATCGGGCGCTGGCGCGGCGTCTGCCGCCACGTTCTGATGGCCCACACCCGTGACGATCAGGCGGAAACCCTGTTGATGCGGCTGGCCCGCGGGTCCGGCGTGGACGGCCTGGCGGCGATGGCGGATATGACGCGCCTGCCGGCGGATTCGGCGCCGCCGATCCATGACGCGGACGGCCCGCCCCGGCCGGCGGTCATGGCGCCCGACTGGTTCATCGCCCGACCGCTGCTAGAGACCGACCGGGCGGCCCTGCGGCATTACCTGAAGACACTGCACATCCCCTATGCCGACGACCCGTCGAACGACGACACCGCCTATGCCCGCGTGCGGATGCGCCGCCTGATCGGGGCAGAGGGGCTGGATGTCGCCACGCTGGCCACGACCGCGCGGCACATGCGGCGCGCGCAGGTGGCGCTGGGGCGCCGGGCGCACGACGTGGCCCTGCAGATCGCCCGCACCGATCCCACCGCCCCCGGTTGCGTGGTGCTGGACCGCGACGGATTTGCCGCGACCGAGGCAGAGACGCAGTTGCGCCTGCTGGCGGCGGCCCTGCAGATGGTCGCGACTGCGACCTATCGCCCCCGCCTGACCGCGCTGGAGGACGCGCTTGACCGTGCGTCGGGCGGCGGGATCGTGACGCTGCACGGCGGCATCGTCGTGCCGCGCGGCGACAGGCTCTGGATCGCGCGCGAACCTGCGCGCGTTGCGACGCTGTCCGCGCCGGTCGGCGACGACACCCTCTGGGACCGGCGCTGGGCGCTTTATGGCCCTGACATCAAGGGCCTGCAGGTCCGCGCCCTGACAGAGGACGGCCTGCGCCAGATCTCCGGTCTGCCGCGGCCGCGGGCCCCCCGCGTCGTGCTGACCGGCCTGCCTGCCGTCTGGGACGGCGACCGGCTGGTCGCCTGCCGCCCCCTCGGCTTTGGCCCGGCCTACGACAGCGACCATCGGCCCCCCGGCGGAGAGTTTCCCAAACGGCTGCTTGCGCATTGAAGATCGCGCCGGAATGTCTATTTTGCATGACAACACGAGGCGCGGCATGGTTCCGCGTCATTTTCCCGATGTCAAAGGAGCCTTCCATTGGGCAACGCGCGCAACATCGTCTTCTGGGTCGTCCTGTTCCTTCTGGTTCTGACGCTGTTCAACCTGTTCAGCGGCGGCACCGGCGCGGGGATGAGCAATTCCAAGAGCTATTCCGAATTCGTCAGCGCGGTCGAAAGCGACTCGGTCAGCAGCGTCACGCTGGATGGCGAACAGGTGCGCTATCGCGGCAATGACGGTCGGGACTACGTGACGATCAAGCCCTCGGACGCGGAAGTGACCAACCTGCTGATCGCGCGCAACATTCCCGTGACCGCGAAAAGCCAGGAACAATCGCAGCTGTCCAGCTTCCTGATCGGCCTGCTGCCCTTCGTGCTGCTGATCGGCGTCTGGGTCTTTTTCATGAACCGGATGCAGGGCGGCGGTAAGGGCGGCGCCATGGGCTTCGGCAAGTCCAAGGCCAAGCTGCTGACGGAAAAGCATGGCCGCGTGACCTTCGACGAGGTCGCTGGCATCGATGAGGCGAAGGACGAGCTGGAAGAGATCGTTGAATTCCTGCGCAACCCGCAGAAGTTCTCGCGCCTCGGCGGCAAGATCCCCAAGGGCGCGCTGCTGGTCGGCCCTCCGGGCACCGGCAAGACCCTGCTGGCGCGCGCCATCGCGGGCGAGGCGGGCGTGCCGTTCTTCACGATCTCGGGTTCCGATTTCGTCGAGATGTTCGTGGGTGTCGGTGCGTCCCGCGTGCGCGACATGTTCGAACAGGCCAAGAAGAACGCGCCCTGCATCGTCTTCATCGACGAGATCGACGCCGTGGGCCGGTCCCGTGGCGCAGGCTACGGCGGCGGCAACGACGAACGCGAACAGACGCTGAACCAGCTGCTGGTCGAGATGGACGGTTTCGAGGCCAACGAGGGCATCATCATCATCGCGGCCACCAACCGGCCCGACGTGCTGGACCCGGCCCTGTTGCGCCCCGGTCGTTTCGACCGTCAGGTCACGGTGCCGAACCCCGACATCAAGGGCCGCGAGAAGATCCTCGGCGTCCACGCCCGCAAGGTGCCGCTGGGCCCCGACGTAGACCTGCGCATCATCGCCCGCGGCACGCCCGGCTTTTCCGGTGCGGACCTCGCCAACCTCGTGAACGAAAGTGCGCTGATGGCGGCCCGCGTGGGACGCCGGTTCGTGACGATGATCGATTTCGAGAGCGCCAAAGATAAGGTCATGATGGGCGCCGAGCGTCGCAGCATGGTGATGACGGAGGACGAGAAGAAGCTGACCGCCTACCACGAGGCCGGTCACGCCGTCGTCGGCCTGAACGTCCCGCAGCATGACCCCATCCACAAGGCCACCATCATCCCGCGGGGCCGCGCGCTGGGTCTGGTGCTAAGCCTGCCGGAGCGTGACCAGCTGTCGGTCAGCTACACGAAGTACACCTCCAAGATCGCGATGGCGATGGGGGGCCGCGTGGCCGAGGAGCTGGTCTTCGGCAAGGATCAGGTGACATCCGGTGCCTCGTCGGACATCCAGCAGGTCAGCAAGATCGCCCGCGCGATGGTGACGCAGTTCGGCTACGCCGAGGAACTGGGCTTCGTGGATTACGCCAACGAGCAGAACTCCTATCTGGGGAACTACGGCGGCGGCACGAACCATTCGGCGGACACGCAGAAGATCATCGACGACAAGGTCAAGCAGCTGGTGCAGGAAGGCTATGACACCGCCAAACGCATCCTGACCGAAAAACGCGACGATCTGGAGCGTCTGGCGCAAGGTCTGCTGGAATACGAGACCCTGACCGGCAACGAGATCACCCGCGTCATCGCCGGCGAGCCGCTGAACCGGGGCGAGGATCTGGACGACACGCCCCCGTCGGGTGGGAACGCGATCCCCTCGGTGCCGAAGACCCGCAAGAAGCCGCGGGCGGACGGCGGGATGGAGCCAGAGCCGAGCGCCTGATCCTGTCTTTTCGCCGTTGATCTTTTCGGGGCCCCGTGCTGCAACGCACGGGGCCTTTCGTTTTGCAGTCAGGGAGTGATGCCATGCCGGCGCTTGAAAAGACGGACCATCGGGGTCGCGTGACATGGCTCGGCCGGGTCCCGCACCGCGATGCGCTGGAAATCGTGGGCGAGCCGCTGGAGGAGATGGCACTGGGCTTCGAGGGCATGGTGGGCGAGGTCCACGCCGGCCTGACGCGGGAGTCCTGCAGCCGGGTGACGACCCAGTACCCCAAGGGCACGGTGATCCGCAACGTGCGGCAGGTGAGCGTCGTCAGCGCCGAAGAACTGGCCGTCATCGCGGACAAGCTGGGGCTGGAGGCGGTCGATCCCGCGTGGCTCGGCGCGTCGGTCGTGGTAAGCGGCCTGCCGGATTTCACCCATGTGCCGCCGTCGTCGCGGCTGCAGGGCCCCGACGGCGTGACGTTGACCGTCGACATGCTGAACCAGCCCTGCACCCTTGTGGCGAAGACGATCGAGGACGCCCGTCCGGGCCACGGCAAGGCCTTCAAGGCCGCCGCCGCCGGCCGGCGTGGCATCACGGCCTGGGTCGAACGGCCGGGCACCCTGCGGCTGGGCGATACGCTGGTGCTGCACGTGCCGGGGCAGCGGGCGTGGCGTCCCTGACGGTAGCCGGCGCTGTTCGGGCTGCGCCCGAAGGCGCCCCGCCCACCGTCCCATGACCCGCGCTAGCGGATCCCGATGCGCCGGCGAACTGGCGTCGCCCTGACACCGCCACCCAGCGGCACGCAGATCGCCCGATGACCTGTCAGGATCGCCACGGTCTGCCCGGTGAAGAGGCCTGCCAGCACGGGATCCGTCGCCCGCAGGCCACCGGTATAGGCGCCGTAGGCGGGCAGGATCAGGCGGTTTCCGTCGGTCAGGAAGCAGGGGCGCGCGCCGCCGGCACCGGGAATCGCGTGCTTCGGATGGTAATGGCCCGAAATCTCGCGTGCCGTCGCGCTCGCGATGTGGCGGAAGGTCAGGTCGCCGTCGCCGTGCACCGCCAGATGGGTGCCGCCGAAGGCCAGCGGACCGGGGTCATGGTTGCCTTCCAGCCAGAGCCAGCGGCGCCCGGCCTGCAGGCTGGTGAGCATCCCCGTATCGGCGGCGCCAAGGCTGTCGGCGGCCATCAGGTCGTCGAAGCTGTCGCCAAGGCACAGCACGGTCGCGGGATCCGTCAGCGCGATGTCCTGACCCAGCTTCGACAGGGTTTCCTGCGTCTCGTAGGGGGGCAGCATCTGGCCGGAGCGGCGGGCGACCCGGTCGGACTTGCACAGGTGCAGGTCCGACACGCAGAGCAGGCGGCGGGCCGCCCACCAGAGCGCCCCCGACGGCAGGGCGGTCAGGCGATGTTCACCAAATGTAAAGGAATGGCTGTTCATGATCCGTTCTAGAGCGGATATGCAGGGAAGTTCAAGTGCGCGGGTTGGGTCAGGACGGCAACGGAGGCGGTGGTGCGGACCCGCCCGACGGCGGGTCCGTCCGGTCAGATCCCGGCGTCGACGATGGCGCGGGCAAGGATCGGCACAGTCTGCGTATTCAGACCGGCAATGTTCATGCGGCTGTCGCTGACCATGTAGATGCCGTGATCGGCACGCAATGTCTCGACCCTGTCCTCTGTCGTGCCGAGGCGGCTGAACATGCCCCGGTGATCGGCGATGAAATCGAAACGGTCGTCGTTGGACAGGCGGCGCAGCTCTTCCGCCAGTTGGCGGCGCAGGTCGAGCATGGTGTTGCGCGTCTCTTCCAGCTCCGCCTCCCAGTCGGCGCGCAGGGCGGGATCGGTCAGGATCGTCGTGACCACGCGGGCGCCATGATCCGGCGGGAAGGAGTAGTTCTGCCGGTTCAGGAAGTTCAGGTTGGCCTGGGTCAGCTGCGCCTCGGCCGCGTCGCGGGCGATGCCCATCAGGATGCCGGTCCGTTCGCGGTAGATGCCGAAGTTCTTGGAACAGGAGGCGGCGATCATCAGGTTGGGGAAGGCGCCTACGATCTTGCGCGTGGCCTGGGCGTCCTCTTCCAGCCCGTCGCCGAAGCCCTGATAGGCCACGTCGACCAGCGGCACGGCGCCGCGGTCCTGCAGGGTGGCGATGATCCGGTCCCACTGGTCCGCCGTCGGGTTGGCGCCGGTCGGGTTGTGGCAGCAGCCGTGCAGCAGAACGACATCGCCCTCGGCCACGGTGCCCAGATCGGCGATCATGCCGTCGATATCGACCCCGCGGGTGGCCTCGTCGAAGTAGCGGTATTCGCGGACCTTCATCCCGAGGAACCTGATGATCGACGGATGGTTCGGCCAGGTCGGATTGCTGATCCAGACGGTGGCGTCCGGGGCGGCGAGCTTCACCATCTCGAGCGCCTGACGGATCGCCCCCGTGCCGCCGGGGGTTGCGATGGCACTGATACGCGCGCGCGGCAGGGTGTCGGCCAGCAGCAGGTCGATCATCGCGTCGGCAAAGGCGGGATCGCCCGCAAGGCCGACGTAGGCCTTCGTCGTCTGGTCGGCGACGAGGCGGCGTTCCGCCTCCTTCACCGCGCGCATGACGGGGGTGTTTCCGCTGGCATCCTTGTAGACGCCGACGCCAAGGTCGATCTTGGCATCGCGGGGGTCCGCCTTGTAGGCCTGCATCAGGGACAGGATCTTGTCGGCGGGCTGCGCCTTGAGGGTCTGGAACATGAAAGGCGTCCTTAGTCGGCGGGGCCGGTTGCGATGGGAAGGTCGGGATACATGCCCCATTCGGACCATGACCCGTCGTAGAGCGCGTGGTCGGTCTTGCCGATCCGTTCCAGCGCGAGGTTGACGATCGCCGCCGTCACGCCCGATCCGCAGGTGGTGATCACCGGCTTCGTCAGGTCGGCACCGGCGTCAGAGAAGACCTTTTGCAGGGCGGGGACGGATTTCATCGTGCCGTCTTCGTTCAGCAGCGTCGCGTAATGCACGTTGCGGGCGCCGGGGATATGCCCGCTGCGCAGGCCGGCGCGGGGTTCCTTTTCCGCGCCGGTGAACCGGCCCGGACCGCGGGCGTCGAGGATGGTGTGATCGCCCAGCTTGGCGGCGCGGGCCACCTGCGTCACGTCGCGGACCAGATGGTTCTGGCGGCTGGTGGTCATGTGACGGTCGCGGATGACGGGGAGCACGTCCTCGGTCTCTCGCCCCTCGGCCCGCCATTTCGGCAGGCCGCCGTCGAGGACCGCGACGTCGCGCTTGCCCATCAGGCGGAACAGCCACCAGACGCGGGCGGCGGAAAAGAGGCCGGTGCTGTCGTAGGCCACGACCTGATGGCCGTCGCCCACGCCCATCGCACGCAGGCGCGACATGAACTTCTCGGTCGCGGGGGCCATGTGGGGCAGGTCGGACCGGGCGTCGCTGATGTCATCGATGTCGAAGAAGCGGGCGCCGGGGATATGGGCCTCTGCGTATTCGGCGCGCCCGTCGCGGCCGGTGTCCGGCATGTGCCATGATGCGTCGAGCAGGCGCAGGTCGGGATCGTTCAGGTGGGCGGCCAGCCAGTCGGTGCTGACCAGCGTTTGCGGATCGTCGGACGTCTCGGCCATGGCGCACCTCTCCTCTCGGGTCGGTCACTGCCTAGCGCAGCGTCAGCGGCTTCGCAAGTTGGCCCGCGCCTAGTCGTGGGTCTTGAGGATGCGCTGCTTCTGCCGGGCCCAGTCGCGTTTCGCGTCCGACGCGCGCTTGTCGTGGTTCTTCTTGCCCTTGGCCACGGCGATCTTCAGCTTCACCAGGCCGCGGTCGTTGAAGTACATGACCAGCGGCACGAGGGTCATGCCCTCGCGTTTGGTCGCGTTCCACAGGCGCGCCAGTTCGCGGGACTTGACCAGCAGCTTGCGCTTGGCCCGCGCCTCGTGCCCGAACATGGCCTGTTCATAGGACGCGATGTAGGCATTGGTCAGCCACAGCTCTCCGTCGTCGACGGAGGCATAGCTGTCGGCGATGTTCGACTGTCCGGTGCGAAGGGATTTGACCTCCGACCCGCGCAGGATGATCCCGACCTCGAGATCCTCCTGGATCTCGTAGTCGTAGCGGGCACGCCGGTTTTCGGCGACGACCTTGTAGTTCTTGTTCTCGGGTTTCTTGGCCATGGTCCGATGCAGATAGGGGAAGCGGCGGGGCAGGGCAAGGCTGGCGGCCGCCTGTCGTCCGGGCCATGGTGACCGGGGCAAGGAGGATGCGATGACGGTGACGGTTCTGGACAATGCGGCGGCGCGGCGCGTGTTTCTGGCCCGGCACGGGCTGGGGCGCGAAACCGGGCAGAGCGCGCGCGCCGTGATCGACGATCTGGGCTTCGTGCAGGTCGACAGCGTGAACACCTTCGCCCGGGCCCACGACCTGATCCTGTGGGCGCGGCACGGCAGTTATCGCCCGAAGGCACTGGACCGCCTGCTGGCCCGCGATCGCGCGGTGTTCGAGCACTGGACCCACGATGCCTCTGTCATTCCGATGGACCTGTGGCCGCACTGGCGTCTGCGTTTTGCCCGTGACGCCGCGCGGCTGGAAAGCCGGTGGGAGATCGACCGCCCGGCGGGCTTCGGCGGACAGGTCGATACCGTGCTGCGTCAGATCGCGGATCACGGCGCCTGCACCTCCGGCGATGTGGGGGTGGACGAGGCGCGCACGGGGGGCGGCTGGTGGGACTGGCACCCCAGCAAGACTGCGCTGGAATACCTCTGGCGCAGCGGGCGGGTGTCGGTCCTGAAGCGCGAGGGGTTCCGCAAGGTCTATGACCTGACCGAGCGGGTGATTCCGCAGGCGGTCCGGGACATGGCGCATGATGCGGCGGCGACGATCGACCACCTGTGCGGGGCGGCGCTGGACCGGCTGGGCTTTGCGACGCCGGGCGAGATCGCGGCCTTCTGGGCGGTGGTGACGCCGGCCGAGGCGGCGGCCTGGTCCGCGGCCGAACTGGCCGCGGGGCGGGCGATCCCGCTGGACGTGATCGGCCATGCAGGCAAGCGGCGGCGCTGTCTGGCGCGGCCCGACGTGCCCGACACGCGGCCCGAAGTGCCGGGTCGGGTGCGCATCCTGTCGCCCTTCGATCCAGCACTGCGGGACCGCAAGCGGGCAGAGTGGCTGTTCGGCTTTCACTACCGGATCGAGATCTTCGTCCCGGCGCCGCAGCGGCGCTATGGCTATTATGTTTTCCCGGTCTGGGAAGGCGACCGTGCCATCGGGCGCATCGACATGGCGCGGCAGGGCGAGGTGCTGGCGGTGCGCGCCTTCTGGCCGGAGGCCGGGGTGCGGATGGGGGCCGGGCGACTGGCGCGGTTGCGGGCGGAACTGGCGCGGGCGGCGCGCTTTGGCGGCTGCGGCGAGGTCGTATACGCGGACGGCTGGTTGCGGGACGGCGTGTGACGCTGTTTGCGGGCAGGCCCGCAAATGCGCCCCACCCGCCGTCCCCTGCGCGTCAGCCTGCGGTCCGGCGACCTTGGCTGCCCGCGACGGCGACGGCGGCAAGGCAGATCGCGATCTCGATCGCGAAGGTCCAGTGCAGGACGAAATTCCAGACCCACCAGTCGAAGCGGGCGGGGACCGTGACCGCATTGACATGCACGTCGGACAACGGCCGAAGCCAGTAGATCGCGGCGGCAAAGCTGTCGAGCGCCATGTGGAGCAGCAGGCAGATCAGGCCGGTGACGATGAAGGCATGGGCCGTCCTGCGGGTCCTGCCCCACGGCAGCGCCGCAGCCAGGGCGGCGAGGGCGATCCAGAACAGGGGCCAGTGCGTGACGTAGTCGTGATGTTCCGTCTGCCGGTTGTCGACCAGATAGAACCACAGCAGGTCGGCGTCCGGCAGGACCGAACAGACAAGACCGAAGGCCATCAGCCTGCCGCGCAGTCCCCGCGGGACATCAAGCCTGCAGGCCATCGCGCGCGTCGCGAGGTAGCCTGCCGGCAGATGCGCGATGAACATGGGCCTAGTTCAGCAGGCCCGCGTGGACCATCCCGGCGCGGATGCGGTCCTTCGTGCCGTCGGTCAGCCCGACCAGCGGCAGCCTTACCGCGTCGTTGCCGATGCCCAGCAGGGACAGGCCGTATTTCGCGCCGACGAGGCCCGGTTCCATGAAGATCGCTTCGTGCAGCGGCATCAGGCGGTCGGTGATCTCGAGCGCGGTGGCGTAGTCGCCCGCCAGCGTCGCCTCCTGCATCTGCGCGCAGAGCGCCGGGGCCACGTTCGCGGTGACCGAGATGCAGCCCACGCCGCCGTGGGCGTTGAAGCCGAGCGCCGTGGCATCCTCGCCCGACATCTGGCAGAAGTCGGTGCCGCAGGTCATCCGCTGCTTCGGCACGCGGGACAGGTCGCCGGTTGCATCCTTGACGCCCACGATCATCGGGTGCTTCGCCAGTTCGGCCATGGTGGCGACGCTCATGTCCACGGCGGACCGGCCGGGGATGTTGTAGATCACGATGGGCAGGCCGCAGTCGGCGGCGGCGGTGAAATGGGCGATCAGGCCGGCTTGCGTCGGCTTGTTGTAATAGGGGGTCACGACCAGCGCCGCATCGGCACCGGCGGCCTTTGCGGCCATGACCAGCCGCACCGTTTCCACCGTGTTGTTCGATCCGGCCCCGGCGATCACCGGCAGGCGACCTGCCGCATGGTCGACCACGGTCTTCACCACCAGATCGTGCTCTGCATGGGTCAGGGTGGGGCTTTCGCCCGTGGTGCCGACCGGCACGAGACCGTCGGTGCCCTGATCCACATGCCAGTCGACGAGCCGTTTCAGCCCGTCCAGGTCCACATCTGCGTCCACGAAGGGGGTGACGAGGGCGACGTAGGAGCCTTTGAACATGGGGGCGCAGTCCTGTGGTGAGGGCAGGGCCCGGCGGGCCTGCGGAACGTCGCGGACCCTAGACGGCTTTCCCCGGAATGCCAAGATTGTGCGTTGCACGCGCCCGTGCGACAGATACCATGCCTCCACCTTTTCCCCAGACCCGGGACCCCGTGATGTCGTTCCCCGCCTTGCGCCGCCTTGCTGTCGCAGCCAGTCTTCTTGTCGCACCGCTGCCCGGCACCGCACAGGTCAGCGGCGACGACGTGGCCGCCGTGACCTTCGCCATGAAGCGCGATTTCCTGAACGCCTACACGAAGGCCGGCACGGACGATCCGGCGATCCGCGATCTGGTGACATGGCAGCGGCTGCGGTTCGGCGATGCGGCCTTTGCCGACTACATCGCGTTCGAGGCGGCGCACCCCGACTGGCCCGGACAGGACACCCTGCGCGAGGCGGGCGAGGGGGTGATCCCCGCGGGCTACGATCCGCAGGCCGTGGTGGACTGGTTCGCGCGGACCGGGCCCCTGACCGGGCAGGGGGCGGTGCGTCTGGCACAGGCGCAGGCGGCGCTGGGCGATGCGGCGGCGGCCCGCCGGACCGTGCGCGCGGCCTGGACCGGGCTGTCCCTGAGCGGGGACGGACAGGCGGCACTTCTGGCGGCCTATGGCCCGGATTTGAAGGATCTGCACATGGCCCGCGCCGATGCGCTGCTCTGGCGCTGGCAGACGGCAGAGGCGGAGCGGATGCTGCCGCTTCTGGGCGCCGGCGACAGCGCGCTGGTGCGCGCCCGGATCGCGCTGATCCGCAAGGCCGGCAATCCCGACGCGGCGCTGGCCGCCGTGCCGGCCAGCCTGCGCGACACGCCGGGGCTGCTTTACGACCGGTTCAACTGGCAGGCGTCGAAAGGACGGCAGTCCGACGCCATGGCGATCCTGTCGGCCCGTTCGACGAGCGTGGAGGCGCTGGGCCAGCCGTGGCGCTGGGCCAGCTGGCGGCGGATGCTGGCGCGCTGGCAGATGCGCGAAGGCAATTACCGGGCGGCCTACGCGCTGGCCTCGCGGCATTTCGTGGACCCCGCGGACAGTGCAGAGAGCTACGCCGACCTCGAATGGCTGTCCGGCTACCTGCAGCTGCGCTACCTGAACGACCCCGCGCAGGCGCTGGTGCATTTCGACCGGACCGCGGCCGAGGTCGACAGCCCGATCTCTCTGGGGCGCGCCGGTTACTGGCAAGGCCGCGCGCTGGAGGCGCTGGGCCGTGCCGATGACGCCCGCGCGGCCTATGCCCGCGGCGCGCAGCACCAGACCAGCTTCTACGGGTTGCTGGCGGCAGAGAAGCTGGGCGTGCCGCTCGATCCGTTCCTGACCGGGGCGGGGGACAAGCGCGACTGGCAGGACGCGCCCGTGATGCGCGACGACATGGTGCGCGCCGGCATGGCGCTGCTGCAGGCAGGCGAGCGGGGCAAGGCGGTGCTGTTCTTCGCAGCCCTCGGCAAGCGCCTCGGGGCGGAGGATCTTTCGCGTCTGGGGGCCGCGCTGGAGGCGCGGGACGAGACCTATTTCGAGGTTCTGCTGGGCAAGGCGGCCGCGGCACGGGGCCTGATCGTGCCGTCGGTCTATTTCCCCATTCACGGCGTCGCCGACATGGACCTGCCGGTGGCCTCGGCGCTGGCCCTGTCCATCGCCCGGCGCGAGTCGGAGTTCAATGCCACCGTCGGCAGTCCGGTGGGGGCGCTGGGGCTGATGCAGCTGATGCCGGGCACCGCCCGGGACGTGGCCCGCAGCCTCGATATGCCCTACGACAAGGCGCGGCTGACCGCCGACTGGCGCTACAACGCGACGCTGGGCAGCCGCTATCTGGCGGACCTCACCGAACGCTTCGGCGACAGCCCGGTGCAGATCGCGGCGGGGTACAACGCGGGGCCGGGGCGGCCGCGCGACTGGATGGCGGAACGGGGCGACCCCCGCACGGAAGAGGTCGACGTGATCGACTGGATCGAACTGATCCCCTTCCGCGAGACCCGGAACTACGTCCAGCGGGTCACGGAATCGATCCCGATCTACCGGGCCCGCCTGACGGGAGAGACCGGGCCGATCCGCTTTACCGACCTGCTGCGCGGCGCGGAACAGGTCGTCCGCCCGGTGGCGCGCGCCGATGGCACGCTGGAGGTGCCGGCCCCGGTGACCGGACCCGCCGCGTCGCTGGACCCGACCGCCAGCGCGTTGCCGCGCCCGGTGCTGCGTCCGGACGGTCTGGCCGACGGGGCGCTGCGACAGGCCGCCCTGACCACCGCCGGGGTGCCGCCGATGCGCCCCACGGCCCGACCGGCCCCCCGCCTTGGCCTGATGGCGGAGGCGGGTCCGGCACCCCTGTCCGACGATCCGGAAACGATGGCAGTCGTGCCGGCGGCCCCGGCTTCCGTCCCCGCGACCGACGACGGGCCGCGCAGAACGCTGCGCCCGGTCGCGCGGCCGGAAGGCTGAGGGTTTGCTTTAGATCGTCAACGCAGCGTGCGTGGACCCGCGCCCGTGGCCGGTCAGGTCGCCGCGGCTTCGCAGACCCGACAGATATCGCAGGTCACGGACCAGTGCAGCCCCTCCGGCCGGTAGTCGAGGTCGACCTCCGCCTCGAGCGCGCCGCCGATCATGCCCTGCAGCACCGTACTGCCAAAGCCCTTGCGCGCCGGCGCCGTGACCGGCGGACCGCCGGTTTCGGTCCACGACAGCGCCAAGCGTCCGTCCGTCACCCGCCACGCCACCTCCAGACAACCGCCCTGCGTGGACAGCGCCCCGTGTTTGGTCGCATTGGTGGCCAGTTCGTGCAGCGCAAGCCCGATCGGCTGGATCGCCTCGAATTTCAGCGGCAGCGCCGGCCCCTCGATCGTGACGCGGCAATCGGTCCCGCCGGTGAAGGGCTCCAATTGCTCTTTCACCAGCGCATCCAGTGCCACGCCGCCGGCCCCGCGCGATACCAGCAGATCCTGATTGTGCGACAGCGCCGCCATCCGCGCGTTGAAGCGGGGCAGGAACTCCTCGATCGGGCCGCTGCGCGCGGTCATGCGGGCGATGCTCTGCACCACGGTCAGCAGGTTCTTCAGCCGGTGGTTCATTTCCTGCATCAGGTCGTTGACCTGACGTTCGGTCGTCTTGTGGGCGGTCATGTCCATGATCGCGACCAGCCCCTTGACCGGCCGGCGCGGCATGCCGTTGCTGCCGCCGTCAAAACTGACCTGCTTGCGCGCGCTCAGCCAGCGTTCACTGCCATCGCGGGTCACGACCCGGTGGACGACGTCGATGAAATCCGGCTGTCCGGGGGACAGCATGGCCGCGACCCGCGCCTCGACGGCCGGGCGTTCGTCGGGATGAATGCGGTCATGCAGTTCACGTCTGAAGATCGGCTGATGTGCCGGCAGGTCGAACAGCGCGCCGGCGCGGTCATCCAGAACGATCGTGTCGTTGATGTAATCGACGCTGCCCAGACCCAGCCCGGCAACGCGCACGCCAAGGGGCAGCAGCGCATCCGGGTCGGCAACGAACGTGGTCAATGGGGTCTCTGGCGACTTGGGCATCGTGCTCTGATCAATATGACGAAATCTAATTGAGTTTAGGCCCGCCGCAGCGGCTGACGCAACGCCAGTGCCTTGATCTGTTTCTATAATCGCCGACATCCGCCAACAAGTCGGTCGCATGGCATCTTGTCATCCGACAACAGGTTGGGACCGCCGCGCCCGGATCAACGTGAAGACGCCGGCCGCCACGACGATCGCCGCGCCGATGGCCACATGGGTCTGCAGCGCCTCGCCGAACACGGTCAGACCGATCACGCTGGCAAAGACCAGCTGCAGATAGGCAAAGGGCTGCACGGCACTGGCCTCCGCCACCTCGTAGCAGCGGATCAGCAGCCAGTGACCGGTGACGCCGGTGACGCAAAGCGCCGCCATCCAGCCCCAGTCGGGCGCGGTCATCGGTTCCCAGAACCAGACGCCGACCAATGTCATCGCCACCGCCCCGCTGACGCCGGTCCAGAAGAAGCTGGTCGCCGTGGTGTCCGCCCGCGCCACGTAGCGGGTCAGCAGGCCGTAAAGCGCGAACATGCAGGCCGCCGCCAGCGGCAGCACGGCGGCGGGGGCAAAGACGGTGATCCCGGGCTGCAGGATCACCAGCACGCCGACGAAGCCCACACCGATCGCGACCCAACGCCGCCAGCCCACGCCCTCGCCCAGCACCGGGCCGGACAGGGCGGCGACCAGCAGCGGGTAGCAGGCAAAGATCGCATGGCTTTCCACCAGCCCCAGTGCCACGAAGCCCAGAACCATGATGCAGATCTCGCCCGCCAGCAGCAGGCCGCGGAACGCCTGCAGGATCGGTTGCACCGTGGCGGCGGCGCGGCGGATCGACCCGGTGCGGCCACGCGCGACGGCGATGACGAAGGCCGCGAAGAACCAGTAGCGGATCATCACGATCATCCAGACGTTGTAGTTCCCCGCCAGATGCCGCGACAGCCCGTCCTGCACGGCAAAGACGAAGGTGGTGGCGATCATCAGGCCGATGCCCAGACGCGTGTTCGCGGTCTGCATCAGCTGTCCTTCGCGGCGACGGTCATGTGCCGCTTTCGGGCGAATCCGGGCACGCGGGCCACGGTAAAGCCGGCTGCCGCCAGTCCGGCACGGACGTGCCCCGCGGCGGAATAGGTCGCGGCAGTTCCGCCGGGCGCCGTATGCGCCGCCACCTGCGACAGGATCTGCGGCGTCCACAGCCCCGGGTTCCGCGCCGGAGAGAAGCCGTCGAGAAACCACGCGTCGGCGCAACCGTCCCACAGGGGCAGCGTCGCGCCCGCGTCGCCCGCCACGATGCGCAGGGTGAAATCCGGCCCCTCCGCATCCGCGACCCGGGGCAGCAGGTGCACCGGCAGATCGGCGGCAAAGGGGGCCAGCGCCCGCGCCAGGGCCGCAGGGTCCAGTGGATAGGCCTCGAAACTGGTGAAGTGCAGCCGACCGGCCGCGCCCGCCTCGCGGAACGCCTGCAGCGTCACGAGGAAGTTCAGCCCGGTCCCGAACCCCAGTTCCGCCACGTGGAACCCGTCGCGGAACCGCCCCGGCAGGCCGTTGCCGGCAAGGAAGACGTGTCGCGTCTCGGCCGCCCCGCCCTGCAGGGAATAGAACGGATCGTCGAACTGCAGCGACACCGGCACGGCGCCGTGCGGCGTCTCGCGCCAGTCGAGGGGGTGCCCCGCGGGGTCTGTGGTCTGGCCGGTCATGTCGGTTTGCCCTAAGGAATGGCCAACTTGTGGAACGCGGGGTGCGCAATGGCAACGGCAGATGTGACGGTCATGGGGGCCGGGGTCTTCGGCCTTGCGATCGCATGGGCCTGCCTGCAGCGCGGGGCGCGGGTGCAGGTCATCGATCCCGCCGGTGTGGCGGCGGGGGCTTCCGGCGGCATCGTCGGCGCGCTCGCCCCCCACGTGCCGGAACAGTGGAACGCCAAGAAGGCGTTCCAGCTGGACAGCCTGCTGATGGCGCAGGCGTTCTGGGACGCGGTCGCGGCGGCGGCAGGCCAGCCCACCGGCTACCGCCGCAGCGGGCGGCTGCAACCCCTGGCGGACGCTGCCGCGGTCGCGCTGGCGCAGGGGCGGGCGGCGGGTGCCGCGGATCTCTGGCAGGGGCAGGCCAGCTGGACGGTCGGCCCTGCGCCGACCGTCCCATGGGCACCGCCCAGTCCCACGGGTCTGGTGATCCATGACACGCTCTCGGCCCTGATCCATCCCCGGCAGGCGACCCATGCCCTCGCCGCGGCGATCCGCGCGCGCGGCGGGCGCATCGTGCCGGACGCGCCGGCCGAAGGCGCCGTCGTCTGGGCCACCGGCGCCGCCGGTCTGGCAAAGATGACGGCGCGGCACACCCGCATGGTCGGTGCCGGCGTCAAGGGGCAGGCGGCGCTGCTGCGCCATGACGCGGCGGGGGCGCCGCAGCTCTTCGCGGGCGGCCTGCACATCGTCCCGCACGATGACGGCACCGTGGCGATCGGATCGACGACGGAGCGTGACTTCGCGGACGGCACGACGACCGACGCGCAACTCGACGCCCTGATCGCCCGCGCGCGCGCCGCCTGTCCGGCACTCGCCGACGCCCCGGTCGTCGCCCGCTGGGCCGGCATCCGTCCGCGCAGCCGCAGCCGCGCCCCGATGCTGGGCCCGCACCCCTTCCGACGCGGTGCCTTCGTCGCCAACGGCGGCTTCAAGATCGGCTTCGGCATGGCGCCCAAGGTCGCCTCCGTCATGGCCGACCTGATTCTCGACGACCGCGACGCGATCCCCGAGGATTTTCACCCACAGGCGTCCCTCTAGCTTCTTCTCGTCATAAATACCTCGGGGGAGTCCGCCCTTGGGCGGACGGGGGGCTGGCCCCCCGCCGATTTTTCTCCGAAAAATCGGAGAGTCAGCACCCAGGACCCCAGCCACGCGCCATATTGCACGCGGTGCCCGCCCGTGATCGGATGCCCGCGGACAGGACCCGCCGCAAGGACACCCGCATGCCGCAGCTCGCAGCCCTCGATCACCTCGTGCTGACCGTCTCCGACATCGCCTTGACCGCCGCCTTCTACCGCGACGTGCTGGGGATGCAGGTGCAGACCTTCACCCCTGCCGACGGCAGCACGCGCACGGCCCTGTCCTTCGGCGTGCAGAAGATCAACCTGCACCCGGCCGACCGCCCCTTCGACCCCAAGGCGCAGCGCCCGCAACCGGGCAGCGCCGACCTGTGCTTTCTGACCGAAACACCGCTGGACGACTGGCAGGACCACCTGATGACGCAGGGCGTCCCCGTCATCGAGGGCCCGGTCGCGCGCACCGGCGCGACGGGGCCGCTTTTGTCGCTCTACATCCGCGATCCGGACGGCAACCTGATCGAGATCGCGATTCCCGCCTAGATCAGCGCGCGCAGCGCCTCCATCTGCCGGCCGAGGAAATCGCGGTAATCCTCGGCGATCAGACGGCCTTCGGCGTCGAAGGCCTCGTGGCTGCGCGCGACCAGCACCTCGGGCCCGTTCAGCACGCGCGCATCGAAGGGCACGAGGCAGTGGCGCAGGGCGTACTGCGCCCGTTCCCCGCCGGAACGTCCGGCGCTGGCGGACATGATCGCCACGGGCTTGCCCGCCAGCGGGTTGCCCTTGATCCGGCTGATCCAGTCGAAGGCGTTCTTCAACGCCCCAGACACGCCCTTGTTGTATTCCGGCGTCGCGATGATGACCGCATCCGCGGCGGCGATGTCGCGGCACAGGTCCTGCACCGCCTCCGGCACGCCACTCTCGGCCTCCAGATCGCCGTTGTAGAGCGGCAGATCGATGCGGCCGAGGGTGAAGGTTGCGGCCCCGAACAGCTCTGCCGCGTTCCGCAGCAGATGGGTGTTGTTCGAGGCGCGGCGGAGCGAGCCCGAGATACCGAGAAGGCGGGTCATGCGTATGGTGGTCCTTGGGTCAGGGGCAGGGGTCTAGGGTCAGCCCCGCCATGTAACCCGGCGCGGGCGCTTGCCAACCCGTCTTGCCGTTCGCGGCCTGCGGCATCATGGTGCCGCAACAGCGGACGAAGGACGGACAGATGCGACACGGCGGACGGATCCTCAGCGATCAACTGGTGAAACTCGGGGTGCGGCGGGTGTTTTCCGTCCCGGGCGAAAGCTTCCTCGCGGCCCTCGACGGGCTTTACGACAGCGGCATCCGGAACGTCGTCTGCCGGCAGGAAGGCGGCGCCGCCATGATGGCAGAGGCGCATGCCAAGCTGACCCGCACGCCCGGCGTCTGCTTCGTCACCCGGGGACCCGGGGCCACCAACGCCAGCGCCGGCGTGCACGTGGCGCGGCAGGACAGCACGCCGCTCGTGGTCTTCGTGGGCCAGATCGACAGCGGCCACGTCGACCGGGAGACCTTTCAGGAGGTCGACTACAAGGCGATGTTCGGCGCCCTCGCCAAGGGCGTGTTCCAGTGCAACGACACGGCGCGCCTGCCCGAATACATCGCCCGCGCCTTCCGTCTGGCGCAGTCGGGCCGTCCCGGCCCGGTGGTGCTGGCCCTGCCGGAGAACATGCTGAGCGCGCGCGCCGACGTGCCCGACTTCACCGGCGCCCTGCCGACACCCACCCCGCCGGCGCCCGCCGTCTGGGACGACCTGCTGGACCGCCTGTCCACCGCCGCGCGACCGCTGCTGGTGGTGGGCGGACCGCACTGGTCGGACGCGGCCGCGCAGGCGCTGGCGGATTTCGCCGCCGCGGCGCGGATCCCCGTCGCGACGGCCTTCCGCCGGCAGGACTACATCGACAACCGGCACGCGGCCTTCGCCGGCGACCTGAACGTCGGCGTCAATCCCCGGCTTGCGCAGCGGGTGCGCGATGCGGATTGCCTGCTGCTGGTCGGGACCCGCTTCGGCGATATCGAGACGCAGGGCTACACCCTCGTCGATCCCGCCGACCCGCGAAAGACGATCCTGCACGTCCATGCCGACGCGGACGAGATCGGCCGCGTCTACGGCGCCGCGCTCGGCGTCGCCTGCCCCGGCGATCTGGCGATGCCGGCGCTGCGGGACGCCCTGGCCCGGCGGGACGGCTGGCAGGGCTGGCCCGAAGCCGTGACCGCCGCCCGCGCCGACTACGATCACTGGCAGACCCCGGTCGAAAGCCCCGGCGCCGTGAAGCAGGAACAGGTGATCCGCTGGCTGTCGGACAACCTGCCCGAGGATGCGATCGTGACCAACGGGGCCGGCAACTACGCCGCCTGGCTGCACCGCTACTTTGCGTGGAAGCGCTACGGCACGCAGCTTGCACCGACCTCGGGGTCGATGGGCTACGGCTTTCCGGCAGCGATCGCCGCCGCGCTGGAACACCCTGACCGCACGGTGATCTGCCTTGCGGGCGACGGCTGCTTCCAGATGACCTGCAACGAGATGTCGACGGCCGTGCAGCACGGTGCCGCGCCCATCGTCGTCGTGATGAACAACGGCCGTTACGGCACGATCCGCATGCATCAGGAACGCGCCTATCCGGGCCGCGTATCCGGCACCGTGCTGGCCAATCCCGACTTCGCCGCGCTGGCCCGCGCCTATGGCGGGTTCGGCGCCGTCGTGACGGAACAGGCGCAGTTCGCGCAGGCCTTCGCGCAGGCACGGGCGGCCGGCACCGTGGCGGTCATCGAGGTGCGGCTGGACCCGCGTGTGCTGTCGCCGGGCGCGTCGCTGGCGGGGTAGCCGATTTTTCGAGAAAAATCGGAGTGGGGCGCTGCCCCACACCCCGAGGTATTTTTGACGAGAAGAAGGATGGACCTGCCGCGACGTCACCGGATGAAAGCCTGCCGGTCGGCGCGGTGCAGCGGCCGGCCAAAGGTCGGACAGGGGTGCCGCCGCGGACCGGCCGCCGCGGTGGGGCCCCTGTTGCGATGCTCAGTATTCCACCCCGATCTGGGCCTTGATGCCGGACCGGAAGGGGTGCTTGACCAGTTCCATCTCCGTCACCAGATCGGCAATCTCGATCAGGTCGTCGTGGGCGTTGCGGCCCGTCAGCACGACATGGGTCATCGGCGGCTTCTCGTCGCGCAGGAAGGCCACGACTTCGTCGATCGCGACATAGTCGTAGCGGATCGCGATGTTGATCTCGTCCAGCAGGACCATCGTGTTGGTCTCGTCGCGGATCAGTTCCTTCGCCTTGGCCCAGGCGGCCTGCGCCATCTCGGTGTCGCGGGACTTGTCCTGCGTTTCCCAGGTGAAGCCCTCGCCCATCGTGTGGAAGGCGCAGGTGTCGGAGAATTTGGCGAGGATCAGGTCGCGTTCGCCGGTGCTCATGCCGCCCTTGATGAACTGCACCACGGCGCACTTCATGTCGTGGGCGATGCAGCGGAAGATCATCCCGAAGGCGGCCGACGACTTGCCCTTGCCCTTGCCGGTATGGACGATCACCAGACCCTTGGCATCGGTCTTGGTCGCCATGATCTTGTCGCGGGCGGCCTTCTTCTTGGCCATCTTCATGGCGTGGCGGTCGGGATCGTCTGTCACGGGGCGTCCTTCGTGGCGGGGAGGGGGTGCATCCAGCCGATCGCCTCTTCCACGAAGTCCTGGCCCTGTGGCGTCACGGCCTCCGGATCGTCGAGGAGGGCGGCGTAGATGTGGGTCTCGTCGGGCTTGTCGGCCCCGGCGTAGGACAGCGGGCTGCCGCAGGTCGGGCAGAACTGGCGGGTGACACCGGGGGACGAGGCATAGGTCGCCGGCGTCCCGATCCAGTCAAGCTGCGCGTTCGGAACGCTGACGAAGGTGGTCATCGGCGAGGCCGTGGCCCGCCGGCAGCTTTCGCAATGGCAGTGCAGGACCCAATTGAACGGCCGCCGCGCGGCAAAGCGGATCGCACCGCACAGGCAGTGTCCGGTCAGCGCGGCGGTGGCGGCGTCGGGGTCCATGCGGTCTTGATAGCCGCCGGCCGGTCATGGCGCAAGCGACGGGACGTGGTGCGGTGATCCGGCGAAAGCCCGGCCTGATGGCGCAGGCGTTCAGGGCGTCACGTCCAGGACATAGGTGATCGACGTGGGGCGATCATAGCCGGGGTGGGCGGTGCGGCCCGCCTCTCGGAAGCCGAGATGCAGGAAGGTCGTCTGGTTCTCGGTCAACTCTATGCGGGTCTGCAACGTCAGCCGCGGCAGTCCCAGCGCGCGTGCGCGATCGGCGGCGGCAGCCACCATGATCCGCGAGACCCCGCGTCCGCGCGCGGCCGCAGCCACCGCGAGCTTGCCGAGGTAGAGTGCGCCCTCCTGCGGCGTCAGGACCATGCAGGCGTCGGGCGGCGTGCCCATGGCCCAGACCTCGCGACCCGGCTTGCGCAGGTCCGAAAGGGTCAGTTGCAGCATCGACGACGGCGGATCGATCCGCCCGGCCATGCCGGCAAAGGCGGTGCGGATCAGGTCCAGCACAGCGGGCATCCGCGGATCGTCGGGGGACAGCCGTTGCGGAATTGTCGCGGGCGGACCGGCTTGCACGATTTCAGTCATCGACGGCTCTTTTCGACGGTTCCCGGCAGGATTACGGGAACAACTCACGCGGTATCGCATTAGATCACAACCGCGTCAGTTTCGAAAGTCATCCCCATGCGTATCTTCGTGCTTTGCCTGTTTGCCTGCTACATCGGCACCGCCGCCCTCGCCACCGGTCTTTGACCGCCGGGGCCCGTTTTTGGGCGCCCCCAATCCGGTTTCCCGCTGAAACATTGCCTATCCCAGCAGCGCGTCGATCCGCGCCCGCGCGGCGTTTGACCGCGGGTGCCACAGGTTGCGGTCGATCGCCTCCTGCAGGCGGGCGGCGATCTCGCGCAGGGCGGGGGCGTTCACCTCGGCGATGAAGTCGCGGGTCGTCTCGTCGCCCAGCACCGCCTCCTCCACCAGATCGAAATGGTGGTTGCGCACGGCGCCGGTGGTGGCCGCGAAGGCGAAGAGGTAGTCGACGGTGGCCGCGATCTCGAAGGCGCCCTTGTAGCCATGGCGCTTCACCCCGGCGATCCACTTCGGATTGACGACGCGCGACCGCACGACGCGGCCGATCTCGTCCTCCAGCGTGCGGATCACCGGGCGTTCGGGGCGCGAATGGTCATTGTGATAGATCGGCCGGTCCTGCCCCTGCAGGGTCGCGACGGCGGCGGCGGCGCCGCCTTCGAACTGGTAGTAGTCGTCCGAATCGAGGATGTCGTGTTCGCGGTTGTCCTGGTTCTGGACAATGGCCTCGGTCTGGGACAAGCGCTGGGTGAAGGCTTGTCGGTCCTCCCGTCCCTCCGCGCCAGCGCCGTAGGCGTAGCTGCCCCATGTCAGGTAGGCTTCGGCCAGATCGGCGCGGTCGGACCAGAGCCGTTCGTCGATCATCGCCTGCAGGCCCGCGCCGTAGGCCCCGGGCTTGCTGCCGAACACCCGCGACGCCGCTTCTCCGGCCCGCGCGCGGGCGGCGGCGGGATTGATGTCGGCGGGTTCGTCCAGCGCCTGCACGGCGCGGGCGGCGCCATCGACGAGGGCGATGAGCTGCGGGAAGGCGTCGCGGAAGAAGCCCGAGATCCGCAGGGTGACGTCGACGCGGGGGCGGCCCAGCGTCGTGGCCGGGATCACGGTGAAACCGGTGACACGGCGGTTGGCGCTGTCCCAGGTGGGCTTCACGCCCATCAGGGCCAGCGCCTGCGAGATGTCGTCACCGCCGGTGCGCATGTTGGCGGTGCCCCAGGCGGTGATCAGCAGCGTGCGCGGCCAGTCCCCGTGGGTCTGCAAGTGGGTGTCGATCAGCAGGTTCGCCGATTTCCAGCCCAGCGTCCAAGCGGTGGGCGTCGGCACGGCACGGCTGTCGACGGAGTAGAAGTTGCGCCCGGTGGGCAGCGTGTCGAGCCGGCCGCGCGTCGGCGCGCCGGAGGGGCCGGGCGGGATCGCGCGCCCGTCGAGGGCCTGCAGCAGGAAGCGGCCTTCGTCCGGGCCGCAGGCGGCGACGGCGGGGCGGATGGTCGTTTCGATCTGGTCCAGCACGGCGCGGCTCTTCGGTCCCGGCGGTCCCTCATCGCCCCGCAGCAGGCGCTGCGACAGGCCTTCGAGCCGTTCGACGGTATCGCCGTTGCTGCGCCAGCCGGCGGGGGGGCCCAGAAGAGCGGGTGTTTCGGCGGCGGGGGCGGCCATGTCGCAATCGAGCGGGTCGAGGGTGAGGCCGAGGTCCTGCGCCAGCGCGCGCAGCAGCGAGGCATTGGCACCGGTGCCGTCGCCGCGCGGTACGCGGGCGAGGGCGATGGAGAGGTCGACCTCCTGCTGGCCCGCAGGGCTTTGGCCGAAGATGTGCAGGCCGTCGCGGATCTGCGCCTCCTTCAGCTCGCAGAGGTAGGCGTCGAGTTTCGCGAGGTCTGTGTCGTCACCCGAAAGGCCGGCGTCCTGCGCGAGGCCGGTGGTGTCGGAGAGCGACAGGATCTGATCGCGCAGCAGCGTCAGGCGGCGGGGATCGACGCCCGCAGCCTCGTAATATTCGTCGACCAGCGCCTCGAGGTCGCGCATCGGACCGTAGCTTTCGGCACGGGTGAGGGGCGGAGTCAGGTGGTCGACGATGACGGCGCTCGCACGGCGCTTGGCCTGCGTGCCTTCGCCCGGATCGTTGACGATGAAGGGATAGACGTGGGGCAGCGGGCCGAGGGCGACCTCCGGCCAGCAGGTTTCCGACAGGGCCAGCGCCTTGCCGGGCAGCCATTCGAGGTTGCCGTGCTTGCCCATGTGGACGATCGCATGGGCCCCCCAGTGGTGCCTGATCCAGATGTAGAAGGCGAGGTAGTTGTGCGGCGGGACGAGGTCGGGGGAATGGTAGGTCTCGGTCGGGTCGATGTTGTAGCCACGCGCGGGTTGCAGGGCGACGATCGTGTTGCCGAAGCGATGGATGGAGAGCTTGAAACCGGACGCCACGGCGTCCGGTGCCTCCGGCGGGGATATTTCCAAGACAGAGAGGGGCGGCGGCGGCACGTCCGGGGCGGGCGGGGCGAGGGCGGTGAGGAAGGGGTCGTCTTCCGGCGCGCCCCACCGGGTGGTGATCGCGGTCTTCACATCCCAGGGCAGGGCCTCGAAATGCCGTTTGTAGACGGCGAGGGGGAGGTGTTCGCCGCCCGCCGAGTCCGCGCGGTCGGTCAGCCAGTTGGTCGGTCCGGCCATCATCGCGTCCATGAGGGTCTGCGCGCTGGCGGGGGGGGTCGTAGCGTAGCCCGCCTGCCGCATCAGGTTCAGCACGTGGACGGTGGCGGCAGGGGTGTCGAGGCCGACGCCGTTGGCGAGCCGCCCGTCCTTGTTGGGGTAGTTGGCGAGGATCAGCGCGACGCGGCGTTCGGGTGCGGGGGTGCGGCGCAGGCGGCACCAGTTGGCCACCAGCTGCACGGTCCAGTCGATGCGATCGCCCATCGCCTGGTAGGTCGTGATCGGGCACTCGGTCGCGTCGTCGAAGAAGGCGGCCCCCTTGAAGCTGACGGCGCGGGTCAGGATGCGACCGTCGACCTCTGGCAGGGCCACGTTCATCGCGATGTCGCGGGCCGAGAGGCCCTGCGGGGACGCGGCCCAGGCCTCCTCTGACCCGCCGGAGAGGATGACCTGGAACACCGGCGCGTCGTTGGCGTGCAGGGGGTTGTCCGGGCTGTCGTCGCCGTCGTGGGGGCTGCCCACGGCGAAGGCGGTGGCGTTCAGGATCGCGTCGGGGGGCGCGGCGCGGAAGAGTTCGGCAAGCGTCGCCGCCGACAGGGGGTCCTTCAGCGAGGCCACGAAGACCGGCAGCGCGTTCAGGCCGTTGCGGGCCAGCGCCCGCACGAGGCGGTTGATGGGGGCAAGGCCGCCGCCCTGCACCAGCGCGCGGTAGAAGACGATCGGCACGACGGGCGCCCCCGCGGTCCACGCCGCCTGCGCGGTGGCGAGGTCCGACAGCCCCGCGCCGGGCCAGTAGACGCCCGCGCGCAGCAGGGGGGCGGGGCCGGCGGGGCGGTCGGTGTCGTTCACGATCGCAGCGGCGCAGGCGAGGAAGCGGACGGTGTTCTGCGGCCCGCCCTCCACCAGATAGGACCAGAGCGCGTCGTAGTCCGCGTCCGTCACCGTGGACAGCCCGCGCAGGTCCGGGTCCTCCTTGTCGTCGCCGGGCAGGAAGGCCACCTTGACCCCGGCCTCTCGCAGGCGGGCGGCGTATTGGGTGACGCCGTAGGTCCAGTAGCCCATGCCGCCCAGCACCCGTGCGATGACCAGCCGCGACCGGGTCGCGCAGGCGTCGAGGTGCATGTCGACCGAGACCGGGTGCTGCAGATGCATCAGGTTCAGCAGGCGCAGGGTCGGGGCATCGTCCATCGCCGCCCGCGCCTCTGACAGGGCCGCGAGTTCGGTGTCGGCGGCACTGATGACGACGACATCGGCGGGGGTCTGTCCCGGATCCACCGGTTCGGTTCCGTCGGGGATCGCGCTGGCGCTGGCGGCGAGCAGGTGCATCAGGCTTGACCTTTCCCGCGATTGGTCCACATGGGGGTGTCACACCACGCGAGGGGATCGCACAGATGGACTACGGCAAGCAGGGAGCGGCGAAGGTGGCGAAAAAAGGCCCGAAGCACAACGAGCACAACCAGTACGGCAGCGAGAAGACGCCCTTCGGGTCGCGTCCGTCCAAGGAAGAGCTGCTGGCGCGCATGAAGAAGGGTCAGGGCAAGACCGATCTGGACAAGCCCAGCGATCCGGCCGACGACTTCGCCACGGACGAGGCGAAGGGCAAGGACATCCGCGGCGCCGAAGACCTGCCCGACTGAGCGCTGCCCGGCGGCGCGGCACCCGTCGACGGCTCCACCGGCTGTCCTGGGCGGGGTCGCCGTCTGCACCGTCACAGCCGCTTTTCCATGAAGACCGAATGCGGCCCCTCGACGTAGTCGCCGAAGGGGCCGCAGTCCGTGAAGCCGTGCCGCCGGTAAAGCCGGTGCGCCGGGTAGAGGTCGTCGCCGGTTTCCAGCCGCATCAGGGGCAGGCCCCGCGCGCGGGCCTCCGCCTCCAGCCGGTCCATCAGGGCGGCGCCGGTGCCGGAGCCGCGGGCGTCCGGGTGGACGAACATCGATTTCACCTCGCCGTAGTCGCCCTTGTCGGACAGGGCGGCGCAGCCGGTGGCCATGCCGTCGCAATGGGCGGTGAAGAAGCTGACGTGCGGTTCCGCCAGCTGATCCGGGTTCAGGGCGAAACTGAACTCCGGCGGGTAGAGCGACAGCAGGTAGGCGTGGCTGGCCTGCAGCAGGGCCAGCCCCTCCGGCCCGCGGGGATCGGCCCGTGCGACGGTGATGGTCATGCCTGCAGGGCGGCCGCGATGGCGGCCTGATCGAGGCCCGCTTCTCCGATCACGACAAGCCGCGCGCCGCGCGGGGTCTGGCCCAGCGGCTGGTCGAAGTAGTGATCGACCCGCGGCCCCACGGCCTGCACCGTCAAGCGCATCGGCTTGCCGGCGACCGAGGTGAAGCCCTTCAGCCGCAGGATGTCGTGGCTGCGGATGACCTGCGCCAGTTGCGCGGCAAAGGCGGCGGGGTCTGCGATCTCGTCACGCTCCACCACGAAGCTTTCGAATTCGTCGTGGCCGTGGTCGTGGTGATCGTCGTGGTGGTCGTCCCCGTCGTCATCGTGATGATGGTGATGGTGGACCTCGTGGCGCGCCTCCAGATCGTCTTCCGCCCCGATCCCCTGACCCAGCAGCACGTCGACGGGCAGCTCTCCCATGCTGGTCCGCACGACCTGCACCCCGGCACGCGCCTCGCCCTTCAGCCGGTCGGCAAGGTCGGAGGCCGCCTGCGGCGCCATCAGATCGGTCTTGTTGATGACGATCATGTCGGCGCAGGCGATCTGGTCCTCGAAAAGCTCCGACAGCGGCGTCTCGTGGTCGAGGCCATCGTCGGCGGCGCGCTGGGCGTCCACGGCGGCGACGTCATGGGCGAACCGGCCCTCGGTCACGGCAAGGCCATCGACGACCGTCACGACGCTGTCCACGGTCACGCGGGTGGACAGTCCCGGCCAGTTGAAGGCGCGCACCAGCGGCTGCGGAAGGGCAAGGCCGGAGGTCTCGATCACGATGTGGTCGGGGGCGGGCGAGCGGGCCAGCAGCGCCTCCATCGTCGGGATGAAATCGTCGGCCACGGTGCAGCAGATGCAGCCGTTCGACAGTTCCACGATATCGTCGCTGGCGCAGACGTCGCTGTCGCAGCCCTTCAGGATGTCGCCGTCGACGCCGAGGTCGCCGAATTCGTTGATGATCAGGGCGATCCGTTTGCCCTTGGCATTCTGCAGCATGTGGCGGATCAGGGTGGTCTTGCCGGCCCCGAGGAAACCGGTGATGACGGTGGCGGGAATCTTGGCGGCCATGGGAATTCTCGATCTGTCAAAGGGATGCGGGCCGAAACCCTGCGGCTTCGGCCCGTCTTTCAGTTGGCGTTCAGGCGATCAGCCGTGGACGCGGGCGTCCAGCAGGGGCGACCCCTTGGCCGACAGGCGCTTGGCCACGGCGAGGACGGCAAGGTCGACCAGCGGCTCCAGCAGGACGACGGTCATGTAGGCCGCGCCGAAGGTGCCGAGGGACGCAAGTGTGGCGACACTGGCGCCCTGACCCCACATCACCCAGAAGGCGACCCAGGCGACGACGCCGGCCTGATAGGTCACCGACAGCTTCAGCGCCTGCGCATAGGTCAGGTCGACGTAAGGCGTCCCCTTCGCGACCACGGCCTTCGTGACCATGTGCAGCGCCAGCAGCGGCACCAGCAGCGTGGTGACGTTCATGCCGAATTGCGGCAGATCCGTGGGCGACATCAGCAGTCCCTGCAGCAGCAGCCCCAGCGCCAGGCCCACGGCGGCGGGGGCGGTGCCCAGCATCAGCAGCAGGGTGGACCCGAGGATCAGATGAACCTCCGACGGGCCGACCGCCAGATGCGGCAGCAGTTCGAAGAAGACGACCGTCGCCGCGGTCGCCATGGCGCTGCGCGCGATCAGCGAGGCCGCGCCGCGCTGCACCAGATTTTCCCAGACCATCTTTGCGGATACGGTGGCGGCACCGGCGGCGGTCACGCTGCCAAGGGCCAGTTTTGCGCCAGTCACGACGCCGGGTTCGATATGCATGTCTCTCTCCTGTTCCCGTCACACCCGACGGGGTTGGTTTCATCATGCAGGGCCGGTCTCCTGGCTTGCGGCTCGTGCACGGAACGTCGCCTTCCCAGATCCCGACGCGTCGGGGCCCAGTGGCCAAGTGACGTCCCGCTCACCGCTTACAGTCGCGGGGGCGGCTGTGGCCCGGGGCCTTCCGGATTGAATCGGCCCGTTCCACATTCCCAGTTTCATCCCCGGCGCTTTGCGCCTTGCGTGGGGAACCTTGCGTCACCTTTCTGCGCCTGCGACCGGTCCGGCGTCAAGACCGCTTGATCGGACAGGCAGGCCGCAACCACTGGGGCGGCGATCCAACATCTTGTGGATAACCGCCCATGCCATCGCAGATAGGGTAGGGTCCCGTTGACTTGGTCCTGCCGCCTGCCGCATCCTCTTCCTTCAGGGAATCAGCGGACCGACCAAGCCCCATGCGTTTCACCAAGCTGCGCCTCAACGGTTTCAAAAGCTTCGTCGATCCCACGGACCTCGTGATCGCCGAAGGGCTGACCGGCGTCGTGGGGCCAAACGGCTGCGGCAAGTCCAACCTGCTGGAAGCCCTGCGCTGGGTCATGGGCGAAAACCGCCCCACCGCCATGCGCGGCGGCGGGATGGAAGACGTGATCTTCGCCGGCACCGCCACCCGGCCCGCCCGCAACTTCGCCGAGGTCGCGCTGGTGATCGACAACGGCGAACGGCTGGCCCCCGCCGCCTTTAACGACAGCGATCATCTCGACATCACGCGCCGCATCACCCGCGATGCAGGGTCCGCCTACAAGGTCGGCACCAGGGACGTGCGCGCGCGCGACGTGCAGATGCTCTTCGCCGATGCCTCGACCGGGGCCCATTCGCCGGCGCTGGTGCGGCAGGGCCAGATCAGCGAGCTGATCAACGCCAAGCCGACGAACCGCCGCCGCATTCTGGAAGAGGCCGCCGGGATCAGCGGCCTCTATCAGCGCCGGCACGAGGCGGAGCTGAAGCTGAAGGGCGCGGAACAGAACCTCGCCCGGGTCGACGACGTGGTGGGACAACTGGCGGCGCAGCTTGGCACGCTGGCGCGTCAGGCCCGCCAGGCCGCCCGCTACAGAGAGATCGGGACCGCCCTGCGCCACGCCGAAGGGCTGCTGCTGTATCGCCGCTGGCACGATGCCGCCGCTGCGCTGGCAGAGGCCGAGGCCGAGGTGCGCAGTCGCACGCTGGCCGCCGTGCAGGCGGAACGTGCGGCAGAGCAGGCCGCCGCCCGCCGGGCCGCCGCCGACGACGCCCTGCCGCCCCTGCGCGAAGAGGACGCGATCGCCGCCGCCGTCGTGCAGCGGCTGACCGTGCAGCGCGACCAGCTCGACGAGCGAGAGGCGCAGGCCGCCGCCGCCATCGCCACGCTGACCCGGCGGATCGACCAGCTCACCCGCGACATTGCGCGGGAATCCAGCCTGAACGCCGACGCCGCCGACACCATCGCCCGCCTGACCGCCGAGGCAGAGGAGATCGCCCGCGCCGGTGACGGCCACGACGACGCGCTGGCCGCCGCGCAAGACGCCAGCACCGCCGCGGCAGAGGTGCTGGCGCAGCGCGAACAGGACCTCGATCAGCTGACAGAGGACGTGGCCCGCCTGTCCGCCCGCCACCAGTCGGCCCAGCGTCTGCTGGACGACAGCCGCAAGACCGTGACCCGTGCAGAGGCCGAGGCCGACCGCGCGCGCAGCGCCATGGCCACCGCCGGGGCCGCCCGCGATGCCGCCGACGCGGCCTTCGCCGCGGCGACCGCGGCGGAAGAGATCGCCACCGCCACGGCGCAGAACGCCGAGGAAACCCTGCTGGACACCGAGGCCGCCCGCGCCGCGACGCAGGGTCAGGAAAGCGACGCCCGCGCCCTGCGCTCTGCCGCCGAGGGCGAGGCGAATGCCCTGCGTGCCGAGGTCGCGGGCCTGTCGCGTCTGGTGGACCGCGACGCGGGCGAGGGCAGTCAGGTGCTGGACCTGCTGCGCGTCGATCGGGGGTATGAGGCGGCCTTGGGGGCGGCCCTCTCCGACGACCTGAAGGCGCCGGCGGTGACGGCGGACGACGTCTCCGGCTGGGTGACGCTGGCGGCCTACGACGCCACGCAACCGCTGCCCGCGGGCGTCAGGCCCCTGTCGGACGTGGTCGATGCCCCCGACGTGCTGGCCCGGCGCATCGCGCAGGTGGGGCTGGTCGAAGCCGCCGACGGGGCGCGTCTGCAGGGCGACCTGCGGCCCGGCCAGCGACTGGTTTCTCAGGCGGGGGACCTCTGGCGCTGGGACGGGTTCCGGACGGCCGCCGCCGATGCGCCCTCCGCCGCCGCGCTGCGGTTGCAGCAGCTGAACCGGCTGGCCGACCTGCAGGCCGATCTGGACCGGGCCGAAGCGGCGGCGCAGGACGCCACCGCCACGCACGAGACGCTGACCGCCCGCCTTGCGGCCCTGACAGAGGCGGACCGGACCGCCCGCCACGCCCGCCGCGACGCCGACGCCCGCGTGGCCGAGGCGCACCGCGCCGCCAGCCGCGCCGAGGCAGAGCGCAATCTGGCGGATGGGCGCCTCGAATCACTGGAACTGGCCGTCGCGCGACACGCTGACGAAGCGTCAAGCGCCCGTGCGCAGCTGCAACAGGCAGAGGCGGCACAGGCGGAGCTGCCGGACCTCGACGCGGCCCGCGCCAGCGCCGGCGACATCCGCATGACGGTCGAGGCGGCGCGGATGACCATGCTGACCCGCCGCGCCACCGCCGACGACCTGCGCCGCACCGGAGAGGCCCGCCAAAAGCGCGGTCAGGAGATCGCGAAGGACCTGAACGGCTGGCGCAACCGGCTCGACACGGCGACCCAGCGCAGCACCGAACTGCTGGCCCGCAAGGCCGCGTCCGAGGATGACCTCGCCGCCGCCGCCGCGGTGCCTGACGAACTGGCGGCCGTGCGCGAGGCCCTTGCCGAGAGCATCGCCACCGCGGCGGACCGCCGCGCCGCCGCCGCCGATGCGCTGGCGGTCGCCGAAACCGCGCTGCGCGACGCGACGCTGGCGGAGCGGGACGCGGAACGTGCCGCATCCGACGCGCGCGAGGCGCGGGCGCGGTCCGACGCCCGCGGCGACGCCGCGCGCGAGACCGCCGCCACCGCCTCCGACCGCATTGCAGAGGACCGCGATACGACGCCGCAGGCGCTTCTGGCCGACCTGGGGATCACGCCGGAGGCGCTTCCTGCCGTCGAACGGATCGAGGTCGACATCGCCGGGCACCGGCGCCAGCGCGACGCGCTGGGAGCCGTGAACCTGCGGGCCGAGGAAGACGCGCGGGAGGTGCAGACCGAGCACGACGAACTTGTGGGCGAGAAGGCCGACCTTGAAGCCGCGATCGCCGCCTTGCGGTCGGGGATCGCGGGGCTGAACAAGGAAGGGCGGGAGCGGTTGCTGACCGCGTTCGAACAGGTGAATGCGTCGTTCGCAACCCTGTTCCGCAGCCTGTTCGGCGGCGGCGATGCGCGGCTGGAACTGGTCGAGAGCGACGACCCGCTGGAGGCGGGGCTGGAGATCATGTGCCAGCCGCCGGGCAAGAAGCTGAGCACGCTGAGCCTGCTGTCGGGCGGCGAGCAGACGCTGACGGCGATGGCGCTGATCTTTGCGGTGTTCCTCGCGAATCCGGCGCCGATCTGCGTGCTGGACGAGGTCGACGCGCCGCTGGACGACGCCAACGTGACCCGCTTCTGCGACCTGCTGGACGAGATGACCCGTCGCACCGATACGCGGTTCCTGATCATCACCCACCACGCCGTGACGATGAGCCGGATGGATCGGCTGTTCGGCGTCACGATGGGCGAACAGGGGGTCAGCCAGCTGGTGTCCGTCGATCTTAAGAAGGCAGAGGCGATGGTCGCGTGACGGACCGGTGCGGGCGCTGGATCGGCTGCTAGGACAATGCCGGCCGGGGCGTGCCCGCGTTGGCCTTTGAGGCCGTTCGCAGGGGCGGTGCGGTGACGCCGTGCGGCGCTGTTGGCCGCGGATGCGGCCAAGGCGCCCCGCCCGCCGTCCCATTACATTGCAAAATCCAAATTTTTCGCATGCGATACATATTATGTAAAATCAATTGGTTGGATAAATTATGTCTTAACCGGACCGTGCGGTGGGCGGGGGTCATTCGCACCGGTCATTTGCATCCTTGCGACCGTCCGGCGCGTGCGGTGTCAGAGCGGCGACTCTGACAGGCCGGCGCGGTGCAGCAGGATCTCTGCGCTGTCGTTCCAGACCTGCGTGGCGACGATCAGCCCGTCGCGCACCGTGAAGATGTCGATGTAGCGGTTGCCGTCGAAGGGCGTGCCGTCGGGCCAGGCGCCGTAAAGGTGTCCGGTGTTGTAGACATGGACATCGCCGGTGTCCGGGTCCAGCGCTGCGTCGGTGCGCAGGAACCGCTTCTTCACCCATGCGTAGCGCCTTGCATTGAAGGCCGTCGCCTCTGCCGGGGCGGTGAAGGCGCGGCCGCCGGTGAAGGTGATGGTCAGCCCCGGCGCCACATGGGCGGCGGCCCCCGCGGGGTCGGGGATCATGGAGCGTTCGAGGTAGGCCTCGACCACCTGCCGGGCCTGCGCGACGGGATCGGTCACAGGGTTTTTGTCCTTTCGAGCGCGGCCCGCAGGCCGTCGATGAGGGGCACGGGGAAGTCGGGGGCGTGGGCCGCGACGTCGACCATGCCGGCGCAGCCCAGCACGACGGACCGGATGTCATCCTCGGCCAGCGCCGTGCGTGCCTCTGCCAGCACCTGCGGGATCGCGGTGGCGGGGTCGGTTTCCAGCGCCAGCACCGCCACGCCGCTGGCGCGGACGCGGGCGCAGCGCGGGGTCAGGCCCAGCGCCGCGATGTTGCCTTCGAGCACCGGCACGGAGACGGGCAGGGTCGTCACCACGCTGAACCGCCCCAGCCGCGCGGCGCGGGCGTAGGCCGCCTCTCCGATCCCGAGGACGACGCAGTCGGTGATCGCCCGCGCCTGTGCCAGCCCGGTGTCGTCGAAGCAGCCGATGATGATGATGCGGGCGCCGGCCGCCTCGGCCTCGGTCACCAGATCCAGCAGGGGCGGGATGCAGGCGGCGCCGTCCTCGGCCCCCTGAATCGCGGGGGGGCCATCGTGAGAGGTCCAGCCTTCGATATGCGCCTCCGGCATCATCCGGCGGGCGGTGGCGAGCAGGGTCTCTGTCATCGCGACGGTGCTGTTGGGGTTGATGATGACGATCACAGCAGCCCCTTGCCGGCGTCGGATGCGGCGCGTGCCCGGCGGCGGCTGCCCAGCAGCGCGAGGGCGAGGAAGATGCCGATGATCGCCAGCGAAAAGAGGGTCGTCAGCGTGCCGAGGGCGTAGAGCACCGGCGAGGTCACGTTCGTCGTCATGCCGTAGATTTCCAGCGGCAGGGTGTTGTAGCTGCCCGCCGTCAGCAGGGTGCGCGCGAATTCGTCGTAGGACAAGGTGAAACCGAAGAGCGCCACGCCGATCAGGCTGGGGGCGATGATCGGCAGCACGACGTGGCGCAGGGTCTGCCACGGGGTCGCGCCGAGGTCGCGGGCCGCTTCCTCGTAGCTTTTGTCGAAGCGGTTGAAGACGGCGAACATGATCAACAGGCCGAAGGGCAGGGTCCATGTCAGCTGTGCGCCGAAGCCGGAGGTCGCCCAGTGGACGGTCATGTCGGCCTGACTGAACATCAGCCCGACGCCGAGCGAGATCAGGATCGAGGGGATTACCAGCGCCGTGATGATGAGGTAGAAAAGCACGCCGGAGCCGGTGAACCGCTTGCGGAAGGCGAGGCCGCCCATAACCGAGACGACGACGGTCGTGACCATGACCATCAGCCCCAGCACGATGCTGCGGCCGAAACTGCCCCAGATGTCGCCGACCGCTTGCTGCGCGAAGAGGTCGTGGAACCAGTAGGTTGAGACGCCGCGCATCGGGAAGGTCAGGCCACCGCCCGGCCCCTGAAAGGACAGGATCGCGATGGTCAGCGTCGGGCCGTAGAGGAACAGCAGGAACAGCGCGAAGACCGCGCTCAGGACGTAGAAGGAGCGGGGGCGGGGTTCCATCACAGCTCCTTCCGGATGTCGACGAAGCGCAGCAGGATGCCGATGGTGAGCAGGACCGTCGCCAGCAGCACGATCGCCGTGGCGGAGGCGCTAGGGTACTGCAGCAGGGCGATGTCGTTGGAGATCAGGCGGCCGACGTTGGCGGACTGGCTGCCGCTCATGAATCGCACGGTGATGAAATCGCCCATGACCAGCGTCACAACGAAGATCGTGCCGATCATGATGCCGGGCTTCGTCAGGGGCAGGATCACGTTCCAGAGGATTTGGGGACCCGAGGCGCCGGCGTCGCGGGCCGCCTCGATCAGGGGTTTGTCGATGCGCATCATGGTGTTGAAGATCGGCACGACCATGAAGAGCGTGTAGAGATGCACGAAGGCGAGGATCACCGCGAAATCGCTGAACAGCAGCCATTCGAGCGGTGCGTCGATCACACCCCATGACAGCAGCGCGGAATTGGCGATGCCGTTGCGCCCGAGGAACGGAATCCACGAGATCATGCGGATGATGTTGGAGGTCCAGAACGGGATCGTGCAGAGCAGGAACAGCGCGATCTGCCATGTCTGGGTGCGGATGTGGAAGGCGAGGTAATAGGCGACGGTGAAGCCGATCAGAAACGTCAGCGCCCAGACGATCGCCGCGTACTTGAAGGTGTTCAGAAAGACCCGGTAGGTGACGGAGGACCCGAAGAGGAAATCGTAGTTCTCCCACGAGAAGGCGGGGACGATGCTGAACTCCGTCGCGGTCCAGAAGCTGACGACGGCGATCAGGACGATCGGGGCCACGAGGAAGACCGCCAGCACGAGGGCCAGCGGAGAGACCATCAGCCAGCCGGCGAGGTTGGGTCTTGATTGCATTGCGACGCTTTCGGGAAAGGGTGCGGCGCGCCTGCGGGAGGACAGGCGCGCCGCGGACGGGTTCATCACGCGGCGATGAACTCGTTCCACTTGCGGACCATGTACTGGTTTTCGTCCATGACGGAGTTCCAGCAGGCGACGGAGCCCATCCGTTCCTCGAACGAGCCGCCATCGCGCAGGTCGCCGGCCTGCGCCAGCGGGTCGCCCTGCGGCGAGGTGATGACGTCGGTCGCGGGTTTGCCCTCGAACCAGTAGCCCCACTCGTTGTCGGACATGAAGGCCTTGGAGGTTTCGGGCACGGCGGAATAGTAGCCCTGCCGCATCAGGAAGCCGCCGACCCAGCCGGAAAGGTACCAGTTGATGTATTCGTAGGCGGCGTCGAGCTCGATCCCAGACAGCGCGTTGGAGATGCCCAGACCGCCGCCCCAGCTGCGGTAGCCTTCCTCGAGCGGCTGGTAGACGCAGTCGATGCCGCGCGACTTTACCGCGGTGATGGCGGGGGACCACATGGACTGGATCACGACTTCTCCCGATGCCATCAGGTTGACGCTTTCGTCGAAGCTTTTCCAGAAGGCGCGGAACTGGCCGTTCTTCTTGGCCTCTGTGAACAGCGCGAGGGTCATGTCGATCTCGTCTCGGGTCATGTTGCCCTTGTCGGGGTAGGTGTATTCGCCCATCGATTCCACGACCATCGCCATGTCCATGATCCCGATCGAGGAGATGTCGAGGATCGAGGCCTTGCCCTTGAATTCGGGGTTCAGCAGTTCGGACCAGTTCTTGATCGGGCGGCCGATCAGGTCGGGGCGGATGCCCAGCGTGTCGGCGTTGTAGATCGTGGGAATCAGGGTCATCCAGCCGGATTCCTCCTGCACGAATTCGGTGCCGTGCTGGCCGGTGGTGAAGCCGACCGTATGGGGGGCGGTGCCTTGGGCGATCACGCTGTCGTCGTTCAGCTTGCCGGTCTTGAAGATGCCGACGATCTTGTCGTAGTTTTCGAGCTTCGTCGTGTCCATCGCCTGCAGGTTGCCGGCGGCCCAGACCTTCTTGCAGATGAAATACTCGATGTCGGCGATGTCGAAGCTGTTCGGCTGGGTGGCCGCGCGCTGGGTGACGCTGTCGGTGTCGAGCGCGGTCATTTCCAGCGTGAAACCGAGGTCTTCCTTTACCTTCTGCGCCACTTCGTTGAGGTTCGACACGCCGGTGCCGAACTGGCGCAGGGTGATGTCCTTGATGTTCTGCGCCCAGATCATCGGGGCGCCCAGCGTGGACCCTGCAGCGAAGGCTGCCGTCGCGGTGGCGCCCTTCAGGACGCTGCGGCGGGATAGCTTGGTCGTGTCCGTCATGTCTCTCTCCGTGTTGAAATGCGGCGGTTCACGCCGTCAGTTTGTGAAGGTTGCGGTCGTCCCAGGTCAGACCGATGCGGTCGCCGGGATGGTGGGGGGCGTCGAAGAAGGCGGCGTCGGGCACCAGCGCCGTCACCTCCTGGTCGCCGGCGATGCGGGACAGGACGCTGACGTGCGTGCCCTGGTATTCGATGGCGGTGACATGGGCGTCCATCTGGCCCGCGTCGGGGCCGGTGACCTGCACCGCGTCGGACCGGATGGCGTAGTGGCCCTGCGGCAGGGCGATGACGTTGTGGCCGCCCATGAACTGCGCGACGAAGCGGGTGCGGGGCGCGTTGAAGACCTCTCGTGCCGGGCCGGCCTGTTCGATCACCGCGTTGTTCATCACGACGATCTCGTCCGCCAGCGCCAGCGCCTCGTCCTGGCCGTGGGTGACGTGGACGAAGCTGATGCCGAGTTCCTTTTGCAGGTTGCGCAGTTCCGTCCGCATCCGCACCCGCAGGAAGGGGTCGAGCGCCGAGAGAGGTTCATCCAGCAGCAGAACCTGCGGGCGGGTGATGAGGGCGCGGGCCAAGGCCACGCGCTGCTGCTGGCCGCCGGACAGTTGCGCGGGCAGGCGGTCGGCGAGGGCGGTCAGGTCGACCAAGTCCAGCATCTCGGCCGCCTTGGCGCGGCGGTCGGTCGCATCCACGCCCTTCATCTTGAGGCTGAAGGCTACGTTGTCGGCGACGCTGAGGTGCGGGAACAGGGCGTAGTTCTGGAACATCATCGCCGTGCCGCGTTTCGCGGGCGGCAGGTGAGAGATGTCGCGGTGCGCCAGCAGGATCGACCCGTCGCTGACGCTTTCGTGCCCCGCGATCATCCGCAGGGTCGACGACTTGCCGCAGCCCGAGGGGCCGAGCAGGCAGGTGTAGCTGGCGGGGCGGAAATGATGGCTGACCGCGTCGACCGCCACGGTGGTGCCGTAGCGCTTGGTCACGCTGACCAGCTCGAGATCCTGAATGACGGTGTTCATGCGGCCCCTTTCCTGTCGCGCCGAGCAGATGCGGCGCGTGACGCCGCGGCAATGACGGGTGCATGCGAAGACCGGGCGGTGCAGAGGATTGCCGCTTTTTGCGGCGGAATCGCGGGGCAGTGCCTGCGAAACGACGGCTTTATTGTATACAATCGATGCGCCATCTTGGATGCAGAAGGGAGCGAGGACCCGCGGGAAGGGTTGCGGGGCGGCGGCAGATTCGGCATCACGAGGGCATGACATCTCCGGCCCCCGTCCCATTCCCTTCGGACCGCAGCGCGACCGCGGCAGATGTCGCGCAGGACCTTGCGGCGGCGATCCTGTCGCACCGTCTGTCCCCCGGGCTGAAGCTGGGCGAGGACGATCTAGCGGAGATCTACGGCGTGTCGCGGACCATCGTGCGCAGCGCCCTGCAGACGCTGGCGCACCAGCGGCTGGTCGAGATCCGGCGCAACCGGGGGGCGGTGATCGCCAGCCCGTCACCGCGGGAGGCACGCGAGGTCTTCGAGGCGCGGCGGCTGATCGAGCCGCATGTGACCGAGGCCGCGGCCCGCAGGGCGACATCGCAGGACCTTGCGCTGCTGCAGCAACACATGGCCGACGAGCATGCGGCCGTGGCCGGCGGCGACCGGGGGCGGGCGCTGGCGCTGTCGGGGCTGTTCCATGTGGAGATCGCGCGGATCGCGGACCAGATCACCATCGCCGAGATGGTCCGGTCGCTGGTCGACCGGTCCAGCCTTATCATCGCGTTATACTGGCGGCGGCAGAGCAGCCTGTGCGAGACCGGCGCCCACCACGCGCTGCTGGATGCCATCGCCGCCGGCGACGGGCCGCTGGCGCGCGAGGTGATGGACCGGCATCTGGCCGACCTGCACGACGGTCTGGACCTGACCCCGCCGGAGGGCCGCGACGTCAGCCTGCGCGAGGCGCTGCGGCCGGAAGGCTGAGGCGACGCCGTGCGGCGCTGTTGTCCGCGTCCCGCGGCCAAGGCGCCCCGCCCGCCGTCCCCTGCCGGTGCGTCCGTGGCGCGGTGGCGCTGGACATCAGGTGGTGTTCGGGTGCTGCGATGCGGCCGTCGGATCGACGGCGGATGCCGGATGCCTTTGGCGGGCGTCCGGTTGGGCAGGCGAATGCGGGGCGGTGGCGGCGACGGCGCCTTGTCAGAGACGCGACAGCAGGTCGGCGGTGGGCCAGGCGTCGGGGGGCAGGCCGAGGCGCGCCTGCTCGATCTGGACCGCCTCGCGCGTCTTTTCGCCGAGGATGCCGTCGCTGCCGCCGGTGTCGTGACCCAAGGCGGCGAGCTTGTCCTGCAGGGCGATCATCTGCACGCCGGTGAGGCCGGGATCGGGATTGCCCGCGACGTAGATCGGCGCGCCGTCGAGGCGCGTGGCGAAATAGGCGGCGGTGAGGACGTAGGTGAAGGACTGGTTCCATTCGAAATAGACCGAGAAGTTCGGGTAGGCCATGAAGGCCGGACCGTGGCGGCCCATCGGCAGGACGACGGCGCCGTCGAGGTCCGCAAGGTCGCCGTCGCGGGCGGTGACGCCGCGGGCGGCCCAGTCGGCGGCGCTGGCGGGATGGTTCAGGCCGGTACGGGACCAGTCGAGGTCGGCGGGCACGGTGATCTCTTGCAGGGCCGGCTCACCCGGGCGCCAGCCGAGGGAGGCCAGAAGGGCCGCGCCGGACATCAGAGCGTCGGGGGCCGAGGACTTGAGGTCGACGTGGCCGTCGCCGGCGCCATCGGTGCCGTGGGCCATGATGTCGCGCGGCAGCATCTGGACCTGACCGATCTCTCCGGCCCAGGCGCCGGTGGTGTCGGTGTCGAAGTCGCCGCGGGCATGGAGCTGCATGGCGGCGAGGAGCTCGGGGCGGAAGAGCGCGGGCCTGCGGCAGTCGTGGGCCAGGGTGAAGAGCGCGTTGCGGGTGTTGAAATCGCCCTGTATCGCGCCGTAGTCGGTCTCGAACGCCCAGAAGGCGAGAAGGACGCCGCGGGGGATGCCGTATGCGCTTGCGATCCGATCGAAGGTCGCGGCGTGGCGGTCGGCCATGGCGCGGCCGTTCTCGATCCGCGTGGTGCTGATCAGGCGGCGGGAAAAGGTGATGAAGTCGAGTTGGAACACGCCCTGCGCCTGATCGGCGGCCAGCACGGCGGGGTCGATGCGGGCCTCCGCCAGGATCGCGTCGGCGCTGGCGGCGGGGATGCCCATGGACAGCGCCTCGGCCCTTAGGCCCGCCTTGAAGTCGGGGATCGGCGCGCCGCAGTCCTGCGCGGCGAGGGGGGTGGCAAGGGCGGCGAGGAGGGCTGCGAGGCGCATGGGACAGGTCCTTTCGGTTGCGCCGACCTTGCCAGACCCGGCGCCGGATTAGAACAGCGAGAGGAGCAGGGCGCCGAGAAGCGCAAGGGCCCATGTGCGCCAGAGCACGGCGCAGGCGTTGTCGATGTCGGCGGGACCGATGGCGTGGCGGCCGGCCGCGTTGACGAAGGGGTAGTCGCGGCGCTGTCCGTCGTAGGTGCGCGGACCCGAAAGGGCGATGCCCAGCACCTGCGCCATCGCGGCCTCGGGCCAGCCGGCATTGGGCGAGCGGTGGCGCGGCGCCTCTGCCAGGATCGCGGGCAGGGCGGCGCGGCGCGGGGCGGTGAGCCAGATCAGCAGGGCGGTCAGCCGGGCGGGGATCAGGTTCAGCAGGTCGTCGAAGCGGGCGGCGGCCCAGCCGAATTCGGCGTATTGCGGCGTGCGGTAGCCGATCATCGAATCGGCGGTGTTGGTGATCTTGTAAAGCAGCAGGCCGGGCAGGCCGCCGATGGCGAACCAGAGGGCGGGGGCGATGACACCGTCGGAAAGGTTCTCGGCCGCGCTTTCGATGGCGGCGCGGCTGATGGCGGGGGCGTCGAGGGTTTTCGTTTCCCGCCCGACGATCTGGGCGACAGCGGTGCGCCCGGCGGGCAGCGACTGGCGCAGGGCGGTGGCGACAAGGCGGACGTGGTCGACGAGGCTGCGCTGGGCCAGAAGGACGGCCAGCACGACGACATCGACGACGCGGCCCGGGATCGCGGCCAGGACGAGCCCGAGGGCGATGAAGGCGAGGCACAGGAGGGCGAAGGCGACGGTGCCCTTGGCGCGGCGGTTGCGGCCGTGGTTGGTGCGGGTGTCGATGAAGCGGACGCAGGCCCCCATCAGCACGGCGGGGTGGGGCAGGCGGGACCAGAGCCAGCGCGGTTCTCCCATCAGGGCATCCAGCAGGAGACCCAGGATCAGCGTCAAAACGCGGCCTCGACCTGGGACCAGCGGTCGGGGGGCGGCAGGCCGAGGCGGAGCCAGTCATCGGCGTAGGGGAAGGTCCTGCTCCAGATCCGGTGGCGGGCGAGGTGGGCCTGTGCGGCGGCCGCGTCCTCTACCTGGTAGAGGCGGAAGAGGGTGGTGCCGCCCTTCACCAGCGCGCCCTTGCCGGTCAGCAGCGCGTCGAGGCGCCGGGCGTCGGCGGCGAGGCGGTCGCAGGTTTCGTCCGCCCAGAGGGGATCGGCCAACGCCTCTGCCCCGATGGCGAGGGCGGGGCCGGAGACGGGCCAGGGGCCCAGTGCCTCTGCCAGGTCGGCGATGATCGCGGGGTCGCCGATGGCGAAGCCGAGCCGGACGCCTGCCAGCCCCCAGAACTTGCCGAAGCTTTTCAGCACCACGGTGCCGGGGCGGGCGGCGAGCCGGATCAGCGAGGCGGCGGGGACCACGTCGCAGAAGCTTTCGTCGATGATGGTGAAGGGCGCGGCGAGGGCCTGCGCGTCCCACATCGTGCCGTCGGGATTGTTGGGATGGACGGCGACCAGCGCGTCGCGGGCGTCGTCGTCCAGTGTCCAGCCGGCGGCGCGGAAGGCGGCGCCGTGTTCGTTGTAGGTGGGGCCGGGGATCGCGACGCGGCGGGGGGCCTGCAGCCGCGGCAGTTGCGCGATGGCGGCAGAGGCGCCGGGCACGGCCAGCACGGCGGCGGCGGCCGGCACGTTCCAGAAGGCACGGGCGCGCTGGATCAGCGTCGTCATGGCGTCGCGGTCGGGCAGGGCGGTCCATGCGGACGCCGGCAGGGTCGGCATCGGATAGGGCACGGGGTTGATGCCGGTTGACAGGTCGATCCAGTCGGCCCTGGCGCCCCCCCATGTCGCGATGGCCGCGTCGAGGCCACCGCCATGATCGCGGGTCTGTGTCATGCGGCGGTCATGGCGGTGCCGTCGCCGGCGGGACCGTCGTCGTCCGGCAGGGGCGGGTGCCGGGTCACGAAATGTCCCTTGATCGCCTGCGGCCATGACCGGTAGGGCACCTGTCCCGTGGCGGAGTCCGCGTGCAGGGCGGCGTAGGTCACGATGCCTGCCGCGGCCTCCGCCTCTGGCGCGAAGTTGCCGAGGGTGTAGGACAGCTTGCCGCGGGCCTGCACGGCCACGTTGCAGCCTGTCTTGCAACCCATCAGGCAGGCGGTGCGTCTGGTGCGCAGGCCGGGGACGTCCGCGGCAGCGGACTCTACGAGGGCGGCGAGGGTTTCGCCGTCGGTCGCGGTGGCGCCGGTCTGGTCCCAGCCGTCACGCTTGCAGGTGTCGCAGATGGTGATCCATGTCGTCATCGCTGGGCGCCTTTCTGCCGGTCCGCCCCCGTTTCAAGCGGATTTCGTGGCGCGACACAAGCCGCCGCGGGGCATGCCGTGCGCTTCGGTCGCCGCCGGTCGAAATTAACCTTTTGACTTGTGACAAATGGGCCTAACTTTCGCCCCATGACCTCTTTCATCGACATCCCCACCGGCCCGGCGGCGCTTCGGGTGCTGATCGTGCAAAGCGACGCCGCGTTGGGCGCGGACTGGGCGCGGCACCTGGAGGGGCAGGGGCTTGCCGTCACGCTGGCGGCAACCGCGGATGCGGCGCTGAAGGCCCTGCGGCGGCGGGATTTCCATGCCATCATCCTCGACATGGTGCTGTCGGACGGCAATGCCCTGATCGTAGCCGACATCGCCGCCTTTCGCCAGCCGGGGGCCAGCGTGATCTGCGTCACGGACGACAGCTTCTTCTCGGACGGTTCGATCTTCAACCATTGCGCCACGGCGCGGCTGATGCTGGAGCGCGGGACGCCGCCAGAGGAACTGGCGGCGATCGTGTCGCATTACGGGGCCCGGTCAACCACGCCCGTGCGGTAACGAGAAGTCCGGCCAGGGATTGATCGGAATGATCCGGTGCGGGTTCACCGTCTCGTGGCTGTAGTGGTAGTGGCGCACGATGTGATCCATGTTCACGGTGTCGGCCATCGGCCCGTCGGGGGTGTCCCACTGATATAGCTCTCGCGTGAAGCCCCAGAGCGCGGGGTAATCGCGGATGAACGCCCGGTTGCACTTGAAATGCGTGTGATAGACGTTGTCGAACCGCATCAGCGTGGTCCAGAGCCGCCAGTCGGCCTCTGTGATGCGGTCGCCCATCAGGTAGCGGTTGGCCTGCAGGATCCCTTCCAGCCAGTCGAGGCTGTCGAAAAGCGGATGGACGGCGTCATCGTAGGCCTGTTGAGAGGTGGCGAACCCCGCCTTGTAGACCCCGTTGTTCACGGTGTCGTAGACCCGGTCGTTCACCGGCGCGATGGCGTCGCGCAGGTCTTCGGGCCAGTAGTCGTCGGTGTTGCCGGTGATGCCGTCGAAGGCGGAATTGAACATCCGGATGATTTCAGAGGATTCGTTCGACACGATGCGGCCCTGTGCCTTGTCCCAAAGCAGCGGGACGGTGACGTGGCCGGTCATGTCCGGCGTGTCCTTCAGATAGACCTGCCGCAGGTAATCCAGACCGAAGAGATCGTCGCCGGTAGCGCCCGGATAGGCGTCCGACAGGGTCCAGCCTTCGGACAGCATCTCGGGGTGGACGACGCTGACGGTGATGTGGTCGGTCAGCCCCTTCAGCTTGCGAAAGGCCAGCGCCCGGTGCGCCCAGGGGCAGGCGAGGCTCACATACATGTGGTAACGCCCGCTTTCGGCCTTGAAGCCTGCGTCGCCCGATGGCCCTGCGCTGCCGTCGGCGGTGATCCAGTTGCGAAAGCTCGCCTCGTCCCGCTCGAACTTTCCGCCGTTCTCGTCAGTGTCGTACCACTTGTCTTGCCATTGTCCGTCGACCAGCAGGCCCATGTCGCGTCTCCTGTTCCGTGTGGGTCCTGACGTAGGGCCCGGTCCGGCGCTGACCAACCGCAGCGTGCGCGCAGGTGCTGTGCGCGTCATGTCGCAAAACCGGGCGGGGGCGCCGCTTAACCGTTTGCCCCCGGCAGGGCCTGCCCCTATACCCGGACCCGACGACGCCCGAAACGGGGCCAGAGCGGTTGGTGGCAGAGTGGTCGACCCTGACGGGGACCGGGACGCCACATCGTCAGATGCCAGCTCTGCGGCCCCAAAGACATGCCCGGAGACTGCCATGCGCCTGCTGACCCTTGCCCTGATCCTGACCGCCAGCGGTGCGGCCGCCCATCCCGGCCATCTGGTCGATGCGGCGGGGCACAACCACTGGGTCGCGGGAATCGCGCTGGGGGCCGCCGGGATCGCCATCGCGCTGGGCGCGCTGAAGGGCCGGCGCGAGAAGAAGAAGGCCGAACCCAAGGCCGAGGAACAGCCCGCGTGAAGACCGGTGTGATGATCTGCGGCCACGGGTCGCGCAGCCAGTCGGCGGTCGACGAATTCGCGACGCTGGCGGAAAAGCTGCCGGCCTGGCTGCCGGACGACTGGCTGGTGGACTACGGCTATCTCGAATTCGCGAACCCGGTGATCCGCGACGGCCTCGACCGGCTGCGCAACGCGGGCTGCGACCGGATCCTTGCGGTGCCGGGGATGCTGTTCGCCGCGATGCACGCCAAGAACGACATCCCCACGGTGCTGAACACCTATGCGGCCCAGCACGGCATCGCGATCAGTTACGGCCGCGAGCTGGGGGTCGATCCCAAGATGATCGCCGCCGCCGCCGCCCGCGTGAGGGAGGCGGTGGACCGCGCGAACATCAAGCATGGCGCGCTGCCGCTGACCGAGACCTGTCTCGTCGTCATCGGCCGCGGCGCGTCGGACCCCGACGCCAACGGCAATGTGGCCAAGGTCGCGCGGATGATCGCCGAGGGCATGGGCTTCGGCTGGCACGAGGTCGGCTATTCCGGCGTGACCTTCCCGCTGGTCGAACCCTGCCTGAGCCATGTCGTGCGCCTGCCCTACAAGCGGGTCATCGTGTTCCCCTATTTCCTGTTCTCGGGCATCCTGATCGACCGGATCTACGGCTTCACCGACCGCGTGGCCGCCGAACATCCGGACATCCAGTTCGTCAAGGCCGGCTACCTCGGCGATCATCCGAAGGTGCTGGAAACCTTCGCCGAACGGGTAACCGAACAGGCAGGCAGCCATCCGCCGCCGAACTGCGGCCTCTGCGCCTACCGCGATCAGGTGCTGGCGCTGGCCGACGGCAGGACGCGAGAGGTCGACGCCGCCGACCGCAATCACCCGGCCTTCGGCAACAGCCCGCCGTCGCTGTGCGTGATGTGCAAGTACCGCACGCAGGTCCTGGGGTTCGAGGCCGAGGTCGGCGCGGTGCAGGAAAGCCACCATCACCACGTCGAGGGGCAGGGCGCCAACGCCCCGGGGTCCAACGTCGCGGACTGCACGCTGTGCGACAGCTTCTGCACAGGTCTCTGCCGGCTGGAGGCGCATCACGCCCATGCCCACGCCCACGGCCTGCCGCACAGCCATGACCACGACCACGGACACGGGCACGATCACGATCACGGGCACGATCACCATCATCACGACCACGGTCACGCTCATCACCACGACCACGCCCACCCGGTCTATCCCCACGCCCATCACCCCCTCGGCCCCGAAAGCGCGCGCAAGACCCGCAAGGTCTGATCCTCGCTTTTTTGACAAATACTCCCCCCGGAGGGTCCGACCCCTCCACCCGCGAAGGACCCGCCCATGAGGCCCTACGAGAAAGACCCCGCCGCGATCTACGCGCAGAGCTTCGCCACCGTGCGGGCCGAGGCGCGGCTGGACCGCTTTCCGGTGGCGATGCATCCGGTGATGACACGGCTGATCCACGCCTGCGGCATGGTCGAGATCGCGGATCGGCTGGTGTTTTCGCCCGCGGCCGCGACGGCGGGCCACGCCGCGCTGGCGGCGGGCGCTCCGGTGCTTTGCGACTGTGAAATGGTGGCGGCGGGGATCATCCGGCGTCACCTGCCCGCGGGAAACGAGGTCATCGTGACGCTGAACGACGCGCGCGTGCCCGACCGCGCGCAGGAGATCGGCAATACGCGATCCGCCGCGGCGGTGGAGTTCTGGGCGCCGCACCTGAAAGGGGCCGTCGTCGCGATCGGCAATGCGCCGACGGCGCTGTTCCATCTGCTCGAACTGCTGGACGCGGGCGCGCCGAAACCGGCGGTGATTCTGGGCTTTCCGGTGGGCTTTGTCGGGGCGGCGGAATCGAAGGCCGAACTGGCCGCCAATCCGCGCGGCTGCGACTTCATCGCCCTGCGCGGGCGGCGCGGCGGATCGGCACTGGCGGCGGCGGCGGTGAACGCGCTGGCGGCCGGTCTGCCGGAGGACCGGGGATGAGGGGCGCCTTCAAATTTTCGTCGAAAGTTTGGACCGATTTTTCGGCGAAAAATCGGAGAACCCCATGACCCGACCCTGGCTGCATATCATCGGCATCGGCGAGGACGGGCTGGACGGCCTGACCCCCGCCACCCGCGCGGTGGTGGAGGCGGCAGAGGTCATTCTGGGCGGCGAGCGCCACCATGCGCTGTCCGATGCCGTCACCGCCGAGCGGCTGGCCTGGCCCTCTCCCTTCGACGCGATGATCGACACGATCCGGGGGTTGCGCGGCCGCCGCGCCGTGGTGCTCGTGACGGGGGATCCGCTGTGGTTCTCGGTCGGGGCCCGCATCGGTCGCGCCATCGACCCGGCGGAAATCGTCTATCACCCGCAACTCTCTGCCTTCCAGCTGGCCGCGGCGCGGATGGGCTGGAGCCTTGCGGACGTCGAGACGCTGACGGTCCACGGCCGGCCCGTCGCGCAGATGGTGGCCTTCATCCAGCCCGACGCGCGGCTGCTGATCCTGACCACGGGCGCCGAGACGCCGCGCCAGATCGCCGAATATCTCTCGCAGCGCGGCTTCGGCCAGTCGCGGATGACCGTGCTGGCGGCGATGGGCGGCAAGGACGAGGCGCGCTTCGACGGGATTCCGGCGACCTGGGACCATGTCGTGCCCGCCTTCAACACGCTGGCGGTCGAATGCATCGCCGCCCCCGACGCGGCGCTGCTGCCGCGGGTGCCGGGATTGGCGGACGAGCTGTTCCAGTCCGACGGCACCATGACCAAGCAGGAGATCAGGGCCGCGACGCTGGCCAAGCTGATGCCGATGCGCGGCGCGCTTCTGTGGGACATCGGCTGCGGGTCTGGGTCCGTCGCGATCGAGTGGATGCGCGCCGCGCGTTACGCCCGCGCCATCGGGATCGAGCCGCGCGACGACCGCAGGGCCATGGCCGCCGCCAATGCGCTGGCGCTGGGCGCGCCGAAGCTGGAGCTGATCGAGGGCACGGCCCCGGACTGTCTGGATGGCCTTGCGGCGCCCGACGCGATCTTCATCGGCGGTGGCCTCAGCGAGGCGGTCTTTGCCGCCGCATGGGACGCATTGAGGCCCTTGGGACGGCTGGTGGTGAATGCGGTGACACTGGAATCGGAAGCCGTGCTGATGGCGCTGCATGCGAAGCACGGCGGCGATCTGGTGCGGTTGTCGGTCTGCCGGGCGGAGCCGGTGGGCCGTCTGACGGGCTGGCGCGCGGCGATGCCGGTGACCCAATGGAGTCGGGTCAAGCGATGAGGGGCCGGACCCTCCGGGGGGAGTATTTCGGAAAAAGCGAGGACCGGGACGGTCTGGCCGGGACTTGCACGGGTGGCGGCGGTGGGTGGCTCCGGCGGGTGATTGTCCGGCTGGGGGAATGCGGATGATCGGTGTGCTTTACGGTGTCGGCGTGGGGCCGGGGGCGGCGGACCTGATGACGCTGCGCGCGGCGCGGCTGATCGGGCAGGCCGCGGTCGTGGCCTATCCGACGCTGGCAGGGGGGGCAAGTTTCGCGCGGGCGATTGCAGCGGACCTGATTCCCGCGGGTGCGGTCGAGATCGCGATGGATGTGCCGATGAGCGTGGAGCGTCAGCCGGCGCAGCTGGCCTATGACGCTGGCGCGGCCAGGATCGCCGGCCATCTGGAGGCCGGGCGCGATGTCGTCTGTCTTTGCGAGGGGGATCCGTTCTTCTACGGCTCCTTCATGTATCTTCACGCGCGGCTGTCGCGGCGGTTCCGGGTCGAGGTCGTGCCGGGCGTGACCTCCATCGCTGCCTGTGCCGCCGTGGCGGGGCGACCGCTGGTGGCGCGCAACGAACGGCTGACGGTGCTGCCGGGGCCGCTGCCCGCGGCGGAGCTGCGGGACCGCATTGCTGGCGCAGAGAGTGTCGCGATCATGAAGGTGGGGCGGCATCTGGGCAAGATCCGCGCGGTGATCGCGGACCTCGGGCTGATGGATTTCGCGCTTTACGTGGAACGGGCGAGCCTGCCGGAACAGGTCGTCTGTCCGCTTGCGGAGGCGCCGAAGGCGGCGCCCTATTTCTCGATGATCCTGCTGACGAAGGGAGCCGATCCATGGCTTTAGAACCGGTTGTGCTGGCGCTGTCGCGGTCGGGCGAAGGGACGGCGCACCGGGTCGCCGGGGTGCTGGGCTGTGCGGTGCACGGGCGGCAGGGGCGCGTGGATCGGGCGGATGCCTACTTTGACAATGCGCTGGATCATGCGCGTGACCTGTTCGCGGCGGGGGTGCCGATCGTGGGTGTCTGCGCCAGCGGCATCCTGATCCGGGCGGTGGCGCCGCTGCTGGCGGACAAGGCGACGGAGCCGCCCGTGGTCTCTGTCAGCGACGACGGCGGCGTGGTGGTGCCTCTTCTGGGCGGGCACCGGGGGGCAAACCGGCTGGCAGCGCGGATCGCGGCGGCGCTGGGGGCCGTGGCGGCTGTGACGACGGCGGGGGACGTGGCGCTGGGCGTCGCCTTGGACGCACCGCCGCCGGGCTGGCGGCTGGTCAATCCGGCGGACGCGAAGGCGGCGATGGCAGGGCTGTTGTCGGGTGGCGGGGCCGTAGTGACCGGGCCGGATGCGGCGGCGGCGGACTGGCTGGCGGGGCTGCCGGCGGGGGACGGGGTGACGATTACCTGCGGGGCCGCCCCGGTGGCGGGCCTTGGCGACGATCACCTGCAGTTCGCGCCACAGCGCTTTGCGCTGGGCGTGGGCTGTGCGCGGAACTGCCCGGAGGAGGACCTGCGCACGCTGGTCGACGTGGCGCTGGCGGAGGCGGAGATCGCGGCGGAGGCGGTGGCCTGCGTGAACACGATCGCACTGAAGGCGGACGAGCCGGCGATCATCGCTTTGGCCCGCGACTTCGGCGTGCCGCTGCGGGTGTTCGACGCGGCGGCGCTGGAGGCGGAGACGCCACGACTGGCCCATCCGTCGGAGGTCGTCTTTGCCGAGGTCGGCGCGCACGGCGTGGCGGAGGCGGCGGCGCTGGCGCAGGTCGGTCCCGCGGGCCGTCTGCATCTGGAGAAGCGCAAGGCCGCGATGGCGACCTGTGCGGTGGCGGCGGCGGATGCGCCGATCACGGTGTTGCGGGGCCGGGCGCGGGGGCGGCTGTCGGTCGTCGGCATCGGGCCGGGGCAGGCGTCATGGCGCACGCCGGAGGTGTCGCGGCTGGTGGCCGAGGCCGAGGAATTGGTGGGCTACGGCCTTTACATCGACCTGCTGGGGCCGCTGGCGGTGGGCAAGGCGCGGTCGGACTTTCCGCTGGGCGGCGAGGAGGCGCGGTGCCGTTACGCGCTGGAGCAGGCGGGACTTGGAAAGAACGTGGCGCTGGTCTGTTCCGGCGATGCGGGGATCTATGCCATGGGGGCGCTAGTGTTCGAACTGCTGGATCGGGGGCCCGACGCCATGGGCGTGTCGGATGCCGCGCGGCGTGTCGAGGTCGTCTGTTCGCCCGGCGTCAGCGCGTTGCAGGGGGCGGCGGCGCGGGCGGGGGCGCCGCTGGGGCATGACTTCTGCGCGATCTCTCTGAGCGATTTGCTGACGCCGCGGGAGGATATCCTGCGGCGGCTGCGGGCGGCGGCGGAGGGGGATTTCGTGGTGGCCTTCTACAACCCGGTCAGCAAGACGCGGCGGACCCTGTTGGCCGAGGCGCGGGACATCCTGCTGCGGCACCGGCCGGGCGATACGCCGGTGATGCTGGCCAGCTCTCTGGGGCGGCCCGAGGAGCATGTGCGCTACCGGCGGCTGGATGAATTGCAGGTCGACGAGGTCGACATGCTGACGGTGGTGCTGGTGGGGTCGAGCAACAGCCGCCTTGCGCGACTGGGCGAGGGGCCGCGGATGTTCACGCCGCGGGGCTATGCGCGCAAGATCGACGGCGATCTGGCGGGATGACGGTGTGCGGCGCTGTTCGGGCGAGGCCCGAAGGCGCCCCGCCCACCGTCCCATGAAGGGAAAGACATGACGGTTTATTTCATCGGGGCAGGGCCGGGCGATCCGGAGCTTCTGACGCTGAAGGCGGCGCGGCTGATCGGGGCCTGCCCGGTCTGCCTTTATGCCGGGTCGCTGGTGCCGGAGGCGGTGGTGGCCCATGCGCCGGAGGGCGCCCGCGTGCTGGACACCGCGGCGATGACGCTGGAGGAGACCCATGCGGAGATCGTGGCGGCCCATGCGCAGGGCCGGGACGTGGCGCGGGTCCATTCGGGGGACCCCTCGCTTTACGGTGCCATCGCCGAGCAGATCCGGCGGCTGAAGGCGGACGGGATCGACTATGCCATCATCCCCGGCGTACCCGCCTATGCCGCGGCGGCGGCGGCGATGGGGACGGAACTGACCGTGCCGGAGGTCGGGCAGAGCATCGTGCTGACGCGGATGAGCATGAAGTCGACGGGCCTGCCCGCCGGCGAGACGCTGGAGAACTTCGCGGCCACCGGCACGACGCTGGCGATCCATCTGGGCATCCGGGCGCTGCGGGATATCGTGCGGCGGCTGGTGCCGTTCTACGGCGCGGACTGTCCGGTGGCGGTGGTCTACCGTGCGTCATGGCCGGATCAGGTGATTCTGCGCGGTACGCTGGCGGACATTCATGGCGCCGTGCGGGAGGCCAAGATCACCCGCACGGCGCTGATCATGGTCGGTCCCGTGCTGGGATCGCAACACGGGTTTCCGGACAGCGCGCTCTATGATGCGGCCAAACCCCATGTTTTGCGGCCCACGGCGAAAAAGGCCTGAGTTTTTCTGCGGTTGCGCTGCGGCGCTGCGGCGGAAAAAGGCTTTGAACATTTGACACAATTGCGCGTTACGATGGCAGTGAAGGAGCGCTGCCATGACCGACTATCTGCCCGATGCCGTCCTGAAGGGGTTGCAGGATGCCCGCCGCCTGTCCACCCAGCGCGGCAACCGCCTTTGCGTGCACGACGGCGACGCGGTGCTGCGCATCCGCCGGTTCTGGGGCGAGGGCATGGCGCTGGACGCCGGGGCCTGCGATCTGCTGCGCGGCCGCGTCGATATCTACGACGGGATGCGCCATCTGTATCAGGCGCTGATCACCGGGACGCGGATCGAGGACGGCGAGTGCATCGTCGACATCAAGTGGCTGAGCCTGGTCAGCGAGACGGCGCCCGTCGACTATGCCCGGCTGGACCAGACGCCCGCCGGGCTGCTGCCCCGCGCCTGAGGCGGGGCAGGCGCGATATCACTGCAGGTCGGCAAAGGCCTTCTGCAGGCGGTCGACTGCATCCTCGATCTGCGCGCGAGGCGCGCCGAAGTTGAAGCGCAGGAAGCTGCCGCCGCCCTGACCGAAGGTTTCCCCGTGGTTGGGCGCGATGCGGGCGTCCTGCTGAACGCGGCGGATCACCTCCTCCTGGCTCATGCCGGTGCCGGCGAAATCGACCCAGGCGAGATAGGTCGCCTCCAGCGGCATGGCGTGGACGCCGGGGATGGCGTTCATGCCCGTCTCGAACAGGCGGCGGTTGTCGTCGAGGTAGGTGCAGAGGTCGTCGACCCAGGCGGCGCCCTGCGCCGAGTAGGCGGCGGTCGTCATGTGCAGGCCGAAGCTGTTGGGCGAGATGCCGAGCGCCGCCATCCGGGCCGTGAAGGGGGCACGCAGGGCGGGGTCGGGAATGATGACGTTGCCGGTGTGGGAGCCCGCGATGTTGAAGGTCTTGGTCGCCGCCGTCATCATCACGAGACGGTCGGTGATGCCGTCGATGTTGGCCATCGGGATATGGCGCTGGCCGGGCATCAGCAGGTCGTGGTGGATCTCGTCGCTGACGAGGATCAGGTCGTGACGTTTCGCGAAGGCGGCGACGCCCTCCAGCTCTGCCCTTGTCCAGACCCGGCCGCCGGGATTGTGGGGCGAGCAGAGGATCACCATCCGCTCGTTTCCGGTCATCTGGGTGTCGTAGGTGTCGAAATCCATCTCGTAGCGGCCATCCGCGTTCACCAGTTCGCAGGACCGCACCTCTCGGCCCGCGGCTTTGATGACGCGGGCAAAGGCGTGGTAGACGGGGGTGAAGAGCACGACGGCGTCGCCGGGTTGCGTGTAGGCGTCGACGCAGAGGCCGGTGCCGTTGACGAGGCCGTGGGTGGTGAAGATCGCGTCGGCCGCGACCTCCCACCCGTGGCGGGTCTGCATCCACCAGCGGATCGCGTCGGTATAGGGCACGGGGTTGCCGAAGTAGCCGTAGACGCCGTGGTCGCGCATCGCCTGCACCGCGTCCTGGATGACGTCGGGGGCGCGGAATTCCATGTCCGCGACCCACATCGGGATGCCGTCCTCGGGGCTGACGCCATAGGCGGACTGCATGCCGTCCCACTTGACGCAGTGGGTGTCGCGGCGGTTCACGGGGGCATCGAAACTCATCTTGGGGTACCTGCTGACTGGGATCGGGGGCGACCCTAGCAGGACGGGTCCGGGTGCCAAGGCGAAAATCGCGGCACGTCTTGGCAAGGGGCGGGACAGCGGCTAGATCGGGGGCATGACACTGCGCCCCATCCTGATCCATCCCGACCCCCGCCTGAAGAAGGTCGCCGACCCCGTGACCGCCGTGACGGAGGAGGTGCGGACACTGGCCAGCGACATGCTGGAAACGATGTACCACGCCCCGGGCATCGGGCTGGCCGCCCCGCAGGTCGGCGTGATGACCCGGCTGCTGGTGATGGACTGCGTGAAGGACGAGACGCAGGCGGCGCGGCCGATGGTGCTGCTGAACCCCGAAGTGACCTGGGCCAGCGAGGCGCTGAACACCTACGAGGAGGGCTGCCTGTCGATCCCGGAGCAATACGCGGACGTCGAGCGCCCGGCCGAGGTCGAGGTGCGCTGGATGGATCTGGAAGGAGAGACGCAGTCGGAGCGGTTCGACGGCCTTTGGGCGACCTGCGTGCAGCACGAGATCGACCATCTGGATGGCAAGCTCTTCATCGATTACCTGAAGCCGCTGCGGCGGCAGATGATCACCCGCAAGATGCAGAAGCTGAAGCGCGAGAGGGCGCGGGCGTGACGCGGCCGATCCTGACCGTGCCGCACGACGTGCTGCGCGCGGTCTGTGCGCCGGTGACGGCGTTCGACGCGGACCTTGCCGCGCTGACGGAGGAGATGTTCGCCGCGATGTATGCCGCCCCCGGGCGGGGACTGGCCGCGCCGCAGATCGGCGTGGCGCGGCGGCTGTTCGTCATGGACGCGACATGGAAGACCGGCGACCGAAGTCCGCGGATCTGCGTGAACCCCGAGATCGTGGCGCAGTCCGAGGGGCTGGCGACGCACGAGGAGGCCTGCCTGTCGATCCCGCGCATCGCCGTGACGGTGGATCGGCCGGAGTGGGTGACGCTGCGCTGGCAGGATCTGGCGGGGACCGTGCAGGAGGAGACCTTCTCTGGCACCGAGGCCGTGATCGTGCAGCACGAGCGCGATCATCTGGACGGCATCCTTTGCACCGATTACGCGACCCTGCCGTGACGCGCGCGGTCCTGCGCTGGCCCCATCCGGCGTTGCGCACCACGGCCCGTGATGTAGAGGCGATCACCGACGAGGTCCGCGCCATCTGGGCCGAGATGATCGCGGTGATGGAGGCGATGCCGGGCGTCGGTCTGGCCGCCGTGCAACTGGGCGTGCCGCTGCGGCTGGCGGTAATCGATGCCAGCACCGCGCGGGGGCAGGCGGTGCGGATGGCGAACCCGGAGATCCTGCACGCCAGCGTCGAATTCCGCGACCACGAGGAAGCGAGTCCCTGCCTGCCCGGTGTCGGCGCCGTCGTGAAGCGGCCGCGCGCCGTGACGGTGCGGTTCATGGATGCGGACGGCGCATGGGTCGAGCGGGATTTCGTCGGCCTCTGGGCGGTCAGCGTGCAGCACCAGATCGATCACCTTGCGGGTCGGATGTATTTCGACCGGCTGACGAAGCTGAAGCGCGACATGCTGCTGCGGCGGGCGGCGAAGCTGGGGCGCTAGCCGATTTTTCCAGAAAAATCGGAGAGGGGGCGCTGCCCCCGGTGCTGCGCACCTCCCCAGGAGTATTTCCGGAAAAAGCGAGGATGGCGGTCAGGCGCCGTGGCAGCCGTCGGCGAGAGTCTTGACGAAGGCGAGGACGTCGGCGACGGATTCGCCCGCGCCGATCTTTTCCACGATGGCCGATCCGACGACGGCGCCGTCCGCGACCTGCGCGATAGCGCGGGCGGCCTCTGGCGTCTTGATGCCGAAGCCCACGATGACGGGCAGGTTGGTATGACTCTTGATGCGGGCGACCTCGGGGGCGACGTCGGCGGTCTGGGCGGCGGCCGTGCCGGTGATGCCGGTGACCGAGACGTAGTAGAGGAAGCCCGAGGTATTGGTCAGCACCTTGGGCAGGCGCCTGTCGTCGGTCGTGGGCGTGGCGAGGCGGATGAAGTTCAGGCCCGCCGCCTGCGCGGGCAGGCACAGCTCGTCGTCCTCCTCCGGCGGGAGGTCGACGACGATGAGGCCGTCGATCCCGGCCTCCTGCGCCTGCTGCAGGAACAGGTCGACGCCGCGGGAATAGATCGGGTTGTAGTAGCCCATCAGCACGATCGGGGTGGTGTCGTCGGTTTCGCGCAGGGCGCGGGCGATGGACAGGGTCCGGTCGAGCGTCATGTGGCCCGCCAGCGCCCGCTGGCCCGCCAATTGGATCGTGGTGCCGTCGGCCATCGGATCGGTAAAGGGCAGGCCGAGTTCGATGATGTCCACGCCCGCCGCCGGCAGACCCTTCACGATGGCAAGGCTGGTGTCGTAGTTCGGATCGCCCGCCATGACATAGGCCACGAAGGCCTTGCGGCCACGGGCGGTCAGGTCGGCGAATTTGGCGTCGATACGGGACATGGCGCGATCCTTCAGCGGTCGCGGCGTTTCTGGGCGATGGGCCGCGCAAATGCAATGGGGCGGAATTGAAATCCGCCGGGCCGCGCCCATATCAGGGGCATGAATTACATCCTCGCCCTGTTGCTCCCGCCTCTTTCGATCCTGTTCGCAGGTCGTCCGATCTCGGCCATCATCACCTTTCTGGTCTGGATCCCGGCCATCCTGCTGAGCGGCGGTCTGACCCACCCGATGTTCGTGATCCTGGCCTGGATCCTGATCTACGAAGGGCGGAACCGCACCGCCTGATCGCCTTATTGCCGCTGCGGCGCGCGTCCGCCGGTGACGATCCAGTGCGTGCCGAACCGGTCGCGCAGCATGCCGAAGCCGGGGCTGAAGAACGTCGGCCCGAAGGGCGTGATGACGTCACCCTCTGCCGCCAGTCCGTCGAAGACGGCGCGACCCTGCGCTTCGGTGTCGAAGGTCTGCATGATGCTGACCGCGGCCTGCGCGTCGCCGGCCTGTCCCGGCGGAAAGTCGGAGGCCATCAGCACCCCGTCGCCCAGCGTGACCTGGCCGTGCATGATCCGGTCGCTTGCCTGCCAGTCGGCCGGTGCGTCGGGCGATGCGCTGTAGGGCATCATCTGCAGATCGGTGCCGCCCATCAGATCGGCGTAGAAGCGCAGCGCCGCGGCGCAATCGCCACGGAAATGCAGGTAGGGCATCGTCCCCACGGTCAGCCCTCCGCGTCGGTGGAGACCATCCAGCGGATGCCGAAGCGGTCGGTGAAGGCGCCGAAGCCGGGAGTCCAGAACTGCGGCTCGAACGGCATGCGCACCTCGCCCCCGTCGGAAAGCCTGTCGAAATGCGCGCGGGCGGTGTCGACGTCGGGCAGGCTGATCATCACGTTGCAGCCGGCCATCGCGGGGCCGGGGGTGGGCGACAGGTCGTCGGACCCGTTGATCGCGCCGCTGCCGATGTCGAGGTGCGCGTGCATGATGCCGTTCGCGGCCTCGGGCGGTAGATGCGTCTCCATCGGCGAGCCTTTCACGCGCATGAACTGCGGTGCGGTGCCGAAGACGGAGGCGTAGAAGAGGAAGGCCTCTTCGCAGGTGCCATGGAAGAAGAGGTAGGGGACGGGTTGCATGGGGATCCTCCTGTGCCGAAGTGTCGCGGCATGTTAGCATGGGGACGGGCCGCGCCAAAGCCTTTGGCTTGCGCGGACCCGGTGTCGCGGGTATGCCCCGGCGGAATTCAGATGGGGAAGATGCGTCATGGGCTTCAAGATGGGGATCGTCGGGCTGCCGAACGTCGGCAAGTCGACGCTGTTCAACGCGCTGACGCGCACTGCCGCGGCACAGGCCGCGAACTTTCCGTTCTGCACGATCGAACCCAATGTGGGCGACGTGGCGGTGCCGGATGCGCGCCTCGACAGGCTGGCGCAGATCGCCGGGTCCAAGCAGATCATTCCGACGCGGATGACCTTCGTCGACATCGCGGGTCTGGTGAAGGGCGCTTCGAAGGGCGAAGGTCTGGGTAACCAGTTCCTCGCCAACATCCGCGAATGCGACGCCATCGCCCATGTGCTGCGCTGTTTCGAGGACGACGACATCACCCATGTCGAGGGTCGTGTCGATCCGGTGTCGGACGCTGCCGTGATCGAGACGGAACTGATGCTGGCGGACCTCGAAAGCATCGAGAAGCGGCTGGCCAACCTGCAGCGCAAGGTGCGTGGCGGCGACAAGGAGGCGGGCCAGCAGGTGCGTCTGCTGGAGGCGGCACAGGCGGTGCTGGAGGACGGCAAGCCCGCCCGCACGGTCGCGGTCGACCCCGAGGACGCCAAGGCCTGGCGGATGCTGCAGCTGCTGACGACCAAGCCCGTGCTTTACGTCTGCAACGTCGAGGAGGAGGCCTCTGCCACCGGCAACGCCCAGTCCGAGCGGGTGCGTGCCATGGCGGAGGCGGAAGGCAATTCCACCGTCGTGATCTCTGCCCGGATCGAGGAGGAGATCAGCCAGCTCGACGCCGAGGAGGCGGAGATGTTCCTGAGCGAAATGGGGCTGGCGGAGGCGGGTCTCGACCGGCTGATCCGCGCGGGCTACGCGCTGCTGCACCTGCAGACCTACTTCACCGTCGGCCCCAAGGAAGCGCGCGCCTGGACGATCAACGCGGGCACTTCTGCACCCAAGGCGGCGGGCGTCATCCACGGCGATTTCGAGCGCGGATTCATCCGGGCTGAGACCATCGGTTACGATGATTTCGTCACCCTCGGGGGCGAGCAGGCGGCGAAGGAGGCCGGCAAGATGCGGGCCGAGGGCAAAACTTATACGGTCAAGGACGGCGACGTCCTGCATTTCCTGTTCAACACCTGACATGACAGCGCCTGCCAGATTTTCTAGAAAATCTGGAGACTCCGATTTTTCTGGAAAAATCGGCGGCGCGCGGGCGGCGCATGGCTGAGTTCGCGATCGCCGAACTGCCGGTCGGGCGCGGCATCCTCGGCTTGTGTCCGATGCCGGGGATCGCCGGCGATTACCACGGCGATTTCCGCAGGCTGCTGCGCTGGTCGCCGGCTCTGGTCGTCAGCCTGACCGAACCGGCAGAGATGGCGACGCTGGGCATCGACCTTGGCGCCGATCTCGTCCATGCGCCGCCCGACTGGGCCGCGTTGCCGATCCCGGATTTCGGCGTGCCGACGGCGGCGGTGACGGCGCGGTGGGCCGGCCTCGAAGCGCGGGTCTGCGCGCAGCTGGCGGCGGGCAAGCGCGTGCTGTTCCACTGCAGGGGCGGTTGCGGGCGGTCCGGCATGATCGTGCTGCGCCTGATGCTGCTGCACGGCGAGGCGCCGGATCCGGCGCTCGCGCGGCTGCGCGTGGTCAGGCCCTGCGCGGTCGAAACGCGGGCCCAGCTGATCTGGGCGACGCGCTAGCGGCGGCGGGCGGGGGGCTTGCCGGACTTGCCGGTCCGCCGCTTGCGGGCGTGGCTGGCCGCCACGCTTTCGGTCGCCTGTGCATCCTCGGCCCGCAGCTTGCGGTAGCGCCGCACGCGGTCGGCGTCGATCAGACCCGCCTCGACCGCCGCCTGGACCGCACAGCCGGGTTCGCCGTCGTGCAGGCAGTCGCGAAAGCGGCAGGCGCCGGTCAGGGCGCTGATCTCGGGGAAGGTGGCGTCGATGCCGGCGGTCACGTCGGCGACCGCAAGGCCGCGCATGCCCGGCGTGTCGATCAGCCAGCCCCCCGTCGGCAGGGCGTGCAGGCTGCGTTTCGTCGTTGTGTGGCGGCCGCGGGCGTCGTCCTCTCGGATGTCCTGCGTCGCGTCGGTGCGGCCGGTCAGGGCGTTGGCGAGGGTGGTCTTGCCGACGCCGGAGGAGCCGACCAGCGCCACGGTCTGCCCCGGTCCGCACCAGGAGGCCAGGGTATCCGTCACGTCGGCGCCCTTGGCGTTGATCGCCAGCACCGGCAGGTCGCCAAGGGCCCGCGCCTGCACGATGTAGCCGTCCGCCTCTTCGGTCTGATCGGCTTTCGTCAGGAGGATGGCGGGCGCGATGTCGGCATCGTGGGCGAGGGCAAGGTAGCGTTCCAGCCGCGCCACGTTGAAGTCGGCATTGCAGGAGGTGACGATGAAGAGCGTATCGAGGTTCGCGGCGATCAGTTGCCGCTGGCCGGTCCTGTGTTCCGCCCCGCGCTGCAACAGGCTGCGCCGGTCGAGACGGCGGACGAGGTGAGCGGCCGCGCGGTCGCACAGCACCCAGTCGCCCACGGCGAAGCTGGCGGTGCTGATGCCGGGATCGGCCACCAGCCGCAGGGGGGCATCGGTGCCAAGGGCATTCACGTTGCGCCGGTTCACGCTGCTGATGCGGGCGGGGGTCAGACCGAGGTCCGCGTCACCGAGCTGATCCGCTTCGAATGCGGACCAGCCGAGGGCGGCGAGCGCGTCGGTCATGTCCTGATCTGGCAAATGCTGTGCAAGCGGACGCGACCCTGATGCGGGGAATGGGGTGAGAGGCTGACAACGACCCAAGCGGGGCTCGTTATGGCTGCTTCCTTCCGGACCTGACCAGGTTGGCGAGGCGCTCGCCCGCGCCAACCTCTCGACCCTTCATATAGCGATGCGAGGCTGGGCCCGCAACCCGGGTCACGGTGAAAAGGCGATGCGGTAGCGGGCGAATCCGTCGTCCAACAGCCCCGCGAAGCTGACATGAGAGAGGTTGGCGAGGCCGTCACGGGCCGCGGGGCTGGACGGGAAATGGGCGATGGTGTCCGGCCGCGGTGTGAAGGACCACGGGGGCGGCGCGGTGTCCACAGCATGCGACCCGTCCTGCAGGGCCCGGATCAGCAGGGTGCGCAGCCCGTCGCGGGTGGTGTGGATCAGGTCCTCTGGCGGGATGGAAAGGATGCCGCCGCCGCCGTGGGCGCGATAGCTGCCGGTGGCCACGACGCAGATGGCGTCGTCGTCGAGCGGTTGCCCCTGCAGGGTCACGTCCGTGACCCGGCGCGGCTGCGTCGTCCCTGCCGTTGCCGGTGGCACTGTGACGTCGATCCGGTAGTGCAGGCCGTGCAGCGTGTCGCACTGGTAGGACGCAAGGTGCGGGTTCAGCAGCGCCCGATCGGTCTTGCCGGGGGGCAGCGTGGCAAAGGCGGCGCTGCAGCGTTCGAGCCAGTCGCGGATCTGCCGACCGCGGCGCAGCACCGCGCAGACCGGGTTGTCGAATGGCACGATGGCGGTGCAGTCGCGCCGGTGCAGCGGACCCGGCGGGATCGCGATGTAGTTGTCCGGCCCACCGTGGCCGCCCGCCCGAAAGGATGCGGTGGCTGCCAGCACCGGCAGGCTCGCGTAAGGGGTGCCGGCAAGGGCGGCGCCGATGGCGTCGATCTGCACCCGCGCCAGCAGCGGGCCGGTACTGTCGCCCCCGATCGCGGCAAAATGGCTGTTCAGGGCAACCGGCGTATGCCCGATCGGCTGACCCAGCCGGTCACGCGTCGCCCTGTGGGGCGCGGCCAGCCGGTTCGCCAGAAGGCTTGAGAGCACGCTCGGCCGCGCCGGCGCCTGCATCGGCCTGACGACCCTGCAATGGTAGTCGCTGATCTGCCAGTTCCGGTCTGCGCCGTCATCCGCCCGCGCGGCGGGGACCGAAAGCGTCAGGTCGAGGATGCCCACGTCCTTGCCATGGGCGCCGGCCATCATGGCGGGCTTGCCCGCCAGCGTGCCGCGGCGGCTGTCGACATCGGTCATGGCGGCAAACCCGCTGCCGGGAAAGACCTCGTGCATGTGGCCCATGAGGACGGCATCGACCTCTGGCAGGGCCGCCAGTTGCAGGGCGGCGTTTTCCATGCGGTCCGCCCCGGTCGCGGGCCCGCCGTGGCACAGGGCCACGATCAGGTCGGCCCCCGCCGCCCGGATCCGCGGCAGCCAGTGACGCGCGGCGGTCACGATGTCGCCGGTGGTGACCATGCCGTGCAGCCACCCGGCGCCCCATTCGGCGATCTGCGGCGGGCCGAAGCCGATGATCCCGATACGCAGGGGGCGTATCAGGCCGTCGGAACAGGCGATGTGGCGCGTGACCAGCGTGAAGGGCCGCGCGAAGGGCGATGGCGCGTCGGCCTGCAGATTTGCAGAGACGACGTGCGCGCGCAGATCGCCCAGTACCGCGCGGAGGTAGGGCAGGCCGTAGTCGAAGTCGTGGTTGCCCAGCGTCACCGCGTCGTAATTCAGCGCGTTGAAGGCCTCTATCATCGGGTGCGGCAGCGTCCGGCGTTTCGCGATCTCGTCTGCCAGCGGCGTGCCCTGCAGGAAATCGCCGGTGTCGCAGAGCAGCGAGGCGCCGCCCCCGGACCGCGCTGCGGAGATCAGCGGGGCGAGGGCGAGAAGGCCCTGATGCGCCTCTGTCCGGTCGGAAAGGTAATCGAAGGATGTCAGGCGCATGTGCAGGTCCGTTGTCTGGACCAGACGAAGCCGACCGGTGGGTCGCAGGGGTATCAACGCATCCTTCACGACATTCAGGAAAGGTCATTCCCGAATGATTTGCAACCTAAAGTTGTGCAAGGTCCGGCAGTTGCGGCAGTGACGTCACGGTGATTGCGCTTTTCCACGCCGCGTGCGAAGCCGTCGCCATGAAGATCGCAGAGACGGTGACATTCGCGGGCGGCGGCCTCGACCGGGCGGCGCACTGGCGTGCCACTTCCGCAGAGCGCCGTATGGAGGCCGGGTCGCGCACGATCGCGATGTGGCGGGGCAAGCCGCTGCTGGACGGCGACACCCTCGTGACGGTGCCGCACAATCACCCGGTGGTGGCGGATGCGGGCGCCGATCACCTGTTCCTCGGGCGGATCGACGGCGCCGGGGTCTTTGCCGCCGACCTGTCGGACTGGACGCCGGAGGAGGGGGCGGACGCCGCCCTCGACGGGTTCCGCGATGCAAGCCTGCAGGTGCATCCGGCTTTGCCGGACGGGCCTGCCTTCACCGAGTTGCGCAACGCGATGACGCGGCTGTCGCCGCTTGACGCGGAACTGGCGGCGACCGCGCGGGCGCTGTTCATGTGGCACGCCGGGCACCGGTTCTGCGCCAACTGCGGTGCCGCGACCGACGCGGCGCAGGGCGGTTGGCAGCGCGATTGCCCGGCCTGCGGGCGGCACCACTTTCCACGCACCGATCCGGTCGTCATCATGCTGATCACCCACGGCAACAGCGTCCTCGTCGGGCGGTCGCCCGGCTGGCCGGAGCGGATGTATTCCCTGCTGGCGGGCTTCGTCGAACCTGGCGAATCGCTGGAAGCCGCGGTCCGCCGCGAGGTCTTCGAGGAGGCGGGCGTGCGGGTCGGGCCGGTCCGCTATCTGTCCAGCCAGCCCTGGCCGTTTCCGGCATCGCTGATGTGCGGCATGGCGGGCGAGGCCACCACGCGCGAGATCACCATCGATCCTGTCGAGATCGAGGACGCCCGCTGGGTCACGCGCGAGGAAATGGCGGATGTATTCGCCGGGCAACACCCCGCGATCAACCCCGCACGCCCCGGCGCCATCGCCCATTTTCTGCTGGAAAACTGGCTTGCGGACAGGCTCGGTTAAGGCAAGACGTGCACCACAGCCGGTCCCCCCGGACCCCATGAGGCAGGACAGATGAAATTCAGCGCCCGCGAGGACATCGAAGCCCCGATCGACCACGTTTTTGCGCGGGTCACTGACTTTGCCGGGTTCGAGCGGCAGATCATGCGCCGCGGGGCCGACGTGCGCCGCATCGATGCGGGACAGCCGGTGCAGGCGGGGTCGTCCTGGGACGTGGCCTTCAGCTACCGCGGACGGGAACGGCGGTTGCTGGCGACTGTGGCGCGGCTCGATCCGCCCACGACCATCGCCATCGACATGGCGGCGAGCGGGCTGGACGGTGTGACGCTGATCGACCTCGTGGCGCTGTCGCCGCAGCGCACGCGGCTGAGCGTCAGCATCGAACTGTCGGCCCGCACCCTGTCGGCGCGGTTGCTGCTGCAGTCGCTGAAGCTGGCCAAGTCCAACCTGACGAGCCGGTTCAAGGCCCGCGTCGCGGACCTTGCAAAGGACATCACGAAGGGTCAGGTCCGCCGGACCTAGGCGCTGCGTTCGTGACGGCGGGGGGCGGCGGGGAAGACGCCCATCAGCTTCAGGTGGTCGGTGAAGTAATCCAGCTCGTCCAGCGCCAGCTGCACGTTGCGGTCGTCCGGGTGCCCCTCGACCTCGGCGTAGAACTGGGTTGCGGTGAAGTTGCCGCCGACCATGTAGCTTTCCAGCTTCGTCATGTTCACGCCGTTCGTGGCGAAGCCGCCCATCGCCTTGTAGAGTGCGGCGGGAATGTTGCGCACGCGGAACACGAAGGCGGTGACCATCGGCCCGCGGCCGCGGCGGCGCAGATCGGCCTCCCTCGACATGATGACGAAGCGCGTGGTGTTGCGGGCGTGATCCTCGATATGCCGGGCCAGCACGTGCAGGCCGTAGATGTCGGCGGCCAGTTCAGACGCCAGCGCCGCCTGTGTCGGGTCGCCCGCCGCCGCCACCTCGCGCGCGGCGCGGGCGTTGTCGGTGCTGATGACGCCGGAAATGCCGTGTTCACGCAGAAAGCCCGCGCACTGGGGCAGGATCACGACGTGGCCGTGCGCGTCCGTGACGTCGCGCAGCTTGCTGCCGGGCACGCCCAGCAGGTTGACGTGGACCCGCACGAAGGCCTCGTCGACGATGTGCAGGCCGCTTTCGGGGATCAGCGAATGGACGTCCGCCACGCGGCCGTAGGTCGAATTCTCGATCGCGATCATGCCCAGTTCGGCGTCGCCCTTGCGCACCGCCTCGATGGTGTCCTCGAAGGTCGGGCGGGGCAGGGGATCGTGGTCGGGTCGCGCCTCGACACAGGCCTGGTGGCCGTAGGCCCCCAGTTCGCCCTGAAAGGCGATTTTCGCGGGCATGGTGATGTCCCCCCAGACACAATGGCAGCATTTGCGACAAACAGGTCGTTTCGTCGCGCCACTATAGCTTGCGCAGCCGGGGGGGAAACGGCTACTAGGGCGCAACTTATCAAAGCGGGGTGGAACGCGACATGTTCGACACAATGACATTAACCAAAGTAGTCGGCGGCGTCTGCGGCACCTTCCTGGTGTTCCTGCTGGGGGGCTGGGCGGCCGAGGCGATCTATGTCGGTGGTGAAGGTCATGCCGAAGGCGAGGGCGAGCACGCCGCCTATGTGATCGAAGTGCCGGAAACCGGCGGCGGCGAAGCGGCCCCCGAGGAAGAGGCCGTGCCCTTTGACGTGGCGTTCGAGACCGCCGACGCCTCTGCCGGCGAAGCCGTGTTCCGCAACTGCAAGTCCTGCCACGCGCTCGACGGCGCCAACGGCGTCGGCCCGCACCTGAATGGTGTCGTCGGCCGCCCGGTCGACGCGGTCAGCGACTACGCCTATTCCGGCGCGCTGGAAAAGGTCGTCGACGTCTGGAGCGAGGAGCATCTGTACAACTTCCTGGCCGGTCCGCAGGATTATGCCCCCGGCACCAAGATGTCGTTCAAGGGTCTGGCCAAGCCGGAAGACCGCGCCAATCTGATCGCCTACCTCGCCACGACATCGGGCTGAGCCGCCCCGTTTTGCGCAGGATCTGGACCGCGCCCCGCATCGGGCGCGGTTTTTCGTTGCGCGGGCCAAGTATCACGCAGAGATTACATTTTCACAACTTGAACCGCCCCGCCCCGGCGCACTAGCCTGACGCGCAGCCAGCCCCAGCCCGGAGACCCCGATGACCCTGTCCGATCGCCGCCCCCGCGCCCCGTTCCCGACCCGCCTGTCACGCCTGACGGGTTCCGCGTTGCTGGTGGCGCTCGGGCTGGTGCCGCTGCAGGCCGGCGCGCAGGACCTGATCAAGACTCACGGCTATTCCTACTTCGGCGATCTGAAGTATCCCGCGGACTTTGCGCATCTGGACTACGTCAATCCGGATGCGCCCAAGGGGGGCGAGATCGCGGAGTGGTTTCCGGGCACCTTCGACGGCTTCAATCCCTATACCCGCGGCGGCAACGCGGCCGTGATGTCGCAGACCCCGTTCGAGGCGATCGTGACCACCACCGCCGACGATCCGACCGCGCTTTACTGCTACCTTTGCACGACGATGGAGTATCCGGAGGACCTGTCCTACGTCATCTTCAACCTGCGCGACGACGTGACCTTCAGCGACGGCAGCCCGATGACGGCGGAGGACATCAAGTTCAGCTACGACACCTTCATGGAACAGGGCCTGCCGGAGTTTCTGGCCGCCTTCAAGGGCCAGATCACCGGGGTCGAGGTGCTGGACCCGCACCGCATCAAGTTCACTTTCGGCGCGGATGCCCCCAAGCGCGACCGCATCGGCCTTGCGGCGACATTCCCGCCGTTTTCAAAGGCAGAGTGGGAGGAATCCGGCCGCCGTCTGGACGAGACCTGGCAGACGCCGCCGATGGGCACCGGCGCCTACATGCTGGGGCCGTTCGATTACGGCCGCACGCTGACCTATGTCCGCAACCCGAACTTCTGGGGCGCCGACCTGCCGATCAACGTGGGCCGCAACAACTTCGATTCCATCCGCATCGAATACTTCGCCGACGGCGACACGGCGTTCGAGGCGTTCAAGGCCGGCGAATACACCTTCCGCAACGAGAATTCCTCGCTGACATGGGCCACGGGCTACGACTTTCCGGGTGTGCAGAACGGCAGCGTCATCAAGACGGAGCTGCCGGACGGATCGCTGCCGCGGGCGCAGGCCTTCATCTTCAACCTGAAGGACCCGAAGTTCCAGGACCCACAGGTGCGCGAGGCGATCCGCCTGATGTTCAACTTCGAGTGGTCGAACGAGACGCTGTTCTACGGCATCTACGACCGGGTCCAGTCCTTCTGGGCGAATACCGAGATGGAGGCCAAGGGCACCCCCACGCCGGAGGAGGTGGCGATCCTGCAGCCCCTCGTCGATCAGGGCCTGCTGGATGCGTCGATCCTGACGGACGCGGTCGTGACCCCGCCAACATCCTCCAACAGCCAGTTGGACCGGGGCAACCTGCGCGCCGCCGGCAAGCTGCTGGACGCGGCGGGCTGGGTGCCGGGGCAGGACGGCTTGCGCCGCAAGGACGGGCAGACACTGGACGTGGCCTTCCTCGAAAGCAGTGCCGCCTTCGACCGGGTCATCAATCCTTATGTCGAGAACCTCAAGCGGCTGGGCGTCAACGCCCGTCTGGACCGCGTCGATCCGGCTCAGGAACAGGAACGGACTAGGTCCGGCGATTGGGACATCGTCACCCACAGCTTCAGCATGTCGCTGGAGCCGGGGACCGAGCTGAAGCAGTGGTTCGGGTCCGAAACGGCAGAGGACAGTTCGCGCAACCTGATGGGGCTGGCCGATCCGGCGGTCGACAGCCTGATCGACACGGTCGTCGCCGCCGACACCGCAGAGGAGATGCACGTCGCCACGCGGGCGCTGGACCGGGTGCTGCGGTCCTATGGCTTCTGGGTACCGGAGTGGTTCAAGCCGACCTTCACCGTCGCCTACTACGACCAGTTCGAACACCCCGACCCGCTGCCGCCCTACGCGCTGGGAGAGACGGATTTCTGGTGGTTCAACGCCGACAAGGCCGCGGCGCTGAAGGCGTCCGGCGCGCTGCGCTGACCTGATGGGCGCCTATATCCTACGCCGCCTGCTGCTGGTGATCCCGACACTGGTCGGCATCATGGTGGTCAACTTCACCCTGACGCAATTCGTCCCCGGCGGCCCGATCGAGCAGATCATCGCCCAGATGGAAGGCGGCGGCGACGTGTTCGAGGGGATCTCGGGCGGCGGCGGCGAACTGGTGGCGGGCGCCAATAGCGACTACATCGGATCGCGCGGGCTGCCGCCGGGCTTCATCGCGGAGCTGGAGAAGGAATTCGGCTTCGACAAGCCCCCCTTGGAGCGGTTCCTCAACATGATGTGGAACTACGTCCGCTTCGATTTCGGGCAAAGCTATTTCCGGTCGATCAGCGTCTTCGATCTGGTGATGGAGAAGATGCCGGTCAGCATCACCCTCGGCCTCTGGACCACGCTGATCGCCTACGCCATCTCGATCCCGCTGGGCATCCGCAAGGCGGTGCGCGACGGGTCGAAGTTCGACACCTGGACCTCTGGCGCGATCATCGTGGGCTATGCCATCCCGGGATTCCTGTTCGCGATCCTGCTGATCGTGCTGTTTGCCGGTGGCAGCTACTGGCGCATCTTTCCGCTGCGGGGCCTGACCTCGACCAACTTCGACGACCTCAGCCTGCTGGGCAAGATCGGCGACTATTTCTGGCACATCGCCCTGCCGGTGCTGTCGATGACCATCGCCAGCTTTGCGACGCTGACGCTGCTGACCAAGAACAGCTTCCTCGACGAGATCAAGAAGCAATACGTGCTGACAGCCAAGGCCAAGGGGCTGGGGGAATCCACGATCCTCTACCGCCACGTCTTTCGCAACGCGATGCTGATCGTGATCTCGGGCTTTCCGGCGCTCTTCATCTCGGTCTTCTTCGGCGGCTCGCTGATCATCGAGACGCTGTTCAGCCTCGACGGTCTGGGGCGGCTGGGTTACGAGGCGGCGGTGGCGCGGGATTATCCGGTGGTCTTCGGCACGCTCTTCGCGTTTTCCCTGATGGGGCTGGTGGTCGGCATCCTGACCGACCTGACCTACATGTTCATCGATCCGCGCATCGACTTCGAGGCGAGGGGATAGGCCAGTGACCAACATCGACCCACATGAAGAGGCCCTGATGGGCGCCGCCACCGCCCGCGCGCCCTATCTCTCGCCCCTGAACCAGCGCCGCTGGCGCAACTTCAAGCGCAACCGTCGGGCGGTCTGGTCGCTGTGGATCTTCGGCGTGCTGTTCGTCTTGTCGCTGTTCGCCGAGTTCATTGCCAACGACCGGCCCCTGCTGGTGGATTACCGCGGTGAATTGCGGATGCCGATCTTCAGCTTCTATTCAGAGGCCGACTACGGCGGCGATTTCCAGACCGAGGCGGGTTACACCGACATCGAGGTGCAGTGCCTGATCCGCACCGGCGGTCTGGCCGACAAGTGCTTCGACGACCCGGAGGGGACGATTCAGGCCGCCGACGCGGGCACCATCGACGACCCGAACTTCAGCAAGGGCTGGACGGTCTGGCCGCTGATTCCCTACAGCTACAATACCATCGTGGACGTGCCCGGCGTGGCGCCCTCGGCGCCAGACGGCAACAACTGGCTGGGCACCGACGACACCAAGCGCGACGTCGTCGCCCGCGTGATCTACGGTTTCCGCCTGTCCATCGTCTTCACCCTGATCGTGACCGTCGCCAGCAGCCTGATCGGTATCGTGGCGGGGGCGGTGCAGGGCTATTTCGGCGGCTGGGTCGACCTGACCTTCCAGCGCGTGATCGAGGTCTGGTCGGGCATCCCGTCGCTTTATGTCATCATCATCATGTTCGCGATCCTCGGGCGAAGTTTCTGGCTGCTGGTCTTCCTGATCGTCCTCTTCGGCTGGACCGCGCTGGTGGGCCTCGTTCGGGCCGAATTCCTGCGCGCGCGCAACTTCGAATACGTCCGCGCGGCGCGGGCACTGGGCGTGCGCGACCGGACGATCATGTTCCGCCACATCCTGCCGAATGCCATGGTGGCGACAGTGACCATGCTGCCCTTCCTGATCACCGGCGGCATCTCCACCCTCGCCACGCTCGACTTCCTCGGCTTCGGCCTGCCGTCCTCGGCCCCCTCGCTGGGCGAGCTTACGCTGCAGGCCAAGCAAAACCTGCAGGCGCCGTGGCTCGGCTTCACCGCCTTCTTCACCTTCGCGATCATGCTGTCGCTGCTGGTGTTCATCTTCGAAGGGGTCCGCGACGCGTTCGATCCCAGAAAGACCTTCTCTTGACCGTCCTCCTCGATGTCCACGACCTGAACGTCTCCTTCCGGCAGGACGGCGACACCACCCACGCCGTGCGCGGGGTGTCGTTTCAGGTGCACAAGGGCGAAACCGTGGCGCTGGTGGGCGAGAGCGGGTCGGGCAAGTCCGTCACCGCCCTGTCTACGGTGCAGCTGCTGGGCGATTCGGCGCAGGTCTCGGGGTCGATCACCTATGCCGGCGCCCAGATGGTCGGCGCGGCGGAGCGCGAGTTGATGCGGGTGCGCGGCAACGACATCAGCTTCATCTTTCAGGAGCCGATGACCTCGTTGAATCCCCTGCACACGATCCAGCGGCAGCTTGGGGAATCCATTGAACTTCATCAGGGCCTGCGCGGCGACGCCGTCCGCACCCGCGTCCTCGAACTGCTGCGCCAGGTGGGCATCCGCGACCCGGAGGAGCGGCTGGAGGCCTATCCCCACCAGCTGTCCGGCGGGCAGCGGCAGCGGGTGATGATCGCCATGGCGCTGGCGAACGGACCCGACCTCTTGATCGCGGACGAGCCGACCACGGCGCTCGACGTCACGATACAGGCGCAGATCCTCGACCTGCTGGCGGACCTCAAGCAATCCTCCGGCCTGTCGATGCTGTTCATCACCCACGACCTGACCATCGTGCGCAAGATCGCCGACCGCGTCTGCGTGATGAAGGACGGGCTGATCGTCGAGACCGGGCCGACGGCCGAGATATTTGCCAACCCGCAGCATCCCTATACGCAGATGCTGCTGGCCGCCGAATCGGTCGGCAGCCCGGAGCCTGTGTCGCAGGATGCGTCGGTCATCGCTAAGACCGAGCACCTGAAGATCTGGTTCCCGATCAAGCGCGGCCTGCTGAAGCGCACTGTGGGCCACATCAAGGCGGTGAACGACGCGAGCCTCTCGGTCCGCGCCGGTGAAACCGTCGGCATCGTGGGCGAATCGGGATCGGGCAAGACAACGCTGGCGCTGGCGATCATGCGGCTGATCGGGTCCGAAGGGCGGATCATCTTTCAGGGGCAGGATATCGCGGGTTTCAACCAGCGCCAGATGCGGCCCCTGCGGTCCGACATGCAGATCGTCTTTCAGGACCCCTACGGCAGCCTGAGCCCCCGGATGACGGTGGAACAGATCATCGCCGAGGGCCTGACGATCCACAACATCGACCCCGGTCGCAAGAACCGGGACATGGTGGCAGAGATCATGCAGGAGGTCGGGCTGACCCCCGCCCTGATGGACCGTTACCCGCACGAATTCTCGGGCGGTCAGCGCCAGCGCATCGCCATCGCGCGGGCCATGATCCTGCGGCCAAAGCTGGTGGTGCTGGACGAGCCGACGTCGGCGCTCGACATGACCGTGCAGGTGCAGATCGTGGACCTTTTGCGCGACCTGCAGCAGCGGCACGGTCTGGCCTATGTCTTCATCAGCCACGACCTGAAGGTCGTGCGCGCGATGTCGCACAAGGTCATCGTGATGAAGCAGGGCGACGTGATGGAGGCAGGGACGGCGCAGGAGATCTTCGACGCGCCGCGGACCGACTACACCCGCGCCCTGATGGCCGCCGCCTTCGAGGGGCGGGCCGTCTGACCTAGCTGCGGCCCAGCAGCAGCAGGACCAGCGGCAGGGTGGCGGCGGCGGCCAAAGTCTGCGTCGTGATGATCCCCGCCATCAGCAGGCCGTCGCCGTTCATCTGCCGCGTCAGGACATAGGCCGTCGTCGCCGTCGGAATGGCCGAGAAGATGACCAGCACCTGTGCCTCGACCCCTGACAGGCCGAAGGCCAGTGCCACCCCCGCCGCCAGCAGCGGCATCAACAGCAGCCGCAGGACCGCGTTGCCGGTCATTGCCGCAAGGTCCAGCCGCATTGCCGCGGGGCGCAGGGCTGCACCGACGCACAGCAGGCCCAGCGGCAGGCTACCCTGCGCCAGCAGGGCGAGGAACCTGTCGATGCCGAACGGCAGGCCATGCCCCGCCAACGCCACCGCCAGCCCCGCGAGGCAGGCGAGGATCAACGGGTTGCGCAGCATGGTCCCCAGCAGGACTCGCGGCGTCCGGGCGCTGCCGCCTTCGGTCAGGGCGAGGATCGACAGGACGTTCACCACCGGCACCGCGACGGCAAGGAACACCGCCGCCCGCGCCAGACCCTCGGGTCCCGCAAGGCTGGCCGTGATGGCGAGGCCGAGGTAGGTGTTAAACCGCACGACGCCCTGCAGCGCGGGGCCGAAGCGGGCAGGGGGGACGGGCCAGCGCCACCGTGCGAGGTTCAGCACCAGCGCCGCGATGCAGACCGTCGCCGCCGCCGCACCGCCCAGCCGCAGCAGGGCGGGATCGCGCACCGGCGCGTCCTGCAGGCTGGATACCAGCAGGGCGGGGAACAGGACGAAGTAGTTCATCCGCTCTGCCGCGGGCCAGAAACCCGCATCGGGAAAACCGCGTCGCGCAAGAACGTAACCCACGCAGATCAGCGCAAAGATCGGCCAGATCGTCAGAAGCAGCATCGTACCCTATTCCCGCCCGCACCGGGCGCCGAAACGAAATCGACGCCACCGGTTGCCCGGCAGCGTCGGAATCGCAGATGGCAAACGATCGTCCAAATCGACCATCCGATTGTCGCGGGTGAGGATGTTAACCCTCTGACCCGATCATGAAACACGATTGATTCCGGGCCTGCAACCGGCGGCAGGCCAGATCGGCACCTTCCCGCGTGAGGCCCATGAAGTTCGCGTCGAAGCCGCGGGCGTTCTGCGTGACGCGGCGCACGGCCCCGTCCAGCGTGCTCATCTCGTTCAGGGCGACGCGCAGCAGCACCTTTTCCGCGTCGTAGCGCGAATTGTAGCGGCCGACGTTCACACCCCAGTGCCGCCCACCGGAGGTCGAGATGCGGGTGACGACTTCGGGCGCCTGCGGCTGGATGGAACCGGGGGCGGCAATGGCACCGGGCGCCACGGCGGCGACCTGCACGGCCTCTGCCAGAACCGAGTTGATCATGTCCGTATCGACCGCCAGATCGACCGCCGGTGCGGCCTGCATGGGCCGCGCCTCGGGGCGCAGGCTGCGGGTGACGCGGCCGCTGACGCGCACGGTCTTGCCCGCCCCGCCGTTCGTGGCGGGTCCGGTGTTCGACGCCATCAAGGCGGCGGCCGCGGCGGGGGCGGGCGCCGGTGCGGCGGCGGGCGGCTCCGGCCGGTTCAGGGTGGCGCTGGCGGGGGCCTTGGCAAAGCCCATGTCCATCAGTTCCTTGATCTTGCCGTTGCGCTGCGCGGTCGAGGTGCCGCCGAAGACGGTCGCGATGATCCGCTCCTGCCCGCGTTGGGCAGAGGCCACGAGGTTGAAGCCCGCGGCATTGGTGAAGCCGGTCTTGATCCCGTCGGCACCCGGATAGCTGTCGAGGAAGCGGCGGTTGGTGTGGCGCACCTCTGCGATCCCGGCATCGGCGGTGCGGCGCGAGAAGAGGTTATAATACTGCGGAAAATCATAGATGACGTGACGGCCCAGCACGCTCATGTCGCGGGCGGTGGACAGGTGGCCGTCCTGCGTCAGCCCGTTGGCGTTCTTGAAGGTCGTGTTGGTCATGCCCATCGCGGCGGCGGTGCGGTTCATCCGCGTGGCAAAGGCTTCTTCGGACCCGCCGATGGCCTCGCCGATGGCGGTGGCGGCATCGTTGGCCGATTTGACGGCGGCGGCGCGCAGCAGGTAGCGCAGCTTGATCTTCTGGCCGGCCTTCAGGCCCAGTTTCGACGGCGGCTCGCTGGCGGCGTTGCGGGTGACGGTGACGTCGGTGTCCAGCGTGATCTCGCCCCGCTGGATCGCCTGAAATGCGATGTAGAGGGTCATCATCTTGGTCAGCGAGGCCGGGTGCAGCCGGGTGTCGGCGTTCTGCGCGTAGATCACCTCTCCGGTGCGGGCATCCATGACGAAGGCGGCATAGGGCGCCGCAAAGGCCACCACCGGCGTCAGGGCAAGCAGAAGGAACAGGGTAACGGCGCGCAGGTGGCGCGTGTGGGGACGATTTTGCACGTCTCTTGCCTCTTTGTAGGTACTGCCTCGAAGCCCCGGATTTTCCCGGTGACCGCCTTGTTGGAATGACGCTAGCACAGTCGGGATCGCTTGGAAAACCCCTGATTTTCATGGACTTCGACTGTGGTCTTTGTGCAATGCGTCAAGATGTGGTGGGGGTTGGCCGGTGTATCGCAACGGGTGGTGTTTATCGGAACCGTCCGCGGCACAAGACGGCAATTCCCGGATGTCGAAAACGGTGCTATTCTCGCGCCATGACCCGCCGTCTGCATCACGCCGTCACGACCTGCGCCGCGATCCTGTTGATCGCGCTGACCAGTGTCGTCTTTGCCGCGCAGAAGGCGCCCGCCGCGCATCCCGCCACGACAGAGGCGTTTCTGGCCGCGGGCGGGTCACTCGACGATCTTTGCGGGGGCAGCGGGGCAGAGGGGCACGATCATTGTCCCTTCTGTCGCCTGTTGCCGGACACGGCGCCGGTGCAGCCCGCGCCGCGGATGTTCCGCCTTGCCGTGGACACGGACCTGTCCGCCCTGTCGGCCCTCGTTCGCACACCGTGGGGCGGCAGTTCCCGCGCCCGGCCAAGGGCGCCGCCGTTTCCGGTCTGATCCCGCGCGCCCGTCGGGCGCATGTCCAGACCCTCCCCGGGGCGGGCCGCGGCGCGTCCGCGCGCATCCGGGGCAAAACGGAGATTTCCATGAAAACCCTGCTGATTATGGCCGCGCTGACCGCCGCCACCACCACAGCCGCGTTGGCGCAGTCCGACGCCATGCCGATGACCCACGACGCCATGCCGATGGCGGAGGGTGCCGCCCCTACGACCGCGGAGGCGGTGACGCTGGGCGATCTGACCATCGCGGGCGCTTTCGCCCGCGCCACGCTGCCGAACGCCCCCGTGGCCGGCGGATTCCTGACTGTCACCAACGACGGCACCGCCGACGACACCCTCGTCTCTGCCAGCACTCCGATCGCCGGCACGGCGCAGGTGCACGAGATGGCGATGGACGGCGACGTCATGCGGATGCGCGAACTGCCCGACGGCCTGCCGATCCCCGCGGGCGAGACCGTGACGCTGGAACCGGGCGGCTATCACCTGATGTTCATGGACCTGACCGGCCCTCTGACAGAGGGCGAGACGGTCCCCGTCACGCTGACCTTTGCACAGGCCGGTACGGTCGAGGTGATGCTGCCCGTCGGGCCCGCCATCGCCAAGATGTCGCAATAGGGAGGGGGCCATGACCAGAGGAATGAAAGTCGCCGGCGCCGGGCTTTGGGCGCTGGTCGGACTGGCGCTGGTTGTCGTCGTCTGGATGCAACTGGCACGGGCCGACAGCGCCGACCCCCTCGATCTGACCGGAACGCTGGGGCAGGGGGACTATGCCCTGACCACGACGACCGGGGAACCCTTCACCGCCGAGACGCTGAAGGGCGCGCCCTCTGCCGTGTTCTTCGGCTTCACCCACTGCCCGGAAGTCTGTCCGACCACCCTTGGCGACGTGGCGACATGGCAGGATCATCTGGCCAAGGACGGGCTGGCGCTGCGCGTCTTCTTCGTCACGGTCGATCCCGAACGGGACACGGTGGACACCATGCGCGACTATGTCTCCGTCGTGCCGGGCGTGGTGGGGGTGTCCGGCCCGCGCGACCAGATCGACAAGGCCGAGGACGCCTTTCGCATCTACGCCCGCCGGGTGCCGCTCGACGATGGCGGCTACACGATGGACCACTCCGCCTCTGTCCTGCTGTTCGACGCGCAGGGCCGCTTCTTCGAACCGATCGGGTTCAAGGAAGACTATGACCGCGCGCTGGCCAAGATCCGGCGCATGTTCGCCGGCTGAAAGGCCCGGCACCGCGCGACGTTCCGCGACGCGGCCACGGGTCCGCGTCGCTTTCGGCCCATCGGGTTAGGGGGTTTTCATGACGTCCAAAGCGACTATATAGACACTTCCAACGGACATGTGTGCAGGATCAAAGTCTTGATGCGGACGCGATACGAGCTCATGGCGAGCGGCAATGACGAGGACGGTCAGAACGACAGCGGTGTCGTGCTGAAGACAAAGCCGAAGACGAAGCGCCCGCCGCTTTACAAGGTACTGATCCTGAACGACGACTTCACCCCGATGGAGTTCGTGGTGATGGTGCTGGAACGCTTCTTCAGCATGACCCACGCGCAGGCCTTCGACATCATGCTGACGGTCCACAAGAAGGGGATCGCCGTCGTCGGCGTCTACAGCCACGAGATCGCGGAAACCAAGGTGGCGCAGGTCATGGATTATGCCCAGCGGCACCAGCACCCCCTTCAATGCACGATGGAGAAGGAATAGCGCCGCCCGCGCTGTTCCCGCCCGATGGCCGCAACATCCCGCCTGCACACCGTCCTTGAAGACGGGCTTCTGTCCTTGCCCGACGGTCCCGTGACCGTGATGCGCCCGGCTGCCGACTACGACCTGTCGCCGCTGGCGGACCGACAGATCCGCATCGCGCAGGGTTTTGCCCCCGATGCACAGGCCTTTGCGCAGGCGGGGCATGACGTGACGCAGGACGCCGTGGCCGCGCCCACGATGATCGTCGTGGTGCCGCGGGCCAAGGCGCTGGCCCGGTCGATGATCGCGCAGGCCTGTGCGCTGGGTCAGCTTGTCGTGGTCGACGGGCAGCGCACCGACGGCATCGACAGCATTTACAAGGACTGCCGCGCCCGGCTGGGCGAATTCCCCTCGTTGCCAAAGGCCAAGGGGCGGCTGTTCTGGTTCCCGGCCACCGACGCGCTGGCAGACTGGGCCGCGCCGCCCCCCGCGCAGGGCGATCACGGATACCATACCACCGCCGGCGTCTTTTCCGACGGTGCGGTCGACAAGGGATCGGCCCTGCTTGCCGCGGCGCTGCCGGCGAAACTGCCGGCGCGCATGGCGGACCTTGGCGCGGGTTGGGGATACCTGTCGCGGGCGGTGCTGGCGCGCGACGGTGTCGCAACGCTTGACCTGATCGAGGCGGAGGCCCTGTCGCTGGCCTGCGCCCGCCTGAATGTCACCGACGACCGGGCGGCGTTTCACTGGGCCGATGCGCTGGCGTGGACGCCCCGGACCGCCTACGATGGCATCGTGATGAATCCGCCGTTCCACACCGGATCGAAAGGCACGCCGTCGCTGGGGCAGGGCTTCATCGCCGCCAGCGCACGGATGCTTGCCCCGCATGGCAAGCTCTGGATGGTGGCCAACCGGCACCTGCCCTACGAGGCGGCGCTGCGCCAGCATTTCCGCAACGTCGACGAGATGCCCGGCGACGGCGCCTACAAGCTGTTCCACGCGACCCGCCCGCTGAAAGCCTGAGAGAGGTCTGCCATGTCGTTTTCCATCAAGGGCCGCACGGCCATCGTGACCGGTGCCGCCAATGGTCTGGGTCTGGCCGTGGCGCGGCATTTCGTTCGGGCAGGGGCGAACGTCGTCCTCGCCGACATGGACGAGGCCGCGCTGGAGCGTGAGATGACCGAGATGACCGCCGATGCGGATCACGTGCGGATGTTCACCGGCGACCTGCGGCAGAAGCTGTCGATCGCCAACCTCGTGTCGACCACCGTCGATGCCTTCGACACGGTCGACATCCTCGTGAATGCGGCGCGGCAGGTGGCGGGGACGGCGCCCCTCGACCCCGAGGACACCTCGGTCGAGGACATGCTGATGCAGAACCTGTCGACGCCCCTGCGGCTGAGCCAGGCGATCGCGCGGCGCTTCATCAAACAGGCCGAGGCGGGCAGCGAGGGGTCGATCGGGTCGATCGTGAACCTGTCCTCGATCGCCGGCCGGCGGGCCAATCCGGAACTGCTGGGCTTTTCCGTAGCCAATGCGGCGCTGGATCAGATGACCCGGTCGATGGCGGTGGCGCTGGCGCCGCACCGGATCCGGATGAACGGCGTGCAGGTGGGGTCGGTGCTGTCGGCCAGCCTGATGGGCTGGCTGCGCGATCATGACAGCGCGCGGCAGTCGATCCTTGACGCCACGCCACTGGGTCGCATCGCCAATGCCGCGGAAATCTGCGATACGGTGCAATACCTTGCGTCGGACGCCGCGGGCTTCGTCACCGGGCAGATCGTCACCGTCGACGGCGGACGGACCCTGCTGGACCCGGCCGCCGTCGCGGTACACTGACGACCTTAAGCAGGATAGGGCGCGCGCCTATTCGGGATAAAGCGCGCGGCACTGGGCCGTGCCCGCCGCCGCCTGCCGTTCCAGCACCGCGCGTTTCGCCAGCAGCTGGTCCAGTGTCTCGCGCTCGACCCGCAGGTTGACGGGGACGGGCTTGGTCACCGTGCGGTATTCCGGCACATCGCAGAAATTCGGAGAGATATCGCCGTCGATCTGGCGCTCGTAGCAGACCCGCGCAGAGGAGGCGATCCGCTGCTCTGTCTCCAGCCCGTAACCGCGGTCGAGGTTGCCCTGGGTCTGGGCGATCAGCGAGGCATTGATCCGCAGCGCCTGGGTGACGTTCGACAGGCACTGTTCCTGCGGGGTCGCACAGGCGGCAAGAAGGGCCAGCGGGGCAAGGACGATAAGCGGTCGCATCATGGATCTCCGGTCGGGTGGGGCGGTGGCACGGACTTGGCTTTCCCCATGCGCCCCCTTTAAGATGATATGCAATAACAGCGGGGCAAGGGCCGGATGACCGAAACCATGGATTCTGAGAAGGCGCGGGCCAGCGCCTGGTTCGAAGGTCTGCGTGACACGATCGTCGCCGCCTTCGAGGGGCTGGAGGCCACGCAGAGCACCGGCCCGACCGCAGGGCTGCCCGCCGGCCGGTTCGAACGCACCGTGACGCGGCGCAGCAGCGACGACGGGTCAGAGGCCGGTGGCGGCGTCATGTCCGTCATGCGGGGCGGGCGCGTGTTCGAAAAGGTGGGCGTCAATACCTCGACCGTTCACGGCGTGCTGGGCGAGGCGGCGCAGCGCGCCATGGCCGCCCGCGGCGTGCCGGGCATGGACAGCGATCCGCGGTTCTGGGCCTCTGGCATTTCGCTTGTCGCGCACATGCAGAACCCCCATGCGCCGGCGGTTCACATGAATACCCGGATGTTCTGGACCCCCCACGCCTGGTGGTTCGGCGGCGGGTCCGACCTGAACCCCTGCATCGAATACGCCGAGGATACGGCGCATTTCCACGATCAGCAGCGGGCGCATCTCGACCCCCATGGTGCCGATCTCTATCCCCGGCTGAAGGCCTGGGCGGACGAATACTTCTACATCCCCCACCGGAACCGCGCGCGGGGCGTCGGCGGCATCTTCATGGACGACCACTGCACCGGCAACTGGGAGGCCGATTTCAGCCTGACGCAGGACATCGGTCGCGCCTTTCTGCCGGCCTATCAGCCGCTGGTCGAACGCCGCCGCGATACGGCGTGGACCGAGGCCGACAAGGACACCCAGCTGATCCACCGCGGGCTCTACGCGGAATACAACCTCGTCTACGACCGGGGGACGAAGTTCGGCCTGACCACCGGGCACGACGCCAATGCGGTGCTGATGAGCCTGCCGCCCCTGGCGAAGTGGGTGTGAAGCGGGGCAGGCGCGCGTCTTGAGGGGGCGGCAGCCTCCGGCGGGAGTATTTCGGAAAAAGCGAGGACGAGGGGGCGGGGGGCGCCGGGCGGCGGCGGGTTTCGGCGGGGCGCGCGGGGGCGTTACCGAACTGTTACGCAACTGTCATGGGCCGGTCACGCTGCGCGCCTAAAGCCTGCCGCATCCTTAACCTGCCAAAGGCTGATCCATGACCCTGCGCACAACGCTGCTTGCCGCCACCGCCATCGTGTCGGTCCCCGTTCTGGCCGCCGCCGAGATGAACTTCTCTGCCATTCCGGTGCCCACCACGGACGAGATGAAGCGGTCGATCCTGTCGAGCGAGACCGTCACCGTGGACGGCGCCGACACCACCATCGGCTATCACGTGCTGGCCCGGTCCGGCGACACCATCGGCGGCGGCACCTTTGCCCGGCTGGTCGATCAGGACGGCAACCCGATCGACGGCGACAGCGAATACGGATCGCCCGATGCGGATTTCACGTCCTTCCTGCCGATCGGCGACAAGATCTATTCGATCACCCATTTCGAATCGCGGCCCGCGGCGATGTATCTGTCGACCGTGGATCAGGATGCCGAAGGCAACCTGACCTATACCGACACCAAGCCGATCGACTTCGCCTCCGTCGGCGGGCTCTGGGTGCCCTGCGCCGGGTCGGTGACGCCGTGGAACACGCACCTGGGGTCAGAGGAATATCCCGCCGACGCCCGCGCCCATGCGGAGGCCACCTCGCTCGACCAGATCGACGACTACAACTATGCGATGGTCGCCTACTTCGGGGTCGATCCGGCGACCATGTCGCTGGATGACTACCGCCGCGTCTACAACCCCTATCAATACGGCTTCCCGGTCGAGGTGACGGTGACGGAAGGTGGCGAAGCCTCGGTCGCCAAGCACTATTCCATGGGCCGGATCGCCGTGGAACTGGCGAACGTCATGCCCGACGAAAAGACAGCCTACATCAGCGATGACGGCACCAACGTCGGCCTGTTCCGCTATGTCGCCGACACCGCGGGCGATCTGTCCGCCGGGCAGCTTTATGCCGCCAAGTGGACCCAGACCAGCGACGAAGGTGCCGGTGCCGCCGATATCACCTGGGTCGATCTGGGCCATGCGGACGATGCGACGATCCAGAAGGCCATCGACGACAAGACAGGCTTCATGGACATCTTCGCCGTGGGCGAGATGGCCGATGACGGCACCTGCGCCGAGGGCTTCATGCCCTCCGCCGCCGAAGGCCGGGCCGAGTGCCTGCAGGTCAAGGACGGGATGGAGGCGGTGGCCTCGCGTCTGGAGACCCGTCGCTATGCCTCCATGCTGGGCGCCACGGTGGAGTTCCGCAAGATGGAGGGCAACGTCTATAACCCCGACAACAACAGCCTTTATCTGGCGATTTCGGAGGTCGCCAAGGGCATGACCGACGGTGACGATCTGGACATGGGCAGCAGCAACGACGTGCGCGTGGCCAAGAACCCCTGCGGCGCGGTCTACGAACTGTCGCTGGATGACGATTTCGTCGCCACCGACATGAAGGCGGTCGTGGAAGGCAAGCCCTCGGACTATGCCGAAGGCAGCGAATACGCCGGGAACGAGTGCGACGTCGACGGGATCGCGAACCCCGACAACGTGACCTACATCCCCGGCCAGAAGCTGCTGGTGATCGGCGAGGATACCGGCGGCGGCCACCAGAACGACGTGGTCTGGACGATGAACACCGACACCGGCGACCTGACGCGGATCATGTCCTCGCCCTACGGGTCAGAGATGACCTCTGTCGACTGGTATGCGGACCTGAACGGTCATGCCTATCTGACCGCCGTGATCCAGCACCCCTACGGCGAAAGCGACGAGGACAAGGCGGCGGACGAGGCCGACACCCGCGCCTACGTCGGCTACATGGGGCCGTTTCCGGTCGCGATGAAGTAACGGACCGGCCTGCTGGCCTGTCTGGCGCCACGTCCCCCCAGGGGGCGTGGCGTCTTGCGTCTTGGCGGCGGTCCGCCGCAGCCGCTGTCGCCGTGGCGCGCGTGGTTGAGGGGCGGTGGCCCCGCAGTTAAGGTCCGGTCAGCCGACCATTGCAGGAGTCCCGCATGACACGTCCGATCCCGTTGTGGCGCCGCTGCCTCGTCCTTGGCCTGATCGTCGGGCTGTCGGGCTGCGGCATCGGCGCGCGGAGTGTCGGCAAGATCCGGTCGATGGCCTTTGCCCCCAGCGCCGTCAATTGCATGGAACGGGCCATGTTCTTCGAATCCAACCGCTCCAGCCGGGACGGTCTGGTGGCTGTCGGCAGCGTGGTGATGAACCGGGTGGCCTCGGACCAGTATCCCGACACGGTCTGCGGCGTGGTGTCCCAGAAGGGGCAGTTCGCGCCGGGCATCATGACCAAGCCCATGAAGGCCAGCGGCCTGCCGCAGGTGCAGGAAGCCGCCCGCGCCGTGCTGGCGGGCGAGCGGCATCCCCTGATCGGCAACGCCATGTTCTTTCATCAGGAGCGGGCGCGGTTTTCCTACGACAACATGCACTATACTGTCACCGCCGGCGGCAACGCCTTTTATGAAAAGCGCAAGGCCGCGCTGGTGACGCAAAGCACGCCGCCCCGCGCGATCGAGGGGCTGACGGGCGGCTAACCGGGGGGCTGACCGGGGAGGGCGACCCGTCAGCCGCCGGGGCGCAGCACGCGGGCGAGGGCCGTGCCCATCCCGCCGCTCGCCGCAAGACCTGCTGCGGTGCCGGCACGGTCAGCGTCGGATTTATGCTGGTTCACCTTCCATGCGCCTTCCAGCCGGGTGACAGACATCCGCAGGCCGACGATGCCGCGCTGCAGGCTCGCAATGTAGTCGGATGGCGCGTCGGTCACGGCCCATGGCGCGGGGCGGTCCGCCTCCATCGCGTCGGTCATCCGGGTGACATGGGCGTGCAGCCAGTCCCCGTCGTGCACCGCCTCGGTCTTGCCGTGGGCATGGACGGTGATGTAGGTCCAGGTCGGCACGACCTTTCCGGTCTCGGCCTTGGATGGATAGAACGACGGCGAGACATAGGCTTGCGGCCCCTGAAAGATCGCGACGGATGCGCCGGAAGTGCGCCACTGCGGGTTGCCGCGTGCGACGTGGGTTTCCAGCACCATGGTGTCGTCCGGGCCGGTCAGCAGCATCGGCACATGGGTCACGGCGGGGCCGTCGTCGGTCTGCGTGACCAGCACGCCGAACATGATCTGACGCGCCGCGTCGCGCAGCACTTCCACCCGCGCCTCTCGAAAGGCGGGCGGGGCGTACATCAGGCGCCGCGCACCGTGTCGATCATCAACTGCACGTTGGCGGGGTCCGCGTCGGGCGTGATGCCGTGGCCGAGGTTGAAGATATGCGGCCCGCCCCGAAAGGCATCGACCACGGCCCGCGTTTCGCGCACCAGATCGTCGCCGCCCGTCACCATGTGACGCGAGGCGAGGTTGCCCTGCACGCAGCCGCCGGTCTGCACATGCGCCGCCGCCCAGCCAGGCGTCACGCCGTCGTCGAGCGCGATGCAGTCGGCGCCGATGGCGGCGTGCAGGCCCTCGTATTTGTCGCCCGCGCCGCGGGGGAAGGCGATGACAGGAATGCCCGGATGCCGGTCCTTCAGCGCCGCCGTGATCCGGCGGGCGGGCTCCACCGCGTATTTCGCGAAATCATCGCCCTGCAGCGATCCGGCCCAGCTGTCGAAGATCTTCACGACCTCGGCCCCCGCCTCGATCTGGCGGGACAGGTAATGGATCGTGCCTTCGGTGATCCGGTCCAGCAGCGCCTCGAACACCGGACGGTTCTCGTCCTTCAGCCTGTGCGCAGGCCCCTGATCCGGTGTGCCGCGGCCGGCGATCATGTAGGTGGCGACGGTCCACGGCGCGCCAGCGAAGCCGATCAGCGCCGTCTCGGCCGGCAGTTCGCGGGACAGGATCTTGACCGTTTCGTAGACCGGCGACAGGGTGGCGTCGATGTCCTCCACCGGGCCCAGCCGGTCCAGTCCCGCCTGATCGGTGATCGTGGACAGGCGCGGGCCTTCGCCGGTGACGAACCACAAATCGGCCCCCAGCGCCTGCGGCAGCAGCAGGATGTCGGCAAAGAGGATGGCCGCGTCAAAGCCGTAGCGGCGGATCGGCTGCAGCGTGACCTCTGCCGCGAGTTCGGGGTTGTAGCACAGCGACAGGAAGTCGCCCGCCTGCGCCCGCGTCGCCTTGTATTCCGGCAGGTAGCGCCCGGCCTGACGCATCATCCAGATCGGCGGTGTCGGCAGGGTCTCTCCGGCCAGGGCGCGGAGGATCGTCTTGGTCTGGGGCATCGGGCGTCCTTTGTGATTGCGATTTCGTCGCAACGCGACGGGCTGTTGTCAACCCGGATTGACATGGCTACGACTGACGCCATGACGCTGACATTGCCCACACCCGACGCCGCCTTCAAGATCGGCACCCGCGGTTCGCCCCTGGCCATGGCGCAGGCGAACGAGACGCGCGCCAAGCTTGCAACCGCCTTCGACCTGCCGTTCGAGGCCTTCACCATCGTCGTCATCAAGGTGACCGGCGACCGGATCATCGACCGCCCGCTGAAGGAGATCGGCGGCAAGGGCCTCTTCACCCGAGAGATCGAGGAGGCGCTGCTGGCCGGAGAGATCGACATCGCCGTCCATTCGATGAAGGACATGCCGACGCTGCAGCCGGACGGGCTGCTGCTGGGCACCTACCTCGAACGCGAGGACGTGCGCGACGCCTTCGTCTCGCGCCACGCCCGCGCGATCGCGGAACTGCCGCAGGGGGCGACGGTCGGATCGTCGTCGTTGCGCCGCCGGGCGCAGCTGCGCGCCCGCAGGCCCGACCTCAACGTGGTGGAATTCCGCGGCAACGTGCAGACCCGCCTGCAAAAGCTCGACGATGGCGTGGCGCTGGCGACGTTCCTCGCGCAGGCCGGGCTGAACCGTCTGGGGATGGCCGACGTGCCGCACCACCCGATCGGCACCGACGACATGCTGCCCGCCATCGCACAGGGGGCCATCGGGATCGAACGGCGCGCCGACGATCACCGCGCGGCGCAGATGCTGGAGGCGATCCACCACATCCCCACCGGCCACCGCCTCGCCGCAGAGCGTGCCTTGCTGCTGGCCCTCGATGGATCGTGCGAGACGCCGATCGCGGGCCTGGCCGACCTTGACGGCGGCACCCTGCGCCTGCGCGGCGAGATCCTGCGCGAGGACGGCAGCCGGGTGCTGTCGGACGACATGACCGGGTCGATCGACGACGGTCCCCGGATGGGGCGAGAGATGGCGGCCAAGCTGCTCGACCGGGCCGGGCCGCACTTCTTCGACTAGGCGTCGAGCGGGGCGTTCCGGTCGAGCCAGAGGATCGCCAGCATCGCGAGGGTCATCACGACCGACCCGATGACCGCGGCCAGCCCGTAGCCGCCGAGTGCCGCGCCCAGGGCGAACGCCAGTGCCCCCAATCCCTGCGCCGCGATCTGCTGCAGCGCCAGCAAGGACGCCCCGGCCCCCGCGCGGCTGCCCAGTAGGTCCTGCAGGTAGCCGATCGCCAGCGCATAGAGCATGGCGCCCCCGATCCCGTAGGGCAGGCACAGTAGCCAAAGCGCGGGACCGCCCGCCAGCACCGGCAGCAGCGCCATGCCGGCGGCATAGATGAAGACCCCGACCGCGATGATGTGCAGCCGGCGGAAATGCCGCCGCAGGGCGCCGATGGACAGCGTCACCGCGATCTCCAGCGCGACGAAGATCGCGAAGAAGGCACCGACGTCCCCCGCGCCGCGCCCCGGCACCGCGTTCAGCAGCAGTCCCACGATGACGCCGGACAGCGCCGATCCGCTGTGGATCGCGCCGACAAGCCCGACGCGCAGCAGGACGGGGCCGTGCGTCAGTTCCGACAGGGCGGCACGAAAGCCGAGGCCGGATTTCACCTCTGTCCAGGGCGCCTGCGCGTCGTGCGGCCAGCGGGTCAGGATCAGCGCCATCAGGACGGCACCGGTGATCGCGGTCCAGCCGTAGACCGCGATCAGCGGCGCGCCTGCGTCAAACAGCAGCCCCCAGATCGCCAGCAGCACGACGAAGGGCAGGGCAAAGGTCGCCCGGATGATCGCCATGATCCCGTCGCGGTCCGCGCGGGGCAGGGGCGCCGTCACCAGCCGCGCGACGGCAAAGAGCTGCCCGAACAGCGTCCCCGTCACCGGCAGCAGCAGCACATGCGCCAGCACGAAGGCCGGGGCGGACCGCCCCGCCAGCACCAGCAGCGCGCCCGCCGCCATGGCACCCGCGGCGCAAAGCGCCAGCGCCCGACGGCTGGGCCGTTGGTCGGTCAGGATGCCGACCCCGATTGAGGCGGTGACCGACACCAGCAACGAGGCCACCAGCACCAGCGCATAGCCGTTGTCGGACAGGCCGAAGACCGTCACCGCGATCAGCGACTGGTAGGTCCCGACAGAGGCCGCGAAGCCGCCCTGCAGCAGCATGGCAAGCATCATCAGCCGCAGAGTCGGGTCACGCCCGATCAGACGAAAGGCGTGGATCATCGCGGGATGGTCTTGCCGGGGTTGAGGATGCCCTTGGGGTCCAGCGCCGCCTTGATCGCCCGCATCGCGTCCAGCGCCACCGGGTCCTTGCGCCGCGCCATGCTGCCCAGCTTGGACAGGCCGACGCCATGCTCTGCGCTGAAGGATCCGCGCAGGTCCTGCACCACGTCCTCGACCATCTCGCGGATCGCGGCCTTCAGGTCCGCGTCGTCGCGGCTGGGATAGGCTGTGTAATGCACGTTGCCGTCGCCCAGATGCGCGACCGACAGGTCCGATGCGGCGGGGTCGAGCACCAGAAGACGCCGCCGCGCCTCTGCCAGAAAGGTCGCGACGTCGGGCAGGGCCACGGCGATATCCGTATCGACGAAGGGGCGGCGGGCAAAGGTGATCTCCGCCGCCGCCTCGCGCCGCGCCCACATCTCGCGCCGATGGCCTTCGGACCGGGCGGTGACGGCGTCGAGGATCAGTCCCTCCTCCATCATCTGCACCAGCGTGTCTTCCAGCAGGGTCACGATGGGCACGGTGCCGTCGTCGAGCGGGGTCGCGTCACGGGGGGCGGTGGCGCCGACCTCGATCAGGATGTTGACGTCATGGGCCTCGGCGAAGGGCGGCTTCGCCCCGGCGACCAACGCCAGATGCCCCGCGATAAAGGCGGCGGGCATGAATTCGAACGCCTCCACCGCGCCGCCCGTCGCCGCCTGCACCCGGTGCAGCAGGGTCAGGGCGGCATCGAGGGACGCGGCGGCGACCATTGCCGTCGCGTAGGCGCGGGGCTTCGGAAAGAGCTTTACCGTGGCGGCGGTGATGATGCCCAGCTGCCCCTCTGCCCCGATCAGAAGGTGCTTGAGGTTCAGACCGCTGTTGTCCTTGTGCAGCCGGCCCATCAGGTCCATCACCCGCCCGTCCGCCATCACGGCGGTCAGCCCCAGCACCAGATCGCGCGTATTGCCGTAGCGCAGGACGTTCGACCCGCCCGCGTTGGTGGACAGCACGCCGCCGATCATCGCGGACCCGCGCGCGCCGAAGGTCAGGGGAAAGATCAGGTCGTGATCCGCAGCGGCGTCGTGCAGGCGGGACAGGATCACGCCCGCCTCCACCTCTGCCGTGCGGGCGGCGGTGTCGATCCCGCGGATCGCGGTCATCCGGTCAAGCGACAGCACCAGCGCACCCTGCGCCGCCGCGCCGCCGTTCAGCCCGGTGTTGCCCGAGACGGGGACGACGGGCTGCCCGCTGGCGTGACAGGCCGCCATCACGGCGCTGACCTCTGCCGTCGTTGCGGGCCGGGCGACGGCCAGCGGGGTGCTGGCATAGGCGCCGGTCCAGTCGCGGGCCCAGGGGGCCATGTCGGCCTCGGTTGTCAGCAGGCCCTGCGGCCCCAGCACGTCTTGCAATGTGGAAAGAATTGTCATGGCCCGGCCTGTCGTTGTCCCGCGGACCCTGACCGGGGCCGGGGCCGGTTGCAAGCGTCCCTCGCAGATTTTCGCAGGCAGCCCGGACTAAGGGCCCGGCGGTGCGTCCTCTGCGACGCAGCGCGTCACCAGCGCTGGCAGGTCTGCGAAATGTCCGAACGCGGCCCGGTGGCGCAGGGTGGCGATGTCGCCCTTGCGGTAGCCTTCGGTGTGCAGCAGGAACGGCACCTGCGCCCGCTCTGCCGATTCCGCATCGACGTCGCTGTCCCCGACATAAAGCCGCGGGCCATCTGGCAGGGCCGCGAAGGCGGCGTGCAGCGGCGCGGGGTCGGGCTTGCGCACGGTTAAGCTGTCGCCGCCCCAGACCGTGGCGAAGAAGGTAGCAAGCCCGAAGTGATCCAGCACCCGGCGGGTGGGCGCCAGCGGCTTGTTGGTGCACAGACCAAGACTATGCCCCGCCGCCCGCAGCGAGGTCAGCGCCTCGGTCGCGCCCGGATAGACCCGGCTGAGCGCCACCGCCCCGTCGTAGCGCGCCATGAAGGCTGACAGCAGCCTGTCCTGATCGGCCTCCGGCAGGCCCCGCGCCGCCCGCATCCGTTGCACGAAGACGGGCGTGCCGTCGCCGATGAAGTCCCGCGTTTCGGCTATGGTCAGGGGGGGCAGATTTTCGTCCGCCAGCACCGCGTTGGCGACGGCCCGGATATCGGGGGCGCTGTCGATCAGCGTGCCGTCGAGGTCGAAGACGATGCGTGCCATCAGCCCTGCACGGCGGCGCGGATCGCGCGCATGTTCTCGCCATAGACGTGGGCCGCGTCCACCGACCCGCCCCGGAACACCGCCGACCCCGCGACCAGCACATCGGCGCCCGCCGCCACGACCAGCGGGGCGGTCGTCGGATCGACGCCGCCGTCCACCTGGATATGCACCTCGCGGTCGCCGATCATGTCGCGAACGCGGGCGATCTTGGCCGTCATGTCAAGGAATTTCTGGCCGCCGAAGCCGGGGTTCACCGTCATCACCAGCACCATGTCGGCCACATCCAGCAGGTCGGTCACGGCCTCGGCCGGGGTGCCGGGGTTGAGGGCGACGCCTGCCTTCATCCCCACCGCCCGGATCGCCTGCAGGGTGCGGTGGATATGGGGCCCCGCCTCGACATGGGCGGTCAGCATGTCTGCGCCCGCCTCGGCATAGGCATCGATATAGGCATCGACGGGAGAGATCATCAGATGCACGTCCATGACCGTCGTCACGTGCTTGCGGAACGCCTTCACCGCGGGCGGGCCAAAGGTCAGGTTCGGCACGAAATGCCCGTCCATCACGTCGACATGGACCCAGTCTGCGCCCTGATCCTCGATCGCGCGGATCTCTCGCCCGAAATCGGCGAAGTCGGCGGACAGGATCGACGGCGCGATCTTGAGGCTGCGGTCGAAGGTCATCGGGCACTCTCCTTGCTGCGGCCCGCCGAAGGCGCGGTGCCGCCGGCGTCATAGCGCGGGCAGCACGGGGATTCCAACGTCTTCGTATCGAAGGGGCGCAGTCGGCCGGCGTCGCAGGCCGATCCGGCAGCCTCGGCGCCAAAGGCAGGCAGGCCGATGATCGGCGGACGGGGAAAGCGTCGGCGCAGCAAGAAGTCCGGCAAGTTCGCAGACGCGGCAGGCCGGCAATGCGACCCTTGACCCGCGGGGTGTTCAGTCCCTGACCGCCGCCGGGATCGATGCACGATCGAGGTGTCGGATGACGAAGCCGCTGGCCCGCGCCACGATGTCCGCGGGCGTGTCGAAGGCCGGCAGGATGCAGGCCATCTCGTCCTCTGTCGGCGGTTCCAGCGTGTCCAGCTGGCTTTGGACCAGCGACGGGGGCATGTAGTGATCCCGCCGTGCGGCGACGCGCGCCTTCAGCAGGTCGGCGTCCGCATGCAGATGTATGATCGGCATCGGTCTGCAGGTCAGGCGCAGCCGGTCGCGATAGACCCGGCGCAGGGCAGAGCAGGCCAGCACCGACAGGCCGGGTCGGGATTGCGCATCGGCGGCGATGGCGTCGAGCCATGGCCAACGGTTGTCGTCGGTCAGCGGAATGCCCTGCGCCATCAGTGCCTTGTTGTCGGCGGGATGAAAGTCGTCGGCCTCGATGAAGCGCGCGGACATGCGGTCCGCCAGACCCCGCGCGATGGTCGACTTGCCGACACCGCATGCTCCCATGACCAGTATCATGGGCACATCTTCCGTCATCCGGTCCCCTTCCGAGGCCTTCTGGCCCGCGTTTCGCTGCGGCGTCAGGACTGACGGCGCGTCCATCAGTGATAGCACCCTCTTTGGCGGTTTCAACAACCGCGCGGCGGTCGCGCGCGACCATCGGGGCAATCGCCCGCGTCCTGTCGCCCACCGCCCGGACACGAAAACGCCGCCCGAAGGGGTGGCGTTCCTGCCTTCACAGGTGCGACGCGGGCCGTATCGCTGTCAGTCCACCTTGGTATGCGGGTTGCCGTCGACGGCCAGACTGCTTGCGGGCGCGGTGCGGTCCTTCTTGCGATCCTCGGTCTGCTTCTTGTTGACCAGAGAGAAAATCAGCGCCCCGAGCAAGGTGAACATCGCGAGAAGCGGCAGCAGGAAATTGAAGTCCATTCCAGAGTTCCTTGTGTCTGAGTTCATGAAATCGTCGGCTTCGTTTCCGTTCCCCGCCACGTCTTGACCGGATCCGGGTCTTTCCGTCAGCGCTCCGGCAACGCGGCGACCTTGTCCTCGATCTCGGCGAACTGCCTGGTCAGGCCGTCAGAGATGTCGGCATCGCCGTCGACGGTCCAGTCGGTCATCGTGGAATCGTAGACGTCCAGCAGCTTCTGTTCGCCATCGCGCACCGCGGAAAGCGCGTTTTCATCCAGCCCGGTGATCCAGTCCCTGATCGTCACGACAGCCTGATTGACGGAGCCTTGAAAGGACTCGTCATCCTCGCCGGACTCGGCGAACCGCGACAGCCAGTTCGCCTGCGCGGCCGCATGCTCGCGGTGCATGCGCTGCAGATCCCGGACGGTCGGAAGGATCTCGGGTTCTGCCCGTTCGACCATCGTGTCGTAGCCCGACAGGATATCGTTGGTGGCGGTGTGGATGGTATGCAGCACGTGACGTGTATCTGTAGGCATCGGTCTACCCTCGATGAGATGTCAGTGGATTGCTGGCTAACGTAAGATGGCAGGCGAAGTTCCGGCAGTTTCCGCGGCGCTGCGCAATAATCGTGTTCTACCGAATTGGGTTAACTTCCCCGGCGGGTCTTTGCCATGCGGCCGGGGGCGCGGGTCCGTCAGGACAGCAGACGGTGGGGGGCCGACAGGACCTCGCAATGCCCGTCGCGGACGCGGGTGATCAGGGTGAGATCGGCGCGGTCGGCTAGACGCACGGCATAGTCCGTCGCGGTCGATACGGCGATCACCGTGGCCGCGCCCATCATCACTGCCTTCTGCACCATTTCCGTCGAGACGCGGGAGGTGAGGACCACAGCACCGGATGCCGGCGTCAGGCCGGATTTGACCAAGGCGCCGGCCAGCTTGTCGAGCGCGTTGTGGCGTCCGACGTCCTCGCGGGCGAGCACGATGCCGCGCCCGGGGATCAGAAAGCCCGCGGCGTGGCAGCCGCGGGTTCGATCGTGTTCCGGTTGCCGCAGCCGCAGCAGGTCCGGCGCGGCACAGGCCTCTGCCCGGGTCAGGGTCACGGCATGCGCGGACAGCGGCGGCAAGGGGCGGTCCACCTTGTCCAGACTGTCGATCCCGCACAGACCGCAACCCACCGGTCCTGTCATCGCCCGGTGCCGGGCCGCGGCCCGCACCGCCGCCGCGGGGGACAGCCACAGCCGCGCCTCGGTGCCGTTCGCGTGGTCGACGATCTCGATCTCGCGCAGCTCCGACGGGTCGTGGATCACGCCTTCGGTCACGGCGAAGCCCAGCGCGAAATCCTCCAGATCGGTGGGGCTGGCCATCATCACGCCAAGCGTCACCGCGTTGCAGACGATGGCCACGGGCCGCTCGCTGACCAGCGGGGGCTGGGCGGTCATCGGGTGCCCGACGGGAAAGCGCGCGCCCTGAACGGTCATGCCACGATCTCCACCGGGGTGCCCTTGTAGGCCGGCGTCTGGGAATTCTTTTCGTGATAGCTCAGCGGCACCAGCGGATTGAGCTCGGGGTAATAGCCCGCGATGCAGCCCGCCGGCAGGTCGTAGGGCGTCACCGTCAGGTCATCGACCCGGCGCGCATGTCCGTCGTCGATGGCGCAGACAAGACTGACCTTCTGGCCCTCCGCCAATCCAAGCCTCGCCATCTCGTCACGGTTGATGAGGACGATCTCGCGGCTACCCTCCAGCCCGCGCAGCCGGTCGGAAAAGCCGTAGATCGTCGTGTTGAACTGGTCGTTCGACCGCAGGGTGACCAGCGTCATGATCTTGCCATCGGCGGTGGTTTCCTCGCCCAGTGCCGACAAAGTCGTCGGCGGCGTGAACTGCGCCTTGCCGCTTTCGGTCTTCCAGACACGCTCTCGCGCCGGGTTGCCCCTGTAGAACCCGCCGGGCTCGAACAGCCTGTCGTTGAAGTCGGCGAACTTGTCGGGAAAGGTCTGCGCGATCAGGTCGCGGATCAGGTCGTAGTTGCCGATCCAGTCGTCCCACGTCAGCTTTGGATTGGGGTCCAGCGTCGCCTTGGCGATCCGCGCGACAATGGCGGTTTCCGACTGCACCTTCGGCCCGGGTGGCGATGCGGTGCCGATCGAGCCATAGATGTGCGACAGCGAATCCTCCATCGACACCGCCTGCGGGCCGCTGGCCTGCACGTCCTCGTCCGTCCGCCCCAGACAGGGCAGCAGATAGGACACCTGCCCGGGCGTCAGATGCGTGCGGTTCAGCTTGGTCGCGATGTTGACGGTCAGCCGCAGGCGGGGCCAGGCCCGTTCCATCCGGTCGCGGTCGGGCAGGGCGCGGACCAGATTGCCCCCCAGCAGGACCATCGCCTTCACGCGGCCGTCGAGGATGCCCTCGCAGGCGTGCACCGCGTTCAGACCCTCTCCCGCGGGCGGGTCGATGTCGAACAGCTCCCGCAGCTTGTCCGCAGGCATGTGCGACGACTTTTCGCCGATACCGACCGTGCGCTGGCCCTGCACGTTGGAATGTCCCCGCACCGGAGAGATGCCGGTCCCCGGTCGGCCGATGTTGCCGCGCATCAGCAGCAGGTTGCACAGCATGCCGAGGTTCAGCCAGCCGTTCACGTGTTGCGTCAGCCCCATACCGTAGATGCCGATGGCGTTCTTCGCGCCAAGGTAGATCTCGGCGGCCTCTGCGATCATGTCGCGCGACAGGCCGGCATTCCGTTCGATGTCGGCCCAATCCATCGCACGGACCGCCGCCGCGGTCTCCTCGAACCCGGTGGTGTCGCTGGCGATGAAGGCGTGGTCGATCACCGTGCCCGGCGCGGCATCTTCTGCATCCAGAACGCATTTCATCAGGCCGGCGATCGCCGCGATATCGCCGCCGGGCCGCACCTGATAGTATTTCTCGGAGATCTGCGTGGCCGATCCCACGGTCATCTGGATCGGGTTCTGCGGATCGACGAATTCGATCAGCCCCCGTTCGCGCACGGGGTTGAAGGTGACGATCCGGCAGCCGCGCTTCACCGCGTCCTTCAGCACGTGCAGGAAACGCGGGCTGTTGGTGCCGGTGTTCTGCCCGAAGAAGAAGATCGCATCGCACTGGTCGAAGTCTTCCAGTGTGCAGGTGCCGACCGGCGTCCCGATGAAGGTCTGCAGGTTCACGCTCGTCGTCTCGTGGCACATGTTGGACGACTGCGGCAGGTTCTGGTGCCCCATCGCCCGGGCGAACAGCGCGTAGAGGTAGGACGCCTCCAGCCCTGCGTGGCCGGAAGCATAGAACACCGCCTCGCGCGGGGTCATCGCCCGCAATTCTGCGCCGATGTCGGCATAGGCGTCATCCCAGCTGACGGGCTGATAGGTGTCGCTGTCGGGATCGTAGCGCAGCGGGTCGGTCAGACGTCCCGTCTTTTCAAGGTCGTGGTCGTGCATTTCGCGCAGATCGGCAAGCGGATGCGCGGCAAAGAACGCCGCATCCGCACGGCGGGTGTCGAGTTCCCACAGCGTCGCTTTTGCGCCGTTCTCGCAGAACTCGAAGGTCTGGGGCTTGGCAGGCTTGGCCCAGGCGCAGGACGAACACATCACGCCGCCGGGCTTGTTCAGCTTCGACAGGATCTTCAGCGCGCGGGTGGAACTGCTGGATTCGCCAAAGGCCTCGGACACGCCCCGCAGCGATCCCCATCCCCCGGCGGCATAGTGATCGAAGGGCGTGTCCGGATCCTGATCGGTCGCGTCATGGGCGGGACGGTCGGTGTCGGATCGGTCCGGAGACGTGGCCATGAGCGCGCTATCCTTCAGGTCTGTGCCGTCGTGATGTTCGGGATGAACGACGGTGAACCGCCGCCGGTTCCGGTGTCGCAAAGGGGCTGCCGCGCCCGGTGGGGCGCGGCAGCCGGTGGCCTTACTTTTCCATGCGCGTCCAGAACCGCAGGGCGCCGCAGGCCTTCACGAAGGCCTTCGCGTCCTTGGCCGCACCAAGCGCCATCATGCCGTCGTCGGGCTTGACGCCCGCCGCCTTTATCAACGGCTCCGCCTCCTGCGTGTGGCCGATGAACTTGGCGTGCGCGAAGGCGTCCGCGAGGAAGGTGCGGGCCGGATGCAGTTCCGCCAGCGCCTTTGCCCCGTCGGCGGTGGCCAGAATGGCCACGGCGTCATAAAGAACGGACGGCGCGCCGTCGATCTTCTGGTCCGCGGGCACCCGCTTGCCGCCGGCCGTCACGACGCCGCCGACCTTCTGGGCGACGATCTCGACGATGCCTCCGGCCTCCGTCACGGCGTCCTTCAGACCGTCGAGGGCGGCGTCGTCGATGCCGTCGGTCACCAGAATGCCCATCTTGCGCCCGGCAAAGTTGTCAGGCCCGTTCTTGAGGATGGACAGCGCGTCCGACGCGGGCAGGTCGGTGATCGGCTGGCGCGCCGGTTCATGCGCCTTCGGCACACCGTCCAGCCCCAGACCATCGGCCACCTTGCGTGCCAGATCGGCGTCGATATGCGGCAGGTGGGCCACCATCCGCTCGCGGATCTCAGGCACCACGACCTTCGACAGTTCGAAGACGAGGGCGTCGGCCATGTGATCCTGCTCGACCGCGGTCTGGCTGATGTAGAACTGCCGCGCCTGGCTGTAGTGATCGGCAAAGGTCTCGCTGCGGACCTTCCGCTTCTCGCCCTCGACCTCCTCCGGGAAGGACCGGAAACCGGCCTTCGGATCGGCGCGGGGGCCGCCCTGCGCCCAGCCGTTCGGTTCATAGTTGGCACGCCCCTTGGGATTGTGCATGGCCATGTGGCCGTCCTGCTGGAAATGGTGCATCGGGCAGCGCGGCGCGTTGATCGGGATATGGGTGAAGTTTGGCCCGCCCAGTCGCTTCGTCTGCGTGTCGAGGTAGGAAAAGTTGCGCCCCTGCAGCAGCGGATCGTTGGTAAAGTCGATGCCCGGCACGATGTTTTGCGTGCAGAAGGCGACCTGTTCGGTTTCCGCAAAGAAGTTGTCGACGCGGCGGTCCAGCACCATCCGGCCGATGATCCGCACGGGAACCTGCTCTTCCGGGATCAGCTTGGTTGCATCGAGGATGTCGAACTCGAAGCTGTCGGCGAAGTCGTCATCGAAGACCTGCACGCCCAGTTCCCATTCGGGAAAGTCGCCCATCTCGATCGCGTTCCAGATGTCGCGGCGGTGAAAGTCGGGATCGGCGCCGTTGATCTTGACGGCCTCGTCCCACAGGACCGACTGCAGGCCGGCCTTCGGCTTCCAGTGGAACTTGACGAAGTGCCCCTTGCCGTCCGCGTTCACGAACCGGAACGTGTGGACGCCGAAGCCTTCCATGGTCCGCAGGGACCGGGGAATTGCGCGGTCGGACATGGTCCACATGACCATGTGCATCGCTTCCGGCATGAGAGAGATGAAATCCCAGAAGTTGTCGTGCGCCGTCTGCGCCTGCGGGAAGCCGCGATCGGGTTCCTGCTTTGCCGCGTGGATCAGGTCGGGAAACTTCATCGCGTCCTGAATGAAGAAGACGGGGATGTTGTTGCCGACGAGGTCCCAGTTACCGTCCTCGGTGTAGAACTTCACCGCAAAGCCGCGCACGTCGCGGGCGAGGTCGGGCGAGCCCATGTTGCCGGCCACGGTCGAGAAGCGGGCAAAGACGGGCACCCGCCGCCCCTTCTCCTGAAAGAGGTGAGCCGCCGTCAGGTCGGGAATGGCGTCCGTCGTCTCGAAATAGCCGTGGGCGCCGTAGCCGCGGGCGTGGACCACACGTTCTGGAATCCGCTCGTGGTCGAAGTGGAAAATCTTTTCGCGGAAATGGAAGTCTTCGAGAAGCGACGGGCCGCGCGGCCCGGCCTTCAGGGTGTTCTGGTTATCGGACACCGGGATGCCCTGCGCAGTCGTCAGGCGCTCGGCGCCTTTTTCGGGCCGCTGCTGTGTCTCTCCGCCGGTGCCGGGGTGGCGGTCCCGTTCGACGGTTTCATCGGTGGACTGGGTGTCGGCCGACGGCGTGTTTGACGGTATGGCTTGATCCATGACGGAGGCTCTTTCTACGGGTGATATGAAACGGACGGCCGCAGCGATCACGTTTTCGTAAATCATCAACACCGCAGACAAATGATCGTTCCACCGGGGGGCGTCAGGTTCGCCCGAATTCCGATCAAATCGAAGCGAAGTAAACGCAGTTTGGGTCGTGGTTGCAGAGTGCACCAGCCCGCGCCGCGACAATCTTGTTCTATGGCAATTCATTGGACCAAAGGCCGCTCTATGCGGTCGCGGTGCCCGTGTGGTCAGGAACCCCGGGTTGCGCGGGGCGTTACCTCCTCACACCGAAATTCATAAAATGTCAGGATCGGCCATGCGTGCAGTCACATACCACGGGACCGGCGATTTTCGCGTCGACACCCATCCGGACCCGGTCATCGGCGATCCCGGCGATGCCATCCTCCGGGTGACATCCACCGCGATCTGCGGCTCTGACCTTCATATGTTCGACGGGTTCATGCCTGAAATGAAATCCGGCGACATCATGGGTCACGAGTTCATGGGGATCGTAGAGGACGTCGGCTCCGGCGTCGGCAACCTCAAGAAGGGCGACCGCGTCGTGGTCCCCTTCACCATCAACTGCGGCCATTGCCACTGGTGCAAGACCAAGCAGTTTTCCTTGTGCGACGAATCCAATCCGGACGCCGAAAAGCTGGCGCTGATCACCGGTCAGGCCGGCGCCGGCCTGTTCGGCTTTTCCCACCTTTACGGCGGCTATGCCGGGGGACAGGCGGAATACGTGCGCATCCCCTTTGCGGATGCGACACACCTGAAGGTGCCCGACGGGCTGACCGACGAACAGGTGCTGTTCCTGTCCGACATCTTTCCGACCGGCTATCAGGCCGCGGTGAACGCCGAGGTCGGTCCCGGCAGCGTCGTGGCGATCTGGGGCGCCGGCCCGGTGGGTCTGTTCACGCTCAAGTCCTGCAAATTGCTGGGGGCGGAACGTGTCTTCGTCATCGACGACGTGCCGGAGCGGCTGAAGCTTGCGGCAGAGAATGGGGCGGAGGTCATCGACCGGTCGCAGGTGAAGCCTTACGACGCACTGATGGAACTGACGAACGGCATGCTGCCCGACAAGGTGATCGATGCCGTCGGTCTGGAAGCGCATGGCACGGGCGTCATCGACACGGTCTATGACAAGGTCAAGACGGCGACGTTTCAGGAAACCGGACGGCCCCACGTCCTGCGCGAGGCGATCATGTGCTGCCGCAAGGGCGGTATCGTGTCGATCCCCGGAGTCTATGCCGCCATTGTCGATAAGTTTCCGATCGGCTCTGCCTTCGCCAAGGCCCTGACGTTTCGCATGGGACAGACGCATGTCATGCAGCATGCGCCGAAGCTGCTGGAGCATATTCAGGAAGGCCGCATCGATCCGACGTTCCTGATCACGCACCGGGGGTCGCTCGCCGATGGTCCTGACCTTTACAAGCAGTTCCGCGACAAGAAGGACGACTGCGTGAAGGTCGTGCTGACACCCTGATCGCGGGCGACTGCAGGGCCCTGTCGGATGGCGGGGCCCGCAACGTCACGACCGGCCGCCTGCCAGCGCCGATGCGGGGCCGTCGGTCCTGTCGCCTATCGCATGGGAAACGGTGGTGGCGTGGGGGCGACACGATCATTTCCCCCTTATCAAGATCGCCGTGTAGAAACGAAAAAACCGTCCCGCCTGGCATTGGCCAGGCGGGACGGTCATCATCTACAGCATGATGAACTAGCAACCGGTTTCTAATTTAGAGGAATGGATGGCACGACGCAGTAGAGACGCCAACGGCGCGGACCATAAATTTCCGATACGGGTCAAGGTGCGCATCCCGCCGACCGGCCTTGGCACGATGTTAGTTGAGATGGACGTCTGGCTAAGGGCCAACCTCGGCGTCGATTGCTACGGCTACGGACCAGCAACGGCGGCCGGCATGAATGCTACGGCCTACCACTTCATGTCGATCGACGATGCGCAGACGTTCCTGAAGGCCTTTCCAAAGCTAGAACTCGCCGCGGGGTTCGTGCCACCCCCGTCCTTGACTGACGGTTCGTATCGGTGAATTGGATGCCACGCCGCAGAGATGCGGGCGCAACACTTACCTTCGCGTCGTCGACCACGAAGCTCCGGAGAGCTTATAGGACCTATGAATGATTGAGAAAAAAGTAGACTTCTTTATTGCCGGAACTCAGAAGGGCGGTACGACAGCGCTGCAGTTCAAATTAAGTTCCCATCCACAATTGTTCTTGTCGGGTCTAAAAGAGATCCATTTTTTTGATTGCGAAGATTACGACTGGTCGAATCCGCCCTACGAGCAGCTGCACGCGCACTTCGACTTTAGCCAATCCAAGATTTTCGGTGAAGCAACACCGATCTACCTATATTGGCCAAACGCGATGCAACGTCTTTGCGAATACAATCCGATGGCGCGGATCATTATAATTCTGCGACACCCAACATACCGCGCACTCTCAGCGTGGAAGATGGAGACAGCCCGTAACGCGGAGCAAAAATCATTTTCTCAGGCGGTATCCCTGCTTGGCAGAAGCCGTGTCCGCTTAGCTCGTGGGGGAGTGCACCGTGTCTATTCCTACGTGGAACGGTCTTACTATTCCTACCAGATAAGTCGATTGCTCAGCTTGTTCCCACGCAAGCAAGTTCTTTTCCTCACCTCAGATGAGCTTTGGCTCGATGAAGTCGGGACCTTAAACAAGATTTTTGATTTCTTGGGTGTTGCCATTGGCAACTATCGTCCCAGCGATCAAGCGCAGAAATATATAGTCCCGGTGGATTCCAGGCATGTCACCGGAGAGTGGCGCGATACCACTATGCGCCTGAACAAGCGGTTCCGGCGCGATATTGTAAAAACAGAAAAACTCACCGGCTTGAAACTTTCTGCTTGGCTTGACGAAAATTACCAAGAGCCGGTTAAGACATCTTGAGCTGGTAGGAATTGGCAAGCTGCGCCAGTTACCGGCACCAGTCGTAGGACATTGCCGGCTGTGCCAGCCCCATGTCCAACAGCGCCTGTCCAACGTCGCGCCCGTCCTCGCCGTAGAGGACGGCCAGATGGCGGCCGTAGCCGCCAGCGCCGTATCCGATGATGCAGAGCTCGCCCGGCATCATCGAGCGGACGACGCCAGTCGCCTGTGCGCCCAGACGCGCCTCCGATCGGCAGTCGGGCCGCCAGGTCTCCGGAGCATCGAACGGAGCATCGCCGGCCCGCGTCAGCCGGGCATTCTCGCCCGGCAGGCGAACGGTGTCGCCGTCGATGATCATGGCCGCGGTGATTGCGATGATGGTAAGGCAGGTCAAACGATGCTCCTGAAACGACAAAAAGGCCCGTCGCCGCGGTTAGGCGACGACGGGCATGGTGGGCCGGTACGGCAGAAGGTTCAAGATCCGGCGCGGATTAGATGGTCGTTCAGGATGTTGATCTGTCGCAGGAATATCCGTCCGCCATGATTTTGCCACTTTCCCGAATCGGCAGAGTAGCCCTAGCGTTACGTCAACCAACGGGAGACGGAACGATGAAGATGTTTGCGATGGCTGCGGCGATGGTGCTGGCGGCGGGGGCGGCGAATGCTGAGGTACTTCGGTATGATCTGACAAACCCGTTATTTGATATAATCGTAACGCGCTACGACTCGAATTTCGAGAACCCTACATTCGTAGAGAGTTACGTGGAAAAAGAAAGGTATGACTTCTTTATAGAAATAGACACAGACCAGTTGCCCTTCGACCTTCGAGACAAAGGGGTACAGTTTGATGCTGGTGCCAACGAATTGGATCGCAAGAGGCCTTGGATTACCGCAATTACGGATGCAACATCAAGTATTCAAGGGTATTTTAACTTAGCAGACGACTATAGCGTAACCGACTGGAATTTCATATGGTTTAATGACAATCCAGATATGGGTTTCAGTTCGTACGGAAATGATTACTCGATAGACTTTGATTTGCCTGATGGTGTTTTAATGATTGAGGGAACTTCGTTGCCTGGAAAGTGGACCGTAAGCGGCACGCTTCCTGATGTATCACCCGTACCTTTACCCGCGTCACTCCCCCTGCTGTTCGGGAGTCTTGGTTTTATCGCCATGATGCGCCGCAGTCGGAAAAAACAGTAGACCATGATTACATTGCCCGCCCGAGTGTGAACGGGCGGGCTATTCTTATCCTGCTGTCGCCTCGTAGAAGCTGACCCACTTTCCGCCGGACAAAGACCCCATGACAGGGAGGCCAACTTCAAGGGTGCTTGGCCCCCATGTCTCGTAGAGCATCCCGGCGACAATCGCATCCTCCGCAGCCCCATCACTGTCTGCGCGAGGTTCACCGTTAGCCAGATACTTGACCTTTGTTCCCGCAGCCCAGCTACCTGAGGTCTTTGTTAGGATAACCGTGTTTCCAGATATTGCGGCGGTGAATCCGGTGCTAACAAACGTACCCGAGCCGCCATCGTCAACCTGCCAGTTGCGGAGGGCAGTTGGGGCGGGCGATGAGAGTGTGCCGCCGTTTGGAAGGGCAACTGAAACCGTCAGTGTTCCGCCGCTACGGACAACGGTGGTGAAGTAGGGGTTGGTCGAACTGTCCCTCCCAAACGCACGCGCGATGCCGATTGCCGAGCGAGCACCCATGCGGCGGTTGCCTTGCTTTGCCGCGTCCTGATGGGGGCCGTTGAGGTCGGTTCCGAATGCTTGAATCGCAAAGTCCGAGATCGGCGGGCCGACCGTCCACCCCTTCGTATTTGCCATGTTGATCTGATTAAGGCGTGTCGGGCTGTGCACGTCACCGTTTATCAGGGGTGACGAATAGCGTGTTGCAGGTTCAAGAATGACCTTTGCGCCGGCAGCGACATAAGAGCCGAAGCTGTGAAGTCCCGCCGTCCCGCCGTTAGCGGCAACAAGGGCGTCCCATGCTGGGCCAGAGCCAAGCATGAGCGCCTCGAATACGACATCGCCCTCACCAATCCCATTGCTGACCGCCCGCCACTCTGTCGTGGCCCAGTTCATCACGATTGCATCGAGCTTTCCGCCCACTCTGTCGATCTTCGTTTGCAGTTCGGCCCAGCTTCGGGCGGCGTTACTGTCCTGCATAAGCTGGATCGGGCCAGTGCCGTTGACCGCGCCATCAATGATGCGAATGGGCAGACTAGGCCAGAACGCTCGGATCTGATTTACCAGCGCGCGCGTTCCATCGCTCGCGGTTGCACGCGTTAGAAGGTTTTGCTGCATCGGGGTTGTGTTCGGGCCAGACACCAAGTCCGTTGTCACATAGGACGCAGTGTTTTTCTGCGGGAACGAAAGGTCCAAGCCAACGCTGGCGAGCATACGCTGCCGTTGCGACTGCCCCAGCTCTACCACGTTCAAGCCCGCACCCACCTTGTCACGGAAGTTCGTGATCTTGGTGGGCTGATTGCTGGACCTGATTTGCAGTGCGACCCAACCTGCCGTCGAGGCAGGAACCGCTACCGTGCCACTAAAGGCACCGCCAGAAATTGGGCTGATAACCGTCCAATCAAGCGAGGTGGTGCCGTCAGGGTTCAGCATCCGCACTTCTGCGTTGCCAGTGCGGCCGGAGCAAGTGCCGGACAGCGTGACGGTTGCCCCATTCAGGATCGACCACACATCCCCATCAACAGGGCTGGAAGGGTTCAACACCATGAAGTCGGTTAGACCCTGCTTGCGGAAGTCGCCACCCGGCTTGAGGGGGGCCGCACCGGAGACGGTCATTGGAACGGACACGTCGCCCGTTGCCCATGCAGGCTTTGCCAGTCCAGCAGTGGTTCCCGTAAACTCTCGGACCCAAAGCGTGCTTGCAATAGGCAGGGCTGCGGACAAAGGCTTGCCTTTGGCGATGTCGGACCATGCCGCATCGTTTAGCGCATCGCCCGCCGCAGTTGTGCTGTCCACATAGCCGATGGCCGATATGTCTCCGGGCCAATTTAAGCCGTCGCCAGCAACCGGGGCGCGGACGCCGCCGACGCCCCACGTCTGCGCGGTCGAAGCGGAGTTGACGGCTTGGTAATTCCCACCCTCGGCCCCCGCATACTTCGTCCCATCGATCAGGCTATACCAATCTAAAACCATGTTGCCTGACGCCGCACGTCGATACACCAGCAATGCTGAATCTTCGGTCCACGGTTGGGAGTATATTGTGGCAGGCGAGCCACCTCCTGATTTTGCACCGAACCTCCCGCGCGTCGTTCCGCTGCCCGCAGCTTCGCCGTAATACTGAATATTCAGAAAGCGCGATGAGTCAGTCAGCACGTCAACAAGCTGAATAGTCCGGCTAAATGCCCGCTGTTCTTTCGGCAGGCGGACAATCGCGAAGAACGCTTTTTCGTTGCCGGTGCCGCTGACAAACATGTTGTTGGCGAACGACTGCTGCAGAAGCGACTGCCTTTCGTCTGTCTCCGACGCTAGCACGTTATTGGCGCGCGGCATCCGCATTGAGGTCGTCGCTGCTGCCATATCGACGGGAGGTTCAAGCGGTGGAAACACGTTATTCCAGTGCAGGTCAAATGCCTCGGTGGCAAAGGGGTATTGCGTTCCAAGGTAGGTGAAGCCGGTGAAGTTGTAGAAATAGTCATTGGCCGCAGATGGGTCATTTGGCGTCATGACACGCTCAACATATCCGCGCGGGACATTCATGCTTTCATCGTAAAACCCCAGCATTCCCAGCGAGAGGATGTGCGAGAGCCACGACCCGTTCAAGGAACGATATTCGGTTGTTGCGTCGGGCGTGAACATCTGCTTACGGGTTGCCGTGTAACCACGGATCGTCCAGTCATATTCACCCAGCACCGGAAAGTCTGCATCGGCAGGGACCATGTAAACAGTATCACCGGACACAAAAGGCGACGCCGCCGTAAGCGTGACGTCAATGCTGGTGGTGCCGGGTGATCCCAAGCCTGTGACGGCTGCGACGATGGCCTCCGTCCCGTCAGACACACGGATGACCCGCGCGCCTGCCGGAATGTTTGTCTGATAGTAATCGCCGGATGCCGTGCTGCCATTGTTAACCAGCGGAAGCGTGACAACATTGCCTCCCGGCTGCGCCCCGAGCGTGCGCTCACGCCAGAGGAACGGCTTATTGACATCGGTGTGTCGCACAAAGTCATTCGTCAGCATGTCTTGCGTGATAAGGAACGCTTGGCTCCAGTTGCCGGGGCAAACCGACATGATGTTCGGGATTTCGGCTGCACGACCAGTCATCCCGAGAGCGAATGCGTACGGTCCTTGCACATACTGCTCGTGTGCGCCGTCAGGAAACCCATTAAACGGCCCGTATCGACGCGGCTCGCCATTTTCTATGCCATGAGCAATTATATGCGCGGCCAGAGTTTTCGTTTGCGCCTCGGTGTAAGCCGTGACCGCAGTGCCCATCATTGCGGCACCGAACATCTGCCCAAGGTAAAGGCCATAGCCGCCATCTGGGGTGATGTCACCGGACAGGCCGAACGGCTGGAACCGCTCGTAACCGCTGCTGCTCGTTGCAGACCGTAAGGAAAGCGTCGGCGCAGCCTTGCCTACGCAATCGAAAATATCTGCGTAAGGCGGCATTGAAGCAGGCGCAGTATAGGTCGCCTTTCCCGCATACCAAGCATCGAGGTCAACGACAGGATAAAACGCAGGAGTGTTTTTCCCATCCCATTTCACCGTCGAGCCGAGGACGAAAGACCCCGTTGGGACCTCGGACAGAACGTGCAGGCACGAAACCGATGTGAACGCCCCGACGCGGGTCGATGTGCTGGTTGTGTCAGAGACCACTTTCATAAGCGTGTCACCAGATGCGACATCAAGCGGAAAAGTCCCTGCCAGCAATGCTGCGTCGTAGCCAGCCTCTCGGCTGTCCAGTCCATGCGGCGCATTAGATGCAGATGTCCGCGTGGGGTTCAGCATCAGCCCGTTGATCGTGCGATCTGTGCCAGCGATGTTCTCGACAGCAATATCAGGCGATACGCTCGTCACCTGCGCAACACCAGAAGGCACCACGACGAACGGTCGTCCAGCGATGTCATATCCGCCAAACGTGGCGTCAGACACCGTCCATGTGATACCTTGGTGGGTCAGGATAACCGGCACTTCCGATACACCAGCTACCACAACCACATCCGTCGCCAGCGACACACCCGCGATGGTGCGGATGATCTGGATGTCTTTGCCCTGATCGTCGGACTGCACGATGTAGGGCAGCGAGGTGGATACCTCGACCCCACCCACCGTCACGGAGATAGTCACCGCGATAGGAGAGGTGCCTTCCAGCGACGGGATCAGCAGGTCAATGCTGTCGCCCACGTTCGCGGTGGTGCGCTTATTGCCGTTCGCCAGTGCCGTTAAGGCTGTGGGGATGCGTGCGCCGCCGACTTGGAGGTCGCCATAAAAGAGTGCCATGCGCGATCTCCTAGAAGAAAAATTTGACGATGCAGGCGAGCGTCAGGATGTCGCCAATGAGTACGTAAAAGAGGATCATGGGGTGCCTCCGTTGTAGGAACGCCAGCCCGGGAGAGGGCTGGCGTCAAGTCACCGGCGAACCGGGCCGGCGTGGGGCAAGGTTCACATTCGGGCGTCTAGCGGCGTCAGATCAATGGGCCACGCCTCGATCTGCGCCTTGACGATGGTGCTGATTGCATCGCTGGACGGCTTCACTTTGCCAACGGCATCGGGCAGATGCCTGGCGAGATACGCGAGCGAGAGTCGCGTGATCTCGGCCGCGTCGGTCCGGCCGTCGGCCATGGCCGCAATTGCCACGTTCTGCACCGCAGCTTTGATCCGGTCGATGTGGGTCTGCTCGATGTCGAGGCCGGTCCGCTGGGCGACCCGCGCGGCCGCATAGCTGCCGATCAGGCCGAATAGCGTCAGGACGATGGTCAGGATGTCGTTGAAGGTATCGGGGTTCATCGTATCAGGCCCTCCTTAGGCCGTTTCGAAATCAGGGAGGTCGACGGTTTGCCCGGCAAGTGCATGGGTGCAGTCGCCGAGGAATTGGATGCGGCCACCGGCGACGAACGAATGGCAGACCAGAGGCGCCGTGACGACCGAGCCACCCGCCATGATGACCGCATGCTCCTCGTCCGTAATCGGCATGCTGCCTCGCACAAGAACCGACGGCGTGAAGGTCGGCGCGACCGGGTTGCCGTTGTAGCCCCAGCGCGGTCCGGAGCCCTCACCGACGCCGACCATGTGGGCCCCGTCGCACCCAGGGCACCAGAACAGCAGGTAGCCGCCCTCTGCGGTGCGCAGTTTCGATCCTAAAGCAGCCATCTGGAATTCTCCTCAGGCTTCATTGGCGGAAAGGGGCGCGCCGCTGGTCGTCAGCAGCACGCGGGTCTTGGGGTTGGGGGCACCGGCGGGCCATCGGCTTTCCAGAAAGCGCGTCTTGGCGACGCGCGTGACCGTGACGGCGTTGGACTGGTTGCCGCCGAGGACGTGAAAGGCGGTGCTGTCCTCGCCCCAGTAGAACCCGACGTGACCGGACCAGCTCGACCCGGGCCGGCTGAAGGTCAGCGTAGCGCCCAGCGTCGGCGCGCAGGGCACCCCGAAGGTGCCCCAATTGCGGGCACCCAGCGGGTTGTCGGGGATTGCAATACCCGGCGAGGCCAGCCGATGGCAGGTGGCGACAAAGGCACCGCACCACGGGATCTCGCGGGGGTCGATCCAGGAGACCGACTTGTCGAACCAGCGACGCAGCTGCGTTAGGTCGCGGGCCTCGTGCAGGCCCTTGACCTTGATTGCCTCGGCCAGCCACGGGATGTTGCTGTCCGGCGCCTTGTTCAGGGCTGCCCATGTGAGGGGGCCGACGTAGGGGCGCGGCCAGAGACCGACAGATGCCTTGAAGGCCGTGACGGCCGCGTCGGTGCGCGGGCCCTGCAGGCCGTCGACCAAAAGCGGGCCGAAGCCGATCTCATTCAGCCGCGCCTGGATGGCCTTGATGCTGTAGCTCATGGCAAAACACCCCGCGGGCGGGGGCCTTTCATGCTGGGAAGGGGGAAGGTCGATCAGCCGAATTCTATCGAATGGCCCGCGATCACGATCTGTTACCGGTCGCCGTACTTCGAGACGTTGACCTGATGCCTCCGGATCGAGATGGCCACGAATGTGAAGATCGTGGCGAGCTTGGTAACGACGATCATCCAGGGGACGATATCGGCGCCGTTAATGGTATTCACGCCACGGCCGAGAGCGGTGATCAGGATTGAGAACCCGACCAGCGAGAAGCCGACGGCTATCATGCGCCCAGGCGGCTCATCCCGGCTGTACTGATGGGCCAGCCACCAGCAGAGAATTACGACGCAGAGCGATGTGGTTTGGTTGGCAAGATAGAGCGTCGTCATTTGGCCTCATCTCCCAGAAATTTGCGCCGCACGGCCTGCACGGCGACAATTCCGCCTTCGCCCATGATGAAGCCGCCGGCGAGATAGGCGTATGTTTCGGCGCCGGTAATGGCGTCGATCAGGTGGCCCAGAACGCCGCCCAGAAAGATCGCACTGACGGCACCCGCAGTGCCTTCAAGCGCCCGTTTGCGCCAGCTGCTCTGAGGAGCAAACACAGCCCGGACATAAGCTCCGCCGGCGCCGCTGATGATCAGGGCGTTCAAATGTTCAGGTGAGTTTCCCATGAGGGTTTTGATCGCCTGCAGGATTGTCGGCTCATTCACGCATCGATACCTCGGCGCTTGCTGAAACTGGCACTGGGGCCGCGTGTACGGATGGCAGGGAGCTATCATCGAAGGCCGGTTCCGCAGCCGACAGAATTCATTAGTCGTACGTATGGTAAAGCGTCTGTGGATCCTTCACCGGCAGTGCGTCGTACTCAGCCTGAGTCAGCGCAACGATGTTCCGAATCTCCGTGCCTGCGCCCGCCTTTTCCGTGTCGGTTACGACCCCGGGAACCCACGTCGCGGCGTAATCGTCAGATGCTGTCTTTACCAAGGTGTCGCCCGGCTGCCCTCCGATCGGGACACCTTCACCAGGAGCACCGTTGGCACCGTCTTGACCCGGCGGGCCTTCGCCGCCCACCGCCGAGTTGGCATAGGGTAACTGGTTCCACGGCAGCGTACCGTTGCCGATCTTGAACTTGCCAGTGTCGCTTTCGACACCAAATTCTCCGGCGGCCAGCGTCGGGTTTACATTGGTCCATGCCAGCAGAGTGCCGTTGCGCGGGATGATACGACGGGTTTCCGTAGCCATTAGGGCCGGCCTCCGATGATGGTATTGATGGGATTGATCGGGGGCGCGACATCGCCGCCGCTCAGGGATTTCAGCTCGGAGAAGTTGGTGTCTGGCCTGCCGCCGTCGATCGACGAAATCTCAGACTGATTGAGCGCTGCTGTATCCGATCCTTCGGGGAAAAATCGAACCCCGTGAAACTCGCCAGCCATGCTTTACTCCTGCAATTCGCCGCTGATCTGCGTCGTGTAACCGCTGCGCTTATCGAACCGGTGCACGGCGGACCGGACAGTAAAGGCAACCCCATCGATGCCTGACCTGACATTAGCGAATGTGACGACGCTTCCACCCCGGATCGTCGGATCGCCGACGACCGTGGCACTGAACTGGAACCCTTGGCGAAGAAGCTGCTTTGCCTTGGACTTCGCCGCGGCCTCCGCTTCGCCCTTGCTGGCGAACGGCTGGTCCATCGTGAACGATCCGGTTCCCGATTTTTCCGCCGGTACCTTCACCTCGACGCGCTTGCCGGTAGCACGATCCATGTAACAGGCGATGACATCCTCGTACCTCGTCCGCTCGGAGCGCACAAAACTGGCAGACCCCGGTGCAAGCGTTGCACGCGTTATCACGTAGGGTGTCAGGGGCAGGCCAGTGGGTGTAAGGCCTGAGCCGCGGACGGCGAAGATCACGGTCTGGTTTTTGATCGAGAACAGCGCATTGTGGCGTTTCGCGATCCGCTCGAGGAAAGCGACATTGCTCTCACCGATCTGGCCAATCCATTCGTACCGGAAAGAGGCAATCTCTGGAGCCACAGATGATTTCAGCCCGCCTTCGCTGGCAATTTTCTTGACGAGATCGCCAAGGGTGATGTCGTCGAAGTGCCGTTCCTTCTGGTCTTTCGTATCGCCGCCCAGGTCCGCGCTTTTGCCGGTGATCCTCAGGGCGTAGGGCAGGACCCTGATCTCGATCTCTTCGGCTATAAATTCGCCCATGAAGGCGGCTCCCGAACCGGCATAGCCCATCTGGACCGAAATGATAGCACCCGGCTTCGGCAGCTCCGCCGGTGGATCGTCGGCCAGTTCCAGTTCAACGCGGTCGGCTGACAGGCCTTCTTCGTCCATCACCGTTACTGACATCAGGCGCTCGGTGAAGACCCCGCTGACGGGCTTGCCGTCGACTGTGATGATGATCTGCGGTCTCGACATGGATCAGTCCCACAATGTGACGACAGGGATCAGCTTGGCCTGGTCAGGCAGGTCCGGCAGCGTAATGCGCGTCCCGGCCGGGAGGATCAGGCCGAGGGCGGCAAGACCTGGGTTGGCATCCAGAACAGACTCCACATAGCCGCTCTCGTCGCCGTAGGCCGTGCGACAGACCTGATCGACGGTTTGGGGGGTCGGGGTCACGTAATTCATGAGAACAGCCCCACGACCGCAGATAGTGCGCTGACCGGCGACAGCCCGCCCTGATACTTTGTGAGGCTGATCGAATAGGCGTTCCTCAGCGGTGCGCCTTGGCCGTCGAAGACGTTCTGTTGCTCGGAGATATCCTCGACGACGTACATGCCGAAGACGTTGAACAGGTTTCCCGTGGCGTCGACCAGTGGCAGCTGCAGCCCATTGGCCGCAGCTGCCTTGATCCCTTCCAGCGACAGCTGCCCACCGAAGTGGCTGAACACCACTCCGCCGATGGTTTCGGTCTGGCTGTCACCTCCCGTCCATTGCATCCGGTCCATGCCGCCGGCGACGGGAATCTTGGCCCAGCTCGTTTTCTGGGACTTCGACCGGTCGTTGAAGCCGAAGCCGAGGGCCTCGAACTGGAAGAGTCCGAGGGCCATAAGCGACATGCCTGCCATCAGTTTGCATCCGAATAGTGGGAGCGCATCAGCGCGCCGGTTTGCCGCCCGAACTCGCGGCTCAGCTCCTCCGCCGTGGCCCCGGGAGGGTTGGTCAGGATGATGTCGCCAAAGGTGATGTTAGCCGGACCCTGCGTGCTGCGCCCCCCGGTGACACGCTGCGCAGAAAGACTGCGCAGCTGGCCCGCCGTGGCCACATAAGCCGCGCGGGATGGTGTGATCAGCTCCGGGCCCCGTTCGCCAGTCAGGTAGGTCTTACCCGCAGCCACCGCACCGCCATAGACCCGGGCTCCGGAAATCGCGGGTCGGTTGCCCCGCCTGCGATCCCGTCGCCCATTGCTGCCGGCACTCGGCTCACCGTCGCCAAGACTGATTGTGCCGACCGCGCTCGCAATCTCTCCGGGAATGCCTCTCACCCACTTCATGAGGTCGGCGAACTTCGCCTTCATCCCGTCCCACAGCTTCTGGACGGCGTCAGAGCCGATCGCCAACAGGCGGGTCGGTAGACTTTGGATGGCAGCGATGATGCCTGCCGTCATGTCACGGGCACGCTGCTCGATGCTGGCCTTCTCGCCGTCCGAAAGGATGTTGCGGCTAAAGAAATCGGGTCCGAAGAAACCGGTGATGTATGACCACAGATCGCTGGCGGCTGTCTTGATCCAGTTCAGCGCATCGCCAGCGGCGCGTCCGATCTCGGGGAAGCGATCGAGCGCCGCCTTGACGGCGTTGACAGCAGGATGTGCATCCCACAGTGCCGACGCCACACCGCGCATGATCGCAGCAACGCGATCCCAGTTTTTGTAAATCGCAGTGCCGGCCGTTCCGATGGCCAATGCGGCCAGGGCAATGCCGCCCCATAGGGGCGCGCTGATCCCGGCGACGACCCCTGCGACGCTGGCAAGGCCGGACGCAACGAGAGACAGCCGGGTGACGCCCGCGAGACCGCGCAGAGCGGCACCCACCTTGCTGACCGTGGTGACCTTGCTGCCATCCATTGCCGCCAGCGCCGCCGACAGGGCCATCTGTGACCGTGCGGCGCCAATCAGGCCACCAGAGGTCCGCCCGATCATGCCCATGCCCTGCGCCAGTAGCCACAGCGCGCCGCCGCGCCCATATAGGCCAGCTAGTTTCAGGCCGAGGAAGCCGATGCGGAGACCGATCAGGGCAGAGCTCACACGAAAGATCGTACCGACCAGTTCGCGGTTCTGCTTGATCCATCCCGCGATCGCCGTGATGTAGGGCGTGACGCTTTGCATGGTTTCGGTCAGGACCGGAATCAGCGCGTCGCCGAGCGTGATTGCCAGTTCGCGGCCCACGTTACGGAATCGCTGAAGGTCTGCCTCGAAGGTCTTCGATCGAGACTCATATTCCTTGTACGCGGATCCAGCATAAGCTGCCGAGTCGGCCACGTAGCCGAGACTTTCCCGCAGCAGGTCGGTGTTGCTCATCAGGGCCGACAGTGCTCGTGCCTCGTCTCCGAAAATGTCGGACGTCACCGCCGCCTGCATCTCTTTCGGCAGGGCGGCGATGCGTTCCATCACATCGATGATGGTCTCGGTCGCATCTTCCTGCATACGCTTCGCCACGTCGACCGACGATAGACCCAGATCGTCCATCGCGCTGCGTTGGCGCTTGGTTGCACTGGTACCCTTCGTCAGGGCACGGCCCATGTTGCGGAAGGATGTAGCGGAAACGTCCACTGCCTGTCCCGCGGCTAGCATCGCTGCGCCGAAGGCCGCAGCCTCGTCCGGATCGAGGCCGAACTTGGCAATGTCGCCAGCGATGCTCACCATGAATGCGGACAGGTCCGGCGCGTTCGCCGCCATGTTGTTCGTCAGATGGTTGACGGCATCGGCCAGCAGCAGGGTGTCGTCCATGCCCAGCCCAAGCGCGTTGCGCATGCTGTTCATGAACGTGCCGGCGGCGTCCGCGGACACACCAAATGCCGTCTTCAGTTTCGCCGCCATCTCGACGTACTGCTTGAGCTCCTCCCCCCGAAGGCCGCTCTCGCCGCCCTTGGCGGCCAGCTCGGCCAGTTCCTGAGTTGCGACAGGGATTTCCTTGGACAGGTCGAGGATAAACTGCTGGAATTCCTCGAACGCCTCGGGGGTCGGGAAGTCAACGACCTTGCGAACGTCGGCCATGGCGCTCTGGAACTCCATGGCGGCCACGACCGGCCCACGGATCGAGGCAGCGACTGCGGCCGCCGCGGCAAGAGAGCCGACCATTGCGCCCTGAGTCTGGCGGATCGAACGCTGATTGCGCTCGATCGCCTTGCCCGTCCTGTCCATGGCCTCCCGGACGTTGCGGGACGGTCCGGATACCCGGTCGACCAGCGACAGGATCAGTTCGCTCGAAAGACGGGCCATGGCGTGTCCTACTTCTCGGGGTGTTCGGCGCGCAGGATCGGATCAATCTGCGCGTGGTACCGGAAGAACTTCACGTCTTCCCATTCTTCGACCTGGTCGATGGGTTGGTGCAAGTACCGGGCGATCTCTGCGATCATGCGGCGCCAGCTTGTGCCTCCGCCGTCAGCCTTGCCATCTCTTGCTGAGCCAGCTTCGTTGTCCGCTTTCCCAGCAGGGGAATCGTCGCCTCCGCAATCTCCTCCCAGTCGTCGGCGTCCAGATCTTCAATCACAGGCAGCGGGATGTCGGCCATGCTGGCCATCATCGCCATGTGCTTCCGGGTCTCGCCCTTCACCAGGTCGGTCGCGATCAGGTCTTTCGCCTTACGGCGTCGGAAGGTCAGTTCGGAGATGGTCTTGCCATCGAAGGTGACGGGGAATTCCAGCTTGACCGTTACGGTTGCGGGTGCATCGGTGGACATGATGATTCCTTGGAGGGGTGAAGGTTGTGGAATTGATCGCATTGGCGATGTGCGCCGTCGTCGCAGATATGCAGACGGTGCAGGCTGGCTACCTGCCGGAATCGACAAGGCGTGAATTCGAGCCTTACGTCGCTTACGACCAGTATTCAGGCCCCATGATGGTGTCCGCTGGTGGCGATCCGCTTGCGGTTCTCACAGCCACGACAGACGCGACCGCGAAGGTTGGCGCGATGGATGCGAAGGAACGCCTGGACGCGATGACGTCGTGCGACGTCAGGTACAAATACCTCGCAATGTGAAAGGGCCGCAATAGCGGCCCCATCATCACTCAGAGCCGCAGCGCGTTCGCCCGGCCAGGGAACTGCTCGACACCGCCGACCCAGAACCGATGCGGCGTGAAGCGGATGATTTCCTGATCGTCGATGAACAGGGTGCCGCTGTGCACCGTCATGTCGTAGGAGTGCTCGCCCTTGGTACCCGACGCCCAAGACCCGGCGTCAATCTTCTTCACATCCCCGACCATCTGGAAGCGGCAGGAGTGCTCGGTGCCGTCCTCGTCGGCCATGTAGCCGTAAGCGACCATCGAGGACGCGGCCCCAATGCCGAACAGCTTGAGCATGTCCGGATCGAAGCTTGTCTCGGTGAAGGAACACTCGGTCGTCTCGTAACCCATCGCGATCTCGATGGGCTTGATCATGCCGGCGTTGCGGAACGACTCCATCGTCTTTTCCAGCACGGGAATCGTGATCTCGCTGCACTGCCCGATGCGGGAGCCGGGGGCGCCTGGGGCGAAGAGCGAAACGTCCTTGATGACGTAAGCGGGAAGTTTCTTGGCCATGTTCAGAGCCTCCTTAAATCAGGTTACCAGTGTCTACGGTCCCGCTGATCTGATCGTACAGCAGTTCGTAGGCAATGGTCGTGTTGCGGTAGGCGGCGATGCGGATGTCGTTCGCGGGCGCCGGCGGTTCGTAGCGCATGGCGAACTTCAGGATTCCCTGAACGCCATCATCACCGGTCTGCTCGCTCGACAACCCGAACTCAGAACCGGGCAGGAGCATGCCCTGATTTTCCAACGACACCAGGACAGCCAGCCCGGACATGGTCATCTGATCCAGCAGGCCCTTTGTGATCGGCCGATCAACAAACTGGATGAAGGCGCGCTCGATGCTTTCGTTCACCAAATTTGCCATGCGAACCACGCTGGCAAATTCCCAGATGGTCCCGACGGCACAGGTCCGCGCGCCCCAGGTGCGGAACCCGTTACCGCGGTTGATGATCGTGTTGACGCCGTTCTGGTTCAGGTAGTTCGACTGCACCCCGTAGGTGACCGGACGGTTCGTACCCTGAATGCCGTTGATCAGCTGGTTCGACTCCTCGTAGTGCGGGCCGAAGAGCTGATCCATCTTGGAGCGCAAGCCTGCCCAGATCGCAGAAGACGGATAAGCGACGGGCGTGCCATCGACCGACTTCAGAACGCGGGGATCCACGAACTTGACGTACCGGCTCCCGATCAGTTGCCGGGCCTGTACGGCCTGCGCATCAGTGCCATCCGGCCCGTCTGCGTAGAAGAAGCCACGCAGCGTCTCGGCGATGCCCTGTGCTTCGGCAATCACGGCATTCAGGACTGTGCCCGCCGTGGCGGAACCGGTCGCATCGGAACCATCACCCGTGATCGTCACCGTCAAGGCACCGGTGTAGCCGGTGCCCGGCTTGATGATGTTGATCCCGGTGATGACACCGCCCGCCATGACTGCCTCGAGCTCGGCACCCGTCCCACCGGTCGCCCCGGCTACCGTCACATCGGCGGTCGTGTAGCCGGTACCGCCGGCGGTCACCGTTGCCGTCAGAACGCCATCTGCCACGCTGCCCACGGTCAGACCCGGCGCCGCGAGGATCTTCGGCGAGGGCAGGCCCAGGGAGGTGGCTTTCTTGAAGGCGTGGATTCCGGTGAGCTGTGTCGCGTCGCCCACAGCGGCGGCCTGCGTCTCGCTGTCTTCGGCCCCGGCATCGATCAAGATCAGAACGATCTGACAACCGCTCTGATCGTAGACACTGTCGACGTGCTCGCGGACATTCGCGGGAAGCTGTGCCGCGTCAGTTGCAGCGTTCAGAAGGATCGGCGTGTCGATGGCAACGCCGGATGGCAGGTCGGTTGGATCGACTGCGATCAGCAGGCCAACGGTGGACGTGCTGACCAAGGAAACCGACACAGGATCATTCCCGGATTGAAAAACCCGAGCGCCGTGGAATTTCTCCACCATTTCATTTCTCCATGAGATTGAGTGCAGGCGCTCGGCCTGCCGATGCCTTGCCTAAGGGCGGTTTGGCGTCCGGGCTTTGCCGGAATGGCTTATCGGAAGCGCCACAGGCTGACGGCCAGCCACATGGCCAGACGCCGCATTGGGCCGACACCATCAGCCCTGATCGCGTCTTGAAAAATCGCGGCCGCCGTCAGCCGATCCCATCCGCGAACAAGGAGGTCGTCGTGCAGCGCAGCTGCCTTCAGATATCGCGGATCATGCGGTGAGAATAAGGGGCGGACAGGCGTCGGGATAGACACGTCGAAGATGACTCCGACCCGGACGGTTACCGACAGGCCAGATCCCTTCATGCCCACATCCCAGACTAGTGGCTTGGTGATCCGGTAGGTATCGCTACCAGCGATGCGGACGCACCAATCCGAGACATCGGTGTAAGCGCTCATGTCAGTCGTCAACGACCAGGCCGAGCCCGACCGCCTTGGCCTTTGCGGTGGTCTTTGCCCCCTCCAGCACCGCCTCGACGCCAGCCGCGTCCGTCGCCCCATCAATTGCCGCCGCGGTGTTGCGCCGGATTCCCGCTACGGCGCCGACGACGGTTTCGTAAAGCGTAGCGCGCGCAGCAATAGTCTCGGCTACCTCCGTCAGCGACAGCCCGACCAGATCAGCCTCGACTTGGAGGATGGGAGCCGGAGTTCCGGTGGCGAGGAACGCCCGAGCCTCGGCAGCCTTGGTCGGCCACGATGCGATCTCGTCGCGAGGGATACCGGCGCGCAGTTGCTCGGTCAGCCGGTCGATCCAATCGATCATCATTGCCTTTGCATTTGCACGAATTGCGGACAGAGGGGTCGCGATCGGCTGCCATACGGGGGCATCGTCTGAGCCCACGTTTTCCAAGCCATCGACAGCTTCGAGCCTTTCGCCGTACTGCGCATGGTAGGCGATAATCTCGGGACTGGAATTGTCGTAAACGACGCCTGAATATTCACCATCCGATAATTTGACCGCGTATTTCATTGGGGATATCCGGTGTTGTTAGAAGGAAAAGAGACCCGAAACCGTTGGCGTATTAGGTGCCAGGTTGCATCCGCCCAGCATACCGCTACACGCCGCCATCGAGCCCGAAAGCAGCGTAAGATCACTTGAACTGTTGGCGGCACCTTTTCGCAGGTTGGCAGTCACAAACGAGGCACGGCTTCCTTTTTGCAGCCGAGCGCCGCCCAGGCCGCATCCGGTCGCATCCATGTTGTTTCCGAGGCAGAGCGACAAGCTGACAGCATCGACACCGTAAGTCGCAGCCCCGCTCACGTCCGCATATTCAAGGTTAGCGGATGAAAGGTTCGCAATTAAAATGCCGGTGTCACAATTCGAGAAGTCACCATACGGTGCGCGAAGTGTCGAGACGCGCAAAAATGCGCCCATGCCGCCACAGTTGCGAATGCCAGAGTTATCCTCGAAGATGATTGGCCCCCCGGCCCGCAAGGCAGAGATGCCGTGCCTCATGGCGGAAAGGCCAGCAGTGTTCATTTCGAATTGAACGCCGATGACAGGGCAAGTAGCTCCGTCGATTAACGAAAATGCAGGAAACTCGCCAAAACCATTATCAGTATTCAAGGCATCGCGGGCAATCGTAACCACGGATGCCTCTGAAACGATCTTAATGTTGGAAAGATCAACAGCGCGCATGACGACTTGCTCCTCCATCACATAGCCGTTTTTCAACGTGATGGTGTGGACGCCCGCATTTTCGCCGAACGACAGGCGATAGCGGGACAACTCTGCGAGAGCCGCGTTGATGGTCAGGAAATCACCCGTCGCGCCAACCGTCACGTTGATTTTGTCGGCACGCGAGAGATCGTCGACGCGACCGCGCAGCCAATTGGTGCGGCTTGCGAGCTGCTGCGCCTGGATGTTGGCGAAACCCTGCCCAAGGTCGAGGTTCGGCACACCACCGACAACTGGATCAGTTGTCTCCAACTGGTAGACACCATCAACCCAATCCGGCGTTTCGATCAGGTTTGTCATGCGACGGCTCCATAGGTGAACGCGCCGTCATACGAGATGGCACTGTTATATAGGTTTGCGGCTTCGGTGTAGGAAAAGTTCACGAGCTTGCACCTGACAGGGGCAACTTCGGCCAGAATGTCTCTGATGTTTTCCGCTTGTCTGATTGATATTGGCCGCCCGAGAATGATCGAGTATTCGGCCCACTTTGTCGGGTCGCCGTAGGTTTGCGTGCCATCGAAATTGTAGAAGCCATTGTAGAGTACGCCACCTTTGCCCTCGCGGATCGTCGGAGCATTATAGCCGGCGGCTATGATCGCTCTCCGGATCGCGCCGATTGTCCCTTTTCGGCGATGCACGAAAATCGACGCGACGATGACCGATCGCTTTTCTTCTTCAGTCCACTGATCGTCCCACGTATCGACAGAAAACGACCAGGCCAGCCACGGCAGAAAACGGGCGGGGACACTGGTCGGATCGACCAAAGTATTGACCGGCGCGGCCAGTTCCAGACGACGCTCGGCAAGAGCATCAAAGGCTTCTTCAAGTTCCGTTGCATTTGGCGGTGTCAACTTCGTCATGGTGCAACCGTCACAACGATGGCCCCGACGACGCCAACCTCGCCGTCCATCACAGCAACCTCCGCAGAGGGTTCGATCAGCGCCACGCTATCGACTCCCGGCTGATGCAAGGCCGCGTATATCCCCGACAACGGCACAGGCTCACCGATGACGCGGCGTGATGCTGCATATTTTGTGGCGGCGTCCTGTGAGGCCTGCCGGACAATCTCCGCGTCCGGGCCGGTCCCAGTTTCAAGCGTAGCCGTGATGTCGTAGGCTACGATCGCAGCGGGCTGGACAATCACCGTGTCGCAAAGCGGTCGCACATTCTCACCTGAAAGCGCATCGAAAATCTTATCTGTTAGATCAGTCACCTGATCGCCATTCGCGTCGGCGGCGTAGTATGTCACCAGAACGCTGCCGGGGGACGGGCTTGTGACGGTCAGGCTGATGATCCGGGCATCTACGGATAGAGCGTGGAAGCGGTAGGCATCGCGCGGGCCCGCGGTGCTGAACCCCTCCAGGGCAAGCTGGGCCCGATACCGCAGGGCGGTGTCGCTCTCATAAACCGCATCGACCACAGGCGTGACGGTCAGGTCCGCAGGGGACAGCACAAGACGCACGACGCCAAACAAGGCGGCAAGGTTGTCGAGATCGGCACCGGATGCGGTCGCGATAAATGCACCCCGACCGGCATCGTTGATTCGCGCCCGCAATAGGAGCTCCCGATAGGCGAAGGCCTCCATGAGCATTACGACCGGGTCGGATTCCAGATCAATAAAGGGATACACCAGATTGGCGTAGGCCTTGATGTCCACAAGGATTGCCTCGAACGACAGGGTCTGGATCAGGTCGGGCAATGGAACCCGGGACAGGTCAATCGCAACGGTCATAGTGCCACCTCTCCAGAGACTGGATTACCGTCGTACGTGCCACGAATGATCAGCCAGATGCGGCCCTGAGCATTCACGCCTGCCACCTCGGCGCCGTTCATTGTGAACCGAGGTTCCCATCGCGCGATCGCATCGGCCGATGCCGCGTAGATCGCCAGGATGGTGCTGCTGTTCAGTGGTCGATCGACCAACTCTGGCAGAACCGAACCGAACTCGCGGCGCATGACGCGGCTGCCGATCGGGGTTGTCAGGATCACACCGATCGACTGCAACACGGCGGGCCAACCCGTCAGCACAGCCCCGGTCTCCCGATCCATTACTTCACCGCATCAGCCTTGGCGGACTCGGTCTTCGATGCCGCCTTGACCGGCACCGGTTCAAGCCGGCCCTCTGCAAGGAAGGTCTGTGCCTGACGCTCGGTGAGGTCGATGTGCTTGTTCACGTTGTAGAACGTGCCGTAGATGAAGCCCTCGGTCTTGACGCGGTATTTCATGGGTCAGTCTCCTATTGCGGCGCGCCGGTAATACCGGCGGGATCGCCATGCGGGTGTGTGTGGGTGTCGCCCACGTTCGTTCCGTTGTGGGTGAGCGAGGTTCCGGTGATGAAGACTGCACCGCCAGAGATCGTGATGCTGGCCGCTCCCTGCGTCAGTGACACCGCTTCGGCGGTGATGAGCAGGTCGCTGCCCCCCAGGGTCAGGCGAAACTCGCCCGCCTGGTTGTGTGGCCTCTCACCGTCAGCAAAGCTGGAAAGCGCGATCACGGCATCCGTCAGGTCGCCGCTCTCGCTCGTGACTTTCACCTTCTGGCCGACAACAGGCTCGGCTTGTATCTTCAGATCACCGCTGGAGAGGCTTTCGACTCCGATCCACGGGCTGACAAAGCCGTCCCGACCTATGGCGACGCGGTATCGCCCGGTGGCAGGGTCTGCCTCGACAATCCGACCCTCGCGGCTGCGACCGCGCGCCTGGCGCTGCAGCTCCGCGATATCACGCGCCAACTTGGCGATGATGCCCGGCAGATCATTCATCCGTCACCGCTGACACGAGGTCATCGCCCCCGGGGTAAATTGGGCCGTAGCCCAGATGTAGCGCCTCGGCCGCGGTGTTGCCGCGCGATGAGGCGACGATCTCGTGGTCGAGGTAAGGCAGGCCGACGCCGAGGAACTTGTTCACGATCTCGGCCATTGCAGGGTTAAGTTCGGTCACTGCATCCGAGAACAGGCGCCAGACCGATGTCGGTGTCACATCCTGCCCTGGAACCGGATCGGGCAGCGCCTCGATCATGATCCGCAGTTGCCTCGCGGCCAGACGGACACCATGATCCGATGTCGATGTCCGGCGGCGCTCGATCTTTTTCGTGCTGCCATGGGTCCGACGCCAGATGTCAGCCCACCGGCCGGGGCCGGTCAGTGCCGTCGTGATCTGGCGGTCAATCAGGTCGAGCGTCAATTCCATTGCGGCATCAGTAAAGGGAATGTTGATGCCCTCAATGACGCTTTCACCCGTGTCGGGATTTGTGGTTACCATCGGAGAGGCAATGCCGAACTCGCAGACAAAGGCCGTCGTCCCATTCTGTCGCAGATCGCGGAGATCCACGTCAGCTGCATCGCCATCATCCGTGTAGACCAGGATGAACGGGCGATCCTCTTCAGTCCGCGCCTCGCCGTCTCCGTCGATGGTGAGTGCCGAGAAGTCGCTGTCGCGCACGTTGTCACCAACCAGTGTCTGGCCGCGCAGCGCCTGAACGGCAGCGGTGCGAAGAACCCATCTCGCAAAGCTCATACCGCCCCCAAGTGCAGGATCATGCGACCGGACTGCCGATCGGTGATGTTGAGAATTTCGAAGAACGGCTGCCCGTCGCGGTCGATCAACCTGATCTTGTCGTGTTCTTTAAAGAAGGGCAGGGGCTCGGTTGCGAGGTCGATATAGGCGCGTGCCTTCCCCGCGTTCATGCGACCTCCCCATGACTGGGCCCGCCCGCCAGAGACGTTGCGCTCCTCGTTCGTGCCGACGCGAACAACGGCGGTAAAGGTCAGTCGTTCGCGGGACGTGTCGACGATGCCGCCGACTAAGGGGAAGTGCAGGATGTCTTCCGACATGACGCTATCGACGGCGCTGATAGCGCGGGCCTGAATTTCACCGTAGCGCGCAACCATGGCCTGCCATCCGTCGAATGAAGATGTCGGGGCGCGCTGTGGGCGCGCCCCATCCTTTCGTTCAGCTCTGCTCTTCGGCGCTCAGGGCCGCCCAGACCTTGTCGCGCTCCGTCGCAGTCACTGGCTCGGCACCCTCTGCCAGGCGCTTGTTAATGGCGGACAGGTCCGGCAGCCCGCCTTTGGTGAACTCGTTTTCACCCAGCCCGGCAATGACGGTCGCGATCGCCTGTTCGCGCGGATCGTCGAACGTCACCGGATCAGCGGGGCTGGTCGATGGCGCCTGTCGGGTTGCCACCGCCTTCGCCTTGGCCTCACCGACAGCACCGATCTTGACGAGCCGGTCGAACTCGTCGTCGGGCAGATCGTCTGGCAAGGTCTCGCCCGTACGGAATACACCGGCCGACGTGCGCAGGCCTTTCGTTGCGACATAGCCCATCAGATCACCGTCGCCTTCAGGGTCGCGTTCGGGCGACCGGGGACGAACAGCGGCGCCGACTGAGACATGACCTGCAGACCGGACGGGTCTTCCTCCTCCCACATCTTCGGGAAGATATCGAGCGGCATCAGGTTGGCCGACTTGTCCTGGATGGCTCCGAAGCAGCGAAGGCCGTGCACGCCGCCGGTCCCGTCGTCCTCGGACGGACGCGCCACCATGACGATGTCGTTCGCCGCGATGGCGCGCGACAGGTTGCCGTCCTGATCCTTGAATCGCCCCGCATAGACCCACAGGCGGAATTCGCCCCATTCGCCAGCATAGCGGACGCCCTCCATCGCCACCTGTGCTTGCAGGTTCGGAGTGTTCGTCACGCCGCGGCGCAGCTCGGCCTCGGCCCGGACACCCGCATTCTGCCGGAAAAAGCCCCATGCCTCGGGCGACAGGATCACGTCGGTGCCGGCATGTCCGGACAGTTCCAGCATTTGCACGGACCAGTCCTCGAACATTGCAGCGATGTCGGATGCGCTGTTCGACCAGATGTTCCCGGCGCCGGTCACCACAATCTCGTTGTCCGGCGAGCGACCGAAGTCGATCTCGACCCGCGGATAGTCCTCGCCCTGCACGATTACCTTGCCATCGATGATCGCGCGTGCGGCCATCCATTCCCAGCGCTCTTCGATCTGCCGACGCTGCGTCGACAGGGTGTCGACCATGGCGTTGTCCATGCGCGCCTGTGGGGTCAGATCACCCAGCAGGTCTTCGCCGGCGCCGCGCCGGATGAAGTCCCCCGGCTTCAGGAAGTGCTTGGGCTTCAGGTACGCGGGCCGAAAGGTCTTCACGTTGAACCCGGACCGACGCTGCGGTTTCGCCTGGACGACGGGCGACACGAACGGCGCCATCGTCGGCAGGTCTTCGAGAATCTCGTCGAAGACGATCTCTTCCTTCGTTGAGAGGTAAGGCTCGGCGCGGAAGAAGGTGTCGAGGAAAAACCGACGCGGGGTGCGGACGGTCCGGATGGTCTCGACCATTTCGGCCGTCGAGTAATAGACGTTCTCGGGCATGTCGATCCTCCCGTTATGCCGCGTCGGGGGCAGCGCCCCACTTGCGGAGATTGATGCCGCGCCCGGACAGGGCGGTCTTGGTCGGCGCCAGCGCGACGCCGTTCAGGCCGACGACTTCCTCGTTGAAGTCGCCGTCGGTGTAGACCGCCAGCAGCTGGTCGGCCGCGAGCGTCAGGGTGAACGGCATGATGGCAAAGGCCTTGGCGGCCGTGACCAGCGCCGACAGCTTGTCGGTCGCCGTGTCGATTTCGAGGACGTCGCCCCGGGCGTATGTGCCGGCGGCGATGGTCATCGGATTGCTGCGGATATGACCCGAGTAGAGATCGTCATCGATGTCGACCGGGTTGATCAACGAGCTTCCGGCGAGTTGCTGAACCATGGTGTGCTCCTCAGTTCACGTTGCTGGGAAAGCGGGCCTTGGCGCGGTCAACCAGGCTCGACTTGGGCTTGTCAGGCGTTGCCGTGTGGCCACCGCCTGCACCCGCCTCCGCGCCGACGCGCTCATCGATCGGAACGATGGTCTGCGGCTTGGCGCCGGGGGCGGCGGCGTTGAGAACCGGGGCCGCCTGCTCGGCGGTCATATCGGTTTCCAGCGCGATGGCCTGCGCCTGACCTTCGCGCCCCTTGGCTGCGTCACTGGTCAGGATCGACTTGATCCGGGCCCGCTCTGCCGTTGCCCCCTCGGCCCGTGCCGCATTCAGCGCGGCGGCGTCGGGTGCGGCGGGGGTGGTTTCCGCCGCCGGGGAATTCTTGTCTTGCGACATTGTCGTCCTCACTTTCGTGGTTGTGCCCCCGGCGGGGGCGGTTGATGCCGCAAGATCAGCGGCGACCTGCTCGAAGGTCCCGACCTCGTCGGCAAGGCCGAACCCGATCGCTTCTTCGCCGAGATAGACGCGGGCCTCGGTGGCCTGCGCCGCTTCGCGTGATAGACGGCCGCCGCGCCCGGCTGCGACCGTATCCAGAAAGATGCCGTAGTGCTTCAGGACCTCGGACTGCAGGTCAGACCGGACGGCGTCGGACAACGGTCCGAACGGATGCCCGTCGACCTTGTGGGCGCCGGCATGGATCAGCGTCACTGCCACGCCCTCGGCGGCAAGCTGATCTGAACGGTCGGCGTGCATGAGAACGACGCCGATGGAGCCAGTGAGCGAAGTCTGCGAGACAACGATCCGGCCGGCGCCGCTGGCGATCCCATAGGCAGCGCTGGCCGCCATGTCGTTGACCACAGCGACGACGGGCTTCTGGGCGTTGATCGCTCTGACCTTCGCCGCGAGCCCAGCCATACCGAGCGCTTCGCCCCCCGGGCTGTCGATGTCGAGGATGATCGCCTTGACCTCGCGATCGCTTGCAGCGTCGTCGAGCTGGGCCCCGATCCCCTCGTAACTGACAAGGCCGGAGGCCGCACCGATCCACGATCCACGATTGACCAGGGACCCGACGATGCTGATGACCGCCACACCGTTCGCTGCGGGCGACAGGGCGTAGCGTCCGTCTCCGCGTTTGCGAGTGCCGTAGAATGCGGTTGCCTCCGGCTGTTCGCGAACCGGCGTCGCCGATGTCGTGGCGATACCCGGAAGACGTCCGTCCAGGGCAGACAAGATGATCCGGGCTTTGTCCGGATGCAGCATCAGCGGCCGGTTGATCGCCCGTTCGGCGATCTGGTGCAGCGCAATGCCGGTCATAGAAATCTCCTTCCAGATCGCGCGGCGAACCGGCGCGACGGTGTTTCGCCGCGCTCGATCGCGCAGGCTTTGGCGGCCTCACGGATCATGCGTTCCAAGGTCGGGAGGTCGGCCCGTCCGAACTTGGTCATGTCCTCGCCGAAGCGGACCTCGCTGACCGACCTCCCCATTGCGATCTCGTCCCGCGCGGCCTTGAGGCGCGCGAGGCGATCGCATTCCGTTTCAGTGGGCATTGTCATCCTCGCCATTGTCTTCGGCCGTGGCCGAGGTCGCCCCGCCGCCGACCCCCATCAGGACAGGTTCCGGCAGGTTGTATTCCGCGCGCAACGCCATCGCCTCGGCACGGTCGGCAAGCACGTCCTCGTAATCGTGACCCAGCTCAGCGCAGATCATCTGCTCGGACAGCACGCCCATGCCCAGCCATGTGCTGTGCGCCTTGGAAAGCTTCACCTCTTCCCCGATCGGCTTCGCGCCGCCGCGCCAGAGCGCACGGGTGGCCGCCAGCCGGTTGTTTAGGAAGCCGACGATTCCGCCCGGGAAGGGGATCGTCCCCCGCTCGATCTCCTCTTCCAGCCATGCTTCGTAGAAAGGCTGGCTGGCCGGGGCGACAATGAAGCGGCGCCGCGCCTTCGTGATCTCGAACATCTCCGCCGACGCCCGGTTTAGCGAGGCGTACGACGAGGCGCTGTAATCGCCCGAGTAGCTCTCGTAGATCAGGCCGAGGCACCGCGCGATTTCACGCAGCAGCATCTTCGAAAACTCCGGGTAGTTTCCGCTGGGGTGCTCGGCGGTGTGGAACTCCAGTTTTTGCTCCGGGAAGAGGTGTGCGACCCTGCCATTCAGCCGATTGTCGAACATCGCGCCGTCGCCATAGAAATCCGCCGCCATCTCCAGATAGGCGGTCATGGGCGAGACGCCGTCACGGACCATCTCCGCCCGCTCCCTTGGGGTCAGCAGTCCCTCAATGGCTTCCTCGGTCGTGCCCTCCGAAGTGATTGTCGCCGCGAAAAGCGTCTGCACGATCGCCGCAGCGAGGGTGGCATCAGACAGCTCGTCGAACTGGCGGATCACCTGCAACGCCGGGGCCAGCGGCGTGATACCACGGCACGTCTCCGGCGGGCCGTTAAACACATGCACCATGCGCGGACGTCCGTAAGCCCCCAAAGCGTTGATGCGTTGGCCGTATATGTTGGCGGCTTCGTCCCGGTGCGGCTTGATCTCGAATCCCAGCGCAAAGCCATCGATGTCCAGGAAGACCCCATTGACCAACCGGTCGGGACCTGACGACCGACGCGACAGGCGGGTGGGTGACATTAGCCGGAACTTAGTCCCGGTGTTCGACCAGGGCCGCTTCTTCCATGCAACCTCGGCCAGTATCTCGCCGGTCGCCAGCCAGTGTTGAAATGCTGCCGCCTGCATTTCGCCAAAGGTCCGGCGGCCTTCGATGTCGCATTCCATCGGGTTACCGGCCCACAGATCCCAGCGACGCTCGACCAGCTTGTTCCAGTCGCGGGCTTCGTCCTTCGACATACCAATTAGCTCGGTCTCCGGCTGCGGCTTGAGCCGCAAACCGGTGCCCACGGTATTGGCGACAGCCTGATCGATCGCGCCCGCCAGCCATCCACTGTTGTGAATCGCATCGACCGCACGTGCCGTGGCTGCCTGCCACGACACACCAATCTCGTCCTGCGAGCGTCGCATCGCCGGGAACCAGTTCTGAAAACTGATCCCCCGGCCACCGCGCATGTAGGCAGATGTCGGTCGCCGGGCGTTTGATGTCGCCAGGTCTCCGCCCGGGGCGGGCGTGGCCTGACCACCCATCAGGCCCTTGAGACGATCGACCAGGCTCATCTACCGAGACCTTCCGTTGAGGCGGGCCCCAAGCCCGCGCAGGTGTGACGTACTTTCGTTGCTGGCAATCGACACTCCCGACGCCGCAGCCTTTGCCGGGATCCTGACCTCGACCGGTGCCCCTTTCGTTGGCCTGCGCGGCGGAACCGTCGGCCCCTTGGGGTCGGCCTTTGCCTCGCTGGCATCGGGGATCCGGTGAACGTTCAGGCTGTAGGCCGCCGCCGCACACAGGGCCTCGCAATCGAGGTAGTGGTTGTCGCGCTGCCGCTTGATCCAGGTCGGTTTACCGTCGACCACGATCCGTTCTTCGGACACCAGCTGGCGGCAGTAGTCCTCGCTGATATCCTCCGGCAGGTAAAAAGCGCCGGGCTGATCGAGTGGCATACGCAGGCGCGCCATCACGAGGCTTTTGAAGAAATCTGACGACAGGTGAACCATCTCGATCGACTTCTTCGACCGGCTGCCGTCCTTTTTGACCTCGATCTTCGCGGTGCGGTAGGGCTGTGCGGCCACGTCTTTGCCCTTTGTCGCATGGCATAGCCAGGACATCTGGTGGACGTACGAATAGACCCTGTGTTCGCTGCCCGGGTTCTTCTTGTTCGGGCGAAAGCCCGAGTCGATCAGGCAACGTTCGATCTGCCAGCCATCGATCGGCGTCATCAAAACGTCCGTCAGATCGTTCCAGACTTGGTCGTCGTCCGTTGGTCCGAACAGCTGACCATAGTCGATCAGCCAGGAGGTGCCGCGCGCGCCGAATGCCCGGATTGCGAAGTAGAGGCTTGTCCCCTGAACGTCGACGCCGGCCACGACACGTAAGGTCTGCTCGGGCACGACGCCGCGCTTGTACGGCAAGATGCGCGTCGCCTTCACATCCTCCCATTCAGGCACGTCGCCAGCCCCGGCGATGGCGTAGCATTCACCGAAGGACGCATTCAGCGCGGTCTGGATCCGCGAATGATCCCCAGAGGCAAGAGCCGTCAGGTACGTCTCCGCCCGCTGACCGATCGTGACAAAGGGTGAGCATAGGCCAGATGTCCAGAAGGACAGGGTCGAGGTCTCGACAGGGGCACCGGCAATCTCAGGGCCATCGTTCACGAACCGGATCGTCTCGCCGGGCGCGACCATGTCGCCGCGGGCGTTCATCCATGCCTTGTCGTCCTCAATCAGCACGCCCCCGCAGTGGGGGCATTCGACCCATGCCTCCGCGCGAGCCCGGGCCGGTGTCGCACCTTTCGGCCATTTGAGGCAGTCCAGGCGTGGGACGAAGTAGGTCTCGCACTGGCGACATGGCCACGCGAAATGGTGTCGTGTGCCTTCCTGCCAGAGCGACCAGATGGCGCTCTCGATGTCGTCCGGCTCGGCCTTCGACCAGAAGCGGAGACCGCTGTCGTCGTCGAGGTCGGTCACGATGAGGCCTCGGCTGCATGTGGACACCACGCCCGTGACGAAATCGGCATAGGTTTCGCCGCGGGCCTCGACCAGGCCGAGCACGTCGCCCTGACCTTTCACGTTCGACAGCATCTCGTCGTATTCGTCGATCAGTGCGAGCGCAGCCGGGTCCGACTTCAAGGCAGACGAGGATCCGCCGTGCGCCAAACGGACGGGCACGCCCGCGACATGCTTCAGCGTTTTCTTCATCCGACGGCCGCGGATCACCTTCGCCGCGAGCGTCTGCGCCTCATCCAGCAGTGACATCAGCCGTGGCTCGAACTGGTCGCGGATGAAGTCCGCCGTCGGACCGACGTAGAGGATCGGTGCCGGTCTCTGGTCGAGCCGGGCGCCGATGACGTCCAACATGTTGTCCGACTTGCCGGACTGAGCCGCCGTGACGGCGGCCGCTCTGCGGTAGCGGCGATTGCGATACATGCCGCCGTCGTGCAGCGCCGACGAGAACGGGATCATGTAGGGCGTCAGCCAAGGGTCGCGTGGGCCCGGCAGGCCCGCCGTTTCCGGATAGACGCGATTCGCTCGTGCCCATTCCGCCGGGGTCGATCGGCTACTCTTCGTCCAGATCGACGATGCCAGCTCGTAGAGCGACCGCGCGACCTTCTGCCCGGGCCCTGATACGATCGATGACACCGTCCGTTTCCGCCTCGATTTTGCGCCGCAGGTCGAGGTCACGTGTGACCCGTGCGGCAAGTCCGCTCATTTCAGAAAGCACCAGCGCCGCGAGGTCTGCGACGACAGCCGCAGCATCCTCGCTGGGTATGAGCCGCCCCTCGCGCTCGGCGATCCGCAGTTCTACTTCGCGGGTCCGGGCATCCGAAGCGCGGTTTGCCGAAGCTGCCTTGTTCCCCTTTTCCAGCAGGCTCTCGTAGTAAGCGACAATTCCGCGGACCAATTGGTGAAGGTCGTACACGCCGCGCGCTGAGCGCTGGAAAAAACCGTCCGTGGCCCGGAGACGCACCCATCTCGTCGTCATGCCGACAAGCTCAGCCGCCTGGGTCTGTGTGATCGTTTTCGGAAGGTCTGCCATGTCAGAATTCGATCCGATCAACGGGAAGGGAACCAGATTTGGAGAAAAGCAAAAAATGGGCGAGTCCCGGGGCAGCGGCTACCGCCCTTGCTGGCTTGGCCCGAACGGTCCCTAACGGGGGGGGTGGTGCCAAAATGTCACGCACCGACCCCCGCGCCGGCCGGCCGCCAGCCGCGTGGCCGATGCGCCACCCGGCAGTCAACCCCGCGAGAGCCGTCAGTCCACCGCGCCCTTGGTCATCCGCTTGATCTCATGGGCGAGACGTTTTGGCAGATCGCGCCGTCCAATGGTTTCGAAGGTGGCGCGGCTTTCGCCTTCGACTATCTCTTTTGGAACGGCTGGCCCCCATAGGGGCCGGGCCGCATTGTTCCGCCCGGATTTGGAATTGAAGCCGCGCGTGTTGATGAACACATGTCCGTTCGGCATTCGTTTGCCTGAGGCTTTCGACCCGGCGAAAATGAATGCGCGATCGAAGAGTTGCCGATTGCCCCACGGCGATGCTTTCGTTCCGGCTTTGATTTGCGTCGGATTGAATTCACCGAGGGGAATGAAACGACCCGTCGATTTGATTGTCGCCTCGAAGGTGCGGTTCTTTACGGACGCCCGCTTCAATTGAATGCGACCGAGGCGGCGCAGTTTCGTATTCGTGAGACCGACCTGTTTCGAGAGGGCGCGCGTGACGCCGGTGAGTGCTTTGCGGGCGGTGTGGTTCAGGGCGCGTTCGGCGGCCTTGTCGAACTGCTGCCCTGAGAGCCTGGCCGCAGCGTCGCGCATCTGTTCGATGCCGTCTCCGGAGATCGACACGGCGACGGATGCACCTCGTGCACCAGCTGCCTGGCGGGACGACTTGTCCGCGAGTTGCTTCAGCGATTTCATATTTGGAATCCGTCGCAGTGGTAGATGAAGGGCGCTATGGATGATCAGGTTTTTTTTGAGAAAAAACCTATCATCCCACTACCAACTGTTCTGCAAAGGCCGCGCAGGGGGGGCCACGACGCAAGGATTGGCCGATTTTGTTTAACAATCTCAAATCACGAATTGTTACAGCAAGAGGCGCGGGACGCTGCAAAATGCCGATGATAGCCCTAATTTTCTTGGCGATTGTGCGAGTTCGAATTTTCACCAAAAAAAATGCAATGCGGAAATCTCCGCAGACACCTCTGTTTTCGACGTCCGACGTGTCGCAAACGTGTGTCCGCTGCTGAAACTGACGGACATTCACGCGGACATTTGTGGACATGGCGTCCGGAGATGTGTCCGGAATGATAAAACGTGATTGATTTCACTTGGAAAAGTTGTGCGGACAGCTTTTCGCGCGTCACGCGACCTTGCGTCCGCACCCTGTTCTGTTTGCGACATTGCGGACAGGCCGGACAGGAAATGTCCGCGAAGGGGCAAAACCTGTCCGCAGGGGTGATGAGGTTAGTGCTTCACTACAGATCGGAGGTGCTTTGGGACCGCTCGCGGCGCTTCCGCAGGATGCCTTTGACCCGATCATGCGCCGCGCCGAAGCTGTCCAGCCACGCAAGCCTGATGGCCAACGGCTGCTCCCGCAGCCACGAATAGGGCAGCACGAAACCGGCGAGAATGTAGAGCAGAATGATTTTGATGTGATCCATGTCCTATTCCTTCAATTCTCTTGGTCTGATTGTGTCGCATCGCGTTGCAAATGGCTTGAGATCGGTAGAGACGAGGTTCAAATATCTACGCTTTTCTGCGCGCCGCATTTCGTGCACTCGTAGGATCGCCAAGGGCCCAGTGCCTGAAAGCGTGTCATCTTCCAAACATGGCGGCAAAAGAGGCGGCGTATCCAGCCCATCACTCCCTCCACTCTGACAGCGCGGCGCGGACCTTCGCCAACACTTCGGCGCATCCGTCGTATTCATCGCTGGGGCCGATCAGCACAGCCTCAACGTCGAACAATAGGTTACGCAGGCGGGTGTTCTCTGCTCCCGCATCATCGGCCCGTTTCTTTTCATCTGCTGCCAGCCCCGCCCACATCAGCCGCGACAGGTTGGGCGGCCAAGGTGCGCCGACTTTCTCTCGCAGGGCTAGCCGCACATCGTCATAGCCCTCGGCTTTGGCGCGCCATGCGTCACGACGGCGATAGGCTTCGTCGCGTTCGGTGAGTAGGCGGGCGTTCTCTGCGATCAGCGCCGCCTCGCCAATCGACGGCGGCAATTCCATATCCCGCCTTGGCATGGGGTCCAACTTTGGCGCCGCGTTGTCGGTGGTGGTCATGGGCGATCCTCCTTGCGCACATCATCTGTAGTGTCAGGTGTCGCATCATGTCCGCACATGACCCAGACCGTAATGCGACCGCACTTGCATTCGGTGCGCTGCTGAAATGCGCCGCCGGGACGCCACACCTTTTCGGCATTTAGTCCGCATTCTGGGCAGGGGGTTGCGGCCATATCGACGGGGTATCTTGCTCCAAACGCGCTCATGGCTTGGCGCTCCCCACACTGGCGACGATAGCGGCGACTGCGGCGGGGTCGTCGGCGATGGCGCGGATAGCTTTTTCTACCCGAAGGCAAGCACGCTCTGGAGATGTCCCTTCGACGTAATCGTTGCGAATTTTCTTGCAGTCTTTCGCCGCCCGTTCCAGCCCCGCCCGCACCAGGGTGGCAGCCCTGCAATCTGCACCTGGGACAACGTAGGTTTTCACCTCCATTGAGGTCCAGCACGAGTGGCACTCGCAGGCGTTTAGTTGTGCCGCCGTATTGGAGCTGGAGAGGTCGGCACGGTTGGCCAACAACCGACCGAGTCCCGCTATCAAGGCCAGCAGCTGGTTGCCGTCCATGTAATTGTACCGGTATCCAGACACCTTTACTAAGTTGCCACCTTCAAACTCAAGGTCGGCCATTTTCATATTGCGAAGGTCATTCATCGGGCTTCTCCATTTCGATTTCGTTGGCAGCGGTGAAGAATTGAGATCATCGTCCCACCACGGATCATCCCAAAGACCCGCATCTACGTCGGCCCAATACGTTCCGCAGGGCATGCAGTAGGGCGAACCTTCCTCTGTGGGGGCTTTGCAGGACCGGCAAATTTCGGCTTCCGCATCTGCTAATTCCAATAGGGCTTCATTGAGTGAAAACTTGGTCATGTCGCACCGCCTGCAACGCCTGAATCCACTTGCAGCGAATCCGGACCTTCTGCTTTCTCACGCGGAGCGAAGAGCGCCTCGGCCCGCGATGTGGCATCCATCCGGCGATCCATCGTGACGACCGGCTTCTGTCGCGAGAGCATCTGCCGCAGCTTGTCCACTCGGCCAGTCAGGCGAGAGTTGATCAGCCAGAGGCGTTTGATGGCATCGGCCTGCCGGTTGTTGCGATCCGCCATGTCGCGCAGCTCGCGCGCCATTTCCGCGTTCTCCTGCCGCAGCCGGATGTTCTCACGGGTGAGCCATGTCATTCCTTTTCTCCAATCGCTGTTTCCCCGGCAATCTGGGCCGGACCCTTTGCATCCTTCCGGCGGGCGCTGGCCTGCCGCTTCTTCTCGATTTCGCGGTGGACGTGAGCGGCGGCGCCGTAGGCATCGAGGACCGTCATGGCCTCGGCGCAGTCGGACAGCATGGCGGCCTCCTCGACGTTCAACGTCAGGACCGTGTCGGCGATATCGCCCTTGCGATTGGTGCAGCGGCGGACGAGGCCACCCATGAAGGTGGCCATCTCGTCCAGCGTCATCTTGCGTCGTCCGGCCATGCGGGCACCCCCATCTTTGTCAGGCGCTGCGAGATGATCGACAGGCCGCGGTCGCGCAGCGTGTAGGCATGGACGCGGGCGATTCCGCGCTCGCGCACCAAGCGGGCGAACGACATGTCGTAGGCCTCGGCCTGACAGGCCGCGCTGACCGCGCGGGACATGTCGATGGCGCGCGTATCGCGCAGGTCGTTCCCCACCAGAATGTCGGCGGGCCAACGAAGCGCGGCGAGCATGCGCGTGACCTGCGCGGGCGTCGGGTCGATCGGGCGCTCGGCCTCGTTCTCATCCACCGGCACCACAGCATCCCAGCCTTCGGCCATCCGCTGCTCGTAGCTGAGCCTGAAGGTCGGCATTGCGCCCCGGATCCCGCCCGGCCCGACGCGGCCGACGGCACGGCGCTGCCAGATCATCGCCTCGACGATCCGGTCTCGGACAAGGGCCGGTGACCAACCTTCATGTCGGGAATCGGAAATCACCCGGCGAACCTCTCGATCTCGTTGCCCCAGGCCGTCCAGCCTGGGCGGGTCTCGCGCGCGAACATTTCCAGCTTTGTGTGGTCTGGCCATGCAGCCTCGATCTGTTGAACCACGGCATCGGGCTTGCGGCTGTGCTCGCGCTGCTGACCGGTGATGACGCTATCCGGGAAAGGGCAGGGTCGGGGTAACGGGAACCGACCGCGCTTGCAGATCAGCAGGAGCTCGTGCCGGTTGCGGGCCCAGTAGCCGGTGGCGATCCGGTCCTTTACCCAAACGATCTGGCTGACGTATTTGAAGCCCCACGCGGTCGGAACAGCCATGGACCGGGCCAGCATGGGGGCCGTCGTCCAAATGAAGAGCATGGCATCCTTGGCCGCCCAGTCGCGGACGGGCAGGGCGCATATCTCCGCGTCGGTCATCACGGGGTAGTGCCGCATGGCGTTCCGGCCCGGCTTTGCCTGGCTGTTGCTGGCGAATTTCCAGGGCGGATCGGCGTAGATGATCTGGACGTCACCCATTACCAATAACCCCGCCGCACCGTTCCCTCGGGCTCGCCGGACATGGCAATGTCGTCGGCGATGACCTTCTTGAACTGACCGAAGATGCCGGCGGGCGTCACGCCGTCCTGAAATGCGATCTGTGCAACCGTCATGCCATTCGTGCGGCGACGGAGGCGTGACAGCAGGATGAGATCGTCTTGGCGTGTGGCTTCGGGCATTACTGAAAATCTCCCAGATCAAAAGGCAGGTCGTCGCGCGGGTTGGGGCCGTCTTCTTGGGCATCGCCTTGCTGAGGATCGGCGCGCGGGCGGCGGCTCATGCCCGGCGGCGGTGGAAAGCCGAACACGTTCTTGCCGGTCAGCCAGACGTGGTCGGCAGTCATCTGGATGATCCCCTTGCCGAACAACTGATCGCGGGCGCGCGCGGCGGCCTTGCGGTTCGCCTCGGTCCGGCGGCGCTTGGCATCGTCCTCGGTCTCGCCGTCCTTCACCTCGAGGGGTTCGGAATCGTCGTTCATGACGGACCGCAGGCGTTCCGATATCTCGGTCTTCATGACGATGCGGACAGAGTTGGGCAGCTTCATCGCGGCCGGCGCAGGCGTGCCCTTGTCGGCCACCACGTCGTAGATCGCGCGCAGCACCAGGGCGTTCACGCCGCTGACCCGGGATCCGCTGTCGTCCTCGCCGCTGGCATCGCCCAAGGGGGCCGCTACGACGCAGGACGTGATCTCGTCGCCGTCGCGGTCGTGGCCAAGAACGACCTGCGGCAGCACGAAGCGTTCCGTGATTCCGTCCTCGCCCTCCTTCATCTTCGAGATCGACCACTCACGGACTTGGCGACCGTTCGCATCGACGACCTCGTCGACCTTTCGAACGGAAATCGAGGAGTCGACCGCGGCGAAGAGAGACGTGTGACCGCGCGGCTTCAGGCCGCCGGCGTTCAGGTGGTGAACCAGCATGACGTGGGCCCCGGTTTCGCGCCGGATGTACTCGCACCGCTCGATGATGGCGCCCATGTCACGACCGTCGTTCTCGTTGGCACCCGGCGTGGCCCGGTTGAAAGTGTCGATCACGATCAGCCGCAGCGGCTGGCTCATAGCCGCGCCCCATGCGACGGCCTCGGCCGCCAGCGCATGCGCGTGCTCGTCGCCACCGAAGAGGTCGATCTGGGACTGTAGCAGGACGAAGGGCAGATCCTTGTTCGTGCAAAAATTGTGCTGGGCATAGGCGGGCAGGCGGCGACGCCGGACGCCGGCGGCGCTTTCGCCGGCCTGATAGACGACCGCGCCTCGCTCAGACTTGTGGCCGAAGAACGGCACCCCACGTGCCACGGCCATAGCCAGTTCGATGGCGAGGAAGCTTTTGCCGCTCTGGCTCTCCCCGACGACGAGGCTGATCTCGTTCTGCGTCAGGATGCCCTTGATCAGGGGCTTCAGCTCAGCGCCGGGACGAGGGATATCCAGCCAGGTCACGGCGTTGAATTTTGACTGGGGCGCCGCCGGCTTGTAGGCTTCGGCCTTGTCGGCTCGCAGGCGGTAGAGCTCCTCGGCATTTCCACCGGCGGGAATCCAGTCGTCGACGCTGCCCTTCGGGGGCAGCTCGGGCAGGTTCAGGATGCTGACGGACTTCGCAATGTCCTTCAGGTTCGCCCCGACGATCTGCGCGTGATCGCGGCCAGCCGCATCGTTGTCGGGGATCACGACAACCTCGGCACCGGCCAGCCATTGGGCGAGCTCGCGCGGGAACTTGCCGGCCCCACCGTGATTGCAGGTCGCCGGCACGCCTATGTCGCGCAGCATGTCGACCTTCTTCTCGCCCTCGACGATGAAGATGCACAACCCGGCCGCCACGTCCTCGATCAGCTCGGGCAGGCGGTAGGGCAGGGGGACGGCGCCCTGGTTCTTGTACCGGAAACGGCCCTCATGCTGCGGATCGGGGCGGCGCTGCAGGAAGGTCTTGCCGTGGCCCTTGGGCGACGCCGGATCGTTCCAATCATAGCGCACGACCTGATAGGCGAGCTTGCCATCCTTGTCCGCATAGTCGTAGGCGGCGGTCAGGCGGGCGCCATCGGGAACATGGTTTGGGATCCAGTTGCCGTCGGCATCTAGGCGCGGCGGCGGTCGGTCGCCGCTGCCCTTTCCCTGCTGCATCGGTGGCCGGTCGTCCTCGACGTAGTAGCCGTTGTCGCGAAGCCAGTTCACCGCGTGTCCGCCGTCGACCGTCTTGCCCGTCGACCTCGCGATGAACCACAGGACGCCGCCGCCCTCGTTCTCCTGATGGTCGTAGAACTGGCCCCTCTTCACGTCGACCGAGATGCTGCCCTGATTGCCGAACCGCAGCTCGTCGCCCTTCGACAGGTTCTTGTTCGGCTCGCCCAGCAGTTGCTCGGCCACCGCGCGGGCATGGGTCGCGAACTTGTCGCCGGTATCCGTGGCCATGCCTATGACGCCCTGACCAGGTGATAGCGCGAGATGCACCGGGAAGAGGGCATGCCCCATTTCTTCGCCAGCTCGCCGATCTGCGCATAACGGCCGCCGGTGTCGCGCAGCGCATTGTCCCGGGCCTCGGTCCAAACAGGAGAGGCCGCATGCGGTGCGTCGATCGACGGCCGAGGCGCAGGCGTTTCGGCTGTGATCGGGGCGCTATTTAATGGTTCGGGATACGGTGCAGGACAAGATGGCAGCGGCGACTTGGCCGCCGATGCACCTGTGCACTTGCCGGCCTGCATGATCTTCAGCCCACTATCGCGCTCTGCGAGGCGCAGCAGGTCTTGGTCGTTGCCGCGCAATGCCATGCTCTTGTCATAGACCCGGGCGCGCGGGCGTACGGGGAGATTGTCGCGCTTGCTGAACATGTGAATGTTCGGCTGGGGCCGGTTGATGATCTTCGAGATCAGGGGCGTTGGCCAGTCGTGCGCCCAGAGCGCACGGATGACGATCTTGTCGTCTTCTCGTAGGCGTTTCCCCGCACCGACGGCGACCCTCTTGCGCTCAGCCATTTTGCGCACTCCGCAGCGGGAGAGGAGTTGCGATGTCAGCGCCGGGGGCGCGGATCGCAGAAACATACAGGATCAGGGCCAGAGCGTCGGCTTCATTGTCATCGACCGGACGGTAGCCGAGAATTTTCAGCATCTGCGCCACGGCGATCTTGCTCTGACCTTTCGCAGGCCGGTGCTTCAGAAGGTGCTTGCGCACGCTCTGGACGGGGGCCTCGGTCAGGCGGGGGACGCGGTAGATGCGGGCCTGCGCCTCGGTGATCGCGCACATGCCGAGCAGCAGACGAATCGTGGCGAAGTTTGTCGTCGCCCGTCCCGTCACCTTGTTGACCATGTGCCGCGGGTCCATCGGCTGCTCGTAGCAGACCTCGGTCACGTCATGTGTCGAGAGAAGCTCGCCGATCCATGACGTGTACCGGGCGAAGCCGATTGACTGATCTTCTGTCGAGCCTGAGAAGCGGATCGACCCCGACGTAATGGGCTGTCCAGGTACACCAAGGGCCCATCCGGTCGTTGTGGCAAGATCAAGGGCAAGGATACGTCCGGTCATGAGTTCTCCGTCCCGGGGCAAGCCCGGCTGTGCGTCTGAATGTCGGTGGGTCAGTGGGGTACGCCCGCCCGTGAGGGCGGGCAGACGGATCAGTTTACGCTGGTCAGGGTGGTCTTGGTCGTCTCGGCCTTGGGCGGAACCGACGCGGGTCCGGACAGTCGGTCCTCTTTGCGTGCGGCCTGTTCGTCGGCGCCCTTCACCACACGGCGCATCATCTCGATCACGTCGTCGTCGAACTGATCGCGCGGGCCGTTAAACAGGCCAATGTGGCCGGCGGTCTGGATGAAGGTGCGCAGGTAGTGCGACTGCTCTGCCGGGTCCTTCTTCTTCAGCCGCGCGACTGCGGTGACGGCCTGCTTGTTCAGCGCATACTTGTCGCAGAAGTCCTTCGTGTACTTGGCCGCGGTGCCGTTCTGCTCGCTGGCCTTGTCCTTCGCGGTGTTGATCTGAGCGATGCCGTCCTGTGTCGCCTTTGCGGACAGAGTGACGTTGTCGACCTGATCAGCCTTGATCGTCTGGGCCATTTCCGGCCTCCTTCGCTGCTTTGTCCGCCAGCATCTTTGTGAGCCGATGGCGAACTTCCGGCTCTTTTTCTTCGGGAAAGGGGAGGGGATCGACGCGGGCCACATGATCTGGCCAGGCGAGATCGCTGGGCCAAATGTGGGCGATATGACCAAGCGCCTGATCCATGCGCCGCGACGAGAAAGGGAACGAGGTGAGGCCGACGGCAGCGCGGCGCGCCTCCGCAAAGAAGCGGCTGTCGTTCAGGATCAGAGCGGACAGTGCCGCGGGGCCAGTGCCGAAGTGGTCACCGAGTGCCGAGACCAGCGTCCACAGTCGATTGGCGGCGTCGTGGGAAAAGGATGGGCGCGCGGTTGGCATGTCAGTCCTGTCTTGCCTCGAGGGTGGCGCGGGCCGCATTCAGCGCCTCGATCGCCTCGTCGATTTCCGCCAACGCGTCGCCGCGGCACGATGCGCCGGCCGACATCTCGGCGGACAGGATCGCAGCGACGGCCTCGCCGCATTCCTTGGCGATGATCCCGGCCTGCATGGCGCCGTTTTGAGATGACGCTCCGACCTTAGGCGCGAGACGCCGCGCCAGCATGCGGGTCATCGGGTAGCGACCGGCGGCATCCTCGAGCGCGATGACCTCGGCTATGGTCCAGTCCAAGAGGCCTGCCCGCTTCTTGGAGAGCGTGCCCTTCGCGGTTCCGCGCCCGTATCGCGCATTGATCGCCTCAGCCGCAGCGTCGAGGCAACCGAAGGTGCCATCGATCAGCGCACCCACAAGGGCGTTGATCTGCGTGCGGTCAGTCATGAAAAACCTCGTTTCCTTGGCGGGACGGAACGTCGCAGGCAGGTTGGCGGTATGGAAAACGCAGCATCACACCTCCTCCGCCTGAACGCCGACAACATCGGAGGGGAAGAAATCCTCGGCTTTCAGGCCCCAGCCATTTGCGGCAGAGGCGCGCATGAGGATGACTTGGCAATCGGCAGGGATAAGCCCGCCGGTGCCGCGCTTTTCCTTCGTTACCATCCACTTACGGATGGACGAAACGGCGCGTTCACACGCGCTGGCGGTGGCTTCGAGACCACCACACTTTTCGATGACATGCTTTGCGGGTTCCATGCGCCTAAAATCCCGATAACCGGGAATAAGTCAAGGCGAAGAATCCCGATTAACGGTTATTGCCTATCGGGACAGTGGGAATGAAGCATTGGCTCATGGAAAAAATCGATGCTGAGTGGATCCGCGCCAGGCTCTTGGGTTATCACGGCGAGCTTGGTGAGCTCGCGGACTGGGTCGGGATATCCCGGCAGAAGATGAGCAAGATCATGTCGGGCGAACGCCGGATTCAAGCTGCAGAGGTTCCGGATATTTTGTCGTTCTTCGAGGGGCGCGATGAAAGCAATCGCAAGATCGAAGAGCTTCCATTCCGTCTCAGACCACTCCCAGTACCGGACTTTGAAGGAGCCGAAGCCCCTCGCCTCACCGACAATGAGAGGGCGGCAATCGAGAGGGAATTGGACCGTGCATTGGTCGATGTCTTTGCCGTAGAGGCATCTGCTGGAAACGGTTCGGCTGTTGCTGAGCACGAAGAAATTACAGCGCAGCTGGCATTCCCGCGAGATTACTTGCGCCGCATCACAACGTGCCATCCACGGCACCTTCGGATCATCAGCGTCAAGGGCGATAGTATGGCCCCGACCCTCCAAGACGACGACATCGTGATGCTCGACTCAAGCAAGACAGATCTTAGCTGGGATGGCCTTTTTGTTCTGCGATACGCAGACGCCCTTCATGTGAAGAGAGTGTCCCGATCCACCACGCGCGGTTATGTTCGAATCATCTCGGATAATCGCCTGTACGAGGCGCTGGACTTGCCGGCCAATGATGTGGTCGCGGTTGGGAAGGTGATTTGGTCAGGCGGGAAGATCGGATGACGCTGCAATAGTCGCTGAATCTTCTGTAGTTTGACAACCCCCGCGCGCACGGAATCCCGAACACGCGCTTGCGCACACACCCGTAGAATAACCGTTCCGCTTGTTGCTACGTCTCACGTCTCAACGTTGAATTTTTTGGAACGTCGGTGTCAAGGCGCAAAATGCGCAGGTCGTAGTTGGGGTGGGGCCTTTAGGGCCCCATCCCCTTTCCCCATCAGCGCCCTGCATCTGATGCAGATGGCAACGTAGCACCAACACCCTCGTGCGAAACGTCGGCGGAAGCTGAGGTGTGCGCTGACTGATTCGGTTCATTCGGGATTGTTTAAATTCCGAATGTCGGGATTTTTAGGTTGACATATTCCCGATAAGCGGGATTTATGGGAGGCATCCAGCTACGGAGGCCAACCACATGACACCCAAAATCGAAACGATTCGTCCCGCTCCGATTGCGGTCCAAATGGCCCGCGACAGCATCGATCTGATGACGCAGGAGCAACGTGTCGCTCTCGCCATCGAGATCGTGCGCGACATCACCTCGTCGCATTGCGTCCAGCATCTGCTGCGGCTGGGATCGCAGGCGACAACGACCGGAAATGAGATCGCGCGAACCGCGCGCATCGCTGCAGCTGAAGGTCGCGCCTGATGCGCGGCCTCATCGCATACCGTCTTCCCGAAACCATCGTGTCCGATGCAATCGGGATGATCTGCCTAGTCATTGCCGGTGGCGGGATCCTCTGCATCTTGGCGGGCCTGTCATGAGCGCGACGACCGAACAGGACATACGGACCTACGCCGAGATTGCCAGTCAGCTGCACATCGAAGGTGTGCCCGACCAGGTGCTCGAAGCTGCGGGCCACATCGTTGCCGACGCTGCGTGCTGCAAGGAACTGCGGCTGCTCGTCCTGCAGTCCCTGATGACAGCGACGGCTAAGGAACTTGCACGCATCGCGCTGGACGTCGCCGAAACATCGCCCACCGAATTTTTGGCGGCCACGACCCGCATCTTTCAGGATGACGCCGCTGGCGAAATCGCCCGTCAGGGTATCCAGCGCGGATATTCGATTGGCGATATGCGCAGCGCGACCTTGCGCCACCGCGGGGCGCAGTCGTGAACAGCACCGTCAGCAAGATCGAATGCGCCGATCGGGACCAGTGGCTACATCTGCGTCAGCGCGACGTGACCGCCTCGGTGGTCGGGGCGTTGTTTCAGTGCCACCCGTTCACGTCGACATTCGACCTCTACCACGAGAAGCGTGGCACGCTGTCGAGCCGCAAGGCCGAGACCGACGCAATGCTGCGTGGCACGCTGCTTGAGCCCGTCGCAGTCGAGCTGATCCGCCGGGCTCGTCCTGAATGGAAACTCACCTATAGCGCCGTCAGCCTGATCTACTACCGCGACTCCGCAATCCGCCTCGGCGCGACACCCGACGTGCTGGTTGATTGCCCAGTGCGCGGGCCGGGAGTCGTTCAGATCAAGACGATGACCGCAGGTGACTTTGCGACGAAGTGGGTGAACGAGGACGGCCAGCAGGACGCCCCGCTCTGGATCAACCTGCAGGCCGAGACCGAACGTCACCTGACGGGCCGCGGCTGGGCGGCCGTTGCCGCCATGACGATCGACACACGCGCCAACCTTGGCATCGAGATAATTGATGTTCCGGCCATCGACGGCATCGTGACGACGATCGAAAACGAATGCCTGGCCTTCTGGGATCGCGTTGCGAACGACGACGAGCCGACGCCCGACTATGCCTCCGACGGCGAGACAATCCGTAACCTCTATCCGGTGCACGACCCGGACAGCGCTGTCGATCTGACCGATGCTGCCGACTTCGAACACCTTGTGGCCCGTGCCGCCACGCTGCGCCGGGCACGCCGCGAGGCTGACGCCGAGCTGAACGAGATTACCGCAGAGATCATGCACCGCATGGGTGGGGCGGAGGTCGGATACCTGTCCGGCGGTCGTGCCATCACATGGCGTCGCGAGCGGACGTCCGGTCGCTTTATCGCGCCGTCCGATGGCCGCCGTTTGATCCTGCCCAAACCGATGGGGGCATGGGTCGATGCGTAACCAAAGCACCAACGGCATGCAGCAGATGTGGGCGTCGGCCCTTTTCCTCATCGTGCGCGATATTGTCGAGCCGCCGAAGTGCCACGCGGACCCGGTCATCGACCAAAACCGGCGAAACGTCTGGGCATCACGGTTCGCGTACTTCCGATCGAAGGATTTTCGCGAGGTCGCGCTTTGCGCCGGTATCGACGGCGAGGCCGCGGCGCAGCGCCTCATGAGACTTGCCGGCGATGAGGCCGCCGCCCGCGAATTTGTCCGCCTTCTTATGATGCCAGCCAAACCCGAAAAGGAGCATGAAGATGCCTGATGGAAGCCATTCCCCGGTAAAGCAGACGCTTGTCGTCGACCAGGTCTTCGGGGCTAACAAGGCCCCGGTGGCCGAGGTCCTCGCCGCCGATTTCGACGATCTTCTGGCAGAGATCGAAAAGACCTGTTCTGACGCGAAAGACGGAGCCCCCGCGAAGGTCACCACTGAAGCCGACCTAATCACCGCCGGTCGCCATGTGACGGCCCTCGGCGCGCTGTCGAAGCGCATCGATGCCGCGCGGGCGGAGCAGAAGCGACCCATCACCGACACTGGGAGAGCGATCGACAGTTTCTTTCGCATTGCGGAAGACCGTGTCGCCGCCGCGGCGCTACCGATCCGCCGCGCCGCCGATGAGCATGCCCGCCGCGTGGCGGCGGAAGAGCGCGAACGCCAACGCCGGGTTCAGGAAGATGCGAAGCGCAAGGCTGAGGCCGCCCAGGCGCGCGCTGACAATGCAAAGTCTGAAGGCGCCGCCGCACGTGCCGCCGCAGAGGCAGAGGCACAGTCCGCTATCGCCGACGGAGCGACCGCCAACAAAGCTGCGCCGGTCCGCGCCGAAGGCGTCACCGCCAGCGCCCGGACATCGTGGGACTTCGCCATCGACGACAACGGCGCCCTCCGGGCGACGCTCGGGCAGCTCGGTCCCTTCCTCGATGACGCCGCGATCGAGAAGGCCGTCCGCGCGATCGTCCGGATCCACAAGGGCAACACCAGCCTGCCGGGTGTCCGCGTCTTCGAATCCACCAAGGCAACATTCCGGTCATAGGAGAACCATCATGACAGGCACGAAGAAGACCGCGCAGGCGATGAAACTGGCGGCAACCTGGACGCCGAACGAGACGCTGGCCGCATCCATCGCGAAATCGATGATGCTTTCGCACGGCGCCACGATCGCGGGCGGCAAGCTCCGCATCGAGCTCGCGCTGTTCGCAGAGCACGACAACGTCGATCGCGTTCAGGCCAATGCTGCTGCGCTCAACGAGCTGCGGGCGAACCTTGCCTTTGGCGGCACCATCCACGCTTGGCACATCACGGCCGGCGCCGCGCCGCGCGCGATGGTCCTCGATGTCTTCAAGGATTTCGCACCGGTCAGCGGTGCCGCCAACGACGACCCCGATCCCGATCCGGCGGGGGCTGCCGCCGCGACGCCGCCGGTCGCAGATGAAACCACCGATGCAAAGGACGCAGCATGAATGCCCAGCCCCAAACTCTGACCGACATCGAGGTCAAGGAACGCGCGCGCGATCTCCGGCGCAAAGAGATGAAGGAGATGACCTTCAACGCCGACACGGCGCTTGTCATGGTGCCGACCGATGGTCGCGACCTGATGGATAAGGCCAACGCCATGTCCACCGCCGGCCTGATGGTGAAGGACATCTTTCGCGACAATCCCGGCGCCTGCGCGGGCCTGATCATGATGTGCGCGCCGTATCGCATCAATCCGTACCAGGCATCGTGGAAGTGCTACCAGGTCAAGGCCGACGCGCCGCTGGCGTTCGAGGCTCAGCTGATCATGGCGATGATCAACACCTCGGCGCCGATCAAGGGCCGGCTGAAATACAGCTTCGACGGCGAGGGACCGACGCGCCGGGTCACCGTGTCCGGCGTCGACCGCGATAGCGGCGAGGTGCTGGAATACACCAGCCCGATGCGCAAGGACATCGGCGTGCAGAACAGCCCACTGTGGAAGAACGACCCCGATCAGCAGCTCTGCTACAGCGGCGGCCGCGCCTGGGCGCGTCGTCACTACCCCGAAATTCTGATGGGGGTTTACGATCGGGAGGAGCTGATCGCGGCGCCCAACATGCGCGATGTGACTCCGGCCGACGACGATGCGCCCCGCACCGCGGCGGCAAAGATGCAGAGCCTCGTCGATCAACGGGACCCCGCCAATTCGGCGGGCACACGGGGGGAGGGTGACCGTCAGGCCGAAGAAGCCGAGGCACCCGACCAGGGGGGCGGCGACACTGACCCCGCGGCAAAGTCCGCAGACGTCGCCCCCGACACCGCCAATCATAGCGACTCCGGCGCAGCCTCTGCAGGTTCCGCCGACACGGATCAAGACGAGACGGCTGACAAGCCGGACAAGAAGGACACCGACACCTCCCCCACCTCGGACGAGATCGAGGCGGCCCGGACGCGCGGGGTCGACGCTCACGGCATGGGCATGGCCCTGAAAGCGGTGCCCGGCGAGCTGCGCGAGAATACTGCGCTGGCCGAGGCCTGGCAGAACGGATGGAAGGAGGCCCGCGACGCGGGCTGATCCGACCGAAGAGGCGGGCAGCGCGATCCGTAGCTGGCAGCGCGCAGCCCCATCGGGGCCGGGGAGATGCACCCCCGGTCCCACCCCCAACCGCCGGCCAATCCCATTTTCAGGAGAGTTTCTCATGCCGCCCAAGTTCGTTGTCTTCGACACGGAAACGACCGGTATTCCCTTGTACCGCGACAAGGCCACCGGCCAGCCCGTCCCTGCAGATGATCCGCGCCAGCCGCGCATCGCATCCTTCGCCTACATCGTCGCCGACGAGGCCGGCGATATCATCAGCGACGGCAAGGCCTTCGTGCGGCCCGATGGCTGGCGGATGGCAGACTTCGACGCCATGGCCTTTGCAGCGGGCAAGACACCCGCTTCCGAGATCAACGGGCTGACCGACGACTTCCTGCAGTCAGTCGGTGTGCCGATCGGTGACGTGCTGGCGCTGTGGAATGGCTTCCTTGACCAGGGCCTGATCGCGGTCGCCTTCAACGCCCAGTTCGACTGCAAGATGATGCGGGCGGAGCTGCGCCGCGCAGGTATGCCTGACCGGTTCGAGGATACCCCGAACATCTGCGTCATGCGCGGTCTCGATCCCTACTACCATGACGGCCTGATGATCCGGAACGGGTTCGTGAAGCTGTCTGTTGCCTGCGAGTACTTCGGGATCACGAACGACAACCCGCACGATGCCGGGGCCGATACGGAGGCCGCCCGGGCCATCCTCGCCCGTCTCATCGTCGACGACCGGTTGCCGGAGGCTAGGGTCCACCTCGCGAAGGGGAGGGCCGCCTGATGAACGACGTCGAAAAGAAGCTCGCAAAGCTCCTGAGTGATCATTTCGCGCAGCCCGCCGAAGAGATCGTCACCGGTACGACGATGCAGGATCTCGGCATGGACAGCCTCGACGGCGTTGAACTGATGATGCTGCTCGAGGAAGAGTTCGCGATCGAGATCGATGATGGCGCGGCGGCCGAGGCGATTACGCCGGAGGCCACCGTTGCCGATCTCGCGCGGTTCGTCACCTCCCAGAAGGGGGAGGGGGCCACGTCATGAAAATCATGAAGGAAGCGTTGACGGCGATGTCCCTTCTGATTGCGGCGCAGTTCGACCGGCACGGCGGCCGCCTGCGCTTCGGCGCAGCTCCACGGGGTGGGCCGAAGCCGGAGTTTGGCGAGGGTTCAGACAGGGCGCGGGCTCGCTTGGCGGCGAAGCGCAAGGCCAACAAGTCAATTCCTGATGCCCCGATCATGACCCGGCAACGGCGGCGTCAGGCCGAGCGTCTCGATGCTAAGGCAATGAAGCTGACACCGGCCGAGGTCGGACGTCAGAGGATGGCGGAGAAGAAACGCCGGCGACAGGAAGAGATGGCGGCGTTGGTCCGGGAGTACACCGATCTTGCGAATGAGAACATGGCGGCGGCACCGTGACGTGGGTTCAGCAGAAGACGCCGCAGGGCGCATCGGGGCAGACACAGGCTGAATGCGACTGCCCCCATCCCCCAAAATGCGCCGAAGGCGGGTGCCGCCATGAGCGGCCCCGCGACCGGCACCCCGCCACCAACATCGGAGAGTGAGACGATGGCCGACAAGATGATCACCATTCGGATGACCGAGAAGGAGGCCGAGCGCCTGCAGCTGGGCCTTGCCGACCTGTTGTGCTGGGTATCTGGCTTCGTTGCCGCTCGCGAGGGTACCGACCTTGCCGGTGAGGAACCAATGGGACGGCAGCAGACCCGTGACATGAGCGCGAAGCTACTGGATGCCATGGATGAAGCAGAGGATGCGACGGTCGGCCTGCAGCACATGCGATATCTGATCACGACGTTGGAAAGCGGCAGCACGTCTCTGGCGACAATGCAGAAATACGGGCGCGACGCCGCCGCGATGCTTCGGACGATCGCGGCATCATCGGGGTACGTCCTGTGACGTGGTCGCCGCAGCAGGCGGGTGCACTGATGTCAGTCGACGTCTGGCACAAGGCTTGTATGGCCGACATCGCCATGGGTCGCGCGCTCGAGAAGCCGGTCTTCCGTGTGTTCGGTTATGCCGGCACGGGCAAGACCTCGATCGCCAGGCATTTCTCGACCGGGATCGAAGGCCGCACCGTCTACGCCGCCTATACCGGCAAGGCCGCGATGGTGATGAAGAAGTCCGGCTGCGCGGGCGCCAGGACGATCCACAGCCTGATCTACAGCGTCGAGCAGGACGAGGCGACCGGCATGTTGCAATTCAAGTGGAACGCAGGCAGCGATGCAGCCGACGCGGCGCTGATCGTTATCGATGAGTGCTCGATGGTCGACGCGTCACTGGGCGCCGACCTGCTGCGCTTCAATCGACCGATCCTCGTGCTCGGTGATCCGGCCCAGCTGCCGCCGGTCAAGGCGCGCAACGACAACGGCACGGGCGCAGGCTTTTTTACCGAGGTCGCACCTGATGTCATGCTGACGGAGATCCACCGGCAGGCCGCCGAGAATCCGATCATCAGGATCGCGACGGATATCCGGGAAGGACGCGAGGTCCGGGCCGGAACCTTTGGCGACTGCCGCGTTACGCCGCGCGAGAACATCACCATGGGCGACATCAAGCGGACCGACCAGGTGCTGGTCGGGCGTCGCGACACCCGCGACACCTACAATCGGCGCATCCGTGAAATCATCGGACGTGAGAGCGCAATGCCGGTCGTTGGCGACCGGATCATCTGCATCAAGAACGACAAAAAGCTTGGAATTTTCAACGGCGGCCTCTTCGAGATCGCGGAGATTGAACCGCAGACGAGCATGCAGAGGTCAGACGGAAAGCATACGATCCGCTTCAACTCTCTCGACATGCCGGACCGCGACATGATCGAGGCCGAGGTTCTGACCAAGTGCTGGACCGGCGATATCGAGGGCATGCCATGGCAGGAGAAGCGCGGCACGGCCGAGTTCATGTACGGCTATGCCCTGACCGTCCACAAGGCGCAGGGCAGCCAGTGGAGCGACGTCACCATCTTCGACGAGAGCGGCGTGTTCCGCGATGACTGGCGACGCTGGCTCTACACTGGCGTCACCCGCGCGGCCGAGAAGGTGACTCTGGTCACCAATCGTGGCGCCGCCTGATCCCAACAGATTTGCAGAGGAAGCAACCCATGAAGAACAGCATTCAGGATCTGAACAACCACCTTTTCGCGCAGATCGAGCGCCTGTCGGATGAAGCCATGACGGCCGAAGACATTGAGAAAGAGGTCAAACGCGCCGGTGCACTCGTATCTGTCGCCGACCAGATCACCGGCAATGCCGAACTCCAGCTGAAGGCGGCCAAGCTCTATGCCGATCATGGTGAGAAGGTCCTCGGCCACCTGCCGCAGATTGGAAAGAGTGCGTCGTGAAGGGCCGCCAGATCACATACAGCAAGGTGGAATTGGCGTTCATCGAGAAGCTATCTCAAATGCCGCGCCGTGACCTGCATGCAGCGTTCTGCGAATGGACGGGACGGACCGACGTGTCCCTTGCCAACCTAAATTCCCTTTGCAAGCGCAACGGCTGGACGACCGGCAGGACCGGCTGCTTTCCAAAGGGGAACGTCCCCGCCAACAAGGGTCAGAAAATGCGCTACAACCCGAATAGCGCGAAGACGCAGTTCGGAAAAGGGAACAAGCCCCATACCTGGCGGGGCGCTGGCCACGAGCGGATCTGTAAGAAGGATGGTTACGTCATCCTCATCGTCGCCGAGCGAAATCCGTGGTCTGGCGCTGCCACTCGCCCCGTCCTGAAGCACCGCTGGCTGTGGGAAAAAGCGAACGGCCCGATCCCGAAGGGTATGCGGCTGAAATGCCTCGACGGCGACAAGACCAATACCGACCCGTCGAACTGGGAGGCTATCCCCACCGCTATGGCTCCGCGTCTGAACGGCAAGTTCGGTCGCGGCTACGACAACGCCCCGGCAGATTTGAAACCTACCATCATGGCCACCGCGAAGCTGGAACACCTGGTGCGCGAGAGGGCGAAGGCGACGAAGGAGAAGACCGATGGCTGACCAGACCGAAATCGAAGCGGCGACCATCAAGGGTCGCCTCGATACCTACTGCCTCATGGCGGTCCACCTGCGCGCCGGTGCTGAGATCATCCAGCGCGAGCGCGACATGATCGTATCCGGCATCACGATGAATTGCGTCCTGTCGACCGATCCGGATGATGCGGAGGCGGTCGGCGCCATCGCCCAGATGGATCGCTGGCTTGCAAAGACGGCCGGGATTTCGGCCGCCGCGGATGTCATCGCCAAGGGTATTGCGGACGATACTGGCGCGGACGTGGGAGCACCGGAACGGCTCGGCTCGTGCGAATCCTGCTCAAAGCCGATCACTGACGTCGATGCATACAACCAGACCGCAGACGGCTGCTTTCTCTGCATCGACCACGCACCGCTCCTGTCAGACGTGATCCGGCAGCACCGCAAAATCTTGGCGACCGAACCGTTCGACAGTGGACCGCTCGAATACGACACCCGAGAGGAAATGAAGGCTGTGGTCATCGGCATGGAAATTAGCTTGGCGGACAACGGCGATCACCTGATCCTTGACCAGCATGCAAGGGTGCCGGGATGACCGATCGCCCCATCGCATTCAGCCCCGCCGTGATGACGGCCCTGCTGCGCGAGATAGCCGCGCCTGGCACGGGCAAGACGCAGACACGCAGGGTTCTGCGAGCTGCGGATCCCAGTGAAGATTTGGCGGAAGGTTACCGCGATGTTTCGCCACCATATGTCGCCTACGGTGGTGCCTGCTGGGAAGATGACCAAACAGGTGCCGTGTATCGCTTTGCGCGGTCTCCGGGAGTGGGGGACCGCCTTTGGGTTCGTGAGGCGTGGACGACTCGAGAGGGCCTCGATAAAACGCCGCCCCGCGACATAAGCCCTGACCAGTCCATCGGATATCTTGTCGACGGCAAAGGCCCGTGGCTGGGCAAATATCGCCCGCCTATGTTCATGCCCCGGTGGGCCAGCAGGATCACCCTGACCGTGACCGACGTGCGGGTACAGCGGGTGCAAGAGATTAGCCCAGAAGATGCCGCGGCAGAGGGCGTTGACCGCCGCAGCCGAAAGGTGCGGCAGTTCTGGCTATTCGGAGCCGATCAGGAGCGTCGTGACCGCCTATACCTTGACGCCTGCAAGTGGGAGTTCGAGGAGCTTTGGGACAGCCTTAACGAGTCGCGCGGCTTCGGCTGGCAGGCTAACCCGTGGGTCGTCGCCGTGACCTTCACGCCCGCCATGGGCAACATCGATCAGGTGGAGTTGGCGTCATGATGAATCCTGACGCCACCCATTTTGGGCAAGTCCGCATTGTGAGGCTGCGGCGCAGTGTCAGCGAGCTGCGGGAGTCTTGCCGCAGCGAAGGTACGCCGCGCATTCAGGCGGCGTGGGACGACGCCGAACAATGGATCGATCCGATATTCACGGCCTCTGCCGCTCCAGACGTAAAGACGGCGGCGCAAGTATTGTTGGCTGCGAGAAACCCTGACGGTTCGACCATTCTACCTGCGCATGTTCTCGAAATGCTCACCGCACTGGCGACAGATCGGTGAACACGCCCGTCAAGCATAGGACGGCACCATCGCCGGAATTGCTTGCCATCGTGCGCAGGCTTGCCCGTGAGCGTGCGCGTGTGGATCATGATGCGATGCAGGAAAAGGATTCGTCGCAATGCCAGCTATCCGACGGGCCGTCATCTACGCCCGGTATTCGACCGACCATCAGTCAGACAGATCGATCGAAGATCAGGTTGCGCTTTGCCGCGACTATGCCAAGCGCGAAGGCCTGACGGTCGGCACGGTCTATGAGGACCGCGCGCGAACCTCGGCCAGCCTGCTGGGACGCGATGGAATCATGAACCTGATGGCCGATGCCCGCGCGGGCCGGTTCGACGCGGTGATTGTCGAAGCCTTCGACCGCCTATCCCGAGACCAGGAAGACCTTTCCGGGATCCACAAGCGCCTGCGATTCGCCGGCATCTCGATCTTCGCCGTCCACGATGGGCAGGCGGACGTGATGAAGATCGGGCTGCAGGGCCTGATGGGGGAGATGTTCCTGCAGCAGCTGCGCGAGAAGACGCACCGCGGGCTGAAGGGGCGCGTCCACAGTGGTCAGAGCGCAGGAGGCAAGTCGTACGGTTATGCCACCGTGCCTGGGCAGCCTGGGCATCTGACAATCAAAGAGGACGAGGCCGCGATCGTGCGGCGCATCTACGACGAGTTCGGCGCCGGCCGGTCACCACGCCATATCGTCGCTGATCTGAACGCCGAAGGCATCACGCCGCCCCGCGGGGCTACCTGGAACGCTTCTACGATCAATGGCCACAAAGAGCGAGGCTACGGCATCCTTCAGAACGAGCTCTACATCGGCAGGCGGGTCTGGAATCGGGTCAAGATGGTCCGGGATCCGGAGACGGGAAAGAGGGTGAACCGGACAAACCCGCGCGATCTGTGGGTGCATGAGCCTGTGCCGGATCTTCGCATCGTCTCGGACCTCCAGTGGGACCAGGTGAGGCACGAGATGGACCGCAGGGCAAATGGTCCGATCGGACGTGCGGCGGCCAGGCCGAAACGTCCCTTCTCCGGCCTCCTGCGGTGCGGCCGCTGTGGCGGAGGCATGTCGATCAAGAAGAGGAAGGGCTCGCAGATATGGCTGATCTGCTCGCGCAGCCGCGAAAGCGGGACCTGCGATAACCGCCTGCAGCCTCGCCTGGACGTCATCGAACGCGCCATCTTCGAGGCCCTGGCACAGGAGCTGGCACACCCCGAATACATCACCGCCTATCTGACGGCCTATCGGGAGGAGCGGGAGCGGCTCTTGCAATCCAACCGGCGTGATAAGGCCGCGCTGGAACGCGCAGCCATTCGGGCCAAGCAAACCTATGACCGATCTGTCGACATGTACCTTAAGGGTGTGCTGGACGGTGACGATGGCATGCAGCTCGTCGCAGAGCACAAAGCCGAGAAGGAGGCCGCAGAGCAACGCCTCGCGACCGAAGCGCCCGACGTGCCGAAGATCGAGCTGCACCCGGCAACAGCCCGCCGCCACATTGAGGCACTGGCCTCTCTGTCGTCGGACATCGCCGCCGGTCGCCAGATGTCGGATTCGGCAGTTGGTACGATCAGATCGCTCATTACCCAGATCGACATAACGCCTTCGGAGACCGGCCAAGACGTAACCGTCTATGGCGCAATCGGCGAAATCATCGGCGCCAGCAGATCTGGGGGGGAATTAGTGGTGGCGTGGGGGAGACTTGAACTCCCGACCTATCGATTATGAGTCGATCGCTCTAACCAACTGAGCTACCGCGCCTTGCCACGGCGCATCCGATAAGCGGGCGTGACCGGAGTGTCAAACGCAAATTTGCCGGATGCGGCGCAGGGCGGTAGGTTTTCCCGGCAGGGCCCCGCGGGACCTGATCGGGCGCAAGGCGTCTGGACGCGATGCGTCCGGGCGGCGACAAGGGTATGAACAGACCCAAGGAGGAGCGACCGCCATGACGACCGGATTCCTGACGACCCATGTCCTTGATACCGCGCGCGGCTGTCCCGCTGCGGGACTGCTGATCGTGCTGTCGCGCACCGACGATGCCGGACGCACGGAACTGGCCCGCATGACGACCAATGCCGACGGCCGGACCGATGCGCCGATCCTGCCGCAGCCCGATTTCGCCGCCGGCACCTACGAACTGGTGTTCCATGCGGGCGATTACCTGCGGGCCACGGGGCAGGACGGCGACGCGCCGCTGTTCCTCGACCTCGTGCCGATCCGGTTCGGGATCAGCGACCCGGCAGCGCATTACCACGTGCCGCTGCTGCTGTCCCCCTACGGCTATTCCACCTACCGCGGAAGTTAACGCCGCCCGCGCCGTGCGGCGGGGCGGCGACGGCAAATCAATGACTTGGCCGGAAAATGTTTCGCGTGCGATACATATTATGTCAAATGGCCCGCCCAAAGGTAAACGTCGTGAACTGGCGGTAGGGCAACTCCTCTGTCACGCGGATCGACGGAAAGTCCGCATGGGTCGGGGCGTCGGGCCAGCCCTGCGCCTCGAACGCCAGCCCCTCGTAGGGGGTGCGGCGCGGGCCGACCGGGTGGCGGCCGTCGAACAGCTGCATCCCGGGCTGGTCCGTCGCCATGGTCAGCGTCGTGCCCGACTGGCCGGTCAGCCACAGCACGTCGCGCATCGGCACGTGGCCGTCCGACAGGCAGAAATTGTTGTCCAGCGCGGGCTGTCCCGGCGCGAAGCTGCGGGCTTCGCGGAAATCCATGTCGGTGCCTGCGACATCGGCGATCTCTCCGGTCGGGCAGAAATCCGGCGTCGTGGGCAGGTAGCGGTCGGCGGCAACCCGCAGGGTGTGGCCTTCCCACGTCGGCGTGCCGTCTAGGTTCCAGTAGGCGTGGTTGGCGAAGTTCATCAGCGTGGGCTGGTCGGTCTTGCCCGTGATTTCCATCGTCAGGGTGCCCGGGGCGATCACCGTGTAGACCACGCGGATATGGCGGTCGCCCGGCAGGCCGCAGTCTCCGTCGGGAAGGTGCAGTGTCAACGTCACCCGGTCGTGCGAGGATTCGGCGATCTTCCAGGGCCGCAGGTGGGTGGCCCGGCTGCCGGAGTGCAGGTGGATGCGATTTTCGAAGTTGCGTTCGAGTTCGTACATCATGCCATCGATCGCGACGCGACCGGTGCTGATGCGGTTCACGATCGGCCCGATGACCGACCCGTGGTAGCGCATGCCGCCTTCGTAGTCGGCGACGTGGTCAGACCCCAGCGTCAGGGAATGGTCGATCCCGGCCAGCCGCAGGTCCTGTATCGCGGCGCCCAGGGTCAGGATCGTGACGGACAGATCGCCCGCGTGCAGCCGGATGCTGTCGATGTCGTGGCCGGTCGCCGTGGTGCCGAAGTGCGAAATCATGGTCGTGCCTCCCAGTGGACGCCGGCCGCGGGAATCGTCGTGCCGTTCCAGTCCACGGGCGTCATGCCATAGTTGAACAGGAAACGCATCGTCGCCGTGTCGCGCACCCGCAATCCGTCCGGCATTTGCAGCGTCGGCAGGCCGGCGGCATCGCACAATCCGCCGATGATCCCGTCGAAGGTCGCGTCGTCCGGCCAGCCGGCGAGGTAGCGCAGATGATCGCCGCCCATGATCGCCGGGCGGCCGTCCTTCGTCGACAGGTGGACGGGGGCGGTGCCCTCCAGATGCTCGAACCAGTGACGGAAGGCACCGCCGCCCTGCAGCCTGATCCTGTCGGAGGGCGGCAGGCTTTCGACCAGCGTGACGGTGACGTCGGTGTCGGGCAGATGCGGGCCCATCGGCATGGGAATCGCCATGTCCCGGGTCTTGAGGTCGCTGCGCGGACCGACGAGGGCGATGCCGTGGTAGGTGGCGAGGGCCGCGCGCAGAGGGTCGGACAGCGTCATCAGGCCGGGCGCGAGGACCAGCTTGTAGGGCGAGAGGTCACCTGTGTCGGGCGGCAGGATGTCGACGCTCAGCCCCGCGCGCCGCAGGGCGCGGTAGGCGGCGAATGCAAGGCGGAACATCTCGAAATCCGCACCCTGCGGCTGCGTGTCCCAGGCCCAAGCGGATTCGTAGTCGAAGATCAGCGCGACATTGCCGGTGGCCTGATCGAGGTCGGGCATCTGCGCGATCTCCTCGGCCACCTGCGCCGCCTCTGCCAGTGCGGGCGCGGGTTGGCTGTCGGGACGCAGAAGGCCTGCGTGCAACTGTTCCTGCGCGAAGGGGGCCTGTCGCCAGCGGAAGTAGCAGACCGCCTCGGCGCCATGGGCGAAGGCCTCCCACGCCCAAAGGCGGGCCATGCCGGGCAGGGGGGCGGGATTGTAGGGCGCCCAGTTCACCGGACCCGGCTGCTGTTCCATGACCCAGAGCCGGCCCTTGCCCACGGCGCGGTAGAGGTCGTGGTGGAACGCCTGATTGTCCGGGTGGCCCTGCCGCAGGAAGGTCTGCTTTTCCTTTTTCGTGCCCTCGATCCGGTCAGACAGAAAGCCGATCGGGTAACTGTCCCACGCGGCGATATCGAGGTCGGCGCCGACCCTGTAATGGTCGAAGGTCAGCGTCCGGCCCATGTAGTTGTGGATGAGCGGCGCGTCTGTGAGGGGGCGCAGGGCGTCCACCTGCACGCGGTTGAAGGCCACGACCTGATCCGAGCTGTAGCGGCGGAAGTCCATGACATGGGCGGGGTTGGGTTCGGTCACGGTCAGGTTGGGCAGGTCGATCTGGTCGAAGGCGTCGTACTGCATCGACCAGAAGACGTTGCCCCAGGCGCGGTTGAGCGCATCGGGGCTTTGGTATTTCTGTGCCAGCCAGTTGCGGAAGCCCAGTCGGGCGGCGTCCGAATAGCTGAGCGTCGTGTCGTGGCAGTCGTATTCGTTGTCGATCTGCCATGCGGCGACATGAGGGTTGCGACCGTAGCGTTCACCCATTGCGCGGGCGATACGGCGGCATTCCTCGCGGTAGCCCGGATGACTGAAATCGTAGTGCCGGCGCGAGCCGAAACGGCGGGGACGCCCCTGCGCGTCGACGGCAAGCATGTCGGGCAGTTTGTCCAGCATCCAGCGCGGCGGCGTGGCGGTGGGGGTGCCCATGACGACCTTCAGCACCGCATTGCCGAGGGTTTCGACCGCGCGGTCGAGCCAGTCCCAGTCATAGGTGCCGGGGGCGGGCTCCATCAGGCTCCACGCGAATTCGCCGATGCGCACCCAGGTCAGGCCGGTGTCGCGCATGCGGGCGGCGTCCGTCGCCCATTGCGCCTCTGGCCAGTGTTCGGGGTAGTAGCAGACGCCGAGCGTGCGGGGCATGGTGGGCCTTTTTGAGTATTTGGAAAAAAGCGAGGACAGGGTCAGAGGATGACGCGGTGTTCGCGCTGGCCGGTGTAGGAGGTGGGAATCCGGTAGGTCAGGCCCTGCGCGGCGTCGGGGTCCGCGATGTCCTGCCGGGCCGTGGTGACGTAGAGCGTCGACAGGTCCGCGCCGCCGAACGCCGGGCAGGACGTGTGCCGCGCGGGGAACGTGAAGGCCTCGATGAAGGTGCCCTCGGGGTCGTAGACGGCGACGCGCCCCGCGCCCCACTGGGCGTTGAAGAGGTTGCCGGCGGAATCGACGACCGCCCCGTCCGGGTGGAAGTCGGTGCCCGACAGGTCGATGTGCGTGACCGGCGGGTGGATCGGCCAGCCGTCGGCGTCGAGCGCGGTGCGCATGATCACCTGCTTGTCCGTATCGGCGAAATAGGCGGTGCGTCCGTCTGGGGCGAAGCAGATCGCGTTGCTGATCGTGACGTTGGCGTAGAGCCGGCGCAATTCACCCCGGTAGAAGCGCCAGATGCTGCCCGCGCCCTTTTCCGCGTTCAGCCCCATGGTCCCGATCCAGAAGCCGCCCAGCGGGTCGGCGCGGCCGTCGTTGGACCGGGTGCCCCTGAGGTCGGATTCGAGGTCAAGGATCTTGACGTGGTCGCCGGAGGCGATGTCGAAGCGGTGCAGGGCGATTTCCGAGGCGACGAGCAGGGTGTCGTAATCGACCCAGCCGGCGGCGGAGACGTGACCCGGGAAGTCCCAGTGCTGGCCCTTGGTGTGCATCCGGTGGCGGGTGATGTCGAACCAGAAGAGCTGGTCGCGTTCCGGATGCCAGAGTGGACCTTCGCCCAATTCACAGGGGGTATCGTCGAAGATCATTTGGCAGCCTCGTCGTAAGCGGTGACGATTGCTTTGGCGCGCGTCGCGACCTGGTCAGGCGACAGGCCCGGCGTGTAGAGCGCGGTGCCGATGCCGAAGCCGTCTGCCCCCGCCTGCAGCCAGTCGGCGAAATTGTCCGGCCCCGCGCCGCCCACGGCATAGACCGGGCAGTCGGCGGGCAGGACGGCGCGCATCGCCTTGACGCCGTCGGGACCGACGAGGGAGGCGGGGAAGATCTTGAGCCCGTCGGCCCCGGCCTTCAGGGCCGCGAAGCATTCAGTGGGGGTCATCACGCCGGGCCAGCTGGCCATGCCCACCGCCTTGGTCGCCATGATGACGCGGGCGTCGCAGTTGGGGGATACGATCAGGGTCCCGCCCGCCTCGCGCACGCGGTTCACATCGTCGGGGGTCAGGACGGTGCCCGCCCCGATTTCCGCGATGTCGCGGTGGGCATCGGCCATGCGACGGATGCTGTCGAAGGGGTGGGGCGAGTTCAGCGGCACCTCGATCCGGGTGATGCCGGCGTCGATGCAGGCGCGGGCGACGGCGACGGCCTCTTCGGGGGCGACACCCCGCAGGATGGCGATGATGGGGCGGGTCATGTCTGGTCCTTCCAGCGGCGGTAGGCGGCGGTCAGCCCGGCGAGGGTCGCGCGGTCGGCGTTGACCTGTGTGGCAGGGGCAGACTGCGCCGCGAGGGCCGCGACGTAAAGTCCCGCAAGGGTGCCTGCGCCGATCACGGCGATCTGCTGGCCCAGCCAGTATGGTTTCGTGGCCGCAAGCTCTGCCCCGATCAGGAGACCCGACAGGCGGGACCGGGCGGTGGCGTCCGGCAGGCCGTCGAGCAGCCCCTCGGCACGCAGCGCGAAGAGGCGGGCGGCGAGTTTCTCGGGACGCGAGATCACGTCCTCTACCCCTTGGGCGAAGCCTGCGTCGTCCCAGCCCGCTGCCGTCGAATGGCGCAGGACGGTGTGGCCGGTGATCGCGGCGAAGAGGTCGCCGGTCATGACGGTCTGGAAGCTGACGACCTCTCCCGCGCTGATGTGGACCCATTTGGTGTGGGTGCCGGGCAGGCAGATGACGCCGTCCCAGCCCGGGTTGAGGGCGAGGAAGCCTGCGATCTGCGTTTCCTCTCCGCGCATCACGTCGGCGGGGCTGGCCTGTTTCAGACCGGGGATGATGTGGGTCCGGTCGCCCGCAGGTGTCAGGTTGTCGGACAAGGGTGGACAGGGGACGGCCGTATAGGCGGCCTCTGCCCAGCCCTGGCGCGATCCGACCATGCCGCAGGCGATGACCGGCACGCGGGGCCAGTCGGCTGTGAGACGGTCCAGCGCGGCGGGGTAGGCGTCGCGGGCGAGCCGCCCCATGCCGTCGTCGGATGTGGCCGCCGCAAGCACGGTGCCGCTGGCGGACATCGCCCAGACGCGCAGGTTGGTGGTGCCCCAGTCGGCGGCGATCCATGTGGCGTCAGAAGCGGTCATCCCGTGAAGGCCAGTCCGCCGTCGATGAAGAGGCACTGGGCCGTCATCATGCGCGACAGGTCGGAGGCGAGGAAGAGCGCGGTGCCGGGCACGTCCTCGGGGTAGAGGTTCTTGTCGATGCACTGGCGCATGCGGAAGTCGGCGAGGTCGTCCTCGGTATGGACCTCCTCGATCTGCTTTTGCGTCAGCACGAGGCCGGGGGAGATCGCGTTGACGCGGATGCCGCGCGGGCCCCAGTCGCGGGCGAGGGAGCGGGTCAGGCCGAGGATGCCGGCGTTGGACGACACGTAGGGGGCCAGCTGCTCGCCCGCGATCTGGTAGCTGGCGGAGGAGAAGTTGATGATCGACCCGCCGTCTTTCATCAGGGCGCCCGCCTTCTGGCAGGCGAAGAAGTAGTGGCGCAGGTTGACGGCGATCTGCTTGTCCCAGTCCTCGACCGTGACATCGGCGGGGTCCATGCGGGTGTCGGCGGCGGCGTTGTTGATCTGGACCTTCAGCGGGCCCTGTTCGGCCACGGCCTTGTCCATCGCCGCGTGCAGCGCCTTCGTGTCGGTCACGTCGCACTGGATGAAAAGGGGCTTTGCGCCGGTCTTGTCCTTCATCTCGTCCGCGAAGTCGGAATAGTCGGAGCGGCCGACGAAGCTGACCTTGGCCTTCTGGCGCAGGAAGGCCTCGGTCAGGGCGGCGCCGATGCCGGAGCCGCCGCCTGTGATGAAGACGTGGGCGTTGGCGAGGTCTGGAAAGTGGGCGGTCATGCGCGGTGTCCTTCGATGATCCACATTGAATCGGGAAGGGCGTAGGGTAGGGCGATGCCGTGGGACATCAAACTTTGCCCCGTGAGCGTCAGGGGTCCGGACTTCAGCGCCGGGGTGCCGCGGGAGAGGGTGGAAATGTCATCTCGGTTGGCGAGGTCGATGGTGTAGGTGGCCATCGAATCGAGACCGGTCAGGCGCAAGGGACGCGGTGCGATCTGGGCGCTGGTGCCGGCGTGGCCTGCGAAGACGACAAAGCCTGCGCCGTCGGATGAGAGGTGCTGTTCGGCGATGACGGCGGGGTCGGCGCTGTCCAGCCGCAGGATGTCCGCGGTGCGCAGCCAGCCGCGGTTCTGCTTGTACCATGCGGTGACGCGGGTCAGGGTCGCTGCCTCTTGTTCCGTCAGTTCGCGGGGGTCCATTTCGAACCCCATGTGGCGCTGGGCCGCGACCCAGGCGCGAAAGCTGATGGAATGGATGCGGCCCGTGGTGTGGCAGGTGCGCGGGCCGACGTGGGATCCGGTGACGCAGCCGGGCAGCAGGAGCGCCGCGTCGTGCTGGATGCGCAGACGGGACAGGGCGTCGTTGCTGTCGGACAGCCAGACGCGCTGGGTCTGGGCGAGGATGCCGAAGTCGATGCGGCCGCCACCCGAGGCGCAGGATTCGACCTCTACCCCCGGATGGGCGGCGCGGAGGCGGGCGAGCAGGTCGAGGGTGCCGTGCGTCTGGCCAGCGTCGCCCCACGGCAGGACACGATTGTGGTCCCACTTGATGTATTCGATCTGATGGCTGTCCAGAAGCGTGCTGATTTGCGCGAATAGGTTGTCGCGCACGTCCGGGTTCGCCATGTCGAGTACGTACTGGCCCCGCCCCAGCGGCTGGTCCATCGGGCCGAGGATCCAGTCGGGGTGGGCGCGGGCAAGATCGCTGTCGGCATTGACCATCTCGGGTTCGAACCACAGGCCGAAGGTCAGGCCGAGGCCGTGGACGTGGTCGATCAGCGGTGTCAGGCCATCGGGCCATTTGGTGGCGTCGATGGTCCAGTCGCCAAGGGACGTGGTGTCGTCGTTGCGGCCCTTGAACCAGCCATCGTCCAGCACGAAGCGTTCGGCCCCGAGTGCTGCCGCGCGGTCGGCGATGGCGGTCAGGGCGCCCAGCGAATGGTCGAAGTAGATCGCCTCCCAACAGTTGTAATGCACGGGGCGCGGGGTGTCGGGTTTCGGCCAGGTCACGATGCGGTCGCGCAGGTGGCGCTGGAAGGCCACGGCGCAGCCGTTCAGGCCGGTGTCGGAATAGGCGAGATAGAGCGGCGCGGTCTCGAAATGCGTGGCCGGGCGGGGGTCGCTGCCGGAGGCGTGGCCGAACTGGATCTGGCGGCGGCCGTCGGGCAGTTCCTCTGCCAGCATCCGGTGGCCGCCGGGCCAGCCGTAGTGCAGGGCGTGCGCTTCGCCGCGCGTGTTGGTGCAGCCGCGACCGGGCAGATACAGCAGGGGGACATGTTCGTGGCCCGTCCGGCCGGTGCGGTTGTCGCGGGCGCGGATGCCGGGGGCCCAAGGCGTGCGGACGGGCTGGAACTCGTCGCACCATCGTCCGGCAAATTCCAGCATCTCGTCGGCGAGTTGCGGGCCGGGCAGGACGGGGGCGGCGAGCCAGTCGCAGAGGACGGGCGTGGCGCTGTCGAGTGTCGTCGTGGCGGCGATGACGCCGGTGTCCGCGTCGGCGGCGAAGCGGAAGGTAAGGGTCAGGCCCACATCCTCTGCCGTGCAGGTGAGGGACAGCGCGTCGCTGCGTTTCGTCCCGCTGATGACGAAGACGGGGTGCAGGGGGGTGCCATCGGGGGCCCGCACCGTCAGACCGGGCTGGCCGGGAAAGGCGGTCGCGGTCTGCGGGCAGAGGGTCAGTGCCGGATGCGCGTCAAGCATTCCGCCGGTCAGGTCGCGTTGAGCCGCGGCGGCAATGGCGGCCAGATCGGCGCCATCGGGCAGGCGAGGGCCCCAGTAGGTGCAGACCGGCAGCCCGTCGGAAGGGGCGGCCAGCACGATGGTCTGGCGCGCGGCGTCGATACGATAGTGGGTCATTCTATTTGACGGCTCCCAGCGTCAGGCCGGCGATGAAGTGCTTTTGCATGAGGAAGAACATGGCGACGGGGGGCAGGGCGGCCACGATGGACCCGGCGGACACCAGGTGCCATGCAGCGACCCACTGGCCGTTCAGCGACGACAGGCCGGCGGTGACGGGGCGGGTGTCGGCGCTGGTGGTCAGGACCGTCGCCCAGAAGAAGTCGTTCCAGATGAAGGTAAAGACCAGCACGCTCAGGGCGGCGATGGCGGGCTTCATCAGGGGCAGGACGATATGCCAGAAGATCTGCCATTCGGCGACACCCTCGACCCGGGCCGCCTCGATCAGCTCTCGTGGCAATGCTGCGATGAAGTTGCGCATGAAGAGCGTGCAGAACCCGGTCTGGAAGGCGATGTGGAACAGGATCAGCGCCTGCGGCGTGTCGTAGATGCCCATGCGCAGGGTCAGGTCGCGGACCGGCACCATCAGGATCTGGAACGGCACGAAGTTGCCCGCCACGAACAGGAAGAAGATCAGCAGGTTGCCCTTGAACCGGTAGGTGCCGAGGGCGAAGCCCGTCAGGCAGGACAGGGCGACGGCGCCGATGACCGTGGGGATCGTCACGACGAAGGAGTTGCGGATGTAGCGCCAGAGGTCGAAATCGAAGAGGACGGACCAGTAGTTCTCGAACGCCGGGTGGGTCGGCAGGCCGAAGTAGTTGCCCGACGCGAGGTCGGAGGCGGGCTTGATCGAGGTCATGGCGATGCCCAGAAGCGGCAGCAGCCAGAGGATCAGGGCTATGGGCAAAAGCGCGGCATAGGACCACTGGGCGGCCTGCGACCGTTGGGCGATGGGGCGGGGGAACATCCTAGCGGCCCCTTTCGTCGCGGACCATCTTCCAGACGAAGCCGGTGATGAAGACCATCATGATGAGGAACAGGACGACGGCGATGGCGGCGCCGTAGCCCATGCGGTAGCCGTATTCGGAGAGCGCCTTTTCGTACATGTAATATGACAGGACGCGGGTCTGACCGAAGGGGCCGCCCCCCGTCATGATCGACACGAGGTCGAAGCTGCGCAGCGCGCCGATCACGGTGACGACGACGGCGATGAAGGTCGCGGGCCGCAGTTGCGGCAGGACGACATACCACAGCATCTTGAGCCCCCTGGCGCCATCGAGGCGCGCGGCCTCGATCTGGTCGGGAGCGACGTTGTTCAGGCCGGTCAGGTAGAGGATCATGCAATAGGCGATCTGCGGCCAGAGGCCGGCGGCGATGATGCCGTAGGTCGCGTATTCCGGGTTCGCCAGCACGGCGGTGCCGGTGCCGGTTAGCCATTCGGTCAGCTTGAAGAACAGGCCGAAATTGGGCGCGTAGAACCACGTGAACATCAGGCCGACGACGACTTGAGAGATCACGAAGGGAAAGAAGAACAGCGACTTGTAGATGCGGATGCCGGTGACGGTCTGGTTGAGGAAGATCGCAATCCCCAGTCCCGCCGGCACGGCGAGCATGTAGAGCACCAGCCAGATGATGTTGTTCTTGAGCGAGATGATGAAGTTCCGGTCGCCCCAAAGCTCTGCATAGTTGCCCCAGCCGACCCAGGTCTTGGGCGACAGGCCGTCCCAGTCGTAGAAGCTGAACTGGAACGAGGCCGCGATGGGATAGATCACGTAGACCGCGAACATGAAGGCGCCGGGGGCGAGAAACAGCCACGGCGTCAGCCGCTGCTGGTTCGCGCGCCACCACGACCTTTTCGGTCCGTGGGCATCCGGTAGTGCGGTCATGGTCGGTCCCCCCCCTGCCTGTGCGGCGGCCCCCGGGTTCCGGGGGCCGCCCGATGGCTTACTTGTAGATCCGCTGACGGTCGCTCTCGAGACGGTTCAGGATGTCGTCGAGGTTGTCCGGATAGGCCATGAACTCCTGAAAGCCCTCCATCCCGCTGGCCGCCATTTCCGCCGGGGCGTCACGGTCGAAGAACTGCGCGAGGCCGGAGGCCTCCGACAGCATGGTGAACCCCTGACTCAGGAACGGATCGTCCTGGTTCACGGTGGATTCGTTGTTCACCGGTAGTTGTCCCAGCGCCTCGTTCAGCTTGGTCTGGGTGTCGGCGCGGGCGAGGAAGGCGAGGAATTTTTTCGCGTCCTCGGGGTTCTTGGCGCCGGCGGGGATGTGGACGGTGTCGGTCGGCGCATCCTCGGCCCGGGCGACGTCGGGGTTGATCGTCGGGAAGGGGAAGAAGCCCAGCGTCTCGTCCGTGAGGCCACCGTCCTTGAAGGTCGCCACGGCGAAGTTGCCCATGACGTAGTTCGCGGCCTTGCCCTGGCTCAGCAGGGCGGCGGCGTCCTGCCAGTCGATCGCGGCGGCATTGGCGGTGATATAGCCCGGCTCCACCAGCTTGTTCCACGCGGCAAAGGTGTTGCGCACACGCTCGTCCGTCCAGGGAATCTCGCCGTTGGTCAGCTGCATGTGGAAGTCGTAGCCGTTGGTGCGCAGGTCGAAGTAGTCGAACAGACCGGCGGCCGGCCACATCTGGCTGGTGCCGGTGGTCAGGCAGTCGATGCCCGCGTCCTTGAACAATTTGCAGTTCTCGACGAACTGGTCGTAGGTCTCCGGCACCTTGGCGCCGACCTGATCGTAGACGGATTTGTTATAGTAGACGCCCCACTGATAGTAGGTATAGGGCACGCCCCACTGCTTGCCGTCGATCGTCATCGCGGATTCGGCCGAGGCCAGCTTTTCGTTCAGGCCGTTGTCGGACCAGACGTCCGACACGTCCATGAACTGACCCGCATCGACGAAGGGTTTCATCCGGTTGCCGGCGTACCAGTTGGCGAGGTCCGGGCTGTCGGCGGTCAGGAAGTTGCGGATCGCGGTCTTGTAGCCCTCATGGTCGAACAGGTTCACCTGCACGTCGATGTCCGGGTTCTCGGCCTCGAAATCGGCGATCAGTTGCTCGAACGCGGCCTTCGGCGCGGGGTCCGACGTGTCCGTGTTGAAGACGAGCACCCGCTGCTGGGCGATGGCGGACGTCGCGCCCAGAAGGGCGGCGGACAGGGCCAGTCCGGTGATGATCGGGTTGCGCAACATTGGTTTCCTCCCTGAATTGCGACCAAATTAGGTTTCATTATGTGAAACTAAGTTTTGGATATTGATACCTAAGCGCGAATCCCCTAGGCTTGTCAACAGCCCCGATCCGCCGCGTTGCGGCATCGCAGGGCAGGGAGGATCGCGATGGCAGGCAACGACGGCACGGTCGGCAAGGCGCTGGAGGTTCTGGACCAGGTGGCGGGTTTCGGCCGCCCGGTGCGGTTTTCCGAAGTGCTGACGGACAGCGCGTTTCCCAAGCCGACGCTCTACCGTCTGCTGCAGACGCTGGTCAGCCAGAACATGCTGTCCTACGACCATGACCGCCAGACCTATGCCCCCGGTGCGCGGCTGGTGCGGCTGGCCCATGCGGCCTGGGCGCAAAGCTCTCTTGCACAGGTCGCCAGCCCGCATCTGGTGGCGCTGTCGGCCGTGACGCACGAGACCGTGCATCTGGCGCAGCTCGACCACGGGCAGGTGCTTTACCTCGACAAGCGGAACGCGGCCCACCCGGTCGAGATGTTCAGCCAGGCGGGCAAGGTCGGCCCCGCCTATTGCACGGGCGTCGGCAAGGCGATGCTGGCCTGCCTCGATGCGGCGCAGGCGGATGCGATCATCGCGCAGCAGAGCTTTCACCGGTTCCAGCCCGGCACGCTGACGACGCCCACCGCGCTGCGCCGCGAACTGCAGGCGATCCGTGCGCGCGGCTATGCCTTCGATCGGGAAGAGCACGAGCCGGGCATCATCTGCATCGCCGCTCCGGTGCTGACCGGGTCGGGACGGGTCCTCGGTGCGGTGTCGGTCACCAGCACGACCGCCCGTACCGATCTGGCGGGGCTGGAGGCGCTGGCGCCGCAGGTGCGCGAGACGGCGCAGGCGATCGCCCGGGACGCGGCGAAATGGAGCTTTCCCGACACCGGGACACGATCACTGAAACTCGCGGGGGAATAGGCCATGTCAGGCGTCACGTTGCAGAATGCGGTCAAGAGATACGGCGACGTGGAGGTGATCCACGGCATCGATCTTGACGTGAAGGACGGCGAGTTCTGCGTCTTCGTCGGCCCCTCCGGCTGCGGCAAGTCGACCCTGCTGCGGATGATCGCCGGGCTGGAGGAGACGACGGCGGGCCGGATCGCCATCGGGCCGCGGGACGTGACCCGGCTCGACCCGGCGGAGCGGGGGGTGGCGATGGTGTTCCAGACCTACGCGCTCTATCCGCATATGACGGTGCGCGACAACATGGGCTTCGGGCTGAAGATGAACGGCCACCCCAGGGCCGAGATCGCGCGCAAGGTCGCCGAGGCGAGCCGCATCCTGAAGCTCGACGACTACCTCGACCGCAAGCCCGCCGCCCTGTCGGGCGGCCAGCGCCAGCGGGTATCGATCGGCCGCGCCATCGTGCGCGGGCCGGACGTCTTCCTCTTCGACGAGCCGCTGTCGAACCTCGACGCGGAACTGCGGGTCGAGATGCGGGTCGAGATCGCGCGCCTGCACAAGGAGATCGGCGCGACGATGGTCTACGTCACCCACGACCAGGTCGAGGCGATGACGCTGGCCGACAAGATCGTGGTGCTGCGCAAGGGGGTGATCGAACAGGTCGGCGCGCCGATGGACCTTTACCGCGATCCGGACAACAAGTTCGTCGCGGGCTTCATCGGCAGCCCCGCGATGAACTTCATGGCGGGCGACGTGAAGGACGGCACCGTGATCGTGCCGGGGATGAAGGCCCGCTTCGATCTGGGTGCGCGGTACGATGGCCCGGTGACGGTCGGCCTGCGCGCCGAGCATCTGACCGTGGACCCCGCGGGCGACACCCATACCGTTGACCTGACCGAAAGCCTCGGCGGCGTGTCCTACGTCTATCTGCTGGGCGACACCGGCGAACGATTGGTGCTGGAGGAGCGCGGCGACCACCGATCCCGCATCGGCGCGCGGGTGGGCGTGGCGATCGACGCGTCCCGCGTCTACCTCTTCGACCCGGAAACCGAGGCGCGGATCAGGACCTGAGGCCCCCCCTCTCTGTCTTGGAAATATCCCGGGGTTCGGGGCAGAGCCCCGAGCCGATTTTTCTAGAAAAATCGGAGAAGCGCCCGTTGCTAGCGTTTCCCGTAATACAGGCCGACGACGTGTTCCGCCTGCGCGAAGAACAGCCAGCGCAGGCACAGCACGCCGGCGACGTGGGCGAGAACGGCGACGAGCGCGGTGATGTGGCTGAGACCCGCCGCGATCAGCGGCAGGGGCAGGCCGAAGGCAAGGATCAGGCCGATGACCCGCAGCTGCAGGACATGCCGCCGTCCCACCACGTAGACGAATTCTTGCAGAAGGTAGTTGGATCCGGTGTGCGGCGGCAGGAACGCGCGCACGCGGCCGATCCCGCCGAGCCCCGTGGCGGTGGCCAGCGTCGTGTGCGACGCGGCGAATCGCCGGTCGCCGCCGGTCCAGGCGACCAGCTGCAGCACGGCGCACAGCGCCAGCAGGACAAGCGCCGGGTGGCGCTGGTTCGCCAGCAGCGCACCGCCGGCCAGCGACAGGGCGAGGAACAGGGCGGGGGTGGTCCAGTGGCGCCAGCGGGGGACCGTCTTCATCTGCGTGTAGATCATCGCGGTGGTGAAGACGGTGCCGAGACAGCCCAGCGACACCAGCCAGCCGAGCGGCGCGGCGGGGATCCCGAGGACGCGCGTCAGCGCGAAGATTCCGCCGATGAGAAGGGTCGCGATGGCCGCGAGGCCCTCGCGCGACAGCCAGCTGGTGCGCCACTGGGTCAGGGCGAGATGCGCACGTTCCGGATGTCCGAGGTGGAAGAGAGAGGCGGTGAGCCCGCCGACCGACAGCAGGAAGGCCAGGCCGAAGAAGGCGGTTGCGACCCAGCCCGTGGGGTCCGGCAGGCCGATGCCAAGCCAGAACAGGAGGCCGAAGCCGAGACCCGAGAGCGTGGTGAAGGTGATGACGGACGGCGCCGGATGCATCAGCCGTGACCGCCGGGCAGTTTCGACAGGGTCCGGTCGAGCCAGGCCACCAGCCCCTTGCCGTCCGCGGCCACCGGGGCAAGCAGGGGGGCGAGGATGTCGATGTCGCCGGCGGTGTCGCGGTCGCGGGGGCGCGGCGGCAGGTATTTGTTCACGGGTTTCGTGCCCTGTTCCGGCATCAGGTCGAAGCCGCCCCGATCCGTAACCAACTGGCTGATGGCGGAGTCGGGATCGCCGAGGTCGCCGAAGTGGCGCGCGCCGGCGGGGCAGGTCCGCACGCAGGCGGGGGTGCGGTCGACCTCTGGCAGCGCGTCGTTGTAGATGCGGTCGACGCAGAGGGTGCATTTCTTCATCACGCCGGCGGAGGGGTCCATTTCCCGCGCGCCGTAGGGGCAGGCCCAGGCGCAGAGGCCGCAGCCAATGCAGGCGTCCTCGTTCACCAGCACGATCCCGTCGGAGCCGCGCTTGTAGCTGGCGCCGGTCGGGCAGACGGTGACGCAGGGGGCATCCTCGCAGTGCAGGCAGGACTTTGGGAAGTGGACCTGTTGGGTCGGGCCCGCGGGCGGCGTCACCTCGTAGCTGTGGACGCGGTTGAGAAAGGTGCCGGACGGGTCGGCGCCGTAAGGGTTCTGGTCCGAGAGCGGCGTGCCGAGGTCGCTTTGCGTGTTCCAGCCCTTGCAGGCCACGACGCAGGCGTGACAGCCGACGCAGGTGTCGAGGTCGATCACGAGGCCGAGTTTGACGGCCGAGGGTGGCGGCAGTCGGGTCATGATGGCGGGCCTTGGCGCGTTTCCGATTTTTCTAGAAAAATCGGGGGGGGCCAGCCCCCCGTCCTGCGGACTCCCCCCGAGGTATTTTCGACCGGAAGAAGGATCATGGGCGGGCCTTTCGGATGAAGGCGGTCAGATCGTCGGCGAAGCGCGCCGGGACTTCGAGGAAGGGGGTGTGGCCGATGCCGGCGTAGACGATGTGGGTCGCGGTCTGAATGTTGTGATCGGCGGAGGCGGCGGGGGGGACGATGGCGTCCATGTCGCCGTGCAGGACAAGGGCCGGTGTCGCGATGGTGCGGGCATCCGCGGTGTAATCCTCGTCCCGGTCGGCCAGGGCCAGGCGGACATGGTGGGGGCAGAGCAGGGCCTGGTCCAGCAGGGTCCGTGCCAGCGCGTCGGGCAGGGGGTCCTTCGTGCAGGCGCGCACGAACTTGGCGGTGCCGTCCTCGCGCTGCGTCTCGTCGAACATCGGGCCGCGGTTGGCCTTCGTCGCGGCGGGCACGGGGCCGGTGTAGCTGCCGACCAGGACGAGGGCCGAAAGGTCAGCGTCGCCGTGGTGTCGGATATAGTCCATCGCGACGCGGCCGCCCATGGACCAGCCCAGCAGGACGGGGCGATCGAGGGGGGCGATGATTCGGGCGATGTCGTCGGCCCAGTCCTTGCTGTCGGCGTAGGCGTCGTCAGGCTTGGGCGAGAGGCCGTGGCCGCGCAGGTCCGGCGCGATGACGTGGTAGCGGTCCGACAGGACGGCCATCAGGGGTACGAAGACCGCATGCGACATCGAGAAGCCGTGCAGCAGGACGACGGGCGGCTGCGCGGGATCGCCTTGCGTGACGATGTGGAGCGGCAGGCCGGTCATCGGATCTTCCATGCGAGGGAATTCGGTCCCTTCGGCACCGGGGAGGCGAGCGGGGGCAGAACCGGCTGGGATTCCTGCGGCGCGCCCGATTTCTCGATCTTCACGCGCAGGTCGAACCAGGCGGCCTGCCCCGTGACCGGGTCGGAATTGGCCCAGCGGAGGCCGTCGCCCTTGGGCGGCAGCAGTTCGTGGATCAGGTGGTTCAGAAGGAATCCGCGCGTCGCCTCCGGGGCGTCCGTGTCGAGCGCCCAGGCGCCCTTGCGCTTGCCGATGGCGTTCCAGGTCCAGACGGTGTTCTCGTTCAGGCTCTCCTGCAGCGCCACCGGCACGGTGATGGATCCGTGGGCGGAGGTGACGCGGGCCCAGTCGCCCTCGCGGAAGCCGTGCTTTTTCCAGATCTTCGTCGGCACGTAAAGCGGGTTCACCCCGTGGATCTGGCGCAGCCAAGCGTTCTGGCTGCCCCAGCTGTGATACATCGCCATGGGCCGCTGGGTCAGGGCGTGGACGTCATATTCGGCGGGGTCGATATGGGCATCCTCGAAGGGCGGATACCAGATCGGCAGCGGGTCCAGCGTGACCCTGATCTGGCCGCGCAGGGCGTCGGGGGGCTGGCGGTGACCGTGGCCCTCGGCCGCAAGCTGGAAGCGGCGCAGGGGCTCGACGTAGAGCTGGAAGATGTAGGGCAGCGGCACATCGTAGAGGCCCATCGTCACCGCCCAGTCCTGATAGGCGCGATTGAAGGGTTTGAAATAGGCAGCCTCGTCCGGGATGTGGCTGGTCCAGAACCCGCCGTGGGTGATGTATTCGTTCAACTGGTTGCCGTTGGGCAGGCCCCGTCCGTCCTGCAGGCCGGTATCGCCCACCCGCCAGCCGGCCAGCGGGCCGATGCCCGGGCGGCGCAGGTGGTGCATGATGTAGTCGGCATAGTCGGCGTATCTGGCCGTGCCGTCCTCGTTGACGAAGCCCGGCAGAGACAGGCGCGCGCCGAGGTCGCAGAGCACGGACTGGAAGGCGCGCACGTCGCGGTCGGGGGTCACCACCGGCCAGCGGATCGCGTCGGCCATGGCATCCGCCTCGGAGATGGGGCGGTCGAGAAGGCTGATGCAGTCGTGGCGTTCGAGGTAGGTCGTGTCGGGCAGGATCAGGTCGGCGTAGGCCACCATCTCGGAACTGTAGGCGTCGGAATAGATGATGCGCGGGATGACGTAGTCGCCGTCCTCGTCCGTGTCGGTCAGCATGTCGATGACGCCGCGCGTGTTCATCGAGGAGTTCCACGACATGTTCGCCATGTACATGAAAAGCGTGTCGATCTTGTAGGGATCGCCCGCGTGGGCGTTGCTGATGACCATGTGCATCAGGCCGTGGGCGCTGAGCGGGTTTTCCCAGGTAAAGGCCTTGTCGATGCGGGCGGGGGTGCCCTGTTCCGTGAGGCACAGATCGTCCGGCCCCTGCGGGTAGCCCAGGTGCGGGCCGTCGAGAGGCTGGCCGGGGACGACCTTGCTGTGCGGTTTCGGATGGGCCGTGGCGGGCTTGGGGTAGGGCGGCTTGAAGCGCATGCCGCCGGGGGTTTCCACGGCACCGAGGATGATCTGCAGCATGTGCAGGGCGCGGCAGGTCTGGAAGCCGTTGGAATGGGCGCTGATGCCGCGCATGGCGTGAACGCTGACGGGTCTGCCGATCATCCGGTCGTGGCGCTTGCCGCGGAAGTCGGTCCATGGGCGGTCGAGGACGACCGGCTGGTTGAAGGCGACATCGGCAAGGTCAGCGGCCAGTTGCCGGATGCGGGCGGCGGGGATACCGACACGCGTCGCCACGTTCTCGGGCGCGTGGACCGGGTCGGTGTAGCGGTCCGCCATCAGGTGAAAGACGCTGCGATGGGTATAGCCCGCGTTCCGCCAGGTGCCCGTCAGCTGCGGTTCCACACCCTCGCCGTTCCAGGGCGCAAGCTTGCCGGTGCGCTGGTCGATGACCTGCGGGCGCAGCTCGTCGTCGCGGATGAAGAGGCCGTAGTCGGCCGACTTGGGGTCCTGGTTGACGAGGACGGAGGCATTGGTGAAGCGCGCGAGGTAGTCGGTGTCGATCTTCCCCGCGGTCATCAGGCAGTGGACGAGGCTGAGGATCAGCAGGCCGTCGTTGCCGGGCGTCACGCCGAACCAGTCGTCGGCGACGGCGTTGTAGCCGGTGCGGATCGGGTTCACCCCGACGATGCGCGCGCCGCGCGCCTTCAGCTTGCCGATGCCGATCTTGATCGGGTTGCTGTCGTGATCCTCTGCCACGCCGAAAAGGAGGAAGAGCTTCGTATGCTCCCAATCGGGCGTGCCGAATTCCCAGAAGGCGCCGCCCATGGTGTAGATGCCGGCGGCCGCCATGTTGACGGAGCAGAAGCCGCCGTGGGCGGCGTAGTTCGGCGTGCCGAAGCCCTGCGCCCAGAGCGAGGTGAAGCTTTGCGACTGGTCGCGGCCGGTGAAGAAGGCGAGCTTTTCGGGTGCGGTGTCCCGCAGCGGTTTCAGCCATGAGGTGGCAAGGGTCAGAGCCTCGTCCCAGCTGATTTCCTCGAACGCGCCGGACCCGCGGGGGCCGGTGCGTTTGAGGGGCGCGCGCAGGCGGGCGGGGGCGTTGTGCTGCATGATTCCGGCAGAGCCCTTGGCGCAGAGCACGCCCTTGTTCACCGGGTGGTCACGGTTGCCTTCGATGTAGGCAACGCGGTCCTTGCCGTCGGGGCCGGCCTTCACGTGCACGTCGATGCCGCAGCGGCAGGCGCACATGTAGCAGGTGGTCTTGCGCACCGCGTCGCCGATGGGGCGCGACAGGTCGAGGACGGGGTCGGTCACGAGATCAGCCTGAGCGCCGCCGCCGCAATGGCGCGTTCTTCCTGCGCGGGCACGATCCATGCGCTGACGGATGAGCTTTCGGTGTGCAAGCGGGCCTCTCCCCTAGCGTTGGCGGCGGTGTCCACGATCAGCCCGGTAAAGGCCAGACCTTCCATGATCGCGGCGCGCAGATCGGGGTCATTCTGGCCGATGCCGCCGGTGAAGGCCAGTGCATCAATCCCGCCCATCGCGGCAATCATCGACCCCGCGTGACGCACGGCCCAATAGGCGAAGTGGCCGCGGGCGAAGCGCGCCGCGCGGGTGCCGGCCCGTGCCAGCGCGCGCATGTCAGAGGTTCCGCCAAGCGCCTTGAGGCCACTGTCGTGGTTCAGCAGACGCTCTGCCCCGTCGATGCCGTGCCGCCGGGCGAGGGCGAGGACGGCGGCGGGGTCGATGCCGCCGGAGCGGGTGCCCATGGTCAGACCGTCGAGAGGCGAGGTGCCCATCGTGGTGGCGACCGACTGCCCCGCCCTGATCGCGCAGAGCGAGGCGCCGTTGCCCAGGTGCAGCGCCAGCAGGCGGTCGGGCTGCGGCCGGAGGCGCCGACTGAGGTCGGCGTAGCTGATCCCGTGAAAGCCGAAGCGGCGCAGGCCGGGGGTGGCGGGGATGGCGTAGGTCGTGGCGACGGTGGGGTTGGTCGCGTGGAAACCGGTGTCGAAGCAGGCGACCTGCGGCAGGTCGGGGGCAAGGGCCGCGATCGCGTCGATTCCCGCCAGAGCGGCGGGATTGTGCAGCGGGGCGAGGGGGATCAATGCGGCGATCTGCGCCCGGACATCCGGCGTGATGCGGGTGGGCGCGGTCAGGGACTCTCCGCCATGAACGACGCGGTGTGCCGCGGCCATGGGACGGTGGGCGGCGTAGTGGTCGAGGATGGCTGCGATGGCGGCGCGATGGTCCGTCACCTCGGCCATGGTCAGCTGGTCGATGGGCGCCAGGTCGGGTCCGAAGAGGGCAGATTTGACCGATGAGGAGCCGGCGTTGAGGACGAGGATGGTCATGTCATCGCCCGGATCAGGCCAAGGGCCGACAGCGCGAGCAGCAGCCATGTGGCGAGGCGGCGGAAGGCGGCGGGCGGCGCTGCGGCGAAGCGGCGGCTGCCGATGGTCAGGCCGAGCGCGAGGACGGGTGCCGCCATCAGCGCCGCGACGAAGGTATCCGCCGTGACCTGACCGCCCCAGGCGAGCAGCGGCAGGCTCATGATGTCGATGCCTGTCAGGAAGACGACCATGGTGGCGCGGAAGGTGGCCGGCGGGATCGGTTGCGCGCCGAGGCAGGCGGCGACCGGCAATCCGCCGACGCCGGCGGCATTGGCGGCACCCGCGACCATGCCCACACCGACGTGGCCGGCGCGTCCCAACGGGCGATGCAGGGTCCAGCCGGTCAGCAGCAGCAGCGCCATGGCGCCAATGACGAGGCTGACGGTCACGCGCACCAGATCCGCCGGCAGGCTGAGCATCGTGCCGAAGGCCAATGGCAGGACCAGGGCTGCGCCACCCAGCAGCGCCAGCGCCCGGTGCCAGTCGACATGCCCCCGGATCGCGCGGGCCTGCAGGGCGGTCATGGCGATCTCTGCCAGGAACAGGACCGGGATCAGGGGCAGGGGATTGGTGACGAGGGCGGCGGCCGACAGCACGATGGCCGAGAAGCCGAAACCCGTGTAGCCGCGCACGATGGCCGCCCCCAGCAGGGCGCAGGCGAGATACGCCGCGATGCCGGGGGAGAGGTCGAGGGGCATCAGACCTGGGCTGTCGCCATGTCGTCCTTGTTGATGCCCGCGATGCGCACCGGCTTCTTCATCGCGTCGCGGCGGAAAGGCTCGCCCAGTTCCTGGTTCAGCAGGACTTCGATCAGCGTGGTCTTGCCGTGCTGCATCTGATCGGTGATCGCGGTGTTCAAGGCTTGGGTCAGCTCCGCCATGCCCTTTGCCTGCACACCCTGCAGGCCACAGGCCTGCGCGATGGCGGCGTAGGAGACGCCCTCGTCCAGTTCGGTGCCGACGAAGTTGTCGTCGAACCAGAGGGTGGAGTTCCGCTTTTCGGCACCCCACTGGTAGTTGCGGAAGACGACCATGGTGATCGCGGGCCATTCGCTGCGACCGATCGCCGTCAGCTCGTTGCAGGCGATGCCGAAGGCGCCGTCACCGGCGAAGCCGACGACGGGCACGCCGGGCTGCCCGATCTTGGCGCCGACGATGGCGGGCAGACCGTAGCCGCAGGGGCCGAAGAGGCCGGGGGCGAGGTATTTGCGCGGCTCGTCGAAGCTGGGGTAGGCGTTGCCGATGGCGCAGTTGTTGCCGATGTCGGAGCTGATGATCGCCTCGCGCGGCAGGGCCGACTGGATCGCGCGCCAGGCCAGGCGGGGGGACATCCAGCCGGGCTTGTCGGCGCGGGCGCGCTGGTTCCAGGTGGTGCCCGGATCGTCGTCTTCGTGATCCATGGAGGAGAGCTGCTGCGCCCATCTCGACTTCGTGTCGCCGATCAGGGCTCTTCGGTCCTGTCGTCCCTCATCGCCCGCGGTGTCCGCCAGTGCATCGCGGATGCGGGTCGCGACCGTGGCGGCGTCGCCGACGATGCCGACGGAGACGGTCTTGGTCAGTCCGATCCGGTCGGGGTTCAGGTCGACCTGGATGATCGCCGCGTCCTTCGGCCAGTAGTCGATGCCGTAGCCGGGCAGGGTGGAGAAGGGGTTCAGCCGGGTGCCGAGGGCGAGGACCACATCGGCTTGCGCGATGAGCTCCATCGCGGCCTTCGATCCGTTGTAGCCCAAGGGTCCCGCGAAGAGCGGATGCCCACCTGGAAAGGCGTCGTTGTGCTGGTAGCCGACGCAGACGGGGGCATCGAGACGTTCGGCAAGCCGCATCGAGGCCTCGATGCCGCCGTCCGACAGGACCACGCCGGCACCGTTCAGGATGACGGGGAAGCGCGCAGAGGACAGCAGGTCGGCGGCGCGGGCGATGGCGGCGTCGCCGCCCGAGGGACGCTCGAAGGCGACGATCTGCGGCAGGTCGATGTCGATCACCTGGGTCCAGAAATCGCGCGGCACGTTGATCTGGGCGGGGGCGGAGGCGCGCTTGGCGGCCATGATGACGCGGTTCAGGGTCTCGGCGATGCGGGATGGATCGCGGACCTCTTCCTGATAGGCAACCATGTCGGCAAAGAGCTTCATCTGCTCGACTTCCTGAAAGCCGCCCTGGCCGATGGTCTTGTTGGCGGCCTGCGGCGTGACCAGCAGCAGCGGCGTGTGGTTCCAGTAGGCAGTCTTCACCGCGGTGACGAAGTTGGTGATGCCAGGGCCGTTCTGCGCGATCATCATCGACATGCGCCCCGTCGCGCGGGTGTAGCCGTCGGCCATCATGCCGGCAGAGCCTTCGTGGGCGCAGTCCCAGAAGGTGATGCCGGCGTCGGGGAAGATGTCCGAGATCGGCATCATGGCCGAGCCGATGATCCCGAAGGCCTGATCGATCCCGTGCATCTGCAGGGTTTTGACGAAGGCTTCCTCGGTGGTCATTTTCATCGGTCTGGATCCTTGCGTGTGGCGGGTGAAGCGGGGCGGTCCTCCGATTTTTCTGGAAAAATCGGCTCGGGGCTCTGCCCCGAACCCCGAGGTATTTTCGACGAGAAGAAGATCAGCCCAGAACGCGGGTCAGGGCGCGGTCTACGGCGTCTGTGATCTGGTCGATGTCGTCGGTGGTGGCGATCAGGGCTGGGGCGAACAGAAGCGTGTTGTTGAAACCCGGGACCGAGCGGTTCGTGGCCCCGATGATGACGCCCTGCGCCATGCAGTCGGCGACAATGGCGCCGACCTGCTTTTCGTTAAGCGGGTCCTTGGTGCCGCGATCGGTCACGAGTTCCGCGCCGCAAAAGAGGCCCTGGCCGCGGACGTCGCCGATGACGGCGTGCTTGTCCATCAGAGCGTGCAGGTTGTTCTTGAGGTGGATGCCCATAGCGGCGGAGTTGGCGAGCAGGCCCTCCTCCTCGATGATCGCCATGTTCTCGATCGCGGCCGTCGGGCCGGCGGTGCAGCCGCCGAAGGTCGAGATGTCGCGGAAGTAGGACAGGGGATCGGTGTCGTCCTTGAACTGCTCGAACACCGCGTCAGTAGTGACGCAGCAGGAGATCGCGGCGTAGCCGGAGGCGACGCCCTTGGCCATCGTCACGATGTCGGGCTGCACGCCGTACTGCTGGTAGCCGAACCAGGTGCCGGTGCGCCCGAGGCCGCAGACGACCTCGTCGATGTGCAGCAGGATGTCGTACTTGCGGCAGATCTCCTGCACGCGGTCCCAGTAGCCTTTCGGCGGGGTCACGATGCCGCCGCCTGCGGTGATGGGTTCGAGGCAGAGCGCGCCCACCGTGTCGGGACCTTCACGCAGGATCACCTCTTCGATCGCGTCGGCGGCGCGGATGCCGTAGTCGTCGTCGGTCAGCCCGTCCTGCCGGCGGTATTCCAGGCAATGCGGCACCTGCACGAAGCCGGGCGTGTAGGGGCCGTACTGGGCGTTGCGCTCTTGCTGGCCGCCGGCGGAGAGGTTGGTGATCGTCGTTCCGTGATAGTCGCGTTCGCGGAACAGGATCTTGTGCTTGCGGCCGCCGTGGTGCTTGTGCGCGATCTGGCGCACCATCTTGAAGGCCTTCTCGTTCGCCTCGGACCCGGAATTGGCGTAGTAGACGCGGTCGAGGCCCGGCATCTTGTCGATCAGAAGCTCTGCGAATTGCGCGCCGGGGATGGTGCCCGAGGCGCCGGCGAAGAAGCACATCTTTGTGAGCTGTGCGGCGACCGCATCGGCGATCCGCTTGCGGCCGTAGCCCACATTGACGGTCCAGACCGCGCCGGACACGGCGTCGATGTGTTCGCGCCCCTTGATGTCCCAGACGCGAAGACCTTTGCCCTCGACGATGATGCGGGGATCGATCGTCTCGAACGGCTTGTGCTGGATCAGGTGATGCCAGACGTGGGCGCGGTCGGCTGCGATGACGGCGGCGGGATCGTTCGACAGGGCGTGCTGGTTCATTTGGCAAATCCGGGTTCAGAGGGCTGCGGCGACACCTTCCACTCTTGGCCGGGCCATCCGCCTTTGGCAAGAGATTGCATCCGCACGCCGGATTTTGCGGCACGTGGCACGACCGCTGGCGGCCGGTTCGCGACACGGGGGGGCGGTGACACCTGTGCTCTGGTCAGACCGGGGTGGCCTGTGATTAGTTGTCACGCGAGAGGCGGGATGCACCCGTCCGGTCCATGCCCCGACGCGGGGGCGCAACCAACCGGGAGACGACGGATGAAGATCAGGACGACGATGATGGGCGCCACCGGCGCGCTGGCGCTGCTGACGGGCGGTCAGGCCATGGCGCAGGCCGCGAGCGAGCTGACGGTGGGCTATTTCCTCGAATGGCCGATGCCTTTCGAATACGCCAAGGTGCAGGGCACCTATGACGAGGTGCTGGGCATGAAGGTGAACTGGGTCAGCTTTGACACCGGCACCGCGATGTCCGCCGCGATGGCGTCGGGTGACGTGCAGATCTCGGTCAGTCAGGGCGTGCCGCCCTTCGTGATCGCGGCGAGCGCCGGGCAGGACCTGCAGGTGCTGGACGTGGCCGTGAGCTATGCCGACAACGACAACTGCGTCGTGGCGGCGGGGCTGGAGATCGACAAGGACAGTGCCGGAGAGCTTGCCGGCAAGAAGGTCGCGGTGCCGCTGGGGACGGCGGCGCATTACGGCTTCCTTAAGCAGATGGACCACTTCGGCGTCGATCCGGCGGGCATGGAGGTCGTGGACATGGCGCCGCCCGAGGGCGCGGCTGCGCTGGCGCAGGGGTCGGTGGACATGATGTGCGGCTACGGCGGGTCGCTGCGGACGGCAATGGAATACGGCAACGTGCTGCTGACCGGTGACGAGAAGACCGAGCTTGGCATCCTCGTCTTCGACGTCACCTCTGCCCCCGCCGCCTTCGTTGCCGAGAACCCGGAGCTGGTGGCGAAGTTCCTGTCGGTGACGGCCAAGGCCAATGCCGACTGGAATTCCGGCGCGGCGGTCGAGGAGATGGTCCCCGTGATCGCGCAGGACAGCGGCATGGACGAGGCGGCGGTGCGCGATTTCATGTCGACCTTCACCTTCCCCAGCATCGAGGACCAGCTGAGCCAGAAGTGGCTGGGCGGCAATGCGGCGGAGTTCATGAAGGGCGTGGCGCAGGTCTTCGTCGATGCCGGGTCGATCCCGTCGGCGCTGGACGATTATACGGCGGCGGTGAACACAGGGCCGCTGCAGGCCGCCGAAGGCATGTAATCCGTATGGCGGCGCGCGGCCCTGTCCGCGCGCCGCCTTTGTTTTGAAGGAGACTGCCATGGCCGGTCTGCACATCGAAAACCTGTCCATGCGCTTCGACCTGCCGGACGGCGGTTCGGTTCAGGCCTTGAAGGACGTCAGCATCGACCTGAAACCGGGCGAGTTGCTGAGCGTGCTGGGGCCGTCCGGCTGCGGCAAGACGACATTGCTGAACATCGTGGCGGGCTTTCTGGCCCCGACGGAAGGCAGGATCACCCTGAACGGCAGCCGCGTCACCGGGCCGGGCCCGGACCGGGGCATGGTGTTCCAGCAGGGCGCGCTGTTCGAATGGATGAACGTGCGCGAGAACGTCGGCTTCGGGCCCCGCATGAAGGGGATGAAGGCGAAGCCGAAGAGGGAGATCGTGGATCACCTGCTCGATGTCGTCGGGCTGCGGGATTTCAAGGAAAAGGCAGTCTACGAACTGTCCGGCGGGATGCAGCAGCGCGTGGCGCTGGCCCGGTGTCTGGCGAACGAGCCTGACGTGATCCTGATGGACGAGCCGCTGGGTGCGCTTGATGCGCTGACGCGCGAGAAGATGCAGGGTCTAGTCCTGAAGCTGTGGAAGGAGACGGGCAAGACGATCGTCCTCATTACCCACTCGGTCGAGGAGGCGCTGCTGCTGGGCGAGCGGTTGATCGTCATGGCGCCCCGACCGGGGCGCATCCACAAGGAATACAATCTGCCCTTTGCCGACATGGGCGTGGGCCGCGACCTGCGCGAGGTCAAGAAGGACCCGCGGTTCGCAGAAACGCGCGAGGAGATCCTGTCGATGATCTGGAACATGGAGGAAGAGATCATGGGCAGCGCCGGGGAACCCGTCTGATGCAGGTGATCGCGAACCTTTGGGGCGAGTTGCTGACGGTGCTGACGGCTGTCGGCACGGCGCTGCCCTATATCCTGGCCTACGTCGCGCTGATCCTTCTGCTGATGGTGGTCTGGTCCGGTGTAAAGCGCCTGCTGCGGCCCAGGCACGACTACGGCAGTCTGAAGACCGTGAAGTTCGGCGACGAATCGGCGGTGGCCTCGAACACCGTCGCGTCTGTCATCAGCATCGTTCTGATCTTCGTGCTGTGGGGCGCCTTTACGGGGTCCAGGCTGCTGCCGGGGTTTCTGCACATGCCGGGGCCGTTTCAGGGCACGGCAACCTTCGACTATACCCTGACCGGGCCGGACGGGGCGACCGACGATGCGACCGTGACGGTGCTGGTCCATCCCGCGGATGTCACCACCGCCGATCCAGAGGTCGATCCCGGCACGGGCATCGCGCGCAACGATTCCATCGCCATCGGCATGTTCCGCAGCGCGTTGTTGCGGGTGTCGGACAATGACGAGATCACCCGCGACGACGGGGCGGAGATCACGGCGATCGACGGCAGCCCCATCGCGCCGGGCGGGGCGGTCCGGACGGGCTTTGGTCACGTTCTGATGACCCCGAAGGGCACGCTGAACATCGCCCCCTCTGCCGGCTGGCAGATGGAGCCGATCTGGCTGCCGCCGCCGGAGGCGGTCTGGTCGCAGGCCGTGACCATCGCCCGCGACGGATTCCGCGGCGCGAGCCTGTGGGAGCATCTGGGCTATTCCCTGTTCCGGGTGGTCGTGGGCTTTCTGCTGGGGGCGCTGGTGGGCATACCGCTGGGTTATGCCATGGGACTGAGCGACTGGTTCCGCGGCTGGTTCGACCCGATCGTGGAATTCATGCGCCCGGTGCCGCCACTGGCACTGATCCCACTGGTCATCATCTGGGCCGGCATCGGAGAGACCGGCAAGATCATCCTGCTGTTCCTTGCGGCCCTCTGGATCATGGCGATCGCCGCGCGGTCCGGCGTGTCGGGGGTGCGGATTTCGAAGGTCCACGCGGCCTATTCGCTGGGCGCGTCGAAGTGGCAGGTGATGCGGCATGTCATCATCCCGAATTCCCTGCCCGAGATCTTCACCGGCGCACGGGTGGCGATGGGGGTCTGCTGGGGCACGGTCGTCGCGGCAGAGCTGGTCGCGGCGCAGACCGGCGTGGGCATGATGATCATGGTCGCGTCGAAGTTCCAGAATACCGACATCGTCCTGATGGGCGTGATCGTCATCGGTATCGTCGGCTTCACCATCGACCTTGGCATCCGCTGGCTTGAACGCCTGATGGTGCCATGGAAGGGCAAGGGCTGATCCCATGATGCCCGCAGCTGCGGCGCTGGCGACGCTCTGCGTTTTGCTGGCGCTGGGCGGGGCGCCGGTGGAGGCGTTGCAACGACTGGCGCAGGTGACGCTTGTGGCGCTGGCCGGGGGCGTTCTGTGGGATGTCCTGTGGCTGCTGCGCCCAGCACCGCGCAGGGCGCCTGATCAGACCGGCCTCGATCAGGCGGCGGATAGGCCGACGATCGTCGTGGACGGGTCCAACGTGATGCACTGGGGCGGCACGCCGTCGCGCATGGTGCTGACACGGGTCGTGGCCGAACTGGTCGCGCGCGGAGAGCGGCCGCACGTCTATTTCGACGCCAACGTCGGCTACAAGCTGGCGGACCGCTTCATCGACGGGCCGGAGATGGCGGGCATCCTGCAGTTGCCGACCGACCGGGTGACGGTCGTCGACAGGGGCACCCCGGCCGATCCGGCACTGCTGGCCCATGCGGTACGGGCGCGGCTGCGGGTGGTGACGAACGACCGGTTCATCGACTGGAAACCGCAGTTTCCGCAGGTCGGGTCGCGCGGGTTTCTGGTGAAGGGGCGTTGGCAGGAGGGAACGCCGATGCTGCGGCTGTAAGGCGGCGTGGCGCTGCGGCCTCGTGCTGCCGGGCATGATAACGCTTAGTTGATGCACCCTGCAGCGACGGGGGCGGGTTGTGCCAGCAGAAGCAAACCTGGAACGCCAGGCTCGCACACCCGAGAGGAATTTAACGATGAAGACTATTCTCGCAAGCACCGCGATCGCCCTCGTCATGGCCAGCGCGGCAACCGCCCAGACCAGTGCCGCGACCGACGGCACCTCGCAGGACTCCATGTCCGTACAAAGCACCGGAACCGATACCGGGACCGCGGCAGGTGCCGCGACCGACGGTACATCGACCGACAGCATGTCCGTCGACAGCACCGGCGCGGCCACGGCGCCCACCGATACGGGCATGACCGCCGCCGAGACGCCGGCCACCGACGGCACGTCGAACGATTCGATGTCCGTTGCTGCGCCGACAATAACGATGGACGGTTACAGCGACGTTGCCGTGGCCGAAGTCACCGTCGATCAACTGACGGGTCTGACGGTCTATGACACCGAAGGCGCCACGGTTGGCGCAGTCAGCGAGCCCGTCACCGGTGACGACGGCAGCGTGTCCGACGTCATCGTCGACGTAGGCGGATTTCTGGGTCTGGGCGCCAAGCCGGTCGCCATTCCGCTGGAGAGCCTGCAGGTTCTGGCCAATGCCGACGGCAGCGACATGCGTGCCTACGTCGGTATGACGAAGGACCAGCTGACCGAGATGCCGACATACGAAGCGAACTGATCGCGATTGCCAACGCGACAAGCGGCCGCCCCGATGGGGCGGCCGTTTTCGTATGCGCAATGCGTCGTCGACCGGGCGCGCCGGTTTGACGGCACCCGCCGCGCAAGAGATTGAATATTAGGATAAGAGTGGTGGAGACGATCGGGAACTCCACCACCAATTTAAGCCATTGAAAATGCGTAAAAACAGAAGTGCAAATCTTCGATGTGTTGCCCTAGTGTGTGACACTGTTGCGCTTTAACCGCAAGCCAGATCAATGTTCTTTAAGGCAAGTTCGGGTCGCCGCGACTTCTCCAGAGTTCGCGGGAAAATGGAACCCTAACCCGAAAACAAAGCAGCCAACTGCCGGGCCGATTGCGAAACACAGCCGCTTATTCGGCAATGCTTTTCGAGAGTACGACAAAGAAGGCTTTCCCGGAGACTGGGGAACAACAGGCGCAAAGTTCGTTCCCAATACTACACGAGGGGTTAACGACTACATTGCCTGTGCGACGGCAATCTATCTGTACGACCAGCACCCCAATCCAAGCATTACCTTGTTTCTTGGGATGCCAAAGGGGTCCGCTGCCGAGGGGGAGTTTGCAGACGCTTATGCACTCTCGGAACTCGTACAGTGGCTTTTCCGGTCGCGCATCCGGTGCGGTGGTATGAATGGTACTGGACATTACACCGGGCCACGTAAATCCGCCACGATCTACATCCCCTCAGCCCGTATGCGCAACTTGCTCGTCAACTGGCTTGCTACTGGCGAGGTGAACCGCGCCGGGTTTGCCGGAGACCGTTTGCTTCACTTTATGCGACCATATCGAGCGCGGCACGCTGCGCATAGTAGTTGGCTTCGGCCTCGA
>NZ_FQUE01000006.1 GCF_900128995.1 Loktanella atrilutea | reverse complement strand
AGCCCGGTCTCCGGGTCGCGCTTGAACGTGTTCCGGCCGTAGACGATGACCCCGACGTAGGTCTCGTTGCGCAGCATGCCGTCGCGCTTCTTGGCGTTGCCGCGAATGGTGCTGTCGTTCCAGCCCGCGCCGGACGGGGAGGGAATCCCTTCCGCGTTCAGATCCGCTGCGATCTTGCGGGGCGACAGGCCGTCCGCATAGTCCGCAAAGATGCGGCGCACGACAGCGGCCTGGTCCGGATCGATCTCGCGGTTCAGCCCACTCGTGCCGGGCACAATGCGGTATCTTGCTAAGAAAATTCTACGGTCCCATCCCCTTGGTTTTGGGGAGGATTACCCGTGGACATCATTTACCTGCCGATGCGCCGCGGGTTCCTCTATCTGGTCGCGATCATGGACTGGCATACCCGGATGGTTCTGTCGTGGCGGATATCGAACACGCTCGACACCGACTTCTGCGTCCTTCTGCGTCGAGGCACTGAATGAGGCCATCTATCGGTTCGGGCCTCCTGACATCATGAATAGCGACCAGGGATCGCAGTTCACGTCGTTCGCTTGGACAGACCGCCTGCTGCGGTCGGGCGTGCGCATCTCGATGGATGGGGAGGGTCGCTACCTGGACAACAACTTCATCGAACGCCTGTGGCGGACGCTGAAATACGAGTGCGTCTAGCTGCACGCTTGGGAGACCGGGTCACAGGCCCGCGTTGGTGTTCGGCGATGGATGGAGTATTACAATCGCCGCCGCCCGCACAAAGCCTTTGGCGGACAACCACCAGCAGTGGTCTACTCGCTGGAAATCGAAGCAACGCAACCCGATCAGCAGGAACAGATCAGAGCTTAAAAAGCGCCAGATCCTGTCCAAGGAATGGGGAGCACCTCACTCCGCCAAAGCCGGCCAAGTCCAGGTGACCGAATTGCCGACGCGGGACGAAATGGCGACAGGAAAGTTTCATCAGATTACCTACGCCTGTCAGCGAGGTGCTGGATGCTTCGACGAGCTGTTCAACGACGTTATTGACGGCAGGGTCCAAGCTCTTTGCCGTTCCGATAAAATTGGCATCGGTGCTATTGTAGTTGATAACCGCTCATTGGCTTCGATAGAGAAATTCGCCTGAATATCGTAAAATTCGTAGACACCAAGCTCGCCTTGGCGGGCTTTTTTTCGTCTTGATTCAGTCCGCGGAATCTTACGTCGATTTCAGTGGGATCTTTGTCGGGACTTCTACTCGGATGAAAATAAGTCACTGTTTCAAATCGCATTTTCGAGCTCTTCCGAGTCAACTTCGCCCCGATTTACAGACGGCCCGAGGACAGGTCAGAGGGCCGAAAGGCCGGCATCTTCCATCAGTCGCGCGGCGGCATCTTCCATCAGGCGTTCGCGCCCGGCGCCGGCAATCGGCACGCGACCGGCTTCCAGCAGCATCGGTGCGGCGAGGGGGCTGACGCGGGGGAGGATGACGTGGTCGACGCGGCCCGCGGTGCGGGTCAGCATCTCCTCTACCCGGCCGAAATCGACGAGGCCGCGCAGCGCCTCTTCTCGCGTGACCTGCATGATCAGGTGGTCGGGGTCGTATTTGGCGAGGGTGTCGTAGAGGATGTCGGAGGAAAAGGTCGCCTGCCGTCCGGACTTGCGGGCCTGCGGCAGGTTGCGCTGAATCAGCCCCGCAATGGTGGCGGAGGCGCGGAAGGTCCGCTTCATCACGGCGTTCCCGGCCAGCCAGTCGGCAAAGCCGTCGTGCAGGGCGCCGGCGTCGAAGAGCGGGCCGGGATCCTCGACCGGGGTCAACCCCCAGACCAGCGTGGCGTAGTCGGTGGAGACGAAGCCGAGGGGATCGAGGCCCAGCTCCTCCATCCGCTTGGTCAGCAGCAGGCCGAGGGTCTGCTGCGCGTTGCGACCCGCGAAGCCGTAGAAGCAGGTATGCGCGCGGCCGTCGTGGGGGAAGGATTCGACGAGAATGCGGTCGGCTTCGGGCAGTTTCGACCACTCGCGTTGCAGGTGCAGCCATTCTGCGGTGTGCATCGGCAGGTCGGGCCAGTCGTCCTGCAGGAACATGCGCAGGATGCGTTGCGACAATTGGGTGGAGGTGGCGAATTTCGTGCCCATGAAGGTTGCGATCCGGGGCGGCTTGTCGGCGCGGCGTGTGACCTCGACCGACATCTCGCGCAGGCTTTCGTAGCGGACGATCTCTCCGCCGATCAGGAAGGTGTCGCCGGGGGTGAGGGTAGCGGCGAAAGCCTCCTCGATCTCGCCCAGCGGCTTGAAGCCGCCTTTCAGGCGCACCTTCAGCGTGTCGGTGTCCTGGATGGTGCCGATGTTCATGCGCAGGTCGCGGGTGGCGCGGGGGTCGCGCAGGTGCCAGAGGCCGTCGCGCAGTTGCAGACGCTTCCAGCGATCGTAGGCGGCGAGTGCGTAGCCGCCGGTGGCGCAGAAATCGAGGCAGGCGTCGAAGCTGTCGCGGGTGAGGGTGCTGTAGGCACCGACGGTGCGCACCTCTTCGTACAGATCGTCGGCGGAGAAGGGCCCGGCGCAGGCCCGGATCAGGATGTGCTGGCACAGCACGTCACGGGGGCCGGGGCCGGGCGGGTCGCCGTCGAGTTCGTGGTCGCGGGCGGCCTGCAGGGCGGCGACGCATTCGACGACCTCGAACCGGTTGGCGGGGACAAGCAGTGCCTTTGACGGCGCGTTGTAGCGGTGGTTGGCGCGGCCGATGCGCTGGATCAGGCGCTTGACGTTCTTGGGCGCACCGACCTGGATGACCAGATCGACGTCGCCCCAGTCGATGCCGAGGTCGAGCGAGCCGGTGCAGACGATGGCGCGCAAGGACCCTGCGACCATCGCGGCTTCCACCCTCTGCCGCTGGTCGCGGTCGAGGCTGCCATGATGGATGCCGATCGGCAGGTCGGTGTCGTTGGCGAGCCAGAGGTTGTGAAAGAAGATTTCGGCCTGCGCCCGCGTGTTGTGAAAGATCAGCGTCGTCTTGTGCTGCTTGACCTGCTCGATGACCGCGGGGATCGCGTATTTTGCGCCGCCGCCGGCCCAGGGCGGACGTTCCTCCGTCACGAGCATCGAGATGTCGGGGTTCGGACCGGGATCGGCGTAGAGGATGTCGCAGGGGTCGGGGTGGCAGGCGAGGCCGCTGGCGATGCGGCCGGGGTTCTCGACCGTGGCCGAGAGGCCGACGCGGCGCAGCCCCGGGGCCATGGCCTGCACTCGACTGAGGGCCAGCATCAGCTGATCGCCGCGCTTGGATTCGGCCAGCGCGTGAATCTCGTCGACGATGATCCGTTGCACGCCGGCGAACATGCGCGGCGCATCCTCGTAGGAGGTCAGCAGGGCGAGGCTTTCCGGCGTCGTCAGCAGGATATGCGGCGGGTCGGCGCGTTGGCGTTTTTTTTGCGTGGCGGTGGTGTCGCCGGTGCGGTCCTCGATCCGGATCGGAAGGCCCATGTCGGTAACGGGTGTCGTCAGATTGCGTCGGATGTCGGCGGCCAGCGCCTTGAGCGGCGAAACGTAGAGGGTATGTAGGCCCTGGTGTGACCCGTCCGCCAGTTCCGCCAGCGTCGGCAGGAACCCGGCCAGCGTCTTGCCGCCGCCGGTCGGCGCGATCAGCAGCAGGGCAGGGGCATCGCTGCGATCCAGCATCGCTTGCTGGTGGGGGTGGATGGACCAGCCGCGTGCGGCAAACCATTCGCTGATGACGGGGGGCAGGTCCATGCGGGTGATGTGGGTCGAAACCCGCATCGGGTCAAGTCAGCGGACGATGTCCTCGTCCGTGACGAACATGTTGGCCCATGCGCGGTCCATCATATCCGGCGTCATCTGATAGGGTATCCCCTCGAACTCGCAGATTGCGATCATCTGGTCGATCAGGAACACAGGCTGATAGTTGGCATAGACGTTGTCGATCGTGGGGTAGAGGTTCTGCAGCAGGTGGACGAGCGTGCCCTCGTCGAGGGGAATCTTCTTCTTGCGGGCGACGAGGGCGAAGATCTTGAGGAAGTCGTCCTGGCTCGGCCCGTCGATCTTGATCTTGTAGAAGATGCGGCGCAGGGCGGCCTGATCGAAGATCTGGTTGGGGTGGAAGTTGGTGGAGAATATGACGAGCGTGTCGAACGGCACCTCGAACTTCTCTCCTGACTGCAGGGCGAGGATGTCCTTCGATTCCTCCAACGGGACGATCCAGCGGTTCACGAGGCTTTGCGGCGGTTCCGCCTGCCGGCCAAGGTCGTCGACGATGAAGATGCCGCCCGTGGATTTCATCTGCAGCGGCGCCTGATAGGTCCGCGCGACAGGGTTGTAGACGAGGTCCAGCATGTCGAGCGAGAGTTCGCCCCCGGTGATGACGGTGGGCCGTTCGCAGCGGACGTAGCGGGTGTCGAAGCGACCGGTGGTGCGGCGCAGGGAGTTGGGATCCTGTTCCTCGTCCTCTGCCGCGGCGTGGACGATGGGGTCGTAGACGGTGATGACCTGCCCCGCATATTCGATGGCACGGGGGACGTAGATCTTGTCCCCCAGCGCATCGCGTATCCCGTTGGAGATCGAGGATTTGCCGTTGCCCGGCGGGCCGTACATCAGGATCGAGCGCCCCGACGACACGGCCGGGCCGAGGTTGGAGATCAGCGCGGGCGGCAGGATCAGATGGCCCATCGCGGTCGTCAGCTGGTCGCGGGTGATCTGGATGTTGCGGATCGACTGCCGCTTGATCTGGTCGCGGTAGACGTCGAGGGGCACCGGCATCGGGCCAAAGTATTCGGACTGGGCCAACGCTTCGTTCGCGCGCTTGCGGCCGGCGTCGGTGAGCTGATAGCCCATTTCCGTGCTGCCCGTGGACGACAGGCTGCCGGTCGCTTCGACCAGAAGCTGGCTGCGGGCGATGTCCATCAGTTCCTGCGTCACGTTGACCGGCAGGCAGATCGACTTGGCCAGTCGCGTCACCAGCGTCAGATTCATGCGGAACATGGTCTTGATCAGGATGTCGCGCATCATCGGCAGCGGCAGGGCCATGCCGTCGAGGGATCGGGGGCTGGGCGGGGCCAGGACCCCCGAGCTTTGCATGTTCAAAATGATCGCCCCCTGACAGCCAGCAATTGGCGGAGCCCGGTCCCCGCCAGTTGCCGCTATGCCGGATGTTTATGGCGAAATGATGGACGACGGGTTTCGACCCCTCGGCGCCCCCCCGTTCAGATCCCGCCGTGCGCCGCCAGCGCCAGATAGGCGACGAGGGTCATCGACAGGGGAAGCCCCATGGGAAAACGGCGGCCAGAGGTCCAGCTGGCCCAGTCCGGGGCCAGCCGGCGCAGGGGCGTCAGCCGCGCGATGCGGTGCAACGCCCAGCCGAGCAGAAGCGACAGGCCGAAGAGGTAGAGGACAATGCCGGCGTCCGCCAGCGCGATCATCGGCGCAGCGGCGGCCGCGAATTTCGCATCGCCCGCGCCAACGCCGCCGATGGCGTTCAGCGCGATGCCGATGACCAGCACGACGGCCAGATGCGCATAGCCCCAGAGGTAGTCCTGAAGCGGCAGGGCCAGCAGGCCAAGCACGGCGTAGCCTGCGAACAGCGTCGCGACGGCGGCATTGGTGATCTTCATCCGCGACAGGTCGGTATAGGCGACCCAAAGCCCGACCGGCACGGCGATGAGCAGGAACCACCACGCGGCGGACGCGGGCAGGGCCATGGGATCAGGCCTCTTCCAGCGCGCGCAGGGACCGGGCCGCTTCCTCGAAGTGCTGCGGGTGGGTGTCGATGGCGTCGCGCAACAGGCCCTTGCCGGTGCTGACGTCGTTCTGCTTGATCGCCGTCAGTGCCATCGTGTAAAGCAGCTGCGCCCGTTCGGTCTGGTTCATCGGGATCACCGGCAGGTCATACTTGCGCTGCGCGCCGCGCGCCATGACAAGGTTGTTCTTGGCGGTAAACAGGGTGCTGTCCTGCCGCAGGGCGTCGATGAACAGACGTTCCGCCCCCGGGTAGTCGCCGCGCGTCAGCTTGGAATAGCCCCAGTTGTTCAGGGTGCTTGCGGGCGTCGTCGTCAGGCCCACGGCGGTCTGGTAGAAGCTGTCGGACTTGGCCCATTGCTGCTTGCTGTCGGCGATCATCGCCTCGAGCTTGTAGCGGTTGTAGGTCTCGTGGGTGGGCGGAATCGTGTTCAGGGTGGCGGCGGCGTTGTCCCACTGGTTCGACCGGATCTGCGCATCGGCCAGATCGACGCGGTCGTCGAGTGTCGATGACGGATTGGCGACGACGGTCTGCCAAGCGGCCACCGCCTCTGTCGCGCGGCTGCCGCGGATCAGGGATTTCGCCAGACCGCGCTGCAGGTCGACGCGGCCCGGATCGTTGGCCAGCGCGCCGGTAAAGTATTTCACGGCCTCGTCCGGATCGCCCACGGTCATCATCACGTCGTTCAGATTCGAGCCTTCGATCGAGTTGATGTCCTGCATCGCGCGCTGCACCTCGGCGTCGCCGTTGCGGCTGCCACAGGCGGACAGGGCCAGCGTGCCGGCCAGACAAAGAATGACGGTATGGCGCATCGGTGTGCGTCCTTTCCTGCTGCTGCCTCAGAGCGGTTCGATGGTGTCCCCATCGGCACGCCGGACCAGTTCAAGGTTCTGGTTCTCTTGCGCAGGATCGTAGATAAGGGCGTCGCGTTTGGATAGCGCCAAGCGCAGGTTCTCTCTGATCTGGTCGGAATTCCCGTTGTCCGTGGCATATGCGCGACGGAAAACCTCTGCCGCTTCGCCGAAATCGCCCTTTTCCATCAGCAGAACGCCAAGGTTGTTCCAGGCGGGGGCGAAATCCGGCGCCTCTTTTGCGGCGCGGCGCAGCAGGCTTTCGGCCTGTCCCAGACGCCCCAGCCGCAGGTTTGCGGACCCCAGCGCCGACAGGGTGTCGACGTTCAGTCCCTGCTGGGCGGCGGCGCGGGTGTAGGCGTCCAGCGCCAGTTCGTATTCGCCGGCCGCCATCAGGCGATGGCCCACGATCAGGCCGTCGGTGTCCGCCTTGCCAGCCAGACCGGGTGCGTAGACGCCATCGCCATCAGCAAGATGGCCGCCCGTCGAACAGGCGGCCAGTGCAAGGACGAGGGCGACAGCAAGGCCGTGGCCGGGTGGGTTCATCAGTTCAGTTTCCGCTGCCCATCATCTGGGTGATGCCATAGATCGAGGGTCCGATCAGGATCAACAAAAGCGGCGGCACCGTCAACATCATCGTGGCCAGCGTCATCTTGGTGGGCAGCTTGTTCGCGGCCTCTTCCGCCCGCATCACGCGCTTGTCGCGCATCTCTGCCGCATAGACGCGGAGGGCCTCTGCGATCGAGGTGCCGAACTGCTGGCTTTGGATCAGGACTGTCGTGAAGCTGGAGATGTCCTGCACCCCGCAGCGTTCGGACATGTCGCGCAGGACCGCCTCCTTGCCCTTGCCGGCCTTCATCTCCTGGCTGACGGTCTCGAATTCCAGCGCGAGGTCGGGAAAGCCTGCCTTCAACTCTCGCGCGACCCGCAGGATCGACTGGTCGAGCGATTGGCCGGCCTCGACGCAGACCAGCATCATGTCGAGGCTGTCGGGAAAGCCGTTCGTGATCGCCTCCTTGCGGGCGGCGACGCGGCGCGTCACCCAGTATTTCGGCAGCATGTAACCGACGACGCCGGGCGTCAGCAGCATGATCATCAGATCCTGTGAGGACAGGTCCTGCACCTGCATCTTCAGCAGCGCGTAGAGCCCGCCGAGTGCCAGGCCGAGGATGCCGAGGGCGAATTGCGAGAAGTGGAAGATCCGCACGGCGTTCTTGGACTTGTAGCCGGCCCGCAACAGCTTGAGCTTGGCGGCGGTGTATTCTTCCGCGTCCTGCGGTTCGAGGAAGTTGGCGTATTTTTCCAGCTTGTCCTTGCGGCTGGGGGCGCGCAGGCGTTCGGTCTTTTCGCTGGCCTTGGCGGCGGGGGCGCGGACCGAAGCCTTCAGCCGGTCCAGCGGATCGTCCGGCCGCTTCAGCACCGTGGGCAGGGTGACGAGGATCATGACCACGCCGAGAAAGCCCAACAGCAGGATGCCGCCGAAGGGGCCAAGCATGTCGGTGATCATCGTGTTGAGGTCCTGGAAGATATTCATGACGGGGTCCTAGACCTTGATGTTCACGAGGGCGCGCATGACGATGAGGTTCAGGATCAGGAACCCTGCCACGACCAGACAGGCCGGAATGAAGATCGGCTTGTCCATCACGTCGTCAAAGTAGTTCGGCTGGATCATGTTGATCACGACGAGGGCGCCGATGGGAAAGCCGGACAGAAGCTTGCCGGACCATTTCGCTTCTGCCGTGATCGCCTTGACGCGGCGGAACAGGCGGAACCGGGACCGGATGACCTTGGCCAGACCGTCGAGAATCTCTGCCAGATTGCCGCCGGAGGTTTGCTGGATCGTCACCGCCACGGCGAGGAAGCGCAGATCCTGCATGTCGAGGCGTTCGGCCATCGCCTTCAGCGTCTCGCCCATGTCGCGGCCATAGGCGGCCTCGTCGGAGATGACGCCCATCTCGGTTCCGAGCGGGTCGGCGATTTCCTTGGCCACGATCTGCACGGCAGAGGAAAACGGATGACCCACGCGCAGGGAGCGCACCATCAGTTCCACCGCCTCTGGCAGCTGTTCCTCCAACAGGGCCATGCGCTTGCTGGCCTTGCCGCTGATCCAGACGTAGACGCCACCGATGCCCATGCCGACGGCGATCACGGTGCGCGTCGGCAGGGCGACGGCGGTCATCAACGTCAGCGCCGCGAAGGCCAGCACGCTGACGCCCGCCATGACCATCAGCAGCTGCGGCGGGGTGAAGGCGATGTTCGCGCGCTGAGCCTTGGCGGCGAGAATGGAATAGAGCGGGATGCTTTGCGACTTCATGTGCTGCGTCATCTCCTTGCGGAGTTGTTCCAGCACCTGTTCGCGGTTGCCGCCTTTTTCCAGCAGCTCCAGCCGGCGGTTCACCTTGCCGTTCTGACTGATCGACTTGCCGAAGAGCACCAGATAGGCGCCCTGCACCAGCGCGATGACGGCGGCGAAGATGACGATGTAGATGATCGGCTGTGCGGAAATCATAGTGTTACTCCGCAACGAGGGGTTCGAAGATCTGCGGCGGCAGATCGTAGCCCCACAGTTTGAAGCGGTCCGAGAAGTGGCTGCGCACCCCCGTCGCCGTGAAATGCCCGATGATCTTGTTGTCGGGCGTCAGGCCGACGCGTTGGAACTTGAAGATTTCCTGCATCGAGATGACGTCGCCTTCCATCCCCGTGATTTCGGTGATCGAGGTCATGCGACGCGAACCGTCCTGCAGGCGCGACGCCTGCACGATCAGGTTCACGGCCGAGGAGATCTGGCTGCGCATCGCCTTGATCGGCATTTCGATCCCCGCCATCGCGATCATGTTTTCCAGACGCGACACCCCGTCGCGGGCCGAGTTGGCGTGGATCGTCGTCATGGATCCGTCGTGGCCGGTGTTCATCGCCTGCAGCATGTCGATCACTTCCTCGCCGCGCGTCTCGCCGACGATGATGCGGTCGGGACGCATCCGCAGCGCGTTCTTGAGGCAATCGCGCTGGGTGACGGCACCCTTGCCTTCGACGTTGGGCGGACGGCTTTCCATGCGGCCGACGTGGGTCTGCTGCAGCTGAAGTTCGGCGGTATCCTCGATCGTGAGGATGCGTTCGTCGTTGGCGATGAAAGACGACAGGGCGTTCAGCGTCGTCGTCTTTCCCGAACCCGTCCCGCCCGAGACGATGACATTCAGACGGGTCGCGACGGCGGCTTGCAGATATGCGGCCATCTCTTCTGAGAAGGCGCCGAAACGCACCAGATCTTCGATGGCGAGCTTGTCCTTTTTGAACTTCCGGATCGAGACGAGGCTGCCGTCCACGGCAATCGGACCGACCATGGCGTTGAAGCGCGAGCCGTCCGCCAGACGGGCGTCGACGTAGGGATTGCTTTCGTCGACGCGACGACCGACGGCGGACACGATCTTGTCAATGATCCGCAGCAGGTGCTTTTCGTCCTTGAAGGTGATGTCGGTCAGTTCCAGTTTGCCGTTGCGTTCGACGAAGATCTGCCGCGGGCCGTTCACGAGGATGTCGTTGACCGTGTCGTCCTTCAGCAACACCTCGAGCGGGCCAAGGCCCGTCACTTCGAAGAAGAGATCCTGCGCCAGCGCGCTGCGCTCGTCCCGGTTCAGGACAATGCCCATCTCTTCCAGCGTTTCGTTGGCGATGGCGTTGATTTCGTTGCGCAGGTCCGTCTCGCTCGCGTTTTCGAGCGCGGCGAGGTTCAGGTTGTCGAGCAGGGCCTTGTGCAGTTCAAGCTTGATCTCGCCCAGACGCTCCTTGCGCTTCTTGTCGCGGTCGGCGGGCGCAACCTCTGCGGCGCGGTTTGGCATTGCCTTCAGAAGCGACTTGCGCGGCGGTTCCTCGACGGCGGGGACGGCGGCGATGGCGGGCTTGGCGGCGGGCTGGGCGCCGGGTCGGGGGGCTGCAACAGCAGAGCCGGGAGCCGGCTTCTTGTACTTGGAAAACATGGCGAACCCTTTCCCTTAACCCCTGGCTTCCGCGTTCTCGGCCTGATTAACGGCGTGGACCGAGGCTGCGAGCTTGGCGATGTCCTTGCGCATGGCGTTCTTGGGCGCGTTCACCGCCAGCGGGGCGCCATGATCGCCGGCCTGCGCCACCTGCTTGCCGCCCTCGGACAACTGCACCTCGATCGAGATGCCGAGGCTTTCCGCCAGACGCTTGACCCGCGCCTTGCCCGACAGGTCCGTGAAGCCCGGTGCGCGGTTCAGCACGAAGCGCAACTTGTCGAAGGGCAGGTCTTCGGATTGCAGCGCCCGCTTCAGGCGCAACGTGTTCTGCGCCGACCGCATGTCGAGCTCTAGCGTGGCGAAGTAGACATGCGCCGCCTCGAGCACGGTCTGGGACCATTCGACCATCGTCGACGGCATGTCGATGATGACATAGTCGAAGTTGGTCCGCGCCATTTCCATCACGCGGCTTACATCGGCGGCGGTGATCAGGTCGAGGGGGATCATATCGGTCGGTGCGGTCAGCACGTGCAGTTTCTGGTCGTAGGACAGCAGCGCCTGCATGAAGGACGTGCTGTCCATTGATTCCGTGTCGGACAGCAGTTCCAGCACCGCCTCTCGGCGGGGCAGGTCAAGATAGGTCGAGGCGGTGCCGAACTGCAGGTCGAAATCCAGCAGGCAGACGCGCGGCGGCGCGGTCTTGTCCGCCATGACCAGTTCCCAGGCGAGGTTGACGGCCAGCGTGGTGGCACCGGTGCCGCCGGCCATGCCGTGCACCGCAATGACGACGCCGTCGTGTGTCCCGGTCGCCTTGAGCTTGTTCTGCAGTTCCGGCGCGACGGGCATTTCCGCCGCGGGTGTCAGCACCCGTTCAATGGCATTGGCCAGCTCGTTTTCCGGTAGCGGGTAGGGGACGAATTCGTCGCCACCCTCGCGCAGAAGCTGGTGCAGGGCGCCGGGGCTGACGTCCTCTGTGATCAGGATGACCTTGATGTCGCGACGCTTGGCCGCACCGATGATCGAGGCGATCTGTTCAAGGTTGTCCTCGTCGGCGTGGTCCATGGCCACGGCCAGAAACTCCAGTTCCGCCGCTTCGGGCTGCCGCAGGAAGGTCAGCGCATCCGTGAAGCTGAGGTCGCCCCAGCGTTCGCCAAGGGCTGCTTCCATGTCTTCGATCAGCAGATCGAAGATCTGCACGTCACGGCTGACGGTGCAGGCGATCAGGGCCGGGCTTTCGGATTTCAGAACTGCGTTGCTACTCATACCGACGTCCTTTGCATGGGGGCGCCGCGCGGGTGAGGTCAGGGACCCGCGAGGGGCCCGTCGCAATCACCCGGTGCTTTCGCCCTGCCTGCATCCTGCAGAACAGGGCTCGCCCGTTGCTGCGGTTGTGCCGTCTAATCGTGTCCAGATTGGGACGAAATCCGCGTGATTGTGCGATATGGCACAACGGTGGGGACGATAAGGCCGGACTGTCGATGCACACCGCACGATGCGCATCGCAATCGCGTTACTCGCCTCCCGCGGTCGACGTCACGGTGGCCGAGATGTTCGGTGCAGGAACGGCGCTGGCGATATATTCGCGGAAGATCACCTGCGCATACTTGCCGTTCAGCAGCATCGGCGAGCCCTTCACGAAGCCGGACACTTCTGTCACGGCACGTCGGTTCTGGCGTTCGGGGGCGGCGGTTGGAATGACCGGGCGCGTCTCTCCGTAGGACACCAACGCCTCGAGCCGGGAACGGCTGATGCCCTGACTGGCAAGGTAGGCGACGACGGCGTTGGCGCGGGCGAGGCCCAGCCGCTTGTTGTAGGCAGCCGAACCGACCAGGTCGGTGAAGCCGTAGACCCGGAAGCGAATTTCCGGGAACTGGCGGATCCAGTTTGCCTGCGTCGCCAGCACGGTCTGCGCGGTTGCGTCCAGTTGGGCGGAGTTGAAGGCGAAGTTCACGGTGCTGTCGACCTCTGCCGCGAAGCGTGCCCCGAGGGCCGAGGTGGCACCGGCGGCATCGGTCATAGCCTGAGCGTTCAACGCGGTCGCGCTGCCGAACGCGGGGTCGAGATAGGCCGCACCGGCGCTTGCCGACACATTCGGCGTGCCCGCCTCTTGGGCGCAGCCCATCAGGGACAGGGCGGCGGCTGTCGTCGTCACAATGGTCTTCATCGCGCCTGCTCCCGTCATTCCATCACATAGCCGTAGGAGCCGCTGAAGTCCTGTCTTGCGACTTCACCCGCGCCGCCGGCCTTGGGCGCGTTGGAGGCGGCAACGCGACCAAAAAGGAACAGGTCCTTCTCTGACGGCGGCTGAACGCGGTCCGTAGGCAGGGCCAGCGCCTGCCCGCGGGTCGGCGTGACGAGGTGCGGTGTCACGATGATGACCAGTTCGGTCTGTCGGCGGCTGTATTCGACGCTGCGGAACAGGGCGCCCAGCACGGGGACATCGCCCAGCCACGGCACCTGACCGTTCAGGTCGGTGAAATCGTCGGACAGCAGGCCCGCGATGGCGAAGCTCTCGCCGTCGCGCATCTCGACCGTGGTCGAGGTTTCCCGCCGCTTGAAGGCGTTCACGGTAAAGCCGTTCGAGGTGAAGCCGTTGGCCGGATCGATGGATGACACCGCCGCCATCAGTTCGAGATTGATGATGTCGCCGTCGACGACACGGGGCACGAAGGTCAGTTCCACACCAAAGGGCTTGAATTCGACAGAGATCTGGCCGCCGTCCTGCGCGACCGGGACGGGATATTCGCCACCGGCGAGGAACTTCGCTTCTTGCCCCGACAGGGCCGTCAGGTTGGGTTCGGCCAGCGTGCGCACGACGCCGCGGGATTCCAGTGCTTCAAGCAGGATGCCAACCTCCAGCCCGCCGGCATTGAAGCCGAAGAGAAAGGCGCCGTTGTTGGCGTTCGTGGCGGGGACCGACCCGTTGAAGGTGTTGCCGATGGCGCCGGACGAGACAAGATTGCCGGTGCCGCCGGTCGTGCCGAGGTTGCCGTTCAGCGTCGTGCCCTGCGCCGCGACGGAGGAGGACAGCGACTTGCTGACGCTGCGCTGCATTTCCGCGAAGCGGACCTTCAGCATGACCTGCTGGGTGCCGCCGACGCTCATCAGGTTGGACACGCGTTCCGGCGCGTAACGCTCTGCCAGTTCCAGCGCCCGGTCCAGACGGGCAGTGCTGCTGACGGTGCCCGACAGCACGATGCCGTTATTGGCGGTGCGGACTTCGATCGGTTCGCCCGGCAGGATCTGTTCCAGACGTTCCTTGAATTCCGCGATGTCGGGCGTGACCTGCACCTCGACGTTGCTGATCAGGCGGCCGTCGGCGCCGAGGATCGTCATCGTCGTGCGCCCCGGCTCCTTGCCCAGCAGATAGATCGTCCGGTCCGACAGCGAAGAGATGTCGGCAATCCCGGGATTGGCGATCGAGATTTCAGTGAAGGGTTCGTCGCTTTCGACTACGATCGCGCGGTTCATCGGAACGGCGAGGGGGGCGGATGCGGACCCGGTGACAACGCGAAGGGTCTCGGCCCCGGCCGGTGCTGCCGTCGCAAGGGCGAGCATCAGGCTCGCCAGGGCGGCCTTCATGAATCTGTCATAGCTCATTGTGACCTGCCTCTCCGATCACGCGTCAGCGGAAATTGTTTCCGTCATTGTGCCCACCATGACCCGGCCCCGCGATCATTGCAAGAATCAATGGTTTGCGGGGCGGGCTTGATGTGGGTATCGGGCAACAGGTCGCAATTTTTGCGGGGTGCCCCACGGCATCGGGCCGGCGTTACCACCGGCCCTGAAACCCTTGTACCTTATGGTGCGGACTGATCTGGATCAGTTCGTGCAGGCGATTTCCATCTGCACCTTCTCGGTCCCGCGACGCACGGTGGTGTAGCAGCTTTTCGGGGCGGCGGGGGCTTCGGCGGGAACCTCTGCCACCACGACGGGGGCCTCGGGCGCCTTGGGCAGGGTGATCGCCTGCTCGCCATCCGCCACCACGTTCTGCGCCGAGTCTGATCCGACCAGCGACAGGCTCAGCTTGCCTTCGGATTGCGCTTGGGCCAGTCGGGCCACGTCGTCGGCGCTGACCTGAACGGTCACAGTGCTGGGGATCGCAGTGTCGATCTTGTTGCGGTCTGTGCTCTGGTCGATGGCGATCAGCTCAATGGAGCTACCGATTAGATGCGTCTCGTCCGCGGCGTTCGGGCTGACCTTGCCGGTCCAGTAGATGTCCACGCGGTTGCCGGGTCGCAGGAAGCCAGATACGGCGGTGGAGGCGTCGACGCGGATCGTGAAAGCGCGCATCATCGGCCGCAGTTGCTGCGTGATGCTGGCGATCTGACCGGGTGCAGTGACGTTCGAGGCCAAGACGACCTCGTTCACCTCCATCGGGCGCAGCACGCTGCGGGACTGGTCCAGACCTTCTGGAAAGAGGTCTTCCTTCGTGGCGAAGGTGCCTTGCGGGAGAAAGGATTTGGCATACTTGACGACGACGATATCGTCGGTAGACAGGGTGTCGCCGAAGGCAAGCGGTTTCGACACTGCCAAGACATCAACGGTTTCGACCACCTGCGCTGTGCGGGCCCGTTCGGCGAGCAGGGCGCTTTCGGTGTCGGCCACATAGCCCTTGACCATGTAGACAGCAAAGCCTGCTAGTGCAATGCCAAGGGCCAGGACCAAACTAAAAACTAAGCGCATTAATTTATTCCTGATGATAAAGCGGAGTGAAATCCGGCGAAGCTACCGAGCCGGACGTGGATTTAGACAGCCTTATGGATATGTTGCTGCTATAGCCAAACTATCTGCGATTTCATTCGATTTATTTTCTACGCTCGGTTTTACTGCAAGACCTGCCATAAGTCCTAGGCCGACAACCGCGGCCGTCAGAACCACCCAATCGACGGTCACGGCACCATCGTCAGATTTCAAGAAATATGTTAAAATATCCTGCATGGTCTATTCCTTTGCCGTCCCTTTGCCGTCGGTTTCGGCATGGCATTAAGAGCATGTTGTGGCGAACAAATGGTCATCTTGGACAGCGGTTGAATGTGATCGGCCGCGTCACACTGTGACGCGGCCGACGAGATCAGTCGTGATTAATTATGAGCCGCCGTTCGTACCGGTAGCGGTAGAGGTGGAGTCCGTTTTCGTCATCTCAGACGCGATCACACCAGTCTTCGCGGTGATGGCGGTTTTCATTTGCGTGCCGACCAGCAGGCCCAGCGCGACGATGGCGGCGGTCAGGACGACCCAGTCGACGGTCACGGCACCGTCTTCGTCGTTGCGGAAGTTTTTGATGAAGTTCAGCATGTGTGTTCCCTCCTCAGGGTATCGCTTGCATTAGCATCCCTCGCCGGATCGTCACGTGCCGGCCTCGTCATGGCCCGCTCCCCGTCTTGGATGGACTCATATAGCCGTCCGATTGCGTCGTAAGTTTGGCCTGATTCGTTCGATTTTGCGTGCGGCGGGCCATTTGTCCCGATACGTCCCAAGGTATTGAGCAAACGGATTTATTCGCTTTGGTGCAGGTCAAGACGAGCGGCCCGGCGTTGCGCGTTTGCGTCGAATGGCGACGAAATTTGCGGATTGTGCACGGAGACGTGGTCCTGCCGCCTTCAACCTGACACGATCACTGCAAACAAGGTGTCGAGCAGGACCCGGACGATGATCACGATGACCAGAGGACTGGCGGCGGTCGGGCTTTGTCTGTGGGCCGTGTCGGCGCAGGCCGAGGATCGGCTGCAGCCGGACTTCACCTTCAAGCGGATCGGCGTGCCCCGGTCGCAGGGCGCGCGCATCACGGTGCAGGTCGATCCCACGGCGACGCCGGCCACATTGCGCCCGAGCCGACCGAAGCCCGTAGCGACGCCGGACGGGGCGATCGCCATCGCACCGCAACCGTCCGGCCTTGACTGGTTCTGGTCGACGATCTCTCCCGATCTGGCGGCGACCGGGCCGGGGCGGCTGCAGCAGGCGTTGGGCGTCATCGCGGAACCGCCGAGCGGCAAGGCGGTGCCGACGCCGCGGCTGCAGACGCTGCAGGACATCGCCGCCCTGCATGGGATCGAGATCCTCAAGGCGACCGTCGGCACCAAGGTCAGCCCGGCGCTGGTGCTGGCGCTGATCAGCGTGGAAAGCGCCGGCAATGCGCAGGCGGTCAGCCGTTCCGGCGCGCAGGGGCTGATGCAGCTGATGCCCGACACCGCCGCGCGATTCAGCGTGGCCGACAGCATGTCGCCCGCGCAGAACATCAGGGGCGGGGTGGCCTACCTTGACTGGCTGATGAACAAGTTCAACGACGATCCGATTCTTGTGCTGGCCGGCTACAATGCGGGCGAGGGATCGGTGCGTGACGCGAAGGGCGTGCCGCCCTTTCCGGAAACCCGCGGCTATGTGCCGAAGGTGCTGGCCGCCTTCGCCGTGGCGAGGGGCCTGTGCCTGACGCCGCCGGAACTGGTGTCCGACGGCTGCGTCTTTGCGGTCAACCGGTCCTAGACCGCGAAGACGTCCGCCCATTCGGGGTGCTTGCGCCGCTGCGCGTTCACAAAGGGGCAAAGCGGCACGATCCGGTAGCCCCGCGCGCGGGCATCGGCGATGAAGGCTTCGAGCATCTTCAGCCCGATGCCCTGACCCTCGTGTCCGGAGGCCACTTCGGTGTGGTCGGCGATGACCTGATCCGGCGAAAGGATGGAATAGGTCAGTTCGCTGATGCCGTCCCCGTGGTCGATGAACCAGCGGCCCTTGCTGCCGCTGGTCTCGTGCCCGACCTCAGGCGACAATCGTCGCCTCCGTCGCGTCGCGCAGCTCCTGCTCGCTCACGCCGTCGGCGGTTTCGACGATGCGCAAGCCACCCTCGACGACATCGAGCACGCCGAGGTTGGTGATGATCCGGTCCACCACGCCCGCCCCGGTCAGGGGCAGGGTGCAGGACTTCAGCACCTTCGACTCGCCGTGCTTGTTGGCGTGGTCCATGACAACGACCACACGTTGCACGCCGGCGACGAGGTCCATGGCGCCGCCCATGCCCTTGACCAGCTTGCCGGGGATCATCCAGTTCGCGAGATCGCCGTTTTCGGCCACTTCCATCGCGCCAAGGATCGCCATCGCGATCTTGCCGCCGCGGATCATGCCGAAAGAGGTCGCGGAATCGAAGAACGCGGTCTGCGGCAGTTCTGTGATCGTCTGCTTGCCGGCGTTGATGAGGTCGGCATCCTCTTCGCCCTCGATCGGGAAGGCGCCCATGCCCAGCATGCCGTTTTCGGACTGCAACGTCACCTCGACCCCGTCGGGGATGTAGTTGCTGACCATGGTCGGGATGCCGATGCCAAGGTTGACGTACCAGCCGTCCTGCAGTTCCTGCGCGGCCCGTGCCGCCATCTGGTTGCGATCCCAAGGCATTATGCGGACTCCTTCTTGCGGGTGGTGCGCTGTTCGATGCGCTTTTCGTGCTCGCCCTGAATGATGCGGTGGACGTAGACGCCGGGCAGGTGGATCTCGTCGCCGCCGAGGCTGCCGGTCGGGACGATCTCCTCGACCTCTGCCACGCAGACGCGGCCACACATGGCGGCGGGCGGGTTGAAGTTGCGGGCCGTCTTGCGGAAGACGAGGTTGCCGGTCGCATCGGCCTTCCACGCCTTCACGATGGACAGTTCAGCGACGATACCGCGTTCGAGGATATAGGTCTGGCCGTCGAAATCCTTGTGCTCCTTGCCCTCTGCGATCTGGGTGCCGACGCCGGTCTTGGTGTAGAAGCCCGGAATGCCGGCACCGCCGGCGCGCATCCGCTCCGCCAGCGTGCCTTGCGGGTTGAACTCGACCTCCAGCTCTCCTGCCAGATACTGGCGCATAAATTCGGCGTTTTCACCGACGTAGGAAGATATCATCTTCTTGACCTGCTTGGTCTGCAACAGGATGCCGATGCCGAAATCGTCCACGCCCGCGTTGTTGGACGCGAATGTCAGACCCTTGACGCCGGAGTCCTTGATGGCGGCCAGCAGCAGCTCGGGGATGCCACACAGGCCAAAGCCCCCCGCAGCGATCAGCATGTCATCGGTCAGCAGACCGTCCAGCGCCTCGGCGGCAGAGCCATAGACTTTCTTCATCTCGCACCCTCAAAAATGAATTGCCCGGCGAGCCTGCAAGGCGCACCGGGCAATGTCAATCTGATGAGGCCGCGCGTCTATTCGAAGACGTCGCCATCGCTGTCATCGGGGGCCGCAGACCCGGCCTTGGCCTTCGCCGCGGTTTTCCTGGGCGCAGCCTTTCTGGCTGTGGTCGCCTTGGCGGCCGGTTTCTTGGCCGCGGTCTTCGTGGCGGTCTTTGCAGTCCCGGTCGCCTTCTTGGCAGCAGTCTTCTTCGGCGCGGCCTTTTTCTTGGCACCGGGCTTCGGCTTCCCGGCTTTGGCGGCGCGTTCATCCAGCAGATCGACCGCCTGCGCGAGCGTCAGGTCGTCCGGTGCGACGGTGTCGGGGATCGTCGCGTTCAGCTTGTCCCATTTCACGTAGGGCCCGTATTTGCCGTCGTAGATGTTGACGGGGCCACCGGCCTGCGGGTGTTCGCCCAGCTCGCGCAACGGCGTCGCCGCCTTGCCGCGCGACCCCCGGCTGGCGACCTTTTCGGCCAGCAATTGCACGGCGTGATTCATGCCGACGGTCCAGACATCCTCCAGCCCCTCGAGGTTGGCATTCGTGCCGCCCCGGTCCGAGGTCGTCTCGGCGTGTTTCAGGTAGGGGCCGTAGCGTCCGATGTTGGCCCAGACGTTCACGCCGTCCTCCGGGTGGGGGCCGATCAGGCGGGGCAGGGCGAGCAGGCGGACGGCCTGTTCCAGCGTGACCTCCTCCGGCTCCCACGCGGCGGGCACGGACTGGCGCGGCGGCTTCGGCTGTTCCTCGGTCGCGGCACCACGCTGGGCGAAGGGACCGAAACGGCCCTTGAAGATGCGTATCTCGTCGCCCTGATCCTCGCCCAGCAGCTTGCCGTCGGGCGGGATCGCGGACTTCTCGGCCTCGGGATCGGGTGGGCCGAAGGGGCGGGTGTAGCGGCATTCGGGGTAGTTCGAACAACCGATGAAGGCCCCGCCGGAACGTGCGGTGCGCATCGACAGACGCCCCTCGCCGCAGTTCGGGCAGAGGCGCGGGTCGGTGCCGTCGCCGGGATCGGGGAAGAGGTGCGGTTCCAGCACCTCGTTGATCTTGTCCAATACCTCGCCGATGCGCAGGTCGGCGGTTTCGGCGATGGCGGCGGAAAAATCGCGCCAGAACCGTTCGAGCAGCTTCTTGTAGTCCGCGTCGCCGGCGCTGACCTTGTCGAGCTGATCCTCGAGATCGGCGGTGAAGTCGTATTCGACGTAGCGGTGGAAGTAGTTCGACAGGAACGCCGTCACCAGCCGCCCCTTGTCCTGCGGGATCAGGCGATTCTTGTCCTTCTCGACGTAGCCGCGATCCTGGATCGTCGTGACGATGCTGGCATAGGTCGACGGCCGGCCGATGCCGAGCTCTTCCATCCGCTTGACCAGCGTCGCCTCGGTGTAGCGGGGCGGGGGCTGGGTGAAGTGCTGTTCGCTGTCCACCGACTGCTTCTTCGCCGCCTCGCCCTGTTCGATCTGCGGCAGGCGCTTGCTGTCCTCGTCCTCGGTGTCGTCGCGGCCTTCCTCGTAGACGCGCAGGAAGCCGTCGAAAAGCATGACCTGACCGTTGGCGCGCAGCATGACCTGCCCGTCCTTGGACCCGACGTCGACGGTCGTCCGCTCCATCCGGGCCGCTTCCATCTGGCTGGCCAGTGTCCGCTTCCAGATCAGATCGTAGAGCTTGCGCTGGTCTGCGTCCTTGATGTCGGCCTGGCTCGCATCGACCATCATGTCGGTCGGGCGGACGCATTCGTGCGCCTCCTGCGCGTTCTTGGCCTTGTTCTTGTAGACGCGCGGGTCCTTCGGGACGTATTTGTCGCCGAACTTCGCCTTGATCGCGTCGCGCGCGCCGGTCACCGCCTCTGGCGCCATGTCGATGCCGTCGGTCCGCATGTAGGTGATGAGGCCGGATTCATAGAGCCGCTGCGCCACGCTCATGCACTGCTTGGCGCCCATCCCGAACTTGCGGCTTGCCTCCTGCTGGAGGGTGGATGTCATGAACGGCGGGCTGGGGTTGCGCGATGCGGGCTTGGCTTCGACGTTCTGGACGGTCAGATCGCGGCTGTTGATCGCCTGCACGGCCATTTCCGCCTGCGTGGCGTTCGACAGGTCGAACTTGTCCAGCCGCTTGCCGCCCAGCACGGTCAGGCGCGCCTCGTATTCGGCGCCGCGCGGGTTCTGCAGGATCGCCCGGACCGTCCAGTATTCCTGATTGCGGAAGGCCTCGATCTCCATCTCGCGCTCGACGATCAGGCGCAGACAGACCGATTGCACGCGGCCGGCAGACTTTGCCCCCGGCAGCTTGCGCCATAGCACCGGAGAGAGGTTGAAGCCGACGAGGTAGTCCAGCGCGCGGCGGGCGAGGTACGCGTCGACCAACGGCTTGTCGACCTGCCGCGGCGCCTTCATCGCCTCCGTCACAGCGGATTTGGTGATCGCGTTGAAGACGACGCGGCTGGCGGTCTGGATCTTCAGGCCGCGCTTGTTGTTCAGTTCCTCCTGCAGATGCCAGGAGATCGCCTCGCCCTCTCGGTCAGGGTCGGTGGCGAGGATCAGGTTGGGGTCTTCCTTCAGTGCGTCGACGATCGCCTTGATGTGTTTCTTGCTGTCGCTAGCGACCTCCCAGATCATGGTAAAGTCGTCGTCGGGCAGGACGGATCCATTCTTGGGCGGCAGGTCGCGGACGTGGCCGTAGGATGCCAGCACGGTGTAGTCGCTGCCCAGATACTTGTTGATCGTCTTGGCTTTCGCCGGGGATTCGACAACGACGACGGGCATGGGGAAACCTTGCTTTGACTGGGGTGCGCACTGGCCGCGCAACATGGGCGGCTTGGCCCTAAGTTGTCAATGCGGGCTTCGTTCGCCAGTCCGAAGATCGGCGGTTTCCTTCAAGTAATTGCTATCGCACATAAAAATTTTTGAAAGATGCACCGTCAACTGACACGGGACAGCAGACCGCCCGCCGATCGTGCGATCCGTCCGTCGAGTTCGAGGTCGATCAGGACCGGTGCGACGAGCGGCGCCGGGCTTCCCAGATCGCGGATCAGCTGGTCTTCCGCCACCGGCGCGGACCCGAGGCGATCGAGGATCTGACTGTGCAGGGCCGCAGACTCTTGCAGGGTGCGGCGGGGGGCGGGGGGATGGTCCGGCAAGGTCAGCGGCGGCGCGACCCGCGCGGGCAGGGTGCCCAAAGCCTCGATCACGTCGGCGGCGGAGCGGACGAGCAGTGCGCCGTCCCGGATCAGCATGTTGCAGCCAGCGGCGCGGGCGTCGAACGGGTGGCCGGGCACCGCCAGCACGTCCCGGTGCTGGTCCAGCGCGTTCCGGGCCGTTATGAGGCTGCCGGACTTGGCCGCAGCCTCGACCACGATGACGGCGCGGGACAGGCCGGCGATGATGCGGTTGCGCGCGGGAAAGTGCCGCGCCTGCGGTTGCAGCCCCATCGGCATTTCCGACAGGCGCAGACCCTGCACCGCGATTCGGTGGGCGAGGTCGGCGTTTTCGGCCGGGTAGATCACGTCGACGCCGCCGGCGAGAACGGCGACGGTGCCGCCGGCCAAAGCGGCATCGTGGGCGGCGGCATCGATGCCCCGGGCAAGTCCCGAGACGACGACGAAGCCCGCAGCCGTAAGGTCGGCCGCCATCGCCCGTGCCATGCGCGTGCCGAGCGATGACGCATTGCGCGCGCCCACCATGGCGATCATCGGACGCGACAGCAGGTCGGTCCGGCCAAGGCCCCAGAGCAGGGGCGGCGCGTCCGTAAGGTCGTCGATCCCCGACGGCCAGTCCGGATCGCCCTGCAGCAGCAGCCGGGCGCCTGCGGCATGACCGGCCTTCATCTCTGCCGCGACGACACCCGGCGGACAGACCTCGTAATCGGTGACGCCGGCGGCGGCGGCGATGGCGGGCAGCGCGGCCAGGGCCGCGGCGGCGGACCCGTGTTCGGCGATCAGCCGGCGATAGGTCGTGGGGCCGACGCGCCGGGACCGCAACAGGCGAAGGTTCTGAAGCCGCGGGTCATCCCGGGGGGGTACGTTGGGGAGCGGGTGAGACGCCACTTTCAATCCGAACCTTCGCCTAGCTGCAGAAGCAGACTAGAATCGAAAGCGTTAACGGAAGCTGAATCAATGTCGGGGAGGGCACGTGCAGGGCGTCAGGCCGAACCGCCGACCGTCAGGCCGCCGATCAGCAGGCTGGGCTGGCCGACGCCGACAGGCACCCACTGGCCGGCCTTGCCGCAGTTGCCGATGCCGGGATCGAGCGCCAGATCGTTGCCGATTCCGCGGATCTTTCGCAGCGCCGTCGCCCCGTCGCCGATCAGCGTGGCCCCCTTGATGGGGCGACCGACGACGCCGTCCTTCACGCGGTAGGCTTCGGTGCAGGAAAACACGAACTTGCCGTTCGTGATGTCGACCTGACCGCCGCCGAATCCCACGGCGTAGATCCCGTCCCTGAGGTCGGCCACGAGGCTTTCGGGCGCCGTATCGCCCGCCAGCATGTAGGTGTTCGTCATCCGCGGCATCGGCGCATGGGCGTAGGATTCGCGGCGCCCGTTGCCGGTCGGTGCGACGCCCATCAGGCGCGCGTTCTGGCGGTCCTGCATGTAGCCGGTCAGCACGCCGTCCTCGATCAGCACGTTGCGGGCCGATGGCGTGCCTTCGTCGTCGACGGTGATCGACCCGCGGCGATCCGGAATCGTGCCGTCGTCCAGCACGGTGACGCCCTTCGCCGCGATCTGCTGGCCCATCAGGCCGGCAAAGGCACTGGACCCCTTGCGGTTGAAATCGCCCTCCAGCCCATGGCCGATCGCCTCGTGCAACAGGATGCCGGGCCAGCCGGGGCCGAGGACGACGTCCATCACGCCGGCGGGGGCGGGCTCTGCTTCGAGGTTGACGAGGGCGATGCGCAGCGCCTCGCGGGCGACGCCCTGCCAGTGCGCCGTCTCGATCAGTCCGATCAGGGAGGCGCGCCCTCCGCCGCCCATGCTGCCGCTTTCGCGTTGGCCATTCTGTTCGACGATGATGCTGATGTTGATGCGGCTCATCGGGCGGATGTCTGTGACAAGCGTGCCTTCGGGGCGCAGGATCACGACCTCTTGCTGGGATGCGGCGAGCGAGGCGCTGACCTGCACGACCCGGGGGTCGAGATCGCGGGCGAAGGAATCGATCTGGCGCAGCAGATCGATCTTGGCCGGAAAGCTCGCCTCGGCCACCGGGTCGACATCGCTGTAAAGCTTGAGGTTCGTGCCCTGCGGGCCCTCTGCCAACGTTCCGCCGCCGTCGCCCACGGCCAGCCGCGCGGTGCCGACCGCGCGGCGCAGGGCGGCCTCGTCGATCGTGGTGGCATGGGCATAGCCCGCCCGCTCGCCGCAGACGGCGCGCAGACCGAAACCTTCGGAGGCGTCGTAGCCTGCAGTCCTTACCCGGCCATCGTCAAGCAGCAGGCTTTCCGAACGCCTGCGTTCGATGAAGAGCTCTCCGTCGTCGGCGCCGAACGTCGCCTCGCGCAGCAGGGCGAGGGCCGTGTCCTGATCGAGATGCGTGTCGAAGGGGCGAAAGCGGTCGTCTGTCATGGAGGGCATCCTAGGATCGGGACGTTATGACCACGCAGCCGCGCCAAAGCGTCCCTTTGCCGCAATCGTGGTTCTTGAGTTGTCCTTCAGGATATGGGACACGCACGGCAGGATACAACGGGATTGTGCGGCGGCCGCCATGGCACCGACGTCGCACCGTCGTCACGCCGCAGGGCAAAACCCGGCGCGATATCATAAGGGAATGACATGCGATTGAGCAATTTCGCCAAGACGGCCTGGGCCACCACCTGTCTGACACTGGCCGGTGCCGCGGCCCGCGCGCAGGACGTGAACGTGGAACTGCCCGTGATCGGCGCGCCGCACCAGGGCGGAATCGGCTTTCAGGAAGCGGCGACCAGCATCGCGCGCGACGTGCACTGGCTGGATGGCATGCTGCTGTGGATCATCACGGCGATCGTGCTGTTCGTGACCGGCCTGATGATCTGGGTCTTCATCAAGTTCAACCGCAAGTCCAACCCCAATCCCGCCGGCTTCACCCACAACAGCCCGCTGGAAATCGCCTGGACCGTGGTGCCGATCATCGTCCTGGTCTTCATCGGTGCATTTTCCCTTCCGGTGCTGTTCAACCAGCAGGAAATTCCGGAAGGTGACATCACCATCAAGGTGACGGGCTACCAGTGGTACTGGGGCTACGAATACGTCGACGACGGCGTGGCGTTCGAAAGCTTCATGCTCGCCCCCGAGGAACTGGCCGACTATGGCTATTCCGACGACCTGTACAAGCTGGCGACAAACCAGCCGATCGTCCTGCCGGTCGGCAAGACCGTCGTGATGCAATTGACCGGCGCCGACGTGATCCACTCTTGGACGGTGCCCGCCTTCGGCGTGAAGCAGGACGCCGTGCCGGGCCGTCTGGCGCAGCTGTGGTTCAACCCCGACAAGGAAGGCATCTACTTCGGTCAATGCTCCGAACTTTGCGGCAAGGACCATGCCTTCATGCCGATCACGGTGAAGGTCGTCAGCCAGGAGGCCTACGATGCCTGGCTGGAAGAGGCGAAGGTCCAGAACGGCGTCTGATTGCCGCGCGGTCCGCAGGGACGTCCGAACCATTGTCCGACCCGGCTGACGCCGGGTCGCGACATCTTTTTCAGAGCTGCCGAAGGCGCCAACCATGTCCGACATGAGCCTGCACGAAACCACACCGGATACCGTCTACGAGGCGCAGATGGGCGATTACTTCGCCCTGCTGAAACCGCGCGTGATGTCGCTGGTGGTGTTCACGGCCCTGGTCGGCCTGCTGGTTGCGCCCGTGCCCGTGCACCCCTTCATCGGCTTCGTCGCGATCCTGTGCATCGCGGTCGGGGCAGGGGCGTCGGGCGCGCTGAACATGTGGTGGGATGCCGACATCGACGCCGCCATGCGCCGGACGGCGAAGCGCCCGATTCCCGACGGTCGGGTCCAGCCGGGCGAGGCGCTGGGTCTGGGCCTTGCGCTGTCCTTCTTCGCGATCCTGCTGCTGGGGCTGGCGACGAATGCCGTGGCGACGGGACTGTTGGCCTTTACCATCTTCTTCTACGCCGTGATCTATTCGATGTGGCTGAAGCGGGCGACGCCGCAGAACATCGTGATCGGCGGCGCCGCAGGCGCATTTCCCCCGATGATCGGCTGGGCCGTCGCCACGGGCGGGGTCAGCATCGAATCGGTGCTGATGTTCGGGCTGATCTTCATGTGGACGCCGCCGCACTTCTGGGCGCTGGCCCTGTTCGTCAAGACCGACTACGGCGACGCCGGCGTGCCGATGCTGACCGAAACCCACGGTCGCCGCGTCACCCGCAACCATGTCCTCGCCTATTGCCTGCCGCTTGTGGCCGTGGCGCTGGGCCTGGGCTTCACCTCCATCGGCGGACCGGTCTATCTGGCCGTCGCCGTGGTCTTCAATGCCTGGTTCCTGAAGGGCTGCTACGACATCTGGCGCCGGGACGAGGCACAGGCCGAGGCGGACAAGTACAAGGTCGAGATCAAGACCTTCAAGGTTTCGCTCTACTACCTCTTCGCGCATTTCGGCGCCCTCCTGATCGAGGCCGCGCTGCGCGCCAATCACATCGGGGGCCTTTGACATGGCAATTCAGGTCGAACACGAGATCCATACCCGCCGCCGGGGCCGTAACATCGGTGTGGGTCTGTTGCTGCTGGGGTTCATTGCCATCGTCTTTGGCCTGACCGTGGTGAAGGTCCTGCAACTGGGTGACCTGCGCAGTTTCGAGACCTTCGATCATGTCGTCCGCCCCCAGATCCTGCCGGAAAACCTGCCCGAGACAGCCCCCGAGGCCGCACCGGAGGGCACGAACTGATGCTGTTCCCGCGTCTGAAGGGTCCAAACCGCACGCTGGCTCAACTCGTCGGCGTCGTTCTGGTGATGGGCGGGCTCGCCTGGGCCTCCGTGCCGTTCTATTCGTGGTTCTGCAAGGTGACGGGCTTCGGCGGCATCACCAACGTGGCAGAGGCGGGGTCCGACACGATCCTCGACCAGACCATCAAGATCCGCTTCGACGCCTCGACCGACCGCGAGATGCCGTGGACCTTCAAGCCCGTTCAGCGCGAGATGACGCTGCGCATCGGCGAGACCGGGCTCGCCTTCTACGAGGCGCACAACCCGACCGATCGCGTCATCGCGGGGCAGGCGGCCTACAACGTGACGCCCTACGAGGCTGGCGGCTTCTTCGACAAGATCGATTGCTTCTGCTTTACCGAACAGGTCCTGCAACCGGGAGAGACGGTGCAGATGCCGGTCAGTTTCTACGTCGACCCGGCCATCGTGGACGACCGGGACGCGAAATACGCCCATACGATCACACTCGGTTATACTTTCTATGAAATCGATTTGCCCGAAGGCAGCCAGCAGGCCGCTGTCGATGCTAATCTTTTGACAACCGATCCCGCCCCCGCCATAGACAGCAACTAGCGACAGCGACCAGCCTCAGGGAAAATTCGAGACATGGCCCACGAAAAGAACCACGACTTCCATATCCTTCCGCCGTCCATCTGGCCGTTTGCCGGCGCGCTGGGTGGTTTCATCATGCTGTTCGGCGCGGTGCTCTGGATGCACGACCACGGGCCCTATGCCTTTTTCGTGGGTCTGGCACTGGTGCTGTACACGATGTACGCGTGGTGGTCCGAAGTCGTGACCGAAAGCCAGGTCGGCGATCACACGCCCGCCGTGCGGATCGGCCTGCGCTACGGCTTCATCATGTTCATCATGTCCGAAGTCATGTTCTTCGCCGCGTGGTTCTGGTCGTTCTTCAAGAACGCGATGTATCCGCTGGGGCCGAACTATCCGGCCGTCGATGGCGTCTGGCCGCCCGTCGGGATCGAGACCTTCGACCCCTGGCACCTGCCTCTGATCAATACGCTGATCCTGCTGTGTTCCGGTGCTGCGGCAACCTGGGCGCACCACGCGCTGGTGCACGAAAACAACCGTCAGGACATGAAGTGGGGCCTGATGCTGGCCGTGGCGCTGGGCGCGCTCTTCACCCTCTTTCAAGCCTACGAATACTCCCACGCGGCCTTTGGCCTTGCGGGCAACGTCTATGGCGCGAACTTCTTTATGGCGACGGGCTTTCACGGCTTCCACGTCATCATCGGCACGATCTTCCTGCTGGTCTGCCTGTTCCGCGTCTATGCCGGACACTTCACCCCTGAAAAGCACGTCGGGTTCGAGGCCGCGGCCTGGTACTGGCACTTCGTCGACGTTGTGTGGCTGTTCCTCTTCGCCTCCGTCTACATCTGGGGTGGCTGAACGGCCCGGCATGACATCATGAAAAGGCGGCCCCGACGGGCCGCCTTTTTTGTGCCTGCCCGCACCTTCACCCCGTCCGGCAAACCGGATAAGGCAACGTGGTCTGACCAGAGGTTGATCCCGCCCATGCTGCGCCGCATCTTCTTTCCCCTGTTGATGGGCGTCGTCGGCTGCGGCGTGCTGATCGCGCTGGGCGTCTGGCAGGTGCAGCGGCTGGCGTGGAAGACAGAGATCTTAGACCAGATCACCGCGACCATCGTGGCGCCGCCGGTCCCGCTGCCGGATGACGCTGACCCGGTGGCGGACGAATACCTGCCCGTCGTCGCGACGGGACATATCACGGGGCAAACACTCTCGGTCCTTGTCAGCACGGCAGAGAACGGGGCGGGCTACCGTACGATCACCGGGTTCCGCACGGACGACGGTCACAAGATCGTCGTCGATCTGGGATTTCTGAGCCTCGACGACCGCGGCGCCGCATTGCCCACGGGCGACCTGACCGTCACCGGCAACCTGCTGTGGCCGGACGAGGCAGACAGCTGGACGCCGGCGCCGGACGAGAAGACGGGGATCTGGTTTGCCCGCGACCTGCCGGCGATGGCAGAGGTCCTGCAGGCGGAACCGCTGCTGCTAGTGGCCCGCCGCATCTTGCCCGAGAGTCCGACAGTGCCGATGCCCGTCGGGACCGAAGGTATCCCGAACGATCACCTCGGCTATGCCATCACATGGTTCATGCTGGCCATCGGCTGGGCGCTGATGACCGGACTGCTGATCCATCGCACGACCAGAAAGGACGCCTGACATGCGCTACATCTCCACTCGCGGACGGGCCCCGGTGCTGTCCTTCGAGGACACGATGCTGACCGGCCTCGCACGCGACGGCGGCCTCTATGTCCCGGAAAGCATCCCGTCGCTGACCGCGGATCAGATCGCCGCGATGGCGGGGCAAAGCTACGAGGAGGTGGCATTCACCGTCATGCGCCCCTTTATCGGCGACACCTTCACCGATGCGGAATTCCGTGACCTCATCGCCAAGGCCTACGCGGGTTTCGGCCACGCGGCCCGGGCGCCTTTGGTGCAGCTTGATGCGAACCATTTCCTGCTGGAGCTGTTCCACGGCCCGACGCTGGCGTTCAAGGACTTTGCCATGCAGCTGATCGGTCAGATGTTCCAGGCGGCCCTTGCCCGGTCCGGCAGTCGCGTGACCATCGTGGGCGCCACCTCTGGCGATACCGGGTCGGCGGCGATCGAGGCGTTCCGCGGGCTGGATGCGGTCGATGTTTTCATCCTCTACCCGCATGGCCGCGTCAGCGAGGTGCAACGGCGCCAGATGACGACGCCGACCGAATCCAATGTCCACGCCATTGCGGTGGACGGTGACTTCGACGGCTGTCAGGCTCTGGTCAAGGACATGTTCAACGACTTCGCCTTCCGCGAGGAGGTGCGGCTCGCGGGCGTGAACTCGATCAACTGGGGCCGGGTGCTGGCGCAGGTCGTCTATTACTTCACGGCCGCCGTCAGCCTTGGGGCCCCGCACCGCACCGTCAGCTTTACCGTGCCGACCGGAAATTTCGGAGACATCTTCGCCGGTTACATCGCGAAGCGGATGGGCCTGCCGATCGATCAACTGATCGTTGCGACCAATTCCAACGACATCCTGCACCGGACACTGGAAACCGGAGCCTATACCAAGGACAGCGTTACGCCGACCATCAGCCCGTCGATGGACATTCAGGTCTCGTCGAACTTCGAACGCGCGCTCTTTTACGCCTATGGGCAGGACGGCGCCGCCGTTGCGGACCAGATGGACGACCTGAAGCGGGGCGGTTTCACCGTCAGTCAGGGCGCCATCGACGCGCTGAGAGAGACCTACGCCTCTGGCCGGGTGTCAGAGCAGGAGACGTCCGACACCATTGCCCGCTATCTGGCGCAACATGGCGAATTGCTGTGTCCCCACACCGCGGTCGGCGTGCATGTCGGCGAAAGGCACCTGGGTCCGGTGCCGATGGTCACGCTCGCCACCGCGCACCCGGCGAAGTTTCCGGCAGCGGTGGAGCGGGCGACCGGCATCCACCCCCCCTTGCCCCCGCGCATGGCGGACCTGTATGACCGCCCGGAACGGATCACGCGCAGCGTCCACGACCTCGCGGCGATTCAAGGCATCATCAAGGACCGGATCAAGATTTGACCATCGAACTGCACACGTTGTCCAACGGCTTTCGCGTCGTCACCGAACACATGCCGGGGCTGGCCAGCGCGTCCGTCGGGATCTGGGTGAACGCCGGCGGCCGGCACGAGGAAGAAACCCAGAACGGCATCGCGCATTTTCTGGAGCATATGGCCTTCAAGGGCACAGAAACCCGCACCTCCCTGCAGATCGCCGAGGCGATCGAAGACGTGGGCGGCTATATCAATGCCTACACCAGCCGCGAGGCCACGGCCTATTACGCGCGCGTACTGGAATCGGATGTGGGCCTCGGGCTCGACGTGATCGCGGACATCCTGCTGAACCCCCTGTTCGAGGACCACGAGATCGAGACCGAGCGCGGTGTGATCCTGCAGGAGATCGGTCAGGCGCTGGACACGCCCGACGACATCATCTTCGACTGGCTGCAGGAGGTCGCCTATCCGGACCAGCCCATTGGCCGCACCATCCTCGGCCCCGAGGAACGGGTCGAGAAGTTCACGCGCGACGACCTGACCGGCTTCGTCGGCACGCATTATGGCCCGAACCAGATGATCCTTGCCGCCGCCGGGGCCGTCGATCACGACGCGCTGGTGGCGCAGGCGGAAAAGCTCTTTGGCCACCTGCCGGCACGGCCCCGCGACGGGCTGATCAAGCCCGCGCGTTTCGTCGGCGGAGAGCGGCGCGAGACCAAGAAGCTGGAGCAGGTGCATTTCGCGCTGGCCTTCGAGGGGCCGGACTACCGCGACCCCGCGATCTACACCGCGCAGATCTATGCCACCGCCCTTGGCGGCGGCATGTCGTCCCGCCTGTTCCAGGAAATCCGTGAAAAGCGCGGGCTGTGCTACACGATCTTCGCGCAGGCCGGGGCCTTCGAGGATACCGGGCTCACCACGATCTACGCCGGCACCAGTGCTGAGGAGATCGAGGAACTGGCCAACGTCACGATGGACGAGATGAAGCGTGCCGCCGACGACATGACGGCGGCAGAGGTTGCGCGGGCGCGGGCCCAGATGAAGGCCGGGTTGCTGATGGGGCTGGAAAGCCCGTCGAACCGGGCGGAACGCCTCGCCCGGCTGCTGGCGATCTGGGATCGCATCCCGAGCGTGGCCGAGACGGTGGAGAGCATCGACGCCGTCACCACCGGCGACGTCAAGGATTTCGCGACGCGCACGGCGCAAGCCGGTGCCGCCCTGACGCTTTACGGTCCGGCCGAAGCGGCCCCGACGCTGGAGGCGCTGCGCGCGCGTCTGGTCGCCTGATGCTGGGACGGGGGCGCAAGGTCCGGCTGGAAACGGAACGCCTGACCCTGCGCCTGCCGCTGCACGCGGACTACCGCCCCTGGTGCGCCCTGCGGCAGGACAGCCGCGACTTCCTTCAGCCGTGGGAGCCGACCTGGGCACCGGACCACTTCAGCCGCAAGTCCTTTACCAACAGGGTCTATTGGTCGCAGCGGTCTGTCCAGACCGGTAGCGGCGTTCCGCTGTTCATGATCCGGCGCAGCGACAGCGCCCTGGTGGGCGCGATCACGCTGGATCATATCCGCCGGGGGCCGGCACAGTCGGCGACCACGGGCTACTGGATTGGCCAGCCTTTCGCGCGCCAGGGTTACATGCGCGAGGCGATCAAGGCGCTGGTGCACTACGCCTTCACCACGCTCGACCTCAGCCGGATCGAAGCGGGGTGCCTGCCGGAAAACACGCCTTCGCGCCGGTTGCTGGAAAGTTGCGGCTACAAGTACGAGGGTGTGGCGCAGAGCTATCTGCAGATCGACGGGCGCTGGCGTAACCACGTGCTCTTTGCCAACCTGCGCAGCGACCGGCGCGGGCGCACGGACGTGGGCTAGGCCGACCGCCACCGATGGCGCAGGCCGCGCCTTGACGGGGCAGTCCGTTCACTGAAGGTATCGCACATGCGTTTTGTCCTCGTTCTCATGCTTTGTGCCGGGTGCAGTCCGGCCCTGATGAAGACCCGCGGTGCGGAGGATCCGATGATCTATGACCGGGCCCGGGTGGAGCGCGCGGACCGTGTCGCGATCTTCATCCCCGGCGCGCTGTCGTCCATCGCCGTCTTCAAGGAGACGGCCGACTGGGAGGACGAGGGTTTTGCCCGCGCCTTCTATCGCTACCCCGGTCTGGACGGTCTGCCGGTGGATCACCGGCTGGACCCCGCCACGGCGGCGGCCGAGGTGGCGGCCTTCGCCAATACGCTGGAGGCCAGCGAGGTGACGCTGGTCGGCTATTCCACCGGCGCGCTGATCGCGCTGCAGGCCGCCCCCCGGATCGATCCCTCGCATCATGTCCGTGTCGCCGCCATGTCGCCTGCGGTGGAACACGCGGGCGGGCTGCGCACCATCCTGCGCGGCGCGCGGGACATGGGGCGTGCCATGGTGGCGACGCGGTCCGTCGCCAAGGCAAAGGTCTGGCCGCGGTTCTGGGCAGGCCTGCTGTTTGGTCCCGATGCACTGGAGGCGCCGACGCCATCGCCCGAACTGCAGGCGGCCGTTGTCGCCGGATCGAAGATCAGCACGCCGCTCAGCACGCAGACCGCCATCGCCCATACGCTGGCATTGCCCGGTTGGCGGTTGCCGGACGACCTCGATCTGACCGGTATTCCGGTCAGCTTCTTCATCGGTCTCAACGATCCCGTGTTCTCTACCTTGCAGACCACCGATTTTTCTAGAAAAATCGGGGGCGTCCCGATCCTTGGATACCCGGGGCAGGGGCATCTGCTGTTCTTCACGCGACCGGACGTCTTTGACGACATCAAGGATTTCGCCCTCGGCCGCCCGCCGCGCCTGCGTTGACTGGGGCGCCGATTTTTCTAGAAAAATCGGAAGCTTCCTGACAGGCGGTTTGCGCTGGACAGCCCTATGGGCAGGCTTACCATCGCATCGACCCAAGCAGGAGACGTCATGTATACCGCCGCCACGACCGATACCCTGGCCGACCTGCGGGCCGTCCTTCCGGACGACAGCTTTCGCACCGATACCAACCCCTACCTGACAGAGCCGCGCGGGCGGTTTGCCGGGTCCGGGATCGTCGTGGCGCCGCGCGATACGGCAGAGGTGGCGCGGATCCTTGGCTATTGCAACGCGCGGCGTATCGGCGTCGTGCCCTACGGCGGCGGCACGGGGCTGGTCGGCGGGCAGTTGATGAACGGCGGTGCCGCACCGCTGGTGCTGTCGCTGGAGAGGATGACCGCGATCCGCGCCACCTATCCCAGCGAGTCGGTGCTGGTGGCCGAGGCGGGTGCGATCCTCGCCGATGTGCAGCGCGCGGCTGAGGACATCGGTCGCCTGTTTCCGCTGTCGCTGGCCTCCGAAGGGTCGGCGCGGATCGGGGGGCTGCTGTCGACGAATGCCGGCGGCGTCAATGTCCTGCGTTACGGCAATGCCCGCGCCCAGTGCCTCGGGCTGGAGGTGGTCCGTCCTGACGGAACGGTCTGGAACGGGCTCAGCCGCCTGCGCAAGGACAATACCGGCTATGACCTGCGGGACCTGATGATCGGGGCCGAAGGGACGCTGGGTATCATGACCGCCGCCGCATTGCGCCTCGTGCCGAAACCTGCGGGGGTGGGGGCCGCAATGCTGGCGGTGCCGTCGCCCGCTGCGGCGCTGGATCTGCTGGCGCTGGCGCAGGACCGTCTCGGCGACGGCGTCTCTGCCTTCGAGCTGATCCACCGGCAGGGCCTTGATTTCCTGACCGAGGTGGGGCCGGATTTTCGGGCGCCTTTTGCGCAGACACCCGAGTGGATGGTGCTGATCGACATCGGCCTGCCTGCCGGGCTGGAACCCGATGCGGCGCTGGAAACGGTGTTCGAGGCGGCGGCGGAGGCCGGTCTGGTCACTGACGGAATCATCGCACGCTCGGGGGCCGACCGCGATGCCCTGTGGCACATCCGTGAAAGCATCCCGGAGGCGAACCGACGGATCGGGTCCGTATCATCGCAGGACATTTCCTTGCCACTGAGCCAGGTGCCCGCATTCATCGCGCAGGCGGGCCCCCAGCTGGCGCGGATCGGTGACTTTCGGATCAACTGTTTCGGCCATCTGGGCGACGGGAACCTGCACTACAACGTCTTTCCGCTGAAGGGCGAGACGCGGACCGATCACGACGACAAGCGGGCGGCGGTCAAGACCTGCCTGCACGACCTGACCGACGCTCTTGGCGGGTCGGTCAGTGCGGAGCACGGGATCGGACGACTGAAGGTCGGGGACCTCGAACGCTACGGCGATCCCGCGAAGCTTGCGATGATGCGGGCGATCAAGGACGCCCTCGACCCCAACGGCATCATGAATCCCGGTGCAGTGTTGCGGAATTTAACCGATGATTAGGCTTTATCGCGTTTAAGCGTTGGCGGAGAGGCGGCGAAAGGCCAATCCCACCGGGTCAGAAGACCTCTTGCTGCGGCCCTCGAAGGGGCTTGCCGGAAAATCCGGCGCAGCGATCTGACGCTCCGGTCGCGGCGGCGCGGGCCCGAACGGCCCTGGCCGCCGCAACCCTCAGTGGCCGTCGTAGGCACAAAGGGCATGGACATCCATCCCCAGCTCTTCCAGTTTCGCACGCCCGCCAAGTTCAGGCAGGTCGATGATGAAGGCGCAGCCGGTCACGACGGCGCCCAGACGTTCGATCAGCTTGATGCCGGCCTCGGCCGTGCCGCCCGTGGCCAGCAGGTCGTCGACCATCAGGACGCGTTCGCCCGGCTGCAGGGCGTCGTCATGGATTTCGACCACCGCCTCGCCGTATTCCAGCGTGTAGGCCTGTTCGATGGTCTTTGCCGGCAGTTTGCCCTTCTTGCGGATCGGCACGAAGCCGACGGACAACTGGTGAGCGATGGCACCGCCGAGGATGAAGCCGCGTGCTTCCAGCCCGACGACGCGATCGATGGGCTGGCCGGCGTAGGGGTGCAGCAGCTGGTCGATCGCCATGCGAAACCCGCGCGGATCGGCGAAGAGCGTCGTCACGTCGCGGAACATGATCCCTTCGTGCGGGAAATCGGGGATCGTGCGGATATAGTCCTGAACGGTTTTCATGTGGGGTCCTTCGGTATCAGAACGCGGCCCGCGACCGCGTCCAATTTGGCTGTCAGCGCGGGGTCGCGCTGGTCGGGAGAGGTCATGACGGCATGGGTCAGGGCGGTTGCGCAGCCGGCGGTGCACCTCCGGGGCAGGGACCGTGCCAGCGCGACGACCAAGTCGCGCGCCTTGGTGCCGTTGCCCTGCAGCGTCCGGATCACGTCGGCCACGTCGACCGCGCCGTGGTCCGGGTGCCAGCTGTCGTAATCGGTGATCATCGCGACGGAGGCGTAGTGCAGCTCCGCCTCGCGGGCCAGCTTTGCCTCTGGCATGTTGGTCATGCCGATCACGTCGCAGCCCCAGGCGCGATACATCAGGCTTTCGGCGCGGGTGGAAAACTGCGGGCCTTCCATCGCAAGGTAGGTGCCGCCGTCGTGCATGGTAATCCCGGCGCCACGCCCGGCCGTGACGCAGGCGGCGGAGAGATCGGGGCAGACCGGATCGGCGAGGCTGACATGCGCGACGCAGCCGGTGCCGAAGAAGGACTTTTCTCGTGCGAAGGTGCGGTCGATAAACTGGTCCACAACGACGAAATCACCGGGGGCCATATCCTCGCGGAACGATCCACAGGCGCTGATGCTGACAAGGTGGGTGACGCCCAGACGCTTCATCGCGTCGATATTGGCGCGGTCGGGGACGGTGGTCGGCGCGTGGACATGGCCGCGGCCGTGGCGCGGTAAAAAGGCCAGCGGCACCCCGTCGAGGGTGCCGGTCAGGATGGCGTCCGAGGGCACGCCCCAGGGGCTTTCGACCGTCGTCCAGCTAGCATCCGAAAGGCCCGGAATGTCGTAGAGGCCCGATCCGCCGATGATGCCAAATCTGCCGTCCATGCCGCCTCCGTCTGCATCATCGCTTTGTGACGTCTGCCGCGCCGGGGTGCAACCGTTCTGCACAGGGCAGGGGTGACATTCGACCCCGGCTGGCTTAGGGGCCGCGGGTACAGATGATGTAACAGGATAATTCAATGGCCAAACGCGCCCTTCTGGCGAATTTCGCCGACAGCATCGCCCTTACCGACCCCAGCGCGCCCTTGAACGCAGGCCGGTTGCGGATCGAGTTGCTGTCCGGGTTGACCGTGGCCCTTGCACTCGTACCGGAAGCCGTGGCCTTTGCCTTCGTCGCGGGCGTGCCGCCGCTGGTCGGGCTTTACGCGGCCTTCATCGTCGGACTGGTTACGGCATTGATCGGCGGGCGGCCCGGCATGATCTCGGGGGCAACGGGTGCGCTTGCGGTCGTGATGGTAAGCCTTGTGGCTCAGCATGGCGTCGAATACCTGTTCGCGACGGTCGTTCTGATGGGGCTGATCCAGATCGTCGTGGGGGTGATGCGCTGGGGCAAGTTCATCCGCCTTGTGCCGCATCCGGTGATGCTTGGCTTCGTCAACGGGCTTGCCATCGTGATCTTCCTTGCACAGTTGGGCCAGTTCAAGGTGCCGGGGGGCGAGGTTTCGGGCCACGGCGTCGGTGGCGGTGTCTGGCTGTCGGGGCCACCGCTGATCTGGATGCTGGCGCTGACCGCGCTGACCATGTTCATCATCTGGGCCGCGCCCAAGGTCACCAACCTGATCCCGGCCCCATTGGCGGGCATCGGCATCGTCGCGGCCATCGTCATCGTCTTCGGCATCGACGTGCCGGTGGTCGGCGACCTCGCGTCGATCGAGGGCACGCTGCCGCCGTTCCACCTGCCGATGGTGCCCCTGACGTGGGAGACATTTCAGATCATCGCGCCCTACGCCGTGATCCTGGCCGCCATCGGGCTGATCGAGAGCCTGCTGACGCTGAACCTCGTGTCAGAGATGACGAACCAGCGCGGCGGGGCCAGTCAGGAGTGCATCGCGCAGGGCGTGGCCAATACCGTCACCGGCTTTTTCGGCGGGATGGGCGGCTGTGCCATGATCGGGCAGAGCATGATCAACGTGAAATCCGGCGGGCGCACGCGGGTCGCGGGGATCGCGGCGGCACTGTTTCTGCTGGCCTTCATCCTCTTCGCTTCGGGCCTTATCGCGCAGATCCCGCTGGCGGCGCTGGTGGGCGTGATGTTCATGGTGGTGATCGGGACCTTCGCCTGGAACAGCTTCAGCATCCTGCGCAAGGTGCCGCGGACCGATGCGGTGGTCATCGTGCTTGTCACGGCCGTCACCGTCGTTACGGACCTCGCGACCGCCGTGCTGGTCGGCGTCGTCGTCTCGGCACTCGCCTATGCCTGGAACAATGCGACCCGCATCCATGCCAGAACCGATACCACGCCCGATGGCGCCAAGGTCTACAAGGTGCAGGGGCCGCTGTTCTTCGGCTCTGCCGAAGGCTTCAACGAGTTGTTCGAGGTCGACACCGACCCGTCGCTGGTCATCGTCGATTTCGCGGGCAGCCGGGTGGTCGATCAGTCGGCACTGGCTGCCATCGAGGCCGTTGCCGGCAAGTACGAGGCGGCCGGCAAATCGATCCAGTTGCGCCACCTGTCGCGGGATTGTCACCGGCTGCTGTCGCGGGCCGGGCACCTGATGGTCGACAGTGACGACGACCCAGACTACGCGCTGGCGGTGGACTATGGCGTGCGGACGGGGGTACTGGGCGGTCACTGATGCCTTGAAAGCAGGCAGTTGCATGAAGGCGGGGCGACGGCATTCGTTTCCGACTCGCCAAACCGGGTGCGCGCTTCGATACTTGTCGTGAACAACGCATCGACGAGGACCCGCCACCATGTTCTATCGCACCCTTGCCGCCACCGTCCTGCTGGCCTCTGCCGCGCAGGCACAGACCGATTTGCCCTTCGCGCTCGACTGGAAATTCGAGGGGCCGGCCGCACCCTATTTCGCCGCCGTCGACAACGGTCATTTCGCGGAAGCGGGTTTGAACGTGACGATCGAGGCGGGGAACGGCTCGCTCGACGCCATTCCCAAGGTCGCGACCGGGGCCTTCCCCGTGGGCTTCGCCGACATCAACAGCCTGATCAAGTTCCTTGACCAGAACCCCGGTGCGCCGGTGATTGCGGCGATGATGATCTACGACAAGCCGCCCTTCGCCGTGATCGGGCGAAAATCTCTCGGCATCAGCGATCCGCAGTCGCTGGAGGGCAAGACGCTGGGCGCCCCGCCGCCCGACGGAGCCTGGGCGCAGTTTCCGATCTTCGCGGCCGAGAACGGGCTCGATATGGACGCGATCACCGTTGAACCGGTCGGCTTTCCAACGCGAGAGCCGATGCTGGCCGAGGGCAATGTCGCCGCGATCACCGGCTTTTCCTTTACATCCACCCTGAACGCCGAACGCCTTGGCGTGCCGGCGGATGACCTCGTGACGCTGCTGATGGCCGACTACGGCGTCGACCTTTACGGCAATGCGGTCATCGTGAACACGGAATACGCGGCGGCGAATCCGGTGGTCATCAAGGGCTTTCTGAAGGCCATTGCCGCAGGCTGGACCGATGCCATCGCCGACCCCGCCGCCGTCATCCCGATGCTGATGAAGCGAAACCCGGCGGCGGATGCGACGCTGGAACAGCGCCGGCTGGAACTGTCGATCCGCGACAATGTGGATACGGACTGGGTCAAGGCGAACGGCTTCGGCATCATCGATCAGGCACGGCTGGAAAGCAGCCTCGACCAGATCGCGACGACCTACGACTTCGTCATGCCGCCGGACCCGGCCGTGTATTTCACGAGCGACTACCTGCCGGAGGGCGGCTTCACGCTGGCGGACTAGGGTTTGGACAACCTTATAAACATCAAGGGGGTGCGGCATGCCTACCACACCGCCACAGGCCCGTTGCCGGTGCTGGACGGGCTGGACGTGCAGGTACCCGAGGGCGGCTTCGTCGCTGTCGTCGGGCCGTCGGGCTGTGGCAAGTCCACGCTGACCCGGCTGATCGCAGGCCTGCTGATCCCTGACGAGGGCACGGTGCAGGTGCACGGCAGCCGCATCACCGGCCCGCGCAGCAACGTCGGGATGGCGTTCCAGAACCCGGTGCTGCTGGAATGGCGCACGATCCTCGAAAACGTCATGCTGCCGTTGGAGATCGTGCCGACGAAACTGAGCAAGGCCGAAGGCCAGGCGCGTGCCCGCAAGCTGCTGGCGCTGGTGGGGCTCGAAGGGTTCGAGGCGAAGCGCCCCTCGGAACTCTCTGGCGGCATGAAGCAGCGCGCATCGCTCTGCCGCGCGCTGATCCACAAACCGGAGGTGCTGATCCTCGACGAACCGTTCGGTGCGCTCGATGCCTTCACGCGCGAAGACCTGTGGCAGACGATGCACAAGGTAAAGGCCGAGGAGCCGTTTACCGGCGTGCTCATCACCCACGACCTGCGCGAGTCGATCTTCCTGGCCGATCAGGTGGTCGTGCTGTCGGGTCGTCCCGCCAGGACGCAGTTCGTCATGGACATTCCCGGGACTGGTCTGCGGACTCTGGACGATCTTTATACGCCAGTTGCCGCCGAACGCCTGAACGTTCTCCGCCACCAGATCGAGGTCGCGCAGGGTCGGGTGCCCGCGGCCGCTGTCGGGCCTGACCTGCCGGAAGGTCCCGGAAGACCGGCCAACGAAACCGTCACGGGGCCGCTGTCATGAAGTCGCGCCAGATCCTCGTCCCGCTCGCGGCCGTGGCGATCTTCCTGATCCTGTGGGAGGCGCTGGTCTTGGTGATGGGGTGGCCGAACTACAAGATGGCCAGCCCTTCCGACCTGATCCCGGCCTACGAAAAATACTGGTCCCTGTTCCTTGTCATGGGTTGGCAGACGCTGTGGCGCACCATCGTGGGGCTGGTGCTGGCGGTCATCTTCGGTGTGGCGCTGGGCATGGTCATGGGCTTCTCGCGCACGATGCGCGATGCGCTCTACCCGCTGCTGGTGGGCTTCAACGCGGTGCCCAAGGCGACGGTGGTGCCCATCGTCGCGCTGATGTTCGTCGGATGGCACGATTTCAACACGGTGCTGATCGCCTTCATCATCAGCTTCTTTCCCATTGCCGTGTCGGTGAGCATCGGGCTGAGTACACTGGAACCTGAATACCGCGACATCCTGCGGTCGCTCGGCGCCTCGCAAAGTCAGGTCTTTTGGAAAATTGCGCTGCCAAAGACCCTGCCGGAGTTCTTCGGCGCGCTGAAGGTCGCGGTCACGCTGGCCTTCATCGGCACCAACCTGATGGAGATCGTCTCGCCGCACGGCCGCGGCCTCGGAGCGCTGTTCGATTCGGGCAAGACAAACTCGGATTACCCGCTGATGTTCGCGGTGCTGATCGCCTTGGCGTTCCTTGGCATCGTGCTCTACTACGTCGTCGTCGCGCTGGAGAAGATTTTTGCCGGCTGGGCCGACCGGACGGTCTAAGGCCCCCGACCTAGGTCTCGCCCGGCCGCTTCAGGCTGTAGACTTCGGTCACAGTGGCGAAGTCGCGGTAGCCAAGGCGCGAGACCGGGTTGAACGACAGCACGTCGAAGATGCCGTCCTTGATGCAGTCGTCGGACAGGCGGATGCCGGTGACCTCGCCCAGCACCATGAGGTTGTGCTCGCCCTCCAGCGTGACGATCTGGGTCATCCGGCATTCCAGAGTGGCGGGGCAGGCGGCGACGAAGCCGCAGTCGATGGTCTCGCACTGGGCCTTGTCCAGCCCGGTCAGGTCGAATTCGTCCGTTTCCTTTTCCCAAGGACCAGAGCTTTGGTTCATCGCGTCGCGCAGGGCGTGGCTGACCACATTGACCGCGAAGACACCCGTCTGCCGGATGTTGGCCACGGAATCCTTCGTGCCATCGCGGTCGGGCTTCGCCCCGGTGCTGGCGAACATGACCTGCGGCGGAAAGTAACTGACGGCGTTGAAGAACGAATAGGGTGCCAGATTGTCCGAACCGTCCGACCCGCGCGTGGAAATCCAGCCGATGGGGCGGGGGGTCACGATGGCGTTGAACGGGTTGTGCGGCAGGCCGTGGCCGGCCCCCGTCTTGCGGTCTGGGCGATAGAACATGTGTGCGGTCCCTTTTATCCGGTCGGTCCAACAGCTAGCGTGCGGCAACGCGCCGGACCAGACGAAAGACACGCCCCGCCATGGATATCACGACCGCACGGGAAAAGCCCGATGACTGGTGGGAGGTCGAGGCGCTTTACGATACCTGTTTTGCGCCCGGGCGCACGGCGCTGTCGTCCTACCGCCTGCGCGACGGCGTCGATCCCATCGCGCAGCTTTGCCTTGTGGCGCGGGACGGTCAGGGACAGATCGCGGGCGCCATCCGCAACTGGCCGGTGCGGGTCGGCGACGCGCAGGTGATCCTGCTGGGCCCCGTCGCGGTCCACCCGACCCATCAGGGCGAGGGCATTGCCGCCCTGCTGATCTGGCGCTGTCTGGAGGTCGCGGCAAAGGCCGGATGGCCCCGCATCATGCTGGTGGGCGACGCGCCCTACTACGGTCGCTTCGGCTTTACGAAGCTCGAGGGTGTCACGATGCCGCCGCCCACGAACCCCGACCGGGTGCTGGGCATTGCCCTGCGCAAGGGAGGCTGGGACGGCGTGGCCGGTGACGTGGTGCGGGCTCACGATTGAAAACGGCGTCGCATCGCATATCTTGAGGGGCATGCACACCACAGCGGGCCCGTCATGACACAGACCGACTCTTCGATCGCCGACCTGTTGCCGCTGACGCCGGAGGATCATGCGCAGATCGCCGCATTGGCCAAGCGGCAGCGCCGCGCCAATGGTCTGCTGATGCGGGCGATCAATTTCGTCGGCACGCAGGTCGAGGACACGTTGAAGCTGCTGCCAAAGGGAGCCCGCAGCCAGATTGACGCCGCTGCCCGCAGTGCGCTGACCCAAAGCTACGAAGTCGCGTCGCGGTCCCGCGCCGGTGCGCTGGGGCAGGCGGTCAATACCGATCGCATGCACAAGGTGATGGCGACGCTGTCAGGTGCGATCGGCGGCTTTGGCGGGCTGCCGACGGCGCTGGCGGAACTGCCAGTGGCAACCACGATGATCTTTCGCGCGGTCCAGGGCGTTGCGGCGCAGTATGGCGAGGATCCGACGGACCCAGAGACGCGGCTGCAGGCACTGGCTGTCTTTGGGGCCGGCGGCGATGCGAAGGACGGGATCGATACGTCGTTCATCGGTGCGCGGCTCGGCCTGTCGGGCGCGGCCGTCCAGACGTTGATCGGCAAGGTCGCGCCCCGCTTCGCCACCGTCCTGACGCAGAAGCTGGCGTCGCAGGCGGTGCCCCTGTTGGGCGCCGCGGCGGGGGCCAGCACGAACTTCGCCTTCACGCAGTATTACGTCGAAATGGCTCATGTCCATTTCGGCCTGCGCCGCATGGCAAGACTGCATGGCGAGGATGCAGTCCTCGACGTCTTCCACGCGGCTTTGCTTGGCAGTCAGGTCCCCGTGCGCGACGCTTGATGGTTATCCACCAGCCAGGCGTTGATGAATTCCCGGATGTCCTGTTCGCCGGCGGCCAGCGCCTCTGACACGGCGGCGCCTGCCTTGCCCAGATCCACCTGACGCAGCAGGTGCTTGACCGGCCCGACGGAAGCGGGACGCATGGACAGGCTGCGGAATCCGATGGCGGCCAGTACAAGCGCCTCAAGCGGGCGGCCGGCGTCCTCGCCGCAAAAGGACAGCGCGGTGCCCAAGGCGTCGCAGCGTGCCACGATGGTCTGCAGGAACGACAGGAAGCTGCCGTTCAGCATGTCGTAGCGGCGGCGGACCAGCTCGTTTTCCCTGTCTGCGGCGTAAAAGAACTGTTTCAGATCGTTCCCACCGACAGAGATGAAGTCGACCTCTCGGAAGAACGCATCGGGGGCATAGGCCAGCGAAGGCGTCTCCAGCATCGCGCCGACCTCCAGCTTGGACGGCAGCGGGTTGCCGAGCCGCTCCTCCCGCGCAATCGCCTTGTCGAGTTCTGCCCGCGCCGCGCGAAATTCGCCGTGCAGCGTGACGAAGGGAAACATGACCGCAAGCGGCCCGCCGTTGGCGGCACGGATCAGGGCCTGCAGTTGCATCCGCAGGATTCCGGGCTTGTCGAGGCCGACGCGGATCGCGCGCCAGCCCATCGCGGGGTTGGGCTCTTCGATCGCCTTCATGTAGGGCAGCACCTTGTCCGACCCGATGTCCAGAGTGCGAAACGCCACGCGCTTGCCCCCTGCGGCATCGATCACCCGGGCATAAAGCGCCGAAAGCTCCTGCCGCTTGGGCATCTGGCTGCGGATCAAGAACTGCAGTTCGGTCCGGAACAGGCCGACGCCCTCTGCGCCAGAGGATGGCAGCGACGGCAGGTCCGCCATCAGGCCCGCGTTCATGTGCAGGGCCACGACGGTGCCGCACAGGGACTGGGCCGGCAGTTCGCGCAGGCTGGCATAGCGTTCCTGCGCCCGTGTCTGCATCGCCAGCTTGTCGGCAAAGGCGTTCTTGACGCTGTCGTCGGGGCGCAGGTGCACGACGCCCTGTTCACCGTCCACGAGGATCGCGTCGCCGTTGAGCGCCTCTGTCGTGATGCCCTTAGCATTGATGACCAGCGGAATGGCCCAGGCGCGGGCGACGACGGTGGCATGACTGCCGACGGAGCCTTCCTCCAGCACGATGCCCCGTAGGGTCTTGCCGTAGTCCAAGAGTTCGCCCGGCCCGATGTTCTTGGCGATCAGGATCGGGTTCTCTGGCATCTCTGCCCCGGTGTTCTTGCCCTGACCGGTCAGGATGCGCAGCAGTCGGTTCGACAGATCGTCGAGATCGTGCAATCGGTCGCGCATGTAGGCATCTTCCGCCTGACCCAGCCGCGACCGCGCCAGCGATTGCTCCTTTTCGACCGCCGCCTCGGCCGACAGGCCCGTGGTCACGTCAGCCTCCATCCGGCGCATCCAGCTGCGCGAATTGGCGAACATGCGGTAGGCCTCGAAGACTTCCACCTGATCGGCCGACATCGCCCGGTTGGACGACAGCAGGTCGTCGACGGTCGTGCGCAAGGTGTCCACCGCGGCCCGCAGACGCTCCAGCTCCGTCTCCGGATCGTCGGAAATGGGATTGGTCACGACCACTCGCGGTTCGTGCAGATAGACATTGCCGGCACTCGCGCCCTCTTGGCCGATCATGCCGCGGAACATCACCGGCTGCTGGTGGCGGGCCGACAGGGCTGCGCCCTCGCCCACGAAGGCGCCGAGTTCCGTCATCTCGGCCAGCACCATGGCCACGACTTCCAGTGCATAGACCTCGTCAGGCGTGAATGCGCGGGCGTCCTTCGACTGCACGACCAGAACGCCAAGCGCATCGCCCAGCCGCTGGATCGGCACGCCGCAGAACGAGGAATACCGTTCCTCGCCGGTTTCCGGCATGTAGCGAAATCCCTTGGCCGAGGGCGCATCGGCGGTGTTGACCACCTGACGGGTGCGCGCGACGCGGCCGACGAGGCCTTCGCCGAGGCGCATCCGGGTCTGGTGCACCGATTCCGCCTGCAGACCTTCAGTCGCGCAAAGCTCCAGCGTATCCGCGTCGCGGAACAGGTAGATAGAGCAGACCTCGGTCAGCATCGAGGTCGCGATCAGTTCCACGATCCGGTCGAGGCGTTCCTGACCAGCCGAATCCTCTGCAAGTGCCCGGCGCAGACGCCCCAGCAGCTTGCGGCTCTCGGTTTCGATCTTTTCGGACATGCTTCCCCCGGGGCGTGGTCGTCCCCCACCCTTAGGCGGTTTTGCGGCGAAAGGGGAGTGCGAATGCTGTGCCACGTCCTCGCGAACGCACTCTGCGGTTGTATCTGCCGTTGGATGTGCGGCTTTTAAGCGGATGTTTACGGCATCGCGTCCAGATAGGGCAGAACCGCGTCTGAAGGAGGCAACCGATGATCAAAAGTGTTTGGCAGCTGACCCTTGCCCTCGTCCTCTCTACCTCGGCCGCTTTGGCCGAGGGGTGGAGTTACGAAGGTGAAAACGGGCCCGACCACTGGGCCGCGTTGTCGGCAGACAACGCGATCTGCGCAACCGGCATGTTCCAGTCGCCCTTCGACATCGTCGCCGATATCGACGCCGATCTGGCAGAGCTCGATATCCACTACGGCCAGATGCCGGTGTCCGTGACCAACAACGGCCATACGCTCGTCGTCGCGGGCGGGGCGGACGATCATGTCCGAATCGGCGATACCGACTACCGCCTGTTGCAGTTTCATTTCCACACGCCCAGCGAATACCTGATCGACGGTCGCAGTTTCCCGATGGAGGTGCACTTCGTCCATCAGTCCGAAGACGGCCGTTTCGCGGTGATCGGCGCCATGATCGACGAGGGACCGGCCAATCCGGCGATTGCGCAGCTGTGGAACGTGGCCCCCTACGACCACGACACGACGGGCAGCGGCGAAGCGGTGATCTCGATCCGCGATCTGCTGCCCAGCAACCAAAGCTACATGCGGTTCATGGGCTCGCTGACCACGCCGCCCTGCACGGAGGGAATCAACTGGCACATGCTGATGACGCCGATCACGGCCTCGGCCGAACAGATCGCCGCCTTCCGGTCTGCCTTCCCCCACAACAACCGTCCGATCCAGCCCCGCAACGGGCGGCTGGTCGTGGCGGAACGCTAGCTCAGGTTCGCCTGGGACATCCGACCGGCGCAGCCCGACGCAAGGTTCAGGCCGCCTTCTCGAGGCCGAAGGCGTCGTGCAAGGCCTGCACTGCCAGTTCCATGTACTTGCGATCGATCAGGACGCTGATCTTGATCTCTGACGTGGTGATGACCTTGATGTTGACGCCCTCGTCGCGCAGCACGGCGAACATCTTGGCCGCCACGCCGGCGTGGCTGCGCATCCCGATCCCGACGATGCTGACCTTTGCGACACCCTCGTCGGCCACCAGATCGTGGAAGTTGATCGTGCCGGCCGCCTTTGCGTCCTCCATCGCCTTCTGGGCGCGCATCACCTGATCCACGGGGCAGGAGAAGGTCATGTCCGTCCGCCCTTCCTCCGAGATGTTCTGAACGATCATGTCGACGTTCACCCCCGATTCCGCCAGCGGGCCGAAGATCGCGGCGGCGATGCCGGGCCGGTCGGCGACCGAGATCAGCGTCATCTTCGCCTCGTCACGGGAATAGGCCACACCGGCCACGACATTGCTTTCCATGATGTCCTCCTCGGCGCACACCAGCGTGCCCGCATTATCCGATGGTTCCTCGAACGACGACAAGACCCGCAGCTTGACGCCGAAGCGCATGGCGAGTTCGACCGAACGGGTCTGCAGCACCTTCGCCCCGAGAGATGCCAGTTCCAGCATCTCCTCGAAGGCGATGCGATCGAGCCTGCGTGCCTTGCGCACGATCCGGGGGTCGGTCGTATAGACACCGTCGACGTCCGTGTAGATGTCGCAGCGTTCTGCGCCGAAGGCCGCGGCGAAGGCGACGGCGGTCGTATCCGACCCGCCCCGGCCCAGCGTCGTGATGCGGCCCTCGGGGCTGATGCCCTGAAAGCCCGCGACGACGGCGACCTTCATCCCTTCGGCGAACTTCGCGCCGATGTTGTCGGTCGGGATCGCGTCGATGCGGGCATTTGCATGGGCCGACGTCGTCTGGACCGGCACCTGCCAGCCCTGCCAGCTGCGTGCGGGGATGTCCATTTCCTGCAACCGCAGCGCCATGAGGCCCGCCGTCACGTTCTCGCCGCTCGCGGTTACCGCGTCGTATTCGCGCGCGTCGTAAAGGGGCGAGGTCTCGTTCACCCAACCCACAAGCTCGTTGGTCTTGCCTGACATGGCCGAGACGACGACGATCACGTCGTAGCCGTTCGCCACCTCCAGTGCCACGCGCTTCGACGCGCGGGCGATCCGGTCGATGTTGGCGACGGATGTGCCGCCGAATTTCATCACGAGTATGGGCATCACGCATCCCTTGCAATTCTGCGCCGCCCTTTACGCGACGCAAGGCGCAAGGGCAATGCCGCCCAAGGCGGCGTCCCGCCTTCTTCTGGTCGCAAATACCTCGAGGGGCCGCGGCACGCGGCGGGGGCAGAGCCGCCTCCCACAGTTACCTAGAAGGGATGGTCCTGCCCGTCCCATGTCTTGAAGCAGCCCGTGGTGGCCAGCGACAGGTCGTCGAACCGGGCGAGCAGTCCACCCGCGGCCTGTTCCGGCGTGATCGCGGCGGCGCTGCCGCCCATGTCGGTCTGCACCCAGCCCGGATGATAGATGCCAACTGCAACGCCGTCACGCTTCAGATCGACGGCAAGGTTGCGCCCCAGGTTCAGCACGGCGGCCTTGGATGCGCGGTAGATGTAGGATCCGCCCGGGGCCTTGGTGTCAGAGGCCATCTGACTGGAGATGATGGCGATCTTGCCCTTCGCGGCCTTCAGGTTCGGCAAAAGCGCCTGAATCGTCAGGAAGACGCCCGTCACGTTGACCGCAAAGGCCTGCGCCCACAGATCTGCGGTCAGATCCTCCAGCGCGATGCCCTTTTCGGGATAGACGCCCGCGTTGCAGACCAGCAGGTCGAGCGGAGTGTCGCCGAAATCCTTCGCCATCTGGTGCACCGATCCCGGATTGGCCACGTCCAGCCGCAGCATGTCCGCCCCAGGGCCGTCGCGATGCGTGCCGGTCACGGCCTCGCTACGGTCGCGAAGGGCCTGAAACATGGCAAGGCCGATGCCCCGGCTGGCGCCGGTGATGAGGGTGGTCATGAAGGGCTTCTCCTAATTGGTGCGCCGGCGCGGCATGAAGGGCAGCGGCAGCACGGGGATGTCGTCGGCGATCAGCGCGCGCACCTGCGCCCCGTTCGCCTGCCCGATGATCGGGCGGTCAGGCGCATCGCCATCGTGAATGGCACGCGCCTCTGCGGCGAAACGGTCGCCTACGTCTTCGGATGTCGCCTCTACATGCGCGCGCAGCCGCTCGAGCGCGGAAGGTTCCGCGCGATCGGTCGCGACGGAGGGCGTCATGACGGATTTCGTCACCTGCGGCGATCCGCAGGTGGCGCAGGACAGATGGCCTTGGTCCGCCAGTGCCTCGAAAGCGGCGGCGGACCTGAACCAGCTATCGAAGCGGTGCGAATTTTCGCAGGTCAATGTGTAACGGATCAAGGATGCACGTCCGGTAAAGTCTGTGCAAAATATAGGCGAGACGGCCCCGGTTGCAACGGCCCTAAAGTCCACTGGGATCGAAGTGTTCGACGATCCGGCGCAATGCCGGTTCGGCGAGTCTGTTCGCGGCCTCTTGCAGCGGAAACCATTTGCGCCGGCGCTCGCGGCGTTCCGGCCAATCGCTCGACACTTGGGTGACTTCCAGCGGATAGACCATGACGACGACGGGCGTGGTCCGCTTCGACAGCGGTTTGACGTAGGAATAGACGCCGAGGCAGCGGTCGACCGGGCGGCCCGTCAGGCCCGCTTCCTCCCAGGCCTCGGTCGCGGCGGCTTCTGCCGGCGTCTGCTTGTGCATCGGCCAGCCCTTGGGGACGATCCAGCGTTTCGTCCGACGCGAGGTGATCAGGCAGATCTCGACCTTACCGTCGGCCGCGCGACGCCAGCACAGGGCGGCGAACTGGCCCCGCACGTCGGTCTTGCCGCCGCGCAGCTTCAGCGGCAACTGTCCAGACGGCGCGGGCCGGCGGGCGGGGGTGGTGTCGTCGGCCAAAGGTCTTACATCCCGAGATATGAACCTCGTGGTCCCATACCCCCATGACGTCCGCAAGACGGAACCTGTGTTCATCGGGTCCGAGATCTATCGCCATTCGTCTTATGGACCGTTCCACCCGCTGCGGGTGCCGCGGGTCAGCACGGTCATGGATCTGTGCCGCGCGATGGGCTGGATCGGGCCGGGGCAGTACCTGACCTCGCCGCGCGCCAAGCCTGCCGCGCTGCTGTCGTTCCATACGCCCGCCTATATCGCCGCGCTGCAACGGGCCGAAGCGGCGCAGGCCGTGACCGAGACGGACCGGCTGCGCCACGGCCTTGGCACCTCGAACAACCCGGTCTTTCCCGAGATGTACCGCCGCCCGGCCACCTCTGCCGGCGCGGCCCTGCTGGCGGGAGAGTTGCTGCGCCGCCCGGGCACGGTCTTTACCCCCGCGGGCGGCACGCATCACGGCTTCCCCGACCGGGCCGGGGGCTTCTGCTACCTCAACGACCCGGTGCTGGGCATCCAGTCGCTGCGCCGCAACGGGGTGGCACGGATCGCCTACCTCGACATCGACGCCCACCATTGCGACGGGGTGGATCATGCCTTTCGCGCCGATCCCGACACGCTGCTGATCTCGACCCACGAGGCCGGGCGCTGGCCCCGCACCGGGCCGCTGGAGGATGCGGGGGCGGGCAATGTCTTCAACGTGCCGCTGGTGCCGGGGGCCTGCGACGACGACATGGCGCTTGTGCGCGATCGGGTGATCCTGCCGGCGCTTGCGGCCTTCCGCCCCGATGCCGTCGTGCTGCAGTGCGGGGCCGATGCGGTGCAGGAGGATCCGCAGTCCCGCCTGTCGCTGTCGAACAACGCTCATTGGGCGATCCTGCGGGCGATCCGGGGGCTGGCCCCGCGCCTGATGGTGCTGGGCGGCGGCGGGTACAATCCGTGGAGCGTCGGCCGCCTGTGGTCCGGCAACTGGGCAATCCTGAACGATCTGCCGATCCCCACCGTGCTGCCGCCGGCCGCGCAGGCAGTGCTGGGCGCCCTGCGGTGGGAGGGACAGCGGCGGGTGACGGTGCCGCCACCGCACTGGATCACGACCCTGCGCGATACGCCCCGCACCGGTCCCGTGCACGATGCGACACGGGCGGCTTGCGACCATCTGTCGGCGCGCCTTGTCGCCTGGGCCTGATGCGGCCTTGCGGTGCGGCGACGCAGGCGGGATAGTCCGCGCCATGACAGACACGCCAGACAAGCTTGGGCCCGAAAGGGCCGTTCGTCGCTGTGACCCGCGGGGCCCGTTCTGATGGGTGCGCTCGATGCCGTCGCCTGGGCCGCTGTCATGCTTTCATTGCGCGTGGCGGTCGTCGCGACCATCATCAGCCTGCCCTTCGCGGTGGTGGTCGCATGGCTGCTGGCGCGCAAGCGGTTCTGGGGCAGGGGGCTGCTGAATGGCCTCGTGCATCTACCGCTGGTGCTGCCGCCGGTCGTCACCGGTTACCTGTTGCTGCTGGCCTTCGGCACGCAGGGACCGATCGGCAGCGTGTTGCGCGATGCCTTCGGCATTACGCTGGCCTTTCGCTGGACCGGTGCCGTTCTGGCAGCGGCGATCATGGCCTTTCCGCTGACCGTCCGCGCGATCCGGCTGGGGTTCGAGGCGGTGCCACCGGGGTTGGAGGATGCGGCCTCGACCCTGGGGGCATCGCGTGTCCGCGTCTTTGCCACCGTCACATTGCCGCTGATCGGCCCCGCGGTCTTGGCGGGGGCGGTGCTCGGCTTTGCCAAGGCGCTGGGCGAATTCGGTGCCACAATCACTTTCGTCGCGGCGATTCCGGGGCAGACGCAGACCATCCCCTCGGCCATCTACGGTCTGCTGCAGGTACCGGGAGAGGACGGGGCGGTGGTGTCACTGGTGGTGATCTCGATCGTGCTGGCGATGACGACGCTGGCGCTGGCCGAATGGCTGTCCCAACGCCTGACCGCGCGGTTGGGCGCATGATCGACATTGCCGTCATGCGCCGTCTGGGCGACTTCACGCTGGATGCGGCGTTCGCGGCGCCGCACGGCGTCACAGCCATCTTCGGCCGGTCGGGGTCTGGCAAGTCGTCGCTGATCAACTGCATCGCCGGACTGATGCGCCCCGATGCGGGCCACGTGCGGATCGGTGGCATGGACCTGACGCAAACGCCCGTCCATCGCCGGCGCATCGGCTATGTCTTCCAGGATGCACGGCTTTTCCCGCATCTCGATGTGGCACGCAACCTCAGCTACGGTGGCACCCACGACCGCGACGCGGTGATCGAGATGCTGGGCCTCGACGATCTGCTGCACCGTCGTCCCGCGACCCTGTCGGGCGGAGAGAAGTCGCGCGTCGCCATCGGGCGGGCGCTGATGTCGAACCCGCAACTGCTGCTGATGGACGAACCCCTCGCCGCGCTGGATGCCGACCGCAAGGCAGAGGTGCTGCATTACCTCGAACGCCTCTGTGCCGCGACACGTGTGCCAGTTATCTATGTCAGCCACGCGATGTCAGAGGTCGCGCGTCTGGCCACGACGCTCGTGCTGATGGAAGCGGGCCGCGTCACCCGCTTTGGCCCGCTCGACCACATCCTGTCCGACCCCGCCGCCGTGCCGCTGGTCGGTGTGCGCGATGCGGGGGCGGTGCTGACAGGCACCGTGCGCGGGCTGAACGCAGCCGATGGGCTGACCGAGGTCGCATTGTCCGCCGGGCGACTGGTGCTGCCCGGGCGGCTGGGCCGCCATGGCGACCGCATCCGACTGCGGATCCCGGCGCAGGACGTGATCCTGTCCCTGCAGGCGCCGCAGGGGTTGTCGGCGCTGAATGTGCTGACCTGCCACATCGCCGCGATCGAGGTCGGACACGGCCCCGGCGTGGCCGTGTCCCTTAACAGCGGCAGCGACCGGCTGCTCGCCCGGATCACCCGGCGGTCCGCCGCCCGGATGGGGCTGGTGGTGGGGCAGGAGGTGCATGCGATCATCAAGGCGACCGCGGTCGCCGCGCAGGACATCGGCGGCGCGGCCTAGAGCGGGTCGGTCCTGAACAGCGTTACCCGCAGGCCGCCATGAGGCACCTGCAGGCGGTCAGGCGTGAAGGGCAGGCCGGTCGCCTTGGCCAGCCCCGGTTCGCTGGTGACGAGGCCGACGCGCCAGCCGCGAAAACGGTCCTTCAGCGTGGCCCCGAGCGCACCGTAGAGCGGGAACAGCAGGTTGCGGTTGCCGATCCGGGCGCCGTAGGGCGGGTTGACGATGACCAGACCCGGCGGACCGGGGGGGCGGGGCAGGTCGCTGATCGCGTGGTGGGCGAAGGTCACGATATCGCCGACACCGGCGCGTTCCGCGTTCGCGGTCGCATTGCGCACCGCCCCGGTGTCCCGGTCGGAGCCATAGAAGCGCAGATCGGTGTCGCGCGGCGTGGTGGCCATGGCGGCGAAGGCGTCCGGATCGTAGCTGGCCAACTGCATGAAGGCGAAATCGCGGCTGCGGCCCGGTTGCAGGGCGCGTGCGATCTCTGCCGCCTCGATCACGAAGGTGCCGGAGCCGCACATCGGGTCGACGACCGGTTCGCTGCCGTCATAGCCGCAGTGGGCAAGGAACAGCGACGCCAGCGTTTCGCGCATCGGGGCCTTGCCGACGGCTTCCTTGTGGCCGCGCTTGTGCAGGCTCTCTCCGCTGGTGTCGACGGACAGGGTCACGGTGTTGTCGAAGATCCGGACCTTCAGCGTCACGGGGGCATCGGCGGCAATGGCGATGCCGGCCTCCTCGCGCAGGGCGGTCTCGATCCGCTGCTGGGCGGCACCGGCGTGGTAGATCCTGGACTTGTGGCAGGACACCTCGACCCGGACGGGTATGTCGCGGCGCAGGGTGTCGGTCCACGGAAACTTGCGCGACCGCTTGTCGAGCTGCGCCAGATGGAACGCGAGGAAGCTGCCGAAGCGGGCGAGGATGTGACCGGCGCCGCGCAGCTCCAGATTGGCGCGCCAGACCTCTGGCCAGCCGCCCGGAAAGGTGACGCCGCCGGGCACGGCTTGCGCACCGGCGAAGCCCGCGGCCTGCACCTGCTGCAGCAGAAGCGGTTCCAGACCCGGCGGGGCGGTGGCGAAGATCTCGAATGCGGTTTCGGTCATCGCCGCGCTTTAGCCGGTTTCGGCTGGCGATGCATCCGCAAACCGCGTTGCAGACGGTCAGAGGCTGTCGGCCCCGTACGTGATCCGCCCGCCGCAGACGGTCAGCGCCACCCGGGCCGCATCCGGTGATTCCGCCAGACCGTCGAGTGATCCGTCGATCAGGACGAGGTCGGCATCCAGACCGGCGGCCAGCGTGCCGCGACGGACTGCGCTGAAATCGGCGTAGGCGCCGCCACGGGTACAGGCCAGCAGGCAGTCATCAAGGCTGATGCGCTGGTCCGGCATGCCGTCCGCCCAAGGCTGCCGCGACAGGCAGGCATGAATTCCGAGCAGCGGATCGATGGGCGAAACCGGCCAGTCGCTGCCGAAGGCGAGCGGCACCCCACGGTCCTTCAGCATCCGCCACGGAAAGGCGGTTGGCCAGCGGTCGCGCCCCATGATGGACACCGTAGGCTGCAGCGGCAGTCCCGCTGCACCGGGGGGATGCAGTGGCTGCATCGATGCGGTGATGCCAAGCGGGGCGAGGCGGTCCAGATCCTGCGGTGTGATCGCCTCGATATGTTCGATCCGGTGGCGGGAATCGCGCGGGCCGTTGGCCCGGCGCGCGGCGGCATAGCCGTCGATGGCCGCACGTACCGCACCGTCGCCCACCGCATGGGTCGCGATCTGCAGCCCGCGCGCATCCGCCGCGATGCAGATGGCGTCGAAGGTGTCCTGCGGGATCAGCGGCTGAGACCGAAAACCGGGCCGGTTCGGATAATCGCTGGTCGTGAGGGCGGTCCATGTATCCCAGACGCCGTCCAGAAACATCTTCACCCGGTCGAAGCGCAGCCAGCCCGGCACCTCGGATCCGAAATCGTCCAGCATGGCCAGTCCCGCCGGCCCGTCGGAGGCGACGAGGCGCAGGGGTAGGCTGACGCGGACGGGCAGGTCGCCCGCCAGTGCGAGGTCGCGCAGCAGCCCGGCCTGATAGGCGTTGCCATCCATATTCACGGCGCTGGTGATCCCGTGCGCGGCGCAGTAGCCCGCCGCCTGTCGGATCACCTCGCAGTCATAGCTGCGATCGGACTCTGCCACCGGCCCTGCCGGGCGATAGTCGAGACCATCACGCCCCTGCAGCCGCGAGAGCATGTTGACCCGGTTCATGGCCGCAAATTCCCGCAACTCTCCCGTCGCCAGCCCATCGGGGCCCATCACGACCTCCGCCTCTGGCCCGACGTCGGCACCGTGAAGGACGCCGGCCTGTGCCAGCGCTGCGGTATTGGCCCAGGTGCAATGCAGGTCCGCCGACATCAGGCTGATCGGGCGGTCGGGGCTGATCCGGTCGAGGATGTGACGGTCCGGCCGCGTGCCCTCGCCGAAAACGGTGTAGTGCACCGAGAAGGCCTGAATCAGATCGTCGCCGGGTCGGTCGGTGGCGGCTCTTGCAAAGGTCTCGGCCACCGCGTCGAAACCAAAGGTTGTCCCGAGGTCGAGCATGGTCAGCGTGGCGCCGCCCATGAAGAGATGCAGGTGGCTTTCCACAAAGCCGGGCATCAGTTCCATGCCCCGCGCATCGATGACCCGCGTTGCGGGACCGGCAAGCGCCCCGACGGCGGCATCGTCGCCCAGAGCGATGACGATCCCGTCGCGCCATGCAACGGCGGTGGTGCCGGGGGCGGCAATGACCGCGCGGGTGCGGGCATTCACGATCAGAATGTCGGCGGTCATGGTTACGCTCCGCTTGGGACTGGCCGGCATCCTGCCGGAAATGGGGGGGCTGTCCAGACGTCGCGGATAATCGCGGGCGTGTGGTCCAGGTCAGCACCCGGTTCACGGCCTGTCAGCGAGAGATCAGCAGGTCCGGCACCTGCCCGGGCGGGACCGGCCGGGCGAGGGCATAGCCCTGCAGAATGTCGCACTTCAGATCCTGAAGAATCCTGACATGATCCGCGCTCTCGACCCCTTCGGCGACCACGTCGATATGCAGCATCCGTCCGATCCGGATGATCGTTTCCAACAGGGCGCGGCGCTGGGGCGAGGTCACGATCGGCTGCACCAGCGCACGGTCGATCTTCAGCCGGCGCGGCGCGATCCGCAGCAGGCTGATGATCGAGGCATGGCCCGAACCGAAGTCGTCAATCTCGATTTCGATACCGAGGTCGGCCAGCATTGCCAGATTTTTGTCGATGGTCGCGTCGGCACCGTCCAGAAAGACCGATTCGAGCAGTTCGAAGACGATCGTGCCCGGAACGATCTGCAACGCCCGCAGCGACGGACCCAGCTGCGGATCAGTCAGGCGCTCGGCCGAGATGTTGACCGACACATGCGGCACGTCGAGGCCGGCAGACGCCCAGGCGCGGGTGTCGCGCAGCACCTGCCGCAGCACGGCATCGTCGAGGCGCGCCATCAGCCCCATGTCGGAAGCGATCCCGAGGAAGTGGTCAGGCATGATCAGCCCGTGCTGCGGGCATTGCCAGCGCACGAGCGCCTCGAGACCGGTCATCTTCAGGCTACGCGCATCGAACTGCGGCTGGTAATGGCAGATGATCTGATCCTGTGCAAAAGCGACGGACAGCGCATCCTCCAGCCGCTTGCGGTGAGCCGACTCCTCCATCATTCCGGGGTGGTAGAAGCGGCAGGTGGCGCGGCCGTCCGTCTTGGCATGGTAAAGCGCCATGTCGGCGATGATGAAGAGGTTGCCGCGCGCCGCGTCGCCGGGGGCGGTACGAGCGATCCCGATGCTCATGTCGGTCCTGATCTGTGCAGCGTGATAGGCGAAGGGCACAGCAAGGGCCGTGGTGATGCGATCGGCGATGCCCTGCAGGACATCCTCCGCCGGCGCATCGACGAAGAGGGTCACGAATTCGTCGCCACCGGCCCGCGCGACGAGGGCACCCGGCGGCATGTGGTCCCGCAGGATCGTCGCGACGTGGCGCAGGGCGACGTCACCGGCGTCGTGGCCGAGGCTGTCGTTGATCTGCTTGAAACGGTCGATGTCGAAATGCATCGCCGCGAGCGGTGTCTCCGGCGCCGTCGCAAGGGCGTTCGCAAAGACCTCGTCAAGGCTGCGACGGTTGGCGAGCCCGGTCAGCGCATCGTGACGGCTTTCGTATTCCAGCTGGCTGCGGGCCTGTTCGAGCGCCCGTGTCTTGCGATACTCCGGCGTCAGGTCGAAATCGACGCCGACATAGGTGCCGCCGCCTTCGGGCGAGGGCAGGAACTTGCCCCGTGTCCGGATATAGCGCTCGGAACCGTCGTCCGTCAGCACCCGGTAGTCATAGGCGATGTCCTCGCGCGCGCGCAGGCGGGCAGCGTTGTAGGCAATGACGCCCTGCCTGTCGTCGGGGTGTATCAGGTCGCTCCAGTGCGGACCGGTCCGTTCGACCGCATCCGCCGTCACGCCCAGCATGGCGGCGGCGCGGGCGTCCCAGGCGGTGCGGCCGCTGTCGATGTCGAATTCCCACTGGCCCATCTCGGCCACTTCCATGGCCAGCGCGAGCCGTTCCGCCAGACGGGTGCGTTCCTGTTCTACCGCCTTGATTTCGGTGATGTCCGTGTCGGTGCCGATGATATGGACCGGAAAGCCGGCCGCATCCCGCCGCATGACGCGCCCCCGGCTGAGGATCCAGATCCAGTGCCCCGCCGCGTGCCGCTGGCGGAAGGTGTAGTTGACGATGTCGGTCAGGCCGGATTCCTGCAGGTGCAGCTGCTCGCGAACTTTCTGGATGTCGTCGCGGTGAATGGTCAGCAGCCAGTCCTCGGTCGATTCCGGGGCCGTCGCGTCCGGTGCGAGGCCGCGCATGGTGCGCCAGGATTCCGACAGGTAATGGCGGTTGCGTTCGAAGTCGTGATCCCAGACGCCTTGGCTCGCGCTCAGCACGGCGGTCTTCCAGCGCAGTTCGGTTTCCGCGAGGACATCGAATCTGCGCCCTGCCGCAACTGCGGCATCATCGGTCTGCGGCAGATCCGGTCCGATGTGCTGGTAAAGAAAGCCGACGACCTTGGCGTAATCGTCCGGCACCGGCTTTACGATCCATGAGGCCGGGCCTGCGGCCTGCTGCAGGTTCACCGTCCAGTCCGGTGCGGTAGCCCTGCCGGAAAGGGTGTCGCGGACCCAGTTCCGCAACCCGTCCAGATCGGTCCCGTCCGTGAAATCCGACACCGGCCTGCCCCGTAACGTCGCGGCATCCGATGTGGCCATCAGGGATTCCGCGGCGGGGCTGACGGACACGATCTCTCCGTTCAGGTCGACGAGAAGGGTCGGCGCGATCAGGCCGCCGATCAGGCTGTCCGCCAAACCGCTGAACAAGAAATCGGACTTGAAATTCAACTCGATCACCAAGAGACATGCCCCGCGAGGGACGCTCGCACTGCGTCAGGTCTTGCATGAACAAGTCAAGGAAATATGTGGTCCGACCTGCGGATCGTTCGCGACGCGGGCGGGAGGATTCAAGGTCTTCGCCGCGACATTTGCGGCCCTGCCATTGTCGCTTTGCGACGTTATTGCCGGTAGCGGTGTATCGCGCGTGACGAACCTGCGCGATGGGGTTGCGCGAGTGGCGGTGCAATACCTTGACGGCGATCGCATTTTCCGCGGCTCGTCGTGTTCGGCCTGCGCGCACCGCACCGCAATGTCCGCTGCCGGCAGGTGCGCACGGCGATCACCGGACCGTCTTGATACGGTGCGGCATGGCGGCACCCTCTCCATCCCGTGTCGCGGCTTTGCAACAGTGGCTGTGTGGTCCCCTTAGGCGATGCGCCGAGGCTGCGGTGCGTCCGGGCTGGTCGGTCACCTCTGGCTGCGGTAGGTCAGGGGGCAACCTGAAAGGACATGACATGCCCGAACAACGCCCCCTGCTGGCCGTGCTGATCGACGCCGACAACACTTCGCCGAAGTTCGCCGCCGCGATCTTCGAGGAGGTGGCGAGTTTCGGCGAGGCAAGCGTGCGCCGCATCTACGGCGATTTCGCCAGCCCGCAACTGGGCGGCTGGAACAAGATCCTGCTGGAGCACGGGCTGAACCCGCAGCAAAGCCCGGCCTATACGACCGGCAAGAATTCCAGCGACATCGCGCTGGTGATCGACGCGATGGACCTGCTGCACACCGGGCGTTTTCAGGGCTTCGTGCTGGTCAGTTCCGACAGCGATTTCACCTCGCTTGCCAGCCGGATCCGCGAACAGGGGCTGGACGTTTACGGCATTGGCCAGAAGAAGACGCCGGACGCCTTCCGCCGGGCCTGCAAGCGGTTCATCTTCGTCGAGAACCTCGGGGCCGACACGGTCGACCCGACGTCGCAGGCCCCCGGCGAAGCGACCGCGCCCCGCGCGCCTCAGTCGACGGAGAGCAACACCAAAGAGCAGCCAAGCAAGGTCGTGCCGCTGGTGATTTCTGCCATGAACAGCATCGATCCCGACGGTGACTGGTATTCGTTGGGCCAGCTGGGGCAGTATCTGGTCAGCGCAAATCCGGAATTCGATCCGCGCACCTACGGCAGCGCCAAGCTGTCGGACCTGCTGCGCAAGTCCGGCCGCTTCGAGGTGACTCAGCGGCAGGGCGGCAACCATCTGGATGTGCGACGGCTCGACTAGTCCTTGCCACGGCGGCAATTCCGCTTAGTTTGGAATCATTCTAAAAAGGATGCGCCAAGATGATTCCGGGTTTCGCCAACCGCCGCCGTTTCTCCGACCTGACAGAGCAGGAGGTGCTGGCGCTCGCGATCTCGTCCGAGGAGGACGACGGTCGGATCTATCGCAGCTACGCCGAGATGCTGCGCGGCGATTATCCCGCTTCTGCCGCAGTCTTCGATGGCATGGCCGCGGAAGAGGACGAACACCGCAGGCGACTGATCGACCTGCACCGGCAGCGGTTCGGCGAGGTGATTCCGCTGATCCGGCGCGAACACGTCTCGGGCTTCTACGCCCGCCGCCCGGTGTGGCTGACGCAAAACCTCGGCCTCGAGCGGATCCGAGAGGAGGCGGGCCAGATGGAGCGGGACGCGGCGCGATTCTATCACGCGGCGGCGCAGGCGACCTCGGATGCAGGCACGCGCAGGCTTCTGGGTGATCTGGCGCAGGCCGAGAGCGGTCATGTGGAGCGGGCGGACCAGTTGATCGAACACAACCTCGGCCCCGCGGCGAAAACCGAGGAGGAGGCCGCCGCCCACCGGCAGTTCGTGCTGACATGGGTGCAGCCGGGACTGGCGGGGCTGATGGACGGATCGGTCAGCACGCTGGCTCCGATCTTTGCCACCGCCTTCGCCACGCAGAACACGCATACGACATTCCTTGTGGGCCTTGCAGCGAGCATCGGCGCCGGCATTTCGATGGGTTTCACCGAAGCGGCTTCTGACGACGGCCAGATCTCGGGCCGAGGGTCGCCGATCAAGCGCGGTATCGCGGCCGGCGTGATGACCACGTTGGGCGGTTTGGGTCATGCGCTGCCCTACCTGATCCCCGATTTCTGGACTGCGACGACCATCGCGATGATCGTGGTCTTCGTGGAACTTTGGGCGATCGCCTGGATTCAGAACCGCTATATGCAGACGCCGTTCCTGCGGGCGGCGTTTCAGGTTGTCGTCGGCGGTGCACTGGTGTTCGGCGCCGGCGCGCTGATCGGGGCGGGGTAGCCGATTTTTCCAGAAAAATCGGAACAGAGGGGGGCCAGCCCCCCGGCCTGCGGCCACCCCCCGAGGTATTTTCGACGAGAAGAAGTTCAGACCGGGCGGACCATCGTGATCGTCCGCCGAAATCCGAAGATGTGCCTTAGGGGGCCGATCGAGGTTTCCTTCTCGATCTCGAAGCCGAGGCGGGTGTAGAGAGCCTGCGCGCGCGGGTTGGTGTCGACGACGTCGAGGCGCAGCCCGGGGTAGCCGCGGCGACGCGCCTCCTGCGAGAGGGCGTCGATCAGGGCGGTGCCGACGCCGTGGCCGCGGGCGGGGGCCGCGACCGCAAGACCGTCGGTCAGCATGCGACGGTTCTCCGTGTCGCGGGCCAGCAGGGACAGCAGGGCGCTGCGCCACAACGCCCCTGCCAAGCCGTAGAAGCGGACGAGATCCCGCAGGCCGCCCGCGACGAAAGCGCCGCGGTGGGTCTTGAAACCGGCGATGCCGATCAGGGTGCCGCCGGCATCGGTGGCGCTGATGACGTGTCCGGGGTCGACGACCTGCGCGATGAAGGCGAGGGCCCGGTCCTCCGGCCCGAGGACCCGGTGCAGCTTGCCGCCGAAGGCCTGCCAGTAGAGGCGCGCGGCGTCCGCGGTCTGGCCAGGCGGCAGGCCGGAGGAGACGATCACAGGCCGAAGCTTCCGAACGGCAGATAGGTGACGGGGGTGCCGGGGCCGATCTCTGCCGCTTCGTCCGGCAGGGCGACGAGGCCACTGGCCCAGCTGAGTCCGCTGACCCGGCCGGAGCCTTCGGAACCGAAGACCTCTGCCGCACCATTGGCGATGCGGGCGCGGAGGTATTCCCGGCGGCCGGCCTTCTTTGATTTCGTGAAGGCGGCAGGCACATCGAAGCCCTGCGGCACCGGCCAGTCGCCGCCGGCGAGAACCGCCAGCGCCGGATGGGCGAAGACCAGGGCGCAGACCTGTGCGGCGACCGGATTTCCCGGCAGGCCAAAGACCGGTCTGCCCTGCCAGAGCCCCAGCGCCAGCGGGCGGCCCGGCTTCATCGCGATACGCCAGAGGGCGAGGCTTCCGGTTCCCTGCAGCAGGGCGGACATGTGATCCTCGTCCCCGGCCGAAGCGCCGCCCGAGGTCAGGATCGCGTCGCAACGGGTGGCTGCGTCGTCGAGGATATTTTGCAGGGTCTGCCGATCGTCGGGGGCGATGCCGAGGTCGACGGGGGTGTGTCCCCAGTACGCGATATCGGACAGCAGCATGGCGCGGTTGGCGTCGAAGATCTGACCGTGGGTGGCCGGCTGGCCGGGCGCCCGGAGTTCGTTGCCGGTGGACAGAACGCCGACGCGCAGCGGCCTGTGGACCGTGACCGTGGCGGTGCCGCAGGCCGCCAATGTGGCGAGGTCGGCGGGGGTCAGGCGGCGGCGGACGGGCAGGACGACGTCGCCTGCGCCCATGTCCTCGCCCGCACGGCGGGCGTTGGCGCGCTGCTTCAGGGGACCGTGCAGGGCGATGTGGGTCGGGCTGGACGTCGTGTCCTCTTGCAGGACAACGGTATCGGTGCCGGCGGGGATGTTGGCGCCGGTGAGGATGCGGAGTGCGTGGCCCGGCGGGACGGTACCGGAGAATGGCTGACCGGCGGCGGCGCGGCCGGGGTGCAGGGGAAGGGTGTGGGGGCCGGCAGGCAGGGGGCCTGCGAAGGCATAACCGTCGACGGCGGCATTGTCATGGGGCGGGTGGCTGCGCGCGGCGGTCACCGGGACGGAGAGGATACGTCCGGCGGCCTGCATAAGGGGGATCGTCTCGGTGCCGGTAATGGGGGCGAGGTGGGCGCGCAGGTGGGCAAGAGCCTCGTCCACCGGCGTCCAGTGTGCGCCCTGAGGCATGGCGAAGCAGTCGTTGCGCAGGGGCGGCGGGGTCAGGGCCGGCCGGGCCGCGCGTGCCAGCAGGTCGGCGTGGCCGAGGCCGAGCACCCAGCCCTCGGGCGTGGGGTCTTGGTCGAGCACGCGATCCCACTCGGACGGCGTGAGCGCCGAGAAGGCACGCGCGTAGAGCGCCACCTGCGCCGCGTCCCGGATCGGATGGTCTGTCAGCAGTGTCGTGGGCAGCAGGGAGAAGTAGCTCTCTGCCAGCACCAGCGGCGTGTCGGGGGGCTGGAATGGCCAGACCGAGAGGGCGGGGCCGAAGTGGCGGCGCAGGCGGGAGAGCGTGGGGAACCCCATGATGACCTGACCGCCGACGGCGCCCGCGCCGGAGAGTTGCCAGGGCGAGAAGGCGCCCGGCGCGGCACGGTCGGTGGCACGGTGCTCGGGCAGGCCGTAACCTGCGCGGTCGCGGCCCTTGCGCGGCAGATGGTCGACGTCGTGATGGGGGCGCCCGTTGCCCCAGAACGGGCCGGTGCCGGGGAACATGGCGTTGATCTGCCCGGCAAGAGCGAAGCGGTTGTTGGCCGCGGGGCTGTCCTCCACGCGGTCGGCGAACCAGTCCCAGAGGACCAACGGGTCGTCGGTGCCGGTCAGGCGTTCCGCGAAACCGGTCGGGTAGGCAAAGCAGAGGTCGAAGGCGGCGAGGGTGCGGCGGCCCGCGGCCAGTTCGGCTGCGAGGGTGTCGCGCAGATAGGTTTCGGCAACCTGCCGGTTGCGGTGATAGACCGGGGCCTCGGCCGTTCCTGCGCGGGCGATGCATGTCCAGATCGCGTCGCGCTTGGGGGTGGCGCCGCGGTCATGGCCGCCGGACCAGTCGACCATGATGACGCTATCGACGATCATGCGCGGTCCGGCAGGCCGACCTGCCGCAGGATGAAGTCTGCAATGGCGACGGTGTCGTCGAGGTGGAACTGCGGGCGGTCCAGGGTGAGGGGGGTGTCGGTGGCGACGGCGCGGATACTGGGGTCGTCCGGCGCGATCAGTGGATTGCCGGTGGCGGCGCGGTGGGCCTCGATCTTGGGGTGGGTGTCGCGCTTGTAGCCTTCGACGAGGATCAGGTCGACGGGGTCGAGTTGCGCGAGGAGATCGGAAAGGGGTGGTTCCGGCGCATCGCGCAGTTCTGTCATCAGCGCCCAGCGGGTGCGGGAGGCGAGCAGGACCTGAGACGCCCCCGCGGTGCGGTGGCGGTGGCTGTCCTTGCCGGGCTGGTCCACGTCGAAGCTGTGGTGCGCGTGTTTCAGAGTGGAGACGGTGAAGCCGCGGGAGGCGATGTCGGTCACGAGCCGTTCCATAAGGCCGGTCTTGCCCGCGTTCTTCCAGCCGGTGACGCCGAAAATCCTCACAGCATGGCCCTCGCCGTCACGAGGTCGTCGGGCGTGTTCACGTTGAAGAAGGCGGCATCGTCGGGGAACGCGGCGGTGCCGGCGCCGTGGGCGCGGGTGAACTGGACGATCTTGCGCAGGCCGTCGTTCAGGGCCGTGCGGAGTGCATCGCGCAGGGCGACGGGCCAGAGGCCGAAGGTCGGCTGGCGGCCGCCGGGGGAGGCGGCGAGGGCGAAGCCTGACCCTCCGCCCGCCAGAAGGAGTTGCGGGACGAGATCGCAGGGCAGGAAGGGCGTGTCCGCGGCGGCGGTGACGATATGCGTCGCCCCGAGAGACGCGGCCCAGTCGAGGCCCGCGAGGGTGCCGGCGAGGGGGCCGGGGTGATCCGGCAGGCCGTCGGGAAGGACGGGCAGGTTCAGGTGTGCAAGGCGTGCGGGGTCGCCGTTGGCGTTGAGCGCGACGCGGTCGACCTGCGGGGCGAGGCGGTCGAGGACATGGCCGAGGATGGTGGTGTCCCCGAGGGGCAGCAGGCCCTTGTCGCCGCCGCCCATGCGGGTCGCGCGCCCGCCCATCAGGATCAGTCCGTGGGGCTGGATCATGGGGCCGCCGTGCGGCGCTGTTTGCGCGATGCGCAAAGGCGCCCCGCCCGCCGTCCCGCGTGCACTGAGCCCCTGGCAGCTGTGGAGGGAGCGCTGCCCCCGCAGTGCCTCCGATCGGGCGAAGGGTGAGCGGCGTGTGTCGTGTGATCCGTCATTCGGCGGCTTTCCGTCCCTGCCGACGCGCCTCGTCCGGCACGCTGGCAGGGTCCATGTCGCGGATCAGGCGGTGATCGCCGGCGAGGCAGATGAATCGCTGGCCTTTCATCCGGCCGACGAGCGTGAGGCCGACCTGCTGCGCGATCTCGACCCCCCAAGCGGTGAAACCGGAGCGGGAGACGAGGGTGGGGATGCCCATCAGCGCGGTCTTGATGACCATCTCCGATGTCAGCCGGCCGGTCGTGTAGAGCAGCTTGTCGTCGGCGGTGATGCCTTCCGCGAACATCCAGCCAGCGATCTTGTCCACCGCGTTGTGGCGGCCGACGTCCTCCATGTAGACGAGGGGGCGTTCACCCTGACAAAGCACCGTGCCGTGGATGGCGCCCGCCTCGAGGTAGAGTGAGGGCGTGCGATTGATGGTGGCGGCGAGCGCGTAGAGATCGGACGTCCTGACCGGGGTCTGCGGCAGCTTCAGACCCGTGAGTCCCGCCATCATGTCGCCGAAGACCGTGCCGACGGCGCAGCCGGAGGTGCGGGTCTTCTTCTGCAGCTTCGCTTCGTGGTCCGAATCGACTTCGGTGCGCACCACGACGACCTCGAGTTCCGCGTCGTAATCGACGGCCGTGACGACGTCGCTGTCCGACAGCATGCCTTGATTGCGCAGGAAGCCCAGCGCCAGATAGGCCGGGTAGTCGCCGATCGTCATCGCCGTGACGATTTCGCGGCTGTTGAGGTAGATGGTCAGCGGGCGTTCTTCCACCACGCGCAGGTCCACCGCGCGCCCGGTCTGATCGGTGCCGGTGACGGCACGGGTCAGGCGCGGCAGGTCCGGTTGCGGGGCGATGGTATAGGGCGTGTCGGTGAGGGTGGCCAATTGTCAATCCCCGGGCACAAGGTTAGGCATTGCGCGATCAACACCAGACCTAGGCCAAAGCCATGACCTCTGCCACAACGAAATCCGTCTATTGGGAGGGGGTCCGGGCCGGTGCGCCCTTCGTGATCGTGGTGGTGCCGTTCTCGCTGCTGTTCGGCGTGGCTGCGACGGATGCGGGCCTGACGCTGGGGCAGGCGATGGGGTTCAGCGTGCTGGTCATTGCCGGCGCCTCGCAGTTCGCGGCCCTGCAGATGATGGTCGATCAGGCCGGTATCGCGCTGGTCCTGCTGGCGGCGCTGGCCGTGAACCTGCGGATGGCGATGTATTCCGCGGCCCTCGTGCCGGCGCTGGGGCAGGCGCCCCTGTGGCAGCGGGCCTGCGTCGCCTACCTGCTGTTCGACCAGACCTATCTGGCGAGCGTGAAGGCCTATGAGGAGCGGCCCGCCATGGGCGTGCGCGCGCGGATCGCCTATTTCTTCGGCGTGGCGACACCGATCACGCCGATCTGGTGCGGCATGACGGCGGTGGGGGTGCTGGTCGGGGCGACGATCCCGCCGGCCATGGCGCTCGACTTCGCGCTGCCGATCACCTTTCTCGCCATGGTGGCGCCGATGCTGCGGACGCTGGCGCATGTTGCGGCGGCCTTCACCTCGGTCGTGGTGGCGCTGGCGCTGAGCGGATTGCCTTCCGGCTTCGGCCTGCTGATCGCAGCGGCCTGCGCCATGGTCGTCGGCGTACTGGTGGAGGACCGGACATGAGCTATAGCACCGCAGAGATCTGGGGCATCATCGCTGCCCTGGCGGTGGCGACCTTTCTGATCCGGTTCTCGTTCCTCGGGCTGATCGGAAACCGGCCGATGCCGCCGATCGTGTTGCGCCTGCTGCGCTATACGCCTGTGGCGGTACTGCCGGGGCTGGTGGCGCCATTGGTGCTGTGGCCGGCGGCGACCGGTGGACATCCCGATGCCGTCAGGCTTGTCGCCGCCGCCGTCGCGCTGGCGGTCGGGCTTTGGACCCGGCAGGTGATCTGGGCAATCCTTGCAGGCTTTGCCGCGCTCTACATCGGACTGTTCCTGTCCGGCGCGTTCTGAGCGCCGCACCGCCGCGCCTCAGCGCAGCTGCATCTCGATTTCCGCGAGCGCCAGCGCCTTGTTGTCCGGGTCGTTTTCGCGCCATTCGCGCGTCGTGACGCCGGGCAGTCGGCCGAAGGCATCGGCCAGCGTGTTGGGGAAGAAGGTCTGCGGCAGGGACGACAGGCCCGGCAGCTTTCGTAGCAGTCCGGAGGTTGCGCTGGTGCAAAATGACCGTGCCACGGGGCCATTGGCGAGGGCCAGTTGCAACGCCTGTTCGGCCACCGCGTCGCTGACCGGAAGGGTCTGGCCCAGCACGTAGTAGGTCTCTCGCGCGTGGTAGCTGATGTAGTAGGCCTCGACCTCGGGCGTAACGCCGAAGAGGACATCATTGCGTTCCGCGATGGTGCTGTGACGGAAGCTGCCGGCAGGGTCGAAGATGATCCTCTCGCCGGGCGCGTCGATCAGCAGGCTGGTGTGCGCGCCGCCGCCGGAGGACACGCTGCGCATCGTGAACAGCCGCAGGACCCGCGGACCGGGACCGGCAAAGCGCTTGGCCGCGATCATGTCCGGTGGGGATGAGGTCTGCGGTGCCGCGCAGGCGGCCATCGCCGCCAGCGGCAGGCCGCAGACGAACGCGCGACGCGAGATCATCAGCCGTTTGCGAGCGCGAGCAGGATCAGCAGGACGACGATCGCGACGGCGCCGCGGGACACGAACCAGATGAAGCTGTCGAAGGTCTTTTCCTGTACGGTGATGTCCATTTCGCCGTGCTTGTGGTCTGCCATCTGCATCGTCCTTGTCTGATGTGTCGGCCCCGTCCTAGCCGATCCCCGACGGTCTGTCACGCCCCCGCGGATCGCCCGGGTTGCGTCAGTTTGCCCTCCGCAGCGGGGGCGGTCCGGAGGCTGCTGTCAGGCCGGAGGCCCGCGATGGCATCGTGCGTGATCGACTTTGACACGGCGCTCGGCGCGAGGGCGAATCGCCGGGCCGGGGGCGGCCCGGCGTCAGGAGACGGCCTGATAATACCAAGCGTCGTCGGCGCCCCTGCTGCGGGTGGCGCGTCCGGTCTGGTGGAGGTGGTTCAGGTGGGCCACTGCCTCTGCAATCGCCAGACCATAGGTTTCCGGGCCGATGGCGCGCTTGAATAGCGGGGCGAAGCAGTCGCCGGCGGTCCGCGGCGTCGCGATATGGTCCTGCAGGCGGTCGAGGGCGGCATCGTGATTCTCGATCATCTGGGTCAGCCGCAGGGGCAGACCGGTGTAGGGCAACTTGTGGCCGCCGAGGACCAGCTGGTCCGGTCGTGCGTGGGGCTGGAAGCGGCGGCAGCTGTCGATCCAGTCGCCGACGGGGTCCGCCCCGGGTTCTGTGGGATATACGCCGAGATTCGGGCTGATCGAGAGGAGCAACTGGTCGCCGCCGATCACGAGGTGATCGTCCCGTGACCAGAATGTCGCGTGTTCGGGCGCGTGGCCCTCGCCCATGCGGATGTCCCAGATGCGTCCACCGATGCGGATCGTGTCGCTTTCGACCAGCCGGGTGTAGCCCGGCGGCAGGGGGTGGACGCAGTCGGAGAAGTTGAAAGGTCGTTCCCGCTGCCGGCGTACGAGCGTTTCGGGGTCCATGCCGGCGGATCGCCAGAAGGCGATCTGCGCCGGGGTCGCCCGGTCCTGGGTGTCGAGGGTCAGCATCCGTGCCATGAGCCAGGCCGTTCGCGTCATCAGAAGTTCCGCGCCACGGGCCATGAACCAGCCGGCGAGGCCGACATGGTCCGGGTGGTGATGAGTCACGATCAGGCGGGTGACGGGCTTGCCCGCGAGGGGACCGTCCATCAGGTCCTGCCAGTGTGCCCGCGTGGTGCGGCTGTCGAAGCCCGTATCGACGACGGTCCAGCCGTCACCTTCGTCGAAGGCGTAGATGTTCACGTGATCCAGCGCCATCGGAAGGGGCAGGCGCATCCAGAGCACGTCTGGGGCCACGGTAATGACGTCACCCGGGGCGGGCGGATCGGGAAAAGGGGTGGTGATCTTCATGTGCATGGCCTGACGCATCGGGGGCGCAGGGGCAAGGGGGGACGGTGGACAACGCTGTTGCCCGCTGCGCGGTCAAGGCGCCCCGCCCACCGTCCCCGACGACCCTCAAGCTGCCTGATCTGCGCGGCCCGCACGGTCCGGGCGGCGAGGCGGGACATGGGAGCGTCCCGTCAGGCCGCGAGATCGTCCGGGGAGATCTCCAGCAGGTTGTCGGCGCCCTCGCGGACCTGGGTCAGGAGGCCCGTGACCTCTGGCAGGAGACGCCTGATGTAGAATGTCGCGAGGCGTGCCCGGCCGCTGTCGCCGTGGATGGCGGCAGCGAGGTGGGCATGGCCCCCGAGGACGCGGGCGAAGGCGGCGAGGTAGGGCACGGCCCCGGCGAACCGTTGCTGCAGGTCGGTCTGCGCCACCAGCCAGTCGGTCGTTTCGCGCAGATCCTCTGCCGCTTGCCAGACGGCCTCTGCCAGATCGGCATGGGTGGCCCGCGCGCCTTCGGCGCCGGTCTGGATTTCCTCGATCAGCAGGCGGGCGGCCTCTCCGCCGTCCATCAGCTTGCGGGCCACGAGGTCTATCGCCTGAATGCCATTGGTCCCCTCGTAGATCGCCGTGACGCGGACGTCGCGCAGGTACTGGGCGGCGCCCGTCTCCTCGACGAAACCCATGCCGCCGTGGACCTGCACCCCGGTCGAGGCGACCTTGATGCCGGTATCGGTGCCGAAGGCCTTGGCGATCGGTGTGAGAAAGGCCGCGCGGGCACGCCAGGCGGCGTCGTCCGTGGCGGTCGTCATGTCGATGGCGCAGGCACACATCAGGGCGATGGCACGGGCGGCAAAGATGTCGGCCTTCATCTCTGCCAGCATCCGGCGCACGTCGGCATGTTCGATAATCGACCCGCTGCCGCCGGCCTTGCCCTGACGCCGGTCCTGCGCGTAGGCCAGCGCATGCTGGTAGGCCCCTTCGGCCACGCCGATGCCCTGCGTTCCGACGCCGAGGCGGGCGTTGTTCATCATGGTAAACATCGCCGCCATGCCGCCATTCTCCGGCCCGACCATCCAGCCGGTGGCGCCGGCGTAGTCCATGACCGCCGTGGGACTGCCGTGCAGGCCGAGCTTGTGTTCGAGGCTGACGACCCGCAGGTCGTTGGCCCTGCCGGGATTGCCGTCTGCGTCTGGAATGAATTTCGGCACGAGGAAGAGGCTGATCCCCTTGGTCCCCGGCACGCCGTCCGGCAGGCGGGCGAGGACGAGGTGGCAGACGTTGTCGGTGAAGTCGTTGTCGGCCCAGGAGATGTAGATCTTCTGGCCCGTGATCGCATAGGTGCCGTCGCCGTTATCCTCTGCCTTCGTGCGCAGGGCGCCGACGTCGGACCCGGCCTGCGGCTCGGTCAGGTTCATCGTGCCGCACCATTCGCCCGAGATGAGCTTCGGGATGTATAGGTCGCGCAGCGCGTCGCTGGCATGATGTTCCAGCGCCTCGATCTGGCCTTGGGTCATCAGGGGGTTGAGTTGCAGCGACAGGCAGGCTGCCGACATCATGTCGTTGACGGCGGTGGTCAGCGCCATCGGCAGGCCCATGCCGCCATTGTCCGGACTGGCGGACATGCCGATCCAGCCGCCCTCGGCGATGGCCCTGTAGCCATCGGCGAAACCGGGGGAGGTCCGCACGATGCCGTTTTCGAGGCGCGCGGGATGCAGGTCACCGGCGCGGTTCAGGGGGGCCAGCACCTCCTCGCACATCTTCGCGGCCTCGGTCAGGATCGCGTCGGTCATGTCCGGCGTGGCCTCTGCGAACCGGTCCGTCGCGGTCACGGCCTTGAAACCGGCCAGATGGTCGAGCAGGAAACGGAAATCGGCGACGGGGGCACGGTACGGCATCAAGGCTCCTCCTCGGGTCTGCTTGGCATTGCGGGCGTGCTGCGTTAAGCACGCGCGATCCTGACCAAGGTAGCCGCCCCATGCAATCGCGCAATGACAACGCCACGTCAGAGACGATCCTGCTGCCGGCGGATGCGGCGGGGCTGACCCGCGCGGCAGAGGTGCTGGGGGCGGGTGGCCTGATCGCCTTTCCGACGGAGACCGTCTACGGCCTTGGAGCCGATGCCCGGCAATCGGATGCGGTCGCAGGGATCTATGCAGCCAAGGGGCGTCCCAGCTTCAACCCGCTGATCGTCCACGTCGCCGATCTTGCGGCGGCAGAGGCGCTGGTGACATTCACCCCGCGGGCCCGCCAGCTGGCGCAGGCGTTCTGGCCTGGCGCCCTGACTTTGGTGCTGCCGTTGCGGGCGGGGGCGGGTGTGTCGTCGCTGGTGACCGCGGGTCTGTCGACGCTGGCAGTGCGGGTGCCGGCGCATCCAATCGCGCAATGCTTGCTGCGCGCCTTCGGCGGACCCGTCGCAGCGCCGAGCGCCAATCCATCGGGACGGATCAGCCCCACGACAGCGGCGCATGTGCTGACGGGACTCGGTGGCCGGATCGCCGGTGTGGTCGACGGGGGACCCTGCGGGGTCGGGGTCGAGTCCACGATCCTCGACCTGACGGGCAAGCCGGTGCTGCTGCGCGCCGGAGGCATACCGGCAGAGGCGCTGGAGGCCGCGATTGGTGCGTCGCTCGATCGTTCGTCTGAGACAGGTGCCATTACAGCGCCCGGCATGATGGCCAGCCATTATGCGCCGCGGGGCACCATGCGGCTGAATGCGACCGCGGCGCGACCGGGTGAGATCCTGCTGGGGTTCGGTGAGGTGCAGGGCGACCTGAGCCTGTCGCGCGCCGGCGATCTGCGGGAGGCGGCGGCGAATCTGTTCGACTGTCTGCACCGGCTGGACGCAATGGCCGCCACAGCGATCGCCGTGGCCCCGGTCCCTGCGCACGGGCTTGGGGCTGCCATCAACGACCGTCTGTCGCGGGCTGCCGCACCACGGGACTGAACCCGAGGCCGTCGACCCGCGTTGTCACGTAAAGGGGACCTTCATGGCCGGACATCATCATCACGTCGACCCAAGCGCGGGTGATCGCCGGATCGCCGCCGCAGTGGGGGTCAACCTGCTGTTGACCGTGGCGCAGATCGTCGGCGGCATCCTGTCGGGCAGCCTCGCGCTGATCGCCGACGCGATCCACAACCTGTCAGACGCGCTGGCGCTGGTCATCGCCTTCGGGGCGCGCAAGATCGCCCGCAGGCCTGCCGACAAGGCGATGACCTTCGGCTATGCCCGGGCAGAGGTCGTGGCGGCGCTGATCAACTATACGACCTTGATCGTGATCGGCGTCTGGCTGGTCTACGAAGGCGTATCGCGCCTGATCTCGCCCGAGGGCGTCGACGGCTGGCTGGTGATCTGGATCGCGGCGATCGCGCTGGTGATCGACCTGATCACGGCGGCGCTGACCTATGCAATGAGCAAGGACAGCATGAATATCCGCGCCGCCTTTCTGCACAACGTCAGCGACGCGCTGGGTTCGGTCGGGGTGATCGTGGCGGGCGTGCTGATCCTGACCTTCGGCTGGACCTGGGTCGACCCGGTCGTGACGCTGGCTATCGCGGGCTACATCCTGTGGCAATCGCTGACGGAGATCGGTCCCGTGATCCGGCTGTTGATGTTGGGCAGCCCCGTCGAATCGGACGCGGATGCCATCGTCGCGGACATGCGCGCCGTGGATGGCGTGCAGGACGTCCACCACGTGCACCTGTGGATGATCGACGAAGGCCGCAACGCAGTCGATGCCCATGTCGTCGTCACCGAGGGTGACTGGGACCGGGCGGATGCGGTGAAGGACGCGGTGCGGTTGGCCCTGAAAGGGCACGACATCTCTCATGCCACGCTGGAAATCGAGTGCAGTCGCCATGCCTGCCATGACCGGCAGCTTTTCGGCGAGAAGACCGCGGTGCATGCGGCGCACAATCACAGTCACTAAGGCTGGAATGGCAGACCGGACTCCGGTCCGGCTTCAGACTTCGCCAGCATTGATCCGACATTTGCTGGCGGCGCGGGCTTTCCGGTATCGCGAGGCGTGCGGTGCAGGGCGGCCACTCCGAATTTTCTAGAAAATTCGGCAGCGCGGAACGCCGGTCAGCCGGCGCTTTGGCGCTCGATGTAGGCGCGATATTCCTCCGCCTCGCGGCGGGCGTCACGCAGACCGTCCATCGCGGCCCGCAGTTCGGCTTCGGTCTGGGACAGCTGGTTGGTGATCTCGGCCTCGCGCTGCTGCAGGTAGGTGATGGCCTCGTCGCGGGTTTCCTCGGCCTCGTGCAGGGCCTGTGCCATGCGGTCCAGTTCGCCGATTTCAGCCTTGGTCACGCGGGTCGCGCGGTTGACCAGCCAGCTGGCGAACCAGCCCATCACGAAGGCGGCGAAGAGGATGATCGCCGTGGCGACGATGAATTCGGTACGGTTCACGGCTCTGTCCTGCTCTGTTATTCGGTGGTCTCGGTCGCCGCATCCGGCGCGGCCTCAGTCTCGGTCGCGGCCTCCACCTCTTCAAGGGCCGTCGGCTCCTCGACCGTCTGGATCAGCGAAAAGGCAATGCGGCGGTTGGCTTCGCGGCCTTCGGGCGTGCCGTTGTCGGCGATGGGATCGGCCTCGCCGTAGCCCACGGAATCGAAGGTGCCGACGGCGACCCTGCGGATGCGCAGCGCATTCAGCACGGCATCGGCGCGGGTCTTGGACAGAGCCTGGTTCATGTCCTCGCCGCCCTGGCTGTCGGTGTACCCGGCGATGCGCATCTGGATGTCGGGGCAGCGTTGCAGGATTTCGGCGATATCGTCCAGCACCGGCTGGCTGTCCGAGGTCAGGGTGGCGGAACCGGGGTCGAACAGGATCTTGCGCCCGTCGGTGACGGTGCCGATGTTGGCGATGCATTCCTCCGGTGTGGGCAGACCCGCGATGGGATCCAGTTCCTTCACATAGGTGATGTCGAGGTCGGCTTCCGCCTCGGGCCCGAGCTTGTCGATCAGCAGGTTCGTGACGATGGCCGGCGCCTTGGTGTCGCCGGTGTTGCCGGTGACGGCGATCCGGTCGGGGGTCACGTTCACCACGCCGTTCGCCAGCTGCGCCAGTGCCTCGATCCCCGCCAGCACGCGGACGTTCCAATCCTGCGGTAGATCCGCGACGACCCTTGTCCCCATGGTGACGTTGGCCGCGCCGAACTTCGCGGCAGCGTAATTCTGGGCCGTGGTGTTGGCCAGATCGTCGGTCACGCGTCCGCGCAGTTGAACGTTGCCCTCGGGGCTGCGCGTGGCGGTGAAGGTCGGTGGGCCCCCTGCCGTGGCTTCGGGCTTGCGGGGCAGATCGACGGTGAGCGCGTAGACATCGGGCAGGGCGTTTTCCAGCACGCCGGCGACGCGGTCGAAGGTATCCTGATCGGTATCCTCTGTCCCGACGAGGGTGACGTCCGTATCGGCCAGCGTCACCGTCCCGCCGCCGATGTCGGCGACGGCCTTGATCGCCAGCGCCACCGCGGTGCCCCATGTCCGCGAGGGCACGCCGAGCGCCTGCACGCAGGTCGACCGGCCCGTGAAGCCCGCGTCGGTCGCGGCGGCCATGATCTTCTGCTCGGTCTCGAGGCTGTCGACGGCGCAGGCGGCGAAACGGGCGCCATCCGCATCGATGGTGAAGCGCGTCGTGTAGGGAGAGATGACCGGCCGCGGCGCAGTGATCCGCACCGTGCGCTTCACACCGTCGGGCACGTTGCGGGCCAGTGCTGTCTCGAAGTTTGCCTTCTGTGCGGCGCTGTCGGCGATCGCGCTGATCGTGACTCGGTCGGCGCCGACCGAAATCTTGGACCGCGGCAACTGGGCGAGGGCGCGCAGGGCATAGGACATCGCATCGCGCCACCGTGGCGGGACGGGATAGTCCGCGGTTTCCAGCAGGTCCGTGACCGCTGCGCCCTTGGCGATCTCTGTAATCCGGGCATCGAGGGCATCGCGGTCCGTCTCTGTCGGGATCAGGCCGATGATCGAGATGCCGGTGTCGCCCCGCAGGATCTCGACTGCAAATTCCGGCGCCGCGATGTCGGCGCTGTCGGCCACGGTCATGTTGTCGATCACGCGGCTGGCATCCACGACACGGCCCGCGGCAGAGATCGCACGGAACCGGCTCGCCTCCGTCGGGGCCTGCCCTTCGAGGATGACCTGCAGGCCGTCGGCCAGCACACTGGCCCAAGGCATGTCGCCGTCGACCAGATCCTCCTGCACGGACACGACGGACACGTCCTCGACGACGGCGACGGTGGCTTGGGCGGCAAGGGTGCAGGCGACGGCGGCGATCAGGAAAACGCCGATGCGTGCGAACAGGTGTGACAGACGCATGGAAGAATCCTCGGGCTGAGTCTGGCGGTTAGTTAAGCGGCGCGGCCGGGCGTGGCAATCGAAGGGGTCATAACAGAAGCGCGCAGGCGAAAAACGGCAAGGGCAGGAGACCGGCATCGCGGTTCGACCGGAACAGGCGCAGCAGCACGGCGCTGTCGTCCGGGGCGAGGCGGGTCAGCTGCCATGTCAGGTGCCAGGCCAGCGCCCAGGGTCCCAGCAGCGCCACCAGCAGGCACGGCAGCGACCGGTCGAGGCCTGCGCCGATCACCGCCAGCGCCATCAGCGCCAGTGTGACCACGAGGAACGCCCGCAGCCAGCGCGGGCTGTCGTCGCCGAAAAGACGGGCCGTCGATTTCACGCCGATCAGGGCGTCGTCCTCGGTATCCTGATGGGCATAGATCGTGTCGTAGAACAGCGTCCAGCTGATACCGCCTAGATAGAGCACGACCGCAGGCCACCCGAGCGACCCGGTATGAGCGGTCCACAGAAGCAGCGCACCCCAGTTGAAGGCAAGACCCAGAAAGACCTGCGGCCACCACGTGAACCGCTTGGCGAAGGGATAGATCGCGACCGGGATCAGTGCTGCAATGCCAAGCGCGATGGCCGCTGGCGGAAAGGTCAGCAGGATCGCGAAGGCGATGCCGCACTGCACGATCATCCAGGCCAGCGCCTGCCTGACGCTCACCTGACCGCTCGGGATCGGCCGCGAGCGCGTCCGCGCCACGCTGCCGTCGATATGCCGGTCGGTGATGTCGTTCCAGGTGCAGCCGGCGCCCCGCATCAGGGCGGCACCGATCGCCGAGCCCACGATCAGCCAGACATCGAACCACGTGAAGCTGTCTGTTGCGAGCGCGGCAAGGGCCACCGCCCACCAGCAGGGCAGCAGAAGCAGCCATGTCCCGATTGGCCGGTCGAGGCGCGACAGTCGCAGGTAGGGCTGCCAGGCGGCGGGCGCGCGGGTGTCGACCCAGTTACCGGCGGAATCGGCCACCTGACCTTTCGCCGATGGCGCCTCTGGCATCCCGGTGGTCTGGGTCATATGTCTGGTCCATGGCTTCCAAAGTTCGCCTTTTTGTAGAGCACCCGCTGGGGGAAGGGCAAACGGTTCCGCTGGACCGGGACAGGGCCATGTATCTCTTTGCCGTGATGCGGCTGACCGTCGGCGACGTGCTGACCCTGATCAACGGGCGCGACGGCGCCTGGGACGCGGTGGTGATCGAAGGATCGAAGCGCGGCGGGACGCTGCGGGTTGACCGGCAGACCGGCCCTCATATCGCGCCGCCGGATCTGTGGCTGATGTTCGCACCGATCAAGAAGGTCCGGACCGATTTCATCGTCGAAAAAGCGGTGGAACTCGGCGTGGCCCGCATTCTGCCGGTGGTGACGGATCATACCAACGAAAAGGCGCGTCAGGACAAGCTGCAGGCCCACGCGGTCGAGGCGGCGGAGCAATGCGGCGGCACCTTCGTGCCGCAGGTGGCGGAGGTCGCGCGGTTGTCCGCCGTGCTGGACAGCTGGGACGACCGGCGGATCCTGTTCTGCGACGAGAGGCTCGCGGGCGCGACTGCGCTGCTGGACGGACTCGCGCCAGGTCCGTGGGCCGTGCTGATCGGGCCGGAAGGCGGCTTTTCCCCCGACGAACGCGACCGGCTGCACGCCATGCCGCAGGCGCAGGCCGTGAGCCTCGGTCCGCGCATCCTGCGGGCGGATACGGCCGCGGTGGCGGCGTTGACGCTATGGCAGGCCAGGTTGGGGGATTGGCGATGATGGAACATCGAAGCCGATTTTTCGACGAAAAATCGGAGACGCCCCGGGCTGGCGTTAGGCGGTCAAGATGCAGCGTGTGAGCCTGCAGGATCTGCCACGGGTCCGGACCCTGCTTGAAGCGGCGCCGCATCTGGCGATGTTCCCGTTGGGCAACCTCGACCGCTATGGCCTCGACGGGGAGGCACCGCGGGCGCCGATGATCTGGACGGACGGTGCCGCCGTGCTGTGCGTCACGCGCGAGGGCATGGTGATGGTGACGGGCGCGCCTGACGCCGCGCCCGCGATGGCCCGCGTGCTGGCGGGGCGCAGGGTGCGCGGGATCATGGGCGCGCGGGACATCGCCCGTGCGGTGCAACGGGCCGCCGGCCTTGGCCGCGCGGCGGCCAAGCTGGACGAGGACGAACCGCAGTTCCTGCTTTCGCTCGACAGGCTTCTTGTCCCCGACGGTCCCGGTGATCTGATCCCGCTGGCGGACGCGCCGCGGGACATGATGGCGCGCTGGCGCGTGGCCTACGACGTCGAGGCGCTGGGTGACACCGAAGCCGCGGCATCGGCGCGGGGCAGCACGGTCCTTGACACCTATCTGGTCGAAGACAGCCACCGGGTCCTGATCGTGGACGGCCAGCCGGTGGCGATGACCGGATTCAACACGACTTTGCCGGCCATCGTTCAGGTCGGTGGCGTCTATACGCCGCCCGACCTGCGCGGGCGCGGTCATGCACGCCGCGCGGTGGCGCTGCATCTGGTGCAGGCGCGCAGGGCCGGGGTGGCGCGGGCGACGCTCTTCGCTTCGGGTGCGGCGGCGGTCCGGGCGTATGAGGCGATCGGGTTCGAACGGGTCGGCGACTGGACTTTGCTGCTGTTCACGGATGACGGGGTGACGGTCGATGGCTGAGTTTCTGCGACCCGCGGCGCGGGCGGCGCTGTGGCGCTGGCGCGAGGTGCTGGTGGCAGGCGCCCTGGCCGCATTAGGGCTGTGGTGGGCGGTGGAGAGCATGGGAATCGTAAGATGGCTGGGCGTGACGCTGGTCGCGATCGCCGCCGGCGCAGGCATTGCCGGGGTGCAGCGGGCGCGGTTCCGACAGGACGGGCAGGGGCCCGGCATCGTCATGCTGGACGAACGGCGGCTTGTCTATATGGGACCTCTGACCGGCGGCGCGATGGATGTGGCGGACATGACGCGCCTGGAGCTGGAGCCCGCCGCCATGCCCGCGCCGCACTGGGTGCTGACGGGTGTCGGTGGTCAGGATCTGGCGATCCCTGTGAATGCCGAAGGGGCGGAGGCGCTGTTTGACGTCTTCGCCGCCCTGCCCGGCATTCGCAGCCGGGCGGTGCTCGAAGTGCTGGAACGCACACCGGGTGCGCGCGTCACGGTCTGGGAAAAGACGCGGACCCTCTTGCATTGACGGCCCGTTCGGGTCACGCCAGATAAGCTGTTGAAACCGACCTTGCAGAAGGCTGCCCCATGTCGATTCCCCAAACCGGTGGCGGCCCCATCGAAAGCCACGCGCAACTGGCAGAAATGCTGTCGAAGGGCTGCAAGCCCAAGGACAAATGGCGCATCGGGACCGAGCACGAGAAGTTCGGCTACATCAAGGCGAACCACCTGCCGCTGCCCTACGATGGCGACATCGGCATCAAGGCGATGCTGGAGGGCATGGCACAGAGGTTCGGCTGGGACCGGGTGGAAGAGGGCGGCAAGATCATCGGCCTGACCAAGGACGGCGCAAACGTCAGCCTGGAGCCGGGTGGACAACTGGAACTGTCCGGCGCCCCGCTGGAGACGATCCATCAGACCTGCGACGAGGTGAACCTGCATCTGGCGCAGGTGAAGGAGATCGCGGACGAGTTGGGAGCGGGCTTCATCGGGCTGGGCGCGGCGCCCGAGTGGACGCACGATCAGATGCCGCTGATGCCCAAGGGCCGCTACAAGCTGATGGACGCCTACATGGGCACCGTCGGGACACACGGGACGCAGATGATGCGCAGGACCTGCACGGTGCAGGTGAACCTCGATTTCAGTTCCGAAGCGGACATGGTGCAGAAGCTGCGGGTCGCCATTGCGCTGCAGCCGGTGGCGACGGCGCTCTTTGCCAACTCGCCGTTCTTCGAGGGCAAGCCGAACGGTCACAAGTCATGGCGCAGCCGGGTGTGGCGCGGGCTCGACAATTCCCGCACCGGCATGCTGCCCTGGGTCTTTGAGGACGGGATGGGCTTCGAGCGCTGGGTGGACTGGGTACTCGATGTGCCGATGTATTTCGTCTACCGCGACGGGAAATACATCGACGCGCTGGGCCAGTCGTTCCGTGATTTCCTGAAAGGTGAACTGCCCGCCCTGCCGGGCGAGAAGCCGCTGCTGTCAGACTGGGCCGACCACCTCACCACGGTCTTTCCCGAGGCGCGGATCAAGCAGTTCATCGAGATGCGGGGCGCCGACGGCGGTCCGTGGCGCAGGCTTTGCGCGCTTCCTGCCTTCTGGGTCGGTCTGACCTACGATCAGGGCGCGCTCGATGCGGCCTGGGACCTGTGCAAGGACTGGACGGCAGAGCAGCGGCAGGCCCTGCTGGTGGCCGCCTCGGTCGATGGCCTGCAGGCGAAGGTCGACGGCATCGACATGCATGCGCTGGCGCGGTCCTGCGTGGACATCGCCCACGCGGGCCTGAAGGCACGGGCGAAGCCGGGGGCCGGTGGCCTCGTGTCGGATGAGACGCATTTCCTGAACGCCCTGCAGGAAAGTGTCGAAACCGGGCAGGTGCCCGCTGATGAACTGCTGGCCAAGTACCATGGCGAGTGGAACGGCGACTTGAGCCGGATCTACCCGGAATACTCCTACTGAAGCCTGCGCCGCGTCGCCGAACTCTACGCGGCGCGGCGACGCGGTGTTGCAGCTGACACAGGACCTGAGCTGGCCGAAGGATCGCGCCCGATTGCTCCGCACAAGCGAGAGAAAGAACGCTTCAATATCTCCGACTGTGCGCAATCAGGGTGCTCAAAGACCCTTGACCGGCAGCTTCAGCACCACGTTACCGTACTTGTCACGCGGCACCTCGCCCGCGCGCATGTTCACCTGCGGCGACGGGATGATCGGCTTTGGTACAGCCAGCGTCGCGTCACGCTCGGTGCGGAATTTCACGAAGTCCTTTCTTGTGGCGCCATTGCCCACCTGGATGCTGTGGGTCCCCGTTGATCGACAGTGATACCCGATCCGACGCCCCGGGGGCGGCGGCCCCTTCCCAACACGCGATTCATAACTTCGAAAGAAAAATTAATTTTGGGGGGACATACACGCATTGCGATTATACGGTCACCCTAACTGACCAGATAAAGATAATCATTCGTGCCAACGCGTTCCACAGTTCCCATCGTCGGTATCGGCGCCTCTGCAGGCGGGCTGGAAGCCCTGCTGGCGATGGTCGGTCACATCGGCCTGCGGACCGGCGCGGCCTATGTCATTGTCCAGCACCTGTCACCCACGCAGAAGTCGATCCTGCACGAACTGCTGCAGGACCATGTCGATGTGCCGGTCGCGCAGATCAGGGACGGCGATCCGATCCTGCCGGATCACATCTACGTCGTGCCGCCCGGCATGGTTTGCGACATCAGGGATGACCGCCTGCACCTGACCGCGCGCAGCCCCGAAGAGGCGCCGCATCGCCCGATCGACATGTTCTTCGACGCCATGGCGCGGGAAAGGGGACGCGATGCCTATTGCGTGGTCCTGTCCGGCACGGGCAACGATGGTTCTTCCGGGCTGCGGACGGTCAAGGCGAACGGCGGCTATGCCTTTGTGCAGGAAAGCACCGGCGCGCGGTTTCCGGGGATGCCTGACAGCGCGATCTCGACCGGGCTGGTGGATTTCATCCTGCCGATCGAACGCATCGCCACGCAACTGGCAGAGATCATCAACCACCGCCAGCGACTGTCCCGAGACAGCATCGCGCCCGACATCAAGCTTGCGATCGAGAAGGCGCTGCCGCGCTTCACCAAGCTTCTGTCGGACCGTGTCGGCCACGACTTCTCGTCCTACAAGCCCGGCACCCTGATCCGGCGGATCGAGCGTCGGATGACGATGCTGCGTCTGACAAATGTGGACGACTTTCTGGACATACTCGCGGACGAGAGCGAGGCACACCTGCTGTCGCAAGAATTCCTGATCGGAGTCACGCAATTCTTCCGCGACCCTGCCGCCTTTGACGCGCTGCGGCAGACCGTCATCCCGACGCTGCTGGACACGACGGACGCAGCCCTGCGCGTCTGGGTCCCCGGCTGTTCTACCGGAGAGGAAGCCTATTCCATCGCCATCCTGTTTCTGGAGGAGATGGCCGCCCGGCGGGACCGGCGGGTCCTGCAGGTGTTCGGCACGGACATCGACACCGCGGCCCTGACGGCCGCGCGCTATGGCCGGTTTTCGACCGGTGCGGTGTCGAGTCTCGACCCGGCGCTGCTGGACAAGTATTTCGTTGAGGAACTTGACGAATATCGTGCGGTGCCAAGGCTGCGGGAGGCCTGCATCTTTGCACCGCACAACATCATCCAGGACCCGCCGTTTTCGCGGATCGACCTGATTTCCTGCCGTAACCTGCTGATCTATCTGTCGTCGGACCTGCAAAAGCAGGTCATTCCGCGGTTCCATTTCGCCCTGCGCGACCGGGGCTACCTGTTCCTTGGCCCGTCCGAGGGGTTGTCGGGCGAAGACAACCTGTTCAGCTTCGTCGACAAGCCGAACCGGATCTTCGAAAAGAACGACACGGCCAGAACCAGCTATTCGGCCTTGCTTGAAATGCCGCGCCGGGCGCTGACGCAGGTCACGACACTGCCCCGGGCACCGCAGCCCGTCAGCATCAGCCGCGAGTTGTCGCGCGAGGCCGGCGTGGAGCGCGAATTCCTGCGCAACCACGCCGCGCCCTTCGCCCTGCTGTCGGCACTTGGAGAGGTTGTCTACCTGTCGCAGCGGATGACCACGCTGGTGCAGCCGTCAAGCGGCACGCCCTCGACGTCGATCGATGCCTTCCTGATGCCGGACCTGCGCATGCCTGTGCGGTCCGCACTGCAGCGCTGCGTGGAATCAGGTGAGGCGCAGAGCGAGGAGAACGTCGTGGTCCCAGCAGACGGCGGGCCCCGCATCTTCGATATCCGGATCGGCCCCGCCGGGGGCGATTACATCCTGACCGTGACGGAGGCCCGCGCGATCGAGGCCGGGCGCATCGGCGATGTGCTCGAACGGCGAGAGGCGATCGACCGGGATATTCTGGAAACGGAAGTCGTCCAGTTGCGCAAGCAGCTGGCCCGGACCTTGCAAGAGACGGAAACGTCCGGCGAGGAACTCAAAAGCTTCAACGAAGAGCTGATGAGCATGAACGAGGAACTGCAGTCCTCCAACGAGGAACTCGAGACCTCGCGCGAGGAGCTGCAGTCGATCAACGAAGAGCTCGAGACCGTCAACGCCGAGCTGCAGGAGAACAACCGCCAGCTGACGCGCGCGAATTCCGACCTCAAGAACCTTTTCGAATCGACCGATCTGGCCGCCCTGTTTCTGGACCGCGATTTCTGCGTCAGGAACTTCACGCCCAGCGTGACAAAGTTGTTCGGCATCCGCATCCGGGATATCGGGCGCCCGATATCGGATCTGGCATCACGGATCGAATATCCCGAGCTGCAGGAAGATGCCGAACGGGTGGACGAAACCCAGACGTCGCTTGAGCGTGAGGTCGTCATACAGGCCACGCAGGAGACCTACATCCTGCGCATCAAGCCGTACCGCACCACGGACAACCTGCTGGACGGCTACGTGCTGTCCTTCGTCGACATCACGCAGCGCAAGAACTACGAGGTGACGCTGAAGCGGAACGAGAGAGCGCTGGAACGGCAGTATGCCGAGCTGGAGAACCTCTACGACACGACGCCAGTGGGCCTCGCGCTGGTCGACAGCGAAATGCGCTGGGTGCGGATCAACGATACGCTGGCCCGCATCAACGGTTTCCCGGCAGAAGATCACATTGGCAAGTCGTTCATGGAACTTCTGCCGGAACTGGCGGAAACCCTGGCGCCGCCTTACCGAGAGGTGTTCGAGACCGGAAAGCCGGTTCAGGGATTGGAAATCGTAGGCCAGACCCATGCCTCTCCCGGAGAAACGCGCCACTGGATCGGCGATTTTTATCCGGTGTGGCAGGGGCGCGATGTCTTTGCGGTCGGTGTCTGCGTGCGCGAGGTGACGGAGCAGGCCCGAATGGTCGAACGCATCCGCACCCAGAATACCCAGCAGAAGACGCTGCTGGCCGAGTTGCAGCACCGGGTCAAGAACACGCTCGCCACGGTCAGCTCGATCTCGAAACTGCTGCTGCAGGGGATTCAGAACCCGTCGGAATACCAAAGCCGTCTGGAAGAGCGACTGGCGGCCATGTCGCGGACCCACGACCTGCTGACTGACGGCGACTGGAAGCTGACGACCTATTCGCAGATCCTCGCCAACGAAACCCTGCCCTATCCGCAGGGAGAGCGTGTCACCATGCGTGGTCCCGACTTGCCGCTGGTGCCGCGCATCGCCACCTCGCTTGGCATGGCAACGCACGAACTGGTCACGAATGCGGTGAAATACGGCGCCCTGTCCGTCGATGCGGGCCGTGTCGAAGTGCGGACCATCCATGACGCCAGCGGCGACGACAACCGCGCCCATATCATCTGGAAGGAACTGGGCGGTCCAGCGATCGCGACACCGCCGGACCGGCAGGGCTTTGGCAGCATCGTCTTGCAGCGGGTCCTGAAAAGCGATCTGAATGCAACCATCGCCGTCGACTACGAGCCGGACGGCCTGCGCTACGAAATCATCTTCGATCTGGAAGAGACCATCTGATGCAATCTCCCGTCCTCATCCTGGAAGACGAGGCCCTCATCGCCCTCGATATCGAATACACGCTTGATACCGGGGGCTATGCTCCGATCGTCGTGTGTAATGGGGTAGAGGAGGCGCTGAAACAGATCGACTTCGCTTTGCCGCGTTTCGCGTTCCTTGACCTGAACCTCGGACATGGGGAAACCAGCCTGCCTGTCGCGCGGCTTCTGAAGGACCGGCAAGTGCCCTTCGTCTTCCTGACGGGCTACACGCGGGCGACGGTCGATCTGCCGGATGATCTGGGGCAGGTGTCGCGCATGTCCAAGCCTTTCAAGAGCACCGATCTGATCGAATGGGCCCGGGACCTGGCGGAAGAGGTGTCGGACTGACCGAAGCTGGTCGCTGACCGCCGGCCAGTCCGAAGCCGACTTATTCAGAGATCCTTGACCAGACGCAATGCGTCGTAGATCGCCGCATGGGTGTTGCGTGACGCTACCGCGTCGCCGATCCGGAACAGCTGATAGGCACCGTCGCTGCGGACAGAGATCGTCTGGGCGCGCCCGGCGATCAGTGCCGCATGATCGACCGCGCCATCATTGACCGAACCTGGACGCAGGGCGTGATACAGCTCGTCGAGGGGGAGTGTGCCGTAGTTCAGCACGACCTGATCGTATTCCGTATGGGTCACGCGTTCGGAATAATCGGTGCCGATCGCGACGCGCAGCCGATTGCCCAGGCGTTCCACCCCCAGCATCCGCTGCGTCACGGTGAAGGTGACGTCGTCGTGCTGCAGCGCCTTCATGTAGGGCACGAGGTTCATTGCCATGACCTCGGGCGCGAAAGTGCGGTCGGGTGTCATAATCTCGACCTTCGCGCCGGCCAGCAGCGCGACCTCGGCGGCCTGAAGTCCTGCGTGATCGCCCGCCTCGTCGTAGATCAGGACGCTGCCGGCAGGTTTTACATCACCGGACAGGATATCCCAGCTCGTGACGACCAAAGCCTGTTCGTGCGATGTTTCGTACAGCTGACGATGCGCCATGCCACCAGTCGCCACGATGACGACATCGGGGTTCAGGGCGGTGACGTCATCTTCTTCGGCGTAGGTGTTGAAGTGGAACGTCACGCCCATGGCCGTGCACTGCGCCATGCGCCAGTCGATGATGCCCATCAGCTCACCGCGCCGCGGCGTGCGGGCGGTCAGGCGGATCTGGCCACCGGGTGCATCGGCGGCCTCGAACACCGTAACGGCGTGACCGCGGGCGGCGGCGACACGCGCGGCCTCCAGCCCCGCAGGGCCGGCACCGACGACCACAATGCGGCGAGGCGTCGGGGCGGGCGCGATGTCGTGGGGCATCGTCTCCTCCCGCCCCGTGGCGGCGTTGTGGATGCACAGCGCCATGCCACCCTGATAGATGCGGTCGAGGCAGTAGTTCGCCCCGGTGCACGGCCGGATGTCATCTTCGCGCCCCTGTTCGATTTTCTGCACGATATGCGGGTCGGCCATGTGGGCGCGGGTCATGCCCACCATGTCGAGCAGCCCATCCGCGATGGCGTGCCGCGCGGTGGCGACATCCTGGATGCGGGAGGCATGGAAGGTCGGCAGCCCGGTCGCCGCACGGATCTGGCCGGCGAAATCCAGATGCGGCGCGCTGCGCATGCCGCCGACGGGGATCATCTGCGTCATCGCGGGATCGGTGTGGATGCGGCCCCGGTTCACGTTGAAGAAATCCACCATCCCGCTGTCCCGCAGCAGGGTGGCGATCTGCACGCCCTCGGCGGCGGTGATCCCGCCTGCCTGCATCTCGTCGGCCGTGCCGCGGATGCCGACGATGAAGTCGGGGCCAGTGCGCTTGCGTACCTCGGCCAGCACGTCGAGGGTGAAGCGGACGCGGTTCTCGATGCTGTCCGCACCGTAGGGACCGGTCAGGGTATTGGTCAGCGGCGACCAGAAACTGTCAAGCAGGTGGCCACCGGCATAGAGCTCGATTCCGTCCATGCCGCCGGCCTGCATCCGCTCTGCCGCGTCGGCGAAGTCGGTGATGATGCGGGCGATGTCCCAATCCTCCATCACCTTGGGAAAGGCGCGGTGGGCGGGTTCGCGGTGCGGGCCGGGGCTGACGGCGGGCAGCCAGTCGCCCTTTGACCATGTCGTGCGGCGCCCAAGGTGCGTCAGCTGGATCATCACCGCGCAGCCGTGTTCGTGGACGGCATCGGTCAGTTCGCGCACCCACGGCACGACCTCGTCGCGGTAGGCCAGCACGTTGTTGAAGACCGGCGGGCTGTCGCGGCTGACGGCAGCAGAGCCTGCCGTCATCGCCAGTGCCACGCCGCCCTTGGCCCGTTCCGCGTGGTAGGCACGGTAACGGCCCTTCGGCATCCCGTCCTCGGGGTAGGCGGGTTCATGGCTCGTGGTCAGGATCCGGTTCTTCAGCGTCAAATGCTTCAACTGGAAGGGCTGCAGCAGCGGATCGGTAGTGGCGCCGTCTTTCATTCGGGTCTTCCTAACAGTCGAGGACGATATCCGTCAGCGGGCGGCTGACGCAGGGCAGGATGAAGCCGCGGTCGATTTCGCGTTGGCGGATGCCGCCCTCGTGGGCCATCGTGACTTCACCGCTATGCTTGAACGTCTTGCAGGTGCCACACATGCCCCGCGCGCAGGACGAAGGTAGCGGCAGTCCTGCCGCCTTCACCGCGCCGAGGATGGTCGAGGTTTCAGGACAGGCAAAGCTCTTGCCGGACTTGGCGAAGGTCACGGTGCGCTGGCGCGTCTCTGCCGTGGGCGTGATCTCTGCCAGTGGAGAGCTGAAGTCGAAGCTTTCCTCGCCGTAGTTGTCGGCGGACACGCCGGCGGCGCGGGCGGCGGTGCGCACCATTTCCATGAAGGGTTGCGGTCCGCAGCACAGCACGGTGCGGTCCGCCATGTCAGGGATCAATCGGGCCAACAGGTCTGCATCCGGCCGTGTGGCGCCGGGTGTCCGTGTCGTGACGGGAATATGCACCAGCCCCGGCAAGCGACGGCTTAGCACGGCGATGTCATCCGCAGCGATCATGTCCGCATGATCGGGCGAAACCTGCACAAGGACAGCATCGAAGGCGATGCCGCGATCCGCCGCCGTGCGCAGCATCGAAAGCATCGGCGTCACACCGCTGCCCGCCGCGATCAATGCGTAGCGACCGCCGGGCCACGACACCGGGCCGAAGCGACCAGAGGGACCGAAGGCCTCGATCGTTGCGCCCGGCCGCAGGTTGTCGTGCAGATCGCCGGACGCGGCGCCGGACTGGCGCTTCACCGTGATCTCGATCCCGCCGTCCCGTGCCGCAGAAGACGCGATGGTATAGCAGCGCTCGACCGTGCCGGACGGCGTCGGAATGCGGAAGGTCATGAACTGGCCGGGATCGTGTTCGATCCGGCTGCCGTCGGCGGGGGCCAGAAGGAAGGTGCGGACATCCGGGGTTTCGTCCCAGACGGCCCGGCAGACCAGCGTCGCCCAAGCCTCGGGCGGAAAGCGCCGCCGCCGCCGGGTGCCCCAGTCGGCCGGATCGACGGCGATCATGCCCCGCTGCCCGCGGTCATGCGGCTGACATACCACGTCGCGAATTCGTCCAGCGCGCGTTCGGTGAAGCGCGAGTAGGGGCCGGGCCGGTAGCCGGGGGACATCGCACCCCGATGGGCCAGCGCCACCAGATGCGCGTCCTCGGCATTGGTCTGTTTCCAGACGGCGGTCAGGTTCTCGAGGTCGTAATCCTCGCCCTCCACCGCGTCGCGGTTCACCAGCCATCTCGTTCGCACCAGCGTCCGGTCCGGCGCCACCGGGAAGGCGGTGAAGATCACCGCGTGGTCCGACATCACGTGGTTCCACGAATTGATCCCCCACAGGTGCACATCACCCATCCCCGGGCGGTCGGTGTCTCCCAGTGGCACGCCGACCGCGGCGCGGGTGTCGGGCGTCTGGCTTTCGCCCAGCCCGGCGATGATCAGCCGCTGAGTGCGAAAGTTCGTGGGCCAGCCGACGGTATGTTCGACGGCCGCATGCGGCAGGCCCTGCGCATCCCAGATCGCGCCGTGCCGGGCGTAGGCATCCAACAGGCCGTTCGCCTCGGCCCGCTCCGTCTCTGTCAGGTTCGCGGGATCATAGCCGAAGTCCGCGGCGTGAAAGGACAGGGACAGTTGCGGATGGTTCGACGCGCAGTGATAGCACTCGCGATTGTTCTCCATCGTCAGCTTCCAGTTGCCCTCCTCGATCACGTCCTGCTCGAACGCGATCTTGGCGTTGCGCAGGTCATAGGGTGCCAGCCGCGGCTCCATCACCGCCGCAAGTTCCGCGATGTCGGCGGGCGGATCGTCGGACAGGCAGGCATAGAGAATGCCGCCCACGTCGCGCAGCGCCACGGGCTTCAGATGGTGCAGGTCGCGGGCAAAGTCGACGCCCATGTGCGGGGCGAGCGCCAGTGCGCCATCGAGGTCATAGGTCCATTGGTGGTAGGGACACACAAGCTTGCCTACGACGGATCGGCCCGGCGGCACCAGCCGTGCCCCGCGATGAGAGCAGACGTTGTGGAAGGCGCGCAAGGCGTCGTCGTCGTCGCGCAGGATCAGGATCGAGGCCGGACCGATGTCTACCGCCATCACGTCGCCGGCTTCTGCCACATCGCAGGCGACCCCGACGGCGATCCAGTGCCGCCCGAAGATCGTGGCGCAATCCGCATCGAAGGCCGCGCGGGAGGTGTAAAGTTCTGCCGGCAAGGTGTGCCCGGGCTGACGCGCGGCCAGCAGGGCCATGACGGGGGACAGGGTGGAACGGTCGTCTAGCATGGCGGTGGCCCTCTGGTTCGGATCCGTTATTGCCGCATTCCGCAGGGGCGAGGCGTCGAAATGCGACGGGCCGGTGTCGTTTCCGCCGCTGTCCTGTCTGCTGTCACCGAAGGAAGCCGTGAACGTGCACGCAAGCATGGCTGACAGGGCCTTCTGTCCTATCCTATTCATTCAGGGATCGCAGACAGCACAGCGCTATGCTTCGTGAAAGGATGAAAGACCATGACCGTTAATACGCCAGCGTTTCCGGGGGACGCATGACCCTCGCGTCGCACGACCGATACGACTACAGCGCCGTGACGGACCGGCCCGCCTTTCTATGGCCAGAGGGCCGGAGGCTGGCGGTCTATCTGGGCGTGAACTTCGAACATTTCGCCTTCGGCGAGGGCCGGGGCGCGCAGATCGGCCATGCCGAGCCACCGCCCGACGTGTTGAACTACGGATGGCGCGACTACGGCAATCGGGTCGGCGCGTGGCGGTTGATCGACCTGCTGGATGCGCTGGACCTGCCGGCCACGGTCCTGCCCAACAGCGCGATGTACGACTATGCGCCAGACCTCATGGCCGCACACCACGCACGGGGGGACGAGATCGCGGGACACGGGCGGACCAATTCCGAAAGTCAGAGCGACATGTCCGAAGGCGAGGAGGCCGCGATGATCGCGGAGGCGACCGCGAAGATCGCCGCCGGAGCCGGCATGCGGCCCAAGGGCTGGCTAAGTCCCTGGATCGCGGAAACGGAGGTTACGCCGGACCTGCTGGTGGAGGCGGGCTACAGCTACACGATGAACTGGTGCATGGACGACCAGCCCGTCTGGATGCGCACCCGGTCCGGCCCTCTGCTGGCAATGCCCTACGGGCAGGAGATCAACGACATCCCTGCGATCGTCGGACGCAAGACCGGGGCCGCGGAATTCGCCGACATGATCATCGACAACTTCGACGAACTGCTGGACCAGAGTGAAGGCCAATCGCTGGTCTTCGGAATCGCGCTGCATCCCTATATCGTCGGCCAGCCGTTCCGCCTGCGCCAGCTGCGGCGTGCGCTGAGGCATATTGCGCGGCATCGCGACCGCGTCTGGCTGACCACGGCGGGCGAGATCGCGGAAGCCTTTGCCGGACAGGTTCCGCCAGATCGGAGCTGAGCGACTGAGGGACTGGTGAGGCGCAGAGCACGGCAAAACCTGCCTGCGTGCGACGTCCGCCAGAATCGGCACTTGCACCGCAGGCACGGGCCGCGCGATCCTTGCCAGATCAAGAAGACTCATCAGGACTTTGCCATGCCGTCGTTTCGTTCGTTCGGTCCCGCCGCCGCGACCCGTCTAGCGCTGATTATGGCTTGCGTCATGGCGGCAACGACCGTCCGTGCCGCGGCGGACGACATCACGGTCTTTGCCGCCGCCAGTCTGAAGACCGCGATGGATACCATTGCCGCCGACTGGACCGCGGCCACGGGTCTTACCGCCGCCGTGTCGCTGGGCGGAAGCTCGGAACTCGCGCGGCAGATCCAGCAGGGTGCGCCCGCCGACGTCTTCGTCTCCGCCAACCCGGAGTGGATGGACTTGCTCGAAGCCGATGGCCTCGTGGTCTCGGGCTCGCGGTTCGATCTTCTGGGCAACCGCCTCGTGCTGATCGCGCATGACCGGGACGCGGCACCGGTCGACATCGCACCGGGATTCGATCTGGCGGGTTTGCTGGGCGAGGATCGCCTTGCGATGGCGATGGTGGATGCCGTGCCGGCCGGCATCTATGGCAAGGCGGCGTTGACCGGCCTCGGGGTCTGGGACGCCGTCGCGCCACATGTCGCGCAGGCCAGCAACGTGCGTGCGGCCCTTGCCTACGTCGCGGCTGGTGAGGCGCCGTTCGGCATCGTCTACGCCACCGATGCGGTGGCAGAGGATCGGGTCAGCGTCGTCGGCACCTTTCCCGAGACGTCCCACCCGGCGATCGTCTACCCGGCCGCAGCATTGACGACAGGTGACAGTTCGCTTGCCGCCGACTTCTTGACCTACCTGCGGGGCGACGCGGCGCGCGACGTCTTCCTGCAGCAGGGTTTTACGGTGCTGACCAGCAAAACGGCGGGCCGCAACTGATACCGCCGGCGCGGCAGGGTAAAAGAAGGATGGTCTGACATGAACTGGCACGCCTCCGATGGCCGTTTCATGGCGGTCCGCCTGAAGCCCGGCGCGAACCTGATCGAAGGCCTGCGAAACATCTTTGCTGAAAGCGCGGCCACGGCCATGGCGGTCGTCAGTTGCGTCGGCAGCCTGACGCAGGTCGACCTGCGGTTCGCCGACCGCCCCGAGGCGACGCGCCTTCGCGGGCGGTTCGAGATCCTGTCGCTGACAGGCACCATGGATGCAGCGCACCAGCATCTGCACCTGAGCGTGGCGGATGAACACGGACAGGTGCGCGGCGGCCATCTGATGGCGTCTGGCAGCGTTGTCTACACCACCGCCGAACTCGTCGTCGCCGTCCTGCCCGGCCTGCACTTCGCCCGCAGGCCCTGCGCCCTGTCCGGCTATGACGAGTTGACCATCGCACCGGTGTGACGTCTCGGGCATACAATGTTGGCGATCCCGGGAGGACTCGAACCCCCAACATCCTGATTAGAAGTCAGGTGCTCTATCCGGTTGAGCTACGGGACCGGTAGGGTCTGATACCCGGTCGAAAATTGCGGTGCAATGCCCCCCTGCGGCCCAAGGCCCTGCCGGGTGCCGCCTCGAGGTCGTCCGCGTGTCCGGAATCGGCGCGGAAGGCATGGTCACGGGCACGGCCTTGCGCTAAGCCGATGGCGAAAAATATCAGGAGTTTCTGAAGATGCGTAAATATCTCGCATGCCTGCTTGCGATCACGGCGGGCCAGTCCGCCGCAGCCCAGACGCTTTATTTCTCGGCCATTCCCGATGACGACGAATCGCGGCTGGTCGAACGTTTCGGCGCGGTGGCGGACTATCTGTCAGAAACACTCGACGTCGACGTGCAGTACGTCCCGGTGAAAAGCTATGCCGCCGCCGTCACCGCCTTTGCCAACGACCAGATCCAGCTGGGCTGGTTCGGCGGTCTGTCCGGCGTGCAGGCGCGCATCGCGGTGCCGGATTCTCATGCCATCGCGCAGGGGGCAGAGGACGAGACCTTCGTCACCTATTTCATCGCCAACAATGACACGGGCCTGACCGAAGGCACGGCATTTCCCGATCTGGCGGGACGCTCCTTTACCTTCGGGGCAGAGACATCGACCTCCGGTCGCCTGATGCCGGAATACTGGATCCGAGAGAAGACTGGCAAGGCACCGTCCGACCTGTTCAGTGCTGTCGGATTTTCCGGCGATCACGGGCAGACCCTGCGGCTGGTCGCTTCCGGCGCCTACGAAGTCGGTGCACTGAACTATTCGGTCTACGACACCGCCGTCGCCGACGGTGCGCCCGAGGCCGCGGCCACCACCGTGATCTGGCAGACGCCGCCCTATCCAGATTACAACTGGACGATCCGCGGCGACGTCGATGACCGCTTTGGCGAAGGCTTTGCCGAAAAGGTGCAGGCGGCGCTGATCGGCATGGACGATCCGGACCTGCTGGCCTCTTTCCCGCGCAGTGCCTTCATTCCCGCCGATGACGCGCTTTACCAGCCCATCGTGGACACGGCGCAGGCGCTGGACCTGATCGACTGATGACGGCACCGCTTGTCGCGCTGACGGACCAGACGCTGGGCTGGGGCGGGCAGGCGGTGCTGCGGGGGGTGACCCTGCAGGTCGCGCCCGGCGAGCGCATCGTGCTTCTGGGACGCAGCGGTGTCGGCAAAAGCACGCTGCTGGCCACCCTGCACGACCGGCTGACCAAGCGCACCGCGCTGGTGCCGCAAGACCACGGGCTGGTCGGAAGTCTGTCGGTCTTCCACAACGTCTGGATGGGCGTGCTGGACGACCACGGCACCGCGGGCAACCTGCGCTGCCTGCTGTGGCCGCGCCGGTCTGAAAGGTCGCGGGTCGAGGGCATCCTCGATGTCGTCGGCTTGGCGGGCATGGGGCGCCACCGGGTGTCCCGACTGTCCGGCGGCCAGCGGCAGCGGGTGGCGCTGGCCCGGGCCCTGCTGCGCGGTGGAGAGGTCGTGCTGGGCGACGAGCCTGTGACAGCGCTGGACCCGGCGCAGGGCGCGGCCCTGCTGGACCACCTGGGCGGGCGGTTCGCGACGTCCATCCTTGCGCTGCACGATGTGGATCAGGCGCTGCGCGTCGCCACACGGATCGTCGGCCTGCGGGCGGGTGGCATCGCCATCGACGCGCCCGCGACAGAGCTTACCGAGGCCGATCTGCTGGCGCTTTACCGATGATCCGCCGCCGCGACGTGCTGGCCGGCTTCGCGCTGGCGACAGTGGCGGCGCTGTGGCTTGCGGACCTGCAGGCCACGCGGCCCGACCCCTGGATGACGCTGGCGGCCATCGGACACGGCTTGCTGCATCCGGATTTCAGCGATCCCGCCGGCATGCTCGGGGCCGCGGCGCTGACCGTGGCATTCGCGTTCTGCGGCGTGGCGCTTGGCGCCGTGACGGGCCTGCTGATGGCGCCGTTCTACGGCGCGACGCCGGTCCGTCTCGCCTGCATCTGCCTGCGTGCGGTGCACGAACTGTTCTGGGCGCTGCTGCTGTTCAGCGTGACCGGCCTGTCGCCGCTGACCGGGGTGCTGGCGATCGGGCTGCCCTATGCCGGGATCTTCGCCAAGGTCTTCTCCGAATACCTTGATGACGCACTAGCCGCCGCGCGATTGCCGCGGGCCGTCCCGCGGCTGACCCAATTGCTGTGGGTGCGCCTGCCGCAGGCCCTGCCGCAGATGCGGACGTATACGCTCTACCGGCTGGAATGCGGGCTGCGTTCGTCCGCAGTGCTGGGCTTCATCGGCCTCCCCACGCTGGGGTTCCAGCTCGAGACGGCCTTCAAGCAGGCGCAGTACGGACAGGCCGTGGCGGTGCTGGCACTATTCCTTGCACTGATCCTGCCATTGCGGATCTGGATGATCTGGCGGTTGGCGCCAGTCTTTCTGCTCGCCTCTGTCGCGGCACTGATGACCATCGTCGTGCCGCCGATGGGGGATGGCGCGGTGCTCCGCTTTCTGGCGGACATCGTGCCGGCCCCCCTGCGCAGCGGGGCGGACTGGGGTGGCTGGCTGGACAAGGTCTTCGTCGCGCAGGCGCTGCCCGGATCCGTCGCGACGCTAATCCTGTCACAGATTGCCCTAGCCGGGGCGGCCGTGCTGGCCGCGCTGGCCTTTCCGGCCATCGTGCCGGGCGTGGTGGGCCGGGCAGGGGCGCTGGTAGGACATGCCGTGCTGGTCGTTCTGCGATCCATCCCGGACTACATGCTGGCTTTCGTGCTGCTGCAGATCCTCGGGCCTTCGATGCTGCCTGCGGCACTGGCGCTCGGGCTGCATAACGGCGCCATCATCGCCCATTTGCTGGGCAGAGAGGCGCGGGGCCTGCCGCAGCGTCCCGACGCGCCGCGTGGCCTGACGCTCTGGGCATGGGACCTGTTGCCGCGCCTGACAGCCTCGTTCTGGGCGCTGTGCCTGTATCGGTGGGAGATCATTCTGCGCGACAGCGCGATCATGGGCCTGCTGGGCATCGGAACCCTCGGCTTCTACATCCAGAGCAATGTGCAGACCCTGAGAATGGACCGGGTGGTGGCATTGCTGGTGGTTTCGGTCCTGCTGACACTGGCGGTCGATACCCTGTCGCGCCGGCTGCGCCGCGCAATGCAGGACGGACCCGTCCTGCGGATCGAGGCCTCTCGCACATTGGCTTCGTAGGCGGTCCGGAACCGGGCCTCGCGGCAGGACCGACCGTCGGACATTGTGTCGCGCCGGCAGGGCATTGGCGCCCGCGCGATGGCATCGGATCGCACGATGGGTTAGCGGGATCGTCAACTGCCGCGACGCTTTGCCGGGTTACGTTTTCCGGCGATCCGGCTAAAGCGGGTGCAGTAGGGTCCGACCCGAAAGCTAAACAGAGATCAGGAAAGCGACATCATGAAAGATCATGCAGCAACACAGGGCGCATGTCCCTTCCGCGGCACCCGCATCGGCGGCGCCCTGGGGTCCGAACCGCAACTGGACCATTGGTGGCCGAACCGTCTGAAGGTCGATCTGCTGCATCAGGACCCGCCCTTCGCCAATCCGCTGAAGGACGAGGACTACGCGTCGCGGTTCCTCGAACTCGACCTCGATGCGATCAAGGCGGACATCAAGGAATTCCTGACCACCTCGGTCGAATGGTGGCCCTCCGACTATCACAACTACGGCCCGCAGATGGTGCGGATGGCCTGGCACTCGGCCGGGACCTACCGGATCGCTGACGGTCGCGGCGGCGCTGCGCAGGGCATGCAGCGTTTCGCGCCGATCAACAGCTGGTGGGACAACGGCAATACCGACAAGTCGCGACGCCTTCTGGCACCGATCAAGATGAAGTACGGGTCCAAGATCAGCTGGGCCGACCTGATGGTCCTGACCGGGAACTGCGCGCTCGAGATCATGAACTTTCCGACATTCGGGTTCGCCGGCGGCCGCATCGACGCATGGGAAGCCGACAAGGCGACCTACTGGGGTCCGGAAGGCTGGAACGGCAAGCGTCCGTCAGAGGCGCCTGCCCAGCAGCTGGAAGGTCACCCCGACCAGATGGTCAACCGCGGCATCCGTTGGAAGGGTGACGTGAAGGAAGAGTATTACGACCTCGAGAACCCCCTTGCTGCGACCAACCAGTCGCTGATCTACGTCGATCCCGAAGGTCCGAACGGCAACGGCGTGCCGATGGACAGCGCCCGCGACATCCGCGAGACCTTCTCTCGCATGGCGATGAACGACGAGGAAACCGTTGCCCTGATCGCCGGTGGCCACGCCTTCGGCAAGTCCCACGGCATGACGCCGGCGGATCAGATCGGCAGTGCGCCCGAAGGCGCGCCGATGGCGGCGATGGGCTTTGGCTGGCACAACCCGCGTGGCAACGGCAACGGGGCCGACACGATGACCAACGGTATCGAGGGGTCGTGGACGCCGAACCCGACGACGTGGGACAATGACTACCTGACCAACCTGTTCAAGTTCGAATGGCAGCAGACGACATCGCCCGCCGGCGCGACGCAGTGGACGCCGATCGATCCGAACGCGCCCAAGACGCCGGACGCGCACGTGCCCGGACAGATGAACGACCTGATGATGATGACCTCTGACATCGCCCTGAAGGTCGATCCGAAATACCGGGAGGTCTGCGAGAAGTTCCTGAACGACTTCGACTACTTTACCGAGGCGTTCAGCAAGGCGTGGTACAAGCTTGTGCACCGCGACATGGGGCCGAAGGTCCGCTATCTCGGCAAGGAAGTGCCTGCGGAAGAGTTCCTGTGGCAGGATCCGATCCCGCGCAACGACGGCTACAGCCTGTCGGACGCCGATGTCGCCACCCTGAAGGACCGTATCCTTGCCACCGGGCTTTCGGTGCAGGAACTGGTGTCGACCGCCTGGGCCTCCGCGTCCACCTTCCGCAAGTCCGACAACCGTGGCGGCGCCAACGGCGCCCGCCTGCGGCTGGAGCCGCAGCGCAGCTGGGAGGTCAACAATCCCGACCGTCTGGGCCGTGTGCTGGACGTGCTGGAGGGCGTAAAGGCGGACTTCGGTCGCGTGTCCATGGCCGACCTGATCGTGCTGGCGGGTTGCGCCGGTGTCGAGAAGGCCGCGCGTGACGCGGGTGTCGAGGTGACCGTGCCGTTCGTCGGTGGCCGCATGGACACCACACAGGAGCTGACGGACGTGGAACAGGTGAACTGGCTGCAGCCTGTCGTCGACGGTTTCCGCAACTACATCAACGAGTCCGTCGGCTATCACGTGGCGCCGGAGCACCTGTTTCTTGACAAGGCGCATCTGCTGGGCCTGACCGCCCCGGAGTGGACCGCCATCACGGGGGGCCTGAAGGTGCTGGCCGGAAACTACGACGGCGCCTCTGCCGGCGTCTTCACCGACCGCCCCGGCGTGTTGACCAACGATTTCTTCAAGACGTTGTGCAGCATGGACTACACGTGGGAACCGCAGGGGGAGGACGAGATGACGTTCGCCCTCGTGACGCGCGAGGGCGGTGAGTCGCGCTATACCGCGACCCGCTGCGATCTGGTCTTCGGCGCCAACGCGCAGCTGCGTCAGGTGGCCGAAGTCTATGCCGCCGACGACGGTCACGCCCGTCTGGTCAAGGACTTCGTGAAGGCGTGGCACAAGGTGATGATGCTCGACCGGTTCGATGTGCCGGCAGAGCGCGCGAAGGCCGTCGCCGTCTGCTGATAAGGTGGCGTGACAGGAAAACCGGCCCCGCGGGGCCGGTTTTTTCATGCGCCCCGCGTGCTGGCGGGGCTTTGATCCTGCGAATCCGATCCTGCGCAGGGTTTACAATCCGCTGCTGCGGTGCCGATGATGCTGGACGTTGCGAAGGGACAGGACCATGAAGATCACGCCGCATGCCGATTTGCCCATCAAGACCGCCGACCCTGCGTGGTTTACCGGCGCTGTCACGATGTCGCCGCTGTTCCACGACGAGGCACCGTCACGGGCTGCCGGTGCCGAGGTTACGTTCCAGCCCGGCGCCCGCACCCACTGGCATACCCATCCGCTGGGACAGGTGCTGATCGTCACGGCGGGCGAGGGCCGCGTGCAGCGCGACGGCGGACCCGTGACGGCGATCCACGCGGGCGACGTGGTGCGCTTCGATCCCGATGAACGGCACTGGCACGGCGCCGCCCCCGACAGCGCGATGACTCATATCGCGATCCACGAGGCGGTGGACGGCAGCGCCGTTACCTGGGGCGACCCCGTGACGGATGCGGACTACGCCGGATAGCACCGCCATGCGACGGGTCGGGCGACCAGTGTCGTAGTGATGACGGAGCCTTCGGCAGGCGTTTACTGACCAGGTAAATGCGGAACGCGGCGCGTCGGTGCGATCCGTTCCCATCGGGGGCCGGGCGGTTCAGTCGAAGAGGATGACGTTGCGCTTCGCGGCACCGGTGCGGGTGTCGGCGATCGCATCGTTGATCTGGTCCAGCGACCATGTCCGACTGATCAATTCGTCGAGCTTCAGCCGGTCCTGACGGTAAAGATCGACGAGCCAGGGGATATCGCGGGCGATGACGACGTCGCCCATCTTCGACCCGATCATGCCCTGACCGGTGGCGGCGATCATCACCGGCTCGTAGCTGGATGTGGCCCCGGAATGCGGCATGCCCACCATGATGAGCCTGCCACCCATCGCGAGGTATTGCGGCGCCGTGTCATAGGCGGGGATCGCGCCGACGGTGACGATGACGACGTCGGCCCCCTTGCCGAGCGCCTTCTTGGCGGCGCGCCACGGCTTTTCGTCCGTCGCAAGCACGCCGTCGGTGGCGCCGAAGTCGCGGGCGATGGCCAGCTTGTCCTCTGTCATGTCGACGGCGACGATGCGGCGGGCGCCGGCGATCCGGGCGCCCTGAATCGCGTTCAGGCCGACGCCGCCGGCCCCGATCACCACGACATCCTGACCCGCGCGCAGCCCGGCGGCATTGACCACGGCACCGACGCCCGTGATGACGCCGCAGGCCAACAGCGCCGCGGCGGCGAGGTCCATGTCCGCCGGCAGCTTCACCACCTGGCTCTGGTCCACGACCACACGCTCTGCGAAGGCGCCGCTGTCCATCGCCTGCACGATGGGCCCGCCGTCCAGCGTCGTCAGCGGGCCGTCGTGCTGCGGCGGTGCCGCGCACAGCACCGGCCTGCCGCTGCCGCAGGTGGGGCAGGTGCCGCAGGCGCGGATCAGGGTCACGACGACAGGATCGCCGACGGCGACACCGCGGATGCCTGCCCCGACGGCGGACACATGGCCCGCAGCCTCGTGACCGAAGATCGCAGGCAACTTGCCGCCCCAGGCGCCGTCGGCGAAATGGATGTCCGAATGGCAGATGGCGCAGGCTTTCAAGGTGACCTCGACTTCGCCCATGTCGGGGGCGCGCAGGTTCACGGTCTCGATCTGCAGGGGGGCGCCATGGGCATGGCAGACGGCAGCCTTGATCTGGGTCATCGGTTTCTCGCGCTTTGTGTCCTGAGGCATCCTGTGCCGTGCCCGCGGGGCCTGCAACCCCTGTCGCGGGTCGGGCGGCATGCTTACGCGACGGTGCCCGTCCGCGTCAGGAAGTCCGTCAACAATCGGGCATAGGCCTCGGGTTGTTCGACGCAGGGCAGGTGCCCCGCGCGGCGAATGATATGAAAGCTGCTGCCGGGGATCAGGTCGACGGTCTCTCGGACGAGGTCCGGCGGTGTGGACCCGTCCTCGCTGCCCGCGATGCCCATGGTGGGCAGGCGCAGCCCGCTGGTGGGCGTCATGAAATCGGTGCCGGAGATTGCGGCGCAAACGCCCGTGTAGCCCTTCACCGGCGTCGCCTCCAGCATCGCCTGCCACGGGGCCATCGCCGGGGTGCCGTAGAAGTCGCGACCGAACCATCGCTGCATGACACTGTCGGCGACCGGCCCCATGCCGTCGCGGGTCACGGCGGCGATCCGGTCGGACCAGAGCTTCGGATTGCCGATCTTGGCCGCCGTGTTTGACAGGACCATGGCGCGCACGATGTCCATGCGCTTGACCGCCAGCCCCTGCGCGATCATGCCGCCGACGCTGAGCCCCACGAAGACGCAGTTGCGGACCTGCAGGTGATCACAGACAGCCTCTGCGTCGGAAACGAGCTGTCCCATGGCGTAGGGCGCGTCAGGGCAGTCGGACTGTCCGTGCCCGCGCTTGTCCCACCGCACATAGCGCAGGCCTTGCGGCAGCAGATCCATGATCGGATCCCACAGATGCAGCGTGGTCCCGAGAGAGTTGGCGAAGACGACCGTGGGGGCATCCGCGCTGTCGGCGCCGTCCGTGCGGGCGTGCAGCGTGATGCCGTCGCGGGTGATGCGGTGTTCTGTCATGGTGGCCTCCTGTCGCGATACCGCAGACAGACCCGCTATGGGCCGCGCGGTCAAGCGGTGACGGGCGGCCGGCCCCCCTTCTGCGGAACTAGCCCGGATACCGCCGGATCGCATCGGCGAAAAGGTCCGGGTCCACGTTGCCGCCGGTCGTGATGGCGATCACGGCGTCACCCTGCGCGGCATCGGGATGGAACAGGGCCGCGGCAAGGGCCGCGGCGCCCCCCGGCTCCACCACGATGCGCAGGCGGTGGAAGGCCAGCGCCAGGGCGCGCAGGCAGTCTTCGTCGCTGACTGCGATGCCCGGACCGCACAGCGCCTGCATGATCGGGAAGGTCAGCTCTCCCGGTTGCGGCGTCACGATGGCGTCGCAGATCGATCCTTCGGCGCGGGCGTTGCGCTGGATCGTCCCGGTGGCAAGGCTGCGGGTCGCATCGTCGAACCCCTCCGGCTCGCAGGGGCGGGCGCGCAGGCCGGGTGCCTCGGCCTGCAGGGCCAGCGCCACACCGGACGTGAGGCCGCCACCGCCGCAACAGACCAGCACGTCAGCCTGCGTAACGCCCGACTCATGCGCCTGCGCCGCGATTTCCAGCCCGCAGGTGCCTTGTCCGGCGATGACCTGCGGGTCGTCGTAGGGGCGGATCAGGGTCAGGCCGCGATCCGTTGCAAGGCGGTCGCCGATCGCCTCTCGGCTTTCGGTGGCGCGATCATAGAGCACGACCTCCGCCCCCAGCGCACGGGTGTTCGCGATCTTCACCGCCGGCGCATTCGACGGCATGATGATGACGGCGGGTGCACCGTGCATCCGCGCCGCCAGCGCCACGCCCTGCGCATGGTTGCCGGAAGAGAACGCGATGACACCGGCGTGCCGCTGCGCGTCCGTCAGGGCAGAGACTGCTGACCAGCCGCCGCGGAACTTGAAGCTGCCGGTGTGCTGCAGGCATTCGGCCTTGACCAGCACCCGACGCCCCGCGATCTCGTCGAGGAAAGGCGACGACAGCATCGGCGTCCGCCGGACGTGACCGTCGAGGCGGTCGGCAGCTGCACGGATCATGTCGATATTCATTGCATCGCCTCCAGCCAGCGCGTCAGGGCATCGGTTGCCTGTCGTTCGTCGAGGAAGGGGACGTGGCCCCGGTCCGGCACCTCGGCAAAGATGCCGTCGGGGCGGCGGCGCTGCATCTCGGCCCATGTCGCCACGGACAGCAAGTCGCTGTTCGCTCCCCGGATCGCGGCCAGCGGCAGGCCGGCGGTCGCGTCAAAGATCGGCCACAGGTCCGGCATGCCGGTCTTGCCATCGCCCAGCGTCGTCGCGAGCGCCGGATCGTAGCGGATCACGAGGCCGTCGTCGGTCTGTTCATAGTGCTGCGCGACCTCTGCCAGCCAGCGGTCCAGCGGCACGCCCTTGAAGGCAGCCCATGTGCGCGCGCGGAAGTCCGCCGCCTCGGCATGGGTCTTCTGCGGCGGGTTGTGCCCGACGTATCCGGTGATGACCTTCAGCCCCGCCGGGTCGATGACCGGGCCGATGTCGTTCAGCGCCACGCCCAGCAGCCGGTGGTGTGCCGTGGCGGCCAGCATCATCGCGATCAGACCTCCGCGGGACGTGCCGAGGACTGCGGCCTTGTCGAGCCCAAGATGATCCAGCAGGGCCAGTGCATCGGCAGCCTCGGTCGGCACGGTGTAAGTTGCGGGCGCGGCCCAGTCTGACCGACCCCGACCGCGATAGTCCAGTCGGATCAGCCGGCAGGACAGGTGCGGCGCAACATGATCGAAATCCGTTCCGTTGCGCGTCAGCCCCGCCAGCGCGAGGACCGGAAGCCCGTCGCCGGCTTCTTCGTAATAGAGGGACGTGCCGTCGGGGGCGTCGAAACGGGGCATCAGATGATCTCCGGTAGTCTGGAAAGGTCGGGCATGATGTGCTCCGGTCGGGCATAGAGCCGGTCGACCGGCGCATCGCTGCGATTCGCCCAGACCGTGTGAAAGCCGTAACCGGCGCCCCCCGCCGCGTCCCACCCGTTGGACGAGACGAACAGCACCTCGTCGCGCCGGCAACCGAACCGCTTGCCCACCATGTCGTAGACAAGCGTATGCGGCTTGAAGATGCCGACGTCCTCGACCGACAGGGCATCGTCCAGCAGGTCGGTCAGTCCGGCCAGCGTGATCGCCGCCCGCAGCATGTCGGGCGCGCCGTTCGACAGGATCGCCGTCTGCAGGCCGCGGGTCTTCAGCGTCCGCAGCATCTGCGGCACCTCCGGGTAGGCCTCAAGCTCCCAATAGAGCGCCAGAAGACGTTTGCGCAGGTCCGCATCGTCCAGCCCTGCGGCCTCCATCGCCCAATCGAGACCGTCCTGCGTCACTTGCCAGAAGTCGCAGTGCCGGTCGGCAATGGCCCGCAGCCAGCTGTATTCCAGCTGCTTTTGCCGCCAGTCGCGGGCCAGCTGCGGCCAGACGGCGGCCAGCCTGTCCTGCCCGGGTTCTTCGGCGGCGCGGCGGGCTGCGGAATTGACGTCGAACAGCGTGCCGTAGGCGTCGAAGATGCAGGTCGTGATGGTCATGAAGGCCTCTTGGTATGCGCGCCGACAGTGGCACGACGCGGCGGCGGGGGCAAAGCGGTTTGCATCCCGGCTGTTGATTCGTTACCTTCGGCGGGATTTTGAAACGAAAGGACGCAACATGACGACTGCAAAACAGGGCGACACGGTCCGCATCCACTACAAGGGCACCCTCGACGACGGGACGGTCTTCGACACATCCGAAGGGCGCGACCCCCTCGAATTCGAGGTCGGCTCCGGCACGATTATCCCCGGTCTCGACGCCGCGATCCCCGGCATGACGGTGGGTGACGCGAAAACCGTGAACGTGCCCGCCGATCAGGCCTATGGCCCGGTCAACGATCAGGCGCGTCAGGCCATCCCGCGCACCGACATTCCCGCGGACATCCCCGTCGAGGTCGGCACGCAACTGCAGATGCAGACGCCGCAGGGACAGGTCGTGCCGGTGACCGTGGCCGACGTCAGCGAGAAGGAAGTCACGCTCGATGCGAACCATCCGCTGGCAGGCAAGGACCTGACCTTCGCCATTCAGATGGTCGAGATCAAGGCAGCCTAAGCCGGCTGGCCCTCGACGGCCGCGGGGTTCATCCAGAAGGGTTCGAACACGTGGCCGTCGGGATCGCGGATCGTGCGGGCATACATGAAGCCATCGATGTCCTGCACCTTCCCGGTATCGCTGCCGCCATGGGCGACAGCCGCTGCAACCACCGCATCGACACCTGCGCGATCGTCGCAGGTCAGTGCGAACATGGCGCCGGTCGTGGCCAGCGTGTCGGCGATCGGCTGCGGTGAGAATCCGCCGAACTTTTCATGTTCGAGGATCATGACGTAGATCGCATCGGAAATGACGACGCAGGCCGAGGTTTCATCGGAAAACTGCGGGTTGATGTTGAACCCCAGGCCTTCGTACAACGCGCGGCTTCGCGCGAGGCTGGTGATCGGCAGGTTGACGAAGATCATGCGCATGGGAACCCTCCCGTGATAGCGTGACCTAGGGGTATCACGACTTTCGTCTAGTCGGAAATACCTTGGCGGAAGTCCGCGCCCTGTGCGGACGGGGGGCTTGGCCCCCGCCAAATTTTCTAGAAAATTTGGAGACTCCGATTTTTCCAGAAAAATCGGCTGGCGCTACAGATGGTCCGGCTGCGGCATACCCAGAACATGGAACCCGCCGTCGACCCGGATGATTTCGCCGTTGGTGAACCTGCCGACATCGGATGCGAGGTAGACCGCCGTGCCGCCGACCGCCTCCAGCGTCGCGTTGGATCGGGCTGGCGTATTCTGTTCTGTATGCTTGAAGGTGCGGCGCGCGCCGGCGATGGCCGACCCGGCAAGGGTCTTCATCGGGCCGGGGCTGATCGCGTTCACCCGGATGCCCTGCGGACCGAGGTCGTTGGCAAGATAGCGCACCGCCGATTCCAGCGCTGCCTTGGCGACCCCCATCACGTTGTAGAAGGGGGTGACGCGATTGCTGCCCTGATAGGTCAGCGTCAGGATCGTCCCGCCCTCCGGCATCAGCTCTGACGCGCGTTTCGCCACGTCGATCAGAGAATAGCAGGAGATCGTCATCGAATTCTTGAAATTGGCCCGCGTCGTGTTGATGAAGCGCCCCGCCAGTTCCGACTTGTCCGAATAGGCGATGGCATGGACCACGAAGTCGAGGCTGCCCCAGCGTTCCTTCAGGGTGGCGAAGGCCGCATCCATGCTGTCGTCGTCGGTCACGTCGACATCGATCATGATGTCCGACCCGACGCTTTCCGCCAATGGCGACAACCGCTTGCCGAACGCCTCGCCCTGATAGGTAAAGGCCAGTTCCGCGCCCGCCGCCGACATCGCCTTTGCGATGCCCCATGCGATGGACCGGTCGTTCGCGACGCCCATGATCAGCCCGCGTTTGCCATTCAGTTCGATCATGTCACCTTACCCCTTGAACCGCGACAGCAGCATCGACCCGTTGGTCCCGCCAAATCCGAAAGAATTCGTCATGATCGTGTCCAGATCCGCATTGTCGACGCGCACCGTCGCGATCTCCGCCGGGTCCAGCGCCTCGTCCAGAGTCTCTACGTTGATCGAGGGCGCGATGAAGTCGTCCTGCAGCATCAGCAGGCAGTAAATCGCCTCCTGCGCGCCGGTGGCGCCCTGGCTATGACCGGTCATCGACTTGGTCGAACTGATCGGCGGCGTGCTGCCCTGTCCGAACACCCGGCGTACCGCCTCAACCTCTCCGACGTCCCCGACCGGCGTGCTGGTCCCGTGGGCGTTGATGTAACTGATCTTTCGCCCGTCTGGCAGGGTGGTCAGCGCCTGTCGCATCGCCCGTTCGCCGCCTTCGCCAGAGGGTGCGACCATGTCCGCCCCGTCGGAGGTGGCGGAAAACCCGGTCACTTCCGCGTAAATCTTTGCGCCGCGGGCCAGAGCGCCTTCCAGCGACTCCAGCACGACGATCCCGCCGCCGCCTGCGATGACGAAGCCGTCGCGGCCCGCGTCGAAGGCGCGCGATGCCTTGGTCGGCGTGTCGTTGTACTTGCTGCTCATCGCGCCCATCGCGTCGAAGAGGCAGGACAGCGTCCAGTCCAACTCCTCTCCGCCGCCGGCGAACATGATGTCCTGCGTGCCAAGCGCCACCTGCTGGGCCGCCATGCCGATGCAGTGCAGCGAGGTGGAGCAGGCGGAGGTGATCGAGAAGTTCATGCCCTTGATCCGGTGCGCCGTCGCGAGGTTGGCGCTGATTGTCGAGGACATGGTCTTGGGCACCGCAAAGGGTCCGATTCGCTTCGTGGCGCCGGTGGACAGCACCGACTGATGGGCTGTGAACATGGCCGAGGTCGACGGCCCGCCAGAGCCTGCGATGACTCCGGTCATCGGGCTCACTATCTGGTCTTCGGTCAGTCCGGCATCGGCGATCGCCTGCGTCATCGCGATATGGGCATAGGCGGCCCCCGGTCCCATGAATCGCAGCGTTCGCTTGTCGACATGGTCGGACACGTCGATCTTCAGCGTGCCGGCGACGCGGCTGCGAAAGCCATGTTCCGCCATTTCGGGCGAGGCCTCGATCCCGCTGGTCCCGGCCTTCAGGGCGGCTGTGACTTCCTCGGCGTTGTTCCCGATCGGCGAGACGATGCCCAGCCCGGTGATGACGACGCGACGCATGGGCGCACTCCTTCGGTTGTTGGACCCTGTTTAGGCCAGTGGGGGGATGCGCCGCAACCATATAGGGCCGCGGCACGGAATGCAGGGCGCAGATTTTGGGGTGCACACGGCGCTTTCGCGCTAGATGAAGGGTGCGTCCACCACTGGCGAATTTCTTTGCCGGGCAGTGTCAGCGATCCTAATGTGTGGTGAACGCTTCATACGGGTCCCCTCATGGTTCTTCGCCTGCACGCCCACCCATTGTCATCTTCCTGTCATAAGGTGCTCACCGCCCTCTACGAAGCCGGTACGGAGTTCGAGCAGGTCCTCGTCGATTTCGGCAACCCGGAATCACACGCCGCTTTCGTGGCGCTTTGGCCCGTCGGCAAGATGCCGGTGCTGCACGACGTGGACCGCGACGCCACCGTGGCGGAAACATCGATCATTATCGAATACCTCGATACCCACTACCCGGGGCTGCATCCTCTGCTGCCAGCAGATCCCGATGCGCAGTTGCAGGCGCGGCTGTGGGACCGGATCTTCGACCTTTACGTGCATCACCCGATGCAGCGGCTTGTGGCGAACCACATGCGCCCCGACACCGAGAAGGATATCCGCGGTGCCGCGGAGGACGAGGCGCGGATCGGTGCGACCTACGATATGATCGAGGCGCACATGGCCGGTCGGCATTGGGCCGCGGCAGAGACTTTCTCGCTCGCCGATTGCGCCGCGGCCCCGGCGCTGTTCTACGCCGGGATCATCGTGCCTTTCGGGAACAGGCCAAATCTGACGGCATATTTCGAGCGCCTGCTGGCCCGCCCGTCCTATCGACGCGCTCTTGTCGAGGCACAGCCGTGGTATCAATATTATCCGTACCGCGACCGGATACCGGACCGGTTTCTTGCCCTGAAGCTGTAGGTCTGTCGATCAGGGACGCTTCGCGCACTGACAAGCAAGGACAGAGAGCCGCGACAGCGACCGTTCAGCTTTCGCTGAGCGCGACCTTCATGTCCTTGACCTGATAGATCACGTCACCGTCCGCCTCGACGATGCCGTCGGCCACGCCCATCGTCAGGCGACGCGTCTGGACGGCCTTCGTAAAGTCGATCTTGTAGGTCAGCAGCTTGCGATCCGGGCGGACCATGCCGGTCAGCTTCACCTCGCCGACGCCAAGCGCGTAGCCGCGCCCCTGCCAGCCGCGCCAGCCCAGGTTGAAACCCGTCAGCTGCCACAAACCGTCAAGGCCGAGGCAGCCGGGCATGATCGGGTTGCCGGGAAAGTGGCAGTCGAAGAACCACAGGTCCGGCGTGATGTCGAATTCCGCCACGACGTGCCCCTTGCCATGGGCGCCGCCATCGCCAGAGATATCGGTGATACGGTCCATCATCAGCATCGGCGGCGCGGGCAGCTGTGCGTTGCCCGGCCCGAAGAGTTCGCCGCGGGCGCAGGCCAGCAGGGCGTCTTTGTCGAAATGCGTAGGGAAATCGGCCATGGCGGTCCTTCTGATCCGGGTCCGGGGCCTTGTGGGGCCGCCGGCTTTGCTGCGCGCGACCTCTAGCACCGGCGGCTTCGTTCGTGCAAGCCTGCCGCCCCCGCCGCCGCCGCGTTGCGGGGCCCCGGCGGGGAAAAGCCATTGATCCACGGCCCGTCCATCCCATATGTATGCGACATGACCGATTTCGCCACGCTCTCATCCGACGCGACCGATCACGGCAGCCGCTGGCTGGCGGCCGCCGGTCTGCGCCCGACACGGCAGCGTCTGACTCTTGCCGCGCTACTGATCGGCGACGGCATGGATCGTCATGCGACGGCAGAGGGGCTTTTCGCCGCCGCCGCCCTGCGCGACGAACGCGTGTCGCTTGCCACTGTCTACAATACCCTGCGCGCCTTCTGCGACGCAGGGCTGCTGCGCGAGATCACGGTCGATGGCGCCAAGAGCTATTTCGACACGGACATGGGTGATCACCCCCATTTCTATTGGGAAGACACCGCCGAGCTGACGGACGCGCCGCGCGAGGCGCTTGAAATCCGGCGCCTGCCGCATGCGCCGGAGGGGGCCGAGGTGGTGGCCGTCGACGTCGTGATCCGCCTGCGCCGCGTCTGACGGGCCTCTTGAACGGCGTTATCGTGTTAATCGCGCATTAACCCTTTTGCATGCAGGGTCGTGTCATGATGCAGACATACCCTTCGCCGACACCGGCCCCTCGATCGATGTTCTTTACCGTTCGGCTTCGCGATGAAGGTGCCGATCTGCTCGTCCGGCATGTCGAGATCCTGCGCCTCGCCGTGCGGCTTTGCCAGTTCAGGTATCCGTTCGCCATCGACGACGCTGTCATCCTGCCGAACCGGTTGCACATGATCTGGTCCCTGCCGCCCGACGATCAGGACTACACGAAGCGGTGGAAGGCGATCAAGGCGACCTTTGCCCAGCATCTGCCCCCAGACGCGACGCACGGTGGACCGCAAGGCAGCATCTGGCAGCGCCGGTTCTGGGAACAGCCGATCGAGACGCGCGAGGCGTTGAAGGAATGTCGAGAGATGATCCGCATGGCGCCTGTGCAGGCCGGGCTGGTCGATGATCCTTCCGTCTGGCCCTACAGCCGCGATGCACGCCTGACGGCCCAGTTCCGCCGCCCCTCCGGTGCGCCGGTCCTTCGCCTCGTCAAGGACTGACCGGGGCAAGGCAGGGGCGGCCCTTGCAGCGCGGGGCGGGAGTCCCGATCAGAACCACTGCCCCGGCTCCATCAGCCCCAGTTCCAGCAATTGCTGGGAGTGCCAGCGGAAAGGCGCGGTATTGAGCCACCGGAAGGTTTTGATATGCGGGGCCGATCCGGCATTGCGGCGCAAGGCCTTGGCCGTCCGGAAAGAGCAGAGGCTGGCCGTCAGGCTGTTGTGCCAAGGGCAGGCAAACGTGTTGTATTCGGGGTCCGAAAAGGTGTGATCCGGCCTTAGCTGCAGGCCAGGCCGGGCACGAAAGAGGGCGACGCGGTCGATCCGGCGTCGTGGCGGCGGGACATGCTCTTCGAACCGCCAGCGCAGGCCGCCGAAGAAATCCAGCTGCCGGTCCAGCAGGGCGCCGTTCTCGTCCTTGCGGGCCAGCGCGTAATAGCCCGACTTGTCCAGATGCGCGTCCGTCAGGCTGACCGCCGTTGGATGCGCGTCCAGATCCCCGGCGTAAAGGTCCACGACGAAGGTCAGCAGGCTGTCACGCCGCTCCTCGGTGGAAAATGCCAGCATCTCGCCCACGGTTCGCGTCTCGCAGAAGGGATAGAACAAATATTCCGAGTTGTAGGCGTAATGAATCCACTGCCCCGGGGCGGCGGCGATCACGCCATTGATCACATCCTCCAGCGCGCCGGGGATCAGCATGTCGTGATGCACCCGAATGACCGGTTCTGCCAGATCGTCCGCGACCGCAATGTCCGGCGCACCGACGGCGACGACGCGGTGGAAGCCGCAGTTGATGACGTGCCGCAGGGTGCTGTCGACCTCGACCTGATCCTCGATCAGGATCAACGCGAGCGGACCCTTGGCCAGCAGGCCGCGGCCGTTGGCCAGAAAGTCGCGCAGGCTGGGAAAGGTCATGGCAGGGGCGTCCGGATCGGGTCGCGCGCACGCTCCGCGAAATTGCATCGCATTGCAAGCCCGGCCCCTGCGGGATAAGGACAGGGCCGTCCCTTTCCCGTCAGTCAGGCTGCCTTATCATGACCGCGCCCCGTAAGCTTTTCGTCAAGACCTATGGCTGCCAGATGAATGTCTACGACTCCGAACGGATGACCGAGGCACTGGGGGGCGAGGGCTACGTTGCCACGGACAAGGCCGATGACGCGGACATGATCCTGTTGAACACCTGCCACATCCGCGAAAAGGCGGCAGAGAAGGTCTATTCCGAGCTTGGGCGTCTGCGGGCTTTAAAGGACATCAATCCCGACCTGAAGATCGGTGTCGCCGGCTGCGTGGCGCAGGCCGAGGGGGAAGAGATCATGCGCCGCGCGCCGCTGGTCGATCTGGTGGTCGGACCGCAAAGCTATCACCGTCTGCCGGCGATGGACCGGGCCGTCCGGGCGGGAGAGCGCGCCCTCGACACCGATTTTCCGCTCGACGACAAGTTCGACACGCTGACCGACCGCCCCAAGGCCCGCCGCGCGCCCGCGGCCTTTCTGACGGTGCAGGAAGGCTGCGACAAGTTCTGCGCCTTCTGCGTCGTGCCCTACACCCGCGGGGCAGAGGTCAGCCGCCCCGCCGACCGCGTGCTGCGCGAGGCGCGCGATCTGGTCGAGGCGGGCGTCGTCGAGATCACGCTGCTGGGGCAGAACGTGAATGCCTATCACGGTCACGACGGCGGGCTTGCCGGTCTGATCCGCGATCTTGCGAAGATCGACGGGCTGGAGCGGATCCGCTTCACCACCAGCCATCCCAATGACATGGATGACGCGCTGATCGCCGCGCACGGTGACTGCGAAAAGCTGATGCCCTACCTGCACCTGCCGGTGCAGTCGGGGTCGGATCGGATGCTGAAGGCGATGAACCGCAAGCACACCGCCGAACAATATCTGAAGCTGGTCGAACGCATCCGTGCCGCGCGGCCGGACCTTCTGCTGTCGTCGGACTTCATCGTTGGATTCCCGGGAGAGACCGATGCCGATTTCGAGGCGACCATGGATCTGATCCGGGCTGTCGAATTCGGGCAGGCCTATTCGTTCAAATACTCCACCCGCCCCGGCACGCCCGCCGCGGAAAAGCCACAATTGCCGGAGGGGGTGATGGCAGAGCGTCTGGCCCGGTTGCAGGCTTTGCTGACGCAGCAGCAGCACGCCATTCAGGACGGCATGGTCGGCCGGACGGTCAAGGTATTGTTCGAAAAGCCGGGCCGCATCGCCGGGCAGATGATTGGCAAGTCTGACTATTTGCACGCCGTCCATGCCGTGGCCCCGGCCGCTGCGGTGGGGCAGGTCCTGCCGGTCAGAATCACCAGCGCGGGACCGAACTCGCTTGGCGGCGAGCTGATCGCCTGACGTGCACCCGTGCCGACCTGCGTTGCGGGCCGCGCGGCAATTCCTGCCAGTTACGGTGATTGTTTCCGGCCAAACTACAATATGTGGTGTTTTTTTCTTTCGGTTGTGGTGTAGCTTGCTAAGGTCCGATGTATTGAGTGTTATCGCATCGACCTCGCATCCCCGGGGTGCGCCGTTCAATCAAGAGGAATTCGCCGTGGCTACCACACCGTCCCATTTTGCAAGGACCGCATTTGCGGGCGTTCTGGCTTTGACCATGGCCGCAGGGTCCGCCGTGTCTGCCCAGCAGACCAGCCGGCCCGAGATCTACGAACCGACCATCTGGATCGATCCCGACGGCTGCGAACACTGGGCGATGGACGACGGCGCCGAAGGCTTCATGTCGCCGCACCGCCGTCGCGACGGCAGTGCCGTCTGCCACCGGTCAGAGATCTGCGGTGTCTTCCCCACCGACCAACTGTTCGCGACCGACAGGTATGCCCTCAGCGCGCAGGCCCGTGCGACACTCGCGAACTTCTTTCAGTCGGCAAATGCCTTCGGGTTCCTGATCTACGGACACACGGACAGCCGCGCCTCTGACGAGTACAACATCCGCCTGTCGAACAACCGGGCCGCCTCTGTCGCCAGCGTGGCGCAGGGCATCGGCGCGCGCGTCGTGGACATCAAGGGCTTCGGAGAGCGGATGCCCCGCGCCACGAATGACACCGCCGCCGGGATGCAGCAGAACCGCCGCGTCGAAATCTACTGCATCCGCTGAAGGGGACCTGACATGAACACGATGAAACTGCTCGGCCTTCTGGGTGCCGGTCTGGCGCTGACCGCCTGCGATCAGGCCGTCGGGCCGAACAAGGGCTATGACCGCGGCATCAACGCCCACCACTTGTCCACCATGGTCGCCGGCATCTGGGTCGATCCCGAAGGCTGCGATCACTGGATCATCGACGACGGCCTCGAAGGCTATCTGTCCGAACGTCTGACACCCGATGGCCGCCCGGTCTGTTCTGGCGTCGCGCCGCCCAACACGGTCGTGGGGCCGTTCAAGTCCGGGTCGCCGATCTACGACCCGACACGACCCGATGACTTCCCCCCCGCCTGATCCCTTTAAGAAGCCGCAGATCACCTCTGCGGCTTCTTTCTTGGGCGGGTCCCGGTCAAATGCCGCGCAATGTCACCCCGAGGGTTGTCATTGACCGCCCCGGTCGCCACTTTGGACCCAACGACGCTTCACCCCGGAGACTTGATTGCCCACAGGCGCGCTGACCCCCACCGCTGAAAATGTTTCGGAATCCGTTCTGGAATTTCCCGACAACTTCCTGCTGATCGACCTGTGCGGCCAGTACGACCGCAACCTGACCGCCATCGAAAGCGCGCTGGGTGTGCAGGTGCTGCGCCGGGGCAACCGGCTGGAAGTGATCGGCGAAGAGGTGCCGCGCAAGGATGCGCTCGATATCCTGAAGGCGCTTTATCAGCGGCTGGAGGCCGGCAAGACGCTGGAACCGGGGGATATCGACCGCGAATTGCGGATGCACCCGGACGAAAGCCTGATGACCGGCGAGCAGAAAGAACTGTTCAAGGGCGAACTGGCCAACCGGGTCGAGATCAAGACCCGCAAGAAGCTGGTGGAGCCCCGGACGGAGGCGCAGAAGGCTTATGTCCGCGCGTTGTTCGAGAACGAGCTTTGCTTCGGCATCGGGCCTGCGGGTACCGGCAAGACCTACCTTGCCGTGGCCGTGGCCGTGAACCATTTCATCAGTGGCAACGTCGACCGGATCATCCTGTCGCGCCCCGCCGTCGAGGCGGGCGAGAAGCTGGGCTACCTGCCGGGCGACATGAAGGACAAGGTCGATCCCTACATGCAGCCGCTGTACGACGCGCTGAACGACTTCTTCCCGGCCAAGCAGGTGCAGAAGCTGATTGAGGAGAAGCGGATCGAGATCGCACCGCTGGCCTTCATGCGGGGCCGCACGCTGGCCAATGCCGCCGTCGTGCTGGACGAGGCGCAGAACGCCACGACCATGCAGATGAAGATGTTCCTGACCCGCCTTGGCGAGGGGTCCCGCATGGCAATCACCGGCGACCGTACGCAGATCGACCTGCCGCGCGGCGTCAATTCCGGCCTGTGGGAGGCGGAGCGCCTTCTCAAGAACATCCCCAAGATCAGCTTCAACTACTTCACCTCCAAGGACGTCGTGCGGCACCCGCTGGTCGCCCGCATCATCGAGGCCTACGAGGCGGACGCGGAAAAGTCGGGATGACGGACGACCTTGCGGCGGGCGTGGCGCGGGCGATCTTTCGCCTGCGTGGCGTGGCCGTCATTCTTGATGCGGACGTCGCCGCGATCTTCGGGCGCACGACCTCTGCGGTGAACCAGCACCGCAGCCGCAACGCCGGGCGGTTCCTCGACGACTACGCCTTTCAGCTGACGCCAGACGAATGGGACGACTTGAAATCACAGAATGTGATTTCAAGTGCCCATGGCGGGCGGCGGGGCAGGCCATGGGCCTATTCCGAACAGGGCTTCATCATGCTGGCCACGGGTTTTCGCGGGCCCGAGGCGGACCGCATCGCGCGCACCGTGGCGGAAACCTTTGTCGCCTACCGGCGCGGAGAGTTACCGATGGAACGGGTGTTCGACAAGTCGGACAAGGGCTTGCGCAATTCCCTGCGCAGCCAGTTGTCGGACATGCTGTCCGCCATCGCATCAATGCCGATGCCCGGCGGATCAACGGTTCTGGAGGAACTCGACCAGACCACGCAGGCCGCGCTGGGCCGCGTGCGGGCGTGGATGGATCAGCCGGGCAAGCAGAACACGAAACTGGATGCGGAAATCGCAAAGCTCGCTGCCGATACGCAAAGGGCCTACGCCGAAGTGCGGCGCACGGATGCGGAAACGGCGAACCTCTGGGCGGATACGGTGCTGAAACGACTCGACGCGGTGCGGCAGTTGCGCCTGATGGTGCAGCAGATCGAACGTGACGACCTCAGCGGTCTGCTGGATGAAAGCTTCGGTCAGGCGGTTCCGCTGGCGGTGCTGCCGTTGAAGGACGATGACCGATGACCGTCGATTGCCTGATCGAGGACGACCGCTGGGACGCGCTCGACCTTGCTGCGCTGGCCGAAGCCGCGTCGGACGCGGCGCTCTCCGAGCTCGGGCTGGAACCCTCGGTCTGGGAGATCAGCCTAATGGGCTGCGACGACGCGCGCATAGCGGCGCTGAACGCGGATTTCCGCGGCAAGCCGACACCCACAAACGTGCTTTCATGGCCATCGGACGAACGCGGCGTCGCGGTGGCCGGCGAAATGCCGCTGGCACCCGATCCCGCCGACCCGGAACTCGGGGATATTGCCATCGCGTACCAGACCTGCGAAGCGGAAGCGCGCGCGGCGGACAAGCCGCTGGCGGACCATGTCACGCATCTGATCGTCCACGCGACGCTTCATCTGCTGGGCTTCGATCACGACCGCGAAGCCGATGCCACCCTGATGGAGGGGCTGGAGGCGCAGATACTTGGCAAGATGGGTCTGGATGATCCATACCGGACATGACGCCGCAAGGCACAACATAGGCAGGGAGACGATGGGCGATACCGACGACGGGTCCAGAGGGGCAGCGCAGGGCGCGCAGTCCGAAGAGGCACCAGACCAGAGCGACGAACAGAAAGGCAATTTCTTCAGCCGGCTGTTCGAAGCGTTGTCACCCAACGGTGAAGGCGACGACGACGGCAACGATAGCGCGCGACCGGCCCCGCCGACGATTCCGATGCCCGGCATGCTGAACCTGCGGCGGATGCGGGTCGAGGATGTTTCCGTTCCCAAGGCCGATATCGTGGCCGCCCCCGTCACCACCAGCAAGGACGACCTCGTGGCCACCTTTCGCGACAGCGGCCTGACGCGTCTGCCGGTCTACGACGGCACGCTGGACACGCCGATGGGCTTCGTGAACCTCAAGGATTTCGCGCTGAAGTACGGGTTCGAGGGCGACGCGATGGCCTTCGACCTGCGTGCATTGCTGCGGCCGCTGCTGTTCGTGCCGCCCTCCATGACGCTTGGCATCCTGCTGCAGAAGATGCAGGCGGACCGCACCCACATGGCGCTGGTGATCGACGAATACGGCGGCACAGACGGGCTGGTCACGATCGAGGATCTGATCGAGCAGGTCGTCGGCGCCATCGAGGACGAGCATGACGTCGACGAGGTGAAGAGCTTCTCGCTGGAAAGCCCCGGGGTCTACATCGCGCAGGCCAAGACCGCGCTGGAGGATTTCGAGGCCGAGATCGGCATGGACCTGACCCGCCACGAGGATATCGACGAGGAGGAGATCGACAGCCTCGGCGGGCTTGTGATGATGCTGTCGGGCCACGTGCCAGTCCGCGGAGAGGTGATCATCCACCCCGACGGACCGGAGTTCGAGGTGCTCGACGCCGACCCGCGCCGGATCAAGCGGCTGCGCGTGCGCCTGTCGCAGGCATGACCCGGGGCTGACATGACACCACTGACGGATCGCCTGTGGCGGCTGGGCCGCTGGCCGCGCGCCTTTGCGCTGGTGCTGCTGGGCGTCGTCGTCGCGCTGGGCATGGCGCCGCTTGACTGGTGGTGGATCGCCGTCCCGGCATGGGCCGTCGTGCTGGCAGTCCTGACGACCGAGCCCGCGCTGCGGTCCGCCCTCTGGGCGGCCTTGCTGATCGGTCTGGGCTATTTCGGCCTCACCCTGCGCTGGCTGGTCGATCCGTTCCTCGTGGATGCCGCGACATGGGGCTGGGCCGCGCCGCTGGCGGTCAGCCTGATGGCGCTGCGCGAAAGCCTGTTCTGGGTCGCCGGCACGCTGGTCGCGCGGCTGATCGCGCCGCAGCGCCTGTCGGCGCTGGTCCTGTGCCTGACATTGGCAGAGGCGCTGCGCGGCTATCTCTTTACCGGCTTTCCCTGGGCGCTGATCGGTCACGTCCTGATCCCGACGCCCTGGGCGCAACTGGCGGCCTTCGGCGGGCCGCACCTGCTGACACTGCTGGCGCTGACCGTGGCGGCGGGGCTGGTCTGGATGGCGCAACGGCGCTGGACAGGGGCCATTCCGCTGATCGTGGCAGCCGCCGCGGCCCCTCTGCTGGTGCCGGGGCCGGACCCGGTCAATCCCGACGCGCCGGTGATCCGCATCGTGCAGCCGAACGCGCCGCAGGACCAGAAATGGGACCCGACCCAGAACCTGATCTTCTTCCAGCGCATGATCGCCTATACGCAGGCCGCGCCGCGCCCCGCGCTGATCGTCTGGCCGGAAACCGCCGTGCCCGACCTGCTGGACTATGCCCAGCCGGAGCTCGAGGCGATTTCGGAGGCGGCGCAAGGCACGCCGCTGGTCACCGGCATCAACCGCAGCCAGAACGGGCTTTACTACAATTCCCTGATCCTGCTGGGCCGGATGGGGCTGGTGGAGCAGACGTACGACAAGGCGCATCTGGTGCCCTTCGGGGAATATACCCCGTTCGGTGAACTGCTGAAGCAGTTCGGCGTGCACGGCATCGCCACCTCCGAAGGCGGCGGCTTTGCCAAGGGGCCCGTGCCGCAGCCGCTGATCGATCTGCCGGGCATCGGCAAGGCCCGCGCGCTGATCTGCTACGAAGGCATCTTTGCCGAGGAGATCGCGACACCGGAACGTCCCCGCCTGTTGATGATGATCACCAACGACGCGTGGTTCGGCAAGGGGGCGGGGCCGACGCAGCACCTGTTGCAGGCTCGTCTGCGTGCGATCGAGCAGGGGTTGCCGATGGTGCGGTCGGCCAACACCGGAATCAGCGCGATGATCGACGCGCGGGGCCGGGTCAGGGCAATGATCCCGCTCGACCGGGCGGGCTATGTCGACGCCCCCCTGCCGCCGGCGCGGGCCGCAACCCTCTACGTGCGCTGGGGCGACTGGCCCGTGATGATTTTCGTTGTGCTGGGTCTGATCCTGATCGCCCTGCGCAACCGTCGGATGCGGCACGAATTGCGTTGACCCCGATGGGCGGCCTGCGTAACCAAGCCCTTGACCCGCCACAACGGCTTCCTGACGTGGCGGAGTATTTTTGACTGGAGCACATCCCCATGGCACGACAAGACTACATATTCACCTCTGAATCCGTGTCGGAGGGGCATCCTGACAAGGTCTGCGACCGCATCTCCGACAGCATCCTCGACGCCTTTCTGACCGAAGAGCCGGAGGCCCGCGTCGCCTGCGAGACCTTCGCCACCACCAACCGCGTCGTCATCGGCGGAGAGGTCGGGCTGAGCACGCTGGACAAGACGCATGCCTTCCTGACCGGTGTGCCGGACATCGCCCGCGCCGCGATCAGGGACATCGGCTACGAGCAGGACAAGTTCCACCACGCCACCTGCGAAATCACCAACCTGCTGCACGAACAGTCCGCCCACATCAAGCAGGGCGTCGATGCCGGCGACAACAAGCCGGAAGGGGCCGGCGATCAGGGCATCATGTTCGGCTTCGCCACGCGCGAGACGCCCGACCTGATGCCAGCACCCATCCAGTATGCCCACGCGATCCTGCGCCGTCTGGCAGAGGTGCGCAAATCGGGCGCCGAACCCACCCTGCGCCCCGACGCAAAAAGCCAGATCAGCCTGCGCTACGCGGGCGGCAAGCCGGTCGAGGCGACATCGATCGTCCTGTCCACCCAGCACGCGGATGAGACCCAGTCGAGCGCGGACATCCGCGCCATCGTGGAGCCCTACATCCGCGAGGTCCTGCCGGACGGCTTCATCACCGATGCGACCGAATGGTGGGTGAACCCTACGGGGACCTTCGTCATCGGCGGCCCGGACGGCGATGCCGGCCTGACCGGGCGCAAGATCATCGTGGACACCTACGGCGGCGCCGCGCCCCACGGCGGCGGCGCGTTCTCCGGCAAGGATCCGACCAAGGTCGACCGTTCCGCCGCCTATGTGGCGCGCTATCTGGCGAAGAACGTCGTAGCCTCCGGCATGGCGGACAAATGCACGCTGCAGCTGTCCTATGCCATCGGCATCGCGCAGCCGCTGTCGGTCTACGTCGATCTGCACGACACCGGCGATGTCGACCCGGCGGCGGTGGAAAAGGCGATCCGCCAGACCATCGACCTGACGCCGCAGGGCATCCGCACCCACCTTGGCCTGAACCGCCCGATCTATGCCCGCACCGCGGCCTATGGCCACTTCGGCCGGGCGCCGGAGGCCGATGGCGGCTTCAGCTGGGAGCGGACGGACCTCGTGGATGCGCTGACACGCGCTGTCTGATGCGACCCCTGCGGGGGGCGGGCGGTCTGGCCCGCCCCCCGCAGCGCAGTCAAGGCATGGTTGCAGGGCGGGGCGTCTGACGCTAAAGCGCGCCCATGCAGAATGACAGACATCCCTCCGGCGCCCCGTGGCGCAACTTCTACGGTCGGTTCCGCGGCAAGACGATCCGGTCGAGCCAGAAGGACTATCTCGACAACGATCTCGACGCCCTGTCGCCGGGCCCCGTCGGTTGGGACGTGAATCCGGACCGGGTGCCTCTCGATCCGGCAACCATCCTCGGAGGTCGGCCGCTCTGGCTTGAAATCGGTTTTGGGGCCGGAGAGCACATGGTCGCGATGGCGCAACGCTATCCGGACATCGGCCTGATCGGCTGCGAGCCCTTCATCAACGGCGTGGCGATGCTGCTGGGCAAGATCCGCAGGGCTGAAGTGTCGAACCTCGCGGTCCATCCCGGCGACGTGCGCGATCTCTTCGATGTCCTGCCGGAGGGCTGCATCGAGAAGGCGTTCCTCAACTACCCGGACCCCTGGCCCAAGACCCGCCACCACCGGCGGCGGTTCGTGACGGCAGAGCATCTCGATCCGCTGTATCGTGTGCTGAGGCCCGGTGCGGCGTTTCGCGTGGCGACGGACATACCCGACTACGTCCGCCAGACGCTGGCCGAGGTACCGAAGGCGGGCTTCGTCCTGCAGACGGAGCTGCCGGACGGCATGGGCGTCCCCTGGGACGACTGGATTTCGACCCGCTACGAGATGAAGGCGCTGCGCGAGGGGCGCCGGCCGCACTACCTGACCTTCCGCAAGCCTGCGTGACGCCGTGCGGCGCTGTTGGCCCGTGCCGGGCCAAGGCGCCCCGCCCGCCGTCCCCAGAGGTCTCGACCCGGACCGGCGGCTGCGCTAAAGCGATCCCAGCATCCACGAAGGAAACCACCCTATGTCCGGCCATGGCACCCCCGTTCCGATGACGTCCCGCGCCTGCGGGCCGCTGACCGGTGTCGCGGAGGTGCCGGGCGACAAGTCGATCTCTCACCGGTCGTTGATCCTGGGGGCGCTGAGCGTCGGCGAGACGCGGATCACCGGCCTGCTGGAGGGTGACGACGTCCTTGACACGGCCCGTGCCATGCGCGCCTTCGGGGCGACCGTCACCGATCACGGCGGCGGCGCGTGGAGTGTGCAGGGCGTCGGCGTGGGCGGATTTGCGGAGCCGTCCGGCGTGATCGACTGCGGCAACTCCGGCACCGGCGTCAGGCTGATCATGGGCGCGATGGCCACCACGGGGATCACCGCGACGTTCACGGGGGATGCATCCCTTTGCGGTCGGCCCATGGGGCGCGTCACCGATCCGCTGGCGCTGTTTGGCTGCCGCGCCCACGGGCGGCAGGGCGGACGGCTGCCGATGACGCTGGTCGGCGCGGCGGATCCGGTACCGGTGCGATACGTCGTGCCGGTCCCGTCTGCACAGGTGAAGTCCGCAGTGCTGCTGGCCGGCCTGAATGCCCCGGGCGAAACCGTCGTGATCGAGCGCGAGGCGACGCGCGACCATACGGAGCGGATGCTGGCGGGCTTCGGCGCCGAGATCGATGTCGAACAGACCGACGAAGGCCGGGTCATCACCCTGCAGGGCCGCCCGGAGTTGCAGGCGCAGGTCATCGCGGTGCCCCGCGACCCCAGCAGCGCCGCCTTTCCGGTCTGTGCCGCGCTGATCGTGCCGGGGTCCGACGTGCTGGTGCCGGGCATCGGCCTCAACCCGACCCGTGCGGGTCTCTTCACGACACTGCGTGAGATGGGCGCCGATCTGACCTACGAGAATGAGCGCGAGGAGGGCGGCGAGCCGGTCGCCGACCTGCGGGCGCGGTTCTCGCCCGATCTGCACGGCGTCGTCGTCCCGCCCGCACGGGCGGCCAGCATGATCGATGAATACCCGGTGCTGTCCGTGGTGGCTGCCTTCGCGCAAGGCAAGACCGAGATGCGCGGCGTAAAGGAGCTGCGCGTCAAGGAAAGTGACCGGATCGACGCGATGGCCAAGGGCCTGCGCGCCGCAGGGGTGACGGTCGACGAAGGCGAGGACTGGTGGGTCGTGACCGGCCTCGGTCATGGTCAGGTCCCGGGCGGCAACACCGCCGAGAGCCGGCTCGATCACCGCATCGCAATGGCCTTCATGGTCATGGGCATGGCCACACAGCAACCCGTCAGCGTCGATGACGGCAGTCCCATCACCACATCCTTCCCTATTTTCGGCCCCCTCATGGCCAGTCTTGGCGCCCTTATCGACGGGTCAAAGGCATGAACTTTACCGTCGCCATCGATGGGCCGGCGGCAGCTGGCAAGGGCACCCTTGCGCGGGCGCTGGCGGCGCACTTCGGCTTCGCCTATCTCGATACGGGCCTGCTGTACCGCGCGGTTGGGGCAGGGGTGCTGGCAGGCGGGACGCCGATTGCCGTGGCGCGCGCACTGGACCCCGCCGATCTGGAAAACGACGCCCTGCGGACACAGGCGGTGGCCGATGCAGCCAGCCAGGTCGCCGTCATACCAGAGGTGCGTGCGGCGCTGGTCGCGTTTCAGCGCGACTTCGCCCGCCGTGACGGCGGCGTCGTCCTCGACGGACGCGACATTGGCACGGTGATCTGCCCCGACGCGGCGGTGAAGCTCTTCGTCACCGCCAGCCCGGACGTCCGGGCCGAGCGCCGATATCTGGAACTCGTCGCGCGCGGCATCACCGCCGACCGCACCGCCATCCTGGCAGAGGTGCTGGCCCGCGACGCCCGGGATCAGGACCGCGCCACGGCACCGCTCGTCGCGGCCGCCGATGCGACCCTCATCGACACGTCGGACCTTTCGGCGGAAGCTGCGGCGCGTCAGGCGATCGCGGTGGTGGAAACCCGCAGGCTCTGACCCGGCTGCCTTTCTTCAGTCGAAGAGATATCGCGGAGGACAGGAGCTGTGACCTCCTCGGTCCGGCCATGTCCCGAAGCAACCTGCGACGAACGACCCGCTTTCCTTCGCGCCGACCGGCGCTAGAATTGGGGTATGGTCAAAACATGAGGGTGCCATGCGATTGACGATGTCTGTGGTGCTGATGTGCGTCGCCGGGCCGCTTTGGGCGGCGTCGGATGCGGTGACGTTCCCGTCCATCGACGGCGGCACCCTGTCACTCGACGACTGGAAGGGGCAGCCGATCCTTGTCGTGAACACCGCGTCGATGTGCGGCTACACCCCGCAGTTCACGGCCTTGCAGGATCTGTACGACACCTATCGCGACCGCGGCCTCGTGGTGCTGGCGGTGCCGTCCGACGACTTCAACCAGGAACTCGGCACGGCTGCAGAGGTGAAGGATTTCTGCGAGATCCAGTATGGCATCGACCTGCCGATGACGGACATCACGCATGTGCGTGGCGACGCGGCGCATCCGTTCTACAAGGCGGTGGCCGCCAGCACCGGCTTCGCTCCGGGCTGGAATTTCAACAAGATCCTGCTGGACGGGCAGGGCAAGGTGGTGGGGACATGGGGCTCTCCCGTTGGCCCGATGTCGCAGGCCATCACCGCCCCGGTCGAGGCGTTGCTGAACTAGACCCGACCAAACGTAGATATTGCCGGCACATCTCTGAGGCCATCTGCTGATCGCCGGTACCGGGTGCAGCGTCGCACAGGCGGTGTGCGGCGCCGGGCTCTTTCGATCCGTCTGGGGGCCTTTAAGTGGGTGTCAGCGCCGCCCGCAGCGGGCGGCAATGACACTCAGAAAGAGACCTCACATGTTGAACGACCTGCTGAACTGGCGCTACGCCACCAAGAAGATGGACGCGGACAGATCCGTGCCGGAGGACAAGGTCGAGGCGATCCTCGACGCGATACGGCTGGCGCCGACCTCCAGCGGGTTGCAGCCCTTCGAGGTGCTGGTCATCACCGACCGGGACATCCGCGAAAGGCTGAAGGACGCCGCCTACGGTCAGGAACAGCTCGTCGACGGCAGCCACCTTCTCGTATTCGCGGCCTGGGACACCTATACCGACGCCCGGATCGACATGGTCCGCGACGAGACGGGTGCGGCCCGCGGCGGCGTGACCGAACGCCTGATGGACTACTACAAGACGCTGAAGGGCAACTACACCGCCCGCGACGCCGAGGTAAACTTTCAGCATGCGGCGCGTCAGGCCTATATTGCGCTTGGCGTGGCGATGGTCGCCGCGGCGGAACAGCAGGTCGATGCCACACCGATGGAAGGCTTCGATCCCGACACCTTCGATGCGGTGCTGGGCCTGCGCGACAAGGGCCTGCGGTCCGTGGTGATCCTGCCTCTGGGCTACCGCGCGACAGAGGGTGATTGGCTGAAGGACGCGCCGAAGGTGCGCCGCGATCGCGACCGGCTTTTCACGCGAATCGATTGACCCCCGCGGGGCTTGCGATAGCCGGCCCCACAGGATATAAAAACCGTGCTGAAGCGCCGAGACAGGTGCGGGCATGAGACTCGAGCAGGGTCGGTATTGCACCGGCCCTGTTGTTTTATGTTCGACTCGTCGCCGATGCCAAACCGCAATCCAAAGACCGGCGGAGACAACCGCTCGGCCCGTATAAAGCTCAAGATTAGGAAAACAGCGCCACATGGCAAGCAACACAAGCATGGAAGAATTCGAAGCCCTTCTGAACGAAAGCTTCGAAATCGATACGCCCGCAGAGGGCTCGGTCGTCAAGGGCAAGGTCATCGCGATCGAAGCCGGTCAGGCCATCATCGACGTCGGCTACAAGATGGAAGGCCGCATCGATCTCAAGGAATTTGCGGAACCCGGCGAAGAGCCCAACATCAAGGTTGGCGACGAAGTCGAAGTGTTCCTGCGTCAGGTGGAAAACGCCCGTGGCGAAGCCGTCATTTCCCGTGAAATGGCCCGTCGCGAAGAAGCGTGGGACCGTCTGGAAAAAGCCTACGCCGACGAAGAACGTGTCGATGGCGCGATCTTTGGCCGCGTGAAGGGTGGCTTCACCGTCGATCTGGGCGGCGCGGTTGCGTTCCTGCCCGGCTCTCAGGTTGACGTCCGCCCCGTGCGCGATGCCGGCCCGCTGATGGGTCTCAAGCAGCCGTTCCAGATCCTGAAGATGGACCGCCGCCGGGGCAACATCGTCGTGTCGCGCCGTGCCATCCTCGAAGAATCCCGTGCCGAACAGCGTGCCGAAGTCATCGGCAACCTGACCGAAGGTCAGGAAGTCGACGGCGTGGTCAAGAACATCACCGAATACGGTGCGTTCGTTGATCTGGGCGGTGTCGATGGCCTGCTGCACGTCACCGACATGGCATGGCGCCGTGTGAACCACCCGTCCGAGATCCTCTCGATCGGCGAGACGATCAAGGTGCAGGTCATCAAGATCAACAAGGAAACCCACCGCATCAGCCTTGGCATGAAGCAGCTGCAGGCCGATCCGTGGGATGCCGTCGAACAGAAGTACACGCTTGAATCCACCCATACGGGCCGCGTGACCAACATCACGGACTACGGCGCATTCGTGGAACTGGAACCGGGCGTCGAAGGTCTGGTCCACGTGTCCGAGATGTCCTGGACCAAGAAGAACGTCCACCCCGGCAAGATCGTCTCGACCTCTCAGGAAGTCGAAGTGATGGTGCTGGAGATCGACTCTGCCAAGCGTCGCGTCTCGCTCGGTCTCAAGCAGACCCAGCGCAACCCGTGGGAGGTGTTCGCTGAAACGCACCCCGAGGGCACCGAGGTCGAAGGCGAGGTCAAGAACATCACCGAATTCGGTCTGTTCATCGGCCTGCCGGGCGACATCGACGGCATGGTCCACCTGTCCGACCTGACCTGGGACGGCCGTGGCGAGGACGTCATCGGCGACTTCCGCAAGGGCGACATTGTCAAGGCCAAGGTCTCCGAAGTCGACGTCGAGAAGGAGCGCATCTCGCTCTCGATCAAGGCGCTGGACGGTGATCCGTTTGCCGACGCCATCGGCGGCGTGAAGCGCGGCTCGATCATCACGGTCGAAGTGACCAAGATCGAGGACGGCGGCATCGAGGTCGAATACGAGGGCATGAAGAGCTTCATCCGTCGCTCCGACCTGTCCCGTGACCGGGCCGAGCAGCGCCCCGAGCGGTTCGGCGTGGGCGACAAGGTCGACGTGCGCGTGACCAACATCGACTCCAAGACCCGCAAGCTGGGCCTTTCGATCAAGGCGCGCGAGATTGCGGAAGAGAAGGAAGCCATCGACCAGTACGGCTCCTCCGACTCCGGCGCGTCGCTGGGCGATATCCTCGGCGCCGCTTTGAAGGGCGACAACTGATCACGCTGTTCTGACGAACGGAAACGATTTAGGGCCCCGCCGGAGCAATCCTGCGGGGCCTTTTCGCGTCGAATCGCGCAATCGGCGGGGCGGGGGACTGCGCCGTGCATCGGCCGCCTGCGGGCGTCGACCCTCGTCGGCGGCAGATGGTTCGATTTATGCAATCGAGGCGGCGGCTTTTTGCACAATCACGGCGCCGCGACCTATTTCGTGAACCGCCGTTCCACCCTATAGTCCGGCAAGGGCGTGACTGCCCGTTCTGCTGTTTAGGCCTGCGGGGTTTCCTATGATTCGTTCCGAACTGATCCAGAAGATTGCAGAGGATAATCCCCATCTGTTCCAGCGCGATGTCGAGCGGATCGTCAGCACCATCTTCGACGAAATCACCGGCGCACTGGTGCGGGGCGATCGTGTGGAACTGCGCGGTTTCGGCGCGTTCTCCGTCAAGAAGCGTGACGGGCGCACCGGACGGAACCCGCGGACGGGCGAAGCGGTTGAAGTGGAAGAGAAACATGTGCCATTCTTCAAGACGGGCAAGCTGTTGCGCGACCGTCTGAATGGCGCTTAACCTTCGCCCAACCGACCCAACAAGGATCACGCCCCGATGAAAACTCTGAAATACGTCTTCTGGGCCATCGTGGCTGTGCTGCTGGTGCTGGTGGGTCTGGCCAACCGCGACGCAACGACGCTGCAGGCGATGCCTACGGCCTTCGCGAACCTTTTCAACATTTCGCCGGAAATCACGCTGCCGCTGTTCATCGTCATCTTCCTGTCGGTCGGTGCCGGCATGCTGCTGGGGCTGATTTGGGAATGGATCCGCGAATACCCCGAGCGGGTCGAAGCACGCGCGCGGGCGCGTGAGATCGACAGCCTGCGCAAGGAAGTGGCGCAGCTGCGTCTTGCTGCTGGCAGCCCGAAGAAAGGTGACGATGTCATCGCGCTTCTCGACTCGCCCAACCGTCGGATCGCCTGATCCTTGCCCGTTCGTATCAAGATCTGCGGCTTGCGCACCGCGCAAGACGTCGCCGCAGCCGTTGCCTGCGGTGCGGATGACATCGGTCTGGTATTCTTCGACCGCTCGCCGCGTCACCTGACGCTCGACGACGCGGCCGAATTGGCCCTGACCGTGCCGGTCGGGATCCGCAAGGTGGCGCTGACCGTGGACGCTGACGATGCCACGCTCGACGCACTTCTGGCGCGTGTTCCAATTGATCTGCTGCAGTTGCACGGCCACGAAACCCCGGACCGTGTGCAAGAGATCAGGCAGGGCACCGGGATTCCCGTGATGAAGGCCGTCGGCATCGCCGAGGCCGCGGACCTCGACGAGCTGGACGCCTACATGGCCGTGTGCGAGCAGGTGCTGGTCGATGCCAAGCCGCCACGCGGCGGCGTCCTGCCCGGGGGCAACGGTCTGGCGTTCGACTGGACGCTGCTGGAAGGGCGATCGTGGCCGGTGCCATGGATGCTGGCCGGCGGCCTGCGGCCGTCCAACGTGGCAGAGGCGATCCGCCTGACCGGGGCACCGCAGGTCGATGTCTCGTCCGGCGTCGAAAGCGCGCCGGGCGTGAAGGATCCTGACATGATCCGCGACTTCTGCGCCGCCGTCCGCGGCGTCTGACCGCCTTTACCCGGCGACGTGCCGGGTCTACTGCTATTGCGACACTTTTCACGGGGGACCGACGATGCCTGACGATCTTTTCAACAGCTTCATGAACGGCCCCGACGAAAAGGGCCGCTTCGGCAATTACGGCGGCCGTTTCGTGTCCGAAACGCTGATGCCACTGATCCTGTCTCTGGAAGAGGAATACGAGAAGGCCAAGACCGACGACAGCTTCTGGGCAGAGATGCACGATCTGTGGACCCACTACGTCGGCCGTCCCAGCCCCCTTTACTTTGCCGAACGGCTGACTGACCACCTCGGCGGTGCCAAGGTCTATATGAAGCGTGATGAACTGAACCATACCGGCGCGCACAAGATCAACAACGTGTTGGGGCAGATCATCCTTGCCCGCCGCATGGGCAAGACCCGGATCATCGCCGAGACAGGCGCTGGCCAGCATGGCGTCGCGACCGCCACCGTCTGCGCGAAGTTCGGCCTGCAATGCGTTGTTTACATGGGCGCACATGACGTCGAGCGCCAGGCGCCGAACGTCTTTCGGATGCGCCTTCTGGGGGCAGAGGTGATTCCCGTCACGTCCGGCCGCGGCACGCTGAAGGACGCAATGAACGACGCGCTGCGTGACTGGGTCACGAACGTGCGCGATACATTCTACTGCATCGGCACCGTAGCGGGGCCGCACCCCTATCCAGCGATGGTCCGCGACTTCCAGTCGATCATCGGCAAGGAAGTGCGCGATCAGATGCACGAGGCCGAGGGCCGTCTGCCCGATACGCTGATCGCCGCCATCGGCGGCGGATCGAATGCGATGGGGCTGTTCTTCCCCTTCCTCGACGACAAGAGTGTCAACATCATCGGGGTCGAGGCTGGCGGCAAGGGCGTCAACGCCAAGATGGAGCATTGCGCCTCCCTCACCGGCGGACGCCCGGGCGTGCTGCATGGCAACCGCACCTACCTTCTGCAGGACGACGACGGCCAGATCCTCGAGGGATTCAGCATCTCCGCCGGTCTCGACTATCCCGGCATCGGGCCGGAACACGCCTGGCTGCATGACATCGGCCGGGCGCAATATGTCTCGATCACGGATGTCGAGGCGCTGGAGGCGTTCCAGCTGTCCTGCGCGCTGGAAGGGATCATTCCTGCGCTGGAACCGTCGCACGCGCTGGCACACGTGATGAAGATCGCGCCCACGCTGCCGAAGGATCACCTGCTGGTGATGAACATGTGCGGTCGCGGCGACAAGGACATCTTCACCGTGGCCAAGCACCTCGGCTTCGACATGAAGATCTGAATCGACCGCTGCGGTCTAGCCGTCCGTCGGTGTCGGCGCGTCCGGCACCGTATCCGCCGGGATGTCAGGCGCCGGTTCTGCCGCAGGTCTGCGCCGCAGGTCGAGGATGTCGAGGTCGGATTCGAGCACCGGCTGCGGCATCAGGATGCGAACCCGGTCCGGCCCGACCTGCTCCGCGGCTCCCACGACGGGCCAGATCGTGCCGTCACCGCCCGCATCGGGCGGGAGGTCGGCGTAGGGCACCGGTGGCGTGTCCGCGACGTAACCGGTCCCGGTCAGCACCATTCTGCCATCCAGCAAGGATATCCGCCCGGTCAGGCGCTGCGATCCCGTGACCTTGTCCAGCGTGAACCCGCTTCCGTCCGGGGCGATCGTGCAGTCGAAGGGCGCGTAGACGACAAGCGGGTTCAGATTGCCGCCCAGCTTGAACATCCGACAGCTCCAGTCGCCCGGCAGCGTGGTTTCCAACGGTGCGACCGGTTGCCCCGACAGCACCTCCTGCAGCATATCGACATCGCCCAGACGGCCCCCGGCGAAAGCCTGCAGCAGGGCGGGCCCGACGGTGGCCTCGAAGGCATCAAGCCGTGCCCGATCCGCAGGGCGCAGCGCGACGTCCTGCGCCGTGGCCGGTCCGGGCAGACACAGGACTGCAAGGCAGGCGGCGCGGATCATTCCCGCGTGGCGTAGCGGCGCAGCACGTCCACCGGCACGATTTCCAGCGCCCGGACGTGGGTGGCGTGCAGGCTGACCTGCGGCGCGCAGCCTTCGTCATGGGCCTGCAGGAACCTGCTAGCGCACAGACACCAGCTGTCGCCCGGCTGCAGCCCCGCAAACCCGAATTCGGGCCGCGGTGTCGACAGATCGTTGCCGACGTATTTCGAGTAGGCCAGGAATTCCGCCGTCATCACGGCGCAGACCGTATGGCTGCCCTGATCGGCGGCGCAGGTGTCGCAGGCCCCGTTGCGAAAGAACCCGGTCATGGGCGCCGTGGAACAGGGTTGCAGCGTGCTGCCGAGGACGTTGAAGGAGGGGTCTTTTTCCATACCCCGGACCATAACGTGCCGGGCTTCGGTGCGAAAGGGTCAGTCGGGGGCGGTCCAGTCGATCCAGCGCCCGTGGAAGTCCATCCGCGCCAGCTGCACGGTGATGTCCCCCGGCCAAATCCGCAGGGTCAGCGCCGCACCCGGCGCATCGGTGCCGTCCGCCTCCATCCCCAGCCAGGCCAGCGGGTTGTAGGCGGTGGCAGCCGCACCGGCGGCCGCGATCCTGTCACGCCCCATGGCCTGCCGTTCGAAAGGAAAATACTGCCAGGCGATGGTGTGGTAGATCAGATGAAGCTGCCCCGGCACGTGGGTCAGGCGCGGGGTAAGGCCGTCGATCGCGTCCGCGCGGATCACCGGCCCGGTGGCAACCTTCATCGCCGCGCGGGTCAGGTCCATCCGGTGGGGCTGATCGGCCCAAAGGTAGGCTTGAAGCCGCAGGGCATCGTCCGGGACTGCGGGATTCAAAGGGTTCAGGTCAAAACCCGTGCGCTCGACGATCTGCGGGGCAGAGTCCGGCGGCAGCGGTCCCGTCCACGTGGGGGTCAGCGTCAACGCGGGCACCTGCGGTCCGAGGGTCTTGCCTGGCAATGCCAGCGCGAAATGGTCGAACATCAGGTTCAGCCCGCCGCTGGCGCCGAGTTCCGTCAGGCGGAAGGGCAAGGGGTGGCGGGCATGCAGCCAATGCGCCGCTGCGATGATCCCGCCAGCCCGTCGTACCTCGTTCGTCTGGGGCGGGCTGTCGATGAAGCGGTCGATTTCCGCAGCATGATCGGTCAGCGCGGCACCGACCGCGCGCCAAAGGTCCTCGTCGCTGACGTCATGCGGCGGATAGGCCAGCATCAGCGCGGCATCGCCTTTCAGGCGCAGGGCGTGCAGTGCGCCGCACAGGCGCAGAGGCACTGCGTCGGCCCGGTGTGACGGGTTTCCCGGCCAGGAAAAGATGCGATCTCGGATAGGGCCCGCCGGCCACTCCCGCGTGGCCAGAAGGGTGCAGAGGCGGGCAAGGAACGGCGAATCCAGATTGGCGCAGTGGGCGGCCTGCGCCGTGAAGGCCTGAACAACAGCCACCGGCGTCACCGGAAGCGGTCCCGGAGCTTTTCCATCGCGCTGCGCGTATCATCCGGTTCCGGCGCGGCCTCCGGTATCGGTTTTGCGGTCTTCGTGGTCGATGATCGCGCCGGCGCCGTGCGCAGGGCGATGGCATTCAGGAAACGATCGCCGTGGCCTGACACTAGCTCTGCAATGCCGTCCGAGATGCCGCGCAATTCGTCGTCCAGCCAGTCCTGATCGGCCTTGGAGAAGTCGTGCAGCACGTAGCCCGGCACCCGGTCCTTGTGCCCCGGATGGCCGACACCCAGCCGCACGCGGTCATAGTCCGGCCCGATGTGGGCATGGATCGACCGCAGCCCGTTGTGGCCGGCGTGGCCGCCGCCGGTCTTCAGCCTGACCTTGCCGGGGGCAAGATCGATCTCGTCATGAAAGACGACGACCTCGGCGGGGGCGACCTTGTGAAAGGCGCAGGCTGCCTGCACCGACCGTCCCGAATCGTTCATGAACGTGGTGGGCTTAAGAAGCAGGACCTTGTCGCTGCCGAACCGGCCCTCGGCAAGCTCGCCGTTGAACTTGGCGCGCCAGGGGCCGAAGCCGTGATCGGACGCGATCCGGTCAAGTGCCATGAATCCGATGTTGTGACGGTGACCCGCATATTGCGAGCCGGGATTGCCGAGGCCTACGAGAAGTTTCATGCACCCCAGATAGCCCGCACGCGGCACCGCGAAAAGGGCCGGATATGAAAAGGGGCCCCGCAGGGCCCCGATCCATCAGTTCTCTTCGTTCTCGGGATCGGCCGGCGGGCCCATCTCGGTCGTCGGGACCTCGTCCACCGCGACATCCTCGTCGTCGTCGGCTGCGATCGTCTTGGGCGCCGCGATGTTGGCGATGACGAAGTCGCGGTCGCTGATGACCGGCTTGATGTCGCCCGGCAGCGCGATGTCGCTGAAGTGGATGACGTCGCCCATCTTGCGGCCCGCCAGATCGACGGTGATGTGGTCCGGAATGTCACCGGCCAGCACGTTCATCTCGACTTCGTTACGGACCACGGTCAGCGTGCCGCCGCCGGATTTCAGCGCCTTGCACTCTTCCTCGTTGATGAACTCGACGGGGATGAAGATGTCGACGCGGCTCGTGCGCTTCAGGCGCATGAAATCGACGTGCGTCGGCAGGTCCTTGACCACGTGGCGCTGGACACCGCGGCAGATGATCCGCACGTCGTCATGGCCGTCGACCTTCAGGTTGAAGAGCGTCGACATGAAGCGGCCCTTGCGCAGGCGCGTCAGCAGTTTGTTGAAATCGAGGTTGATGGGCAGCGGATCGGCGCCCCCACCGTAAACGATTCCCGGAACCATTCCGTTACGACGAGCTGTGCGGGCGGCCCCCTTGCCTGTCCCCGCGCGAACCTCGGCGTGCAGATCAGGGATCTTGTCAGCCATTGGTAATTCTCCGATTGTAGTGGGACCGCCCTCCAAGGGTGTGCGGCCCGATGAAGTCGCCCCTATAGGGCCAGTCGCGCGGTTTTGGAAGGGGGCATCGCAGGGTTTCGCGCGGATCGCGGTGACGGTCCGTCGTCGGGCAGGACGTTCGCCATGATGATCACGGATGTCGAGGATTACTTCACGCAAGGTTGCGGTCGCTGTGACCGCTTCGCGACGCCGGACTGTTCCGCGCGCCGATGGATCGAAGGTCTGAACGATCTGCGTCGCATCTGTCGCGACACGGGGTTGAAGGAGACGGTGAAGTGGGCGCATCCCTGCTATGTGCACGCCGGACGCAACATCGCGCTGATCGGCGCGTTCCGCGAGGATTTTCGACTGAACTTCATGAACCCGGCGCTTTTGGACGACACGGCGGGGGTGCTGGAAAGGCAGGGCGACAACAGCCAGACCGCCGGATCGCTGAAGTTCACCGACAGCGCGCAGGTGGCCGAGAGGGAACCGATCATCCGTGACTACCTTGGACAGTTGATGCGCCACGCAGAGGCCGGGACGAAACCCGAGAAGATACCGGTCAGCTTTACGCTGCCGGACGAACTTGTTGCCACGCTCGACGACGACCCCGAGATGGCAGAGGCCTTCGTCCGCCTGACGCCGGGACGCCAGCGGTCATGGGTGCTGCATCTGGAAAGCACAAAGGTGCCGGCCACCCGCGTCGCGCGGATTGCGAAGGGGCGCGACAGGATCCTTGCGGGCAAGGGCGCGCAGGAACGCTAGCGCAGCCAGAGGCAGCCGTAGGGCGGCACGGTGATTTGGGCGTCGCCGATCTGCGGGACCTCGCCCGTCAGCAGGTCGATCCCGCCGCCGTCCAGTCCCGTGTCTGCCGCCGAAAGCGACTGCGGGTAAGCGGTGAAGTTGGCGACGCAGGTGACGGTGCGATCGTCGCCAAGACGCTGCCAGACGAAAAGCGCCCGGTTGCCCGTCTCGACCACCCGGGTCGGCACGTCACCCGCCAGCTGCGGGGTCGCCTTGCGTGTGGCCATGATGTGTTTCAGGTCGGCGCGGATGCGGGCGGCGGGGCCAGTCCCGGCCTCGGCCGCCTTCCAATCCATCACGGGCCGTTGCATCCAGCGTCCGTCGTCAGCCAGCGCCGGATCTATTAGGTAGGAATGATCGTTCGTCATGCCGATCTCGTCCCCCATGTAGATCAGGGGGATGCCGCCGTAGCTTGCGATCAGCGCGTGACCCAGCCGGATGCGGGCGACGGCCGCCGTGATCAGGGCCGTGTCCTGCGCTTCCATCGCCTGTTCCAGCCCGGCAAGGCTGGCAAAGCTGCCGTTGGTGCGCCGGTCGCCGGTCTCCTCGTTCACCTGAAAGTCGGCCCCGCGGGCCCAGCTACCCGGAAAGCTGCCATTGTAGAAATCCGACAGATACGCCCGGTGGGCCCTCGCCTCCATATTCGGGATATGGGCCGTATCCTCTGGCGTGATCGCCCAGCCGATGTCGTCGTGGCAGCGGATGTAGGGGGCGAAGGACGCGCGGCGGAAGCTTTCGGGGAAATGGGTCTTCAGCACATGGGTCATCAGCCGCGTGTCGCCGGAGGCGAGCGAGGACCAGAACTGCACCATCAGGTTGTTGTGGTAGGCCAGCTGGCTGACCTTGCCCGCATGGGTCCCGGTGCCGAGGTAGGGCACGAGATCCGAGGGGCCCACGATCGCCTCAGCCTTGCAGATCACCGCCGGGGCACTGATGCGGATCGACTGGGTCAGCAGCTGCAGCAGGTCGTGAACCTCGGGCAGGTTCTGGCAACCGGTGCCCATCCTCTTCCACATGAAGGCCACGGCGTCGAGGCGGAAGACCTCCACCCCCTGGTTGGCGAGGAAGAGGATGGTGTCGAGGACGGCGAGGAAGACCTCCGGGTTTTCCCAGTTCAGGTCCCACTGGTATTCGTTGAAGGTCGTCCAGACCCATTTGCCCATGTCTGGGTAGAAGGTGAAGTTGCCGGGGGCCTGGGCAGGAAAGATCTCGACCAGCGTTTCCTCGTATTGTCTTGGCAGGGTGTCGTCGTCGAACATGCGATAGAAGGCCTGGTAGACCGGATCGCCGGCACGGGCCCTTTGCGCCCAGTCGTGTTCCTTGGCCGTGTGGTTCAGCACCATGTCTATGACCGGACTGATGCCGGCGGCGCGGAACTTCAGCATTGCCTGCTGGAAATCCGCCATGGTGCCAAGCTTGGGGTCGATCTCTCGATAGTCCATCACCGCGTAGCCGCCGTCGTTGGCGCCGGGGCGTGGCTTCAAGCAGGGCATCATGTGGGCATAGGTGACGCCAAAGTCCTGCAGATAGGGGATGCGGGCGGGCAGATCCGTCATCCTGCCGGCGAACCTGTCGATGTAGAAGACGTAGGCGACCATTTTCTCGGACAGGAACCAGTCGGGGTCCAGGTCGCGCTTCAGGTCGAGCAGGCGCAGGTCGGCGGGGCGGTCCTGCCAGCGGGTTTGCAGCAATGCCTTCAACCGGTCGAGGAAAACCTCCGCGTCGATCGTGTCGCCATAGAGCCTGCGGATTGGTCCCGTCAGGTCCCGACGGCCGCGGTCCCAGCGCAGCGCGAAAAGCTCGTCGTCGGTGATCGTCTTGCGCGGCGTGCGGGCCATGCTGTCCTCCTGTCTTTCGACTATGGCGGGCCTGCGCGCCACGGCAAGGGTGGGATGCGGGGGCGAGGGCGGGACGCCTCCCGCGGGGGAGTATTTGGGAAAAAGCGAGGATGGGCGATGATCGTCCTAGTCGGGTGCGCGCGCCAGGAAGGGGGGGCGTCAGGCCCAGTCGCCCTCGAAGTCCCTGGGCACCAGCAGGATATCGCGGTTCACGTCGGCGATGTCGCGCTTGCCGCAGAGCGCCATGGTCAGGTCCATTTCCCTTTGCAGGATCTCCAGAGCGGTGGTGACGCCCTTCTGGCCCATGGCCCCCAGCCCGTAGATGTAGGCCCGGCCGATCATCACACCGTGCGCCCCCAACGCGCGGGCCTTCAGGATGTCCTGGCCGGAGCGGATCCCCGAATCCATCAGCACCTCGACCCGGTCGCCGACGGCGGCGACGATGGCGGGCAGCATCCGGATTGCCGACAGCGCGCCGTCGAGCTGCCGCCCGCCGTGGTTCGATACGACGATGGCATCGCAGCCGAGGTCGGCCGCCTTCTTCGCATCCTCCACGTCGAGGATGCCTTTCAGGATCAACTTGCCGCCCCACTTCTCCTTCAGCCGGGCGACCATGTCCCAGTCGAGCTTCGGCTCGAACTGCTCGGCCGTCCAGGACGACAGGGACGACATGTCGGTGGCGGATTTCGCGTGACCCACGATGTTGCCGAAGTTGCGGTTCCTGGTCTGCAGCATCTCCCATCCCCAGGACCACTTGGTGGCGAGGTTCAGGATCGTCTTCGGCGTCAGCTTCGGCGGGGCCGAGAGGCCGTTCTTGAGATCCTTGTGCCGCTGCCCCAGCAATTGTAGGTCGAGCGTCAGCACCAGCGCGTCGCAGCCCGCATTCTTCGCCCGCTGGATGATGTTGTCCACGAATTCCTCGTCGCGCATGACGTAAAGCTGGAACCAGAACGGGGCCTTCGTCGCCTTGGCCACATCCTCGATCGAGCAGATCGACATGGTGGACAGCGTATAGGGCACGCCGAAATCGCGAGCGGCGCGGGCGGCCTTGATCTCGCCGTCCGCATTCTGCATCCCCGTCATGCCGACGGGGGCAAGGGCGACGGGGATCGTCACGTCCTGCCCGATCATGGTGCTGCGCAGGGTGCGGTCCGACATGTCGACGGCGATGCGCTGGCGCAGGCGCAGCTTGTCGAAGTCGGAGGTGTTCTCGCGGAAGGTCTGTTCGGTCCAGCTGCCGCTTTCGCAGTAGTCGAAGAACATCTTGGGCGCGCGGCGGCGGTGCATCCGCTTGAGGTCGTCGATGGTCGTGATCACGGGCATGGGGCGCCACCTGTCTGAATGGGTCGGCCTACCTTGCCGGTTGCGGCACAGGGGTGCAATCCTAGACCTCGAGCATCAGCGTCACGGGTCCGTCGTTGACGAGGCTGACCGCCATGTCGGCGCCGAACTGCCCCGTGGCGGTCGCGATGCCCAGCTTGCCCACCTCTGCGACGAACGTCTCGTAGGCGGCTCGTCCTTCGTCCGGCGGGGCGGCAGACGAAAACCCGGGACGGTTGCCACGGCTGGTGTCGCCGGCGAGGGTGAACTGCGAGACGATCAGCGCGCTGCGGTGGGTGTCCAGCAGCGACAGGTTCATCTTGCCCGCGTCGTCCTTGAAGATGCGTAGCCTGGCGATCTTTGCGGCCATCTTCGCGGGCGCATCGGGCGCATCGCCACCCATGGCGCAGATCAGGATCAGCAGGCCGGGGCCAGTCTCGCCCACCATATCGCCGTCGATGGCGACGGAGGCCGCGCTGACCCGCTGGATGAGGGCGCGCATCCTAGAGCTCGTGAGCCCAGGGTGGGTTGGCCCCGGCGCGGGCGACGGTGATCGCGGCAGCCTTTGCCCCCAGCTCGGCGGCGCTGCGCAACTGGTTATCGGTCGCGCCCGCGACGCCGGCCTTGGTCAGCAGACCGGCGCGGTCCAGACCGGCCAGGAAGCCCGCGTTGAAAGTGTCGCCGGCGCCGACCGTATCCACGACCTGCGCCCGCTGCGCGGCGACGTCGAAGCGGCCACGCCGGGTGATGATGGTCACGCCGTCGGCACCGCGGGTCAGCAGCACGACCTGCGTGGCTTCGTTGTCCAGCAGCCCGGCGCCGTCGCTGTCGCCGGTCAGCCACTGCAGATCCTCGTCCGAGATCTTCACCACGTCGGCCACCGCCAGCATCGCATTCAGGCGGGCGCGATAAGCGTTTTCATCGGTGATGAAGCCTGGGCGGATGTTGGGGTCGATCATCGTCAGTTTCGCTGGTGCTTCGCGCAGCATCAGCGCCTTGTAGGCCTCGCCGCAGGGCTCGACGACAAGGCTTATGCCACCGAAGAACAGGGCGTCGGCGGTGACGTCGGGCAGATCGGCGGGGGTCAGCATCCGGCCCGCCGTGTTTTCATCGTAGAAGGCATAGCTGGCGTGGCCGTCAGTCAGCCGCACGAAAGCAAGAGTGGTGGGCCGGTCCGAGACATGCGCCGGGCCGCTGTCGACCTTGCTGTCGGCCAGAACGCTGCGCAGCTGCTCTCCGAAGAGGTCCGACGACAGGCCGCTGAAGAACTGGACCGGCGCGCCCAGCCGTCCCAGCGCGATCGCCGTATTGAAGACGGCACCGCCGGCGTAGGGGGCAAAGGCCGCCTCTCCTGCCGGTGTGTCGCGCGGCAGCATGTCGATCAGCGCCTCGCCGCAACAGATGATCATGTGCCGGTCTCCCTCATTGGCTCATCGCGTAGAAATAACCGACCGTTAGCGCAATCACCAGCCCGAGGAGGACGGCGAAGCCGATCTTCCATTTGGAGTAAGGCCTCTCGCCCTGCACACGCCCGGTCCGGCCGTTGACGACGAAGCGGTAGGTCTGCCCATTGTACTTGTAGGCGGCCAGCCAGACCGGCAGCAGGATATGTTTGAAGGTCACGGCGGAAACCTGCGTCTGCACGTCCGTCACCCGCTGCTCGTCGCCGCCGATATCGAAACGCACGTCGCGCAGGATCATCCGGTCCATGTAACCGCGTGCCTCGGCAAAGCCGTCCTGCAGCTCGACCTGATAGCCTTCAGCCCGGAAACCGGCGAGGTATTGCGGCTGGTAAGGCTCCAGTTCCGACAGGTCCCAGGGTTCCAGCCCGTCGGTATACTGCTTTGGCAGGCTGTGGGACGCGAGGACCAGCACATCGTCGAAGAACCGCTGCACGCGGCCCGACACGCCGCGCCAGCGGGTATGGCGCTGCTGGACCGTGTGCGGCTTGCCGTCACGCATGACGGTGTGGGTGGTGTAGTAATAGGTGCCGCGCTGGCCGGTGTAGGCGCTTTGGGTCTGGGCGTCGAAGGTCCAGTAGGGCACGTAGATGCCGTCCATCGCCCGGCCCTTGCGGGCATAATCGGTCAGACCGTTCGGCGCGAACCACAGGCTGCCCAGCCAGTCGGTCATCGCGTCCCGCGCGCGGGACTGGTCCAGCGCAAAGGGAAGAAGGCCGCGCGGCTTGATATGGCGGTGGGTGCCGGTACCGGTGACGACCGGCGTCGCGCAGAAGGGGCATTCGGCGGCGTGGGTGTCACCCTGCAGCTCGAACTGTGCGCCGCAGTTGGGGCAGGACTGGACACGGGTCTCCTCGATCTCGGCCTCGGGCAGGGCGGCGTTCAGGGCCTGCCGAAAATCCAGCTCGGCCACGGTGGCGAAGGGACCCGCCGCATTGCCGATCGACTCGGTATTGCCGCAATGGTCGCATACCAACTGGCCTGCCGCCGGATCGAAGCGCAGGTCCGATCCGCAGGTGTCGCAGGGGAAACGGTGTTCGGTCTGGGCGGCGTCGGTCGGCATCGGGCCCTCGGGCTGGGGGGACGGTCAGCCCAAGGGATAGCGGGGGGCCGCGCGGGACACCAGCACCGTTCAGGCGGTGGCGCCGCGGGTCATGCGCCGCAGTGTGCCGTCCTTCAGCGCATAGTGATGGTAAAGCGCCACGAGTGCATGGCCCAGCGCCACGATCATCAGGCCATTGGCGACGACCGCATGGGGATCGCCGAGCGCCCCGATCTTGAAGTACCAGGTAAGCGCCCCCAACACCGGGACGAGAAGCATCAGCAGATACAGCAGCCGATGCCCCCAGATGCCCGCCCTGTGCAGCAATGGCGGCGTGTCGTTGACCGGCGCGGGGGCGCCTTGGGTGCGGCGCACGATCATGCGGATCAGCACCAGCAGCAGCACGGCCGTGCCCAGCCAGACGTGCCAGGTGTTACCCTCGAATCCCGTCTGATCCTGTCGAAACCGGGTGCGCAGGGCGCGACCAGCGTCAGCACAGGACCGTCGCAACCGTCCAACGAAAACTCAGGCGCCCGGGGGCGGGGGCGGCATCACGGTGAACAGCTGCGCCAGCTCCGTGTCGACCGCGGGTTTCCATCCGTCCTGTCCCTGCGTCCAGACCATGCTGTCGCGGGACAGACCGCCGTCGGTGACTTTGCGGCCCATCGCGGCCTTCGAGAACGGGCCGGACACCTGACCCGCATCGGCGATATGCCAGACCTTCTCGGTCACGGGCGGCGGTGGCGGTGCCGCGACCGGAACTGCCTGCGGCGCCGGACCCCATGGTCCGCCCTGCATCATGTTGCCCATCTGCATGCCAAGACCGGCACCCATGCCCATGCCCATCGCCTGACCGGCAGCGCTGCCGGGTTGGGTCATCGCCTCTGCCGCCTTCCACTTCATGTGGTCGTCGAGGTTGCCCGTGATCCCGCGCGACGTGCGGGCGTCGAGCGCCTTCTCGACCTCCGCCGGCAGGCTCACGTTCTCGATGTAAAGCTCGGGAATGTCGATGCCGTAGGCGGTCATGGTGGCGTCGATGGCCTTGGCGACCAGATCGCCTAGATCCTTCGTGTTCGCCGCCATGTCGAGCGCCGGGATCCCCGAGGCCGCGATGGCGCGGGAGAATTCCTGCACGATCACGTTGCGGACCTGAAAGCTGATCTCGTCCGCGGTGAATTCGCCGTCCGTGCCCACGATCTCGCGCATGAAGATAGCCGGATCGCTGACCTTCATCGCATAGGTGCCGTAGGCGCGCAGGCGGATCAGCCCGAACTCCGGGTCGCGCAGCATGATCGGGTTCTTGGTGCCCCACTTCAGGTCGGTGAACCGCGTCGTGTTGATGAAGTAGATTTCCGACTTGAACGGGCTCTGGAACCCGTGGTCCCAGTGCTGCAGCGACGTCATGATCGGCATGTTGTTGGTTTCCAGCATGTACATGCCGGGGGTGAAGACATCGGCGAGCTGTCCTTCGTGGACGAAGACCGCGGCCTGTCCCTCGCGCACCGTCAGCTTGGCGCCGTACTTGATCTCGTGGCCCTGCCGCTCGAACCGCCAGACCATGGTGTCGCGGGTATCGTCGGTCCATGCGATGACGTCGATGAACTGGCCGGACAGGAAATCGAGAATACCCATGGTCGTGCCTCCTTTGAATGTGTCAGCTGTTGCCGCCTACCAGCTCCGTCGCGATCTGGCGGGCGATGGGGGCGGCTTCGGCGGCGGTCATGCCGGTGGTGAAACGCTTGTCGTAAAGCATCTTCAGCAGCAGTTCGTCGTGGTTCGTCAGCAGCCCGAATTCCTCGTCGTCGTTGAAGATCGAGGGACGGGCCTGAGGGCTGTCGTTGGCCAGACCAAGGCCCTGCGACAACTCCTCGTGGATGCAGGACGTCGTCAGCAGGTCCGGATGCTCCGCACGGATGACGGCGATGGCCTTGGCATAGCTGCTCGATCCGCCTTCGGAAAAGGCGATGACGATGCACAGCTGATCGCGCGGCAGGTTCATGATGGCGCGCAGGCTGCTGCCGCCGATGCCCGGCACCAGTTCGCGCAGACGCGCTTCGTACCCGGCGCGGTCGTCTTCAGACAGGAAGAGGACGTGATAGTTCGGATTGCTGTCCGTCATGCGGATCGGCAGGCCGGAAATCCGCGACAGCCGCGCCGCGTAGGCTGTCACGCTGGTCCGGTCACGGTCGCGCTGCGCCGCCGGTACCGAGGCGCCGAACTCCACGGACATGCGGACCGGCTGGTCCCAGCGCCGCAACTTCGATTCCGTCGCCTCGGCGCGCAGCATGTCACCGTCGCTGACGTATTCATCGTAAAGCGCGATGCGGATGAAATCGCGCGCCAGCATGGTGTCGGTAAAGGGCGTGTCGGGTCCACCTCCATCGCCGCGCAGCAGGCCCTGCGCCAGCAGGTCGTTCTGAAGGCGCCGGTAATAGATGCGCAGCGCCTCGCTTTCCGCGCTCGGCACCGGCACTTCGTCCGGCGGCGGGGTCACGACGCGGCTGACCGGGCGCGCCACGATGGACGGCGCGACGGGCGCCACCACCGGTGGCGGCGGTGCGGCGCAGGCCGACAGGCCCAGCAGGGCCGCGACCGGCAGCGACAGGGCCCGACGGACCATGGTTCAGGCGGTCCCCGCCGGAGTGGTTCGCGACTTCGCGGCGGACAGGGTGGCCTTCAGGTCGCCCTCCATCCGCTGAAGCTCTTCCTCCGCGGCGGCTCGCTTGCGCTTGCCTTCGTCCGCGATGGCAAGGCTTTCGTCGATGGTGGCGATCAGATCGGCGTTCGCCGCCTGAATCGCCGCGATGTCGAAGGCGCCGCGCTCGACCTCCGTCCGGATCGCGGTATTCGAATCCCGCAGGTTCTTGGCATTGGCACGCAGCAGGTCGTTGGTCAGATCACTCGCCTCGCGCACGGCGCCCGCCGCCTCTGCCGACCGCTGGATCGTCAGCGCCTGCGCCAGCTGGTTCTCCCACAGCGGCACGGTGTTCAGCAGGGTAGAGTTGATCTTGGTGACAAGACTCTTGTCGTTTTCCTGCACAAGCCGGATCGAGGGCAGGGACTGCATCGTCACCTGTCGCGTCAGCTTCAGGTCATGGACGCGCCGTTCCAGATCATCGCGCGCGGTGCGCAGGTCGCGCAGCTCCTGCGCTTCCATGACACCGTCGCCCTCGGACGAGGCGGCGGCCTCGCGTTCCTTGGCGGGGATCTCCTCGGCATCGATGCGGGCCAGACGCGCTTCGCCTGCGGCAATGTAAAGACCCAGCTCGTCGTAGAACGCCAATGTCTTCGCATACAGTCGGTCGAGGGATTCGATATCCTTCATCAGCGTCGTCTCGTGCCCCAGCAGGTCGTCGGTGATCTTGTCGATCTGGGTCTGCACATCCTCGAACCGCGCCACGAACTTCGACAGGGGGGTGGCACGCCCCAGCAGCTTGTCGAACCACCCGCGCTTGGCTTCGGGGTTCAACTCGTTCGCCGAAAAGCCGCGGATCGTGCTGACGATACTGCGCAGGGAATCGCCCGCCGGCCCCACGTCCTTGTTGCGTACGCCGGCCAGCATGTCCTGAGAGATTTGCTGCAGGCCCGACTGCGCCGCCGTGCCGAACTTCACGATGGAATTGGTATCGGTCAGGTCGATCTCCGCCATGCGGCGGGTGATCGCCTCGCTGGTGGACCGGTCGGCGGTTTCCAGTGTCACCGCATCGCCGGCAGGTTCCGGCAGCACCACTGCGGTCATGCGCTCGACCTCGGCAAGGGTCGCCTGTGCGCGGTCGCGGGTCTTGTCGGCCATTGTCCTGTCCTACTCGTCTGCGATGCCGTCCCGCGCCAACCGGTCGCGAAGCACCTTGATTTCGATATCCATATCACTGCGGTCATCACGTAACAAACGTGTCGTGTGGGCGGCAAAGTTCCGATCCAGATCGTCCAGCAGCGCCATGTAGTCATCGCGCGCATCCGGTGCGTCACCGCGCAGCGCGACATCGGCGTATTTCTCCGTCGCGTCGCGGGCACCCTGCAGATAGACGCCCAGATACTTCCGCGCGCCGGTCAGATCGCGCGGATCTTCCTCGACCGTATCGATCATGCGGCGCGCCGTCGTCTGGAAGGCGGCAACGCGGGCCTGCAGGGGCCGGTCGTCCAGTCGGGAGGCCTGCGACGACATCGCGGTCAACAGCGCCTCCGCTTCCTCGACCACGCGCGCGACGCGGTCCTGCTGGAAGGCATCGACGCCGGCCGCCCGCTTGTCCTGCATCGGATCGATGCCGAAGGCCGCCAGATGCGCCAGCATCGCCACGAGGCCGTAGACCACGCAGCCGACAGGGCCGGCCCCCGTGACTGTCGCCAGCGCCACACCGGCGCCAGTCAGCAGCGCAGCGAGGATCTTGCGCGGCACAGGCGGGCGACGTGCCACCGTGCGCGCCCGCCACGCCGCATCCGCCCGCAGCCCACCGCGCAGCAGCCAGGCGCCCAGGCCCAAAGCCACCGCACCCGCCAGCCCCGTTGCCAGCAGCGCGGGGCCGCCCGTCAGGGACCTGAACAGCAGGATGACCGGCGGCAACAGCATCAGGTTCGCCCGCGCGCCCACCGGATCGACCACCGGCCGCGTGCCCGCATCCGGCACGGCGGTGGCACCGGGGCTGTATTTGCCGCCGTAGGGTTTCGCCATCAGCCCGCTCCGACCAGACCGGTGCTGACACCCAGCAACAGCAGGATCATGAAGCCGAAGGAAATCATGCGCACCGGCCCCGGCAGGCCCGTCACCGGCGTCGCCGCGTGCTCTGAATCGCTCAGATTACGAAGGGCCGCCAGTGCCGCCATCGCGGCCAGCGCCAGACCTGTCAGCAGGGCGAAGAAAAGGATCAGTCGTGCCATGTCGCAGTCGTCTCTCGTTCCGGATCGTCAGGGACAAGGTAGGTGCGACCGCACCGCATTGCGAGCGTCCATCCTGCCGATATTAGCTCACCGGGGACCGCGCTTCGGTCCGGCGGGCTTGCCCGGACCCTTGCGGGCAGGGGCGGCGCCTTCGGATTTCATCACACGCGTGATCGGCTTGCGCGCCTTCGCCTTCTGCGGGGCCGGCGTCTCCAGCCCAAGCTGCTCGCGCAGGACACGGCCCTTGACCTCCTCCACCGCGCCGGGCTCCAGCTTGCCCAGCTGGAACGGGCCGTAGCTGACGCGGATCAAGCGGTTCACGGTGGCGTTCACCGCCTCCATCGCGCGGCGGATCTCGCGGTTCTTGCCTTCACGGATGCTGATCGTCAGCCAGGCGTTGGCGCCCTGCTGCCGGTCGAAGGTCACGATCATCGGCTGATACTTCACGCCATCGACGGTGATTCCCTTGCGCAATTCGTCCAGCCGCGCCTCTGACACCGATCCGTTGATCCGCACGCGGTAGCGGCGCAGCCAGCCGGTCGATGGCAGCTCCAGCTTGCGCTTGATCCCGCCGTCGTTTGTCAGCAGCAGAAGCCCTTCGGAATTGATGTCGAGCCGCCCCACCGACATCACCCGCGGCATGTCATCGGGCAAGGCGTCGAAGACCGTCTCGCGGTCCTTTTCGTCCCTGGCCGAGGTCACGAGGCCCGCCGGCTTGTGATAGAGCCAGAGGCGCGCCGCCTCCGGCTGGCCGACAGGCTTGCCGTCGACGACGATGCGGTCGCGGTCGGTCACGTTCAGGGCGGGGCTGGTGATGGTCTTGCCGTTCACCGACACGCGCCCTTCCTCGATCATGCGTTCGGCGTCGCGACGCGACGCGATGCCGGCGCGCGACAGGACTTTGGCGATTCGGTCGCCGTCAGGGGGGGTATCGGTCATGCCCTTCGCATAGCCCCTTTCGTGGGGGCTTGCCAGAGCGGGGCAGGTCCGGGCATCAGGGGCCATGACATTCCGCAGTTTCATGCAGTTGGCGCTGGCAGAGGCGCAGGCCGCGGGTGGCCGCGGCGAGGTGCCGGTCGGCGCTGTCGTCGTCGGCCCGGACGGCGTCCTGGCCCGCGCCGGCAACCGCACACGAGAGCTGCACGACCCCACGGCCCACGCGGAGGTTCTGGCGATCCGCGCCGCCTGCGCCGCCCTCGGGCAGGAGAGGCTGGCCGGCTGCGATCTTTACGTCACCCTCGAACCGTGCCCGATGTGCGCCGCGGCCATCGCCAACGCGCGCATCGCGCGGCTCTACTACGGCGCCGCCGATCCGAAATCCGGTGGCGTCGCCCAGGGGCCGCGCATCTTCGCGCAGCCCCAGTGCCATCATGTACCGCAGGTCTACGACGGCATCGACGCCACCGCGTCAGAGGCGCTGCTGAAGACATTCTTCGCGCAACGCCGCTGACGATTTTTCTCGAAAAATCGCATGCTCCGAATTTTCTGGAAAATTCGGCGACCTAGAGGCTGACGGTCTCCATCACCGCCGGCGTCCTGACATCGACACCGGGCAGGCCGTCAATCAGGATTTGTGCGTCTTGCGCCAGCGCCGGGAAGGTCTTGTAGTGACAGGGGATCACCGTCCCGAACTTGAAATAGCGCTTCGCCGCATAGGCCGCCCGCGCCATGTCCATCGTGTAATGCCCGCCGGCGCAGAGGATGCCGATGTCCGGTTTGTGCAGGTCGCCCATCCATTCCATGTCGGCCATGATGTCCGTATCGCCGGACAGATAGATCGTGTGACCCTCGCCGGCGATCATGTAGCCCGCCTCGTGCCCGGCATAGCGCGGGCCGTCGTCGGTGCCGATAGAGGACGAATGCGTCGCGTTCACCATCGTCACCTTGGCGCCGTTCAGATCGACGGTACCGCCCTTGTTGAATTCGACCGTCTCGATCCCGTCGCCGCCCAGCAGGCCGCACAGCTCCGGGATGCCGACCAGCGTGGCGCCGGTCTCGCGTGCGATCGCACCCGCGTTGGCGGCATGGTCGCCGTGGCCATGGGTCAGCACGACATGGGTCGCACCTTTCAGCGCATCGTCGCGCCGGTCTTGCGGGAACGATGGATTGCCCTCCAGCCAGGGGTCGATCAGCAGGATGGCGTCCTCGATCTCGATGCGAAAGCTGGCATGGCCGAGCCAGATGATGTTCATGGGACTTCTCCGAAAAAGGGATCGGGCGACCCGGACCGGGCCGCCCCGTGTCCGTTGTTGTAGGGCGCGCCGCCGCGCCGTCCCGCGGAATTCCATACGCGGCGCCATTACATCCCGCGCGGGCAGACGGTTGTAGCCGCGGCAAGGCCGGGGTAAATGCGGGCGCAACAACCCCGCAACGATCCGATCGGAGTGCGCATGGCCATCGATACAGACACCGCCCGCCGCGTGGCGAAACTAGCCCGCATCAAGGTCGAGGACGAGGCTCTGCCCGCACTGGCGCAGGAATTCAGCGCGATCCTGGGCTTCATCGAGCAGTTGAACGAGGTCGATGTCGACGGCATCGACCCCATGACCAGCGTCACGCCGCAGCGGCTCTATCGTCGCGACGATGTCGTGAATGACGGCGATCAGCAGGCGCGGGTGCTGGCCAATGCCCCCGACGCCCGAGAGGGATTCTTTGCCGTGCCGAAAGTGGTGGAATGATGACCGACCTGACCAAGCTGACCATTGCCGCCGCCCGCGACGCCCTGCGCAAGGGCGAGGTCACGAGTGCCGAACTGACCACCGCCTGCCTGACCGCGATCGACGCGGCGGACGCGCTGAACGCCTTCGTCCACAAGACGCCGGATGTGGCGCAGGCTCAGTCCGCGGCTGCAGATCAGCGCCTTCAGGCGGGCGATGCGCCCGACCTGTGCGGCATCCCTCTGGGGATCAAGGACCTTTTCTGTACCAAGGGCGTGCCGAGCCAGGCCGCCAGTCGCATCCTCGAAGGATTCCGGCCGGAATACGAATCCACCGTGACGACGCAGCTCTTCGATGCGGGCGCGGTCATGCTGGGCAAGCTCAACATGGACGAATTCGCCATGGGCTCGTCGAACGAAACCTCTGTCTACGGCGACGCCGTGAACCCGTGGAAGGTCGACGACCGCAAGCTGACGCCAGGCGGCTCCTCCGGCGGCTCTGCGAGCGCCGTGGCTGCCGATCTTTGCCTCGGGGCCACCGGCACCGACACCGGCGGATCGATCCGCCAGCCCGCCGCCTTCACCGGCATCACCGGCATCAAGCCGACCTATGGCCGCGTCAGCCGCTGGGGCATCGTGGCCTTCGCCTCGTCGCTCGATCAGGCCGGCCCGATGACCAAGGACGTGCGCGACAGCGCGATCCTGCTGCGCGCCATGTCGGGCTTCGATCCGAAGGACAGCACCTCTGCCGACATCGCCGTCCCGGATTTCGAGGCCGCGCTGACCGGCGACATCCGCGGCAAGGTCATCGGCATCCCCAGGGAATACCGCATGGACGGGATGCCGGCGGAGATCGAGAAGCTCTGGTCCGACGGCACCGCCATGCTGAAGGACGCAGGCGCAGAGATCCGCGACATCACCCTGCCGCATACGAAATACGCGCTGCCCGCCTATTACGTCATCGCCCCGGCAGAGGCATCGTCGAACCTTGCCCGCTACGACGGCGTCCGCTTCGGGCATCGCGCCAGGATCGCGCAGGGCGACGGCATCACAGAGATGTACGAGAAGACCCGCGCCGAAGGCTTCGGGCCGGAAGTGCAGCGCCGCGTCATGGTCGGGACCTACGTGCTGTCCGCGGGCTTCTACGACGCCTACTACAACCGCGCCCGCAAGGTCCGCGCGCTGATCAAGCGCGATTTCGACCAGGTTTTCGCCGACGGCGTCGATGCGATCCTGACGCCCGCCACCCCCTCCGCCGCCTTCGGGCTGGGAGAGATGGCGGATGCGGACCCGATCAAGATGTATCTCAACGACGTCTTCACGGTCACGGTCAATCTGGCAGGCCTGCCGGGCATCGCGGTGCCGACAGGAACCGACGCCACCGGTCTGCCGCTCGGCCTCCAGCTGATCGGACGGCCATGGGAAGAAGGCGATCTGCTGAACGTCGCGTATTCACTTGAACGTGCAGCCGGTTTTGTCGCAAAGCCGGACCGTTGGTGGTAACACCGCCTTAACCTCTGCAAAGGGCTTTCTGCCGTGATCCGTTCCGTCGTCCTTCTGTCCCTTCTGACCGCTGCGGCCTGCGCGCCGAAAGTGCCCGACAGCGGGCGCCCCGCGGCGATTGCCGCAGCCCAGCGCGAACAGGCCGCCCGCGACGCGGAACGCGCCAGCCAGACCGCGACCTTCGCACCGCCCGCACCGGTGCAGGCGGCCAGCCTGCCGCAGCCGGATGCCGGGCCCGCGCCTGTCGTCGCCACGTCCGAACTGGCGGCACTGGGCATCGGCGGCGGGCCGGTGGGTCTGGCACAGGATCAGGCGATGCAGCAGCCGCTCGACACTTCCGGCGATATCCTGCGCGTGCAAGGGGTAGAGGCGTCGCCCGCCAACGCGGCACCGATCATTCCGAACAATCCCGGCCTGTCGGACGAACAGTCGTTCGAGGCCGTGTCCAACCGGGAAAGCATCGAGAGCGATGCCGAGCGCCGGGCGCGGCAGGCGGCCGCCCGTCAGATCGTGATGCCGTCGGCCCTGCCGGAGCGTCCCTCCGATACCGGCCCGAACATCGTGCAATATGCCCTGAACGCCCCAAACAAGATGGGGCAGGAGTGGTATTCTCGCTCGATCTTCGCCGGCAAGGGCAAGTTCGAGCGCAACTGTGCCGCCTACAACTCCCCCGACGCCGCCCAGCGCGATTTCCTTGCGCGCGGCGGGCCCGAGAAGGATCCCCGCGGTCTCGATCCCGATGGCGACGGCTTTGCCTGCGGCTGGGACCCGGCGCCCTTCCTGCTGGCGGCGGGCGGCAACTGATCCTGACCGACCGCACCTCGCCCAATCAGGGGCCCCGCCGCGACGAGGCGCGGCCCGATCTGGTCGTGATCCATTACACCGCCATGCGGACGGCCGCCGCCGCCTGCGACACGCTGTGCAATCCTGACACGCAGGTCTCGGCCCACTACCTGATTGCCGAGGACGGTTGCGTGCTGAACCTCGTCCCGGAGGAGATGCGGGCATGGCATGCGGGGGCAGGGCAGTGGGGCGACGTCACCGACGTCAACAGCCGGTCCATCGGCATCGAACTGGCCAATCCCGGCCATTGTCCCTTTGCCGCATCGCAGATGGACGCACTCTGCGACCTGCTGGATGGCATCCGGGACCGCTGGGCGATCCTGCCGGAGCGGATCATCGGCCATTCCGACATGGCACCGGGGCGCAAGATCGATCCCGGCGCACGTTTCGACTGGCGCAGGCTGGCGCGGCTGGGTCTTTCGGTCTGGCCCTCTTCGGTTGCTGACGCGCCCTCATCGGATATGTTCATCCCGCTGATGCGGAGCGTCGGCTATACCGCCGACGTGGCCGACGAGGTGCTGCTCTCTGCCTTCCGCATGCGGTTCCGGCCCCGCGCGACGGGGCCCTTGTGTCCGGCGGACATGGCGCTGATCGCCGATCTGGCGGAACGCTTTCCCGTTGACGCTTCGCCCGCCACCGCTTAGGCGATGGCCCGTGCGGATGGCTGGACGGTCGCGGGCGGCAACGCTCGAGGAAAGTCCGGACTCCATGACGGCAACGGTGCCGGGTAACACCCGGCGGGGGCAACCCCAGGGAAAGCGCCACAGAGAAGAGACTACCCTGCGTGCAGGGGAAAGGTGAAACGGTGGGGTAAGAGCCCACCGCGCGACCGGCAACGGAAGCGGCACGGCAAGCCCCACCGGGAGCAATGCCAAATAGGGGCCTTGCGCCGGTGTGATCCAGCGATGGATATCCCGGCAGGGACGCCTGACCCGAAAGGCCCGGGTTGGCAGCTAGAGGGTCGTCGGCAACGGCGGCTTTAGATGAATGATCGTCCAGCCGCCGCAAGGCGGTGGACAGAATCCGGCTTACAGGCCATCCGCACATGACCTGCCGGTGACACGACGGGCCGCCGCAACGACGGCTTTTGTGGTTGACTCGGGCCCGCCGGTGGTTAGAAGGCAGACTTCAAGAGATTTGATGCGCAGCACGCATTCCGCGCCGCGAACAGGAGACGACACATGGCGAAGCCAACCACCATCAAGATCCGCCTGAACTCCAGCGCGGGCACCGGGCACTTCTACGTCACCAAGAAGAACGCCCGCACCATGACCGAGAAGATGGTCATCAAGAAATACGATCCCGTCGTGCGCAAGCACGTCGAATACAAGGAAGGCAAGATCAAGTAATTGATCCGACCCCGATCCTTTCGCTGGGCCTCGCATCTGCGGGGCCTTTTGCGTTTCAGCGTCGGCCGCCGCGCCACATGATGAACAGGCCCGACAGCACGATCAGCCCTGACCCCATCCATATCGCGGGACCGGGGGATTCGCCGAACAGCGCGACGCCCAGCGTGACGCCGAACAGCAGCCGGGTATAGCGGAACGGCGTCACGGCAGAGACGTCACCGCTGCGCATCGCTTTCATTAGACTGGCGTATGCCATGGTGCCCGCGGTGACCGCGCCCAGCAGGAACAGCGCTGCCGGAGGAGTCGGCACCAGAAAGGCCGATCCGTCCCAAAGGGCAAAGATCACGCCGGCCACGACGATGGCGGCAAAGCCGGTGATCCCAAGGCGCAGCGTCCCTACCGTGACCGGTGCCGCGCGGCTGGCAAGGTCTCGCCCCGCAAAGCCGATCATGCCCGCGACGGCAAGGATCGACACCGCAGAGAACCCTTCCGTTCCCGGCCTGACGATGACCACGACGCCGGCCAGACCGATCAGGATCGCGGTCCAGCGCCGCCAGCCCACCCGTTCCCCGAACAACAGCGCAGCGCCCGCCACGACGACCAGCGGCGTCGCCTGCAGGATCACCGTCGCGACCGACAGCGGGATCATGGCGATGGCAAGGGTATAGAACAGGCGACCCGTCACTTCGAACACCACGCGGATGCGCATGGGGCGGGACAGGATGTCGGGCACGAAAAGTGGCAGGCTCTGGGCCCGCACCAGCGCGGCAAAGACCAGCGCGCCGCCAAGGCCGAATAGCACCAGCACCTCGCCCACCGGCAATATCTGCGCCGCCGCCTTGATGAATGTATCCTCGACCGCGAACAGCGCCATGGCGAGGACCATGAACGCACTGCCGATCAGGTCTGCGCGGCGGGCGGCTTTCGTCATTGCGGTCATCGGTCGGGTCCAGGGTCAGGCGATCTTGGCTCGATGCCTGCGCCGAACGACGGGGATTGGCAACGAAAAAGGCCGGTCGCGGGGACCGGCCTTGATGCCTTGAACTTTTGTGCGGCTTATTCGCGGTTGCCGAACAGTTGCAGCATGAACATGAACATGTTGATGAAGTCGAGGTAGAGGTTCAGCGCCCCCATGATCGCCGACTTGCCCAGCCACTCCGCATCGCCATGGGCGGCGTGCGAGATGTAGTCGGTCTTGATCTTCTGCGTGTCATAGGCGGTCAGGCCCGCGAAGATCAGCACGCCGATGGCCGAGATCGCCAGTTGCACGACGGGCGAACCGAGGAAGATGTTCACGATCGAGGCGACGATCAGACCGATCACGCCCATGATCAGGAAGCTGCCCCAGCCGCTGATGTCCTTCTTCGTGGTGTAGCCGTAAAGCGACAGGCCCGCAAAGGACACGGCGGTGATCAGGAAGACCTGAATGATCGAGAAGCCGGTATAGACCGCGAAGATCCACGACAGCGACAGGCCCATCAGCGCCGCGAAGGCGTAGAAGAACGTCTGCGCGCCGGCGACCGACAACTTGTTGATCATGGCTCCCATGGCGAACACCATCGCGAGCGGCGCGAACATGACGACCCATTTCAGCGGGCTGGTGTACAGCAGGACGCCGAAGTCGGTCAGGTAGGTATTGGCACCGATCTGTGCGCCGGTCGGCACGGGGGACAGGGCAAGGCCCGAGATCGCCCATGCGGCAGCCGCCGTGATCAGCATGCCGACCGACATGATGCCGTAGACCTTGTTCATATGGGCGCGCAGCCCTTCGTCGATTGCCGCGCCACGGACAGTGCCCGTGGTCCGGATCGTTTGATATTCAGCCATCAGGACCTCCGTTAGAAAAATGCGCGCCAGTCGTCCGACGCTTGCGCCCAATATCGGGACGGATGCCTTGCATATCAAGAGGCCGCCGCATGCCGAAGACCGCTTGCCGCATCATCTTTCGGGTGCCGCAAGGGTCACGGCGTGATGACGACCTTCCCGGTCGCCGCGCGCGATGCGATAAGGTCGAGCCCCTCCTGCGCGCGGTCCAGCGGCAGAACCTCGCTGATGTGGGGATGCAGGAGCCCCTGTGCGTACCATTTCATCAATTCCGCAAGACTTTCGGTCAGCGCCTCCGGGTGGAACTTCAGGTAGCCGCCCCAATAAAATCCGATCACGGAAATATTCTTGACCAGTAGAATGTTGGCCGGGATCTGCGGCACTGTGCCGCTGGCAAAGCCGATCGCGATCACGCGCGCCTCCGGATTGCAGACGGACAGGGTCGCCATGAAGGCATCGCCGCCGACCGGGTCGTAGACCACGTCGACGCCACCGATTCCGGCGCAGAGCGCCTTCAGACGGGCCTTCAGGTCGCCATCGGTGGAATCGATCAGGTAGTCGGCGCCGGCCTTGCGGGCGACCTCCAGCTTGTCGGCGCCGCGGGCGACCGCGATCACAGTGGCCCCCAGTGCCTTGCCGATCTCGACCGCGGTCAGCCCGACGCCACCCGCCGCGCCCAGCACCAGAAGGGTCTCGCGCCGCCGCAGGCCCGCCCGCCGGGTCAGTGCGAGGTGAGAGGTGCCGTAGGCCACCTGGAACCCGGCCGCGACCGTATCCGGCATGTCGTCTGGCACCGGCCGGCAGAGGACCGCCGGAAAGACGCCCGTTTCCGCCATGCCGCCCCGACCACCGAAGACGCAGACGCGGGTCCCCACGGGGGGTGTCGTCACCCCGTCGCCCAGAGCCGTCACCGTGCCGCAGACCTCCATCCCGAGGGTAAAGGGCAGGGGCGGCGTGTCCTGATATTTTCCTTGCGCCATCAGCATGTCCGCGAAATTGATGCCGCAGGCTCCGATCCGCAGCGCGACCTCACCCGGTCCGGGGACGGGGACGGGACAGGTCACGATCTGCGGTGGAGCGGTGAAGGATTGAACCTGAAACGCGCGCATGGGATGAGCAACCTTTCGCCATGGAAATTTCGCCTTATCCGGCCGAAACGGCTTTCATTTGTCAAGTTATCCCCTTAAGCACCTGACCAAGCGTCAGATTTGGCCTTTTGGCTAATGGTGCCGCGGCAAAACTGTCCTTTAGTCAAGGCAATGACGTGCAACCGTTGCGTGTTTCGATTACAATGGGATACCCCATGGCACCAGATATTGGTAGCTACGTTCGACACCATCGGGTCCGTTCGAAGGCGCGCGTTCCGTCAATGTCGTTAACGAGCCTCCCTTTTATTGCAAGGATACGATAGATGAAGCACGAAGTAGACGTTCACGTCGGCAAGCGGATCCGTCAGCGGCGCTGGATGAACGGCACGACCCAGCAGCAGCTGGCAGAGGCCGTCGGCATCAAGTTTCAGCAGATCCAGAAGTACGAGACCGGGATGAACCGCGTCAGTGCCTCTCGGCTGTGGGATATCGCGAACGTCCTCGGCGTACCCGTCGCATTCTTCTTCGAAGGGCTCGACAACGGCGTCGCCACGGCGCCCAAGACCGGCGACCTGCCGGGCGACATCCTCGCCGACAAGGAGGCGCTGGATCTGCTGCGCTCCTACTATGCGATCCCCGAACACCAGCGCCGCCGGCTCTTTGACCTGGCCCGGGTATTGAGCGAAGCCGCCTGACCGGGGCGAACCGTGGCACGCCAGGGTTGCGCGCCGCGGTTCGCCGTTTCCATTCGACCCGGAAGGCGCTAACGTCGGGCCGGACTGGTACAGATGGCCGCACGGGCCGGGGACGCTGACGTGAACGACGAACTGAAGGCGGATCTGGTCCGCGTCGCCCATCTTGTAGCGGATGCCGCACGACCCGAAACCCTGCGCCTGTTCCGCACCGCCGGCCTGATGGCGGACGACAAGGGACAGGATCGCTTTGACCCCGTCACCGCCGCCGACCGGGCGGCAGAGGCCGCGATGCGCGCGGTCATCAGTCGCGAACGCCCTTCCGACGGCATTCTTGGCGAGGAGATGGGCGCTACCGACGGCAGCAGCGGCCTGACATGGGTCCTCGACCCGATAGACGGCACCCGCGGCTTTTTGTGCGGCACGCCGACATGGGGGGTTCTGGTGTCCGTCGCGGATGCCACGGGACCGCTGTTCGGGCTGATCGACCAGCCCTTCATCGGGGAACGCTTCATCGGCGGCTTCGGTCAGGCCGAGGTGCGCGGCCCGCACGGGGCCCGTCCACTCGCGACACGCCCCGGCCGCCCGCTCGACAGTGCGATCGTGCTGACCACCTTTCCCGAGGTCGGCACCGACATCGAGGGCCGCGCCTTTCACGCCGTTGCGTCGCGCATGCAGCTGACCCGCTACGGCATGGACTGCTACGGCTATGCCCTGCTGGCGGCCGGCCAGGTCGATCTGGTGATCGAGGCCGGGCTGCAGCCCTATGACGTCCATGCCCCGATCTGCGTCGTGCAGGCGGCGGGCGGCATCGTGACGGACTGGCGGGGCGGACCTGCGCATCACGGCGGGCGGGTGATCGCCGCCGCGAACGGCGACATCCACGCACAGGCGCTGTTGATCCTGCGGGACGTGGTCGATGCCTGAGACACTGCTGCGCGGCGCCGATGTCGTCGTCACCATGGACGATGCGGGGACCGAACTGGCGCGGGCCGACATCCTGATCCGCGACGGCGTCATCGCGGCGGTAGGGCAGGGGTTGGCCACCACCGGCACGGTGCACGATATGGCCGGCTGCGTCGTGACGCCGGGTCTGATCAACACCCACCACCACCTCTATCAGTCGCTGACCCGTGCCGTGCCCGGCGCGCAGGACGCGCTGTTGTTCGGCTGGCTGCGCACGCTCTACCCGATCTGGGCCCGCTTCGGACCGGAGGAGATGTTCTCCTCGGCCCTGACCGGCCTCGTCGAACTGGCGCTGTCGGGCTGCACGCTCACGTCCGACCACCTCTACCTTTACCCCAATGGCGCGCGGCTGGACGACACCATCGCCGCCGCGACAGAGGTCGGTCTGCGGTTTCACCCCACCCGCGGGTCGATGAGCATCGGCGAATCCGCAGGTGGCCTGCCTCCCGACAGCCTGGTAGAGGCGGAATCTAAGATCCTGAAGGACAGCATCCGGGTCATCGACGCCTTCCACGATCCCCGCCCGGGCGCCATGGTGCGCGTGGGTCTGGCACCCTGTTCGCCCTTTTCGGTCAGCCGCGAGCTGATGCGCGACACGGCCCTCTTGGCCCGCGACAAGGGTGTCATGCTGCACACCCACCTGGCAGAGAATGACGAGGACGTCGCCTATTCGCTGGCCCGTTTCGGCTGCCGCCCCGGACAATACGCGGAAGATCTGGGGTGGACCGGGGCGGACGTCTGGCACGCCCATTGCGTGAAACTCGACGCAGGCGAGATCGACCTCTTCGCGCGCAGCCGCACGGGGATCAGTCATTGCCCCTGCTCGAACTGCCGGCTCGGTTCCGGCATCGCGCCGGTCCGGCGGATGCGGGATGCGGGCGTCAATGTCGGCCTTGGCGTCGACGGATCGGCCAGCAACGACAGCGGAAACCTGATATCTGAGGCGCGTCAGGCCATGTTGCTGAGCCGCGTGGCTTACGGTGCCGACAGCATGAGCGCACGCGCCGCCCTGCGGCTGGCCACGCGCGGCGGTGCCGCCGTGCTGGGCCGTGACGATCTGGGGCAGATCACCGTAGGCAAGCGTGCCGATCTGGCGGTCTGGGACGTGTCCGGTATCGACAGCGCAGGCAGCTGGGATGCCGCGGCATTGGTCCTTGCCGGACCGACCCACGTGCGCGACCTCTTTGTCGAGGGTCGGCAGGTCGTGGCGCAGGGGCGGATGACGACGGTGGAGACCGGGGCGCTGGCGGCCCGGCAGCGGCGGCTGGCGCTGGCACTCGCCGGTTGACAGCGGCCCCCTGTTGCGGCGCTTATGAAACCAGACCCCAGCATGACAGGTGCCCTCGATGTCAATTCGCGCTTTTGCCCTCTCCACCCTTGCGGCCGGATTCCTGTCGGCCTGCGTTCCGGTGCCGATCCCGATCGTCGTGCCGCTCAGCCCCGCGGGCCAGCCCATCGACGGCCAGCCGGTCGTGCGGCTGGGCCAGACGCCGCCGCAATCCGCGACGGTCGACGCGACCCTGAACAAGGCGCGGACGGATGCGGGCGCCGGGCCGCTCGTGTCCAACAGCGGCCTCGACCGGGTTGCCGCGCAATATGCGGCGGACCTGGCACAGGGGGACAAGCTGATGATGGGCACCCCCACCGGCGCAAAGGCCACAGCGCGGATCAAGGCTGCGGGCGTGTCCGACTGCCCGGCGGGCGAGGTGATCTCGCAGGGCTTCCCCTCCGACTCCGCCGCGATCACCTCTTGGCTGTCGAACGCGGACCAGCGCAAGACCCTGCTGAACCCGCGCTATGCGAACTACGGCTTCGGCCACGCCGCCGACCGGTCCGGGCGCGGCGCCGACGTCTGGGTCGTGGTCCTGCTGATGCCTTGCGTTCCCTGACGCAAGACCCTGCGGCCCGCGACCCACGTGTCGCGGACCGCCCGATCGTCGCCCATCATGATCGTCGGGAACACAGCGTCCCAGATATCGCCAGCCTGTGCCGCGCGCTGCGCGATCGCGGGGGTGGAGGCGAGGTCGAGCACAACCAGATCCGCCGCGGCCCCCGCACCCAGATGGCCGATCCGGCCACCCATGTGCAGGCTGCGTGCCGAACCTTCGGTCGCCAGCCACAGCAGCTGCGCCGGGTGCAGTGCCGTGCCCCGCAACTGGCCGATCTCGTAGGCGGCGGCCATCGTCCGCAGCATCGAAAAGCTGGATCCACCCCCCGTGTCCGTCGCCAGCCCGATCCGCAGGCCCCGCGCCGCCAGCCCCGCCATGTCGAACAGCCCCGATCCGATGAAGGTGTTCGACGTCGGGCAATGCACGACGGCGGCCGCTACCTCCTGCAGCCGCTCGGTCTCGCGCGGTTCCAGATGGATCGCGTGACCATAAAGGCCGCGCGCCCCGAGCAATCCGAAAGCCTCGTAGGTGTCGAGGTAGTCGCGCGCCTGCGGAAACAGACCGCGCACCCAGTCGATCTCCGGCAACTGCTCTGACAGATGCGTCTGCATCAGGACCTCGGGCCGCTCGGCCCAGAGCGCCCCGAGCGCCGCCAGTTGGTCCGGCGTCGATGTGGGCGAGAACCGCGGCGTGATGGCATAGGTCGCGCGCCCCCGCCCGTGCCAGCGGTCCAGCAGGGCCTTGCTGTCGTCGTAGGCCGTTCGTGCCGTATCCCGCAGCCCCTCGGGCGCGTTGCGGTCCATGCAGGTCTTGCCGCCGACGACGGCCATGCCGCGGGCCTCTGCCGCCGCGAACCACGCGTCGACGCTGCCCGGATGGATCGTGCAGAAGCTGCACACCGTTGTCGTGCCATGCGCCAGAGCAAGATCCAGCGTGGTGTCCGCGACCTGCCGGGCATAATCCGCGTCCGCCAGCCGCATCTCCTGCGGGAAGGTATAGGTGTTCAGCCAGTCGATCAGCTGCTTGCCCCATGACGCGATCATCGGCGTCTGGGAATAGTGCATGTGCGCATCGACGAAGCCCGCGGTAATCAGCGAGTCGCCGTAGTCCGTGACCGCGGCATCCGGGTGATCGGACCGCAGCGCGGCGCCCGGGCCGGTCGTGACGATCCGGCCGTCCTGCACCAGCACGCCGCCCGCGCTGTCGTGCCGCACAGCCCCCTGCCAGTCGTGCATCGCATTGCCGTCGAAAGCCAGCGTCTGGCCAAGAAGAAGATGTTTTTCCATGCGCGCACCTTATGGTTCCGCGCCCGCGTCCACAATCGGCCGCAACGCGGTTGTGGTGGGCCATGGACCGTCTATGTTGCCCCTCGCAACACATCCCGGGGGACCGCCATGACCGACGACCAGACGATCCCCGACGTCGCCGACGCCGACGACGAAGCCTTCGGCATCACCGACCGCGTCGTCAGCGACGTCCTGCAGGCGATCGACGACCGCAATGTCGAGGATATCTCGGCGCTTCTCGAACCGCTGCACCCCGCGGACATCGCCCACCTGATCGAGTTGATCGACGACCGGCAGCGGCGCGAGCTGCTGACCTTGTGGAAAGGGGGCCTCGACGGCGAGATCCTGTCGGAACTCGACGAGCGCCTGCGCGAGGAGATCATCGCCTCTCTGGCCCCTGCCGAACTGGCCGACGCCGTGCGCGATCTGGACAGCGACGATGTGGTGGACCTCGTCGAATACCTCGACGAGGAACAGCAGGAGGCGGTGCTCGACGCCCTCGACCCCGGCGACCGGGTCGTGGTGGAACAGTCGCTGTCCTACCCCGAGGAATCCGCCGGCCGCCACATGCAGGTGGAGCTGGTGCGCGCGCCGGAACACTGGACTGTAGGCGACACCATCGACTTCCTGCGGTCCGACGTGGTGCTGCCGGACCAGTTCTACCACATCATCCTCGTCGATCCGCGGCTCAAGGCGGTGGGCTACGTCACGCTGGGCCGCGTCCTCAGCCATCCGCGCGGCACGAAACTGCGCGACATCATGGAAGACACCTTCCGCACCTTCCATGTCGAACAGGACGTGGAGGAAGTCGCCCAGGCGATCAACCACTACCACATGATCACCGCCCCCGTCGTGGATGACGACGACCGCATCGTCGGCGTCATCACCATCGACGACGCCATGGCCTTCCTCGAAGAGGAAGCCGAGGAGGATCTTCTGCGCCTCGCCGGTGTGGGCGAGGGGTCGCTGTCCGACCGGGTGATCGAGACGACAAAGCAGCGTCTGCCGTGGCTGGCGGTGAACCTCTTTACCGCGATCATGGCCTCTTTGGTGATCTCGCTCTTCGAGGGGACGATCTCCTCCCTCGTGGCCCTTGCCGTGCTGATGCCCATCGTGGCGTCTATGGGCGGCAACGCCGGCACCCAAAGCCTGACCGTCGCCGTGCGCGCGCTGGCCACCCGCGATCTGACCGGATCGAACGTCTGGCGCGTCATCCGGCGTGAGGTGCTGGTGGGCCTGATCAACGGCATGCTCTTTGCCGTCGTCATGGGCATCGTCGGCGTGGTCTGGTTCGGCTCGCCGATGCTGGGCATCGTGATCGGCTGCGCCATGGTCATCAACATGGTCGTCGCGGGTCTGGCAGGCACCGGCGTGCCCATCGTGCTGGAGCGCATGGGCGTGGACCCGGCGCTTGCCTCCGGCGCCTTCGTCACCACGGTCACGGATATCGTCGGCTTCTTCGCCTTCCTCGGACTCGCGGCGATATGGCTTCTCTGACCGACGCGAAGGCCGCCGCCCGCAAGGCGGCGCTGGGCCGGCGCGCCGTGGCCCATGCCGCGAGCGGCCCGCAGGCGGGTCATCTGACTGCGGTGCTGGCCAATTATCGCGGCCTGCCGCTCGCCGGCTATCTGCCGATGCGGACAGAGATCGACCCGCTGCCCGCAATGGCAGAGGCGGCGGCCCACGGCCCGGTCGGCGTACCCGTGATCCACGGCGCCGGCCTGCCGCTGAGCTTCCGAACATGGACGCCGGATGGGGCCATCGTGCCCGGCACCTTCGGCACCGCAGTCCCGGCGGACGGGACGGCAATGGTGCCCCGGATCCTGATCGTGCCCCTCGTCGCCTTCGATGCCCGTGGCGGACGCCTCGGCTACGGCGGCGGGTTCTACGACCGCACGCTCGAGGCGCTGCGGCGCACCGGCCCCGTGCTGGCGATCGGCTATGCCTTCGCTGCGCAAGAGGCCGCGGCCCTGCCGCTGGAGCCCACGGATCAGCCACTTGACATGATCGTCACCGAAAGCGGCGTTTGCGACCGCTGGCGCTAGCCGATTTTTCTAGAAAAATCGGAGACCGAAAAATCTTCTAGAAGATTTTTCGCCCAGCCCCTAACAGGGGGCCATGAAAATATTGTTCCTGGGCGACGTCATGGGACGCGCCGGCCGCAGCGCCATCACCGACCATCTGACCCGTCTGCGGACCGACTGGAAGCTCGATTTCGTCGTCGTGAACGGCGAGAATGCCACCAACGGGGCGGGACTGTCGCCGGACCATGCGAAGGGTATCCTCGACGCCGGCGCCGATGTCGTCACCTTGGGCGACCATGCCTTCGACCAGAAGGACATGCTCAGCTTCATCGAGAAAGAGCCGCGCATCATCCGGCCGCTGAACTTCTCGAAATCGGCACCGGGTGCCGGGGCACGCGTCTTTACCGACGCCCGCGGACGCCGCGTGCTGGTCGCGCAGGCGCTGGGCCAGGTCTTCATGAAGCGGCCCTTCGATGATCCCTTCTCGGCCCTCGATGCAGTGCTGAAGCAGTATCCCATGGGCGGTCAGGTGCAGGCCTCGCTGGTCGACATCCACTGCGAGGCGACGTCCGAGAAGATGGCCGTCGGTCATTTCTGCGACGGCCGCGTCAGCATCGTCGTCGGCACCCATACCCATGTGCCCACCGCCGATGCCATGGTCCTGCCCGGCGGCACGGCGTTCCAGTCCGACGCGGGCATGTGCGGCGATTACGACAGCGTCATCGGCATGGACAAGGCAGAGCCCCTGCGCCGTTTCATCACCGGCATGCCCAAGGGCCGCTTTACCCCGGGCGAGGGCGAGGCGACGCTGTCCGGCCTGTATGTCGAGACCGACGACCGCACCGGGCGGGCCGTGACCTGCACCATGGTGCGGCAGGGCGGGCGCCTGTCCCCGTCAGGTCCCGCCACGTGAACGAACGCCTGCGGCTGACACTGCTGCTGATGGCCCTCGGCGCGGGCTGGGGGATGACCCAACCACTGACCAAGATCACGGTCTCCGGGGGCTATCAGCCCCTCGGCCTCGTCTTCTGGCAACTTGCGATCGGGGCGGTCGTCCTCGGGGCGCTGCTGTGGCGCAGGCTGGGCCGGATTCCCGTGGTGCCGTCCGCCCTCATGGTCTGGCTCTTCATTGCGGTGATGGGCACCGTGCTGCCCAATTCCGCCAGCTTCCGCGCCGCCGCCACTCTGCCGTCGGGCATCATGTCCATCGTCATCGCCTCGGTCCCGATGTTCGCCTTTCCCATCGCGCTGGTCCTCGGCGTCGATCGATTCTCGGCCCCGCGTCTGGCGGGGCTCCTGCTGGGCCTCGGTGGTGTCGCGCTGATCGCGCTGCCGCAGGCGGCGCTGCCGGACAGGGCGATGGTCGCGGTCTTGCCGCTCGCCCTCGTCGCGCCCTTCTGCTACGCGGTCGAGGCGAACGGCGTCGCCCGCTGGGGCACGGCCGGGCTCGACCCGGTGCAGGTGCTCTTCGGTGCCAGCGTCACCGGTGCGCTGATCGCCGGACCGCTGGCCTGGGCCACGGGCCAGTTCTTCGTCCCCCATCCGCCATTCGTCCTGCAGGACGCCACGCTGCTGGCCGCCGCGCTGATCAATATCGTGGTCTATACCACCTATGTCTGGCTGGTCGGCCGCGCCGGGGCGACCTTCGCGGGGCAGGTGGCCTACCTCGTCACCGGCTTCGGCGTGCTCTGGGCCATGCTGCTGCTGGGCGAGCGCTATTCCCTCTGGGTCTGGGCGGCGCTGGCGCTGATGGCGGCTGGCCTGACCCTCGTCAGACCCCGTGACCCTGTTGCGCCCGCCGTCGCAAACGGCGAAAGTGGCACGCCGTCAACCTGAAAGACCCGCGATGATCGACCTTGCCATCCTGACGCAGCATCAGGCCATCGTCACGCTGGCGGTGCTGGCCGTGATGTTCGCGCTCTTCATGAGAGAGACCTTCCCGACCGAGGTCGTGGCGATGCTGGGCGCGGCCTTCCTGCTGTTCACCGGCATCCTGCCCTATGCCGCCGCGGTCGATGTGCTGTCGAACGCGGCGCCTTGGACCATCGCCATGATGTTCATCATCATGGGCGCGCTGGTGCGGACGGGTGCGCTCGACTACGTCACGCAACTGGCCGAGCGCGCGGCCAAGCGGAACCCCAGGCAGGCGATCGGTGGCGTCATGGGCTTCGTCGTCTCCGCCTCGGCCTTCGTGAACAACACGCCCGTCGTCGTGGTGATGCTGCCGGTCTTCGTCCAGATGGCGCGCACCCTGAAGATGTCGGCCTCCAAGCTGTTGATCCCCCTGTCTTACGGGTCCATCGTCGGTGGCACGCTGACGCTGATCGGTACATCGACCAACCTCGTGGTCGACGGGGTGGCGCGGCAATCTGGTCTGGAACCCTTCGGCATCTTCGAGGTGACGCCGATCGGCCTCGTGATCGCGGTCTGGACGATGGGCTACCTGATCCTCTTCGGCAACCGCCTGCTGCCGGACCGCGCCAGCATGGCGACCATGTTGTCGGACCGGTCCAAGATGCGCTTCTTCACAGAGGCGGTGATTCCGCCCGACAGCAACCTGATCGGCCGCGAGGTGCTGACTGTCCAGCTCTTCAAGCGCGAGGGCGTGCGCCTGATCGACGTGATCCGCGGCGATGCCTCGCTGCGGCGCGACCTCGAAAGCGTCACGCTCGAGGTCGGGGACCGCGTCGTGCTGCGTACCGCGATGACCGAACTGCTGTCGCTGCAGGCGACGCGGGAACTGCGCCGCGTCGATCAGGTCTCGGCGGTAGAGACGTCGACGGTCGAGGTGCTGATTTCTCCCGAATGTCGGATGGTGGGCCGCAGCCTCGGCGCCATGCGCCTGCGGCGCCGCTACGGCGTCTACACCCTTGCCGTCCACCGCCGCGACCGCAATATCGGCCGCCAGCTCGACGATCTGGTGGTCAAGGTCGGCGATACCCTTCTGCTGGAAGGCGCGCCCGAAGATATCGCACGTCTCGCCGCCGACATGAACCTTGCCGACGTGTCCAAACCTTCCGCCCGGGCCTACCGCCGCAGCCACGCGCCCATCGCCATCTGCGTCATGCTGGCGGTGGTGGTGCTGGCGGCCTTCGACGTGGCGCCGATCCTGCAGCTGTCCTTCCTCGGCGCCGTCGTCGTCCTGATGACCGGCTGCATCGACGCGGACGAGGCCTTCTCCTCCATCGACGGGCACCTGCTGGCGCTGATCTTCGCGATGCTGGCGGTGGGCGCGGCACTGGAGGAATCGGGCGCCGTCGAGATCATCGCGGGCTCTCTTGCGCCCTACATGACCGTGCTGCCGCCCTACGTCGTGGTCTTCGCGGTTTACGCCCTGTCGATGATCCTGACGGAGCTGGTGTCCAACAACGCCGTCGCGGTCGTCATGACACCCATCGCGATCGGCCTCGCCTCGGCCCTGTCCGTCGACCCGCGCCCGCTGGTGATCGCGGTGATGATGGCGGCCTCGGCCAGCTTCTCGACGCCAATCGGCTACCAGACCAACACCCTTGTCTACGGGCCCGGCGGCTACAAGTTCGCCGACTTCCTGCGGATCGGCGTGCCGTTGAACCTGTCGCTTGCGGTCATCTGTTCGCTGGTCATTCCGATCATCTATCCGCTGTAAGCCGCAGGCTTGCGGGGCAGGGGGTGCCTGCGCTATAGCAGCCCGCAATCACGGACAGAGCAAGAAGGATCAACGCCATGGCCGGGCATTCCAAATGGGCGAACATCCAGCACCGCAAGGGGCGTCAGGACAAGCTGCGCGCCAAGCTGTTCTCCAAGATGAGCAAGGAAATCACCGTCGCCGCCAAGATGGGTGATCCGGACCCGGACAAGAACCCGCGCCTGCGTCTCGCGGTGAAGGAGGCCAAGCAGTCCTCTGTCCCCAAGGAAGTGATCGAACGCGCGATCAACAAGGCCGTGGGTGGCGACGCCGAGAGCTACGACGAGATCCGCTACGAAGGCTATGGCCCCAACGGCGTCGCGATCATCGTCGAGGCCATGACCGACAACCGCAACCGCACCGCGTCCAACGTCCGCTCCACCTTCACCAAGAACGGCGGCAACCTGGGCGAGACCGGCAGCGTCGGCTTCATGTTCGACCGCAAGGGTCAGATCGTCTATCCGGCCTCCGTCGGTGACGAGGATACGGTGATGATGGCCGCGATCGAGGCGGGTGCCGAGGACGTCCAGTCCGACGGCGACAACCACGTGGTCTATTGCGCACCGACCGACCTGAACGAGGTGTCGACTGCCTTGGAAGAGGCGCTGGGTGAGGCGGAAAGTACCAAGCTGATCTGGCTGCCCAACATGCAGACCGAGATGGACCTCGAAGGGCTGACGAAGCTGATGAAGCTGGTCGAAACGCTGGAGGACGACGACGACGTCCAGAACGTGACGACGAACGTCGAAGCCTCCGACGACGTCATGGCCGCCTACGCCGCGAGCTGAACGCCGGATTTTCGCGGAAAATCCGGCGTGTCCGATTTTTCGAGAAAAATCCCCCCGGCTCAGCCGGCGGTCGGTTTGTGTCGACCGCCGAGGCGTGCCAGCAGCGAGGCCTGCGTGATCTGACCGATCGCCCTGTCGCCCTCCATCACCACCAGTGTCTGGCCCGGCGCGATCCGGTCGATGATCGCCTGCACCGGCGTTTCCGCGGTGACCTGCTCTCCGGTCGCGTCACCCGCGGTCATCACGTCGCGTGCCGTCAGCACGCCCAGCGGGTTCATGTGGGCCACGAATTCCGCCACGTAGTCGTTCGCCGGATTGGTGAAGATGTCCCGCGGCGTGCCGACCTGGACGATTCGCCCGCCTTCCATGATCGCGATCCGGTTGCCGATCTTGAAAGCCTCGTCCAGATCGTGGCTGACGAAGACGATGGTCCGGCCCCGGTCTTTCTGCAGGTCCAGCAGTTCGTCCTGCAGCCGCGTGCGGATCAGGGGATCGAGCGCGCTGAAGGGCTCGTCCATCAGCAGGATCGGCGCGTCGGTGGTGAAGGCGCGTGCAAGTCCCACCCGCTGCTGCATGCCGCCGGACAGCTCGCCCACCAGCGCATCGGCGCGGTCCGCCAGACCGACCAGCTTCAGCTCCTCCTCGACCCGGGCGCGTCGCCTGGATGCCGACTGTCCCCCCAGTTCAAGGCCGAGGCCCACGTTGTCGCGCACCGTGCGCCACGGTAGCAGGCCGAACTGCTGGAACACCATGGCGACGTCGTGCAGGCGCAGGTTGCGAAGGGTCTTCCTGTCCGCCTGCGTCACCGACCGCATGCCGTCGCCCGTCTTGACGCGAACGTCGCCGCGCGCCACCGGGTTCAGGCCGTTGACAGCCCGCAGCAGCGTCGACTTGCCGGACCCGGACAGCCCCATCAGCACGAGGATCTCGCCCTCCTCGACGGTCAGGGAACAGTCATGGACGCCCAGCACCTGACCGCAGGCCGCCCGGATCTCGGGCCGTTCCATGCCCTTGTCCATCAGGGGCAGCGCGCTGTCCGGATCGTCACCGAAGACGATCGAGACGTTGTCGAACTCCACGGCGCTCATTTGCGGGTCACCCGCAGCGTGCGGTCAAGCATGATGGCCACCACGACGATGATGAAGCCGGATTCGAAACCCAGCGAGGTGTTCACCTGTCCCAATGCGCGCAGCACCGGCACGCCGAGGCCGTTCGCCCCCACGAGGGCGGCGATCACGACCATCGACAGCGACAGCATGATCGTCTGGTTCAGCCCCGCCATGATCTGCGGCGTGGCAGAGGGCAGCTCCACCTTCCACAACAGCTGATTGCCGGTCGCACCGAAGGACTGCGCTGCCTCGACCAGAGAGGTCGGCGTGCGCGAGATCCCGAGGTGCGTCTGCCGGATCGAGGCAGGCAGGACGAAGACGACGGTGGCGATCAGCCCCGGGACGGTCCCGATGCCGAAGAACACGATGGCGGGGATCAGATAGACGAAGGTCGGCAGGGTCTGCATCAGGTCCAGCACCGGCACGACGGACCGGTAAAGCCGCGGCCGGTGGGCCAGCGCGATCCCGATCGGCACCCCGATCCCCATGCAGACAAGGCAGGACGACAGCACGAGCGCCATGCTCTGCATCGTCTCTTTCCAGTAGTTCTGGTTGAGGATGAAGAGAAACCCGACCAGCACGAGCAGGCAGGTCTTCCAGTTGCGCTGCAGCGCGTAGGTCAGCGCCACGAAGGCGGCGATGACGATGTATTCGTTGGGGGCCAGCAGGATGTATTCGACCCAGTCGATGATCCATTCCATCACGGTGGCGAGCCCGTCGAAGAACCACCCCATGTGGTCCTGCATCCAGTCGAAGACGGCTTCCGCCGCATCTCCTACCGGGATCTTGTGGTCGGTAATCCAGGCCATGCCAGTCCTTTGACAACAGTGGGGAACAGATCGGGTCGCATGCGTCCCGCGCCTGCCTCGAGGACAGGCGCGGGACGTTCGCGCAGCCGGTTTCAGTAGCCGAAGGCCTCGCTCACGGCGGCCGCTCCGTCGCCACCGTCGACGGTGGTCACGCCGTCGACCCAGGCCATGACCGCGTCCTTGTTGCCCTTCATCCACTCCAGCGTGGCGGCGTCGGGGTCCATCCCGTCATCGAGGATCTGACCCATGATGCCGTTCTCCATCGGCAGGGTGAAGGCGAGGTTCGACAGAAGCTTGCCCACGTTCGGGCATTCCGCGGCATAGCCCTCGCGTGTCACGGTATCCACGACACCTTCCTCGCCAAAGAAATCCTCGCCGCCCGGCAGGTACTTCAGTTCGAAGTTGGCGTTCATCGGATGCGGTTCCCAGCCCAGGAACACGACGTCCTGTTGCTTGTCGTACAGGCGGCGCACCTGCGCCAGCATCCCCTGTTCAGAGGATTCGACGACCTCCATGCCTTCCAGACCGGAATCGGCCTTCTCGGTCAGCGACACGAGGTAGCCGTTGCCCTCGTTGCCCGGCTCGATCCCGTAGATCTTGCCGTCGAGGTCGTCCTTGAATGTGTTGATGTCGGCGTAGGTCTTCAGACCCTTCTCGTAGGTATAGGCCGGCACGGCCAGCGTGTACTTGGTGCCGGTCAGGTTGGTCGCGACCTTCTCGATCTCGCCACTTTCGATATAGGGGCCGATGGCGGCGGCCTGTGCCGGCATCCAGTTGCCCAGGAACACGTCCACGTCGTCGGATTCGAGCGAGGCGAAGGTCACGGGCACCGAAAGGATCTTCACGTCGGTCTCGTAGCCGAGCGCGTTCAGCACCTGCTTCGTGGCTGAGGTGGTCGTGGTGATGTCGGTCCAGCCCACGTCGGACATGGTTACGGTGGAGCAGGCATCCTGTGCCACGGCGGGCATTGCGGCGCAGATCGCCAGCACGGACAGGGTGGTCTTCAGGGTCATCATGGTCTCCCGGTTGGTTTTATTGATTGATCAGTCAATTAAGAACAGGTTAGACACTCGGGGCAAGGAGAAAATTTCTTATGCCCAAGATTGGGATGGAACCTATACGCCGCGCGGCCCTAGTGAAAGCCACGATTGCGGAAGTCGGACGGGCAGGGTCTCTGGACGTCTCCGTCAGCCGAATCGCCCGCAGTGCAGGCATGTCCTCGGCGCTCGCGCACCACTATTTCGGCAACAAGGACCAGATCTTCGTCGCCGCCATGCGGCAGATCCTCGACGACTACCGGGGCGAGGTGCTGCGCGCGCTGGCTGCCGGGTCGGACCGCGCCACCGCCATCGTCACCGCGAGTTTCGCGGCTTCCAGCTTTGCGCCTGCGACCGTCAGCGCCTGGATGACCTTCTACGTGCAGGCGCAGCGCAACCCGCAGGCCCTGCGGCTGCTGTCGCTCTACCAGCGGCGCCTGCGGTCCAACCTGACCCACGCCCTGCGCGGCACCGTCGACGATCCGGTCGCCGCCGCCGACACGCTCGCCGCCCTGATCGACGGCTTCTACATCCGCGCGGCGCTTGCCGCGCCCGATGCGGATGCCGTCGGCAAGGTCCTGAAGACGCTGCACATTTTGCGAGGCACTGCATGAAGCCGAATATCCTGATCCTGATGGTCGACCAGCTGAACGGCACGCTTTTCCCGGACGGGCCCGCTGAATGGCTGCACGCACCGAACCTGCGAAAGCTCGCCGCCCGCAGCACCCGGTTCCGCGACGCCTATACCGCCTCGCCGCTCTGCGCGCCGGCGCGGGCGTCCTTCATGACCGGCCAGCTGCCCAGCCGCACCGGCGTCTACGACAACGCCGCCGAATTCCCGTCCGCCCTGCCGACCTACGCCCACCACCTCCGGCGCGCGGGCTACCAGACGGCGCTGTCGGGCAAGATGCACATGGTCGGCCCCGACCAGTTGCACGGGTTCGAGGAGCGCCTGACCACCGACATCTATCCCGCCGACTTCGGCTGGACGCCGGATTACCGCAAGCCGGGAGAGCGCATCGACTGGTGGTATCACAACATGGGCTCCGTCACCGGCGCCGGCGTGGCCGAAATCACCAACCAGATGGAATACGACGACGAGGTCGCCTACAACGCGACCCGCAAGCTCTACGACCTCGCCCGCGGTCACGACGACCGGCCTTGGTGCCTGACCGTCAGCTTCACCCACCCGCACGACCCCTACGTTGCGCGGCGGAAATACTGGGACCTTTACGAAGACTGCGACCATCTGATGCCGCAGGTCGGCCCGATCCCCTACGACCAGCAGGACGCACACAGCCAGCGCATCCTCGACGCCAACGACCGCGACAACTTCGACATCACCGAAGACCACATCCGCACCGCGCGCCGCGCCTATTTCGCGAACATCAGCTACATCGACGACAAGATCGGAGAGATCCTTCAGGTGCTGGAGGATACCGGGCAGGACCCGATCATCCTCTTCGTCTCCGACCACGGCGACATGCTGGGCGAGCGTGGGCTGTGGTTCAAGATGAGCTTCTACGACGGCTCCTCCCGTGTGCCATTGATGATCGCCGCACCCCAGATGCGCCCCGGCCTCGTCACCGATCCCGTCAGCACCATCGACGTCTGCCCGACGCTCTGCGCGCTGGCCGGCGTCGATATGTCGGAAGTCATGCCCTGGACCGAAGGCCAGTCCCTCGTCCCGCAAGGGCAGGGCGAGGCGCGCGAAGCCCCGGTCGCGATGGAATACGCCGCCGAAGGCACAATCGCGCCGATGGTCTCGCTCCGCCAGGGTCGCTGGAAGTTCAACATGTGCGCGCCGGACCCCGACCAGATTTTCGATCTGGACGCCGACCCGCACGAGCTGACGAACCTGGCCGAGGACCCCGCCCATCAGGACACCCGTGCCGCGCTGCGCGAACGGGCGGAGGCCCGCTGGGACCTCGACCGCTTCGACGCCGACGTCCGCCACAGTCAGGCCGGTCGCTGGGTCGTCTACGAGGCGCTGCGCAACGGCGCCTATTACCCGTGGGACTACCAGCCGCTGCAAAAGGCGTCAGAGCGCTACATGCGCAACCACATGGACCTCAACGTCCTCGAATCGAACCAGCGTTTCCCGCGCGACTGATCCTCGCTTTTTCCGAAATACTCCCGCCGGAGGCATCCATGCCCTACGACACACAGCCCACCGCCAGTCATTTCATCGCTGGTGAATACGTCGAAGACACGGCCGGCGACCCGATCGACGTGGTCTATCCCTACACCGGAAAGGTCATCGCCCGCGTCCACGCCGCCACCCCCGCGATCGCCGACCGCGCGCTGCAGGCGGCCAGTGATGCGCAGGCCGCATGGGCCGCGATGACCGGCACCGAACGCGGCCGCATCCTGCGCCGCGCCGCCGACATCATGCGCGAAAGGAATCACGACCTCTCGGTCCTCGAATCCTGCGACACCGGCAAACCACTGTCGGAAACCACCGTGGCCGACGCGACCTCCGGCGCCGATGCGCTGGAATACTTCGGCGGCATGGCGGCCACGATCACCGGAGAGCACATCCCGCTGGCGGGCGGCGATTTCGTCTATACCCGGCGCGAACCGCTCGGCGTCTGCGTCGGCATCGGCGCGTGGAACTATCCCACCCAGATCGCCTGCTGGAAGGGCGCGCCGGCACTGGCCTGCGGCAACACCATGGTGTTCAAGCCGTCCGAGACGACGCCGCTCTGCGCCCTGAAGGTGGCCGAGATCCTGACCGAGGCGGGTGCGCCGCCGGGCGTTTACAACGTCGTGCAGGGCATGGGGGCGGTGGGGGCGTCGCTGATCACCGACCCCCGCGTCGCCAAGGTGTCGCTCACGGGGTCCGTGCCGACGGGGCAAAAGGTCTATGCCGCCGCCGCCGAGGGTCTGCGCAACGTCACGATGGAACTGGGGGGCAAGTCCCCGCAGGTCGTTTTCGACGATGCGGATCTCGAGGATGCGGTCTCCGGCGCCATTCTCGGCAATTTCTATTCGACGGGGCAGGTCTGCTCCAACGGCACGCGCGTCTTCGTCCAGCGCGGTCTCGTCGATGCCTTCCTGACTCGTCTGACCGAACGGCTCGCGGACGTCGTCATGGGCGACCCGATGGACATGGCCACCAACTTCGGCCCCATGGTCAGCGCGCGGCAGCGTGATCTGGTCGAGGCCTGCATCGCCAAGGGCAAGGCGGCCGGCGCGCGTCTCGTCCACGGCGGCAACAGGCCGGACCGCGAGGGGTTCTTCCTCGAACCCACCGTCTTCGCCGACGTGACCGATGACATGGCACTGGCCACGGACGAGATTTTCGGGCCCGTCATGTCGGTCCTGACCTTCGATACCGAGGAAGAGGCCCTGCGCCGCGCCAACGCCACGCCCTACGGGCTGGCCGCCAGCGTGTTCACGAAAGACCTGACCCGCGCCCACCGCATGGCGGCGGGGTTCGAGGCGGGGACCTGCTACATCAATACGCACAACCTCGCCCCGGTCGAGGCCCCCTTCGGCGGGTCCAAGATGTCCGGCGTGGGCCGCGAGAACAGCAAGGCCGCCATCGAATTCTACACCCAGATCAAGGGGATATACGTCGCCATGAACCCGGTCGAGGCGCCGTTCTGATGCGCGCCGGGATGAACCGGGGCGCCGAATTTTCTAGAAAATTCGGAGACGCCTGCGACGGGCGGTGGCTTTCATGAAGGCCGACTACGTCATCGTCGGCGCGGGCAGTGCCGGTTGCGCCATGGCCTACCGTCTGGCCGAGGCGGGCAAGGATGTGCTGGTGATCGAACACGGCGGATCCGACGCCGGGCCCTTCATCCAGATGCCGGCGGCGCTGTCCTACCCGATGAACATGAAGACCTACGACTGGGGTTTCCGCACCCAGCCGGAACCGCATCTCGGCAACCGCACGCTCGCCACGCCGCGCGGCAAGGTGATTGGCGGGTCGTCGTCGATCAACGGGATGGTCTACGTGCGCGGACACGCCCGCGACTTCGACACCTGGGCGCGGATGGGGGCCGCGGGCTGGTCCTACGCCGACGTGCTGCCCTACTACAAGCGGATGGAACACTGGCACGCGGGCATTCACGGCGGCGACCCCGACTGGCGCGGCAAGGACGGCCCCCTGCACGTCACGCGCGGACCCCGGCGCAATCCTCTGGTCAAGGCCTTCGTCGAGGCAGGCAAGCAGGCGGGCTACCCCACGACCGACGACTACAACGGCCAGCAGCAGGAAGGTTTCGGCCCCTTCGACGCCACGATCTATCTCGGCCGCCGCTGGTCCGCCGCCAATGCCTACCTGCGCCCCGCGCAGAAGACCGGCCGCTGCCGCGTCATCCGCGCCTTCGCACGCCGGGTCGTCATCGCGGATGGCCGCGCCACGGGGGTGGAGGTCACGCGCCGCGGCGTGACCGAGATCATCCACGCCGGCGTGGAAGTCATCATCGCCGCCTCGGCCATCAACAGCCCGAAGCTGCTGATGTTGTCCGGCATCGGTCCCGCCGCGCATCTGGCGGACCATGGCATCCCGGTCGTGGCCGACCGTCCGGGCGTCGGGCGGAACCTGCAGGACCATCTGGAACTTTACCTGCAGCAGGCCGCGACCCAGCCGGTGACGCTTTTCACCTACTGGAAGCTGTTCTGGAAGGTCCTGATCGGCGCGCAGTGGCTGTTCGGCAAGCGCGGCCTCGGCACCTCGAACCAGTTCGAAAGTGCGGGCTTCGTCCGGTCCCGCGCCGGGGTGGAATATCCCGACATCCAGTTCCACTTCCTGCCGCTGGCGATCCGCTACGACGGCAAGGTCGCCGCCGAAGGACACGGCTTTCAGGCTCACGTCGGTCCGATGCGCTCGCCCTCGCGCGGGAGCGTGACACTGGCCAGCGCCGACCCGCAGGCCGCTCCGCTGATCCGCTTCAACTACATGTCCGATCCGCAGGACTGGGAGGATTTCCGCACCTGCATCCGCCTGACGCGGGAAATCTTCGCGCAGGAGGCCTTCGCCCCGTTCCGCGGCCACGAGATCCAGCCGGGCGACGCCGTGCAGTCGGACGCGGAACTCGACGCCTTCATCCGGGAACACGCCGAAAGCGCCTATCATCCCTGCGGCACCTGCCGGATGGGGGCTGCGGATGATCCGCTGGCCGTCGTCGATCCCCAGTGCCGGGTGATCGGCGTGGACGGACTGCGCGTCGCGGACAGTTCGATCTTTCCGCAGATCACCAACGGCAACCTGAACGCGCCGTCGATCATGGTCGGCGAAAAGGCGGCGGACCATATCCTGGGCCGCGACCCCCTGCCTGCAGCCAATACGGCACCCTGGATCCATCCGGACTGGCGGACGCAGCAACGGTGACCGCACTGCAACGCCGGGCAAGGAAGAATGTATCGGTCCTGTCCCTGCCGCGTTTTCACCCTAGGCTGCATCTGTGCGAATCGTTTTAAGTGTTTGTTTACCTTTTTGTGCATTCGCAGCCCGCGCCGACCTCCCGAGGCCGGCGCGGGTGATTCCCGGCAGGTCCAGTTTGCCGCTTCCGTGCTGATGCACCTCGCGTGGTTCGCCGGGCGACCCGGCAGCATCGGACTCCCGAGCCGGCGGTCACGCGTTCGACCTGCGCCGCCGCACCGTTCGGGCGAATGCCGCCGGTCAGGAATTGTTGCGGCTGCGCCGATCGATTTCGCGCTTTGGGCTTCACCTGCAGGACGGTGGCACCTATGGTCGTGCAAATTCAAGGCGCAGGCTGCGGGGGAACACCATGAAGGATCATCTGGACGCTCTGGCGGCCCGCCGGGCCGAGTCGCACCTCGGCGGCGGGCAGGCCCGGATCGATGCCCAGCACGCCAAGGGCAAGCTGACCGCCCGCGAACGGATCGACCTGCTGCTCGATCAGGGCTCCTTCGAGGAATTCGATGCCTTCGTCACCCACCGCGCCATCGATTTCGGCATGCAGGACAGCACCCCGATGGGCGACGGGGTCGTGACCGGCTGGGGCACGATCAACGGGCGCATGGTCTATGTCTTCAGCCAGGACTTCACCGTCTTCGGCGGGTCGCTGTCGGAAACCCACGCGCAGAAGATCTGCAAGATCATGGACATGGCGATGCAAAACGGCGCGCCGGTGATCGGGATCAACGATTCCGGCGGCGCCCGCATCCAGGAAGGGGTGGCAAGCCTCGCCGGTTACGCAGAGGTGTTCCAGCGCAACATCATGGCCTCGGGCGTAGTGCCGCAGATCAGCCTGATCATGGGGCCTTGTGCGGGTGGTGCGGTCTATTCGCCGGCGATGACCGATTTCATCTTCATGGTGCGCGATACTTCCTACATGTTCGTGACCGGGCCAGACGTGGTCAAGACCGTGACGAACGAAGTCGTGACGGCGGAGGAACTGGGGGGCGCCACCACGCACACGAAGAAGTCGAGCGTGGCGGACGCGGCCTTTGCCAATGACGTCGAGGCGATCGCCGAATGCCGGAGGCTCTTCGACTTCCTGCCGCTGAACAACCGCAAGACGGTGCCGACGCGGCCGTTCTTCGACGACGTGAACCGGGTCGAGGACAGCCTCGACACCCTGATCCCCGACAATGCCAACGCACCCTACGACATGAAGGAACTGATCCTCAAACTGGCGGACGAGGGCGATTTCCACGAGTTGCAGGCGGATTTCGCGCGCAACATCCTGACCGGCTTCATCCGGCTCGAAGGGTCGACCGTGGGCGTCGTGGCCAACCAGCCGATGGTTCTGGCGGGCTGCCTCGACATCGACAGCAGCCGCAAGGCCGCGCGTTTCGTGCGGTTCTGCGACGCCTTCGAGATCCCGATTCTGACGCTGGTCGACGTGCCGGGCTTCCTGCCGGGGACAAGCCAGGAATACGGCGGCGTCATCAAGCATGGGGCGAAGCTGCTTTTTGCCTACGGCGAGGCGACGGTGCCCAAGGTCACGGTCATCACCCGCAAGGCCTATGGCGGGGCCTACGATGTGATGGCCTCCAAGCACCTGCGCGGCGATTTCAACTACGCCTGGCCCACGGCCGAGATCGCCGTGATGGGCGCCAAGGGCGCGACGGAGATCATCTATCGCGGCCGGTCCACCGAGGAGATTGCCGAACGGACCAAGGAATACGAGGACCGCTTCGCCAATCCCTTCGTCGCCGCGTCCAAGGGTTTCATCGACGAGGTCATCATGCCCCGGTCCACCCGGCGGCGCGTGTGCCGGGCCTTTGCATCCCTGCGCGGCAAATCCCTGCAGAACCCGTGGAAGAAACATGACAACATTCCGCTGTAGGGGCGCCGATTTTTCTGGAAAAATCGCTGGGGGGCCAGCCCCCCGTCCGCCGGAGGCGGACTCCCCCCGGAGTATTTCCGAAAAAGCGAGGACTGGAACCACAGCGTCGTCGCGACCGTTGCGCCCTGAAGGAGTGCGCGATGACCAAGGATCACGGACCGAGCATCAAGGACGACGAGACTTACGAGGCCTTGCTGGAGCAGGGTGCGTCGAAGGAGAAGGCGGCGCGGATCGCCAATGCGCAGGCGTCGCCGGATCAGCATCCGGGCGAGAAGGGCGGCGCGGCACCGCCCTACGAGGAGTGGACCAAGGACGACCTGTACGCCCGCGCGCAGGAACTGGACGTGGACGGCCGGTCCGGCATGACCAAGGACGCGTTGATCGCCGCATTGCGGGACCGCTGATTGCGGCCCTGCTCTGGGCCGGGGCGGCGGGGGCGCAGCAGATCGCCGTGCCCTCGGGTCTGGAGATCTCGCTATACGACGTCATCCTCGATGCGAACAGCCAGGTCGCGCGGTTCCGGTTCCTCGTGCCCGACATCGCGCCGGATGCGGGCAACAAGACCTTCGGGGACGTGATCGACGACCTGCAGTACGTCTGCGACAGCGTAATCGTTCCGGCCCTGCATGATAACGGCTGGGTGTCCGGCGACGTGGTGCTGTCGGTCTCTGATCGGCCCGTCGACTTCGGCGCCTATGATTCGCAGGTCGTGCAATTCTTTCAGCCCTTCCGCCTGGAAGGCGACACCTGCGTCTGGGAGGACTTCTGATGTCACGCAGCCGATTGGCGGGGATCCGCCCACGGGGCGGTGCATTCGCGCCACTGTCTCGTCCGTCGCGCCGGACCCGGCTGGGCAGATGTTCCGGACCTGATAAGACTGGGGCAGGGGCGCGACGCATGACGCCCCGGCAACAATGGCGGACCGGTGATCAACGCCGGCCGCATCAGGCAGACGGATCAGGCACATGTCGAACGGTATCAAGGTATTCTGGGTCGTGGCTTTCATGGCGGTCGTGGCCGTCAGCGCATCGCAGGGGCAGGCCCGTGGCAGCCTGCCGGAGGTCGCGACCGACCACTAGTCCCCGGCCGGGCGCCGCGTGATGGAAAAGCATCGCGGCTTTCCCGGGCGCCTGCCCGGCACGGACTATCAGTTCACCATCCGGCGTGGCCACAAGGACGGGGCCACCCGGCTGGTGGCGCGGGAGCGCTATGCCGATCGCCGCGCGCCGGACCGGCGCGCCGACGCCGCATTCATGGAGGCGCTCTGGCAGCATTTCGGCGAGGCACCCTTCGTGCGCGGCAACCTCGACGCCGGCCGGCTGAGCTGGCTGTTCGGGCGCGAGGTCGTGGCGGCGGAAGACCCTTTCGATCCCGAAAGCTACGATGCGCTGCTGAGGATCGACGTGGACCGGGCGCGGATCGCCTTCCCGGACATCTTTGCATGACGGCCGGGACCGGCCCTGACGGCACCCCTGACGGTGCCGTTTGCGGTGCATCGCGGATGCTATCGCATAACATCGCATTTTGCGGGAACTTTTCGGCGGCAAAGCGCCTTTTGTCGGTAATCGGGCTTGAGTTGCCCGTGGACAACGGCGATTTTGCATCCATCGCAAACTTAATCAAAGGCAAGACAACATGTTCAAAGCTTCCTGGCTTCTGGCCCCTATCGCAGCCCTCGGCCTGTCCGCCTGTGCCGGTTCCGGCATCGGTGACACCGACCTGGAGCGCGGCCTCATCGGTGCCGGCGCTGGCGCCGCACTTTCCGGCCCGCTCAACACCGATCCGACCGGCACGGCGCTGGCCGGTGCGGCCGCTGGCCTGCTCTGCGACGACGCCGGCGTCTGCCGTCCGACCCGCCGCTAAGCACGGCGCTTCGGCGCACCGCACGACACTTGATCGCCGTCGGGGACCTTCCCCGGCGGCGATTTTTCGTTTGAAGGACCAAGGCCCATGTTCAAGAAGATCCTGATCGCCAACCGGGGCGAGATCGCCTGCCGCGTCATCAAGACCGCCCGCCGCATGGGGATCGCCACCGTCGCGGTCTACTCCGACGCCGACCGCAACGCGCTGCACGTCAAGATGGCGGACGAGGCGGTGCACATCGGCCCCAGCCCCGCGAACCAGTCCTACATCGTGATCGACCGGATCATGGAGGCGATCAGAGCGACCGGGGCAGAGGCCGTGCATCCGGGCTATGGCTTCCTGTCCGAGAACCCGAAGTTCGCCGAGGCGCTGGAGGCCGCCGGTGTCGCCTTCATCGGTCCGCCGGTAAAGGCGATCGAGGCGATGGGCGACAAGATCACCTCCAAGAAGCTGGCGCAGGTGGCGGGGGTCAACACGGTTCCCGGTCACATGGGCCTGATCGCGGACGCGGAAGAGGCGATCCGGATCGCGGGAGAGATTGGTTACCCCGTCATGATCAAGGCCAGCGCTGGGGGGGGCGGCAAGGGCATGCGCATCGCCTGGAAGGAGGACGAGGTCCGCGACGGCTTTCAGTCATCGAAGAACGAGGCGGCGAACAGCTTCGGCGACGACCGGATCTTCATCGAGAAGTTCGTGACCCAGCCCCGCCATATCGAAATTCAGCTGCTGGCGGATCAGCACGGCAACGCCGTCTATCTGCACGAACGCGAATGCAGCATCCAGCGCCGCAACCAGAAGGTCATCGAGGAGGCGCCGAGCCCATTTCTGGACGAGGAGACCCGTGCCGCCATGGGGGCGCAGTCCGTGGCCCTCGCGCAGGCCGTGGGCTATACCAGTGCCGGCACGGTCGAATTCATCGTCGACGGCGACCGCAACTTCTATTTTCTCGAGATGAACACCCGCCTGCAGGTGGAACACCCGGTGACGGAGCTGATCACCGGCATCGACATCGTCGAGCAGATGATCCGCGTCGCGGCGGGAGAGAAACTGCCCTTCGCGCAGGATGATCTGAAGATCGACGGCTGGGCCATCGAATCGCGCCTCTACGCCGAAGACCCCTACCGCGGCTTCCTGCCCTCTATCGGGCGGCTGACCCGCTATCGTCCCCCGGTCGAGGAGGCGACGGAAGGCCGCGCCGTGCGCAACGACACCGGCGTCTTCGAGGGTGGCGAGATCAGCATGTTCTACGACCCGATGATTGCCAAGCTCTGCACCTGGGCGCCTGACCGGGCCACCGCCATCGCCGAGATGCGGCTCGCCCTCGACGGGTTCGAGCTGGAGGGGATCGGTCACAACCTGCCGTTCCTCGCCGCCGTGATGGATCATCCGAAGTTCACCAGCGGCAACATGACCACCGCCTTCATCGCAGAGGAATTTCCCGACGGCTTCGAAGGTGTCGCTCTTCCCGACGACACGCTGCTGCGGATCGCCGCGGCCACGGTGGCGATGCACCGCATATCAGAAATCCGGCGGACCCGGATCAGCGGCCGGATGAGCAATCACGAACGCTTCGTCGGCACCGACTGGAATGTGGCCGTGCAGGGCCGGTCCTTCGATGCCGTCGTCGCCGCGGACCGGGCCGGCGCCGCCGTCACCATCGACGGCCGCACCCTCCGGGTCGAAAGCGACTGGACACCGGGCCAGCCGCTTGCCCGTCTTCAGGTGGACGGATCGCCGTTGGTGCTGAAGGTCGCGCGGATTTCAGGCGGCTTCCGGGTGCGGCACCGGGGCGCCGACCTCAAGGTGCATGTGCGCAACCCGCGGCAGGCGGAACTCGCCCGCCTGATGCCGGAAAAGGTCGCTGCCGATACGTCGAAGCTGCTGCTGTGCCCGATGCCCGGCCTGATCGTCAAGGTCGACGTGGCCGTGGGCGATACGGTGCACGAGGGGCAGGCGCTCTGCACCGTCGAGGCGATGAAGATGGAAAACATCCTGCGCGCCGAACGCAAGGGGATCGTGTCAAAGGTGAACGCCGGCGTGGGCGACAGCCTTGCGGTCGATGACGTGATCATGGAGTTCGAATGACCCCACGACTGCCACTCGTCGTGATCTGGGCGCTGGCCTGCGTGGTGGCCATCGTGGCGGCATTCGGGGCGCTGGTCGTGATGATCCCCGACGGCACCATCACCTATGCGACGGAATTGCCGGCCACCACCTACACGACGCCGATGATCGCCGTCATCGTGTTCTGGGGCGTGGTGCGGGCCTGCGGCGTCCCGATGGAACCGATGCCCACCTTCGTGCTGGGCGCCGTGGCGGTGTACGCGCTCCTCTACCTCGTAGGGCGGGTCCTGGCGGTGACGGGGTTCAGCCCGCTCTGGGTCTGGGCCGTCAACTTGGCGCTGCTGATGGCGCTGGCCTGGCTGTCGATCAGCCATGCCGTCGGCCGGCGCGGATCATGACGCGGCCTCACTGGTCGACGCCGCGCCGGTCCTGCATCTCCTGCTGGCGCATCGGCATCTTGTCGATCGACCGCGACAGCTCCCTCACGGTCCAGGGGCTGGGTTTGCGCGCCTTGATCTGCCCGTCCTTGCCGATCAGCGACAGCATGAAACCGCGCGGCCGCGCCCGCAGGCGGATGGCGCTGCGATCCGCCGGTGCGGTGTCGAAGATCACGACGACATCGCGCAGGGCCAGATCCTCGGCCCGTTCGGCCAGCAGTTCCATCTGCTGCACGAACTGCGGATCGTTGGGCGAATCGGCAAAGACCAGCACCGGCCGTGCGATCCACTGGAACGCCTCCAGATCGACCTCGCGTGCGTCCAGCGGCACGGTCGGCGCCGCCAGCCAGCGCGCCACCGCATCGACGGGGACGACCGGGGCGGTCGTGGGGTCAGCCGCCGTGTCGGGCAGGGGGGCCGGGGTTGGCGAGGTCTGGGCCATGGCGGCTCCGGTCAGGCTGAGGGCGAAAAGGGCGGCTGCGATGCATGTTCTGATCATGTCATCTCATATAGGGCGGCAAGGCGCCCCTGCGAAGTGCGTCATCTCGGCCCTGCCGACGATCGCAGCGGGCGCTGCCATCGCTTGCACCGTGGGGGCGTCCGGCCGCGCCCCGCACCACGCGCGACGCCCGGCAGGGCCCAGACGATCCGCTTTTGACCTTTGCCGCAGGGACCGCCATCAAGGGGCCATCCGACCCGCGCCGGGCGGGGAACATCCGCAGGCCCGATCACATCATACGAGGGGGGACGACCGATGACCGATAAATCCGACTGGACCAGGATCGCTGCCGGGGAACTGCGCGGCCGCGCGCTCTCCGACCTGACATGGCACACGCTCGAAGGCATCGACGTCCAGCCTCTCTACACGGCAGAGGACGTGGCCGACCTGCCGCACATGGGCGGCATCCCGGGGCAGGCGCCCTACACCCGCGGCGTCAAGGCCACGATGTATGCGGGCCGTCCCTGGACGATCCGCCAGTATGCCGGCTTCTCCACCGCCGAGGAATCCAACGCCTTCTACCGCGCAGCCCTCGCGGGTGGTCAGCAGGGGGTCTCGGTCGCCTTCGACCTCGCCACCCACCGCGGCTACGACAGCGATCACCCTCGGGTCGAGGGGGATGTCGGCAAGGCCGGGGTCGCCATCGACTCGGTCGAGGACATGAAGATCCTCTTCGACGGCATCCCGCTGGACAGGGTCTCGGTCTCGATGACGATGAACGGTGCTGTGATCCCGATCCTTGCCAGCTTCATCGTGGCGGGAGAAGAGCAGGGGCACGACCGCGCCGTCCTCTCCGGCACGATCCAGAACGACATCCTCAAGGAATTCATGGTGCGGAACACCTACGTCTATCCACCCGAACCCAGCATGAGGATCATCTCGGATATCATTGAATATACGGCGAAAGAAATGCCGCGGTTCAACTCCATTTCGATTTCCGGCTACCACATGCAGGAGGCCGGCGCGAACCTCGTGCAGGAGCTCGCCTATACCCTTGCCGACGGGCGCGAATACGTCCGCGCGGCGATCAAGGCCGGCATGGACGTCGATGCCTTCGCACCACGTCTGTCCTTCTTCTTCGCCATCGGCATGAACTTCTTCATGGAGGCGGCGAAGCTGCGAGCCGCCCGCCTGCTCTGGTCCCGCGTGATGGAGGAGTTCCAGCCCCAGGATCCCAAATCCTCGATGCTGCGCACTCACTGCCAGACCAGCGGCGTCAGCCTGCAGGAACAGGACCCCTACAACAACGTCGTCCGCACCGCCTACGAGGCGATGAGCGCCGTGCTCGGCGGCACCCAGTCCCTGCACACCAACGCCCTCGACGAGGCCATCGCGCTGCCCAGCGACTTCGCCGCCCGCATCGCCCGCAACACCCAGCTGATCCTGCAAGAGGAGACGGGCGTCACCAAGGTGGTCGACCCGCTCGCCGGCAGCTACTTCGTCGAAAAGCTGACCCACGATCTGGCAGAGGCGGCATGGGCGCTGATGGACGAGGTCGAGGAGATGGGCGGCATGACCAAGGCCGTCGCCTCCGGCATGCCGAAGATGCGGATCGAGGAGACGGCGGCGAAGCGGCAGGCCGACATCGACCGCGGCACCGAGGTCATCGTCGGCGTCAACAAGTATCGCAAGGACAAGGAAGACCCGATCGACATCCGCGACATCGACAACGCAGGGGTCCGCGACAGCCAGATCGCGCGGTTGCGGAAAACCCGCGACGGTCGCGACCAGCCCGCCTGCGACGCCGCTCTCGCGGAATTGACCCGGCGGGCAAAGGACGGCGGCAACCTGCTGGAAGCCGCCGTCGAAGCTGCCCGGCAGCGCGCCACCGTGGGCGAGATCAGCACGGCAATGGAGGAGGTCTTCGGCCGCCACCGGGCGGAGGTGAAGACCCTCGCCGGTGTCTACGGCGCCGCCTACGAGGGCGATGACGGCTTCGCGCAGATCCAGAAGGACGTGGAGGAATTCGCCGCCGAGGAAGGCCGCCGCCCGCGCATGCTGGTCGTCAAGATGGGGCAGGACGGTCACGACCGGGGTGCCAAGGTCATCGCCACCGCCTTCGCCGATATCGGATTCGACGTCGACGTGGGCCCCCTCTTTCAGACGCCGGAAGAGGCGGCGCAGGACGCCATCGACAACGACGTCCACGTCATCGGCATCAGCAGCCAAGCCGCCGGTCACAAGACCCTCGCCCCCAAGCTCGTCAAGGCGCTGGAAGACGCCGGCGCCGGCGACATCCTCGTGATCTGCGGCGGCGTCATTCCCCAGCAGGACTACCAGTTCCTGACCGACGCGGGCGTCAAGGCGATCTTCGGTCCCGGCACGAACATCCCCAAGGCCGCCGCCGATATCCTCAGGCTGATCCGCGACGCGCGGTCCTGACATGCCTTGCCGGGTATCCGCATTCATCTGGCCGGATAACCTCCCGCCGAAGGCACGTCCGTTCGCGGCGCAAACGGGCGTGCCCGCCGTCCGCGGACCGGACCACCGCCACCAGACATGCTGACCTTCGATCACATCGCCATCGCCTGCACCGACCTCGCCGCCGCGGCGAAGGCGCTGGAACGGCGCCTCGGTGCGCCGTTCCAGCCCGGAGGCCGCCACGACCGCTACGGAACGCATAACCGGCTGATGGGACTGGGCGACCTCTACCTCGAACTCATCGCCGTCGACCCTGCCGCTGCGCCGACCGGTCGGCCTGCCTGGTTCGGTCTCGATCAGTTCAGTGGCCCGCCGCGGCCCGCGAACTGGATCTGCCGGACACAGGATCTGCGTGCCGCCATCGCTGCGGCCCCCGTCGATCCCGGTCCTGCGGTCCCGCTGACACGCGGCGACCTGCACTGGCAGATCACCGTGCCCGATGACGGCCACCTGCCGCTGGACGGCGCCATGCCGACCCTCATCCAATGGGCGAAGGACGCGATGCATCCCACGAAAAATCTTGCAGAATCCGGGTGCCGCCTGATCCGCTGGCAGGTCAGCCACCCGCAGGCCGACCGGCTGCGTGACGCCCTTGACCTGACCGATGCCCGCGTGGTCTTCACCACCGGCGCCGCGGGCTTCGCCGCGACCCTCGATACGCCGAACGGGCGCGTGACCCTGTGACGGTCCGCATCCGCCCTGCGACGGCAGATGATGCCCCGGCCATCGCGGCGATCTGGAACCCGGTGATCCGTGACACCGCGATCACCTTCAACCCCGCGACGAAATCAGAAGCCGAGGTCGCCGCCCTGATCGCCGAACGGCAGGCAGCCCACGGTTTCCTCGTCGCCGTCGCCGACGATGGCATCGCAGGCTTCGCCACATACGCACAGTTCCGCGGCGGGGCGGGCTATCTGCACACGGCAGAGCACTCCGTCATCCTCGGCCCGACGGCACGCGGCCAGGGGATCGGTCGCGCCCTGATGACGGCGCTTTGCGACCACGCCCGCGACCGCGACATGCACAGCCTCATCGCAGCCTGCAGCTCCGAGAATCCGGGCGCGATCTCCTTCCACGAAGCTTTGGGCTTCGCCCGCGTGGCGCATCTGCCGCAGGTCGGTCGCAAGTTCGACCGCTGGATCGACCTTATCCTTCTGCAAAAGATGCTCTAGGGTCGGTCACATGTCTATCTGGACCCGCATAGCCGATGCCATTGCCGCCCTGCGCGCGGGCGAAAGCCTGTCCGCCATCTTCGAAAAGCTGCGCACGCCGCCCGATCGGTCCGTCGCCTTCACCATCGCGGTCATCGCGCTGGGGGCCAAGATGGCCAAGGCCGACGGCACCGTGACAAGGTCAGAGGTCGCAGCCTTCCGAGAGGTCTTCCACATTCCTCCGCAGGAAGAGGCGAACGCCGCGCGCCTGTTCAATATGGCCCGCACCGATGTCGCCGGGTTCGAGGATTACGCCATCCGGATCAAGCGCATGTTCGGCAACGACACCGCGCCGCTCTGCGACCTGATGGAGGGGCTGTTTCACATCGCGCTGGCCGACGGCAGCTATCACCCGTCCGAGGATGCCTTTTTGTCGCGCGTCGCGCAGATCTTCGGCTTCGACGACCGCCGCTTCGCCCGCATCCGAGCGCAATTTGTGCCTGACGCAACCCGCGACCCCTACGACGTTCTGGGCGTCGATCCGGACGCCGACCTCGACACGATCCGCGCCGCGTGGCGTCGGCAGGTGCGCGACACCCACCCCGACCGGATGCTGGCCCGCGGCGTCCCCGAGGAAGCGGTCAAGCTCGCGGAAAAGCGCCTCGTCGCGATCAACCGCGCGTGGGAAGACATCGCGGACCTGCGTCAGTGATCCCGCCGCTGCGGCTGGCGACATGGAACGTGGAATGGTTCAACGCCCTTTTCGATGACGCGGATATGCTGCTGGACGACGACGGCTGGTCTGGACGCTGGGGCGTCACCCGGGCCGAGCAGATCGCGGCTATCGGCACGGTCTTCGCACGCCTCGACGCCGATGCCGTCATGGTGATCGAGGCGCCGGACACCTCGCGCCACCGCAGCACCGTCACCGCGCTGACCGTCTTTGCCGACCGCTTCGGCCTGCGCACACGGGCTGTGTTGACCGGTTTTGCCAACGACACGCAGCAGGAGATCGCGCTGCTTTACGATCCGGACCGCGTCACGGCAGTCCATGCGCCGCTGGACAGCCCTCTGGCGCCCCGGTTCGATGGCAGTTTCACCGTCGATCTGGACAACGACGCCCGCCCGGATACGGTCCGCTGGTCGAAACCTCCGCTGGAGGTCACGCTGACGGCCCCCGGCCATGGCAGCCTGTCGCTGATCGGGGTCCACGCCAAATCCAAGGCGACCCACGTCGACGGCCCGCCCGACCGCCTGCGGCAGGTCCACATCGCCAACCGCCGCAAGCAACTGGCGCAATGCGTCTGGCTACGCGCGCGGGTCGATCAACTGCTGGCCCGGCACCGCCCGCTGCTCGTCATGGGCGATTTCAACGACGGTCCGGGCCTCGACGCGTTCGAGGCGCTTTTCGGCCGGTCCGGCGTCGACATCGTGCTGGGCGAGGACGGTGCCGTCCCCCTGTTCGACCCGCACGCAAGGCTGGCGATGGCGGGGCCCAGCGCCGCGATGCCCGCAACGGCGCGGTTCCGTCACGACGATCGCTACCTGTCGGCGCTGCTCGACTACATCATGGTCAGCTCCGATCTGGCCGCGCGGCAGCCGCGCTGGACGATCTGGCACCCCTTCGATACGCGCGCCTGCTACGACGACCCGGTGCTGCGGTCGGCGCTTTTGCACGCCTCCGATCACTTTCCCGTCGTGATCGACCTGCCGCCCCCCTTGGCAACCCCCGGGGGCGGCCCTACCTCCTAGGGCATGAAACAGTTCATCATCGCCAGCCTGATTGCCGTCGCCGCCGTGCCCGCCATGGCCCAGATGTCCGATCCCCCGCAGGAACAGCAGGACCCGGCCCCCGGCCGCGACCTGATGGAGGAGGGCGCGAAGCTTCTGTTCCGCGGCCTGATGTCCCAGGCGGCACCTGCACTGCGTGACCTGCAGGATCTGGCCGACGACGTCGGCCCCGCGATGAAGATGCTGCGAGAGGAGATGGGCCCGGCGCTGGCCGAGATCATGGCCAATATCGACGACATCTCGAACTACATGCCGCCCAAAATCCTGCCGAACGGTGATATCATCATCCCGCGCAAGCCCGATGCCCCCCGCTACGTCCCGCGCGAAGACGCCGCCGACGTCGAACTCTAGCCCTTGAACTTGACCTCGAAGGTCGCGTCCATCGCCTGTGCCAGCGCCGCCAGCCGCGCCTCGGCGACCTCGCCGTAAAGCGGGCGTGCCCCGGCCGCGAGGGTCAGGGTCAGGTGTTTCGCTTTCGCGTTCCACTTGATCGTCCCCGGTGGGGTGTCGCCATCAAGCCAGAGCATCGCGCCGAACCGCATGGCGCGACCAAGGACGTCCGCCTCCTTCATCTGTTCCGGCGTCAGCATCGCGAAGAGCGGCGCAAAGCGTCCGTCCGGCGTCTTGGAGGAATAGCGCTTCATCAGCGCCAGCCCCAGCTGCACCCGTTCCGAATGTTTCAGCCCGCCCAAGTTTGCGCGCGTCGCGTTGTCAAAGGTGATCTCGGCCCGGTAATCGGGGTGCGCGCGCCAGCTCACGTCATGCAGCAGGCAGGCGGCCTTGATGATCCGCAGCCGCTGCCAGTTGGCGCGGGGAAACAGCGGCTTCACGAAGTCATAGAGCAGCCTGCCAAAGCCGGGCAGGCGGGCGTCCTTGGCCTCGGCAAAGCGGCAGGCCTCGATCAGCGGATCGCGCTCGCGCAGGGCGCGCGGCATTTGCTCGTAGAGCATCCCCTCGCGGATGCCGTAGGACGACACGGCCACGTCGCGCGGCTTGAAGGTGCGCACCAGCTCCTTCAGCACCAGCACCGCCAGCGGCACCAGCGACATCCGGCTGTCGGAAATCCCGCAGCGGCCCCGCAGCTCCTGCAGGTCGGCGGATGCAATGTATTTCGCCGTGTCGCCGATGCGCCGGGCCGTCATGCGGTATTCGTGCAGCACGGTCAGCGGATAGCCGCGCCGTTCCATGTCGACCCGCGCGATGGCCCGCCACGACCCACCGACCAGGAACAGGCGCATCCCCGTCTCGTGGTCCATCTTCGCGTGCAGGTCGGCCACGATCCCCTTGATATGCGTCTTCAGGGCCTTCTTGCCGCCCTTCACCTCGCGCAACTTCAGCGGACCGAGAGGGGATGTCACACGGTGGCCCACACGTCCGTCCGACAGGTCGGCCAATTCCATGCTCGATCCGCCGATGTCGCAGACCATGCCGTAGCTGCCGGGCCAGCCCAGCAGGACGCCCTGCGCCGACAGCCGCGCCTCTTCCTCGCCGTCGATGACCCACAGCTTGATGCCGGTCTCGCGCTCCACCTCCGCCCGGAAATCGGCGCCGTCCGTGGCTTCGCGCACGGCGGCCGTGGCCACGGCGGTCAGCGGCGCGATGCCCATGCCCTCGGCCAGCGCGGCAAAGCGGCGGATCGCGGACAGGGCGCGCACGCGGCCCTGCGGGTTCAGCGTGCCCGTCTCCGACAGGCCGGCGCCCAGCGCGCACATGATCTTTTCGTTGTAGAAATAGGCGGGACTGCGCGCTGCCCCGTCGAACACCACCAACCGGACAGAGTTCGAGCCCACGTCCACGACGCCCACCCGCCCAAGGCTCTGCGACGCTTCGTCATTGAACAGCGGCCGCCCGAAAGGGCCCCAGTCGATGGTCTCGGTGGCGGTGTCGTCCGTCATCGGCTGGTCGTCCCGGGTCATGGCAGGTGATCAACATGTGACGCGCGCGGCGGCGGTGTCAACGCCTGCCGCCCCGCGTCAGTCCTCCGTATGGGTCAGCTGTGGCACGTCGGACGCGCCCGCCGAACCCCGCCCCGACAGCGAGGGGTTCTCCATGAAGAAGCGGTGGCAGTTGAAGGCGAACTCCCCCTCGGGCCATGTGGCGCGTACGAAGGTGCCGTCGGCCTGCATCACCCAGCTTTGCGCCACGTCGGCCATGTTGGCCGCCATGATCTGACTGACGATCTGTGCCTTGACGGTGTTGTTCGTGATCTCGACCAGCGTCTCCACCCGGCGATTGAGGTTCCGGCTCATCCAGTCGGCGGAACTGATGAAGACCCGCGCCTTCTTGCTGGGCAGGGTATGCCCCGCGCCGAAACAGACGATCCGGCTGTGTTCCAAGAACCGGCCCACGATGGACTTGACCCGGATATTCTCCGACAGCCCCACGACGCCCGGCCGCAGCCCGCAGATGCCGCGCACCACAAGGTCGATCTTCACCCCCGCCAGCGACGCCGCATAAAGCGCATCGATCACGTCCTTCTCGATTAGGCTGTTCATCTTGGCCCAGATCACCGCGGGCTTGCCCGCCTGTGCATTGGCGGCCTCCGCCTCGATCATATCGATCAGCCGACCCTTCATGCTGATGGGGGAAATCGCGAGGTTCTCCAGCCCCTCCGGCTGGGCATAGCCCGACAGGTAGTTGAAGACCTTCGTCGCATCCCGCCCCAGCGCCGCGTCGCAGGTGAACAGCGACACGTCCGTGTAGATCCGCGCCGTGATCGGGTGATAGTTTCCGGTGCCGAAGTGGGTATAAGTGACCAGCCTGTCGCCCTCGCGCCGGACAACGGTGCTGATCTTGGCATGGGTCTTGTAGTTCAGGAAGCCATAGACGACATGCGCGCCTGCGCGTTCCAGCCGCCGGGACTGGCGGATGTTGGCGGCCTCGTCGAACCGGGCCTTCAACTCGACCAGAGCCGTGACCGATTTGCCGTCCTCCGCCGCCTCGCACAGCGCCTCGACGATGGGCGACTTCTTGGATGTCCGATACAGCGTCTGCTTGATCGCCACCACGTCCGGATCGCGCGCCGCCTGCGTCAGGAAGCGGATCACCATGTCGAAGGTCTCGTAGGGGTGATGCAGCAGCATGTCCTTCTGCCGGATCGCCGCGAACATGTCGCCGTCGTGGTCCTGCACCCGTTCCGGCACCCGCGGGCTGAACGGCGGCCACAGCAGGTCCGGCCGGTCGTCCAGCACCAGTTCCGCCAGATCGGAAATGCCGATCAGCCCGTCGACGTTGACGACCTCCTCCTCCGTCACATGCAACTCCTGCATGATCAGCACCCGCAGCGGGGCGGGGGCGTTGTCGGAAATCTTCAGCCGCACGACCTCGCCGCGCCGCCGGCGCTTCAACGCGACCTCGAACTCGCGCACCAGATCCTCGGCCTCGTCCTCAAGCTCGAGATCGCTGTCGCGCAGCACCTTGAAGGCGCAGTTCCCCTTGACCTTGTAGCCGGGATAAAGCCGCCCGACGAACTGCAGCAGCAGCTCTTCCAGCGGGACGAAGCGGAAATCATCGCCCGGCAGCCGGACGAACCGCCTGATCTGCGCCGGCACCGGCAACAGGGCCCGGAGGGCCCGCTTGTCGCTGGCGCGTTCCAGTTGCAGCGCAAGGGCGAAGCCCTCGTTCGGCAGGAAGGGGAAGGGGTGCGCCGGATCGATCGCCAGCGGCGACAGCACCGGAAACACCTGTTCGAGGAAGAAATCACCGAGGAAGGCGATATCCTCTTCCGTCAGGTCGGTGCGGTTGAGGATATGGATGTCCGCCGCCGCCATTTCGGTCGTCAGGGCGCGGAACACCGTCTGCTGACGGTCCATCAACTCGCGTGCCTTCACGTCGATCAGGCCCAGCTGTTCCGCGGGCGTCCGCCCGTCCAGACCGGGCGTCGTGTTGCCCGCATGGGCCAGCTCGCGCAGGCCCGCGACCCGCACGGTATAGAACTCGTCAAGGTTCGTGGCGCTGATCGACAGGAACCGCAGGCGTTCCAGCAGCGGCACGCGGGTGTTTTCCGCCTCTTCCAGCACGCGCATGTTGAACCCGATCCACGACAGTTCGCGGTTCACGAAGCGGTCGGCGGTGGTCAGGTCGATGTCCAGCGCGACCGGGTCGGGGGCGCCGTGTTCCAGAAAATCAGCGTTCATCATCGGGGCCTTCTGACCGGTTTTCATGGCAGGCGTGTGACAAGTCTCACAACAGTCACGCCGGGCTGTCCAGCACCTGCGCCGCCAGCTTCACGGTGATCGCCCGCTTGTGTTGCAGCGCCATGGCATCGAGCGCCGCGACGATCCGTTGCGCCGCGGCAAAGGACCGTTCGATCCGCGCCGCAAGGTAGCTGACGACGCCCGGCGGCGGCAGGATCTGGCGATCCGCGAACAGCTTCATCAGCACCGCCTGCAACAGGGCGTCGTCGGGTGCCGCGATGCTGGCGGGCGTCGTCGCCTGCATCCGGCTGGCCAGATCGGGCAGCGCCACGTCCCAGCGTGCCGGCAGGCTGCGCGCGGTCAGCAGCAGGGGCAACCGGTGCGCGACCATGTGATTGTGCAGGTGGAACAGCGCCTCCTCGCGCGCACGGGGCAGGCGGTCCGCATCTTCCACCACCACGGCGCCGTCGGGGCGCAGGTCGTCCGGCAGATCGCCCGCCGCGACGATCCGGGCATCGGCGCGCGCCGCAAGGACACGGGCAAGGTGGCTTTTGCCCGATCCCTCCGGCCCGGTCAGCACCAGTTTGCCCTGCGGCCATGCGGCGGGTGCGCCGACCATGGCATAGGCCTCGCGGTTGGGGGCGGCGACGAAGAAATCCTCGTCTCCCAGCGCCACGCCCACCGGCCAGTCGAAGGTCAGCTGGTGCGCCATGTTCACCGGTCCGTCGCGCCGCGGTACAGGTCGCTGGCACGGTAGCGGTCGAGTGCAAAGCGCATCACCACGCCGATCACCGCGGCGACCGGCACGGCGACCAGCAGGCCCACGAAACCGAACAGCGACCCGAAGACCGACAGCGCGAACAGCAGCCAGACCGGGTGCAGGCCGACGGAGTTGCCGACCAGCTTCGGCGTCAGGATGTTGCCTTCGACGAACTGGCCGGACTGGAAGATCGCCCAGACCGCGATGATCCACGCCCAGTCGCCCCAGAACTGGAACAGCGCCAGCCCGATCGCCAGCCCGCCGCCCACGATGGCGCCGACGTAGGGAATGAAGGTCAGCGCCCCCGCCACCGCACCCACGACCAGCCCGAAGTTCAGGCCGACCAGCGCCAGCGCCACGGCGTAATAGACGCCGAGGATCAGGCAGACGAGGCCCTGACCCCGGATGAAGCTGGCCAGCGTCCGGTCGATCTGTCGTGCAAGGTCGCGTATCGTGTTGACGTGGTCCCGTGGCAGCAACGCATCGACCCGCGCCGTCATGTTGTCCCAGTCCAGCAGCAGATAGACCGCCACGACCGGCACCACGACCAGCAGGACAATGACGTTCACCAGCCCCATCGCCGACGACAGCACCGTGTTCAGCACCTCGCCGCCGCGCGACTGGATCATCTCTCCAATGCTGCTCAGTTGGGTGCGGATGGAACTCCCCTCTTCCAGCAGGTCGGGGAAGCGCGCCGTCAGCCAGCCCTGCAGCTTGTTGAAAAGCTCCGGCGCGGTTGCGATCAGATCCGTCAGCTGGTTGATCAGGGTCGGGATCACCAGCAGGATGATCACCACGAAAAGCACCAGCGCCACCAGCGAGATGATCGCGACAGAGATCGCGCGGCTGAGACCTAGCCGTTCCAGCCGATCCGCCACGGGGTCGAGGATATAGGCGATGGCCCCGCCCAGCAGGAAGGGCATGATGACGTTGCCCAGCAGGTAAAGAAGGACGAAGAACACCACCGCGGCGATGCCCCAGTAAAGCGTCTGTTGGCGCGGTGACATGGCCATCGGCTCATCCTCTGTGCGGGTTCGTCCCTCAATGCCGCAGCGGCGCGCACAGGGCAAGCCATGCTTGCGGGCGGGCAGGGGGCCGATTAGACAGTTCCGCAAACCCAAGCTCAGAAGGTCGAACCCCTCATGCGGATGTCGCGCTACTTCCTCCCCGTCCTCAAGGAAACCCCGCGCGAGGCGCAGATCGTCAGCCACCGCCTGATGCTGCAGGCGGGACTGATCAAGCAGGCGAGCGCCGGCATCTATTCCTGGCTGCCGATGGGCTACAAGATCCTGCGCCGGATCGAGCAGATCGTCCACGAGGAGCAGGCGAAGGCAGGCCACCTCGCCATGCTGATGCCGACGATCCAGTCCGCCGACCTGTGGCGCGAAAGCGGCCGCTACGACGCCTACGGCGACGAGATGCTGCGCATCAAGGACCGCGGCGGGCGCGACATGCTCTTCACCCCCACGGCAGAGGAGCTCGTCACCGACATCTTCCGCGCGCACGTCAATAGCTATAAGGACCTGCCGCTGACGCTCTACCAGATCCAGTGGAAGTTCCGGGACGAGACGCGCCCCCGCTTCGGCGTGATGCGCGGCCGCGAGTTCCTGATGAAGGACGGCTACAACTTCGACCTGACGCAGGAAGACGCGCTGCACGCCTACAACCGCCACCTCGTCACCTATCTGCGCACCTACGAACGCATGGGCCTGCAAGCGATCCCGATGCGCGCCGACAGCGGCCCCATCGGCGGCGAGGACACGCACGAATTTCTCGTATTGGCCGAAACGGGCGAATCCGAGGTCTTCTACGACAGCCAGATCACCGACCTGACCTTCGGCGACCGCGACATCGACTTCACCGACAAGGCCGCCTGCGCGGCGGTGCTGGAGGAGTTCACCTCGCGCTACGCCCGCACCGACGAGACGCATGACGAGGCGGTCTTTGCGCAGGTCCCCGAGGAACGCCGCCGCACCGCGCGCGGCATCGAGGTCGGGCAGATCTTCTACTTCGGCACCAAGTATTCCGACGCCATGGGCGCCACCGTGCAGGGCCCCGACGGCAAGTCCGTGCCCGTCCACATGGGATCGCACGGCATCGGCGTCTCCCGCCTTCTGGGCGCCATCATCGAGGCGAGCCATGACGACAAGGGCATCATCTGGCCCGAAGGCGTGACCCCCTTCCACGTCGGCATCGTCAACCTGCGCCAGGGTGACGGCGAAACCGACGCTGCCTGCGAGGACCTCTACGCCAAGCTCAAGGCCCGCGGCCTCGATCCGCTCTACGACGACCGGGACGAGCGGGCAGGGGCCAAGTTCGGCACGATGGACCTGATCGGCCTGCCGTGGCGCATCACCGTGGGGCCGCGCGGCCTCAAGTCCGGGGTCGTCGAACTCACCTCGCGCCGGACGGGCGAAAGCGAGGAGATCGCGCCGGAAGAGGCCATCGCCCGCATCGCCGCGATCTACGACGGCATCTGATGTCACACCGGGGCGGCGCTTGCGCCGCCCCAAGCCTTGCCGGTGGACAGACCGCCCCGACTCGCGGCACACTCTTCGCAAAACAAGAGCAGCCCGAGGCAATCCATGTCACTCACCTCCGTCGACTGGACGACGATCCCCGCGCCGCGCGACGATGGAGGGGCCGCGCATCTGACCGGCCTTGCAATGCCGCCGGTCGCCTTGCCCGCCACCGATGGCCGCACCGTCGACCTCTCGGCGCTGCCCGGCCTCGCGGTGATTTACATCTACCCGATGACCGGGCGCCCCGACCGCCCGTTGCCCGCTGACTGGGACGCGACGCCGGGCGCACGCGGCTGCACGCCGCAGTCCTGCGCCTACCGCGATCACTTCGCCGATCTGCGCGACCGGGGCGTCGACCACCTCTTCGGCCTCTCGACCCAGACCACCGCCTGGCAGGCCGAGGCAGTCAGCCGCCTGCATCTGCCCTATCCGCTTCTGTCGGACGCGGACCTGTCGCTGACCCGCGCCCTGAACCTGCCGACGTTCCAGGCGGACGGTATGACCCTTCTGAAACGCTGCACCCTGATTCTGCGCGACAGCGTGATCTCGCAGGTGAACTACCCGGTCTATCCCCCCGATCAGGACGCCGCACGGGTCCTTGCATGGCTCGACGATCCGGTCGCGCCATGATCCGGACCCTCGCCCTTGCCGGTGGCATCGCGGGTGCGGCCGTATGTTCGCAATATCCTGAATTTGCGCAGCAATACCTGCAACGCCTCGCGGGGCAGGTGGATGCGCTGGAAATCGTCGTCACGGATTTCGAGGCTTCGGCCATGCGGGCCGGCCTGACCCGGGGGCAGGCCCTGTCGGAACTGAGCGGCACACCCTTCCTTGCCGACCGGCAGGCCGACATGCGCCGCACCTTCCGCCGCTATGCCGTGCTGTCCGACAACCTTGCCACCCTGCGCGCCGCCAGCCCGCTGGACCGCATCACCATGCCGCAGCGCCTTGGCGATCCTGCCACCTTTGCCGCGACGTGGGCTGACTATCGCCCTGCGATGCCGGTGACCGCCGCCGGCGTCGTGACGGGGGGCGTGGGTTTCCTGCTGGGCTGGGCCTTGATCCGCATGCTCTGGTCGCTGCTGATGCGCCCGTTCCGACGCCCCGCACGACCCGCCGCCCCGCGCCGCGCCGCCGCCACCCGGCGGCCGGGCCGCGTCGAACCCATCGTGTTGCGCGACGCGGTTGCAACCCCCGTGCCACGCCTGTCCGGCGTGCGCCGCGACGACCCTTGAAAGGAGCACTGTCATGAAAGCCCTGATCACATGGGGTGGCTGGGACGGCCACGAACCCGACCGCGTCGCCGCCCTGTTCCGCGACATGCTGGTGGCGGAAGGCGTCGATGTTACCATGACTGACAGCCTCGCGCCCTTCGACGATCCCGACCTGCTGCGATCCCTCGACCTGATCGTCCCGGTCTGGACGATGTCAGAGTTGTCCCGCACGGCCGCCACCAACGTGTCAGAGGCCGTGGCCCGCGGCACCGGCCTCGCAGGCTGTCACGGCGGCATGTGCGACGCCTTCCGCGGCAATCCTCTCTGGCAATTCATCACCGGCGCCAACTGGGTCGCCCATCCCGGCGGCGACGGGGTGAAGCATCGCATCACCATCACGTCCGACGACCCCCTCGTCGCCGGCCTGCCGGATTTCGACGTCGAGACAGAGCAATACTACCTGCACACTGACCCCGCCAACATCGTGCTGGCAACCACCCGCACCGATGTCGTGACATGGTATCACAGCCCCAACGGCCCGGTGTACATGCCCGTCGCCTGGACACGGGCCTGGGGCCTTGGCCGGGTCTACTACAATGCGCTGGGCCACCGTGCATCCGTGATCGCCGATGGCCCCCCGGCCGAGATGCTGCGTCGCGGCCTTCTCTGGGCGGCAGAGGGCAAGGCCGCAGCGGCGGGCCGTTCGGTCGATCACCTGCAACACGCGGGCAACCACGGCTGACCCTGCGTCAGCCGTCGAGCGTCCCGAACCCTGCCAAGCAAATCTTCGCGCAATATCGCGGAGTGTCTTGAAGTCGTGAGGTTTTGCCGTGCATTCTGCAGTGCAGCACGAATCGGAAGCCGACGCCAGATGCCCATGCCCGCCCGCCCGTTCCACCCGTCGCGACGGACCTTCCTGCGCGGCGGCCTGTCCGTTGCCGCGCTTGCCGCTGTTCTGCCGTCGGCCCGTCTGGCCGCACAGCAGGCCACGGCTTCCGCCAACGACGCGGTCCCCTTCGACTACGACACCCTGATCGCCCGGGCCAAGACGATGGCGGGCAGCGACTACGAGCCCGTCGCTTCCCTTGGTGCACCCTTCGCCGATCTGGACTACGACGCCTACCGCAACATCCAGTTCAAGGAAGACAGTGCCCTCTGGGCCGGTCCGGCCGCGACCGCGGTTCTGCATGCCTACCACCCCGGCTGGCTTTTCGACACGACCGTGCAACTGTTCGAGGTCGCCGAAGGCCGCGCCCGCCCGCTGGTCTTTACCACCGACGATTTCAACTACTACGGCAAGGCGGCAGAACTGATGCCCGCCGGCACCGACCTGCCGGGCGTCGCGGGCTTCCGCCTGAACGCGCCCCTGAACGCCCCGGACCGCTATGACGAGGTCGTGTCCTTCCTCGGCGCCAGCTATTTCCGCGCGCTGGGGGCGGGCAACCGCTACGGCCTCAGCGCCCGCGGCCTCGCGGTGAATACCGCAACCTCGGAAGAGGAAGAATTTCCGATGTTCACGGCCTTCTGGCTGGAACGTCCCGCCCCCGGCGACACCGCGATCCGCTTCTACGCGCTGCTCGACAGCCAGTCCGTCGTCGGGGCCTACCGCTTCGTGCTGACGCCGGGAGAGACGACGACGATGGACGTCACCACGGACCTCTTCTTCCGCAACGACGTGGCGCAGCTTGGCATCGCGCCGCTGACCTCGATGTTTCTCTTCGGGCCCAACGACCGTGGCCATTTCGACGACTATCGCGAACGGGTCCACGACAGCGAGGCGCTGGTCATCAACACCGAAGCGAACACGCTCTACCGTGTGCTCAATAACCCGCCGCGGCTGGCGAACTCCTATTTCTCGACCCCCGCGCCGCAGTCCTTCGGCCTCGTGCAACGGCATCGCGGCTTCGACGACTACCTTGACGCTGGCGCACATTACGAAATGCGGCCCAGCCTGATGGTGCAGCCGCTGGACGACTGGGGCACCGGTAATGTCCGCCTGATCGAGATCCCGTCAGAGCTGGAAGCCAACGACAACATCGTCGCTTTCTGGATCCCCGCCGGCGACTTTAAGGGCGGCGACGAAAAGCGCCTGTCCTACCGCCTGCTGTGGGGGGCGGAGCCTGCGGGCGCAAGTTCGCAACTCGCACAGGTTTCGCGCACCCTTGCCGGAAATGGAGGCGTCGGCGGCCTGAAGCCGCGCACGGACCGGCGAAAGTTCGTCATCGATTTCGAAGGTGCGTCCCTGGGGGAACCTATTGAAGACTCCCCCGTTAGCGCCCAAGTGGACGTCGTCGGTGGAACCATCACGCAAGAGGTGCTGCAGAAGGTCGATGGACACGATCACATGTGGCGCCTCGTGATCGAGGTTGTTGCCGACAATAACGCGACCGTCGAACTGCGGGCCCATCTGGGTGCAGGCGACCGGCCGCTGACAGAAACCTGGGTATACCAATGGCTCAAAGAGTAAACGACACGACCGAGGTCGCCGGCACCGCTGCGGACTGGCAACCTGCCTATGCTCCGCTCGACATGCCGCGTCAGGTGCTGGAACGCGACCGCGTCGGTGCGCTGGTGATGGCGTTCAGCCGCCTGTTCCTGCGCAACGCCTGACATGCGTCCTGCGGCCTCCGCGCAACCCCATCTGCAACCCGCATCGACCCGCCTGTCCCGATTGGCGGGTCTGGTGTTTGCGGGCCTTTGCGCCGCCGCAGCCGCGGCGACGCTCGCTCAGGCTGGCCTGAACACGGGCTTCGACCCTTGGGATGCCGCAGCCGTCGCCCTCATCGCCCTGACCACGGCCTGGCTGGCCTGGGGCGCGGCACAGGCCTTCATCGGCGTGCCGCCCCTCGGCCCGCTGCCAAAGGTCGATCTCCCCGACGGCCCGTTCCCGGCGACCGTCATCCTCGTCCCGATCTGCAACGAAAACCCGGTCGAGGTCTGCGCCCGGGTCGCCGCCATGCGCCAGTCGATGCGCGACGCAGGTGTGCCCGCCGATTTCGCGATCCTCTCCGACACCTCCGACCCCTTGGCGCTGAAGGCCGAACAGACGGCGCTTTCATCGCTCTTCAGCGAACGTGAAGGGCCGAACCGCGTCTATTACCGTGCCCGCACCGACCACCACGGCCGCAAGGCCGGCAATGTCGAGGATTTCATCCGCACCTCCGGCGGCGCCTACATCTACGCGGTGATGCTCGACGCCGACAGCCTGATGGAAGGCGCCACCATCCACCACCTCGTGGCCCGGATGGAGGCGGACCCCGGCATCGGCCTGCTGCAGACCCTGCCGCGCATCGTCGGTGCCACGACCCTCTTCGGCCGCGCGATGCAGTTCTCCGCCAGCTTCCACTCCGCCGTCTTCGCCCGCGGGCTGGCCAGGATGCAAGGGCCCGCCGGACCGTTCTGGGGCCACAATGCCATCACCCGCGTCCGCGCCGTTGCGCAATGCTGCGCGCTGCCCGAACTGTCGGGGCCGCCCCCCTTCGGCGGCACCATCCTGTCCCACGACTACGTCGAGGCGGCGCTGCTGGTCCGTGGCGGCTGGCGCGTGGAAATGGACCCCCGCATCGGCGGCTCGTTCGAGGAGGGGCCCGAAAACCTGCTCGCCTTCGCCCGCCGCGACCGCCGCTGGTGCCAAGGCAACCTGCAGCACATCCGCCTGCTCGGCGCGCCGGGGCTACGGGGGTGGAGCCGTTTCGTCTTCGTGCAGGGCATCCTGTCCTACCTCGTGTCCGTCGCCTGGGGCGCTTTCCTGATCGTCTCGTTGCTGGCCACCGCCACCGCCGGCGCGCCGAATTACTTCCCGGACGCCTACCAGCTCTTTCCCGTTTTCCCCGACGACAAGACCACGCAGATCGTGGCGCTGGCCTGCGGTGTCGGCGGCCTGCTGCTGCTGCCCAAGATCGCCATCCTGCTGGAGTCGATCGCGACCAACCGCAGCGCCGCCTTCGGCGGCCGCCGCCGGTCTGCCCTGTCGGTCCTGTCGGAAACCCTGCTGACCGCCCTGATCGCCCCCCTGATGCTGATGTACCAGACCCGCGCCGTGGCAGAGGTCGTCTCGGGCCGCGACGGTGGCTGGCCTGCCACCGCAAGGGGCGAAGGGCGGCTGTCGCTGGCCGACGGCTGGCGCGCCGGGCGCTGGATCGTCCTGATCGGCCTCGCCACCTCGGCCTTCGTCTTCTTCGCGGCCCCGGACCTCGTGCTCTGGCTGTTGCCCGTCACGGTGCCGATGATCCTCGCCCCGTTGCTGATCGCCACGACCTCGTGGTCCGGCGGCGGCTGGCTCTTTGCCGTGCCCGAGGATACGGCCCTGTCTCCGGTGATTGCGGGCTATCGCCGGCGTCTCGACATCGACCGCCCGGCAGAGGGGGTGGCCCATGGCGCAATCGCCCGCTCGGCCTGACGCCAAGCTGATTCCGATCCGGCAGGGCCTGATCGCCCCGTCGCGCCCCCGCGACCCGCGCATCGACGCCTTCCGCGGCCTTGCGCTGATGATGATCGTCATCGACCACATGCCCGGCAACCCGTGGGAAAACATCACCGTCCGCAACATCGGCTTCTCCGACGCGGCAGAGGCGTTCTTCATCATGTCGGGCATCGCCGCCGGGATCGCCTATTCGCCCGGCGTGGCCCGCTGGCTCTCGCGGGAAGGGCGGCTCTGGGATGCCATCGCGCCGATGTGGCGGCGCGCGTGGACGCTCTATACCGTGCAGATCCTGCTCAGCGTGCTGGCGCTAGCGCTCTTCGCCTGGTCGGCCACCACCTTCTACCGGGCAGAGTTCCGCGAGATGCACGGCCTGTCGCTGATCTACGACAAGACCGGTCCCGCCCTGCTGGGGCTGGCCACGCTGCGCTACCAGCTTGGCTACGTCAACATCCTGCCGTCCTATATCGTCCTGCTGATCGGCGCGCCCTTCGTCCTCGCCGCCGCAGTCCGTGCGCCGTGGCTGACCTTGGCCGCGAGCGCCGCGCTCTGGCTGGTGGCAGGCCAGCAAGGATGGAACATTCCCTATGCGCCGGGCGGCGGCAACTGGTTCCTCAGCCCGGCCGCATGGCAGTTCATCTTCGTCGTGGGTCTCGTGATCGGCGTCCGGCATCGCAACGACCGCCGCCTCGTGCCCGTGTCCCGTCCGGCCTTCGCCGTCGCCCTGGCGTTGCTGGTCTTCGCCTTCGCCTGGCGGCACATGCCGGGGCTGGCAGAGGTGATGAATCACAAGATGGCGCAGCTGGGCGCGCTGGGTGCACCGCGCAATGTCGTGTCCCACGACAAGACGATCCTCGCCCTGCCGCGCCTGCTGCACATGCTGTTGCTGGTCTACGTCCTGTCCTGCCTGCCCGTCGTCACACGCCTCTGTGCCTCGCGCGCCGCCGGTCCGCTGCGGCTGATGGGCGGTCACGGCCTTCTTGTGTTCGGTCTGGGCACCATGCTGTCGCTGTCAGGCCAGATCCTGATGATCGCAGAAGGCGACATGCCTGTCCTGCCGTGGATCCTACCGCCCATCGCGGTGCTGATCTGCTACGTCGCCGCCCGCATGGCCGATGCGGCACGGGCCAGCCGGCCACCGCGCCTGCGCCAGACCGGCGCCGCCGGGCAGGGCGATGCGACGACCCCGACGAAGGGCGCCACCAGCCTGCGCTAAGCCACGTGCGGCACGATCCGGGCTTGATCGGGCACCGGCCTGACCGATGCAGGACTCACGCCCGCCCAAAGGCCGGACCGCGCCATGGTCTTCACCTTCCGCCAGCTTCAGGTCTTCGTCGCCGCGGCAGAACTGGGGTCCATCTCGCGCGCGGCAAAGGCGCTGTCGATCCCTCGATCCTCGGTGCCAGAGGCGATCCAGCTGCTGGAACGCGACCCCGACGTCGCCCTTTTCGACCGCCGCGCCCGCGGCATCACCCTGACGCACCGCGGCTCTGCCTTCCTGCGCCATGCCCACCTGATACGGACCGACGTCGCCACCGCCGCCACGCCTTCCGATCTGGCGAGCAGACCCCCAATCGCCTGATCCCCGGCGTCGCCCCGCTGGTCGCGGGCTTTGTCCTGTCCAACCCGCTGGCCCGCGTCCGCCGCGCCTATCGAAGGACCGAACTCAGCGTCACCGAGGACACCGGTCACCACCCGCAGCACCCGACCGCCGCCGCACCGCCCCATCCGTCCGTTTTTGCACCGATCCGGGCGCTGGACGGTGGACAAGGCGCACGCTGCCTGCTTTGACTGCGCGTCAAGGGCGTGCCAGAACCCGGCGGCCCCGTGATCATTGTCACAGGAGGTTACACAATGGATCGTCGTTCATTCATCCGCACCGGCGCGCTCGGCGCCACCGCCACGGCCCTCGCCGCACCCGCCGTCGCCCAAGGCAACACGACCTGGCGCATGGTCACCACATGGCCCAAGAACTTCCCCGGCCTCGGCGTCGGCGCCCAGCGTCTGGCCGACCGCATCACCGCCGCCTCCGGCGGCCGCCTGACCGTGCAGGTCTACTCCGCCGGTGAAATGGTGCCGCCGCTGCAGTCCCTCGATGCCGTCATCGACGGCACCGCAGAGATGTCGCACGGCGCCGCCTACTACTGGCAGAACAAGTCCGCGGCACTGTCGTTCTTCACCGGCGTGCCCTACGGCATGACGACGCAGGAACTCGGCGCCTGGGTCCGCTTCATGGGCGGGCAAGAGATCTGGGACGAAGTCTACGACCAGTTCGGCGTGCAGGGCTTCCTGTCCGGCAACACCGGCACGCAGGCCGGCGGCTGGTTCAAGAACGAACTGACCGGTGTCGAGGATATCAACGGCCTGCGCTTCCGCACGCCCGGCCTCGGCGGCCAGGTCTGGGAAAAGCTCGGCGCCACCGTGACCAACATGGCGGCAGGAGAGATCTTCCAGGCGCTGCAGTCAGGCACGCTTGACACCGCCGAATTCGTCGGCCCCTACAACGACCTCGCCCTGGGCTTCTATCAGGTCTGCAAGAACTACTACTTCCCCAGCTTCGTGGAACCGGGCCTCGCCACGGAACTCGTCGTCGACAAGGCGAAGTATCAGGCCCTGCCCGAGGATCTGCAGGCCATCGTGCGGGACTGCTCCCAGGCGGAATACGACATGGTCGCCGCCGACTTCGTCGCCAACGACCCGCGCGCGCTGCAGACGCTGGTCAACGACCACGGCGTCATGGTTCACCAGTTCCCCGACAGCATCCTCGAAGCCGGCGCCAAGGCCTCGATGGAGGTCCTGACCGACCTGCGCGACAACGGCGACGCCATGGTCAAGAAGACGGCGGAAAGCTTCGTCGAGTCGCTCAAGATCCTGCGCACCCGCACCCAGGAAATCGACGCTCCCTTCGTCCAGGCGCGCGAAAAGTACCTCACCCTCTGAGGCTTACCGCCTGCGCAAGATGCAAAAGGCCCGGACATCCCGTCCGGGCCTTTTTCGTCTGCCGTGCCGGACGCGGTCCCCCTTCTTCTCGTCGAAAATACCTCGGGGGGTCCGGGGGGCTGGCCCCCCGGCGGATCGGACCGGCACCCGCCGGTCCGACACCATTCACCCCGCGATCAGCCGCGGCAGCCAGGTCACGATGCCGGGGAACGCGAACAGGATCGCGATCGCGATGATCTGCAGGATCACGAAAGGGATGATCCCCTTGTAGATGGCAGAGGTCGGCAGGTCGGCGGGCGCCACCCCGCGCAGGTAGAACAGCGCAAAGCCGAAGGGCGGCGTCAGAAAGGACGTCTGCAGGTTCACGCCGACCAGCACACCAAGCCAGACCGGGTCCACGTCCAGCGCCAGCAGCACGGGTGCCGTGATCGGGATCACGATGAAGATGATCTCGAAGGTGTCGAGGATGAACCCCAGCAGGAACATGATCGCCATGACGACCGCGACCGCGGCCAGCGTGCCGCCCGGCAGTGTCGACAGGAACTCGTGCACCAGGTTGTCGCCGCCCATCAGCCGGAACACGACGGAAAACACCGACGCGCCCAGCAGGATCACGAAGACCATCGAGGTGATCGTCGCCGTGCTGATCACCGTCTGCCGCAGGATCGAGAACGACAGCCGCCAGCGCAGGGCGGCAAGGATCATCGCGCCGACCGCCCCGACCGAGGCGGCTTCCGTCGGCGTGGCGATTCCGCCCAGAATCGACCCCAGCACCGCCATGATCAGCAACAGGGGCGGCACCAGTGCCACCATGATGTCGCGGCCCAGCGTCGCGCGCTCCTCCGGGCTGACCGGCGTGGCGGGCAGGGACTGCGGATCGACCACTGCCTTGAAGATCGTATAGCCGAGGTAGAGGCCCACCAGCAGCAGCCCCGGCAGGATTGCGCCCGCGAACAGATCGCCCACGGACACCGGCACCGGGGCAAAGTTGCCCTTGGCCATCTGGACCTGCGAATTGATGCCAGACAGCATGTCCCCCATGAAGATCAGCACGGTCGAAGGCGGAATGATCTGCCCCAGGGTGCCCGAGGCGCAGATCACCCCCGTCGCGATCTTGGGATCATAGCCCGCCCGCAGCATCGCCGGCAGGGAAATCAGGCCCATCGTGACCACCGTCGCCCCCACGACCCCGGTGGAGGCCGCCAGCATCGCGCCGACGAGGATGACCGAAATCCCCAGACCGCCGCGCAGGTTGCCGAACAGCTTGCCCATCGTCAGCAGCAGCTGCTCCGCGATCTGTGATCGCTCCAGCATCACCCCCATGAAGATGAAGAGCGGCACCGCCACCAGCACCTCGTTGGTCATGAACCCGATATAGCGGTTCGGCAGAGACCCGAAATTCGACGGATCGAACACGCCCAGCGCCCAGCCCAGCGTGCCGAAGCCAAGGCTGACCCCGGCCAGCGAGAAGGCGACCGGAAAGCCCAGCAGCAGGAAGCCGATGATGCCGAAGAACATGAGACCGGCGAGCGTCTCGCCCAGTGTGACCGGATCCATCAGTGCAGTCCTTCGATCGCTTGTGCCTCGGCATCGGCGGCCTTGACGGGATAGGCCATCATCGCTGGCACCAGTTCGGGACGCCCCGCCAGCACCAGCACCGACCGGCACAGCATGGCGATGCCCTGCAGCGCCAGCAGCACGGCAAAGCCGATGATGAAGGTCTTGAGGATATAAAGCCCCGGCATCCCGCCCACGTTGGCCGAGGCCTCGTGGTACGACCACGCCCGCTGCACGAAGGGCAGGGAGTAGACCAGCACGATCCAGCAGAATGGCAGCAGGAAGACCAGCACGCCCAGCAGGTCGACGGCGGCGCGTGTCCGCATCCGGGCGGGGCGATAGAAGATGTCGACGCGCACATGATCGTCACGCAGCAGGGCAAAGCCTGCGACTGCCATGAACATCGCGCCATTCAGCCAGATATACAGATCCTGCAACCAGAGGAAGCTCGTGGCGAAGACATAGCGCAGCACCACGACGGTGAAGCAGACCAGCACGATGCCAAGGCTCAGCCATGAAAACGTCTGGCCGATCGCCCAGTTCAGCCGGCTGATCGCGGCCGCCACGAAACTCAGACTACGTAACACTGTCCTGCCGTCCTCCCCAACGCACCGGTCCGGACCGGTGGGCCGGTCTGCGCGGATGCCAGTCCTTCTTTAAGGCTTGCCATGGTGCCGTCAACCGTTGCGGCCCGCGGGACCGCAGCCGGTCGGCGCCTGTGGCAGAGGTTCCCGCCCCGTCCAGTCCCGCGGTCAAAATAATTTACCGATGTAAAGAATTGACGGCTTACAGCGCCGCATTTTTGTCATACCCTTTTCCGGCAGAGCCGATCTGCAAAGGATCAGACCCATGCCGAAGCCGAAAATCCACACCATGGAGGAGCTCTCCGCCGCCATCGGCGTCTCGCGTCCCACGCTGTCGCGCTACTTTCAGGACCCGACCAAGGTCAGCCGTTCCTCGGTCGAGCGGATTCGCACCGGGCTGGACCGGGTGGACTATACGCCGAACTTCTTCGCGACCCGGATGAACCGCAAGACGACCGGCATGATCGGCGTCATCATACCCTATCTCAACGACCTCTTCTTCACCCGCCTGCTCGAATCGATCGAACGCGCGGCGATGGCGGCGGGGTACACTGTCATCAGCCAGTGCTCCCATTCCGACCCGGAGATCGAGGCCCGCGCGGCAGAGACCTTCCTGTCGATGAACGTCGACGGCGCGATCGTGGCCCCCTTGGGCAACCACAGCGACCTGCACGTCTACGAAAGGCTGAACGCCCGCATGCCCTTCGTCCTGTTCGATTCCCGCCCCAAGCTGCTGACAGGCGTCGATTTCGTCGGTACCGATCATAAGCAAAGCACCAGCATGATGGTCGATTACCTGTGCCGGGTCGGCAGCCCGCCGGTATTCCTCGCCATGCCGCGGGTGAACTTCAACGCGGTCGAGCGCGAGAATGCCTATATCGCCCGGATGATCGAACGCGACCTCGAACCCGTCGTCATCGGGACCGAGATGACGGCCCCCGGTGCCTACTTCGAATCGCATGGTCTGGCGGTGATGTCCGACCACTTCGCCCGCGGCGCGCTGCTTGACAGCACCGTGCTCTGCGTCAACGACCGTGTCGCCATCGGCGCGTTGCGCGCGGCGGCGCAGCACGGGCTGGAACCGGGTGCCCTGCGCCGGGGCGGCCTGCGAATCGCCGGCCACGACGACTACCCCCTGTGCCCCTTCACCAGCCCGCCGCTGACCACCGTCGCGCAGGATGTCGATGCCATCGGACAGGCCGCCGTGGACCGGTTGCAGGAAAAGTTGCGCGCGGAAAATCAGACCGGAAATCAGATCGTAAAGCTGATGGACGGGGTGATGAAGATCCGAAGTTCTGCGTGAGCGATGATCGATTGCTGCGCTGCGGCAAGGATTATCGAAATTTTGTGTTGACCGGGGGCGAACGCTCCGCCTAGACTTGACGCGTGTAAAAGGCTTGGGAGGGCTTTCAATGAATATGAAGACGACAATCCTCGGCACGACCGTGGGCTTCGGCCTGCTCGTCGGCCTCGCCTCTGCCGCCATGGCGGAAGAGATCACTATCGCCACCGTGAACAACGGCGACATGGTGCGGATGCAGAAACTTGCACCCCAGTGGGAGCAGGAAACCGGCAACACCATCAACTGGGTCGTGCTGGAAGAAAACGTGCTGCGTCAGAACGTGACCACCGACATCTCTACCGGTGGCGGCCAGTACGACATCATGACCATCGGTACCTACGAAGCGCCGATCTGGGGCAAGAACGGCTGGCTGACCTCTCTCGAGGACGGCATGTCCGACGACTGGAACAAGGACGACCTGCTGCCCGCCATCGCCGGCGGCCTGACCGTCGACGGCACGCTCTATGCCGCGCCGTTCTACGGTGAATCCTCGATGGTCATGTACCGCAAGGACCTGATGGAAAAGGCCGGGCTGGAAATGCCCGAGGCCCCCACCTGGGACTTCATCCGCGAAGCGGCGCAGAAGATGACCGACCGCGATGCCGACATCAACGGCATCTGTGCCCGCGGCAAGGCCGGCTGGGGCGAGAACATGGCCTTCCTGACCGCCATGTCCAACTCCTTCGGCGCCCGCTGGTTCGACATGGACTGGAAGCCCCAGTTCGACAGCGAAGAGTGGAAGAACACCATCGACTTCTACCTCGGCATGATGGAGGAATCCGGCCCCGCCGGCGCCGCCAACAACGGCTTCAACGAAAACCTGACACTGTTCCAGCAGGGCAAGTGCGGCATGTGGATCGACGCGACCGTCGCCGCATCCTTCGTGACGAACCCGACCGACAGCACCGTCGCCGATCAGGTCGGTTTCGCGCTGGCCCCCGACAACGGTCTGGGCAAGCGCGGCAACTGGCTCTGGGCATGGTCGCTGGCGATCCCGTCGTCCTCCAAGAAGGTCGACGTGTCCAAGGACTTCATCAGCTGGGCCACCGGTCAGTCCTACACGGAACTGGTCGCCGGTGAAGAAGGCTGGGCCAACGTGCCCCCGGGCACGCGCAAGTCCCTTTACGAGAACCAGGAATACCTGGATGCGGCCCCCTTCGCCAAGATGACGCTCGACAGCATCAACTCTGCCGATCCGCAGAACCCGAGCGTGCAGGAAGTGCCCTACACCGGCGTGCAGTTCGTCGCGATCCCGGAATTCGCGGGCATCGGCACCCAGGTGGGTCAGCAGTTCTCTGACGCGCTGGCCGGCAACCAGACCGCCGAGCAGGCGCTGGAAAACGCCCAGTCGATCACGTCCGAGGAAATGGAAGCCGCAGGCTACTAAGCCCGGCGCACCACGGACCGGGGGCAGGGCATCCTGCCCCCGGTCAGACCATCCGGGTCCTTTCGCAGGTCACAGGCGATCTTCGCAAGCATCCGATCACCTGACGGGAGGAGCCGGTCATGGCGACAGAACATTCCAAGGCATCCGCACGCATCATGATCGCACCGGCCGTCTTCGTGCTGCTGGTGTGGATGCTGGTGCCGCTGTGCATGACGCTCTACTTCTCCTTCGCGGACTACCGTCCGCTGCGGGCGACCTTCGACGCATGGATCGGCTTCGACAACTACGTCTCCTTTCTGACCTCCGACAGCTTCATCAGTTCGGTGATCGTCACGCTGCAGATGGTCGCGGGCATCCTCGTCATCACCATCGGCGGCGGCATCGCGCTGGCGCTTCTGCTCGACCAGCCGATGTTCGGGCAGGGGATCGTCCGCATTCTCGTGATCGCGCCCTTCTTCGTCATGCCCACCGTGTCGGCACTCGTCTGGAAGAACATGTTCTTCAACGCCGACAACGGGCTATTCAGCTATTTGTGGAAGTTCTTCGGCGCCCAGCCCTACGACTTCCTCAGTCAGGCGCCGCTCTTCTCGATCATCGTCATCGTGGCGTGGCAGTGGCTGCCGTTTTCGACCCTGATCCTGCTGACCGCGGTGCAGTCGCTGTCCAGCGAACAACTCGAAGCCGCCGAAATGGACGGCGCGCCGGGCTACAGCCGGTTCTGGTACATCATCCTGCCGCACCTTTCCCGCGCGATCACCGTGGTCATCCTGATCCAGACGATCTTTCTTCTGTCGATCTTCGCGGAAATCTTCGTCACCACCAACGGCGCCTTCGGTACCCGCACGCTGACCTACCTCGTCTACCAGCGCGTGCTGGAAAGCCAGAACATCGGCCTGGGCAGCGCGGGCGGCATCGTCGCCGTCATCCTCGCCAACATCGTTGCGATCTTCCTGATGCGCATCGTCGGCAAGAACCTCGACACCTGAAGGGACGCAGACATGGCACGCGCAATCTCCCCCCGCAAAAAGATGATGTGGACGGTCCTCGCCTGGTTCTTCGGGCTGCTGATCTTCTTTCCGATCCTCTGGACCTTCCTGACCAGCTTCAAGGCCGAAGCGGTGGCGATCGCCGACCCGCCGGTCTGGTTCTTCTTCGACTGGACGACAGAGAATTACACCGCCGTGCTGGGCCGCTCGAACTACCCGCTGGCCCTGATGAACTCCATCGTCATCGCCGTGGGATCGACCCTGCTGGGCATCATCATCGCCGTCCCCGCCGCCTGGGCCATGGCCTTCGTGCCGGGCAGGCGGACCAAGGACGTGCTGATGTGGATGCTCTCGACCAAGATGCTGCCCGCCGTCGGCGTGCTCTATCCGCTGGTCCTGATCGCCAAGTATTTCAACGTCATGGACAGCCGCATCCTGCTGGTGGTCATCCTGATGCTGATCAACCTGCCGATCATCGTCTGGATGCTCTACACCTACTTCCGCGAAATCCCGGGCGAAATCCTCGAAGCCGCGCGGATGGACGGCGCGAGCCTGCGCAACGAGATCATCTACGTCCTGACCCCGATGGCCGTGCCCGGCATCGCCTCGACCATCCTGCTCAACATCATCCTCGCGTGGAACGAGGCGTTCTGGACCATCATCCTGACCACCGTAAGCGCGGCCCCGCTGACGAAATTCATCTCCAGCTTCTCGGCGCCGGAGGGGCTGTTCTACGCCAAGCTCAGCGCCGCCTCGATCATGGCCATTGCGCCGATCCTCGTCATGGGCTGGTTCAGCCAGAAACAACTCGTCCGGGGCCTGACCTTCGGCGCGGTCAAATAGGAGAGACCACCATGGGACGCATCACACTCGACAAGGTCCAGAAGAAGTTCGGCGACGTCGAAGTCATCCCGCCGCTGGACCTGACGGTCGAGGATGGCGAATTCGTCGTCTTCGTCGGCCCCTCGGGCTGCGGCAAGTCGACCCTCCTGCGCCTGATCGCGGGGCTGGAGGATGTCTCGGGCGGAGAGATCCGGATCGACGGCAACCCCGCCACCGACCTGCCCCCCGCCAAGCGCGGTCTCGCCATGGTGTTCCAAAGCTACGCGCTCTACCCGCACATGAGTGTCCGCAAGAACATCGCCTTCCCGATGAAGATGGCGGGCATGCCGCAGGACGAACAGGACCGCCGCATCGCAAAGGCCGCGACCGCGCTGAACCTGACCGACTACCTCGACCGCCGTCCGGGCCAGCTTTCGGGCGGCCAGCGCCAGCGCGTCGCCATCGGCCGCGCCATCGTGCGCGAACCCGCCGCGTTCCTCTTTGACGAACCCCTGTCGAACCTCGACGCCGCCCTGCGCGTCGGCATGCGGATGGAAATCTCCGAACTGCACAAGACCCTCGCCACAACGATGATCTACGTCACCCACGATCAGGTCGAAGCGATGACCATGGCCGACAAGATCGTTGTCCTGCGCGCCGGTCACATCGAACAGGTGGGCTCGCCGCTGGATCTGTACAAAGCCCCCCGCAACACCTTCGTCGCGGGCTTCATCGGCAGCCCCAAGATGAACTTGCTGACCGGTGCTACCGCGCAAAAGCATGACGCGGCCACCATCGGCATCCGTCCCGAACACCTCGACGTCGTGCCAGAGGGCGGCACCTTTACCGGGCGCGTGGGCGTGGCGGAACACCTCGGCTCCGACACCTTCTTTCACGTGCACATCCCCGAGATGGACGAACCCATGACCGTCCGCGCGGGCGGAGAGGTCGGTCTGAAGCACGGCGACACCATCCACCTGAAGCCGCAGATGCAGCACCTGCATCGCTTCGACGCGCAGGGCCTTCGCATCGCATGACACGCCTGACCGACAAATCGGCCCTCATCACCGGCTCCGCCCGCGGCATCGGTCGCGGCTTCGCCGAACGCTATATCAGTGAGGGCGCCACCGTCGCCATCGCCGACATCAACATGGATGCGGCACAGGCCACGGCACGCGACCTTGGCGACCGCGCCTACGCCGTGCAGCTCGACGTCACCGACCAGTCCAGCATCGACGCGGCGATCAGCACCGTCGTGGACAAGGTTGGCAAGCTCGACATCCTGATCAACAATGCGGCCCTCTTCGATGCGGCTGAAACCGTCGACATCACCCGCGCCTCCTACGACAAGCTCTATGCCGTCAACGTCGCGGGCACGCTCTTCACCATGCAGGCCGCCGCCCGCCAGATGATCGCACAGGGCCACGGCGGCAAGATCATCAACATGGCCAGCCAAGCCGGCCGTCGCGGCGAGCCCCTCGTGCTGGTCTATTGTTCCACCAAGGCCGCCGTCATCTCGATGACCCAGTCCGCGGGCCTGAACCTCATCAAGCACGGCATCAACGTCAACGCCATCGCCCCCGGCGTCGTGGACGGAGAGCATTGGGACCACGTCGACAGCATGTTCGCCAAACTGGAAGGCAAACAGCTGGGCCAGAAGAAGGCAGAGGTCGCCGCCGGCGTCCCCGCCGGCCGCTTTGCCGTCCCCGCCGACCTGACCGGCATGGCCGTCTTCCTTGCGTCGGACGAGGCGAACTACATCGTCTCGCAATGCTACAACGTCGACGGCGGCCAGTGGATGAGCTGACCGCCCGTCACCCTTCAAGACCCCTTTGAAAGCCCCATCATGGCCACCCCCCTGTCCCTCGCCACCCTGTCCGACCTGCCAGACGACGTGCGCGTCCCGTCCTACGATCGCGCCGACCTGTCGCCCGGCATCGTCCACATCGGCCTCGGCAACTTCCACCGCGCCCATCAGGCGTGGTATCTGCATCGCCTGATGGACGCAGGACAGGCGCGCGACTGGGCTATCCTTGGCGCCGGCGTCCGCCCCGCCGACGCGGCCGCGCGCGACAAGATGCTGGCCCAGGACTGCCTCACGACCCTGATCGAGCTCGACCCCGCCGGCAAATCGGCAGAGGTCACGGGGTCCATGATCGACTACATCGCCGTGGCCGACGACAACGCCCCCCTGATCGCCGCCATGTCCGCGCCTGAAATCCGTATCGTCGCCCTGACCGTGACCGAGGGCGGCTATTACCAGAAGGACGGCACCTTCGACGCGGCCCACCCCGACATGGCCCACGACGCCGCCCATCCTGACGCGCCGCGCTCCGCCTTCGGCGCCATCGTCGCCGCCCTGCGCGCCCGCCGCGCGGCGGGCAGCGGTCCCTTCACCTGCCAGTCCTGCGACAACCTGCAGGGCAACGGCGACATCCTGCGCCAGACGATCACGGGCCTCGCGCGCCTCTCCGATCCCGACCTCGCCGGTTGGATCGACGCAAACTGCACCTTCCCGAACTCCATGGTCGACTGCATCGTGCCCGCCACCGGCCCCTCTGAACTGGCGCTCGCCCGCGACTTCGGCGTGGCCGACGCCGTCCCCGTCACGCACGAGAACTTCCGCCAGTGGGTGATCGAGGACAAGTTCTGCGCCGGCAGGCCCGCGTGGGAAGACGTTGGCGCCACCATCACCGACGACGTCCACAGCTTCGAATCCATGAAGATCCGCATCCTGAACGGCGGCCATCAGGTCATCGCCAACGCGGGCGAGATCCTGAGCGTCGAGACCATCGCCGGCTGCATGGAACATCCCCTGATCCACGCCCTCTTCCGCAAGGTCGAGACCGAGGAGATCGTCCCCCACGTCCACGCCGTCCCCGGCATGACGCCCGAAGCCTACGTCGACCTGATCGAGACCCGCTTCGCCAACCCCCAGATCCGCGACACCACCCGCCGCGTCGCCTTCGACGGCTCCTCGCGCCACACCGGCTTCGTCCTGCCCGTGATCCGCGACGCCCTCGCCAGCGACACCCCGGTCGAGGGGCTGGCCCTGGTCGAGGCGCTCTGGACCCGCATGTGCGAAGGCACCCGAGAGGACGGCACTACGATCGAACCGAACGACCCGATCTGGTCCGACCTTCAGGCCGCCGCGAAAGCCGCGAAGGACCGCCCCGCCGCATGGCTCGACCAGCCCCTCTACGGCGACCTCGGCCGGAACGACCGCTTCGCCACGGCCTTCGACCGCTGGCTGCGCATGATCTGGGCCGACGGGGCAGGGGCCGCGATCAGGGCATATACCGCCTGACCTGCGACAATCGCGCCGCCTTGGCGGCGACACCATCCCCGCTAGCTCTCGGGGATGGATGACACCCCCTCCCGCGGCCGCCCGGTTCCCGTGCCCTCTGGCCGCCTCTCGCGGCTGACACGGCTTGGCACGATGACCGCCGGCGTCGCCGGCAACATGGCGCTGAACGGCCTCGGCCAGCTGGGCCGCGGCCAGCGCCCCGCCATGCGCGACCTGCTGCTGACCCCCGGCAACATCACCCGCATCGCCGACCAGCTCGCCAACATGCGCGGCGCCGCGATGAAGGTCGGACAGCTCGTCTCGATGGACACCACCGACATGCTCCCGCCGGAACTGGCGCAGATCATGGCCCGCCTGCGCGACGACGCCCACTTCATGCCGCCCGCGCAGCTGCGGCAGGTGCTGGACGCCCAGTGGCCCAAGGGCTGGCTGCAAAGGTTCAAGACCTTCGACGTGCGCCCCATCGCCGCTGCCTCCATCGGGCAGGTCCACCGCGCCGTCCTGCGCGACGGCCGCACCCTCGCGATCAAGGTGCAATACCCCGGCGTCGCCCGCAGCATCGACAGCGACGTGACCAACGTCGGCGCCCTGATCCGCATGACCGGCCTCCTGCCAAAGGGCATCGACCTCGCGCCCTACCTCGCCGAGGCGCGCCAGCAGCTCCACGACGAAACCGACTATTTGCGAGAGGCGGCCCAGCTGCAGCGCTTCGGCACGCTCCTCGCGGACCGGCCGCAGTTCCACGTTCCCGGCCTGCACGCGGACCTCACCACCCCGCAGGTGCTGGCCATGGACTTCGTCCCCGGCACGCCCATCGAATCCGCCGCCGACGCCCCGCAGGCCACCCGCGACCGCATCGCCCACAACCTGATCGCCCTGACGCTGGCGGAGCTCTTCACCTTCAACGCGATGCAGACCGACCCCAACTTCGCCAACTACCGCTGGCAGGCCGACACCGGCCGCATCGTCCTGCTCGACTTCGGCGCCGCCCGCGACATCGCGCCCGAAACGGCCGCCCGCTACAGCGCCCTGATCCGCGTTGGTCTGGCGGGCGACGCCGCGGCCCTCGAACACTGCGCCGAAGACATCGGCTTCATCGGCCCCTCCACCCGGCCCGCGCACCGCGCGCAGATCATCGCCATGATGCAGGAGGTCTTCGCCGCCCTCGACGTGCCCCGGTTCGACTTCGCCGACCAGACCCTCTCGCGCCGCCTCCAGCGTCAGGGCATCGCGCTGGCCGAGGACGGCTTCATCCCCCCGCCGTTGCCCATCGACGTGCTGCTGCTGCAACGGAAATTCGGCGGCACATTCCTCCTCGCCGCGCGCCTTGGCGCAAGGGTCGACGTCATGACGCTCCTGCGCCCCTACCTCACGCCCGGAACAGCGGAAAGCTGACGCCCAGCGCCCAGGCCAGCACCAGTCCCAGCGCCAGCCCCGCCGCCAGCGGCCCCGCCCGCCGCCCGGCCATGCGCCCCATCGTGCCGAAGACCGCATAGAACAGCAGCACCACGGGCGCGATCATCACCAGAAAGAACAGCTCGAACGGGTTCAGCGCCACCGCGATCCCCAGCGACAGGATGAACCCGCCGCGCAGAACGAACCTGCGCCGCAGCGATGCCCCGTGCGTCAGCAGCGCATCCGCCAGCATGAACGGCACCGCCCCCAGCGCCATCGCAGCGATGATCCAGACCCGCTGCGCCACCGGCCAGAAGTTTGCGGCATACCTGTCCAGCGCCACGCCGAACACCACGCTCCACCCCAGCAGCAGCACGAAGGCAAGGGGAGAGAACGCGCCCCACCGCCCGCCCCAGCGCCGGATCAGCCAAAGCTGCAGCAGCCCGAAGACTGCCAGATGCAGCGCCAGATACCCGGCCACCAGCACCGGCAGGCCCTGCGGGTCCACCAGCACCGACACCACCGGCGCCACGACCACCGGCACCAGCGTCACCACCGCCAGCCGCCGCTGTGACAGGGCCAATGTTGGGGGCATCGCTGCCACCGGCGTCACCGGCAAGACCCGCGCCACCGCCCCGAACAGCGCCACGATCCCGCCCAGCAAACCCAGAATCGCCCAGCCCGTATGCCTGATCGCCACGTCAGAGGTCCGCCCATAGGCCCGGTCGATCCAGGCCACCGCCTCGGCCCGCCCGCGCCGGCTGTGCAGGATCGAGACATGCTCCACCCACGGCGCGATCACCGCCCGCCGGGTCACGTCGCCCGCCGTCACCGTCTCGCCCGCCACGGCGCCCGGATCGACCATCTGCGCGGCCTCCACCGCGAAGCCCTTCAACCCTGGCTCTCCCGCCCCCGTCACCAGCAGCAAGTCCTTGGGATGCGTCGCGTCGATCGCCTGCGAAAAGGCCGACAGCAGCACCACCGGCCCGATATCGTCACGCCCGCGCGCCACCCGCACCAGCACATCCGTCGCCATGGAATGCCCCAGCAGCGCGACCGGCCCGCCATTCGCCACCGCATCGATCACCGCCGCCGTCTGGTCCACCAGCCGCTGCGTCGTCCCGTCGAGGGCCGTCACATCCCCCGACATCGGCACCGGATTGCGCCCGTGGCCCTGAAAGTCGAAGGCAAACACCCGGTATCCGGCCTGCGCCAGCGGCAGGCTGTAGCCCTGCAACATCTGCCGCGACCCGGCAAAGCCATGCGCCACCACGACCACCGGCCCGTCGGCACCCTGCCGGGCATAGCGCGTCACCGGCGTCTGTCCGACGGCAAAGCTCTCGATCGTCAGCCCGCGCCGCGCGTCCTGCAGCACGACCAGCGACACCACGACCGCGATCAGCGCCAGCAGCGTGACGGCATGTCTCATGAAGGATCCTCCCCGCCCCATGACCGCACCCGGCGCGGTCAAAGGCAAGGGGCGTCAGACCTTGACGACGTGATTGTCCCAGGCCCGCCGGAACCGCGTGTGCCAGGCCGGCGTTTCGCCCTGCATCCCCAGTACCGTGCCGAACCCGTCGGTCAGCAACAGGGTGTCGCCCACCCCCGCCAGCCCACAGACATCCGCCCGCGCGATCTCGTACAGGAACGCGCCCTCCGCATCGAAGACCTGCGCCCGCCCGCCCTTGGGCGAGGAGATGGCGACGCGGGTGCCGCCGTCGAAGAACGCCACCGACCCCGCATAACCCTGCATTGCCGCATGGGCCTCCGGCCCGGCCTGCACCAGCCGCGCCGCGTCATCGCCCAGGTCGTGCAGACCCAGAAGGGCAGGGGCCGACGTCACGTCCCCCTCCCACTGCATCGCAAAGGCCACGCGCCCCGCATCATTCACCGCCAGATGCCGGATCGAGGCATGGTGCAGCTCCGTCGCCAGCGCCACGCGCTGCACCACATCGCCGTCCGTCGTCAGATAGGTCAGGTTCGGCGCCATGGTGTCGAGGTTCAGCTTCTCGCGGTCCCCCGGACCCGTCTGGATGCCGCCGTTCGCCACGACCAGCGTCTCGGTCCCCGGCAGACGAATCACCTCGTGCGGCCCGATCCCGCCGGATGCGAACTCGCCCACCCGGGCATAGCCGTCGTCCCGCGACCAGACCCCGATCCGGCCCTCGCCGCTCTCGGCCACCACCTCGGAGGTATAGAGCAGCGTGCCATCCTCCGAAAACACCCCATGCCCGTTGAACTCGCGCCCATCCTCCGCCGCCAGCCGCCGCGTCACCGCGCCAGAGGCCGCATTGATCACCAGCGCATAGGTGCCCGGCCGGCGGGCAAAGGCCACGACCTCCGGCGCGCTGGGATGCGCCGCCCCCGCATGGCCGCGCGCGGGCAGCGGCACGCGGAACGTCTCGATGCCCGCTGCCGACAGTCCAAAGACGGCGAAGCCGCCGTCGGGCTCCTGCGCCGCGGCAAGGAACGCGGGACTGCCCGCATCGGCCCAACTCAGCCGGGGCAGGGCGCCGGCAGCCAGCAGACTGCCGAGGAAGGCGCGGCGCGTGGTCATGGGTCAGTCTCCGTCCAGTGAATTCAGGCCCATGCTGACATCCAGCGTCTTGCCCAGTTCCGCATGGACATCCGCCCGCAGGGCGATCAGCGCGGTCTGCAAGGTCTCCAGCTTGAATCGCTCGGCCGGGTCGTCGACGCCGGAAAAGTCAGGATCGTCCAGCGTCTGCGCCAGCCCGATCACCCGCTCGAAATCCGCGTGGGTGCGCGGGGCGTCGGCCGCGTCGGGCACCAGCGCGCGGGCCAGTTCCGCATGCGCCACGAGAGACAGTTCCAGATTGCGCTGCGACCGGCCCGACAGCCGCCCCTCGGCCCGTTTGGGCCGGGGCCGGTCGAAGGTGCCCAGCGGCAGGCCCAGACGTTCGTCGATGTCGAACTGCATGCTGGTCAGAAGGGCGGTAAAGACCACCTGCCGCGCCTCGCTGGCATCAAGGAAGCGCGCGTTCCGCTTGTTGCCCGCCGTCCGCATCACGGTGACGAAGTCGTCCTGCCACGCGGTCTGCACCGCCGCGGCCGACCCGGCCAGATCGGCGGTCATCGCCTGCACCAGCACGCAGCCCGGATCGCCTGCGCCGTAATCGTTGAACTGCGGGTCGAACAGCATCGCCTCCACCGCGTAAAGCCCGCGGGCAGAGATCGGCTGCCCCGGAAACGTCTCTGGCTTGTCCAGCACCGGGTCCTGCCCGGTCAGGATGCGCGACAGGGCGCGGGGGCGGTGGCCATCCACGTCGGGCCAATAGGCGATCGCCTGCCGCCGGCTGCCCTGCTCCAGCGGGCCAAAGCGCAGGTCCTGCACCCCCAGCCATGCATCCATCGCCGCGTTCCAGGCGGCCAGCAGGCCGGCGTTTCCGGGCGTGCAATCCACCTCCGCCGCCTGTGCCAGCGCCGCGGTCGTCTCGGCGAAGGCCGTGACATGCGGCACGGCGAAATCGCTGACCACCCGGTCGACGGCATCGTCGGCGAGGGCGGGCAGGGGCAGGGTCAGCAGGGCGAGAGTGAACAGGCGCATGGGCTACAGACTTTCCAGGTAATGGATCAGGGCGTCGCGGTCGTCTTTCGGCAGGGCGGCCACGGTATCGCGTGACGCCTGCGCCTCGCCACCGTGCCACAGGACCGCTTCCATCAGGGTGCGGGCGCGGCCATCGTGCAGGAAACTGGCGTGGCCCGTCACCTGTTCCGTCAGCCCGATCCCCCACAGCGGCGCCGTGCGCCACTCGGTCCCGCTGGCGCGCTCTTCGGGCCGGTTGTCGGCCAGACCCGGCCCCATGTCATGCAGCAGCAGGTCGGTATAGGGCCAGATCAGCTGAAAGCTCTGCGCCGAATTCTCCGCATCCCGCCCGGTCACGAACTTCGGCGTATGGCACGACGTGCAGCCTGCCTCGTAGAACACCTGTTTGCCGTGCAGCACCTGCGGGTCACCCGCATCCCGCCGCTCCGGCACACCCAGATTGCGGGCGTAGAAGGACACGAGGTCGAGGCTCTCGTCGCTCACCTCCACTCCGGTGCCCGCATCCACGCCCGAGGGCGCATCGATGCAGGCCGTCTGCGCCTCGGTGCAGTCGCCGCTTGCGTTCACGTGCAGCGAGGTGGACAGCCCCATGTCGCCGGAAAACGCCGCCGCCGACTGCTCGCGGACCGACGGCATGCCCGCCTTGTGCCCGAACCGCCCCAGCACGGGCGCGCCCTGCACCGCGGACATCACCATGTTGGCGCGCCCGGAAATCCCGTCGCCGTCCGCATCCTCGGGATCGGCCTTCGCCATGATCTCCGCCGCCGGGATCGCCTCCAGCAAGCCCATGCCGATCATCTGCGGCGCCACGCGCGGCGATGTCATCAGGTCGGCCGGCAGCCCGCCATAGGCCGGGTCGGCGATGGTGTAGTCGGGGACGCGCAGGTGCACGACCTCGCCGCCCGCCAGCGTGACCGGCGTTTCGGTATAGTCGATCTCCAGCCGCGCCTCTGCCGGGACGCCGGGCAGGGAGAAGGTCTGCAATTGCCCGCCGTAGACCGGGTCCGGCACCGTGGCCATCCAGTCGGCCACCTGCGCCATCTCGGCGTCGAAATCGACCGGCGTAGGCGCCGGGATCGACAGCCGCAGGAACAGGGACACCGGCGCCTCGCCTTCGCTGACCGGCGGCCGCCCGCGGCCGTCCTTCACGTGGCAGGCCTGACAGGCGGCGGCGTTCAGCAGCGGCCCCAGCCCGTCCGACGCGGCGGTCGAGGCCGGCGCCGACACCCAGTTGCGCGTGAACAGCCCGTTCCCGAGGTTGAAGGTCATCCGCCCCTCGAGCCCGATATTGGCCGAGGGGTCGGAAAAGGCATCCGCCGTGGTCCGCGCCCGCACGCTTGCGCCGCCGCCCGGCTTGTCCTCGAACCGTTCCGGCGCGGAAAAGTCGGTGGTGGGCGCCGTGACCGCCGCGATCCGCGCCGCCTCGTCCGACGTGCGCGGCAGCAGCGGCGTGTCCGCATCCAGCAAAGGGGCGGCCCCCGCAGGGACCGCCGCCATCAGGACCAGACCCGCAAGGCCGCCGCGCAATCGCATCACTTGAAGACCTCGCCAGATGCCTCCAGCGTGTCGTCGCCCTCGACCACCACGCCGTTCACGTTCAACGCCCGCGACACCCGCTCGATCGACCGGGACTGATCCACCAGCGCGTCGATCAGGGGGGTGATCAGCGCCTCGCCCTCCGGATTGCCGACCTGCAGCAGCATGTCATAGTGCATGCCCTCCGCCTGCGCATCGCGCAGCGCATTCGCCGCGGCGACCGTGTCGGCCAGCTGCGCGGTCAGCGTCTCGGCCAGTTCTGGATCGGCCTCGGCCACCACGTCGCGCAGGGCAGGCCCGGTCGTCACGTCACCGTCGGGGCCGGTGTAGCTGCCCAGCCAGACGTTCTGCATCCCCAGCACGTCGTGGTAGTGGCTGCTCGGCGTGTTGTCGGAAAAGCAGTCGTGCTCTTCCTCCGGGTCGTGCAGGATCAGGCCCAGCTTCACCCGCTGGCCCGCCATCTCGCCATAGGACAGGTTGCCGATGCCGGTCAGCATGGCAGCGATCCCGGCCTGCGGGTCCGTCGTCACCGCCGCCCGCGCCGCGCCGTCATCGGCCCACTGGTCGACCATGAACGACAGGTCGTCGACCAGCAGGTCCGCCGCCACCGTCAGATAGGCGGCCCGCCGGTCGCAGTTGCCGCCCGTGCAGGCGTCGCCCTGCGCATAATCGGTCCAGGGCCGCTGTCCCGCCTCCGGCGCGTCGCTGATCAGATCCTGCCCCCACAGCAGGAACTCGATCGCGTGATAGCCGGTGGCGACATTCGCCTCGCTGCCGTCGGCCTCTTGCAGCACGTCCGACAGCAGGGCGGGGGTGATCTCGGTCGCATCGACCTCCTGCCCGGACAGGGTGAAGGTCGGCGTCGCGATCACGTTCAGCTGCGCGAATTCGTTCTCTCCGGCGCCGAAATAACCGTCGGCGACGGAATCGATCAGACCCTCGTCCAGCGGCCAGGCGTTCACCCGTCCCTCCCAGTCGTCGACGATGGGATTGCCGAAGCGGAAAACCTCTGTCTGCATGTAGGGATCGCGGGCCGCGCGCCACGCGGCGCGGGCGGCGGTCAGCGTCGATTCGGACGGTGCCTCTGTCAGCGCCGCGATGGCATCGCGCAACGCTTCGGCGGTCGTCAGACTATCGCGATACCCCGCCTCTGCGATATCGGCATAGGTTTCCACCACCTGCGCCTGCGACGTCTCGGCCTGCACCTGCGTGGCAAGGCCGGCCACTGTCATCATCATGATACATGTGCGCGTCATCTCAGGGGTGTCCTTTCGATCCCGATGTCCTGCGGCAATGTTTATTAAATCGCTCAGGAAAGTAAACCCGACAAAAATAGTTTTTTACGCGTCATAGGTCGCGCCCGCAGCATCATCGATGCGGACAGCGCCGCTCTGCCGCGCTATGTTCGGCTTGATCCAGCGGAGGGTTCACCAATGCAAATCCAGTGCCACTGCGGACAGGTCACGCTGACGCTGCCCAGTCTGCCGCGTGACCTCAACCAGTGCAGTTGCAGTATCTGCCGCCGCTACGGCGCGCTCTGGGCGTATTTCCCGCCCGCACAGGTGCGGATATCGGGCGCGACGCAGGCCTACATCTGGGGTGAACGGACGATCGCGCTGCACCGCTGCGACATTTGCGGCGTGCTGACCCACTGGGCCAGCCGCGACACCGACCGCGCAAAGATGGGCGTGAACATGCAGAACGCAGATCCCGCCCTGCTTGCCGCGATCCCCCGCCACGACAGCCACGCGCGCGGCGACTGACGCCGGGGCGTCGGGTCCTCAGCCCTTGCCGTCCTTCGTGTCTTCCCGCAGCGTGTCGGCCACCAGCGCGTTCGCGTGGCCGTGCCCCATGCCGTGCGTGTCCTTCAGCCAGCCGACCAACCCCATGTGCGTCAGCCCGGTCTGCTCCCGGATCAGCGCCTTCCATGCGGCGATGGGACGTCCGTATTTCGCCTCGATCGCCGGAAAGTAGGATGCGGGCCCCTTGACCTTATCTGCCATGACCGCGTCTCAGACCGCCGCGAACCGGCGGGTCGCCGGGTCGTAGCATTCCAGCGTGCCCTCGCCGATATGGTTCCACAGCCCGTGCAACGACAGCATCCCGTCGTCCACCGCCTGCTTGACGAAGGGGAAGGTCATCAGGTTCTCCAGACTGACCAGAACCGCCTCCTTCTCCAGCGCGCGCAGGCGGGTCTTGTCGTCGCCCTCCGCCAGCCGGTCGTAGCCGGGCCGCAGGATATCCATCCAGCGCCCGACAAAGCTCGTCTTCTCGTCAAGCTGCGGGGCCTTGCCCTCGCACATGTCGAAACAACCCAGCACGCCGCCGCAACTGGAATGGCCCATCACGACCACATGCGCGACCTTCAGCGCCGTGACCGCATATTCCACCGCGGCAGAGGTGCCGTGCTGCTGCCCGTCCGGCGTGAATGGCGGCACGAGGTTAGCGATGTTGCGATGGATGAAGAACTCGCCCTGATCCGCGCCGAAGATCGAGGTCACATGCACCCGGCTGTCGCAGCAGGAGATGACCATGGCCCGCGGATGCTGCCCGTCCTCGGCCAGCCGCATGTACCAGCTCCGGTTCTCGGTATAAGTCGTGGCCTTCCAGCCGTGGTAGCGCTTGACCAGATATTCCGGCAGCGGTTTGGCGAACTGCATGGCGATCACTCCTTCGGCATTTACGACAGGATTAAGGCGTATTTGACAGGAGTTCGAGGGATTTCATTGACGTGCGTCAACCAAATGGTGACCACGCAAGTCCTAGAAGTGGTCCATCGACAGCATCCTGACCAAAGGCCCGATCCGATGAGCATCGTTACCATTCTTGAGTGCACTCGCAACCCCGCGATGGACCCCGGTCCGCTTAGCGAGATCTACAAGGATCTGGGCGACACGGCGGCGGAGGAGACGATCTGCCGCGCGCTGGAGGATCTGGCGATCCGACTGACCCGCCTGCATGACGTGCGCGCCATCGCCGGCTTCGATGAACTGGCCCGCCAGTCCGGCCGCATGGCCGCCGTGGCGCAGGGCATCGGCCTGACAGAGGTCGCGGCCGCTGCCCGCCACGTCGGTATCTGCGCCCGCCAGCGCGACGGGATCGCGCTGGAAGCCACGCTCTCGCGCCTCGAACGCGGCTTCGACCATGCCATCGGACAGGTCTGGGACTTCCGCGACTTCTGATCCGGCCTTGCCGTCACCGGCCAGACCGTTACCCTGAGGGGGAGCCAGAATGGAACCCCCGATGACCGACCGCACGCCTGCCACCTTCGCCGCTCCCGACTCTGCGGCCATCCCCCTTCACATCATCGACGCCGACGCGACCGACACGATCCCGCAGTCCGCCCGCGCATGGGCGCAGGCCAGCGGCTTCACCGGCGCCGCCGGTGCGATCCTGCTGGTGCCAGGCGCCGACGGCGCCATCGCCATGGCGCTGGTGGGGCAGGGCAGTGCCGCCACCCGCCGCCGCACCCGCTTCGTCACCGCCACCGCCGCCCGCAAGCTGCCCGCCGGCACCTACGCGATCGCCTCCGGCCTCGACGGTCAGGCGCTGGAGGATGCAGCCCTCGGCTGGCTCCTCGAATCCTACAGCTTCGACCGCTACACCAAGCCCAAGCCCGACGCGGCGCAACTGGTGGCCCCCGACGGCATCGACGCCCCCCGGATCGAGGCCATCGCGGCGGGCGAGGCGCTGACCCGCGACCTCATCAACACGCCCACCAGCGACATGAGCCCCGCGGATCTCGAGGATGCGGCCCGCAGCCTCGCCCGCCGCCATGACGCGCGGATCAACGTCATCACCGGCGACGACCTGCTGTCGTCAAACTTCCCGATGATCCACGCCGTCGGCCGCGCCAGCGCCACGCCGCCGCGGCTGATCGACATGTCATGGGGCGACACCGGTCCGCACCTCACCCTCGTCGGCAAGGGCGTCTGCTTCGACACCGGCGGCCTCAACATCAAGCCCGGCAGCTCCATGGGACTGATGAAAAAGGACATGGGCGGCGCCGCCACCGTCCTCGGCCTCGCCCGGATGATCATGGCGCTTGACCTGCCCCTGCGCCTGCGGGTCCTGATCCCGGCGGTGGAAAACTCCATCTCGGGCAATGCCTTCCGCCCGCAGGACATCCTGACCAGCCGCAAGGGCCTCACGGTCGAGATCAACAACACTGACGCCGAAGGCCGCCTCGTGCTCGCCGACGCCCTGGCGCTGGCCTGCGAGGCAGAGACCGACCTCGTGATCTCCATGGCGACCCTGACCGGGGCCGCACGCGTCGCGGTGGGCCCCGACCTCGCGCCCTTCTTCACCGATGACGACGCCAGCGCCGCGGCGCTGACTGCCGGGGCCGCGCAGGTCGCCGATCCGGTCTGGCGGCTGCCCTTCCACGACCCCTACGAAGACATGATCGAACCCGGCATCGCCGACCTCGACAACGCGCCCTCGGGCGGGTTCGCGGGGTCGATCACGGCGGCCCTCTTCCTGCGCCGTTTCACCGACAAACCCTATATCCACTTCGACATCTACGGCTGGAACCCGCAGCCCAAGCCCGCACGCCCCAAGGGTGGCGTCGGCATGGGCGCCCGCGCGATCCTCGCGGCCCTGCCTGACCTGTTGAAGCTATGACGCAAGCCGCGACCCCCGACCGGCGCCTCTGGCCCGCCAATGCCCGCGTCGCCCACCGCACCCTCGCGGGGCAGGTGTACGGCCTGACGCTGGTCGACGGCACCCCCGCCACGCTGACGCACCCGGTGACCGACCTGATGACCGCCCCCGACGGCCGCCGCGACCGTCAGCTCCTGCTCGGCGCCGACGTCAGCGTGCTCGAGGATCGCGCGGGCTGGTCCTTCGTCCACTGTCACGACGGCTACGTGGGCTACGTTCCCTCCGACCGGCTGACGGCAGAGGTGGTGCCGACCCACCGCGTCGGCACCTTCGCCACCCATGCCTATGCCGCCGACGATCTGAAATCCCCGGACGTGCTGCAACTGCCCTTCGGTGCGCGGGTCCGTGTGCTGGACGAACGGCGCCACTTCTACGAAACCCCGCAGGGCTTCATCCCCAAGAAGCATCTCAGGCCGCTCGACCGCCCCTTCAGCAGCCCCGCCACCATCGCGCAGCTTCATTTCGGCGTGCCCTACCTCTGGGGGGGCAATTCGACCCGCGGCCTCGACTGTTCCGGCCTCATTGCCGCCAGCCTGCATGCCTGTGACATGCCCTGTCCCGGCGACGCCGACCTGCAAGAAGGCGCCCTGGGCGAGGCGCTGCCAGAGGACGCGGATCTGCAGCGCGGCGACCTGATCTTCTGGCGTGGCCACGTCGGCATGATGGTGGACGCGGCCACGATGATCCACGCCAACGGCAACGCCATGGCCGTCACCTACGAACCCCTCGCCAACGCGATCCTGCGCATCCGGACGGCCGAGCACAGCGAGGTCACCTCCCGCCGCCGCGTAGAGGGTTTGTCAATCTGAGTTAAGATACTGTTAAAGATTACATAATATGTATCGCATGCGAAACATTTGCTTTTTGCAATGTAATTTTGCGGGCGCCGGTTTCAGTCCACCGGTCGGATCAGTTTCCGCTCCAGCACCCGCAGCACGGCGGCCAGATCGTTGCCCCGCTTCAGGATCTGCCCGTCCATGCTGACCACCGCATACTGCCCCTGTTTCAGCCGCAGCTTGGGCCGCTTCTCGATCCGGTACAGTGGGTTCTCGGCCGTGCGGCGAAAGACGCTGAACACCGCCATGTCGCGCAGGGCGGAAATCCCGTAGTCGCGCCATTCTCCCGCCGCAACCATCCGGCCATACAACGTCAGGATCGGCCCCAGTTCGGTGCGGTGGAACGACACGCGGTCATCTGGCGTCGCGACGAAGGGCGGTGGGGTCTGAATGGTCATGCGCCAGATTTGCGCACTGACCGCCCCAAATCAAGACGCCGCCCCGATTTCGCCGCGAAACCATGCGCCACTGGCCGCAAAACGCCCATCCTGACGCCATCCCGTCCCGCTATCCGGGGCACAGTGCAGGTCCACCCGTCGTCGTGTGACAAAGCCCCACCCAGTGCGCGACGCGGGGGACCTGCATGTCTGCAGGCCGCGCGTCTTCCGCTCAGCCGCAGGTGATCTGCGTGATCCGGTTGTCGGGGCCGATGATGAAGTTGATCCGGTCGGGCTGAAAGTCCTGCGCCGCGATGCTGCCGGGCCGCAGCACCTGCACCGGCCCGAGGATCATAACCTTCTCCAGCACCGTGGCATCCTTGCCCAGCAGGCTGATCTGCCGCCCCGCGCCGCAGGAATTCTCCACCCCCGGACCAGAGGGCACCGCCGATGTATCGACGGTCTGTGGCCCGCGCCCCGGACTGGCCGTGGTCAAGGGGCCGCCGCCACAGGCGGCAGCCATCAGCAGGGGCGCCAGCGCGATCAGCCGCATCGCAGGCCCGTGATCCGGCCGGCCGCGTCGATCTCGATGTTCAGGCGTGTGGGCTTGTATTCCAGCGTGGTCATCTCGCCGGGGTTGATCAGGCGCGCTTCCTGCTCTGGCGGATAGCGCAGGTCGCCCATCGGGCCGCCGATCTTGTCGGCATAGGCGGATGCACCGCAGGCATCGCCGCCGGCGGGCACGGTGCCCGCAGGGGACGCGCCGGGGGCGGTCGCGACAGGTTGGCAGGCCGCCAGCAGCGGAACGATCAGGGTCAGGACATGTATTCTCATGGGCCGCACAATGCCGCGACCCTGTCCGGCTGGCAAGGTCCGGGGTTGCGGTCCGGCCGGATTTCCCCGACCCTTCGCCGCAAATCGATCAGCGAAAGGCAATCCCATGCGAACCCGTGCAGCCGTGGCCCTGAAGGCCGGACAACCCCTCGAGATCATGGAGGTGAACCTCGACGGCCCGAAGGCGGGCGAGGTGCTGGTGGAGATCAAGGCGACCGGCCTGTGCCACACGGACGCCTTCACCCTGTCCGGCGACGATCCCGAGGGCGCGTTTCCGGCGATTCTGGGTCATGAAGGCGCGGGTGTCGTGCTGGAGGTGGGCGAGGGCGTGACCTCGCTGAAGCCCGGCGACCACGTGATCCCGCTCTACACGCCCGAGTGCCGGGAGTGCGAGTACTGCCTCAATCCCAAGACCAACCTCTGCCAGAAGATCCGCACGACGCAAGGCGCCGGCGTGATGCCCGACGGGACCTCGCGGTTCAGCATGCTCGATGGCACGCCGATCCTGCACTACATGGGCTGCTCGACCTTCGCCAACCACACGGTTTTGCCAGAGATCGCGCTGGCCAAGATCCGCGACGACGCGCCCTTCGACAAGGTCTGCTACATCGGCTGCGGCGTCACCACCGGCATCGGGGCCGTGATCAACACCGCCAAGGTGGAATACGGCAGCCGCGCCATCGTCTTCGGTCTGGGCGGCATCGGCCTCAATGTGAT
>NZ_FQUE01000027.1 GCF_900128995.1 Loktanella atrilutea | reverse complement strand
TGATCCGTTCGTCTGTGAATCTCGTTCGTTTCATTGTCCCTCCTCAGGTTGGGCCGGACTATAATCGACGGTGGAGGAAAATTCCCGTGGCAGGTTACCGTCGGCAAGGCCGGCGCTAGTGCATCATGTTGTGTGGTGGCGAGGGCCTGTTGCATGCGGCTGCGGTCGGCCTCCTGGTCCTTGAGGCGCGCCAGCAGCGATGCGCTGTCGTCGGCCTGCTCGAGCAGGTTCAGCAGGCGATCGATGGCCAGATCGGCCTTCGCGATCTGCGCGGCCAAGGCGTCACGATCGGGGCCGGTATCGATAGCAGCTCGGGCCAGCGCACGGAGCACCTCCTCCGCGAAATGCTCTGCCAGGTCCGGATGAATCAGTCCGGCGCGGAGCCGCGCCAGCACGCGGGCCTCCACCTAGTGCCGCGTGATGGTCTTGGTGTTCGCGCAGATGGACAGGCCCTTGGTCTTGCGATTGTAGCAGCCATAACAATCCTGAGCGACGAGGGTATAGCAACCGCCACAACACGCACAGGTCAGGAGCCGGGACAGCAGGTATTGGGCCCGGTGGCTGTCGTTGAGCGGTGCGGTCTTGCCAGCGTAGCGGGCATAAGTCTTCTCGAGACGGTCCTGCACCGCGTTCCAGAGATCGTCGCCGATGATCTGAAGCGCCGGTGCGGCGGCGTCGATGATCTTCGTCACATCCGCGGGCTTCGAGATGCGAAGCCCGGTCTCGGGATCGCGCCTGCCTCTCGCTGATCTCGGCATACAGCAAGTCGCCGACGATCTGTTGCGGCTCGTGCTGACGCTTCACCGCCGTGGTGATGATCTCATCGTAGGCGGCCTTCATGCCATAGAGCTTCAGCCGGCTCATCGCGTCCAGCACCCGTAATCTTTCCATGGTTGGGTCGGGCCGGGAGTTCCTCGAAGATTCGAATGCGGGTCAGTCGCTCGCGCCTGGGCTTTCGCGCATTCACCGCCAGCATCTCGTCGAGCAAGTCTTTCCTCGGTCCGATCTTCGGGAACGGCTGAACGGTTCGCTCGTAGATGAGCTCCGTCGCACCGGACCGGATCACGTTGCGCACCGTATTCCGCGATACCCGCAGATCCCGGCAAATCTGCTTGATCGACTTCTTGTCCTGAAAATACGCCCGCCAGATCTTCGCTATCGTCTCCACCACCAACATCCCACTGTGCTCCCCAATGACCTGGGGAGCATCATGACCATCAGTGTAAGGGGGTCATTTTAAGGTGCCGATTACCCCGATACGGGGTCAATTATGCATGCCGGTTTACAGACCAGGCGACAGTGCTTCGCATGGCGCCCTGGACGGCGAGATAGAGTTCGGCGGCCTGCTCCCGGTCCGCCGCCAAGGCTGCGATCTGCGTCGGGGACAGCGGCCGTTGTATCGCATCGAAGACGAAGGCCTTGCCTTCGGCATCGAGGCCGCCACGGTCGGCGGCGTCGAAGATCAACTTCTGTTCATTCGCGTCGATGTGACCATCGGCATTCGCTGCGGCGATCATCGCCCCGATCAGGGCGAGCGCAAAGGGCTTGCCATCGGCCCCGGTGACCGGCGCGAAGCGTGAGCCGTCCTGCGGCACATCGTCCAGCGTCGCCATGGGGGCTTTGGCCACCTGCTGCCCGTCTTGCCAGTTCTGGTAGGCCCGGTGTGCCAAGGCACCCAGCACGGCTGCGCCGCCGTGGCTCAGCACGCCGCCACCGCCGAAGCCTTTCTTGCGCTTCTTCTTCTTGCCGCCCAAGACCATGCCCAGCAGACCGCCTGCTGCCAGTCCCCCCATGGCGGCACCGGGGACACCCAGCCCGCCGCCACTCTGGCGGGACGATCCGCTGCCGGCGATCGCCGACCGCAGAAGATTGCCGATGCTGTCGCTGCCCTGACCGGCAAGGCCGGATGGACGGGCATCGGCCAAGCCATCCCGTCCCCCTTGCCGAGGAGCGCCGAGGTTGGTCGTCCCATCGGGTCCCAGAAACTGTTCCAGCAGCTTTTGCACGTTCATGCATTGGTCCTTTCACTTTGAGCACAAATGTGGACCCGCCAACAGCCTTGCAAGATGTGGAGTTGCGATCGCGCGGTCATGCGGACGCGTCTATCGCTCCGGCGCGTGTCGCATGGAGCCCTTCTTCGGGACATCGGCGCGACGCCGGTAAAACCAGCATCAAGCTCCTGCGATCTGAAAGACTTCGCCCCGTTCGCAGCGGCCGCGACGTGAAGGCGGGGTACAGGGGAGACGTTGACCAAAGGGAGACGGTTCAGACGCCGAGATCGCGCGCCTTCAATGCAGCCTCGACACGGTTGCGGACCTGCATCTTCTGCATGATGTTCGTCATGTAGTGCTTGACCGTCTTTTCCTGAAGGTCCGTGGCGCGGGCAATCTCCTTGTTGCTCAGACCCTCGGCGACGCATCGCAGGATTTCCATCTCCCTGTCGTTCAGCGCCTCGAATTCTGGCAGGCGCCGCGCGCCCTTACCCTGCATGGCGACGATCACCTTGGATGCAATGGCGGGCGAGACGTAGGACGCCCCGCTTGCGACAGCCAGCAGGACATCCGTGAGCTCCTGCGCGGATGCGCCTTTCAGAACATACCCGCGCACACCCGCACGCAATGCGCTCAGAAGGTCCTCATCGTCCTCCGATACGGTCAGCATGACGATGCCAACCGCGGGAAACTGACGGGAAATCGTGGCCGCGGCCTTCAGTCCGTTGCCCGGCATCGACACGTCGAGCAGCGCGATGTCGGGCAGGAAAGCCTCGACGGCGGCAACGGCCTCCGGACCGGAACCCGCCTGTGCGACGACACAGAAGCCGCCGTGCTCGACCAAGGAGAGCACGACGCCCTGTCGCAGAAGCGGGTGGTCGTCGGCGACGACGATCCTGATCTGGTCCGTCATGCGTATATGTCCCGTGGCAGTGTGAACCTCAGGCGGGTGCCACCGTGCGGCTGGCTGCTGATATCGAACTCGCCGCCGATGCTTTCGACGCGTTCGCGCAGACCCGACAATCCGAGGCCTTCGCTGGGGGCAGAGACGTCGAAGCCCGGCCCGGTGTCTGTGACCGACACCGTCATGCGGTCGTCGGAGGTGTGATACGATACCGTGACCTTGCTGTCAGGGGCGTGGCGATAGGCGTTCATCAGACCCTCCTGAACGAAGCGGTAGATGCAGATCAGGATCGGATGCGGGACCGGTTCACCGGTGAAGTCGCTTTCGCCATAGAAGCGCCCGAGGGTCGTGCCCGTTCGGCGCTCGTGCGCGCTCACGGCCGCCTCCAGGGTCTCAACGATGCTGCGGCCTTCCAGCTGCGGCAAAGTCAGTCCCCGGCACAGATCGCGGACGTCTCGCAAGGCCTCGCCCAACGTGGTGCGCAGGGTCCGTGCCTCGCCGTCCTCCTGGGACACATTGGACCGCCGCATCAGGGCATCCAGGCGCAGCGAGGCGAGGGCAAGGGCCTGCGCGGGTCCATCATGCAGCTCTGCACTGATGCGCCGCATGTAGCGTTCATGCGTCTCGGCCGCACCGCGTGATGCCGTCTGAACGCGTTTGCGCAGGTGCGTGTTCTGCGCGGATATGCGCGCCAGATCGTCCAGCCGGACAGCCAGGGCATCGGTCTGGGCCGCGATGGTGCGGCTTCCGGATCTGACGATGCCGAAGAGAGCGGCGAAGGTCACGACCGTGACGAAAGCGACCAGCGACCAGGCCCGCCAGCGTGCCGTCAGCAGGTCACGATGGAGCTCGGTCCCGTTGAGATAGAATTCCGCAACGGCAATGACCTCACCCGTCACGATGGAATGGATCGGATTGTAGACCTCCAGCAGCGGCACGCCGAACTTCTGCTCGTGCTGGTTCTCCGGGCTGTCGAGTTCGTCGAACGTAGCGTTAAGATCGCCTGCCCACGCTCTTTCGAGGTCATCCCCAGCCTCGAACTTGCGCCCGATCAGGGCACTGTCGGTCGCAAAGGCAATGAAACCGTCCTCGCGCCAGATCTTCGCAGAGAGGATCTGTTCGGAGAGGGGCGGTTGGTCCAAGAGGTCTTGCAGATGCGCAATCGTATCCGGCGACAGGTTGCGTGCCCCGGCCAGTTCCTGTGACAGGGGTGCGATGAAACTCTCCATGTAGACCGCGCTCGAAATCGCCGAATTGCGGACGACACCGGTTTCGATCGACTGGCTGACGAAGCTGCCGATCGCGATCATTCCGCCGAGACTGACCAGACTGCCGACCCATGCGAACCTGTGGTGGAGCGGCAATCTTGCGAACTTGTCGGCAAGGCCGCCCGCGTGTCCTGCGGAAGACGCCAGGTCTTGGCCGCCCCGATGCCAGCCCCCCTTCGGACGCGCGACTCCAAATGGCGTGACATTGACCATGATTGCACTCCTCCTGCGCCCAGAGTGACAAGGGTTCGACAGGTCTGGCAAATGGATTCATCCGGATCAGACCTTGGTCGGTCGTCGCGACCGGCAATGGTCCGACGCGGCGCGCCTGAGGTCCGACGGCTTGCGGCAAAGGTCGCCGGCCGCTGGCGCGGTGCAAGCTAATCCGGCTTATTCGCGTCACCGGGCGCTGATGCCCGCAATGGGGAGGATAGGACATGACACACACATTCAAGACGACACTGGCCGGCCTCGCAGGGTGCCTGCTGGCTCTGACCGCGCCGAGCGCCTCGATGGCATCCATCGGTGATGCCGGCCTCGGCCCGATCGGCGTCCAGATCGCCATGCCCGCAGACGGTGTTTCTCATGACCAGCTGGCGCGCCGTGGCCGCGGTGCCGACGACCCGGCAGGCCACGTCCGCGGGGGTGGAAAGGGTCGCGGGCGCGGTGCGGACGATGGCCCCCGACACACCTGGATGCCACTGCCGCAGGACACCGAATTTGCGCGGCGCGGCGCTGATGACCCGGCAGGCCATGTGCGCGGTGGCGGGAAGGGCCGCGGAAAGGATGACGCCCCCAATCACGGCTGATTGCCACCGCCGGGCTCTGCACGGCGCAGGGCCCACGACCCAAGATCGGCTTGGTGTTACGCTTCGGCTTGCAGTTCCGACGTTAATCCAGAACGGCAATGCCTGACTGCTTGAGCTTGTGCTCCGGCTCGACGTGTATGGTGATCCGCGCGCCGGGCACGGCGGCCTTCAAGGCCGCCTCGATCCGGTCGCAGATATCGTGCGATTCGAAGACCGTCGTGGCTCCAGGAACGACGAGGTCGAATCGATGAATGTGGCACTGCAGGCATGGCGGGCGCGCAGGTCGTGAGCCTCGACGGCGCCTGTCGCCTCTGACGCGATGATGTCGCGCACAGATGCCAGGGTCTCCTGCGGAACCGCCTTATCGATCAGGCCGCTTTCCCATCTTTGAAACAGTTTGCTGGCGATTGCCTAATTTCGGGCTTTGACCGCTTCCCAAGGGATACCGAACGGGTTAGGCAGCCCGATCCTTGGAGGGTTGGGGCATATCATGGCGCAAAGTGCCACCATCTATAAAGTCGAGCTGTCGGTCTCTGACATGGGTCGCCACTACTACGAAACCCATAAACTGACCGTGGCAAAGCATCCTTCGGAAACGGATGAGCGGCTGATGGTGCGTCTTGTCGCCTTCGCTCTGAACGCCCATGAGCATCTGGAAATGACCAAGGGACTGTCGACGGACAACGAACCCGACATCTGGCAGAAGAGCCTGACCGGCGAGATCGATGTGTGGGTTGCATTGGGACTTCCAAGCGAGAAGGTCATGCGGCAGTCCAGCAGTAAAGCGGCAAAGGTTATTATTTACCCCTATGGGGGCAGGTTCGCCGAAGCGTGGTGGGACAAGGTCAGGAACGGCACCACTCGATTCGAGAACTTGCAGATCATAAATCTACCGGAGGCCGACACGGCTGCATTGGCACAGCTAGCCAACCGCGCGATGAAGCTTCAGGTCAATATTCAGGACGGTGACGTAATGGTCAGTGTCGATGAAAAGGTCGTCTATATCACGCCCGACTTATGGAAGGACGCAGCATAGAGGCCAACTTCCTATCACCGATGCCGGGCCACGGGCACCCGAGGGAACGACAGAAAACTCCAGCGCACCGATGCCCGCCTCGTGCGGTCCGGTGAAGCGGCGCCTGCGTGTTTTGTTCCATTTTCAGCTGGTATGGGCAGCATGGCAGACAAAACGGGCAACTCGGCAACCAGCCTGCCTGCTCATGGTTCGGTTTCAGGGCGACACGGCCGATGCGATCTCGGCTGCTTTGGCGGTCCCTGTGTCAAATCAGCGCCTTGGGACCGCAGCTTGAAGGCAGGAAGACATTGCCATGCCGGGTCAGGCGTCTGCGCTCCCGATCGTCGGAGCAACTCTAGCTCCCGCGGGTGTGGTCTCAGCCAGCGTCCGTTATAGCGGCGTGTTCCCATTCAGGTCGGGATTCTTTCGGAACTCTGCGGCCAGAAACGCCACGAAGGTCTTCACCTTGCGCGCGATGAGCCGGTTGTCCGGATAGACGGCGTGCAAGGGCACGTCGCCAACGGTCCAGTCATCAAGCACCCTGATCAGCCGACCCGCCCGGAGGTTGTCGCCGACGATGAAGGCGGGAAGCAGCGCGATCCCGAGACCGGCGAGCGCGGCCATACCGAGGCTGGTGCCGTCGTTCACTTCGAATACCGGCGCGATTTCGATCTGCCGATGGTCATCCCCCCTCTGCATGTGCCAGCGCCGACCCCACCTCAAATCGGAGAAGTGCAGGCATCTGTGCTCAATCAGATCCTCGGGCGTCTGCGGGGCACCGCGACGGGCGATGTAGTCGGGTGACGCGCACAGGACGATTGGCGACGCGCCCAGCTTGCGAGTGATCAGGTTCTCCTGGATTTGCAGGCGTCCTCGGATGGCAAGGTCCAGCTTCTGCTCGATCAGGTTGACGGCCTCGTTGTCCAGTTGAAGTCGTATGTCGATGTCGGCATTCCGGGCCATGAACCGGACGATCATGGGCGTCAGGTGCGACAGACTCAGATCCGGCGGCGCCGCGATATTGAGAGTTCCGGCAGGCACCTTGTGCTGGCGGACCGCAGCGCGTTCCGCGGCATCCACGATTTCCGTCACATCCGCCAGCCCGTCGAAAAAGGCCTGTCCGGCGGCGGTCAACGCGAGGTGCCGCGTCGATCGATAAAGCAACCGCACACCGAGGCGCCGTTCAAGCTGATCGACCTGTGCGCTGACTGTCGGGCGCGACATCTCGAGCACTTCGGCTGCGCGGGAAAAACTCAGATGCCTTGCGACCGCAAGAAAGACCGCAATGCCGTTCAGCGGGTCGCTCGTCCTCATCTGTCAAAAGATCCGAACAGTCGTGTCGGATGGCCGGAATTATCGCCATCGGCATTTAATGATACCGCAGCGCTACGCACTTACAAAGGAAATCAAGCCATGAAAGACTTCACAGCAGCTGTCGTTTCCGAGGCCGGCGCAGGCCGGATGGCCTTCGGGTTCGGACCCCATCTGATCCGCATGACGGCGGAGGAGACCGGCGGGACTTTCGGCCTTGTGGAACTGGACATGCCGGCAGGCGAAGGCCCCCCGCTTCATGTTCACGAACGCGAGGAGGAGTTCTTTCGCGTCCTGTCGGGCCGGTTCCTCTTCATCTGCGGCGACCGCGCGACAGAACTCACCGACGGCGGATGCATCCTTCTGCCACGCGGCGTTCCGCACCGCTTCCAGAACATCGGTGACAGGATGGGACGCCTGATGGTCATCGTCACACCAGGGGGCTTCGAAGGGTTCTTCAGCGCCGTCGAAGGGGCGGCCATGTCGGATGTCGATGCCATCGCCGGATACTTCGGGCTGCGGTTCCTGCCGCCGGTGGCGGCCGCGGTGGCAGCCTGAAGCGCACGCCTGGCCCAATGCGGGCCAGGCACAAGTTCTTTTCGCTTCGTATGGCGACGCGCGACATGCGCAGTGAATCTTGCCGACTCCCCTCTGTGCCAATTCGATGAATTTCGTGCGGTCTCGTTGTTCCGCTTCAACGTCACCGGTCACAGGATGGCGAGAGATCATTAAAACCCTTGCCTAGTCAGTTCATCAGCGATGCGCGTGCGGGATCTTTGATGACGGGTCGGGAATGCTGCGAAATAATCGGCCGCACTTGCATCCGGCCTGTTCCTGCGGATTTCCTGCGCCAGTTGCCTTGCGCGTTCGCGCTTGCCGGCCAGTCCATTGGCGACGAGGGCGATCATCCTGACCAGATAGTGAGCGCCAGGTTGTGCCGCGGCGCGGTCACCCCATACGGCGGCGGCTGCATAGTCCTCCTCCTGCAGCAAAAGCTGCGCTCGAACGCCGTGAACCCCGTAGAGAAGCGGGTCGAAGGGGCTGAGATGATAAGACGTGTTGAGCGCCTCGACCGTCGCAGCCGCGTCGCCGATCAGCATCGATGTGAAAGCGGATGCATAGAAGCCCTGAGCGTAATTGGGGTTGAGCGTCGTGGCCCGTGAAAGCCAGTCCGCAGCGATTTCTGGCTGATCGGTCAGCCAGAACGAGCGGCCCATCGTGAAGTTGGCGAAGGGGTCCAGCTCATCCAGTTCCAGCGCGCGGTCGGCATGCCTTCGCGTTGCGGCGGCGGCACCGGCCGGGTCGGCATCGAGTCGCAGAAAAGCCGTGAGAAAACTGGTAAAGGACAGGCCCGCATGCGCGCGCGAAAATCGTGGTTCGGCCGCAATCGCACGCGCGAAACAGGCTTGCGCAACTGCCGTGTCGGTCGGGGTGAAGCGATAAAGGTGACGTAGCCCGACATGATAGTGGGCCCAAGCATCAAGATCCTCGAGGCTCCGCAGTCTGGCTGAGCGCGCCTCGTTGAAGGGAATATGCACCTCCAGCGCGGTGACCAGATGCGAGACAATAGTCGACCTGAGCGCGTTCATGCCGTCGCGAGGGGACTCGATCCGGTCGGCCCAGAGCACCTGCTGCGAGCTTGCGTCCATCAGTTCGAGCGTGACCGCGAGAGTCGCGCCACGGCTTTCGATGACTCCGAAAAGCACGTAGCGCACCGACAGGGCCGCAGCGACGGAATCGACGGCGTCGGCATTCAAGGCAAAGCGGAACGACGATCCGCGCGCGATGACTGCAAGCCAACGCAGGCGTGACAGCGCCTCGATGATTTCGTGGGGAATCGCCTCGGCCAGAACGGCGAGATCAGGCGCTGGTCCAAGCGGCCTGAACGGGAGGATCGCGATCGAGGGACGCCCCGACAGGTGCGCGGGCTGTGGCGGGTCGACGGCATTGACCGCCGTGCGACCGGGTGTCGTTACCGCGACCTCTCCGACAAAGCGGAATCCGAGGCCATGAACCGTCCGGATCACATCTTGTCGGGCACCGTCGTCGCAAACAGCCTTGCGCGCCGACCGCATGCGGCTGGAAATGCTGGCGTCAGAAATGGCCTGCCCCTTCCAGACGGCCTCCACGATCTCATCCTTGGTGACCATGCGGTTACGGTTCCGGACAAGGTGGATCAACAAGGTCAGCACCTGGGGCTCGACCGGCACGGCCTTGCCGCAGCGTGCCAGTTCAAACCGATCCGGGTCGAGATGAAACTCTCCGAATGTCCAGCCCATGGCTCAGGATACAGCAGAATTCCGGATTTCTACAGGAAATCTTCAGGTCTTCGTCAAGCACGCGAGGACGGGACGGCATATTCGCTTAGCAGGCGTGCGGCTTTGCATGCCTTTTCGTCAACGTCATCACCGAAGTCAGCACGATCAGCGAGCCATCCACTGGCGATAAAAGCCTGAGGGCCAGAGACGCCTGAGAAGGGAAGGGCTTCGGAGGCCAACGACAAGAGACTTTGAAAAAGCGAATGATCCACAGGGAAGGGAATGGACCAATGGATGCGACGACGACGCGCACCACCGTGGGACGCGGGCAGCTGTATTCCAGCGTGCTCGAGACCGTGGGAAACACGCCCGCGATCAAGATCAACCGCCTCGCCCCCGATGGCGTGGAGCTTTACGTCAAGGCCGAGTTCTTCAACCCGGCGGGGTCAGTGAAGGATCGGCTGGCGCTGAGCATCATCGAGGAAGCCGAACGCGACGGCCGCCTGAAGCCCGGTCAGACGGTGGTCGAGGCGACCTCCGGCAATACGGGCATTGGCCTTGCCATGGTCTGCGCCGCGAAGGGCTATCCTCTGGTTGTCACGATGGCCGACAGTTTTTCAATCGAGCGGCGCAAACTGATGCGGATGCTGGGCGCGAAGGTTGTGAACCGCGCCGGGTTTGCCGGAGACCGTTTGCTTCACTTTATGCGACCATATCGAGCGCGGCACGCTGCGCATAGTAGTTGGCTTCGGCCTCG
>NZ_FQUE01000015.1 GCF_900128995.1 Loktanella atrilutea | reverse complement strand
GTAAACCATACAACATGCTGACAGGTCACGATGTGGCCTGTCAGCGTTACCGATACGATGGACGTGGGCTGGATCGTTGCAGGAGCATGATCCAGCCCGTTTCATATGACTTGGCCGCCTAGCCTATGAACGACGATGATGCATGCCAGGATCGAAGAGGGGGGGGGGGGGCACGGTCTGCCGCTCCGGCGACCGTGCCGACGTCAGGTCTTCAGTTGCGCATCTGAGTTTGGGGCTGTGCCTGCTCTTCAAAATAGCTGGTGTAATCGAAACTGCAGAACGCATGTCCGACCGCTTCGGAAATGACTTCCGAGAGTGCGAAGGGATCCATGGGGTGAGTGTCGGTGAGGGTCTTCTTGACGACTGCACCGCCGACCTGAAACGACGGCACATTGGCAATGCCGGATCTTGTGAGGGGCCGGGCGTTCAGGATGTCGCGATCGAACATCTCCTGGTAGATGATTTTCAGATCATCCGAGCGGGATGTGACGAGGACACTGCCGAATTCGGAGTAGCGTTCGTCGCCTGCCCGTGGCTTCAGGTTGACCTTCATGAAATGCTCTAGGACTGTGGCTGCGTGTTGCCACGGTTGACGTTGAATGCGTGCCAGAAGTGCGTCGACGCCGATGACCTGTTGGGCCTTGCGCGGCGTGTTGCAGTCGATTGCGACCCGGTCCGGGTGATTGCGCACGTATGAGCGATACCAGTTATTGCACTGCGTCTGAAAGTCGTCCTGGGTCGCGCCACATCTGATCGCCTCTCCTTTCAGCTTTCCTGCTGCACGTATCTTGTTGCCACGCCCACCGGGGTGGCCGTTCAGGTCAGCGTAGATATGGCCGCCTGCCTTGCCGGAGAATGTGATGGTCCTGTTCAGGACGCTGCTGACGATAGTGGTTTTCATGGTTGGTCCGTTCGTGAAGTGTGCCGTCATTGGTCTGAACCGACTTTAATCCGGCACCCCTTTCGAAAGAGTTTCGACCCACGAACAAACCTGTGATCAGTTCCGGAACTGATCCCTACCTTTGCCTGGAGGCTGGTCTTGATGGCACCGCCACCTCCTGAATATGTAAAACCGGTCGAACGAAGACCCGAACCTGAGCTGACTTGCGATCGAGGGCTCTCAGGGGATCAGGCTCCGGCTCCTCGCCGATCGGGCTTGATGCGCCCGGGCGGCGGCCGAGGGGTCATTCAGGATTGGGCCTGAGGTACGGGTCCGCCGGTGCATTGCCGCAGGCCGAGATCGATCAGGGTCCGACCGGAGATGTACTGCATCCGCCGCAGCGTCAGCCGGCCGGAGGTGACGTACCAGTCGCGCAGGACGGAGGGATATTGGGCGGCGACGACCTGCGACAGACGTTCGTAATCGGCACGGGGCAGCGGCTTGCCATGGGAGGAGGGGCCATGGAACCCGAAGCGGGTCTGGGGCAGGATGCAGGTGTTCTCCAACCCCAGATACAGGGTACAGGCGGATGCACAGATGTCGCCGCGGATTTCCACCGTGGTGCCGCGCAGGCGCAGGGCCTGCAGGTTGGCCAGCCGCTGCACCAGCACGCCGCCGTAGTCATTGCCGATGATCATGACATTGGCCGTCGTGTTGCTCGCCTGGACCGGAGGCGCTGCAACGACGAGCGCCAGGCTTCCGGCGACGATACAGGATTTCGCAAAGGATCTCAGAAGGCCCCGCGGTTTCGGGGAGACCGCCCGCATGCCCGACTTTGTGGGGACCTTGTGCCAAAGCACTCCATGGGACGATTTTGCCATCGCAGCTGCTCACCTGTGAGATCGTAATGGGTGTCACGTCTTGCAGGCGAAAGGGGCGGTGGCAGGTTGTCTGAATGGTGAATCCGGGGCCGGAGTGTGGCGGCCCGTAGGGGGCTGACAGACGGCAGGCAAAGCGCGGGCATCACTTCCCCGCATGGGGTCGCGATTGGTCGAGGCACGCGGCACGGCTCTGTCGATGGGTCAGACCCTTTGCGGGTCAGTGGCCTGTTGCGCGCAGGACGACGCGGATGGTGGCCACGAAGATGCGCATGTCTTCGCTGAGCGAGACCTTGTGGTCGTAAGAGGTATCGAAGACGGCGCGTTCGGCGAAGCTGGACTCGTTGCGGGCGGAGACCTGCCAGCTGCCGCTGATGCCGGGGCGCAGCTGGTAGTAAGCGGTGCCGGGGTAGAGGGTGACCTGGGAGGGCATCATCGGGCGCGGGCCGATGAGGCTCATGTCGCCCCGCAGCACGTTCCAGAGCTGGGGGAGTTCGTCCATCGAGGAGGCGCGCAGGAAGCGCCCGATCGGGGTGATGCGGGGGTCGTTGCGCAGCTTCTGGGTGTGGTCCCATTCCTGTTTCGCGGCGGGATCGGTGCGCAGGTGCTCTTCCAGACGGCGGTCGGCGTCCTGGACCATCGTCCGGAGTTTCCAGATCCGGTAGGTGGTGCCGCCCCGTCCGACCCTTTCCTGGGTATAGAACGGTGCGCCACCCAGAAGCGCGATGCAGGCGGCCAGGCCGCCGATGATGAGGGCGGCGAAGGGCAGGAACAACAGGACGGCGGTCAGATCGAAGGTCCGCTTGCCCATGCGGCGGTAAGCCCAGAACGGCACCGGTTTCGTGATGTCGGGGGACGTGGGGCGCGCGACGACTTCTGCTGTCTTGTCCAGCGTCAGCTCTTCATAATGTATCGTCATCAAACAGTCCCATATCTTTAACGGCATCGATGCAGCGAATCATCGACCCCCGATCAGGCGCGTGGACGAAACATCATATCTGGCAATCGTGCAGTGCACGGTAGCCCTTTCATCCGTCACGTCGACGAAATTTACGTTTAATTCTAGGATGTTTTTATGTCGTGGGCATGAAGTTTCAAGGATGGTTTTCGTGCAGGGGCGAAAGCCGCCGGTGCGGGGGCGGGCTCACGGTACAATGGCGCATTTCAGAGCGGTTTGTGCAGAAAAATCGCTGTTGTATCTGCAGCCTCGCCTGTGGCTTTGGCCTGTGGTGGCAAAAGAGGCCGGGGCGGGTCGGAGGCCTGCTTTCGCGGTCGTCCTTCGGCGCGGACTGCGACCTTTCGCTGGGGTTGCGCGACGCTGTGCGGTGACAATCAGGCCGGTTCCTCAATTTTGACACAATGAGACCATCACGTTGACCTTGATTGCTCTGTAGCCCGACGAGAGCAGCCGGCTGTGGGCAAAGTATCTGAAACAACGTGACATTCCGACGATTCTCTCTTGAACCCCTTCGGAAATCCGGTTTTTGATACAACTTACAACTTCAGGTTGAAAATAACGCAAACGGCTGGATAGAGTTCATGATACTTGGTTACCTTCTGATCGGCGTCACGGTTGGCTTCTTCGGCGCGGCGGCGGCGTTCACCGCCGGAGCCCCGATCTGGGCGTTGCTCGGTGTTTACACGCTGTCGGGGTCTGCCAGCGTCGTCGTGATGGCTGTGGCGCATGTCGTGGCTGGCCGCTTCACCGCCCGCAGCGGAGCGCAGACCGCGACGGACCTTCAGGGTGCCATCGATGCCGAAGAGCCGTCTGTCGCCCGGCCCGTCACGCCGCTCCCGCAGCGCGCGCCCGAGGCCCGCTTCACGATCCTGGCCGTCGATGACGACCCTTTCATTCTCGACCTGGTGGACACGATCGCGGAGACCGCGGGCGACATCACGGTCGTCACGGTTCCCTCCGCCCCGGAAGCGCTCACCCTGCTGGCAGACCCCGCCAAGACCTTCGACTACCTTCTGTTCGACATCAGCATGCCGCAGATGAGCGGGATCGAGCTGTGTCACCGTGTGCGTCTCCTGCCGGCCTACCAGGATGTGCCGATCGTCATGCTGACGGCGCGCCGGGACATGGACCACATCGCCGAGGCGTTGCGCGCCGGTGCGACGGATTACGCGACCAAGCCGTTTGACGTCACGGCCCTCGGCCAGCGTTTCGAGGCTGCGCGGGACGTGTTCAAGGCAAATGTCCGAGCGACGGCCTCGCCCGAGATCCCGGGCCTCGCAGCCCAGGGCATGACGACAAGCCGCACCGATTACCTGACGCTTTCAAACTACATCGGCCTGCTGCCTGAAAAGGATGCTGCCACGCTTCAGATCTTTGCTGTCAGGATCGATCGCATGGACGTCCTGAGCGCCCGCTACGCGCCCGTACACCTGGACCGGCTGCTGGACAGCATTGCCACGGCCACCGCCGCCAGCCTGCAGCCCCAGGGGACCATGATGGCCTTTAATGCCGACAATGATCTGCTGGTGGTGACCCCGACGAGAAGCCCGATCGACCTCCCCCGTATCGAGGCCCTTGTCACGCAGTGTGTCCGGGACTCGGATCCCGATGCACAGCGTCACAACCCTCAGGACGACGATGTGTGGTGCGGTGCGTCGATCGGCACGCCGGTCCCGCTCTCCGGTCCGAAAGCCGACCGTGCCAGCCGCGCCAGCACACTTGCGTTGGAGGCGGCAGAGGCTCGCATACTGTCGAAGTACGCGCGCACCATGCCCCGCCTGACGCAGGCCTCTGGCGCATGAGGCCGGCGTCGCGGGTGTGACACGGCTCTGACGACGCAAGTCAGACTGTTGGCATCCGGAGGACTTCCGGCAATCCGGAACTCCAGGCGCGTACCGCGTCACCTTTGAAGGAGAGGGAATGGGCTCCCGTCTGCGGTGACCTTCGGATGACGACCCCGCTCCGCGACCACCTGACCCGCTGCTGCCACCTCCTGGAGACCGGCCCGTTGCCCGTCGGCGACACAGGGCCTTCCCCGGTGGAGGCGGGCCGACTTTGACATGCAGCGCAATCATCTGAAAGCTCTGGGTAGATCCCGGGCCCCGTGCAGCACGCGAACAATCTGTACTTCCTCGTCTATGTTGAGAAAGAAAATCAAATAGCGTCCATGCCGGGTTGAGCGGAGCCCTGACACACATCGTCACGCGCAGGGAAGCTTTCAGGGCGCTTAGCAGCCTCCTGCATCTTGTCCTCGATCTCGGTCATGAACGACAGGGCGCGCTCGGGATTGTCCTGGGCGATAAAATCACCAATCTCGATCAGGTCGGCCCGCGCAATGGGCAGGATCACCAGGCGTGGCACAGATCAGGTCTTTGTCGCATAGCGAGTGCGAAGCTCTGCAAACACCTGGTCGGCAGGAATACCTGGCCCGCTGTCCAGTCCTGCCTTGATGGCGGCCCGTAGAGCGTCAAGATCACGGCGCTCCGCATCTCGGTTGCGCGTCCAGTCGCGGAGAGCTTCGCGGACGACTTCGCTTGTTGAAGCGTACTCTCCCCCTGCAACCGTCTGACGCACAGCTTCGGCCAGTTCGGTTGGCATGGTGATCGTCATGCGTTCGATAGCACCCACAATGGCACCTCCTGAAAGACACACTTAATCATACTTATGATGATACACCGCACGTGGAGGAGAGGGAATGGGCTCCCGTTTGCGGTGACCTTCGGATGACGCCCCCGATCCTCGACCGCCTGATCCACTGCTGCCACATCCTGGAAACCGGCCCGTTGCCCGTCGGCGACACAGGGCCTTCTCCGGTAGAGGCGGGTCGGCTTTGACGTTTGGAAACCGGCTCGGATTGGGTATCGCTGGGCAGCAGCCATGCTGGCTCGACAATGTCCCGTTTCCGCATCTCCTGGCTTGGAGAGGGTCACATACAGAAGGTTTGAAGAAATGATGCGTTTGCTGGCCTCGGGGACTGCCCTTTCCGCGCTCATGACGACGGCGGCCTGGGCGGGTGGCATTGACTGGTCCGGACAGCCGAGTGGCCTTCTGTTCGAGGAGGGCCGATCCGTGGAGTTGTCGTTCCGCATGGCGTCGCCTTCGGTTTCGGGCACCGACATTGCGGGGCAAGCGACCGGGGACGTGGCCGAGACCTTCTTTCTGCCCTCCGCGGGCTACAAGGCAGATCTGTCGCCGGCCCTGTCCTATGCCATCATGTTCGACCGGCCTTTCGGGGCCTCTGTCGACTACGGCAACTCCTCCCCGGTCTTTGGCGGCACTTCGGTGGATGCGACATTCACGGCCCTGACAGGACTGGTGCGTTACAAGTTCACCGAAGGCATCAGCGTCTTCGGTGGCCTGCGGGCACAGACCGTGTCGGCGGACATCACCCTGAACGGGGCCGCTTTCGGGCCGCTTGCCGGATACACCGTGACGACCGACAACGACACCGGCATCGGCTACGTCGGCGGGATGGCCTACGAGATTCCCCGGATCGCCTTGCGCGCGGCCCTGACGTACAATTCCGAGATCCGGCATGACGTGACGACGCAAGAGAACATCGCGCCCGGTGACACCCGCACCCGAATCACGACGCCGCAATCGATCAACCTGGACGTCCAGACGGGGATCTCGCGGGACACGCTTGTCTTCGGCAGTGTCCGCTGGGTCGACTGGTCGTCCTTCGATGTGGCCCCCCCGGCCCTCCTCGCGGCATCGGGCAGCAGCCTTGTGAGCTACGAGGATGATACCGTCACCTACACGCTGGGTGTCGGGCGCCAGCTCAGCAAGGCCTGGTCGGGGGCCGTCCAGGTCTCTTACGACAACGAGGACCAGACCCTGGCGTCTCCCCTGGGGCCGACCAATGGTCTCGTCTCCCTGGGGGCGGGCGCCACCTACCAGATGGACCGGGTGCAGATCACCGGTGGCCTCGAGTACGCCTGGCTGGGGGACGCGGACGTCGATGCAGGCGGTGCGACCGGTGCGACGTTCACGGACAACACGGCCGTCGGGGTTTCGCTTCAGATCGGGTATGCGTTCTGAACCGGGTCCCGGCCGGACTGCATGCTTGTGCGCGGCGGGAATGAGTCGAGGCACGCGGCCGCAAGGTTTATCGCGTGTCTTTCGACCGGGCGGTCAGGCCCTTCGTGAATGTCAGGCGGGAATGGCATGCGTTCATCCCGCCGTTCGCGACCGGCGCGCGGGTTCCGGACGGGGCTTGCACGACGGCGCGGTACTGCGGACACTGATGCGGCAGCCCTTGCAGTGGCTGCATCTTGCTGCAGCGAGCGGGTCGCTGTATTTTTGCGGTATCTTCAGGAGTTGATCCGATGGTTGCCGCATCCAAACGCAAGACGTCGCTCATCCTCGATGCCGCCATCCTCGATGCCGCCAGGGACCTTGGAATCAACATCTCCGCCGTGGCTGATGCCGCCCTTCAACGCGCCGTTGCCGATGCCCGCCGGCGCAAGTGGCTCGACGAGAATGCTGAAGCCTTCGTGGCCCAGGCCGCGTGGCACGCGCGCAATGACCATCCGCTGTCCGACATCAGCGCCTCCCCGGACAGCGCGACCCGGAGCGGCTGAACTGCGTCGATGTTGCCACAGACAGTGGAACTTCCATGGTCATCATTGAAAGCGATCTGCTTTTGCCAGATCCGTCGGTTGTCGTGATTGCCCTGTTGGCCGAGCTTCAGTCCGTCATCAGTCGGCCCCTGATTTTCGAGGCAAACCGCGCAAGGGGGTATGTCGCAGATGTACGGCAGGAACGCTTCGCTCGTGATCCCCGGCTTCACAGGTGAGCTCACCCCGCCCCTTTGCCGATATGACTGCCTGCGCCCCGGGTTCCGATCTGCGTCAGTGTCTTCGGCCTGCCAGCACCAATAAGAAAAGAGACGTGATGTGAAGATACTCGTCGTGGACGATGACCCGTTCATTCTGCAGCTGATAAATCTGACGTTGGCGTCGGCAGGCTATGCTGACGTGACGTTCCTGGAGGATGCGGGACAGGCGGCACCCGTCATCCTGCGGGCCACGCCCGCTTTCGACTGCATGCTGATCGACATGAGGATGCCCGGCGTGACGGGTGAGGCCTTGTGTTCCTGGGTGCGCACGCTGCCCGAGCACAAGGACACCCCCATCCTGATGGTGACCGCGCTCTCTGAGAAAGCCGACATCGACGTGGCGTTCGCGGCAGGGGCCTCGGACTACATCACCAAGCCAATTGTCGCATCGGATTTTATCGCACGCATCGACCAGGTCAGGCGCCAAATGGAAAAGAGGGATCTGCTGAAGTCAAAACAAGGTGGGACGGAGCCTGCGCCAGGCCGGATCGATTTCTACCAGCCCCGGTGGCTGGGGGGCATCGAGGGTGAGATCGAAATCGACGCCCTGGAGAAATATATCTTCCAGCTCAGCAAGTCGGGGTCTTTGAGACTGGAGGCCTTCTCGTTCGCCATCAAGGATGCGTCGAAACTGCATCGGTCGTGCACGCCGGACGATTTCATGTTCATCCTGCAAAGCGTCGGCATGGCGATCTCCCGGTGCCTGCAGGCGCCCCAGTTCTTTCTGTCCTACGCAGGGTACGGGGCTTTTACCGGCATTGCGCAAAAGGCCGAGGGTCACGCACCATCGTGGCGCGACACGGAAACGGACGTGCAGGGAAAGCTGGAAAACCTCCAACTGCCCTCCTCAGGTGACAGCCCGGTTTCCGTGGTCCCTTACATGAGCCCGCCCCAGACACTCGGTGCATCGAACGGGCAAAGGGCGGTGGACGTCCTCTACCGGGTCATCGGGGATGCCGAAGATCGTTGCGGAGGCTCACTCTTGTCACTGTAAAGCAGATCGTCTGACGGAGCTGGCAATCCTACTCCCTATGGGGAACCCCATACGCCCTATGGAGAGCCCCCGTGCCTCGCATGGATGCGGCGCAGGACAGCGTGGCACGCGAACGGACACGGCTCCCCTGACCGCTCTCCAGCAAGACGTGCATCCTGCAAGGCTCATACCTGTCCTCGCCTTCCACCAGAAATCGTCATGCTTTCGGCCATCGCGCAGATCTCAGTGTGAGGTGCTTGTCCTGACGTTTCAAAGGTTCTGACTGATGTCCTGCCATTGATGGAGCACGCGGATAATTTCGATGCAGTCTTTCCGCTCCCGAAAATAGACCATGTGCGATCCCACGGGGCATTTCAGATAGCCGGGCCGTACGTCGACGTCTCGACCTGTCCTGTCTCCCGCCCCCAAAGCCTCGAATGTGGCAAGGAGATCGCGAAAGTAGTTGTCTGCTTGCGCAAATGACCACGTCTGAAACGTATAGAACCAGATCTCTTCCAGATCGATCTCTGCCAGCGGCGCGAGCGTATAGGTGTTACTCGGCACGGATGACCACATGCTTTGCATGTATGCGGTTCAGGAAAGCTTCGCTATCGAACGGACGCGGCGCCCCTGACTGCTCTCCGGCAATGAGTGCATCCTGCAAGGCTGTCACCTTGGCTTCGTGTTCCTCCAAAAGCCGCAGCCCTGCCCGTACAACATCGCTGGCGGAGCCATAACGCCCTGTCTCAACCTGCTTGCGGATGAAGCCGGTAAAGTGATCACCGACAGTCATGGAGGTGTTTCGGGGCATGGCACCACTCCTTGCTTTCGGGGTACACCCCATATGTACCAATATGTATTACAAATCCAATCAACTTGAGCGCCAGCCGTAATTCAGTCTGCTCCGAAGAGGTCGCGGGTAAACACCTTGTCCGCGACATCCGCGAGATCTTCGGTGCGCCGGTTGGCGACGATCACGTCGCTGCGCGTCTTGAAGGCGGCGAGGTCGGTCACGACCTCCGAGCCGAAGAAGTGGGTATCTTCCATGACGGGTTCGTAGACGATTACGTTGATACCCTTGGCCTTGATCCGTTTCATGATGCCTTGCACCGATGATTGACGAAAGTTGTCGGACCCTGCTTTCATCACGAGCCGGTAGACCCCGACGGTCCGCGGGCCGCGTCGCAGGATCTCCTCGGCGATGAAATCCTTGCGTGTCCGGTTCGCATCCACGATCGCGCGGATCAGGTTCTGCGGCACGGCGGCATAGTTGGCGAGGAGCTGCTTGGTATCCTTCGGCAGGCAATAGCCGCCGTAGCCGAAAGATGGGTTGTTGTAGTGTCCGCCGATCCGCGGATCGAGGCTGACGCCATCGATGATCTGCCGGCTGTCCATGCCGGCCGCCAGCGCGTAGCTGTCGAGCTCGTTGAAGAAGGCCACCCGCATCGCGAGATAGGTATTGGCGAAGAGCTTGATCGCCTCCGCCTCATCGGGATCGGTGAACAGGACAGCTGCATCCTTGCCGATCGCCCCTTCCAGCAGCAGGTCCGCAAAGACGCGCGCCCGGTCCGAGCGTTCGCCCACGACGATCCGGCTGGGGTGCAGGTTGTCATAGAGCGCCCGCCCTTCGCGCAGGAATTCGGGGCTGAAGATCACCTGATCGGTCTTCAGCCGTGCCCGGAGGTCCGTGACGTAGCCGACCGGGATCGTCGACTTGATGACGATCGTGGCGGTGGTGTTCACGGCGATGACCTGCGCGATCACCGCCTCGACCGTGCGGGTGTCGAAGGCGTCGGTCACCGGATCGTAGTTGGTCGGCGTCGCCACGATGACGATATCCGCGGCCCGCGCCGCACCATCGCCATCGGTGGTGGCCGTCAGGTCAAGCGTCCGGTGCGCCAGGTAGTCGGCGATCTCGGCGTCCTCGATCGGGCTTTGGCGGGCGTTGATCTGCGCTACGCGCTCCGGATCCCGGTCAACGGCCGTGACGCTGTGCGCCTGGGACAGCAGGATGGCGTTCGACAGACCGACATAGCCGATGCCGTAGACAGTGATCTTCATGGGGGTCGCTCCGGGGTGTGCGGCAGAATGGGACCACCCATGATAAGAGGATGGCCGTAAAGTCAATTCCGGCGAAGGATCGACACACTGTTTACGACGGGATTTCGGCCAGAGAGCCGGTCCCTGTCGGTTTCATGATCACCGTTCTTGCACGTTTCACGACGGCGATGCCGATGTCCTGGACTTCGCGCAATATCACGAGGAGATAAAAATGAGCTGCGACCCTGACCGTTGCCCAACAAACTCGCCTTCGAAAGTCTTTTGGTATACACGCATACCATCAGGAGAACAGTGATGACAAAGCAAGCTGCCGTCCGGCTTCCGGATGAAACGTACGCCCGCCTCAAGGCCCTCTCATCGAGAACCGGCAGAACCGCGACTTACTACATTCGCGAAGCAGTCGAAGAGCATCTGGATGACCTTGAGGACGTCTACATGGCCGAGCAGGTGATTGCGCGGGTCAGAAGCGGGCAAGAGCCGGTCCACACTTTAGACGATGTGGAGCGCGATCTTGGCTTGGCAGATTGATCTGTCGGACACGGCCACAAGGCAACTTTCGAAGATCGGAAAATCCGAGGCGAAACGGATCATTGGGTTTCTGCGGGACAGACTGGCGCCATTGGATGATCCACGGCTGATCGGTCATGCCCTGAAAGGTGCGGTCTACGGCGACCTCTGGCGCTACCGCGTCGGAGACTATCGCATTGTGGCCAGCATCGAAGATGAGCGGGTCAGCATTCTGGTGGTGAAGATAGGGCATCGCCGCGAAGTCTACCGCGACTAGGCAGGAGTGCGGATAAGCGTTCCAGAACCGGTTGAAGGTTTGTGAACGCTATCGCCACCACCAGAACATCGAAGCGATGAACGCGCATCTCTTGGAAATCTCAAGAACCGTAGCGCTTGGAGCCCATGTCTGTGCTTCTGCCTGCTTTCAAGCCCTTGGGCCGTGATGACATAGCCCGGCACCAATACGTGGCAGGGGCCAGGGATTGACGCGGGAATGGCGCTTTTGATATACATTGTTAAATGTATATCCAGAACTGGAAACGCCATGCAGATTGCCAGATGGGGAAATTCCCTTGCCGTGAGGCTCCCCGCGGACTTGGTCCGCAGGCTCGGATTGAAGGAGGGCGATCAGGTCGACCTGCAGCCCGGGGAGAGTGGACTGACGCTGACCCGGCACCGTCGGCCGGAGGAGATCCTCGCTTCACTCGAGACGTTTCGCGGCAGGCTTCCTGCCGCGGCGCGCCTGAGCCGCGACGATGCGAATGGCCGATAGGTTCCTTGACTCCAACATCATTCTCTACCTGCTGGATGATGGCCCGAAACGGGACCGGGCCGTACAGGTTCTGCAGTCAGGTGGCACGGTCAGTGTCCAGGTGCTCAACGAGGTGCTGGTCAATTGTCGACGGAAGGCCGGCATGAGCTGGGATGAGACCGGCGTGTTCCTGGAGAGCATCCGGGCGATCTGCAGGGTCGTGCCGCTGACGCCGGACACGCATGATATCGGCCGGGCGATCGCTGAGCGCTACACCCTGCAGGTCTACGATGCCATGATCGTGGGGGCCGCCCTTCTGGCGGGATGCACGGAGTTGATGTCCGAGGATATGCACGACGGGCTTTTGATCGAAAACGTCCTGCGCATCACAAATCCATTCAGAGCCGTGGGCGCCTGACGGAAAGCGGCGATCACACCTACGGCGCTGTCAGGCCAGTCCCAGGAGCTTTGTTGGCCCTTTCACGAAAAAAGTGTAGCCAATTTATTTACACCTGTCTGCTATCAGGCTACACATAAGTATGATAAAGACCTTCACTCACAAGCAGCTGAAAGCTCTCTGGGAGACGGGAAAGTCAAAGATCGACGCACGGCTTCATAAGCGTATCTTGCGGCGTCTCGATACTCTTAATGCCGCGACAGTGCCCGAAGACATGAATCTCCCCGGCTTCGATTTTCACGCGCTGCAAGGCTACACACCGACACGTTACACAACCCATGTGAACGGACCGTGGTGCATCACTTTCGAGTTTCACGACGGCGATGCCTATGTCCTGGACTTCGAGCAATATCACTAGGAGGTAAAAATGAGCTGCGACCCTGACCGTTGCCCAACACATCCGGGCGAATTATTGCGCGAGGACGTGGTGCCCGCGACAGGCAAATCCAAGACTGAGCTCGCGCGGATGCTCGGTATCTCGCGTCAGCATTTTCACGACGTTTTGGCCGAACGCAAACCCGTCAGCCCCGAGCTCGCGGTACGCCTCGCCAAGCTCTTCGGAAATGCGCCTTTGGTATGGATCAGGATGCAGGGTGCTTACGATGCGTGGCATGCGTCACGGGACGTCGATGTATCTTCTGTCCCAACATTGATGACAGCAGAATAGCGATCTTGACTGCTACGGGGGGCGATCACACCCGCCTCGTCTGTCAGGCCAGTCCTAGCAGCTTTGCACAGGGTTCGGTGGCCCAGGCGCGGTAGGTGTTGCGATAGGTAATCTTGCGGATCAGTGCGGTGTCGGTTGCGGTGTCGATGAGCCTGAGCGCAGATCTTGACGTGATGCCGGCGGCCTTGGCGAGATCGGCCGTGTCGATGATAGGCTGGATCATGAGAAGGCGGACGAGGTCAGGCATGTGCGATGAACCATGGGCGGTGTCCCTGGCGTGACGGGCCCGGTTCAGCCAGCGGCGGTGCATGGGAAGCGATCCCATGGCCCGGGCAAGGGTGTGGGTGAGGCCGGCGAGAAGGGCTGCCACGGTATCGGGGCGGCTGACGGACCAGAGCCGGAAACCGCTGTCGACGAGGGCGAGAGAGGGTTGCAGCACCCAGGCGCCGCGGGGGGCCCTGACGAGGTCATGGGGATCGGCGTCTCCGATCATGAAGCCCCCTGCCCCGCGCAGGGCATGATCGGCGGCAACGAACGCCAGCCGAGCGCAGGCCGGTGCGCCCGCCGCGATCAGGCCCACGCGATGGGCCACGGCAAGGCCGGCCAGGATGGGTCCTGGCGCGGTCCGCAGATCCTGGCGCAGGGCGTCGAGATGCTCAGGCGTGAACGGTGAGGGCCCCGTGTCGCCACCCAAGGCCCAGATCCGCTTCATGACGACCGCCGTGTCGTCGCGCAGATCTCCGGGCGAGTGCAGGCCGCGCAGGATGGCCGTGGCGGCGATGGCGGCGCGATCGCGGTCGGGATCTCCAATCTCATCGCGAAACGCGCGGCAGAGCAGATCCTCGGGACGCAATGGCAGGTCCTCGAGCCATGCGGAGGCGCAGGCTTCCTGGACGGCCGCTTCGGCACGCCAGATCGCGGCGAGATCGGGATCCGCGCGCAGGGCCCCTTCGAGGCGGGCTGCGAGGATCTCGGCCTTGAGGGTGGCCTGAAGGTCAGGACCGGTCATGATGCGGGTCCCATGATCGGAAGGAGGACTGGCATGCCGGGGGCCCAGGCTGAAGAGGAAGGAATGATGCCGGACACCTATCGCATCTGAAGCCTAACGGATTCCAGACAGAAATTTTGAAAAGCGTTACAATCTAAAATATTTGCCAGACAAGACGGACGCAAAATGTAGTGTCATGTCCGTTGCTGGCCGGTTTTGAAGATAGGCCTGCGTGGAGGCAGAGGCTGGAGCTGGTCCCGGTGCGCTTCGGGCAGATTTTACGGGATACCGCGGGGAATTGCGCAGGTTTCGAAGGATGGGGGGGTGTGTTTTGCAAGGTTTGGGTTGCGTTCAAACGCTCGTTTCCTGATGACATATTAAACTGTTATTGAGCATACTGAGCCAGAAATCCAAAGAACGGGGCCCAGCAAATGGCCATGATCGGATATGCGCGGGTGTCCACCACCGGACAGACCCTTGAAGGTCAGGTTGCAGCACTGCGCGCTGCAGGGGCCGCGGAGGTGATCGAGGAAACGGCGTCCGGGGGGGATCACCAGCGCCCTGCCCTCGGCCGGCTTCTTGGACGAATGACGTCAGGTGACGTGCTGGTCGTGGTCCGGATCGATCGGTTGGCACGCAGCGTGTCACACCTTTTAGCTGTGATCGAAACGCTGGAGCTACGTGGCGCCGGATTCCGCTCCTTGGGTGACCCTGTCGACACCACCACGGCGCAAGGCAAGTTCACGCTTCAGATCCTGGGGGCCGTCGGTGAGTTGGAGCGCGCGCTGATCCGCGAGCGGACCATTGCCGGACTTGCCGTGGCCCGCCGGGCGGGCAGGATCGGCGGCAATCCCCACCTCAAGGCCCGCGACCCGCAGGCCATCAAGACGATGGCCCGCGCGCGTGACGACCAGTTTTTCGAGCAGATCAATGCGGTTGGGACTGAATGGGTCCCCTATGTCAGACGCCTTCGCCCGGAGACGTCGTGGGCGCGGGTCGCCGCGGCAATCAACCGTCAGACACCTCCCCCGAGCAAGCCGTGGGCTGCGCCACGGTTAAAGCGGGCAGCCCGCAGGTTCGTCTTGGACGGGCTTCTGAGCGAGACCGTGATGGACCGTGCACCCAAGGCGCAGCCATCTGACCGCCTTTGCGCGATCGTAGCGGGAATGGTTCGGGCCGACCCCGGAATTACCCTGAAGCGGATCGGTGCGTCCCTTGAGCAAATGCGTGAACGGACACCTTCAGGTGGTTCAGCCTGGCCCCTCTCGTCTGTCCGGATGTTGAAAACCAGAGCCGAGCGATTGGGGCTCTTGGACAGGCATCCAACTTATTGAAGGTGTGTGGCTTTTTATAACCTCACACCAATGCAAAAGCCCGGCCCTCAACTTTTCGAGGGCTTTCTCGGCTATATTCTAGTTTAGGATGGAGATTTGGAAGGGCCGATAAACATGTAAGGATAATGGTATGACCAATTCTACAGATGAAGAGAAAAAGCGGATGGCCCTCGAGGTGATGAAGCACTACCAGGTCCTGCCAGCCGGTTCCCTTGTATTAGAAAACGTGCAGCAGTGGGTTGAAGCACAGGGGTGGACATATGACGATGTCTTGGACGGATTCATCCTGGGTCGAGAAGAGGGTTTGTTCGAGATGAGCGGCAGCCGTAGAGCAACTTTGACTCTTAAAGGTGCCAAATTGCATTAGCAGTCATCTTAGGCCAACTGTTCGCTCCTCGGAATGGTAGATAAGGGCGCCCATGCTATGGGTGCCAACAATCGCCAGACGATCAACCGGGGTACCTGATCGTCATCTTGCCTTGAACGACCAATCTTGATGGCGCGTGCAAATGCGGACAGCATCACACTGCGGGCCATCAATTATCTCAGAGTCATCCACCCCACGAGCGTGGCCATCACAAATGTCGCGATCATCCAGTTGGCTTTTATGAAGCGGCGGGACTTGCGGAATTTTGCCACAGTGAAACGACTTTGGTCGGACTGCTCTGAAGATGAAACGACATGGTCAGCATTAACTTGCATCTTTCTGCTTTCTCTAGCTGCGTATAAAATTTTCCTTTCCAGATCAGCTAGATACGCTAAAAATTCACAGGAAATGACGTTGATCCGGGTTGTTTCAAATGGTTGGTGTGAACGAACGACTTCGGCACCACTTCGTTCCACGAGGTTTTCACTCGGTCTGACGTGGGCATCAGGACTAAGACTTTGGTGCTTTTTAAAGGCGTCCCAAAGGTCGGTTTGCGCAGCACACAGCGTCAGTTGCAGTGACGCACACTTCAGGCTCGAGGAATATAACGCGCGAAAACATCGTGATTTCAGTATCTTGTGATGAAATTGACTTCCAAGAGGAAAAGCTTAGCCTTCAAAGTACGCCCTTTTCCTCATAAGCGATGGTTTGTTTCAGAGTCCGGGGAAGCCGTTCATGAAGAAGTCTGATGAAACCATCATCAGCGAAGAAGCGACGGGCCCTGCGGAACGTCATCCCTGTCTTCTGGCTGACTTCGATGAACGCCTCGCGGTCGCACGCAAGCAGCGTGAAAAAGTGCTGGCAGAGCGCGCCGCTGCCGCAGCTGCAAGCGTGGAAGCACCAGTTCCGCCAGTAAAGAAACCTGGGTCGCCTGCCTGGGGCACTCTTACAACGCAGAACATGCCCCGGAGCGAGACACTTTCAGGTCCTGGGGCGACCACTTCGAGACCAGGCCCGTATCGCAATCCAAAATCACGGGTCAAAGATACTCAAAAGGATTCCCAACCCATCAAACGGCGATGGCAGTGGATCATAGGTGCAACCTTGGTCGGCATCCTGGCCGGAGGTCTCATCACACTGATACTGTTTGAGCGCCGATCGACGTATGAAGTGGGTAAGGTGGATATCGTATCGCGGGCCGGCCCTCAGCCGGATGTGCCCTGGTCTCCGCCACTTGACCCCACAATCTGGGAAACGTTCATCCTTCCAGACCGCAGTCCCGGGCGTGCTGTACCTCAAACGGACATGTCGACCGGCAAATCGACCCCTTCAATCACCACCCTCCGTCTTCCGCTTGATACATCGCCAACTCAAACAAAGGTGTGGTCTGCGCAGCCCCTCACACCTCTCGTGCGTTTAAATATGCCTGATCTGGCCGCCAGCCCCTTCGGGACGGATGTCGATGTCGTACTCTCCCCGGTTGGTGAATTGCCAAGCCTGGTCCGCGCAGAACCGATGCAGCAATCGCAAAATTCGGTTGCCGATGGCATGCCTTCGGTTGGTCCAGATAGCTTCGCACCCACTCTCGTGACATGGGATGTGGTGTTGACGGCGCCACATCAGGATAAGCCAGGACAGGCCAGGCCGCTTTTTGCAGAGTGGCCAGATCACGAGATGTCTTACCCTGCGTTGAAATGGCCGGCACGCCCGGATGATTTCGATTGCCAGGAATGCCGAACGACGACACTGCCGATACTGCCGATACACGATCAAACTGTCATTCTTTTCGTGAGCGATACATCGTCCACGCAGCAAAAAAACACGATGATGTCCCGCCTGTCGTCTCTCGGCCTGGCGCAGGTGAAGTCACACCAGATCCGTTTGGGGGCTTCGGAGACGAATGTACGTTATTTTCATGACGCTGATGCAGCAGCCGCCAGAGCCGTTGCCCGATCAGCAAAGGCACGGCTTGTCGATCTGAGTGAGTTGCGTCCCTTGCCGCCTGTCGGAACGATAGAACTACGCCTGGGGCCGGATCGGTCCGATATCACCAGCTCAATTCAATTTCATGCAGATATGAAAGGTTAGATCATGTTCAGGCCTGATGACGTGGTCGAGGTGCAAAACTGGATTGTCGAAATTTCCGGGCGCTGATCTTGAAGATCGTAATCGCAGGCCTCGTGCTGCTTGCAGCAACAGCGGCGCTCGCGCAGAGTCCTGGCCCGTTATCGCAGGCCTTGTCCGATGACGTGGCTTTGCGGGAGGCCGCTGCAAACGGTTCTCCTGACGCCATGCTCGAACTCGGTTTGAGAGAGGATCGCGGGCAGAATAGACCCCGCGATCCGGCAGCGGCCTTCACGTGGTACATGCAAGCGGCACAAGCCGGTCTGGCCGAAGCGCAGCTGAATGTCGGCATCATGCTCGATGCAGGCATCGGAACGGAACGCGATCCATACCGGGCTGTCATCTGGTATACCCGCGCTGCCTTGCGCGGCAATGCGCGTGCACAGTTCAATCTCGGCCTGCTTCATGACACAGGCGTCGGCACCCCAGAAAACCATGTCATGGGAACCTACTGGTTCAATTCCGCCAAAAGCGACGTACCCGCCACTGTAGACAGGCTAACACCGCCTGGTCCGAAAATCTTCGGCGATCGATTGATGGCTCCTGTCCCGATCTATGAAAACGTGACCTCTACGAGCGCAGAAGTCATCTGGCGCTCCGAGCCGCAGCCGGAAGGGTCCTACTACCTTCTGCAGATCTATGCATCTGCGTCAGGATCCGAGCCAGCTTTTCATCTTGTCAAATCCATCCGCACCCAGGCTTCAGGAGCTCTTGTGACTCTCCCGGGTGTGCAGGACCCCATGATCTGGCGGATCAGCGTGGTCGATGATGCCCTTCATGACTACGCCGCATCCGAATGGCGAGGCGTGCCTTTGGGACGCCAGCCTCCGCGCGGGGCGGCCACGCTCTCCGCAACCCGCAGGACGACGCAATCGGCAGACTTTATCAATCTGCTGCAGTCCGATCTGAAAGTGGCAGGGATCTCGATCGATGGCGAAAGAACGCTGACTGCGATACCCGGCCAGAGCCGCGTGATCTTCCGCTACCGAGACGATAGGACGCTTGCGATGGACGTGGCCGGGCTGCTGACGTCGGATGCAGCTGGAGCGACTACCTATTCAGCTGATTCCGATCTGGCACCCGGACAGGTCGGTATCGAACTCGTCATCGACCCTGAGCGGAAACCGGGCGCTGACTAAAAATACAATTTGTCAGCGCCCTGCGCTTTGAGCAAAAGGCGCAAGACCGTCACGAGCCCTGCATAACGTGGCTCGGCGGTTCATGTGCCCGTTCCCCATCACCCTCTCACAAAGGCGCGGCACGTAGGATCACGCAGGATGTTTGCGGCCTTCCAGGCGCATGGAGATAGTCCGTTGAGCGATGCCGTTGAGAGACTTTTAGGTCTCGTGGAAGACCTGGCCGTCGTGGCTTTTTTCGGAGGTGTGGGCAGTGCCCTTTGCCTCTCCTGGGTGAGCTTGTCGATCTGGTTCGGCGTAGTGGGGATCCTGTCCTGCCTCATGGCCCTCTATGCTGCAGGCCACATCATCTGGTCATGGATGTGTCACCACTGAAACTACCGTTAATAGACTTACGTACGTTTATGCGAAGTGGCATCATTGGCGGTTCACGTCATGTCAGGGTGTAACGATCGGATCGGAAGGATGGGGGGAGACGGCGTGCAACGCCTGGCGCCAATCTGGCTTACACATCTGCTCAAGCGATTTGCAGGCCAGGAGCAGTGCGAACCCTTTGCCCCGCCAGCGCCCTTGCGTCCCCTCTGGGTAATCGGAGATCTGCACGGACGCGCGGATCTGCTCGACCGCCTCCTCAAGGAGATGTTTGCGCGCACGGCGCGCAATGCGGTCGATATCGTATTTACCGGTGACTACATCGACCGTGGACCTGACAGTGCCGGAGTACTGTCCCGCCTGCGTCACTTCTCGGACACTTCACCCAGCGTGACATGCCTGATCGGCAATCACGAGCAGATGATGTTCGATTTTCTCGATGACCCGGCCGCTCACGGGCGACGGTGGTTACGCCATGGTGGGTACAGCACGCTCGAGAGCTTTGGCCTTTCCTATAAGAGAACCCAGGCTTCGGAAGCCTGTCTGCAGGATCTGGCGACCGATCTGCGCACGGCCATGGGGCATGCTACCCTGACCTGGCTGCGGCAGCGGCCCCTCCTGTGGTACAGCGGCAATGTTGCCGTGGCGCATGCTGCTCTCGATCCGCAGCGGGATCTGTACAACCAGCTGCCAAGCACCCTGCTGTGGGGTCACCCGCTATTTTTCAACACGGCGCGGCAGGACGGACTCTGGGTTGCCCATGGCCATACCATCGTCGACAAGCCCGGCCCCACAGGACGGGGCCGCATTGCCGTCGATACCGGTGCCTACGAAACCGGTCGGCTGACGGGTGTCCTGATCCTGCCCGATGGCGGCGTGACATCGCTGTCGACCTGAAGATCCGGTCCTGGCAATGCCGGCGAACGTCTTTGCAATACAGTGCCAGGCGCCACCATAGGTGATGCTACGTCACATCTGCTTCAATCTGTAGACGGCGTGACCGGCGCCCATTAAACGACGCAATCGTTAGAAATGGTCAAGTACTGTCGTCGTCGTTTGACGCCCGGTCAGGGACCATACGTCTGCCGTGTTTCAAGATTTGGAAAACCGATAATGCTGAAGAGCTTTCTTGCGATCGCCTTGACTACGCTCACGATGTCGCCTGCCAGCGCTGCGACGGTCGAGCATCTGAACATGGTTCAAAACCAGTGGGCTGTATTTGAGTTCGATGGCAAAAATGCTGTCGAACTGATGGTCAATCCATCCAGTCCTGATGGATCGCTCTCCGTAACTTACGCATTTTCCGGAAGCAGATGTGGTGACAACATTTATTGGACCTGTATGGCCGATAGCCAGATGACGAACACGGTCTACTCGAACTATTCTCACAACTTCGGCGAGGGTTGGTTTGACAAAAAGAACGTGGGCTCGATCATGTCGCCGTTCTCGATCTCCTATTCAAACGACACATGGGGCAGCTTGTTTGCCTATTTTCGGGTTACCTCCGGTTCGGCATCGATTTCCCAAATCGATGACACCGTGCCGGCTGCTGTCCCTCTGCCCGCCGCTCTCCCGATGCTACTTGCTGGCCTGGGTGGCCTGGGCCTTTTCGCACGGCGGCGCCGCAAAGCGGCCTGATCACCCGGAACGCCGCATCAGGAAGCAGATCTACAACATCCCTGGCGGCGCGGTACGCCATGCATGCTGACAAGCGCACGTTTCATCAGAGGACTTCTCGTTCCGCCTCAATGAGGCTTCTAAGTACGGATGTCGGCACAGTGCCCATGAAGGCCGTGTGCCCGATGGCAAAGGCGGGTGTGCCGATGAAGCCGAAGACATCAGCCACGGCCCGGCTGTGCCGCAGCGTGGTCGTGACCGGATCGGACTGCATGTCACGCATCAGTCGGTCGGGGTCGATGCCCATCTCTTGCGCCAAGTGCCGGATATAGGCCTGGTCGGTTACGGCGGGTGTATGGATCAGGCGGTCATGCATCTCGCGGTAGGCCCCTTGCAGCTTGGCGCCCAGCACTGCCCGGCTTGCCGTGACCGATGCCGCGCCAAAGATCGGCAGCTCGTGACGCACGATACGGATCGCCGCGGGATCTTCTGCGGCGATGTCGGACAGGCGCACGTCCATCACGCGGCAGTTCGGGCATCTGAAATCCGAGAATACGGCGATCGGGACGGCAGGCGCGTGCGACTGGCCGTAGAGAGCCGTCCACGGATCGTCACGCACGCTCTGACGCAGAGACAGGATGGCAGGATCAGCCGGGGGGCTGTCGGCCAGTCCGGCAAAGATCGCACCTTCGGTCGAGAGAGCGCCGGAAGAGATCAGTTCGCGAAAGGGTGGCAGATCCGGCAGATCCCTGAACGCCAGATCCCCTAAGCGAAGCGAGGCAAGGTACGGTGCGCCCTTAGTCCACCCTACGACCAGCAGTGCCCCACCTGTCAGAACGGCGCGCCGACGCCAGGTTGGCATTGCAGGTCTGCTCAAGGGATACATGCCTCCATCCGGCCAAAGAGGCCAATTGGTATCAGGTTTGCGCATTTTCTCAAATGGATAGGAGTTAAGCCATGACCAACACCATGACTTACAAAGGCTACGCCGCCCGTATCGCCTACGATGACGAGGACGGCATTCTGACGGGGCAGATCGCAGGTCTCCGCGATGGTGTATGTGAAGTTATGGCGGAGATGGGAGAAGGTCCGTATGCGATCTCTGAGGTTGCAACCAAGTCTAACACCTTGCTCAAGTCCCTCAGCACCGTGAGAGACAACCTGATCAAGAAAGGCATGATCTATAGCTCGAGCACGGGCTACATCGCTTTCACCGTTCCGATGTTCGACAGTCATCTTCGTCGCGTCGGTGGAAAATGATCGAGTTCAGCTGTTAAAGATGCCTGGAAACAACTGACGCATCTACATTTAGCGTAAGAGGCTGTTCCTTAAGCATGAGATTTCCTCTGCTCTGGACCGCCTACTGGCGACACTCCGGGAAAGGATTGCAATGTCATACCGCCTGGTTGTGCTCTTGTGCTTCGGGGTGCTGTTGCCTTGCCTTGCGGGCGCACAGGAGGCGGCGGAACGGCCGCTGCCGCTCGATGGTCATATCGCGGCCGATGGCAGCAGCGTGACGTTGGACTGGTTCGAGGCTAAGCCGCCGCGTGTCGGATCGGTTCAGATCAAGCGGCGGCGCTTGGGAGATACCGGAGGCGCAAGCTGGGGCACGATCGCTTCTGACCTTGGTGTCGTCATGCAGTTCACCGATACGACGACGCAGGCTGGCATCCCTTATGAATACCAGGTTCTGCGACGGGGCCGTGATGTGGTCGACGTGGGCTATTGGGCCACCGGCGTGGACCTGCCCGTCAAGAATACGCGGCGCACGGCTTACGTGGTCGTGGATCAGACTCTGTCGGAGGCTCTCGCGGTGCACCTGCACCGTTTCGTTCAGGATCTGGCGGGTGATGGCTGGCAAATTGTCGAAACAACCGTGCCGCGTGGGGACAACACGCAGCCTTTGGAAAATCTCACGCATGCGGCAACGCTGCGCGGATGGTTGCAGCAGCAGTACCGCCAGGACCCGGCCGGCGAACACGCGGTCATCCTGGTGGGTCATGTACCCATCGTGACCAGCGGGCATGCGCATCCGGACGGTCATGCGTCGGTGCCACATGCAACGGATCTCATCTATGCAGAACTCGACGGGTCGTGGCCCGTCGGACAGGATGGCGTCCTGCTTCCAAACGCCCTCCCCTCCGATGCAATCGAGATGCAGGTGGGCCGCATCGACTTTTCCAACCTTGCCCAAGGTGCCGAAGAGATCGCTTTGCTCAGAGCCTATTTCGACAAGAACCATCATTGGCGAACCGGCCTGCTGGGGGATCTGCGCGAGGCCTATGCGCAAAGCAGCCATCTGAAGACGGAAGCAGACGGCTTGCGCAACATCGTGGGACGAGGCGCCATCACGCCCGGCGGTCATCACGATGTGGGCGAACGACAGCCCTGGCTCTGGGGCGTGGATTTCGGCGACGCGAACGGGCGGCATTACGCGACCGACTATGCCAACAGGGCCGTTTTCGCGATCAACTTCGGCAGTCACAAGCAGAAGTTCGACCAGCCCTACAATGCGATGACGGCCCTGCTGGCCCAGCGGTTCTACCCTCTCGCCGTCGGCTGGGGGGGGCGTCCGGCTTGGTGGCTGCACCTGATGGCCTTGGGTGGCACCATCGGTGATGTCCACATGCGCACCGTCAACAACGGTGTCGCCACACAGCCCTACCGCACGAGCATGGATTACTGGCCGACCGGTCGATACATCTGGCAAAATCCTGTCTGGGTGAACCTGCTCGGCGATCCAACGTTGCATGCCTTCATGCTCGCGCCACCGACGGCACTGCGGGCGCAGACGACAACAGATGGCATGGCGCTGACCTGGACCCGCTCGATCGACCCCGACGTGCAAGGCTACAGGCTCTATCGCAGGGCAGGCACGGGTCCGATGGTTGCCCTGAACCACGGGGCCCTGGTTCCGGACACGCACTTCACCGATCCCGATCCGGCCCCCGGGGCCACCTACATGGTCCGGGCCTACGGGCTCAAATCCGTTTACGCCGGCTCATTCTACACGCTCTCCCAGGGTATCTTCGCCGGCCCCGATAACGGCCCCCCGGGGACAGCCGATCCTGTCACCGTGACGACATCGCCTGGACGGCCAGTCGCCCTGCCCGACGGGTTCGACACCCCCCGGGATGGCGTGATCCGGGCCGTGATCGCCCCACCTGACGTGGGCGATCTGCGGCTTGAGGGGGCGACATGGCGCTATGTCCCGGCGCAGGGTTTCACGGGCGAGGTCGACATGTCCTACGCCAGATCAGATGCGTGGCAGACCCAGGTGGGCCGGCTCTCGATCATCGTGACGGACGCCTCGCCCACGGCGCCGGCCGTCGTCGACGGGCAACACTGATCTCGACCCGTCGAAATCGATGAACCCGGCAACAGATCCGTCTTCCATGGCGTGCAGGTCCGCGCGCCCTGATCCTTCGGCACGTTTCCGCCATTTGGTGTCCAGGGGCAGCAAATGCTGGATCAGGAAGGCCCAATCGCCTTATCAGCCTGAATATCTACCCCCCGAATGCTCCCACCTCTCAGCTGTGCAAGTGCGGCATCGGGACCTGGTAGTGTTGCTTTTGGAAAACGTTTTTCGTGCGGGTGCTGGAGCCGGATCTTAAATCCAAATTAACCTTTGTGCTGTTCTCATTTTGTGCACAATATAGGCATTACCGGGGGAATTGGTGGTGGAGGAAGGGATAATGGGGATCATGTGTTGCGCCACGATCTCGGCCTACACATCGGCCGCGGCAGGGCTGCTGATGGGATGCAGCCTCATCGCGGCTCTGGGACTTGTGTCGTCCGTCGGTGTCGTCGTCAGCCTGGCGCTGGCCTACCGCATGACCTGGTCCCACGACCTGCCTCACCCGTAAGACAGCCTCGTGCCCTTCCGGGCAAGGATCGGAATCTTCCAGGACGCTGACGTGTCTTGGCTGATCCAAGCTGCAACTCTCTCGCCAGGCCCCTCACGGCAGATCTGACAGCGGCGGGACCCTGTCATCATGACCGTGTGGCGAACGGTATGATCTCGCCGGATCCAGGCGTGGCCCTATACCCGATTTTCACGGAATTGTCGCTCCTGGCAGGTTTGCCGAAAACCTCCAGTGCGGCGCGCTGCCCCGACCGGATGGCGCCCTCGATGTAGCCGGTCCAGACCGGAGAGGTCTCGGTTCCCGCCCAGTGAAAGGGGCCGATCGGCGCGCGCAGGTGTTCTCCGTAATGCGACAGCACACCCGGCGGGGCAAAGGCGCCGTAGCACCCGCCGGACCACTCCTCGCTGCTCCAGTCGTGATCGAGGTAGTCCAGTGGCGTCAGGGCCGCGGGCCCGAAATGTTCGCTGACCGTCTTCAGGACCACGGCCCTGCGCGCTGCAACCGAAAGATCGGCGTACCGTAGCGCCTGATCACCGTCGATGAAGCCCGCCAAGACACCCTTGCCCTGGCCCGTGGGTGAGACATCCATGATCGGGGTGGTGGGCGTATCATCCCGCAGGATCGATCCATTGAACCCTTTGGCACGCCAGAACGGCGTCTCGTACAGAACCCAGAACTTGATCGAGGATCCCATCGTGAGACGATCGTGCAGAGCCATCTTGGGGTGCGGCAGGGCCGGCGTGAAGGCGATGCGGGGCAGCAGCGTCAAGGGTACGGCCACGATGACGTTATGCGCGGTCCAAGTGCCGGACTGCGTGTGGACGTCGGCATGCCCTTCCTCCCAGGCGATGCTCTCGACAGGGGTGTTCAGATGCAGCCTGTCCCCGATCTGGGCAGCCATCCGTGTGCTGATCTGGTGGACGCCGCCGTGGAACAGCAGGTTCTGCGCACCGCCGGTATCGGATGAGATCAGGGTGTCGAGCCCCTCGCCGGACTTGAGATAATGCAGGAAGAACAGGAGCGAGACCTGGGATGTCTCGGCACAGAAGACGGTGCTGCAGACCGTTCTGAAAGCCGCGCGCAAAAGGTCGTACCCTACATTGGCGACAAGCCATTGCTCGACCGTCGTGGCGTCGAGCTGGGCCGCCTGCGGGTGGTTCCAGGGCTGCTCGCAATCCAGCGGCTTCATGAGGCGGCGCAGCTTGCGCCTGGCGTTGAGATAGCCCAGCCCGCCCCGGAGGCCGAGCAGGTTGTTGAGTTTTTCGCGCTGGCCGCGACGCTCCTTGCCGTTGATCCGGAAGATGGCTTCACCATCGAGGTAGGTGGGATACGTGCGAACCTTGTAGGACGCGGCCAGGAACTTGAGCTGGTTTTGGGTCGGCGCCATCCACATGCCGCCGAGATCGACCGTCAGATCTCCCAGCTTGCCGGGTTTCGTGCGTCCGCCGACCCGGTCACGGGCCTCGAGGACGACAAAGTCGTCATCCCCCTTCTCCATGAGCGTAAGTGCGGCGGAGAGCCCTGCAAAACCGGCACCGATGATGATCGTTCTGGGCATGACATTCTCCGTGCGCACGGCGGGGCGAGATAGGGTCAGGCTCCGGCGGAGACCCATGACGCAACCGGCATACGACAAATGCCACACGATGGGGGGAGGGCGTGATCTCATCTGTGTGAGATCTTCACGAGCGTTGCAGCGCTGCGCCTGTCGCCCGGGTCCGCCGCGGCAGACGCGTGGTCTCATTATTCCAATCTGCACCGGGGTTTGGTGACCCCTGAAGGGGGGCCGGATCGCGGGTCACATCCGGCGCGGTCCGATCGAAATATCATGTCTTCCGTGTCAAATGGCCCGGACTGTCTTGCAAATTCCCGGATCACCTGGCCCTGCAAACAAGATGGCCCGCCTCGGCGACGAGACGGGCCATCAAGGTGTCTGCTAGGCGTGCAAGGCAAGTTTGGGGTTGCCCTGCGATGTCGCAAATAGGCCATGTCGCACCCTGTTTCAACGCGCGATTGCACGAGGGTGAAGGTCGGGACCAGGCGAGATCGCGTGAATGCAAGGACATCGGGATATGTCCGGTGCGTGGCACCGTGGTCTTGTTCATCTGACGGCCAGAGGCTCTGGCGATCCGCGAAATGGCCCGGACGGAAGTCAGACAAGACCGGGTCCCGTAAGAAACATCTGCCATCTGCAAGACTGCAGACGGCAGATGAGTACGGAGTAGTAGGTTTCCCATATATCTGAAGGCCCTGCGCAGCAATGGATACCGTCCAAAATCACGGCGCTCCTCAGGATCTGATACACGACGGGTACGCTCGATGCGGCGGCAATGCCTTGGAGATGGGGCGTCAGGCGCGTGCAGGGGGCCATGGCTTTGAGTTCTCGTGGCGCAACAGTGAATGCGCGAAACTGAAACTTCCGCCAATTCCACAACGTTGATAGACTGCAAATGCATCCCCCGTATGGACCAGAAAGGCTTTCTGCCTGGCCGTCCGGCCGATGACATGTCCTCTGGATGATTTCATGCTCACGCTTCGCCTGGTTTGCGTTTTATTCGTGATCGCTTCTCCTGCGTTTGCGGCAACGACAGCGCCTCACGCACTCATGCTGGATCCGATCGGCACAGGGTGTGTCGATGGCGGCGGATACGACGATCCCTTCCCGGCCAGCAAAGGCGTGATGGCGCCGCCGTTTTGCATGTTCAATCCTTGCGATCGCGCCCTGAGCCGCACGGAACTCAGCCGTGACATCGTCGGGCGGGATGTCGAGACCTGGGAGTGGGATGCCTATTACAGCCGCTATGCGGAATACTGCAGAGCGGATGCGGTCAACAGGGAGGGGGCTTCCGGGCCGGTGACGGCCCGGGACTTCTGGGCGCCTCTGCTCGCGGGGCCCCTGTTTGCCTATCTACCCGGCGGCAGTGTCGGTCGGGACACGCTCTTTGACAATCCGAACGGCGGAGGGGGAGGCGGCGGCATCACGTTTCCCGTCATTGGCGGCGTACAAGGAAGCGGTGGCTCCAGCGGGCTCTTTCCGGGCAGCGGCGGCAGCGGCGGTAGCAATACCCCCGGCGGCGGCAGCGGCGGCAATACACCGGGCGGCAGCGGTGGTGGTCCGACACGACCCCCGATACCCGCAGGGGGCACGTCATCCGGCGGCGGGAGCGGCACGACGCCACCCGGCGGTGGCGGGTTTCCCGGGACCGACACCCCTCCCCCCGTCATCCCGCTTCCGCTGTCCGGCCTGTTGCTGCTCAGTGCTCTTGCGGGCGTTGTGAGCCTCAGGCGCAGAACGCAGGCTTAGAGCAGGCTGACGCTCGGAACAGCACGGCACTTGCCTTAAAATGAAAGCGACGCCGCCGGTTGCCCGGCAGCGTCAAAAGTGCAGATGGCAAACGATCGTCCAGATCCGCCATCCAACGTCAGAAGGTGAATGCCAGTCCCCTGATGCAATTCATCAACCATGATCATGAGGGGCTTGCAACCGAAGCGGGTTTGCTGGGGCCGTTCAATGCAAGGCCTATGGTATTCACGCCGCACCTGCCAAAAGATGCATCACAGCCTGCAGGGTCGTCCGGATGTAATGGGAAAACCCCTTCGCTCTCGCGATAAGAGCCAGCCTGAAACGTTCACGTTTGTTTCAGTGATGCCGTGCGGCACCCATTTTTCAACACAACTCACTGTTTCACCAAATGTGATGAAACCCCTGCATGCCGACTGTAGTTAAGGTGCTATGAATTGTGGTATAAATAAGGATGTGAAGCGCATTTATAGGGGCCAAAGCGACCGCTGTGCCGTCAGCACCTGCAGGCCCCGAAGCTCTATATTTTCTACCAAGTCTTTAAATCAATTTAAGAAAATCTCTCAAGGCCGTACCCATGATATATGATCGCGAAGCAGACATCCTGTATCTTGCACACTATCTTTGGGAAGAGGCTGGTGCTCCGGCCGGCGCTGCGCCTGCGTATTGGAAAGAAGCTGCTCTCCAGGTTCTGGCCCGTGGCGGGAAGCACGCCCCGTCGCACAATGCCGTGGTCAATTTCGACGTGCAAAAGCCAAGCGCCAAACGGTCGCTCTCCCTGCGCCTGACACGGGCAAAGCATGGCCGTGCCATCTGTGTCGATGCGATGGGACAGCGGCGGGTGACATTTGTCCCGGCACATGAGCAGGTCACCGTTGCAAACTCCCCGCTGATCGATCTGGCCCGCAAGGTCGACTGAAGCTTCTGAAAGAAGCACCGCCGCAGTCCGACCGGGTCAACTCCACCGAAGGCGCGTCCTCAACGCATACATCTGGTGTGAGGGGACAAAACGCTTGCGACAGATTTTTTTCTGCATCAGGTGATTCGTTTTAGAGGAATCACGACGTCTGAGCCCGACGCATGATCTGCCTTGAAATTCACCGGCGCACACCCTGAAGTTGATCGCCCGTTGATTACACGCCGGTTACACGAAGATTACACGACACAACATGCCATGAGACGCATAACTGTTTCTTGACTGTGAACAATGCTCAGGCAGAGTGCTAACATCATGGCAAGATTTGGGCGGAAACCTGTTCTCTTCACGAAAGTGACCTATCACTAGAGCTTGAAGGCTGGTATCTTCTAGGGGATGCCAGCCTTGGCAACACACACAGCGACCGTGTTATGGCGCTTAACCAGGAGTTCTATTGATGAACATGAAATTTCTCGCGACCACCGCTGCCGCAGCTGTGCTGTTGGCCGCTCCCGCCATGGCGGCAACCTTCACGCTCGACGACTTCAACGAGCAGCAGCTCGCCGTGGCCGATCCCGCCAACACCGTGACGAATATGGGTGGTGACTATGCCGCAGCATCGCGTGACTTTACGGTCGACGCAACTGTTGCAGAGAACTCGGGCAGCAACCTGGCAAGCTCCACCCGTCTGGAAAGCTTCGGCGGTCTGTTGTCCTTCAGCACGACTTCCAGCGTGCGCGGCAGTGCCACGCTGACCTACAACGGGGTCAACCTGCAGAACTCCCGTGACAAGGGCTTCTTCACGTTCAATGTCGTCCCCGGCACCTTCGACGGCGACGCCATGTTCAGCGTGGCCGGCACCGATGCCGGCGGCAACACGATCTCGTACTCCGAGAACCTGCTGAGCGGCTTCAGCCCGATCCTGCGCTTCAACGAGTTCACCTTTGGTGGATCCAATCCGTTCGACTTCACCAACGTCGCATCCCTGAGCTTCATGATCGACACGTCCAACACCCGTGGCAACGTCGATGGCCAGCTGGACTCCATCACGGTGTCCGCCGTTCCGGTTCCGGCCTCCGGCCTGCTGCTGCTCGGCGCGTTTGGTGGTGCTGCCGCCCTGCGTCGTCGTAAAGCCAAGAAAGCCGCCTGAGCTCAAAGCACAATCCGGTGGGCCTGAAACCCACCGGATTGCAGCTTTCAAAGACAAGCCCGGATGCGGAAGCATCCGGGCTTGTCTCGTTCAAAGGATCTGCCACCACTGCCCGCTGAGCGGGGCCCGGTTCTCATTCAGCCGTGAAGCGCCAGCTGTCTCTGCCCCAGGCGCATGGCTCGGGTGGCGGCCACATGCCCGGCGAAGGTGGCGATGTCGTCGTCGCTGACCTGCCGGCCGTACCACTGCGTGGGTGATGGCGCGAACCCATGGATCTCGGCCAGCTTTGCAAGATGATCCGCATCCGCAAGCGACAGACGCGATCCGATGCTGTAATCCCGTGTCTCTCCGGCCAGCGCCAGCAGCATGGTCTCGCCAAGGCATCCCCAGCACAGGTTCTTGGGCAGAGTCTGGAAGGCGCCGAGATCGACCTCGAAGGGCGGCTGGATCAGCCCGCCGTCGAAGACCAAAGCCGTCTGGCCGGGAATGGTGGTGTCAGCCACGTTCGGCGGACGCGCCACATCGCACACCAGCGTCCCGGGGCGCAGGGCGCGCGGGTCGAGCAGGGCCATTTCGGCACTTGTCGCGACCAGGACGATATCGGCGTCCAGCAGGGCGGTATCCAGGGACGAGGTATAGTCGACCGGCGGCAGTTGTCCCCGAGCCTGGAAGGCCTCGTCAAATCGCGCCGCAATGCCCTTGCGATCAAGATCCGGATCCAGGCGCTCCGCCATCCGCTTGACCTGCACCATGGCCTGTCCCGCGACCCGCCCATTCGCGCAGGACGCGGTCATCAGGGTGTCGTAGACCTCATCGGCCACTTTCGCGAGCAACCTTGGCGTAAAGGGATTGGCGGCATTGCCCACGAGGGTCACACGCCCGGCCTGGCGCGCCAGCATCAGCGTCCCCAGGCGCCCGATGGCACCGGCGGCACCGATCACCACGACATGCGCATCCTCCAGCGGCAGGCCGACGCGCTTCGCCACGTTCTCGATCCCCTTCACCGCCGAAATCGTCGAGAGGGTATTGCCACTGGTCACGGGCGCGCCGCGCCGGGTCACACTTTCCCCGCCGCGGGTCACGATCGAGGTGAAGGCCCCCAGCCCCACCCGTGAGGCCCCGTCGGCAACCGCGAGATCGACCGCACTCTTGATCATCTCCGTCGCAAGCTGCCGGTTCGGACCCCGCATGTCGGACGGCAGCATGGGTACGGACATGATCCAGCCCTCGGCACTCGCACCCGTCCGGGATGTCACGCGCGGCATCTTCCTGGCAAAGCCGGGACCGAACTGCTTCACCCAGGCACACCAGTTCTTCAGTTCCTTGTCGCTGAACTGCCGGAACGAAGGATCGGAGCGGAAAATGTCCTGTTCTTCGGTGTAATGGATCAGGAACGCGAACTGCCCGGGCTGCGGCGTGGCGGGCGGTGCGGAGGGCGGGTAGACCTCGTCGGTCCCTGGCGCCATGTCCATCTCGGCCATCGGCTGTGCCACGAGATGACGCACCAGGCTGTAATAATCCCGTGCCGCGATGATCGCACAGGCGGCTTCGAGTGCCGCGATGGCGCGATCGATTTCCGCGCGGCCCGCAATCAGCGTCGGCTGAAGCCGCATCACGTGGGTCTCGTTAAACAGCGGTGCCGTCATGAGACCCTGGACGTTGAAGAGATAGGAGCTGATCAGCGGGGTGACACCGCCGTTGATGCTCGAGAAGGCCATGGTGGCAGAGTCCGTCCGCTCATCGAAGCGGTGGAACTCGAGGCCGACCATGTAGCCGCGTCCGCGCACCTCGCGGATGACCTCGGGATACTGCGTGCGCAAGGCCTCGAGCCGGGCATGCAGGTAAAGACCATTTTCCGCGACCTGCCTGACCAGGGCCTGGTCATCCTTCAGGAGCAGATCGAGCGTGGCGTTGGCCACGCGGCAGGCCAGGTTGTTATTGGCAAAGGTGGAGCTGTGGCGCTGACCGAACCGGTCGTCCCAGGCCGAGGGGCGGACGATGCAGGCGCCGATCGGCATCATGCCGCCCCCGAGCGCTTTCGACAAAAGCAGCATGTCAGGCACTTCCGCGCCCGACGAGCAGGCAAAGAGCGCGCCGGTCCGACCCAGGCCGGTCTGGATTTCGTCGAGGATGCAGAGCACGCCGTGGCTGCGGCAGAGCGCAATGGCGGCGTCGATATAGCCATCGGGGGGACAGATCACACCGCCCTCGCCCTGGATCGGTTCGACGATGAAGGCGGCAATGCCGTTGCCCGCGGTCTCGAGACGCTCCTGCAGGGCTGCCAGATCGCCGTAAGGCACGTAGCCGAACCCCGGTGCGGGGGCCGCGAACCCCTCCTGGTACATCGGCTTGCCGGTCGCCGAGAGGGCGCCCAAGGTCTTGCCGTGAAACCCGTTCTGCGTCGACAGGATCCCGACGCGGCCGGTCCGGAGGCGTGCCAGCTTGATGGCCGCCTCGACGGTCTCGGCACCGCTGTTGGTCAGGGTGGTGATCGACAGATCCCCCGGCGTGATCTCCGCCAGGCGGTCCGCCAGGCGCTCGGCCTCGACGGGGCGCAGGGGCTGGACCATGGAAGGAAGTTGTTCGTGTTGGGCGGCGTTCAGGGCGGCCCAGATCTCGGGGGGGTTATGTCCGAACGGCAGCGCACCGTATTGGGCTAGGAAGTCCAGGTACTCCCGCCCCGTCTCGTCCGTCAGCGTAAAACCCGATCCACTCACCATCTTTGCATCAAGAGCAAACATCCGCAGAAGTGCGGCGCGTGCCGGATTCAAAGCTGACATATTAAACTCCATTCAGTCATATTCAGGCCTTACGTTCGAATGTGTTGCCCGTGGTCCAGCAACGTGAAGGCATCATCTGATCAGGCAGTCGCATTCTGCGACCTCGGCATAGACAGCAGGCTTTTAACTCCCCCTTGCAACTATCGGGGTAGTGGGGCGTGATTGCGGCGGCGTCATGGCATATTGTCCATGACCTGGGGCTAGTTGAGGCCCGTTTAACCGATCTTCGCCACCATGCAATCAATGCGCCCCGGACGCGCGGGAACGGGCAATTTCTCGCTATGAACAAGGGTGTCCGGCGGATTCGTGCCAGTCCGGACGATTGGCAATTGTGCAGGAGACGTTCGCCTTTGCCTTGAGCGCAGCCCTGCCCGCGCCATCTTGTCGCGATAGCGCCGCATGGCGCTCCCACAGTTCAGGAAAACCCATGATTCGCCCCATCCGAAAGGCCATCTTCCCCGTAGCCGGTCTTGGCACCCGCTTCCTGCCCGCCACCAAGGCGCAGCCCAAGGAAATGCTGCCCATCATCGACAAGCCGATCATTCAGTTCGCCGTCGAGGAGGCCCTGGCCGCCGGGATCACCCATCTGATCTTCGTCATCGGACGGACGAAAAGATCGATCGCGGATCATTTCGATTCCAATCCGGAGCTCGACACCACCCTGCGCCAGAAGGGCAATCATGAAATGGCGGACCTGTTGAATTCGATCGTGCCCGACAGCGCCGCCTGCATCTACTTCCGCCAGTCCGAAGCCCTGGGGCTCGGTCATGCCGTCGCCTGCGCCGCGCCCGTCATCGCCCCCGATGAGCCCTTCGCGGTCCTGCTCGCCGACGATCTCATGCGTGCCCGGACCCCCGTGCTCAAGCAGATGACCGATCGCTACCTGGAGACCGGCCGGAGCATGGTTGCCGTCGAAGAGGTCGCCCCGCAGGCTGTCTCGAGTTACGGCATCGTCGATGCCAACCAGCCCGAAATTGGCCAGTTTGAGCCCATGCGCGGCATCGTCGAAAAACCAGCCCGCGATGAGGCACCGAGCACGCAGGCTGTCGTTGGCCGCTACATTCTCGATGGCAGCATCATGCCGCTTCTCAAGGCCCAGGCCCCCGGCAAGGGCGGTGAGATCCAGCTTACCGATGCCATTCGCCAACTGATCGACACCCAGGGTGTCGACGCCTTCCGGTACGAAGGACAGCGCTACGATTGCGGCTCCAAGCTCGGGTTCATTGAATGCACGATGGCCAGTGCCCTCGCCCACCCCGACTTCGGTTCGGACGTGCGCGAGATGATGCAGGACATGCTGCTACGAGACCCGCACCGCTGACGTAGCGTTGAGAGCCCTCCGACGTCATCGATGACCGCAAGCTTCTGGTCGATCTGCGCCGCGATCGCCGTGGCGTCACAACGACGGCATGGCGTGCCTTCAGCCTGACTTGACTGCCAGGCCCCGGCTCACGTTTCATTGACCAAGGCTGCCACAAATCCGACCCGAAGGCTTGTGATGGAGGAAAAGCTTCGCAGGAGTTTTGTCACGTGACCTTTGACCCCTTGATCGCCGCAACCCACAGCCTGGGTCTCATGGCCATCTCCGGAATTTCCTTCGGGATCATCCAACGCAAGGTAAAAACGCCCTTCGCCATGTCCGCCATCGTCGGACTGGTGTTCAGCACGGCCGCCATATTGGCGATGCTGCAGCCCTGGGAGCTCAGTCCCGGTGTCTACCTGGATGCGCGATCGGTCATTGTCGGTCTCGCTGCAGCCTTCGGCGGCTTCCCGGCCGCCATCCTATCGGTCCTGCTGGTCGGGGCCGCGCGCATCGCGATCGGCGGTGTCGGGACTGAGTACGGGGTGTCCGGCATCATCGCCTGCGCCGTCCTGGGGTATTGCTGGCGCCGGCTTTTCTGGACGGAGCATGCACACAAACCGCGGCATCTGATCGGTCTGGGCGGTCTGCTGGCCCTGCACGCGGTCACGGTGTTCATCTTGCCGATCAGACTTGCGATCGACCTGTCAATCGTGATGGTGCCCACCTTGATCGTCTCGAGCTTCATCGGCGCTTTCATCATGGGCAGCCTGATCGAACGCGAACGCAAGTATTTGCAGACCGAGAACCACTGGCGTCAGAACGCATCGACCGACCCCTTGACCGGATTGCCCAACCGCAGAGCCTTTGCAGCCGCCCTGGATGACATCACCCCGCCCCGGTCACCGCTTCATTCCGGCGTGTTCATGATCATCGATGCCGACCACTTCAAGACGGTCAATGACACCTACGGCCATGAGGCCGGTGACGCCGCGCTCAAACACGTGGCTGAATGCCTCCGTCAGTCCGTCAGACCGGGAGACAAGCTATGCCGGTTCGGAGGAGAGGAGTTCGGCGTCCTGATACCCAGCATAAGCCGCAGCCTCATCGCGGCACGCGCCGAGGACATCCGTCGAAAAGTGGCGGAAAACCCTGTCGTCTTCGAAGGCAGGACGATCCATCTGACCGTGAGCATCGGCGTGGCCCAACGCTCCGGTCCGCACGTCACCGCGTTTCACAGCATGATGAGAGATGCGGATCTCGCCCTCTACAAGGCGAAAGCAACGGGGCGAAACTGCGTGAGCGTCAGTGACGACCCCCATGCGCTCACCCGTGACCACCCTTCGAACGTTACTGCCGGCGCGTCATTGACGCATCCGCGCGGGACGTGGAAAAAACCAAGGCGCCCCTGACGGGGCGCCTCCGGATCGTGTCGTCACTGAAACGGATTCAGGGCTCTCAGGCGCGCCGCTTGCGCAGGAAAACGCCAAGGCCAAGCGCCGAGGCCCGCATCGGCAGGCCAGCCCCTGAACCTGACACCGCAGGTATCGTGGCGTTGCCACGTTTATGGCGTTCCCCGACATTTTCACGCCGTTTTCCAGGTCTATCGCACACGGGCCTGACCAGGTGCCAGCAAGCCGAGGCTTCTGACACAGCGATATTGGCAAGAGTGGTATGACGTATCCGGGGACCGGCTATCCTGGAGCGTGTGATGTTGTGCCGGACCGGAGCGTCAGTAAGCCATGAGCCTCGCCACACGACATGATCATCGGACGAGCCTTTCGACGGACGGCACGGGTGGCACGACGTCCACGCCCGATGCCATGACGTCGGAAAAGATGTTTTGGACCATCGAGCAAATTGCCGGGCAGTTGATCCATGGCTATTGGGATCACACGGGTCGCAGCGCGCGTGCATTCGATGTGACCACAGGTGGAACGCTCCGGGTCGATACATCAGGGTTGAACGCAGAGGGACAAGCCGCCGCGCGCAACGCCATGGCCGTCTGGACGGATGCGTGTGGTATCGCGTTCCATGAAGTGACGACGGGCGCCCAGATCGTATTCGACGATGCGCAGTCCGGTGCCTACGCCATAACGTCGACCTTCAATGCAAGCATCGTGCAGGCCGAGATCAATATCGCCGCCGATTTCGCCACCGGCGCCTATTACAGACAGACCTTCATCCATGAACTGGGCCATGCTCTGGGTCTCGGGCATGCGGGAAACTACAATTTCACGGGTGATTTCGAAAGCGACGCGGCTTACGCCAACGACACCTGGCAACATTCGGTGATGTCGTATTTCCATCAGGGCGAAAGCCCGTACACCACTGCGACACCCCTTTATCTTGGCACGCCCATGGTGGCCGATGTCTACGCAATCCAGCAAATCTACGGCACGCCCGCAACGACACGTTCAGGCAATACGGTCTATGGAGACGGCTCGGAGAGCGCAGCGCTGTCTCTCACCTCGCGTCTCGCCAGTACCATTGTCGACAGTGGTGGCGAGGATACGATCGATCTGCGGAGCAGGTCCTATGACCAGAGACTGGATCTCAACGATGGGACGTTTTCCGACGTGAACGGATACCGCGGCAACGTCGCCATTGCACGGGGCACGCTGATTGAACGGGCATTCACCGGACGGGGCGCTGACAGCATTACCGGCAACGAGGCTGCAAACCTGATCGTGTCCGGGGATGGCGATGACCGTCTCTACGGCGGGGCGGGGGATGATACGCTCATAGGAGGAAGAGGATCGGACGTTCTCGTAGGCGGCGATGGGAATGACACGGGCGTTTTCCAGAACACGCTGAGCAGTTACACCATTGCGCGTCAGGGGGATGCTTTCCTGCTCCAGTGCAGTGATGGCACCGATACTGTAAAGGGTGTCGAGCGCTTCCAGTTTGGAAGTGCTGTTTTTACATCGAACGATATTGCTACGGTTTTCGACGATCACGAAGAGGACAGCGCACTGAGCATGGTGACTGTCTCCGATGACATCGCCACGCGTTCCCAGCGCATGGCGCGCACGGATAGCACACCCCATTTTGTCATGACAAAGATTGCACAGGGCCAATCCGACGAATTCGTATTGTACGCATCGACCTCCCCATCCGAGGATATTGCCGGGCATCGCTGTGGGGGGTCAGGCGGATCAGCGGGGCCCGCGGGAGGTGCGGCGGATGCGCCTGTTGGCACGGGGGCGTCTTTTGCGCTCGAAGACACCTTGGCTGCACATCACGATCATTTCGCACTGTTGTGAGAGGGCGACCCAAGGAACAGCTCATGCAAGAGGATGGCTGTTTCAACCCCTGTCTGGCTTGCACCTTGATCTTCCGACCGGCAACACCCGTCCTGAACGGGCACGACCCGGAGGCTCCGGATGTCACCGGGTGGACGGGAGGGCCAGGACACGCTCATCGTCCTCAACAGCACGAACGCTCTGCCGTTTCCACGCCATGCTCCCCTTGCGGATCTCTCCGGACCGGCCGTGGTTACCGGGACGGGAAACGTGAGGGCGTGATGTACATAAGCTTCCGGAGCGAACCCGGACGTGGACGTCGGGTCCTCGGACGCAACACAGGACCTCGAACCGGCGCTGTGTGGCTCCCGTGCTGCTTCGAAGCCTGAGGCCCGCGAGGGGTGTCAGGTGAACAGGAAGGCATCCGCGTAGGTCGTGTGATACCCCATGTCCTCCAATGCCGCGACCGTCAGGGGGCTCACGGTATTGGTGTAGTTCAGGGTCGTCGTCATGATTTCCTTCTGAAACGTCGTCTCGTCCCAATGCTTACCCGCAGCGCCCGACCCGCCATCCGTTTCGATGGGCACGCCCTTGTCATGAAGAGGGTCCTGTGCGGCGAGCGAAGCATAGACGGTATTGTAGACATGCGTGGCATTGGCGCCATTGAAACGCAGATCTCCATTGTGGTCATCGACAAGACCCATGGCGTTCCAGGTCGTGCCAAACCCCATGGCATGCATCATCTCGTGTTCGAGCAGATCGTCCAGCAGCCCCAGCTTGATGGCATTCGGAACATCGGCGCTATCGATGGTGACATGCCCGGTGGAGGGCAAATAGGAGCCGCTCCGCAGAATGTCATAGCCACCCTTCCCCCATGTGCCTCCCGTCCCGTCAATACTGGTCGAGGTGAGCGTGATGCGGATATCGTCGATGCCGTTGTAATCGGGCACATCGCCCGTCACGATGTCACTGATGTTCTCGGCCGCCGTATAGGCCGCAGCCTTGGCTGCATCGCTCCACGTACCTTTGAACACCAGCTCGACATTGTAGCCATCGGGCGTGTCATGGCCGCTCACATAGTCCGCCGCCGGCAACGAAACCGTCGGGGTCGTGTCCGTCGTCGGTACGATCTTGATCGGGGTGGTAGTGGGTTCGGTCTGATCGGTCACCACGGGATCTGTCTTGGTGGCATGTTTGCCCTTGCCACCCCCGCTTACCGATCTTGCGAGACCGTCCAGATCGTTCGCATAAACATCGAACACCGATTGGAACGAGGACTGGGGAGTGGGCTCGGTATGACCTGAGCCGTGAACTTCGTGTGCCCGGGAAAAGTCCGGCACCGATGTCTCGATCGACGGCATGACGTCCGTCACGACGTGCTTGTGCGATGATGCGACTGTGGCCCCATGTCCCCCTGGCGCAGCACTTTCCGGCGCGAAGAAACTTGCCACATGATCAGGGTCAAAGCCCTTCGGAAGGACGTCGGCAATTTTGAGGAAAGGTTGCTGCAGCTTGGTATGTCGTCCCATGGTCCTGCCTTACGTATGATGTCCGTGCCCCCGCCGCTGAAGCTTGTCCGGAGTAACGTAGGCAAAACTAAGGCGCCCCTGACGGGGCGCCTTCAAGACGTGTGGCGGCTCAAGCGGCCAGGAGCGTGTCAGGCGCTGCGACGCTTGCGCAAGAATACGGCAAGGCCAAGCGCCGAGGCCAGCATCGGCAGACCGGCCGGCAGCGGAACCGGGCTCGGGCCACCGGTATCGCCATCTGGCGTGCCCTGACCGTAAAAGGAGATGTGGCTCACGTCTTTCGGGCTTTTTCCTGTCCGCAGAAACGGCGACGTATAGGTAAACGTCGTCCCATCCGTGTTCAGCAGAAAGCCGGTCAGGAACGTGTCTTTGCCATCCTTGAAGATCGCCAGGATCCGACCGTAGGTCGACCACAACGTCGAGGAAATGTTCAGTGTCCCCCCTTGCGCAGCAGGCGATTCCTCACCGATCTCTTGCTTGTTCAGAAAGCTCCAGTCGGTGCTCCCGAAAAATCCGTCGAGATTGACCGTGAGCGGCTTGTTGGGACTTACGGAATCCTGATTTGACGAGGTGCTGACTTCGCAGCCCATGTTGGGCGACAATGTCGCCGCAACCGCTGTGCTGCATGTGGTTGTCGCGGCCGAAACGGCTGTCGCGCCAAAAAACGTCAGGGCCAGCATCGCCGAAGCAGCCGTGCCTTTGAGTGTGCGGAGATCCATTATTGCATATCCTGAGAGTAATACTTTTGAGAACATTGGGGAGGTGGGCCTTCAGCATCACCAACCCCTAATGCTTCACGATCTACCACAAAAAAAACATAATTCGGAAAAATTTTCGTTATACAATCAGGAATTGCATAACGGATGACGTGCCGTCGAAAGTCTTCGCATCTCGCGAACAATGCACTGCAAAAGCACCTATTGTCCTCGAAACGCACATAACGAGATAAGCGAAAGCCACGAATCATCCAGACCCGGATGCTGTTCAGAACGCTCTGACGTGACTGCGCTTCACGGATGATCGTCATGGATCCCAGGGTTCGGCATGACGCATGTGCTTGAGCGCCGTGGCCCTGATCTGCTTGGGACTTGTGTCTGCAATCTTCGCACCCGCGGCTTCATCTCCACCGTGCGCAGGCTCCTATCTGCACACCGGACCAGCCACCGGGTATCGATGTCGGAAACGTCCGGGTCCTGCCATACGACACCGTGCTGACCGCTGGGCAGAAGGACGTGAACTGCATCTCCTTGCCAAAAACCTGACCGGGAGGTGAACGGGGCGCTCCGGTTTACCGCCTCAGGGGAATTGGCGCCGAAACATCCATCACCCTATAGAGAGCCCTGTCACAGTTTGCATTTACGGCGCGACACATATCCCAAAACCATTTAGTCTCTTGAAAGCTCTTCTGAATCGCCTGAAGACCCATGCAACCCACCTGGAGCTTTTTGATGACCAGCAGATTTACAATCGTCGCGGCCCTTCTTCTTCTCGCAGGCTGCGGGGGAGGTGGCACCGGAAACGTTCCGATGACTCCCGTAAAACCGTCGCCAGGAACGTCCGGCACCCCGGGAACCAGCACTCCGAATACATCCGGCACCCCCGGGACGACGACACCTGCTCCGGCCCCCACGCGCAATGTGCTGAATGCGCGCATTACGGAAGCAGGACGCGTCCGCGCAGAACTGCAATCCCTCGACCAGACCCGGATTGCCGATGTGCCGACGTCCGGCCGATCCGTCTTCACGGGGCCCGCGATCATGACAGTCAGCCAGGGTGCCAAGTCCTATCAGATGGTCGGCGACTCTCGCGTGGCCGTGGACTTCGGCTCACGCGCGGTCACAGGCAATGTCAAAAACATCCAGGGCCGGCGGGAAAATCAAAGCACGTTCACTGCAAGCGGCGGAATCGATTACAGCAATGGCACACTCGGCACGGGAAGAAGCGCCAACATTCTTGCTTTCGACTATGCCGGCAACCTGAAGGTGGGGAGCGACAAGATCGGTCTCGACGGAACGGCGATTGGCGCACTTTATGACAACCCCGCCAGCGGCAAGACCCCGCCCCAGGGCCTTCAGGCGCTGGATGGCACGCCCTCCAGCCAGATCGGCCAATCGGTCCGCACCCCAAACATGACCGCAACCGTGAACGGGAAAACGGCCGTCGGGCAAATCTACGTCGGCGGACGCAAGAACTGAACACCCGTCAGATATGATGCAGGCGCAGGACCTTCCTTGGGGAGGTCCTGCCCGCGCAAGGCGGCAAGGATACCAAACCCCGCGCCGGCTGCTTGTCCCGCGCTGGCAGCCGCGCGCCCGAAAGCTTCACACACTACATCTTTGTCACCCGAAATCATGGCCCCCAGAATCGCGTGACTTCGACGACGTCCAGGCCAACGGGGCGCATGCGCCTGACAAGACCCTGACAGCACGCAGAGTATCAATACTGCGGCGCTGCAATCTTGATCCAGGCAGGGCTTTCGACCACGAAGCCGGGAGCATGACGCCCTGGAAACCCGCAGATGCCATGCAGGGCACGTGAGTGCATCATCGGCAAAGATCCAAGGGACGTCAGGCTCATCTGGGGTCGCTCCCGGCATGAGGACAGGACTTCGCCGGACACGGGCCAGCGGCCAAAAGGTCTAAATCCTGCAGTCTGCAGGCCGGACCATGACGTCGTCACCGGTCACGATGTCGGTGCGCCTGCAGACCTCACACCTCCAAAGATGGCCTCCGCTTTTCATGAAATCTGTCACCGCAGGTTTCATGAAACTTTGCCCGATCAAAAAAATGAAACCGGCCCTGCAATCATGAACCTTGCCACTTCATGAAATCGCCACGCGCTGCGATCGACATGCGCGGCAAATAACTCTTGGACAGCATCCCCTCCCGAACCGTCATGAAACAAAATGCACGTCCACCCGCACTTCATCCCGAAGCGAAACTAAAATTAAATCCTTGGTCGTTATGAAAGTCCTCACTGCAAACAAACCACCGGATGTCCCGACGGTAGCAGAAAGGAGAAACACCATGACCGACATGACCGCCACGATTAAACGCATCGCAAAGAAGGCAGGGTATTCCAAAGCGGATATCGCTGCAGGGATCGCATTCCACGACCGGAAAAACCGCCTGGCCAATCCTCCGGGGTCTTTCGACAAGGCCGGCCGCTTTCACGCCGACGAGCGCACCGAAAGTGTCGTACATGCCCGCAGACCGAGCCGCGCGTATCCCTACAGCGAAATGAAGGCGGCCCGGACCGCTGATCACTGCGCGGAGCTCTTCGGGGCCACACCGCTGCATGCCAAGCGCATCTGCAAGGCGCTCGAGAGCGATGGCACGGATCTGAAGACTATTCTCAAAGAGGTCAGGACAGCTCCGCCGGCACCGGCATAGCCGGCTGTGCCAGCTCCGGACCCCGCACCCCGGTCGACCGGTGTCGATCAGACCGAAGGTCCTGCAGAGCCATGTGCGCCTGTCTTCCAGGGCGGCGGCACGGCGAAAACCAAGACGATCCCATCGCGCTGAAAATACGTAAAAGCCCTGAAGGTCGCCACGTGACCTTCAGGGGCCTGACCTGCCGAAAACCTGTCCCTTCAGGTTTCGCACCGCGCCCCCCGCATACGATACCGCGCGATGACACCGGTCACTGACGCTCGATACGTCGCTGTCAGAGCGCCTCAGGACAATCATCGGCCCTTCGTCCGATGCGGGTGCGTGCACCTTGCGTGTTTGCAGGCCCTGCCCTGCCCGCCCGACGCGCAGCATCGGCGCTGTCAGTGCGCAGGATATCCTTCAGCCGATGCAGGCTCTGGACCCGCCCCCGGGGCAGATATCACGCGTGACACGCGGGCGCAGGCGCTTCGTCTTCCGTACCCCAGTTCACAAGCCAGCGGTCGACATCTTCGGCGGTCGCATGCACCCCGGTGCGCTGGAACGTCTCCCAGGCCTGCAGGACGTCCCGGCACAATGCCGCGCGTCTTTCTTCCCGCGCGACATACTGGGCAACGGCTTCGCAGATGATTGCCTGAGACGTCTGCTTGCGGGAGTCGGCAAGGTGCTGAACGCGCTCTTCCATATCGTCATCGAGCACGAAGGATGTCGGGGAACCCATCTGATATTCCAGCTGAAGCGCGTTTCTCGATGTATAGAGGCGCAGACAATCGCATGTCCATCGGACCAGTTGGTCCATCCGCATTCAAAGCCTTCCTTGCAAGCGACACGCTGCGGACTCTGCCCGGAACAATGATCCAGTCTCATCGCCAACGGTCGCGCCATGCGGCTCACGCAGCACCCGTGTGCCGGGACGTCGTGTCAGATGCGGGCGGCCTTGCTCCGCACTCTGACGTGGTGCCGGTATCCGCACACCCCCCGGCCAGGTACCGGGCATACGTGTCAGCCAGATCCAGCCCGGCCAGGGCCGCTTGCCATGTCGGGCAGGCCTCGCACAGGCGCAGCGGCCCGGTCAGGGCCTCCAGGGTGGCACGGGCATCCTGCGCATGCCCTAGGACCAGCGCCTCGTGCCGATGGATCCGCTTGCCCGGCTTAGACGCGGCTTGATACGTGCAGAGCGTGAGTGTCTTACTGTCCCATTCTCCAAACAGAACTGTAGTGTTTGGAGAATGAGACAGTAACGCATCGATCCGCTCCGTGACGGGGGCGAGGTCGCGCTGCGCCGTTTCGATACTCGGAAAAATGTCCGGCATGAGCCGATGGGCCTCCCGGGCCGACAGCGGAATGACCCCGTGCTCCTGCAATGCCTGCGCCAGACGCGGACCGCCCCGCTTCGTCTCGACCCAGGACTCTACACGGTCGATCGTGATATCCAGCGCTACGCACGACATGATCGTCACCGCGACCGGCTTCTCCTTGTAGATCGGCCGGATCCGGTCGATCCCCTGGCAAAGCGAGGCGTCCCGTACCTGGCGGAGCACGCGGTCCGCCCAAGGGTTCGGGTGGCAATCCACGTTTTGGGTGACAGGAGGGCCCTTGCGGCTGCGCAGGACCCGTGCCGCTTTCGACCACATCGCCCCGTTCAGGCTCTGGAACGGGGCTTCATCGCCGGCCGCATAGGCGCGGGCGATGTCCTCGACGGCGCGGGTCGGTTGCTCGCGACCGATCATGATGACGGCACTGAGATGTTCCCAGTCGTTGCGGCCGCGCAGGGCACCGTGGTGAGCAACCGGATTCTGAAGCCCGTCGGCCTGCAGCGCCTCGACTACTTTCAACGGAGCAACAACCAGCGCGACTGGCGTGCGGTGGCAGTACGCGATGATCTCCGCGCGCAACTGTGCGGCCTCCTTGCGCCGCTTGTCGCCTGCCGTGTCCCAGGCCTGGCCATTGGCGCGCTGACCGGTGATGCTCTGCACGGAGAAGCTTCGCCCCGTGATCTGCGTCGTGTCGGCATTCCGTTCGACGCGGTGGCAGGCATGGCGCATCGGACCGAAGAGCTTCTCCATCAGCACATGGTCGCCGGTGCCGTCGAGGTGCAGGAATGGCGTGTCGATGCCGTGGTGAAACGGCGTCAGAACCCAAGCGCGGATCCCGGGGCGGGCAGGACCCTGCACCCCCGCGGCATTCACATCGGCGACCGGCAGCAGGCTGTTCGCAGCCGCCCGCCCCGTGGTCAGCTCGAGACGAACAGACCGAGCAACCTGCAGGAACGCCTGCAACCCGCCACCGTCGTGATCTGCGACCAGGTCCGACAGCCCGGCTTCCAGGCTCGAAGGTGTTGTTCCCTGCCCCTGTGCCTGCTCGTGGCTCTCGATCACGGCGGCGACCCGTGCCGCCATGCCGGAATCCTCGAACGTCTGGAGTTCATCGATGACATCCTGCACGCTCTGCGCCGTGTACCCCCGATCGCGCAGGGCCTGCAGCGGTGCCATGGCATGGTTGCGAAACGCATCGTGCAGATCGTCCCGGAAAGACTGAATGCGCGCGCGACTCGCAGCCTCAGCCTCGGCGTCAGCCCGCTCTGCAACAGAGCCGATCGGCGATGTCGCCCACGTTCTCAGTCTCAACCGCAGCGGTCTGGACAGGGCGTCATAGGAGATCGCCACGCTCTCAACGCCGAGGGACCGGGGGGCCTCATCCATGACGACAAGATCGGGCTTTACGTCGCCGGGCAGTGGCAGGGATGCATATTCATGGGGTGCGACGATCACCACACCGGCCGGCTCCTGCGCCAGCCTTTCGATGGTCGCTTCCTGCCGCATGTGGCCACACAGGTGCGCCATCGGGCAGCGGGTGCACAGGACCTTGCGGACACTGGTCCCGGCTTTTGCGAAGCGTTCTGCCACGTCCGGGATCAGACACATCCTCTCCCCGTCCGCCCCACCCGGGTTCAGCGCGGATCGCCCGCGCAGGTGCACGACAGCTGGTCCACTGTCGCCGAACACTTTGCTGCAATCGGTCACGAACTGCCGGGCCATTCCGTGATCAGGCTGCAGAATCAGGGATACGACGCCGGAGGCATTCGGCAGGGCCTCAATCAGCGCGCGCGTCTTGCCCACGCCCTGCGCCCCCGTGAGCATCACCCGCGGTGCGAGCCGCACCTCCGCAACCTGGGATGTTGATGCCGCAGGCCCATCACTGCAGGTTTCCGGTCTGGATGACGTATTTTCCAGCGCGTCCCCTGCCCCGGGTGTCGAAGGTACGCGCGGCAGGTCGTCCATTTTACTCTCGGCTTTTGCAACCTGGTTTGCGCGGATCAGGGATAGGGCGTCTTTGAAAAATGTCTGCACGGTCTTCGCATGTGCCGCGATGGCCGCATCCCGGTTCTCTGTCGGTGCCGGATGAAACGGAGCCGGCCGTGCACTGGTCGCCGCCGTGATGGCCTCGGCCACGGCCGCATTGCCGGCTCTCTGCAGCGTGTCGTTCAGATCTCGCTTGCTGCCGACCGGCTCGGGTGCAGGGGCAATCCAGATGTCGCACCCTGCCGCCACGTGGATGTCGACGGCTTTCGCAAAGGTCCGGGCGGCGGACTCGCACCGCCGTGCTTCCTCGGACCCCGCGGGGTAGGTTCCGACAGGCATATCCTGGTCCGGACACAGGATGATCCGGCGATCCAGCGGCAGCGGGGCTGACTGGAAATTGGAAACACCGAACACCGTCCAGGTCTCATACCCTGTAGCCTGCCAGATGGAGAGGGCGCTTTCAGGACCTTCCGCCACGCAGAGGGGACCGCCGGCAACCCGCGCCGGAATTCTCCCGGGATTGCCTCGCGTCGTTCCGAAGACCGGCTTGCGCGTCTGTCCTGATTCCAGCCGTGCTGGTAATCCGTCCGGACCGAGCAGCACCCGTTGCCCGCCGGTGCACCGCCCGACGGCATCGGTGGCCCACATGACCAGCGACGGGAGCCAGGCACTGGCCATGCCCGGACCGGCCAGCTCCGGAACCGGCGGCAGGAAAGACAGCACGGCCTCTGGCAAATCCGTGATGCCGCGGCGGGCCAGATACCTGGCGGCAAGGGTGTGCCAGACAGACCGGGAGTGGCTCTCAATCCCGCCAAGGAGCTCCGTTCTCCGCTGTCTGACCGCGGCATCTGTCGCTGTGTCGTCCTTTGCTGCAGCGACCTTTCGCGCCTTCAGCCTGGCGAAGTCGATCGGCTGGTCACGAGAGATGCCCGTCCAGTTGGCCGCCGCGGTCAGGACCCTCGGGAAATCGTCGCTGGCCTGCGTCAGGCTGCAGAGATGCACAGCCACGAAATCGAACACGTCGCCGCCTTGGCCAGCCACGAAATCCATCCAGAGCCCGCGCTCGGCGCCGCGTATCTTCATCGAAAAGCTGGAGCGGCCCTTGGCACGCCAGTCATGCGCGCCCGCACTGACAGGCTCCCCGATGCACTGACGGAACAGATCCTCGGCCCGCGCCAGCAGGGCCGCCCTGACCGTGTCGCGGAACGCCGTGTCATGAGACCCGCGCAGCCTCATCGCGCGCCCCCGCAGAGGATGGCACCGAACGGAAGCGGTCGCACACCAACGTGTCCAGGCATCTGCCAAGGCCGGGGGTGGTCTATGTGGGTCCAGGCGTGCGGGCGGGTGAAATCCGGACAGACATCGCTGCCGTCCGCTTTCACCAAAGCCACACCTTTATCGTATGCTAACGACATTTCGGACCGCGCTGCCCTCTCAGGGGCAGCGCAGTCACCTCCTGATCAGATCACGACCGGGGTCGTGCGGCTGGCCGCGGTCATGGCAACAGCCGGGCCATTCAATACGTCGTACTCTGTCATCGCTATTCTCCTGATCCACATCGCGAAGGAATTACACGGCGGCATCTGACGCATCGCATCGAGCCATGGAGCAATTCCGTTCATCCGGTATAGGCCATGAGGTTTTGCGAAAGGTTTAAAGGTCTGAAAATAATCTCATCAGATGGCGTTTATCGACGCTTCACCTTGCCGTGTCGCAGTCACACCGTATGAACCCTTGCAGCCTTTCAAATTTAAATATAATACAATCAGCATGTTGAACGAACACGGCATGATCTCCGCACGCGACGGACGGCAGATACGTCTGAGCTGATCAGCTCATGCGTATGGTTCATGATTTCCACATCCTGATGGAAATCATGAAATGAACACCGCCCCCTGGAGAAATCATGAAATCACAATCCGCGACAATCCGCATTGTCAACATTCCCGACTTTGAGACCCGCGCCGAGAAGATCCTGGAGCATCTAAAAGCTCACCTGATCGCCCTGCGGCGGAAAAACCTGGCCAAACTCGCTTCAAAAGTGCCCGCGACGGCACTGATCGGCGACGAGGTGGAGGACGAGAACTTTCTACACGACGATGACGACGCCCTGGGCCTCCCCGGAGAGATTGAATTCGATCCTTTCGATGACGCCGCAAACCTCAGCCATCTCGATCGGGTGACGCTGCGGGAACGAGCGGAGAAGCTGGCCAAGGCACGGATCGCAGCCTCCGGGATCGCCCATCTGCGCAAAGATGAGCTCGAGAGACTGCGTCCTGCGCTTTCTCCCATGAAGCTGATCATGTGTCGCGATGAAGCCCATGCCGACGAAATCGCGGCCGGGCTGCATGCCGAAGCGCCATGGCTTGCCGCCGCGACGGAATACGCCTGGCATGCGCTTCGTCAGTCAGCCCGTTGCGGAGAGCCGGTCCGGTTTCGGCCGGTCATTCTCAATGGCCCGCCGGGTGTCGGGAAGAGCCTGTGGGCACGCAACCTGGCCAAGGCATTGGAGCTGCCCCTGGCAGATGTGGACGCCTCCAAAGGCGGCGCTGGCTTCGGCCTGGTTGGCCTCGAGCGAGGCTGGGGCTCGGCCCAGCCCGGCCGGCCGCTCGATCTGCTTCTTGCACAGCGCGTCGCCAATCCGCTCATCGTCGTCGACGAGATCTGCAAAGCCAAATCGGCGACCTCGGAGGGCGGGTCGCACCATGCGTTCGCAGACGCGCTGTTGTCGCTGCTCGAGCCGGCAACAGCAAAAAGCTGGGAATGCCCTTTTTTCCGGATCACATTCGACATGTCACATCTGTCATGGATCCTGACGTCGAATACCGCCCGCACCATCCCCGATCCGATCCGGAGTCGCTGCCAGCTGCTCGAGATCGCTGATCCGACACCCCAGCACCTCCACGACGTCGCCAATCGCCAGGCCCGGCGACTGGGCCTCACGCAGGCCGCACGCGACGCAGCGCTTGCCGCCCTCGAGCAGGCGCCTGTCCTCACCCGCCGGCGCATCAGCCTGCGCGACGTCAGCAGGATCCTCGACCGCGCCGTCGCGCTCGAAGGACGCCCCATCCTGCAGTGATAGACGGCTCATGCTGTCCTGACGCCAGGCAGGGCGGGCAACAGCAGGGTTGTCCGCCCTCCTTGCACTACAGGCTTTGGTTGCCGTCATCCAAGAGGCCTGGATTAGTGGCGTCTCGACCCGCAAAGTCAGTAACAAGGAGGAGATCAGCCCCATTCTCAGCATCGCGACAAAAGCCGCCTGATCATGCTCACAATTTGCCTTGACGGACGTAACCCCTTCGTGCTATACATCTTTTGTCGACGCCACGGCGCCGGCCCCGCCGCAACAGCGGGTTATCTGCCGTGTAGGCAGCTTAAAATTCTCTATCGCGCAGGCACTTAAAAGCGCCTGAGCAAAATTCTCTGCCGTGTAGGCAGCATCTCGAACGAGGCGGGCAACTGATGTTGCCCGTCTCGTTCGCATTTTGGAGTGATGCCGTTAGACTGGTGCCACTGGCCGCTCAATGCCGTTCAAACCCAACTTGTGCGAACGGAAGGTATCCACGCGTGCCCCCTCGCCAGGCTGCATGCGCAGCGGAAGACAGTGAAAGTCCCGCGTGCCACAAATTCCTGGGCCCCGTGGCCAATGTCCGAGCCGCACAGCGCAGGCAACTCTGACGCGATGCGTGATGGTAAGCTTTGCACCTGTGTGATTCAGCAGAACCCGACGAATGCACTCTCCGATGTAGGTCTAGGCAGTATCCCACGGATTGATGATCTGAACGCCTGTCGGCGCGAAATCCGTAACATTGCGCGTGACGATCGGCATGGCATGAACGATCCCTGTCGCGGCGATGAGAGCGTCCCGATCACTGCAGGGGTCCGGAACATGCAAAGCGGCGCAACAAAGTGCCACGGGCCCATCTACCGACAAGATGCGCCCCATAAAGGCCGGCAGCACCCTGTCGGTCATCCAGGCCCTCAGAACGGCACCCTGAGCGCTGTCCCGCCTCTCGGTTTGAATGATCCCCATTTCGAGCTCCAGAAGCGTGATGGCCGACAGGAACAGCGATGACGGGTCCTGGTCTGTCGCCCAGGCCACGACGTTGGCATCCGCCTTCCCGGCCTTGGCCCTGCGCAGCTCGGACAAACCTCGTGAATGGTTGGCACTCCACCAGACACCGACCTGTCCGACAGGACGTGACCCCTTCGATCTTCCCACGCCGGATCAGGTTTGTCGTCAGCAGGAGAACGCGAAGACGAAAGCATCACGGCCTATCGAGGCTGCGCGTGATCCTGTGGTACGGCCAGTTTTGACCACACCTTGTCGAGCGGCTTGGCCCGCACAGCCTGGTTCATCTCCCGTGTCAGACCGTATCTGACTGCGTAATTCAGTGCCGCGGCTTCCAGTGCGTGGATATAGGCGATCACGCTCTCGCGCTCCTGATGGGTCATGTCATATCCCTCCTGCGCCCTGGATACCTTCCAACGATTAACAAGAGGTTAGTGCTGTGAAATGTGATGCGAAAAACCAGCACGGGATAGGTGGATCGTCCGCGCAACGGCAGCACGATGGGGCCGGGCCGGGGGGCCATAACGAGGCAACCGCACCGGAATTATAGCTCGGCATGCCAGGCCTAGAAAAACCTGCAAACCGGCCGGTTCTTTAACGTCCCCTTGATCACCCTTGTGCTATCTCTCTCTTGTCGGCGCTACGGTGTCGGCACCGCCGCAACAGCGGGGGCTCTGCCGCATGGCAGCATTCTGAACGGCAAGGGGGCGGGCAACGGTAGGTTGCCTGCGCCGTTTGCATTCGAGACCATAAAAGATTTGCGAAATGGCAAGTTTTGACACGAGTATCGGAGGCAATGCTTTTGATGACGATGATGAGAACTTGCCGGATCGACAACGCTGTAAACGCGCAATCCTGCGCCTTAAAATGTAACATAGTTTATGCAAATCGAGTACCTCCCGGCCAAGCGTGACACCACACTAGCCGAACGCGGTCTGGACATGGCCCGCGCTGCAGAGATCTTCGATGGGGTCACCCTGACGGTGGAAGACGCGCGTAAGGATTATGGCGAGACGCGCCAGATCACGATCGGCTATTTAGAGGATCGCATGGTGGTCATGGTCTGGACACAACGCGACACCGTACACCACATCATCAGCCTGAAGAAAGTGAGGGGCCCCCTTCCTTTCGACCAGACATAACCATGGAAGGCTCAGCAGGCTGCTGAAATGGGGGGACTCTGCGCCAAGTCGCCGGACTTTGAATGTGCATGGTCATTGACAGGGATCGTTGTGAGTGCTGGACGTAATCTCCCCAAAACGGCTGGATGAAATTTCCCCAGTTTTGGCGCTGATGCCGATGATCAGGGGGGCATGCCCCCCTGATCATCGGTCGCGCATAATTCCCCTGTTGAGGCCAATGGAAAGGCTCGCAGGTG
>NZ_FQUE01000044.1 GCF_900128995.1 Loktanella atrilutea | reverse complement strand
ATCAGGGGGGCATGCCCCCCTGATCATCGGCATCAGCGCCAAAACTGGGGAAATTTCATCCAGCCGTTTTGGGGAGATTACGTCCAGCACTCACACCAATCTCAAACCCGCAGACTCTCGTTATGAACGAGGGACCCGAGGGGGGCAGGTCACCGGGCATGGAACGAGTCGGTATTAGAGTCGACTAACAGGTATAACGCTTTCGGGACCTTCATCGTCATCAATAAGTCCGCGGCAGGTCTGCAATCGATGAGAGCCCTTCTCCGTCAGTGAGGCATCACATCGCATTGGCAATGCTTTCCGCCTCGTGGGAGGCCGCACAAGCCTCCTTGTTGATCTCAAGCTGCTCTTCGTCCAGATCCCAAAGGGCAAGGCATGGCCGGAGCTGCCCCCCTCCTCACCAACGTCTGTCCATTCAATCAGTAAGGATGCGACTTCTTTCAGTGTCATCGGTTGCTCGTCCTTCACAACCGTCTCCATACTCGTGATCAGGAAAATGGGTCTTTTGCCAATGTCGGAGGCAAAATTAAGATCCATTTTACCGCGCATCACTCGTCATGTCTCGACCGACGTTTGCGGTCATGGCTCTTATCGGACGACAGCAGTCAGGCCCGCTCTCGGCTAAGCGGAGCCAACGTGTCAAATGCAGCCGATCCTTCGGACCACGTCGGACGGTCGCTGCGACACCTCGCAACGCATGTTTAGCTTACATTAAAAGTTGTGGATCAACAGAGTGGGCGCAGGTAGCCCCCATGGCCTCACGTACGTCCGCCTGGAACACGAGGTCGGATAGATCCGGCGCAAACCGATCACATTCGAGGGTCGGAAAGGTGATCTGCGCGTCCGGACGATCATCACTCAGATTGATAATTCTCATCGCGGCCAATCTGCGCCGCACTGTCCCCGAATCCTCCCCGGTCTCATGTGACAATGAAGCGATCGAATGCAGCCTTCTTTTGCCCAGTTGCACGCCAAGGACCATTTCTCCGGCTGCAATAGGCGATGTGTCCAGCACCCGCTCCCGGATCAAGTCACGGAAATAGTCGAAATCAGGATCGTAGAGAAATGTTTGGCCAAGTTTCTTGTGAAGCGGGTGGAAGACCTTCTGCGGTCCGTCGGTAGGCGCGCGATCTGCAAGCCGTTGATCGAACAAGCATTCCAGCGCGGCTTGCCCGCCGATCATGCAGTCGAAACCGGCAGCGTACGCACGATGTAGATCGAGTGACCTGCCACGGGAATTTTCCTCCACCGTCGATTATAGTCCGGCCCAACCTGAGGAGGGACAATGAAACGAACGAGATTCACAGACGAACGGAT
>NZ_FQUE01000012.1 GCF_900128995.1 Loktanella atrilutea | reverse complement strand
CGGAGGCGCCAATCAATTCTCCGGCTGATCGCCGAACCCGTGAGGTGGGGAATTTTGCGCCAGCACTTCTGGGGAAATTTGATCCAGCATTTACACAACTCGCCATGCTCTGGGAAGGCATTGACTGGCGCAGGCCGGATTGGGGCGCGCCGCCGGCCCGTGTGGGCTGATTATGTGAGTTAAAACGCCTTGTTTTTATGGCGCTATCACGTGCCTCGTGGTAGCCATGTGCATGTCGAATGTAACGCAAAACCTCCCCGATGATCCCGCCATATTGAAGGCGATGATTGCGACTTTGCAGGCGGAGAATGCCAAGATCTCGGCGACATTGCGGGTCCACGACCAGCTGGTTCAGGCCCTCCGCCTGCGGATCGCCAAGTTGCAGAAGCTGGCTTTCGGCAAATCCTCTGAGAAAATCGAACGCGAGATCGAGCAGCTGGAACTGACGCTCGAAGACCTGCTGGTTGCCGTAGCCGAGGAAGATGGAGCGTCCATCGACGAAGGACAGAATGAGCCGTCTCCAGAGGCTGCCGATGCGCCCGCGCTGCGTCGACGTCCACGTGTCTCGGATGCAACCCCACGGGAGCGTCGTGAACTTGATCCTGGTGCGTGCTGCGCTGACTGTGGCGGCGATCTGCGCGTGGTGGGCGAGGACGTCAGCGAACTGCTGGACATGATTGCAGCCCAGATGAAGGTGGTTCAGATCGCCCGGATCAAGAAGTCCTGCCGCCGCTGCGAGAAGATGGTGCAGGAGCCTGCGCCCAGCCGTCCGATCCCGGGCAGCATGGCAGGCCCGAACCTGCTGGCCCACATTCTGGTCTCGAAGTTTGACGATCATCTTCCCTTATATCGCCAGCACGAGATCTTCACCCGCATGGGCGCAGACATCCCCGAGACCACGCTTGTCGGTTGGTGCGGGCGGGCCATGAAGACCCTGTCGCCGCTGATCGAACGGATCGAGGCAGACATCATGGGCAGCGACCTGCTGCACGCGGATGACACGCCCATCCGGGTGCTGGACCGATCTTTGCGCGACAAAGGGCTTGGTAAAGGCGTCAGACAGGGCCGGATCTGGGCCTATGTGCGTGACCAGCGCCCATGGGCTGGATCATCCCCGCCCGGGGCGATCTATTACTTCGCCCCGGACTGGAAGGAAGAGCACGTCCTGAGCCATCTGGCCGACGCCCGCGGCATCCTCCAGGCTGACGGCTACAAGGGCTATGCCAAGCTTTATGAGCCAGAGCCTGGCGGCACCCCCCGTTTACGCGAGGCGGCCTGTTGGGCGCACCTGCGCCGTGACTTCCACGACTTCTGGACATCGACCAAATCCGAGATCGCCCGGGAGGCGCTCGACCGGATTGGCAAACTCTATGACATCGAGCGCGACATCAATGGCCAACCTGCTGACGTCCGTCACGCGGCACGTCAAAAGCATAGCCTGCCCAAGGTCGAGGCCTTCTTTACCTGGTCCGATCAGCAGCTCCTGCGGATTCCGGGCAAGAGCAATCTCGCCAAGGCTTTCCGCTATGGTCTCAATCGCCGGGAGGCCTTCAGCCTGTTCCTGACTGACGGTCGTGTGGCCATCGACAACAACCCGGCCGAACGTGCCCTGCGCCCGATCGGCATCGGAAGAAAGAACTGGCTCTTTGCTGGGGCGGACACCGGTGCGGAAACACTTGCACGCGCCATGACCATCATTGAAACCGCCAAGCTGAACGGCCTCAACCCACAGGCCTATCTCGCTGACATCCTCGACCGCATCCATGATCACAAGATCAACCGGCTGGACGAGTTACTGCCATGGAACTGGGGCGCACATTGACCGTAATCAACGTCTTCTCCTCTATCGGCATATATGTATTGGCCGCGCTCGCTGAGATCGCGGGATGTTTCGCATTCTGGGCCTGGCTGCGTCTCGACCGCTCTGCTCTTTGGCTCATCCCCGGTGCCGTCTCCCTCGTTTTGTTCGCCTACCTGTTGACGAAGGTTGAGGTTGAGTTCGCCGGCCGCGCATATGCGGCCTACGGCGGCGTATACATCGCTGCATCCATCGCGTGGCTATGGGCCGCAGAGGGCCAGATCCCGACCCGATGGGATACCATCGGCGCAATCTTCTGCCTCACCGGGATGGCGATCATCTTAATCGCACCTATGCTACAAAAATAATCTGCGGTCTCAATCGGGCGGTTACTTTGAAAATTACAGCGGCATAAATTCAAAAAGCTTGAATTTAAGCAAGTCTCTTTTGAGGACGCGAGGGCGCATCAAAGGTCTGAAAGAGGTGATGACACCTAAGGAACATGAAGGAGCGTCGGATGGTTCTTTAAGGAAGTCAAAAATGAAAGAAGACCAATATGCCCAAGACACTCACGCCTGACACGCCTTTTCCCGACATCTCCGTCTCCACCTTGGGTGGAGAAACCGTCAAAATCGGCCAAACTAACCGGGGCCGTGGCGACTGGCAACTGGTGGTGGTCTATCGTGGCAAGCACTGCCCGATCTGCAAAAAATATCTGACCGAGCTGAACGGCATGCTGGAAGATTTCGCGGCGATTGACCTCGATGTTGTCGCGATCTCTGCCGATCCCGAAGAAAAGGCGAAAGCCTCCGCCAGCGATATCGGTTATAACGGCACCATCGGCTATGACCTGAGCATCGCACAGATGGCACAGCTTGGTCTCTTCGTCTCTGACCCCCGCAGCCCCGAGGAAACGGATCGTCCCTTCGCTGAGCCTGCAACGTTTGTGGTGCGTCACGATGGTAAACTGCAGATCGTGGATGTGTCGAACGCACCGTTTTCGCGCCCTGCCCTGAAAGGGCTACTCGATGGTCTGACGTTCATCCGTCAAAAGAACTATCCGGTGCGCGGCACGCACGCCGCATGAACACGGGTTACTGCTGGTCTGCGAGATCGGCAGTAACTTCCCCAGACATATTTACTTTGTCTGCGACGTTCCCCAGCGGGCGAGTATCTGATCGACAATTTGCCCCATGTCATCGGCAATGATGTTAGGCACCGGGACGCCCCCGACACGCATCGCAGCATTGCCGGGACGTCTAACCAAAGCCGCCGCACATCCCGCTGCCTGTGCGCCAATCGTGTCCCACAGATGGCAGGCCACCATGCACAGGTCAGTGACGTTCACGTTCAGCGCCCCGGCGACCATGTTGTAGGTCTCTGGTGCAGGCTTGAACTTGCGGGCCTCGTCCACGCTGAAAGATCTTTCGAAAAATCCCGAAATCCCCGCGCGCTCCAACGGCGTGGAAGACGCCGCCGGCGGCGAATTTGTCAGCGTTACCAACCGGAACCCGGCGTCCCGGAGTTTTTCCAATGCAGGACGTACATCCGGCAAAGCCGGCATCGATCCGATGTGACGTTTCAGATCGTCGACATCGCTGTCGGCAATCGCAACGCCCTCGGTCTCGCCCACCATCCGCAGGACGCCCCCGGCCAGTTCACCGAACGGGGCATAGAGACCCGACACCGTCAACGCCTGCGAATAGAGAACCAGCTCTGCAAACCAATTTCGCATTATGGCGGGATTACCGAGAATACGCTCGAACACAGGCTCCAGCGTTGTCAGGTCAAGAAGTGTCTCGTTCACATCGAATACGATGATGGAAGGTGCTTGTGACATCTCGTCTCCTTTTTCAGATCACATAGAAATCTGGCGGTGCTTGTGCGACGACGCAACCTTCGAGCTTGTCACCGGCACTATAACCAGCACGAACGACTTGATCACATTTCCGTTTCGGGTGACGTTACAAAAACACGAGATGCGTCGGATAGGTGATCTGCAGCACGGCGATTTGCTTGCAGTGTGGGGAGACTACGATGTCACAAACGTCCCGTCCTGCCACCGGGGCCAACGCGGTGCTCCATGACCTGCCAACTGCAGCACTGAAGGCTGCCGTTCAAGCTGCAAACATTGGTGTGTGGCACTGGGATCTGACGTCAAACATCATTGACTACTCGGATCTGGCGCGATGCATCTTGGGACTACCACGCTCCGGCCCGGTCACCACTGAAACTGTGCGAGCTCTGACCCATCCTGAGGACTTGCCTCGCACCAGGGAGATTGCACGACGGGCTCTCGACCCGGATGTGCGCGGCTCGGAGGTCTATTCCTATCGCATCATTCGTCCTGACACAGGCGAAACACGCTGGATACAGGCCCATGGGCTGGCCGAATTTGGTCTTGTCAACGGAGTGCAGGCAGCACTGACCTATTCCGGTTCAATCCAGGACGTGACAGAAAGCCGTGTCTTGCGCCAGGCGTTGGAGGATCAGAGCGCCCGCCTCCAACTCGCGATTGAAGCCGGTGACCTTGCGGTCTGGGATCTGGACATCGCATCGGACACGATCAGCCCTTCACCCGAAATGAACCGCTTGTTTGGCTTTCCGTCCGACGCCACGCCGAGCGCGGAGGACTTTCGGAGACTCTACGCACCCGGGGAAGAAGACCGGCTGAAGGAGGTGAGCGCCGCGCAAATGGCGGACGGCGGCACGAAGGTACAAAGCGAAGTACGCTACGTCCTGCGCGACGGTCGGGAACGGACGTTTCTCCTGCGCGCTGATATTCAGCCAAAAGAGCCTCCGTTTACACGTGCTATCGGCGTCTTGATCGATGTGACCGATCGCGTGCGGCGTGAGCAACAGGTGACAACGATTGCCCTAGAGATGCGCCATCGTCTGAAGAACGCATTCGCGGTCATCAGTGCGATCGCATCGCGCAGCTGGCCAGCCAGTGACAAGAATGAAGGCTTGAAATGGTTCAAAGGTCGCCTTCAGGCCATCAGTGCAGCAACAGATCTGATGTTTAGGATCAACGCCGAAGCGTTGCTGGTCGCAGACTTGGCAGATCGCATTATTGCACCCTACCGCCACCCGGATCACGACCCAATCACGTTGGAGGGTCCGGATATTTCAGTACCTCCGGCCCTCGCCACGCCTTTGGCAATGGCGCTGCATGAGCTTGCTACCAATGCCGTAAAATATGGCGCCTTGTCAGTTCCCGAGGGTAAAGTCACCATCCGGTGGGAGGTCCCACCGGACGGCAGCATCCGCATTGTCTGGCAAGAGATGGGAGGCCCACCGGTCAAGGCCCCCGCGCAAAGTGGATTTGGCTCAACCCTGCTCGGCAGCGCGCTTTTTCCGCCGCCGCACCGTGTCGAACACAATTTCAGTCCGGACGGTGTCAGATATTCCATTGAGGTACGGACGGATTAAACACTGATCCGCCATTGCGACACAGGGCGATCAATCAAGAAAAGTTGGGCGGAAGGACTGTCACAACATCTGAGTGATTGCGACGCGTGGTGGTGGTATCCAGCATTGCTTCGAGATCGACCTGGACCGCAGACGGCGGCACACGATCCAGGATAGCGTCAAGCGAGCAGCGGCCCAGTCTGGTTCAGTTAGGTAAAATTAACTTAGCCAGCTATATCAACCCTTCGAAACCCATGATGTTGACCCGACCCTTCCTCGTGGAGACTAGGCCGACTTCTCTCAGTCTGCGCAGGGTCCGATTGATATGAACGACAAGGCACATCCTGTCCAACAACTTCTATATTTCGATCGGCTAGATTTGTTTGACCAATCGCCTTTGATCCTAAAGCTAAACTATGATTAGGTAAAACCGGTATGTCAGCAATGATGACCCGAATTGTCGATATCAGCTCCCATTTCTTACCAGTGGTGGGTAGCCCTGGCTCCTTGCAGCGATGGACATGGCCCCCCCCCAAGACTTGGGTCGCACCATCAAGCGGTGAGAACGTCGGTGACATCGACGATCACGAGTTGAGGCCGCTTCCGGCAAAACGACGGGCGCTTGACACGATGGTGATTTGACTTCCCCCTGTTGGAAGGGTGCATCTAATGCAGATGGAGCACCTAATCGCCTTGATTTTCGTGATTACCAGCGTTGTTGGCAGCTTTATGGCTCCCGGCGCCAGCTATGCCGCTATGTCCGACGTGACCTTGGTCAAGCCTGTCAGTAGCGTTGTTCTCATTGATGATTGCGATCAGAATGCGGCGTTGACGCGCGATGATAGCGTGCCCTGTCAAAAGACATGCAGTGTGCCATGCACTGCAGGTTCTGCTGGTTTCTTTCTGTCACCATCAAACCTTCTCACCTTCATCAGACCAGCTCAAAATCGTTTCGAAAGAACTGCAGAGAACACTTTCAGTGGAATTGTTTTAGCCGTCGATCTTTCGCCACCGCGACGAATTTTTGTAGCGACGAAAATCGTCTGCAAGATTTGATTTGGTAGGCTGCGCCGACCGCTAAGCCGGTTAATGCGAACCCCAGAAACTCTGGCCAATCGTCTGACGTCGACATCCGTCGCTGGCGCACTGACGCTCGAACTCTGCGCTTTGGATGCGAGGGTCAGGCCTTTTAACAACTTTAAATCCACGTGACCGTCCTATTGAGGCGCTTCGCCTTTGTGTCATGTGAACGAACAACCGGCACGTTGCGAAACCGGACAGACCTAATGAGACAAGAAAAAGGAATACGTTATGATGAATGGTGGAATGATGATCGGCATGGCCTTGGTTTGGTTGCTGATCGTGGCCGTTTTGATCCTCGCCATGGTTGCGCTGATCAAATTCATCCGCTCGGACAGAAACAAGCCGCTGTAATCGATGTTTGACAGAAGCGGCAACAGTCTTTTGACCGTGGGATTGGCTTGGGCATTCCTTGTGCTGTTGGTCCTGATCAGCATCACCGGATCGATTTTACTTTGCATATGGCTTCGAAAGAAATGGAGCAAAAAATGATCAATTGCCTTGTCAGGCCAGCCGGGCGACACCGAACTGTGTTCAGCAGGCTCATGATGGCTGTCACCAAATTAGGCGGCGATAGCACATCAAAGGACCGGCCATGACCGAAACGCCCGGTCAAGAGCCTGCTGCGCGCCGTGGGATCTCTGTCCTGGTAGTGGTGCCCATTTTGGTGTTGGCGCTACTTGCCACGTTTGGTTGGGAATTGCTCTATGGACCAAGCATTTTACCATCCGCCTTAATCGGCAAACAGGTTCCGACGTTTGCCCTGCCTCCGGTGCTTGGACGCAACGACGGACTGTCGACACGAGATCTTGCTGGCCATGTGTCGATCGTCAATGTGTTTGCGTCATGGTGTGTGCCCTGCCGCGCCGAACATCCGGTCTTCATGGCGTTCAGCAAAACGGGCGAAGTGCCGCTGTATGGCATTAATTACAAAGACCCCCCGGAACAGGCCCGCGCCTGGCTGGATGAGTTGGGTGATCCCTATGCCCGCATCGGTGCCGACCGCGACGGGCGCGCCGGGATCGAATGGGGCGTATACGGCGTGCCTGAAACCTACATCGTCGCCGCCGATGGCACGATTGCCTACCGTCATGTCGGTCCCGTCTCGCAGGCCATTTTGAATGACACTCTGCTGCCTATTGTGCAGCGGCTCAAAACATCCGCCCCCAAAGAGGTATCCCAATGAGTTCTTTCAAGCTGGCAGCCGCCCTTTTCCTGGCCTCAGCTGGTGCCGCCGCAGCGGGCCCGCAGGGGTTTGCCGTTCACGACGAACCGCAAGAGGTCGCCAATGTGCGTTTCGTCACTGAAGACGGCACCCGGATGGACATGGCAGACTTTCAGGGCAAGGTGATCTTGCTGAACGTCTGGGCCACCTGGTGCGTCCCCTGTCGTGAAGAAATGCCAACTTTGGACGCGCTGCAAGCGAGCCTTGGCAGCGACCATTTCGAGGTCGTGCCGCTGTCGGTCGACCGGGCGGGTGTGCCCCCCGTGCGCCGGTTCTATGACGAAATCGGGGTGACGCATCTGGGCATGTATGTCGACAAGACGATGCTATCGGCGACAGCGCTGCGCACAGTGGGATTGCCGACCACGATCTTGATCGACGCCAAGGGCAAAGAACTCGGCCGTCTGGTCGGTCCTGCAGATTGGGACGACCCCGAGATGGTCAACTTCCTGAAAGGCTACATCGACCCGTCGCAATAAACCCAAACCCACGCCTTGACCTTCCCGTTGCTGGAAGGACTACCTAGGCAACATAGAGAGGAGAACTGAAATGACGGATATATCCCAACGTCTGCCTGCAAAGCCCGAGACCCCTGCAGGTCCTGCACCGCTGCAATGGATGACGCGCAAGCGGCTGATGTTTGCGGGTGCCGCAGCCGTCGTTGGCAGCGGTATGGCCTTGAACTGGGGTTGGCTGACTGCGATCGGCGCAGCGCCGCTGATTATTTCTTTTGCACCCTGTGCCGCGATGTGTGGACTGGGTTTGTGCATGAAGGGCGGCACCGGCAAGAGTTGTTCAAAATCGACCGACATGCCGTCACCTGATTGAAGCTTTCAGTTTTCTGGAAACTCAATAAGGCTCCGACTGCGCGGCCTGTGCTCATGATCAAACCACACCGTAAATCTGAGGGCTGAAGCCTGCGATTGCCTTGCTGGTTTCTGGATCGGCAGGGTGCAAAACCAAAGGACGAAACTTTGAATACTCTGACACGGCGCGCCGCCTTGGCCGCACTTGCTGCAGCGGCTGCCACACCGGCCTTGGCCAACCATCCGGGCGAGAACCTCGATGCCCGCATGATGGAGATGGAGCAATATTTCCAGATCATCGACGCTGCGGCCCCGCCATTTGCCTTGCAGGACGCTGACGGTAAGCCAGTCAGCCTGTCGGACTTTGACGACAAGATCGTTGTTCTGAACTTTATCTACGCCAGTTGCCCCGACGTCTGCCCGCTTCAATCCGAAAAAATCGCGGCAATACAGGCGTCCATCAACGATGGCCCGATGAAGGATCGCGTTCAGTTTATTTCGATTACGACCGATCCAGTCAACGACACGCCGGAGATCCTGCGCGATTACGCCGATCTGCACGGCTTTGATACCAGCAACTGGGTCATACTGACCAAGACCCCGGACCAGCCCGACGATGCCACACGGCGGTTGGCTAGGAACTATGGGCTGGAATTCACGATGACGGCAGAGAGCAGCGCGATGGTCCATGGTGCTGTGACCCATGTCATCGACACCGGGGGACGCCTTGCGGGCAAGTTTCACGGCATGGCGTTCAGCAATGTAAACCTGATCCTGTATGTCAGCGAGTTGATCAGCAATGGTCAGCACAGGCAGCGTGAGTCCGGTTGGTGGGATCGAGTTTCCGGTATCTTTCAATGAGTGTGAGAGCGCTCGCGGCGGCGCCTGTCGTCGGCTCCCAAATATCGTTGGGCGCGTTGCGCCGCTATTTCGCCGTGATCATCCCGGCGCATCTGATCTGGGAATTCGCTCATATGCCACTCTATACCATCTGGAACGATGGCACGTGGGGCGAGATCGTCTTTGCCGCCGTTCACTGCACCGGCGGCGACATCTTGATCGGCATGAGTGCGTTGATGCTAGCCATGATGCTGACCGGCAGCGGCTGGCCCTTTGTCGCTGCAACCCGGCATCGCGTGACGATCCTCGCGGTGGCTTTTGGGCTTGGCTATACCCTGTTTAGCGAGTGGCTCAATATCGTGATCCGGGCCGCCTGGGCCTATTCGGATCTGATGCCGATCATTCCGGTGCTTGATGCAGGCTTGTCGCCCGTACTGCAATGGATTGTCATCCCATTGGCGGGGTTCTGGTGGGCCGCGCGTCACGTGGCGACGGACAGAGCTTAAGCATGGATATCTCTGGCATCGGTATTTTTGCAGCGTTTCTGGCTGGGGCAATTTCGTTCCTGTCGCCCTGCGTGCTGCCATTGGTGCCCGGCTATGTGTCCTATATCGCCGGTCAACCCGGACTGCGGACGACACCCTCTGTCGGGCTCCGTGCCCGCGCCGGAGCCCTGGGGCTAAGCGCCTGTTTCGTTCTGGGGTTCTCGACGGTCTTCATCGCGCTTGGCGCTGGCGCAAGCGCGTTGGGCTCACTGCTGCTGACATGGCGGGCAGAGCTGAACTATCTGGGCGGCGGGATCATCATTCTGTTCGGGCTGGTCATGCTGGGCCTGTTCCGCATCCCGGCCCTGACGCGCGACACCCGGCTCGCGCTGGATATTCCCGGCGGTCGCCCGCTGGGGGCCTATGTGCTGGGTCTTGCATTTGCCTTTGGCTGGACCCCCTGCATCGGCCCCATCCTTGGCGCGATCCTGACACTCAGCTCGACAGCAGGCGGGATGTCCGACGGGATCTGGCTGCTGGCGATCTATTCCGCTGGGCTTGGCGTGCCGTTTCTATTGGCCGCCTTATTCACCGACGCCATCGCGGCACGGCTCCGTGGCATCGGCAAAGCCGGGCGCTGGCTGTACAAAGGGGCGGGCATCGCGATGGTTTTGATGGGTCTGGCCATTCTGACCGGACAGTTATCGCGGATGGCCTATTGGATGCTGGGCACCTTTCCATTCCTGTCGACGATTGGATGATCAACATGACCGCAAGTCCTTGAAGGCCTGAAACAAGTGACCACCCTGCATTGCCGTACGTCGCTGCTCTCGGGCATCCCAATATAATGAGTATGTGAATGAAATTTAGGGTATACAGATGGAAGCAGCCCCACCGAGCCCCTATTTGATATCTATGCGCATTTGGATACGCCTTGCCACGCTGTGTCTGTCTCTTGCCCTTTTGGGCGGGTTGATGCTGCATGACGTGGCCAGTGCAAGCATGTCGTTTGAGATGGCCGACAGCGACATGACCGCAGCAGTGGCCGCAGATGACAATTGCCCGGCTTGCACGTCAGACAAGACAGCAGCGGCAGCCTGCGATCTGGACTGCACCTCACCTGTCCTGCTGGCTGTGTCGACCCCGACCAGCGCCGTAAAGGCAATGCGGCGTTCGGGTTTGACTTCAGTGGCCGATCTCAGTCTGCAGGGGCTCGACCTTGGTGTCGATCCGACCCCGCCACGAAGCATCCTCCTGATCTGACCGGCCGTACCTCGATGGGTGACGGTCCGGTGTCGCCTTGTTTGCTGCTGAACGGCGGACAAGCGTCTGACTGACCATTTTCCCTTCAGGATTCACTGCCATGTTAAAATCTCTCACGCGCCGATGTATGCTGTCGTCTGGTCTTGCGGCCGTAGGCCTGGCATTAGCAACGCCGCAAGCATCTTTCGCCGCATCTGATCAGCTGACATTTCAAGCCTTGACCTTTGACGACGGGGCCATCGTCGCCGCGTTGGACGACGGGCTTTGGCGGGTTGCCGATACGGGCGCGACCCCGCTTTCTGATCCCGGCGCAGTCGTGTCACTCACCAGCCATCCCGAGCGTCCCGGCACCCTTTACGCAGCGCTTCGCGATGGCGGCCTGCGCCGCAGTACGGATGGTGGCGAAAGCTGGACCAAGGCCGATAAGGGCTTGCCCGCTTCGCCGGTCCTGTCGGTCACAATGGCGGCCCAGGCACCTGACATGCTGTATGCAGTGCTGGCGGGCGATGGCCTGTGGCGCAGCGAGGATGCCGGCGAAACCTGGACGTTCGTCATGGATCGTCCCTACCTCGATGGGGCCGAACATGATGTGCTCAGCCTTGTTTCGGTCGCGAGCCAGACCGGCATGGGCGGCATTTGGCTTTATGCGGGCACCGCCGCCGGCCTGACCCGCGTACCCGACTGCTTTTGCCGTTGGCAGGACGTGACGGCAGGCGATGCACTGGATGCGCTGGCGGCCGGAAAAACACCGGCTCCGACGGCGTCCTTGCCAGCCGGTGTTCCCGTTCGCAACCTTGGCCTCGCCAACGCCGCCCCAGATCAGATTTACGCGGGTCTGGAGACTGGCCTTTGGGCCTCGACCGACGCGGGCGTGGACTGGGCGCTTATGTCTTCGGAACCAGTCGCTGCACTTGCTGTCGATCCCACCAATCCACTTCACGTCGTGGCAGCGCGACCCGATGGCCTCAGCGATACACGCGATGGCGGCGCCAGCTGGTCACTCCTCACCTTCACCAAGGAAAATTGATATGAACCGCAGATTTGTTCTGGGCTCTGCCCTCTCCGTTGCCGCCGTTGCTGTTGCCGGGCTGGGCGTGACCACCCTGACCGCGCAGGAAAGTAGCACTGCTGTCGCAACCGCAACCACGTCAAATGCCGTCCCAGCCAATCGTCAAATGACGATCTGGCGAGATCCAAGCTGCGGGTGCTGTGACGCCTACGCTGATTACATGGAGGAAAACGGCTATGTCGTGACCCGCGTCGACGACAGGGATTTCGACAAGCGATCTATCGAGGTGGGCGTGCCGGAGAACGGCCTGGGTTGCCACCTGGCACAGGTTGACGGCTACTACGTCTCCGGTCTCGTGCCTGCCGAAATCGTGGACCGGCTGACAACAGAGCGCCCGGAGATCATCGGCATCACGTTGCCGGGTATGCCCCAAAACGCCCCCGGCATGGCTGGCAAGAACGGCCCGCTGAAAACCTTTGCCTTTGGTAAGGACGGGGTCTCTGTTTATGCCGATGAATGAATGTCCGATGGCTGACATGATGAACGGGCCGATGGCAGGCGTCATGATGGCGGGGGGCGGCATTGTGCTGCTCCTTATCATCGCTCTATTGGGTCTCAGCTTCCTCGCGCTTGTCAAATATCTCAGGAGGCCCGTATGAGACGGATTTATCTTTTAAGTGCGGTCGGAACCGCCGTCGCGTTCGTCGCAGTAGCGGCATGGGCACAGACTTCTGATGATGACACGCCTGACGCGCTTGCGGCCCCCGAAGCAGCAGCAAGCGTGGGAACGCTTGCGCAAGGCAAGGATATCTACGCCGCAAATTGCGCCTCATGCCACGGCGCCAATCTGGAAGGTCAGCCTGACTGGCGTCGGCGATTGGAAAACGGCCGGATGCCCGCCCCGCCGCATGACGAAAGTGGCCACACCTGGCACCACGCCGACAGCGACCTTTTTACCATCACCAAACTGGGCCTCAGCGCCGTTGTGCCGGGTTACGAGAGTGACATGCCTGCCTTCGAAAATATCCTGAGCGATACCGAGATTAGTGCCGTGCTTGATTATATTAAAAGCACATGGCCAGACCGCCAGCGTGGCTTTCAAGCTGAAGTCACGACCAATGACGAGCAAGGGTCGTAGCCTGAAGGTTGCTGGCCGGGTCCAGGTTGAACCCGTTGATGATCGCGCCGACCGGTCGGATCACCGGTCGCAAGGGGGGTCTGGCCACGACGCATGTTCTGGCCACGTGCTGCAGCACGGCGCGGGCATCTTGACGTTTACGGGCATCGTGCATCCGTTGCCGGGAAAAACTTGGCGATCCCCGAGCATCAGTCTTTAGAGCAAACTAAACCGCCAGATCGGCAAGGATCGGGCAATCAGGGCGGTGATCGCCGGCGCAGGACTCGACAAGATTTCCAAGTGTGGCACGCATCTCAGTCAGTTCTGCGATTTTGCGGTCGATGCGCCCAAGGTGTTCCTGCGCAATATGTTTGACCTCGGCGCTGGCGCGGGCGGTGTCGGCATAAAGCTTCAGCAGGCTGCGGCAATCCTCGATGGTAAAGCCCAGGGCCCGCGCACGGCCCAGAAACGCCAGCTTGTGGACGTCACTTTGCCGAAAGGTGCGATAGCCATTGGCGCTGCGTTTCGGCTGCACAAGGCCGATATCCTCGTAATAGCGAATGGTTTTCGCAGGCAACCCCGCATGTGTGGCGACGTCTCCGATATTCATGATCAGGACCTTATTGGGCTGGGGCAGGTGAAAGGTGGGACGTCGGCTGTGCCGGTGTCGCCTCACTCATGGCGGGCCGGACGCGGCGCAAGCGCAACGCGTTGCTCAGCACGAAGACAGAGCTGAGCGCCATTGCCCCGGCGGCCAGCACCGGCGACAGCAAAAGCCCAAAAGCTGGATAGAGGATGCCCGCCGCGACCGGGATCAGCGCAACGTTATAGCCGAAGGCCCAGAACAGGTTCTGGCGAATATTGCGCATCGTTTTGGTTGAAACCGCGAAGGCATTCACCACGCCGCGCAGATCGCCCGACATCAGCACCACATCGGCGGATTCAATGGCGACGTCGGTGCCGGTACCGATGGCGATACCAACATCCGCATGGGCCAGGGCGGGCGCGTCGTTGATGCCGTCACCGACAAAGGCGATATGCTGGCCTGCACCGCGCAATTCATCCAGCGCCGCCACCTTGCCGTCGGGCAGGACGCCCGCGATCACATGATCGATGCCGGTCTCGCGGGCGATAGCTTCTGCCGTTTCACGCTTGTCGCCGGTGATCATCGCAACCTTGAGGCCGAGATCGTGCAGCGCCCGAATGGCGGCGGCACTGGCCGGTTTCACCGGGTCGGCAACGGCGATCACCGCCGCGACACGCCTGTCGATAGCGGCAAACAACGCGGTGCGGCCTTGTTCGGCCAAGTGGCTTTCGGCCGCGACAAGCGCGCTGGCGTCGATGCCCTCTCGGGTCATCAGACGATCCGCGCCGATCAGCACGTCATGGCCCGCAACCTGCGCGCGGACGCCGTAGCCGGTGACCGAGGTGAAGTCGTCCACCGGGTGCCGGGTGACGTTTTCCGCCTTCCCCGCCCGCACGATGGCCTCGGCGATCGGGTGTTCCGACTGTGCCTCGACCGCTGCCACCAGCGCCAGGACCTCTGCGCGGTCAAAGCCCTCGGCCAGTACCAGATCGGTCAGCGCCGGGCGACCTTCGGTCACGGTGCCGGTCTTGTCGAGCGCCACGACCGTCACGTCGGTCAGCTGTTGCAGCGCGTCGCCCTTGCGGAACAGCACGCCCATGTCCGCGGCCCGCCCGGTGCCGACCATGATCGAGGTCGGTGTTGCCAACCCCATCGCACAGGGGCAGGCAATGATCAGCACCGACACACCTGCGACCAGCGCATACGACAGCGACGGACCAAGCAGCAGCCAGACGATGACGGTCAGCGCGGCAATCGCCATGACGGCGGGGACGAACCACAGCGTGATCCGGTCGACCAGACCCTGGATTGGCAGCTTGGCGCCCTGCGCCTCCTCCACCATGCGGATAATCTGGGCCAGTGTTGTGTCGGCCCCGACGCGGGTGGCACGGAACTGGAACGCCCCTGCCCCGTTGACCGTGCCGCCGGTGACCGCATCGCCGGTGGTCTTGGCGACCGGCACCGGTTCGCCAGTGATCATGCTTTCATCGACCCGCGCGTGGCCCTCGCTGACCTCGCCATCGACGGCAATCCGCTCGCCGGGGCGGACGACAAGGATGTCACCGACATGGATCTTCTCAATGGCCACGTCCTGCGGTTCACCGTCAACCAGTACCCGCGCGGTGCGTGCCTGCAATCTCAGCAACTTCTGGATCGCAGCCCCGGTGCGGCCTTTGGCGCGGGCCTCCAGCCAACGGCCCAGCAAGATGAGGACGACGATTACGGCGGCAGCCTCGAAATAGATCGCGCGGGAGGCTTCGGGCAGTAAGGTTGGCGCGAACAAGGCAACCAGCGAATAGAGGTAGGCCGCAGCGGTGCCGACCGCCACGAGGCTGTTCATGTCCGGCGCACCCTTGAACAGTGCCGGAAAGCCTTTGGTATAGAAACTGCGACCAGGCCAGACCAGCACGAGGGTCGTCAGCAGGAACTGGATCACCCAGCTGGTCTGATGCCCCAGCGTGCGCTCGATTAGATCGGCCATGCCCGGCACGATATGCGCGCCCATCTCAAGGATGAACACCGGCAGGGCCAGTGCGGCGGCAATGGCGGTCTTGCGGGCCCAAGCGTGGGCCTCGCCGGCCTTGCGGGCACCGCGATCCTCCGGCGCTGTATCCGCCGCTGGTTCCGCCGGATAGCCTGCCGCCGCGGACGCCTGCAGCAGATCTGAGAGGGTTACGGAACCTTCGACATAGGTCACAGTCGCGGTTTCCGACGCCAGGTTCACGTTTACGGATTGCACACCCGGCACCGCCGCAAGCGCCTTGTCGACACGCCCGACACAAGACGCGCAGGTCATTGCAGTCACATTCAAGCGCACGCTTTTTGTGCGCGCCGGATAGCCAGCCCGATCCAGCGCCGCCACGGCCGCAGCCACCCGGTCAGGCGTATCGACCTCGGCCTGCACCGTCTCGCTGGCCAAATTCACCCGCACGTCACTGATGCCCGGCACCGCCGTCAACGACCTCTCGACCCGGCCGACGCAGGACGCGCAGGACATGTTTTCAACGGACAACTGAAGACGCTGCGACGTAGACATGGGACAATCCTGCTTTGGTTCACACCCAAGATGGGGTCTCCACCCGCTGGAAGGTCAAGGGGGCCGGCTTTATTATTGTGACGACCTTGACCTTCCAGTGGCAGAACCCCCCACCTGTCAATCAGATCAAAGGAGAACAACATGACCACATACTTTCAGACGAACCGTAAAATTCTTCTCGCGGCAACCGCATCGGTTGCAACCCTGCTGGGTGGCGCTGCCATCGCCGAATCTCACGATGGGCAGGGTCAGGCCGGGGCCATGGACGAAGGCGGCATGGCCATACACGACGGCGGCAAAGGCATGATGGGGGGCATGTCCGACATGATGGGCATGATGCAGCGCATGCACGGTAATATGATGGGCGGCGGCATGATGGGTGGCGGCCAGATGGGCGGCGACATGATGCAGATGTTCGACACCAATGAAGACGGCATCGTCACCGCCGACGAGATGCGGACCGAGCTGCAAGCCAAGCTGACGGATTACGACGCCGACATTAACGGCGCGCTTTCGATTGCCGAGTTCGAGACGCTGCACAGCGCCATGATACGTGAAATGATGGTGGACCGGTTTCAAGAGCTCGACGCCGACGGCGACGGCTCTGTCACAGGTGAAGAAATGACCGCTCCCGCCGACAGGATGGCCCGCATGGAAAAGATGCACTCCGGGATGGGCGGCATGATGGGTCAATCCGACGGTGGCATGGACATGAAAATGCACATGAACGACGACGACACCAAGACCGGCAACTGATCGATCTGGCGCCGTCACAGTGTGACGGCGCCACTGCCTTGAACATCCATACAATACTGATGTCGCAGGTTCACGCAGGCGGCGACTAATCGCTGTATGTCCTCTAGGCAGGCGTCCTGCGCGCATCATGCCCAAAGTGGCATCCACTCCCAACACTCCCGAAAGCGAAAAATAATGCTGACTGCTGCGATCCCGTTCCCGGATATCGGCCCGGATATCTTTGCGTTCGAACTGGGGTCGCTGCACCTCGCGCTGCGCTGGTATGCGCTGGCCTATATCGCCGGAGTCATCATCGGCACGTGGCTCTGTATACGGACGATCCGAAAACCGGCGGTTTGGGGACCCTTGGGGCCACCGGTATCGCGCAGCCAGATCGAAGACCTTGTCACTTGGATCGTGGCCGGTGTCATCATCGGTGGGCGCGTCGGCTATACGATGTTTTACCAGCCGGAGTACTACCTGCAGCACCCACTGGAGATCCTGATGGTCTGGCAGGGTGGTATGTCGTTTCACGGCGGCTTTATCGGTGTGGTCATTGCTGCAACTTCATTCTGCCTGCGCCAAAAAGTACCGTTGCTGAGCAGCGCTGATCTGCTGGCACTGGCTACGCCGCCGGGGCTGTTGCTGGGGCGTCTGGCCAATTTCACCAATAACGAGCTATGGGGCCGCCCGACTGATATGCCCTGGGGCGTCACCTTTCCGGGTGAGGCGGCGCAGGCCTGCGAGGGCATCGCTGGCCTCTGCGCGCGGCATCCGTCGCAGATCTACGAGGCACTACTGGAAGGCGTCATGCTGGGCACCCTGATGCTGGTTCTCGCATGGCGGCGCGGTTGGCTCAAAATGCCGGGTGCGATCACGGGGGTTTTCCTTGCGGGCTATGGTTTGTCGCGGGCTTTTGTGGAGTTGTTTCGCCAACCGGACCTTCAGTTTGTCAGCCCGGGCAACCCGGTGGGCTATGCCTTGCAGGTCGGGGACTGGGGTCTGACGATGGGTCAGATGCTGTCCTTGCCAATGGTCATCGTCGGACTGGCACTGATCTGGTGGTCTTTTCATCGGGTCCGTCATGACCCACAGGCTGCCTCAAGCACCACAGCGTGACGCCGTCGAATATGGAACGTACGCGATGGCGGGCAAGACCGGATCAATCAGGTGTTCAGCATTACGGCAACGCCAACCCTAGCCGCACCTGATAGGTTGCAGCGGAGGGGATGAACCGTGGTTCTCCATAACCCTAACTGGTCAGGTTTGTTTCAGCGTCGTGATCCGTTCATCTTCGAGTGCGGCCGGTCTGATTGAGTTGCGAGCAGTGCCATGAGGGAAAAGCGTCACATAACTAACTATCGGCGTTAGACGTAGCCCTGTTTCACCTTGCGCTTTGCGACCTCCGATAAAGCATCGACTGCTAGCCCCTCGTCCGGAAAAAAGCGGGTTGTGGTCGATCCTGGGGAACCGACATGACCGGATTCCGCGACAAGTGCGGCACCCCCGAATAGATCAGGCTGAACGGTCACAAGGTAGAAGCGGCGGACGGCCCCCTCGGGGTCCGTTCGCCGCAACCGCAAAACGGTCGGAAACATTTCGATCTGCTGCGGATCGTTCACTCTGACGGGCTCCATTTGGCGCTGTCATTCAGGAAGCGTTCGTATCGCTGCGTGGTGATCAGCATTTCCTGAAACACCCTGACGCGCTCGGCATCGAGACAGGCGGTGTAGAGGGACGCATCCCGAAAATACTGGTCGAACTCGTCTTTGAACTCTTCGCGAAAATCATGCGCCAGCTCCGGTGTCGTCGGCGTTGGCGCGATCGGTGGATCACACCATTCAGCAAAGGCGGCTGCGGGGCTGACCACGGCCAGCATAGCGAGGATCAGAAGTGGTTTCATCGGTCGATGGTCCCTTCCCTCACCGCCTGACCGTGAACTGCAAGCTGGGCCGCAAAGCGCGGGGCGTTGTAGGTCGATTGGATCGCAGCCACGCGCTGCTCGTAGGCATCGGCGCCTATGACGCGGCGCAGGTCGCTTTCGTGGAAAGCCCGATTGGCGAAGGGTGCTGGCTTCGCCATAAGCAGAACCGGATCGGTGCAGACGGCGGGCGGTGTCGGTGGCGCTGGTGCTTTGGGCTTGTGCTGAAACGTCGGCTTGGCCTTGCGGACAAAGGCAATAAGCCACGACAGTGGCGCTATGCTCCGGTCGTTGCGGGCGTTGAGCATGTGAAACCCTTTCCAAAGAAACTGCGTGTCCATGCCTGCGGCCTCGGTGCCTTTCTTGGCATCTTCGATGATCGTGGCAAAGGGCGTTTGATAGACTGACCCTGCCCCGTCCAAAATCTGTATGATTGAGGTCGTATCATTATTACTTTTTGTTCTTGTATATAGAGAAGGCGGCGGTGGACTGCCGGTTACTCGTTTTTCATGGGAAATATTGACGGTTTCAGCCGGTGCCAGATCCTCGTCAGGGACGGCATTTGCGTCCGCGTCATAGACCTTTGAAAACGTGAAAAGGTGCCGGTCATGGTGGCGGCGCACGATGGTCAGCCCAAACAGGTGCGCCAGCTCGTCCAGGGCGGAACGGATAGTGCGGTCGCTGATCCCGGTCATGGCCTGCAACTCCTTCATCGTGAAGGCGGCGAAACCGCACGGTGCGCCTCTGAATTTGCCGTCATAGCTGATGTAGCCTGCCAACAGGTTTGCGATGCGCAGCGCGGCCCCTGTCATGGGGGTCCGCGCAAACAAGCGCATGAAATCCCCGCTGCGGGGGATGGTCGATGTGGTCACTGTTCTTATCCTCGCTCGGTGAAGCGAAGCGGTGATCGAGCAAATTTTTCCTGTTCGCACAGATGCGTTTTTTAGTTGCTCGTCATGTGGGGAGGGGTTAGAACAATAGCTGAATTGATTGATAGCTCGGGATTGGCGTCCCGGTTCTATACCCCCCCGCAGGTTTCCGCCTCGCGGGGGTTTTGCTTTTTAGTCTTTCGTTTCGCTCCTTGGTCATGATTCCGTTAACGGATTAATAACCAGCATACCCAGTATGGGTACTACCGCCAATTCTTGTGTAAGGCTGGATACCGCACACAAGCTTTAGTAGTTCACCTGCTCGTGGCCGTAAGTTCCGCTGTAGTCCTTCCACTCAACAAAGATCGAACGGTTGTTGACCGATGGACAGGAACCTCCGTACCCCTCGGTTCCAAAGTGAGCCGCAGGCAGGTCGTAGATTCTGGCGCTGCGCCACTGGTAATCGCCTTGGATGCCATAGCTGCCAATGCGGACCGACGATGATCGTGTGCATTCACGGTCTCGGCCCATTTCACGCTGGCGGGCGTTCACGTCGAACACGCGGATCGAGCGCACGAAGTCATAGATCGGGTCGGAAATATCTATGTCGGCCCCCTGCCCTGCGACCAGTTGCAGGATCGACTCTGCATCTGGTTGATAGTCGTGATCGCGGAACACCGCGGGGATGGGCGCAAGCGCGGTCGCCTGATGGCCGGCCGGGATAGACTGCATCGGACGCTTGGCGTCAGCAAAGGTTGCTTCATGGAACCGCTGCAGGGGGCTGGTGGGTTCACCTTCGTAAGAGGCCCCCATCGGACAGCGCCAGATTTGCAGCGGCGGTTCTATTGGCCAAGGCGTGACGCGCCGAATGAACGTGGCATATGCCAATGTACATTCGGCAGACTTGGGCCAGCCGCCCGCCAGACATAGCAGTATGGCGCAATCCACGTTGAACGCGGCGTTTGCTTCGCGCGGGGCGTTAAAGATTGCCGCGGCCGCTACAGCGGCGGTTAGTGAAGTTGATCTTAGAAGGGTCAGCATTAAGGACCTCCTGAAACGCATATTTATAAGTTTGTAACGTTTCTATAAAACTATCACCGGAGGTTCGTAAAGCGGTTTGACCGCCGCGACTGGTCGGAAAGATGCTCGACCGTCCCGCGCGAACATCTTCATATTTGCACAGCGCCGGGACGTAGGTACGGCTCTCGTGATCGAGATTCAGTCGTAAATCACGTCCTTGCACGGCTGGTCCTTCCACATCGGCGCGGTCTGACCCGTATTCCATTCGTAGAGCCAGCCGACAATTTTGAGGGTCTTTCGATCTAAAATGCGCTTGATCGCGCGTGCGTGTCTTAGTCTGACAACGCCTCTTTCAGACGTTCCACTAGACAACTCGCGGTTGCGATCGTGTTTTGTCATTATGGTGCCCTCTCATGTTACGCAGCGTGATTTCTACCGGTGGGGGTGAAAAAGACATGCGGACTCGCCAATAGCTAGTGACACGACGACACGAACGACATGAAGTGAAACGTTCAGCGACAGGAAACGACATAACTCACGTTAAGACGCTGAAGTTAATAGAAATAATAAAATGGTCTTGTGAAAGAAATGTTGACCTTCGGGGGATGAAGCCGCGAACTATGTCGTGGTATAGAAGACCTTCACATCGACACGAAACGACGCATCAGACCGGAAAGTGTTGATGGTAAACGGAAAGTACTACATCGAGCCACCCAACGACGATCAGGATTTCAGATCGCTCATTCGGGCAGCGATCGCCGCTGGTGTTGGCCGGGATGTGTCGGCGAATGGCGAACCAGCTGAACCCTGGACGGCAGAAACGCTCACGGCGGCTATCAACCAGGTTGAATCGGGTCGAAGTATGATCGACCTACGAACCGTGCAGAGGTGGCTCGCTCCGCAGGGTCGTGGTGGCATAAGCGTTCCCAACTTGCGCCGATTGGCAATGGTCTTTGGGTGCGGCGATGCCCGCAAAGCAAGCGCGTGGCAGGTGGCTTTGATGCGGGCGCGTGAGCGCACAAGAGCCGAACCGCGCAATGGTGCAGATGATAGCTCGCCCGATGATCCAGGTTATGATCCAGCCGCGATCCCAGCAGGCGGTGGGCCGATCCGAACACCTGGTCTGGCAAGATCATGGGAGGCTTGGTTCAGTCGCGATGACACGCTCAAGCTATCAATCTTGATCTGGGCGGCCTATGCCGTGAACGGGCTAGTGAACGGAATCTTGGGTCTGCTGTCGGTCAGCTACAGCGTGACACCCGATTTTTCCAAAGAGGTCGGATTTCTTTGGGCACCAACTTGGACCGTTTTGCCAGCACTGATCCTGCCGCTGTTCATCATGCGGGTGAGCTTTAGTCTGACGCACTGGCGGTCGTATGGGCGCGGTCGTCTGTTTGATGGATCGTCTTGCGATACGCGCACAGAAGAAGATGCGTCATTATGGGACGCTCGAATAGACAGGACCGCCTTCCCTTTCTGGATGATCCTCGTGCTGTGTCTGGGTGGCGTTTTTCTTGCCCAATGGGTCGGGATATGTCTTCGGCTTTATGCGGAAGGTGAGGCTGGGATATACCAAATTGACAGAAACCTTCTGACCCTCGTTCGGCCGGAATTTGTTGGTCAGGGTGCGTCGGCTGTCGTTTCCATGTTTGGTTATCTCTACTCCGCTCTCTACGTGTTCATATTTCTGACTGCGCTCATGTTCCTTTTTATCATGGCCGGGGATTATGAATGGCTGGCCCGCAACATCAATGACGGTGAAACCGAACACGAGGATGCGATCCAGGAGGGGTCATGGATCGCGATGTCAGCCTTTGATGCAGCACTTTGATTGGCTGGGCAGCGATTGCGATCAAACTTCAGGCGGCATATCTATCATCGGATGCGCCAAATATCGCGCTTTGGATTTTCCACGATCTGACCAGCGTCCTGGGGTTGTCCGCGGACGTCAACGGGAGCCTGCCTAATACGTCCGTCTCACATTTTACGACGTTTCTGTTGATTGCGGTCGCCAATTTTGCGCTCTTTGTGTGTGCGTCACGGGTCAGTAGGGGCCAAATGGCGCTTCGCCAAATCGCACAAGACGGTAACATAGCGGCGCGTCCCCGGTTCGGATATGTTCCGTGGAAGACGTTCGTCATTGTTCAATTTGTTCTGGTCTGCACCCTTCTGTCTATAGGCCAGATCCAAGGCTTTTCGCTTGCGCTTGTCGGCTCTCTGGTGCTTTCGGTCGGGTGTCTGACAAGACGCCGCACTCGCTCTGGGAAGAAATATTATGGAACAAGCACCGTTTTTCACGGAAATCGCTGAAGGTCCGGAGGGCGGTCAAGCCTTTTGGGCGCATGCTGAAGACGGGCTGAGGTTACGGCTTGCTCACTGGCCGGTTTCAAGCGCGGATCGGCGTGGCGAAGGGACTGTCTTCATCGCACCGGGGCGTTCCGGCTACATCGAGCGGTATGGCCATTTGGCTAAGCGGTTGGGAGAGGCAGGACTCGGTACGTTTGTGATTGATTGGCGTGGTCATGGGTTGTCGGACAGGCTGACAGATGATCCGAAAATCTGCCACGTCGAGCGGTTCACCGACTACCAGCACGATCTTGATGCGATGATCCAAGCAGCCCGCGATCTTGACCTGCCGCGGCCTTGGACGCTGATCGGCAATTCGATGGGCGCGGCGATCGCGCTACGCGGTCTGGTCCAGGGAATCGAACTGAAGGCTTGCGCCTTCGTTGGGCCGATGTGGGGGATCACCCTGCCGCCGCCCATTCGTTCGATTGCTGGTGTGTTGTCTAAAGGCGCGCGACTGAGCGGGTTCGGAAAGCGCTTTGCACCGGGACAAAGCGGGCAACCCTATGTCACAAAAGCCCCCTTCGAAGAAAACACGATGACGGGGAACGCAGAAGAATACGCTTACTGGCAGTCGCAGGCGAAGGCTCATCCGGAGCTGATGATCGGTGGCGTGAGCTTCGGCTGGCTCAACGAGTCTTTGAAAGAGTGTCGTGCGCTCGCTTCGATGCCTTCACCAGCGATTCCCTGTCTCGCTTTCTGCGGAGAGGATGATGGGGATGTGGATAAAGAAGCGATCCGCACCCGCATGGCGGACTGGCCGAACGGCAACTACGTCCTGATCCCGAAAGGTCGCCACGATCTTTTATCTGAAAAACCGGAGATCCGTGAGGCGGTGATCCACCAGATTCTCAATCTCTCGGGTAACATTACCCCGTGATAGCTTTGATTCGCGAGTTTTGCCCTTTATGCATAGTTTGGAAGACGAACCAGACTCAATTGGCGTACTCATAGATTTCTGCGGAATTTATAGGTTGTGCGCATATTTATAAGAATGTAGGTTGAAGGTGCCCAGGTAGGGTGCCTGATCCTTCAGACAGAAGGACCACAGGCGTGGATGTAGATTTACAAAGAGAAGCGCCAAATGTGGTCATGGAACCAGAGTTTCGACAGCTGCTTCGGATGGGGTATCAAGCTCAAGTCCTTTGCGTGGGAGATGCCTACTACAAAGCAGCTGTCTGGTATGGCGAGTGGACAGTCCGCGTCGTCAGCGATGATGGAAGCGTCGCAAAAACACTGGTCGTATTTCCGCGCCGAGCGGGCGAAGTTCAAGAAATCAAGATTAAAGTCTTCCGGACGATCAACGGCTGCGCATCGTTTATGCACCGAATGGGTTTCGCAGACTTCACCGTCCCATTTTTCGAGGGGGGGCAGTCGAACCATACCCTACCCAGTGGATCTAAGGATACCAGCGACAGCTAACCTCCCGCGTCATTGCCTGATTGCATGTTTCCTATTGTCATTCACCAGCCCCGCGCTGGCAGATAATGCTTGGGGCGGCATCGGCGGCGGCTGGAAATCCATCGGCGGTGATCCAGAACCGCGGCCTGCAATCTCAACATCAAATGCACCCTCGTCTGTCATCGGTGCATCGTCAGAGGGACAAGTCCTGCCTGCGGCGTTATCCTTTGTCCCGGCCGTGGCAGGCACGAACCGGGCACTGACGCGGGCGGTTGCATCGCGCTATGCCTCGCATCCCATCGTCAAAGCTGCTGGGATAGACCCGCGCGAGTTCATCATTTTCTTTGACGTGATGATCCAGACGGAAAGCGGTTTCAACGAACTGGCCCGCAGCCCTGTCGGTGCAATCGGTCTGGCACAGCTGATGCCGGGAACGGCGCGGATGCTGGGTGTCGATCCCAACGACAGGGCTCAAAACCTTGACGGTGGTGCGCGGTATCTGATCGCGCAAATCGCAGAATTTGGAACGCTCTCGCTTGCTGTGGCAGCTTACAACGCAGGCCCCGGCGCGGTGCGGACTTACAACGGCGTCCCCCCTTACCGGGAGACCGAACGGCATGTCTCAAACGTCATGTCCAACTTCGAGCGCCAGTGGCGGCGCATTTCCTCACAGGAGTAACCATCGTGAACATGAATGCCTACCGGGCGGGCGCGCTTTGCGCCGGCGCCCTGATCCTTTGCGCCTATGGCACAGATCTTGCGGCGCAAGATATTGACTTCACGAAGGCCGAAAACGCGGGCAACCAGGTCGTTGCTTTCATGCGTGGCCCTCTGGCGACCATTGCGTTCGTGATAGCACTTGCGGCGGCGGGTTTCATGGCTGCGATGAACCGCATCAGCTGGGCGTGGCCCGGTGCCGTGATCCTCGGTGCCGTGCTGGTGTTCGGCGGTCCTGCGTTCGTCGATAGCCTCCGGTCGATCCTGTCGTAATGGAAGAAACCGTCGTCATAAAAGGGCTGACCCGGCAGGCCAAAATGGCTGGCCTGCCCCTGCCCTACTTCATGACGGTGGTCGGGCTGACCGTGCTGCCGTTCATGGTCACGAAGGCGCTGCTGTGGCTGCCAACCTTCGCGATCTGGTATTTCGGCGCACGGTCAATCACCGCGATCAACCCCAACGGTCACAGACTGATTGCCATGCGGTTGCGTCATTTGCCGCAGAGTTTTGGCCGCACCCCTATCCGTTTCCAACGCTCCACAAAGGGCCGTGCAGCCGATGTATGAACTTTATCGCAAGATGCCCTACGGGGTCGAATTTGACGACACGACCATGATCCTGCGCGACGGGTCGGTCTGCGCTGCGTTCGAGGTGAATGGCATTGATGCGGACACGTCGGATTCCTCCGACGTTCTGGACCTGCGCGCCCGCGTGTCCCAGATCCTCAACGGTCTGGACGAAAGTTTCAGCTTCTTCATCCACCGCTTTCGCCGCGACGTGCAGATCAGCGGCTACACCAAGCCGGTGCATCCCTTCGCCCATGCGGTCGATGATGCGTGGTTCGACGGGTTGAACGCCAGCCAGCCGAAAGAGGCCGTGATCGTCCTGACGATTGTGCGGGCGAACAATAATGCGCTGCGGGTGCCGCTGCTCGGCAAAGCCCTCAAGCGGGTCGGTCGGAAAAATCTGGCGGAACTGGCCGGGTCGCTCTCTGAAATTACGTCTGTGTTTGCCGACGCCCTGAACGTCACCCTGTCGCCGCTGTCTATCTCCGACGGTGCGTTTGGGTCGGCCATGGCGGTGCTGAACTTCCAGCCCTACGCGCCCATGCGCCGGGGTCTTATGACGCTCGTGGCGCAAGACGTAAGCGACGTGTCGCTGGAATTTGGTCTGGACGGCATTGTCGATGTGAACGACGGCGAAACGGTCGCGGCGGTTGTTAGCGTCAAGGAAAACCCGACGGCCACGACACCCGGCGCCCTCGATGCCTTGGGTGCGCTGGACGACGTTGTTGTGGTGCAGCACTATGCCCCGATCCACCGGGACAACATTGTAGAACAAGCCCGCACCCGCATCCTTCAGATGCAGGCCAGCAACGACCTGGCGCAACGTGTGGAAAATCAGCTTATCGACACCGTTGACCGGATCGAGTCGGGCGAACTCGGTGTAGGTGAGTATCGCCTGACGATCCTCGTCCGCGCACCCGACCGCAAAGAACTCGACGCCCGCATGTCTGACGTCATGAGCATTTGCCAGCGGGCCGGGTTTCGGATGCTGCGTGATCGGGCGGCGACGGCCACAGAACTTCTGTCCTGCCACCCCGGCAACGGTCACATGACGGCGCGATCGTCTTATGTGACCTCGGAGACCTTTGCCGATCTGGCGAGCCTGCACGGCGCTGACATTGGCGCAGGCGTTGGTGAAGTGCCTTGGAACGAACCGATCACGGTTCTGGAAACCGAACGCGGCACACCCTACCGCTTCAACCTTCACCCGCGCGGTTTGCCTGATGCCGAACCGACGAACGGCCACACCCTTGTTCTGGGACCGTCGAACGGCGGCAAGACGACGACCACCCTGTTCCTCGCGGCGCAAGCTCTGCGGCACGGCGGGCGGCTGATCGCACTGGACAAGGACCGGGCGATGGAAATGCCGATCCGCGCGATGGGCGGCACCTATGCCGCGGTGAAGGTGGGCGAGCCGACTGGCCTCAATCCCCTGCTGACCGAAACCGGCCCGCGTGGTGAAGCATGGCTTCTCGGCTGGCTCTCGGCCCTGCTGGAAAACACCGGCAAGCCCCTGACGCCGGCACAGAGCCAAGCCCTCAAAACCGCCATTCGCCAGAACGCCTCCGCGCCTGACAGCCTCAAGAATTTCTCGCAATTCGTGTCGCTGATCGGTGACGCCGACGACGGCAACGACCTCGCCCTGCGGGTCCGCGAGTGGGGGCCTGACGGGCGCTATGCGTGGGTCTTTGGTGAGAGTGACGATGTGCTTGTCAACTTAGGGGCAAACGATGTGACAGCCCTCGATCTGACGGACGTGCTGGCGGCAGGGACCGAACGCACGGCCATTCTGGCCTACCTGTTCCGCGCCCTCGAAATGGTCATGGAAGAAAAGCGGCCAATGGTGCTGCTGGTCGATGAAGCGTGGCAGGTTCTCGATGATCCCTACTTCGCGGAGGAAATGAAAAAGTGGCTCGTCACGGCACGGAAAATGAATGTGGTCGTGATGATGCTGACGCAGTTCCCGTCACAGATTCAACAATCGGCTGCGAAGTCGATCCTTGAAGGTCTGCCGAACCAACTGATCTTTCCGAACCATCGCGCCGAACCCGGCCACTATGACGGCATGTCCATGTCGGACGGCGAGCTGTCCTTCATCCTCTCCAAGTCGTTGCAGGGCCGCAAGGCGCTGCATCGCACGGATACCGGATCGACCATCCTCGATGTGGACCTGGGGCGGCTCGGCCCGCTGCTGACCGTGCTGGGTGGCGGACGGTCGGGGTCTGCCCGGTTTGGCGACGACTACCGCGACCGTCCCGACTTCTGGCGTGACCAGAACACCTCCGATGATCTTGAAACCTCCCTTGAAAGGCTCGCTCATGTCTAAGGCAATCTTGGCTTTACTCCTTCTGCCCAGTCTCACGGCCTGTGCAGAAAATCAGGGTCGCCAGACAAACTGCTGGTCCTCGAACGCTCTGGCATTTGCAGCGTCTGACGCTGCGACCGCAGCTTGCGATTGGGTCGAAATCGGTGGGTAAACTGGTGCGCCTTCCCGCCATGGCGCTTGCGCTGGCCGCCTCCGGGGCGGTGGCGCAAGGCGTGCCAGAAATTGATGTGGCTGCGCTAGCCCAGATGCAGTCGATCAACGCGGGCGAGCAAGCCCAGATGGAACAACAGGCCCAGATCAGCGCCACGTTGACCCAAAACCTCGGATCGCGGGCGGATCAGATCGCCGCCCTGCAGGACACCATCAATATGCTGCGCGGATCGTCGGCCATGACGACGGACCTCGAAGGCTTGGACGGCATGGTCGCCAGTGCGGTCTATTCGATTGAGGACAACAACCCCTACGCGGGGCGCTTGTTCGGTGACGCGCGCGAAACCATCGAGTCGATGATTGCCCAGACGGCGGTGAAGTTTGGAAGTGACCCGGCGCTGGCAGCAATTGGGATCAACCCGGTCGAGTTTCGGTGCTGGTTTCAGGCGCTGGTCAAACAGGAAAGCCGGTTCCAGATCGGGGCGCGGTCGCCTGCTGCGGCCTTCGGGCTGACGCAGATCATTCCCGGCACGGCCAAAGACCTCGGCATTTATCCGGCTTACTACACCGACCCGCACCTGCAACTGGACGGCGGAGCGCGCTACCTGATGCAGCAAATCCGCAAGTTCAAGTCGATGCCGCTGGCGCTGGCCGCCTACAACGCCGGCCCCGGCGCGGTGATGAAATATGACGGCATCCCGCCCTACCGGGAAACGCAGGATTACGTCAAAAAGATCAGCGGTTTTTACAACGTCTATGCAGCCCAGATCAGCGGCGCAGACCAGACCGGGACACTGGCGCTGGCGGATATTTCGATCTCTGAAATGTCAAACATATCGGACGCGGCCATGTCCTACGCCGGTTATAGCCAAGAAATTCTGATCCAGTCGCTCTCGCGCCTGCAAGAGATTTTGCGGCGTATCTCGCTCTCGGCCTCGGCCAAGGAAGCGATGGACCTCAACAGCTATGCCAAGGCGGACGTCACGCGCATGGCCGGTGTCCTGACCCGGCTACTGGCGGTGAAGCGCAAGGCGGAATGGGCGCAGTATGGAACGCTCTTTGCGGCCTACGCCCGCGACCGTGAATTTTTCGAAGGGATCACAGAATGAACAAGCTGCTCTCGACCGTTGCCGTGGCTCTCGCGCTGGCTGGTGGCTCTGCCACGGCGCAAGGTGTTCCGACGATTGACGTGTCCTCCATCGCCCAACTGCAACAGATGTTGGCAGAAGCCCGGTTGCAACTGAATGAGGCGGTCTCCCAGAACCTCAAGCTGGACGACCAGACCTTGAAGCTGATAGCGCAAATTCGGCTGATGGAAGATCAATACAAGGCGCTGACGGACGGCTTTGCCGAAGGCAAGCTGCTGCTGTCCGGTGACTGGTTTAAAGACTTGCTGCCGGAAATCCCTGACCTTCAAGCGTCATTGCAGGACGCCATGGCTGGCAACTGGAGTGCGATCGGTGCGGGCGGGAAAATCGGTGGACGTTCGACCACGGACATTGTGGGCGGCATCTTTGAGAGCGCCGGCACCTCGACCACGCAAATGACGTACCTCGCCAACAGCGAAGATCCTGGGGCGGCGCGGATCGGTGTGCAGGGCAACACTGGCGCGATGATGGGAGTGGCTGCGGAAGCCTCGCAAGAGGCGGCTGGAAAAAGCCTCGCACGGATCGAAGAACTGACCAGCAACATTCCCGACACGCAGGGCATGAAGGCGGCAATCGACCTGAACACCCGCATGACTGCCGAAATGGGCATGGCGCTGGCGAACATCTGGCAACTCGAAGCGGCCCAGACCATCGGCCTCGGTCAAGCGGGTGTCATGACGGCGGCCACGCTTGCGGACGAACAAAAATACCTCGACCTGACCCCATCGGAAACGTCGGATTAATGGAAAGGAACTCCACCGTGAAAACCATACTGCTGATCTGTGCCGCTGTCGCCGCACTGGCCTCCCCTGCTGCGGCCCAGCGGTTCCAGACCGAAGCCCGCGACGGTGTGCGCTACTTGGTGCCTGCTGAAGAAAGCACGCAGACTGAATTTGCCAACCTGATCCAGTCGCGGGCGATGGACATGGGCTTTTTTAGCTGGCCGATCCCCACGGAAAAAGTCGCTGCCGACCATGCAAACCGCCCGCGTCAGGTGTCGAACTGCTCCGGCCACGATCCTGATTACATTCCAGCACATGAACTTGGGGGGGTCAGCGATTGGCGGCTGGCAAATACCAAAATTGCCAAAGCGTTCATCTATGAATGGATGGCCTACGGCAACGCGATCAAGGCCAAAGACTGCACTTGCGACACGCTCAAAGCGGACTGGTCCGAAGCCGTCTCGGCCTTCGATACCTTGACCGAAGGCGTCGAAAACTTCCGCCTTTTTACGAAGGTGCCGGGTCGGATGCGGGACCAGATCAAACACGATTATGACCGCATGTGCGACATTACCATGCTGCTCGAACTGGAATAATTGAATGGCAATCGTCGCGGAAATTATGGGTTTCATCGACACCGCCGTCAGCGGTGCGGCAGAAGATACCTTTGTCGCCGTGGCGAACGGCTATGGCGGAATCGTGACGGTCTTGGCCGTCATGGCGTTCATGGTATTTGGTGTCGCTGTGGCGCTGGGTGTCGTGACCGCCCGCGCCGGTGATATGACGCAACTGGTTCTTAGGATCGTGCTGATCTTCACGTTTGGGCTGTCGTGGGCCAATTTTGAAGTGATCTACGACGCACTGACCAATACGGGCGACGGCCTCGTAACTGCCCTGTTCTCCGCTGCTACGGATGGGTCTGCGTCCTCGTCTATTGATCTAGCAGAAGGCTTTGCAGCGCAGGCACAAGAAACTGCCGGGTCAGTGATCAAAGCGGAAAGTGCCATTGCGCGGGGTTTCCTTGGGGCGATCATGTATCTGCTGCTGGCCCTGCTGCAAGCTGCCTACATTCTGGTGGCAGGGTTTGCCAAAATCATGATCGGTATTCTGGTCGGGCTGGCACCCTTCGCCATTGCGGCGACATGCCTGAACCGGACGCAATTTCTCTTTGAGGCGTGGGTGTCGGCGCTGATCGGCTACTTCATGTATCCGGTCGCCGCTGCCGGTGTGATGGGGTTTGTGGCGACGGTGGCGGAACGGGCTTTCTCAACCAGAAGCGAAGAAACCTTGATCGGCATTACCGGCGTGGTGGTTGTTATCATCGTCGGCATCTACGGCTTGTTGACGATCCCGCAAGTCGCCTCGAACATCACCGGACAACTTAACCTCGGCGGCATCGCCCCGCAGGCTTTGAGCATCGTCAGCCGTCCGGCAATCGCTGCGGGTGGGTTTATGAAGCGGTCGGGTGCGCAGGTTCTAAGCGGTGCCACCACTGGCGGCGAAACCGCCCAGCGTGCCGCCCAGACCCGTCGCTTCGGATCGGCCATGGACATGAAGCTGGCGAACGTCGGCGCGAAACTTTCAGACAACGCGGCTGGACGTCTCATTCAGAGACGGCGCGACGTGCAATTTGCCCGCGCGTCCAACGAACGCCTCCGGGCCAAAGCTAAAACTTAACCGCAAACGCGACCTCATAGACTGGAGAACGGCATGACCTCGCTCACTGCTGAACAGAGAAAGATTCTCAAAAGCCCACTTTCCAAGGTCGAGCCGCATGATCGCGCCGACGTGGAAAAAGCGGTCGCTGCGGCCAGTGAAGCGGGCGGGTCCTACTTCATCGCTGAAACGCTCCTCGGGATGCGTCAGCGGGAAAAGCGGGCTTGGGCCGTGGCCGTCACAGGCATGGTTCTGGGGCTCGCCGGGGTGGGCATGGGGGCCTACGGGCTGGCCCACAATGAGACCCAAGCCTACCTCGCAATCGTGGACAAGGACACGGGCGTGGTAGAGCGCGGCGTCAGCGTGGACCGCGCCAGCGTGGACCAGCAACAGGCGGTCGTGGAAAGCCTGATTTACGCCTACGTCATGGACCGCGAAACCTACGACGCAGACGACAACGAATATCGCATTCTGTCCGTGTTCAAGCGGTCCGCGATCCCGGTCCGCCAGTCCCTCGAACAGCTGTGGACGCCGGGCAATTCTAACTATCCGCCCGAAAGCTACGGCGTGGACGGCAAGGTCGATGTGTCGATCAACAACGTCCTGATGATCGACAACGACACGGCACAGGTCCGGTTCACCAAGACGCTGCGGCGTCCCAACGCCCCGGTCCAGCGCGGCGATTTCGTCGCAACCGTCACCACCAACTTCAATCCCAGCACGGTCGATAACAACCTGCTCCTTTGGCAGAACCCGTTCGGGTTTCAGGTCACGGGATACCGTGTCGCATCGGAAGGAACGAGCGAATGAACAAGCTGCTGTGCGCCGCCTTGCTGGCGGCCCTTGCCACCCCTGCCCTCGCGGAGACAACGCCCCGGTCGATGCGTGTCGATGCGCGGAGTGCTGTCGCGATTTATCAGGAAGGTCAGGTTTACAAGATCAACACCCAGCTGCGCCGGGTCACGCTGATAACGCTGGCCCAGGGCGAACGCTTTGTGGATTTCAAAGCCGGTGACACGGAAAGTTTTCAGTTTGCCGACACGGACGGCGGCAACGCCATTCTGGTCAAGCCGGTGATCGCGGGGGCCGTGACCAACGGCGTGATCGTCACGAACCAACGGTTCTATCTGGTCGAGCTGCACGAAAGCGCCTCGGTGCGTCCGCACTATTCGGTCAGCTTTCAATCGCCAGCCGGAAGCCATGCTGTGGCGGCGCAATCCTCGGTCCCTGCGGGAAAACCGCAAACCTATGTGATTTCGGCCGCCACGAAGGACGCCCAGATTCAGCCGGTGAATGTGTCTGACGACGGCAGGCGGACGTTCTTCACCTTCAGCCCCGACGCGCCGATCCCCAGCATCTACCGGGCCGACGCTCAAGGCCGGGAATACATCGTCAACGGGCGTACGGATGGAACGCGTGTGACCGTCGGGTCGCGGTCTGACCGCTGGGTCATTCGCTACGGCGGCGAATATATTTGTGTTCAAAGCGGGAGAATTACCAATGGCTGATGAAATGGAAAACCGCGCCGCCCGCTTGAAGGGTGGCAAGAAAAAGTCAAACGTCCCTGCCCTGATTGGTGTGGCGCTGATAACGGGCCTCGCAGCCGGTGGGGCTGGCGTATCCTATCTGGTGGGGCGCGATGGTTCGGTGACGATCCCGCAACGCGACACGTCGGATGCGTCCGAATTTCAGCGTAAGGCGTCAGACGGCTTCACGCCGGTTATCGCCCTTGCCCCCGCCTTTCCAGTGACAGAGAGCGGCCCGTCGGAGGCGGAAATTGAACTGCAAAGGCGTCTGGACGAAGTGACCCGGCAACTGGACGCGGCCCGCAATCAAGAACCCGCCGCCCCTGTGGTCGATACGACGCAACTTGAAACGCTACAGACACAACTCGACAGTCTGGCGGCCGACATGGCGGCACGGTCGGCGGAGGTGCAGGATCTTGCTGCAAAGCGTGACCAGCTCAACCGCGACCTGGCGCGCACTCAAGCGGAAAATTCCAGTCTGCTGCTGCAAGTCAATCAGGCCACTGACGACTCTCTGGCCGAACAAATGATGGCGGAAGAACGGGCAGCGCGGCAACAGGAACTCGAACGGCGACGTGCCGAAGCGGAAGCCGTGCGGCAAGCCCAGATCAACAGTCCCATCGACGGCATGTCAGGCGGCGGGACGGAAAGCGAAGGCCGCGACTATACCGGCGATGAGGCGTTCATCCGTGCCGGGTCGGACAAGATCGCGCCAACGCAATCGCGCGTGATCGGTGCGCCGTCTAATACCGTCATGCAAGGCACCGTGATCGAGGCCACGCTGACCACCGGCATCAACTCGCAACTGTCTGGCACGATCACCAGCACGGTCTCCTACGATATCTGGTCATTCGACATGAGCCGGGTGCTGATCCCGCGCGGGTCGCAGATGTTCGGGCGCTACGCGAACGAGGTGGCCGTTGGTCAGAAGCGGGTGTTGGTCGCATGGGACCGGGTTGTGACGCCAAATGGACAGGTTGTGGACCTTGAAGCCTACGGGTCGGATCGGCTGGGACGGTCTGGTCTGACGGGTAAGGTCGACAGTCGGTTCCTGCAACGGTTCGGGTCTGCGGCGCTGATTTCGATATTCAGCGCGGCCCCGGCTGCTGCTGCGGCCAGTGTCCAGAACGACGAAAGCGCGATACCGGCAGAGGCCATCAGCACGGACGCCAGCGACAACGCCAGTGCGGTGATCGAAGAATACCTGTCACTGGCGCCGATCGTCACGGTCGAGCATGGCTCGGTGATTATGGTCATGGTCACGAACGATATGGAGCTGTTCTAGTGTCCTCCTATCTCGCGGAATATCTCAAGCCGTTCGATCCTCTCTTTCAGGATCGGACAGTGATCGAGGTCGTCATAAATGGCGACGGTCAGTGCTACGTCGAACGACAGGGCTTGGCTAAGATGGTGCGAGCCTCTGAACACGACATTACGCCGCAAGCGGCCAAGGACATTGCACAGCAAAGCGCGAATGCAAGCGCTGTGGCGCTGACGGAAAAAGCGCCATTGCTGTCCACGTCCGTTGAACACGCGGGGATGATGCTGCGCGTCCAGGCGGTGATCCCGCCCGCATCGGCCAGCGGCACGGTCCTATCGTTTCGGATATTCAGACCGGGCCATACCGGGGAGCCGCGCACCTTCTCTTTTCTGCGGGATGATGTGACGGCGTCTCAAGTTAAAGAGCGGACCCGAAAGCTGCGCCACATTGAGGTTATCGCCCGTGCGGGAAGCGTCGATGATTTTTTGAAGGAAGTGCTGCGGCTGGAACTAAACATCGTGATCGCGGGCGGTACGTCCACCGGGAAAACAGAATTGGGGCGGCGTATGCTCTACTTGATCTCTGATTACGAACGGCTGGTAACAATCGAGGATTCCTCCGAACTGCGCCCGCGTCAGCCCAACGTGGTCGGTCTGATCGCAGACAGATCCCCGGCCAGCCCGCGCACGGCGGAAAAACTGCTGCAAGCGACCCTGCGCCTGCGTCCTGATCGGATCATCGTGGGCGAGCTGCGCGGGTCAGAGGCGGCGACGTTTCTGGAAGCGATCAACACCGGCCACGGCGGATCGTTCACCACGCTGCACGCCCAGACCGCCCGCAAGGCAATGGATCGGCTGGCGCTGATGGTGATGGGGACGGGAACGCAACTGCAATACGCGGAAGTCATGCGGTATCTGCGTTCGACAATCGACTTGGTGATTCAGGCCGGTCGGGTGGGGAATGAGAGGGGTATCGTGGAGATATTTGTGCCGCCACTTGATCCTTTATAGCTGATAGATATCGCACATCGCTGCCTCAAGGGAGTAAAATTTTTTGAGCCCGAGCGCTTCGTCGGTCGCGAACTTAGATCCCTTGCGCAGGTCAAAGCGGGGATTTTCTGTGCCAGGCGGGCCGACTACATCACCAGGAATATCCTTGCGCCCTGATCGCCGGCATTGGCGCCTTATTTATCCTGGTCTTCTTCTTGGACTGCCTGGCGGGGAGGAGCGGACAACTGACGTTTCAGATGGGTCCCATCCGATAGCAATATCTCGGTCATCGGCACATCCCAGGGCATCGGGAAGATGCTCGGCAAACGACATCCAGAAAACCCGACACCGATGACCCGCGGCTGCGGGTCGAGCCGGACGAGAGTTCGGTCGTAATACCCTCCACCGTTTCCCAGGCGGTAGAAGTCGTCGTCGAAGCCGACGAGCGGCGCTATGACGAGCTCGGGCACGAGCGTCTCGCCTTCGGCCGGGACCAGGATATTCCAGAAACCGTGGATCATCCGGCTATTCAGGGACCATGTGCGGAATTCGAGGGGTGCATGTTCCTCGGTGATGACTGGAAGCAAGATCCGATGCCCGGCGGCGTGCGCGTGGTGCATCCAGGGGCGGAGGTCCGGCTCGCCCCTGATCGGCCAGTACATTGCAATGGTCATACGGGTCTCAAGTGCGACGGTCCTGTCGAGACCTTCGATCAAGCTGGACGTTGCTTTGTCCCGATCTCCCGAAGCGAGGGCTCGCGCGGCGATAAGGCGCGCGCGTTCTGCGCGTCTAAACCGCGCAACGTCCCGTGCAGTGTCGGGGTCGATCAGATGCCCGTCCACCAAGAGATGGGCGAAACAGGGGGTTGTGCCACCGTTGGTCTCGTCATCCATGATTGCGCTACCCGTATGTGCTGTTGTGATGGAAACAGGGTATCGTAATCCAAGGTAAAAACGAAGGCGTAGCCCATTTAAAAGGCCGCAAAGGAGATTTCTACAATCAAGGCAGCAATCAGCGAGACACCGAGCCAACAGGCCAAGAGTGGCAGCAGGAGAAACAGTAGCTTCACTTCGAAGAGCACGGCATGAACGATCCGAATTGCGATCGTCTTGCGCTCATCCCCTCAGCGCCGATTCAGAACGTAGCATAACACCAGGTTGAAGACGTAGTGCCACACCGTCGCAGCCGTGGCGCCAAGCACGACCAATAATCCCATCTTACACATGAAGTAATTGAAGGCTCTGGCGAAGATCGACGGGACGGTCAATGCCGATGAACTCGAAACTCACGGCTTGGGGAATGCGATCTGCGGCGCTGCGCATGGGTGGGCTGTCGGGCCGTCCCGCGTGCAAACCGTGTGTCCGGGCAAGGTCGTCATTGTTGCCACGACCATCAGGTCAGGACATCAGTTTTCAAATCGGCCTATGCCCGGGGCCGCGACCGGATGGACAAGACAAAAGATGCGACATATGAGATGCATCGGTTCCCATATATCATCTTGGATACCCGAATCATTTGGCCAGCAACGATCAGATTATCATGGATTCTGTCAGGCGGATTGTTCAGGCGCTTCGCCGGTCTTCCATGCGAACGGAGCAGATTTCGACCATAACGGGAGCGCAGGCGCTCGCTCTTGGGCATATTGGCCGCCATGAGGGGCTATCCATTAACGAGCTCGCCGGGCTGACCTGCACACATCAGAGCACCGTGTCCGAGGTCGTTGGGCGTCTTGAGGCTTTCGGCTTCCTTATCCGGACCCGATCGGAAAACGATGGGCGCCGGGTCGAGCTGCGCCTGACGGAGGCAGGACGAAAACTTACCAAAGCTCTCGAACCGACGATCCAGGAGGAGCTCATGAACGCACTGACGCGGCTGCCACCACAAACCCGCGCAGAACTCGCTGATGGGCTGGGTGCCTGGATGATGGAGGCCGGATTGGACGATGCGCCCATCGTGATGTTCTTCGAGCCCGAAGGTCCGGAAGACAGGAAACCATGAGCCGAAGGTCTGTCTACACTTCGGTCACCATGTTCGCACTTCTGGCTTCTTCCGGTTTTGGATCAACGCTAAAACCCGCTGCGGGTGGACAATACCCCATTGCGATGACGCATTGGGAGCTTTTGATCCTCGTAATCAGCACTGCGATGGCGATCATAACCGTCCCTGTCGCCCGTGCCCTCCCGCTGCTGTTCAGGATTGATCACGAAACCGACGGCAGGACACGATTTGGCCGGTGCCGCGCGGACCTTCTTCATTTCACTTTCGCACAGAAGATCATGAAGCAGTTTAGTTACCTGCTGCCACTTCTTGCTGGATGCACCTGCGCCTCCCTTGCTTCAACGATGACTCCGATCATGACCATAACCATGAGGATAGGAGGTCAGCCCGCCACGGGCATCAGATCCCGCCGGAATACGGGCCCCAGCAACCTGAAACTTTTGATCCCTGACTACCCGGCGCGGACACATATGCTGCGCGCCTCCTACCTGTTTTGCAAATACGAAGGACCTTCGGCCACATGATCCAATCCAACTTCAGCGCGATCCCGGAACTCTACGTTTCCGGAGAAACTGTCAAAGAACATCAGGAGCGGGCTGCGCAGCTTCTCAGTTGGGACCTCACCCGCCGACAGCTTTGCGACTTGGAACTGCTGATGAACGGCGGCTTCCATCCCCTCAAGGGATTTCTCGCTCGCAACGATTACGACGGGGTTGTCGAAAACATGCGGCTCGCGGATGGGACTCTTTGGCCCATGCCGATCACCCTCGATGTGTCAGAGCGCTTCGCAGCAACCCTCGAGGAAGGGCAAGAGATCGCGTTGCGCGATCAGGAGGGTGTCATCCTCGCCACGATGAGCGTCACCGACAAATGGACGCCTGACAAGACGCGCGAGGCGGAAAAAGTCTTCGGGGCCGACGATGTAGCCCATCCCGGCGTGAATTACCTCCACAACGAGGCCGGCAAGGTCTATCTCGGTGGGCCGGTCACAGGAATCGAGGCCCCAGCGCACTACGATTTCAAAGCGCACCGCTATACCCCTAACGAGCTAAGGATGATGTTCCACAAACTCGGCTGGAAACGAATTGTGGCCTTCCAGACCCGTAACCCGCTGCACCGCGCGCACCAGGAGCTGACCTTCCGCGCGGCCAAGGAGGTGCAGGCCAATCTTCTGATTCATCCGACGGTCGGCATGACCAAGCCGGGCGATGTCGACCATTTCACGCGCGTACGTTGCTACGAAGCGGTGCTCGATAAGTACCCGGCTGCGACGACGACGATGAGTCTGCTCAATGTAGCCATGCGGATGGGTGGGCCGCGCGAGGCGCTCTGGCACGGCATCATCCGCCGAAATCACGGCTGCACTCACTTCATTGTCGGTCGAGATCATGCCGGTCCGGGGAAGAATAGCCAAGGACAGGATTTCTACGGCCCTTACGAAGCACAGGAACTTTTTAAGACGCACGAGGCCGAGATGGGAATCGAGATGGTCCCTTTTAAACACCTGGTCTACGTTCAGGAGCGGGTGCAATATGAGCCGGCCGACGAGATCGAAGAAGGCGCAACCGTTCTCAATATCTCGGGCACCGAGCTGCGGCGTCGGCTCCGCGAGGGGATCGAACTTCCCGAGTGGTTCTCGTTTCCCGAGGTCGTCCGAGAATTGCGTCGCACCAGTCCTCCGCGCGCACAGCAGGGTTTCACGGTGTTTTTTACGGGGCTATCAGGCGCGGGCAAGTCGACTATAGCCAATGCGCTCCGGGTAAAACTCATGGAGTTGGGCAGCCGACCGGTGACGTTACTCGACGGCGATACCGTTCGAAAAAACCTTTCCTCTCAGCTTGGGTTCTCCCGAGAGCACCGCGACGTGAACGTCCGTCGCATCGGCTTCGTGGCAAGCGAAATTACCAAGAACGGCGGCATTGCCATCTGCGCGCCGATCGCCCCTTACGCGGCGACCCGGCGCGCAGTGCGGGAAGATGTTGAAAACCATGGCGCCTTCATCGAGGTCCACGTCGCAACCAGCTTGGAAGAGTGCGAACGGCGCGACCGTAAAGGCCTTTACAAGCTTGCTCGGGAAGGAAAGATCGAGGAATTTACGGGGATCTCAGATCCCTATGAGATTCCGCAGACACCCGAGTTGCGCATTCATACTGAAGGACCTGATGTCGACGACTGCGCCCAACAGGTGATTTTGAAGCTTGGGAGCCTGGGACTCATATCCGGGTAAAGGACAAGCCAGGAGGGCGTTCCTTTTAGTAAGGAGGTGCCCTCCTCACAGCGAAATGCGGGTGCCAGACAAACGCATCGGTTTTAAAAATTGAAACGAAAAGACCCGGTCGGTTCCACAACAGGATCAGCGCTAATGTCAGTCCCCCACTGCTCGCCTAAATGACTTCCAGCGGCGGCATGATGGCGGTGTCGATCACGTGAAACAAGCCGTTCGAAGCAGCAATTTCCGGTATTATCACGGTGGGATCGCTTACCATTACGGTGTCACCGAGACCTAGTGGAAACGTCCTGTCCTTCCAACGCAGTGGCCGTCATGCCATTGCTCATATCCATTAAAATCACCGCACCCGGCGCAGTATGGCAAGGTCGGAATTTTGATTAAGGTTCAGGATCGGCCAGCAAGCCTTTGACCGTGCTGTCAGACAGATTGGCTCAGGCTTCATCTGTGGGCGCGACGACAGTGAGCAGACTCTCAATCTTCAGCATCTCGACCAGACCTGCAGCTTCGACGGCGGCGACGAGAGTTGAGAACTTGCCAGCATCGATTTCAGTTTCGACGATGTCCATGGAAGCCACGTCAAACGCAGCGAAGCCGCCAGTGCTCAAGGTGATTAAATTGTAAAAAGGTTGCAAAAGGTGATGGACCGAGGTTGGGCCAGTGGACTGCTGTAGCACCCGTTGGACTTGACGCCTCGTCGGTATAACTTAACTTAGATCAGCAAAGATATGGTGGATAAACGAACTCATGCAAAGTCAGACATTGCCCGCCGCTCTGATAGTCGAAGATGAGTATCTCATCCGAATGGACGCAGTGGACATGATCCGTGACGCAGGTTTCAAGACATATGATGCCAGCTCAGCGGATCAGGCTATTGTATTGATGGATCTGCATCCGGACATCGGTATTTTATTTACCGACATTGACATGCCTGGCTCAATGGACGGGTTGAAGCTTGCATCATATGTCCGCCATCGGTGGCCTCCCGTTATAATCATCGTCGCATCTGGTGCCACTGGCATCGATCAGACGATGTTGCCCACAGGGGCCTCATTCTTTCCAAAGCCTTACCAGACCAGCCTGATCAGCCAGTCCTTCCGCGACATAGCGAGCAGCTTCGCATAACCGTGGCGGTCGCTGATGCTTATGCAAGGGCACTTGGTCAACGAGATAGGGACGAGCTAAAGATTTCGCGGGCCGTAATCTGACAGTATGCGTCAGCTTGGCCGCAATACGATGGTGCATCTGACTCCTTCAACATCGAAGTCATGCTCAACCTGGTGCGGGGCGGGGAAAAGGGCACTGCCGAGCAAGGTCGAACCGAAGCCACTTCGCTCGGGCGCAGTTACAGGAGGGCCTCCTTTCTCCTGCCACTCGATGTTAATGCCCGCATCTGCGATCGCCTCCCACCGAACTGTAACCCGACCCTCAGGCACCGAAAGAGCACCGTATTTTACGGCGTTAGTCGCCAACTCATGTAGGGCCATTGCAACAGGTGTGGCGAGCGACGTTGGGACGGCGACACCTGATCCTTCAAGAATGAAGGGATCATGGTCAGGGTGCCTGTATGGAGCGACGATGCGGTCAGCCAGATCCGCAATCAACAATTCTTCGGTGTCGGGTTGGAACATGAGATCGGTTGCCGCACTGATGGCCTGTAACCGCCCCCGAAACCATCTCAGGCCTTTATCCCGGTCATTTGCCGGCCAGCTCTTAGAGGCAATGGCGGCGATGACCGCAAAGGCGTTCTTCAGTCGGTGGCGCATTTCCATAGCGATCGTGGTCAGGCGTTGTTCCTGCCTGACACGGTCCGTCACGTCGATAAGCACACCGAGGGCCCGCTTGAACGGCGGCTGTTCCGGCTGAATGTCTGCCCTCAACAAGAAAGTCCGTTCTTGACCATCGTGCAGTATAAAGCGCACCTCGCTCTGCACCTTGGTGTTACCCTCTGCCATTTGCGCAGCACTTACTGCCTGCAAACGCTCCTCTTCCCCAGGAGCATAAAGACGCCGCAAATCGTCCGCCGATGGAATGGTATCCTGCGGCAAGCCAAACAGACGATTCAGTTCAGGTGACGGGCTGACCATGTCTGTCGCAATATCGAGATCCCAGACTGCAAGGTCTCCCGCTTCGATCGCCAAACGAAGTCGTGCCTCCCGGTCGGCAAGCGCCTCGCGCAGTACGCGCCGTTCCGTGACGTCCTGAATTGAGCCGGAATACGTCAGCGCGACCTCGGCGCCGTTGACCATTCCAAACTGCGCAAGGCCGTGGGCTTGGATCCAGCGTACCTCACCAGTATCCGGTCGGATGATGCGATAGGAGTAGACCTCAGAACTGCGGACCGCCGGATCGAGCGCCCTTCGCGCAATGTCGCGCGTGACTGGCAGATCTTCAGGGTGAGTCAGGGCGCGCACCATCTCCATCGTGATCGTACCGGTCTCCGGAAGTCCGAAGATGGATCGTGCCAGATCCGAATAACTGATTGTGTCCGTCCGCACGTCCCAGTGCCAGACGCCGATTTTTGCCGCGCGCACCGCGGCTTCAAGGGCTGCAACAGGAAGCTCCGGCGAAGACGTGTCAACCGGGATGGAGCTCAGTGGTGTCGGCAACATCTTCAAGGTCTCCGTTATTGGAACAGCGGAACACACCCCGGCACATAATCCGGCGATGCAGCTTGCCTGCGGCGTATTGCCTCATCTCAGTATCAGCGGAAAAAAATCGTGTTCAAGCCGGATTGCAGGCCTGACAGCGTGACACCCCGGAGACCTTCGGTGAGTGGTGGCATGGCGAGCATTAAGCACAAACCTACCTTCGAAAAGAGTTAGCGGTGATCGAAGCCTACAGGCTTCGAAACGGGATCAGATCAACCGATTTAAAGGTGGGCCTCATCCATCGACCGCCCGTGCAGCCATGCCGACGAGCCAGCCGGGCAGCAACGGCATTAATGTTGATTGGATGTTATCATACTTCGCCCCTTCCCTGATCAGCTGCAGGATTTTCTGATCGTCTTTCGAGAGCCCCCGCTTCGGCCAGGCGGCTGCGATCGTACTGGCGAGGGCAAAGCCGGCGAGCCAGTCTTTGAACCGCTCTGCCGCGCATGTCCTGAGGCCCGATCCAATGTCCCCATCGAAAGCGCTGTCCTGAATGACATCGTATCGCAGCATGATGATGTCGAGCACGCGATGTACTTTGTTGCCGCCGGGAAACGCGATGCCATCAAAAAGTGGCGGCAGCCAGTCCGTCGGTGTGACGAACCGCGGCGCCACGATGACTGCGGTCAGATAACCATCGATCATATCCGGACTGAGCGGGGTTTTGCGGAGCAGGCGCTCCAGCTCGCCTTTTGATTCAGGCACGATGTCAGGGCCCATGTCATCGTCTTTTTCCAGATCGTCCAACTGGGATACACCGTCTTCTCGCAACCCTTCGCCGCCCTGTTCTGCGACATCCAGAGTCAGCGCGACGATCATCTCAAAGATGGGGATCTTTTTCAGCGCCCGGCCCGTATCCAGACCTTGGGCGACCGCCGCAAAGACCAGCCATGCGTCGCCGTCACCGTGGCGCAAAATTACGGCCGACCGTGCGAAGAGCGATGACCAGAAGCCGCGTTGCGTTTCCAGATGCGCCCAGACCGCCTGCGTCGCCTGACGCTCGGTTCTGACCTCCTCCAAGGCCAACAATAGCTCCGCATCGCTGACAAACCAGCTCGACGATATTTCGTGGTCGCGCACCCACGAGATGCTGCGGTTAATAAGCTGACTACGCTTGACCGCAGACATGGCGGCCAACTGGGCGTCAGGATCGGAAATGTCGGTGATCGACCTTGCCGAGATAGCGTATGGCGCGATGTCGTGGAGCCCGAGCATCTCTGCCACATCCAGAAGACCCGGCGCCGGAGGCAGGCCTGCAGCAAGACCCTCGCCAATTGCCGCGGCCAGTGCAGCCGGCAGATACTCAGCCGGCACATCGTGCATCGGCATCGACCCTTCGATCTCAGCGAGCGTTCGCCGCTGATCGCTGGCACTGCTGCAGGGGATGGCATAGGCGTCCTTGATGCCGTGACCTGTCTTGAGCAACAGCGCCGCAATGCATTTTTGGCTGCCGCGGCTGACACTCGCGAGAATGCTCTGGCTTCCGGTGCCGTCAGGCAATGACGACACCAGTCGATGGAGCGTCCATGGCCGTTGGACAGACCCGCCGGAAGGCTCATACCGCAGCGCATCCTTGATCCCGCGATCGAGAACCGTCCTGATGTCCGGATCCGGCATCCACTTGCGCAGCTGGATCAGATCGGAGAGCACGCCTGCATCCACGCCACCAGCCTGTGCGAGGTCGGCGAACCCCTGGGCCGCCGCGCTGCGCATCTCGCCCACCGGATCGAGCAATAAATATCGCCCGACTGCGACCGGCTTCGGGACGCCAAGCGCCACCATCTGCGTGACGAAGAGGACCGCTGCAGGTCGGGGCATCGCGCCCATGGCTTCGCGCAGGATCATGTACGCCGGGTAGCCCGTGACGTTGTCCGGGATCAGGTCACGGATCAGCTCTGCAATATCGGGCATGTCCATGGTTGCGATGTCCGCATCGTCAGCGGCAGCGTCGAGGCTGAATCGGATCCCGTCGGGTGGCTCCAGTCCCGCCTCGATGAACGCCCGACACAGCCCGACTTTTTGTCGGTTGTCAAAACCTTGCGTTGCCACCTTTATGTCCAGCCAATCCTCGAGTTGTGCAAAGATGGCCTGCGCGTCCTTCTCGCGGTTCTCGCGGTTCATGCGCATGGCGGCAAGAACGGCGCTGAAGAGTGCAAGCAGGTCATCGGGAAGCTCAGGCTCATCATCCATCAGCGTGAGCATGCCCGACACCGCGTGACGATTTGCGGCGATGCGCGGCGCCCAAAAGTCAGTCCACCGATAAACAAGGTGGTCATCCCCGTGCCCGGGCCGTTCTGCGATACACGCTTCTATGATATTCTGACTCATGGCGACGATCTTACCCGTTCCAGACAGGGGATAAAGTCAGATCATGACCACCTGCGAGGCCAGCACGTACGGCGCAAACCTGGCCGGGCTCAGACCTCTTCCGTGAGCCGTTTCGTCGTCTGTGAGAGCTGGCCTTCGATGTCCTGCGCCATGCCCAGTAGTGCTGCCTGCCCGGCTTCGGTCAAGGTACCATCCGGCTTCGGTTTGACGACCTTCTTGACCCGCGGGGCGACTGAGGCTGCCGTCTTTGCGGACCGGATCTCGACGATCGCCGCCTCGGTCGTCAGGGCAGTCTCAGCGTCCTTTTCCTGCGCCGCGGCCACTGCGGCGCGGACGTCGGTCATCGTCATGGTTTTTTCAGACGGATCCGCTGGGGGGAAAGGATAGGATTGCCCCTCTTGCGCGGCATGGATCTTCAGAATTTCCGCGGACTCGTAGTACTTGATCCGGTTGGCAAGGATCGGGTTCTGGCGTTCCGGCAAAATGATAATCTTGTCCGGGTCCATGTCGCGGATTTCCTGCTTGGACAGCAGCGGGCGGTGCTCGGTGCTGCGGGTGACACTCCCTGCCCCGAAGCCCACATCCGTCATCTCGCGGGTCCGGCTGACGGTCGCACCCGTGCGGGTCCCCAGCGCTGTCTCCAGCTCACCAGCCGTAAAATCCTCGCTGGCTGAGATATAGAGTTTGACCTGACAGGCACTCTCGATCGCTTTAACCTCTTCCGGCGTGTAAGGGATCGACAGCAGACCGGGGACAGACTGGGTGATGATCGCAAAACGCCCACCGTGGCCCGCCGTCTGTTTCATCGCCTGCACCATCAGCGGCATGTGACCCAGCTGGTCAAACTCGTCCAGCAGCATGAAGATCGGCCAGGGCTCATCATCCTTTGGCTTTGACGACCGCAGGAACGAGATCAGATCGGCAAAGAACAACCGGATCAGGGAATTGAGCCGTTCGATGTCCTCCGACTGGACCACGAGATAGACCGATGCCGGGGTGCGCCGCATCTGGGTGAAGTCAAAGTCATTCCGGCGCGTGACCCGTTCGACCCGTGGGTTCGCCCATTGCGCGAGGCCAGCCACGTTCAGGATCGAGATGTAGCTTTGCTGGATCTTGGCATCGAGCGACGCCTTGGTACTGAACTCACGCGCCGCCGGCGGGTATTTGCATTCCCGGGCTGCCGCATGCAGCAGATCGGCGGATGATTTGCCGAGGTCCTCGCCCTGCCCCGTGCCGAATAGGATGCGGTAGATCTCACCCATCGTCGGATTGCCGCGCTGCACGGCCAGGATACCGGCCGCGACAAACAACAAAATCGAGCCTTCGAGCCAGTCCTGCTTGCCGTCAGATTGCAGGAACAGCTGTGCGATCCGTTCCAGACCGGTCCACAGTTCTTCCATGTCTTCGATGTCGAGCAGCCGGGCCAGTGGATTATACTGATGCGTCGGGTGTTCAAAGTCGAGCGGCGCGAACCTGTAGACCGCATCGCCCATCCGCTGGCGGGCCCGCGCGGTCTCGTCCCAGAGCTCACCCTTCACGTCCAGCACGACCATCGAGCCGGGAAAGGTCAGGGCATTGGGAATGACGAAGCCGACACCTTTGCCAGACCGCGTCGGGGCAATCATCAGCACGTTGCTGACGGTGCTGTAGAGCGACGCGACATAGCGCAGGCGGCGGGTCCGGAACGGGAGCGCTCTGTCGAGGATTCTATGACGGGCCTTCACCTTAATCGGCCGATCCGGTCGTTGCGCCGGGGGCGTGATCTGCTCGCCCAGAACAAACCCGTAGCCGGGCGCGTTGATCATCCTGTTCTTGCGCAGGCTGGACAGGGATTGGAAGCGGCGTTCGCCGTAACTGACCAGCCGGTCCCAGATGACGGTGACGATGGAGATGACCACGAACACCGCGACGACCCCTGCGACGATCAGATGCCCGGTCAGGTAAGGCTGTGTCCCCCACACGCCCGCCGCCACGGATCTGGCGTGCAGCAGGACGTCCATGGTCAGGATGTCCCGTCGCAAGGCGAACGTCAGAAAGACGCTGGCCAGCGCGGACCCTGTCACCAGCCCGCAGAAGATGGCCAGCAGGCTCGCGAAGAGCGCTCTCATATCGAGTAGCCCAGCCCGCGGGAATAAGTCGGATCGACGGCCTCAAGCCCGGTCTCGATCTCGTCTAGCTCCAGGCCGACATCGAGGGACTTTGCGGATTTCAGCAGCTCCCTGGCAGCCAGACGTTGGGAGGCCGGTGTGGTGAGGTAGGCGGCGAGCGGATCCCTGTTGCCGGACGCAATCTCCTGCATGGCCCCCCTGCCCTCCAGGGCTACGAAGGCCGTCAGCACTTGGCGGCCGGTGGCGCTGTCAGCGAGATCGGCGCGGCCCGTTGAGGCCGCCGTATGTGCGGCGTCCTCCAGGATCTGTGCAACGCCCGCGCGACTGTAGACCCGACTCGCGGCGATCAGCGTCTCTTCGACCTCGGCCAACCCGAGCTGGAAGTCGCGATAATCCTCCGCGGCCGTAGCGACCGCCGCGGTGTCGGACAGATCAGACCCGCGATGGGTTACGATGCGGGTGATATCGCCCCGCTCCCGCTGCGCGCTTATCTTCGGATCGTCCAGGCGTGCGATCAGCCGTTGTGCTATGTCACCCGGGTCCAGTCCGAGTGCTGCGGAGGTGTCGATGTAGGCTGTCATGGCGCGCGGGATCTCCGCCAGATCGTGGCTGTGCATCTCGGCGTAGGCCTCGGCAACAACAGGCAGGATGGGTGCGAAACGGGGCGCAACCTCGCCGGTCACAAGGTATGCATCGAACGCCTGCCCTCCCACGAACGCCCGCAGCAGGTCGGTCTTGTCTGGACCTGCATAAAGGGCGGCCCTAGCCTCCAGCTTGTCCATATCAGGGATCAGGTAGGACGACGGTGCCACGCCAAATCCCGCCCAAATGCTGTCTTGGGACAGATCCTCCGTGCCGTCGGTCTCGATCAGCGTCAGCGCCGCATCGATCTTCGTCATGACCTGCCTGCGGGTCTCCTCCGGCAGGGCATCGAGGGCGTCGCTGTTCTGCTCCGCCCAGCCAATCAGTGACACACGAATGTCCGCGCGGTCCGCCGTTACGTCGAGGTCGATATCCATATCCTGTCCTTTCGGGACGTCTTTGCCTGCGAACAGGGCCGCGGCTGAGAGTTTTGCGCGGCTGGCGATCATCGGTGCACCGATCGTCTCGGCAAAATCGGCCAGCACCGTGTAGAGGGTCGCGGTCCGTTGCATGTCCTCCCGACGCCAATCGACAGCGAGATCTTCTACGACGTCAGCGCCCCGTAACCTGCGCCCCTCGCGGGCGGCGAAGACCGCGGCACTGCCGATCGGATCGCGGTAAAGCCCCCGGTCGGCGCGGCTCAGGCTTTCGAGCCTTACGCCGTAATCGTCGGCAATATCCGTCATGCGGTCCCGCATCATCTGCGGATTGAACACACCCGCAGTGGAGATCGAGAACCACGCCCCCCCTGCCCCGCGGTTGTTCAGCACCACATGCACATGCGGGTTTGCCGTATCCGTATGAAGGGCGGCCACGTACTCCCAGGTGTCGGCCACGTGGATCTCGCTCTCAAACATCTCGGCGCACCACTCCTGCGCGATCAGGACCGCGCTCTCCTGCGAGACGTCATCGGGGAACGACAGCACCATGTGGCTGGTGTGCCCGTTGCGCGGCCTGCCGTGCCAATCCTGCGCCCAGGCCTCCATCATCTTGTCGAGGTCGGCCTGCGCAAAGGCATCACCCTCGCCGCAGACATCTGTGGCGAACCCGAAGATCGCCTTCGCCTTGCCGTTCACATAGGCCAGCTGACCCGCCAGTTGCGTCGGATGCTGCACACCGGCCCCCGGGATGCGCTTCACAAACGCACTCCCGCCTGAGGTCAGGCTTTTCCAGATCCGCTCGGCCCGCGGCTTGGCACCGCCGCCGACAGCCGTCCGGCCCATGCCACGGTTGGCCCGGATCAGGATCTCGTCGTAAAAGCCCGCGGCACTCATAGCCGCGTCGCCGCGTGCAAGGCCGCCCTGCCCTTCTGCCGCACCTCCCGGAACGCGCCAGACACATGGCCGTCGAGTGCCACATAGGCCTGCTTCAGCCCCGTCAGAAACGCGCGGTCTGCCGGTGACAGAACGGCACCCCCCATCCGGGCGGCCTTGTTTAGCGCGAAAGCGATCTGATTGAGATTGCGACCCTGGGCCTTCAGCTCGCCACGCACCTCCGACAGATCGATGAACTCGTCGCGACGCAGTTCCAGAAAGCCAGTCGCCCCCCGGATCAGCGACCGCAGGGCAGCGGTCCGTGACGGCAGACCCGCGTCGACCACGAAGGCCTCCAGTGCGCGGAACTCGGCGTCAGACAGCCGCAGATGCACGACATGAGACGCCCGGTCCGCTTTGGCGTGGCCATGACCCAGGGTCTTCCTGAGCGCATAGATCGTCGAGACATGGACGCCGAATGTCTGCGCAACAGCCTTGGGTGCCGCACCCTCCAGGAGCATATTGCCGGCCGCTGTCTTGTGCTGCGTCGTGAAGGATTTGAGTGTCATGTCGGCTCAGCACGAATGTGTATCACAGGGAACATATCCTGCTACCTCTTCCTACCCCCTCACGACGCGCGCCACAACGTGAAACACACGTTTTGCGTGAGCGACGTGCAAAGGACAGTGTGGCCAGCGACGGCTCCGCCGATCGCGCCACTCCGTTTCCTGGCGCAGGCGTTTTGCCGCGACATGAGACCGGCCTTCTTCGGACGTCCGTCGCGTGATGAGCTCAGAAAGGCGTGGCATTTCGCGACGGCGCAGCAATGACAGATCGCATTCATCATTTGAATCAGCGCGATGCGCGAATGGCGCACGCGCCACGTACGATGGTCATTGGCTGATCCGCCGCGGGCCACCCGCGATCCGCGATACCATACGCGCCATCACGCATGAGCCATGTGCAGTGCGCCATGCGACATTTCGTATGCGCGATCCGCGTTGCGCCATGCGCCAAAACAATCTAAGGAAGAACTGCTCTTAGCAGGTGATCGGCAGGAAGCCGGTCGCACCAGTCAAGGATCCCGCATGCGCGTCATCACTTTTGCATCCACCAAAGGCGGCGTCGGGAAATCGACACTCGCCGCCCTCTGCGCTGACGGATTGCTGCGTGAGGGCGCGCGCGTCCAGCTGATCGACCTCGATCCGCAGGGCACACTGACCAAATGGGCGGAGCCGATAGCCCAGCGGTCCCCTGCCCTTCTGACGTCACGGATGGCACCGATCGCCGGCGCCAGTTTTGCGCAGCACTACAACGCTCTCATCACGATCCTGGAGGACGAGACCGACTGGGTCATCATCGATACCGCCGGATCCGACGATGTCAGGCAGCTGGCGGCCCTCGCGATCTGCGACCTCGTGATCTCGCCAAGCGGTCCGGTCGAAGCTGAAGTGATGGGCGTTCAGAAAACCCTGCGATATCTTGAAACGGCTTTGCAAGAGATCGGATCCACGGTCCCGCCCATGGACATGCTGCGCGTCGTCTACCAACGCCCGAACGGATTCCCCAATGCGGAGATGCTTGTCATGCGAGAGCTCATCTATGATCATTTCGGGGCGGTTGACGCCATCCACCAGTCCGCCGCCATCATGAGCTTTCTGGGGCGTCGCATGACGACCGCAGAGGCCATCACAGCCGGCAGCGATGCCGCCCCCTTCCTGAAAATGCAGGCGGCCGCGGATAAACTGACGCAAAGCCTGCGAGGTCAGTTCGATGTCTGATGGTCCCCGCCGCCGCCTCCCCCTGCCGATGGACGACAGCGACGAGAAGATTCTGTCGCGGACACTCGAACGAGGAGGGTTTAAATCTGCAAACGGCAACGCTTCGCAAGAAACGGCAAAATCTTACGACGATAATAAACCGCGCGACGCAGCACCGGCTGGCTCTCTGCACGCCGCAACTCCAGGCGTGAACGACATCCAGCCGGAAAGCATGTTCAGCCGTAACGACCTGCGACCGCAGATCGGTCAGGCAAGCGCGCTGGCCGCCGCCATGGCCGAGGTCTTCGCAAAACTCGACCCCGCCGCGCGTAAGTACGTGAAGCCTGCAAGCGTGTTGAAAGATTTCCTCGCTGAACACGACGATGAGCTGGCGAAGATGTTTCGGGAATCAAATGCCTTCAAGTGAAGGCTAAACAAAAGAACCCCCGGCGCCATTGTCCTCACCGTTCACGCCAAGTTCAAAGGCGTGAACGAATGCATGGGCCATGTCCCGTCGGGCGCGGTCATGATGATCCTCTTGCGCACTCCCGCATCAGCCGTTTGCCGCTGCTGCAGAGTGCCCCCCTCCCCCTTTAACCTGCCGGATCATCGCACCGGATCACAATGTAGATTGAGCCGCTCTCCACAGGTCACTTCAGAGCTGCACTTCGAAGTCACCAATCGACACCTTCCTTTCCGTCGACAATGAGTTGCCCAACCAGATCCCGGAAGCTTTCTGGCAACGCTGAGAGTGCAGTGTCAGTGAAGGGAAGCCCAAGGTGCCGTGTCGCAATCTGCGCGACAAGGTGTGCCTGATCTTCGTCACGCCCGCGCTTCGCTGGATCCCGAGTCGGGTCATTGCGGGCGATCCATAATTTTTGCAGGGCATAGGCGCGTGGATCGAGAGTAACAATTCGGACGGGCAGTCCGCGCTCATCAATGGCAATGGTCTCGAACTTCGGAACGTTCAACAGCCAACGACTGCTGTCCGTTGAGGTGGCGATTAGATCATCCGGGTCATCAGACAGGCGGGCGGAACCGTAACGCATGATGCGATCATGATCCTGAGGCTCAAGCAGATCGACCATGTATCCGTCCCTGTTCGCGGCCGTGTAGGTTTTGTTCGATGGCCTGCTAAACGAACGGTCGACGGAGCGCAGGGCTCCGATGAGTCCGCGCTCATCAACATCGCCCGACACCCGCAGACGGCGACGGGCGTCATAAAGCACATCGACATCGCCGGTTGCCAGCATAGCACTCTCGATCCGTAGAGCCGCCGCGGCTTCATAGGCGTACAGAGCGTTGGTCCCAACGACGACGAGATTGGTCCCCAACCATCCGATGTCATCCAACTTTCGCAGGACGCGTGCGGCCAGCACCGGGACGCGGCCCAAACCTCTGGCGCGCAGGATCGGTGCGCGGTCTGCCAATTGTTGGCGCAGTCCTGCGATCTGATCGTGCACACGTGCCTGCCCAGCGAGGAAGGCGCGCAACGTCTCTTCAGTCTCGGGCGTGCGACGACCGTAAGACTTACGTGTCGAACTCGCATAGGGCCGCCGAATGAGATACTCAGCATCCCCACGGGCTTCGAATTTCATGGACCCACCGTAGCTGTGACGTGCCTCACGCTGTGACGTGCGCAACAGGCTATAGCGTTCTCGCGCATCAACTAGATCTCGGACGCTGTCGCCATCTAGTGATTTGATATTGCTCATTTTTGCCAATTAATGTTGAAAATATAAGTATCATTGGCAAAATTATTACACTCCATCAATCGAAATCACAATATTCCGTGTGCGTATAAGACGAGTCTCGGCGCAGGGTGCGGAGCCCTTCCCGATCAGTTCGAAGGCGTTCAGTCGCTCCATCAGATCACGACCGATATCACCTCAAAAGATTCCCTTCAGATCGTCATCCTTGATACCACCAATGCTTCCCGCGAAGTGAGGTTGCCAATCTCAATTTAAAGATGACTTTAGATATACCACCTATCCGGCCTGGGACATAGGGTACTGATCAAAAGTTGGCCGCGGCCAACATCCTATTAATGCAAATTGATGTGGTGGGCTCCAAGACCATTGACGATGAGGCAGACGCCTCTGTTTATCTGAAAGGCAGAGCAAATCTGTGGTTAAGAAATGAATCACCCAGTCGGGGATCATTTTCCAGAGCATTAATAGGTGGAGAAATATTGGCGCGCATTCTTAAAGCTTGCTGGCTTCATTTTGAACGTAAGACGTGTATCGAAAAGCTTGATCAAAACACCATTGGCTACAGTGGGTTTGGACTGCTTTCAGTTTATTTGATAATGACAGCTTAGGCTGGCGTCCTGGTGGGGTCCGCCATGGTGCAGTCGGGTCAGAGCTATGACACAGATGCAATGGCCCATTTCAGTACACAGGGCCGTGATCAAAAAAATGCAGATCGGATCCTCTCTCCTTTAAACTCTGAAATAAAGCTGTCCGGTGCCAACTTCATCTACCCATTTGCTTGCCCGGGATGGGAAGCTGTAGTTGTGGGGCTGTTCTAAATGAGAAGCGCTTTCACTAACCTTCGCTCCGTAGGAGTTGGCCGCGGCCAACTCCCGACTTTTGGGGCGATACAAGGGATATCAACATAGCAGAGATCTGTAGGTTGCATCACTCAGAGGTATACCATCTCATATCGGGAATGAACATTTGACTTAGTCTTGCGCCAGTCTTTAACAAACTTCTAAAATAACCTGTGGGGTCGGCAATGGTTGCAACACGTGCAGCGATCTCATTTTGAGCTTCAAGCGCAGATCGCCAGCCATTCGATGCAATACCACTTGCCAAAACGTTCGGGTTAATTCTCAGTATCTTCCCGAACTCATGAACAATTTGAAGCGCGTGATGATCTGATCTCGGTATTTCGGGGTAGAAACTTCGAATATGTGTTAGCTCTTGCCAGAGATCGGTCAGCGACTGAAGTGTTTTTTTTGTATATGATTTTGGAGGTTCTTTGTGCCGGTCATTTCGTCCGTCTGTGGCGGACGTTTCCTGCGGTTCTGCATTTTGTTTTTGGGCGACACAGGAGGGTTCAACCGGAACGTTGACCGTAGTTTCGTTCAAAGTCTGATCCGGTTTTTTTACGGCACAGGTGTCAGCGATGATGCCTTTGAGTTTAAAGATGATGGCGCGTGCTTCGATGACAGTCGTTGTAGCACGACGCAGGACATTGCGAATGCTGTCGAGAAAGCTTGTGATTTCCTTGTCGACGTCGAGATCGAGACAGGCCATACGAAGCGACTGGATACAGGACCGCATCCCGCGCAGCTCGGCCGCGTCGTCGCGACGTTGTTGCGCCAAGTCGATAATTTCCGCCGACCGCGCCAGAAGAGGTGACAGGTCGATCCCGAAGGCACCAATGACCTTGCCAGATCGTTGGATTGGAAATCGTTTCCCGTTGGCACTGTCTTTCCTTGAGATCAGGCCGACATTTTCGAGTGTCTCCAAATGCCGACGCAACTGGCGGTCAGTGATGCCTTTCGCCCTGAAGCAAAGGGTCGCGTTGGCGGCGTAGACTGTGAGCAGTGTCAGCGGCGTAATTGGATTGTCGATACCCGTTTTGGGATCCCTGCACGGTAGGCAGCTCAAAAGAGCGTCGATGACGACAACCGATGCTGGGCGCAACCCAAGATCTTTCGCGGCGGTATTGACCGCGGCCAACAGATCACGGCGCCTGATAGGATGAAAATATGGCTGCTGCGCAACCGTTCCCACACCATCAAATGCGGTGCTTTCATTTACTGCACAGATCGACTGTGCCCCGGCTTCAAGAGCCGTTGCTGGATGGTGGTACATACATTTTCAGACGACAAAATGATACCGGTCACCGAAATCGGTGTTGCAGCGTTCAAAATTTGGGGGTACCAATGAATTGCAGTAGATCGGGACCCTCTGGAGCGCTTAACCGCCTTCGGGGGGTTTCTTTTTGTGTGGTGTCTGCCTCCTCTAACTGGGTTTCTTGTTCGTTTGGGGAAGTTGGCCATGGCCAACTAAATGAAAACAATGGGTTACGGGGTAAAACTCCGCATGTTCACTGTTTTTCATCCTTCCAGGCCGCATATAGCTTTTCGAGATTATCCTCGACGAAGCCGATGAAGCCATGTTCCTTTTTATCCGCTATTTCAATCGTGAGGCGACGCCCCATAGCAGTGCATGCGACGGGTGTGTCACCGATCTTTCGTGGCGGGGCAGGGGGGACAGCCACACTCTTGGGCGCCTGCAAAGATACTGTATGTTCTGATGCCTGCATGTGTTTGATGATCGCGGCAATCTTTTCGGCGCCTGATCCCACAGTAGGAAGAAGCGCTATCGCATCTTCATCGGTCGGTCGGCCTTCTAAGCCGAAAAGACGGCGGAGTTCCAACCACTGCCTGCGGCCTACGTCATGGGCCGCGCCGATGCCGTAGATGACATCCTGTGGAACATCCTTGGCAACGCCAATGAGTTTGCTCAACGTCCCCTTGTCCACGGCCAACACGTCGCAGATCTCAGCACGCGTAAACCCTTGGTCTTCAAGTTTGACGGAGAAGATGGCCTGCTCGATGAAACTGCGTTCGAGGCGGGCCGAATTCTCGAGGGCTTGGGAGACCAGCGCTTCCCGTGGCTCCATTTCTTTGATGAAGGCTTTGACTTGAATACCGAGCCTGCGGCACGCCGCAATACGGCGACGACCATAGACAACTTCGTAGCGCGGTCCTGCTCCTCGGCGGTATCTCAGAAGGGCAGGGAGCTGCTGGCCCGATGTCTTGATGGATTCGACAAGGGCGTCGAGTTCGACGCTGACATCGAAGCGGTCGGCGATATCGGAGTCGGCAATGTCGTTGACATTGACGTCCTGCGCCGACTGTGAAGAGACCTGAGCCAGAACATCCGACATACTTTTGAGCGCGCGCGGAGCACCCTCATCCGTTCCGGACGGCTCAGGGGCAGCTGCGGTCTTGGACCCCATCTGCGCAAGGCTGCGTGACAGCAGATCACGTTTCATTGCTAACTCCTCGTCCCCATGATTTCTGAATCATGATTTCAATGTCGTTGGAAAACCCGATGACGGATTCCAATGCGCGTTCGTATGTCTTGCGGTTTTTGACGGCCGACAGATCAACTTCGAAGATCGTCTTCTGGGAGAGGCCGGCTTCACTGACCGCGGAAGACTTGACGAACGGCGTTTTGATAACACTGTCGCCCAAAAGTTCCCGCATCCACTCTGATAAGTCTTGCTGCGTGCTGATGGCCGTATCGAACCGCGTAAGAAGATAGGCGAAGTTGTCGTAGGCGCCGATTCCGCCATTCGTATGAAGCACTTCGAGAACGCCTGAGGCCATCGTTAAGAACTGGCTCGCAGAGGCCAGATCGACACGCTCGGGAATGATGGTCATCAGAAGTGAGGTTGACGCGCACACCGCCGACATTGTCAGGTATCCGAGTTGCGGCGGGCAGTCGATCAGAACGATATCGTAATCGTCTTCAACCTGCCGTAGCGAGTCCCGGATCCGATTAAAGAAAACAGGCTGCTCGCCGCGGCTAAGGGCCATCGGCGTCTCTGTCTCGAACTCCGACAGCATGATGCCGCCAGGGACAATATCGAGATTGGGGAAATAGGTCTTTTTGAGCACATCAACGATCGGGACGCGCACACTGTCACCGTCATTGTAGCGAATTGCGTCGTAGAGAGTACCACCCTTCCTAAAATCGATTTCCGGCTGATAGCCGAAGAACGTGGTCAGGGAGGCTTGCGGATCACTATCAAGCAAAAGTACACGATACCCGCGCATGGCGAGCCGCATGCCGAGACTAATCGTCGTGGTGGTTTTGCTTGAACCGCCTTTGAAATTCACGGTGGACCAGATTTGAAGCTTATCACCGGGCCGCCGGCCCGGGAGGAACTGGAGAGGATCCTTCGCGTTCTGCGCCAAGATGTGTCGGATCTCGATGATGTTCTCTGCCGTGTAAAGGCGCTTGTTGTTAGCCCCCTGCTCGACCTCTGGAATGCGATCATCGAAATGCGCTTTCCGAAGGTACCCGTCACTGACGCGCAGCAGTTCAGCCACTTCAGGCGTTGCAAAGCTCCGGAGAGACTTTTGCTCTTTGGGGGCGAGGAACAACTTCGACATGTGTTCCAAAGCTTCGGAAAGGCGCTCTGCGTCTTCGCGCAACTTATCGTGCAGCACTGAATGCATTATGGTCGGCCCCGCTCAATGTGTCCCAACCGGCGTTACTGAACCACAGAGTATCTTGCTAGACACCAGAAACGCGTAGGACTTATTTTTGTGTCGTATTGCGTTACAGCTATGACTGCCCAACTTGATGAACTCAAGAAAAAAGTTACGCCACGATACCGCTCATCTCGAAAAAAACAGTCAGAACAAGCTATTTATCTTTATGCAGCACATGAGCCTTGCAACTCACAAAGCTGATTTCAAAAGGTAATTTTATCCACAGGTTGTCCACAGGCGTCGTTTGTTCGATTTCTGGTACTTTGACTTGAATGTTCGTCCGTACAAGCAAGTAACGCGTTTGGCGATAGATTGGGACGAAACCGGTTTTGGATTGCGGTGAACACGATTCTTTACCGCACAGGAAGGCTCCGCTCAATTCCGACGACTTCAGGCGCCTTGGCGTTACGCAAGCGCACGCATGTCGAGATGACTGCGTAAAAATGGGCGCGGCTTTCGCATGGAGTCGCAATGATTATGGCATGAAAGAGTGATGAGGTCAGAAATATGGATGATGAATGGGGGAAGAACGACCCTTGGACCTTTTGGGCAAGACGCTGCGGTTTACCACGCAATAGGTCGCCCAGATCTACGGTACATTTGAGCGCCTGTCCTGCGGCGGCGAGGTTGCGGCCGAGATCGCAGAGGAAGGCTACTGCTTTCGTTCGGCGGAGCCGATCGACTTGTTATTGATCGGGCAGTTGCGAAAGGTAAAGGGCGACCTGACTGGCCCCTACGTCTCGATCGATAAGCCCGATGTCAGCGACTTCCGCATGTGGCTTACTAAGAACGAGAAAGAGTAATGCAGGCCTTCTGATTCCCGGGTGGATTGCAGCGCTGTGTCTCTATGGCAGCGCGTGATCTCGGGCTTAGACCCGATTCGTTCGGTTCAAAAGCTGAGTTCGTATGTCCTATTGTCGATGTCCTCCGTGCTGCATGAGCTGACGAAGCCGGTGCGAAATCGGTGGCCATTGAAACGCAGAGTACTTCGCCTGAGGTTCAAATGCGGCAGACGCCGCTCATGTGAACTCAATCTGCCCCGCACTGTTGCTATGCCCTTCATTTTGTTGAGACTGTTCATGACGGACAATGACGAACCCTTTGCAATTTTGTCTTCTCTTAATGCTGCATTGAAGTGATCCAACTCCGCCTGACGCGGGGGCGAAGGTCCTGACCGTCAGGCTGGCTTTTTTCAACGGGGAACCCGTTAAAAAAAGGCGGGGCAGGGGGGCGAGCGTAGCACGTCGCACTGCCGCGTCACCTCTTGCAACGCCGGCAACAAATAACCCCGACCATTTAAGCCGGGGTTCAAGATGGTGCAGACTGTCAGGATAAGGTCAGGCGGCGGCGCGGTCGTCCTCTGCGATTGTCTCGGCGTCGGCTGCTGCCAGCACAAAATCCACCGCCTTTTGTGCTTCTGCGGCGGCCTTGAAAATCAGCCCTTTTTCGGCTTTCAGTGCTTCAAGCCATCCCTCGATGTAGGCCGCGCTTTGGTCGAATTCCGGCTCTACGCCAAGGCGCACGGCCAACAGGCAAGCGCCAATCTCGGCCACAAGTTCCTCGAAAGCGTAGGCGGCCTTGTTGCCAAACTTCTTGATCCGGTCTAGCCGCTTTTCCCCGCCAGTCCAGTGCGTGATTTCATGGGCCAAGACGCCATAGTAGCGGGCGGCATTGGTGAAAGTGCCAACGGGCGGCATGTGAACCTGATCAGTTGCGGGGCGATAGTAGGCGCGGGGGTCTGTAGTGCTGACAATATCGGCCCCGATACTGCCGAAAAATGCCTCAAGCGCCGGGTCGGCCTCGGTGCCAAGGTCGCGGGCGGGATCGGGCTGAACGTAGTATTCAGCGGGCAAGCCCTCGATCTGATCCGCGTTAAAGACGTTGTTTGCCTTCGCAAAGCCGATGCGGGCCTTGCTCTCGCCTTCGGTGCTGCCGTCGCTTTGTCCGTCGTCCTTCTGCTCGAAGGTGCCATAGAAAACGCTGCGGGCGCATTTCTCGCCCTTCTTCACGGTGCCGCCAAGCTGCTGCGCCTTATTAAATGTCATCCAGCGTTCGGACGCATAACCACGATCCGATGCGACAGCCCACAATATCAGGACGTTGATGCCGCGATAGGCTTCGCCATTGTGACGGACGGGCAGGCAAGCGCCAACTGCGCCACCTGTCCACGGCTTGCGCCACGGCGGGGTGCCTGCCTCAATCTGTGCGATGATTGTGTCGGTGACGTGCTGGTGAATGTCCAAACGCTCTTTAGCCATTTTTTCGATCCTTTGCGGTGGTGCCACGTGTCCGGTCTGGTGCCGAAACTCGGGCGAGGGGTCAGACGAGGAAGCGCTTCAGCGCGCCCCTCTTCTGAAACCTTGCCTCCCGGCGAGGGCAGGGGGGGAACCTCCGCAATGCTGAAATCGAAGCGAAAGGGGAGGGGGATCACCCGGCCTGCACGCAACCGCAGGCGGAGGAAGTACGGGGACACCCCTTTGGGTGCCGTATTTCAGGGTTGCGGTGGGGGACCGGCGGTCCCCGTCTTGCTTTCTTCTCTGAGCGGTGCAGCAGCGTATGCGCTTGGCCCGAACCCCGCACCGCGCCCCAGCGATCGGAACCCGTCAGGGCGCATCGGCACAGACCAGTACGACCATGACCGAAGGCCCGCACGCTGGCTCAGAGAGACAGGGTGCGGGCCATTCGGACAGGGAGGATGGGCCGGGCCATTGCGGGCGGAAGCCGGTCTGCCGGCTGGAGCCTGAGAAGCGCGGTGACACGTCCAAAGGACGGGGCAGGGGCCATGTTCATCACGCTTTCAGATTCACGGATCAATGATTTCGTGGTAGAAAACCAAGAACGCAGAAAGTGCAGAAAGAGGCTGTCGATGTTGAAGAAAGACCTCCGAATCCGCATGGATCAGTGGATCGTTCAAGCGCGTCTGGCTGGCGGCTTGGATGATGAAACCGACGTTGAGGATGCCTTGCAAAGCGCAGCTCTCGCCTTCGGATCGACGGATCTTGTTGCTCGTGAGCAAGGAACAAGAAAGTGGATGGAAACAGGGACGCAGATATTGAGCGCGTTCATGGTCGCCGCCGCCAACACGCCGACTGGAAGCGCAAGGGCGCTGCTGGGCAGTCCGTTTGAGACGCAACGCATCCTTGCGAACCTCGCAAAAAATGAGATTGCCGGGGAGTTGAAGGCCCAACTGCAATGGGCGGTGGACCTAGACCCAAAGGTGTTTGCCGCGGCGTTGGTGGCACTGGCGCTTTAATCTGCGCGGGCCGTGCGAGTGGTGCAATTTGGGCCAAAGGAACAAAGAAGTATGGGCGTGGTGCCGGGGCGCGGTCGCGCCTCGGAAGCATGCGCTGCGCCTCGCGCGGCCGTTTTCGTGCTATGACCTTGGACGAGGTCCTGTCTAAATCGACGGCCTACCATTGCCTCCAATGTTTGCCATTTGTTCCCACCATGACGGACTTAATGCAAATCCCAGATCATACCCTTTGGCTTGAATATACCTGCGGCAATGTCGTGCCGGTGCGGGTTGCTGTAGCGAAGGAAAAGAACCTTCACACCGTGGCGCAGGTTAAACGGGCGGCGCGATGTGCGCAGTGTGGGGCGCGGGTCAAGTCGGACGCTTACGGACTGCGCATCGCTTGGTCACTTGCCAAGGATCGACAAGACTAGGCGCGGTCGGGATGATAGGGAAAGACCTCGTAAAAGGATTGCGGCGCGGCGGCGTCCACGTCTGCGTCATAGTCGGGGAACTGCGGGTAAGGGTAGGCGGGGCCGTAGGCCACGCCGTCACTTTCAAAGAAACCAAGATAGCCCGCCAGCCAAGCGCGGTGGATCTCGGATCGCGCGATGAACCGGCGCAGCCAGCGCGGCGCTGGCTTCCGGGCATAACCATGCAGATACGCGCGGAGATAGATCGAGGTCATGGCGTCTGGCTCCATCGGATCAGAAAAGGGTGAGGCCTGCCGCATGGGGCGGCCCAACCTCGGCGGTCACTTGCGGCGCGACACAACGCCGTCTGGTGTAAAGCCGTCAAAGGTGGCCTCGGTTTCTCGGGACATGCGGCCGCCATCAGCGGACACGACAATCTTGGTATCGGGTGTGAAGCGGAAAATCTCGCCGGTTCCTTCAAGGTGGGTCTTTTGAAAGTCCCTCTCGACGACAACGCTACCGTCCGCATCGACGCGGATCATTGCACCATCGACTTTTATCTGAATCTGATGCTCGTCAATAATGACGCCTGACCAGCCCAGCTCGCGGTCGCGCCTGACCACGATTTTATCGGAGTGCATCTTGATCTGAACGTCGGCGCCGTTGTCGTCTGCGGCACGCATGACGACGACGGCCTCCTGATCCTCGGGCTTCGCCAGCAGGCGGGCAAATGCCTCCTTCGGACGCCAGAAAAAGGGTGCGTCCCGCTTGGTCTGGTTCTTGTTCTTATGGAAGGCAATCAACAGCTCAGTGGACTGCCAGACAGCTTGAACGGACGTGGAAGTAAGGGACATGAGCGCGGCCTTTTTGGCTGAATTACCGTAGGTTGAATCTAGCACAAAGCCTGAGTTCACTCAATAAAATAAGGGGTCTAAGGCGATTTAAAACCTTAGATCGAGGTCTGTTTTGGCCTTTTCCGGGGACGTGTTTCACGCAAGATCTGGTCGGGATATCCGTGCCTCTTTTCATGACGCGGCCCTTTCGGCTGCGGGCATGTAAAGCGGTTCGATGTTTGCGATCTGAACCATCACGGCCATGTCGCGCTGGCGGATTTCGCCCGCGTCGGTGCGGTAGTTCTCGCGGATCGTGACGCTATAGGTGGCAAGGTCGCCAGTCGGCGCGATGCTGTATCGCTTGGCCGATGTGCCGCGCTTGATCCAGATAGCGCCATAGTCGGGAACCTGGGCGGGCATGGCTGCGACGTAGGGGGCAAAGTCTTTCCGCAGATACGCAATGCCCTCCACGATGTTGCGCTTGTCGGCGGCGGTAATGTGCCGCCCCTTAATGAGCGACACGGCGGCTTTCTTGGTGCTGGTCATGCCAGATCCTCCGTCTTGGTGATCTTGCCGGTCGCCCCGATAAAGCGCCCCCCTGACTGGCTGGTCATGCCGGTTTTGAGAATGTCGCTCGGCGTCATGTTCCATGGGAAAATTGTTGCTTCGCCTTTGTCGTTGCAGACGAAAATCCAGCCTCCCGTTCCGTGGTCTTCGCGGTATTGAATCGCCTCGGCTTCGTTGTCGAAGTGGTGGATGCTGCGGCGGCTGCCTGTCGGCTGCGCGGCGGTGGTGCGCTTGACCGCTACGCTCTCGGTCCAGTCAGTCGCCCAAACGTCCATCGTGGCGAGGGTCACGCCTTCGGGGTCTTTCAAGGTCAGATTGGGCTTGGAAGGGGCTGCGCGGTGGTGATCGAGGCCGACGATCCTCAAGGCAAATTCGTTCGTGCCATAAATAGCCTGCGGGAAAGTGCGGCCTTCATAGTCGAGGTGCAGCGTGAAAAGACGTGCGGTCATGGTTTAAGCTCCTGTGGCGTTGCCCCGCCTATGTGGGCGGGGCTGAATGGGGGGATCAGATGCAATTCGCGGCGTAGGCGGCGGTATCCTCGTAGCGCAGGATAGGATCGCCGGTTGCGGTCCAGCCGCCCCAGCAAGGGCCGACAAAACCCGCCATTGTCGGGTGTCCCTGCAACTCGGCGCGGGTGCGGGGATTGGCGGACGTGCCGGTGATTTCGGCGTAGTTCTCGGTCGCCCATGTCGTCAGGCAATCCGTGAAAACTGCGGTCTCGCCGTCGTCGCTTTTCGTGACAATCTGGTAAGCCATGATCTTCAGTCCTTTGTGGTGGTGCCGCGTTTCCGGTCTGGTGCCGAAAATCGGGCGAGGGGTCAGACGAGGAAGCGCGAAGCGCGCCCCTCTTCTGAAACCTTGCCTCCCGGCGAGGGCTGGGGGGGAACCGCCGCAATGGGAAAATCAAGCGGACAAGGGGGTGGTGCGGCCCGCAGCCGTAGGCGAGGACACGGCCCCGCAGGACGCGCAGTATTTTACTGTTGTGGTGGGGGACCGGCGGTCCCCTTCTTTCTTTCTTTTCTTGGCGGTGCAGCGGCGTTCGGCGTAGTCCGAACCCCGCGCCGCGCCACAGCGATCGTTTCCCGCAAGGGCGCATCGGCACGGACCAGGACGACCATGGCCGAAGGCCCGCACACTGGCTCGGAGAGACAGGGGGCGGGCCATTCGGACAGGGAGGATGGGCCGGGACGTTGCGGGCGGAAGCCGGTCCGCCGGCTGGAGCCTAGAGCGCGGTGACACGCCCAAAGGGCGGGGCAGGGGCCATGACGCCTTACCGGGGATTCAATCTTCTGTGGCCTATGATACGCCAATCGCAAGCATCACTTCAGCCGGAAAACGACCGCATGACCCAAGACCTAAACCTGCCATTCCTAGCACTGAGTGGCATCGCGATTTTAGGCGGTCTGATCTTCGTGGTCCTGCTGCTCAACATTGTGGGCGCGGCTCTGCGCCCACAATTCAAACTGCGGCCACTGATGAACAAGGCAGAAAGCGCGGTCTATCGCCAGCTCGTCAAAGCCGCGCCTGCGGGTTGGGTGGTGATGTGTCAAGTATCCTATGGTTCGTTTTTGTCGAACAAGAGTCGCAAGCGATATTGGACAGTGAACGCCAAGCGGGCGGATTTCATCATCACGGACGGCGGGTCCGATGTGGTTGCCGTGATCGAGTATCAGGGCAGCGGTCACTATGGTTCTTCAAGGCAGGGCCGCGACCGGGCGGAAAAAAGCGACAGGATCAAACGCACGGCGACGACTGAAGCCGGTATCCATTTCTTTGAACTTCCCAAGAACTGCGGCCCCGATCATGTGGCCCGACTGTTTGACGCACTGATCCCCGCCCCAGCTACAGAACTTGAAAAGGCGTAACCCATGCTGAAAACCCTCGCTATCTGCGTCCTTCTTTGGCCGGTGGCCGCGACTGCTGAACTGATCCCCGCGTCCTCGATTTACGTCGTGGACGGCGACACCATCGACGTGCAGGGCGACCGTTTCCGGCTTGTCGGCTTCGACACGCCGGAAACCTATCGGCCCAAGTGCGACTTCGAGCTGGCCCTCGGCCGCGCCGCGACTTCGCGGCTGCGGAATCTTTTGGATGGGGTGCAGCGGGTCGATCTGGTCGTTCTGCCGGGCCGTGACCGGTATGATCGCGGCTTGGCGCGGCTGATCGTGCAACAGGTCGATGTGGCTGACACGCTTGTCTCCGAACGGCTGGCACGTCGGTATGACGGTGGAAAAAGATCGGGGTGGTGCAAGTGATGCAGAACCCCGCTGAATCTTACTGGTTGGCGCAAGCCAAGCTGGATCTTCTTAAGCGTGATCCCGTCGATGCCGCGAACGATGCGGAGGCGCTGGCGCGCTTCGCAGAAGGCAGGCTGAATGAATTGCTGCGGGATGCCGGGGTGCTGAAAAAGTAGGATCGCAGGTCCGTTCTTTTTCAGCGGCAACCCACCGCGGCAGCGGGTGCCGCGCGCAGAGCACAGGGCCGTTCGGGGCAGGGCGTCGTCCTGGTCCGAAGGGGCATTACTCGACCTCTGCCGGAAGTGGGGCGGGAATAGAAAAAAGGCCCCGCGCGATGCTGACGCATTCCGCGCGGTGGGAGGCGTGCAAAGTCGCTAAAAATGAAACCTATAAGGCCGTGCTTCTCGCGAGCACGACCTTATCTCTGTGATTTTCGTAGTCCGCGACTAGTGTTGGCTCATTTGAGGCCCAACGCAACGGTTTGGCCGACGGACGTCATCCGGACATCATCGCTCATTGCTTTGATACGCTAACGATGTCCTTACTGCCAGCCATGGTGCCCTCCACGGTAAAGGTCTGCTTTGAGTCCAGACTTACCCGATAGTGAACCGCAGCGAAGGGCAGCTTTAGCAGCCGAGACTATCGATTTTCAGCCAGGTCTTTGGCAGCGGCTTCGGTCAGCGCAATAAGCGTATCATAGAACCTGACATAGTGTCCGACACGGGCAAGGGCGCCTTCGTTCGCAGGATCGATCTGAACCAGACTTTCATCGACCTCTGCTTTCGCCTTTTTCAGACCCACCGTGATCGTTTCGAGCATTTCAGGAAACGGGTTCTCGACGAGCTGGAAAAAATCCTGTCTTTGCCCCGGCCGTCCGACCCGCTTGATCAAAGACCGCTCTTCCAGGATGCGCGTTGCAGAACTGATGCTGGCTTTGCTGACCTGGAGTTCTTCGGTGATCTCGCCGAACGATCTGACACCGCCGTCGAACATGAACATGCCAAGCACACGCCCGGCGATCCGCGGCAGGCCATCGTTTTGGGAAATCAGTCCGATCCTCTCGATGAACTCTTCCCTGACCTCAGTCTGATCGCGCAATGTCATAATAGACCCTTTGATCGCATCGGATGTATTTTCTTGTTACAATAATTCGTTCGTTATCGACTGAACTTCAAGCCCTTGTGTCAGCTGGGTGCCGCTGCCGGTAGCCAACCCCGACCTGTTGCCACCATCAATGCCGTCCAGAACTGGGCCGCATCTCGGACCGCGGCCGCAAGCGATGTGCGCGACGCGTCAGCGGCGCGTTCAGCGTCCAGCAGATCCAGCAGGCTCAATTCCCCAAGATCGAAACTGGTCCGGCTGAGCGATAAGACACGATCGTTCGAGGCCTGCACAGCGCGCAGGGCCACGATTTCGCGGCGCTTGCGTGACAGATTGCCTTGCGCGGTCTGCACGTCCTGCACAGCAGTCAAGACCTGGGCCCGCCAGTCCAGTTGTGCGGTGGCGGCTGTGCTAACGGCAGCGTCTCTGCGCGCCCGCAGTGATCCCTGGTTCAGGACTGGAAACGACAGAGCGGGGCCGAATGACCATGTCGATGCATCCGCTGCCGTGACCGATCCGGCCAGTGTGATTGAAGGGTAAAGCTGTGCTTCGGCAACGCCAATGCCGGCGACGGCCGCGGCAAACCGACGTTCGGCGGCCTGCACGTCAGGACGATTGCGCAGCAGATTTGCGGGCACGCCTGCGGTTGCGTCTTTGCCGGGATAGGGCTGCGCTGCACCTTTTTGCATTGTATTCAACAGGGGCCAGCCGGCTCGGCCAGCAATGTCGCGATGGCGAACGCGCGCGCATCGAAAGCGGCCTCCAGCGGTGGCAACGCCGCGACGGCGGTATCGACCTGCGCCTGCGCCTGGGCGAGGTTCAAGTCAGATACGACGCCGAATTCCACCTGACTTTGCACCAGTGACAAGGTTTGCCTGCGGCTTTCAATGTTCTGGCGGGACAGGGCGAGAGCTTGCTGAAAGTAACGCGCGTCGATGTAGTTCGAGGTGATCCCTGAAAGGAACGCCAGACGCACCGTGCCGACATCGAACTGTGCCGCAGCCACCCCTGCAAGGGCCTGCTCTTCGTTGCGTCGCACACCGCCAAACAGATCAAGGATGTAGTTGGCCCCGAATGTCCCGCGTTCTGTGGTGGTCGTCGGGATAGCCTCTCCACCCCCGCGTTGGATCTGCGCGTCGATCCCGCCGGAGACCTGTGCTGTCGCTCCGGTCTGGCGCAGGCCGGCTTCTGCCGTGGTGATGCGCTGCACGGCCGTGGCGATGTCGATGTTCTGCGCAAGACCGCGTGCGATAAGTTCGTTCAGTTGTCGATCGTCCAGACGCTTCCACCATGCGTCCTGCGTGACATTCCCGGCATCGGCCCCTCCGCCAACAAAGGACGCCGACATCGCTGTTTGCGGAACAGTATAGTCAGGACCAACGACGGTGCAGGCCGTCAGGGTGCAAAGGGCAGCACCGGAAAGCAGGATGGATTTTAGCATGGAAACTCCGATCGACAGCATCGCTGTCGTGTTATCTGTGGTCGATGATTTGATCAGGCGAAGGTCAGCGGTCGTCCAGACGCAGTCCCGCAGCTTCAAGCGCGGTGGCGATCTCGGCGTAGAATGCGGAGAACTGCGAAAGCCTTTGTCGGCGCTCGACCTCTTGGGCAGCGATCTGGTTGTGGGTGTCGTTCACAACGCAGGCCGAGGTGCGGGATTGCTGTGCGGCTTGCCGCAGCAGATCGGCGTAGGGGTCAGGCAAAAGTTGATAGTAGGTCGTCCGATCTGCGCGGTGTGACACCTTGCGAATGACGGACCGCGATTGAAGTTCCTGCAAGCCCGTGTTGACGCTGCCCTTGCTGATCCCGAGGGCGGTCGCCAAGCCCGGTGCCGACATGTCCGTTCCGTCGAACACCAGCAATCCCAGGATGCGGCCCGACGCACGCAGGAGGCCAAAGGCTTGCAGTCTCAAGCCTATCGCTTCGATGAATTCGAGGCGCAGGGCTGAGGTGGCATCATTCATGGTTGTCTCCTTTGCAAAGCCACCTATCTTTTACCTGTCTGTTCAGTCAATACTAAACAAACAGGTTGACCGGTTTGGTTCGTCAGTGTAGCGGGTTTTAACTTTATGGATCAGGCGTCCCGCGCGGTCGCATCAGGAGAGATAGAATGCACATCTTGGATCAGGCCCTGCGTGAACGCTCTGGACGGACATCGATCTTGCGGCTGACCCCGATGGTCGTTGCATTGGCGCTTGCAAGTTTTGCCACACCGGTCCTGTCCGAGACTGCGGCAGCCGCCGTCGTGACCGAAGTGAAGGTGCCGACTGTCACCGTGGCCCCTGTGACGACAGCCGAGGTGATCGGGCAGGTGTCCGTGTCAGGGACGCTGGTGGCGCGCGAGGAAGTGCTGATCTATCCACAAGTCAGTGGCTTCACCATCAACACGCTGGCGGCGAAGGTCGGCGATATTGTCTCCGCAGGTGATGTGTTGGCGACTCTGGCGACCCGCAATCTTGAGGTGCAGGTCACGCAGGCGCGGGCAGAGGTGTCGCGGGTGGAAGCATCTATCCGGCAGGCCGAAAGCCAAATCAACACGGCGCAGGCCGGTCTGACACAGGCCGAGGGACAGTTGACCCGCGTGCAGCAGCTGAAAAATCGCGGGGCTGGGACACAGGCCAATCTGGACGATGCCACCGCGGCTGCCGATACGGCCCGCGCCGGATTTGCATCTGCCACGGACGGTCTGGCGGTCGCGCAGGCGCAGCGGGATCAAGCGCAAGCGCAGCTCGACCTGGCTTTGCTGAACCTCGATCATGCCGCGATCACGACCCCCGTCGATGGGATCGTGTCGGCGCGCAGTGGGCAGATCGGGGCCATTGCCGCCTCGGGCGGTGAACCAATATATCGCATCATCACGGACGGTGCCGTCGATGTCGAACTTGAAATCATCGAATCCGCGCTTGGCGACGTGTCGCTTGGTGATCCCGTTGCGCTCGACATTGCAAGTGTCGGCCAGGTCGCGGGGACGGTGTCGCGCATCTCGCCCACCGTTGATCGGACAAACCGTCTGGCCATCGTGACCGTCGAAGTCGCGGGCGAAACCGGGCTGCGGCCAGGTCTGTTCGCCAGCGGCACGATCGAGACCGCCCGCCGCGAGAGCCTCACGGTGCCGACAACGGCCGTTCTGAACGACAGTGGCGACACCTACGTTCTGCGCGTCGCTGATGGCATCGTCGAACGCCGCCCTGTGGTTGGTGGCCTGATCTGGAAAGACTACCGCGAAATCGTCGAAGGTCTCTCACCTGACGATATGGTTATCGCCCGTGCCGGTGCCTTCTTTTCCGACGGGGACGAAGTGAACGCGATCACGGACGCGTCAGCGACGACGCCGACACCACAGACTGCCGACGCCACGAATGTGACCGCCGTGAAAGGTGATGACCAATGAATATGTCCACCTGGGCGATCCGTCGCCCCGTCCCCTCGCTCGCTCTTTTCCTGGTGCTGTGCATCGTTGGCATGGTCAGCTTCTTCTCGCTGCCGGTCACGCAGATGCCCAACATCGATATTCCCATTGTCACCGTCGGCGTCAGTCAGCCCGGTGCGGCCCCATCGGAAATTTCCACCCAGATCGTCAAGCCTATTGAAAGCGCAGTGTCGGATGTGCCCGGCGTCAAGCATGTGACGGCCACCGCAACCGATGGCTACGCCAACATCACCATCGAATTTGCTATCGAAACCGATACCGACCGCGCTTTGAATGATACCAAAGATGCCGTCGCATCTGTGCGCGGCGAACTGCCCGACAGCGCACAGGAACCGCAGGTGCAGCGCGTCGATGTCACGGGGCAGGCGATCCTGACCTATGCCGTCAGCGACACCACCAAGTCCATCGAGGAGCTTTCTTACTTTGTCGATGAGGTCGCCGCCCGTGAGATCAGCGCTGTCGAAGGCGTTGGCAAGGTCACCCGCATCGGTGGCGCCGAACAGGCGATCGAGGTCAATCTTGATGCCAACCGCTTGCTGGCGCTGGGGCTGACGGCGGCTGACGTGAACACGCAGCTGCGCCAGGTCAACGTGGATATGGGCGGTGGCGAAGGCGACCTTGCGGGTCAGCAATTCTCGATCCGTGCATTGGGGGCCGTGGCCACGCTGGAGGAACTGGCAGCAACGCCCATTACCCTCGGGTCCGGCCGCACCGTGCGTCTGGACGATCTGGGCAAGGTCAGCGACGGATCGTCCGACGCCGCCAGCTTTGCCATGTTCGACGGTAATCCGGTCGTGGCCTTTGGTGTGTTTCGCGCAACCGGCAAAAGCGATCTTGTGGCTGCCGACAACGCCAAGGCCGTCATTGAGGATCTGACCGCCGCCTATCCCGGTGTCACGTTCTCGCTGATCGACGACGCCACGATCTATACCGAAGGCAACTATCATTCGGCCATGGACACGCTTTACGAAGGGGCGGCCCTCGCGATTATCGTCGTGTTCATTTTCCTCAAGAACTGGCGCGCAACGCTCATCACCGCTGTCGCCTTGCCGCTGTCGATCATCCCGACCTTCATCGTGATGAACTATCTTGGATTTTCGCTCAACACTGTATCTTTGCTGGGGATCACGCTGGTGACCGGCATCCTTGTCGACGACGCCATCGTGGAAATCGAGAATATCGTCAGACACATCCACATGGGTAAACCGGCTTACGAGGCGACGGAGGAAGCCGCCTCGGAGATCGGCACGACGGTCATTGCGATCAGCTTTACCATCGTCGCGGTCTTCGCGCCCGTCAGCTTCATGTCCGGCATCGCAGGCCAGTTCTTCAAGCAGTTCGGCCTGACGGTCGCTGTTGCGGTCCTGTTCTCGCTGCTCGTCGCACGCCTGATCACACCGATGATGGCCGCCTATTTCCTGCGCGATGGCGTAGCACCAGAGGAAGAGGAAAAGGACGGCTTCATCATGCGCGGCTACATGGCGATCCTGCGCTGGACCCTGCGCAATCGCACGATCACCCTTCTGCTGGGCGTCGGCATTTTCGCAGGCTCGATCTTTTCCGCCACATTGCTGCCGACGGAATTCGTGCCGCCTGCGGATACCGGCCGCACCAACATCTCGCTCGAGCTCCCGCCGGGGTCCAGCATGGACGATACCCGTGCCGCCGCCCGTGCAGTTACCGCGATCGTGCGCGACATCCCCGAAGTCACCAATGTCTTCGTGGACGGCAGTTCAGACACCAAGGCCAATATCGTCGTCAATCTGGGCCAGAAGGGCGACCGCGACCGCACGTCTTTCGTAATCCAGGATCAGATCGACGCCATGCTGACGGATTTCCCCGACGTGCGTCTGACGGTGCTGAACGACAGCGGCGCGCGTGACATCGCAATGAGCGTGCTGGGTGATACAGAAGAGGCCGCCGCCGCTGCGGCTAAAGAACTGGCCGCAGCGATGAACGATCTGCCGCAGGTCTCCGGTGCGTCGACCACCTCCGCGCTGACCCGGCCGGAAATCCAGATTACGCCAAAGCCCGAGCTTGCCGCCGAAATGGGTGTCACCGCCGCCGCACTGGCCAATACCATCCGTGTCGCCACCATCGGTGACAGCGGAGCGAATGTCGCGCAGTTCAACACCGGCACCCGTCAGGTGCCGATCCTCGTGCGCTTGTCGGAAAACGTGCGCAACGATCTGACTCTGATGGGCGGATTGCGCGTGCCCAGCACCACCGGTGCGCCGGTCCCTCTGGGTGCCGTGGCTGACGTTGCGCTGGCGACCGGCGCCAGTTCCATCGAACGCTATGACCGCCAGTTCCGCACCTCCGTCGAGGCTGACCTGTCGGGTGGGGCGATGCTGGGTCAGGCGACAACGGCCATCGACGCGCTGCCCATCGCACAGAACATGCCCGAAGGCACCCAGATCCAGAGCGCCGGCGACGCCGAAGTCATGGGCGACATTTTCGGCCAGTTCGCCATTGCGATGGGGGCGGGCATCCTGCTGGTCTACGTCGTGCTGGTGCTGCTCTTCTCCAGCTTCGTCACACCGATCACCATTCTGCTGTCCCTGCCGCTGGCCATCGGTGGCGCAATCTTCGCGCTTTACATCTACGGCTCCGGCATTGGCTTGTCGGTCATCATCGGGTTCCTGATGCTGATGGGGATCGTGACCAAGAACGCGATCATGCTGGTGGAGTTCGCGCTGGAGGCGATGTCCGGTGGTGTCGAAAAGTCTGCCGCCATGCTGGACGCTTGCCACAAGCGCGCCCGTCCCATCATCATGACGACGATCGCAATGACGGCAGGCATGGTGCCCTCGGCCCTGGCCGTCGGGACCGGTGGCGAGTTCCGTGCACCGATGGCCATCGCCGTCATTGGTGGTCTGCTCCTGTCCACCGTGTTGTCGTTGCTCTTCGTGCCATCGCTGTTCAGCGTGATCGACAGTCTGAAGGCAAAGGCCCGCAGGATGCTGGTCAACACGCTTGGCGCGAACCAACCCGCACCGGAGAAGGCAACATGACCTTGGCACAGCCTTCAAGTGTATCAGCGGAGATCGCCGGCGATCCAGACGGCACGCCGCAGGTGATGGCACGGGTGGAAGGGGTGAGTTTCAGACTGCACTTTGCCCGCGGCTCCGGAGTCGCCCACCCGCTTTACCGTCTGCCACATTACAAGCGCTTCTATCGTCGGATGTCCCGGATGCACACGCATCCTTCCTATAAAGCGATCGCCGACGCACTGGACCGGCTGGCTGAAAACTTGTGATTGCTGAACAACTTTCAAATGCAGGGTCAGCGCCAAGGTCGGGGGGCCGACGCCGGAATGGCCTCCCCCCGGGTCGAATGCGAGTTGTCTGCGGGCCGCACCCTGGACAGCTCTTGACCAAATCTTGCGCTTACTCCGGAAGCGCACTCCGATAGGTGAACAACAGGAGTTGGAGGCATCATGAAGATCTATGTCACCAGCATCTTTGTCGATGATCAGAACAAGGCAGAAAAATTCTACACGGATATTTTAAATTTTAGGGTGAAAAATAACGTTCCGTTGGGCGATCATCGCTGGCTGACCGTGGTCTCACCCGACGCTCTGGATGGGACCGAACTCCTTCTCGAGCCGAGCGATCATCCGGCTGTGAAGCCCTACAAGGATGCGCTGTTGTCCGAAGGCATTCCTGCGCATTCATTCCAAGTGGAGAATTTGGACCAAGAGTGGCGGAGGCTGGCTGGATTGGGAGTGATATTCGTCCAGGAGCCGCTCGATGCAGGAAATGTCCGTATGGCCATTTTGAACGACACCTGCGGCAATCTGATCCAGTTGATCGAGATGGCGGAAATCACATCCGTCGAGGCAACTTGAATGGCTGCCTCATTATGCTGACATGACATTCGTTTGAGAAGGTGAACGGCAGCTTTGTCCCGCATAGCTGCCTGATACATTTTGTATGGTCCCCTGATTTTCGAAAGCTGGCGATGAGCTATAAACCTCTCATGGCTTAAGTCGCTGTGCTTTTGCGAGATTGCTCGAACCTGGTCCCGATCTTGGTTCCCATGTAGAGCCATGGGCGATACAGCAGTCGATAGATGTCGGGCGGGTCCAGCGTTCCATCCTTGCGCTTCGTGTAAGCATCCATCCCGTGTCGCATGGCTGGCGTCATTCGCGCACGCGAGCGCCGCGCCCGTGGCGGTAGATCCACGAACTCATCAGTCCCAGGTATCCTGAGGGCGCGCGGTGTCAGCTTTGGTGGATCTATAATGTCGTCGATCTCCTCGTAGGGACATGCGTAGGGCCGCGGTTCGAAGAAGTTGTAGTGAACGCGGTAGATGTTCAGGAGCGCGATCAGCGTCTTGGGATTGAAGATCGCGCCCTGGATGTAAGAGCCGCCGACGCGGGCACCTCCACTGCCAGCCCGGGCGGCGACACTCATCCTTTCGCGCAGAGAGTTCATGAAGGAGCTGACCGGCTGAAGCGTGGCCTTGTAGACCCAAGGCGCGAGCTCTTCGCGCAGGTCTTGGCTCAGGTCTTCCTGGTCGAACGGCACCTTCTTCAGCCTCCTGCGCAGGTGGCGTGGCAAGATCGGGAAACCGACGGTCTTGTCAATCTCTCCACTTGCCTGAGTCATGGATCGGACCCAGAGCAATGGGAATGCCTTGGACCGGAAGTTCGAGATCTGATAGTGCGCAGCGGTGCCACGGAGAGCTGTCTCCATACGGTCAGCGATGAATGCCTCGCTTACAATCTGCGCATCCGTCCCGGGGTCGAAGCGCCCGGCATACATACCCTCGTTGTGAAAGCGCCGTCGCGCCTTGCGATACTCTTTTACCTTTCCGAGTTTTTCCGGCTTCGTGGCCTTTTTGTTGAATGTCATGGCCAGCCACGCGAAGCGGTCTTCCCGGATTTCTTCGTCGAAGATATGCGGCAGCAGGAGCGGCAGGGTCGCTTCCTGTTCCGTGGTCAGGACAATCGACCCGCGTGGGAGCAGCTCCTTCAGAAGCGCGAAATGGGCGGCCTTGGTATAGATATCCTTGGTCGTGACCCCCTTGAAAGAACCACGCTCCTCGGATTTGTCGATCGGAAAGCCGAACCACCCCTCTGAGATCATCCGGATATTGGCGATCATGCCGTTCGTGCGGGCGATCACCTCGTCCCTCTCGGTCCGTTGGGGCTTGCCTTTCTTCGGCATTCGACGTCTCGCCCGGCTCTGGAATGCCTTGATTTCGTTGACGCAGGCGGCAAAGAACTGCGGTTCGTGATACCGCCCAGTCGGCCGTTGCCAGGAGAACTTCGGAACCGTCTGCACGTCGCTGTTGGGATATTGCTGTTCGAGGTTTTGCGGCATCCCGGCCTCATCGAGGTAGGTGGCGTTAAACATGTCCAGAGGCGTAGCACTGGGATCGAAGTCGACATCGAGACGGTAGACAAAGCCACTTCGGGCGTCAGCTGTGACCGCACAGTTAAGTTGCGTGTTCCGCCGGTCTGTCGAGGTCTCCCAGTTTACCGTGAGGACCATGTCATCGTGGCTGAGTAGGTGCTCGATCGCTTCACCGCTTTGCTCGACCTTCTTCTTCCACCGCCGGAGCATCTCGCGCTCGTAGGCCAGGAATACCCCTTCGAGCCATTCGATCCTGTCGTAGATCCGGGACATGCCAATCTTCTTGCCGGTTGCGGCGGTCCCGATTATCCGCTGGATATCGACGATCCCTGCGCTGTTCAGCACTGCGCCGAGTATCTTGAGATTGTCGGCGGTCGTTTTTTGCCCAGCATGCGGCAGCGCAACAGAAAACCGCGCACCTTTCTTCCCACGGCAGGGTTTGTGAAGCACGCGAAGAGACGAGGGCGTCTTCCTCCTATGAAGGGGATTTCCTTCGTGGTCTTTCGTTCGCTCGTGGACGCCATCGAGCGCGAACTCGTCAGGATCATCCAAGAACCGCTTGCCACAGGCTCCGCAGGAGGGTCCGTCCAGAACGCCATTGAAGTTCCGAAGCCGTTCAATCTCCTCTTCCAGGTGCTCCGGCGACAGGATCGAAAAGCCGGAGTTGCAGACTCTGCTTTCGTGGGTTTGGCCGAGGCACCGGACCGTGCGCTGATCGGACCACACATGTGGCTCGTCCTGATAGGCGAACACGCAAGAAACTCGGCGGTGCTTCTTGTCGGCACCAGCGAGCTTGTAGGCCCCGGGCCCGTGCGTCTCGACGAGATGTAGCTGCTCGGGAGTAGCGTCCGGCCGCCTTTCTTTCCACTTCGAAATACGGTTCGCGCGAGCGGTCAACGGTTGTCCGAAGTTCGAACAGTCCGGGTTTGCGCAAGTGTTGATGCGGTGCTCCCCCGCGCCCGGATAGAGCTGCGAGAGCTTGAAGTTAAAAGTTGCCAAGCCTGCCATCAGAACCCCGGATTTCCGCGGCTCTGCCCCAAGGTGTTTTCGACCATAGACCAGATAATCCGCATGAATTGAAGTTGATACGGACAATCGTCCGCAGTCCCGCGGTTGCGCGAGGGTCAAGCTTGTCGTCAATGAATATTGGCTGTATCGTTTGTAAACGAAGCAGAAAACTTTCCAACGTGGGAGGGAGTCCTCCGCTCCGCCACAGCTGACGCGGCAGTCCGAGAAAAAAATCTCGGATTTACGGCCTCTTTTTCTTGTTCATTCCTTCAGAAAATCCGCTTAAAATACAAGAACCTGCCGCGCGTTGCGCGACAGGTCAGGTTGTTCAGGCCTCCCACCGGACGGAATGCGTCAGCGCGATGCGGGGCCAGGTCGTTCCTCACCACAAGGAAAGTCTGAAACTCTGGGTCAACGGTCGCAGGTTGGGCGGGCCGGTTCAACCGCTATCGGCGGTCTTGAACCGGCCACGGCCCTACGGAAAATCTGGGTTCAACACGTCATAGCCGTCTACCACGCGGCGCAATGCTTCGTCGCCCTTCAACTCGTCTAGCATCATCAAAAGGCTGTCTTTCGCCTCCTTCAAGGTGACGGCCTTTCCGAACCGGCACACTTGGTCGAACGTGCTGATCGAGCGGCCAGTGCGGGGGTGGTCGGCGTTGTAGCCTCCGCGTGTCTTGTAAAGCGCCACGGCGACGGCTGGCTGACCGGCGCGGGTAAAGGTGACGATATGGCCCCTGCGGGTGACGGGCGGGCCGTTCCGCATGGCGACGGTGTAGGTCTTAACTGACATGGTCTGTCTCCGGTCGGGATGGGTGGGGCAGGGCGCGTGTCCGCCCTGCGGCTTTGGTCAGGCCATACCTTCGGGAAGCCATGCGTTGATCCGACAGGTCTGATCTTCCGACAGGCCAAGGGCTGTGCGTGTCACCGGGTCTGCAAACAGGCTTTCCAGCTTTGCGGCCTTCTCGCCCTTCTTTAACTTCTCGAACATGGTCACGGTAGGGTGGTCTGCTGCCAGTCCCAGAAGGTCGCTCCACAGGTCATTAAGGTAAGCGCCGTTCACGCGACCGAAGAAGTTTTCGGCGGTCGGTGTGAAGGTGTCGCGGGTGCGCTTGCTCGTCAGCTTGTCGATCATCGCACCAAGGTCAGGGCTGCTGCTGGTCAGATGCGCGACCAGATAACGGTTCAACAGGTCCATGATCTTTGCATCGCCCCGCTTGCGAAACTTGGCAAATTCGGCGGCATGATCGCGATTGAACGGGCTGCGGTCGTCGGTGTCAGAAACGGTCAGGCGCCTGTCCAGCACATAGCCTGTTTCCGTGGTCGGGACGTTCGGCACTTCGTCGGTGCGGACGCCAAAGGCCCGGTCGTATCCCATCTTCCCGCAAAGCTGGAAGGCCAGAAGGTGAAGCGCCAATTTCGGGTCGTCCAGCATCGCGTTCTGCCGTGCGCCTATGCCGATCCGGTCCAGATCGCCGCGCAAGGTGTCAGAGATAGGCGACTTCGGCGCGGCCTCGGTCGAGGCATGGCGCGACGGCTGCAAGATACCCGCTTGGACCGCTGCGGCCTTGTCCTCGGCCCGGAAGAAACCGGCCTCGACCTTCAAGCTGCCGTCGCTGGCGACATAGATCACGGCTCCGGCTGTGGCCCGCTGCTCGGCGGTAAAGTCGCCGTTCCTCTTGGTCTGCAATGCGTCCAGCTCAGTTGTGCCTTCTTCGTCCAGTGCATCGCCGTTCGCCAGTTCTGCCAGTGCGTCGTAACGCTCGGCCTCGGCCTCGGTCAGTTCGCCTTCGACGGGATGGACCTTGCCGAATTTGCGATCCTGATCGAATTGATAGCTGATGTAGCTTTCGGTGATCGCCTCGGCCCATTTCCAGCCATGCGCGGCGGGGTAGTCGGCTGCGGTCTGGGTCAGCTTGGCCGCAAAAACCTCGTCCAGAATAGCGGGGTCGTCAAAGGTGGTCACGTCGGCAAACAGGTCGCCACCGATGCGGCCTCCTGCGGCCTTGTAGTCGTCCAGACCGACAAACACGGCGCGGCGGTCAGTGCCTTTGACGCTGCCGGGTTTCAAGCGGGTCTTGATGGTGTAGTCGTTCAACCCGCCATAGCCTTTGGCGATTTGCTCCATGTGAAGGGCCAGCACCTCCAAGGTCAGGGCCTCGTCGTAGCTGATCGTAAACGCGGCGGCTTGGGACAGGCTCACGCTGCCTTCCCGCAAAGCGTCCAGTACCGGGGCGGGCAGATTGGACAGTGCCAAGCGGCGGTAAACGTGCTTCTCGGTGACGCCATAGGCGACGGCAATGTCTGCGACCTTCACGCCGCGCTTCTCCATCGCGCCGAAGTCGCGGATTTCGTCTGCGGGGTGCAAGTCCTCGCACTGCGCGTTCTCGCTGGTCGCCCAAAACGCGGCGGTCGCCTGATCGGGGGCCATGCGGACGGTGACGATCTGAAACCGGGGGTCGTCCTGCAAAAGGGCCAAGGCGCGGTAGCGGCGTCCGCCCGCCACGATCCCGACCTTACCAGTGGCATCGCGCAGGCCTGCCGGGCTTTGGATGAGGCCATGCTCTTGGATATTCGCGGCCAAGGCGACAATGGCGTCGTCGTTCACGATGGTGCGGGGGTTGATGTCGGACAGGTAGAG
>NZ_FQUE01000010.1 GCF_900128995.1 Loktanella atrilutea | reverse complement strand
CGAAACCCTAAGAGCGCGATATACAGACGTCTGATCCATCGAACCGAACCAAACCGCCCACATATCTCTTCAGATATAACAATTTCAAACAGCGTAGAGGCCAAAAGAAACAAGATGCGCCAAAAAAGCGCGCCCCACTCAAACCTCAAAGAATTTTCCCAGCTTCCCGAACTTCCTGATCTTTCGACCGTCCGTTCCGTCCGCCGCCCCGTGTCTGCATCACTGCGTCTCCGGTGAGGGGGCTTCTACGGTCAGTGCAGGAGGGGCGCAACCGAAAAATGCGCTGTGTCCGCGATTTTTGTGACGGTTTTACGAAACGCCCTGAAAACAGGCGGTTTTCGCGGCAGGCCGCCGGGCCGTTCCGGTCAGCTCTTCCCCTTCAGCGCTGCGTTCAACGCCTCTGCCAGGGCGTTGTTCCCCGAATCCGCGGCAGTCGCCGTCGCCTTGCCCCGACTCGGCGTCCCACGGCCGGACTTCGCCTCGCCCGGACGAGCCTGCGGCGCAGCCTCCCCGGCATTGTCCTTGCGCATGGTCAGGCCGATGCGCTTGCGGGGGACGTCGACCTCCGTCACGCGGACGCGGACGACGTCGCCGGCCTTTACCACTGCGTGCGGGTCCTTCACGAAGCGGTCCGCCAGCTGGCTGACGTGGACAAGCCCGTCCTGATGCACGCCGATGTCGACGAAGGCGCCGAAGGCCGCGACGTTGGTCACGGTGCCTTCGAGCGACATGCCGGGCTTCAGGTCGGTGATGCTGTCGATCCCCTCGGCGAAGGTCGCGGTCCTGAAGTCGGGGCGCGGATCTCGGCCGGGTTTTTCCAGCTCGCTCAGGATGTCGCGCACCGTGGGCAGGCCGAAGGCGTCATCGACGAAATCCTCTGCCCGCACACCGGACAGGGCGGCGCCGTCGCCCATGATCGCGCGGATGTCGCGACCGCAGGCCTGCACGATCCGGCGGGCGACGCCATAGGCCTCGGGGTGGACGGCCGACGCGTCGAGCGGTTCAGCCCCGCCCTGCACCCGCAGGAAGCCCGCGCTTTGCTGGAATGCCTTGGGGCCGAGGCCCGCGACCTTCAGCAGGGCCTTGCGCGAGGGGAAGGCGCCCTGCGCGTCGCGGTGCGCGACGATGGCCTGCGCCAGCGTCGGGCCCACGCCCGCGACCCGCGCCAGCAGCGGGGCGGAGGCCATGTTCAGGTCCACCCCGACGGCGTTCACCGCATCCTCCACCACCGCGTCGAGGGACTGGGCCAGACGGCGCTGGTCGACGTCGTGCTGGTACTGGCCGACGCCGATCGCCTCTGGCGCGATCTTGACCAGTTCGGCCAGCGGATCCTGCAGGCGACGGGCGATCGAGACGGCGCCGCGCAGCGAGACGTCGAGGGCGGGAAACTCTTTCGCCGCCAGTTCCGAGGCGGAATAGACCGAGGCGCCTGCTTCGGAGACGATGACCTTGGCGGGCTTCGGTCCCCCCGGCAGCGCCGTGATGACTGCATCGACGAGGCGTTCGGATTCGCGGCTGGCGGTGCCGTTGCCTATGGCGATCAGGGTGACACCGTGGCGCCGGATCATCTCGGTCAGCTTGGCGGAGGCGCCGCGCAGATCGTTCTTCGGCTGGAAGGGATAGATGGTGGCGGTGTCCAGCAGCTTACCGGTCTCGTCCACCACGGCGATCTTGCAGCCGGTGCGGATGCCGGGGTCGAGGCCCAGCGTCCGCTTGGCCCCGGCGGGGGCGGCCAGCAGCAGGTCGCGCAGGTTGCGGGCGAAGACCTCGATCGCGGCGTCATGGGCGCGTTTGCGCAACTCGCCCATCAGGTCCATGAACATCGTCAGGCTCAGCTTGACCTTCCACGCCCAGATGGCGGCGTCGCGCAGCCAGATGTCGCCGGGGGCCTGACCGCGGATCCCGATGCGGGACGCGATGGCGTCGGTGATGCGCGGCAGGACCGTATCGGGGTCCGGGGCGATGTCGACGGTCACGATCTCCTCTTTCGAGGCACGCAGGATGGCGAGGGCACGATGCGACGGGATCTTCGCCCACTTCTCGCGGTGATCGAAGTAGTCGGAGAATTTGGCCCCCGCCTCCTCCTTGCCGGCGATCACCTTGGCGGTGATCTCCGCCTCGTCCTGCATGATCTGGCGCAGACGGCCCAGCAGGGTCGCGTCCTCCGCCAGTTCCTCGATCAGGATGTCGCGGGCGCCGGTCAGGGCGTCCTTCGGTGTGGCGACGGCCTCGGACAGATAGGCCTGCGCCAGCTGCTGCGGATCGGCCGCGCGGTCCGCGATGATGGCCCGCAGCAGCGGGTCGAGGCCGTTTTCTCGTGCGATCATCGCCTTGGTGCGCCGCTTGGGCTTGAACGGCAGATAGAGGTCCTCGAGCGTGGCCTTGGTATCGGCGGACTGGATCGCGCGGGCGAGGTCGTCGGTCAGCTTGCCCTGTTCCGTGATCGACCCCAGGATCGCCGCCCGCCGCTTTTCCAGCTCGCGCAGGTAGGCGAGGCGGTCGTTCAGGGTGCGCAACTGCGTGTCGTCGAGACCGCCCGTCACCTCCTTGCGGTAGCGAGCGACGAAGGGGACGGTGGCGCCGTCGTCCAGCAGGGCCACGGCGGCGTTGACCCGATCGGGACGGGCCCCGATCTCGGTTGCGATGGTGCGGCTGATGCGGGCTGTGACGGGGTCCACGGGGTCTGCTCCTTGCGATTGAGGGTTCGTGATAGACCCGTGCCGGGCGCGCGCCAAGGGTGGGCTGTGGCGCGCGGTGTGATCGGGGCCGGGCATCCGGCGAAAGTTGCTCTTGTCAGATGAGACTGGACCACGGCGCCCGGGCGCTAGGTGCTTGGTGGGCAAGGGGAGTGTGGTGATGGACCTGACGCTGGACTGGGAATTCGTGGCCGACACGGTGATGGGCGGCGTGTCGCGGGGGCGGATCGCGCCGGTGACGCTGGACGGCCGGCGGGCGATGCAGCTGACCGGCGATGTGTCGCTGGAGAACGACGGCGGCTTCGTGCAGATGGCGGCGGATCTGGCGCCCGGAGGCGGCGGATACGATGCCGGCGGATTTGCCGGGATCGAGATCGACGTCCTAGGAAACGGCGAGCGGTACGATCTGCGGTTGCGGACGGTGGATCTGACGCGGCCGTGGCAGTCCTATCGTGTCGATTTCAGGGCGCCGGAGGACTGGGTGACGCGGCGTTTCGCCTTTGCCGATTTCGAGCCGCACCGGACGGATGTGCCCTTCGACCCTGCCGGGCTGCGGCGGATCGGGATCGTGGCGATCGGGCATGAATTCGCGGCCGAGGTCGCCGTGGCCGGGGTGCGGCTTTATCGCTAGCGGGCCAGCGCGCGGACGAGGGTCGCGTCGGGAAAGCAGGTGGCGGCCTGCCCCTGCGCCGCCTGCCACTGGCCAATGGACCGGCGGGTCCTGAAGCCGGCGAGGCCGTCGGCGCCGCCCACGTCGAGGCCGCGGGATTCGAGGCCGCGCTGCAGGGCGGCGACGTCGGAGCGCAGCAGGCTGTCGGTGCCACGCCAGGGGGCGGCGAAGTCGGGCGTGCCGTACTGGATCCGGTCGCCGACGTGGCCGACGAAGAGCGCGTAAAGGTCCGAGGTGTTGTAGTCCTTGAGCACGTAGAAATTCGGCGTGACGATGAAGGCCGGGCCGTAGCGTCCCGCCGGCATCAAAAGCGAACCGGGCTGGCGCAGTTCCGCAGCGGGAAAGGCCTTGCCGCCGACGCGGGCGATGCCCATGGCGGCCCAGTCGGCGATGGGGCGGGCCTGATCGGGGCCTTCGAGGGCGCAAGAGACGTTTGCCGGAACCGTAACCTCGAACCCCCAGTCGCGGCCCGGCTGCCAGCCGTGGCGGGTGAGGTAGGTGCCGATCGAGGCGATGGTGTCGGGGGCGGAGCCCCAGATGTCGGCGCGCCCGTCGCCGTCGCCGTCGGCGGCATAGCCAAGGTAGTTCGAGGGCATGAACTGCGGTTGGCCCAACGCACCGGCCCAGCTGCTGCGCATGGCGCGGGGGGCGGCGCCGCGTTGCGCGATCTGCAGGGCGGCCACGAGCTCGTCAGTGAAATAGGGGGCGCGGGTCGACATGAAGCCCTTGGTCCCCAGCACCTGAAACACGTCATGGGGAATGTCGGCGCGGCCGTAGCCGCTTTCGCGGCCCCAGATGCCGAGAATGATGCGGCCCGGGACGCCGGTGGCGCGTTCGACGGCGGCGAGGGTCTGGGCGTATTGCCTTGCCATCCGGCGGCCGGTGGCGGTCGCGCCGTCGAGGCTGCCGCGGCTGAAGTACTTGCCGGGCTGGCCGAATTCGCTTTGCCGTTGCGCCTGGCGCGCGGGCGGGGCCATGCCGGGGGGGACGAGGTCGGGCAGGTCCCAGTTCAGGGTGACGCCTTGGAAGGCGGTGTCGAAGGTCGCGCGGCTGACGCCTTCGCGGCTGGCGCGAGGCCAGACGGTCTGGTCGAGCCATGTGCGGAACTGCGCCTCGACCGCGGCGCGGGTCTGGGCCATGGCGGCGGCGGGGAACAGCAGAAGGAGCAGAAGGCAGAGGATGCGCATGGGCCGACCTGAGCATGGCCGGGGCGCAGTGTCAAAGGCGATGCAGGGCGCCGGGAAATACATTTCAAAAAGCAAATGTTTCGCATGCGATACATATTATGTAAAAGAATCGTTTGGCCTGATAAAGGGTTGAGGCTGGATGACCGGCGCGGGCGGTCCATTTCGCGTATCGGGAGGATTGCCATGTCCGTGAACACGCCACCGATTTCCGCCGGCCGCGCGCTGGAGGCGCTGCGGCTGGGCCATGCGGCGCAGATGCGCGGCGATCTGACCGCGTCCTGGATGCTGCATGGCCGCCCCGGCATCGGCAAGACAGAGATCGTGGCCCAGCTGGCCGAAGAAACCGGCAGCCGCCTGTTCGACCTGCGGCTGACGACGATCGAGCCGCAGGACCTGCGCGGCCTGCCCTTCTATGACCATGCGGCGAAGCGCACGGTCTGGTATCCGCCGGAGGATCTGCCCGATGACCCGGACCAGTCGGCGATCCTGTTCCTTGATGAACTCACGGCGGCGGCCCCTGCCCTGCAGCCGACGGTTTACGGTCTGCTGCAGGAGCGGCGGGTGGGGCTGCATGTGCTGCCGGCCAACACCTTCATCGTGGCGGCGGGGAATACGGTCGACGACGGGGCCGTGGCCTATGAGATGGGGACGGCGCTGTCGGACCGGCTGATCCATCTGAACGTGGTGGCCGAAGCCGCGGACTGGATTGCGCGCTATGCGGTGCCGCGGGGGCTGCATCCGGCGGTGATCGCCTTTGTCCGCACGCGGCCGGACCTGCTGGACACGACGGCGGATGCCTTGTTGCGGGGGCGGATGATCGCCTGCACGCCGCGCAGCTGGGCGCGGGTCAGCGCGATCCTGCGGGCGGTGCCGGACCGGGTGCTGCGCGATACGCTGATCGCGGGCACGCTGGGCGAGGCGCCGGCGGCGGAGTTCGTGCTGCTGGAGCAGGAGATCGCGGCGACGGTGCAGGTGGCGGACATGATCGCGGCAGACCCGCGCGAGCGGGTGGCGCTGTATCCCGAAAGCCTGCACGGGCTGACGGCGCTGGTCTATGCGCTGGTCACGCTGGCGGAGCGCGAGACGCTGCCGGAGGTCATCGCGATCATGGCCGGGATCCGGCATCTGGCGGACCGGCGCGGCGGCGATTTCGCGCGGCTGCCGCTGGCGGAGCTGACGACCCATGGCATGGAGCTGCTGATCGAGCGCAGCTTGGCGCAGGGCTGGCAGGAGGCGTTCCGCGGTTCGGAGGCCTATGCCGCCTACGTGGCGGAGCGGTGAGCGGGCGGCATTCCGCCCGCGCCCGGCCCGCGCTGGTCGATCTGGCCGAGGCGGACCCGGCGCTGGCCGCGCTGGCGCTGTGGTGCGATCATCGCGACGGGGCGACGACGGGCACGGCGGGGACGGTCATCACCTATGGCCCCGACTTCGAAGCCCTGCCCCGGCATGTGCAGATCGGACTGGCGGCGCATCACGTGCTGCATGTCGCGCTGCGCCATTCGGCGCGGATGGGCGATCTGCAGGCGCGGCACGGGGACGCATTCCGGCCGGACCTGTTCAACCTCGCCGCCGATGCGCTGGTGAACACGGTGCTGCTGGCGGCGGATCACGCGTTGCCGCGGCCTGCGGTGACGCTGGAGGGGCTTTTGCGAGAGGGGTTGGGTCAGGCCGAGGGCGGGTTGGCGGAGTGGGATGTGGAGCGGCTTTACTTCGCCTTGTTGCCACGAGGGGGCGATGAGGGGGATCGCGGGGCGGCGGTGGAGGACTACGCGGAGCGCCAGCGGTTCGTGCCGGATGTGGACCCCGGCGACGCGACGGGCGGCGGTGGCGCGGCGGAGGAAGCCGCGCGCTGGCAGCAGCACCTGAGCCGGGCGGTGGAGGCGGGGCGCGCCGCCGGGCGCGGTGTGGGCGCGGCGCTGCACCGGCTGGCGGATCTGCCGGAACCGCAGACGCCGTGGAACGTGATCCTGCGGCGGTTGCTGACGCGAGCGGTGATGCCGGAGCGGCGCCCCTCGTCCCAAAGGCCCGCGCGGCGCTGGATCGCGGCGGCGGCGCAGGCGGAGCGGGCTGGGACACCGGTGCCGGGGTTCGAGGCCGGTTACAGGTCGCAGACCGATGTGGCGCGGGTGGTTGTGGGGCTCGATGCCTCTGGCAGCATCGACGACGTGCGGTTGGGGCTGTTCTGGGCAGAGGTGACGGGCATCGCCCGGCGGATGGCGGTGGAGCTGCATGTGGCGGTCTTCGACGACGGGCTGCGCCACGTCGCGCGGCTGGCGCCGACCGAGAGCCGGCCGGTGCTGCCCGAGATGCCGCGCGGCGGCGGCACGGATTTCGCGCCGGTGGTGGCCCATGCGGCGCGGCTGGGGGCGAGCGCGCTGGTCGTGCTGACCGATCTGGACGGGCCTGCCGGCCCTGCCCCGCGTTTCCCGGTGATCTGGGCGGTGCCGGATGCCGCGGGGGTCGCGGCGCCCTTCGGCCGGCTGGTCGACCTGTCACGCTAGGGCGGCGGCGAGCCTCGCGTGGGCCGAAACGCCGCGGGCGTCGAGGGTGATGTCCCGCAGGAAGACGTTCTGGCTGGCGTTGATGCGGTGCAGCAGGCGCTCGGTCATGTCGCCCTTGAAGAGGGTGTCCTGCAGGATCGCGCGCTCTGCTTCGGTCAGGTCGAGGACCTGCGGGCCGTCGTCGGACTGGACCGAGACATAGGTGAGCGGCGGCAGGCCGCGCAGGTCGGATTGTTCGATGACGAGGTGCAGCTGGCCCGCGCGCAGACCGCGCAGAGCCGCGATCCGGGTCAGGGCGGCGCGGGCCTGTGCGCGCAACAGGTCGAGGCCGCGGTCGGCGGCGGCGGGGTCCATGAGGCCGGCGCGGCGTTTGGCGGGCACGCGGATGACGCGCATCTCGACCACGTAGATCAGGATGATCATCAGCAGGGGGGCCTGCGCGAGGGGCAGCGCGGCCTCTGTCCAGACGATGCCGATGATCAGGAGCGGCAGGAGGGCCAGCATGTAACGGATGCCCTGGAACTCGATGGCGATGCGGGCGAGGTGTTTCAGGCCGGCGCGGCGCGGCCACGGGGTGACGCGGCCGAAGAACTTGCGCGGCAGTTGCTTGACGGCGAGGACGGCGGGGTTGCGCAGGGTGGCGTGGGTGACGATCAGCATCGGCCTAGCGCTGGCGGGCGAAGGGGATGCACAGGAGCGCCGCTGCGGTCAGGGCAGCCATCATCAGCCATGCGTCGTTGATCGCCAGCGTCGTGGCGGCCTTTTCCATGAGCGGCGCGAGGTAGGCTTGCTGCGCAGGTGTGGGCGCGCCGCCCGTCAGCAGGGCGGGCGGGATGCCGATGAAGGTCGCGGCGTCGGCGTCGCCCGCCGCCAGCCGCGCGGTCAGGTCGGCGGCGTGGCCGGGGCCGCGGGCGTAGATCACGGTGTCGATCAGGGCGAGGCCGATGGCGCCTCCGAGGTTGCGCATCAGATTGAAGACGCCGCTGGCGTCCGGCACCTCTGCCTCGGTCAGGTGGCCCAGCGCCATGCGGGTGGGCGGCAGCAGGCAGAACATGATGGCGAGGCCGCGGACGACCTGCGGCCAGAACATCTGATCATAGTCGGTGCGCGGGGTCTGGAACACGCTCATGCCGAGGCCCACGGCAAAGAAGGCGAAGCCGGCGGCGGTGAGGATGCGGGCGGGGACCCGCTTTTCCGCGAGGACGGCGATGGGGGCGACGACGAGTTGCGCCACACCGGTGACGAGCATGATCGTCCCGATTTCCAGCGCCGAATGGTCGCGGACGAAGGCGAGGAAGACCGGCATGAGGTAGGTGGAGCCGAAGAGGCCGATGCCGAGGACGAAGGACAGGATGCAGGCGATGGTGAAGCGCCGGTCGGCAAAGCTGCGCAGGGCCACGATGGGGGCAGCGTGGGTCAGGCTGCGGCGGACGAAGGCGCTTCCGCTGGCCACCGCCACGGCGAAGAGGCCGATGACGAGGGGCGAGAGCCAGCCCCGCGTCGGCGCCTCTTTCAGCGCGATTTCCAGCGTGGCGAGGGCCAGCGCCATGAAGGCGAGCGAGAGCCAGTCGACGCGGCGGACCTCTTTCAGGTTGGCCGCGGTGGCGGGCACCAGTCCTGCGGCCAGCGCCACGGCGACGATGCCGGGTACGACATTCACGAGGAAGAGCCAGTGCCACGAGTAGGTCGAGGTGATCCAGCCGCCGACGATGGGGCCGACGGTCGGGGCCAGCACCGCGACGACGCCCGCGAGCGTGGTGGCGAAGGCCTGCTGCCGCAGGGGGAACAGCAGGAAGACGGCGGCGAAGACGGCGGGGATCAGCGTGCCGCCGGCGAAGCCCTGCAGCACGCGCCATGCGATCAGGCTGTTGAAGCCCTGCGACGCGGCGCAGCCGACGGAGGCCGCGGTGAAGACGCCTGTCGCGATGACAAAGAGCCAGCGCATCGACAGGGCGCGCATCAACAGGCCCGTGAGCGGGATCGCGATGACCTCTGCGATAAGGTAGGCGGTCTGCACCCAGCTCATCGCGTCGGGGGCGATGCCGAGCGCGGACTGGATGTCGGGCAAGGACGTGGCGACGATCTGCACGTCGAGGATCGCCATGAACATGCCGAGACACATGGCGGCAAAACCGACCCATGTCGCCGCACTGCTGCGTGTCCGCGGCGTCGTTTCGTCCGTCACCTGAGGCCCCTTGCTGATCTGCCGCAACCTAGACCGTGTTTTCCGCGGGACAAAGGCTTTCATCGTCGCAGCGGGCCTGCGTCGACGGAACCGCCGCATACAATGTCGCGTTGATTTGCGAACAGGCCAATGGGAGTCGACGACGATGGAGGCAGAGGCGCCGCAACACTGGGGCGCGCGCCCCGTCGGGGATGGTCGCTGGTCCGTCGCGATCTGGTCGCCGGATGCGACAGAGGCCGCGGTCATCGTCGGCGATGGTGCGCCACAGGCGATGGCGAAGGGTGCCGACGGCACGTTCCGGGCAGAGATCGCGGCGGAGGCGGACACGCCCTATCGCCTTGCCATCGACGGGCAGACCCTGCCCGACCCCGCCTCTCGCCGGCAGCGGGACACGGTCCACGGGCCGTCGCTGCTGACGTTGCCGCGCCGGGTGCAGGACGGCTGGACCGGCCGGCCCTGGTGCGAGGCGGTCATCAGCGAGATCCACATCGGCACCTTCACGACCGAAGGCACCTTTGCCGCCGCCGCGCGCCGCCTGCCGGATCTGGTGGCCCTTGGCATCAACACCGTCGAGGTCATGCCGATCGCGCAGTTCGCGGGAAACCGCGGCTGGGGCTACGACGGCGTGCTGCCCCACGCGGTGCATCCGGCCTATGGCACGCCCGGCGATTTCGCGGATTTCGTCACGGCGGCGCACGGGCTGGGGATGTCGGTGATCCTCGACGTCGTCTACAACCACTTCGGGCCGGAGGGGGCCTATCTGGGCGGCGTCACCCCCGCGTTCTTCGACGCCAACCGCACGACCCCTTGGGGCCCCGCGATCGATTTCACGCAAGGACCGGTGCGGGAGTTCTTCATCGCGAACGCGATCATGTGGATCGCGGAGTTCGGCGTGGACGGCCTGCGGCTGGATGCGGTGCACCAGTTGCAGGACCCCTCGACCCCGGAATTCCTGAAGGCCCTGTCGCAGCGGCTGCGGGCACTGGACCTGCACCGCCCCCTGCACCTGATCGCCGAAGACGAGCGCAACCTGCCGGACCATCGCGACGACGGTGTGACGGACGCGCAGTGGAACGACGATTATCACCACAGCCTGCACTGCCTGCTGACGGGCGAGGACGAGGGCTATTACGCGCCCTTCGCCGTCGATCCGATGGCCGATCTGGCGGTCGCGCTGACCGAAGGTCACGTGGCGCAGGGGACGCCGCGCAACGACCGGGCCGACACACGCGGCGCGCCGAGCGGGCACCTGCCGCCCGAGGCCTTCGTCAACGCCAATCAGACGCACGATCAGATCGGCAACCGCGCGCTTGGCGAACGGCTGATCGCGCTGGCGGGACCGGAGGCGATGCGCGTGGCCCACGGGCTGCTGCTGACCGCGCCCTTCGTGCCGATGCTGTTTCAGGGCGAAGAGATCGGCGCGCGCACGCCGTTCCCGTTCTTCTGCGATTTCGAGGGCGATCTGGCGGATATCGTCCGCAAGGGGCGGCTGGAGGAGTTCAGCGCCTTCGGCGGCTTTGGCGGCGACCTGCCCGATCCAATGGCGCTGTCGACCTTCACGGACGCGCGCCCCTATGACACGCCGCCAGACGATGCGGACGACTGGCGGGCGCTGACCCGACGGCTGCTGGACTGGCGCCGCAGCCATGTCGTGCCGCTGCTGCACAGCGGCCAGACCGGGGCCGACGTCTGGATCATCGGGCCCAGGGCGCTGCGGGTCTGTTGGCGCTTTGAGACCGGCGACCTGAACTGCGTCGTGCAACTGGGTCAGGCCGTGCCGCCGGATCTGTGGGGCGGCGACGCGACCGGGCTGCGACTGGGCGCGCCCGAGGATAATTTTGCATTCTGCACATGGATAGAGACAAGATGATTTCACTGACTGCCACCTACCGCCTGCAACTGCGCGAAGGTGTCACCTTTGCCACGGCGCAGGACTACCTGCCGCATCTGGCCGCGAACGGGATCAGCCACCTGTACCTGTCGCCGATCTTTGCGGCGCAGGCGGGATCGACGCACGGCTACGACGTGATCGACCCGAACGCGATCGAGGCGGATCTGGGCGGCGATGCGGGCTTTGCCGCATTGGCGCAGGCGGCGCAGGCGGCGGGGATCGGCATCGTCCTCGACATCGTGCCGAACCACACGGCGTTCTCGCTGGAAAATCCGTGGCTGCGCGATCTGCTGCGGCACGGGACCGACAGCGCCTTTGCGCCGCACTTCGACATCGACTGGTCGGAGCGGCTGATGCTGCCCTTTCTGACCGACGGTTTCGACGCGCTGGTGGAGCGGGGGGAGGTCACGCTCGACCGGGCCGCCGACGGGCCGGTGCTGTGCGTCGGCGATCTGGCGGTGCCGCTGGACCCGGCGACGGTCGGCGACGAGACCGACATGGGCGCGCTGCACGATGCGCAGGTCTGGCGGCTGGTGCCGTGGCAGCGTGAGCGTGACAGCATCACGCACCGGCGCTTTTTCAACGTGACCGGACTGATCGGGATGCGGGTGGAGGATGACGCGGTGTTCGAGGACATGCACCGCAAGGTCTTTGACCTTGTGGACGGTGGCCTTGTGCAGGGTCTGCGGCTGGATCACATCGACGGGCTGGCAGATCCCGCCGCCTATCTGGAGACGCTGAAGGCGCGTCTGCCGGACACGCCGATCTGGGTCGAGAAGATCCTGACCGGCGACGAGGCATTGCCGGACTGGGGGCTGGCGGGCACCACGGGTTACGAGGCGGCGCGCCAGATCGCGCGGCTGCTGACGGATGCGGACGGTCACGCGCGGCTGATGGCGGCGTGGCAGGAACAGACCGGGCGCAGCGGCAGCTTTCACAAGGCGCTGATCGCCGCCAAGAACGAGGTGATCCGGCAGGATCTGGCGGCGGAGCTGCAACAGATGATCGTGCTGGCGGACGCGGCGGCGGTCGCCGCTGGCGACGAGCAGGGGCAGGAGGCGCTGCGCGAGGCTGTCGTGGCGCTGCTGGTCGCGTTTCCACGCTATCGCACCTATCTGGCAGGGGCAGACAACCGCGAGGACGACGTGGCGCTGATGCACCGGGTGGCGGACGAGGCCGCGGAGGGACTGCGCAGCGATCATGTCGTTCGGCTGCTGACCGACTGCATCCTGTCGCCCCAGACGCCCGAAGCCGCACGGCTGCAGGTGCGCTTCCAGCAGGTGACCGGCGCGCTGCTGGCGAAATCGCACGAGGATACCGCCGGGTTCCGCTGGAACGCCTATATCGCCGCGAACGAGGTGGGGGCCGATCCGGACGACGTGACGATCATCGACGACGCCATGAACGACTGGCTGGCGGACCGGTTGCCAATGGCGATCACGCTGACCTCTTCCCACGATACCAAGCGGTCCGAGGATGCGCGGATGCGGCTGGTGGCCTGTTCCCGGCTGCCCGCGGACCTGATCGCGCTGGTCGATGGGGTGGCGACGCTGAAGGGCGCGGACGCCGTGCGGCCGAACACGCGGTGGTACATGGTGCAAAGCGCGCTTGCGATCTGGGGCGAGGACGATCTGGACACGCGGTTGCGGGATCACATGACCAAGGCGATGCGCGAGGCCAAGCGCGTCACCAACTGGACCCATCCGGACGAGGCGGCGGAGGCGCGGGTGCTGAACCTGATCCCCCACCTGACGGCGCAGTGGCGCGACACGGCACCGGCGGCACTGGACCGGCTGATCGCGTTGGGACAGCGGCTGTCGCTGGTGCAGACCGCGCTGAAGATCGCGATGACCGGCGTGCCGGACATCTATCGCGGCTGCCTCGGGCCGCACTTTGCGCTGACCGACCCCGACAACCGGCGCCCGGTCGATCTGGATGCGCTGATGCACCTGACGGAGGCGGGTGGTTTCGCGGGCGACAAGGCGCGGCTGTCGCGGGATCTGCTGCTGCTGCGATCTGCGGACCCTGCGTTCTTCGATACCGCCGGCTGCACGATCGCGCGTGACGCGGGCGGTGCGGTGGCGCTGACGCGGGACGACGGAAACCGCCGGCTGACGCTGCGTTGCGACACCGGTGACGATCCGGTCGTCACGTGGGACGACAGTGCCGCGCCTGCCGCAAAACCGGGCAGGACGGGCTGAACGGCAATGGGCGTCAACGGAATGCCCGGTGCGACCGGAACAGCCGCCGCGGCGCAGCGTTGACCGAGGTAAACGGGCGCCCGTTACGGATGCCCCAATGCGCGACCACCGTGTCGCTTGAAGGATTATAGACCATGACGGACCAAACGCCGGTCGATGTGACGTTCGACCTTTCGCTGGCACGCCCCGACAAGCTGGGGGCCGATCCCCGCGACGGCGGCACGAACTTTGCCCTGTTTTCCAACAGCGCCGACAAGGTGGAACTGTGCCTGTTCGACGAAGGCGGCCAGCACGAGACCGCGCGCATCACCCTGCCCTGCATGGAAGGCGGCGTCTGGCACGGTTTCATCCCCGGCGTCGGGGTCGGGCAGCGTTACGGCTACCGCGTCCACGGCCCCTATGCGCCGAAGAAGGGCCATCGCTACAACCCCAACAAGCTGCTGCTGGACCCCTATGCGCGGGCGCTGATGGGCAACATCCAGTGGGACGATTCCCTGTTCGGCTACAAGGTGGGCGAAGACGACCTGACGTTCGACGAGCGCGACAGCGCGGCCTTCATGCCCAAAGGCGTGGTGGTGGACGATTCCTATGCCTGGGACCGGTCGGACGCGCTGCGCACCCGCTGGGATCAGACCGTGATCTACGAAGCGCACGTCAAGGGCCTGACCATGCGCCACCCGGGCATCGTGCAGGCGGACCGCGGCACCTTTGCCGGCCTGTCGGCCGACCCGGTGCTGGAACATCTGACGAAGCTGGGCGTCACCGCGATCGAGCTGTTGCCGATCCACGCCTTCGCCAACGACAACTATCTGATCGAGAAAGGGCTGAGCAACTACTGGGGCTACAACACCCTGTCGTTCTTTGCGCCGCATCAGGGCTATCTGAAAAGCTGGGACATCCAGGAGGTCAAGACGGCCATCGACCGGTTCCACGCGGCGGGAATCGAGGTGATCCTCGACGTGGTCTACAACCACACCTGCGAAGGCAACGAGATGGGCCCGACGCTGTCGTTCCGGGGGATCGACAACGAATCCTACTACATGACCGGCGAGGACAAGCGGCACGTCTACGACACCACCGGGACCGGCAACACGCTGAACGTGCAGCATCCGATGGTATTGCGGATGGTGATGGATTCGCTGCGCTACTGGGTCGAGGTCATGCATGTGGACGGCTTCCGCTTCGACCTTGCATCCACGCTGGCGCGGGATTCGGACGGGTTCGACCGCAGCGGCAACTTCTTTGCCACGATCCGGCAGGACCCGGTGCTGTCGGCGGTCAAGCTGATCGCGGAACCCTGGGACATCGGCGACGGCGGCTATCAGGTCGGCGGCTTCGTCTGGCCGTTCCGCGAATGGAACGACAAGGCGCGCGACGACATCCGCGCGTTCTGGCGGCGCGACGACAGCATGACCGGGCCGCTGAGCGAGCGGCTGTCGGGATCGCCGGTGCAGTTCGACCACGACAACCGGCCGGCAACGTCGTCCATCAACTTCGTCGCGGCGCACGACGGGTTCACCCTGTGGGATACCACCGCCTACAACGACAAGCACAACGAGGCAAACGGCGAGGACGGTCGCGACGGCCACGACAACAACCTCAGCGACAACCTTGGCGCCGAAGGGCCGACGGATGACGCAGACATCATGGAGGCGCGTCGGCGCCGGGTGAAGGCGGCGCAGGCCACTGTCCTGCTGGCGCAGGGCGTGCCGATGATCCTTGCGGGCGACGAGTTCGGACAGACGCAGGACGGCAACAACAACGCCTATTGCCAGGACAACGAGATCACCTGGCTGAACTGGGAAGAGGCGGACGACAGCCTGACGCGGTCCGCCGCCGCGGCCATCGCCCTGCGGCGCGATCTGGAAGGTTTCGTCGACACCAACTTTGGCAATGCGGACCTGTCTGACGGCAAGGCGACCCGCTGGCATCATCCCGAAGGGCGCGAGATGACCGAGGACGACTGGCACGACGGCGGGTTGCGCTGTCTGGCCAAGCGCATCACCACGGCGTCGGATTGCGATATCCTGATGATCTTCAATGCGGGCGATCCGGCGGAGTTCACCCTGCCGGACGGCGAATGGGTGCAGCGGCTGGATACCAGCGCGGACGATCCGGCGGCCGATGCCACGCACGAGGGTTCGCTGACCGTGGACTGGCAGTCGGTCGTGGTGCTGACGCAGGACTACGCGCCCGAGGAATGACGCGAAGGCCCCGCCGGCGCATGCCGGCCGGCGGGGCCTTTGCCTTACACCGACCAGACGGCGCCGAACCAGCCGTTCGGGGCCAGCGTCGGGCAGAGGGCATCGGCGGTCACCACAGGATCGCCGGCGGGCAGGTCAGCAAAATCGCCGGCGCCGTGGCTGAACAGCCCGCGAAACGTCCGCCCCTCTGCGGTGCGGATCGACAGGTCGAGCCGGTCGTCGCGGGCGGAGCAATCCACGACCTTGGCCGTGGCCCAGCCCAGATCGCGGCGCAGGCCGATGATCTGGCGATAGAAGGGCGCAAGCTGCGCCTGTGCCCGCTGGATGGCGGCCCGGTCCCAGGTCATCGGCAGCCAGGGCGTTCCCTTGGTAAAGGCGTAGCTGTCGGCCACGGCGTCCCACGGCATCGGCACCCGCGCGCCTTCGCGGCCCGGCCCGTCGGGCCAGTAAAGCAGATCGAGGGGGTCGGTCACGTCCTCTTTCTTGAGTTTCGGCTGCGGCAGGCCGTATTCCTCGCCCTGGTAGATGATCCAGGGGCCGGGCAGGAAGGCCATCTGCAGCGCCAGCACCGGGTCAGAGGAATCGCCGCGACCGTGGCGCGGTTGATCGTGACTGGACAGCCAGCCGGCAAGGCGTTGCAGGCTGTCGGCGCGGTCGATGATGTCCGTGACGATTGCAGGGCTGCCGCGTTCTTCCGGCAGGTCGGTGGTATAGACGCAATCAAGGCGGCCCGGCTCGGTGAAGGCCATGGCGAGTTCGATGGACTTGTTGCCGGAGGTGCTCTCTCCGATCAGGTAGGCGTCGTCGCCCGCCCACTTGCGCAGGTTTTCGGCGTAGGCCGCACCGTCGCCCGGAAGCATGTCGTAGACATGGTCCTGATAGGTGTAGGGATTGAAGACCTCTCCTGCGACCTTGCGGTGCACCTTTGGCGTGGCGGGGGGATTGTCGCTGAGGCTGTCGTCCCAGAGGAAGGCGGTAACGACGTCGAAGCGGAAGCCGTCGACGCCACGGTCGCGCCAGCCCTTCATCTGCCGGGCGATCATGTCCTGCACGGCGGGATTGCGCAGGTTGAGGCTGGGCTGCTGCGGCAGGAACTGGTGCAGGTAGTATTGCCGCCGCTTGTGGTTCCACGTCCATGCGGGCAGGCCGAACTGGGCCAGCCAGTTGTTGGGCGGGCTGCCGTCGGGTTTGGGATCGCGCCAGAGGTAGTAGTCGGCCTTTTCGTCATCCCCGGCGATGGCGGCCTGAAACCACGGTGCCTGATCGCTGGTGTGGTTCAGCACCTGATCCATGTAGACCTGCAGGCCGAGGCCATGCGCCTTTTCCACAAGCGCGTCGAAATCCGCCATCGTGCCGAAGCGCGGATCGATGGCGGTGTGGTCGACGATGTCGTAGCCGCCGTCCATCCAGGGCGAGACGTAAAGCGGCGACAACCAGATCGCATCGACACCAAGGCCGGCGACATGATCGAGGCGCTGGATGATGCCCTGAATGTCGCCGACACCGTTGCCGGTCGTGTCCTGAAACGAGCGCGGGTAGATCTGGTAGATCGCGGGCGCGGACTTACGCGCCAACGATCATGCCTCCGTTCGGGTGCAGGGTCTGGCCGGTGAAGAAACTGCCGTCTGAGGACGCGAGGAAGAGGAAGGCGGTGGCGATTTCCCACGGCTGGCCGGCGCGGCCCATGGGCGAGGAGGAGCCGAAATCCTCGACCATGTCGGCGGGCATGGAGCCGGGGATGAAGGGCGTCCAGACCGGGCCGGGGGCCACGGCGTTCACGCGGATGCCCTTGTCCACGAGGTTCGAGGCCATCGAACGGCTGAAGGCCAGCGATGCGCCGCGGGTGGTGGAGTAGGCGATCAGCGAATCGTTGCCCTTGAAGGCGTTCACGCTGGTCGTGTTCACGATGCAGGCGCCTTCCTTGAGGTGCGGCAGCGCTGCCTGCGTGCAGAAGAAGTAGGACATGACGTTGCTGTCCATGGTGCGGCGCAGACGCTCTTCCGACAGTTCGGTCAGGTCCTCGTCGATCCACTGCATGGCGGCGTTGTTGATGAGGATGTCGAGCTGGCCGAACCGGGCGACGGTCTTTTCCACCGCATCGGTGGCGTGCTCTTTCACGCCGAGGTCACCGGCGATCAGCAGGGCCTCTGACCCTTCCGCCTCGACCAGACGTCTGGTTTCCTCTGCGTCCTTGTCCTCGTTCAGGTAGGCGATGGCGACCTTGGCACCCTCGCGGGCAAAGAGGACGGAGACGGCGCGACCGATGCCGCTGTCACCACCGGTGATCAGGGCGACCTTGCCCGTCAGTTTGCCCACACCCGGATGGCGCGGCATGTAGTCGGGGGCGGGGTCCATCTTGTATTCGTCCGCGGGCATGGAATCCTGATGCTGGGCGGGAATATGGGGGGCATCCGTCATGGGGCGTTCCTTTTATCGAGGTTCCCGCGACAACTGCCGCGGTGCAGCGTTGTTCCCGCCTGCGACAATGCGCGTGCAGCGGAACAACTTTGCCCCGCCCCCTGTTGAGCGCCGATACTTTCATCTGAGGAGCAGGACATGGATCTTGGCATCAAGGGCAGACGCGCGCTGATCACCGGCGGTTCGGGCGGCATGGGCATCGAGACGATCAAGCGGTTCATCGAGGCGGGCGTGACCGTCACCGCGACGGACCTGAAGGAAGAGGACCTTGCCCCCGTGCGCGAGGAATTCGGGATCACCTGCATCGCCGGCGATCTGTCCAGCAAGGAGGGCGTCGACGCCTTCGTGAAGGAAGCCGGCACCGATTTCGACATCTGGGTGCACGCCGCCGGCGTGACGGGCGCCAAGGGCGACCCGCTGGAGATGTCAGAGGATGACTGGGACGACGCGCTGAACATCGACTTCTTGTCGGGCGTCCGGCTGGCGCGGCACCTGTGCCCGCCGATGATCGACCGCGGCTGGGGCCGCGTGGTCTTTGTCACCTCGGAAAACGTCGCACAGCCCTACCCCGAGGAGACGGTCTACAACTCTGCCAAGTCGGCGCTGCTGAGCCATGCCAAGAGCATCGCAATGGCGCATTCCGGCAAGGGCCTGCTGGTGAACTGCATCGCGCCCGCGTTCATCGAGACGCCGATGACCGACGGCATGATGGAGAAGCGGTCGGAGGAAGAGAACTGCTCTTTCGACGAGGCGGTGGAAAGCTTCCTCGACGAAGAGCGCCCCTACCTTGTGCTAAAGCGGCGCGGCAAGGTCGAGGAGGTCGCCCCGGTGATCGCCTTCCTGTGCAGCGAGCTGTCGTCCTTCGTCACGGGGTCCAACTGGCGCATCGACGGCGGTGCGGTCGGGTCGATCAACGTCTGATGGATCGCGCCGGGCTGGAGGATCACATCCGTGCCAATCCGGTGGAAGGGTCGCCCGCAGAGATGCGGGCGGCCTTTCTGCGACTGGCGCATCCGGGCGGACCGCCCGACCTGCCCCCGGTGGACTCGGTCGGCGGCTGCGACGGGCGCTGGTTCGGCACCGGCGGGCGGCCGATCGTCTGGTTGCACGGTGGCGGCTACGTCTTTGGCGGGTCGGACAGCCATGCCGCCCCGGCGCGGGTGCTGGCGGACCTGACCGGGCGGCCGGTCTTCGTGCCCGACTATCCGCTGGCGTCAGAGCATCCATGGCCCGCACCCCGCGACGCGGCGCTGGCGGTCCTGACGGCTTTGGACCGGCCCGATGTGGTGGGCGACAGCGCAGGTGGGCATCTGGGGCTGGTGCTGGGCATGTCCCGACCGCATCAGATGCGGCGACTGGCGGTGCTGTCACCCAATACCGACCGCAGCGGGCAGAGCACGACGCGGACGCGCAATTCCGACACCGACCTGATGAACGACGATGCACAGGACCGGCGGTTGTCGGACATGGCGCTGGGGCATCTGCCGGACGATGATCCGAAGGCTTCGCCGCTGCTGGGCGATACGTCTGGCCTGCCGCCCCTGTTGATGGCGGCCACGACGACAGAGGTGCTGCTGGACGACACGCTGCTGTTCGCCGCCCGTGCGGCCCGCTCTGGGGTCGGACTGACGCTGCAGGTGTTGCCGGACCTGTTTCACATGTGGCACCTCTGGCCCGCGGCGACGCCGGAGGGGCGCGCGATCCTGCGCGCGGTGGCGGATCATCTGGCCTGAGACGGCGGGCGAATGCCCGATTGCTTCTGAATTTTTCGTCATCACGGCCCCGAGAGCGGGTAAGGAAGCATTATTCGGATTTCAAGGGCTGGTCGTTCCGGTTCCTGTCCGCGATAAATACCGCCATGTCACTGTTTCTCATCGTCGCCCTGCCCTTCCTCGGTGCGCTGCTGCCCGGCCTGATGATCAGGGCCGGTCGGCAGGTGTGCTTCGTCACCACCTTTACCGTGACGGCGCTGGCCTTCATCGGGCTGATGACGCATCTGCCCGGCGTCTGGCGCGGAGAGGTTCCGACCGCGCGGCTGGACTGGCTGCCGGGGCTGGGGATGAACCTCGACCTGTTCCTCGACCCGCTGGGGCTGATGTTCGCGGGGCTGATCCTTGGGATCGGACTGCTGATCATCGCCTATGCCCGCTGGTATCTGTCGCGCGACGACAACATGGGCGAATTCTATAGCTATCTGCTGCTGTTCCAAGGCGCGATGGTGGGCATCGTGCTATCGGACAACGTCCTGATATTGCTGGTCTTCTGGGAGCTGACGTCGCTGTCGTCCTTCCTGCTGATCGGCTTCTGGAAGCATCTGCCGGAGGGGCGTCAGGGTGCGCGGATGGCGCTGACCGTGACCGGCATGGGTGGCCTTGCGATGATCGGCGGCATGCTGATCCTTGGCCAGATTGTCGGCAGCTATGACCTGACGGTGATCCTGCAGAACCGCGAGCTGATCCAGGCCTCGCCCCTGTATCTGCCGGCGCTGCTGCTGATCTTGACGGGGTGCTTCACGAAATCCGCGCAGTTCCCGTTCCACTTCTGGCTGCCGCACGCGATGAGCGCGCCGACGCCGGTGTCGGCCTATCTGCATTCCGCGACCATGGTGAAGGCGGGTCTGTTCCTGATGGCACGGCTGTGGCCGGTGCTGAGCGGGACGGAGGTCTGGGTCACGCTGGTCTGTTCGGTGGGCCTGCTGACCATGGTGATCGGGGCCTTCATCGCCTTCTTCAAGGACGACCTGAAGGCGCTGCTGGCCTTTTCGACCGTATCGCATCTGGGGCTGATCTGCTTCCTGCTGGGGACCGGCACGACCTTCGGCGCGATGGCGGCGGTGTTCCACATCCTGAACCATGCGAGCTTCAAGGCGGCGCTGTTCATGGTGGCGGGGATCGTCGATCACGGGGTGCATACGCGCGACATGAAGAAGCTGGGCGGGTTGCGGCACCTGATGCCGCTGACCTTCCTGATCGCGACGCTGGCGGGGCTGTCGATGGCGGGAATTCCGCTGTTCAACGGTTTCGTGTCGAAAGAGATGATGCTGGAGGAGGCGTTGCACACGACGCTGTTCAACAGCCCGCTGCTGGTGACCGTCGTGGCGACGCTGGGGGCGCTGTTTTCCGCCGCCTATTCGTTCCGCTTCATCAGCCACACCTTTCTGGGGGCGGAGCGGCACGATTACCCGGCGCATCCCCATGATCCGGAACCGGGTCTGTGGCTGCCCCCTGCCCTGCTGATGATTCCCGTCGTGGGCCTTGGCATCGCACCGTTCCTGGCGGAACCCTTCGTGCGGCTGGTGACCGGGGCCGTCGTCGGCGGCGTGGCAGAGATGCCGGAAGAGCATCTGGCCCTGTGGCACGGCCTGACGCCCGCGCTGGCGATGTCGGCGATCGCGGTCGTAGGCGGGCTGATCTGGCTGGCGCTGTTCGGTCCCCTGGCCCGCGTCTGGCATGCGATGCCGCGGCCAGAGGCGAAGGACATCTTTGACAGCCTGATCAAGGCGCTGGCCAACGGCGCGGCGCGGTTCAGCCACCGGCTGCATGACGGCAGCTTTACCCGCTACGCGGCGATCTTCGTGGTGACGGTGGTTGGGCTGGGCGCGCATGCGTGGTTCACCGGCGACGCCGTTGCCCCGACGCGGGCGATGCTGCCGATCACACCGGTGGGCGTGGCGCTGTGGGCGATGCTGATCGCGGCGGCGGGGTTCCTCGTGCTTTATCATCGCAACCGGCTGGCGGTGCTGATCCTGATGGGGATCATCGGGTTGATCGTCTCGATGAGCTTCAACTACTTCTCGGCCCCCGATCTTGCGCTGACGCAGATCTCGGTCGAGGTGGTGACGATCATCCTGCTGCTGCTGGCACTGAACTTCCTGCCGAACCGCACACCGGCGGAATCGACCGCCGGGCGGCGCACGCGGGATGCGGTGATCGCCATCGGCGGCGGCGTCGCGGTGGCGGCGCTGACATGGACGATCCTGATGGGCGATTTCCCGATGACATCCATGTCGGAATATCATCTGGCCAATTCCTACAAGGGCGGTGGCGGCGACAACGTCGTGAACGTGATCCTCGTGGACTTCCGGGGCTTCGATACCTTTGGCGAGATCATCGTGCTGGGGATCGCCGCGCTGGTGATCTATGCCTTGACCGAGGCGCTGCTGAACGGCGAGGTCCGCGCGAAACTGCTGAACCGCGATTTCGAGGAGGCGCGCGCCGGTGACGCGCATCCGCTGATGATGGTCGTGCTGACCCGGGTGATGATGCCCGTGGTGCTGATGGTCGGCGTCTACATCTTCCTGCGCGGCCATAACGAGCCCGGCGGCGGCTTCGTCGCGGGCCTGATCGTGGCGATTGCCGTGGTGATGCAATACATGGCGTCGGGCTTTGCCTGGGCGGACAGCCGCCAGCGCTATCCCTATCACGGGATCATCGGGGCGGGCGTGCTTGTCGCGGGGCTGACCGGCATCGGGTCGTGGTTCGCAGGAGAACCGTTCCTGACGTCCGCCTTCGGCTATTTCCGCATTCCGCCGATGAACGAGTTCGAGCTGGCGACGGCTGCGGCCTTCGACCTTGGCGTCTTCCTCGCCGTCGTGGGGGCGGTAATGCTGTCGCTGGAAAGTTTCTCTCGCCTTGGCCGGAGGGCCGGGACCGAGACGAACGAACACGCCATGGACATCGACCCGTCCCGTCCATCCGTCAAGCAGGAGGGCTGACCGTGGAATTCCTCATGTCCACCGCCATCGGCGTGCTGACCGCCGCCGGCATCTACATGGTGCTGCGCCTACGCACCTTTCCGGTCATCATCGGCACCTCGCTGCTGAGCTATGCCGTCAACGTGTTTCTCTTCGCCTCGGGTCGGCTGGCGCTGAACGCGGCGCCGGTGCTGCGCGACGGGATAGAGGTCTATACCGATCCGATTCCGCAGGCGCTTGTGCTGACGGCGATCGTGATTTCCTTCGGGATGACGGCGGTGGTCGTCATCATGGCGCTGGGGTCCTACCTGAGCGCCGGCGAGGATCTGGTCGACGTGCCCGCGCGCGATGCGGAGATTCCGACGGCCCCGCATGCCCTGCGCGGAGAGGCCGTCGAATGACCCATTGGCTCGTCGCTCCTGTCGTTCTGCCGGCGATGCTGGCTGCCATTCTGGTGCTGGTCGCGCGGTTCCATTTGTCGCTGCAGCGGGTGCTGTCCGTCGCCGGCACCTTTGCCCTGCTGGCCGTGGCGCTGGGCCTGTTCTGGCAGGCGCGTGACGGCACGATCAGCGTCTACCAGCTGGGCCACTGGCAGGCGCCCTTCGGCATCGTTCTGGTGGCGGACCGGTTGAGCACGCTGATGGTGCTGGTCACGGCCATTCTGGCGCCGCTGGTGCTGCTTTATGCGGTCGGGTCCGGTTGGGACCGCCGGGGCGCGCATTTTCATCCACTCTATCAGTTCCAGCTGATGGGGATCATGGGGGCGTTCCTGACCGGCGACGCCTTCAACCTCTTCGTTTTCTTCGAAGTGCTGCTGATCGCGTCCTACGGTCTGATGATCCATAGCGGCGGCCAGCGGCGGTTGCGGGCGGGCACGCAGTATGTGCTCTACAACCTTCTGGGCTCCACCCTGTTCCTGTTCGCGCTGGGCACGATCTATGCCAAGACCGGCACGCTGAACATGGCGGACCTTGCGATGCGCGTCGCGGCGCTGGATGCCGCCAACAGTGCGGGCATCCGGGTCGCCGCGGTGCTGCTGCTGCTGGTCTTCGCCGTCAAGGCGGCCGTGCTGCCGCTGCATTTCTGGTTGCCCGGCAGCTATGCCGAAGCCCCCGCCCCGGTCGCCGCGCTGTTCGCGATCATGACCAAGGTCGGCGCCTACGGCATCATCCGCATGTACACGCTGGTCTTTCCGCCGGAGCTGGAGATCACCCGCGGCCTGTTCGATACTTGGCTGCTGCCGGCCGCACTGCTGACGCTGGCGATGGGCATGATCGGCGTGCTGGGGTCGCGCCGGATCGACAAGCTGGTCGCCTTTTCGGTCATCGGGTCGATGGGAATGCTGCTGTCGGCGGTTGCGGTCTTTACCGCGTCAGGCATCGTTGCGGCGCTTTACTACGCGATACACTCCACCTTTGCCACGGCGGCGCTGTTCCTGCTGGTCGACGTGCTGCGCGACCGGCGCACAGGCGTCGGCGTCTGGCTGCGCGACGCGGTGCCCGTCGCGGGCGGGCCGCTGGTGGCGGGCATGTTCTTTGTCGCGGCCATCGCGATGACCGGCCTGCCGCCGTTGTCGGGCTTCGTCGGCAAGCTTCTGATCCTCGACGCGGCGCGGGGATCGGCGCTGGTGTGGTGGGTCTGGGGGACGGTTCTGGCCGGGTCGCTGGTCGCCGTCGTGGGCTTTGGCCGGGCGGGCAGCCAGATCTTCTGGCGGTCGCATCAGGTCGCGGCAGAGCGTGAGGAGGACCCCGAGTCCGAGGCGGGCGAGGCCAACACGAAAGAGCACGACGCGCCGGAGCCGGCCCTGCCGATGGTCGCCATCGGCAGCCTGCTGGGGCTGCTGGTCGCGCTGACGGTCTTTGCCGGGCCTGTGACGGGACATCTGAACGCGACCGCGGCGCAACTGTTCAACACGCAGCCCTATATCGCCGCGGTGCTGTCGATGCCGGGCAAGGAGATCAAGGACGATCACGGCGACGCGGACGCGCATGACGACGCCGCGACCGATACCACCGAGGAGGGTCACTGAGATGCCGCTGCGACTGACCCGAAGGCTGCTGCCGCATCCGCTTCTGACGCTGCTGCTGGTGGTCGTCTGGTGCCTGCTGAACAACAGCCTGACGCTGGGGACGGTGGTCTTCGGCACGATTTTGGGGCTGCTGATCCCGATCCTGACCTCTGCCTACTGGCCCGACCGGCCGCCGGTGGCGCGGCCCTTCGGGATGATCGTCTATTGCGTGATCGTGATCTTCGACATCATCAAGTCGAACATCACCGTCGCCCTGCAGATCCTGTTTCGCGGCAACGACAGCCTGCAGCCCGCGTGGATCACCGTGCCACTGGACCTGCGCAAGCCCGAGGCGATCACGATCCTTGCGGGGTCGATCACCCTGACCCCCGGCACCCTGTCCGCGGACCTGAGCGCCGACGGCACCGCCCTGCTGGTCCATGCGCTGCACGCGCCGGACCCGGACGCGGTGCGCGACGACATCAAGGCCCGATACGAAAGCCGCCTGAAGGAGATCTTCGCATGACCGAAATCGCCCTTTACTTCGCCATTGGTGCCGTGAGCCTTGCGCAGGTGCTGGCCATGGTGCGCCTGTTGCGCGGGCCGCACGTCGGCGACCGCATCCTTGCGCTGGACACGATGGTCATCAACGCGATCGGGCTGATCATCCTGTCGGGCATCCTCTGGGGCACCCAGATCTATTTCGAAAGCGCGATGATCATCGCCATGCTGGGCTTCGTGTCCACCGTGGCGCTGTGCCGCTTCGTGCTGCGGGGGGATATCATCGAATGACCGAACTGCCGATCATCTGGGATATCGTGCTGGCCGTGCTGCTCATCACCGGCGGGGGGTTCACACTGGCGGGGTCGCTGGGCCTGCTGAAGCTGAACAACCCGATGTCGCGCCTGCATGCGCCGACGCTGGCCTCTACCCTTGGGGTGGGGTCGCTGCTGCTGGCATCCATGGTCGCGGCCTTTGCCGAGGGGCGCCCGTCGCTGCACGAGGCGCTGGTGATGGCGTTCCTGTTCGTCACCGCGCCGATCACCGCGAATTTCATCGCAAAGGTGCATCTGCATCGCTGCCGCGACGTGCCGGACCTGCCGCCGCCGCCCGCCGACAAGGTCTGGGCGACCCGGTCGGAGGATTAGGCAGCGCCCTTGGCCAGCATCTTCGCGACGGAGCTTTCGACGATCTGCAGGATCTGACCCTTCATCATCGTCATCATCATCGGGACGGCGACGGTGCCCTGCACCGCGTCATCCGTCAGTTGCGAATCGACCGTGATGGTCTGGCCCATGACGCCGATGTCGAGCCGCATGCCGTCCGCGCCGATCTGTTCCGCCGTGACGGTGCCGCCGGGGGGCAGCGCCCTTTCCAGCTTGGGAACACCGGCCAGCAGGCGGGCCGCCGCCTCGGGCACGGGCAGATTGTGGGGGACGCTGAAGGGGACTTTGGGCATGGCGGGCTTCTTGCTGTTGATCGCGGGTGTCATACGCGGGGTATGATCGCCCGGAAAGACGGGATTGCGGCATTTGCGACGGAACGCGACGTGACGCGTCTGGATGCGCCGGATTTTCCCGCCTAACCTGCACAGGATCAATGCAGGAGACGAGACGATGACGTGGCACATGCCGGCCGAAACGGCGCCGCAGGACCGGGTCTGGATGGCGTTCCCGCGCGAAGGCGCGACGCTGGGCGAGGGTTCTGCCGCGCGCGAGGCGGGATATGCGGCCTGGGCGGCGGTGGCGAACGCCATTGCGGCGCGCCAGCCGGTGACGATGATCGTGGACCCGACGGAAGTCGTGCGCGCGCGGCGAATGCTGGACGGCGCGATCGAGATCGTGGAGCGGCGGATCGACGATTTCTGGCTGCGCGATTCGGGGCCGACCTTCGTGCATGATGTGCAGGGCGGGCTGGCGGCGGTCGACTGGATCTTCAACGGCTGGGGCGGTGCGGACTGGACGAGTGCGGCGCACGACCGCGATCTGGCGCGCTTCATCGCCGGGATCGCCGGGGTGCCGTTAGTACCGTCGCTGCTGGTAAACGAGGGCGGCGGCATCCATGTGGACGGCGCGGGCACTTTGCTGGCGACGGAGACGGTGCAACTGGGGGTGGAGCGCAATCCCCATGCGGACGCGGGCCGCGTGGCGGAGGAGTTCGCGCGGACGCTGGGGGCGGAGAAGACGATCTGGCTGCCGCGCGGGCTGACGCGGGATTACGATGCCTTCGGCACGCGGGGGCATGTGGACATCGTCGCCTGTCTGCCGCAGCCGGGGGTGATCCTGCTGCACCAGCAGCGCGATGCGTCCCACCCCGATCACGCCGTCATGCAGGCGATCCGGGCACAGCTGGAGGGCGAGACCGATGCGCAGGGCCGCCGGTTCGAGATCATCGACATTCCGGCGCCCGCGGCGCTGACCGATGCGCACGGCTTCGTCGACTACAGCTACATCAATCATCTGGTGATCAACGGGGCGGTGATCGCCTGCACCTTCGGCGAGGATGCGGCGGATGCGCAGGCGCGGGACATCCTTGGGCAGGCCTATCCGGGGCGCGCGGTGGTCGGTGTCGATGCGCGGGAGCTGTTTGCCCGTGGCGGCGGCATCCATTGCATCACCCAGCAGCAGCCCAGCCCGCGATGAACGTGGCCGAGGCCGGGATCGCCGACCTGCGCGCCGCGCTGGAGGCGGGCGCGGTGACGAGCGTGGGGCTGGTGGAGTTATACCTGGACCGCATCGCGCGGTTCGACCGGGCGGGGCCGTGCCTGAACGCGGTGCCGGTGCTGAACCCCGCCGCGCTGGCCGAAGCGCAGGCGTCGGACGCGCGGCGGGCGGCGGGGGCGGTGCGGGGGCCGCTGGACGGCATCCCCTATACCGCCAAGGACAGCTACAAGGTGCGCGGATTGACGGTGGCGGCGGGCTCGCCCGCCTTTGCCGATCTGGTGGCGACGGATGACGCCTTTGCCATCGCCCGGCTGCGGGCGGCGGGGGCGGTGCTGATCGGGCTGACGAACATGCCGCCGATGGCGAACGGCGGGATGCAGCGCGGCCTTTATGGCCGGGCGGAGTCGCCCTACAGCGCCGACTGGCTGACGGCGGCCTTCGCCTCCGGCTCCTCCAACGGGTCGGGGACGGCGACGGCGGCGAGCTTTGCCGCCTTCGGGCTGGCCGAGGAGACCTGGTCGAGCGGGCGGGCGCCGGCGTCGAACAACGGGCTCTGCGCCTATACGCCCAGCCGCGGCGTGATCTCTGTCCGGGGGAACTGGCCGCTGGTGCCGACGATGGACGTGGTGGTGCCGCACACGCGCACGATGGCCGACATGCTGGAAGTGCTGGAGGTAATCGTCGCCGACGATCCCGAGACCACGGGCGACCTGTGGCGCAGCCAGCCCTGGATCACCCTGCCGCGGGCGTCGGAGGTACGGCCTGCGTCCTATGCGGCCCTTGCGGGGGCGTCCTTGAAGGGGCGTCGGTTCGGGGTGCCTGCAATGTACATCAACGCCGACCCCAAGGCCGGAACGGCGGTGCGGCCCGGCATCGGCGGGCCGACCGGGCAGCGGATCGAGACGCGCGCGTCAGTCATGGCGCTGTGGGAGGCCGCGCGGGCCGCGTTGGAGGCAGCGGGGGCCGAGGTGGTGACGGTCGATTTTCCGGTGGTGTCGCACTACGAGGGAGACCGGCCCGGCTGCCCGACCATCGCCACGCGCGGGCTGCTGCCGGAGGGGTATCTGAAGCGCGAGATCGTGGAGCTGTCGGTCTGGGGTTGGGACACCTTCCTGCGCGACAACGGCGACCCGGCGCTGTTGCGGGTCGCGGATGTGGACGGCACGCTGATCTTTCCCAGACCGCCCGGCAGCCTGCCCGACCGCTATACCGGGTTCGAGGACGATATCGCCGACTATCCCACGCATGCGCGGCAGCATGGCGTGACGGATTTCAACGACATTCCCACGCTGGCCGAGGGGCTGCGCGGTCTGGAGGAGACGCGGCGGGTCGATCTGGAGGACTGGATGGACCGCCATGGGCTGGACGCCGTGGTGTTTCCGGCGGTGGCGGACGTGGGGCCTGCGGATGCGGACGTGAACCCGGCCAGCGCCGATTGCGCGTGGCGCAACGGGGTCTGGGTCGCCAACGGCAATCTGGCGATCCGGCATCTGGGGATCCCGACCGTGACGGTTCCGATGGGCGTAATGGCGGATACCGGCATGCCGGTCGGACTGACCTTTGCCGGGCGGGCCTACGACGATTCTGCGTTGCTGGCGATCGGTGCCGCGTTCGAGGCCACGGGACGCTATCGCACCGCCCCACCGCGCACGGCGGAAGGGCGGTGAGCGTCGTCCTGATCCTCGGATCGGGCCCCTCGGTGGTCACCTGCGCGAACTGGCCGCGCGCGCCGTTCGACCGGATCGTGGCGATCAACAATGCCTGGCGGGTGCGGGCGGATTGGGACGACCTGATCCATCCCTCGGACTTCCCCGTAGAGCGGCGGCCCCCTGCCCTGCGCGACGGGCAGCGGATCGTGACGGCCGGCGACTACGTGCCGGTGCAGAACGACTTCGGCGGCTTCGTCTATGCGGGCGGGACGATGGCCTTTACCGCGGGCTACTGGGCGCTGGGGGCGCTGCAACCCAGCGTCATGGCGTTCCTGGGTTGCGACATGGTCTATCCCGCCAGCGGGGCGACGCATTTCTACGGGACTGGGACGGCGGACCCGTTGCGGGCGGATGTGACGCTGCGGTCACTGCCGGCGAAATCGGCGCGGTTGCAGGTGATGGCGGCCCGGGCCGGTTGCGCCTGCGTGAACCTGTCGACGGAGGACAGCCGGCTGGTCTTTCCCCGCGCAGCACCCGGCGATCTGCCGGTGCGGCCTGCGGCCTTCGACGAAGACAGGGTGGGCACGGCCTTGGCCGAGGAGGCGCGGCTGGATTACCGCGTGCCGAGCGGGAAATACTGGAAGGAGGCGCATCGCTTTGATGCCGCCGCCATCGACGCGCTGGATGCGCTGTGGCTGGGGGCGGTCTAGAGCGTCTTGTCCTCGAACCCGCAAAGGTCGCGGATCAGGCAGGCGGCGCATTTCGGCTTGCGCGCGACGCAGGTGTAACGGCCGTGGAGGATCAGCCAATGGTGGGCGTGGCGCTGGAAATCGGCGGGGACGTGATCCTCGATCCGGCGCTCCACTTGGTCCACGTCCTTGCCGGGCGCGATGCCGGTGCGGTTGCCGACCCGGAAGATATGGGTGTCGACGGCCTGGGCGGGATGCGCCCACCACATGTTCAGGACGACGTTCGCGGTCTTGCGCCCGACGCCGGGCAGCGACTGCAGGGCGGCGCGGGAATTGGGGACCTCTCCACCGTAGTCGTCGACGAGGATCTGGCTGAGCTTCATCACGTTCTTCGCCTTCTGGCGGTAGAGGCCGATGGACTTGACGTGGTCGGTCAGCGCGTCGAGGCCGAGGTCCAGCATTTTCTGCGGTGTGTCGGCCACGGCAAAGAGCCCACGGGTCGCCTTGTTCACGCCCTTGTCGGTCGCCTGCGCGGACAGGGCGACCGCGACGACGAGGGTGAAGGCGTTGACATGCTCCAGCTCTCCCTGCGGTTCGGGTTCCGCCGCCTGAAAGCGGGTGAAGATTTCGCGGATCGTGGGATAGTCGAGTTGTCTTGCCATGCGCCCTTGTGCCTTGGGCAGCGGCGGATGCGCAAGTTCCGGGTCGCCGCAGCACGCGCCGTCGCCTAGATTGGTCGCATGGAACACGCACCTTATCATTACGCCGTCATGGCCCGCGCCATCGACATGATCGACACCCACCGGGGCGACCCCCTGTCGCTGGCCGATCTGGCCGATGCACTGGGGATGAGCGCCAGTCACGTGCAGCGGGTCTTTACCACATGGGTCGGCGTCTCGCCGAAACGGTATCAGCAGTTTCTGGCGCTGGATCATGCGCGAACGATGCTGCGCGAGAATTTCACCACGCTGGCGGTGGCGGATGCGGTCGGGCTGTCCGGCAGCAGCCGCCTGCACGACCTGTTCCTGCGGTGGGAGGCGATGACCCCCGGCGAATACGCCCGGCAGGGCGAGGGGTTGACGGTGCGCTGGGGCTGGTGCGACAGCGTCTTCGGCCCGGTGCTGGCGATGGCGACGGAGCGGGGGCTTTGCGGGCTTGCCTTTGCGGCAGAGACCGGGCGTGCCGCCGCCATGGCGGACCTGCGGGGGCGCTGGCCATTGGCCACCTTCACCGAGGATCGGGACGCGGTGGCGGGCTGGACGGAAGCAGCGCTGACCGGCACGGGCGAGGCACGGCTGCACATGATCGGCACCCCCCTGCAGATCAAGGTCTGGGAGGCGCTGTTGCGTATTCCCAGCGGGCAGGTCACGACCTATTCGGAAATCGCGCGATCGATCGGGCTGGAAAAGGCGGTGCGTGCCGTGGGCACCGCCGTCGGGCGCAATCCGGTCAGCCTGCTGATCCCCTGCCATCGCGCCCTGCGCAAGTCGGGGGCGCTGGGGGGCTATCATTGGGGGTTGCCGGTCAAGCGGACCTTGCTGGCGTGGGAGTCGGCGCGGGAAGAGTCACAAAAAGGTGATATTCGGCGGAACATCGCCTGACTTTTCAGCGTTATTGGATAGCGCCGTGCGTTGCGACATAACCGCGCCAGAGACTCACCCATGTTACCGGGTCCAATGAAGAGAGAGAATCACATGATCACCCTGACACGCCTGAACCTGACGCTGGCCACCGCTGCGCTGGCCCTGACCACCGCCTGTGCCGGCACCGGCGGCCCGAACGACAACCGCATGACCGGTCAGGGCGCCGCCATCGGCGCTGGCCTTGGTGCGCTGGCCGGTGCCGCCACCGGCGACAACAAATCCGAGCGGATCCGCAACGGTCTGATCGGTGCATCGCTGGGTGCCGCAGCCGGTGCCACGGTCGGCAACGCGCTGGACAAGCAGGAACAGGAACTGCGCAACCAGATGGGCGGCAACGTGGGCATCGTGAACAACGGCCAGAACCTGACCGTGACGCTGCCGCAGGACATCCTGTTCGCCACGAATTCCACCACCGTGTCCGCCTCTGCACAGGGCAACCTGTCGACGCTGGCGCAGTCGCTGCAGCAGTACCCGAATTCGACCGTCAACGTCATCGGTCACACCGACGATGTGGGTGCCGCGTCCTTCAACGCCGACCTGTCGACCCGTCGTGCGCAGTCTGTCGCGTCGGTGCTGATCGCGAACGGCGTGTCTTCGGCCCGTATCCGGTCGATCGGCCGTGGCGAGGACCAGCCGGTGGCGACCAACCTGACCGCCGAAGGCCGTCAGCAGAACCGCCGCGTGGACATCGTCATCACGCCGAACTAAGCGTCGGATCCTTCGATATGCGGAAGGGGCTGCCCGTGCGGGCGGCCCCTTTTCGTTTGTCCGCCCCATCGATTGATCCTATCGTCCCGCCACCCCACAGAGTTTGCCGCATGCCCTTCGAGCCCGTCACACAGGAAAAGCTGTCCATCGGCATCGCGCGCCAGATCGAGGATCTGATCCTGCGCGGCATCCTGCGACCCGGCCAGCGGTTACCGTCGGAGCGCGAATTGAGCGAGCGGATGCACGTCTCTCGCCCGTCGTTGCGCGAGGCGCTGGCCGATCTGCAGACGCGCGGGCTGCTGACCGCGCGCGCGGGGGCGGGTGTCTTCGTGGCGGATGTGCTGGGCAGCGCCTTTGCCCCTGCCCTGATCCGGCTGTTCGCGGACCACCCGATCGCCCTGCACGACACCATCAGCTTTCGCCGCGACATGGAGGGGCTGGCGGCTGAACGGGCGACGCGGCACGGAACGGATACCGACCTTGCGGTGATCGACACGGTGTTCCGCAAGATGGAGGCCGCGCACCGCAAGTCCGACCCGACGGAGGAGGCGCAGCTTGACGCGGATTTCCACCTTGCCGTGATCGAGGCGAGCCACAACATCATCCTGCTGCACATGATGCGGTCGATGTACGACCTGCTGCGGCAGGGGGTGTTCTATAACCGGGCCGTGATGTTCCAGCAGCGGCTGACGCGTGGGGATCTGCTGGGCCAGCACCGGGCGATCAATGTCGCCATTCAGGCACGGGACCCGGCGGCCGCGAAGGCCGCGATCAACGCGCACATGGACTACGTCGAGGGTGCGATGAACGACCAGCGGAAGGCCGACCAGAACGAGGGCTTTGCCCGCAAGCGGCTGGACATCGAACACCAGCGCTGATGGCAAAAGGCCCCGACAGATGCCGGGGCCCTATAAATCGTCGACCGTGTGGTCGGTGTCAGTGCATCTTGGCTTTGACCGTGGCGATCGACTCGTCGATCAGCGCGTTGGACCGTCCGGCATCCATCTGCTTGGCGATCACGTCCTTGGCGGCGGCCACGGCAACGGTCACGGCGCGATTCTGCACATCCTTGACGGCAGCGGCGCGGGCGCTTTCAAGCTGCTCTTCCGCGCTGGCGAGACGCCGGGCGATGGAGGCCGCGATGTCGTCCTTGGAAGCCTGCGCGGAACGCTCTGCCTCTGTGCGGGCGTTGGCGACGATGCGGTCGGCCTGCTCCTGCATCTCTTTCTGCTTGCGCTCGTAGGACGCCAGCAGGGACTGGGCTTCTTCGCGCAGGGCGCGGGCCTCGTCCAGATCGGCGCGGATGCCGTCGGCGCGCTTGTCCAGCATCTCTCCGATCTTGGAAGGCACCTTCATGAAGAGCAGGATGCCGACGAAGAGCAGGAAAGCCAGCAGCACGATGAAGTTCGTGTTGTGCAGCGAGACGAAGGGCCCGGTGGCCGCCATCGCGGGCGAGGCCAGAACGGCGAAGAGCGGGATCATCAGATAACGCATGGCTTAACCCTTCATCCGGTCGTTGACGGCGGCGTCGATGGTCGCCTGATCGGCGGTGGACCCCATCGCGGCGACGAGTGCCTCTGCCACATCCTTCGCCACGATGGCGACGTTCTCGGTGGCACTGGCACGGATCTCGGCGATGCTGGCCTCTGCCTCTGCGGTCTGGGCCGCGATCCGGGCGTCGGCCTCTGCAAGGGCGGCGTCCAGTTCGGCCTGCGCGTCGGCACGGGCCTGATCGGCGATCCGGTTGGATTCGGTGCGGGCGTCGGCAAGGGCCTTTTCGTAGACCGCCTCTGCCTCGGTCGCGCGCAGCTTGTAGTCCTCTGCGGCGGCAAGATCGTTGGAGATGGTACCGGACCGTTCCGCCAGAACACCGCTGATGCGCGGCAGGGCGACCCGGGACAGGACCAGATAGATCACGACAAGCGCGATCAGAAGCCAGAAGATCTGGTTCGGAAATGTCGAGAAATCGAGCTGCGGCATTCCGCTTTCGACTTCCGTAGCGACGACGTTCTCAGTTGCCATCTTGGTCCCCGGTTACCGTTTCGTTTCAACCGTCCGGTGCGGGGGCTGCCCCGCACCGGAAAGTCGTAAGGATGTCGTGCGGTCTTAGACTGCGAACATCAGCAGCAGAGCGACGAGGAACGAGAAGATCCCCAGAGCTTCTGCGAAGGCCAGGCCGATGAACAGCGTCGCGGTTTGCGAAGCGGCGGCAGAGGGGTTGCGCAGTGCGCCAGCCAGGAAGTTACCTGCCACGGTGCCGACGCCGATGGCGGCTGCACCCGAACCGATGCCAGCCAGACCGGCACCGATGAACTGACCCATGTTTGCGATATCGCCTTCCATGATTTTCTCCTTACGATGGAATTTGAGGGATGGTGAGGAAACGGACCCTAGTGTGCGGGATGCAGCGCATCTTTCAGATACACGCAGGTCAGAATTGCGAAGACGTAGGCCTGGATGCCGGCGACCAGCACCTCGAGCCCGTAGATGGCGGTGATCGCGAGGATCGACACCGGGCTGATCAGGGCGATCGCGGCGAAGCCCGCGAAGACCTTGATCACGGCGTGACCGGCCATGATGTTGCCCGCCAGACGGACGGAGTGGCTGACCGGACGCACGAAGTACGAGATCAGCTCGATCACCGCGATGACGGGGCGCAGGATCAGCGGGGCATCCGTCATCCAGAAAAGCTTCAGGAACGATGCGCCATGCAGCACGAAGCCGAGGATCGTCACGGCGAAGAAGACGCCGAAGCCGAGGATCGCAGTGACGGCGATGTGGCTGGTGGTGGCGAAGGACATCGGCAGCAGGCCGAGGAAGTTAGCGAAAAGGATGAAGACGAAGATCGTCATGATGTAGGGGAAGTATTTCAGCCCCTCCTTGCCGCAGACGTCTTCGACCATCTTGTGGGTGAAGCCGTAGAACAGTTCCGCCACCGATTGCGTGCGGGTCGGCACCGTGGCGCGACCGCGGGAGCCGACGACGAAAAGCAGCACGACGCACAAGACGGCAAGGGCGAGCCAGAGCGTCACGTTGGTCGGCGTGTACCAGTGGATTTCGGGGACGGGCATCGTCGGGTGAAAGATGCCGCCCTCGCCGAAGATCGGCCGGACGAGGAACTGGTCGAGCGGGTGGAACACGAGGCCGCCGGCATCGTGGCCGGCCGCCGCACCGTCGGCCGCTGCATCACCGGCGCCGACGGCGTCGGCGTGCATCACGGCTTCGCCCGCACCGTGGGTCGCTGCGTCTGTCGTTTCGGTTGCCGTATGACTAGCCACGTCTGTCACCCTCGTTCCTGGCGGTCGGCCCATCCTGGCCCGCCATCTGTTGTCTCTGCACCTCTTGGGCCGACCGCAGCATGGTTTTCACACCGGCCGCGAGGCCCAGAAAGACGAACAGCACCAGAAAGATCGGAAGGGTCCCAAGGACCCGGTCCAGACTGTATCCGATGCCGAAACCGATCCCGAGACCGGCCACAAGCTCGATCACCATGCGCCAGGCCAGCTGACCCTGATAGTGACCGTCCTTCGGGGCATCGCCCTGCGTCGTCTGCCTGCGGGCGGCCAGCTTTTCCTCGAGCGCCCTCATGCGGGCGGCGGGATCGTCTGGGTCCGGGCGGTCTGACACGTGGTGAAGGCCCCGTAAATAACTCTGGAGGGTCTATGCGGCACGGGGCTGCGAGTCAAGCAGGGGTGGCGAGATGCTATGGCGCTGATTTAGTTGTGGAATTTACTGGTGGTATGACCTGCTGGCGCGCGTTTTGACACCTGCGATCGGCCTCTTGTCATTCAACCGTTTGGTTGACGTTTCATCGACCTGTTGCCTAATGGACCGATGACATCCGATCTGGACAGCACCTTTTCCGCCCTTGCGGATCCGACCCGTCGGGCGATCCTGTCGATGCTGCTGGAAGACGACATGGCAGTGACGGACGTGGCCGAACCTTTCCGGATGTCGCTGGCCGCCATTTCGAAGCACCTTGGCGTGCTGACGGCGGCCGGGCTCATATCGCAGGAAAAGCGGGGGCGGGTGAAGTGGTGCAAGCTGGAGCCCGATGCCCTGCGCGATGCCGCCGTGTGGATGCAGGCCTTCGGCCAGATCGCAGGCATGGATCTGGATGCGTTCGAGGCGTTTCTGCATGATCAGAAGCTGGGTCCATGAAAAAGGCCGCGCGATCGGGTTGGATCGGCGCGGCCACTACACCTTGAACGGTCGTCGTTTTAGTAGACGCCGGCGATCTTCAGAACGAAAATGACCACGACGACGAGACCGATGATGTAAATAACGCTGCGCATGACGAAACCTTCCCTGTTTGCGCAAGGTTAACCGTCCATTGCGGGACTGGTTCCATTGCCGTTCAAATATAGATCACGTTAGGGTGATGGGGCAACCTGCTTGCTGAGTTGCACGGCGAGGATGCCGCCGGCGATGACGATCACGCCGACGACGTCCAGCGGACCGATCCTTTCCCCCAGAAAGCCGGCGGCGATGAGCACGCCGAGGAACGGGTTCAGGAAGTGGAAGGTGCTGGCGCGGACGGCGCCGATCCGGCCGACCAAGAGGAACCAGACCCATGTCGCTGCCAGACCGGGGACCAACGTCGTGTAAAAGAAGGCGATGATCAGGTGGGCGTTCCAGTCCACGACGAAGGGTTCGGTCAGCACGGCCGGTATCGCGGTCAGGACGGAGCCCACCAGCAGCTGCAGGCCCACGATGGCCAGCACGTTGCCCCCCGACGAGGCCCCCATGACCGCAAGCGTCGCCGCCGTCAGCGCCACGACGCCCACGATCAGCAGCAGAAGCCCCGCGACATCGGTGCCCCCGGTCAGCCGCGCGCCCATGATGAGCGTCACACCCACGACACCGGCCACGAGGCCCGCGACACCCAGAGGCCGCACCTTCGTGCCGAAGAGCAGCCAGCCGGACAGCGCCACCAGCAGCGGCATGGTCGAGGCGATGATCGCGGCCAGAGAGGCCTGCACCGTCTGCATCGCGATGAAGTTCAACCCGAGGTAAAGCGCGTTCTGGCAGAGCCCGAAGACGAGCACCCCGGTCCACTGGCGGCGGGTCAGGCGGAACGACTGGCCCAGCGCCAGCGCGATGGCGCAGCCCAGCAGGCCCGAGATCAGGAACCGCAGCGAAAGCGCCGTCAAGGGCGGCGCGTATTCCACGATGACATGGGCCGAGGTGAAGGCCGAGGACCACATCGCCGCGAAGGCGAAGCCCATGAACAAAGCCTTGAAATCCATATCACCTCGATAAAAAAAGGGCCGCCCGCGGCGACCCTTTCCCTATTCCCTGCAAGATGCAAGATCAGCCGTTCACGCTGTCCTTCAGCGCCTTGGCGATCGTCATCTTGACGACCTTGTCGGCGTCCTTCTTCATCTGCTCGCCCGTGGCGGGGTTGCGCACCATCCGCTCGGGACGCTCGCGGCAGTAGATCTTGCCGACGCCCGGCAGGGTCACTGCGCCGCCGCCGGACACTTCGTCCGTGATGATCTCGGTCACTGCGTCCAGCGCGGCGCCTGCGGACTTCTTGTCCATGCCGGTCTTTTCGGCCAGCGCCGTGACGAGTGCTGCCTTGGTCATCGGTTTGGTTGCCATTGGTCGTGTCTCCCTGAAGGTGGCGCCCCGTCTATGGGGCCGATTGTCGGTCATTTAACGTCATGTTGCGTGACACCACAACGCTTTGCGAGGTCGCGCAAGCCCCAAATCGTGCAAAAACACCTGTTTTTCGGGGTTCACAGGAAAGCTGTCTCTTCAAAGCTACGCAATTTGCGGCTGTGGATGCGTTCCAGCGGCATTTCGCGCAACGCCTCCATCGCGCGGATGCCGATCATCAAGTGGTTCGCGACCTGACTGCGATAGAAATCAGAGGCCATGCCCGGCAATTTCAGCTCTCCGTGCAAGGGCTTGTCGCTGACGCAGAGGAGCGTGCCGTAGGGCACGCGGAAGCGGAAGCCGTTGGCGGCGATGGTGGCGCTTTCCATGTCGAGCGCCACGGCGCGGGACTGCGACAGGCGTTGCACCGGGCCGGAGTGGTCGCGCAGTTCCCAGTTGCGGTTGTCGATGGTGGCGACGGTGCCGGTGCGCATGATGCGCTTGAGCTCGTAGCCCTCCAGACGGGTCACGGCCTCGACCGCGTCCTCGAGAGCGATCTGGATTTCGGCAAGCGCCGGGATCGGCACCCAGACCGGCAGGTCGTCGTCAAGGACGTGGTCCTCTCGCAGGTAGGCGTGCGCGAGGACGAAATCGCCGAGGCGCTGGGAATTGCGCAGGCCAGCGCAATGGCCGACCATCAGCCAGGCGTGGGGGCGCAGGACGGCGATGTGGTCGGTGGCGGTCTTGGCGTTGCTGGGTCCGACGCCGATGTTGACCAGCGTGATCCCGGCGCCCTGTTCGCGCTTCAGGTGGTAGGTCGGCATCTGCGGCAGCTTTGCCGGCGTGTGCATCGGCGCGTCCGCATCGGTGATGACCTGATTGCCCGGCCCGACGAAGGCGGTATAGCCGCTGTCGGGGTCGGCCAGCATGGCGCGGGCGAAGACCTCGAACTCCTCGATATAGAACTGGTAGTTGGTGAAGAGGACGTGGTTCTGGAAATGCGCGGCGTCGGTCGCTGTGTAGTGCGACAGCCGCGCCAGGGAGTAGTCCACCCGCTGCGCGGTGAAGGGGGCGAGCGGTGCGGCGCCGTCGGGATAGAGAAAGCCGTGGCCGTTGACGATGTCGTCGTGGGTGGTCGACAGGTCCGGCACGTCGAAGATGTCGCGCAGGTGGAAATCGGCGGCGCCGTCCTGCGGAACGGTGACGGTGGCGTCGTTCGCCACGGCGAAATGCACCGGCATCGGCGTGGTGGAGGCGCCGATCGTCACCGGCACCCGGTGGTTCTGCATCAGCAGGCCGATCTGCTGTTCGAGATAGTGGCGAAAGAGATCGGGCCGGGTGACCGTGGTGGAATAGGTGCCGGGCTGCGGGACGTGGCCAAAGGACAGGCGGCTGTCGGTCGGCGCATGGCTGGTCGTGGTCAGCCGGACCTCGGGGTAATAGGCGCGATAGCTGGCGTCGGACCTGCCGGTGCGCAGCACCTCGCTGAAATGGTCGGTCAGAAAGGCCGTGGCCGCATCGTAGAGGTCGCACAGGCGCGCGACCGCGGCGGCGGCATCGTCGAAGGCTTCGGGTGCGGGCACGTCTGGGCAGCGCAGGGGGCGGATGTCGGTCATGGCTGGCCCTCGAACAGCGGGGTGAGCTGGAATGCGGTGACGTCCACCAGCCCGAGGTCGCTGATCCGCAGTTCCGGGATCACGACGAGGGCCAGCAGGGAATGCTGCATGTAGGCGTTGTTGAGGGTGCATCCGCAGGCGGCCATGGCGGCGACCATCGCCTCGGCGTCGGCGGCGACCTCGGCCGCCGGGCGGTCGGACATCAGGCCGGCGATGGGCAGGCGGACGAGGGCGATCTCTGCCTCGTCCTTCCAGACGGTGATGCCGCCGCCGACCTCTTGCAACCGGTTCGCGGCCTGCGCCATGCAGTCCCGGTCGGTGCCGACGACGATCATGTGGTGGCTGTCGTGCGCAACGGTCGAGGCGATGGCCATGTCGCCCGTGTAGCCGAAGCCCGAGACGAAGCCGTTGGTGACACCCCCGGTGCCGCGGTGGCGTTCGACGAGGGCGATCTGACAGACCTCGCCGCTTGCCTGCACGCGGCCTTCGGTCACGGGCAGTTCGAAGGTCAGCGCTTTCGTCGGGGCCTGATTTTCCACGACGCCGATCACCTTGGCAGTGACGGCATTGGCGCCGTGGGGCGCCTTGACGGCGAAGGCGTCGGCGTCCAGCGCCTTGCCAAGGTGCACCGTCGCCCGTGCGGTATCGGGCCAGTCGTAGTGCGGGCAGTCCACCGTGATCTGTCCGTCCTTTGCCACCGTCCGTCCCCGCGCGATCACATGCTCGATGGGCAGTGTGGTCAGGTCGGATGTCAGGATCATGTCGGCGCGGCGTCCCGGCGCGATGCTACCCAGTTCGCGTTCCAGCCCGAAGTGCGTCGCGGTGTTGATCGTCGCCATCTGCAGCGCCACCACCGGGTCGCAGCCGCAACTGATCGCGTGGCGGACAACGCGGTTCATGTGGCCGTCGTTGACCAGCGTGCCGGCCATGCAGTCGTCGGTGCAGAGGATGAAGTTCCGCGGATCGAGGCCGCGCTTTGTGACGGCGGCGATCTGGCTTTCGACGTCGTACCATGCCGACCCGAGGCGCATCATGGAGCGCATGCCCTGCCGCACGCGGGCCACGGCGTCGGCTTCGGCGGTGCCTTCGTGATCGTCGGCGGCGCCGCCGGCGGCATAGGCGTGGAAGGGGATGCCTTTGTCGGGGCTGGCGTAGTGGCCGCCCACGGTCTTGCCGGCGCACATGGTTGCCGCCATCTCTGCCAGCATCTGCGCGTCGCCATTGATGACGCCGGGAAAGTTCATCATCTCGCCCAGACCGATGATGCCGGGCCATTGCATGGCCTCGGCCACGTCCGCGGCGGTGATCTCGTAACCCGTCGTCTCCAGTCCCGGCGCGGAGGGGGCGCAGGACGGCATCTGGGTAAAGATGTTGACGGGCTGCATCAGTGCCTCGTCGTGCATCATCCGCACGCCGGCGAGGCCCAGCACATTGGCGATCTCGTGCGGGTCGGTAAACATGCTGGTCGTGCCGTGGGGGATCACGGCAGCGGCGAACTCCGCCGGGGTCAGCATCCCGCTTTCGATGTGCATGTGTGCGTCGCAGAGGCCGGGGATCAGATAGCGGCCCCGACCGTCGATGACTTGCGTCTCCGCGCCGATGCAATGGGTGGCGTCGGGGCCGACGTAGGCAAAGCGCCCAGCGGCCACGGCGACCTGCCAGCCGTCGAGGATCTCTCGACTTTGGACGTTGACGAGGCGGATGTTGCGGACGACGAGGTCGGCTGCGTCACGACCGGCGGCGACGGCGACGAGGCGGGGGGCGGTTTCGGCCCAGGTGGGGATGGGATGCGACATGGGCGAACGTGACACCAAAGGCACGCCCGCTTCAAGCCGCCTTACGGCAGTTTGTGGATTTCCAGCGGCTTCTGATGCGGGTTCAGGCGCCAGACCGACCAGTTCAGCGCCCCGGCGACCGTGACCCAGGCCAGGTAGGGCACGAAGGCGAGCCCGGCCCAGAAATCGAGTCTGAAGTGCGTGATGGTGGCCCCCAGCACCGCCAGCCAGAGGAAGGCCATGACCGGCAGGGATGCCCCAAGGCGGCGCAGGCCGAAGAAGACCGGCGTCCAGAGCGCGTTCAGCGCGATCTGGACCGCCCAGAATCCCATCGCGTATTGATTGCCCGCAAGCGGCGCCACCCGCGCGCCCGCGATCGCAATCAGCACGTAGATCGTGGTCCACATGATCGGGAACGCCCAGTTCGGCGGCGTCCACGCGGGCTTGTTCAGGCGCTTGTACCATTCGCCGGTGGGGAAAAGCGCGCCGGTGGCACCGGCGGCAAAGGTCGCGGCGAGGAAGATAAGGAACAGCGTGACGGACATGGGGCGGGCCTTTCGGAGGCGAATGCCCCTCTATCTAGGCGCTTTGACGGCCCTGTCCATGCCCCGTCTCGCGGCGCGACAGCTCTGCCAGCGTGTCGAGCACGGCGGTCGAGCGACGGGCGGGCCGGGTCTGGCGGCCCGCGGCATCTACCAGAAAGGCGACCTCTGCCAGCGGCGGCGCATACATCACGGCGGGGCGCGGCATCACGAAGGTCGCGGCGGTCAGGCCGGTCGCCTGCCCGATCCAGAGAAGCTTTTGCAGGCGCGAGGTTCGGGCGCGGCGGCTGATCGAATCGTAGTCCTGCCGCCGGACCTGCCCGCCGATCCCGTCGTAGATCAGCCGCGCGGCCCAGATGCCGAGGCGCGCCCTGCGCGGCAGGCCGGCGATCCCCGCCTCTGACCGGCGGTAGAGGTGATCGGCCTCTGCCAGCAGGCGGCGCACCATGAGGCGCTGCGCCGGGCCGGGCCGCGGGTCGGCAAGGAAGGCGGCGGGAGTCAGCCCCGCCTCTGCCAGCCAGTCGGTTGGCAGGTAGAGGCGGCCTTCGCGCGCATCCTCGCCCACGTCGCGGGCGATGTTGGTCAGCTGCATGGCGACCCCGAGGTCGCAGGCCCGTGCCAGCGTGTCAGCGCAGCGCACCTGCATCAGCACGCACATCATCGCCCCCACCGCCGCCGCGACGCGGGCGGAATAGGCCCGCACGTCCGAGAGGGTGGCGTAACGGCGGTGCTGCGCGTCCCATGCCAGCCCTTCGAGCAGGGCGTCGGGCAGCGCGCGGGGCATGTCGTAGGCGGCGACGATGGCGGCGAAGGCGCGATCCTCTGCCGCGTTGCGGGGGCGCCCGGCATAGGCGAGGTCGAGGCGGTCACGCAAGCGTAGGACGGCGGAGGTCTTGTCGGCGCCCTCGTCCACCTCGTCATCGGCAAGGCGGCAGAAGGCATAGAGCGCCAGCGCCGGATCGCGGACGGAGGTAGGCAGCAGCCGGGAGGCGGCATGAAACGACAGGGATCCGGTGCGGATCACCCGGCGGCAATGGTCGAGGTCGGCGGGCGTGATTCCGTGGGCGGTCATTCGGCGGCCATCTTGAGGGCGGGGACATGGGGGGGCGTCGGGGATCAGCTGGCCCAGCACCTCTGCGCTGGAAACGACGCCGGGGACGCCCGCGCCGGGATGGGTGCCGGCACCGACGAGGTAGAGGCCACGCGCCTCCTCGCTGATGTTGTGGGGGCGGAAATACGCGGATTGCAGGATGCGCGGTTCGAGAGAGAACCCGGCGCCGTGGGGCGAGAGGTAGCGGTCACGGAAATCTTCCGGCGTGTAGATCAGGTCGGTCGTGAGGTGGTCGCGGAAGCCGGGGATCAGCGTATCGAGCACCTTGGCCACCTTGTCGCGGTAGCGCAGCTTTTCGGCTTGCCAATCGATGGAATTGGCGTGGCCCAGATGCGGGACCGGCGACAGCGCATAGAAGGTGTCGCCGCCCGGCGGCGCGACGGAGGGATCGGTGACGGAGGGCCGGTGGACGTAGAGCGACATGTCCTCGGCCAGTTTGCCGTGGTGGAAGATGTCGCGCAGCAGGCCATCGTAGCGGGGGCCGGAGAGGATCGTGTGGTGGCCGACATCGGCCCATCGGTCCCGCGTGCCCGCGGTGCCGAAATACCAGACGAAAAGGCCCATCGACCAGCGTCGCCGCTTCAGCTTGGCGTCGGTCCAGCGCCGCCGCGGTGCATCCTTCAACAGGGTGCCGTAGGTGTGGCCCGCGTCGGCGTTGCTGATGACCAAGGGGGCGGCGAGGGTCTGACCGTCCTTCAGCGTGACGCCCTGCGCCGCGCCACCGGCAACCGTGATGCGGTCGACCTGCTGGTTCAACCGGATCGTGCCGCCCTGCCCGCGTACGACATGCGCCATCGCGTCGGCAATCGCCTGCACGCCGCCCATGGCGTAATGCACGCCGAATTCCTTTTCGAGGTAGCTGACCAACGCATAGATCGACGTCACCTTGCGGGGGTCGCCGCCGATGAAGAGCGGGTGGAACGAAAGGGCCATGCGCAGTCGCTCGTCCTTCACTCGCGCCTTGGCGAGGCCGAGGATCGACCGGTCGGCGCGCAGCTTGGCGAACTGCGGCAGAACCTTCACCGTTTCCCAGATGCTGTGCATGGGGCGGGCGACCATCCCCTCGAACCCGAGCTTGTAGCGGGCATGGCTGTCGCGCAGGAACGCCCGGTAGCCCTTCACGTCGCCGGGCGAGAGGCGGGCGACCTCGGCTGCCATCTCCTCTGTATCGCCGGTCACGCGAAAGACGGAACCGTCGGGCCAGCGAATCTCGTAATAGGGCGTCAGGGGGCGCAGATCGACGTCGGCGTGGAAATCGCGGCCACAGGCGGCCCAGAGCTTATCGTAGACCTGCGGCACGGTGACGATGGTCGGGCCGAGATCGAAGCGGTGGCCGCCCTGCGTGATCGAGCTGCCGCGTCCGCCGACGCGGTCCAGTTTGTCGATCACCGTGACCGCATAGCCCTTGGCGCCAAGACGCATGGCGGCGGACAGGCCGCCAAGGCCGGCGCCGATGACGATGGCGCGGGTGTCGGCAGCGGTGTCTGGAACGTCCTGCATCATGGCTTCAGGCTACGTGTGTCAATCAAAGTTGACAATATAATTCTGATGATCGCTGCAACAGGCGCAGTCGGGGTTGATCCATTCGTAAACTGTGTCAGGATAGGTTGACACATCATAGCAGGACACGATGAGCCAGACCGTCAGCCTGAGCCTTTACCGCTTTGCCGGGTTCCGCACCCGGGCGTGGGCGCTTGGCATGATGGCACTTGCTCGTAGCCCCTTGGCACGCACGCCCGATATCGGCTTCTGGAAGCTGTGCGGCGCGGGGGTCGGGCACGGTTTCACGCCGACGGCGAATCCTGCTGTCATCGCGATTCTCGCGGTCTGGCCGGATGCCACGACGGCGCAGAACCGGACCAAGGGCACGATCTTTGCGCGGTATGCCGCACGGGCCTGCGAATCCTGGACGGTGTTCCTGTGCCCCACCGCGGTCAGAGGGCAATGGTCGGGACAGTCTCCCTTCTTCGTCACGCAGCGCACAGAGATCGGCCCCCTCGCGGCCCTGACCCGCGCCACGATCCGGCCTGGTATCCTGCGGCGGTTCTGGGCACGGGTGCCGCGCATCTCTGACACGATCGGCAGCGATCCCAACGTGACCTTCAAGATCGGGATCGGGGAAGTGCCGATGCTGCATCAGGTCACCTTCTCGATCTGGCCGGATCAGGCTGCGATGGACGCCTTCGCCCGCACCGGCCCCCATGCCGAGGCGATCCGCGCTGTGCGCCGCGAAGGCTGGTTCGCCGAGGAACTCTATGCCCGCTTCACCGTGCTGTCGGACCACGGCACATGGGGCGGCCAGTCGCCATTGACGTCATTACCACGCAAGGAGGCCGCATGACCGCACCCTTCCCCTTCTCTGCCATCGTCGGACAGGACGAAATGAAGCAGGCGATGATCCTGACCGCCATCGACCCGAGCATCGGCGGCGTGCTGGTGTTCGGCGATCGGGGCACGGGCAAGTCGACCGCGGTCCGCGCACTGGCGGCCCTGCTGCCGCCGATCAAGATGGTGGACGGCTGCCCGGTGAACTCTGCCAAGGTTGCCGATGTACCGGATTGGGCAAGGGCCGGGCGGAAGCTGAAAGAGGTGCCGACCCCGGTGATCGACCTGCCGCTGGGCGCGTCGGAGGACCGCGTGACCGGCGCCCTCGATATCGAGCGGGCACTGGCGCAGGGCGAGCGGGCGTTCCAGCCCGGTTTGCTGGCCCGGGCGAACCGGGGGTATCTGTATATCGACGAGGTGAACCTGCTGGAGGATCACATCGTCGACCTGCTGCTGGACGTGGCGCAATCGGGCGTCAACGTCGTGGAACGCGACGGACTGTCGGTGCGACATGCGGCGCGGTTCGTGCTGGTGGGGTCGGGCAACCCCGAGGAAGGCGAGTTGCGGCCGCAACTGCTGGACCGTTTCGGCCTGTCGGTAGAGGTCACGAGCCCGCAGGACATCGAAACCCGGATCGAGGTGATCCGCCGCCGCGACGATTACGAAAACGACAATACGGCCTTCATGCTGCGCTGGCAGGCCGAGGATGCGACGATCCGCGACCGGATCGTGACTGCACGCAAGGCCCTGAGGGACCTGACCACCAGCGAGGCGAACCTGCGCGACGTGGCTGCCCTGTGCCTTGCGCTGGGATCGGACGGGTTGCGGGGCGAGCTGACGCTGCTGAAGGCCGCCCGCGCCCATGCGGCATGGCGCGACGACACCGCTTTGACCCGCAGCCACATCCGCGCCGTGGCACCGATGGCCTTGCGCCATCGCCTGCGCCGCGATCCGCTGGACGAGGCCGGAACCGGCGCCCGCGTGGGGCGGATCGTGGAGGAAACCCTTGGCTGAGGCCTGGGACAACGCCCTGCTGGCCCTGCGCCTGCTGGCGATCGACCCGGCGCTGGGCGGCATCCGTATCAGGGCCAGGTCGGGGCCGGTGCGCGACGCCCTGCCCCTGCCGGATGCCCTGCGCCTGCACCCGGCGATGGGCGACGATGCCTTGCACGGCGGACTGGACCTGACGGCGACGCTGGCGACCGGCACACTGGTGCAGCGCGGCGGCGTGCTGGACAGGTCGGGGCCGTTGCAGCTGGCCATGGCGGAACGTTGCCCCGTGGATCTTGCGGCCAGGCTGTGTCTGCATCTGGACCTGACGCCCCGCGTCCTGATTGCGCTGGACGAAGGGACCGAGGACGAGGCGCCGCCCGCCGCCCTGACCGAACGGCTCGCCTTTCACGCGGATCTGACGGAGGTCGCCGTGACGGACGCGGTGACCGCGGCGATAAAGAACGTGAAGCCCTATCCCGTGACCGTGGACGCGGACCGGATCGCGCAGATCGCCCATCTTTGCGCCGCCTGCGGAATCGACAGTGCCCGGGCGGCAGGATTTGCCCTGCGGGCGGCACGGGCGCACGCGGTCCTGAAGGGCCATGCAGAGGTCACGGAAGAGGATCTTGCCGTGGCCTGCGCCCTGACCCTGTCGCACCGCGCGACCCGCATGCCGGAGGCGTCGTCCGAGGACTCCGCGGCGGACCCACCGCCTGAACGGGAAAGCGCCGAGGCGGAGCCCGACAGTGACGATACGACCCTGCAGATCCCCGAAGAGATGCTGCTGGATGCGGTCCGCGCCCTGATCCCCGACGATCTGCTGGCACGTCTTGCGGCGCAAAAGGCGCGGGCGGGGCGGGGCGACGGCACCGGTGCGCAGCGCAAGGGCATGTCGCGCGGCAGGCCCCTGCCCTCTCGTCCCGGTCGGCTGCAGGGCGGGGGGCGCATCGACGTCGTGGCAACCCTGCGCGCGGCGGCCCCGTGGCAGAAGATCAGGCGCGACGAGACGGGACGCGACGGCCTGCACATTCGCGCCTCGGACATTCACATCCGCTGCTTTGCCGAAAGGTCGGAGCGGTTGCTGATCTTCGCCGTCGATGCCTCCGGCTCTGCCGCGCTTGCCCGCCTTGCCGAGGCGAAGGGGGCGATCGAACTGCTGCTGGCGCAGGCCTATGCCCGGCGGGACCATGTCGCGCTGATCGCGTTCCGCGGGACGGGGGCAGACGTGCTGCTGCCGCCGACCCGCAGCCTGGTGCAGACCAAGCGACGGCTGGCGGCCCTGCCGGGCGGTGGCGGCACGCCTTTGGCCGCCGGGCTGGACGCCGCGCTGCTGCTGGCGGGTCAGGCGGCGCGGCGGGGCATGACGCCGACGGTCTGCCTGTTGACCGATGGCCGCGCGAACATGGCGCGCGACGGCACGGCCGACCGCCAGCGGGCCGGGGCGGATGCCAAGACCGCCGCCCGCCTGATCCGTGCCGCCGGACACGCGGCATTGGTGATCGACACGGGCAACCGGCCGAGCGAGGCCCTGCGGCACCTCGCCACGACGTTGGCGGCCCCCTACTACGCCATGCCGCGCGCCGATGCGGCCCGCCTGTCCGCCACCGTCGGCGCGGCGCTGGCGGACTGATGCGCTGGCCGCCGCCGCCGGACTGGCCCATGGCCGACGCGTCCCGACAGGTGAATGTCGCGCCGCACCGCTGGCATGTGCAGGAGCAGGGGACCGGCCCGCTGATCCTGCTGCTGCACGGGGCCGGGGGTGCGACGCAAAGCTGGCGTGGCGTCTTCCCCCTGCTGTCGAAAGACTTTCGTGTGGTCGCCGTGGATCTACCGGGTCAGGGTTTCACCCGCACCACCCGCCGCGGGCGTCACGGCGTGGCCGAGATGGCCGCCGACCTGAATGCCCTGTGCCGACAGGAAGGCTGGGTGCCGGACCTGATCGTCGGACACTCCGCCGGGGTGCCGGTGGCATTGCAGATGACGCTGGACGGCCTGCACCCCGCGCGCGGCGTGATCGGGCTGAACGCGGCCCTCGCGACGTTCGAAGGGGCGGCGGGCCTGTTCTTTCCCCTGATGGCCAAGGCGATGGCGGCGGTTCCGCTGACCGCCCGCATCTTTGCCGCGACGACGACCCCGTCCCGCGTCGGGCAGTTGCTGGCTGGCACCGGTTCGCGGATCGATGCGCGGGGGCAGGCGCTTTACGCCCGGCTTGCGTCCGATCCTGACCATGTCGACGGAACGTTGCGGATGATGGCGCAGTGGGATCTGCGGGGGCTGTCGCGACGCCTGCCCGCCGTGCCGGTCCCGGTCCTGCTGCTGACCGGAGAGGACGATACCGCCGTGCCGCCGGATACCAGCGCAGATGCCGCGCGCAGGATTCCCCACGCCACACACCGCAGCCTTGGCCCGCTGGGTCATCTGGCGCACGAGGAGGCGCCGGACCTGATCGCGGGGATCATCGCGGATCACATGGCCTGAATGAGAAGGGCCGCCGCACCTGCGTGCGACGGCCCCTTGTCTTCATCCAGGCCGGTTCAGTTGGTCGCGGCCGGCGCCTCGCCACCATCGGTGGCTGCATCGTCTTCGCCGCCGAATGTCGACAGGAAGGCGAACAGGTCGTGGGCCTGCGCCTCGTCACGGACCTGATAGGCCATCTTGCCACGGGCGCGCTTGTCGTCCAGCACCTCACGCAGGAAGCCGGTCGGATCCTGCACGTAGGCCACGAAGTTTTCTTCGGTCAGTGTGCCGCCGGCCTCGCCCCAGGCCTTGAGCGAATCGCCGAAGTTGTAGCCTTCGACGGCGCCGGCCTGATGGCCCATCGTGCCATAGAGGTTCGGACCGACCTTGGCATTGCGCCCCGCCAGAACCTCGTCAGTCGCCGGGTCCTGCACCACGTGGCACGCCACGCACTGCTTGTTGAACTGCTCCTCGCCGGCGGCGGCGTCACCCGTGGGTGCGGCCATGGCGGTGTCGGTGGCCGTCATGTGGCTTTCTGCGAAGGCGGGCGCGGCCAGCAACGTCATGGCGGCGGCAAGTGTCGTGAATTTCATTGTTCTCTCCCAAATCAAAGCAAAGTAGACCGTTTGCCCCAGTCCTCGTTCAACCTAGCACTGCGCGGTGCCACGTCCAGTCCCCCCGACATACGCCCGCGTGATCATGCCACGGCATGGGACAGGGCGCACTGCCGCCAGAGCGTCCGCAGCGCCGCCATCAGATGGTCGATGTCCGCGTCCGTGTGCAGCGGCGAGGGGGTGAAGCGCAGCCGCTCCGTCCCCTTGGGCACGGTGGGATAGTTGATCGGCTGCACGTAGATGTCCCACTCCTGCATCAGGTAGTCGGCCAGCATCCGGGTCTTCACCGGGTCCTTGATCATGACGGGCACGATATGGCTGTCGTTCATCATGTGCGGGATGCCGGCGCGGTCCAGCGCGTCGCGCAGGCGCGCCACCTGCCGGCGCTGCTGCATGCGTTCCGCGTCCGACACCTTGAGATGCGCGATCGAGGTGCGCGCCGCCGCCGCAACGGCGGGCGGCAGGGCCGTGGTGAAGATGAAGCCGCTGGCAAAGCTGCGGATAAAATCGCAAAGCGCGGCGGAGCCGGTGATGTAGCCGCCGACCACGCCGAAGGCCTTGCCCAGCGTCCCCTCGATCAGGGTGATCCGGTCGGCCACGCCTTCCTGTTCACTGACACCGCCGCCCCGCGGGCCGTAGAGGCCGACGGCATGGACCTCGTCGAGGTAGGTCATGGCGCCGTATTTCTCGGCCACATCGACGATGGCGCGGATCGGGGCGATGTCGCCGTCCATGGAATAGACGCTCTCGAAGGCGACGATCTTGGGCACATCGGCGGGCAGCGCGGCCAGCTTCGCCTCCAGGTCCTTCACGTCGTTGTGGCGCCAGATCACCTTGGTCGCGCGGGAATGGCGGATGCCCTCGATCATGCTGGCGTGGTTGCCCGCGTCCGACAGGATCACGCAATCCTTCAGCCGGCTGCCCAGTGTCGAGAGCGCCGCCCAGTTCGACACGTAACCGGAAGTGAAGAGCAGTGCCGCCTCCTTGCCGTGCAGGTCGGCCAGTTCCGCCTCCAGCAGCAGGTGGTCATGGTTGGTGCCCGATATGTTGCGCGTGCCCCCTGCCCCGGTGCCGGTGCGCTGCACGGCCTCGCACATCGCGGCGATCACCGCCGGGTGCTGGCCCATGCCAAGGTAGTCGTTGGAACACCAGACGGTGACGTCGCGCACCTCGCCGTCCTTGTAGTTGCCCGCGCGCGGGAACTTGCCGCACTTGCGCTCCAGTTCCGCGAAATAGCGGTAGTTGCCCTCGCGCTTGAGCTGGTCGAGCTGGTCGGTGAACAGGGCGTCAAAATCCATGGGTCTCGCTTTCTGCAACAGGTTTCGTACGGGGCAGCATCCACCGCCAGAGTTTCGCATCCGGCAGCGGCAGGACCATCAGCCAGTGTTCGAGAATCGCCAGCGCCGCGAGGGCCGTCAGCAGTGCATAGCCCGTGGCGGTGGCGGGCACCTCGGTCGTCAGCAACCGCTCTGCGCAGACGGACAGAAGGGCGGTCAGCGCGGTGATGGCCACGGGAAAGGCCAGCGTCACCGGGCCGCGGGTGAAGTAGGATTTCAGATGCGCCAGCCGCAGGGGTACGAATTCCGTGTTGATCCGCGGCACGCCGAAATAGAGGTTCAGCTTGGCGCAGATTCGGGCAAGGAACAGCACCAGATAGGTTGCCTGCGCAATGCGGTTCACCGACCCCTTGGACGCCAGGACCAGCGCCAGCAGTCCCAGAACCAATGCCAATTCGTGCCAGGCCACGGTGCCGAAGGCGCGCTGGAACCGCGCCCAGCCGGTCAGGCCCGCGGGACAGCCCTCGCGGACCGGGCCTGTGACGGCGCCGGTCAGGAAGGCCAGCTCGATCCAGCCCCAGATCGCGAGCGCCCCGAGAAACGACAGGTAGACGCCACCCACCGTATGGCTGCCCAGAGAGACCGCGACGAGGCCACCGCCCACCGCCAGCAGCGGCAGGCCCGCCAGTGTCGCCCACAGATGCGCCGCCCCGCCCAGCCGGTCGGCCAGACGCACCACCAGCAGGATCACCCCGGTAGAAAACCACCAGACGAACACGGCCGACAGGGCGGCGATCCAGGGCGCGTCCATCATGCTTCTTCTCGTCCCAAATACCTCGGGGGGAGTCGCCCATGGCGACGGGGGGCTGGCCCCCCCACCGAATTTTCTAGAAAATTCGGAGACGCGCCCGGATGCAGCGCCGCGCTCAATAGACCGGCTCCAGCCGGGGGCTGGCGGGGACCGCGTTGCGCTGCACCGGGATCGTCAGCAGGCCGATGAAGTTCACCCCCGCCTTGATGCGTCCGCCCAGCGCCGCCAGCTTTCCGGCGATCCCGCCGCGCTTTTCGCCGGCGGCGATCTGGACGTTCGCGGCCTGGATCCGGTTCAGCGTCGGGACCCAGCGCGGGTGGTCGATGTCGAGCGTCATGGGGAAGACCTGACGGGTGATCTCGGAGGTCTTGCGGAACACCTCCTGCCCATACCACGCCGGATCGACACCCAAGGCCGCATGGAACGCGGGCCGCTGGTGATCGCGGACCCACATGGTGGCGAAGACCGCCGTCAGGAAGAACTTGATCCACATGCGGTTCTGAAAGCTCTCGGTCAGTTTCGGATCGGTCTTCATCAGCAGGGCAAAGGCCTCGCCATGACTGAACTCGTCGTTGCACCACTCGCGGAACCACTTGAAGATCGGGTGGAACCGCTTCTCGGGATGCGCCTCGAGGTGACGGAAGATGGTGATGTAGCGGGCATAGCCGATCTTCTCGGACAGGTAGGTCGCGTAATAGATGAACTTTGGTCTGAAGTAGGTGTATTTCTTCGACTGGGTCAGGAAGCCGAGGTTCACGGCGATCCCTGCCTCGCGCAGGGCGTCGTTGATAAAACCCGCGTGACGTGCCTCGTCCCGCGCCATCAGCTGGAACAGCGTGGTGATGTCCTGGTTGCTGCCGCGGCGCTTCATCTCCTTGTAGAGCACACAGCCCGAGAATTCGGCGGTGCAGGAGGAGATCAGGAAGTCGATGAACTCCGCCTTCAGCTTCGGCTCCATCCCGTCCCAGTCGACGTCGTCCCAGTCGGCGTTCTTCTTGAAATGGCCCTTGTTGGGGTCCGATTTCATCCGCGCGATCAGCGCATCCCATTCGCCCCGCACCGAGGTCACGTCGATGGCGTCCATCTCGTCGAAATCGGTGGTGTAGAAGCGCGGGGTCAGCAGGGTATTCTGCATCGCGACGGCGGTCGCGTCCTCGTTGGTCAGGGGCGGCAGGGCCTCCTGTGCGGCGATGGCCTCCTCGGCGGTCGCGGCTTCGGATGAATGCATGTTCATGACAGGGCCTCCTCGCTGAATGAAAATTCGCAGAGTTCCATGAATTCGAAATCGCCGGTGGCGCGGGTCCAGATCTGCTCGAGCTTGCTGGCGCGGGTGATGACGGCCACCCGCTTCTCCTCGACCCGTTCGCCGAAGGCGGCCATGATCTCCGGTCCCTGAACCTGCACCTCGTCGCCGGGATTGACGGTGGTGCCGTTGTCGAACCGGACGTGGGCCGACAGTTCCTCGAACCGGTGACTGATCGTCACGGTGCAGGGGGCGGTTTCGCGTGTCCTCGTGAAGAATCCCATGTGCATTCCCTTTCACATCTGGCCCGGGCGGGTGGCTGACCCGCAGGGCTGGGGGTTTCGGTTCAGTCGATCAGCCGCGCGAAGGCGGCCACGTTGTCGTCACCGTAGCCGATCAGGGCGATGTCCATTCCCGTGGACGGATCGACGATCGACAGGGTGCCGTTTTCGTGCAGTTGCAGGGTGACCGGGTCGGCGACCGGCAGCCCGGCGGTGACGCGCTTGCGTTCGACGACGCGGCCCATGACGCCGATGAAACCGGCCTTGTCCCGATCGGACATGGCCAGCACGGTGCCGTCGGCAGCCTCTGCCGCATAGGCGCCGCTGCGGTCGCCGATCAGCGCGATGTCCAGCGATCTGACGACCGGAGAGACCGGCACGACACCCGCGTGCGGCGCATCGGTCAGGCGAGAGACGGTGACCAGCGTCAGCGACGCCAGCATGAGGGCGAACATCGCGACGACAAGGCCGCGGGGCACCATCTCTTCGGCCGTGGAATTGTGGATGCGGGTGGCGGTCCGGGTCATCACGCTTACTCCGCCGCGACGGCGTGGGGCATGTCAGCCGGGCGCCTTGCGATCTGGGGTTGGCTCAGCCGCGTCTCGGCGGCTTCGGTGAACTGCCGGGCGACGTCGGCGGCGGCAGGAATGCAGCGCAGGGCGGCCTGGGTGCGGTTGATGTGACCGGGCCGGACGTGAGGCCATGTCATCAGGTAGGACAGCCGCGTGTCGCGCGGCAGCAGAAAGGCCAGCGTGCCCGTGCCGCCGCGCCGCAGATCGAGCTGCGCCGCCTCGATCTGGGGATAGGGCAGGTTCAGCGTCATGGTCAGCGCGGCGCCGATCCGCATGCCGACGCGCTTGTTGGTGAGCGTGTAGACCGTCGCCCGCGCCTGGATCCATGCCAGACCGTAGAGCAGCGCAAGCACGAAGGCGCCGGCGATCAGGAACGGCGTGGCCAGCACGATCGATCCCGCGATCGATGTGTCCGCCGCCGACACACCGAACCGCCAGACCGCCAGCAGGCCGAAATAGCCGGCGACCCAGCGGGCCTTGAACGCCTCGATCCACAGCCGGCGGGCGACCGGGCTGCCCTGCCAGATGATGTGCTCATCCCGCGGCAGGGCCTCGGGCAGGCCCCTGACCGGTTCGAACTTGAAATCGTCGTGCATGGTGACTTCCCCCTCGTGCGGGGCGGCGCGGTGGCTGACCACGCCGCCGGTCGTGTTACAGGACGTTGCCGGCGCGCGTCTCCGACGCGTAGAGCGTGCCGCCGGCGACGTAGGCCATGATCTTCTCTTCCTCGAGCAGGGTGATCTGGTCACCGCCCTTGGGCGACGGAATGTCCGCCCAGTTGTGGGCATGCAGCGCACGCACCCGGACCCGGTCCGACATGACGCGGGACATGGTCATCGGCACGAGGCGGGTCTGACCCGACCCTTCCGGGTTCAGATCGACGACGAGGTAGCGGATCAGCGCCTCTGGCACGTCGACCCACATGTCGACGACGCGGCCCACGACCTCTCCGTCGCCGCCGACGACCGGCAGGCCGCGCGGATCACGGCCCATCGAGATGTGGAATTCGGGCAGGGTCGACATCGGGCGGATCTTGGCATGGCCAAAGGCGTCGAGTTCCGGCACGTCGCGCCGCGGCGCCCAGGCCGCGGGGCCGACGCCGTCGATCATCGGGTTTCCGGTCGGCACCCAGGGCGAACCCGTCGCCATGGCGGAGGGCGCAAGTGCCAGATCGCTGCGCATATGCTCGGCCTCGTAGGCGAGGCTCGGCACCGTCAGCTCGCCCCGGCCATCGCGCAGGTGAAAGGTCTTGGGGCTGGGCAGGGGCCAGAGGCTCTCGTTCGCGGGGATCTCGTCCTTGTCGTTGCGCAGGGGATAGCCCTCGCGCATGTTCTCGCGCTGAAGATAGATCACGAGGCCCGCGAAAAAGACCCAGAATAGGTAGAGCGCGACCTGCGCCAGATCGACATGTCCGAAAAAGGTGACGCCTAGCATGGGAATGATCCTTTCAGGTGGGGAAGTCGGACAGCTGCAGCTTGCCCGTGCCTTCCGGTGTCATGGCCCGGGCGCGCACCAGCGGGCCAAGGACGATGAGGGTGAGGAAAAGAAGGCCGATCTCGGTGTGGTAGACGACCGAGTAGCCGGTGGCAGGCGTGGCGAGCGCCTCGGACAGCATGCCGTTCCCGGCGGCATGGTTGACGAGGTCGCGGATCGCGCCCCCGATGAAGATGGACAGCCCCGCGCCGGTGGCCTGCGCGGCCCCCCAGGCGCCCAGCGCCAGTCCGCGACCGGCGGCGCCGACGGCGGGCATGGTCATGGCGGCGGTCAGGGTGGCGATGCCGAAGAGGCCGCCGCCGAAGCCGATGAGGGCCGCCCCCGCGAAGAACATCACCGTCGAGCCCATGGGGGCCGCGAAGATGACGCAGCAGAAGGCGGCAAGCCCCGCGAGGATGCCGCGTCCCGCCATCCGCATCGGATCGGTTGCGCTGGCCAGCCAACGGGCGGCCATGGTGAAACCCGCCAGCGCGCCGAAGGCCCAGCTGGCCGTCAGCAGGGTCGTGGCAGAGACGGAGAGGCCAAGGATCTCTCCGCCGTAGGGCTCCAGCAGGACATCCTGCATGTTGAAGGCCAGCGTCCCGAAGAAGACGACCGCCAGCAGCCGCCCGGCGTCGCCGCCTTTGGTCAGGTCGAGCCAAGCATCGCGGAAGGTCGGCCCCTCGGCGTCACGCTCGGCCTTGCTCATCGGTTGCACATGCTCTTGCTTCCACAGGGCGGTCACGTTCAGCAGCATGGTGACGACGGCGGTGCCCTGCACCACCTGCACCAGCCGCAGCGCGGAATAGTCGCGCAGCAGCGTGCCGATGATGATGGAGGAGATCGCCATGCCGACCAGCAGCATGACGTAAAGCAGCGCCACGACGCGGGGCCGCGTCTCCTCGGTCGCGCGGTCGGCGGCCAAGGCAAGCCCCGCGGTCTGGGTCATGTGCATGCCGAGGCCGGTCATCAGGAACGCCAGCCCCGCGCCGAGGTATCCGGCCCAGTCCGCGTCGATCGCCCGGTCGCCCGCCAGCACCAGCAGCGCCATCGGCATGATCGCGAGGCCGCCGAACTGCCAGAGCGTGCCGAACCACAAGTAGGGAATGCGCTTCCACCCGATGGCGGAGCGGTAGTTGTCGGACTTGAAGCCGACCAGCGCCCGGAACGGCGCCACCAGCACCGGGATCGCGATCATCAGCGCGACCAGCATCGCGGGGATGCCCAGTTCCACGATCATCACGCGGTTCAGCGTGCCCAGCAGCATCACGCTCGCCATGCCGACGGAAACCTGAAACAGGCTCAGCCGCAGCAGCTGGCGCAGCGGCAGATCGGGGCTGGCGGCGTCGGCGAAGGGCAGCGCCTTCAGCGACAGTTTCTTCAGCGCGTTGGCCTTGATGATCATCATGCGTCCTCGAACACATAGGCGGTAGAGATGTAGAACCCCGAGGTCACGCGCTCGACCTCGCGCAGGTGACCACCCACGCCGGCGTCCCGCAGCGCCTGCGCGATGCCACGGGCGGTGTGCGGCACCATCTGCGGACTGCGGTCGGCGCGGGGAAAGAACTTGCCAGCACGGAACATCGCCATCAGCAGCGGCGTGCGGGGGGCGAGGGTGAAGGCGAAGCGCCCTGTGACCCGGGGGGCGGCCCGACCCAGCAGGGCGGCAATGTCGGGCGCACCGTAATAGATCAGCGAATCCATCGCGATGGCATGATCGAAGGTGCCTTTCGCCGCCTCCATCATGTCGCCCGCCACCCAGGTGATCCGATCCGCCAGATCGACCGGCATCCGCCGCCGCGCGATCTCGATCAGCGCAGGCGAGATGTCGACCCCCACGACATGCGCTCCTCGCTCGGCCAGGGCCGCGCTCATCGCGCCTGTCCCACACCCCGCGTCCAGCACGCGCGCGCCGGTCAGGTCATCGGGCAGCTGCGCCAGCAGCACCTCGCGCATCCGGTCGCGCCCCGCCCGCACGGTCGCGCGGATGCCGCTGACCGGCGCGTCGGAGGTCAGCCGCGCCCAGACCTGGGTGGCGGAGCGGTCGAAGTAATCCTCGACCCGGTCGCGGGTGGCGGCGTAGTGGGACATCAGTCGAACCCCAGCAGTTCAAAGATCTCGCGGTCGGGCAGGCATTCGGGTGCCATCGGCAGGGTGCCGTTCCACAGCGTCTCGGCCAGTCGGACGTATTCCTTGCGGACCTGCACGACCTCCTCGTCGTCGGGCATCTCGAACAGGGTCTTCTTCTTCAGGCGGCTCCGCCGGATCGCGTCGAGGTCGGGCATATGCGCCAGCCGGTTGAAGCCGACGGTGCGGCAATAGCGGTCCACCTCGTCGGTATCCTTGCTCCGGTTCGCCACGCAACCGGCCAGCCGCACCTTGTAGTTGGACGACTTCGCCTGCACCGCGGCGATGATCCGGTTCATCGCGTAGATGCTGTCGAAGTCGTTGGCCGTCACGATCAGCGCCCGGTCCGCGTGCTGCAGGGGGGCGGCAAAGCCGCCGCAGACCACGTCGCCCAGCACGTCGAAGATCACGACGTCGGTGTCCTCCAGCATGTGATGCTGCTTCAGCAGCTTCACCGTCTGCCCCACGACGTAACCGCCGCACCCCGTCCCGGCGGGCGGTCCGCCGGCCTCCACGCATTTCACACCGTTGAAACCCTCGAAGACGAAATCCTCGGGCCGCAGCTCCTCGGCATGGAAATCCACGTCCTTGAGGATGTCGATCACCGTCGGCACCAAGGTGCCGGTCAGGGTGAAGGTGCTGTCATGCTTGGGGTCGCATCCGATCTGCAGCACGCGCTTGCCCAGCATGGAAAAGGCCGCCGACAGGTTCGACGACGTCGTCGACTTGCCGATACCGCCCTTGCCGTAGACGGCAAAGACCTTCGCCCCCTCGATCCTGGCGTCCTCGTCCTGATGCACCTGGACGGAGCCTTCGCCGTCCATGCCGCGCAGGTTCGGTATCTCGTCTCTGGGGCTCATGAGAGCCTCCTTTCTGTCGGGGCACAGGTCCCCTGCTTCTTCTCGTCAAAAATACCTCGGGGGGAGTCCGAAGGACGGGGGGCTGGCCCCCCTGCCCGCTCCGCCAGAGTCGCGAATGTCGCCAGCATGATCATTCCGCCGCAATCCCTTCCATCCGGTCCTCGATCGCATCCGCAGCATCCTGCAGCGCCGCCAGCGTCGCCGCATCCGGCGCCCAGTAGGCCCGGTCGGAGGCTTCCAGCAGCCGGTTCGCCATCCGCATCGAGGCCTGCGGGTTCAGCGCCGCAAGCCGCTCGCGCATCGCGGCGTCCAGCACGAAGGTCTCTGACAGCCGCTGATAGACCCATGGGTCGACGGCCCCGGTGGTGGCCGACCAACCGAGGGTGTTGGTCACATGCGCCTCGATCTGGCGCACGCCCTCGTGGCCGTGCTTCAGCAGGCTCTCGTAGAACTTCGGGTTCAGGCTGCGCGAGCGTGTTTCAAGCGCGACCTGGTCCTTCAGCGTCCGCACCTTGTTGCCGCCGCGGGTCTGGTCGCCGATGTAGACCGGCGTATCGACGCCGCCCTTGGCCCGCTTCACCGCGCGGGCGATACCGCCCAGCGTGTCGAAGTAATGATCGACCGAGGTGACGCCCAGTTCCACCGACTCGAGGTTCTGGTAGGCCAGATCAACGTGCTTCAGCGTCTTCTGCAGCAATCCGGCCTTGGCACTGGCCTTGCCGCGCGCGTCGTAGGCAAAGCTCTTGCGTGCCTCGAAGGCGTCGGCCAACTCGTCCTCGTCACCAAAGGCAGAGCTGTCGATCAGCTGGTTCACGTTCGACCCGTAGGCCCCTTCGGCGTTCGAGAAGACGCGCAGCGCCGCCTCCTCGATCCCGCAGCCGGTCTCGGCCATATGGGCCAGCGCATGGGCACGAATGAAGTTCAGATGCGCGGGCTCGTCCGCCATCGCGCATTTCAGCGCGGCCTCGGCCAGCAGCTTCGTCTGCAGCGGCAGCAGGTCGCGGAAGATGCCGGACAGCGTCATCACCACGTCGATGCGCGCACGCCCCAGAACCGGAAGCGGCACCAGGTCGGCCCCCGCCAGACGGCCATAGTTGTCGAAGCGCGGGACCGCCCCCATCAGCGCCAGCGCCTGCCCGATCGGGCCGCCGTCGGACTTGATGTTGTCGGACCCCCAGAGCACCAGCGCCACGGTGCGCGGCATCGTCGGGTGGGTGCGCAGCAGCACTTCGGCCTGTTTCGCACCCTCGGCCATCGCGAAGGCGGTGGGCATCCGGAACGGGTCGAAGGCGTGGATGTTGCGCCCAGTCGGCAGGATGCCGGGGTTGCGCATCAGGTCGCCGCCGGGGACGGGCGCGATGAAGCGGCCCGACAGGGCGCGCATCAGGGCGGGCAGTTCGTGGTCTATGCGCAGCAGCCGGTCCGCGTCGCGGGCGGCGTCAGTGTCGCCCATCAACGCCACCATCTCGGCCCGCGCGGCGTCGGTCATCGGGCGGCCGACGATGTGCAGGCCATCGGGGATCAGCGATCCTTCGGTCTCCAGCACGGTCAGCCACAGGCGGTTCAGATCGTCCGCGTTCAGGTCCAGCCCTTCGGCCTGCTGCACGATCATCACCTGCAGGTCGCGCCGCTGGGGATCGTTCGCCGCCATGCCGCGCCAGCGCGTCAGGCTGTCCTTGAGGTCCAGAAGACCCTTGTAGAGCCCCGCCTGCGCCAGGGGCGGCGTCAGGTGCGTGATCGTGACGGCGTTGCTGCGGCGCTTGGCCAGCGTCGCCTCGGACGGGTTGTTGGCGGCGTAAAGATAGACATTGGGCATCCCGCCGATCAGCCGATCCGGCCAGTCCCGCGCACCCAGCCCCGCCTGCTTGCCCGGCATGAACTCCAGCGCGCCATGCATGCCGAAATGCAGCACCACGTCGGCGCGCAGGGTGTTGCGCAGCCACAGGTAGAACTGGGCGAAGGCATGGGTCGGCGCAAAGCCCCGCTCGAACAGCAGGCGCATCGGGTCGCCTTCGTAGCCGAAGGTCGGCTGCACGCCGACGAAGACCTTGCCGAAGCGCTGACCGAGGATGAAAACCCCGCGCCCGTCCGACTGCACCTTGCCCGGCGCGGGCCCCCAGACCGCTTCGATCTCGCGCAGCCAGGGCGTCCCGCCGACGATGTCGTCGGCACTGACATGGGCGGCGACAGTCGCCGCCTGCCCGAACTGCGCGGCATTGCCCTGCAGGACCATCTTGCGCAGGTCGTCGACACTGGCCGGAACCTCGACGTCGTAGCCGTCGGCCTTCATGCGGGTCAGGGTGTTGAACAGGCTCTCGAAGACGCTCAGATATGCAGCGGTGCCGACCGCGCCCGCGTTGGGAGGAAAGCCGAAAAGCACGATGGCCACGGTCTTGTCCGCGTTGCGCTTGCGCCGCAGAATTGCCAGCCGCAGGGTTTTGTCCGCCAGCGCGTCGATCCGTTCCGGACAAGGCGCCATGGACTTGTCGCCGGGCGCGCCGGTGCAGGCCAGCGGGCAGCCGGTGCAGGTCTCCGCCCCGTGGCGACCGGCAAAGACGGTAGGTGCCGTCGCGCCGTCGATCTCCGGCAGGGCGACCAGCATCGTGGTTTCGACCGGGCCGAGCCCCTGTGCGCTGGCCCCCCACTGCGCCAGTGTCTGGAACTCCAGCGGCTGTGCCGCGATGTAGGGCACGTCGAGTGCGCCCAGCAGTGCGATCGCTGCGGGGCTGTCGTTATAGGCCGGACCGCCGACGAGGCTGAAGCCGGTCAGTGACACCATCGCATCGACACGGCCCTGAAAATAACGCTGGATCGCGGGCGTCGCATCCAGACCGCCGGCAAAGGCGGGCACGACCGCCACGCCCCGCGCCTCGAAGGCCCGCACGACGGCGTCGTAATGGGCAGTGTCCGAGGACAGGATGTAGGACCGCAGCATCAGGATGCCGATGGTGGCCACGGGCGTGGCGGGACGCGGCAGGTCTGCCGCATCCTCGCTGATGTGGGTGCCGGGCAGGTCCGGGTGATAAACGCCGCAATCGGGGTAGTCGACGGGCGGCCGCGCCTTCACGCCATCCCACCCGCGGCCCCGGCTGTAGCGGCCGACCAGCATCCGGATCATCTGCTCGATGTTCTCATCCGACCCGCCCAGCCAGTACTGCATCGACAGGAACCAGTTGCGCAGGTCCTGCGCGCGGCCGGGGATGAGCCGCAGGATCTTCGGCAGGCGGCGCAGGGTCTTCATCTGGGACTGGCCGGAGGTGCTGGCCTTCGCCTGCGGCTTCAGCTTCTTCATCAATGCCATCATGCCGGAGGCCGGACGCTGCATGTCCAGATCGCCCATCTTTGTCAGCTTGACGATCTCGCTGTCGGCGATGACGTTGATCATCGCGGCGCAACCGGCCCGGCGCGCGATCAGCGACGGCAGGATCGCGGCGGTATGTTCTTCAAGGAACAGCAGGTTGGTGACGATGATGTCACCCTGCGCGACGGCAGCCTGCGCATCGGCCAGCGCTGCGGGATTCTCGCCCCATTCGGCCGCGGCATGGATGCTGATTTCGAGCCCCGGAAAATCCGTCGCCAGACGGTCGCGGACCCGTGCCGCCGGTCCCGCCGTATGGCTGTCCAGCGTGACGATCACGAAACGGAAGGGATCGGGACCACTATCGCGCATAATGGGCCTTCGCCTCGTACAACGTGTCGAGGCTGATCTGCTGCAGGCCCTTTTGTACCGCAAAGGCCTCCGTGTTGCGCCGCGCCTTGCCACGCACGAAGAACGGGATCTTCTTCAGTTCCCGCTCCGCATCCGACAGCCAGATGACATTGCCGTTCATCAAATCTTCGGAAGCACCCTCCGTCCTCACTTTTTCCGAAATACTCCCGCCGGAGGCATCCGGCATCGCAACCGGCGCGGCCCCGCCATGATGGCTCGGCCCCGCCGCATCGTTGAACTCGAAATCCTCGCGGAACATGGTCAGCAGATGCTCTTCCAGCCCCATGACCAGCGGATGGATCAGCGTGTCGAAGACGACGTTCGCCCCCTCGAACCCCATCACCGGCGAATAGCGCGCGGGATAATCCTGTACGTGGACGGGGGCCGAGATCACGGCGCAGGGGATGCCCAGCCGCTTGCCGATGTGGCGCTCCATCTGGGTGCCCATAATCATCTCGGGTGACGCGGCGGCGATGGCGGCCTCCACGTCGAGGTAGTCGTCGGTGATCAGCGCCGCGAGCCCCAGCGCCTTCGCCATCGCACGCACTGCCTTCGCCTGTTCACGGTTGTAGCAGCCGAGGCCCACGACCTCGAACCCCATCTCGTCGCGGGCCATGCGGGCCATGGCGCAAACATGGGTGCCGTCGCCGAAGAGGAAGACACGCTTACCGGTCAGGTAAGTGCTGTCGACCGATGAGGTCCACCACGGCAGGCGCAGGCGGCTCTCGTCCACCTTGCACGGCAGGCCCGTGATCGCAGCGACCTCGGCGATGAAATCGCGAGTGGCGCGGACGCCAATGGGGACGACCTTGGTGAAGGGTTGGCCATAAGTCTTTTCCAGCCAGCGCGCGGCGGCCTCCCCCGTCTCGGGGTAGAGGAGCACATTGAAATGCGCCGCGGGCAGGCGGGCGATGCCGGCGGGCGTGGCATTCAGCGGGGCTACGACATTTACGTCGATGCCGAGGTCGGCCAAGAGGCCGGTGATCTCCTCCACATCGTCGCGGTTGCGAAAGCCCAGCGCCGTGGGGCCGAGGATGTTGCAGGTCACCCGCGTCGTGCGGTCCTGTGGCTGCGCCAGGGCGCGGACAATCTGGTAGAAGGTCTCGTCGGCGCCGAAGTTCTCCTTGCGGGAATAGCTCGGCAATTCCAGCGCGATGACGGGAATGGTCAGACCCATCGTCTCGGCCAGACCCGCGGGGTCGTCCTGGATCAGTTCGGCGGTACAGGAGGCGCCGACGATGATCGCCTGCGGGTCGAAGCGGTCGACCGCGTCCTGGCAGGCGGTCTTGAACAGCGTCGCCGTGTCGGAGCCGAGGTCGCGGGCCTGGAAGGTCGTGTAGGTGACGGGCGGGCGATGGTTGCGCCGCTCGATCATCGTGAAGAGGAGGTCGGCGTAGGTGTCGCCCTGCGGCGCGTGCAGGACGTAGTGCAGCCCCTTCATCGCGGTGGCGACGCGCATGGCGCCGACGTGCGGCGGGCCTTCGTATGTCCAGACGGTCAGCTTCATGGCGACGTCCCGGGGCGCTGCCCCGGACCCCGGAGTATTTCGGAAAAAGCGAGGAGGATCATTCCGCAGCCTCCAGCTTCAGCAGGGACTTGCGGCGGACGGGGCGACTGAAGAGGCCTGCGAGGTCACCCGCCTGTTCGTAGAAATGCACAGGGGTGAAGACGAGTTCGATCGCCCACTTCGTCGTCAGACCTTCCGCCTCCAGCGGGTTGGCGAGGCCGAGGCCGCAGACCGTCAGGTCCGGACGGGCGGCGCGGGCGCGGTCGAGTTGCAGGTCGACGTCCTGTCCTTCGCTGATCTGCGGTCCCCATCTGTCATTGGCGGGCAGCAGGTCGAGGTCGGGACCGTGCAGGGCGTCGTGGATGTAGGGGCTGCCCACCTCGATCGCGGTCATGCCGCATTCGCGGGTCAGGAAGCGGGCGAGTGGGATTTCGAGTTGGCTGTCGGGGAAGAAGAAGACGGACTTGCCGTTGAGATGCTCGGAGGCCTGCGCGATGGCCTTGCGGGCGCGGGCGCGGGGGGCGTCGGTGACGGCGGCGAAGGTGTCGGCGCTGACGCCACATTCCGTGGCGACGGCCTGCAGCCAGAGGGTCGTGCCTTCCTCTCCGAACGGGAACGGGGCGGCGATATGACGGGCGCCGCGGCGTTCCAATGCGGCGTGGGTTTCGCCCAGGAACGGCTGCGTCAGCGCGAAGACCGTATTCGGGCCGACGGCGGTCGTGCCGTCGATGCGGCGGGCGGGCAGCAGGCGGATGTTGTCGATCCCCATCTGGCCCAGCAGGGACAGCATCTGGTCCTCGACCACATCGGGCAATGCCCCGACCAGCAGCAGTTCACGCGCCGTCGTGTCCTTCAGCACCGGCACCATGGAGGCCAGGCAGGCATCCTCACCTTCGGTGAAGGTCGTCTCGATCCCCGAACCGGAGTAGTTCAGGACGCGGACGTGGGGTGCATGGAGCTGCGAGAGCCGTTCGGCGGCGCGGGCGAGGTCGATCTTGATGACCTCTGACGGGCAGGACCCGACGAGGAACAGCTGCCGGATATCGGGACGGCGGGCCAGCAGGCGGGCAACCTCTCGGTCGAGTTCCGCATGGGCGTCCTTCATGCCGGCCAGGTCCTGCTCTTCGAGGATCGCCGTGCCGAAGCGGGGTTCGGCGAAGATCATCACACCGGCGGCGGATTGCAGCAGGTGGGCGCAGGTCCGCGACCCCACGACGAGGAAGAAGGCGTCCTGCATCTTGCGGTGGAGCCAGATGATGCCGGTCAGACCGCAGAAGACTTCGCGCTGGCCGCGCTGTTTCAGGACCGGAGCCGTGCGGCAGCCGCCGCCGATGGGGGCGAGGTCGTTCATGATGCCGCATCCAGACGGGCGCGCCGCAGCTTCAGGACGAACTGCCCGGCGTTGACGAAGTAGGTGGCATAGGCCGCGAGCGCCGTCAGCATCAGCGTCTCCGGCGGCATCGATCCGGTGACGAGACCCCAGACATAGGCTGCATGCAGGGCGATGACGGCGAAGCTGAACACGTCCTCCCAAAAGAAGGCAGGCGCGAAGAGATACTGTCCGAAGACCACCTTTTCCCAGATCGCGCCGGTCACCATGATCAGGACGAGGCAGGCTGTCTTGGCGATGACGGAGGCATTGGCCGCCGCGTAGCCGTCGCCGGTGGCGAGGTAGCGCAGCACGAGGACCAGCGACACCAGGAAGACGAGGAACTGCAGCGGTGCGAGGATACCCTGGACCAGCGTCCAGCGGGTCGCGTCGCGGCGGGCCCGTTCCTGCGGCGAATAGAGCGGACGCGCGGCGGGCAGGACGCTTGCGGTCTGCTGCATCGTTGCTGACATGGCTCGCCCCCTGACACCTTGCCTGACCAGATTAAGAGCGATTCTCGCCATGTGTCAACTAGACGTTACACATTGGCGCAAAGTCGCCTGACAGGTTCTGGCGTGGCGCGTGGATCAATTTCGTCTATGTCCCAAAGCATTAACGACTGGCTCTGCGCAACGATGGCGGCGGGTGTCAATTTTCTTTGACATTTGCGCCGCCATTTTCGACTATGGTCGGAACGGCGGATTTTCACGCAGCGTCTTTGTCGGAAAAAGGACATCGGCACATGAGTCAGTTGATGGCGCACGATCTGACCTATCATGTGCCGAGGGATACCGGCGCGGCGCTGCAAACGCTTGACGACGTGACGGCAGCGCTGTGCGTCGCCACGCTGTCGACGGATCCGGCCGCCTGTGCCGGTGTCGTCGCACAGGCCAGACTGGCCGGATTCAAGGATGGCTGTCTGATCGACGTCTGCATCGTGCAGGCCGCACGGCGGATTGGCACGGACTGGGTCGAGGACCGGCTGTGCTTCGTCGACGTGTCCATCGCCGCGGCGCGGCTGCAGGGCCTGCTGCGCACCCTGTGCCGGACGTGGCGCGCGGACGATGCGCGGCGCGGCGAGGCGGCGACCCTGCTGGTGGTCTCTGCCCCGGGGACGCAGCACACCCTTGGCCCCAGTCTGGTCGCCGCACAGTTGCGACAGCGCGGCTATTCCGTCGGGCTGCTGCTGGCGGCTGCGCCCGGTGCCGTGCGCACATATTTGCGGCGTGCGCCGGCCGATGCGGTCTTCGTGTCCTGCGACCATACCGAAAGACTTGTCAATCTGCGTCCGGTCGTGACAGAAGCGCGCGAGGCCCAGCCCGGCGTCCGCGTCGTGGTGGGTGGACCGGGCCTGACGGAAGGGTCCGAGGCGTGCAGAACAACCGGCGCCGATCACGCGACATCGGATCTCGAAGAGGCGCTGACACGATGCGGACTGAACAGAACGGCCCCGCAGATGACGGCCGCAGAAATGATGACGTGAATGTCACGCGCCCAGCGTCTTCCGGACGGTCCCCGTTGACGCCGCGCGGGACGAAATACTGGAAAAGCGGTGACATCCCGCTGATCGGCCCCGATATTCTGGGTCACATCCTGACCGCGGTCGCCGACGTCGGGCTCGTGATTTCCGACACCGGAAAGATCCTGTCCGTGCTGGTGAATCCGGCCTTCGGCGACCGCGGCCGGTTCGAGGCGCTGGACGGCAGCGACGTCGCCGACTCGCTCAATTCCGAAAGCCGCATCAAGTTCGCCAAGCGCCTTGCGGCGTTTCTGACGGGAGAAGGCGACGTCCGGCCCATCGAGGTGAACCATACGGGCACGGGCGGGCGACGCGAACTGCCGGTCCGCTACAGCTTTCACCGCATCGGCACCGCGGGCGCGATCCTGCTGCTCGGTCGCGACCTGCGCCCGGTGGCCGAGATGCAGCAGCAGCTCGTCTCGGCGCAGATGGCGCTGGAACGGGACTACGAGGCGCATCGCGACTACGAGATGCGGTTTCGGGTCCTGCTTGACAACGCGCCCGGCGGCGTCCTGATGATGACCATGCAGACCGGTCTGGTGACCGAGGCCAATCCGGCCGCCGCCGACCTGTTTGGCAAGCCCCGCGACGTCATACTGGGCCAGCCGATGCTGGCCCTGTTCGACGCGCGGCAGGGGGCGAACCTGATCGATCGGCTGACGACGCAGGCCCTGTCCGGCACGCTCGCCCCGGTTCCGGTCGACCTGAAGGGACGCGAACAGACGGTCCTTCTGCGTCCCACGATCTTTCGCGCGGCGGGTGAGCGGATCCTGCTGTGCCACATCGAAACCCGCGAGACGGTCGAGCCGTCGGGCGACAGTCTGGATCAGAACCTGCGCGGTCTGTATGCCCAGGGTCCCGACAGCATCGTCTTTGCCGGTGCGGACGGCGACATCCTTTCGGCGAACGACAGCTTTCTGAACCTGATCGGCGCGGCCCATGATGTCAGCGTCCGCGGCCAGCCGCTGCCCGACATGCTGCAGCGCGGGTTCGTCGACTTCAAGGTGATGACGGAAAACGCGAACCAGACCGGACGCCTGCGCGCCTATGCGACCCGGATCGCCGGCGATTACGGAAGTCCGCGCGACGTCGAAGTCGCCGTGACCCGGTTTCAGGCGGATCACGCGCCGGTCTATGCCTTCGTCATCCGCGAGGTCGGGGCCGGCGACGGCGGCCGGGGCGAGCCGCGCGACGACGGGCTGGGATCGGTCAAGGAACTGGTCGGCAGCGCGACGCTGAAGGACATCGTGTCGGAGACCACGAACGTGGTCGAGAAGATGTGCATCGAGACGGCGATCGCCCTGACGATGAACAACCGCGTCGCAGCCGCAGAGATGCTGGGCCTGTCGCGCCAGTCGCTTTACGTGAAGCTGCGCAAGTTCGGCCTGATCGACCGCGAGACCAACGACTGACCGGTCAGTTGGTCGCGGGCATCGTGTGCGTCATGGTGCCGTGATCCATCGCGTCATCGGCGGCCTCGACATTGAATACGACATCCACGCGACCGGCCTTTTCGAAGACGAGGGTGGCGGGCACTTTTTCACCGGCTTCGAGCGGGTCGCCGTCCAGTCCCATGAACATGACATGCAGGCCGCCGGGGGCGAAGGTGACGGTGCCGCCGGCGGGGACGACGACGCGGTCCATGGGCGTCATGCTGGCAACGCCGTCGGTCATCACGCTGTCATGCATCGTCACGCGGGGAAAGTCGGCCTCGATGGCAATCAGGGCGTCGTCCTCCGTCCCGGTATTCATGATCGAGACATAGCCCGCCCCCGCCATGGCGGACGCCGCCGTCGCGCTGGCGAAGGGATGCTCGATATGCAGATTACCCACCTTGTAGTCGTGCCCCATGGCAAAGCCGGGCAAAAGTCCGACGGACAGGGCGATCATCAGACGGGTCAGGGACGACATGGGTGTTCTCCGGATATGCGGTCAGTTGGCCCGACCTATGGGGACCGGCGTCGGTGTGAAAGGGGCAAAAGGCCGCACAGCGGGCCGCGGCGCGGAAATTTGCCGTAGGCGCGGCGGGCCCTGTCTGCCATAGTTTCCCTTCATACGCAGATCGCCTGCTGCCCCACGCGAGGACCCCATGACCCATTTCAAACATGCGATGGCAGCCGCCCTGTGGTTGGTGACGGGCCTGTCCGCCCCCGTGACGGCGGAACCGGCGGACTATGTTCTGGCCACCGGATCGACCGGGGGCACCTATTATCCCGTCGGCGTGGCGCTGGCGACGATGGTCAAGGTCAAGCTGCAGCCCGACGACGGCATCGGCATGTCGGCCCTGACCACCGCCGGGTCGGCCGAGAATATCCGCCTTCTGCACGACGGGCAGGCGCAGTTCGCCATCCTGCAAGCGCTTTACGGGCAGAATGCGGCGGCCGGCACCGGAATCATGGCCGATGCCGGACCGCAGCCGAACCTGCGGTCGATGACCGTCCTGTGGCCCAACGTCGAGCATTTCGTCATCCCGACCGCGGATGCGAAGACCGGCACGATGGCCGATCTGCTGGCGCTGGTGGGGCAACCCATGGCCCTCGGCGCGCCAGAGTCGGGCACCCGCGGCTCTACCCTCTCGCTACTCGATGCGCTTGGGGCGCCGGTGAAGGATGCAGATGCCTTGTCCGAGGCCGACTACGGCGCCGCCGTCGCGGCGCTGAAAGCGGGCGAGGTGAAGGCAGTCAGCCTGCCCGGCGGCGACCCGGTCGGAGCGCTGGCCGAACTCTTCGCGTCCGAACGGGACGCCTATACGCTGCTGAGCTTCACCGAGGAGGAGGCGCAGGCCGCCGATGCCGGGCGCGGGCTGTGGTCCGCCTATACCGTCCCGGCCGAGACCTATGCGGGACAGGCGAATGAGATCACGACCATCGCGCAACCGAACTTTCTGGCCGTGAATGCGGATGTATCAGAAGAGAATGTCTATCGGATCACCCGGGCGATCTACGAGAACCTGCCCTTCCTGCAGGCCATCCACGCGGCGACGCAGGCGCTGGCCGTCGACAAGGCGCTCGACGGGCTGCCGGTGCCGCTGCATCCGGGCGCCGCACGCTACTATCGCGAGATCGGGATGGAGATTCCGGACACGCTGGTCGCACGGTAGATCCGGGTCCCCTGCTGCGGCCAGCGCCCGTTTTTTAGGCGGTGGAAGATGAATCTCCGGCCGTCTTGCGTGCTGCTGTTGCCTCGGTCCGCCAAGTTTGGGCAAGCTTCGGTCATGAACCTGACGCTGCGCCATCCCGTCGACGACCCGCACCGCCTGACGCCCCGGGCGCAGGGGGGGCTGCGGATCGGCGTGCGTGATGGCAACCGGCTGGGGACGCTGCGGCAGTCCGGCGCATCCAAGGCCATGTTCCCGCGCCATGCGGGGCGTGACCTGCTGGCCGTCACGCTGAACACCGCCGGTGGCGTGACGGGGGGCGACCGCTTCGCACTGGCGGCAGAGGTCGGGGCGGACAGTCGGCTGACCCTGACGACGCAGACGGCGGAACGGATCTACAAGGCGCAGCCGGGGCAGACCGCGCGGATGCGGACGGATGTCACGATCGCGTCGGGCGGGCGGCTTGACTGGCTGCCGCAGGAGACGATCCTGTTCGACCGCTGCCGCCTGCACCGCCGGCTGAACGTCGCCATGGCCGCGGATGCCCGGTTTCTGGGGGTCGAGACCGTCGTGCTTGGCCGGGCCCTGATGGGCGAGCGGATCGCGGCGGGACATCTGAAGGACGATGTGCGCGTCACCCGCGGTGGCGCGTTGATCTTTGCCGACGCCGTGGCGCTGGACGGCGCCGTGTCCGACCGGATGGCCGCGGCGTGGTGCGGCGGCGATGCGGGCTGCGTCGCCAGCGTGACCTTCGTCGCGCCGGAGGCCGAAAGCCACCTTGCCGCCCTGCGCGCCCTGATGCCCGTGACCGGCGGCGTCAGCCTGATCCGCGACGGCGTGATCTTTGCCCGGCTGCTGGCGCGCGACAGTTTCGCCATGCGCCGCGTGCTGATCCCGATCCTGACTGCCCTGCGCGGCCCCCTGCCCCCGACCTGGACGATGTAAGATGCAACTGACCCCCCGCGAGAAAGACAAGCTGCTGATCGCCATGGCGGCCGAGGTCGCCCGCAAGCGCCTGTCGCGCGGCGTGAAGCTGAACTATCCCGAGGCGATCGCCCTGATCACCGATGCGGTGGTCGAAGGGGCCCGCGACGGGCGCAGCGTCGCCGACATGATGGAGGCGGGGGCCCAGGTCATCACCCGCGACCAGTGCATGGAGGGCATCGCCGAGATGCTGCCCGAAGTGCAGGTGGAGGCGACCTTTCCGGACGGCACTAAATTGGTGACGGTTCACCAGCCGATCCGTTGAAATTTGAGTATTTCTGAAAAAGCGAGGACAGGAGGTCCGCGATGATCCCAGGCGAAGTCTTCCCGGCCGACGGCGAGATCGCGTTGAACGCAGGCGCCGCGGTGGTCACACTGATGGTGGCGAACACCGGCGACCGGCCGGTGCAGGTCGGCAGCCACTATCACTTTGCGGAAGTGAACCCGGCGCTGGATTTCGACCGCGCTGCGGCGCGGGGGATGCGGCTGGACGTTGCCCCGGGGTCCGCCGTGCGGTTCGAGCCCGGGCAACGCCGCGAGGTCAACCTGATCGCAATCGGCGGGCGGCGGCATATCTATGGGTTCAATGCAGCCGTCATGGGAGAATTGTGACATGGCCCGAAATGCGACCCCGCTGGAATTGTTCAGGACGAATATGGAACTCGGCATGATGCTGGCCGAGGCACAGAGCGTCATTGCCATGCGCATGATGGGCTGGGGCGGCCTGTGGTCCGTCACCAAGTCCGAAAACGACCGCATGGTCAGCGAGAAGACCGAAGCCATCGCAAAGTCGGTGCAGGGTGCTGCGCTGGCGGCGATGACGGGAAAACGGCCCGACGAGATCGTCAATGCCGCTGTGAAGCCCCTGCGCCAGAAAACCCGCGCCAATGCCAAGCGTCTTGGCAAGCGCGGCCCCACCTTGATGAAGTGAGCCGATGCCAGCCCTGATCAGCCGCGCGAACTATGCCGCCACCTTCGGACCCACGACAGGGGACAAGGTGCGCCTTGCCGACACCGACCTGATCATCGAGGTCGAACGCGACCTGACCACCTACGGTGAAGAGGTGAAGTTCGGCGGCGGCAAGGTGATCCGCGACGGGATGGGGCAGTCGCAGGTCACGCGCGCGGGCGGGGCCGTCGACACGGTCATCACCAATGCGCTGATCGTGGATCACGCGGGCATCTGGAAGGCGGACGTCGCCCTGAAGGACGGACGCATCCACAAGATCGGCAAGGCGGGCAACCCGGACACGCAGCCGGGCGTCGACATCATCATCGGGCCGGGGACGGAGATCATCGCCGGCGAAGGGCGCATCCTGACCGCCGGCGGGTTCGACAGCCACATCCACTTCATCGCGCCGCAGCAGATGGAGGATTCGCTGCATTCGGGCGTCACCACCTGTTTCGGCGGCGGCACCGGGCCGGCGCATGGCACGCTGGCCACGACCTGCACGCCGGGCTCCTGGCACATCGGGCGTATGTTGCAGGCCTTTGACGGCATCCCGATGAACATCGGCCTGTCGGGCAAGGGCAACGCCAGCCAGCCCGACGCGCTGGTCGAGATGGTGAAGGCCGGGGCCTGTTCGCTCAAGCTGCACGAGGATTGGGGCACCACGCCCGCCGCCATCGACTGCTGCCTCTCGGTCGCCGACGACATGGACGTGCAGGTGATGATCCACACCGACACGCTGAACGAATCCGGCTTCGTCGAGCATACGGTGAAGGCGATGAAGGGCCGCACGATCCACGCCTTCCACACCGAAGGCGCGGGCGGCGGCCATGCGCCGGACATCATCAAGATCTGCGGCGAGGAGTTCGTCCTGCCGTCGTCCACCAACCCGACGCGGCCCTTTACCGTGAACACGATCGAGGAGCACCTCGACATGCTTATGGTGTGCCACCACCTTGACAAGTCGATCCCCGAGGACGTGGCCTTTGCCGAAAGTCGCATCCGGCGCGAGACCATTGCCGCCGAGGACATCCTGCACGACATGGGCGCGTTCAGCATCATCGCCAGCGACAGTCAGGCGATGGGTCGCGTGGGCGAGGTGCTGATCCGCACATGGCAGACCGCCGACAAGATGAAGAAGCAGCGCGGGCGTCTGGCTGAGGAGACCGGCGACAACGATAATTTCCGTGTTCGCCGCTACATCGCGAAATACACGATCAACCCCGCGATTGCGCATGGCGTGAGCCATGAGCTGGGCTCCATCACGGAAGGCAAGCGCGCCGATCTGGTTCTGTGGAACCCGGCCTTCTTCGGCGTGAAGCCGGAGATGGTGCTGCTGGGCGGGTCAATCGTCGTTGCCCAGATGGGCGATCCCAACGCCTCCATTCCCACGCCGCAGCCGGTCTATTCGCGGCCCATGTTCGGGGCTTATGGGGGATCGTTGCGCCACGGCAGCGTCAGTTTCGTATCCGAGGCGGCGCAGGCGGCGGACATTCGCGGCACCCTCGGGCTGTCGAAGGAGACGGTCGCGGTCAGGAACACCCGGAACATCGGCAAACGCGACCTGATCCTGAACGACGCCCTGCCGCAGATCGAAGTGGACCCGGAAACCTACGAGGTGCGCGCCGACGGCGAACTGCTGACCTGCCAGCCGGCCGAGGTGCTGCCGATGGCCCAGCGCTACTTCCTGTTCTGAAGATGGGCAGCAGGGTTGCGCAGAACGCATTTGTAGTCAGCAGTGCTGACCTTATATTCGGTGGCAAGGGAGGAGACCTGATATTCACCACGGCGGCAAGGGCCGCAGATAAGGTTTCCAATGGCTACGCAAACACTCAACGCACCGCGCAACGTCGCAATCCGCGAGAAGGTCGATGCCTTCTTCGCCACGATCGGTCAGGGCATGAACGCCTATATGGAGCGTCGGTCGCGGATGGGTCAAATCCAGGCTCTGGAAGCGAAGACCGACGCAGAGCTCGCCAAGATGGGCATCCGGCGCGACCGGATCGTGCACCACGTCTTTCGCGACCTGTTCTACGTCTGACCTTTTCGACGCGGACGGGCGGGGCCAGCGCATGACGCAGCCCGTTGTCCATCACGTCATACACGATCACAGCGCGCCGGTGTTCGACACCTGCGCGCTGACCTACGACCAGCGCCTGATGCGGCGCAGGGTGCTGACCAGCGACGGCGGCACCGCTTTTCTGGTCGACCTGCAACAGACGACCTCTTTGAACGACGGCGATCTTCTGGTGCTCGACGACGGGCGGCATGTCCGCGTGACGGCGGCGGCGGAACCTCTTTACCGCGTCGCGGGCGATCTGGCCCGGCTGGCCTGGCACATCGGCAACCGCCACATGCCCTGCCAGTTCGCGGGCGATCATCTGCTGATCCTGCGCGATCCGGTCATCGGCCACATGCTGGCCGATCATCTTGGCGCGCAGGTGGAGGACGTGGAGGCCCCCTTCGTCCCCGAAGGCGGCGCCTATGGCCACGGCCGCACCCTGCCCCATGCCCACTGACGGCCTGCTGACCCTGATGCAGTGGCTGTCGCCCGGCTTTCCGCTGGGCACCTTCGGGTATTCCCATGGGCTGGAGCAGGCGGTCGCAGATGGTGCGGTCACGACGGCGGACGACTTGCAGGACTGGCTGACGACGGTTCTGACCGACGGCGCGGGGCGCAACGATGCCATCCTGCTGGCGGAAGGCTATCGGGGCGACCGACCGGCGGAGGTCGACGCCTTGGCTCGGGCGCTCGCCGCATCGCGGGAGCGGCTGCTGGAAACCACCGCTCAGGGCGAGGCCTTCTGCACCACCGTCAATGCCGTATGGAACCTTGACCTGCCGCCGCTGTCGCTGCCCGTCGCGGTCGGGGCGGCGGCGCGGGCGCGGGGGATGGCCTTGGAACAGGTGCTTCAGGCTTATCTGCATGCCTTCGCCGCCGGCCTCGTGTCCGCCGCCCAGCGCGCGATGCCGCTGGGACAGGTGCAGGCCCAGCGCGTGCTGGCCGCGGTGGCGCCCCTGTGTGCGACGCTTGCGGCAGCGGCGCTGACGCAGACGCTCGACGACATCGGCAGCAGCGCCTTCATGGCCGAGATCGCGTCGATGCGCCACGAAACCCTGCAACCGAGGATCTTTCGCTCATGACATCCCCACACGGCCCCCTGCGCATCGGGATCGGCGGCCCCGTCGGCGCCGGCAAGACGACCCTGACCGCAAAGCTTGCGCAACGCATGAAGGACCAGCTGTCGATCGGAGTCATCACCAACGACATCTATACGCAAGAGGATGCGGAGGCGCTGATGCGAATGCAGATTCTCCCGCAGGACCGCATCATCGGCGTCGAAACCGGCGGCTGCCCCCACACGGCGATCCGCGAGGATGCCAGCATCAACCTCGCCGCCGTGGCCGAGATGCGGTCGCGCCATCCGGACCTTGACGTGGTGCTGATCGAAAGCGGCGGCGACAACCTGTCGGCGACATTCAGCCCGGAACTGGCCGATCTCACGATCTACGTCATCGACGTGGCGGCGGGCGAGGAGATTCCCCGCAAGGGCGGGCCTGCGATCACGCGGTCCGACATCCTCGTCATCAACAAGACCGACCTTGCGCCGCATGTGGGTGCGTCACTCGACGTCATGGCGCGGGATGCGGCGCGGATGCGCGGCGACGGCACCGTGTGCTTTACCGCGCTGCGTCACGATCAGGGGCTGGACCCCATCGTGGCCCGCATCGCGGGCCTTGGCGGGTTGGAACTGGTGTGACATAGGACGCAGGACATCGCCCCCGGACCGGGGACAGGCGACAATTCCAGACAGGATGAACGACTTGGACAGCCAGATCACCGTGCGTTTGAACTACGGCGTGCCGCAGCCCTGCACCTTGCTGCTGCAGATCCGCGCCATGACCGACGCCAGCCAGACCGTGACCTGGGAAAATACCGAGATCGCGGCCTACCGATCGTTCCGCGACATGCCGGCCGAGGAAGGTATCGGCAACCGCATCTGGCTGGAAACGAACGGCGACCTGATCCTGACCTATTCGGCGCAGGTCAGCGTCAACCGGTTCGTCGCACGGATGGACACGTTGCAGGAAACGCCGCTCTATCAGCTTAACGCGCCGACCATCAAATATCTGATGGCCTCGCGCTACTGCACGGCCGATGCCTTCGCCGATTTCCTGGCCGAGACTTTCGGGCAGCTGTCGGGCGGCGCCAAGGTGCTGGCCATGTCGAAATGGATCACCGACAATCTGACCTACGACAACGACAGCAGCGACAGCGACACGACCGCCAAGGACACCTTTGCGGCACGGCGCGGCGTCTGTCGCGACTACGCACATCTGCTGATCGCCTTCTGCCGGTCGAGCGCCATTCCCGCGCGCATCGCCAGCGTCTACAGCCCCGATGTTTCTCCGCCGGATTTCCATGCGGTGGCAGAGGTTTACCTGAACGGCGGATGGCACCTGATCGACCCGACCGGCATGACGACGCCGGATCGGATGGTCGTGGTCGGTGTGGGCCGCGATGCGGCCGACGTCGCTTTTTTGACCGCCTTCGGAACGGCGACGCTGAATGAACAGGCGGTATCTGTCACTGCAGGGTAGCGTTGCACAGATTTCTGCCTGAATTATTTGCAGATCAGTCAGAAAGCGCTAACCTCCCTGATATGAACACAAAACCAGAACACTTCGACGAGATGCGGGTCGGCGACGACGCGGTGCGCAGCCCCTACGACAGTTACAAGCGCTGGTTCGACGAACAGCCCGCGGGACGGTTCGCGCGCAAGTCGAAAGAGGCCGAGGCGTTTTTTCGGCGGACCGGCATCACGTTCAACGTCTATGGCCAGGTGGCCGCGCAAGAACGGTTGATTCCATTCGATCTTGTTCCGCGCATCATCAGCGGCCGCGAATGGAACAAGCTGTCACGCGGGATCGAGCAGCGGGTCCGTGCGATCAATGCGTTCCTGCACGACATCTACAACCGGCAGGAAATCCTGAAGGCCGGGCGCGTCCCTGTCGACCTGATCGCCCGGAACGAGGCGTTCCTGCCGCAGATGATGGGCTTCTCGCCCCCCGGCAACATATACACCCATATCGTCGGCACCGACATCGTCCGCACCGGAGAGGATGATTTCTTCGTGCTGGAGGACAACGCCCGCACGCCGTCGGGCGTCAGCTACATGCTCGAAAACCGCGAGACGATGCTGCAGATGTTCCCGGAACTCTTCAGCCGGATCAAGGTGCAGCCGGTCAGTGACTATCCCAAGAACCTGCGCCGGTCGCTGGCGGCCACGGCGCCGCAGTCCTGCAACGGCAAGCCGGTCATCGCAGTCCTGACACCGGGCATCTACAATTCCGCCTATTACGAACACTCGTTCCTTGCAGACCAGATGGGGGCGGAACTGGTGGAAGGCCACGACCTGCGTGTGGTCGACGGCCATATCGCGATGCGCACGACCCGCGGCTACAAGCAGATCGACGTGATCTACCGCCGGATCGACGACGAATACCTCGATCCGCTGACCTTCAACCCCAAGTCGATGCTGGGCGTGCCCGGCATCATGGACGTCTACCGGGCCGGCAACATCACGATCGCCAATGCGCCGGGCACCGGCGTCGCCGACGACAAGGCGATCTACAGCTACATGCCTGACATCGTGGAATTCTACACCGGTGAGAAGGCGATCCTGAAGAACGTGGAAACGCACCGCTGCGGCGAGGCGGACAGCCTGAAGTATGTGCTCGACAACCTTGCCGACCTCGTCGTGAAAGAGGTTCACGGGTCAGGCGGCTACGGGATGCTGGTCGGCCCCGCCGCCAGCAAGAAGGAGCTGGCCGATTTTGCCGACAAGCTGCGCGCGCGGCCCGGCAACTACATCGCGCAGCCGACGCTGTCGCTGTCGACAGTGCCGATCTTCGTCAAGAAGGGCCTCGCCCCGCGCCACGTCGACCTGCGCCCCTATGTGCTGGTCAGCCCGGAGGGCATCAACATCACGCCTGGCGGGTTGACCCGCGTGGCGCTGACCGAGGGATCGCTTGTCGTGAACTCCAGCCAGGGAGGCGGCACCAAGGATACCTGGGTGCTGGAGGACTAGACCATGCTGGGAAAAACCGCCGGTGGCCTGTTCTGGATGTTCCGCTTCCTCGAACGCGCCGAAAACACCGCACGTCTGGTCGAGGCCGGATTTCGCATCGCCCTGACCCGCAGCCAGGATTCGTCCAGCGAATGGGAATCCGTGGTGACGACGGCCGGTGTCTGTGACCATTACCGCAAGAAGCACAACGATTTCACCGCCGCAAATGTCATCGACTACCTGCTGCGCGACAAGGACAACGCGTCCTCGGTCTATTCCGTCATCAAATCGGCGCGGGACAACGCGCGCCTTGTCCGGACCGCGCTGACGGTCGAGGTCTGGACCGCGGTGAACGACAACTGGATGACCATGCAGGAGCTGCTGAAGCGGCCGATCAAGGAAACCGACCTGCCCCGCGTGCTGGATGTGATCCGGTCGCAATCGGCGCTGGTGCGCGGTGCGTTGCATGGCACGATGCTGCGCAACGACATCTACGACTTCGCCCGCATCGGCACCTTCATCGAGCGCGCCGACAACGTGGCGCGGATCATCGACGTCAAGTATTACACGCTGCTGCCGTCCACCAGTTTCGTCGGCTCGTCGCTGGACAACGTGCAGTGGGAAACGATCCTGCGCTCGGTCTCGGCGCACCGGGCCTTCCGCTGGCTGGACGAGGAAGACATGACCGCGTCGAGCGTCGCGCGGTTCCTGATCCTCGACCCCCGCCTGCCCCGGTCGCTGGTTTTCTCGATGAAGACGACGGTCGAGAACCTGAACTATCTGGCCGAGGAGTACGGCGAGCGGCATGCCTGCCACGACCACGCCGACCAGATGCTGAAGAACCTGCGCGAGCGCGACATCAAGTCGATCTTCGACGAGGGTCTGCACGAGTTCATCACCGGCTTCATCCACGACAACAACGCGCTGGGCCTGCTGATCGAGCGCGACTACAAGTTTTACAACTAGGATAGAGCCTTGGATCTGCGCATCACCCACACCACGACCTATGCCTACGATCAGCCGGTCAGCTATGCCTTGCAGCGGCTGCACCTGAGGCCGCAGTCCAATGTGATGCAGACCGTGCTGGACTGGTCGCTGGAGGTCGAGGGCGGCGTGGTGGAGCTGACCTGCGACGACCACCACGGCAACATCATGGATCTGGTGAACACGACCCGCGGCGCCACAGAGCTGAAGGTCACGGCCAGCGGCACCGTGCGCACGCAGGACAAGGCGGGCGTCATGGGCAAGGTCTATGGCGCTGCGCCGCTGTGGCATTTCACCCAGCAGACCCGGCTGACCGAACCCAGCAAGGCGATCCGGGCGCTGGCCAGGCCGCTGAAGACGTCGGACAATCCGCTGCGCGACCTGCATGGGACCTCTGCCGCCATCCTGAACGCCGTGCCCTACGCCACCGGCCAGACCTACACAGAAACGACGGCGGACGAGGCGCTCGCCGGTGGGGCGGGAGTCTGTCAGGACCACGCGCACATCATGATCGCGGCGGCGCGGGCGGCGGGGATGCCGGCACGCTACGTCTCGGGCTATCTGCTGCTGGACGACCGCATCGATCAGGATGCCAGCCACGCCTGGGCCGAGGTGCATCTGCCCACGCTGGGCTGGGTCGGCTTCGACGTCAGCAACGGGATCAGCCCCGACATGCGCTATGTCCGGATCGCTATCGGGCGGGATGCGCGGGATGCCGCGCCGATTCAGGGCGTGCGGATGGGACCGGGGGACGAATCGCTGATTGTCACTCTGCAGGTCCAGCAGTAGAAGCGACCTGACCCAAATCAGAGAAGTCTCATGACCTATTGCGTCGGCCTGCGTCTGAACCGCGGCCTTGTCTTCATGTCCGACACCCGCACCAACGCGGGCGTCGACAACTTCTCGATGACGCGCAAGATGTTCACGTGGCAGGCGCCCGGCGACCGCATGATCACCATCATGACCGCCGGCAACCTCGCCACCACCCAGTCGCTGATTTCCCTGCTGGAGGAGCGGAGCAAGTCCGCTGCGGACCGCGACCCCAGCATCATGCGCGAACCCACGATGTTCCAGGTCGCCCGCCTCGTCGGTGCGACCCTGCAAGAGGTCATCGCCTACTCCTCGCCGCTGGGCGACACCTCCGGCCAGCATTTCCGCGCGACGGTCATCGTCGGCGGCCAGATCAAGGGCGGCGTGCCGACCGTGTTCATGGTCTATCCCGAAGGCAACTTCGTCGAGGTGACGGAGGAAACCCCGTTTTTCCAGATCGGCGAGACGAAATACGGCAAGCCGATCCTCGTGCGCGCCTACGATGCCGACATGACCTTCGAGGATACGGTCAAGCTGCTGCTGGTGTCCTTCGATTCGACGGTGAAGTCGAACCTGTCCGTCGGACTGCCCTTCGACATCGTGCTGTATGAAAAGGACTCTTTCGAGATCCACAAGCGCGCGCGGGTCGAGGCGGACGATCCGGTCTATCACCAGATTTCCTCCGGCTGGGGGAATGCGCTGCGCGAAGCCTTCGTGTCGCTGCCGACCTACAAGCTCTAGTGATCCATCCACAGCCGAACGGACGCAGCCATCGACCGGGCCAGCGCCTGCCGCGAGGTGGCGCGAAGACGTTCGTTCAGATCCAGCAGCTTGTCGATCTCGCGCACGATCTGGTTGCCGTGGGCCTCGGCGGCGGCGATACGGGTGTCCTCCTTGACGACGAACTGCGACCCCACGACGTAGGCAAGCGTCCCTTCACGGCTGTGCAGCGGTTCGATGATCAGCAGGTTGTTGAACGGCGTCCCATCGAGGCGCCGGTTCTGAAAGACGGCCTGCGCCGCAGTCCCCTTCTTGAGGGCCGTGCGGATAACCTCGCGGGGGGACTCGTTGTAAAGGTCGGATTGCAGGAACCGGCAGTTCCGCCCCAGCATCTGATCAGCATCGTAGCCGGTCACGTTGCAGAAGGCCGGGTTCGCGTAGACCAGAGGCATGTCCTCGAGGGTCGCATCGGCGATCGACAACGAGATGTTGGACTGGTGCAACCGCTGCGCCACTTCTTCCATGTTCAGCTTCGGCATGACATCCTCTGACAACCCTCGACCACATGCCTATACGCATTAATTTGCGAGCGTAAGACTATACGGCAAACGGAGCCTTTGATGACGACGACCGATACCAGTTCTACCGGCGGTGATGATCAGATCATCGTCGGGATCGGCGCGTCCGCAGGAGGGCTGGAAGCAATCCAGGGCTTTCTGGACCGGTTGCCGGATGAACATCGACTGATCTTCGTCATCGTCCAGCATCTGGATCCGGACCACGACAGCCTGATGGAGGAACTGCTGAACCGTCGCACCCGGTCGCCGGTCGTCACGGCCTACGATGGCTGCAAGGTCGAACCGGGCCATATCTACCTGATTGCGCCGGGCGACTTGCTGACGATCGAGGACTTTACCCTGCGGACCGAGAAATTCGCCCAGCCCCGCGGCGTCCGGCGACCGATCGACGTGTTCCTGACATCGCTGGCCCGGCATTCCGGCCTGAATGCCGTCGGCGTCATCCTGTCAGGGACCGGCAGCGACGGCAGCCACGGGGTGCGCGACGTCAAGAACAACGGCGGCCTCGTGCTGGTGCAGCGTCCGGAAGAGGCCAAGTACAACGGCATGCCCCGCGCCGCGATCGCCAGCGGCGCCTGCGACCTGATCGTGCCCGTCGCGGAAATCGTCCCCGCGCTGGAAGACTTCTTTCACCGCGTCGGCGATCTGACCTCCAGCAACATCACCGATGGCGAGCTGATCCAGCGGGTCGCCCGGCACCTCCGCAACCGCACCGGCCACGATTTTTCCGAATACAAGCCCGGCACCCTGCTGCGACGCATCGCCGTACGGATGTCGATCCTCGGCCTCGCCAAATCGACCGACTACCTGCACCACCTGATCAACGACTCGCACGAGGCGGAGAAGCTTTTCAGCAGCATCCTGATCAACGTCACCAGCTTCTTTCGCGACGACGATGTCTTCGATGCACTGCGCGAAACCCTCATTCCCGATCTGGTCGGAACCGTCGGCGCAGGGGGCGACCTGCGGATCTGGGTGGCCGGTTGTTCGACCGGCGAGGAAGCCTACAGCATCGCCATCATCCTGTCGGAAGTGATGGAGCGTCAGAACATCTGGCCCCGTGTGTCGATCTTTGCCACGGACATCGACGAGGACGCCCTGCGCACCGCCCGGCGCGGCGAATACGGCGACGAGATCGCAGGCCGGATGTCATCCGCCACCCTGCAGCGCTATTTCCGTGCGCGTGCCGACGGTTACGTCGTGACCGACGCCCTGCGCAACATGATCCGGTTCTCGAACCAGAGTCTGATCAAGGATCCACCGTTCTCTCAGCTTGACCTGATCTGCTGCCGCAATGTCCTGATCTACTTCGAGAAGCCGCTGCAGACGGCCGTCGTGAATTCGTTCCACTACGGCCTGCGCGAAGGCGGCACGCTGGTGCTGGGCAACAGCGAGGCGATCAACAAGGGCGACGGGTTGTTCGAGGAGATTTCGCGGCACCTGCGGATCTTCAAGCGCAGGCCGGGTCCGGCGGCCCGTCTCGACCTGCGGCCGGCCGATCGTACGTTCAACTCCGTATCCCGTGCGCCGGCGCAGGAGGACGACAGTCTGCCGCAACAGCCCTATGCGGCCGACGTCGTCGCCCATTTCACGCCGCCCTACATGGTGCTGACACCGCAGTACGACCTTGTTTACGCGTCGACGGCCGCGACCGCGTTCCTGCAGGTCAGCGCCGGACGGCCGGAAATCTCGGTCCTCAAGATGGTGCGTCCGGAACTGGAACCCGCCATGTCGCGGTTGCTGCGGTTCGAGCAGAGGGCGGACCAGACCCAAAGCATCGTCTTCGACGGCAACCTCGACGGCAAGCGGCGTCGCCTGCGGATCAGCGGACGCCGGATCGCGGACCAGAACACCCTCGTCGTGCTTGAAGATCAGGTCATCGACGACGACGCCCCGGTCCTCGCATTCGCGGCGGATGGCGCTGAAACCCGCCGCTACACGCGAGAGCTGGAGGCCGAACTCGACGCGACCCGCGACCGGTTGCGCACGATCATGGAAGAGCTCGAGACATCCAACGAGGAGCTGAAGAGCTCCAACGAGGAAATGATGTCCATGAACGAGGAGTTGCAATCGGCGAACGAGGAACTGACGACCACCAACGACGAGTTGAATTCCAAGATCGCCGAAATCCGCGACGCCAATGCGGACATGTCGAACTTCATCAAGAGCAACAAGATCAGCACGGTCTTTCTGGACGAGGACCTGCGCCTGCGCCGCTTCACGCCCGAGGCTCGCAACCAGTTCCGGTTCGTGACCTCCGACATCGGCAGGCCGCTCGACGACATCGGGTCCGAACTGGATGTGGCCCAGATCCTCGACGATTGCCGAGAGGTCATGCGGACCGACAAGATGATGGAGTCCGAATACGAAAGCCGCGACGGTCTCATCTACCGTGCGCGCATCGTGCCCTTCGACGGCGACCCGTCGATCGGCGGCGGCGTGGTCCTGTCGATCTTCGACGTGACCGAACTGCGTCGCTACGCCCGCGAGGCCGAAGAACAACGCAGCCTGTCCGAACAGCGCCTGACCGAGATCGAGGATCTCTACGCGGTCAGCCCGCAAGCGATGGGAATGCTCGACGGCGAGCTGCGCTATGTCAGGGCCAATCGCAGGCTGGCCGACCTGTGCGGAACCTCGGTCCACGATTTGATCGGCCGTCCCCTTGGCGCAATGGCGGTGGGCTTGCGGGACGAGATCGAGCCGATGGCCCGCGACGTTCTGGAAAACCGGACGCGGATCGAGAACCGACAGATCAGGGGCCGGATGCGCGACAGGCCGCAGGACGACCGAGTCTGGGAAACCGACTGGTATCCGGTCTTTCACGATGGCGCCGTGGCCGGTGTCGGCGTGAACGTCCGGGACATCACCGACCAGATCCAGATGCAGTACGAACTGCGGCGGGTGATGCAGGAACTGCAGCACAGGGTAAAGAACATGCTGGCCAACGTGCTAGCCCTGGTGTCGCGCGCCCGCCGCGACGCGACGAGCGACCGCGACGTGTTTTCGGCCCTGTCCAAGCGCATTCAGGCCCTTGCCCAGACCCACAAGCTGCTGACCCAGTCGAACTGGTCGTCCGCCAACCTGCGGCAGATACTGGATCCGGAGTTGACCGCGATCTACGGCGCCGACCGGATCCAGTTGAAGGGGCCGGAAATCGTCGTCAACGCCCGCGCCGCACTGTCGCTGGGCATGGCGATCCACGAACTTGCGACCAATGCCGCCAAGTATGGCGCTTTCTCCGTGCCGGACGGCGCGGTGCGCCTGTCATGGGTGCGTCAGGACGACGGCGAATCCGACATGTACATCTTCCGCTGGAAAGAGCAGGGGGGCCCGACGCCCACGACCGCCGGCGACGACGGTTTCGGCACGCAGCTGATCCGGTCGACCATCACCGGCAGCCTCAATGGAAATGTCACATTTGATTGGGAACCGGACGGCCTGTCGTGCGTTTTGAACATACCTGTGTCCGCGCTTATCGAGATCCCGCATGAATCACTCTTCAATTCCAGTACCCTCGAAATCTAGTCTGCTCTATGTCGAAGATGAGGTGATCGTGGCGCTGGATGTATCGGACGGGCTGGAGCATGAGCTCGGGTTCGAGGTCGAGATGGCGCACAATCTTCGCACGGCGATGGAAAAATGCGATCGCATGTCCTTCGAATATGCCCTTCTGGACATGAATCTCGGAAACGGAGAGAACAGTCTGGCGCTGGGGCTGCGACTGGCCCAAAAAGGGACGCACGTCGTGTTTGCGTCCGGTTACAATCGCAACGAAATCGCGGAAATCGAGTCGTTCCAGCTGATCGAGAAGCCGTTCCAGCTGTCCGACATCTCTGCCGCTTTCGCGGCAGAGCGTGAAAAGTGCGTCTGACCCGGCCTAGACGGTCATCCAGGCCGCATCGGCCGCCGACGACCTGACACAGGCATCGACGAAGACGACACCGGCCAGACCGTCCTGCACCGTCGGAAACAGCGCATCGGAACGCGCCCCGCGCCGTGCCGCCTCGATCGCATCCGCCGCCGCGCTGTAGATGTTGGCGAACCCTTCCAGATAGCCTTCGGGGTGCCCGCCCGGGATCCGCACGCCATCGGTGGCACCGGACGCCCCGTTGCGCGTCAGGATCCGGGTCGGTTCGCCGAAGGGCGTGAATTCCATGACGTTCGGATTTTCCTGCCCCCACGACAGACCGCCCTTGTCGCCATAGACCCGCAGCGTCAGCCGGTTTTCGTTCCCGGGCGCCACCTGAGAACACCACAGCATCCCCCGCGCGCCGCCCTTGAAGCGAAGCAGCACATGACCGTTGTCATCGACACGTCGGCCGGGGACGAAGGACTGCAGGTCCGCGGCAAGGCTCTCCAGCTCCAGCCCGGTCACGAAGCAGGCCAGGTTGTAGGCGTGGGTGCCGATGTCCCCGGTCGATCCGCCGGCGCCGGAACGGGCGGGATCGGTGCGCCAGTCTGCCTGCTTGTTGTCGGGATCGGCATCCTCGGTCAGCCAGTCCTGCGCGTATTCGACCTGCACGACACGGATCGTGCCCAGCTTGCCGTCCTTCACCATCTGCCGCGCGTGGCGCATCAGGGGATAGCCGGTATAGTTGTGGGTCAGCACGAAAAGCGCTTTCGCCTCTTCGGCGACCCGGGTCAGCTCCCGCGCCTCTTCCAGCGTCGCCGTCAACGGCTTGTCACAGATCACGTGGATTCCACGGGACAGGAACGCCTTGGCTGCCGGGGCGTGCATGTGGTTCGGCGTCACGATGGCAACCGCCTCGATCCCGTCGTCGCGCGATGCTTCCGCCTCGGCCATCGCCTCGAAGCTGTCGTAGATGCGATCCTCGGCCAGCCCCAGTTCCAATCCGGACTCCCGCGCCTTTTCGGGTGTCGACGACAGCGCGCCGGCCACCAGTTCGTAACGGTCATCCAGTCGCGACGCATAGCGATGCACCGCTCCGATGAAGGCGCCCTTGCCGCCGCCTACCATGCCCAACCTGATCCGTGTCATCGCAAAACCTTTCAGTCTTCTTCTCGTCGAAAATACCTCGGGGTCCGGGGCTGGCCCCGGTCCGGCGATCGAAATCAGGAAAGCCCGAGCATCCTGCGGTTCATCGCATCATCGGTCCCGCCGGCGGCGAAGTCGTCGAAGGCATGGGGCGTCACGCGGATGATATGGTCGCGGACGAACTGCGCGCCTTCGCGGGCCCCGTCCTCGGGGTGCTTCAGCGCGCATTCCCATTCCACCACCGCCCAGCCGTCGAAATCGTTCGCCGCCATCTTGGAAAAGACCGCACCGAAATCGACCTGACCGTCGCCAAGCGACCGGAACCGCCCCGCCCGGTCCACCCACGACTGATAGCCGCCGTAGACGCCCTGCCGCCCCGTCGGATTGAACTCCGCATCCTTGACGTGGAACATGCCGATCACGTCCTTGTAGATGTCGATGTTGTCCAGATAGTCGAGGCACTGCAGCACGTAGTGCGACGGATCGTAGAGCATCTTGGCGCGGGCATGGTTGCCCGTTCGCTCCAGGAACATCTCGAAGGTCACGCCGTCGTGCAGGTCCTCGCCCGGATGGATCTCGTAGCAGAGGTCGACGCCCTTGCTGTCCGCATGATCGAGAATCGGCCGCCAGCGCTTCGCCAGTTCGTCGAAAGCCGCTTCCACCAGACCCGCAGGCCGCTGCGGCCAGGGATAGACGTAAGGCCAGGCCAGGGCGCCCGAAAATGTCGCCTGCGCCGTCAGGCCAAGGTTCGCGGAAGCATCGATCGCCTTCCTCACCTGATCGACCGCCCAGGCCTGCCGGGCCTTGGGGTCGTTGTGGACGGATTTGTCAGCGAAGCCGTCAAAGGCGAGGTCATAGGCCGGGTGCACCGCAACGAGTTGCCCCTGGAGGTGCGTGGACAGCTCCGTCACTTCGATCCCGTTGTCGGCCGCCTGACCTTTCCATTCGTCGCAGTAGGTCTGCGACGTCGCCGCCTTGTCGAGGTCGATCAGCCGCGCGTCCCAGCTCGGGACCTGCACGCCGTCATAGCCGACCTCCTTGGCCCACTTCGTGATGCTGTCCCAGCTGTTGAACGGGGCCTCGTCCCCCGCGAACTGCGCCAGAAACAGCGCCGGTCCCTTGATGGTCTTCATGGGCAGTCCTCCCAGACTTTCGTGTCAGACGTAACGGTTGACGATGTTTTCCAGCTTCTCCTGCCGGCCCGAGACGGGCTGCGGGTCCAGACCTTCGGCACGGGCGGCGATGCCGTCCAGCGTCTGGCCCTCGTCCAGATAATCGACCTTCTCCCATCCAGCGTAGCGCGCGCGGCGCGGACCTTCCAGCGCATCGTCCTCCAGCATCTTCGCCGCCGCCTTCAGCCCGCGCGCACAAATGTCCATGCCGCCGATGTGGGCCGCGATCAGGTCCTCCGCATCCAGCGACTGACGACGCAGCTTGGCATCGAAGTTCGTGCCGCCGGTGGTGAAACCGCCCGCCTTGAGAACCTCGTAATAGGCAAGCGCCGCCTCCGGCGTGCTGTTCGGGAACTGGTCGGTGTCCCATCCGGACTGATAATCGTTGCGGTTCATGTCGATGCTGCCGAACAGGCCCAGGGTGCGGGCCATGGCAAGCTCATGCTCGAAGGAATGACCGGCGAGGATCGCATGGCCCTGCTCGACGTTCACCTTCACCTCGTCCTCCAGCCCGAACCGCTTGAGGAAGCCGTAGACCGTGGCGACGTCGTAGTCGTACTGGTGCTTCGTCGGCTCCTGCGGCTTCGGCTCGATCAGGATCGCGCCCTTGAAGCCGATCTTGTGCTTGTAGTCGACGACCATCTGCAGGAACCGGCCCATTTGCTGCAATTCACGATCGAGGTCGGTGTTCAGCAACGTCTCGTAGCCCTCGCGACCGCCCCACAACACATAGTTCTCGCCATTCAGGCGGTGCGTCACGTCCATGCAGGCCTTCACGGTCGCGGCGCAATAGGCGAAGACATCCGGATCGGGGTTGGTGCTGGCCCCGCTCATGTAGCGGCGGTTCGAGAACATGTTCGCCGTGCCCCAGAGCAGCTTCGGCCCGCCGTCGGCCATCTTCGTCTCGAAGTAATCGGCGATCTGGTTCAGGCGGTCGCGGCTCTCGGCCAGCGTCGCGCCTTCCGGGCGGACGTCGTGATCGTGGAAACAGAAGTAGGGCACGCCGAGGATACGGAACATCTCGAAGGCCGCATCGGCGCGTTGCTTTGCCAGGTCCATCGTGTCGGCGGGGAACCACGGTCGCTCGAAGGTCTGACCGCCGAAGGGGTCGCCGCCCTCCCAGACGAAGCTGTGCCAGTAGGCGACGGCAAAGCGCAAATGGTCTTCCATCCGCTTGCCCATGATCATTTCGTCCGGGTTGTAATGGCGGAAGGCCAGCGGGTTGGTGCTGTCGGCACCTTCGAACTTGGCGGGGGTGATGCCCTTGAAGAATTCGGTCATTGGACGTTCTCTTTGATGAAGATGTTGAGGGGGATATCGCCGCGATCCGGGGTGACGGTCTGCCCGTCCGCCAGATCGCGCATGATGCTCATCGCCCGCGTCACGGCACGGGCGGGGTCCTGATCGATCACGAGGTCGAACAGGTTGTCGCGCAGACCGGCGCGGGTGGTGTCGGTCAATTCGTGAAGGATGGTGACGGGGCGAAACACCGCATTGGCCTGGCCCATGGCAGCCAGCAGCCCCGCATTGCCCGCACCGATCGCATAAAGACCCATCAGCGGCGCGTCGGTCATCGCCTGCGTTGCGAGCGTCGCGATCCGTTGCGGATCATCGAACCCCTCGACGACGGGCAGCAGGGTCAGGCCCGGAAACTCTGCCGCCAGAACCTGCCGGAAGCCCAGCAGCCGCTGGGCGTGGTCGCGTGCGGCGAGCGAGCCCGCGATCACCAGAACCGGGCCGGTCGGGTTGCGCATGAAGCGACCCATGAAGCTGCCGGCCATGCGGCCCGCGACCTCGTTGTCGGGGCCGACATAGATGTCGCGGTGACCCGCGCCGACATCCGACACCAGCGACAGGATGCGGACACCGGCGGCCCGCAACCGTGCCAGTTCGGCCCGCACCGGCGCGACATCGGACACCATGACGGCGGCGCAATCGGTCTCGGCAGGGTCGATCCGGCGCAGGGCGGCGACTTGCGCGGCGGGATCGAAGGTCTTTGAGGACCGCACATCAACGACGATCCGATCCTTGCGCATCCGGGTGGATTCCGCATCGATGGCCGTGGTCAGACTGCGGACGAACGACGACTGTCCGGCGGGCAGCAGGAAGGTAAAGCGGTAGCCCCGCCCGCGCGACAGGTTGGCGGCGAACTGGTCGCGGACATAACCCGTCTTGTCGACAGCCCGCTGCACTTTTTCAAGGGATTTGGCCGCGACGCCTCCCCGGTTGTTCAGCACGCGATCGACGGTCGCAAGGCTGACTTGCGCTTCGCGTGCCACGTCGTGGATCGTCGGTCTTGTCATCCGGTCCTCCCTGCCCTTGCATAGCGAGAGCGAATGAGGAACGTCAATCATTTTTCCCGTTGCGGCGCCGCTGGCGTATAGGCAAAGGTTGTAAACCGCGCCTCCGCCGCCTGCCCCGAGGTGTCGAACGCCATCATGCCGACGAAGGCCCCGGTGAACGACGCATGTTCCCCCTGCGCGCCCTCGTCCGACACGTGATGCGCCTCTCGCGCCGGGCCGAGGGGCTGACGCCCCTGCCCTGCATCCCAGAAGAACTGCTGGGTCGCGCCGCGCACTTCGACCGACAGGGTGATCGGGCCATCGGGCACGGGCACGGGTGCTATGGGGTGATCGAGCCGCCCCGCCGGCCAGTCGCCGTTGCATGACATCAGGGTCAGGCAGCGCTGGCCATCCTCGAACGTGAGAAACGCACCGTGGAACTTGTGTCGGTTGTAATAGGTCACGAGGCCCGCCGCCTGCTGGTAGGTGACGGGCGCGAAATCCAGCGTCGTGCTGGCGTCGTAACCCGCATCCTCCTGCCGCCTTGCGACAAGCGACTGCTCGAACCAGCTGCCGATGCTTTCGCGCCCGGTCAGGATCAGCGCGCCATCCGCCACCCGGAACAGGCGGTCGGGGTGCGGGGTGCGAAGCCACTGGAACTCGTCGGGCAGGCGGTCGAAGCGGTCATGAGCGACCGGCCCGCGCGGGGTCTGGTCGGGGCCGTCCACCATTTCGGGCGGCAGCAGACCACCATCCTCCAGATACAACCAGTCGTCGCGCCAGACGACGCGGGCGATGCCGGTCTCGCGCCCCGTGGCGCAGAAGGGTTTGCCATCGTGCATCAGCGGACGGCCCATCAGGTAAGTATGCCAGCCGGTGCCATCGGGGGCTTCCACATACTGCCCATGCCCGGTGCGCTGCACCGGATGCCCCGGCACGCCCCTGGTGGAAATGACGTGCTTCTCCGGGTGATCCTCGTAGGGCCCCTCGATCCGGCGGGACCGGGCCAGCGTGACGGCATGGTCATAGCCGGTGCCGCCCTCGGCCGTGGTCAGGTAATACCAGCCGTTGCGCTTGAAGAGGTGCGGCGCCTCGGTCAGGCCCCGGTCGGTGCCGGCGTAGATATTGGTGACGGGACCGAACAGCCCGCGATCCGGCGACCATTCCTGCAACAGGATGCCGTCGAAGCGGTCATTGGCGGGATTGACGCCAGAGCCCTGTTGCCTGTGGTTCCACTGCATGTTGACGAACCACTTGCGCCCATCGTCGTCGTGGAACAGCGACGGGTCGAAGCCGCTGGAATTGACGTACCAGGGATCGGTCCAGTCGCCGTCGATCGTCTCGCAGGTGGTGATGTAGTTGTGGGCGTCCTTCCAGTCGCCCTCCAGCCGCTTCACGTCCGTGTAGACCAGCCAGAACTTCCCGTCCGCGTGGGAAAGACACGGCGCCCAGATGCCGCCGCTGTCGGGATTGCCCCGCATGTCCAGCAGCGCAGCCCGGTTCAGCGGCCGCGCCACCAGCGTCCAGTTCGCAAGGTCGCGGCTGTGGTGGATCTGGACGCCGGGATACCATTCGAAGGTGGAGGTGGCGATGTAGTAGTCCTCTCCCACCCGGCAGATGGACGGGTCCGGGTTAAAACCGGGCAGGATCGGATTGCGGATCATCGGTTACTCCGGTGCGTTGTCGGATTGGCTGGACTTGGCCCAGAGGTTGATCGCCTGATCGCCGCTGTGTTCGTCGATGGCCGCGAGTTCCTCTGGCGTGAAGTCGAGGTTGCCCACGGCCCCCGCGCAATCCTCGATCTGGGCAGGCTTGCTGGCCCCGATCAAAGCCGTCGTGATCCCGCCATCACGCAGCACCCAGGCAATCGCCATCTGCGCCAGCGTCTGGCCGCGCGATTGCGCGATGTCGTTCAGGGCGCGGATCGACTGGATCGCGCGGTCGGTGATCAGCGACTTGTCGAGCGACTTGTCCTGCGCCGCGCGGCTGTCGGCGGGGATGCCGTTCAGGTATTTCGTCGTCAGCATCCCCTGCGCCAGCGGCGTGAAGGCGATCGACCCGATGCCGAGGTCGGCCAGCGTGTCCTTCAGCCCGTCGGTCTCCACCCAGCGATTGAACATGTTGTAGCTCGGCTGGTGGATCAGCATCGGCACGCCCATGTCGTCCAGAATGGCGACCGCCTCGCGCGTTTTCTCCGTGTTGTAGCTGGAGATGCCTGCGTAGAGCGCCTTGCCGGAGTTCACGATGTCGGCCAGCGCGCCCATCGTCTCCTCCAGCGGGGTGTCGGGGTCGAAGCGGTGGGAATAGAAGATGTCGACGTAGTCGAGGCCCATCCGCTTCAATGACTGGTCGCAAGAGGCGATCAGGTACTTCCGGCTGCCCCACTCGCCGTAGGGCCCGGCCCACATGCCGTAACCGGCCTTGGAGCTGATGATCAGCTCGTCCCGGTATCCCGCGAAATCGGTCTTCAGGATTTCGCCAAACGCATCCTCCGCGCTGCCCGGCGGGGGCCCGTAGTTGTTGGCAAGATCGAAGTGGGTGATGCCCAGATCGAAGGCCGTGCGGCACATCGCGCGCTTGTTCTCGTGTTGGCTGTCCCCGCCGAAGTTGTGCCACAGGCCAAGCGACACGGCGGGCAGCTTCACCCCCGATGCGCCGCAGCGGCGGTAGGTCATCTTGTCATAGCGGTCGTCGGCGGGGCGGTAGGTCATGCGTCGTCCTTCAGCAGGGCGCGGGCGGCGTCGGGGCCAAGGGCCTCCGGCCGCGCGCAGGTTGTCGTCATGTCGACGAACTGGCCCGTCTCGCCGGATTTCAAGATCGAGGTCATGACGTCGGTGACATGCACCGCAAGGTCAAGCGCGCAGCGGTGGGGGCGGCCTTCGACGATGGCGGCGGCCATGTCGGCCAGTCCGGCAGTGCGATAGTTCGCCCGGTGGACCGGCTTGTGCAGATCCCAGTTGATGACGTTGAAGGGATGCTCCCACTCGGCCAACTCGGTCACGGTGCCTGCGGCATCCGCCTGCCGCAGCACGCCGCCGAAGTGGTTCGGGTCCGGCACGAAGAGCGCACCGCCGGTGCCGTAAAGCTCCATGTTGTTGTGATCGTGCGCCTTCACGTCCCAGCTGGTGCCCAGCGTGATGACGGCCCCGCTCTCGAACGCCAGCAGCGCGTGGATCGTCGTCGCGACCTGCACCGGCAGCGTCTCGCCCGCGCGGGGTTCGGAGGTGATGGTGCGGGTGGTCTGCGCCTTGTTCGACATGGCGGCGACCCGTTTCACCGGCCCCAGCAGCTGCACGAGGTTGGTGATGTAATAGGGCCCCATGTCCAGCACCGGGCCGCCGCCGGGCTTGAAGAAGAAGTCGGGGTTGGGGTGCCACATCTCCATCCCCGGCCCCATGAAATGCGCGGTGCCAGAGGTGACGGTGCCGATGCCGCCGTCGTCGATGATCGCCCGCGCCTGCTGGTGCGCCCCGCCGAGGAAGGTATCGGGGGCCGATCCGATGCGCAGGCCCTTGGCCGCGGCAAGGTCGGCCAGCGACTTCGCCTGCTTCAGCGTCAGGACCAGCGGCTTTTCGGTGTAAGCGTGCTTGCCTGCGTCGAGGATGCGCTTGGTCACGTCGTAGTGGGCATCGGGGATCGTCAGGTTGACGATGATGTCGATGTCGTCCGAGGCCAGCAGGTCACTGACGGTCCGGGCCTTCAGGCCGAACTCCTTGGCCTTGGCCAAGGCCGCGTCCTCGTTCATGTCCGACACGGCGACGAAGCGGATGTTCTTGTAGGTCGGCGCCAGCGTCAGGTAGGCGGTCGAGATGTTGCCGCAGCCGATCAGGCCGACGTTCAGGGTGGTCATGGGACGTCTTTCTTACAGGGATTGCATGTAGGTCAGCGCGCGGCTGGCGAAGCGGTTGTCATCGGCGGGCTTGTCGTGCTCCATCACGAAGAGGTCGCAGCCGGCCGCATTCAGCGCCTTGAAGTACCCGGGCCAGTCCAGCGTGCCATGGCCCGCGTCGGCCCAGCCATCCTCGTCGGCGTTCTCGCCCTTCGGCGCACGGTCCTTGACGTGGGCGGCGATGATGCGGTCGCCGTATTGCGCGATGACCTCCGCCGGGTCCTTGCCGGCGACGGCGGCCCAGGCGACGTCGAACTCGAAACCGATGTTGTCCTGCGCGAGGATCAGGTCGATGGGCAGCTCGCCCGTGGGCAGCGCCTTGAACTCGAAGTCGTGGTTGTGCCAGCCGAAGTCGAAGCCTTCGTCCTGCAGCGGCTTGCCGGCGGCAGAGAGGCGCTTGGCGAAGTTGGTCCAGCCCTCCGCATCCGTGGGGCGCTGGTCGGGCATCAGGAAGGGCACGATGATCTTCTTGATGCCCAGCGCGCGGGCGATCTTCATCGTCTGCGTCGCGTCACCGGCGACGAGGTCCATGGCGAAATGCCCCGACGGCATGGTCAGGCCGGTCTCGTCCAGCGCCTTCTTCGTGGCGTCGAGATCCTCATAGACCGGGCCGTAGCCTTCGACATGGGCATAGCCCAGGGCGGCCAGCATGCCGAGCGTCTCGCTCAGCGGGCCGAAGTTGCGGGAGCTGTAGAGCTGGTAGGAAAAGTCGGTCATTGGGGGTCCTCAGGTGATGTGGGTGGCGCTGTGCAGGTCGCGCAGCGTGAAGGTGGGGGTGGCAGCGGCATCATGGGGCGTGAACCGCAGGGTCGCGGTATGGCCGGGGCCGAGGTGGATGGCGTTGCGGTCGAACCGGCCGGGGGCGGAGGCCTCTGCGGTGACGAAGAAGGCCATCGCCTGCGCGGTCAGGTGCAGCACATGGGCGTCGCCGTCGCGCTTGATCTCATGAGTCACGTTGGCAGGCAGCAGGTCATAGGCCTTGTAGGGTCGTGGCGCGAAGACGTCGCCGCCCTTGGTGCCGTCGCTGGCGGTCCAGCCAAAGGACAGCATCTCTTGCTGGTCCAGCGCGGCCTTGGGGATGCGCAGCAGGTCCACTGCACTTTCCCTCACCTCTGCCCCGCCCTGCCCCAGATCGCGGGTCGCCCCGTCCATGGCGCAGGCCGAGGCGGTGACGTTCACCGTCACGGACTCGCGCCGGTCGTTCACGGCCCGCAGCACCAAGTCTTCGCCGTCGGGCATCACGACCACGGTGACGGGCGCATAGAAGTCGCGGGACAGGTGGTGCAGCACCTTCCACCCGCCGCCGTAGTCGAGTGAGGCCCATGAACACACCGGCCAGGTGTCGTTCAATTGCCAGATCAGCGTGCCCATGCAATGCGGTTTCAGGCCGCGCCAGTGGGTGACGGCGGTCTTGATCGCCAGCGCCTGCTGGACCTGTGAAACGTAGACGAAATTCTCGAAGTCCACCGGAAAGCGGAAATAGCGGAACATCGTCTCGGCGATGCGGGCGTTGCCGCCGTCGTTCTTCTGGTGCGCCTCCATCACCGGGGCGGCGATGTTGAAATCCGCCGGGTCGGCGAACTGGCGGACCACGTCCATCGACGGATAGCTCTGGAATCCGAACTCGGAACAGAACCGGGGCGAGACGTCGCGGTAGTGGTCGAAATCGCGCCCCTCATGCCAGACCGACCAGAAGTGCATGTCTCCGGACGAATCGTCATGCCATGCGTCGCCGAAGGACAATGGCCCGGTGGACGGGCTGGACGGCCACCAGTTGGCCCCCGGGTCCGTCTCGCGCAGCGCATCCTCGATAGCGCGGTTCAGGCGGTCATAGTTCACCAGATACCGGTCGCGGTCGTTGCGGCTGACGTCATACCAGCCCAGCGCGCCGACCAGTTCGTTGTCGCCGCACCACAGGGCGAGGCAGGCGTGGTGGTGCATCCGGGCGACGTTGTCGTGCACCTCGGCCCGCACGTTCGCCAGATAGGCGGGGTCGGAGGGGTAGAGGTTGCAGGCGAACATGAAGTCCTGCCAGACCAGCAGGCCAAGTTCGTCGCAGGCGTCGTAGAAGCTGTCGGGCTCATATCGACCGCCGCCCCAGATGCGGATCATGTTCATGTTCGCATCGACGGCGGATTGCAGCAGGTCGCGGGTCTTCGCCTCTGTGATCCGGCCCGGCAGCGCGTCGGCGGGAATCCAGTTGGCACCCTTGCAGAAGGTGTCGTGTCCGTTCACGCGGATCTTGAAGCCCAGACCGGCGGCGTCGGGTTCCGCGACCAGTTCCATCCGGCGCAGGCCGATGCGGCGCGCGGCGGTGGCATCGCCTGCCGTGACGGTCAGATCGTAGAGGTGCTGGTCGCCGAGACCCGCCGGCCACCACAGGACCGGTTCAGAGACCGCGATTGTCAGCTGACAAAACCCCTCCCGGCTATCCGCCGTCGCGGTCTGACCGGCCATCGCGACCGTGACCGGCCCATCGTGATGGGTCGTATGCACCCCGACCGTGACCGAGACGCCGTTGCCGTGTTCCTGTGAAATGGCCAGACGGTCGATGCGGGCGGCCCGGCTCGGTTCCAGACGCAGGGCCCCGTAGACGCCGGAGGTCGCCAGCGCGATGTTCCAGTCCCAGCCGAAGTCGCAGGCGGGCTTGCGCAGGAAGTTGCCGTAGGGGATCGGGCAATTCTTGGACCACGGGACCGGAAACGGGTGCGCCTCTGCCAGCGTCTTTCCGGCGGCGACAGGGGAATGCAGCGTGATCGCAATGGTATTCCTGCCCACCCGCGCCGCATCATCCAGCGCCATGCGGAAGCTTCGAAAGGCATTCGCAGCCTCAAGCACCACCACGTCGTTCACGCGGACCGTCGCCACGGTATCGAGCTCGGATATCACCAGATCGACGGCAGGGTCGGCCAGATCGAAGGACCGCTCCACGGTCCAGTCCGCCTCGCAGATCCAGCGCAGATCGTATTCGTTCTGGCCCGCATAGGGGTCGGGGATCATTTCAGCCTCGAAGAGGGTGGTGACGATATCACCCGGCAGCCGCATCGGGACCGTGACCGTGCCGTCCGCGGACCGCAGGGTCCAGTCTCCGGTCAGGTCGATTGCGGTCACAGACGAACCTCTGACTCCGTGTCGAACAGGGATGCCGCCGCCGGGTCGATGCCGATGGTCAGGCGGTCGCCCGGCGTGACCTGCGCCTGTCCGTCCATCCGGATGCGGAAGGTCTCACCGCCGAATTCGCAGTAGACCAACGTGTCAGAGCCCATGGGTTCCACCAGATCCACCGTGACCTCCGTCGTGCAGGGGGCGGAGCGCAGGTTGTCGCCCGTCATCACATGCTCTGGCCGGATACCGATGATCGCGGGCGTGCCATCGGCAGGGCGCTCTTTGAAGTCATAGTTGCCCAGCGGCAGGTCATGGCCGGGAATGGCGATGACATCGCCCTTCAGCGTGCCCTTGAAAAAGGTCATCGACGGCGAGCCGATGAAATCGGCGACATAGAGGTTCTGCGGCTTGCCATAGATTTCGGCCGGGGTGCCCAGCTGCATGATCTTGCCGCCCTTCATGATCGCGATGCGGTCGGCCAGCGTCATCGCCTCCACCTGATCGTGGGTGACGTAGATCATCGTGTTCTTGAGGTTGTTGTGCAGCCGCTTCAGTTCGACCCGCAGGTCGGCGCGCAGCTTGGCGTCGAGGTTCGACAGCGGCTCGTCGAAAAGGAACACCTCGACATCGCGCACCAGCGCCCGACCGATGGCGACACGCTGCCGCTGACCGCCGGACAGGGCGCCGGGCTTGCGCTTCAGCAGCGGTTCGATCTGCAGGATCTCGGCCGCGCGGGCGACGCGGCGCGCGATCTCGTCCTTCGGCACCTTGGCGTTCTTCAGGCCGAAGGTCAGGTTCCCCTCGACCGTCATCTGGGGATAAAGCGCGTAGCTTTGAAACACCATGCCGATGCCGCGTTCGCTGGGTTCGGCCCAGGTGACGTTCTCCCCCTTGATCCAGATCTGCCCGTCGGTCGGTTCCAGCAGACCCGCGATGACGTTCAACAGCGTGGACTTGCCGCAGCCGGATGATCCGAGCAGCACGAGGAACTCTCCATCCGCGATCTCGAGATTCAGGTTCTGCAGCACCTTCACGGCACCGAAGGCCAGATCAAGATGCTTGATCGAGACGGAGGGGTTCTGAATGGTCATTTAATTTCTCCCGGCGCCGGGACGTCGCCCGTCGCGTTCGTGATTTGAAACGCGCCACTGGCGCCTTTCATTTTGCTGCGCAAAACCATCCCTCACCCTTTCACCGCGCCGGCGGCGATGCCACGGACAAAGAGCTTGCCGGAGGCGAAGTAGATGACGAGGGGGACGAGGCCCGTCAGCAGGGTCGCGGCCATGTTGACGTTGTATTCCTTCACCCCCTGCACCGAGTTGACGATGTTGTTCAGCTGCACCGTCATCGGGTAGCGGTCGGGAGAGGAGATGTAGGTGACGCCGAACAGGAAGTCGTTCCAGATGCCCGTGACCTGGATGATGAAGGCGACGACGCAGATCGGCAGCGACATCGGCAGGATGATCTTGAAGAAGATCGCCCAGAACCCGGCCCCGTCGACGCGGGCGGCCTTGAAAAGCTCCTCCGGAATGGACGCAAAGTAGTTGCGGAACAGCAGCGTGTTGATCGGCATGCCGAAGGCCACGTGGACCAGCACCAGCCCGGTGAGCGAGCCGTAGAGCCCCGCCTCTCGCAGCAGGATCACGATGGGGTAGAGCATGACCTGATAAGGGATGAAGGCGCCGATCATCAGGATGGTGAAGAACACTTCTGACCCGCGGAATTTCCACATCGACAGGGCGTAGCCGTTCACCGACGCGATGGCGACGGACAGGATCACCGAAGGGATCAGGATGCGGACCGAGTTCGAAAACCCGCGGCTGAGGCCGTCGCAATTGATCCCCGTGCAAGCCTCCTTCCACGCCTTGACCCACGGCTCGAAGGTAATCTCCAGCGGCGGGGCAAAGATGTTGCCCATGCGGATTTCCGGCATGCCCTTCAGCGATGTCACGATCATCACGTAAAGCGGCAAAGCATAATACAGCGCGACGACGAAGAGCGTGCCGTAGACGATGATATTGCCGCGGCTCAGCCGCTTTCTGGGTTTCTTCCCGCGCGGCCCTTCGGGCAGCGTCCGCCCCAGCGGCATCGTGACCGCATTGGCGGCATTGAGCATCCCGATGTTAGCCACGCCGTTTGCCTCCGAATTCAAGGTAGGCCCAGGGGATCAGGATGATCACGACCATCAGCAGCATCATCGTCGATGCGGCAAAGCCCTGGCCTAGGTTCTGGCCGCCGAACATGGCGGTCATGACGTATTTCGCGGGCACCTCCGAACTGATCCCGGGCCCGCCGGAGGTCTGGGCGACGACCAGATCGTAAAGCTTCACGATGCCCGCCGCGATCAGCACGAGCGAGGTCACGAAGACCGGGCGCATCATCGGAATGATGATCCGGATGTAGGTCTTGACCGTGCCGATGCCGTCGACGCGAGCGGCCTTCCAGATGTCGTCGTCGATGCCGCGCAGACCGGCCAGCATGATGCACATGATCAGGCCGGTGCCCTGCCACAGGCCCGCGATCAGCAGACCGAACATGACGATGTTGGGGTTGTTCAGCGGATCGAAGGTAAAGCTTTCGAACCCCATGCCGCGCACGACGTGCTGCAGCCCAAGCTCGGGGTTCAGGATCCATTGCCAGACCAGGCCAGTCACGATGAACGACAGCGCGAAAGGATAAAGAAAGATGGACCGGAAGACGGCCTCTCCCCTGATCTTGCGATCCAGCAAGGCGGCAAGGGTAAAGCCGATCACGAGCGTCCCGATCAGGCTGAACACGCCGTAAACCGCCAGATTCTCGATCGAGACGATCCACTTGCGGCTGGACCAAAGCCGTTCGTACTGGTCCAGTCCGGCCCAGCTCAACCGTGGCAGAAGACCTGATTTCGTAAACGAATAGACCACTGTCCAGATCGTGCCGCCCAGAAAGATCACGAGGGCGGTGAAGATCAGCGGCAGCATCGCGACCTTGGACGACAGGTTGCGCAACAGGCGCGAGGGTCGGCGCACGGCTGCGCTGCGTCCGGTTTGCGGACGGATGTCGGTCGTCGTCATGGGCTCCCCCCCGATGCGGCTGATAGCGCCTGCGCGCCGGTGATCGCGGGCCACCCGTCGGGCGGCCCGCAACCGTCATGCGTCGGTCATCACTCCGCCTGCGCGATGATGTCCGCGTATTGCTGCTGCACCTCTGCCGCGGTCATGGAGGGCGTGTTCCAGAACTCTGTCATCAGGTCGTTCAGCTGCGTGATCGTGTCGGGCGCGATCAGCTGTTCCGATGCGGGCAGCGTCTGGCCGTTGGCCAGCAGATCAAGACCCTTCTGCGTGCATTCGTTGACCGTCGTCAGGTCGACGTCGCCACGCACCGGCAAGGAGCCTTTCACCGAGTTGAACGCCACCTGCACTTCAGGGGACAACAGCATCGCCGCCAGCTCCTTCTGCCCCGCAGTAATCTCCGGATCGTCGTTGACCGGGAAATAGAACGCGTCGCCACCGGTCTGCAGGTATGCACCCATGCCGAGGCCCGGCAGACAGCCGTAGTCTTCGCCCGCGGTCATGCCTGCGACGGCGAATTCGCCCTGTGCCCAGTCGCCCATGATCTGCGCACCGCCTTCGCCGTTGATCAGCGCGTTCGTCGCCTGGTTCCAGTCCTGCACGTTGATGCCCGTCGAAAGCTCGCGCGCGGCGGCGTAGGCTTCGAAGGCTGCCGTGTATTCGGGGCCCATCACGGTTTCGGCGTTCTTGTCCTGCATGACCGACAGCCACGCATCCTTGCCCGCGATGGCGATCGTCATCACGTTGTTGAACGCGCCGGCCTGCTGCCAGGACTGGCCGCCCATGGCCAGCGGCGTCACGCCAGCCGCCCGCAGCGCCTCTGCGCTTTCCATGAAGCTGTTCCAGTCGGTCGGCATCTCGATACCGGCCTTTTCGTAGGCCGGGCCGGACAGCCACATCCAGTTCCACGAATGGATGTTGATCGGCGCGCAGTAGATCTTGCCATCGACCGTGCAGGATTCAAGCAGCGACGGCGGGTTGACGATGTCCTTCCAGCCCTGCGCCTCGGCCACGTCCGTGATGTCCAGCAGCAGGCCCGCGTCGATCAGTTCTTCCGCCTGACGCCCGTGGTTGAACTGGAACGCGGCGGGCGGATCGCCACCGATGATCCGGCTGACCATGACGGGCCGCGCCGTGTCGCCACCGCCTGCGATCGCGCCGTCGACCCATGTGTTGCCGGTGGCGTTCCATGCCTCCGCCAGCTTCGACACGGCGGCGGCCTCCCCCCCGGATGTCCACCAGTGCATCACCTCCAGATCAACCGCGCCCGCGCTTGACGCGGCACAGATCGCCGTCGCCGCAAGCAGTTGTGTGCTGAGTTTCACGATTCTAACCTCCCTGATCTAAATCGTTGTAGGAAAGCTAACCTGAAGTTGTTTGCGCAAACAAGACTGTTTCTTTTCGGGATTGAAAATTAAGCTGGCGCCATCCGGACGCTTGCAAATGCAGCATTTTTGCCCGACGGGGGCGGGGCCGGAAGGAATGGACATGGACAACGCCGATACGCGCCAGCCGCGCAAACCGACACTCAAGACCATCGCCGGCCTGACCGGACTTGCCGTGCCCACGGTGTCCCGTGCGCTGGCGGGTGCAGAGGACATCAGCCTTGATACCCGCGCCCGGGTGCGCGCAGTCGCCGACGAGATCGGCTATGTCCCGAACCGCGCCGGCGTGCGACTGCGGACCGGACGGACGAACGTGATCTCTCTCGTCCTGTCGACCGAACACGACGTGATGAACCATACAGCAAGGCTGATCTCCTCCGTCGCAGGCGGCCTGCGAAATTCCCCGTTTCATCTGAACATCACGCCCTATTTCAAGGACGAGAACCCGATGAAGCCGATCCGTTACATCGTCGAGTCGGGATCGGCAGATGCGGTGATCTTCAACCAGATCCAGCCGGAGGATCCGCGCATCCGGTATCTGATGGATCGCGGCTTTCCCTTTGCAACCCACGGGCGCAGCGACTGGTGCGACGGGCACGCCTGGTTCGATTTCGACAACGACGCATTTGGCCGGCTGGGTGTCAGATCCCTCGCAGCCCGCGGACGGCGACGGCTGGTCCTGATCGCCCCGCCGCGTGATCAGACCTATGCCATCGCCATGATCGACGGCACGGTCGCACAGGCGAAGTCTGCCGGTGTCGATCTGACCGTCCTCGACGACGTGACCAGCGATTCGCCCGTGGATACGATCGAGGCGCGTCTGACCGCCCTTCTGTCCGACTCCAAAAGTGTCGACGGCATCATTACGGGATCGACCAACGCAGCGCTGGCGACCATCGCCGCCGCCGCGGCCGGGAACCGGACCCTGGGCGGTGACCTCGACATCTTCTCGAAAGAGGCGATCCGTTTCCTGCGCCGGATCCACCCGCGCATCCTTGCCGTATCCGAGGACGTCGCTGCCGCCGGCGATTTTCTGGCCCGGGCCGCCATGGCGGGCGTGCGCCAGCCCGCAGCCGCCCCGATGCAGCATCTGGACAGCCCGCCTATGGACCTTCTGTAGCCCGCAGGGCTGGCATCCGCCGTCGCAAAGGGTCAGGATGCCCGCGACACATCAGGGAGGGTGCGGCATGGCCGGTCTGTGGTTCGAGGATTTCAAGGTCGGGATGACGTTCAGCCATCCCTGGACCCGGACGATCACCGAAACCGACAACCGCTGGTTCTCGCTGCTGACGATGAACCCGCAGCCGCTCCATATCGACGCCCATGCCGCGGCCCAGACCGAATTCGGCCGTCCCATCGTGAATTCGCTGTTCACGCTGGGGTGCCTTGTCGGCATGACCGTCAACGACACGACGCTGGGGACGACCGTCGCCAACCTTGGCATGACCGACGTCAAGTTTCCGCATCCGCTGTTCGAGGGCGATACGATCCACGTCACGACAGAGGTGCTGTCCCTGCGTCCCAGCAGCTCTCGTCCGGGTCAGGGGATCGTCACCTTTCGTCACAACTGCTTCAACCAGACCGATGACCTCTGCGCGGTCTGCGACCGCGCGGCCCTGATGATGGGAAGGCCCGCCACATGATCCTGACACACCGTTCCTACCTCTTCGTGCCCGGCGACAGCGCCCGAAAGCAGGACAAGGCGCGCGGCACAGGTGCCGATGCCCTGATCCTCGACCTCGAGGATTCGGTCGCCCCCGACGCCAAGGACGCCGCCCGCGCCCGCACGGCGGACTGGCTGGCAGAGGGCGCGCCGATGGCCCGCCTCGTGCGCGTGAATGCGCTGTCGACCGGGCGGACGGCGGACGACATCGCGCAAACGGCCCCCGGCCGCCCCGACGGCTACGTGCTGCCGAAATGCGAAGGTGTGGAAGACATCGCCGAGGCAGCAAGGATGATCGCCGCCGCAGGGCTGGACGTGCCGCTGATGGTCATCGCATCGGAAACCGTCCGTGCCGTGCGACAGCTGATGCGGGCCGACTGGGACCACCCCGCACTCGGCGCCATGACGTGGGGGGCCGAGGATCTGGCCGCCGATCTGGGCGCGCTCGCCAATCGTGATGCTGACGGACAGTGGCTGCCGCCCTTTGCCACGGCCCAGACCCTGGCACTGCTGGCCGCGAAGGCTGCGGGCGTTTCCGCCGTCGACGGTCCATTCACCACCGTGGGCGACGATGCCGGCCTCGCGCGGGCCTCTCGCGCGGCATTCGTGATGGGCTTCGACGGCAAACTGGCGATTCACCCGGGACAGGTGCCCGTGATCCACGACGCCTTTACCCCAACCGCGGCAGCGGTCGACCATGCCAACCGGGTCGTCGCCGCCATGGCCGAATCCGGGGTGGCCACGTTGAACGGCCAGATGCTGGACCAGCCGCATCTCGACCAGGCCCGCAAGATCCTGCGTTTGGCAAAGCGCGGAGAGCCGTCTGCCTGAAAGGCCGTCGCCACCCCGTCTGAACTTAAACCTTGCTTCACCTCTTCACCCTATGAGGATCCGCGGGGAAGCGAGAGTGTCATGCAGATTGATCCGGTCCAGAACGCAGAGCTGACGGCCGCCCGACACGTGATCGGTCGCAACATCCTGCTGCCACTTTTCGAAAACGCTGCGCATGCGATCGTCATGCTGGATACCACCGATCTGCGCGTGATTTCCGCGAACCGAAAGGCCTGCACGGCCTTGGGCCAAACCATGCGAACCCTGCAGCGCATGGCATTGGCAGAGGCTCTGCCGGATCTGCCCACCGATCGGGTAACGCGTCTCCTGCGCCGCTTCGTGACCCTGCGGCGGCCACGCCAGCGCCTTCGGATCAAGGTCGGCGGTCAGATTCCCACGATCTACGACGTCGACCTCCTCCGCATGCCCGAAGGGACGGGGGCGCTGGCTGTGCTGGCACAGGACGTGACGCAGACCCTTACCGCGCTCCGCATGACGGACGAGGCAGAAGCGCGGCTCGTCACTGCGATCGACGCGCTGCCGGATGGCTTCGCCCTCTTCGATGCCGACGACAGGCTGGTGATCTGCAATGAAACCCTCCGCCGGTTCTATCCGGAATGCGCCCCGGCGATGACGCCCGGCGCCCGGTTTCAGGACATTCTGCTCTACGGTCTGGCCCGCGGTCAATTCAGCGACGCGATCGGGCGCGAGGATGACCGGCTGCGCGAAAGGCTGGAACGTCATGCCGACGCGGCCGGAACGGTCGAACACAAGCTGGTGAACGGACGGTGGCTTCGGATCGTCGGGCGACCAACGCGGGACGGTGGGCACGTGGGTCTGTGCGTCGACGTGACGACCCTCAAGGAACAGCAACAGGCGCTGCGACGACAGGCCATCACCGATGAACTGACCGGATTGCGTAACCGGCGCAACATTCTGGAAGACATTGGCCAGATGGCGGACAACCTGCCCGACGGTCAGGTCGTCGTGGTGTTTCACATCGACCTCGACCGTTTCAAGGCCGTGAACGACGTCTACGGTCATGACGCCGGCGATCATGTTCTCAAGCACTGCGCTGCCATCCTCGAAAGCGCCGTGACCGCACCCGATTTCGCGGCCCGGGTCGGCGGCGACGAATTCATCGTGATCCGCCGCATGACCGACGACCGGCCAAGTATCCATGGCTTCGCAGAGCAGATCATTCAGCGCTTGATGGAACCGATCGGATACGCCGGTCAGTTCATGCACATCGGCGCTTCGATCGGCATCGCGCCGTTCGAACCGGGCAACGGCATGGGTGTCCGCGGCACGGTGCTGACCGCCGCCGACCTCGCCCTTTACGAAGCGAAGAAGCTGGGTGGGTCCGCCCTGTTCTTCGAGACCGAGATGCGCGAACAGGTGCTGTCGGCGAACGCGCTGGCGCGGGAATTGCAGATCGCGCTCGAACGCAATGCCTTCGAGGCCCATTTCCAGCCTCAGATCGACGTGCGAGGCGCGCGATGCCTGGGGTTCGAAGCGTTGCTGCGCTGGAATCATCCCCGCCGCGGGACGCTGGCCGCCGGGCAGTTCCTCGACGTCGCGCAACGCGCCGGCCTGACCGACGCGCTGGATACGCTGATGATGGATGCCGCCTGTCAGGCGCTGCGCTTTCTGGCCGACTTCGGACATCGCGACCTAAGCGTCAGCATCAACATGTCGACGGCACAACTCAGCGATCCCCACTTGCTGGCACGGCTGGAAAGCGCCTTGTCCCGCCATGACGTGCCGCGTCATCTGCTGCGGATAGAGCTTCTGGAATCCACCCTGCTGGACGAACGCACGAGTCATATTCTGACCAACGTGCAGGCCCTCGTTGCCGCCGGTTTTGTCGTCGAGCTGGACGATTTCGGCACCGGCCACGCCGCCATCGCCGCCCTGCGCAAATTTCAGGTCACCCAGATCAAGATCGACCGCAGCTTCGTGCGGCACATCGACACCGATGATGAACTGAAGAAGCTGACCGGCGCGATCATCGGACTGGCCAACAGCCTCGACATCGGCGTGCTGGCAGAGGGCGTGGAAACGCAGGCCGAACAGGACTGCCTGCTGCGGATGGGCTGCGGTCTGGCGCAGGGCTGGTTCTACAGCAAGGCGATCCCGCTGCGCGAGATGGGCAGGTTCATCGCGACCTTCACCGCCGGGCATCAGCCCCGGATCAACGTATCCCCAAGGTCGATCCGCGGCGTCAGCTGAACCCGCTCCTCGCCCGGGTCCTGACCGAGGACGCGCGCGGCGATGATCCGCGCTGCCCTTGTCCCGATCTCGTAGCGGCAGGCATCCATCGTCGCGAGCTTGCGCGGCAGCCCGTCCAGCAGTTCGACCCCGTTGAAGCCCGCAAGGCCGATCTGACCCGGAATATCGACGCCCTGATCCAGCAGGTACATCAGGCCGCCGGCACCAATCATGTCATTGGAATAGTACAGGAAATCAAGGTCGGGATGCCGTTCCAGCATCGCCTGCGTCATCTCTCGCCCCTTGGTCAGCGCCGATCCGCCGGCGTAGAAGTCGCGATCCGTGATCTCGATCCCCGACTTGGCCAAGGTCCGCGTGAACCCTTCGAACCGCTTGCGGGCCCGGTGGTCCAGCGGCATCTGCGTCCCCATGAAACCGATCCTGCGATAGCCGGCCGCAACGATCGCCTCGCCCATCTCCCGCCCCGCCCGCCGGTGAGAAATGCCGACGCAGGCATCGATCGGATCGCCGTCGGTGTCCATGATCTCAACCACCGGGATCCCGGCCTGCGCCAGCATCGCCCGCGACGGATCGGAATGTTCAAGCCCCGCGATGATGATCCCGGCCGGACGCCAGGACAGCATCTCGAACAGCACCTTCTCCTCGCGCTCGGGGCGGTACTCCGTCACGCCGAAGACCGGCTGCAGGTCGGTATCGTCCAGCCCGTCCGAAATGCCGGACAGCACCTCTGGAAAAACCATGTTCTTCAGCGACGGGATGATGACGGCGATCAGATTGACATGGCTCGACGCCAGCGAGCCCGCGATACGGTTCGGCACGTAGCCCAACCGCTTCGCCGCGTCCTTGACCTTTGCGCGTGTCGCGGCGCTGACGTCGCCCTTGTCGCGCAGCACGCGACTGACGGTCATTTCGCTGACCCCCGACGCCTCGGAAACGTCGCGCAGTGTCATCGGTCGGCGTGGCGGCTTTGTCAAAGGGGCGATCCCGTCCAGAAGGTTTTCCGAACTCTAGACAAGGTCCGTTAGCTTGTCCAAGCCCGCCGCGTTGACCCCGCCTGATTTTCGATGCAATGAAGAACGGTCGGCCCCGTGGCTCAACTGGATAGAGCAGTCCCCTCCTAAGGGACAGGTTACAGGTTCAAGTCCTGTCGGGGTCACCAATAATCCCTATAAAATATAGGCGTTTTTCGAGTACGAACGTGGCGAGCGGTATCAGCTCTGCAAGAAATTGCAGAACATGACAGCAACTTTCAGCATACCCAAGTACAAATCCCGTACAGCAAGTTCAGGAATCGTTCTCATGCCACGACGCAACAATGCCACAGCCAATGATGCCGATCGCAAGTTTCCGATCCGAGTGAAGGTGCGCGTGCCTCCTACCGGCCTTGGTACGATGCTCGTCGAGATAGACGTCTGGCTGACATCGACCTTCGGGGATGAAGGGTATGGCCACGGCTCGGCAACAGCGGCGGGCATGGATGCCACGGCTTACCACTTCATGTCGATCGACGATGCTCAGGCGTTCCTGAAGGCCTTCCCCAAGCTAGAGCTGGCCGCCGGGTTCGTGCCACCTGCCTCCTTGGCCGAAAGTCGGTACCGCTAACTTAGGGTCGGAAACCGCAGACAATCATTACCGCACCAGTCCCTTGCCGGCGGCATCTGAAAGATATGCGTCAAGTCGGTCGACCTGTCAGGCGATTTCGCCGCACAGCGCGCAGGTTGCATGGCAGCTAAATTAGTTTAACTTCGTGGGCTCTGATGGGGGATGGAATACGCTGAGAAAGGTGCCGTAGTCGGCTCGACAGTACACGCTGCCATTACCCAGTTCCCCACCAGCATAGACGGCGTAGCAGGAGGTTGGTTAGATGGTTGATGAAAAGGCCGGTGTGACGGTCACTGGAACCGTCAAATGGTTTAACTCAAGAGAGGGCTATGGCTTCGTCACAAACCCGCACGGCCCGGATATCTTGCTACACACCGATGTACTTCGCGAATTTGAGCTAGGGTGTGTCCAAGAAGGATCTGAAGTGCAGTTGACAGTAGTCGACACGCCGCGCGGCATGCAGGCGGAACGGGTCATTTCGATCTTACCTCTTCAGAATGATTCAAGGCCCGCCCGGGGCGTTATTAGGCACCCAACCTCAGAGCAGATCGCAGCCTGTCCAATCCTGCCGGCGCGGATCAAATGGTTCAACAGGGTTCGTGGATTCGGCTTCGCAAGAGCGTTTGGTCAGGGCGACGACGTCTACATAGATATCGAGGCCTTGCGACGTAGCGATTTTACCGAACTTGCCACCGGCGAAGCGGTGGCGATACGCGTGATGCCGAGCGAGAACGGGCGCAAGGCGGTGGCTATACTGCCATGGGATGTCGGTGTAACCGACATTGAATTGGTATGACTAGCCTACGATCGGATCATCATGGTCCAGGGTGTAAAATAGCCGCAATATGACTGACTCAGCATAGGACGTGACTTGGTCACGCCTCCGCCCTCAATCCGCATTCTCTGCCAGAGAGATGCTGCTCCTCAAGGGCTTTAGCAAGAACCTCAAATCCGCGGGCCTCACGCTCGAGATCCGATACAATCGCACTTACGCTGTCGTTATCCGGTCGTAGGCCATCGGTCTTGGAGTAAAGATTGGACCGAAGGACCATGGCGGATTTTCGAAGGCGACGCGCTTCAAGCCGCAGTTCGGTCGGTGATACTTTTTTAAACATGACAAGACACCAAACCATTACCCTTCGTCTCAACCTGGTCGCTATGCGACGCGATGGCGGCATCAAGCAACCTGCCATCGACAGATGATGAGCTAAAGTTAAGTTGAAATGCTGGTGTAAACGCGGCGATAAGCCGGCAGATGCTTTGCACTAGAGGCGCTCGCACCGATCCAGCCGTCCCATGTTCTGATAGGCCCGGGGCCGGCACCGGAGGCGCACAGTTGCAGGTGTATTCAAGGAACAGCGTGTGCCCGGTGATGGCGGAGAGATCTGTCATGCTGCGCAGGTAGAACGAAGATACCCCGCAACCAGTGAAGGGGCGGGGCTTTGCTTGAATGCAGATCTTTTTCAAGCGGCAACATTTGCTTTCACGTTGCCAGAGACCTTTGCGGTCGCATCGTCCACCGTAATGTTCTGGCAAATATTATCCTTGATCAGACTGCCGGTCGATTGCGTTCCGTTCTTGTGATCGTGCACCATAATCCAAGGTCGCTTGCTTTCAGCCTCCGGCCGGAAGTGATCCCAGACCTTGTTACCCCGAATTATAACGTCTTTCGCCCCATAGAAGGAAATTCCGTGATAGGCACCAATGTCGAGATCGCAGTCCTCTACAAGACAGTTTTCGTAGATCCCATCAAACATGCCGATGCCTTGGGGTTCGGCCATCAGCGGATGGTTTAGGTGATCTCCCAACGTCCAGCGGCGAGCGGTTAAGCGACGGATTGACAGACCTTTTCGGACACCCGACCCAGAACGTCGATCTTCGCCAATGCTCCAGGATTGCAGAACGTCGGAGTGGTTCTTGTTGATCTGAAAAGCATCCTGAGCATAGTCATCATCGGAGGTGCAATTATCACCGATCAGGCGATAGGCATCACCGGAAAAGCCCAGCACTTTGTTCCGGCTCGAAGCACAGCGATCAGCGTAGAGAACAATAGACATATAGCACGCAATTGACTTGCAGCCCTCGATGACAGAATCCGGCGAGGCGACGTGAAACCCTCCGACAATTCTGTTTGTCCAGTCTGCCAGTGTCCAATCAACATAAGAGGTAGGGTCGTTGGTCAAAGACAAGTCGGAGAAGAGCTCCATGTCGCGGAAGGCAAGATTTGCCCCGCCCAAGGTATAGACCAACTTGCCACGTTTCCTTTGTCCATCGGTCCTAGCAATTTTGAAACCGCTAAAAGCTATATTCTCACATTGAGCGACTTCCATCGCAGGAAAGATGTAGTTTGGGTTGACGGGGGAAATTGAAGCCCTGCCCTCCGGCCTCATGCCCTTAAACACAAAGTTGCTCCAATCTCCGTCATCCTCAAGTCGAATGTTCGTTTCGCCTGAGTCCAATAAGTTTCGCACACCGGCCATATCCCCGGCTGTGACATATTTTTGTTCAGTTACGGATTCTTTCGCAATCTCGTTTAAGATGCCTTGTGCATAAGACGCAATCTTATTGAGGTCTGTCATGTTATGGTCCTTCAAGGTTGACGTTGTGTGAATTATTCATAGGCACCGGCACTGGCCTTGACGGCCGACCGGGTGTTGCCCGCTAGATCGAACCGCAGCACCGGCTTGACGCGGTTTTTGGCCGGGCTTGTAGATTGCAGGGCGTAGTTGCCGCCCCCGGTGCCACCGTCGGCCGCCGTGGCCCCCCGATAATCCACAAACAGCGGATCGTTCCGCACCGTGTCGCTTGTCCCGATACTGGCGGTCAGGCCGGGATAGTTTTGCGCAAAACTTGATCCCAGACCAAACCCCTGCGCGTCGATGAATTGGCTAAACTCACCGTCACAACCGACGCCAAACATATAAGGCCAGTTGCCTTGTCTTGTGCCGTCACTCTTGAACAGATCGCTTTTCGTGTTGATCTGCGACGATATGTTGCCCTTAACGGCCATCAATTCATGCGTGCGATTAAGGCCGTTTGTGTCGTCGTAAAACACGTTCCAGCGATGTGCCGACCCGTAACCCGTAAAGGTGTTGTGCACGAGGATCACATGGGACGTGTCATAGGTTGCGGCATCAGCAGACACGCGCAGGTTGGCCCCTAGGGATTTGTTCGTGTTCTCGCAGACATTGCAGGCGAACACCTGGCGCGACCGGGCCTCATAAAGCCCGTTAATATCGTTGCTGTTCACCTTGAAACTGTTGAAGGCGATTATTGCGCCGGGCGACGATGCATTTCCTACATGCGTTAACACGCCCGTGATGGGCGAAAACGCGCAGCCCATCAAGCACCACGGATCCACGGCGCCGGTTATCTCTGCAGTGCACCCGATTGTCATCGCAAGGTTGGGATAGACGCCCACAAACACGGGCGGCTTGATGCCATCGACCTCGATCAGGCTTGCATAGGTGTCGGCGGTTGAAATGATTTCGTTTTTGAACCCCAGATCTACCGTCGTCACCTTTTCATAAACCACGTAGGCGGGACTTGCCGCGGTGCCCCTGAACCCGGCATTGTTGGTCTTGCCCACACAGATATCGCGGAACTTCCACCACGATCCGGCGGCGCCCAGGTAAGGGATAAACGACCCGTATTTCACAATGACGTTTGCGCGCGCCACGGCAGGATCGCGCGTGATGACCAATTCACCGATTTCCTGCACGCGCCCGGCGTTTGAACTGCCCGACGATAGCGTGTGCGTACCCTCGCCCAAACGGATCTCGACGCCATCTAGGCGGCCGTTGACCTCATAAGCCCGACTGATCGCGCCGCCGACCGTGGCACAGGGCGCGGCCTTGGCGGTGGCGGCATTAGTCGACACCGCGGCCGTGGCGTTATCGCCGCCGGTGGCCGCGACATAGACGTAAATCGGATTTGCGGCCAGGGCCACATTTTTGAGATAGGTTTGCGGCCGAAACTCGCGGTAAGCCGTCGTGCCCGCGGTGGACAGCACCGACGCGGCGGCGCCGAAATGCGGGTAAACTTCCGCGTTGACCGTGATCGCCGCATTGTCGTCAAGCGTTGAAATATCCAGGTTGCACTCATAGGCCGTGACCGGGTGCGCGTAGGATCCCAGGCCGACCAGCGTGCTCACAGATACGACTTGCGACACCGTGCGCGTGCCATCGGTGGCGATGAACTTGACCGCCGCAACCTGTTCTCGATTGCGCATGTCGCGGTGCCAGGCCGACACGCGCAACAGCAGCGTGTTACCGACCACCCGGCGATCCGGCAGGATCCAATTCGCAATCGGTTTCGGACTGACCGCAAGGCTATTGTTTGCCACACCAGGCACCGCATCCGTCGCATAGATGTAATCCGACAGGGCGACCTGATCGGCCGTCAACGTCGCCTGGTCAGGATACGGCTTCCGAATCCGCTTGGTCAGCGTCAGGGCATCCGTGATCGTGGCGGGTGCGGCCTGGGCGTCAAAGCCCGCGCGCGCGACGGTCAGGGTTTGCGGCGCGGTATCGGGGGCAAAGGTGGGCGGGGCCGGATAGGTTGCTTTCCACCCGCTCGCCCCAATAGCAGTGACCGGCACCGCAGCCGCGACCGTGACGGAAAAGGCCGAAGATGCGGATCCGGCGGCATTGGTATAAGTCACCGTCACCGTCACGGCCTGGCGCAGGGATCCCGTCGGGATCGTGACCAGGCCTGCAGCGCTGATCGAGGCCCCGGCGCCGACCACCGACCAGGTGCCGCCCGTGGCATTGCTGAAATCCCCCGCCACGGTCACCGTCTTGTCGCCGCTGCCTTGGGTATAGGATTGATCCGCCAGGCCGCCGGTTGCGGTCGGCGCGACCTGGGCCGCAGCGACAGTGATAGACAATCCCGATAGGGTCGCCGTCGCCCCGCTGGCATCTGTGACGCGGATGCTGATGCCGGTGCGGGTCTGCGCGGTCGTGGGCGTGCCGGTGATCGCGCCCGTCGTAGCATTGAATGTGGTGCCGCCAGGCAGTGTGCCTGCTGTCAGGGCAAAGGTGTAAGGAGACCTGCCACCGGTCACAGATGGGGTGAAGCTATATGCCGCGCCTACGGTGCCGCCTGACGGGTTGCCCGTGATCGACAGTGGTGCAACCACGGGGCCGGTGAGGCCTTGGACGACCGTGTAGGTGACGTCGGTCTCGCGAGGTCCATCGGCATCGATGGTATCCAGCTCGGCTTGCGTGACGAAGTATGTCTTCTTGCCGTTCGGGTTGATCACGGTCGGATAGGTTACCGGCGCTGACGCGATCGTCGGCCGACAGGTGATCGTGCCGGATGCAATCAGGATGGGGTCGGTCTTGACCGTCTCGTCCCAGATGTTGTGGGCATATGGCTGCCCCTCGACCAGCCCCTCGAGCAGTTGCGGAAACAGGTCGAAGACACCGCCCCGACCCGGCAGGATGACGATAGGCTCACCCGCAGGGGTCTTGCTGATCTTCAGGACTAGGTTTGCCTCGCCACCGGTGACGGTGATCTGGGCGCGCTCATCGCGGTTCAGGATGATCGTGTAGGGTGTCACCACGTCGGGCGTTATGGTGAAAGTCGTGATGCGTGGCACGGCGCGCTCCTGGTGAATTTTGGGGGTGACGCCGGACCGTGTTGCCCGGCGCCGGATTGCTTATCGCTGTGCCGCGACCGCCGTGACGGCCTGCGCGGCCTTGGCAGCCTTCACGATGGTCTCGATCGCGCGCGGGCTAGGCAGCACCTTGGCCTTGGACTGCGCGTATTCCGTTGCGACGTAGCGGCCGGCCAGCACGACCAGCTCTTCGACAGTGACGTGACCATCGGCCATGGCAGCGGTGACGACGTTCGTGATGCCATCCTTGATCCGGTTGATCCGGATGTCGTCGGCCTCGAGCTTGTTCTTGGTCCCTGCCTTGGCCTGCGCCCAGGCGACGACAGCCATGACGCCGCTGAACAGCAGCCCCACGACCCATGCAATGAACGCGGGGTCGGCAAGAAGATCCTTGATATCCATGTGAGCAGGCCCTCCTCAGGCCGGTGTGGTGAAGGATGACACGACCCAGCCTTCGCGGCCGGCGTGTTTGACGCAGGTCCAGGCGGTGCCAGCGAAACTGCCGCGGCGCTGGACCGGCACGACGGCGCCGCCCGGAATCGTGGCGATGACGTTGTCGGCAAAGCTGGGCCAGCGGCGCAGGTTCAGATGGCTGCCGAAGGTGGTGATCCGGACGCGTTCAGACGCCGGCACGGCCGGCTCGATCTCGCAGGTCCCGGCCGGCGCCCCCTGCCCCCCCAGCATCGCTGCCAGGCGCGCACGCAGCTGGTCGCCGATGGCCACGGGATCCGCCACGGCTGTCATGCCGGGCAGCACGGTGAAGTCCCACTTGTTGCGCTGCCGGACGCCCAGATTGCGCTGCACCTCTGCATGACTGAGCGTCGTCGTGCGGCTGACGGGGATGCCATAGACGCGGCACCAGTGCGCCGTGCGCTGCAGCATCGCATCGATCTGCACCTCGGTCAGCGGATTGCTGCCCCAGACGAAGGGGCGCTCCTGGGCGCCGGCCATGGCATCGCAGGAAATGCCGATCGCATCGGAGTTGGCGTTCAGCGTGTGGGCTGCGTAGCGGCCGGGCGTAATCGGCGCGCGGTTCGCCTCGATGGGCCAGGTGCCAGGCTGCACGGTGCCGTTGGGTTGAACGATCTCGTGGTAGCTGTCGGCCTCCATGCCGATCATGCCGACGGCGCCGGCCGTCCAGTGCCAATGGATGCGCTTCATAAGAGTCTCTCCAATGCGATGGGCCCGCCAGGGCGGGTCGGGGTCGACTTGCGATTTCGGGTGAAGTGGCGGCCGTCAGTCGCCGGCGGCGCGCGGCAGCAGCTGGTAGGTGACGGAATCGGTGCGATCGAAGACCGTGCGTTCTCCGCAGCGGTATTCGAGGGCGAGATAGAGCTCGACCCGGCCGGGCTGCAGGTTGGGCGGGGGGATCAGCTCGACGCGGATCCGGGTCGGCACGTCATCGATCTGCCGCCGCGGCGCGCCTTCCGCCGCCCGCCGTCCGGGGGTGGTGACGTTGGTACCGTCTGTGAACAGCGACTGGCTGTCGACCAGCTGGCAGTCGCGGCCCAGAGCGGTGCGCTCCGCCACGATGTTCATTACGATCAGGTCGCCGACCCGCACCGGCTCGGTCACATAAGACAGACCGGGGGTCTGCCGGATCACCCGGTCCTCACCCGTCGCGCGGCGGACGTCGGTGATCATCAGATCGAGTTTCTCTTCGATCCGTTCAAGCCGCTCCGGGCTGGTCCAGATGTCGCGGACCCGATCGCCCAGTGGCGTGAAGATCGCCGCCAAGATCAGACTCATGCCCCAGAGCGCGCCACCCACGGCCCAGATACCCAGCCGTTGCCATAGGAATGTGCGGACAGCCCGCGTCGTGTCGGTCGTCATAAAGCGCCTCCGTGCGCAGTGGGTCGCCCGGAGGCGTCAGAAGAGTATGGGGAATCAGCAGGGCCCGATTTGAGCTATCAGATGATGGCGGCCTAGAGCCCGAACAGCGCGTCCAGATCGCCTTTCTTGTTCCGTTTGCCATCATAGCTCTGGCCACCGAAGGCCCTGACCATGATGTAGATCAGGCATGCTTTCGCACGTGTCCGTGCTGTCGTCGCCTGTAGCAGCATCCGGTCAAGAAAGATCCGGTCAATTACAGCGCGCGGCTGATCACGCAGGTAGTATGCGAGGTCGTGCGCCTCAGCCGCTGCTTCGGTAAAGTCCCATAGGAACCACGCCGTTAAGATCGATCTCAGCCAGCGCGGCATCCAGTAGGCGCCGACGCCGTTATAGACCGGCAAGGGACAGAGCGTCGGCTTCAGAAGCCCCTCCTTGAAGCGCCATTGCAACGGTGAAAGCTGTGTCCATCATCTGATCGTCCAGCCCGAACAGTGGCCCAAAGGCCAAAACGTCTTCGTTCATACGCACGAACTCCACGACATCGGCCCATGCGTCCTTCGCTGGGTGATAATCAGAAAGTGCGGCAACCGCGTCGTCGAGTTGAGCCAAGAGGTGGTCATGTGTCGTGCTGGGGAACAGTTTGAGCGACTGGCGCATAGCGCGCTTGAAAGCCCGCATGCCGTTGCGTTTTGCCTCGAGCGTTTCTGCCGATAGCTGTTCAGCTGTCTTGATATTCAGATCAAAGGTCATTCGGCTTGCTCCTTGACGATGGGAGTGGGCACTGGACCGTCGGTCACGGTCACGGTCCAATGCGTTGGATCTGCTGGCTGCGCATCTGCTGCACCAGCCCCATACGTCCACATGATCGTTGCGATGATCTCACCGTCGGTTCGGATGATCGAGCCGACAAACGGGTGCTCGCCTGTTGGCGTTGCCTCGCCCCCCTCCGGCACGGCAGACAGGTCGTAGGCTGTGCCATCAATGGTCAGAACGTCACCGTCGATGGATGCGATTGTTTCCGGCATGCCGGGAAGTCCAAGGATGGGCGATAATGTCAGTTTCATGTGCTTATCCTTTAGAACCAGCGCCCAACGGCAAACAACTCGATGTCGACGGGCGAGCCGCTGCTTTGCGCTGAAAAGTGCTTCACCAAAGCAGAAGTGGCCGATGCGGTGCGGGACCTCGACCAGAGAGTCGTGCCTATTCGTGGGTTGGCTGCTGTATATAGGTCGTTCGTAATCGAAAACGCCGCAGGGAAAGTCCACGTAACTTCCGAAGATGTAAATATATTACCAGCAGCAAAAGTGACCGGAGCATCTGGGAGAATTCCCGTGGCAGTGCATATCTGTGTCCCGTCAGCAAATCTGGTAAATTCGCCGTTGGGGTTGCTGCCGTGCTGGATGACGGCTCCCGTCGGAATTCCGCCTGATTGGCTTACGGCTCCGAGAATGTTGTCCGCAGCGTATTGGCGCTGCCATGACTCCCATGAACCGCTGGTCGCGTTGTAAACACGGACGAAATTTTGCCCACCACTGGCCGCACCACCAACGGGCGTATAAGTTTGCTTGATTTGAGCGCCGTTGTATCGCTCGACCAAAACGTAGCCATACGGTGAAACCCCGAAAGGCACCGTTCCAGTGGTGGCGTCAGTTACGCAATAAAAACCCGACGGAGTCGTCGTTAAGTTCAGGTTCGTTATTACGGTCGGAAACCCCGTTGCCCCAAGGCCGAAGTCGCCGGGGGTCATAACGTTCTGGTTGGACATTTGAGCAGAGACGGTCTGCATCCACGACAGGAAAGCGCCGGCGTCGGTGTCGAAGCTGGCGCTTCCGAGAACCGGGTAATTGGGAGCTGGTTCGATATTGAGGGCCATCAGATGTTTCCTGTGACTGTGAGTGCTGCAGTGCTGATCCCAATCTCGAGCGACGGCGAGAAATCGGCGTAAGTACCCAGCACGATCAGGTTGTGATAGAGTTCTTCGTTCTCGTAATAGATCGCGGGAACGGCCCGAAGGGGTAGTAGGATGCGCTCAATGCGGGCGTAATCTTCTTTCGGAAAGGCGAGCTGAAACTGAATCTTGCGGGCATAGCCGCGCTGCACCAGCATCTGCTCTCCGAAGGCATCGACCTCGTTCGTGGAATAATCAATATTCGACGGGGAGGTGCTGAAAAGCAGTCTGCCGAGCACGCGCCGCCGCCCGAACCCGATGATGCTGGCAGCGGCGATGCCACCGTCGTTCTCGATCGTGACCCGCAGTTGATACCCGGCGAAGGCATTCAGCCCGTAGAACACCTGATTCTCGACGAACTGATCCGGCTCGAATGTGAAGTAGTCGAACCATGTCCTGACCGACGACGTGTCGAGTAGCTGCCGGGTTTCGTCGAAGACGCCGACACCATCGCCGTTCAACACCTCCACCCTGACGGATCGCGCTTCGAGGCCGGTCAAGGCAACGATGTTCATCGTGGCCGTCACCTGCAGCACATATTCGATCGCGTTCGCCCGACGCACCTTTGCGCTATTCAGCCCATCGAATGCCCGCCAACGGTTCGTCTTGCTAACATAGATCCATTGCCCGGTCGGGTTCTTCTCGGGATCGAAGATATTTGCCGGATTGACGGGATCCTTGCCGACATTGCCGGCTACCCGGTTCTGATAGATCCCATGCGTGAACAGGGAGATCACGCGCGCATCCACCGCATAGGTCGTGCCCGCTACCCAGACCGGGTAATCGTCCTCGGGCACATTCGTACTGACAAGGGTGGCGTCCGTTACGGCAACCAGCGGGATCACCCTCATGCGGCACTCGTCTTGACGACGCCCCTGATCTTGACGCCTTCAACCTTGGCGAAGTCGGAGTTCAGACGCGTTGCCCGCATCTCATTATAGGTGTTGACGCCCAAGTTCACGGTTGCATCCTTCATGGCCTTGATTTCAGCGCGCAGGCCGCGGATCTCCGCTGCGAGATCCGTATTGATCTGAGCCGGTGCAGCAACGGCTGGAACAGGCACCAAGGACACCCCAGTTGGCGTTGTGCGCGATGCCGTCAGACCGCGAGATGCCATGCCGACGGCGTTCTGGTAATCAAAGCGGCTTCCGAAGTTTGCAGGATCGATCGCGTCCATCATCTCCTGCAACCTGCGGGTCGCTTCCTCGGCCGCCGCCGCCAATTCCTCTTCCACCTTCTTCCGATCGGACAAAGCCCAGAACTGCTTCTGCAGGGCTTGGTTGCTCGCATCGAGCCCCTTGAGCGTATCGGCCCGCAGAGCTTCTTCGTTGCCGGTCAGCTCCCAGATCTGGCGCTGAATTCCCATGCGCTCGGACAGGATGGATGCCGCTTTTTGTTCCGCCGCAGCGGCGTCGTTCAGGGCATAAATCCGCAGCTGAATAGCACGGTTCGATGGATCGAGCGCCGCGAGCTCGCGACGACGGATCTCGGCCGTCCTCCCCTGGAGGCCGAGCAGGGTGCCCTCGAGATTGGACCGCTCGCTGAGAATGGCCGCAGCCTTTTGTTCCGCTACCGCCGAATCCTGTAAGGCATAGATCCGCAATTGGAGGGCCCGGTTGGCGGGGTCCAGCGCGGCAAGCTCCTGTTTCCGAAGTGCTGCGGTGTTCCCGGTCAGTGTCCAGATCTGCTGATAAAGACTCATCCGTTCGTTGCGGAACGCAGTCAGGTCGACCGCTGCCTCTCCGGCGTCTTTCGACACGCCCCTTACGGCCTCCTGCAGGTCTTTCCACTGAGCGAATTGAGGCGCGAGGCTTATCAGCTTGGCCGCTCTGGTCGTGTTGCCATTGGCAAGCGCCTTGTCCACGCGGCGCTTGAAGTCCTCGATCGATTTGGGAATGTTGTCGATCCCCGCGGCGCCGGCCGACTGCATCAGGCTGCGTCGCGCAAGCTTCATCTTGTCGGCATCGCTGTAGATCGCATCGACATAGCTCGACATCGAAGTGGACGCGTTCTGCAGACCGCCCAGTGCCTCCACGAATTTCGTCGCGGTCTTTGCGCCTTGGAGGCCGACAAGATCAATCGACGCACGCAGTCCGTGGAAAGCGTCTTTGGTGAAATCCACCGAGGCCGAGACCCGGGCCATGACGTCGCCCAGTTCCTCGCCGGAATTGACCAGCTGCCAAGCGCCCTTGCCGAGGGATTTCAGGAAGCGCCGAGCGAGATCATTCTGCGCCTGCTTAAGTGCGTCCAGCGCCGCCTGCTGCGCCTGCGCCTCGTCCATGTCCTTCGTGCTGATGTCGATCTGGGCGGTATAGTTGCGCAGCGACCGGGTCGAGACATCAAGTGACTTCGCGGCATCGGCAGCGCCAGCGTAGATCGCGGCATAGGCCGCCGTCATGGGGCTGTCCTCGATCGCAGTCATACCGGTGCTGGTGGACTTCGTAAGGCCCCAGAAGCGCGACTTCTGGACCTTCCTGTAGGACTCGGCCAACAGGTCATTGCCTTCGATCGTCAGGCGGATCCCGTTGTCCAGCTCCTTGGTTTTCGATTTGAAAAAGCTGATGCCGAGTGCGACGGCGCCGATCACCGGGACAAGCGATCCGGCAGCCGCAGCCATGCCGGCCATGCCGGTCGTTGCAGCCCCGAGAGAGGCACCGATACCGCTCAGACCGGCTCCGATCCCCCCGGTGGCGAATGTGCTCAGCGAGGCCATAGCATTCGACGCGAAGACAGACCCCATTGCACCGATGCGAGATCCGATGCCGCCCAGCATCCCACCCATCCCGCCCAGGCCACCCAGACCGCCAGAAGCTGCGGACGCGGCCGTTCCGGCGAGACCGCCCCCACCGATGCCCATCGACAGCATGATCCGGTTGCGGGCGGCCGTGGCGATCATCTTCGAGATCATGCCGGTAAAGCTGCCGAGGATCGACTTTACGAAGCCCTTGAAATCCTGCAGGCCGCCGGCCACGAAATCCCCGAATGCATCCGAGACGTCGCCAATCAAAGGATAGGATCGTGCCAGTTCGTCGTTAAGCTGTTCAACGGCCTCGGCGTATGCCCCGCCCGATAGGCCCTCCTTCGACAGGTCGCCCAAGTGCTCGAGCTCGGCGTTGTATTTCTTGACCGGGTCGGCGTCGAATTCGAGGCGCTCGATTTCCTTTCGCAGGGCTTCGGCATCGCGCTCGGCCGCCTTCATCGCGGCAGACGCCGCCTTCGACGCATCCGAAAGGCCCTTCTTGCTGCCACCGCCCCCGATCGCTTTCGCGGCTTTCGCTGCGGCTGCTGCCTGATCGGACAGCGTTTTTGAAAGACCCGTATTTTCCCGTGCCAATCCATCAGCCTTGGCGGCTTGGGCATCGAACTCCTGCCCCAGTGCCGCAAGTTGGTCAGCTGTGGCCCCAGTTGCCGCGGCTGCTTTGATCGCATCGTCTCGCAGCTGAAGGACGCCTGCCGCCGATGCCGTAATGCCGCGCTCCAATTGGCGGGTGAGGCTGGTATTTTGGTTCTGAAGCGTCGAAATCGCGCTGTCCACCTGGGAGCCGATAGCGGCCACCGCGGAAGGCACCTGCCCGAGCACGGACACAAGCTGCGCAGCGAAGACACTGGCCTGGGCGATATTGCCCGACAGGCCGCTCGTCGCTTGAGCTGCGCGCGCCGCCCGATCTGCGACCGCTTCATTCGCACTGACAAGATCGGTCGTTACTAGGTATGCGCCCTTGATCGTGTCCGACTGCTCCTGCGAGACGCCCAGAGCGTCAACCGCCGCGAAGTAGGCGTCTCGCTCCGCATCAGCGCGCATCTGCGCCACAACCGCGCTGTCAGCACCATGATCGCGAATGGCAATCTGGAGGCGCATCTCATCGTTGAGCGCGGCCAGCATCTCGTTGGCTGATTTGGTGGCCTTGGTGAAACCGTTTGCAATCTCTTCGGCCGACGAAGCGGCGGCCGCCGCGGCAGGCGCAACGGCGGCCAGCAGTTCGAGCAGCTTCTGAATCGGCGCAGGGATAACTGCCGCCCCGTCATACATTTTCATGATCTGGTCAGAGGCGCGTGCGGCGGCAGTTGCGATGTCCGCCATTCCCCCCGTTCCGATAGCGTCCAGCATGGGGACCAGCTGCCGTGCCTGCTCGAGATTCAGCCCAAGCGCCTTCGCTGCCTCCTCCGCTTCGATGCGGAAGACCTCGACGGCATCTGCAGATGCGGAGATCTGCGCAGGATCGCCAAGCCCCTGGTCGAGCAGCTGCTGGTTGCGAACGTAGACCTCCTGCAGGCGGTCGAGCTCTGCAATAGTGGCGCTGATCCCCTCGAGCCCACCCATGAAGTCCGATGCGGTCAGCTGACTGACGGCCGCAGACGCCGTGACCTTCGCCATACCTTCGGCCTGCGCTCGCACGTCATCGGCAAACTTGCCAAAACGGGTCTGCAGCTCTTGCGTGGTCGAGCCGGCCACGCTGGCGTAGTGCTCGTAATTGGAAAGCGCGTCGGTGAAGAGCTCCACGCCCTTGCCGGCGTCTTCGGCCGCATCGCCAGCCCCGAACAGATTTGCAGCGACGGGCAGCAGCAGACCAGCAACGGCGCCCACCGCAATGCCGGCGGTGCCAAAGGCAAGGCCGATATCCGGCAACTGGATGGCAATGGACCGCAGGGCATCGCCACCGGCCATCGTCTGCTGGACCATCTGAGACATCTGCATGCCGAACATGCGCGTCTGGTTCGAACCGAGCACGGCGTTGAGACGGGATACCGCCACTGTGTCCGCATTCAGCGCCCCGGCAAGCCGCTGCGCCTGCACTTCGGTGGCAGCGTACTCGCGCTGCACGTTGTCCATCATGGCGGCGTGACGGGCCGCATCGATCTTACCCGCCTCCAAGGCGGCATTCAGAAGCTTTTGATCGCGCTCCAGATATTTTGTCGCACGCGCCAGGGGGTCGTAACGGCCCTCCAGCGAGAGCAGCTGACGCTCCATGCGATTTGCGGCCTTCTCCGCCTGGTCTGCCTCGAATTGGAGACGGATGCGGATGCTTTCGAATTCGTCACTCATGAGAGGTTTCCTTGCAGAATTTACAAACCGGCCATAGCGTCCAGCATCGGCATAAGGAGAGATTATATGTGGAAATTCGTCGCGACATTCAGTATCTTGGCGAGCGCATCCGGCGCACAATCTCGCATCGAACGATGCGATGTCTACGGCCAAATAGCGGACGAATTAGCAATAGACCTTGCTGAACTTACCAAAATCATGATGGCCCATAATACTGTCATGCAACTGCTTGCGAGAATGCGGCCCGAAGAACCTTTCAAGGTAACCGCGAAGCTGTCGCAAGACAGTTTTGACGAAAGCTTAACCAAGCTCGTAGAATTGGGTGCCGGGGTGAATGATGGTATTCAGACACTTGTTCTTGAATGCACAGCTAATCAGTAAACGCCTTTGCGCGCAGCCTAAGAATATCGCGCCTTAAGTTCTCCAAACCGCTTCGCAGACATTGCCGCGGGTGGGCCATCGCCTGCGTGCATGTCGTTCCAGCCGACGATCCAGTAGCCGATGTCGCGGGGGGTCATTTGCCTGACCTCCCACGGCTTCAGCCCGGTCTTTACGAGGTCGCGGATTTTTTCGGGGACGTTGTATCGGCCTTCCGGTCCGTCACCGCGTCCCCTGTCACGGGGGGGCTGTCGCTTTCCTCCGCCGGCGGGATGAACGCTGACAGGAGCAGGCCCTGCGCCGCGGCCCGAACTTCGAGGCTCTTCGTCAGGGGCAGACCCGTCACCAGGTCGTGCGCGGCCTTCTCCGCCATGCCGCCGCCGATCAGTCCGAGGATCACGATGTCGCGGCAATGCCTGAACTGCGGTGCGCTCTTTCGGTCGAGGAAGCGGCCCAGAACGTCGAACACACCAAACGGTGCGTACTGTTCCTCGAACCTTTCAACTTCGGCGACCGTCAGGATCATCGGGCGGCTTGCACCGCCCAGTTCACCCACGATCCCCCCGACGGGGGCCATGATCGAACCCGCCATTACGCGACCGCCGGCGTGAAGACGACGGCACCGCTGGACTGCAGCTGGATCGTCATGGTGACCGCCCCTTCGAGCTCACCCGCCAGTCCCATATTGCCGACGGCAAAGTTGCCCGTAAACGAGCCGAGACCGGGCACGATGATTTCGAGCGCAAGGTACGTCCCGTCGTTCTTCGCATCGATGAAGGAGACGGCCTGCGTCTTGTCCTCGAAATAGCCATTGCCGTCGATATCCAGCATCTGGATGCCAGCGATGACCTCACGCCAGACGGTTCCGCCAGGCTCAGCGGTGTTGATGGACGTGATGTCCACAAGATTGCCGTTCAGGTTGATGGTCCGGGTGGTCAGACCGGCGACGACCTCTGTGCCGAGCTTGACCAAAAGCTCGCGGGCGTTCTGTTTGGGCATATTGCGGCCTCCTGTAAGATGGTTGGATTTTACGAACCCGATGGTTCGATCAGGGCCTGAAAGGCGGTGATTCCGAGATACGACTTACCGTCGGTTTCGCGACCGGTCGTTTGTGTCATCCATTCGAGCGACACCATGCGATGACCCTCGAGGCTCAAAGCCTGCGTCCGGCCACCGAGAAGCGCGATGACGGCCTCATTGATCCGGGTCGCTTCCACACGGCCGGCGATAGGCCTGCTATGCGCTTCGATACCGAACATCAGGCGGACACCGTCGGTGCTGGATGTCCGCTGGGGAAAAGGCTCGATCGCTCCCAGCCGGACATAAGGAAATTTAGCTCCCTCCGGAGGCTCGTCGTAGATGCGATCTGCCACGAGCTCAGAGATGGACAAGTCAGCACGAAGGGCCGCAATGACGGCAACCTGAAGCGCGAGGGCAGGCCCCTTATCCATTCCTGAGAACCTCACGCACGATCTTGCGAATGCGCGCGCGACGCTTTGCTTTCGTCGCGTTGAGCGCCGGGTTCACGAACGGCAAGGCGGGACCGATGCCGCGGTAATAGCCTGCCTTGGTATACCGCGGAACCGTTCCCCCTTCGAGGATACGGGAGAGCGGGCCAAAGTCGATGACCGCCCCCTCCTCGCCCAGTGAATACGATTTGATCGCGGCCTTGGCACGTCCGGTTGCACCCGACGGGACCAGCACACGGGCCAGCGCCGCAACGTCGTCGGCGTTCTGCTCGTTTGCCGCGATCATCCGCCGTCTTGTCTCCGGGGCAAGGGATCTGAGCTTGGCGCGAATGCGCGCGCTATCTGATGTCGCAGACACTTATTCGATCACCCCGTCACTCTTCATCCTGCGACACCCGCTTCGCACAGGAATTCGATCGCCTCGCCGGAGTTGCCCACGGCTATCATTGAGCGAATGTTCCAGTTTTCACCGCGGGCCCGGATCTGATCGGATTCCTTGATCGCCCGGGTCTGAACGGTTCTGCGTACCCGGATGGTCGCCGTCCGCGAGGCCTCGATCCGCCCGGCGGCGAGGCGTTCCTTTCCCGTGGTCTCCCGCACATCTGCCCAGACCGTGAACAGGTCCTGATGCGATGCCGCGATGTTGCCGAATTCATCGGCCCCCGGTACTGGATTTCCGAACTCGTCAACTTCCGCGGATACGGACGCCGTTCCATCCGTTTCCAGCAGACGCTGGAACGTGATCCTGTCGCGCAATGATCCCGCTTCCATCTCAGACCGACATCCAGCGGTAGGGCGCAATCAGCATCTGAACCCCGAGTGGCAGTGGCGCGGCGCTCCGAGTCACCACCGCCTCGCGGTTGGCATACCAATGCGCCACCAGCATGCGGACGGCCTGCACCAGCGCGGGCGGCACATCGTCGACGGCTGTCCCGAAGGTGGCGTCGATCATCGCCGGGCCCCGCCACGCGGCCAGAGGATCAGCGTCACTGACAATGAGGCTGGATCCGCGCACGGTCTCCACGAGCCTGTCGTTGGGCAGGGTCACCGCCTGCGTCTCACCGGTAGCATCGACGAACCGGACCGTGGCGGCCGTCGCCCCCGGCATGTCGAAATCGAACTGCGCATGAAGGCACTGCGCCTGGTACCGCCAGACCTGCGTCACCATGCACCGACCCAGAATGCCCGAGCGGCCATCCAGGTGATCGACGGCGGCCGCAATGAGGCCTTCAATCAACGCGTCTTCTTCCGCCCCGTCCACGCGCAGAAATAGCTTGGCCTCCTCGACCTTGATCGGTGCCCAATCAGGCGGCGTGATGCGGACGGGGCGGAGCATGTTCAACCCTTGGCTTTCGACTTCGCGTCCGCTTCAGCCTTCGCCTTTTCCTCGGCCTCGGCCTTCGCCTGGGCATCCGCTTCAGCCTTGGCTTTTTTCTCAGCCTCGACCTTCGCCGCTTCTTCAGCCTTCGCCTTCTCCTCAGCCTCGGCCTTCGCGGCTGCATCAGAGCCCACCTCGATCATCGCCAGGCGGGCTTTGGCCCGGGGCGTCAATCCTTCCACGAAGTTGCCGCGCTTCACCAGCTTCTTGCCGAGCTCGCTGGAAACTTGGATGGGTTCATCCGGGCGTGCGATGCCATATTCGCCCACCTGCTGCACCTTGGCGGTGACCGTCATCTTGTCGGATTTGCTCACGTCATTGACTCCTCTGGTTGGATGGATCGGCTTGCGAAAAGAGCGGACGTCACCGCCCGCTCTTCAGGAAGTCGACCTCGATCAGACGACGAGGCCAAAGTCGCCGTAGATCAGGGACTGCGGACGCTTCACCGCCAGGGCGAGACGCTTCTCCGCCCGGATCGTCAGCATGTTCTTGACGAAGTTGTCGCGGTCCTCCGACGAGATCAGCACCTCGGTGTCCATCCGATCGTAGATCGTCGCCGCCACGGTGAAGGCGCCGACGAGGAACTTGTCGACGGTCATCGCCAGGGTCGGCACAACGCGGCGGCCCCACAGCACCGGCCCGGCGATTCCGGTCGGGTTTGCGAAGATGTAGCGGTTGTCGGCATCTTTGGTGGTCTCGATGACCATCCAGTCCTCCGGGTGCAGCACGACGCCGTCGGCGGGGTAGAGGTTCAGTGTGGCCTCGAGCATCGCGACGCGCAGCTTGTCGATCAGCGTCGGGTTGGAGATCTTCGCCTCGGCCGCGCCGCTGTAGGCGGTCGCGTTCGTGATCAGACCGTCGAGGTTCGGGGACACGCCGTCGCCGGCCAGTAGCTGGGCGTCTTCCGTGATGTCCAGCATGTAGCGCAGTTCGGTGTCGATCAGCCCTTCCAGCATGGGCAGATCGTCCAGTGCCTGACGCGACGCCGGGATCCACGTCGCGATCGTCTGCACCGGCGTGTTTTCCAGCGCCCAGGCCAGTGCACTTTCGGGCTTCAGCGCGGTTTCCGAAACGGGCGCCGCGGCATTGGTCCGGGTGGTCTGCCGCGCGTATTCAATCGAGCCCTGGTCGACGGAGACGGACGGGATCAGGTCGCGGATGTGCACGCTCTGCCGCGGCGCGCCGACCACTTCGGGATCGCGGTAGGGCTGGCGCAGCGCGCCGGCCGAGGTGCCGCCCGTGGTGATCGCGTTCTTCACTTCGACCCGCAGCGTACCGCGACCATTGAACGCCTGCACGCTGTCGTCGGCCACCACAGCTTGGCCGAGACTCAACCGATCGGACCCGCCGCGGCTGCCGCCGCCGCCGGCCAGCTTCTGCTCCAGCTCGAGTGTCTGCCCTTCGGCCGCTTTCATTCGGTCGGTCAGCGCTTTAACGCTGTCCTGCAGAGCGCCCTGCTGGGTCAGCAGCTTGTCGGCCGAAGCCTTCGTCTCAGCGCTCATTTCGCCCGAACGCTTCGCCTCGTTCATCGCCGTCTCGGCGGTCTTGGAGACGTCATCGCCGATGCGGGTCAGCTCCGACTTAACGTCGCGCAGCAGCTCCTCGAAATTGCGCGGGTTGCCCTCAGCGCGCGGAGCGCCGATCGCCCCTTTCGGGGCACACGCCATCATCGCGCCCATGGCAATCATGGGCATCGCAAGTTTTTTCATTGTCATGTTCCTTGGATTTGCCCGTCAGCGGGCCTTGAGGTCCTGCAGAAGTCGCTCGACCCCTGCGATGACGGCAGCATCCTGCGTGCCGGTCGGGGCAGCGCCTGGCATGCCCCCCTTCAGAGCGGCCAGCAGTTCGCGGCCCTCCGATCTCTTCATGCCGGCGCGGGCGGCGACTAGGTCAAACCGGCGCTCTGCCCGAAGCTGCGCCTTCGCGTCCCCGTCCGGCGCTGTCTCCACCTCGTCTGCGGAGAGCAGAGCGTCTGCCCAGCCATCATCGACGGCTTGACGTCCGCCGATCCATGTCTCGCGGTCCAGCAGCTTGGCGATATCCTCAACGGCCATCCCGGTCCGTGCGGCGTAAAGGTCAGCCGAGGCGGCATCGAACGGCTCCAGCCAGTCGGCGACATCCCGGATCGCATGCCGGTCACCCATCGTGACGATCCAGGTGTTGTGGATCATCAGGAACCCGGCGCGTCCGATCTCGATCCGGTCACCCGCCATGGCGATGACCGAGGCCGCGGACGCGGCGAGACCGAGGATCTTGACCGTGACGGCGCCACGGTGATCCCGCAGCTGGTTGTAGATCGCGAGACCCTCGAAGAAGTCCCCGCCGGGCGAGTTGATGTAGACCGTCACGTCCCGATCACCGATCTGGCGCAGCGCCGCACTGATTCGCTTGGCCGTCACCCCCTCACCCCAGAAATCCTGCCCGATCACGTCGAGGATCGAGATCGTCGCCTCGCCGGCCCCGTCGGCCGCCGCGCGCAGGTCGGGCATCCACGTTTGCATCGCCTTATCCGTCACTGCGGTCCGCATGCCGGGACGGGCCGCGATATCGGCCCGTGGAAGGTTGCGCTTCGTCATGGTGTGTCCTCATTCTTCGCTCGTGCGATCAGCTGATCGAGCGTGATCATTGCGCCCTGCACGAGGAGTGTGTTGCCGCCCGGAATGGACGGAAGGTTCAGCTTTGTGCGCGCTTCGTTCGGGGTCATCATCCCACCGTTGACCAGCGTCTGCAGGAATTCGGCCTTCGCCTTGCTCTCCATCTGCAGGATGCCCTCACGGTTCCATTCGACGTAGGTTCCGGGCCGCTCCGGCCGGACGAGGTCGCGACCGATCCTGCTCTCGATGCGGCGCATCAGCGGGTTGAGACCCTGCGTCATCCACGAGATCAGGATCTGTTCGACCCCAGACCCCCACATGGTCTGCCCCTTGGCCGAGTGCCCGATGACAACCGGCGGCGTGCCGAACCACCGGCAGATGTCCTCGACCGAAAACTGACGCGTTTCCAGCATCTGCGCATCTTCGGGATTGAGCGTCGCTGCCTGCCAATCCATCCCGTTTTCCAGGACTAGCACCTTCCAGGCCTTGCTGGATCCGGAGAAGTTCGTGAGGAGCTCCCGCGTCGAGTCGCGCTGTTCTGGTGTCAGGGTGCCGGTGAACTTGAGAAAACCCGACGGGTTCATTCCATTCGCGAACATCTTTGCGGCCATCTCGTCCGCCGCGAGGCCGGAGCCGATGCTTTGAAGCCCGAAGCGGATTGCCGAGAGACCCTTTATTCCCCCGAAGCCGAACCCTTTGACGTGGAAAACCTTGTCGGCCGGCAAGGTGTCGCGCTTGCCCCGATCATTGATGTCATAAACGACGCGGCCGTCGGATAATCGGCGCGGCTCGCAGCGCGATGCTGGCAGCGGCAGCAGAGCCGACAGCCTTCGTCCCGTATTGACCCGCTCTGCATAGCAGTTGCCGTTCGACAGCAGCCACGCGATCTGGCCCTCCCAGTGCTCGGTCGCCGTCTGCTCGCTGTTCGGAGAGACCGTCAGGATTTCGGACAGGCGCTCGTCGAGCGGCTCTCGCCCACCATCTGCAGCACGGGCGTAGTGCGTCAGCGGCAGCGTCGCGATCGTCTGCGCCGTCTGCCGGATGCAAGCCCAGACGGCAGAGAGCTGCAGGGCATTTTCCACACCGACACGACGGCCTGCATGGCTCTCCATGCTGGCGAGCGCTCCATGTTCCACCAGAACGCGACCGTCCGGATTCGCAACCGTCACGGCGTTTGCCGGACGTCGCCGCGCTACCCGCGGGATCGAGGTCTGTCGATATTGCACTGGCACCTCAGGCAACCATCACAGGATCGGACAGGAAAGCGGCAATGTCCGGCACGACCGCAGCGGCCGGGTTCATGTCCATCAGGATTGTCGCGTTGAAGAGCGCGATCAGGGGGTCGATCTTGGCCACGCCAGCGCGCTCCTTTGTAATCATCACGTTGTTGCCCCGGGCCTCGGCTTTGGCGTTGCCCAGGCACCAGGTCATCAGCGACTGACCGCCATGCAGCAGCGTGCCGTCCATCAGCCGCCGCTCGATGCCCTTGATGGCGCCGTTCAGCTTGAACCCCTGCCCCACGGCCGCGATCTGCTCGATCGTGAACCCGCCGGCCAGCAGACCGTCCACCAGCGCCGCGACGCCCCAGGGATCGAGGCCGATGGCGTTGGCCTCTGGCATCAGCCCCGCGTCGCGGATCGAGACGCAGAGCTCGACCATCTGCGCCACGTGCAGCGTAGTATCCGCCTCGATGATCAGGTCGCCCGTCGCGGCTAGGTCCAGCAGCTTCGGCGCAATCTCCTTGCGTCGCTCCAGCACGTCCGGGCTGCACCAGGCGCGGCCCCAGGTCAGGCGGTTACCGGTACCGCGTTCCCGGCCCAGCACGTTCAGTGAAGCCAAGTCATCGGCCCCGCCCATGTCGCCGCCGACCACCGCCACCTCACAGCGTGCCAGCAGCGTCGCGAGCTCCAGCGTCGTGTCGTTGCGCCGTTCCCAGTAATCGGTGGCCACCCAGCGTTCGCTGTGCAGGCCGATACCGATCTCGACATTTAAGTGCTGCGAGGCAAAGAGCGCCAGCGCGTCCGCGCCGTCCTGCAGGGCCTTGGCGAACTCGTCGCGCAGGTAGCCCAGCGACACCGACCGCTCGAGGTTTGGATTGACCATGTGCCACGTCGATTCGTCGCGCCAGGCCTCCGACTTCGCCATGTCCTGCGGCAGCTCGTAGAGCACCGCGAGGATCGGCAGGGCCTCCGTGCCGTCCCGCACCGCCCGAGCCCGCTGCAGTTCCCGCTTGAACTGGCCCTGCGGCTCCTTCTTCGATTGCGTCGTGATCGTCAGCAGGAACCCCTCCGGCCGCGAGGCCAAACCGCCGCGCAGCTCGACCATGATCTCGTCGGCCTTGGCCTTGGCTCCCAGCACGTGCAGCTCGTCGATCAGGATGAACGACGCCTTCGATCCCGTGACGATGTCGCCATCAGCCGACAGGATCGCGATCGACGCTTCCGTATCCCGGTGCGTGATCGTCTTCTTGTGGTCCTGAATGTGGAAGATCTCCTTCAGGGCCGGGTCGAGGTTGATGATCCCCTTCGCCGTCTTGAACGAGATGCCGGCGATCTTCTGCGTCGGCGCGATCAGGATCAGCTCGGCCTGCGGGCGTTCATTCAGGATGATCGCCACCATGATGATTGCTGCCGCGATCGCCGACTTGCCGTTCTTCTTCGGGACCAGCAGGAAGAATTCCCGCAGCATCCGCTGTTTCGTTTCCGGATCGTAGGACCCGAAGATTACGCGGACGAAGTCGAAGACCCAGTCCTCGCAGATCTCTCCGAAGGTGGGCGTCCCCACCAGGTCCGGCACCTTCAGCCGCTTGAAGATCCGCAGCGCCTTTTCCGCCATGGCGTCGAAGAGCGGCAGATCGGGGATCAGTGACAGACCGGCCTTGATCCGATCTTCCCAGTCCGGCACCGCCGTCGACCAGTCGCCCGGCAGCATATCCAGCATCAGTTCACCGACCCACCGGGCAGCAGATCACCGCCCCAGGCATCGTCGCGGAGCGCATCCTTGGCCGCCAGCTTCGCCTGAGCCTTCTTGCCCTCGGGTTGCTTCTTCGGCAGATCGTCGCCATCGAACGCGGCGGCGGCCCGCATCCGGTCATTGCGCTCGACCATCCGGCCCAGTTCCTTCATCGCGCTGACGTCGCCGGTCCCGGCTTTGTCGGCCAGCGTTTCGAAGCGCCAGGCATCGAACCGGTCGCGCTGCATCTCGCGCGCCCGCAGCTCGGAAAAATAATGCTTCCGCAGCGTCGGCAGTGACACGTGCAGGGCATTCGCAATCCGCTCGTTATTCCAACCCATCGCCAGCAACATGATGACTTTGTTGCGATTTTTCTGGGTGGCCTCATGGGCGGGACGACCACGGCGACCCGATGCCAGCGTGACGAGGTCGCCGAAGAGGTCCCTCACCTGCTGAAATTCATCGGCCATGGAAAAAAATCTCCGAATTGTGGGATGGCGGGTCTGGGGCCAAAGCCGGTCCGGACTTTTGCCCCCCCCTCCCGGGCGGGTGCAGGTTTTCAGAGGCCGCCGGGGGCTGGCCTCTCTGGCCCGTCGATCTCGACGGCAAGGCCGCACCCAAGGGTAGCGGCCGCGAGGGCGAGGAACTTAAGCCCAAGCCACCGGCGCAGGAGCCATGGCTGGGGCCATTTGATTTTGACGCGCAGAACCATGCTTTCCATCACTTTGATAGTGGTGTCAGCCATAACGAAGTTTCTCCTATTGCTTGTAGCCTTCCGTCAGGCCAGGCCGCGGCGTTCGAGGCTCTGCTTTGTCGCGTCGTGCCAGCCCTTGGCCACCGCCTGCAGGTTCCGCTCATCCCAGAACAGGACTGGGTCACCGTGGTGCGGCACCTTGTGGTCGACCACCGGGCTGTCGTTGGCAGGGTACTTGCCAATTAGCATCACGCCGGTCTGCTGGCAGGTGAACAGGTCACGCTCGAGGATGGTCAGGCGCAGCTTCCGCCACCGCTCTGTCTTGTACCAGGCGCGCCACGGTTGGGTCGCATCTCGCATCCGCGTGCGGCTGATCTCATCGCGTGGCGCCTGCTTCAGCTTCGATACTGCTGGGCCCAGCCGTTGCGGCAGGCTGGACAGCTTCGCCACGGCACGATCCTTTGAGCTGGTTGCGCGGGCCGGACTTGAACCGACGATCTGCTGGGTATGAACCAGCCGGGATGCCACTTCCCCACCGCGACATGGTGGCGGTGGATGATTCAACCATCACACCGCCACAATGAAAACGCCCGCAACGGTGGTGACCGGCGGGCGCAACTGTAGATGATGTCAACAGAGCTATGTCCGGTGCGCATTTCTGTCAACCGGATATTGTGCCTAGGACCGCGTGAACCCCTGCATCCGGTCCAGCGCCTTGGCAAGGCCATCAGATAACGCCGCCGCCACAACCTTGTTGCGCCCCCAGCCGTAAGCACGCAGCACCTCGCTGAGTGTCTGCTCAGCGATGCACACTCGGTCGACAAGATCCTGCGCCCAAACGATGGCGCGTTTGCCCCCAGCGTTCTTCGGAACGAGCACGCTAACTGACCCGATGCGCGCACGGATGACGGCGACCTGCTGAGCATCGGCAAGAACCGCATCGATCCATGACCCCTGCCCGCCCGATCCGGCACCCATTGCCTCGATCGACGAGCACTTCACGCCTGATGCCTCGACGCGCTCAGCAAGTGCCGCGTAGTCGCGCGCGGCGACCAGCTGCCCTGTGGTGAAGAGCGGGCGATATCCCTTGGGCAGCTTCCCGTCGACCTTCGCCCGGCGCTGCGCCTGAGCTTCCATCACGTCGAAGGCATCGGCACGCCGCAAAGCATCCTGTCCACGCCATCCTGCGCGTACCGTCATGGTCTTGCCGCCACGGTTCACCGCCTCGCGCGGCTGGAACTGCGCGACTGGCCCGCGGGCAGGAGCCATGTCGACGATCTCGGCACCAGCTCCGAACGGACGCGCAGCCCGCGCCTTCAAAGCGGCAATGCGTGCCGCCTCGGATTGCAGGAGTGTGAGTACTTCGTGCCGGGGATGACGAGCATAGCCGCGCGATCCCATATCTTGTGTATCTCCTGTTTTGTATCGCTGCATCTTGTTTCCTTTCGATAGAGTGCGGGAGGATAGGGAGGATAGAGGGTTGAAACGGGAGGATGGATCGAAGCGTTAACCGCCGTCTAATCTTCTGTTTCTCTTTACCTTTTCCTTCTTGATGGGAGGCAAGGGAGGATAGGGAGGATAAATTGAACACTTTGCCGGGGAGGATTTTGATCGGACCAAGGCCGGATGCTCTCTCACGTGTGCGTGGCGCGTATGTCCTCCCCAGCCTCCCCAGCCTCCCGTTAGCCCCGTTAAGCCCATGTCATCGCTTCCTTCTTTCCCCCACACCCCTTTGAAGACATCCTCCCGCGACAGGGACGCTATCCTCCCTAGCCTCCCGTTAGAAGTCCTCAGGGGGTGCGGGGTCGGACGCAGGATCACGCGCGATGCCAGTGATCGCATTGCGACTGTCGCGCGGTGCCGTCTCGAACCTGCGCTTGAAGTCGGCCGTCAGCTTCAGACCGAGGTACTGGATCCGTGACGCCTTGCTGTGGGTAATCTTTAAGCCGGTGACTGGGTGCTTCCACTGCCTGGCACGGGCCGCGAACTGCCGCGAGAACGTCGATGGCTTCCACACGGTCATCCCGCGCTCCATCAGGTAGTAGTTGAACATCTCGACCAGGTCCGCGGCGAGGATGCTGTCGGTGTAGTTCCCGGTGATCTCGCAGGCCTGCATCAGGAAGGCCCCGAACGGATCGCTTTCCTCGCGATATTCGTCGGTGGCGGCCGTGATCGCCTGCGGTGGTGACAAGCCCAGCTCGAGGAACGCCATAGCGCCCTCCACCAGCCATCGCAGGATTCCTTCCCGCTCTTCCCAGAGGGTTTCACCGAAACGTTCATCCCGCTCTGCGACCGGGATCTGGACGTCGAACGGGACCAGCAGGACACGTCGCCAGATGCCGTCGTCACCGCCCCGGATATCCGGTTTGTGGTTGGTCGACATGGTCAGCTTGAAGTTCGGATCGAGATCGATCTGGTCGCCGTAGTTTGCCCGCACCGGGATTGGCTCGCCACCGGTCATCATCTTGATCAGGCCCTCCTGCAGCGGTGTGTTCTGGTCCGGCTCTGACGTGCGCACGAAGCGCGCGCCGAGCAGCGGGATGAGGTCAGGCGTCGCCTCAGCCCCGCCCCGCCGGTTCGTACCCGTGATACTCTCGACCCGAAGCGATGCGGCATAGCCGGCCATGATCCGCGCGATGACGTCGACCAACACCGATTTGCCATTGGCGCCGTTGCCGTAGAACACCGCCATGTTCGAGGTCTTCAGCCCCAGCAGGCTCAGACCGAACCAACGCTGAATGAACTCGCGCATCTCACGATGCGGCTGGATGCGGGTCAGGAAGGTGTCGAATTTCTCGCAAGGGGCGTGAGGGCTGTATGCCACGTCGATGAGCTTGGTCTGCAGCTGTCTGCGGTCGTGCGCCAGGACATCCACTTCTGCGAGCTTTGCTTTGGGCTTGTCGGGCGGCGCGGTAACCGAGAACCGCAGCAAACCAGTCGCGGTGTTCACCTCGTACGGGTTGGAATCGAGCTTCTCGAAGGCAACGGCCTTGCCCGTTTGTGCTTCGCTGATCATCCGGTCCATGCGACCCGCGTTGCCGGCGTCCTTCGCAAAGGTCATCCGGGTGCCGATCTTCTTATTGTAGGCGGTGAGCTTCTTCGCGATTACGGCCAGACGGCCCTCATTGCGCTGATGCTCTTCGCGCTGCTCCTCATCGAGGGCGCCGATGTCGTCGAGCTCGCGCTGTCTCCGGCGCAGTGAATAGCCTTCATCCATGAGGGCCCGTTCCTTGTCGGTCGGGCGGATATGCTCGGCTTCCTTCTCGATCAGTGACCAGATCTGCTGGGCACGGCCACGCACGTCAAGAAGGTCGGTGTCCTTTGCCCAGTGCATGTCCGACCACGTGAACCAGCCTACGCGCGGCACGAACATGATGTCGGTGCCGAAATGGATGATGAATCGCTGTGCATTGCCGTAGTCGTTTAATGGCTGCATTGCCGCCCGCGCCAAGGGAGGCAGCTCGACTTCAGCTTCCCCAGAGGGGTCCGGGGTTTGACGATCGGCCTCGCCGGGCCCGGGATCATCGTCAGCGGGATTCCACTCGGCCGAGTCTTGAGGTGGGACGTCGTCGAATTCGATGTCTTCGGCAGCCGCGAGCCGGGCGCGAACGGGATCAAGCTTGTCGGTCATCAGCTGTCCTTCAGGGGTGGCAGGTTCATCAGGTCGCGGGCGTAGCTCGCGGCCCAAGGGAGAGCATTTGAAAGGTTCTGGATCATGTGGCGGTGATGTTCGGGCGGCATGATCAGCAGCGCGGCATGAACTACGCCGACGAGAGCGCCAGTCACACAGGCCTGCGCGGCTTCATCCGACGTCGTTGCACGCATTGGGTCGACCAATGACTGAAGCACCGCAACTCGACCCGCTTCGGCGGTTACGTCGACCGGATTCTCGCCATCGAAAGCTGGGAACGTACATGGGTCAGGGAAATCCATCATCAGTCCTCGATCGAGCCCATCAGGACATCGTTCAGATCCATCCCCTCGCCCGCATGCACGATCGACGTGCGCAGGCCGGGGATGTGGTATTTTGCGCGGCGCAAACCGGCGAGCAGCTTGGCCCGAGTCGACCGCGGCTCGGAGTCGCCGTCCTGAATGAAGATCAGCCTCTTGACCCACGGCGGCGGTACGAAGGCGTCCGTGTCGTGGTAGTCCGGAATCCCGGCATATTTCATGCCCTCGCCGCGCAGGTTGCGGCGGCCGGCCATATGCCCGAGATCGATGCCGGCCCAATAGGCCGCATCCTCGAAAGCCCGGGCAGCGAGAGCCGTCAGCGTCGTCTCGATCCCCTCTCCCATCACGAGCGTGTGGAAATGCGGGACGGTGTAGAAGCGGATCGCCGAGCGACGCTTAGACCCGAGCAGCTTCTTGACCGGTAGCGCCTCACCATCAGCATTCCGGATCACCGCCTTGCCCTTGGGCTTGCCCAGATCGATCCAGGTACGATGCACCGCCGAGATATTGCCATTGGGCGCGCGGCAGGCGGCCAGCATTGCAGGGCCGGTGTGCAATGTGATCCAGCCCCGCCCATCCGGATCCTTCTGCATGTAGGGCAGCGCTGGATGGAACTTCAGGCAGGCCGGTGGCGCAGAACAGATTGCAGGCGGCAAACCCCGTGCCGCGAGGTAGCCCGACACAGCCGTCCCGGCGGCATCCTGCCCTTGGTCCCATATGGCCCGCCCAGCTCGAATGGCTTCCAGCCGGGCCTTCTCCGCCTTCGCATCTCGCTTCGCTTGGTCGGCTGCGCGCTGCGCAGCCCGCCGCCGCGCCTCTGCCGAATCGATCTCAACCTCTCTCTCACCGACCAGAAACGCCAGCGCCGCGGGAAAGTCGCAGGCTTGGACAAGTTGGACCAGCGCGAGCCCGTCGCCACCGCCACAGTGACGACAGTTGTAGACCTGGGCATCGGGATTGATGCCGAAGCGGTCATTGCCGCCGCAGCTAGGACACGGACCGACCCATTCCCGTCCCGCCCGCTTCAGCCCAGCCAGAAGGTCCAGCCGCTTGGCAACCTCCATGATCGGGATGGCCTTGGCGGCATCGAGGCGAGCGTCATCCATCATGCGCATTGGGCACTCTCATCCCCCGCACCCGGAACGACCGCAGGCACATTCAGAGGAATCCCGATCGCATCACAAGCAGCGTCAGATCGATCAATGAAATACAGCGAGATACCCGCCCTGAGTTCGCCAATGGCCTGCTGCAGATCCGCTGGCGTTCGGGTGGCATCCTTCCGATAGAGGCGCACGAGGCGGGCCGCTGCGGATTCGATACGGGCCAGCGGCCCAAAACGAATATCATTGGCCTGCTGAATCGCGGCGACCTCGGCCGGACTCATCTTGTCCCCGGTTGGCTCATCGGCGACCTGCTGCATGATCTTCGCCAGCCGACCGATCAAGAGCACGCGTGCCGTGTACGATGTGCATGTGACGATCGAGACTGCCGTATTCACAAGCGCGCGCTCGATTGGGTAGAGGGTTGCCCGGGAGGGCATTGGAGTCGCGTCAGCCATGGCCACAGTCCTTCCGTGCCTGCCAGTCGAAATGTGTTGGCGACTGCTGCCGCAGCGCCTCGTCGGTCCTCCGCGCGACATTGGCCATCTGACCACCGCGGGTGATGATGAAGTCATGCAGTGCCCGCCCTGCGGTGGGCTGGTCGAGCGCAGTCGCCGCAGCAAAACCCTGCACGGCTGCCAGTGCTTCGTGATCGTCCGGCATGAGCTGCTGACACGCTTCGATCAAGGCCTCGGCTTCGCCGCTCACCAAGCGGGCAGTCTTGGCTTTCATGGCCAGTGCCACCGCCTTCAGGCCAAATGCCACGGATGGGATGAACGGCGTGCTGCTGGCAATGCGGTCAGTCATGCACACTACCAGCGGCAGAATGGGACTTGTGCGCCCCCTCTTTCAGGATGCGATCACGCAGCGCGGGATCCTCATCGATCCGTGCCAGCCGCTCCGCAACGGCGACGCCATCGACGTCTGCCAGGGCGCACATTTCGTGGAAATCGCGTGACCCGATCCAGCCGGCTCCAACGCGTGCCGCGCCGAACCGACGCTCTTCATGCACGGTCATCTCGTGGATCCTGTCGCGGATGCAGGCCAACAGTGCACTTGCCCAAAGCCTGCGACAGGCAACGACGTCACCCGGGTCATGATTGTTGAACCAGCTGTCCGGCCAGGCCGGCCGGGTGGCTTCCCAGCCCGGCGCTCCAACTGGCAGTTCCGGCATTGCCGCCTGCAGATCGGCCAGCATTGCCCGCACGTCAGGCCGCGGCTGCTCATCCTGCGGCTCCGGCTCTGGGGGAGGCGGGGTACGCGCAGCCAGCGGAACCGTGACTGGGGTATTGGATTGCAACGCTGCGAGTTCAGGCCGATCGACGATGGCCAGCCCAAGGAAGGCAGCGAGCAGGCGATCTTCAGCGCTCATGACTGACCTCCATCCTTCAGCCAGTTGTCCAGCAGCTTGGCGATGATCCTCTGCATCATGCCCTGACGTGACATGCCCGCGAATTCAGGTTCGCGGTGCAGGTCGCGCACGTAGCGCTCTATCCAGACCGGGTCGTAACGTTGCAGAAATCCGGCCAGATCGCGCTGCAGCGAACGCGGGCGGGTCTGCAATACGGCGAACCATGGCGATAGCCAGGCATTGCCCCAGATCGCAACCGTGTCGGTGCAGGGGCAATGGAGCATCGCCCGCAATGCCGCAGATACCATCGCGCCGCGCCCGGCATCGACGTGCCGACGGATCAGGGAAATCGTGTAGATCTGACGCGGCTTTTTCGACGCACCGTGCGGCTGATAGACCATCAGCTCGCAACCACCCTGAGCAACCACTTCGCGGCAGGCCAGTGCCCAAGGTTCCATCGCCACGAGCGCGGCGCGGTAGATGTGAAATCCGCTGATTGCGGTGATCTGACCGTTGATCGCACTGAAGGCACGGGCCTGCTGCGACTCGCTGAGGGTCACGATCATTGCAGGAACGGTTGCCGCCCCGATCATCAGCGCCGCGTGCGTCCGATGCTGACCATCGATAACGCTGAACAGTCCCTGATCAGTCGGCGCTGCAATGATTGGCGTGAAATGGGCCCAGTTGAAGGCGGCGGCGATGCGCTCGATGGCCTTCCAGTTCGACGGGTTCAGCGGTCGCTGGTAGTCGCCGTCGATCAGCAGCTTGTCGATCGACAGAAAGCTAAGCTCGGGAATCGGTCCGGGTTTGGCGACAAGAACTGGCCGGTCGCCGATGGTGATTGCGCGATAAGTCATGCGACCTCCTCTGTCGGGTTCAGCTTGCCGACCTCTGCGCCCCAGCTGGTCCAGCCCGGTCGGTTCGTGCGCGAGAACAGCTCGATACGCCGGGCAACGGGCATCAGCCCTTCCGCTGCGGCGAAACATTCCTCTGGCTTTTGACTGTGCGCCCGGGTCCGGCCCTCGATCGTGATCGATCCGGCCGGCCAACAGCCGTCCGCATGAAACCAGTCGTCATAGGTCGGAATCGTCGATCGCGTGGATTTGGTAGTTTTCGGCGCACCGCGGGTTGCGATCAGAAAGGGCTCGTTGCTGGACCGCAGCACGTAGCCGGTACCGAAGGCATCCTTCCCATGCTTCGTCCGTTTGCACCACGAGCCGGCGGTCTTGAAGGTAAACCCCCAGCTGTCGAGCACGATGAGCGCCTGCGGCAACATCGGATTGATGGCCCACAGCCACAGCAGGCAATCCTTTGCGGCAATCCCCTCGACGGGCAGCGCCTGGATGTCGACGAGGGCCATGCAATCGTAATGCGCCTGCGGCGCCCTGCCCTCTCCCGCCTCGCTGTGCAGTTCGAACCGCCACGGCGGATCCGCCATGATGAAGTCGAATCCGCCGAAGGGCCGCAGCGAGAGCATGTCCGCCGCGCGCGTCACGTGGGTTCTCCCGGAAAAAGCGGGGACGGCCGATGACGGCCGTCCCTTAGTTCAACAGGGAGGAGGTGGGGGGCACGTCCGTGCGGCAGCCTGGCCCCCCCGGTCAGGCCCCGAACCATCGGATGATTGATGGATGCCGCGACGTCTCTGATCTGGGAAAAAACGGGTGCGGCGGCAGCACCGCACCCGGAAGTTGGGGGCACGATGCCCCTCGACAGACGCAGCCCAGGCCCGGGTCGCGTCGACTGATGGCAGGCATTCATGCGCACCGCCTTGCCCATTGATCGCGAAACCAGTCCGCGACCTCGGGGTGTTCCATGGCCATCCGCATGACGATGTCACCGGAGGCTTTGTTGTCGCCGTTCCACCAGGTCCACGCAGTGCTGCTGCGCACGGTGAATGCGCTGGCGACCTCTTCCGGATTCGCGAACTGGGACCGCAGGAATTCCGCCCATGCCCCGGCAAACCAGACCTTGAAATCGCTGGCCTCGTTCTGGCGCAAGTACAGGACATTGCCGACACGGCGCACCGAAACATCGGACCGGGACATGCGGCGGCGGTTCGGCCTATCCTGGTGCTGCGGCGCGGACTCATCCGCCACGATGCGAAGGCGGCTCATGCGAGCATCCTCCGGCATCCGCGCCGCAGCGACGATTCACCCTGCGGGAGGAGGTGCAAGGCAAACCTCGCCCACTGGACCGGAAGGAGCAGGCCCATGGACGATGACGAGAACGAAGCGACCCTGATCGAGGAGTTGCGGACCGAAGCCGCCGCGCAGAAGGCGACCATGCTGGCGATCCTGCGCGTGATTGAGGACCAGCGCCCGGGGGCGACGATCCTGGTCGCACAGGATCTGGCCGAGCAGGCGGACCGGGTGGGACAGATCGACCCCGCGCTCAGCGAAGCGCTCTGGGATCTATCGGACGAGATCAGGGTGCGGGGCTGATGCGACCGGTCAGTCATGACGCGCTGCCTTCGCACGTTCATGCCGGCGCCGGTCATGGATCAGCCGGCTGGCCTCAATCCGTGCCAGCTTGCGAATGTGATCGTCCGTCACCTTGCGGACCTGATAGGCCTCGCTCTCGGCTTGTCGAATCGCGGCATTCAGCCGGCACAGCATCCAGCGAAGAGGGCGCAACATCATCCGATCCTTTCGGGGGTGTCGTTGGCGATTGTCAGTCGGTGCAGAATCGGACGAAGATTTACCGACATGAGATAAAGGAGACGACAGATGGCACCGAAGATGCGGCCAGCCTTCACACAGCAAGAAGCAGATGCTTGGTCAGCTACGATGGTCGAAACCCAGCCGGCGGAACCTACGCCAGCAGAAGGGCGAAGGGCGGTCGAGGCAACCAGCTTTGCCTTGCGCTCGTGGCCCCACGGTGTCGTGTTGCGGCTGGCGACGGGTGTGGCACCGATGACCGACATCCACCTGAACCCCGTGATGGCAATCAACCTCATGATGCACCTCCAGCGGGCGGGTCTGGCAGGCGGATGGCTGTCCCCGGACGGGCAGTTGTCGTCGCCACAGGTAGAAGATCGACCGAGAGGCTCGGGGAAAGTTTCAGACGCCTAAATGTCCGCAACACCAGCGGACGGTGCGTCAGCGAAATCGTGGGATCGAAGGGTACTAGCGGGACTCTGACCCACTCGGTTCGTTCGTCCGGGTCGAACTGCGCCGCGGTCTGGTTGAGAAACGTGTCGGTCATGACCTCATCCGGTCCTTTCGGGGGTGGGGGTGCTGTCAGTGGTGAGTGCAGGCAATGGCATGAAACTGAAGAGCTGCCGCTGAGGCGGCTCTATGCCTCGCTCACCAGCCATTGCGATACATGCCGCGTACCATTTTGCCGGAAGGGTTCCGGCAAGCATGTGACCATGGACCGTCGTCTCGCCGAGGCGGAGACGCTTCGCTACGGCGCGGTAGCCGCCGAGGCTTTCGATAAAGGAGCGAGTTGTGTCATACATGACGACAGGTCGTAGTCTGAAATATCCAGATTATCAATCACCAAAATCACCAGCCTTCCAAATAAGTCAGAATGTGAGGTAATCAGAGGGCATGGATATCGAAGAAAAAGAGCGGCTTACAGGATTTCGCGACACCAGCGACGAGGCGATATCTCGTCGGCTTGCTGCCGCCCGCATTGCAACCGGCTTAGGTCAACGTGATCTTGCAGAGGCGATGGGCAAAAATCACAAGACATATGCCTATCAAGAAAAGGCAGGCCGCCCATCCGTCGATGTGATTAGATTTCTATATAGAAACCATAACATAGACTTCAATTTTATCCTTCATGGCGATTTTCAGCACCTTCCCATAGGCGTGCAGGCGAAACTGTTCGAGGCTCTTTCCTCGCTTTCGCCGTCCGGCGATCTACGAACCAGTTCACGTTAAGGCCAAGTCGCCGAAGGATACGTGTTACACGAATCAATGCCAAAAAATTGCCTCCAATACAGTTAATGTTCTTGTTTTGATCTTACCAGTCAAACAGTTTATCGCCACTAGGCCGATCCCCGTTTTCTGATTTTATCAGATTATTGTCTAGACAGTCTGAATAATTCAGACTACCGATTATCTCCATCAACCCCTTGATGGAGCCCGAACCATGCCTTTCACACCTCCTACGCCGCAGATGGTACGCGATGCGCGCGCCGTCGTGCTCGACCCTAACTCTCGCCCGCATACCCGCACCCATGCCTGGGCTGTCCTGAAGTCCGCGCGCGGGCAGCAGATCAACCAGTCCCGCATCAATCAAATGCAGGTCGTCGCTCGTGGCCTCTCGATCCTGACTGGCGGTGCGGCATGACGATCGAGCGCATCGCCCGCAATCATGGCACCCTGCGGATTGCAGGCCCGATCACAGACATTCGTCACCGCAAGCCTCGCCGCAAGCTGCTGGACGTGGCGGTGGCCCCGCTCGTCGGCGTCGGGGCCGGCATGATCCTTGCCGTCTCGGTCCTGACCGTTGCCCAGGTCACCATCAGCGTCATTGCTGCCACCGTGGATCCGCAGGTGTCGACATGGTGATGATTCTTCCTGTCCGCCCGTCGCCCGACCTGATGGCGCGCCTGGGCTACAGCGCCGAGACGGTGATGACCGTACTGCGTGATGATCTCGAGCGCCTTATCGCCCTCACCCCTGCCAACGAGGTCGAGCAGCTGGTCCGCAATGCCGTAGTCGACTGCGATGGTCGTCTCGGTGAACCAGACACAAGTGACTGGGGACCGTTCGACTGGACGCTGACCATGTACGGCATCAGCACCGCCGGTGATACGTTGGCCGAGGCCATCGCGCAGTGGTGCGCCTGTGCCCGCAGGACAGCGCAGGCGACAAAGGACGCAGCATGATCCCCGGCAGCTTGAGCAGCGCGGTGGGGGTGCTTTTCTGCATCGCATCTCTCGCCTGCGTCGCGATCGGAATGGCATCCACCACGCGCGGAATTTGCGAAATCGTGCGGGCTATCCGCACCGGCGTCGACACGGAACATGACAACGGCACCGCCGCCGTCATGTTCGCGCTGGCCTTCGTGCTGTTTATGCTAATGCAGGTCGCCGTCGCATGACGCTTGCGGCTGTCCAGATCGCTCTGATCATCGCGGCAGACGCCTTATTTGCAGGCATCCTGATCTTGTCGCCTCGCCCGAACATTATGGGCGCGCTGCTGATCGTCACACCCCTGTACTGGATCGCTGCAACCGCCGCGACCTTCGCCCTCATCTGACCAGTCCGGAAAGGACCATCGTATGAATGACCTGTCGCCCGACGCCGCAATCGAGATGATCCCGCTCTCTGACTTGGCCCTGTCCAACCTCAATGCCCGCGCAGATGTCAGCGATGCCGAAGTCGAGGCAATGGCCGACAGCATCCAAGTATCCGGCCTTCTGCAAAACCTGATCGGCTATCGTACTGAGAGCGGTCGCATCGACATCGTCGGCGGCGGCAAACGCCTGCGCGCCCTGCAGCTGCTGAAATCCGGGCGCGGATGGAAGAAATCTCAGATCGTGCGCGTCATCGACCCGGTCCCGGTCAAGATCACGGACAATCCCGCGATCGCCGTCCAGTGGTCCGGCACCGAAAACACCGCCCGCAGCGACCTGCATCCGGCCGACGAGGTCAGAGCCTACGCCCGCATGCGCGACCAGGGCAATTCGGTCCCGATGATCGCCCGCACCTTCGCCAAGTCGGAACTGCATGTCGATCGACGCCTGAAGCTCGCCGATCTGCCCGCTGACGCCCTGGACGCGCTCCGCGGCGACAGGATCACGATCGATGTCGCCCGCGCCCTGACGCTGGCCCCGACACCGGAAGCGGCCACGCAGGCCTTGGATATCGCCACTCAGCCCCGCACAACGGCGGCTGAGATCCGGCGTATGTTCACCAGCGACCATGTTCGCTCCGACGATCGCCGCGTCGTGTTCGTCGGACTGAACCACTACATCGATGCCGGCGGCACTGCCGACACGGATCTGTTCGAAGGCGCCAGCTACCTGCACGACGAAAAGCTGCTGGACCGGCTGTTCAAAGACGCGCTGCAAGTAAAGGCCGAACTGATCAAAGTTGCTGATGGCTGGAGCTGGGTCGAGTTCACCACCGAACGTTACCTTGACTACAGCAAGATGGCAAAATTCGATCGCATCCACCGCGAACCGGTCGAACTGACCGACGCCGATCAGGCGGAATTCGACGCGATCGAGGCGCGGATTGACGCGGTCGAGGCCAGCACGGCAGATCACGAACGTGCCGAAGAGCTGCGGCAACGAATGCTTGGTGACTACAGCGACGATGATATCGCGCACGGCGGGATCTTCATCTACGTCGACGGCCACGGCGAGCTGCAGAGATCCGCGGCCTATCGACGTGCTGGGTTAGTCTCGGACGATGCCACATCGAGCGGCGGTGACGGGGTTACAATAGACCGTAGCACTGCCACCCCTGCCCCTGACATGCCGCAGAACCTGCTGGATGATCTGGCACGGATCAAGCTTGCGGCGCTACAATCGGCTGCGATCGACAAGACGGAGCTGATGCTGGATCTGCTGGCCTTCAGCTTTTCGCCCGAAGTCTCCGTCTATGGCCGGCCTCTGAACGTCCGCCTCGATACGCCGTACATCACCCCCGACAAGATCGATGGCACGACGATCGACGCACGCCTGGTGCAGGATTCCGCCCGTGCGGCAGACCCGGCAACAGCGACCGCATTCGAGGCCTTCAGGGCCAAGGGCAAGAAACACCGCAATGCCGTGCTGAGCTGCACGCTGGCCCGGCATTTGCAGCTGGACACCCGCGGTCTGTCAGATGCATTGGCGAAGGAGGTTGGTGCCCAGATCAGACGCACCTGGACACCAACGGCCGCCGGCTTCCTGTCACGCTGCGCGCCGGCGTATCTCGATCGGCTCTGGGCAAACTTGTTGGACCTCGACCTCGGCGATGAGCAGCGTGAAACCTTCGGCAAGCTGAAGAAGGCCGACAAGGCGAAGGCGCTGGACGGCCTGTTCAATGACATGTCGGTCCGCGAGGCACATGGCCTGACACGTGAGCAGAACTCCCGCATCGATGCGTGGGTGCCGGCAGAGCTGCGGTTCGGCACATCGGAAGCCAGATGACCACCGGCGCTCAGATTCTGGACGAAGGCCGCACGCCTGAGGAGTGGTCAGAGGTCTTCGCCGCGCGCGGCATGACCGTGTCCGCCAGGACGCTGCGCGCCAAGGCCCGCACACTGGGCGCTTGCACGGTGATCGGTCACGGGGCCATGCTAATTACACCCGCACAGCTCGATCGAATCTTGGAGGATGCCGCATGCCGCTTGAACCGTACCTCCGAGGCGGCACCTGGTGGGCACGCGGCAAGATCGAGCTCGATGGCCAGCCGATCACCAGCTACCGGCGGATCAGCACTGGCGCATTTACAGAAGCAGGTGCGCGGGACTGGATCGCAGAAGAAACGACCAGGCAAAGACGTCGTCACATTGTTGGAGACGCGCCGGACGCGCTGACATTCGATGACGGGATTCTTCTCTATCCCGCCAAACCTGCCACAGCGAAATCACTTCTCCGCGTACTGCCGGAATTAACTGGTCGGACTCTTGCATCAATCACGCCGAAAGAGCTGCGCAGCATTGGTCCTCGGCTGATGCCGAACTGCGCGACGGACACGTGGTGGCGCGAGATCGTCACGCCTGTCCGCGCTGTCATCAACAATGCGCATGACGAAGGCTTGTGCCCTCCGATCCGCGTACGGGGTTACAGCCGCAAGGAACGGATGGAACAGGACAAGCTCCGCGGCAAGCAGAGCCGCGTCGAGAAAACTCCAGGCGACAGGGAGTGGCTGGCAAAGTTCATGGCGAGCGCCGACGTTTACAATGCCGCCCTCGCCGCTTTCATGTTCGAAACTGCCGCCCGCGTGGGCCAAGCCGTGCAGCTGAGGCCGCAGGATCTGGACCTGATGAATGGCCGGGTCTGGTTGGCAGAATCGAAGGGTCACCCTGCCCAGTGGGTCGCCATCAGCCGCGCCATGGTCGTCCGCCTAGCGAACCTGAAGCCGAAACGGCCCAGGGCGCGGACTGGCGCAGAGAAGCTACCGCCACGCGTCTTCGGATACGCTGTGCCGAGCAGCATGCACGCTCGGTGGCGGACGATCTGCAAGACAGCGGGGATCGTTTATCTCCCGCCTCATCAAGCTGGACGTCACGGATTTTATACAGAGATGCGGGTCCGGCAGGGGCTAGATCCGATCAGCGCCGCGAAAGCAGGACGATGGGCTGACTCCGCTCTGCCCGATCGTGTGTACGCGCACAGCAACGTGGACGAGCGGGATCTGCGCGAGAAGGTTAGTCGAGGCTGAGCTTCCATGACTGTCAGAAAATGCTTCGTTCTAAAATTGCTAGCCTAGCTAGCTGCAAAATTCGGATACCGGCCATTTGGACTTATGTGACCACAGTTGACTTTAACAGCATTTCTTGCGCCTTCTAGCGCGATGAATGATTATACCCCCCCTGATACACCCATCCAAGATTTCTCAATCTTCGCGGACGAGAGTGGTATAAGCAACGATCGCCATATGATCGTAGGCGCAACTGTAGTTCAGAGGTTGTATGTGAATGCCCTTTACCGGGCAGTGCATGACTTTCGTATAAGAACGAACATGTTCGCAGAACTTAAATGGAGCAAAGTTTCCAACCAGAAACTTGATGCATATAAGGAGCTGGTTGACATATATTTCGATTTCGCTCGCCGAGGCGCTCTTTGGTTCCGAGCGACAACATTCGACAACCACCTATGGGATCATACTCGGTTCAACGATGGTGATCCCGACATCGGCATTTCGAAACTCTACTATCAAATGCTACTCCATCAGGTTGTCGGGCACTACGGAGATCTCGCATCACTGTACATTTGTCTCGACCGTAGATTAAGCTCTACACCTTTGGAAAAGCTCCATCGCATTTTGAATGCTGGAGCCGGCAAGGAATATGGGCTAACTTTTGGTCCGGTCAGAGTCCTTGTTTCGAAAGACTCTAAAAAGGATGACATTCTGCAAATAAATGACGTTATTCTTGGTGCTGTATCAGCTTACAAAAATGGCCGTCACCTGCAGGAAGGCGCTAGGGAAGCCAAAATCGAGCTCGCAAAGTATGTATTATTACAATCCGGATTGGGCTCTTACGCTCAAGACACACCCCAAGGCAAGACTGCGTTTGCAATCTGGAACCGTAAGCCTAGGCGGTGAAATGAGCCCCATGAATCTACGACCTTAAGCGGTCTACGCACAGTGGCGTTCTCCTGACATCATCAGGATTTTCGACGCATGGTGACTCTACTTGCGACCCTATACAGGCAGGATTCTTGACACAAGTCACTTTCGTTGACCTTCGGAAAAGCGGCAGATTTACGGTCATCAATGCCTTGCGTGCCAGTCAAACGTGTACATTTTCAGTACAACCTACCTAGCGAAGCACACTTAGTGGACTGAGATGGGAGGACATTTTGCAATCCCCACAGTCCCCTCCTAAGGGACAGGTTACAGGTTCAAGTCCTGTCGGGGTCACCAATTCCATTCATGCCAATGTGTGTCAGACTCAGGAGAAGTGTGCGCAAAACGCAGCAAAAGCGTGCGCAACCTCTGTCAAGCAAGATTCATAGCGTTGCCCGAAGGCTCGTCGCCGAACAGGTTTATCTGCTGTTTTAACGAATTTGACCGTGCGACGGCATTTCTTCGTGGACAGCGGCCCAAACCTCATGCCTGTCGAACACACCAAGGACGGGTCCGCGCGGTGTCTCGAAGGGAATAACACCTCGCGAACGTAGAAGGCCCGACAGCTTCCATGATGAAATGCCTGTCTCAGCCGCCGTCGTGCGGACGGTCAAGAATCGCGTGTGGAAACTTGTCGCATCCGGCTCGAGGACCCGCTGGTGAATGACGCCCGTGCGCGCATCCGTGAGCTCGGTGACCGTCATGTAGCCCTGATCGATGAGCAACTGAATCGCGCCACCGGTCTTCACTCCGACGCTGACTCCGAACGCTGACGGTGCAAGGCCGACATGCTGGGGATTGCGGAACATCGCGACGATTTCGTCGGCTCGGACATGAATGGCACCGTAGCCCTCTCTGCCAGTAACTTTCCCGACCACCAGGCGGCCCTTGCCCACAGCGTCAAAGATTTTGGACAGAGGTGCCCTGAACTGCCGTGCGGCATCCTGAAGCTGAACCCATCCATCCTCCCCGGGCGCTATTGATAAGGCTGTTGGCTGCAATCGGGCGAGAATGGCGAGACCGTCGTCCATTGACCAGATGCGCCGAAGATTTTGGCCTGCGACCCGCGGTGCGATCAGCCCTTCGGCGACCAGCCCGTCAAACTGCGGTTCCGTGGCCCCCATGGCTTCGCGCACGTCCGCCTGGAACACGAGCTCGGATAGGTCAGTCGCAAACCGATCATAGGCGAGAACCGGGAATGTGATTTGAGCATCCGGGCGATCATCGCCGGGATCAATGATTTGCTTCGCCGCAAGTCTACGCCGCAAGGTCCCTGAATCTTCCCCCGTTTCCTGCGACAGTGATGCGATCGAATGCAACTTTCTTTTCAGCACCTCCGTGCCCATGACGATTTCTCCCGTAGCCATCGGCCACGTGTCCAACACCCGCTCTCGGATCAGGTCACGGAAATGATGGAAGCCGGGGTCATAGGTGAGCACTGCTCCGAGTTTGCGGTAAAGCGGGTAAAAAACTTTCTGTGGACCATCGGTCGGCGCGCGGTCATTGAGCCGTCTTTCAAGCAGCTGCTCCAGCGCTACCTGCCCGCCGATCATGCAGTCGAAACCGGCGGCGTATATGCGATGCAGATCGATACCATCCCCACCTCGGCCTGCGGCACCCGCTTCGTAGGCGATCAAACGTCCGACGAGGTCGCACATCGTCGCGATGACGTGCAGCGGATGCCGCCCGAGCCACGTATCATCTGTCATCATCTCCAAACGACGATCCAGCCACATATCGAAAGCAGAGGGTGCGACCACAGTCCCGGCGAACTCGCCACCGATGATCGAAGAGCTCAGTTCCGACAGATTCGCCTGAATGTCGTCGCGAACTGACGGATGCGTGGTAGACCAGATCGGCACCAGAAGCTTGCGATGCAAGAGGCAGACGTGACAGTGCCTCAGCAACCACTGACCGCGCATTGCCATAGCGGCAACGGGTTGCGAAGCACCCTCGACGTCTTGCCTCAGACAATCGGGACATCCACGCACCTCCGGATTCCTGATGGCACGTGTAACGATCTGCTCACCTCGATAAGCCATCCGAACGCCCTCGAGGGGACGTCCCGTCCAAGATACCATCTCATCAATCTGCGAGGGTTTCAGATCAGCGAGTTGAGCGATCGCCTGGACAACGTCGCTGTCCAGCTTAAAAAATCCATTCTTGCGCAGACCAAAATCAGTCACGAAGTCGTGCAGGCTCACGCCATTCACCGCCGCCAAGCGGCCCACGAAGGAGTAGAACGTCTCTCGCGGTTTAGGTTCAGTGCGAAGGACCAGTGCAGACAACAAGGTTTATCCTCCAACGACACATCGCTTGACGGCGACCGTGGCTGTTCTGTCCGCGCGATGGGAACTGCGGTCGACTTTATGAAAGGCAAATGGCTGCATCCGCCGGGTGAACCAGCCACGCATATTGCTGTCAATATCCGACGGCACGGCCATATAGTCATGGAGGTGAGCGCAGACATGGCCGCCGGTCTTCCATGATGCGACCTGAAAATCTTGCAGCTTGAGTTATACTGTTGTGTCAGGGATGATCGGGGCATAGCGCACCGCATTTTGCCCGTTTTCCTATGCGTGGAGCAGGCTCTGATGGAATACCTCGATCTGCTCTACCTCCTACCAGCGGCAACGATCGCATACGTCGGAACCCGCATGGCGGCTAGTCATCGCCGGTTCAAGCGAGAGCTTGATGTCGAAACCTCTACCGCCTTTCATGACATGGCGGCCGCATGGCGCATGTCCAGAACGCAAGCCGCAGCCGAGCCCGGTCGAATGACTGAACGACAGGTCCCCGAAGGCGCGCAATCGGCATCAGATCTCGAGGTCGACCTCAGGCGGGTGCAAGCGTCTCTACCACGGGATGCGGTAAACGATACTGCTGCACAGCGGGAAGTCAGGCTGGCGACGGCTGCGCTGTTGTCCGCGCTGAAAGCTCATCCCGACATTTTCAGGTAGGACTGCAGCTAAGCACGTTTAGCATGCCTCAACGGCTGGCCTGCAACCTCATCGCAAGAAGCACGGCGTCCGCCAGGCGTGCTGCATCAGGACCCGCTCTGTGCGGCCGTGGGGCCGTCCGGAGATGGGCATTGACGTGCTTGATGATGTCAGAGTTACCATTGCATGCGGCGGCGATGACCGTCTCGATCATCATGAACCGCGGGGGTATGAGATCGATCGTCTCAAGCAATTGCTCTGCCCAGAACCGATCATGTCCGGAATCGCTGACAATGTGCTTGCCTTCGATCCTGTCCAGCAGTTCATCTGCAACCCTTGATGCATTCGGCGCTGCTTCAAGAACTGTGCGATCAATCTGGTGAATTTGCGCTGCTTGGGGCGACCAGACATCTGGATCCCACGTAGGCTCCGGCCGGATGAGTGACGACCAAGTCCTAACGCCGCCATTCTCGATCCAGGCCAGCCCGACCTCGATCGGCCACGTGCCCGGGCCGAGGCCAGAGGCCTCGAAGTCGATGAAAACGAGATAGTCCGATTTCAGTGTCATACCTGTCCATACACCAGATGTGCTGTCGCCGATAGAAACGAGCGAAAACGGGGACGACTCCAAAAGATTACCGCTTTGCGTTGAGGGCCACAGGCCGTAGGATCTGTGCGGACCTTCGTGCAGATCGCAGCGAAGGTCGGCTTCGAGCCCATGTTGCAAGATTTAGACTTCGCAGCGAATGTCGGTTGTCAAAACCCGATTAAACGTCTTCAAAGTGCCTTAAGATCTGATGCAGATTTTCTACTTACTTTCAGATCAGCTTGTCTAATACTACTCTACACTGGTGCTTTTCAGTGAAGAACTTGAATGTTCTTTTGCATCAAAGGTGGCAAGAAACGTCTTCAAGGCGTGACCGTTTGGAACTGTAATGCTCATCAAAATTGGCGATGCCCGCACGTTAAATATTGATCTGATGTTGGCAGGCCTACTTTCTTCTATTGCCGGTGCGCTGAATGCTGTCGGATTTATTCTTGCCGGAACGTTCACAGCAAACATGACAGGAAACATTTCGGCATTTGCTGATCACCTCGCGACTGGCGCAATGACAATGGCGTTTTCCTTCTTGGGGCTGGTCGCAGCGTTTATTTCGGGTGCGGGCATGGCCGCCCTCGCAATTCAAGCTGGTGAACGGCGGCAAATTCGCTCCATCTACGCCCTGGCGATTGCCGCCGAGGCAGTCATTCTTTTACTTACCGGTGCCGCACTCGCCATGGTGCCGGGCACAAAACACGAGACTTTCCTGGTCATCACGCTCAGCTTTGTCATGGGTCTGCAAAACGCTTGACCTGCCCCCCTCGGGTCCCTCGTTCATAACGAGAGTCTGCGGGTTTGAGATTGGTAGTCGGATCGGTCGTTTTGGGCAAGCGCGCCGGGCGCGGAGCCCTCAAATTGCTCAAGCGTCCGGCGCGCTTCGAGCGGCGTCTGGTTC
>NZ_FQUE01000045.1 GCF_900128995.1 Loktanella atrilutea | reverse complement strand
CGAGCGCGCGGAATGCGCTTTCATCGGTGTTGAGCAGCAAGAAACTGCCTGCGATGCCGCCGATGGCCGAGATGATCGAAAACGGTAGAAGACGGTGGAACGCTACTGCGATTTCGCGGCGGTACGCTGTAGTTGATGCGATCTGTCCGGGCAGCACAGACACGGCGCTCGTGGCGTTTGCAGTCACAGCTGGCAGTCCGACCGCGACGAGGGCGGAAAAGGTAAAGATTGTCCCGCCGCCAGCAAGGGCATTGACGGCTCCCGCCACAAGGCCCGAACCAGACAACAGGAAGAAATCAGCGAAATTCATGCCGCCTCCTAATCTAGGTGAACCGCACTTTCCAGATAGCCTGTGTCGTGAGCAAGTCGCACAGTGATTTCGCAGGCTCTTTCTACACTACCTCATTGGGCGCAAATCCAGGGACTTATGGTCTGTGAATAGTGGCCGCGATGCATGGCGTGGCCCCTGGCCTGCCCTTTGGGCGCGTCACCGCGCTTCTCAGGCTCCAGCCGGCAGACCGGCTTGCGCCCGCAACGTCCCGGCCCATCCTCCCTCTCCGCATGGCCCGCGCCCTGTCTCTCCGAGCCAGGTTGCGGGCCTTCGGCCATGGTCGTCCTGGTCCGTGCCGATGCGCCCTTGCGGGTAACGATCGCTGGGGCGCGGCGCGGGGTTCGGACTGCGCCGAACGCCGCTGCGCCGCCAAGAAAAGAAAGATGGGGACCGCCGGTCCCCCACCACAACAGTAAAATACTGCGCGTCCTGCGGGGCCGTGTCCTCGCGCTTTGCGCTGCGGGGCCGTGTCCTCGCGCTTTGCGCTGCGGGCCGCACCACCCCCTTGTCCGCTTGATTTTCCCATTGCGGCGGTTCCCCCCCAGCCCTCGCCGGGAGGCAAGGTTTCAGAAGAGGGGCGCGCTGAAGCGCTTCCTCGTCTGACCCCTCGCCCGAGTTTCGGCACCAGATCGGAAACGCGGCACCACCACAAAGGACAAAACCATGACCGACCAAACCGCCTTGACCGCAGAAGAACAGGCCGAGATTGAGCGCGCCGCCAAGATCGCAGAGCAGAACGACCGTTTTCGCAGGACGTGGGGCGCAGACTTCACCGTTCCCGGCCAGATCGTCGTGACGCGCGGCGTGGCAAGCCTGTCGGCAGGCGCACAGGTGCAGATCATGCGGGCCGTGCAGACGTTCGACACCTTCACCGAGGACAACGACCCATATGGGGATCACACCTTCGGTGCTTT
>NZ_FQUE01000025.1 GCF_900128995.1 Loktanella atrilutea | reverse complement strand
CTCTACCTGTCCGACATCAACCCCCGCACCATCGTGAACGACGACGCCATTGTCGCCTTGGCCGCGAATATCCAAGAGCATGGCCTCATCCAAAGTCCGGCAGGCTTGCGCGATGGGACTGGCAAAGTCGGCATAGTGGCAGGTGGACGCCGTTACCGCGCTTTGGCCCTGTTGCAGGACGACCCCCGGTTTCAGACCGTCACCGTCCGCATGGCCCCCGATCAGGCGACCGCCGCGTTTTGGGCGACGAGCAAAAACGCGCAGCGCGAGGACTTGCACCCCGCAGACGAAATCCGAGACTTTGGCGTGATGGAGAGGCGCGGTGTGAAGGTTGCAGACATTGCCGTTGCTTATGGCGTGACCGAGAAGCACGTTTACCGCCGCTTGGCCCTGTCCAATCTGCCCGCCCCGGTGCTGGACGCTTTGCGGGACGGCAGCGTGAGCCTGTCCCAAGCCGCCGCGTTCACGATCAGCGACGACGAGGCTCTGACCTTGGAGGTGTTGGCCCTTCACATGGAAAATATCGCCAAAGGCTGGGGCGGTCTGAACGACTACACCATCAAGACCCGCTTGAAACCCGGCAGCGTCAAAGGCACTGACCGCCGCGCCGTGTTTGTCGGTCTGGACGACGACACCGCCGCAGGAGGCCGCGTCGGTGGTGACCTGTTTACCGACGGGACCACCTTTGACGACCCCGCAATTCTGGACGCGGTTTTCGCCGCCAAGCTGACCCAGACCGCCGCCGACTACCCCGCCGCGCACGCCTGGAAATGGGTCGAGGCGATCACCGACAGCTACATCAGCTATCAATTCGATCAGGATCGCAAATTCGGCAAGGTCCATCCCGTCGAAGGCGAACTGACCGAGGCCGAAGCCGAGCGTTACGACGAACTGGCAGAACTGGCGAACGCTGCTGCACTGGGCGAGGAAGGCACCGCCGACGCCTTGCAGACCAAGAGGAACGGCGACTTTACCGACGAGTAGCGGGCCACAAGCGGTGTCGTGATCTATGTCACCACGGACGGCAGCGTGAAGGTCGAGGCCGGTTTCATCCGGGCCGAGGACAAGGCCGCAGCGGTCCAAGCAAATATCTTGCAGCCGTCGCGCCATGCCACGACCGAGGCCGCGCCGAAGTCGCCTATCTCTGACACCTTGCGCGGCGATCTGGACCGGATCGGCACAGGCGCACGGCAGAACGCGATGCTGGACGACCCGAAACTGGCGTTGCACCTTCTGACCTTCCAGCTTTGCGGGAAGATGGGATACGACAGGGCTTACGGCGTCCGCACTGACGACGTGCCGAACGTCCCGACCACGGAAACCGGCTATGTGATGGACAGGCGCCTGACCGTTTCTGACACCGACGACCGCAGCCCGTTCAACCGCGATTATGCCGCCGAATTTGCCAAGTTTCGCAAGAGGGGCGATGCAAAGATCATGGACCTGTTGAACCGTTATCTGGTCGCGCATCTGACCAGCAGCAGCCCTGACCTTGGCGCGATGATCGACAAGCTGACGAGCAAGCGCACCCGCGACACCTTCACACCGACCGCCGAAAACTTCTTCGGTCGCGTGAACGGCGCTTACCTTAATGACCTGTGGAGCGACCTTCTGGGACTGGCAGCAGACCACCCTACCGTGACCATGTTCGAGAAGTTAAAGAAGGGCGAGAAGGCCGCAAAGCTGGAAAGCCTGTTTGCAGACCCGGCGACACGCACAGCCCTTGGCCTGTCGGAAGATCAGACCTGTCGCATCAACACTTGGCTTCCCGAAGGTATGGCCTGACCAAAGCCGCAGGGCGCGGAAGCGCCCTGCCCCACCCATCCCGACCAGATTTCGCGTCAAACACCTGCCCCGATAACGCCCCGAACCGGCCCCGGACTAATACGTTAAATCGTCTTAAAACCCTTATTTTATTGAGTGAAATAACTCTTTCTGCTAGGTTCAACCTACGGTAATTCAGCCCCAAAGGCCGCGCTCATGTCCCTTGTTTCCACGTCCGTTCAAGCTGTCTGGCAGTCCGCCGAGCTGTTGATTGCCTTCCATAAGAACAAGAACCAGACCAAGCGAGACGCACCCTTTTTCTGGCGTCCGAAGGAGGCATTTGCCCGCCTGCTGGCGAAGCCCGAGGATCAGGAGGCCGTCGTCGTCATGCGTGCCGCAGACGACAACGGCGCCGACGTTCAGATCAAAATGCACTCCGATAAAATCGTGGTCAGGCGCGATCGCGAGCTGGGTTGGTCAGGCGTCATTATTGACGAGCATCAGATTCAGTTAAAAGTCGATGGTGCGATGATCCGCGTCGATCCAGACGGCGGCGTTGTGGTGGAAAGGGACTTCCAGAAAACCCACTATTTAAAGACGTAGCTTTCTGTAAGTAAGATGGTTAGAATTCACCTATTCCAATGATTAGTGACGATCGTGTTCCTTTGGTACGCGCCGGCGGTACGTGGCGACCCGCCACAGGTACCACCCGAGGATCAGGACAACGATTCCCGTCGAGATTGGATTTATCCATGTGGAAACCTTCTCATACTGGGATTGCAGCCAATAACCCGCCAACGTGAGGAAGCTCGTCCAGACTACCGTGCCAACGGTGGAGTAAGCCAAAAACTTCGCGAACGACATCTCGGACACGCCCGCCGGCACGGAGATGAAGGTGCGTACAGTCGGGATCAAGCGCCCGATCATCACGGCCAAACCCCCGTGTCTTTTGAACCAGGCATTCGACTGGTCGATCTCGTCAGGTGAGATCGTCAGCCAGCGACCATGACGCCGGGCCAGACGCTTCAGGCGGTCGGTGCCGATGCGCATACCGACCCAGTACCAGAAGACGGCGCCGGCAAGCGATCCAGTCGACCCTGCAATGATGACGGCAACAAGATTCTGATCACCGTTGGCCGCGTTGAACCCTGCTAAGGGCATGATCAACTCGGACGGTATCGGCGGGAAGACGTTTTCGACGAACATGAGAAGTGCGATCCCCACCAGCCCGACTGTGTCGATGAAACCTGATATCCAGTCAAACATTAGTAAATTCCCTTTCAGATATTTTGTAATTGCTCAACGTTCACGCCGGGCCCAAGGCTCCATGTCGTCAGCTGAGCACTCATTACCGCTATGACTGCGACCAATCAGGAAACACGATGCGCACCATTAGCCCCGGTGCATTGTCCTCCAGCGTCAGGACCGCATCATGCAATTCGCAGATTGCGGCCACGAGGCTGAGGCCCAGACCATTGCCCTCGGTCGTGCGGCTTTGCTCCAGCCGGTAGAGGCGCCGCAGGACTTTTTCCCGCTCGGATGCCGGTATGCCAGGACCGCGATCCGAGACAGTCAGGACAGCCCGCCCGCGGTCTTGCGTCACCCGAACCACAATCGGTCCGCCGCCTGGCACATGCGTGATGGCGTTTTGTACCAGATTGCTGATCATCTGCGACAGCAGCTGGCGGTCGCCACGGACCACGGTCTCTCCGTCTGCAGCCTCGAGGGTCAGAGCAAAGCCACGGTCGTCGGCTTCGACCTCGAGAAAGTCGATAATATCCCGCGCAACATCCGTCAGGTCGACGGCTTGCAACCGGTCTCGTACGGCCCCGCCCTCAATCTGGGCAAGTTGCAGCAAAGACTGAAACGTTCGCACGATACGGTCCGTTTCATCTAAAGCTCCGATCAGCAGTTCCTCCTGCCCATCCGTCAGCACAGTTTTATTCATCACGCGGTCCAGCACCAGGGCCACCCGCTGGATCGGTGTCTTGAGGTCATGGGCAATGTCGCTGGAGATCTGGCGCATGGAAGACACCAGCGTCTCCTGCGCGTGCGCCATGTGGTTGACGTCCTGCCCTATCCCGGACAAATCGTCGCCGCGTCCGTCTACGCCGATCACCCGGGCGGACAGTGTGCCGCCGGCCAGAGTATGCAGGGTCGCCTGTATTGCGTTGATCCTGCGACGTGCGCGTCTGGCGACCCCCCACCCCGCCAATCCAGCGATGAGCAGTGCGGGCAGCAACCCAATGAGCAAGACGGCCATAAAGACCTCCGACATCTCGACGATCTGCTCCCGGCTCTGTGCCACGATCAGTTGCCCCGCACCTATGCGGGCGCTCAGCGCCAGTTAGCTGTCCGCCAGACCATCAACGTCTGTGGAAATGGCGTTGGCGGCGATGATCGTGACACCGCTGACAGGCGGAAAGTCCGCCACATTGGACAAGACAGTGCCGCGGTCAGGCAAGTAGTGCAGGATACGCACATCGGGATCGAGTTGCGCAGCAGCGTCTGACAGGCGTTCGAGCAGATCGTCATTGTCATTGATCGCACGGTACTCGCTGATGGTCTGCCGCAACTCGGCTTCGATCGTGGACTCGATATTGGCCTTTGTCACTGCATAGGCCACGGCAAGGCATCCGAGGGCCGAAACGGCAAAGATCGCGAGCAACAGCAGCGTCAGGCGCAAAGGCGTGGACCTGAGGCGGAGAACGGGAGCGGTCGGCGTCACCCTTCGTTGATCCTGTATCCCGAGCCGCGCACCGTTTCGATGAGTTCGGTGGCGAAGGGCTTGTCGATCTTGCTGCGGAGCCGACTGATATGGGTGTCGACCACGTTGGTCAGCGGATCGTAGTGAATGTCCCAGACCGCCTCCATCAGCATCGTGCGGGTCTGCACCCTGCCCTTGCGACGCAGCAGATGTTCCAGGAGCGCAAACTCGCGTGGCAGCAGATCGACGGTCTGCCCGGCGCGTGTGACACGGCGGTGCAGAAGATGCATTTCCAGATCGCCGGCTTTCAGCACCGTGGACTCGGGCTCTGCCCGGGGCCTGCGGCTGATCGCGGCAATACGTGCGCTAAGTTCGCCAAAGGCAAAAGGTTTTACGAGGTAATCGTCACCGCCCGCTTGCAAACCCTCGATCCTGTCATCGACACCGCCCAGGGAAGTCAGGAACAGCACAGGTGTGGTATTCTTGGTAGCGCGGAAGGTTTTGACAAGACTGAGGCCGTCCAGTCCGGGCAACATCCTGTCGACCACCATGACGTCGTAGCTGCCGGACACGGCCTGGACCAAGCCGTCGGTACCACTCACGATGAGGTCGATGGAATTGCCCTCTTCGCGCAGGCCATCGGCGATATAGGCCCCGATGGCGGCGTCGTCTTCAATGATAAGTATCTTCATCGCATCCCCGCAACGGACCTTACCGGCAGGGCGCATGCCCTGCCGGTGTGGGCAACTTTACCGCGACGATCAGTTGTTGTCGTCGTTGGTTTCGCCGTCACCATCGCTAGCTTCATCGTTTTGATCCTTGGCATCCATTGCGACAGCAGTGACAGTGCCATCGGCCGGGTTCACGGCCACGGTTTTCGTGGTGCCGTCGGTCATCGCGACTTCGACGTGATACATACCGGTGGCGGCATCGTCGGTCTCGAATTCTGCGCTCATCGCCTTGCCGCTCGTGTCGGTTTCTGCGGCCTTGACGGCGTCTGTCAACGACATCGTTGCAGCCTGAAAGGCCTGCACTTCAGCCGTATCACCGGCGTCCATGTGCTGTTCGGCAAAGGCCGCCGTCGCACCCATGGTGCCCAGGCCCAGTGCCAGAAGTGCGGCGGTACCTGCAGTCTTGAACGTCATGCGTGTCATCGTGATCTCCTTGGTTGCAGGGCTGCGATCGTGCGTCCCTGTGACCAAGATCTAAGGTGGCCCCGCGGACGATTGCTTGTCCGGGTTATTACAAATCCGACATGTCCCGGCCTCGATCACCAGTCTGTCAAACATGACACGCATGACATGACCCTGACAGATGCCTGACACCCGGCTGCCGGAGGCACAGCTTTGCAAATGAACGCAAGGCGTTGCTCACCACCCTTTCACGCCGCACATTGTCTCGGCAGACAAGACGTCTGACGCCGCCGCAGACACATCGTCCAGAAAGTCAGCCACCAGCCATGTCGCACACCCTCGATCAGATACTGCCTTCTCTCCAGTCGCTGGGACTGCTGACCTACTGGATCATTGCCCTGGTCGCGATGCTGGAGGCGATTGTTCTGACCGGCATCATCGCACCCGGTGGATTGGTCGTCATTGCCGGCGGCATGCTGGCGCAACGCGGCACCGTCAAATTCTTCGACATGGCCTGGTTCGTCGCCGCCGGGGCCATCATCGGGAGCGGCATCAGCTTTTACCTCGGACAACTGACGACTGAGGGCTTGGCCAAAGCGGAAGTCATTCGCCACGTCGCGCCATGCGCAGCGGGCTATGGAGCTGGTTCAGCGTTACGGCGCATCCGCCATGGTGATTGGCCGATTCTTCGGGCCGATGTCCGCGCTTGTCCCGTTTGCAGCCGCCATGGCTGGCATGTCGCGCCGCAGGTTCTGGCTGTGGAATGTCGTCAGTGCCGTGCCCTATGCTCTGATCTTGCCGGGGATCGGGTATTTTTCCGGTCGCGCCATTGGCGTGCTGGGTGCGTCGGCCCCACGGATATTAGCGTTCAGCGCCGTCACGCTGCTGGTGCTGGCGTTGCTGTGGTTCATCATGCGCCGCCTGCGACGGGCACTGCCCTTGCTGGCCGACATCGCACGATCCATCGCAGCCGGCATTTCAAGCAAACCGTGGGTTCAGGCCCGCGTCCGTCAGTATCCTCGGCTTAGTTCGTTCCTATCGGCGCGGTTTGGTACCGGGCAGTTTCTCGGCCTGACGACGACTGTTCTAAGCGTTCTCTTTCTCTACACCGCAGCCGTCTGGGCAGATTCCGTGTTCAACCTTATGGGGTCTGCCGATGTGATGTCGACCGATAAGCGCGTTGCCAACATTCTTTACGCGCTGCGGAATGCACGCCTTGTCGCCATCTTTGGCTGGATCACCGAGATTGGTGGACGCCACGGTGTCCTGTCCATGTTGGCGGGTATCAGCGTGGCATTGTTGATCCTGCGTCGGTACGATCTGTTTGGTGGTCTGTGGATCGCCGCTGTCGGGAATCAGGTCACGGTCACGTTGCTGAAAGGCTTCTTCAGCCGCCCCGATCGGGTCTTGGCTATTTCGTCGAGACTTCAGGGAGTTTTCCCAGCGGTCACGCCGCAGGTGCCGTGGCGGTTTGGGCGATGTTGTTCTATCTGGGCTGGCGCACGCGGCTGCTTTCGGCCGGTACAGCTGCCACTGCTGCACTGATCACCGCCTTTCTGATCGGCCTCAGCCGGATCTATCTGATCGAGCATTATGTCTCGGACGTTTTGAACGGCTATCTGGTGGGTGCGTTGTGGCTGATCCTGGGCATTGCATTCTGTGAATGGCGACGCGGAACGCATCGCGCATCCCCCCATAGTGGCAGGTATTGGGCCGCTTTTGGCAGCGTAACAGTAGCTGGTGTTGCCGCCGTTGCGCTGGCCTCCGCGACAGCAAGTCCGCTGAATGCCACATCCAGTCCTGTGTTTCAGGTAAGGAACCAGCCCGCAGCGTTGCTGGGCGCGTCGGCTCTGCCCGGCAGAACCGAGACACTCGCCGGCGATCCGCGCCAACGCGTCAATCTGATCGTGACAGTGCCAGATGCTGCAGATCTGATCGATGCCATGCAGACCGTCGGTTGGACCGCTGCGCCCCGGCACGGACCACTCCGTCTCGCGACGGCTGTGTTCAACGACTGGGCGAGACATGCGATACCCGACCCTTTCGTCATCCCGACGTTCTGGAACGACCGTCCGGACACTTTGGCCTTCGCGCTCACGGTCGCGAACGAACGCGACGGCACACGTCTGCACGCCCGGTTCTGGGACAGCCGATACCGGGCCGATACTGGCGCGGTTGTTCTGATCGGGACACTGACACGTGAAGATCCGCTGGAATGGGCTGTGACCGAGAGCGATCCGGTTGCTCCCGTGGGGGGCACACTGGACCAACTGGCCGCTGATCTGGGCAACACGGGTGTCACGGTGGACATTCTGCCGTAGCCCTGAACATTGCAGAGATGCAATGATTGCGAAAAGCCCCTGCCGGGCCCGCTCCCCATGGTGAGCGTCACAGGGGCGGGCATCTTGCTGCAAGACCTCTGGACACTCAAAGCTGGCGCCGCCAGCCCGTCCGGGGGACCCCCAATGCGTAATATCCTTCTCAGTACCGTTCTGATCATTGTGCCGGTTGGCGTCTTCGCCGCGGGATATGCAATTCTGTCGCCCGCTACGCCCGCGTCGCAGGCGGCTTCGACCGACAGCGGGCCATCGCTGGGTGACATGACGCCGTTCACCACAATTACGACAGATGTGCAGAAGGTTGCAGAAACTGGTGATCTGGCTGCCGCCGCAATCCGCATCACCGATCTGGAGACCGCGTGGGACGATCAGGAAAAAACCCTGCGTCCGGTCAATACTGCGGCTTGGGGTAACGTCGATACCGCCATTGACGATGTCCTGACGGCGCTGCGCGCGTCCACGCCCGATCAGACGACGGTCGATCAGACACTCTCCAGCCTGCAAAATGCTCTTGCCGATCCTGCCGGATCGGGTGCCCCCACCGGCGGGTCCGTGATCATGGTGCAAGGCGTCGCCACGACAGATGCCAGCGGACACGCCCTGCCCTGCGAAACAATGCTTGACATGTTCCGCACAACCCGCGCCAGCGCCAAAATGGCCGACGCGCAGAATGCGACGCTGGACACCTTGCAAGCAAAAGGCACGGAGCGGTGCAACGCAGACGATGACACCCGTGCAGACGATTTCCTCGCTCAGGGCATTGCCCTGATGTCCAACTGAGCCCCGGAAAGGAGCCCGCCATGACCCAGCTTTCTGCTGTAAGTGAATCCGCCGGATATGCCCGATCGGAAACCCCTCCCGCAATCATCACCCCCAACCGCGTTCCCGGAGTCACCGTGGATTTCTGGCTGATCAAGCTGATGGCCGTCACTATGGGCGAAACTGCCGCAGACTTTCTGGCCGTGAACATTGGACTTGGCCTGACGGTAACATCTTTGCTGATGGCAGCAGTCTTGGTCGGCGCACTCGTGCTGCAGTTCAGGCAGAAACGATATGTACCGTGGTCCTACTGGCTGGCCGTCGTGCTGATTTCCATTGTCGGTACGCTGGTCACCGACAACCTTGTCGATAACTTCGGCGTATCGCTGATCACCACGACCGTTGCCTTCACGATCCTGCTGGCTGCGACCTTCGCTGTCTGGTTCTCGGTCGAAGGCACCCTGTCCATCCACGAGGTCCGCACCACCCGGCGCGAGGCGTTCTACTGGCTTGCGATCCTCTTCACCTTTGCGCTTGGCACCGCCGCAGGTGACCTTGTGGCCGAGAAGTTCGCATTGGGCTACATGGCGACAGGCATTCTCTTCGGCATGATCATCGCGTCGATCACCTTCGGCTACTACATGCTGAAATTGGACGGCGTGCTGGCCTTTTGGATCGCCTACATTTTCACCCGCCCGCTGGGTGCGTCCTTTGGCGACCTGCTGTCGCAACCGACCGAATACGGCGGCATGGGTCTCGGTACCATCATCACCAGCGCCATCTTCCTTGCCGCCATCGTCGCCATCGTCGCCTACATGACGATGACGCGGGAAGGCAGCGACGAGGTATCGCTCGGCTGATCCTGAATACCGCCCGGCAATGTGATGACAGGCGGCCGGGAACCCACCGCCTGTCACACGCCGTTAGCAGTCGATCAGTGAAACGGGTCGATGGTTTTAAACCTGAAGATCCACACCGCTTCTGCCCAATATCCATCATCTAACGCTCATCGTCACCCTTGCCTGATTGGTTTCCAATGAAATCCTTTTCTATACGCGCTGCCACGTTGACGTGCCTTCTGGCCTTTCCGTTGATGGCAAATGCACAGACCTATTCCGTGATGCGGGGCCACCGCGTGATGAGATCAGTTGTTTTCGAAAAACAGGGTGGCGATGAAAGTCTGCTTCTGACCCTGGACCATACGCCCCTTGGCCTGGAGGATGGCACGTTCAAGGCAACGACGCACACAGGGGACGGGACAACCGAGTATCTGGGTGAAAGCAAGGGAAGCGAGAGCCACGACATCGCGATTACGCGAACAGCCAGTGCCGTGACATCCGTAAGGATAACGCCGCAATCCGAGATGACTGAGCTGTCAGAGGCCGGGTAGGTTCCAGCAGGCGTGCTTACCCCGAGGGAATTGCTATCGGCGTTACAAGATGCCGGGACATGCCCGTCGCCGCTAGCGGTGTACGATGGCCGACGTGTGGCGCAGGTTGTGACAAAGTCGATGGGGTTGGGCGCGTGCCATGCCGTTCATCCTTGGTGCAGAAGCGTGGACTGCCCTTCCCAACGTGAAGCGCCTGCTTGACGAGATCAACGCGCGCCCCGCCGCAAAGGCCGCGGAAGCGCTGTCCACCGAGTATTCCTTCAAGAAGGACATGGACGACGCGGCGAAGGCAGTGATGTTTCCGCAGAACAAGCGTCTGACACAGGCTTGAAAGCCAGGGGTCCGGTGCGCATGACACCGGACCCCACGCAGGATCCTGGCGTGTTCAGGCCGTGACACCGATCTTGTTAGATCCCTGCATACCAGTCGTAATCGCCTACATCTTCCCAGAATCCGCCTTTGCCTCTCCCCACGCCGTCAAGGCTGGCCACGACCTCGACACCCATGATGAACTTGGCATGCTTATAACCCAGTTTGCGTTCGACCCGCAGGCGGACCGGTGCCCCGTGACCGACCGGCAAGGGCGCATCGTTCATCGTATGGGCCAAGATCGTCTGCGGATGCATCGCACTGCGTAAATCTATCGACTCGTAATAAGGGGTCCCATTGAAATCATCCGCACATCGAAAGACGACGAACTTCGCGTTCGGCTGTAAGCCCGCGGTGCGCAGAATTTCGGACAGGGGCACCCCTGTCCATTTACCGATGGCAGACCAACCTTCGACGCAATTGTGCAATGTGATCTGGGTACGCTGCGGAAGCGCCTTCAGTTCGGCGAGCGCGTATTGCGCCGGCGTGGTGACCAGTCCTCCGATCGGCAGCGACCAATCAGCAAAGCCGTTGCGCATCAGCGCAGCATAGGCTGGATCGTTCGGCATCGTGTTGCCGTTGACTCTGAAGTCGGGCGACATCTCTGCTTCGGCAAATTCCGGCGCCAGCGCATCGCCGACAACAAACGGTCCGATCCGGGTGCCCAGCCACTCGCCTGCCCCCAGCACCAGTTGTTTGAAAGAGGGCGTAGCACCAAGGCGATCGCAACCGATCAGGACCGCCGGAGCCGCCAGCGTCAACAGGCTGCGGCGTGTCAGACGCTTGCTCATTGGCCCTTCTCCTTTGGCAAGCGGAACCGGCCCGTGATCATCGATCTGACTTCGTTGAAGGGTCCTGCCAGCAGGACCATGATCATGTGGACTATAAAAAATCCGAACAGCAGCGCCATGAAGATAAAGTGCAACGATCGCGCAGATTGCCGACCGCCGAACACGTCAATCAGCCAAGGCATCAGAGCGGTCGCAGCCGGTGACATTGTCAGACCCGTCAGCACCATGCCGGGTAGCAGGATCACCAACACCGACAGATAGGCGAACTTCTGCAGTATATTGTAGCGCAACGCTGCGAAGCCTGGGGGAAAGTTCAGCGTGGCATGATGCTTTATGTCGCCCCAGATATGGCGGGGCCGCAGCTCCTCTCGCGTGGGTAGCAGATCCCGCCGCATGTGCCCGTTCCACAGACTGCGCAGCGCATAGATCAGCAGCGCCCCGGCGAACAGCCAGGCGAAAGTCAGGTGCCATCGGCGCGCCAGCGCCAGATTATAGGTCGATGGGATCGTGGCCCACCCGGGAAAGGCGCGGTTGCGCACAACACCCCCGCTGTCAGTCCACTTTCCCAAGACACCCGTAGTCTTGATCTGTTGCCCCGCCACAGTCAGCACACCGGCATCGGCAGTGGCCCCGATTTCCAGCCAGGCCGGATCGGGATTGGCCCCGTAATTGCCCCAATAAAGGCGTGGATGGGCATTGAAGATCATCAATCCGCTGCCCAGCATAATCACCAGCACCGACGCGTTGGTCCAATGCCACAGCCGCGTCGACAGTCTGTGCCGTCGCACCAGATCGCCACCATGGGGCGGAGCTTCCGATACTACATGAAGGGACATTTAAGGCCTCGCCTGCGATGGGAAAGTGGTCCTGCGCCCTAATAGGCGCAGGATCGGGGTTGGCATCACATGGTCTCGTGCATTACATCCATCACCATCATATCTTCCTTGCCGACACAGGCCTCTTTCATCTTCATCATGGCCTCTTCAGTCATGGCACCGTCGGCTACCATCGCACCATCAGCGGACATCGCTCCGTCCGCAGCCATCGCACCATCAGCGGACATCACGCCATCCGCAGCCATAGCGTCGCCAGCGGGCATGTCCTTCATCGCCGTATCGATGGCTGTCGCTGCTGCCATCATGCCATCCATGTCCATCGCCATCAGTTCGGCGCAGGTCATTTTGCTGACGTCCATCTCGCTATGGGCGGCGGCAAACAGCGGTGACGCCGACAGCGCGACAAGAATTGTAGTGCTCAGAAACAGATTGCGGATCATGATAGTCCTCCCGGATCGCGGCCGTGCTCCATGCACATCCTCCTCACAGATCATACGCTCGGCCAAACGGTACGGCGCAAATTTAATCCACGATCACCAGAACTTGAGATGCAGTTATCTCCTTCGCAAACTTCAAGCTCCGCCAGCACCTGCAAAAGGGTTACCATCAAAAAATTTTAGCTTTGAGCGCATCTGTGTGCCGGGTGTCCTACAATAATCCGCTGCTCTCATAATTGCTCCTTAAGACAAATCATTTCACCGAATTTGCGCTGTGCACGTCGGCAATCCACCTAAGGTGTCACGTAACGGTGAAGCCAAGGTATTGTGGCAACCTTCTTCCGAACAGACCGTTGAGCTAATGAAACTTATCAAGGAAATATCCCGTGAAAGCCTTTCTATCACTCGCGACTACAGTAACCATGGTAGTCATTCCAGCTTTTGCGTTCGCGCAGGACACCACCGCGCCTAACACAGATGTTCCGGAAGTCGTATTGGAAAAGACCACCCAAAAATTTATCGACAGCCTGAAAGGCTCTACTCCGATCAACCAGCTGCCCTATGACGAGGCCCGTCAGGTGTTGATCGACGCGCAGACAAAGGGCGACACCGCAATGCCCGATGCGGACGTGCAGGAGATGACCCTGAATGTCGGGCCCACGGGCGAGGTGAAGGTCTACACGGTGCGCCCCGCTGGGAATGAAGGTAAAACACTGCCGGGCGTTGTTTACTTTCACGGCGGCGGCTGGGTGCTGGGGAACTTCACCACCCATGAGCGGCTGATGCGCGATCTGGCAACGCAGGCCAACGCTGCAATGGTCTTTGTCGAATACAGTCCTGCCCCCGAGCAGAAGCACCCCGTCCAGCTTGATCAGGATTATGCCGTTCTGCAATACGTCTCGGAAAATGCCGCCGAATTTGGCATTGATGCCAACCAGCTCGCGATTGCAGGTGACTCCGTCGGCGGTCAGATGGTGGCCGTGACGGCCGTGCGCGCCAAGGCCGATGGGCCCGCACTTGATGCGATGGTCATGTTTTACCCGGTCACCACCGCCGACCTGACTAGCCACTCCTATGAACTGTTCGCTGACGGTCCATGGTTGTCGAAGGCCAGCATGGCGTGGTTCTGGGAAGCTTATCTGCCCGAGGGCACCGATAGTGCCGATCCGATGGTTTCTCCGCTGAACTACGGCGCAGAAGATCTGGCAGACCTGCCCCCAGCGCTGGTCATCACCGATGCAAACGACGTGCTGCGTGATGAAGGCGAAGCCTTTGCCGCGAAGCTGACATTGGCCGGAGTCGAGACGCAGAGCACGCGTTATGATTTTACAACGCATGATTTTGTAATGCTGAACGCATATGCGCAGACGCTGGCAACCACGGCAGCAATTACCGAGGCCGCAAACTTCCTCAAGGATCACTTCACGAAGTAAACGCCCAAACGCGATCGGAAGCCCGCCCTGAAATAGTGCGGGCTTTCTACCGGAAGAACGCGGATCAGGGCCCTTTCCAGCATGTCCCGTTTTAATGCTGACTTGACCCACTTGCAGCCGTAATCGCCAACCATCTGATCCGATCGAGGAAACTCATGGCCCAAGCTCACTCCCCCTCCATCATCGTATTTGATGTCAACGAGACCCTTTTGGATCTGACGACATTGGAACCCCTTTTTGAGCGGTTGTTTGGGAAAGACAGCATGATGCGGGAATGGTTCGCCCAACTCATCCTTTACTCCGAAGCGCTGACCCTCTCCGGTATCTACGTTCCGTTCGGCGACCTTGCCGCTGGCGCACTTCGCATGGTCGGTGAAACATCCCACGTCATGGTGACTGACGCAGATGTGGACGAATTGGAAACACTCATCGGCGCGATGCCGGCTCATGCGGATGTGGCTCCAGCGCTGGAGGCCTTAAAGGAGCGCGGATTTCGGCTAGTGACTTTGACGAACTCTGCGCCTGGCGCTGCACCGACGCCACTCGAACGCGCGGGCCTTGCAAATTACTTCGAGCGGACCTTCTCCGTCCATGACGTCACGCGCTTCAAGCCTGCGCCTGAAACGTATCGGTACGTTGCCACCGAGTTAGATGCGGAAGTGTCAGACCTCTGCATGGTCGCGTGTCATTTCTGGGATACGATCGGCGCTCAGGCGGCGGGATGCTCTGCCGTGTTGGTCAAACGTCCTGGAAACGCTGTGATGCCAATATCGGGCGTGCCCACTCCGATGATCGTGGTGGACGATATGCACGGGCTAACCGAAGAGATTATCGATAGGTGGTCCGCGGACGTTAGGAGGCAGTAAATCCAGGTCGACAACAGACTAGCAGATATAAGTCTTCCTTGAGATAGCCGCAAGCAGGGAACGTTCTGGCCCCCCTATCTGTGACGTTAATCTTGACCATGGGCCGAGTCTTCTTGAGCAGGACAAATTTGATTAGCGCATTGTCGTTCGCCCAGAGTTAGCTTGGGGACTATGGAGCACACTATTTACAACACGCTGTATCAGAAAAAAGTAACAGACGGATGAGTCTTAATGTCGCGCTGCGGCGCCTGATAAGGAACGGAATTGGCGGAGAAGGGTTAAGACTTATCGACGTATGGGAATAATGATTTGCAACTGTCTCATGAATACCGTGACCTGATCTGTCAGCGGTTCATGTTTGGTGGCGTTACCGGCGGTCAAGCGGCCATCGAAAGCTTGTTTCCGAAAAACTTGACGCGACGCGAGCTTTGCCTCGATGTCCTCCGTCCGGTTGCGGATCATCTCGGTGAATTGTGGCTTAAGGACGAGGCGGTTTTTATGAGTGTCCGAGTGGCAACCTTGAGAATGGAAGCGCTGCTCCGCGCGACTGCAGAACCTGTTCATCCCGTCATGAGAAAGACGCGCAGACAGGCAATTTTCGCGAGCGTGCCCGGCGAGGACCATACGTTCGGCGTTCAGATGGCCGCTGACCTGCAGCGCGCGAAGGGGTGGGATATTCAGGCTGTGATCAATGTGGGTCAGGCAGATCTGCTGTCGCAGATCGTAAACTCGCCCGCTGAGATCTTGGGCCTGTCAATAGGGTCAAGTTCAGCCATGCACGGGCTTTACGTCACGGTGGCCGAGGTGAAGAAACAACGACCTGACATGAAGATCCTTGTCTCTGGCGCCCTCGTAGGCATCGACCTCCAGCCCATTGAACGTCTTGGCGTTGCGGGCCATGCCGTTGACTTTGAGGGGGCGGAGATGCTGCTTGACACTTTGATGGGGACCACCTTCAAACCGGACTATAGATCAAATGACGTTACCGTCCTCCCTGTTGATCGTTCGTAAAAGGTCGCCTTAAGCAGGATCGGCAGACTGAAAGTGGGCAGCTGCGTACTGGCCGGTTTGGTGCCATTACCTCGTAACATCCACACAGATAGAAACTAAGGATCTCTGTATCAGGTATGGTGTATATGCAAAGCCCATTGCGAAAACCTCGCTGGTCATCGTGAACGAGCCGGAGACCAGCCAGCGTTAGGCTCACCAAGGGACGAGACGAGTATTTAGCTGAATAAGGTTTTGTTAATAAGACTGTAATAGACGAAGGGGAGATCAATATGCTTTTGCGCTCGCTCTGTGCGATGCGTGACGACCGATTGTCGGGAGAGACAGCGGGAAGTTACCATTGGAGCGCCGATTGTCCCGCCAATAACATCCTGTCTTTGCCGCCCACGTGATTCCGCGCGATAATAACAAGGTGCTGTTTTAGATATTTTTTGATCAGTTAATTAATAGAGGCCCTGAATCTCTAGCGGTAGCTGTCTGACTTCTTGTTCGCGCAGGATCGTGCGTGGGATGGCGGTGGCGTCGGCCTGCCGCAATCGGGTCATCCGGTTGGTGGCGGCGGCCTGGATGTCGGCGCGGTCGCGCAGGATCGTCGGGCGCAAAAAGACAAACAGCGTGCGCCTGCTCTCGCTTGCATTGCGTGACTTGAAGAGATTGCCGACCACGGGAATGTCGCCAAGACCCGGAACCTTCTGTTCGCTGCTCAGACGGTCGTCAGTGATCAGGCCACCCAGCACAACCGTGCCGCCGTTGTCGGCCATCACGGTGGTGTTGATGACCCGCCGGTTGGTCACCAGATCCGCGGCGCCTTCGACGTTGCCGTTGACGAGTGAACTGATCTCCTGCTCGATCACCAGCTGCACGACACCGCCGGCGGTGATCCGGGGCACAACGTTCATCGTGATCCCAACGTCCTGCCGTTCGATCGTGGTGAAGGGTGTCAGAGTGTTGCCATCGGTCGCGAAACTGCCCGTGCGGAACGGCACGTTCTGACCAACGACGATGGTAGCTGGTTCGTTGTCGAGCGTTGTAACCGATGGCGTGGACAGCAGCCTTGCCCGGCTGGAATTGGACAGCGCCTGCACCAGCAGGCCAAAGTCGTTGTTGCTCGCCGCCAGGGTCGCGCCCGTCGACAGCGCGACAGACGCAGGGGCGCCGACAGCAGTCAAAACGCCCTGAAGCGAAACGCCGCCGTTGCTGAAGGACGTGGCGCCCAGCGAACCCTGCGCCTGCTGCGTGCCGAAGCCGAGTTGGGCGCCCAACCGCTCTGCCACGTCGCCGGAGACTTCGACGATGGCGGC
>NZ_FQUE01000028.1 GCF_900128995.1 Loktanella atrilutea | reverse complement strand
TCCAGATCGTCATGGCAAAGCGGCGCGCCGGCGGGGGCAGCAGAAGGATGGATGCCGGCGCGCCAGACGCCGGATGATCCGGTCCGGCGGCAGGGGCCCGGAGGCCCTCAAAAGCGGCGCGCAGAACGCGCCGCCGTTTGGTGTCAGTGCTGCATTACTCGGCCGACAGCATCTGCCGGCTCACGCGTACGGGAGACGCCAGGGGGTGCAGGGGGAGTGGCGAACGACGACCCTGCCCGGGGTGTCCAGAGGGGCGGTGCGCTCTCTGGTCTGGCTGAACGCCCCTGGCGGGTTCGGGAGGGCGGAGCGTCACCCGAGCGGCGCGTCAGCGGCGCCGGGGTGCAGGGGCTTGCCCCTGCCGAACGGGTAGCCCGAGCACAAAGGCCCGCAAGGGCCGACTGCGCGGGCTACTTAGTAAGTAGATACCCCCGCGCAGCTCTCGCTGCCGCAGGCGTTGTTCCGGATCATCGTGTTAGCCTTGAACGGCCGCTTCGTCCTGCACGACACGATTTGTGCGCAAGTCAGGCGATGTAATCCGCTTACGTCCGACGAGAATAGGCATAAGTTGGTTGCGGATTCCACCGACGACTAAGAAGGACGGTAAGCGGAAGTTCGCCGCGCTCGCATCGCAATCTGGTTTACTTGAAGAAGGCGGACGTTCAAGGCTGCGATGGGGAACTTTTTGACGTGCTGCTGCGAAGGTCGGCAGGTTCAAGCCCAGGGTGTCTTCCTTCTCGGTGTTGGCTTGAGTGCAATCGCAGAGAGTGTCGGTTGCGGACCTCACTCAGGGGGATGCCGTAACCGGAATGGATACATTTATTTCGCTTCACTGCCATACTGCCGCTCTCGCTTATCAATGATGGTAAATTTTTAATATTCAAAAAAATCAGAGGCCTATCTCTTGATCGTCACCGAACTGCTGCCGGGCGACGTCATCGTAATTGGCACGCCAAGTGGTGTCGGATTGTTCCACCTAAGCTGTCCATGAAGGACGGAGACCGGATCGAGTTCGAAATTTTTGGGATCGGCACGTTGTCCAACCTGGTTCGGAACGAGGTCTGACTGAACTCTGGCCGTCATCTTCCGGGAAGTTCCTCTCGGCGGTCCACGTCTGGGGTCATCAATGCCATTCCAGTCAAGTCAAGAGTGGTCCGCCGTCTCCGCATTCCGCCCGAGCGCAGCGGTTGCTTCGTCCTCGGCATGCAGGGGCAGGCGGATGGTGAAGGTGGTTCCTTCGCCAGGCTGGCTCACGACGGTGATCGTGCCGCCCATCAGTTCCGCCAGACGTTTCACGAGGTTCATCCCAAGGCCGGTTCCGCCGCCGATGCGGGCGCTACGCGGATCGTGCCTTTCGAATTCTTCAAACAGCACGCCCTGCTGCGCGGGATCGATGCCAATCCCGGTGTCGATCACCAGGATGGCCACGCTGCCGGGCTTCTCGCTCTCGATCTTCACTCGAACCGCGCCGGTGGAGGTGAACTTGACCGCATTGCTTACAAGCCGATCGATCACCTCGGCAAGGTTATCCCGGTCGAGCAGACGCGTGGTGCATCCCTTCAAGGCATTCTCGAGAGTCAATGCCAGATTCTTGGCCGCGGCCGTGTAGCGATACTTTTCCACCACCGACCCGACCACGTCGACAAGATCGTAGGTTTCTTCCTCAAGTATTGCGGCGCCCGCGTCCAGCCGCGAGACGTGCATCATGTCGTCCATGAGGTTCATAAGCCGCGACGAGTTGCGCTCGATCACCAGCGCCAGGCGCTCTGCGCCCTTGTCCAGCGGCAGTGTATTGATCAGCCGCGCGGCCCCGAAGATGTTGGTTAGCGGCGTCCGGACTTCATGGCTGGCATGTGAAAGGAAGCTTGCCCGCGTGGTGGCCGCCCGTTCGGCCAGCAGCTTAGCCTTCGCGCGATCCCGAATGGCAACGTGGAACTGGACTTGGTCGTCCGCTATAGATGCAAGATACGTGAGCATCTCGATCTCTTCAGCTGTCCATTCCCGCGGCGCGGCATGAATGCAACAAAGGGCGCCGACCGGCTGGCCGGTCTCCCCATGGAACGGGATCCCGACATAGCTTACGGCGCCAAATGCCTCGATTGCGGGGTTGTTCCTGAGAAGGGCATGCAAGCGGGCATCCTTAACGATCAGCGGTTCGCCGGAATCGCGGACATGCCTGCAGAAGGAATGGCTGAGAGGTGTCGACCGGCTGCGGCGAAACTCCTCCGGGAGCCCTGTCTCGGATTTGAACCATTGTCTGTCGCTTGCATCGTCGATCACGGTCAGAAGCGAAATGGGAGCCTTCAAGAATCGCGACGCAAGCTGCGTGATCTTGTCGAAACGGATGTCCTCCCCGGTGTCGAAAAATACCGGCCGGGACAGAGAGATAGCGGCAGAAGTCATGCGTGTCCGGAACTTTCGATATGAGCTGGTCTGGTTCTGGTTCCAGAATGTGTCCGCAACGAAAACGACCGATCACGATGCGAAATGGATATTCTACAGATTCCGAAGTGATTAAGAGGCCCCAAGATTACGGCGGTCGAATTAGAGTGACATAGAAGATGAGTTTCGGGCCAACCGCGTGGTCGGGAAGAAGTGGATCCACCCTTGAGACCGTCAGCCGGAATTTTCATTTGGCGGTTTTCGGAATTGGTTTCCGGTCCACCCGGAAAGATGTTCCTTTCGAAGGCATGTAGCCGGTGCCGGTTTTGAGGAAGGAGAAGTTCGATATCGCCAGGATCATCTTGAATGTGCAGGATCGAGCGGCCGGAGAGTGGCTTGGCGGCACTGTCCTTCATCTCTCCTACCGGGCCTTTGCGTCAGGCAAAGCCTCGGACTGGGACGCTATAGGGCGCGGTCGCTGCCGGCGATACCGTGCCGTCGCGGGAATTACCGGGGTGTCTCAAAAAGCGCTGCGGCGAAGCCCCGAGGCGACCCGGAAGGTTCTGGGCGTGGATCCCGCGTGGTCGTGGAAGAAGCCCGAGAAATGCGCCGGAACCGAGAAGCCGAGCTCGTCCGAGATCGCGGCGAATTTCGACCATCGTCGACACGGCGCATTTCAGGACCGCGCAAAACGAATTGATCAGATCATCGACATCGACCGGATTGCGTTTCAGCGGTTGCGTGCGGGCAAATGACAGCAACTGGCCAGAAAGGCCCGCCGCTCGCTCGGCAGCGCTGAACGTTGCACTGGCAAGTTGGCGCTGCTTGTCGTTGGTAAGGGACTCGATCAGCTGTTCACTGTTGCCCAGAATGACTGACAGCAAATTGTTGAAATCGTGAACGACTCCGCAAGCCATTTGTCCCAGCGCCTCAAGCTTCAGGGCCTGACGCTTGCGGTTCACGACGCCGTGCTCGCGGGTAAGGCAGTCAATGCTGGCTACCGCCATCCGCAGCGCATCCGGAAACTCGATGTCGGGCGATTTCACAGGCGACAGATCAAGCCTGAAATCATCATCTTTGGCTGCAAGAAATGTCATTTCCAAGTCTCCTGACTTTTTGCTGGAGCCCATGTCAGCCTTCCATCGTACGGCCACCGGTCCGGACATCAAGGGTCATGGCCCCGGTCGCAATGATGCGACAGAGGTTCGGAAACTGCACCGTCGTGTATGCGGCGTTTCAAGACATATTGGTTTCGGTTTCGTCCTTTGTCTCGGAACCAGACCCCGCGGTTCGAAACTGCAGACGATATTGTGCCGGAGTCACGCCGATCCTGCGCAAGAATGCGCGCCTGAGCGTCGTTGTGGAGCCGAATCCGGCGGCATAGGCGATCATCTTGATCGGCACGGCGCTTTCTTCAAGCAATCGTCGCGCGATGTCGATTCGGGCAAGTTCGACATAGGCGACCGGGTTCATTCCCAACTCGGAGCGAAACAGCCGGGAGAGTTGGCGCGCGCTCACGCCCGCGACGTCGGCAAGCGCCTTCAGGCCGAGATTGGTGCGCGGCTTTTCAACGATATGCATCCTGATCCGATCGATCGGGCTGGCGGTCGAAGTCTGCGCGGCCAACGCCTCGCTAAACTGCGACTGGCCACCGGGCCGTTTCAGAAAGACCACCAACCGACGGGCCACCTACAGGGCGAGTGCGCGACCGTGATCTTCCTCGATCAGGGCAAAAGCGAGGTCAATTGCCGCAGTCACACCCGCGGAGCTGAACACCGGCCCGTCGCGCACGAAGATGCTGTCAGGTTCGACCCGAATATCGGGATAGTCGACGGCAAGACGGTCGGCATATTGCCAGTGGGTTGTGGCACGGCGTCCAGACAGCAACCCTGTTTGGGCGAGCAGGAAGGCACCTGTGCAGGTTGAGCCGAAACGCCGTGCATGAAGCGCTTGTTCCCGCAGCCATTGTGTGGTGTCCGCGCTTTGGCGAACCGGCATTCCATAGGGTCCGGCGACGATCAAGGTGTCGCAGTGTGCGATCGCATCCCGGATGCTTGCATCGGGAGAATATTTTACGCCCGACGCGGTTTCCTCAGGAATACCTCGTTCCGTCACCAAGCGAACGCGGTAGGCATCGCCGGATGACATCTTTTCGTTCGCCTCAAAAAACGCGTCGCGCAGACCTGCGATTTCAAGCAGATGGACCTTGCTGGGTGCGAAAATTGTGATGAGCAAGGACTTATCTCCTTTCAACCGCCGCAAGGCCGGTGGTGCGTGCACACTACGCCGCGAAGCCACGATCGCCTAGAGCCTCCTGGCAAGGCTTCGCTGCCTTGGTTCGGCTGTAGCCATGAACCGAGTTGCATTCATGGCAGCCCGCACCTTTCCGCCCGGCAGAATGCGCGGATCGTTAGGGCTGCGTCAGTTCGATCGGCTTGGAGCCGAGTGCCCATGGCACGCACTCGATGAGCCGACCCAAAGTGGCACTGATCTACAAGAAGACTGGCAACCTTCGAGCGGTTCAGCTGCTGCTGGGGCACGCTACGTTGGATAGAACCTTGCGCTATTTGGGAGTCCACATTGAGGACGCGTTGTCCCTGTCGGAGGAAATCGACCTCTCGCCGCTCCACCGACCGTCGAACAGCGTATCACTCAGCCCAAGGCAGCCGCCCAGCTCGATACCATTCTGTGTCCATGATCCGGTAGCAGTTTTCGTCGCGCCGCTCGCGACCTTCCGAGAGGCGGGGCCGGAGGCGGCGAGGCTGAAATTGCTGATCCTAGTGCCGCGCGCGTGCGAACTTCGCGGGTCTGACCGATGTTGCCGACAAGGATGACGATGTTCCAAGAATTGATCGAACCCGTAACAGTCGCGGTCAGATCAAGAACACACCGAATGTCCGCAGAGCACTTTTGGTCGAAATGCTCCGGAAACATGCATCCGTCCGCTTCCCGTCCTCCTTGCCGGTGGCCTTCGTGGTTGTGAACAGGCATGCAAAATTGACCCCGTAGTGGGGTGATCGGCGTCCAAAAATGACCCCCTTACACTGATGGTAATGATGCTCCCGATGTCATCGGGGAGCACAGTGTGGGATGTTGGTCGTGGAGACGATAGCGAAGATCCGGCGGGCGTATTTTCAGGACAAAAAGTCGATCAAGCAGATCTGCCGGGAGCTGCGGGTATCTCCCCTTCGCACAGACCGGCGGCCAGTTGCTGTTCCACCTCGTCAGTCGCCTCTACGAGCGCACATCGATCATCGTGACGACCAACCTCGATTTCGGTGAATGGCCGTCGGTCTTCGGAGACGCCAAGATGACGACAGCGCTACTCGATCGACTTACCCACCACTGCGACATCGTCGAAACCGGCAACGAGAGCTGGCGCTTCAAGACCCGCGAATAACCAAAACCCCGCTGGCCCGATACGGCTGCGCTGCATGAGGGCTACACCGCATCGGGCCAGCTACCCGTGCGCTCAAAGGGGGTCATTTTTGGATGCCGATAGGGGTCAAGATTGCGTGCCGATTGACATCAAAACCGCGATGGGCTGTTCCTGACCTCTAAAGTGTATCCTTGGAATGCCGCAAAAAACAACATGATCGCCGCCTGTGAGCAGTCACTGCACCGATTGCAGACCGACTACATCGATCTTTATCTGCTCCATTGGCCTGGATCAGTCCCGTTCGAAGCTACAGTCGAGGGCGCACGCGTTTTGTTGGATCAGGGTAAAATCCGCGCTTTCTGCATCAGCAATTTTGATACGGACGGGCTGCAGCAAATCATCGACGCGGGATTGGGTGACCTCGTGAGCGTCAATCAGGTGATGCACAACATGCCCCATCGCGGTGTCGAATTGGATCTCTTTCCATTGATGGCAAAGCACGACGTCACCGCTGTCGCATATTCGCCGTTGGAGATTGGCCCGACGAGGGCGATCCGTGGCATGCAAGACCTCGCGTCGGACGAGAACCTGAGCGTGGCCCAGCTTGTGCTCGCTTGGCACATGACCCGCAGTTTGGCAGTGCCCATCCCCAAAGCAAGTCAGATTGAGCACTTTGATGATCTGGCCGCAGCAGCCCAAGTGGTGCTCTCCCAGTCGACTTTGGATCGGATCGACGCATTGGCCCCGGCTCCGCCACGTCCGGTACCGCTGGAAGTCCGATGACTTTAAAAGTTGGGTTCTCGAGTGAGACGGACGTGTCAGAGAGGTTTGAGATTGGAGCGTTCTAAGTTCAAGGCTTTGTGGTTGAATTCCGCCAGAAATTGACCCAGTTTTCCGAAATGTCGCGACCCGTCATCTGCCGGTAATTTCCTCGTCTCTTCAGAATATTACCATGTCTCAGAGTGATCGACGCCAAATGGAAAAATGGGTCAATTCGATCAGGAAATCTAAAATCTCGCGCTGTTGGCACCATCGTTTTTATAGACTCTACTTCCAGCAAACCGGTAGCCTCTCGATAACATTTTGCATCACTGGAAGTTCGGTTTCCTTGGCATAGACCCGGTCATTCGTATCAGTAGCTTCTTGACCCACAATATTGAGGCGAACCAGCCGCGGCACGTCGTGCATGTCGCGGATCGTTTTGTTTACGAAGTGTCGAATGCTGTGGAAACACAGTTCGCGAGGGTTGCCGTCCAGAGCGTGGTAAAGCGATTTCCGCCAATTGTAGCCCAGTCGCTTGCCATATTTTGAGGTCGTTCCGGTACCGGGCGCGAGGTCAGGGAAGACGGCCACTGACTTGCGACGCTTAATATCCTCCACGTAATTGAGAAACCCGGCATCAATCAGGGCTGAGTGGACCGGTACTCGTCTGCGCGAGGCTTCAGTCTTCACGTCACGGATCTCGTTTTCGTCAAAGCTGAAATGCGGAATGCAATCTTCGATCCGGATATCTGAGACCGTCAGTGCGGCGATTTCTTCCAGCCGTGCACCGGTCACACTTGCGATTAAAGGGCACCAGTATTGGCCGTCTTTTGTGATGACTGAGCCAGTTTCATGGCGACGGGCCGCACTCACGCTGCCTGTCCAGAGTGTATGTTGAAATACCTTCTCGAGTTCGTCAGCTCGGAAGACCGCTCGTTTGTCGCGGTCTCGCTTTCTTTCCTTTAACCGCAACTTCGAAGTATTAATCTTGTGCGGCAGCACGATCCCTTCGCTGTCGGCCTTGTCGTGGACCTGGCGAATGTGGTCGAGGTGCCGATTCACTGTGGTAGCTGACAACCCGACGCGGTCCTGGGGGAGGCCCGTGGCCTTCTGGAGCAGCTGGTTGTAGGTAAGATCCTTGTCGGCCAAGCTCTTGCCGTAGCTGTTTGAGATGCGACGCAGGCCATCCCTGAAAGCCGATACGGCTGTTTGCGTGACGTCCCGTACATCGGTGATGCCCGTAATTTTGATGAACAGTTCGATGCAGGATCCGTATTGCGTAACGGTGCCTGTCCGCAGGTTATCCGCTTTCTTGTCCTCCATGAGGCGCCCGACAACTTCCGTCAGGGCCGTATCAGGTGTCTTCAGGGCTGCTGCGCTCTCACCGTGACTTGCCATTTGGCTGTCTTTCGGCGCAGCGATCTCCTCGGTCTTCATGTCAGCGTTGTGTGGGGCGCCTACAGGATTCTCGGTCTGATTTGAGAATGCACAGGTTTCTGCGGCGATCATCTCGGATCGTGTGGCGTCCAGCATTTCTCGAAAACCTGCTGCGCGGCCCGCCTCAAGATCGGGAGCGGATCTATGGGCATGGGCCATCGCCAGGATATAGGTTTGCATCAACTGTGACCTGCCCCCCTCGGGTCCCTCGTTCATAACGAGAGTCTGCGGGTTTGAGATTGGTAGTCGGATCGGTCGTTTTGGGCAAGCGCGCCGGGCGC
>NZ_FQUE01000035.1 GCF_900128995.1 Loktanella atrilutea | reverse complement strand
TGGATCGGCTGGTAGTTCGCGATCATCGTGACGAACCCGTCGCGGCCGGGTTCGTAGCTGCGGAACATGTAAAAATCGGTGCCGTCGATCTTCGGCGTCTCGGTGATTGCCGGGGCTTCGCGGTGCGAGGATGCGCCCGCCAGCGTGGCCGTGACGCATAGCGCGACGGCAGTCGTCCCGCTTAGAATGGTATTGCCCTTAAGTCTCATTATCTTGCCCTCCAGTTAAAAATTCAATCGTTGATCTCAAGGCTTCGCGATGAAAGACCGCGCCAATCCACTGCAAGCGACAACCTTAAATTTTACTCTACACCGAAGTTACGGCATTGTGACCGAAAAGTTTCGTAGCATCACAATTAATCACCCCATTAACCGAAGCATGCCATCAACCGCAGCTTTGAAGTCAATTCTATGTTCGAGACCATCGTCACCGTGCTGTTGGGCGTGACGCTATTCCGACTCTCCCTCATCGACCTACGGACCTTGAGGTTGCCGGATCGCTTTACCTTGCCATTGATTTTCGGTGGATGGGTGGTGAACGCCTTCATCCTTGGGGCGTGGCCATGGGGGCCTGTGGCCGCCGCAGCAACCGGATATCTTGTTTTTGCACTGATCGGAGGCATTTTCTTTCGTTGGCGGCAAATCGAAGGGCTGGGGCTTGGGGATGCCAAACTGCTTGCAGCCGCTGGTGCGTGGCTTGGCCTGCGTCCCCTGCCCCTTGTGATCCTCCTCGCTGCATTAGGCGGCCTTGCCTTCGCGATCCTGACGACGTCGCGCCGCACGGCCCATATCGCTTTTGGGCCTTGGCTTGCGCTTTCCTTCTTTGTCGTTTGGCTAACAATACGGTCATAAGTGGATCGCAGGGCTACATCCGGTTGCCAGCCTTATGTACCTACCCTCGCCCGCGCGCCGCAAGATCAACAATCGAACGTAGAATGCGGAATTGCGTTGATTCGTAGCGAAATTGACTTCATGGTTTGCACAGCCTCGGCCAAAACCAGGTCGTTGAGAACATCACCGTTACGTTAGTGTTCCGTTCAATTTTCAAGGGATTCGAGATGTTTATCGCACCTATGTTTCAGACCGCAGCGATCACAACGCTGTCCGTCGGCCTCTTCAGCTTCGTTGCCACAGCCACAGCCGCGGGCAGTATCGCTGAGCCGGTGATGGAAGACGTTCCGGCTCCCCTCGCCCAAACGGCAACCCCTCCGGCATCGTCCGGGTGGACAGGTGGTTATATCGGCGGCAGCCTCGGCCATACTTCGATTGACGGAACCTTCAACGGTGCTGACTTGTTTGCGGGCTCGCCGGATGGCGGTTCGTTCGGCGTTCACGCTGGGTACAACCGCGGCTTTGGTCAGTTCGTTTTGGGCGGTGAGTTGCAATACGAAGTGATGGACGTCCAGGAAGGGTCATCATTTTTGGAATTCGACAGTATCGCCCGCGCTAAGGTGCGCTTCGGGTACGATGCTGGTCGTTTCATGCCCTACGTGACGACTGGCGTGGCGCAGGCTTCGGTTTCCAACAGCAGCTTCGCAGGGGATGACAGCGGGGCGTTCGCCGGGCTTGGAGTCGATTACAAATACGGCCAAAAACTTATCGTGGGGGCTGAAGTCTTACAGAACAAGTTCGATGATTTTGACGGAACCGGTGTGGACCTCGAAGCTACGACCGCCGCGCTGCGCTTGTCCTTCAGCTTCTGATTTATTATCGACTGGACAGGGCGGATATCAAGGCCGTGCCGGTAAGTCGCCAAGCGGGACTCCTGAAGCCTGTGATTCATCGTTTCACGATCCGCGTGACGGCCCGATGCCGGCGCAGTCGCCTCTGACAGCCATGATATGGCATTTCTGTCGGGACAATTTGCCGATGTGTCGTTCCCCGGAAATTTGAACCGTCACCCAGGCTACGCTTAAACGTGTGCTGGTCTTCAGGATCGAAGTGACAAGAATTTACCGATACACATGAACAATGTCTCAGGCTTCAGGGCTCGCGTGACCCTAGAAGTCGTGACCGCCGGTGCACTGTGTCGGTGCCGGGCGTGAAATACGGCGTGCCTCCGACAATGAGCCATGGGTGGAAGACCGATAATGAAAGTAAGGATTACAAGGTTCAAGTTTGCGGCGTAATAATTCATCTATAGCTTTCCTATCATCAATATTCGAGGGTCAGACGGTTCATGAAATTGACCTACCCGTTTGTTATCTCATCTGCATATATTTAGCATGATATGGAATTTTGTCTGTCTGCGGATTTCGGCAAAGAAACGTCGTGGAGGATTACGTGTTTGATGCAGAAACCTTTGGTAAGACTCCATTCTGGCTATCCTAGACCGTGATGGAAACCGAACTAACTTTCAACAAATGTGTCAGCCTCTTGAATTTCGCCTCGATTTCTCTGATCGACGATCCTGACGGTCGATACTCAAGGCGCGACTATTACAGGAATTGTTTCGGATTGGCCGCGAAACAAGTGCGGGCCCTAATTAGAACACCCTAGCCCGGATGGTCAATTCTGATCGTGCAAGGCATATCTGATATGCGGCCCGCGACTTTCTGCAAGTGACATGGGAAGCGGGTGCGGTGCTGCCCAGAGTCAAAGATCAGCATCCCTAGTCCGCCCTCTGCTATGTGCGTGAGCGTTCATATTGGTCCCCAAGAGGATGGCTACAGGCCGGGGTGAAATCGGCCGAGCGCGCAGCCCGCTATCATCGTCTTCTGCGAATTGCAGCCGCGAAGGAGGGGGGCACTGACTTCGTAAGTGCATACACCATCAGCTCCACAGGAGAGGCGGTCGTTATCGCGATCTCAACATGGCAAGTTGGCATACGTGCAATCGTGTCTTATGTCGTAGAGCCGGACGGCGTGCTTACCGACGGTATCGGTTTGAGGGATGCCGTGACCCAACTTTGCGAGATTGCCAATCCGTTGGACATCGTGATAAATTGCGCCCATCCTGAACACATTGCTAGTGGTCTTGGCGGTGGCGGTCGGGAAGCCAAACTCGCAGGGTTTGTGGCAAATGCGTCGAGACGGAGCCACCTCCAATTAGACAATGCGACGTCGTTCGATGACGGCAATCCTGACGAACTTAGCCAGCAAATTGCAGACCTCTGGCTTTCCCATCCTGCTACTCATAATTTGGGTGGCTCCCGTGGCATTGGTGAGCGGCATACGCGAAAAATTACGGAACGAACTGCTAAAATTAAGGGCTTTATTTGAACGGTCCGGTGCCGATCACAATCACTCAGTGACTGGCCAGAAGTTTTGCAAATGTTGGGTTCGATGAATTGCACGCCTCACAGGTGGCTACTGGATGGTTTTAAGAAGCTTCGAGATTTATTCGGTGGGGAGCTTGGCAAGCTGTTCTCGGATCTCGTGGTATTGCCGCCTTAGACATTCGGCAATTTCTCCATGTCCGTCCACGGACCATTGGGTAAGGGTGTTGCGATAGATATCTAAAAGGGCCTTCTCGCTGTTATGGAGGGCAGCTAATGCATCGACATCAACACCGGCACCCCAATCTTGGAATTTGGCCACCGCCGTGGTTGCGGTGGCTCTGAGCGTCCTGTCACCATCCTCTGTATCCCACAGTCGCCTCAGCGCTTCCTTCTGTTCTGTTGCGTGACACCGGTGTAAATTGCTAAGGTCTTTAACAATGGGCAAGATCTCGGGATCGGCACGTACCAGCATGGTCGCATAACCTGCCAGCACATTATTGGTCGCTGTATGGATCGTATGAAGAACGTCATGAACGTCCATGGCCATTATGGTCACCTCGCAACCGCTGCTCATGCAGCGACACAAGCATGACAGATGTATTCGGTTCCCCCTAGAATTTTATCTTCCGTCGTTCTGCCGTACCGAGCGTACATTGATATCAGTCCGTTGTAACGACTGCCCTATGAAGACTATTGTGGAGCCCAGATTTTGGACGAAGCGGTTATCCCTTTCGACTTGGCGCGCATGTTCTTCGGAACGGACCCATCCTTGTTTTATCTCGAAATCGTCTTCCGATCTTGCGTCATCTACGCATACGCTTTGATACTCATAAGATGGGTGGGTGGACGTGGCATTGCCCAAATGTCGACCGTTGAATTCTTGCTGGTCATCGCACTAGGATCCGCTGTGGGCGACGCGATGTTCTACCCAGAAGTGCCGCTGTTTCAGGCTATGCTGGTCATTACGGTCGTTGTCTTCATCAATAAATTCCTTGATCGCCTGATCTATCAGTTCAGCTTTGCCGAGAAATTCGTCGATGGTGAGACGGTGGAGGTCATCCGCAACGGCGTTATCAACGTCTCAAGTCTTCGCCGGACGAGAATCGGCAGAAACGAACTCTTTGAAAGTCTGCGCGAGCAGGGCGTGGTTAATCTTGGTGAAGTGAGGCAGGCCTACCTGGAATCGTCAGGTCGTTTCAGCATATTCAGATCGAAGCCCGCGCGCGCTGGACTCCCTATCGAACCGGCATGGGATGTCTATCCGCCCGTGACATTTGATCCTGACACACCGGTTGACGACACCGCTCTTGCTTGCTGTACCTGTGGAGTCGTCCTGCCGGCGCCGGTCAAGGTCCCACCTGCCTGCCTGCATTGCGGTGGCAAAATTTGGACGTCAGCGACCGTGGCGCGCTGACGCGACAGGGGTCATCAGGTTTTCATCGAACACTGCGTAGCGATCGCGAAAACCCAGTCGCTCCTCCCAGGCCTTCTGATTTCTGAGGCGAATGTAAGAACGCGATCGCTCCAGCTCGCCTGAATCTGTCAAACGTCGTAGCAAGCGATTCACATAAATGTCCGTCAGACCCAAAGCATCGCCGATCTCTTGCTGTGTAAACGGGAAGGGAAAACGGTCAGATTTTTGCAGATTGCCGTGTTCAATCCTCGCTTTCAGCGACAAGATGAAGTGTAACAGTCTGTCTTCCGCAGCGAGACGCGCGATGGTATGCATGCGGTCGAACAGGACAGTGGTGTCCAGGCTGGCGAGCGACACCAAAATGTCAAAGAGGCGGGGATGGGTTGATGCCAAGGCCAAAAACTTGGTTCGGTTCAACAAGGTCACCGATCCATCCGTCTGCATCGTGGTTTCATGTGGTGGGGTTCCGAAGCCTAGGTCGTCAAATCCGATGACATCTCCTGCCACGTAAATCTGTGCTATCGTGGTTTTGCACACGCCTGTCCGGACGCGGACAGCCGACCAGCCAGAGCGCAAAATCGCAATGCGGTCGTCCGGTCGTGTGGCATCGAAGACCGGAGCGCGCGCCCGGCGTTGTTCAGGATGTCTCTCGAGGTCTTCCAGGGTATCCCGCTCTGGACCTGTCAAATCCAGCAATCGCGACAGTCGGGTCAGGAACGCGCTTTGAAGGTGTTGTTCCATCTGTAATTCCTGACGCACTTGATTGTTCTTGTGTCAATTTAACAATATTAAACCGATTGACCTGCCCCCCTCGGGTCCCTCGTTCATAACGAGAGTCTGCGGGTTTGAGATTGGTAGTCGGATCGGTCGTTTTGGGCAAGCGCGCCGGGCG
>NZ_FQUE01000030.1 GCF_900128995.1 Loktanella atrilutea | reverse complement strand
GACAGGGCGGCGGCGTCCGGCATGATCGCCGCGGCACCGGTCAGGTGCCAGGTCACCGGTGCCGCCGCGACGGCCAGCGATGCCGCGACGGCGACGCCCGTGCCGATCGGCAACCAACCCGCGACGCCAGACCTGATCACTCCCGCGCCTCCCCGTTGAACCCTGTCACCGTGTAACCTGTGACACGATAGAGCGTCCCGGACGCGCTGTCACCCGGCGGTGCCACCACATCGACCGTGATCGCCGTCAGGTTCGGATCGTCCGTCGGCCTGCGCGACACCTTCACCGGAAAGTCGCGGCCCATGATCGGCAGGGTAGCCTCCTCCGGCAGGCCCAGCCGTGCCGCCGTCAGGGCCTGATCCGCCGCCCAGCGGGCAAGGGTGCGGTCGGTCACGGCGGTGATGCGGGCGGCATGGCCCTCGGTCGCGGTCAGCAGGGACACGGCACCCAGCGCCAGCACCGCCATGGCGACCAGCGCCTCGATCAGGGTGAAGCCCGCCTCGGGGTTGCGCGCGGTCACGGCGTATCGACCTGAACCGCATTGACGCCGTCGAACCGGATCAATGTTTCCAGCCCGCTGTCGGCGCGCAGGGTGAGCGCCAGCGGCGCCCCGGTCACCGGCAACAGGTCGCCATCGACGACAAAGCGACCCTCGGCCGCACCGTCGGGATCGGTCGGCCGCGCACCGGGAGTCGCGTGGGGTTCGGCCAGCAGGGCGACCGGATGCGGCTGCCAGTCCGCGCCGCGCTGCACCTCGAACCGGTAGCCGTCGGCGTCCCAGACGAAGGCCACCACATCGCCGGTCAGCAGCGTCTCGTCGGCGGCGCGATTCAGGCGGGCGGCAAGCAGGGTCGCCTCGCGCTGCAATGCGTCGCCACGATCGACCGGACCCAGCGACAGGCCGACGGCACCGGCCATGACCCCGATCAGCACAAGGACCACCAGCACCTCGACGAGCGTGACACCGGCGTCGCGGGCGCGCATCAATTGGTGGCGGTCGCTTGGCCGTGGGCGATGTCGGCTGCCGGACCTTCGCCCCCCGGCGCGCCGTCCGCGCCCAGCGTCATCAGATCGAACCCGCCGGTGTCCCCCGGCGAGCGATAGAGATAGGCGTTCCCCCAGGGATCGACGGGCAGTTGCGAGAGGTATCCCCCCGCCGCCCAGTTGCGCGGCTCGGGTGAGGTCGTCGGTCGGGTCGACAGAGCCGCTAGTCCCTGCGCCGTCGTCGGATAGGTCTGGTTGTCGAGACGGTAGAGTTCGAGCGCGGATCCGATGGTGCGGATGTCGGTCTGCGCGACGGCGACCCGCGCTTCGTCCGGACGGCCGATGACGTTCGGCACGATGATCGCCGCAACCAGCGCGATGATGACCAGGACCACCATCATCTCGATCAGCGTGACACCAGCGTCGGGCGCACGGTGCCGCCGCACGATGCCGCGCCGCTTGAACCTCAGATCCATGAAACTGTTTCCTTTCCGCGCGCGTGGGTGCAACTATGGTAACGGAAGAACGAGGCGGATGAAAAGGCAATAATTCGTGATAAATCAAGAGCCTATCGCGACGCAGGGTGCCTCTGGGCAGGCTGTTGCGCTGGCCGGAGGTCACGTTTCAAACACGCCGGCACCCCCTCGGGCCGCGCAAGCGGGGAGCCCGGCCCTTCAGGCACGGCTGGCGCAGGCACTGAGCCATCGCAGCCAGCCGCTTCCTTTTCTTCTGGCGGCCGAACAGGTCGGCTCCCACCTCATCACGCTGCCCCCCGCCAAGGCCCGTCAGCGCGCCGCCATGCTGGCCTTTGCCGCCGAGGAGAGGATCGCCGCCCCGCTGGATGCGACCGTCGTGGCACCGGGGCCGATCATCGCGCCCGCAGGTGCGCCGCAACTGACCTTCGTCGTGGCCCGTCGGGTGATTGACGCCTGCCCGCAGGAGGCACCGCGCATCCTGCCCGAGATCCTGCTGATCCCGCGCCCCGCGACCGGCTGGGCGGTCTGGCGCGACGGCGACCGCTGCGTGGTCCGTGCGGCCGACGGGACGGGATTTGCTGCCGCCACGGAAGTCCTTTTGCTGCTGTGGACGCGCGCCGGGCAGCCCGAGATTCTGTCCTGCGGCATGGCCCTGCCGCCGGAGATACGCCAGACGGACCGGTCGGCCACCGTGCCTCTACCCGACCCGGCAGAACTGGCCTACGGCCTGCCGCGCGTGCGACCCGGCGATGCGGCGCGCACGTGGCGGCCCGTGATCCTGGCGGGTGCCCTGCTGGCGGCGGGGCTGGCCGCGCACCTGACCTTGCTGGCTGTCGATGTGATGGCGTTGGGCCGGATCGCACGGGTCGACAGACAAGCGGCCCAGGCTGCGATCGCCGGACCGCTGCCAGGCATTGCCATGTCGGAGGATGTCGCACCCATCCTGCAGCGGCTGGCCCCGACCGTGGCCGCACCGGCGGGCAGCGCCTTTCTGCCGTTGCTCGCGGATGTGTCGGCCACGCTGGCCGCGACGGACGCCACGGCCACGCTGCGCCGGATGGCCTGGACCGCGGCGGACGACACGCTGGTGGTGCTCGTCCAGGCAAACGGGCTGGAGGCGTTGCAGGCCATCGAACGCGGGCTGACCGACGCGGGATTTGCCGTGCGGTCCGGTGCGGCCAGCGCCGGCGATGGTGGAGCAGAGGTGGAACTGCGCATCAGTCGGGGGTCGGCATGACCGCATGGTTCGCCCGCCTGAGCCTGCGTGAACGTGTCATGGTGGCCGCAGCTGTCCCGTTGGCACTTCTGCTGATCCTTTATCAGTTCGCCTGGGTGCCGCTGCAGGACGCCCGTGCCGCACGGCTGGATGAGATCGCAGCCTATCGCCTCGTCACCGGTGCCGCGGCGCGCCGCGCAGCCGATCCGACCCCGGTCGCGGCCCCGGCCCCCGCCGACCCCATTGCGACCCGCGTCACGCAAAGCGCGGAGGCGGCGGGCCTGCAACTGCGCCGTCTTGAGCCGGAGGGCACCGGCCTGAGGGTCACCCTCGACGACGTGGCCTTCGCCGACTTGATGCTGTGGCTCGCCGACATGCAGGCGACCTACGCCGTGCGCGTTGCCGCGCTTGAGGTGGATCGCCGTCCGGCACCTGGCATCGTCTCGACCAGATTGCTGCTGGAGGATGACGTGTGACCCCGCGCCTGACCTACGCCTTCGCCCAGTCGCAGGGCGTGATCCTGATGGACGAGGGCGGCATCATTTGCCGCCATCGCCCCGATGCGTCGCTTGACGCCCTGCTGGAAGCGCAGCGGGTCCACGGCGGCCCGCTGATCTTTGCCGAGATCACCTCCGCCGCCTTCGAAGCGGCACTCGGCACCGTCTATCGCGATTCCGCATCAGAGGCCGCGCAGGTGGCCGCTGATGCCGACGACAATCTTGCCACGCTGGCCGACACTGCCGCATCGGTCGACGATCTGCTCGCGCAGAACGACGATGCGCCCGTCGTGCGCCTGATCAACGCGCTGCTGCTGGAGGCGGTGAAGGAAGGCGCCTCGGACGTGCATATCGAGACGGAGGAGCGACGCCTTCTGGTGCGCTTCCGCGTCGACGGCGTGCTGCGCGAGGTCATCAGCCCCAAGCGTGCGCTTGCCCCGCTGCTGGTCAGCCGGATCAAGGTCATGGGCAAGCTGGACATCGCCGAAAAGCGCCTGCCGCAGGACGGGCGCGTCAGTCTTCGCGTGGGGGGCTATGATCTGGACGTGCGGATTTCCACGATCCCCAGCCAGTTCGGCGAACGTGTCGTGCTGCGCCTGCTGGATCGCGGTCAGACCCTGCGCGGGATCGACCACCTGGGACTGTCGGACACGGACAATGCCAAGCTCAAGCGGATCCTCTCGCGGCCCGACGGGCTGGTCCTGGTGACCGGGCCCACGGGATCGGGCAAGACGACGACCCTTTATGCGGGGCTCGACATGCTCAACGACAGGCAGCGCAACATCATGACGGTCGAGGATCCGATCGAATACACGATGGACGGCGTCGGCCAGATGCAGGTGAACCCCAAGACCGACCTGACCTTCGCGCGCGGCCTGCGCGCGATCCTGCGGCAGGATCCCGACGTCATCATGGTCGGCGAGATCCGCGACCGCGAGACGGCCCAGATCGCGGTGGAAAGCGCGATGACCGGGCACCTCGTGATCTCGACCCTGCACACCAATACCGCCATCGGTGCCGTGTCGCGGCTGGTCGAAATGGGCGTCGAACGCTTCCTTCTGGCCCCGATGCTGCGCGGGCTGGTGGCGCAGCGGCTGGTGCGGCGGACCTGCCCGGACTGCAAGGCCGATCATGTGCTGACCGAGGCGGAAAGCGCGCTGCTGTCCCATGCGGTCCCGGCGGGGGAGGTCATGCAGATCGGCACCGGCTGCGACGCCTGCCACGGATCCGGCCATCGCGGGCGCCTGCCGCTATACGAAGTGATCGAAGTGGATACCGCGCTTGAGAAGATGCTGCACGAAGGTGGATCGGAGGCGGACCTGATCGCCGCCGCACGGACGCGCGGGGCGGGCATCCTGGCTGACGGTGTGGCCAAGTTGCGAGCCGGGCTGACCACCCCGCAAGAGGTCGCCCGTGCCGTCCACGAAGACCCCGGCCTGCCAGAGGTGACGGCTTAAATGGCGGCTTTTGCCTACACCGCCGTCGATCCGTCGGGCAAGACGGTCAAGGGCATCGCCGAGGCGAGCAATGCCGCCGCCGCCCGGCAGTCCCTGAGGGCGCGCCAATTGCTGCCGGTCAGCGTCGAGCCGACGACGGCGAGGCGCGGCGCTCCGGCCCTGCGGCGGACGAAATCCGTGTCGATCCGTGCGCTGACACTGGTGACGCGGCAGCTCGCGACGCTGATCGGGTCGGGCATTTCGGTCGAACAATCGCTCAAGACGGTGGCCGACCAGTCCGACAAGCCCGCCACATCGACGCTGTTGCTGAACCTGCGGTCCGCGGTGCTGGACGGGCGCAGCTTTGCGCAGGCGCTGGGTGATTATCCCCAGACCTTCGGCGACTACTATCGCGCCTCGGTCGCGGCGGGAGAAAGCTCCGGCCAGTTGGGCCGGGTCATGGACCTGCTGTCGGGCTTCGTCGAGACGCGGGCCAAGAACCGCCAGACGGTGCAGCTTGCGCTGCTCTACCCCGCGATCCTGGCCGTCGTGTCGCTGGCGGTGATCGTGGCGCTGCTGACCTTCGTGGTGCCCGACATCGTGCGCGTCTTCACCGCGCGCGGGGCGGAACTGCCGTTCCTGACCCGCGCGCTGATCGCGGTATCGGATTTCATCAACCAATGGGGGCTGGTGACGCTGGCAGCCATCGTGGCAATGATCCTCGCCACGGGCGCGGTCTTGCGGCGGCCGGCTGTCAGGTTGCGCTGGCACAGATTACTGGCGCGCGCGCCGGTCACACGGACGTTTGTGTTGAAAGCCAACGCCGCGCAATTCGCGGGCACCCTGTCCACGTTGATCGTCAGCCAGGTGCCGCTGACGGACGCGCTCGAGGCGGCGGCGCAGACCGTGCCAAACCTTTACATCCGCGCGCGCGTTCAGGCCGCCAGCGCGCGGGTGCGCGAGGGCACGGCCCTGTCGCGCGCGCTGGCGGAAGCCGACATCTTTCCCCCCATGCTGATCGCGATGGTCGCCAGCGGCGAGGCGGGCGGCGTGCTTGGCGCGACCCTGACCCGCGCCGCCGAGGATCAGGCGCGCGACCTCAACGCGCTGGTCGCGGCCCTGGTGGCGCTGGTCGAGCCGGCTGTCCTGCTGCTCATGGGCGGCATCGTCATGCTGCTGGTGCTGTCGATCCTGCTGCCGATCGTGAACCTCAACAACCTCGTCAGCTGATCGTCAGAACGGCATGTCCAGCATGATCGGCGCACCGGTCGGCAGGCCGGGGATCAGCGCCGACCCCGCGGGCTGGAGGGTCAGGATGAGGCGGCGATCACCGGCGACGACCACCTCGGCCAGCGGAGTGCCTGCGGTCGTGACCCGGGCGCGCGCGTCGAGGCCGACGGTATCGAGGGCAATGTCCAGTGGCGGGACGGGGTTCACCCGGCCATTCGTTTCGATGCAGGTGCCCGAGTCGACGGTGATGCGCCCCTGCGCAGCGGCGGCCCCGCGCGACAGGCTGGCCCCGACGCCGTCGACCACGGCCCGCGTGGTGCAGCTGTCGACCGCGAGGCCGGGCATCAGTTTCAACAGGCCGGGACCGGCACGGCCGGCCAGGTCGTCAAGCGATACGCTGAGGGGACTCGCGCGCAGGCTGCCTGTCAACTGCGTGTCCGCACCTGTCAGCACCGTATCGGCCCGCGCGCGCAGAACCAGCAGGTCGGCGGTACGGTGGTCCCACGTCAGGGCGTAGCCGCCCTTCACCTCGGCGCGACCATGCCGCAAAGTGCCATTAAGGGCTGTGATTTGCGGCGGGATGCTGACAAAGTGACGCAAGGCGCTCGCCGGCATCGTCGCGCCAAGCGCGACCATGTAGATCAGGGCGATCACCAATGTCAGAGCCAGACCAGTCGACACCCTGCGCAAGGTGGACCCTCGGGCGACGCGGCTTTCTGCGGGGGCTGTGCGGAACATCGGCGGCGACCTTGCTGGGCGGTTGTGCGAGCCTGTCTGGCGAACCGGCCCTGCCACCGGCAGGCACCGTCGGCAAGGCGGCCTTGCTGGCCCCGCTGTCGGGACCTCAGGCGTCAATAGGCCAGATCATGCAGGCCGCCGCAAGCCTTGGCGGCAACGACATCGGACCGGGTGCCGAAGTCGCCGTCTACGATTCCGGCGGCACCGATGCCAGCGCCGTCGCGGCGGCCCAGCTTGCCCTGCAGAACGGAGCGCGCATGTTGCTGGGGCCCCTTCTGTCGGGGCAAAGCCGGGCGGTCGGTGCAACGGCCGGCCGCGTGCCCGTCGTCGCGCTGACCAACGACAGCACCGTCGCCAATGGGAACGTCTTTGTCTTCGGCGTGACGCCGTTGCAGTCGGCGCGCGCGGTCATCGGCTTTGCCGGGACGCGCGGCAAACGCCGGATCGGCGTGGTGGTGCCCAACTCTCCTTTCGGACAGCTTCATGCCGCCGCAGCGCAGGCGGCGGGTGCGGCCGTGGGGGCTGGCGTGGCGCCACCCGTCGTCAGCGACAGTGCCGATGGCCTTGTCGCGGCCGTGACCGCCAATGCGGGCGGCGCGCTGCCCGATGCGGTCTATCTGCCGATCGTCGGCGGCGCGTTCGAGGCGCAGGCGGCGGCGCTGCAGGGGGCCGGGGTGCAGATCCTGGGGTCGGACCAGTGGTCGTCCATCGTGCCCTACCGCATCCCCGCGCTGATGGGCGCCTGGTTCGCGGCCCCGGATCCGATCCGCTACGAGGCCTTCGCGCTGGCGCTCGAGGAACAGACCGCCACCGAGGCAGGTGTGCTGGCGGGCCTCGCCTTCGACGCGGTCGAGATGGCCCGCCTGCTGGGGCGCATCGGCCAGCAGAACCGCGCGGGCCTGCTGCGCGAGGGGGGCTTCGACGGCGTGCTCGGCCCCTATCGCTTCAGCGAGGACGGCCAGTGCGCGCGGTCGCTTGCGGTGCTCAGCGTCCAGCAGGGGGCCACGACCCTGATCGGTGCGACCGGCGCATGATGGCACGCGACCGTGAAGCCGGTCTGACGTTGGTCGAGATGCTGGTCGCGCTGGTCCTCTTCACGCTGGTCGGTATCGCGTCATTCACGACGCTCGACGCCATTATCCGCACCCGTGACCGGACGGAAGGACGGCTGGAAGCAATCGCGCGCTACGACCGCGCCCTGCGGCTGTTCAGCCGCGACGTCATGCAAAGCGCGCCGGAGGACATTGCGCTGCGTGATGACGGCCTCGTCCTGTCCGGTTCGGGCGGTCGCATCCTGACCTGGAGCGGCGGCACCGGCGTCGTGCTGCGCCAGGTGCAGTCCCCCGGCACCGGACCCGGTATGCGGCAGAGTCTGCTGGAGGATATTGCCGGGCTGCAGTTGAGGGTTATGGACGACACGCTGACCTGGTTCGACAGCTGGCCGCCCGCCGACACGGAAGCCGACGCGCGGGCGGTCGAGATGACGATCGACCTGGGCGACGGACGCGGCAGCCTCGTGCGGCTTGCCGAGACCGCGCGGCCCGTGCCGCCCCCCCAGACCTTCGAGCTGACGGCGCCGCAGCCGGCCGGCGCCGCCTCGCCCGACGCCACCGCCCCGACTGACGGCGGCAACTGATGCAGCGCG
>NZ_FQUE01000032.1 GCF_900128995.1 Loktanella atrilutea | reverse complement strand
GCGCCTCGGTGAAACGGCTCTTTCTCATTCGTCTGCTCCTTCACGGTTGAGCAAACTCTACATCAGGCTGAGGGATATTGCGGGGGGCAGGTCAAGTGCTGTCGTCATTTTGGGGTCCCCAAAGACATGGACCATTCGCTGAAGCTCAAATATGTGGTGATTACTATGCTGGTGCGTTCGTAAAGTTTGCTGAGCAAATAGAAGAGTAGCGCGCCGCATGATGCACTGAATGGCAGGTAGCCAAGTTCGTCCAGGATCACGAGATCAAAGCGGACGAGACTTTCGGCAAGCTGTCCGGCTTGCCGGTGTGACCGCTCAATGATGCGCTGATGCTCGCAGACCAAGTGCCCTTCGGCCACGATCACCAGCTGTTCAGGGTAGATATGCAGGCTGACGGGGCGGTTTGCGAAGCTGGCAGGCACAGAGTAGCGATTACGGTCGAAGGTGATCAAGCACGTGGGCGATACGCTCTGACCAAAAACGCGCAGCTGTGCGACAGCTTGATGTGAGCCACCTGCAACTTGATGCGCTCGCCGCCGACATGGGCCCAGTCCTCGCTCCAGTCGAACTGGAACGCCTCGCCCGGCTGGAACACCAGCAGCACAAATGTCCCGCGATCGGTCGTCTGTTACGCGCGTTGCCGGTCTCCTTTCCAGGTCCGCACAAAGGCTGCGACCCGCTCAAACGAGCCTTCATAGCCAGGCTGAAGCAGATCAGCGTGCATCTGCTTGGTAGTGCGCCGGTCCTTGCGCGACTTGCGCTGCTCGGTCACCAATCAGCCTGACAGCTTCTCTGCATACGGATCCAGCTTGCTCGGTCGCGTCGGCGTTTGAAACTGCGGCTCAACGATCCCCGCCCGCAGATACTTCTTAATGGTGTTGCGAGACAGTCCAGTCCGCCGCGCAATCTCGCGAATGGGCATCTTGTCCCGCAAAGCCCGACGTCGAATGACGCTCAAAAAATCCCATGTCGATCACTGCAATATCCCCTGACAAATCCCGTCAGGGGCAAGGTTCCACATGGGTCAAATCTCAGTGACAATTTCGACTGCTGCTGGGTCAGTTCTCAGTGACATCCAACACCACGTCTGTCACATCTGTTGTCTGGCCGTCACTGCCGGGACTGAAGGCGACATCAGGTTTCAGACGGTGGGGCGGCAGATCTGTCTTGATCAATCACGCGGCCGTATCAGATCGGCGCACCGCTCGATGGAAAAGGCATAACCGTCCACACCAAACCCCTCGATCTTGGCCGTCGCCGCCTTCGAGACGTAGGAGAGGTGCCGAAACTCCTCGCGGCGGAACAACGGCGAGATGTGGCATTCGAAGATCGGTCCGTCGAAGATCAGCAATGCGTCGAGTATGGCGATCGAGGTCGAGGTGAAGCCGGCAGGGTTGATCACGATCCCGGCTGCGGACTGGCGGGCCAGCTGGATCCACCGGATGATCTCGGCCTCGCTGTCGCTTTGCCGGAAATCGATCCCGACCCCGACGGCCTCTCCCGTCGCGCGGCAGAGAGCCTCCACATCGGCGAGCGTGTCGTGACCGTAGACCTCGGGCTGCCGGATGCCGAGCATGTTCAGGTTCGGACCGTTGATGATCAGGATCACCGGTTTGTCGGTGGCGTTCGTGGCGGTGGGGTGGGGCACGGTATTCTCCTAAAAACGGGCGGCGGCCCTGACGTCAATTCGCGTAGCCGTAGAGACGGGGCAGCCACAGGACGATGCCGGGCACGAAGGTGATGATGCCGAGGCCCACGATCATGATGCCGAGGAACGGCATCAGGTGGCGCACGGTCTGGCCGATGGGCGATTTGGTAAGGCCGCTCACCACGAAGAGCAGCAGCCCGTAGGGCGGGGTGGCCAGCCCAATCATCGTGTTCACCACGACGATCACGCCGAAATGGACGGGGTCGACTCCCAGGGCCATGGCTGTCGGCAGGAAGATCGGCACGATGACCAGCAGGATCGCGTTCGCCTCCAGCAGGCAACCGAGCAGCAGCAGGAAGACGTTCACGAACAGCAGAAAACCGTAGAGGCCGAGGTCGTAGCCCTCCATCACGGTGCGGATGGAATTGGGCACCCTTTCGATCGTGACGACGTAGTTGAACACCAGCGCGCCGGCGATTAGGATGCCGACACTCGCCGTCGATCGCGCACTCTGGCGGACGGTCTCGTAGGCGAGCCGGAGGCTCACCGAGCGGTAGAAGACGGTCGAGACGACGAATGCATAGAGGGCGGCGAGGGCGGCGGCCTCTGTCGGCGTGGTGATGCCGCCGTAGATGCCGACCAGCAGGATCACCGGCATCAGTAAGGCCGGCACCGCGCGCAGGGTCACACGGGGCAATTCGCGCATCGGCACCGGTGCCTCTACCGGGAAGCCGTAGCGGCGTGCCTGGATCGCGTTCATCACCATCAGCAGAAGACCAAGGATCAGGCCGGGGGCGACACCGCCGAGAAACAGGAAGCCGATGGAGGTGTCGGAAACCAGCGCGTAGAGCACCATGGGGATCGACGGAGGGATGATCGGCCCGATGATGGCCGATGCGGCGGTGATGGCTCCGGCATAGGCGGCGGGGTATTTGCCGTCCTTCGTCATCAGGTTGATGATGATCCGGCCCATGCCCACCGCATCCGCGATAGCCGACCCGGACATGCCGGAGAAGATGAGTGACGAGACGACGTTCACGTGGCCCAAGCCGCCGCGAAAGCGGCCCACCAGCGCGCGGCAGAAGTCCAGCAGCCGGTCCGACAGCGAGCCCACGTTCATCAGGTCGGCGGCGAAGATGAAAAGCGGGATCGCGAGCAGGACGTAGGAGCCGTAGAGACCGCGCAGGATCTGCTCTGCGGCGATGCCCATGTCGGACCCGACCAGCAGCAGATAGAACAGCGATGCGCCGATCATCGCATGGCCGATCGGCAATCCCAGCAGCGCCGTCAGGACGATGGCCGAGATCGTCAGCCCGAATTCCCAAGTCATTCGCTGAAATCCTTGCGGCTGACGGCGAGAGGATCGACCTCTTCGGTCGTGTCGATACCGCGCAGGGCGGTCCAGAAGATCCAGCCGTAGCGCAGGATCGAGGCAATGAGGAACACCACGAAGATCGAGAAGACCCAGTTGTAGCGGATGTCCAGGTAGGACGTCTTCTCGATCCGCATGAAGGACACGTAGTCCCAGGTCGCCGGCAGGGCGATGGCGTAGATCGCGACGAGGCAGGCGGAGAACAGAATGCGGAAGACCCGTTTCGTCTGCAGGCGGACGCCAGCATAGACGATATCGAAGCGGATCTCGTCGGTTTCGCGGGCCGAGACGGACTGGCCCCACAGGATGATCCAGATCCAGGCCATGACGCAGATCTCGACCGTCCAGCCGACGGGTTGGTTCAGGACGTAGCGCATGAAGACCTGCACGATGAAGGCGAGGAACATCGCGGTCAGCAGCAGCGCCGGCACGGCATCGGCCGCATGGCGCGCCACCCGGCGCAAGCGGTGTGACATGATCTGCATCGGTCTATCCGTGGAACAGTGACAGGCGCGGTCCCGATTGCCCGGTGACCGCATCGCCGGCAGAACCACGCATGGCTCTGCCGGTGGCATTCATTACGGAACCGATCAGTTCGACGGAGTGCCGAGAGCGTTGATCGCATCCAGCATGCCGTCGGGCCAGGAGGCCGCGAAGTCGGACTCCAGATACTTGGCCTGCGCGAAGGTGCGGAAGGCCTCGCGATCCGGCTCGTAGACCTTCAGGCCCTCGTCCTTGAAGAACTGCACCAATTCCGCCTCACGGTCGAGGTGGGCCTGCGTGCTTTTCGCGATGGCTTCCTCGGAGGCGGTCTGCAGCAGCTCCTGCTGCTCCGGCGTCATGCTGTTCCAGACCTCGGAGCCGATGGTCAGCACGTCGAAGCCGACGAGATGCCCGGTCAGCACGATCTGGCTGGTGACCTCGTAGAACTTCATGTTGTAGTCGTTGGGCAGCGGATTGTCCTGACCGTCGATGGCACCGGTCTGCAGTGCGGTATAGACCTCGGAATAGGCCAGGGGCGTGGGGCTTGCGCCGATCGCCGTGCCCAGGAACTGCCAGGCGTCGCCGCCGGGCATCCGCAGGGTCACGCCGGACAGGTCCTCTGGCGTCATGACCTCCGTCTCCGGGGCGAGGTTCACCTGACGCGTGCCGAAATAGACCGGCGTGATAATATGCAGGCCGATCTCCTCGGCCATGGCATTCAACTGCGCGCCGACGTCGCCGTCAAACACCGCCTTCAGATGATCCACGTCCTGCAGCACGTAGGCGGCGGTCAGGATCGACCACTCCGGGATCTGGTTGGCGATGTCCTGCGGCGGGACGATCCCCATCTCGAGGTTGCCGCGCTGGATCGCCGTGATCTCGGACCCCTGCGGGACCAGCGTGGCGCCGTTGTAGACCTGCAGATCGATCTGTTCTGCGACCGCGTCGGCGATTTCCTGGAACGCGGTGGCGCGGATGTCGGTGTCGGAGACCACGGAAGACAGGCGCAGAACCGGCCGATCCTGCGCTGTGGCCATCCCCCCGCAGACGAGCGTGGTGGCGGTGGCGAGCGCGGCGACCAGCAGCGCGCGGCGATCAAGACGTGACATGAAATCCTCCCGAAGATGTGGCGCCCGTCAGGTGGGCTGCAGGAAGGTCAACATTTGTTGTTTCGTATGTCAAACTTAAAAACGTCATACGATTTTTTAGATGGAAAGATTGCTGCAGCCAGCGCTTCAGGCCCGCTGCCGCAGGCTGCTCGATCTCCATGTTTTAAATGTCAGGGGACCCGGCCAGTCCCGAGGATGTGCTCCACACCACTGCGCACATGGCGTTCGAGCAGGGCGACGGCACCGTCCGCATCGCGTTCCAGCACGAGGTCCCGCAATTGTTGGTGCTCGTCCGCCGCCGGCTTGCCTCGGAAGTCGAGGACCAGCATGTGATAACGTTGGAACCGGTCGAAGACTGAGGAATGCAGTTCCATCAACGCCGGGGATTCGCAGGCCGAGATGACCGCGTGGTGAAAGCCCCAATCCTGCCGGACCCATTGTTCGACCATGCCATCGTTTCCGCCGATCAGGGTCTTCTCGACCTGCGACAGCTTGTAATGCTCCGACACGACATTGCCCTGCCAGTCCAGATCACCTTCTGCCAGGGAACGGCGGATGGCGTGCGTTTCGAGCAGGATGCGCAGCTCCGCGATGTCGCGCAGACCGTCCTGGCTGACGGGAGCGACCTCGAACCCCCGCTGCCCCTCGGCCGTGACGAGGTGCTCGACCGTCAGACGGTTGAGGATCTCGCGCAGGGTCGAGACGCTGACGCCATACTTCTCCTTCAGCGCATCCAGCTTGAGTTTCTGAAGCGGCTTCAGACGGCCATGGACGATGTCCGACCGGATCCGGCGGTGGGCGACGTCGCCGACCGTCTCACCCTCATGCCCATGGGCGTCGAATTTATGGATTTTCATAGGATCAGCAATTTGTCAGGTATTGACCTGAAATGCCGGGATCGGTGTCAAAAATCAACCACGGTGACGCCGGGCACGTCCGCAGTCGCACACGGAGGCCCGAACCGCGGGCAGCGCCCGACGGACTTTCAAGACGACCTAAGACGCCGACGCCACATCGATGCTGCGATAGATCTCATTCTCCGCATCGCGGATCGCCTGTTTCGGTGCCTTGCCGTTGAAGACGGCGTCGTGGATCTCGCGGCCCAGGGTCCGTTCGATCAGGTTGAAGGCGGGGACCGGCGGGCGCGACCAGGTGACAAGCTCGTTGCGCCGCGCCATCTGGTCGACCATGCGCACGATGGGAGAGGAGGCCAGCGCCTCGGGGTCGGCGCAGACCGAGAATCGAGGGGCCACGGGAAAGCCGTTCTTGACGTGGGCCTTCATCGCCTCGGGCGAGACCATCCAGGCGATCGCGTTGATGATCTGGCGTTGGCGGGCGGCGTTCACATGGGCCGGGATCGTCATGAGGAAACCGCCGATCGGGGCGGCGATGCGTCCCATCCGGCGGGCGGGCGGTGACAGGTAGGCCACCCGCCGCGCGACGCGGGAACTCAGCTCGTGCTCGGCGCCGGTGCATCATGCTGTGCGGTGGCGAGGGCCTGTTGCAGGCGGCTGCGGTCGGCTTCCCGGTCCTTGAGGCGCGCCAGCAGCGATGCGCTGTCGTCGGCCTGCTCGAGCAGGTTCAGCAGGCGATCGATGGCCAGATCGGCCTTGGCGATTTGGGCAGCGAGGGCGTCACGATCGGGGCCGGTATTGGCGGCAGCCTCGGCCATCGCGCGGTGCACTTCCTCCGCGAAATGCTCCGCCAGCTCCGGATGGATCAGCCCGGCGCGGAGCCGCGCCAGGACGCGGGCCTCCACCTTGTGCCGCGTGATCGTCTTGGTGTTCGCGCAGACGGACAGGCCCTTTGTCTTGCGATTGTAGCAGCCGTAGCGATCCTGAGCGACAAGCGTATAGCCACCGCCACAGCATGCACAGGTCAGGAGCCGGGACAGCAGGTATTGGGGCCGGTGACTGTCGTTGAGCGGCGCCGTCTTCCCAGCGTAACGGGCGTAGGTCTTCTCGAGACGGTCCTGCACCGCGTTCCAGAGATCGTCGTCGATGATCTGAAGCGCCGGTGCGGCGGCGTCGATGATCTTCGTGACATCCGCAGGCTTCGAAATGCGAAGCCCGGTCTCCGGGTCGCGCTTGAACGTGTTGCGGCCGTAGACGATGACCCCGACGTAGGCCTCGTTGCGCAGCATGCCGTCGCGCTTCTTGGCGTTGCCGCGAATGGTGCTGTCGTTCCAGCCCGCGCCGGAGGGGGAGGGAATCCCTTCCGCGTTCAGATCCGCTGCGATCCTGCGGGGCGACAGGCCGGCCGCGTAGTCCGCGAAGATGCGCCGCACGACGGCGGCCTGGTCCGGATCGATCTCCCGGTTCAGTCCGCTCGTCCCGGGCACGATGCGGTAGCCGTATCCCAGACCGGCTGCGACCCGGGACCGCTTTGTCGTGCCGATCTGGCCGCGCTTGGTCTTGTCGGCGATCTCGCGCGACTGGAACTCTGCGATGGCCCCGTAGAACGGGATCAGTTTCCAGTCCAATTCGCCACCGCTGGCGGAGATGAGCTTGACGTTGCGGGCCTCGAACCAGTCGGAGAGGCCGGTGATATCGGCCGCGCGGCGACCGATACGGTCGACGCCCTCGACGATCAGGCAGGTGATGTCGCCCCGTGCGACACGATCCTTCATCGCCATGACGCCGGGCCGCGTCCGCATCAGGGTTCGGCCCGAGAT
>NZ_FQUE01000033.1 GCF_900128995.1 Loktanella atrilutea | reverse complement strand
CCTTGCGCTCGAGCAGAATGCCGATCCGGCGATAACCGAACCGGCGCCGCTTCCCGGCGATCTCCTTCATCTCCTCGCGGATCTCTGGACAGTCCGGCGGGCGTGTGCGCCGGACCGTCTTGGGATCGACACCGACCAGCTGGCAGGCCCGACGCTGCGAGATATCGTGATCCCGCATTGACCTGAGCGCTGCCTCTCGCCGCTTGGTCAGCGTCGTCAGTTCTTTCCCAGCAGATCCTTCAGGACGACATTGTCGAGCATGGTGTCGGCCAGCAGGCGCTTATGTTTGGCGTTCTCGTCATCCAGTGTCTTCAGCTTGGCAGCATCGGAAACCTCCATGCCGCCATACTTGGACTTCAGCTTGTAGAACGTCGCCGGGCTCAGACCATGCCTGCGGCACACCTCAACTGTCGGCAAGCCCGCCTCCTGCTCCTTGATCATCCCGATTATCTGCGCCTCGGTGAAACGGCTCTTTCTCATTCGTCTGCTCCTTCACGGTTGAGCAAACTCTACATCAGGCTGAGGGATATTGCGGGGGGCAGGTCACGGCTGTTCTTGCCGGCATGGGCCAGAGCGTTGCGCTGGAAATGCACCCGGCAGCGCTGCTAGGTGGTCGACAGCACCCGGGCCGTGGCCGCCTTGATGCCCTCATGTGCATCGCTGATCACCAGCTTCACGCCGGAGAGGCCGCGGCGGACAAGATCGCGCAGAAACTTGGTCCAGAGCGGCTCCACCTCGGAAGCCCCGATCGCCATGCCCAGCACTTCGCGGCGGCCATCGGTGTTCACGCCCACCGCGATCGTCACGGCGACAGACACGATACGACCCCCTGACGGACCTTGAGATAGGTCGCGTCGATCCAGAGATAGGGCCATTCGCCCTCGATCGGTCGGGTGAGAAAGGCGTCGACCCGCTCGTCGATTTCTTCGCAAAGCCGGCTGACCTGGCTCTTGGATATGCCAGTTCCGCCCATGGCCTGCACAAGGTCATCCATCGATCGCGTCGAAACGCCATGGACATCGTTCGTCGGGGGAAACGTCCACTGGATGCCTCCCTGATCCTCCTCCCCCTGAATGACGGCTGTCAGCGCCTTTTCACCGAGCGCCGGGGCTTGAGGAACGAGGGAAAGTAAGAGCCCGTGCGCAGCCGCGGGATGCGCAGCTCGACATTACCGGCCCGGGTCTGCCAGTCGCGATCGCGGTAGCCATTGCGCTGCGCCAGCCGCTCGGTGCTCTTTTCACCGTAGTCGGCGCCGGTCTTGGCACCGACCTCCAGCTCCATCAGCCGCTTGGCGGCAAAGCCGATCATCTCACGCAGAAGGTCGGTATCTGGGCTCCTCTCCACCAGCGCTCGGAGGTCCATCATCAGTTTGGTCATCGGGTCTATCCCTCGGTTCCGGTTGGTTGTCGCAACCCGACCCTACCGAGAAACCCGATGGCCACCGACACCACCAACCGGGACGTCACCAAAAATTTAAGAAAGCATCTCTTGTCGACTTCGTCGATGCCAGACCCGAACCAGTTCATCATTCTCGGCATAACCATTACGATCGACGCAGGATAAGTATATTTGGAGAAAGGGGCACTGCGACAAGTTTCAGCTTTGCGCAACAGCGCCGTTAAAACTTACCCGATACTCTTTAGGCATATCGTCATTATCATCGTGACGCGTCCAGTGAACATCACCTCTTATTTTTCTAGCTGGGATTCCAGCATAAATACATTCAGCTTCCACATCCCCCGAAACGACAGCAAATTGCCCCACTATCGATCCCATACCCACATTTGATCCTTTATTGAGCCTACTACCGTTTCCCAACCAAACGTGATGCCCCACAACAATATCTTTAGAAGGGTTTATCCTTTTTCCAGTTTTATTGTCCCAAATTCCATGATCATCATTGGTCCTCATTCCAACGCCGTTAGAGAACATACAGTCATTTCCAATAGCTATGCTTCTACCACCAATACAAAGAGCTGCTCCACTTTCCCAACTAGATTCCGCACCAATAACAATCAGCCCATCATCACCGTATAGCTTAAGAGTAACTCCTTTCATTCTAACATTCTTGCCAATCAAGATTCCTGATCTTTGCCCTACCACTTCTAGTCTCGATCCCTTAATACTTACGCCTTCTGATAAAAAAACAAGACTTTCACGTCCGTGACAGATAATCTTCTCAACATCTTTTCTTCCTCCAAACACTCTCTGCATATTGACTCGGGGGCACGCCAAAATTGCGCCACCCCCTTTCTTGGTTATAGGATATTGGTCACTATATGGTACTTCATTCGATCCACTAAAATCACCAATTTCAATTTCCTTTATAATGCTACGTGCTCTCTTCAGAAAGCCATCATACAAAATCTCGATCACACACCACCTTTCACGATTCTTTTCGACTATATAATAGTTTGTTCTAACTTTTCCAGCCTCTTATCGAGCCTAGATAAAACTCCAGCAAAAACATCTACCATGACTGTCGCGTCGAATGTGACATCACGAAGGTTAATATAGGAACTATTGTCCACCTCATTATCATAAATATTATTACATTTTGCGAAATTAATAAAAAAGTCTTCGTTCTCTTTATGGAACAAGGTTTTCACTTTCTTTGCCACCTCGGGGGGCAAAATAACTTGGGGTGCATATATATTGCTTCGCCCAGCAGCATAGCTAAGCTCTACAACCATGTCGGAAAAGTATTTGCTCGGCTCATGTTTGTTTACTTCAATTAGCAATCTTAGTTCCTGTGGACTAGGGCTTAGGTTAACTCGTTTATCTACAGGTAAATCTTCCAGCGGAATTTTTGCACCTATCATGTCTAGAAACAAACCTAGCACTCCTGCAGGGTTACTTTTTGCTAATTCGTAGGGCTTTGCCAAAATGTTTGCATTGTCGATATGAAACGAAAGCTCTGTAAAGTAGCTATTATACAAAAGCATTGATTGTTTTTGTATGTCAAAATCAGAAGAAAATTCATCTGGGAATTTAGTTTCCCCACGACGCTTTATCTGCTGAATATAACTTGAAACTAACGCGGTTGTTTGCTCACGAACAAAAAACGCGAGATTTACTTCACCCAAATCAGAAAAAGATGCCGCCAGTTCACCGAGTAGTGGACGCGTAGTTGCAGAAAAAAACTCGCTGGATATAATTACATGACAATCAGTATTATGAATTGCGCGGCGGGTCTTTTCAGTAATATTCTTACGTTGCTTTGCCAAACTTGAAGGATGACTTTGAGGCATATAGGCTCGAGCAAGCTCGAATCCATTCCCCGAACTTATCCCTCCTTTCTCAGCTTTTTTATCTACTCCAGTATTTAGATAATCATATCCATGCTTAAGGAAGTTTTTCCTTCCCTGCGCAAACTGTACTTGGATTGCAGAGGTTCCTGTTTTGGGCATGCCGCAATGTATAATTATCTTCTTCATAGTATTATTATTTCCTGCGCAAAACTAGTGAGTAAAGTAAGTACATTAAAGTGATTTCATCGATGCAGCTCAATTATGCCAGGTTTATAGTCCGGGGTGCCATCATCTGTCATTTTCTCGATTTGTTCTATAGCCTTAGAGATGTCGGTAAAATTTACATGACGTAACTGCCATGGCGAATAGCGCCACCAGTGACTTTTTATCAGGCGCTGACAGACATCTTCATCGAAGCGATATTTTATCACTCGAGCAGGGTGTCCCACCACAATCGCATAAGGGGGCACATCTTTGGTCACTACTGACCGCGCACCAATCACGGCACCATCACCAATAGTCACGCCATTTTTGATGTAGGCGCCGTAGCCGATCCAAACATCGCTGCCAATGATGGTCTTTATCGGCTTTACCACGGTAGAATTATCAGCTTTTTCAACGTCTTCATAGTAGATTTCGCGGTCGGCATAACCTGATCCTACCACATATTTTAGGCGCTGATACTGAAAGGGGTGTGTGCTAAGCCAGTCGATAGGATGATTTCCTTGCCCCACATGCAGATCACTAGCCAGTGAGCAGTAGCGACCAATATGAGTGTGATAAAAAAAACCACCGGTAAGATACGAAAATGCTCCAATTGAAAAATCGTGAAAAATTCGGCTCTCTGAAATCCTTACGGGTGCTTCTATTTCACCCCAAAACCGCGCAATAACTTTCTTATCCAAGTTGTGATGTACGCCATACTGAGTTAATTTTTGCGAGATGTCATCTAATTTGTTGCTGAACTTATGGCTCATTAGATTATTTATCCTTTATTAAATTATACAGAGAGCTGAAACTCTATCACTTGAAACCCGAGTGCGCCCTAAACCAACGTCTTGAACATCGCGGTCATTGGTTTTGAGCCCCGGGCGTGGCTTAAGTTTCGCATTGCGCGTGCCAGATCCGCTCAAAGGCTGGGCGAAACTCCCCCGACGACACACGACAGCGCCGATCTCTACCAGTGGATACTTCTTGCCTCCAGGCTTGAGTAACGGACTGAACGTCAAAGAAACCCATCTGCGCCATCAATAACATCCCCACTGCCAGTTCATAGTCCTGTCATAACGCGGAGCCAAGGGATGGGCAATTCTTAGAGGTGCCCTAACAACTTCAGACGCGAAGTGTTGTGCTATATCTATTGAGTTTTCAGCCACCACAGTTCCTTCGGGTGTTTGATCCTAGGTTTTGATGGTGCGATCCTTTCTCAGGCGGTGTCCTACCAGTTTCTTTGATCGCCTTGGTCAAGTGCTGATTTCCTCTCGCGTCATCCTGCGTGTTGGGCTCTGAGGTTCTCTCCGCGGTCGCCGTTCGGGCGCCGCATGTTTGTGTACAGGGTCGGGTCATCGACTAGCCTTGCATATGAAACGCCCGACGCACCCGCGCTATCGTATCCACTCGCTTCAACCCCCCCTCCATCCGCTGCCTCGCAACGGATGGTCAGATGAAACCAGAGGGGGGTCAAAATTGGACGCCGATTACACCGCCATAAGGGTTAGTTTTGCTCGCCAAAACACACACTTCTTTCTTGACCGCAAGGTACTGCCGTCCCGTACAGCCGAACGCAGCCGATAGCCATGGGGAAGGCGGCGGTGCCATCAAGACCAGCCTCCAGGCAAAGGTAGGGATCAGTTTCGGAACTGATCACAGGTTTGTCCGTGGATCGAAACCCTTTCGAAAGGGGTGCCGGATTAAAGTCGGTTCAGACCAATGACGGCACACTTCACGAACGGACCAACCATGAAAACCACTATCGTCAGCAGCGTCCTGAACAGGACCATCACATTCTCCGGCAAGGCAGGCGGCCATATCTACGCTGACCTGAACGGCCACCCCGGTGGGCGTGGCAACAAGATACGTGCAGCAGGAAAGCTGAAAGGAGAGGCGATCAGATGTGGCGCGACCCAGGACGACTTTCAGACGCAGTGCAATAACTGGTATCGCTCATACGTGCGCAATCACCCCGACCGGGTCAAAATCGACTGCAACACGACGCGCAAGGCCCAACAGGTCATCGGCGTCGACGCACTTCTGGCACGCATTCAACGTCAACCGTGGCAACACGCGGCCACAGTCGTAGAGCATTTCATGAAGGTCAACCTGAAGCCACGGGCAGGCGACGAACGCTACTCCGAATTCGGCAGTGTCCTCGTCACATCCCGCTCAGGCGATCTGAAAGTCATCTACGTGGAGATGTTCGATCGCGACATCCTGAACGCCCGGCCCCTCACGAGATGCGGCATTCCTAATCTGCCGTCGTTTCGGGTCGGCGGTGCAGTCGTCAAGAAGACCCTCACGGACACTCACCCCATGGATCCCTTCGCACTCTCGGAAGTCATTTCCGAAGCGGTCGGACACGCGTTCTGCAGTTTCGACTACACCAGCTATTTTGAAGAGCACGCACAGCCCCAAACTCAGATGCGCAACTGAGGACCCGACATCGGCACGGTCGCCGGAGCGGCAGACCGTCCCCCCCTCTTCGATCCTGGCATGCATCATCGTCGTTCATAGGCTGGGGTCCCGTGCCATATGAAACGGACTGGATCATGCTCCTGCAACGATCCAGCCCACGTCCATCGTATCGGTAACGCTGACAGGCCACATCGTGACCTGTCAGCATGTTGTATGGTTTAC
>NZ_FQUE01000041.1 GCF_900128995.1 Loktanella atrilutea | reverse complement strand
GTCGTCATCTTGGGGTCTCCAAAGACGGTCGCCCATTCGCTGAAGCTCAGGTTCGTGGTGATGACGACACTGGTGCGCTCGTAGAGTTTGCTCAGCAGATGGAAGAGCAGCGCGCCGCCTGATGCACTGAACGGCAGGTAGCCGAGTTCGTCCAGGATCACGAGATCCAGTCGGACGAGGCTTTCGGCAAGCTGTCCAGCTTTGCCTTTGGCCTTCTCCTGTTCGAGCGTGTTGACGAGCTCGATGGTCGAGAAGAAGCGGACCTTACGGCGGTGATGTTCGACCGCCTGCACGCCAAGGGCTGTCGCGACATGCGTTTTGCCGGTGCCCGGGCCCCCGATTAGCACGACGTTCTGGGCGCCGTCCATGAAGTCGCCGCGATGAAGTTGGCGCACCGTGGCCTCGTTGATCTCACTGGCCGCAAAGTCGAAGCCAGAGAGGTCCTTGTAAGCCGGGAAGCGTGCCGCCTTCATATGGTATGCAATGGAGCGCACCTCCCGCTCGGCCACTTCGGCCTTCAGCAACTGGGCGAGCATTGGCACCGCGGCGTCGAATGCCGGAGCGCCCTGTTCCATGAGGTCGGTGACGGCTTGTGCCATCCCGTGCATCTTCAGGCTGCGGAGCATGATGATGATGGCACCACTGGCGGGATCATGACGCATGACGGCCTCCGGCGGTCCGGGCCCGCAATCCGTCATAGCGTTCGACATTCGCCTTTGGCTCGCGGCGCAGAGCAAGGGCGTGTGGCGTGTCGATGTCCGGCCCTCCGATCGTCTTGCCATCGATCAGACGGTGCAGAAGGTTCAGCACATGGGTCTTGGTTGCTACCCCTTCAGCCAAGGCCATTTCCACAGCGACCAGCACAGCCTGTTCATCGTGATGCAGAACCAGCGCCAGGATATCGACCATCTCCCGGTCACCGCCAGGCTTGCGCAGCATGAGATCTTGCAGCTGCTTGAAGGCCGGAGGGAATTCCGCAAATGGCGCACCGTTCCGTAATGCACCTGGCTTGCGCTAGAGCACGGCCAGGTAATGGCGCCAATCGTAGATCGTGCGTGGTGGGAGCTGGTGGCTGCGCTGGATCACCCGCACATGTTCGCACAGGATTTGACCCTCGGCGGCGACCACCAGACGTTCGGGATAGACCCGCAAGCTCACCGGGCGGTTCGCAAATGATGCCGGGACGCTGTAACGTTCGTCGGGGAAACGATCCCCCGGATCGTTTCCTGATCCTCCTCATGCTCAAAGCTGATCAGGCAGGTCGGCGATACCCTCTTGCTCAGTTCGACGAAGCCATCGAATGCGGGGGGCAATGGCATCAGCGCTGCCTGCTCTGCGGCCCAGACGTCGGCAACGCTGCCAGGCAGCGCTGCATGCGGGATCTCTGTCCACAACGCGACACAGCGCTGTTCCAGCCAGTCGTTCAGCGCCGCGAGATCAGGAAAGCTTGGCATGAGTTGCCACAGACGATGCCTGGCGTCTTGCACGTTCTTCTCGACCTGTCCCTTCTCCCAGCCGGCAGCAGGATTGCAGAACGCCGGATCGAACACGTAGTGGTTTGCCATCGCAAGGAAGCGCATGTTGACCTGCCGGTCCTTCCCGCGGCCGACGCGGTCA
>NZ_FQUE01000036.1 GCF_900128995.1 Loktanella atrilutea | reverse complement strand
TGCGCCTCGGTGAAACGGCTCTTTCTCATTCGTCTGCTCCTTCACGGTTGAGCAAACTCTACATCAGGCTGAGGGATATTGCGGGGGGCAGGTCACCGGCACAAACAACCCTCGTACATGAATCACTCAAGACCGCGTGCCAAGCGGAAGGAACATGAGCTTCCAACCTTTCGAAACACATGTATGATAAGTTATCTAGAAGACACCTTTGTTATGCATGGGAAGCGATGCAGGTAGCAGACTTCATAAAAGAATTTGGTGAGGCACTGGATGCAAATTCTGGCGTGATTTTCGCCGGCGCGGGTTTATCCGTGCCTTGCGGCGGCCCATCATGGATTGATGTGCTTGAAAAGCCACGCAAGACAATGGGGCTTCCAAAGTCTTTTCAAGACCTTCCGCTGTTGGCGCAGTACTACATAGATAACGAGCCAGGGGGCAGAGAGGTCCTAGAAAACACCATCCGTACTTCGCTCTTAAAGATGACTGGCCCGAGCATTGTCCATGAGTTGATCTCCCGACTGCCTGTTATGGAGATTTGGACTACGAATTACGACACTTTATTCGAACAGCAGCTTCCTGATGCGCAAGTCTTTAAAGATGACCTATCAATTGGCGGGTTCTGGAAAGCGCCAGGTAAGAAAATTATAAAGATGCACGGCGAACTTCCACATGATAAAGCTGATATTGAAAAGATAGTCATATCCAGGCAAGATTACGAACAGTTTCAAAAAAGGTTTCCCAGAACGTGGGCGAAATTAAACTCGACCTTTACTACTCAAAGAATGCTGTTTCTAGGGTTAAGCTTTAATGATCCAAACATATTGCATTTATTAAGTTTGGCTCGCGTCCACTATTACTTAGAGACTCCACAGCATTACGTCATCCTTCGTCGCCCTAGCGATTCAGCTTCTTTAAAAAATCATAATTTAGTCGTTTCCGACCTACGCCGTAGTGGAATTGAAACGGTCGAGATTTCGGATTTCTCCGAAATAGCATCGATTCTTTCTGAACTCGTACTTTTCTCCGCGCCATCCAGCGTCTTCATAGGGGGCAGTTTTGATGCAAGTTCTTTTACCGCTGCTGAACAATTTTGTCATAGACTAGGTTTTCGATTGGCCGAGGAAGGCATCAGTGTTGTATCAGGTGCAAACACACCTGGGCGCTTGGTATCACAATCGGTCGCCTCTGGCATGGCAGCAAAGGGGAACCACGATTCGAATATGATCACGTCGTACTTTCAGAGTCGGCCAGCCGAAACTCTGTCGGGCATTAATCGTGCGGGTCGTATAATCTTTTACGGCCAGTCTCGAACAGAGATGCGGCGTGAGATGCTCTCGAAGTGCCGGGCAGCGGTGTTTGTCGGTGGTAGTGCCGGTACTACAGAGGAGATTTCAATTTGTGAGGCTATAGGAGTACCTATATTATCTGTGCCTTATGCCGATGGAGCTGCAAAGCAGCATTGGAATGAGGTGCGAACAGGCACAAAAAAAGTTAATCTTTTCGGCCTGCCATTGGCACCAGCGCAGTTCGAGATGTTGGGTCGCGGCCCCGACGTGGCAGCAGGTGAAATAGTTTCTCTTTTAAAGAGATCTGCGGTAAGAACAGGATAGTTGCAATTGACACTAAGAAAAGCGTACTTGGGCCTTCCGAAAGGCGATTTGCAAGACTCATGTGCTAAGGCACTTAGAGGAGCCGAAACACAGTTCGATTTTGAGGGCAGAAGTCTTTGGTCTGATTCCTCCTGTGGTCGGTTTTCCGGGGTAATGCTGCGGCCAACAGAAATTCTGGATTTTGTCAGTTCTGGACGACTTGATGCTGGTTTCGTTAGCCGCGACTTATTCGAAGAGCGAATCCTAAACGGTTTTGACGGAAAGAGTGTCAATGTTCTCGCAGACCTGATGTCGTCCAAATTATTTCTCCAACCTGTGCAATGGGTCTTGGCGGTTCCGACAGGTAATGCCGCAAAAACATTGCCTCAGCTAAGAGTTCGTGATGCCCCTCTAACTATCGCGACGGAAATCCCTGCGATAGTTACCGAATGGGCATCAAAGAACGGGCTGATAGTCGCAACTGAAAAGTCAATTGGCTCAACTGAAGCCAAGGCTCCGAGATTTGTTGACGCGATTGTAGATTGCCGACACTCCGGGCAATCACTTAAAGAAAACGGGCTCCAAGAAATAGAGGTCGTATATGAGAGCACGATTATTTTTGTGACAAATACTCAAGTAAAAGATTATGATGAAACCGTACGCGAAGATATACGCCAACTGGCGCTAAAAATGACGAAGTTCATAAAATCACTTATTTGAAATCTGTAATGAAGCAGACCTCGAATTTTGCATCCATCAGTTTTTCAACCGAGCTAAGCTTGTTGAGAAATTGATTTGACTGCTTTGAATCTCCGTGCACCTCCACAGTGACACCATCGCTAATGCGCTTCCAACTTTTTGATTCGGGGAGATAAAAGCAGAAGAACGCCTGTATACCTTCACCAATGACTTCAATCGATGAGCCGTTACCATCCAAATCAGTCTCAATGCCCAAATCGTTAAGAACTTGAGCCACGAAATCTATCTGACCCATTTCTCGAAATCCATTTGTCTGCAAATTGAAATCCATAGTTTTTTTGAACCGTTATCGACAATACGTCGGTAAGATAAATATTTAGTTAACATTTACGCACATTCCGAACAGCACAATACTAACAATCAGTTTATCGGCAAGTTTTGTTGTCAAAGCGGCGACTAACTCGCCTCATCAAATCCTACGCTTCCATCACATGGATGAGTTCAAAAGAGTATATGGTTGCTGCGAATGTTAGCTTTGCGCCCTGTTCTACCATTTAAGTAGCCTTCACCATCCGTCACTACGGGCCTTCCAGACCTTCGCTGTGTACTGCATGAATGGCTGCCCTGCTCTTGCCGAGCCTACAGTTGCAACGGGTTGCAATCGATAGTGGAAGACATCGGTCATTTCGTGCCTATGATGGGGAGGGCCAAGGTTCAGCTGACACCGCGCGATGCGGGCAGCTCACCGCACTCACGGAAGGCCCTCACCATGCGCGCCGCTATCTATGCCCGCTATTCGACCGACCTGCAAAGCGATGCCTCGATTGCGGACCAGCACCGGTTATGCCTGCGTTTGATCGTCAGCCACGGCTGGCAGGAGGCGGAGACCTACGCTGATCGGGGCATCAGTGGGGCGTCCCACCTGCGCCCTGCCTACCAGCGTCTGCTGCGGGACGCCCGCGAGAACCGGCTGGATGTCGTCGTCGCCGAAGGGCTTGACCGTCTGAGCCGCGATCAGGAACACATCGCGGCGTTCTTCAAGCAGATGCGGTTTCAGGGGATACCGATTGTCACGGTGGCCGAGGGCGAGATTTCGGAACTGCATATCGGCCTGAAGGGTACGATGAGCAGCCTGTTCCTGAAGGACCTTGCCCAGAAGACCCACCGGGGCCTCGAAGGCCGCGTGCGCAAGGGCAAGTCGGCGGGCGGCGTCACCTACGGCTACGATGTCGTCAGGGATCTGCTGGCGGACGGCTCCATCACCACCGGCGAACGCACCATCAATGCCGCGCAGGCTGACGTCGTACGGCGCATCTTCACCGATTACAGCCACGGCATCAGCCCGCGTGCCATCGCCGCTGCCCTGAACAAGGCAAGCATCTCCGGCCCGCGCGGCACCTGGGGGTCATCCACCATCTATGGCAACGACAAACGCGGCACCGGCATTCTAAACAATGAACTCTATCTGGGCCGTCTGGTCTGGAACCGGCAGCGGTTCATCAAAGACCCAGACACTGGCAAACGGCAGGCCCGGATGAACAAGCCCGAGGACTGGATCATCGAACAGGTGCCTGACCTGCGCATCGTTAGCGATGACCTCTGGGAGGCCGTGAAGGCCCGCCAGACGGCCACGCGCAGTCTGGCTATACGTGACGGCATCAAAGCGGTCGGACGCATGAAGCGGGCCACCCACCTCTTCACAGGCATGTTGAAGTGCGGCACCTGCGGCGGGGGGTTCATTCAGGTCGGCAAGCAGTACTACGGCTGCGCCAACACACGGAACAAGGGCACCTGCGGAAACCGCCTGACGATCAAGCGGGACGACTTCGAGACCCGTGTCCTGTCCAGCCTCAAGGACCAGCTGCTGCACCCCGACCTCATCGCCGAATACGTCCGCGCCTATCAGGCCGAGTTCAACCAGCTGGCCGGATCGATCCGGGCCGACCGGCAGGCCGACGCGCGCGAGTTGACGAAAGTCACCCGCCAGATCGACCAGATGGTGAATGCCATTGCCGAGGGCATGTTTCACCCGAGCATGAAGGATAAGATGACGGCGCTGGAATCGGCCAAGGCAACTCTAACCGCCAAACTGCGGGATGCCTCTGACGCCGCCCCCGTCCTGCTGCATCCCGGCCTCGCGGATCGCTATCAGGCGCAGGTAGCTGAACTTACAACGGCGCTGCAGAGCGAGAGCACGAAGGCCGAGGCCACGTCGATTATCCGCAGCCTGCTGACGGAAATCCGGCTGATCCCGCAGGACGGCATTCTGGCGATTGAACTGGTGGGGGCTTTGGCGGGCTTGCTGTCGTTGGGCGGCCTCAGAAACGACGAAAGCCACCCGAGGGTGGCTTGTTCGACGGTAATGGTTGCGGGAGTAGGATTTGAACCTACGACCTTCAGGTTATGAGCCTGACGAGCTACCGGGCTGCTCCATCCCGCGCCATGGGCTGGTGAGTGA
>NZ_FQUE01000037.1 GCF_900128995.1 Loktanella atrilutea | reverse complement strand
CTGAGCAAACTCTACGAGCGCACCAGTGTCGTCATCACCACGAACCTGAGCTTCAGCGAATGGGCGACCGTCTTTGGAGACCCCAAGATGACGACGGCGCTCCTCGATCGCCTGACCCATCGCTGCCACATCCTGGAGACCGGCAACGACAGCTTCCGCTTCAAAGCCAGCGCCGCAGTAGCGGCACGGAAAAAGAGGGAGGGCAACGATGTCTTGACCCAAGCCTGACCACCGAAACATAACATCAAGGTGGGTCAGTTCTCGATGGAAAACCCGGGTCACTTCTGGGTGGAAATCAACAACCGCAACTTTCAGATCCTATAGATCCGGCCGCCGCGACCTAAGTGGTCTTAGGTGTAGAAGGGTGACCCACCACGCAACGCAACGCAACGCAGATCGCCAGCGCTCCGACTTTGTATTTAGCCAAACATTTCGAAGACAACTTTAAAAGCTTTTCGCCTAATGCATAACGATCATCTCAGGTAAAGTAATATCTGTAAGAGAGGCGATTGTCTCTGATTAGATGAGCAATTTACGGGGGAGGGAGGCGCTGTTGCACATTTGAGCGATTCGCATGGGGCCGCCCTTGCTCGCGGCTGGTGATAAGGGTAGGCGGGCGCAAAGTCAGGTTTGCGACAAGCGGGGCCATATTAGAGCCCATGTCTTATGTCACGGACTGATCTTGATGATTTCGCTAGGGATGTCATGCAAAGCAGTCTGAACATCTACACCAGCTTCTTCGGCTTGACCGAACGCCCATTTTCGTTGGTCCCGGATCCAGACTTCCTGTTCTGGTCGGATTCGCACATGCGGGCATACACAATGTTGGAATACGGTATACTTACCCGCGCCCCGATTACGCTGATCACTGGCGAAGTTGGAGCAGGGAAGACGACCATTTTGCATCATCTCCTAAAGTCGCTTGATGATGATGTACGTATCGGACTAATCGCCAATGCCAATGGCGGACGGGGAGAACTGCTGCGTTGGGTCCTGCAAGCCTTGGGGCAGCCGACAGAGGCTACAGACACCTATGTTGATATGTTCGGGCGGTTTCAGCAGTTTCTGATCGACACCTATGCAGCAGGTGGCCGGGTCATTCTGATCTTCGACGAGGCGCAGAACATGTCTCGTGAATCCCTTGAAGAGCTGCGGATGTTCACGAACATCAACGCTAACAAGGATGAGTTGCTGCAGCTTGTCCTTGTCGGACAACCCGAACTGCGTGACACGATCAACCGGCCTGATTTGGAACAGTTTGCCCAGCGGGTATCCTCCGCCTTTCACCTTAAGGCCATGGACGAGGAAACAGTAGCGGCCTACATCGCGCATCGGATGACCGTTGCGGGTGCACAGGATCAGGTTTTCACCGATACGGCCTGCGCCGCCATCTACGAAAATACAGGTGGAGTGCCACGTCTTGTCAATCAATTGTGCGACCTCTGCCTTGTTTATGCTTTCACAGCTGAGGCACGTCAGGTCAGCCGGTTGACCGTGGACACCATTATGGCCGATGGCGTCTTCTTTTCGGGCCGCAAGACCAGATCACTGGTTTTACGCCCAGACCAAAAAGTTGGAACGGACTGAACATGGATCTGCGCTTTTATCTGTCGCTTTTTCTGCGGCGCCTGCACTGGTTTTTGCTGTTTGTCATTATCGGATCGGCGATCGGCTTGACGCTCGCCAAAGTTCTGCCGCCGGTCTACGTGGCCAACGCCCGACTACTGATAGAATCCGAACAAATTCCCGACAGTCTGGCCGCCTCTACCGTGCAGACGGAGGCGACCGAGCAGATGGAGATTATCCAGCAGCGCATCCTGACTCGCGACACCCTCCTGGACCTGGCTAACCGGTTTGATGTTTACGCTGCCGACGACGGCACGATACAACGCCGTGATGCGGCCACGATTGTGGAGGATATGCGTCGACGCATCACAATCGAGACCACGGGTGGTGCGAGCACGTCGCGTGGACCGGTTCGCGCGACGCTGGTCAATGTCTCCTTTTCGGCTGCGACCGCCGACATGGCAGCAGCGGTCACGAACGAACTCGTCACGCAAATTCTGCGGCAGGACGTGTCGATGCGGACCGGGTCGGCTCGCCAAACTCTCGAATTCTTTGAGCAAGAGGTCACGCGTCTAGATTCAGAACTTTCTACCCGCGGCAGTGAGATCCTAGCGTTCCAGGAAGCCAATCAAGAAGCCCTGCCCGACAGCCTTGATTTTCGCCGTAGCCAGCAAACTGCCAATCAGGAACGCCTTCTGCAGCTGAACCGCGACGAAGCTTCCTTGCGCGACCGGCGCAACAGTCTCGTCAGCTTGCGGGAGGCTGCGCAGGCCTCCGGCGTTACGGAAACGCCCACCAGCCAGCAGACGTCGGAGCAGCAACAACTGCAGTCGCTACGCGAACAGCTATCGAACTCTTTGGCCATACTGTCCCCCGAAAACCCCAAGATTCGGATGCTTCAGTCCCAAGTTGACTCGCTTGCCGTCATCGTAGAGCAGCAGCAGTCACAAGCTGGAGTCTCACAGGATGGTAGCCCGCTAAGCAGTTTCGATCTGCAGCTGGCGGAAATCGATGCGCAGCTCAAATTTCTGAGTGACCAGAAAACGCAAGTCGAGAAGGAACTGACAAATCTAAAAACCTCGATTGAGGCAACGCCGGGCAATGCCATTTCGTTGGATACTCTGCAGCGCGACTATGCGAACGTGCGTGCGCAATATGATCAGGCCGTCGCCAACAAGGCTCGTGCAGAAACAGGCGACGTCATTGAAACACTATCGAAGGGCCAGCGCATCTCGGTCATTGAACAAGCGGTCAAGCCGTCAGAACCAGAAAAGCCTAACCGTCCCGTGATCGCTTTAGCCGGTGTCGGTGGTGGTTTAGTGATGGGACTAGCCATGATCGTGCTACTGGAGGTACTTAACAAGGGGATTCGCCGGCCGGGCGACCTGACAAAGGCCCTTGGGATCACGACCTTCGCGACCTTGCCCTACTTCCGCACGCGTGAGGAGATCTGGCGCCGCCGCACTATTATGTACGGTGTGCTGGGTGGGCTGCTGGTAGGCATTCCGGTGACACTTTGGGCAATCGACAATTTCTACATGCCGCTCGATCTTCTACTAAACAGTATCAGCCGCCGGATTGGGCTAGCCAGTCTTATCGTCAATGTGCCGCTTGCGGCTGCTTAAGGATCGCGAATGGAAAAGATCAGATCGGCCATCGCCAAGGCACGCAGTGAACGTGACGCAATCTCGGCAGGCCAACCCGCACCGCGAAGTGTCGCCTCACGCGACAATGCGCCGACCGTACCAGATGTAATCAGCGCGCACTGGGCGAAACTACCGCAATCGACCTTCAATGCAAACCTAATGCGCCGCAACCGGATCGTTGCCCATCAACGCGGGTCCGAAGGCACCACTATCGACATGATGCGCACTCGGGTTCTGCAACAGATGCGCGATAACAACTGGCGCCGCTTAGCGATCACCTCGCCCACGGCGGCCTGCGGAAAATCGACTATTGCGCTAAATCTGGGGGTCAGTCTGCAACGGCAAGCTGACCTGCGAACCCTGCTGCTCGAAATGGATCTGCGCCGACCTTCACTGATGCGGATGCTGGGCCAGCGGCCGACCGCCATGACCTTCGCTGATGTACTGCGAGGTAACGCGGATTTCGCGGACGTTGGCGTGTGCTACGGTGGAAATCTGACGATCGGGGCTAGCACCGGGAAAAGCCGTGATGCGGCGGAACTGCTCGCGAGCGGAGGCATTCGCGAGGTTCTGGCTGGGATCGAAACCCATTATCAGCCGAACCTGACAATCTTCGACATGCCACCGATGCTTGCTGCCGACGACATGATGGCTTTTGCGACACAAGTTGACTGCGTTCTAATCGTGGCAGCGGCCGAGCGAACGACTACTAAAGAAATCGACCTGTGCGAACAGGAGCTGGCTCGTCAGACGAATGTCATGGGGGTTGTGCTGAACGAATGCCGCTATGTGGGCCCGGAGGCCAATTACGGCTACTACGGCTGATACAGATACACAGCGCTGCTGAAATTCTCTTCTCCCGATATTTCGGTGGGTGGTACCGGGGCTGGCGGGGCGGTTCTGGCATTCGGCAATATCGTGGCTGGCGTGCTGAACTGGACATCTGTCGGTCTGAGCAGTGGCACCTTGCCTGAGGGGGTCGATGCGTCCTTTGCCTTCCAG
>NZ_FQUE01000039.1 GCF_900128995.1 Loktanella atrilutea | reverse complement strand
CGCGCTGCATCAGTTGCCGCCGTCAGTCGGGGCGGTGGCGTCGGGCGAGGCGGCGCCGGCCGGCTGCGGCGCCGTCAGCTCGAAGGTCTGGGGGGCTGGTCGGGTGGTGGCACGGCGGCCGACCGGTCCGTCTGGCGCATCTCCGGCGGCAGGGCCATGCCGTAGGACAGAATCTCGGGCTGCCCGGCGCGGGTCCACAGCAGCAAAAGGACAGTCGTGGCGGCAGCAAATCCCGTCCCGTCGGCCGCACGGACCACACACCGGTCGCCGTCGCGCCAGACCGCCCAGCCGGTCGCGGGGCGCGGGATCAGCAGGATCTCGGGCAGGATGCGCGGTGCGTCCTGCGGGCAGGCGTCGATCACACGACGGGCCACGACGAAGGTCAATTGCGGCGCGCCGGCGGTCGCGATGATCGGCCCCGGTGCCACGACGGTCGCATCCAGCGGGGCGGCGATCCGCTCCTCGGCGGCAAAGGCCAGCATGGCGGCGCGCTGACGGGCCTTGGCGGGAGGCAGCGTGATGAGGTGGGAGCCGACCTGTTCGGCCGCCAGAAGAAAAGGAAGCGGCTGGCTGCGATGGCTCAGTGCCTGCGCCAGCCGTGCCTGAAGGGCCGGGCTCCCCGCTTGCGCGGCCCGAGGGGTTTCCGGCGCGTTTGAAACGTGACCTGCGGCTAGCGCAACAGCCTGCACAGAGGCACCCTGCATCGCGATAGGCTCTTGATTTATCACGAATTATTGCCTTTTCATCCGCCTCGTTCTTCCGTTACCATAGTGGCATCCACGCGCGCGGAAAGGAAACAGTTTCATGGCTCTTCAGTTGAAGCGGCGCGGCATCGTGCGGCGGCACCGTGCGCCCGACGCTGGTGTCACGCTGATCGAGATGATGGTGGTCCTTGTCATCATCGCGCTGGTTGCGGCGATCATCGTGCCGAACGTCATCGGCCGCCCGGACGAGGCCCGGGTCGCCGTCGCGCAGACCGACATCCGCACCATCGGATCCGCGCTCGAACTCTACCGCCTCGACAACCAGACCTATCCGACGACGGCGCAGGGGCTGGAGGCGCTGTCGAGCCGTCCGACCACCTCGCCCGAGCCGCGCAACTGGGCGGCGGGGGGATACCTCTCGCAGCTGCCCGTCGATCCTTGGGGCAACGCCTACCTCTATCGCTCGCCGGGAGACACCGGCGGGTTCGACCTGCTGACGCTGGGCGCTGACGGCGCGCCGGGCGGCGAAGGTCCGGCAGCCGACATCGCCCACGGCCAAGCGACCGCCACCAACTGATGCGCGCGCGCGACGCCGGTGTGACGCTGGTCGAGGTGCTGGTGGTGCTCGTGCTGATCGGGGTCATGGCCGGTGCCGTCGGCCTGTCGCTGGGGCCGGTCGATCGTGGCGACACATTGCAGCGCGAGGCGACCCTGCTGACCGCCCGCCTGAACCGCGCCGCCGACGAGACGCTGCTGACCGGCGAGGCGGTGGCCTTCGTCTGGGACGGCGACGGCTACCGCTTCGAGGTGCAGCGGGGCGCGGACTGGCAGCCGCATCCGGTCGCCCTGCTGGCCGAACCCCACGCGACGCCCGGTGCGCGACCGACCGATCCCGACGGTGCGGCCGAGGGTCGCTTTGTCGTCGATGGCGATATGTTGCCGGTGACCGGCGTGCCGCTGGCGCTCACCCTGCGCGCCGACAACGGGCTGGAAACACGGATCCGGTTCGACGGCGTCAACGCCGTCCAGGTCGATACGCCGTGACCGCGCGCAACCCCGAGGCGGGCTTCACCCTGGTCGAGGCGCTGGTCGCCATGGCGGTGCTGGCGCTGGGTGCCGTATCCCTGCTGACCGCGACCGAGGGCCATGCCGCCCGCATTACCGCCGTGACCGACCGCACCCTGGCCCGCTGGGCGGCGGATCAGGCCCTGACGGCGGCACGGCTGGGCCTGCCGGAGGAGGCTAACCTGCCGGTCATGGGGCGCAGCTTCCCGGTGACGGTGTCGCGCAGGCCGACGGACGATCCGGACCTGACGGCGATCACGGTCGATGTGATGGCGCCGCCGGGTGACAGCGTGACCGGGACGCTCTATCGTGTGACGGGTTACATGGCGACAGGGTTGAACGGGGAGGCGCGGGAGTGACGAGGTCTGGCGTCGCGGGTTGGTTGTCGGTTGGCACGGGTGTCGCCGTCGCGGCATCGCTGGCCGTCGCGGCGGCACCGGTGACCTGGCACCTGACCGGTGCCGCGGCGATCATGCCGGACGCCGCCGCCCTGTC
>NZ_FQUE01000042.1 GCF_900128995.1 Loktanella atrilutea | reverse complement strand
TACGCCATCGACCCCGCTCGCATCCGGGCCGAGCTGGACTGGCAGCCCTCGCTGGAACTGCAGGAGGGTCTGGAGCGGACCGTGGACTGGTATCTCGACAACGCCGATTGGTGGCAGCCGCTGCAACAGCGCGCCGGTGTCGGTGTCCGACTTGGTACAGACGAAGCTGCGCCCCGCAAGGCGACCGCGTGAAGGTCCTTGTCTTCGGTGAGACCGGGCAGGTGGCACGGGCGCTGGCGCTGGCGGGCCCGACCCGTGGCGTCACGGTGCAGACCCTGAACCGGGCACAGGCCGACCTGTCGGATCCCGTGGCCTGTGCCGCGGCCGTCATGGCCACCGACGCCGATGCCGTCATCAACGCCGCCGCCTGGACCGCCGTCGATGCGGCGGAGGACCAGGAGGCCGCGGCACAGGTCGTCAACGCGGACAGCCCCGGCGCCATGGCGCGGGCCTGCGCGGCGCGGGGTCTGCCCTTCGTCCAGATTTCGACCGACTACGTCTTTGACGGGAGTGCCGGTGCACCATGGGTGCCGGATGCCCCCACCGCACCGCTGGGCGCCTACGGCCGCACCAAGCGGGCGGGGGAACGCGCGGTCCTGGAGAGCGGTGCGCGCGCCGTGGTGCTGCGTACGGCCTGGGTGTTCGACGGGACGGGCAAGAACTTCGTCACCACCATGCTGCGCCTGTCGGAGACCCGCGACACCCTGTCCGTCGTCGCCGATCAGATCGGCGGCCCAACGCCCGCGGATGCGATCGCCGACGCCTGCCTCACCATCGCGCAGGCGCTGGTGGAGGGCACGGGGCAGGGCGGGGTGCATCACTTCAGCGGGGCGCCCGATCTCAGCTGGGCGGACTTCGCCCGCGCGATCTTTGCCACCGCAGGGCGCGATGTCACCGTCACCGACATCACCACCGCGGATTATCCCACCCCCGCCGCACGCCCTGCCAATTCCCGGCTGGACTGCAGCAGCCTGACGACGGCCTTCGGCATCGCCCGTCCCGACTGGCAGACCGCCCTGACGCGCATCATCAAGGAGACGCACGCATGACCCAGCGCAAGGGACTGATCCTGGCCGGCGGCACCGGCAGCCGGCTCTGGCCGATCACACAAGGCCTCTCCAAGCAGCTGATGCCGATCTATGACAAGCCGATGATCTACTATCCCCTGTCGGTGCTGATGCTGGCCGGTATCCGCGAGATCGGGATCATCACCACGCCCGCCGATCAGGCGCAGTTTCAACACTTGCTGGGGGACGGGTCGCAATGGGGCGTTGAGATCACCTGGCTGGTGCAGCCGAGCCCCGACGGTCTGGCGCAGGCCTATCTGGTGGGCGAGGACTTTCTCGATGGGGCTGCCTCGGCGATGGTGTTGGG
>NZ_FQUE01000043.1 GCF_900128995.1 Loktanella atrilutea | reverse complement strand
TGAACCGCGCCGGGTTTGCCAGAGACTTGAAACCTGAGAAGGATGAGAGTCATGGAAAAGAGCAAGATGGCCAACCGCTATTCACCGGAGGTTCGCGCCCGCGCGGTGCGGATGGTGCTGGAACACCAGAGTTCCTATGAAACGCAGGGCGCCGCGATAGCGGCGATTGCACCGAAGATCGGCTGTATTCCGCAGACGCTTGCAGTCTGGCTGAGGAAGGCCGCCAAGGACGCCGGTGCTGCGGGTGGCACGACCAGCGACGAGCGCGATCGGATCAAGCTGCTTGAACGCGAGAACCGTGAGCTGCGTCAGGCGAACGAGATCCTCCGCAAAGCATCAGCTTATTTCGCTCAGGCGGAGCTCGACCGCCCGTTGAAGCGATGATCGGGTTTATCGACGATCATCGTGTCGTCTATGGGGTCGAGCCGATCTGCCGGGTTCTGCCGATCGCCCCATCGACGTATTATGCGCACCTGGCCATCCGTGCCGATCCATCCAAGGCGTCGGCGCGACAACAAAGGGATGCAGCATTGCGTCCCGAGATTCAGCGGATCTGGGACGCCAACTTCAAAGTCTACGGCGTGCGCAAAGCCTGGCACCAGCTCAGACGGGAAGGCTTTGATGTCGCCCGTTGCACGGTGGCGCGGCTGATGACCCAGATCGGGCTGCGTGGGGCCGTGCGCGGCAAGGTCATCAAGACCACGCGAGGCGATATGTCGGCACCATGTCCGCAAGACAAGGTGAACCGCCAGTTCCGGGCCCCGGCACCGAACGTGCTGTGGGTGAGCGACTTTACCTACGTCTCGACCTGGGCCGGCTTCGTTTACGTGGCCTTCGTGATCGACACATTCGCCAACCACATCGTGGGCTGGCGGGTGTCAGGGTCGGCTAAGACCGACTTCGTTCTGGATGCGCTGGAGCAGGCACTCTACAAACGACGCCCCGATGGTGGCGGCAGCCTGGTGCATCACAGCGATCGCGGGTCCCAATACGTTTCCATCCGCTACACCGAGCGCTTAGCCGACGCTGGCATCGAGCCCTCAGTAGGAAGCGTTGGAGACAGCTACGACAACGCATTGGCCGAAACGATCAATGGCCTCTACAAGACCGAGGTCATTCGCCGTCGCGGTCCTTGGAAAAACCTCGAAGCTGTTGAGATGGCGACCCTCGAATGGGTGGACTGGTTCAACAACCGCCGGCTGCTTGAACCCATCGGGAACATCCCGCCTGTCGAGGCCGAAGCCAACTACTATGCGCAGCGTGCCGCGCTCGATATGGTCGCATAAAGTGAAGCAAACGGTCTCCGGCAAACCCGGCGCGGTTCA
>NZ_FQUE01000046.1 GCF_900128995.1 Loktanella atrilutea | reverse complement strand
TCGAGGCCGAAGCCAACTACTATGCGCAGCGTGCCGCGCTCGATATGGTCGCATAAAGTGAAGCAAACGGTCTCCGGCAAACCCGGCGCGGTTCATGCCGGCGGATGGATCCGGCTTTTTCACGTGCCTTGCGAACGGACGGCTTCTCAAAATGCTGCTTCAGTTTCATCGCGCGAAACACACCTTCACCTTGCAATTTCTTTTTAAGGACTCGCAGCGCCTGATCGACGTTATTATCGCGGACACTGACCAGCATGTGGAGCTTCACCATTTTGAAAAGTAACCGCTCCGTTGTGGCCGCCTGCCTGATTTCCTGATGATTTGCTAAGAGACGTGCTTAGCGACGTGTCTCAGGTGGGGTTGGTGATGCGTGGTGAGATACTTGGGTTTGAGCGTCGGCGGCGCTGGAGCGATGAGGAGAAGCTCAGGATCGTCCTGTCGGTGGGCACTGATGCGGCGACGGTCACGCAGGTGGCGCAGCGCCACGAGATCACGCGACAGCAGATCTATTCCTGGCGCCATGAGATGAAGCAGAAGGGGCTGTGGTCACCGGATGGTGGTGCGCTCTTCCTTCCTTTCGATATTCCTGAACACGGCGTTCCCGCCATCGCTGACACGCCCAACATTGCGGCCCCGATGGCAGTCGAACTTCGTCTGAGCAACGGCCGCAGCCTGCACTTCGACAGCCGCATGGCTGCCGGGGCGCTGACGCAGCTGATCCGTGCTGTGGAAGCGGCATGATTGGTCCGGGCACTGGTGTTCGCGTCTACGTGGCTTGCGGTGTCACGGACATGCGCAAGGGCATTGCCGGTCTGGCTGCGCTCACCCAGGACGTCCTGCGCCAGAAGCCTGCGGGCGGCGCAGTCTTCGCCTTCCGCGGCCGCAAGGGTGACCGGCTCAAACTTCTGTATTGGGACGGTCAGGGTTTTTGCCTCTACTATAAAGTCCTGGAACGCGGCCGCTTTCCCTGGCCTGCGATGACCGAGGGTGCCGTCCGGTTGACGTCCGCGCAACTCTGTGAGTGCTGGACGTAATCTCCCCAAAACGGCTGGATGAAATTTCCCCAGTTTGGCGCTGATGCCGATGATCAGGGGGGCATGCCCCCCTGATCATCGGTCGCGCATAATTCCCCTGTTGAGGCCAATGGAAAGGCTCGCAGGTG